>CAVOOM010000009.1:0-135218 GCA_963697565.1 uncultured Actinomycetota bacterium | reverse complement strand
CTTCCAAGCTGGCCATGCCGGTTCGATCCCGGTCACCCGCTCCAGATCGAACGCGCAGGTCACGCGCCCTGCGACGGCTTCGCGCCGGCCTCGAAGCAACCCGCGCGCGCCGCACCCGTGCCCGACCTCGGCGCAGCGCAGTTCCGGCTACCGTCGGGCCGAGCCAGGCGACGCCTGCGGAGACCGCGACGGCAGCCCCGCCCCGCAGATGGAGACACGATGAGCAAAGCCGCGAGGACGGATGCGCCTTCGACTGCGCCGCACGCCGCCGACAGCCACAACCTGATCCGCGTGCACGGCGCGCGCGTGAACAACCTCAAGGACGTCAGCGTCGAGATCCCGAAGCGCCGGCTGACGGTGTTCACCGGCGTCTCCGGCTCGGGGAAGAGCTCGCTGGTGTTCGACACGATCGCCGCGGAGTCGCAGCGGATGATCAACGAGACCTACAGCGCGTTCGTGCAGGGCTTCATGCCAACGCTGGCCCGCCCCGAGGTCGATGTGCTGGACGGATTGACGACGGCGATCCTCGTCGACCAGGAGCGGATGGGCGCCAACGCCCGCTCCACGGTCGGCACCGCCACCGACGCCAACGCGATGCTGCGCATCCTCTTCAGCCGGATCGGCCAGCCGCACGTCGGCTCGCCCCAGGCGTTCTCGTTCAACGTCGCCTCCATGTCGGGTGCTGGGGCCGTCTCGCTCGAGCGCGGCGGGCAAACCGTCAAGGAGCGGCGGAGCTTCAGCATCACCGGCGGGATGTGCCCGCGATGCGAGGGCATGGGCAGCGTGACGGACTTCGACCTGACCGCGCTGTACGACGACAGCAAGTCGCTCAGCGAGGGCGCGCTCACCATCCCGGGCTACAGCATGGACGGCTGGTACGGCCGCATCTACCGAGGCTGCGGCTTCTTCGACCCGGACAAGCCGATCAAGGACTTCACCAAGAAGGAGCTGCACGACCTGCTCCACAAGAGCCCGACCAAGATCAAGGTCGACGGCATCAACCTCACCTACGAGGGCCTGATCCCGAAGATCCAGAAGTCGTTCCTGTCCAAGGACGTCGGGGCGATGCAGCCGCACATCCGGGCGTTCGTGGAGCGGGCGGTCACGTTCACCGCCTGCCCGGACTGCGGCGGAACCCGGCTCAGCGAGGCGGCCCGGTCGGCGAAGATCAACGGGGTCAACATCGCCGACGCCTGCGCCATGCAGATCAGCGACCTGGCCACGTGGGTGGGCGGACTGGACGAGCCATCGGTGGCGCCGCTGCTGGCCAAGCTGCGGCATTCGCTCGACTCGTTCGTGGAGATCGGCCTGGGCTACCTCTCCCTCGACCGGCCGTCGGGGACGCTGTCGGGCGGCGAGTCCCAGCGGACCAAGATGATCCGCCACCTCGGCTCGTCGCTCACCGACGTCACCTACGTCTTCGACGAGCCGACCATCGGCCTCCACCCCCACGACATCCAGCGGATGAACGAGCTGCTGCTGCAGCTTCGCGACAAGGGCAACACCGTGCTGGTCGTGGAGCACAAGCCGGAGGCGATCATGATCGCCGACCATGTGGTCGACCTCGGCCCGCGCGCCGGCGCCGAGGGCGGCGAGGTGGTGTTCGAGGGCACCGTCGAAGGCCTGCGGACCAGCGGCACCCTGACCGGACGGCACCTCGACGACCGCGCCTCACTGAAGCCCTCGGTTCGGACGCCATCGGGGGTGCTGGAGGTGCGCGGCGCCAGCACCCACAACCTCAAGGACGTCGACGTCGACATCCCCCTCGGCGTGCTGGTGGTGGTGACCGGGGTCGCCGGATCGGGCAAGAGCTCGCTGATCCACGGCTCGCTGTCGGGCCGGGAGGGGGTGGTCTCGGTCGACCAGGCGGCGATCAAGGGCTCGCGGCGCAGCAACCCGGCGACGTACACCGGGCTGCTCGACCCGATCCGCAAGGCGTTCGCGAAGGCCAACGGCGTCAAGCCGGCGCTGTTCAGCGCGAACTCCGAGGGCGCCTGCCCCACCTGCAGCGGCGCGGGAGTCATCTACACCGACCTGGCGATGATGGCCGGCGTCGCCACCGTCTGCGAGGAGTGCGACGGGAAGCGCTTCCAGGCTGAGGTCTTGGAGTACACGTTCGGCGGCAAGGACATCAGCGAGGTGCTCGCGATGCCGGTGACGGAGGCCGAGGGGTTCTTCGCCGCCGGTGAGGCGCGCACGCCGGCCGCGCACACCATCCTGGCCCGGCTCGCCGACGTCGGGCTCGGCTACCTCAGCCTCGGGCAGCCCCTCACGACGCTGTCCGGCGGCGAGCGGCAGCGGCTCAAGCTGGCCACCCATCTCGGCGAGAAGGGCGGCGTCTACGTCCTCGACGAGCCGACCACCGGCCTCCACCTCGCCGACGTCGAGCACCTGCTCGGCCTGCTCGACCGGCTCGTCGACTCCGGCAAATCGGTGCTCGTCATCGCGCACCACCAGGCGGTCATGGCGCGGGCCGACTGGATCATCGACCTCGGCCCCGGGGCCGGCCACGACGGCGGCCGGATCGTCTTCGAGGGCACACCCGCCGACCTCGTCGCCGCCCGCTCCACCCTCACCGGCGAGCACCTCGCGGCCTACGTCGGCGCCTGACCGGGCGCCGCCCGCAGTCCGGGCCAGGTAGATCCGCCATGATCGGCACCAGGAGGATCACATGAACGAGTCCGCGCCTGCCCGCCGCCACTCGTGGGCCGAGCCGTACAAGATCAAGGCCGTCGAGCACATCCGCCGGACCACCCGGGCCGAGCGCGAGGCGGCGCTGGCCGAGGCGGGGTGGAACACCTTCCAGCTGCGCAGCCGCGACGTGTTCATCGACCTGCTCACCGACAGCGGCACCAACGCGATGTCGGCCGAGCAGTGGGCCGGGCTCATGCTCGGCGACGAGGCGTACGCGGGCAGCGAGAACTTCTTCCACCTCAAGCAGACCGTGCAGGACGTCTACGGCTACCCGTACGTCGTGCCCACCCACCAGGGCCGCGGCGCCGAGCACATCATCAGCCAGGTGCTCATCAAGCCCGGCGACGTGATCCCCGGCAACATGTACTTCACGACCACCCGGCTGCACCAGGAGCTGGCCGGCGGGCGCTTCGTCGACGTCATCGTCGACGAGGCGCACGACCCGGTCGACGAGAGCCCGTTCAAGGGCAACGTCGACCTGGGCAAGCTGCGCGCCGTCTTCGACGAGCACGGCGCCGACCGCATCCCGTACGTCTCGCTCGCCGTCACGGTGAACATGGCCGGCGGGCAGCCGGTCAGCGTCGCCAACGTCCGTGCGGTCCGGGCGCTGTGCGACGAGTACGGGATCAAGCTGTACCTCGACAAGACCCGCATCGCCGAGAACGCCTGGTTCGTCCGGCAGCGCGAGGCCGGCTACCAGGACACCCCGGTGCGGCAGATCGTGCGCGAGATCTGCGACCTCACCGACGGCGCCTGGTTCAGCGGCAAGAAGGACGCGCTCGTCAACATCGGCGGCTACCTCGCCCTGCGCGACCCGCAGGTCTTCGAGGAGGCCCGCAACCTGTGCGTGGTCTACGAGGGGCTCGACACGTACGGGGGCCTGGCCGGGCGCGACATGGAGGCCATGTCGATCGGCATCCGCGAGAGCGTCGACGAGGACCACCTGCAGGCCCGGGTCGGGCAGGTCGAGTACCTCGGCAACACCCTCCGCGACGGCGGCGTGCCGATCGTGCTGCCGATCGGGGGGCACGCGGTGTTCCTCGACGCGGCGCGCTTCCTGCCGCAGGTGCCGCAGGAGGAGTTCCCCGCACAGCGCCTCGCGGGCGAGATCTACCTGGAGGCCGGAGTGCGGTCGATGGAGCGCGGGATCGTCTCGGCCGGCCGCAACGCCGAGACCGGCGAGCACAACCGACCCACGGCTGGAGCTCGTGCGGCTGACGTTGCCGCGTCGGGTCTACACCCAGGCGCACATGGACGTGGCCGCCGAGGCCGTGCTGGCCGTCTGGGACAGGCGCGACGCGGTCCGCGGCCTCGAGATGACGTTCGAGCCCAAGCACCTGCGCTTCTTCCAGGCGCGCTTCACCCCGCTGGTCTGACACCACCGCCAGAACTCACCCTGGCGGGGCTGTCGATTCGGGGGCACCCTGTTCGTCGAGTGGATGACCGGCACGATCCGCTCCGATGCGAGGAGACCCCGATGGCGCACTACATGTACCTGATCTACGGCGACGAGGCAGCGTTCGGCGCGGAGCCCCCGAGCCCCGAGGCGTGGCAGGAGATGATGCAGCGGCACGGCGAGTTCGCCGCCGCCGTCACCGCGGCCGGGGGCACGATCCACGGGGGCGAGGCGCTGGCCCCGACGCTGGCGGCCACCACGGTCCGCCCGGTGCCCGGCGGTGAGGCCCTCGTCACCGACGGCCCGTTCGCCGAGACCAAGGAGGCGCTCGGCGGCTTCTACGTCATCGACTGCGCCGACCTCGACCAGGCGCTCGGCTTCGCCCGCATCCTGCCGACTTCGGGATGCGTCGAGGTGCGACCGATCATCGACACCTCCGGCGCCTAGCGAACCCGTGGGCCTTGAGCACTGACCCCCTGGAAGGCGCCGGCTCCCCCGGGCGACTGCCTCCCGCCGAGGTGCGGGAGGCAGTCGCCGCGGCCCACCGCACCGAGTGGGCACTGGTCCTCGCAGCCGCGGCACGTGCCGCCGGGGGCGACCTGCACCTGGCCGAGGAGGCCGGCCAGGACGCCTTCGTGGCCGCCTTGGAGACCTGGGGCGAACGCGGCATCCCCGCCAAGCCCGGGGCCTGGCTGACCCGCGCCGCGCAGCGCAAGGTCCTCGACCGCCTGCGCCGCGACACCACGCTGCGCCGGAAGCTGCCAGCCCTGGTCGAGCCCGAGGCTGCGTACGCAGAAGAGGAGGCCCCCGTGCTCGACGACCGGCTGAGCCTCGTCTTCACGTGCTGCCATCCGGCGCTGGCCCTGGAGAACCGGGTCGCCCTCACGCTGCGGATGGTGGGCGGGCTGACCACGCCGGAGATCGCGCGCGCCTTCCTCGTCAGCGAGGCGACGATGGCGGCGCGCCTCACTCGGGCGAAGAAGAAGATCGCGCTGGCCAAGATCCCGTACGCCGTGCCGCCGGACGCCGACCTCCCCGACCGGCTCGACGGGGTGCTGGCGGTGATCCACCTGGTCTTCACCACCGGCCATACCGCCCCTGCCGGCGACGGCCTGCTGCGTCCCGAGCTGGTCGCGCGGGCACTCGACCTGGCCCGGGTCCTCGCCGTGCTGATGCCCGACGAGTCGGAGGCCCTGGGCCTCCTCTCCCTGCTGCTGCTCACCGACGCGCGAAGCGCCGCCCGCACCGACGTGCAGGGCGGCCTCGTGCTGCTGGCCGACCAGGACCGCTCGCGCTGGGACGGCGCGGAGATCGCGCAGGGACTGGACCTGCTCGCCCGGGCGGGCCGGCTCACGGGTCCCGGCCACCCGGCCGGCCGATACCTCCTGCAGGCGGGCATCGCGGCCGTCCACGCCGAGTCGCCGGCCTGGACGGACACCGACTGGCCCGCGATGGTCGCCCTCTACAACCGCCTGCTCCGGGTCTGGCCCAGCCCGGTCGTGGCCGTCAACCGCGCGGTCGCGGTGGGGATGGCCGACGGCCCCCAGGCCGGGTTGTCGGCCTTGGACGCGATCGCGGGCGACCCCGCGCTCGACGGCTACCACTACGTGCCCGCCGCCCGGGCCGACCTGCTCGTCCGGCTGGGGCGCGTCGACGAGGCCGCGGCTGAGTACACGCGCGCTCTCGCCACCGCGACGAACGACGCGGAACGGGCCTTCTTGCGCGGGCGGCTCGACGAGGCGGTCCGAGCCGATCACGCCCGAGGCGCCGCCGGCCCTAGGCCTTGCCCGCCCGCTCCCGGAGCTGCTCGTCGTACGGGCGTGGTCGGCGCTGCGGCAGGTCGCGCCGGTGGCCGAGGTGCTCCAGCCAGCCCACGAGCACCTCGTGGACGCCCTCGGCGCCGACCACCATCGCGTCAGGCGCCGGGAGGTCGGCGGGCCACACCATCATGGCCCGGTCCTGCCACCCGCCGAGCCCGCCGTGGCAGCCGACCAGCCCCTCGAACGCGGCGACCTCGCCCATCGAGTCGAGCAGGCTGTTGACCAGCACGTCCGGGCACTCCGGCATCCGGGTCACCCGCAGCACGAAGGCGGCGGCGTCCGGGCCGAACGGACCCAACGGGTCCGTGCCCGTCACCATGCCGTCTCGCAGCCGGTGCTCGCCCTCGGCCCCGAGGACGACCGGCCCGTCGGCGGCCGACTCGACCACCACGAACCCCACGCCCGGGTGCTCGACGAGGCCGGGCACCAGCGCGGGGAACCGCTCGGCCAGCTCCTCGCTCGTCAGCCGGTGGTCTTCGCCGGCGACGTAGACCAGCCCCAGGTTGCCGGAGCCGAACACGAGGAACTCGTCGGCGACGGCCGATGGCTCGGCCTCCGGCGGCCGCGTCGGTGGCGGCCCGGATCCCTCTGCGGGCGCGTCCTTCGCGTACTCGCCGGGGCTCAACCGGTCCGCCGCCCGGTCGAGGGTTCGGCCCAGGATGGTCTGGCTGCTGCCGGCGGAGGCGGCGAACGCGTTCACCCGCCCGGCCCCCTCGGAGTCGGCGTCGATCGCGGCCGTCACGTGGGCGTCGGCCAGCCGCCCGACCAGCGTCGCCAGGTCCTCTCCGTAGCGGTCGGCGAAGACCTCCCCCTGCGACTGCCCGTGGTCGGACAGCACGACGAACCGGTACGGGCGCGGCGCGACCTCGGCGACCTTCTCGAGCTGCGCCAGCACCGCGTCGATGCCGGCCAGCGCGTCCATCGACTCCTGCCGCAGGATCCCGGCGTGGTGGGCCATCGCGTCGTAGTCGACGTAGTCCACGTAGATCGAGCGGCGGCCAGCCAGCATCGACTCCGCCACCAAAGAGGTGTTCAGGTCGCGCAGCACCCCGTTGAGCGCGGCCCGCTCGCCGGCGAAGCCCCAGCCGCGGTGCACCCGCGGCCGGAAGTCCCTGCCGGATCGCCCGCCTGGCCTGGAAGCGCTCGCGGACGATCTCGCTGATCGTCCGCGACAGCCCACGGGCCAGCCCGTCGGGCCTTGCCAGGAACCGGGAGACCGACGCCCGGGCCTCCTTCGTCTCCTGCGTCCGCTTGATGGCGCTCATCGTGACGTAGGCGGTCGGGGCGTCGCCGGTGAAGAGGTTGCTCACCGAGACGCCGTCGTCGGCGAGCAGGCCGTGCCCGTCGGAGTGCAGGGCCTCGATGTCGGCGGCGTCGGCGGGCTTGTTGGCGACGAACACCCGCCCGGTCGGCCGGTCCACCCACCGGAAGGCGGGGATGCCCTCATTGGTCCCGTGCAGGATGCCCATCTGGCTGGCCGGCGTGGTCGCGGGCAGCCGGGGCCGCCACTCGGCCATCTGGTGCGAGCCGCTGCGCACCCAGCGCGAGAGGGTCGGAAGGGTGCCGCCCTTCACGCCCAACTCGAGGACCGGGAACGGCACGCCGTCGGCCTGCACGAAGACCACGCCCGGGACATCCGCGTCGGGCAGGACGGTCCCCTTGCGGCGGCTGGCCTTGCGGACCAGGCCGGCCGTCACCGCCTCGTCGGTGCCCGCCGTGACCACCCACACCGCGCCCGTCGAGACGATGGCGACGATCCATGCGGCGACGATCGCCGACAGGAAGGAGACGCCGCTGACGCCGGGTTCCCAGAACGTCAGCCAGATGATGAACGCCTGCCCGAAGACCGCCAGCAGCAGGGCTCCCACCCAGCCGAGCCGGGTGGCCAGCGCCACCAGGACCGGGCGCAGGAGGGCGCTCCAGATCGCGATGGAGAGCGCCGCGATGAAGGCCTGATCCCAACCGTCCACGTCGAAGCCGGGCAGCAGCCAGTCGGACAGCATGAGGCCCGCCATGGCCGCGACCAAGCCCACCGCAAACCGACCGAGGTCACCGAGCCTCAGTCTCCACTTGGATGGCCTGGCCGGGCTTCTCTCTCGCATGCGGCGTGACACTAGGCCCCGCGCCCCGCGAAGGGGAGCCCGCACCGCGAAGTTGGGCGACCGCGCCACGCTCGGGCGCCGGATCGCGCATGCTGGCACGCATGGGCCCCTGGGTGGAGCACGACCATGGCTGACCGGCTCAGCGCGCTGGATTGCGCCTTCCTGCAGATCGAGAACGAGACCCAGCAGATGCACGTCGGCTGGCTGATGGCCTTCGACGGTCCGGCGCCGGACTACGGCGAGTTCAGCGCCCACATCGAGTCGCGGCTCGACGCGCTCCCGCGTTACCGCCAGCGGATCCAGCCGATGCCGCTGGGCGTCGCCCGTCCGCTGTGGGTCGACGACCCGCACTTCTCGCTGACCCACCACCTGCGGCACTCCGCCATCCCCCGGCCCGGAGACGAGGCCCAGCTCCGGACCCTGTGCGGGCGGGTGATGGGGCAGCGCCTCGACCGCGACCGGCCGCTGTGGGAGATGTGGCTCATCGAGGGGCTGCCGCGCCGGCGGTGGGCCGTGCTGTCGAAGGTGCACCACGCGATGATCGACGGCGTCTCCGGCAACGACGTCCTGCAGCTCATGCTGGACCTGGATCCCGAGGCGCCCTCCGTCAACCGCCTCCACGTGGCGGCCGACCCCGGCGCCCTCCCGCCGCGCCCTGGTCGGCTCGAGTGCCGCCTGGACCGCGCGCATCCCCGTCGAGATCGGCCGCGCCCTCGTCGGCGGCGTGCGGTCGCCGATCGAGAGCACCCGCACTGCCGCCGCCCGCGCGTACGGAGTCGGCCAGATCGGCCGGGCCGCCACACACCCGACGAGCGTCCTGAACGGCCCGCTGAGCCCGCACCGGCGGTGGGCCTGGGCGAGGGGCGACCTGGCCGAGGTGAAGGCGGTGAAGAACGCCACGGGCAGCACGGTCAACGACGTGCTGCTGGCCGCGATCACGGGTGGATTCCGCGAGTACCTGGCGAGCCGGGGCGAGACCGTCGAGGACGACCTCCTCCGGTCGCTGGTGCCGGTGTCGCTTCGACTCCCCCACGAGCACGGCCAGCTGGGCAACCGGGTGACCGCCGTGCTGGCCGAGCTGCCGGTCGGCCTGGCGGACCCGCTTGAGCGCCTCGCCGCCGTCTCCGGCCAGCTCGACCACCTCAAGCGCAGCGGGGCGGCGGCCGGGATCGACGCCGTCTTCTCTGCTGCCGACTTCCTTCCGGTAGGGGTGATGGTGGTGAGCGGGCGGGTGGTGGCCAAGACCGGCCAGCGGCTGGTCAACACCGTCACCACCAACATCCCGGGGCCGCAGCAGCCGCTGTACCTGCTGGGTCGCCGCATGCGCGAGGTGATCCCCTACGTCCCGATCGCCGAGGGCGTGCGGATCAGCATCGGCATCGCGACGTACAACGGGCAGGTGGCCTTCGGGGTGACCGGCGACTACGACGCCGTGCCGGACCTTGACGTGCTGTGCGACGCGATCCAGGAGTCGCTGGACGAGCTGGTCGCCGCGGCCGCCGGCTGACCGGCTGCGGCGGGCGCTCCGTCGGCCTCAGGCCGAGGGCTGCGCGGGCAGGCGCACCCGGCGTGAGTCGACCGGGCGGCGCCACGCCTTGGACTTGCGCCAGTAGAGGTAGCTGACCAGCCCGATCGGGATGGGGACCAGGAAGGTCGCCAGCCGGTAGAGGAGCACGGCGGCGAGCACCGCCGCTTGGTCGGACGCGGGCAGCCCGAAGCCGAGGATCGCGGTGAGCACCACCTCGGCCACCCCGATGCCCCCGGGCACCGGGATGATCAGGGACGCCAGCGTCGCCCCGCCCCACGCCACCAGGATCACCGCCCAGGAGACCGTCGCCTGGTCCAGGCCCTGAACGCGGCAGGCGATGCCCAGGACGGCCGCCGCGGTGAGCTGCGAGACGAGCATGGCGGCGGTGAGGCGGCCCCAGCAGACGGCGAGCAGGGCCACCATCATGGTGCGGAACTTGGGCAGCGCCTCGGCCAGGTGCGCCGCCTTCCGGTGCCGTACGAGGCCGGTCAGCCAGCCCCAGACCCGGTCGCTCAGCTGGCCGATTCGCGCGGCCAGGGCGTCGCTGCGCAGGATCATGGCCAGGACGACCACCGCCACCGCGTACAGCACGCACACAGCGAGCGCCGCCCACCCGATCCACTCCGGGCCCCACCCCTGCAGGAAGACGGCCACCATCGACAGTCCGAGCAGCAGGTACTTGGTCATCTGCGACCAGGTGCCGGTGACCACCACCTCGGAGGTGATGTCGGAGAGCGGGAAGCCCCAGGAGCGGAGCATGGCGAAGTTGAGCCCGGTGGCGACCGCGCCGCCCTCGGGCACGGTGTTGGACAGCGCCGCCGCCGCGGTGTTGGTGACCGCGGCCTCGCGGATCCGCATTCCGGGCACGCGATCGCGATGGGCGGCCAGTTCGTCGCGAGGTTCACCACCCCGAGGGCGGTGAACAGCGCCACCTGGGCCGGGGTGATCGCGGCGAAGGCGGCCTGGGTCGTCTCCGCGCCCGCCAGGCCTCCAGCAGGTAGTAGACGACGAGGATGATCACGCCGTACGACAGGAAGCCGGAGACGATCCGCCGGCCGATCCCCTTGGGCGGTCCTTCGGCAGACCTGCGTCTTCGGGCGGCTCGGTCGTTGGCCGGCGTGCGGGCTCTTCGGCCTCGGCCCCAGCGAAGCCCGCGACCGGGTCCTGACCAGACGGGTCGCTCACGGGCCCCATCCCGCCAGTCCGGGGCCGCGCCCCCGGATCTTGGTCCGCTACTTCTTGGGCTTGGGCTTGCGTCCCGGGACGACCGAGGCGAGCAGGATGCCCAGCAGGGCGCCCACCCCGGCGGCGATCGCCAGCGGCACCCAGGTCATCGCGATGATCCCGTAGACGAACAGCATCAGGACGAGGCCGACGCCGAACAGCAGCCCGGCGAAGAACCCCATCACCCGGTGCCGGTGCACCTTCGGCTTGGCCGTGTCATCGGAGCCGTGGTCATGGCAAGACCCCCTTGTCGGGCGTTTGGGTCGAGGGGGCACCAGGGGCCGAGCCAGACCCACCGAGAACCGTCTGACCGGAGACGTAAGTCCCACCAGAAGAGCCGCGTGTTGAAGTGTTTTCTGCGCGAACCTCATCCGGGCTAAGCCCGAACTCGATGATCGTGCGGCTGAGCAGGACCCACAGCAGGAAGACTGCGAACAACATGAGCGCCATCCCGGCCCACCACAGCGGGGTGAAGGCTGGCGGCTGATCGGTGGTGACGTAGATCGTCGCCGAGCAGTCACCAGTGGCCGTGCTGATATCCACGACGACGGGGACCTTCTGCTTGCCCTCAAGAGGAGCCTTGGCAACCGCGGGAAGCGCCGAGACCTCGGAATCGCCGGACTTCGTGGTCACCGCCTCGCCGTTCTGCATGTCGCCAGAGGCGACCGGGAACCCGCCGACCGTGACCGACCAGCTCCCGTCCTGGAGGGCAACGGGAGTGCCGCCCTGCCACGACACCGTCCCGTCGAGATCGACGACGAATGGCTCGTCGAAGGTGCCGCGCGGCTCCGGGAGCGCTCATCTTGTCCAGCAGGTTGCCATCAGCGTCGGATGAGACCGCCGAGCCGGAGCAGCCGGTCGCATCAGCGCCGAGGGCTGCCCCCACCGGCACCGCGGCCAACATCAGGGCGGCGAACACCGCGAGCGTCATCCGGCGGCCATGACCGCGTGTCATGACCCGCTCCTTCCTGGCCGCGCGGCAGCCCGAAAGCCCCACTGGCCTCCAGCCCTAGAGGACGCGGCCTGTCGTGGTCACCTCCATCCGATCGCATCTATCGAAAGCCCCGGCAGGGCCGCAAGTCCCCTTCCCGCCAAGGGATCGGTTTGCCGGCTGCGCCCGGTGATCAAGGGACATCAGACCTATAGACGGGCCCCTGGCCGAGTGATCGGCTGGTCACGGAACTGCACACCACGAGGGGGTACGCGGTGACCTGGGATGTGATCGGCAAGACGGCCGAGCAGGTGGCGGCCGCGCGGATGCCCGACTACGAGGCGGCGCGCCGGTCGTTCAGCTGGGCGGAGGCCCGGGGCGCCCTCGACGGCCTGCCCGACGGCGCCGGGTTGAACATCGCGTACGAGGCGGCCGAACGCCATGTGGCCCATGGCCGCGGCGACCAGGTCGCCCTTCGGTTCCTCGGCCCGGACGGGCTCGACGAGGACGTCACGTACGCGATGCTGGCCGACCGGGCCCGGCGGTTCGACGGCGTGCTCACCGCGCTTGGGATCCAGCCCGGCGAGCGGGTGTTCGGCCTGCTCACCCGCCGGCCGGAGCTGTACGCCGCGCTGCTCGGCACCCTGCGGCACCGCGCCGTGTTCTGCCCGCTGTTCAGCGCGTTCGGCCCCGAGCCGGTCCGGCAGCGGCTGGAGCTGGGCACCGGCCGTGTGCTGGTGACCACGGCGTCGCTCTACCGGCGCAAGGTCGCGCCCATCCGCGACCAGCTGCCGGACCTCGCCCACGTGCTCATCGCCGGGCCCGGGGCCGAGCGCTTCACCGACGGCGGCGTGCACGACCTGCAGGCGTTGCTGGCCGAGGCCCCCGACCCCGGACCCGTGCCCCCGACCGACCCCGAGGACTGGTCGCTGCTGCACTTCACCAGCGGCACGACCGGGAAGCCGAAGGGGGTCGTCCACGTCCACCAGGCCGTCGTCGCGCACCAGGCCACCGCGCGCTCGGTCCTCGACCTCGGCGACGGCGACGACGTGTTCTGGTGCACGGCCGACCCGGGCTGGGTCACCGGCACGTCGTACGGGATCGTCGCGCCGCTCACGTGCGGGGTGACGAGCATCGTCGACGAGGAGGAGTTCGACGCCGACCGCTGGTACACAATCCTCGAGGAGCAGCGGGTCACCGTCTGGTACACCGCGCCCACCGCGCTGCGCATGCTGATGCGCGCCGGCGCCGAGCACGCCCGCGGGCACGACCTGTCCGCCCTGCGCCACGTCGCGAGCGTGGGCGAGCCGCTCAACCCCGAGGTGGTCGTCTGGGGCCAGGAGGCCTTCGGCAAGCCCGTGCACGACACCTGGTGGCAGACCGAGACCGGCGCGATCATGGTCGCCAACTACGCCTGCGCCGAGATCCGCCCCGGCGCGATGGGCCGCCCGGTCCCCGGCATCGAGGCGACCGTGCTGCGACGCGACGCCGCTCGGCGAGGTCGTGCTCGACGCCGACGGCGAGCCCGAGCAGGTGACCGAGCCCGGGGTCGAGGGCGAGCTCGCCCTGCGCACCCCCTGGCCGAGCATGATGCGCACCTACCTCGACGACGAGCCCCGCTACCGCAAGGCCTTTGCGGGCGGGTGGTACCGCACCGGCGACCTGGCCAAGCGCGACGCCGACGGCTGGTTCTGGTTCATCGGGCGCGGCGACGACATCATCAAGACGGCCGGCCACCTGATCGGCCCCTTCGAGGTCGAGAGCGCGCTGATGGAGCACCCGGCCGTCGCGGAGGCCGGCGTGATCGGCGTGCCAGACCCGGTGGCCGGCGAGGTGGTCAAGGCCTTCGTGGCGCTGCGCCCCGGGTACGAGCCCACCGACGAGCTGCGGCTGGAGCTGATCGGGTTCGCCCGCAAGTCGCTGGGCGCCGCCGTGGCGCCCCGCGACATCGCGTTCGCGGCGGACCTGCCCAAGACGAAGAGCGGCAAGATCATGCGCCGGCTGCTGAAGGCGCGCGAACTCGGGCTCCCCGAGGGGGACCTCTCAACGCTGGAGGTGGCACCGTGACAGGCATCCCGCTGGACCCGGTCCGGGGGGTCGAGCAGTACCGCGAGATGCTGCGCATCCGCCGGTTCGAGGAGCGCTGCGTCGAGCTGTACAGCGCAATGAAGATCCGCGGGCTTCCTGCACCTCTACATCGGCGAGGAGGCCGTCGCCGTCGGGGTCCTGGGCGCGCTGCGGCCCGACGACGCGATCGTCGCGACGTACCGCGAGCACGGGCACGCGCTCGCGCGCGGCGTCCCGATGGACGCCGTGATGGCCGAGATGTACGGCCGGGTTGAGGGCGTCTGCCGCGGACGCGGCGGCTCGATGCACCTGTTCCACGAGCCCACCCGGCTCTACGGGGGCAACGGCATCGTCGCCGGCGGCCTGCCGCTGGCGGTCGGGCTCGCGCTGGCCGACGCGATGCAGGGGCGCGACCGGGTCACGGTCTGCTTCTTCGGCGAGGGCGCGATGGCCGAGGGCGAGTTCCACGAGTCGCTCAACCTGGCCGCGCTCTGGCGGCTGCCGGTGCTCTTCTTGTGCGAGAACAACCTGTACGCCATGGGCACCGCCCTGGCGCGCTCGGAGTCGGAGACCAACCTGGCGGTGAAGGCGGCGGCGTACGAGGTGCCCGCGTGGACCGTCGACGGGATGGACGTGCTTGCGGTCGCGGAGGCCGCGCACCGCGCGGTCGAGCTCGTGCGCGACGGCGGCGGGCCGGTGTTCCTGGAGGCCAAGACCTACCGGTTCCGAGCGCACTCGATGTACGACCCCGACCGCTACCGCAACAAGGCCGAGATCGAGCACTGGAAGGAGCGCGATCCCCTGCTGCTGCTGGGCGAGCGGCTGCGCGCCGAAGGGCTGCTCGACGACGAGGCCGTCGCCGCGATGGAGGCCGAGATCGGCTCGGAGATCGACGCAGGCCGTCGCGTTCGCCGACGCGGGCAGCGACGAGCCGATCGAGACGCTGACGCAGTTCGTCACGAGTGAGCGGGTGACCTCATGACCGCCCTGACTGAGACCGTCCGGATGACGTACCGCGAGGCCATCCGCGAGGCCATCCGCGACGCGATGCGCAGGGACGACCGCGTCTTCCTGATGGGCGAGGACGTCGGCCCGTACGGCGGCGGCTTCGGCGTCAGCCTGGGGCTGCTTGAGGAGTTCGGCCCCGAGCGCATCCGCGACACCCCGCTGTCGGAGTCCGGCTTCGTCGGCGCCGGCATCGGCGCCGCGCTCGGCGGGATGCGGCCGATCGTCGAGATCATGACGGTCAACTTCTCGCTGCTCGCCCTCGACCAGATCGTCAACACCGCGGCCTCGCTGCTGCACATGAGCGGCGGGCAGTTCCACGTGCCGGTGGTCATCCGGATGACCACCGGGGCCGGCCGGCAGCTGGCGGCGCAGCACTCGCACTCCCTGGAGAACTGGTACGCGCACGTGCCCGGGCTCCGCGTCGTCGAGCCGGCCACCTTGGCCGACGCCCGCGGCATGCTCTGGACCGCCCTGCAGGACCCGGACCCGGTCGTCATCTTCGAGCACGGGTCGATGTACGGGGTCGAGGGCGAGCTGCCCGCCGACGCCGGGCCGGTCGACCTCGACCGCGCGGCCGTGCGGCGGGCCGGGAGCGACGTCACGCTGATCACCTACGGCGGCAGCCTGCCGCTGACGTTGGAGGCGGCCGAGTCCCTGGCCGCGGACGGCGTCTCCGCCGAGGTGATCGACCTGCGCACCCTGCGACCGCTCGACACCGCGACCCTGGTGGCCTCGGTGTCCCGCACGCACCGCGCGGTGATCGTGGACGAGGGCTGGCGCACCGGGTCGCTCGCCGGCGAGATCTCCGCGATCCTGATGGAGCAGGCCTTCTACGACCTCGACGCCCCCGTGCAGCGGGTCTGCTCGGCCGAGGTCCCGATCCCCTACGCCCGCCACCTTGAGCAGGCCGTCCTGCCCAGCGTCCCCCGGGTGCTGGCGGCGGTGCGGGAGGTGCTGGACGGTGGCTGACTACCTGATGCCCTCGCTCGGCGCAGACATGGACGAGGGCACGCTGATCGAGTGGCTGGTGGGGCCCGGGGATCCGGTGCACCGCGGCCAGGTCGTGGCGGTCGTCGACACCTCCAAGTCGGCCATCGAGGTCGAGGTCTTCCAGGACGGGGTGGTCGGCGAGCTGCTCGTGCCCGTCGGCACGACCGTGCCCGTCGGCACCCCGCTGGCCACGATCCTGGAGGGCGCGGCCCCTCTCACCGGGTCCGCTCCCGCGCCGGCGGCCGAATCCGAGTCCCCGGTGGAGCCTGAGCCCGAGCCCGCGCCCACCCGCCCCACTGCGACAGTGGCCGCCCCGACGGCCGCCCCACCGCCGCCGGCACGGGTCTCCCCCGTCGTCCGCCACCACGCGCACGAGCTCGGCGTCGACCTCGCGACCGTGCACGGCTCCGGGCCGGACGGCCAGCCGACCCGGCATGACGTCGACACCGCCGCACGCGCCGCGCAACGGCCGCGCGTCTCGCCGTACGCGCGCCGCCGGGCCCGCGAGCTCGGCCTGGACCCCGCCGTGGTCGCCCCCGGTCGGCCGGGAGGCGTGGTCCGCGCCGCCGAGATCGAGGCGGCCGCCGCGGCCCCACGGGCGCCGGGGCCGAGCGCCCTGCAGCGGCCCGGGCCGCCCCGCCGCCGAGCGCACGCCCGCCGAGGCCATGCGCGCCGCGATCGGCCAGCTGATGGCCCGCTCGAAGCGCGAGATCCCGCACTACTACCTGCAGACGTCGATCGACCTCGGGCCGGCGATGGAGTGGCTGGCTGAGCGGAACACCGGGCGGCCGCCCTCCGAGCGGATCATTCCGGCCGCGCTCCTGCTCAAGGCCGCCGCGCTGGCGGTGCGCGAGGTCCCGGACCTCAACGGGTTCTACCTCGACAGCGGGTTCCAGCGGTCCGAGCAGGTCCACCTCGGGGTCGCGGTGGCGCTGCGCGGCGGCGGCCTGATCGCCCCCGCGATCCACGACGCCGACACCCTGGCGCTCGTCGACCTGATGGCC
This sequence comes from uncultured Actinomycetota bacterium, assembly GCA_963697565.1. GTDB lineage: Bacteria > Actinomycetota > Actinomycetes > CAVWCF01 > CAVWCF01 > CAWFSE01. Next base: position 118,454 of record CAVOOM010000009.1, on the reverse strand, counting down.
GCGCTCAAGGACCTGGTCTCCCGGGCCCGCGCCGGCCGCCTGCGCGGGTCCGAGATGAGCGACCCGACCCTCACCGTCACCAACCTCGGCGAGCAGGGCGCCGAGCTCGTCCACGGCGTCATCTACCCGCCCCAGGTGGCGCTCGTCGGCTTCGGCCGCGTGGTCGACCGGCCCTGCGCCGTCGACGGCGCCGTCCTCGTCCGGCCGGTCACCGTCGCCACCCTCGCCGCCGACCACCGGGTCACCGACGGCCGGCTCGGCAGCCGCTACCTGGCCGCGCTCGAGGCGCGGCTCACCCACCCGGAGGCGCTATGAACACCGAAGAAGCCAGGGCCGCCGTCGTCGCCGCGCTCGCCCGGATCGCCCCAGAGGCCGACCTCGATGAGGTCGACGCCGGCGGGGACCTGCGCAGCGAGATCGACCTCGACTCGATGGACTTCCTCGGCCTGGTCGAGGCCCTGGCCGAGTCCACCGGCGTCGACATCCCCGAGGACGACTACCGCGAGGTCCGCAGCCTGGACGGCCTGGTCGCGTACCTCGTCCGCCGGGCCGCCTGAGCCTCGCCTGCCGCCGCCTGCGCGACCCGGCTCAAGATGCGGAATCCCGTTCCACGGGTGACGCTGGTTGCATGTTCAAGAACTTTTGGTACGCGCTGGAGTTCTCCAAGGTCGTCGACGGCAAGCGCCCGGTCGAGATGCCGTGCCTCGGCCAGGACGTCGTCATGCACCGTGACCCGTCGGGACGGGTGCGCGCCTGGAACAAGGCCCGAACCGGCAAGGCCGAGTTCCCGGCCACCGACCGGTACGGCTTCGTCTGGGTGTTCCTCGGCGACCCGGACCTGCCGGCCAGCGCGATGCCGCCGATCCCCGACTGGCCCGAGTGGGACGACCCCGCGTACGGCGGCCACGCCGCCACCGGGGAGTTCTTCTGGAACGCCGGCGCGGAGCGGATCCTGGAGAACGGCGTCGACATCGCGCACGCGCCGTTCGTCCACGCGGGCCAGTTCGGCAACCCCAACCGGCCCGAGGTGCCCGAGCACACGGTGATCGAGACGGAGTACACCGCCGAGACGACCGTGACGCTCTACCCGCCGGGCTCCAAGGGGATGTGGGGCAAGTTCAAGAACCGCAACGTCAACCTCGACGACCGCCCCGGCGTCACCACCAACACCTGCTGGATGATGCCGAACATCATCCGGCTCAAGGTGAACATCCCGATCGGGGTGCTCTGCCTCTACGACACCAACATCCCGGTGGCCAAGAACCAGACGCTGACCAAGTTCGTCGTGCTGCGGACCTTCCTCACCGGCACCTGGGCCGACAAGAACGCCGTCAAGCGCACCATGCCGATCTTCGTCAACGACGCCGCCGTCGTCGAGCACCAGCGGCCCGAGCTGCTGCCGTACGACCTGTCGGCGGAGCTCCATATCCGCAGCGACCAGATGGCCCTGGCCTACCGCCGCCGGCGGCAGGACCTGCTGGACGGCGGCTGGGGGTACGACTGGAAGACCCCCTTGCCCGGCATGGACCCCAGCCGGCTGCCGGAGATCGACGCGCGGTCGCTCGCCGCCTAGCCACGCCCTGCCGGGCGCGCCGAGGCGGGTAGGCGGCCCCGCCGCCCTAGGGTTCGCCGGGTGACCGCCCTTCTGGAGCACGCCTCGCTCCTGCGCGACCAGCTGGTCGCCCTGTTGCCCGTGTCGTTCGACGTCTCGTCGTCGAGCGTGCTGCGCCTCGCGAACGGCACGCCAGCCGGGGCCGTGGACGTGTGGCGGGGAGGCCCCGTGCGAGCCCTGGTGAGCGTGACGCTCAGCGTGCCCTCCCAGCGCATCGAGGGCTCGATGCTGCATGCCCTCGCCGAGCCGGACAGCCCAATCCCGCACCTGACCAGCGACCTCGCCCTGGCCGATGACGACCTCGCGTTCGGCTGCGATCTGCTCCCGCGCGTCGAGGCGCCCCTGGACCCGGACTGGTTCGAGGCGGTCTACGCCGGGCTGGACCAGATCCGGGCCGGCCTGGCCGCCGCCCCCTCGCTCGGCGGGCTGCCCGTTCCCCTGCGGCTGCGTGCGCTCTCGTCCCCGTGGCTCGTCGCGGCGCGGGTGGCGCCCGAGGACTACCCCGTGGCCGAGCAGGTGCTGAGCGCGTATGCCGGGCGCTTCGCCGAGTGCGTGCTGGAGCCGCCGGCCTCGCTGGTGGAGGCGGCCGACCTCGCCGCCCGGGACTCGGCGCACCTGGCCGCGCTCTTCGATGAGGCCACCGACCCGGTCTGGGGCTCGTTCGGGGCCCTGGTGGGCGCCGAGGCGCGCGACGCCGTGCTCGGCCTGCTCCGGCACTCCTGACCGCCGTCGCCCGCCTGCCCCTGGGCGATAACCGCGTGCCCCTCACGGCCAGCCCCAGGTATAACGGCGGCATGGACACCAGCGGCACGGACCTCGACGTCAGACCGTTCGGCGGCGACTGGGAGGAGTTCCGCCGGATCGACGAGATCGCCTTCGGCTACACCTGGCAGAGCGACGGGCTGGCCGCGGACAAGGCCACCCTCGAGATGGACCGCTCGCTGGTCGCCTACCTCGACGGCGCCGCCGCCGGCATCGCCTCCGCGTACTCCCTGCGGCTGGCCGTCCCTGGCGGCAGGTACGTCCCCGCAGCCGGCATCACCTGGGTCGGGGTGCTGCCGACCCACCGCCGCCGCGGAGTCGCCCGCGCGCTGATGCGGCGGCAGCTCGACGACATCGCTTCGGCCAACCGTGAGCCGGTGGCGGTCCTCTGGTCGAGCGAGCCCACCATCTACGGCCGCTTCGGATACGGAGTGGCCGCCCACCGCGCAGCCCTCGAGCTGCCCGGCGACGCAGCCCTGCTGCCGCCGGTCGAGGGCGAGGCCGGGCTCCGCGCGCGGATCACCACCCCGGCCGAGGCCCGCGCCGCGGTCGACGCCGTCGACGCCGTCACCGGGCCGCAGCGGCCCGGCCACCTGGCCACGACGACCGACGCCCGCTGGGCGTACCGCATCGACGACCCCGAGCACCGCCGCGACGGCGCCTGCGAGCTGCGGGCCCTGGTGGTCGAGCGCGACGGCGAGGCCCGCGCGTACGCGCTCTACGCGGTCAAGCAGGAGTGGGGCCCCGGCGGGCCGACCGGGACCGTGCGGATCCGCGAGCTCGCCGCGGTCGACCCGGCATCCCGGGCCGCGGTGTGGCGCGTGCTGCTCGGCCACGACCTGACCAACACCGTCGAGTGGCGGCTGGCCCCGGTCGACGACCCGATCCTGACGATGATGGCGGGAGTGCGCGGGGTGGTGCGGTCCGTGGCCGACACCCTGTGGGTCCGCGTGCTGGACCTGCCCGCGGCCATCGCGGCCCGGACGTACGCGGCGCCCGCAGACCTCGTCGTGGCGGTCTCCGACGGGTTCACCGGGCACGCGGCAGGCACCTGGCGGCTGGTGCTTCGGCCGGAGGGCGGCGAGGCGGTCCGCGTCGCCAGCGAACCAGACGTGCGCTGCGACGTGGCCGACATCGGAGCGGCCTTCCTCGGTGGGTCCAGCCTGGTGCAGTACGCCGAGGCGGGCCGGATCCACGGCGACCGGGCCGCGATCGCCCGCTGGTCGGCGGCGATGTCACACGAGCCGCGCCCATGGTGCCCGTGGGTGTTCTGAGGCGATGATGGGGGCGCACGCGAAGGAGTCGGCGAGCGCGTCGACCAGGGAGGCGAGGGGCTGATGGCCGAGCGGGACGACGAGCGGGCGCTTCGCGGGCTGACGGGTTCGGCCCCGTCCATCGTCGGGGTCGAGGGCTCGATGCGCGCCCGAGACGTCGCGCGCCCTCGCCCGGCCGATCACGTGGCGGCCGCCGCGCTGCCGCTCAAGCAGGGCCCCCGGGTGGCCGAGGCCCCCAGGGCCCCCCGCCCGGCTACTCCCCCGGCAGGGGGGGCAGGTCGCCCGTCTGCTCGTACTGACTGAGCATCGCGATCCGCCGGCTGTGCCGCTCCTCGCCGGAGTACGGCGTGGCCAGGAAGCGGTCGACGAACGCGATCGCCTCCTCTGCGGGGTGCATGCGGCCGCCCACGGAGACGACGTTGGCGTCGTTGTGCTCCCGCGCGAGCTGCGCGGTCTCCAGGCTCCACGCGAGGGCCGCGCGGACGCCCGGCACCTTGTTGGCGGCGATCTGCTCGCCGTTGCCCGAGCCGCCGATGACGACGCCGAGGCTGCCGGGGTCGTCGATCACCGCCTCGGCGGCGCGCAGGCAGAACGGCGGGTAGTCGTCCAGCGCGTCGTAGACCGCCGGGCCGTGGTCGACGACCTCGTGGCCCGCCTCCTGGAGGTGGTCGGCGAGGCGCTGCTTGAGATCGAGGCCGGCGTGATCGGAGCCGAGGTGGACGCGCATGCGGCGGATTCTGTCAGCCGCGTCCCGAGGGCGGGAGGACGCCCCACGCGGCCGGGGGACGGATAGCCCGCCCCGCCCGCCGCGGCGGGCAGTCTTGCGGACGCGGCCCCGTCCCACCGCAATCTGTGCCGCGATTCCGGCTCCGGCCGACTAGCGTGACCCCGGTTGGGCGGCCTCCGGGCCGCCTCCCACGACCCGACCGAGGGAGCACCCGTGCCCGGCACCCCTGCCGAGATGAACCTGACCCGCGCCGAGGCGCGGGAACGCGCCCGCCTGCTCAAGGTGGAGTCCTACGACGTGCGGCTCGACCTCACCACGTCCGAGACGACCTTCCGCAGCGAGACGGCCGTGCGGTTCGGCTGCGAGGAGCCCGGGGCGGGCACGTTCATCGACCTCGCCGCCGAGTCGGTGCTGGAGATCGAGCTCAACGGGGTGCGGCTCGACCCGGCCACCGCCGTCACCGGCGCCCGGATCGCGCTGTCCGGCCTGGCCGCCGACAACACGGTGCGCGTCGTCGCGGAATGCGCGTACTCGCGCACCGGCGAGGGGCTGCACCGGTTCACCGACCCGGTCGACGGCTCGGTCTACCTCTACACGCAGCACGAGCCGCGCGACGCGATGCGGGTCTTCAGCTGCTTCGACCAGCCCGACCTCAAGGCCACCTTCCAGCTCACCGTGGCCGCGCCCGCCGACTGGCAGGTCGTCTCCAACTCCCCCACCCCCGAGCCGCAGCCGGTCTCCGACGGGGTCGCCCGCTGGGGGTTCGCCCCGACGGCGCGCATCTCGACGTACATCACGGCGCTCGTCGCCGGCCCGTACTACTCGGTCCGCGATGAGTACGTCCGCGCCGACGGCTCCACGATCCCGCTCGGGGTGTTCTGCCGGGCCTCGCTCGGGCAGTACCTCGACCCCGACGAGATCCTCGAGGTCACCAAGCAGGGCTTCGCCTTCTTCGAGGAGCAGTACGGGCGCCCGTACCCGTTCGCGAAGTACGACCAGCTGTTCGTGCCGGAGTTCAACGCCGGCGCGATGGAGAACGCGGGCTGCGTGACCTTCTTGGAGGACATGGTCTTCCGCAGCAAGGTCACCGACGCCTCGCGCGATGCCCGCGCCAACACGATCCTGCACGAGATGGCCCACATGTGGTTCGGCGACCTCGTGACCATGCGGTGGTGGGACGACCTGTGGCTGAACGAGTCGTTCGCCGAGTTCATGGCCTACCACTCCGCGGCCGAGGCGACCCGGTTCACCGGGTCCTGGACCGGCTTCGCCACCGGGCGCAAGGCCTGGGGCTACCGCCAAGACCAGTTGCCGTCGACCCACCCGATCGCCGCCGACGCGCCCGACCTGGAGACCGCCAAGCAGAACTTCGACGGGATCACCTACGCCAAGGGCGCCTCCGTCCTGCGCCAACTCGTCGCATGGGTCGGCGTCGAGCCGTTCATGGCCGGTGTCCGCACCTACATGGACCGCCACGCCTGGCAGAACACCACCCTCGGCGACCTGCTCTCCGAGCTGGAGCGCGAATCCGGCCGCGACCTGTCGGCCTGGTCGAAGGAGTGGCTGGAGACGGCCGGCTGCAACACCCTGCGCCCGGCCTTCACCGTGGGGCCGGACGGCTCGTACGCCGAGTTCGCCGTCGCCCAGGAGGCCCCGAGCGACTACCCCACGCTGCGCTCGCACCGCATCGGCGTCGGCCTGTACGACCGCGCCGGCGACCGGCTCGTGCTCCGCGACCGCGTCGAGCTGGACCTCGTCGGCGCCGTGACCGAGGTGCCGCAGCTGGTCGGCGTGGGGCAGCCTGACCTGCTGCTGCTCAACGACGGCGACCTCACCTTCGCCAAGATCCGCCTCGACGATCGGTCCCTCCACACGGCCACCACCTCGTTGGCCGCCCTCGACGACTCCCTCACCCGGGCGCTGCTGTGGGCCGCCGCCTGGGACATGACCCGCGACGCCGAGATGAGCGCCACCGACTTCCTCGAGCTGGTCGTGCGCGGGGTGGCCGCCGAGTCCGACCTGGTGACCGTGGGCACGATCCTGCGCCAGGCGAAGCTGGTCATCGACCAGTTCGCCCACCCGTCCCACCGCCCCGACCTCGTCCGCCGGGTCGCCGCCGCCTTCTTCGGGTTGCTGCAGGAGGCCGAGCCGGCCTCCGACCACCAACTCGCCTTCGCGCGCGCCTTCGCCAACTTCGCCAGCACGCCCGACGAGCTCGAGGCCGTGCGCGGGCTGCTCGACGGCTCGGCCGTCCCGGACGGGCTGGCACTGGACCCTGACCTGCGCTGGCCGCTCCTCGGGCGGCTCATCGCCACGGGGGCCGAGCCCGCCGACGCGATCGAGGCCGAGTTGGCCCGCGACGCGACCTCCAGCGGAGAGCGCTACGCCGCCGCGCTTCGCGCCGCGGTGCCCAGCGCCGAGGCCAAGGCGGGGGCCTGGGCCAAGGTCGTCGATGCGGACCTGCTGCCCAACGCCATGCAGACGGCCACCATCGGCGGCTTCCAGCAGGCCGACCAGCTCGACCTGCTGCGCCCGTACGCGGCCCGCTTCTTCACCCAGGTGCCCGACGTCTGGGCCAGTCGCACGACCGAGATGGCCTCGAACATCACGGTCGGGCTGTTTCCCGCGCTGCTGGTCGAGCAGCAGACCGCCGACCTCGCCGAGGCGTTCCTGCAGGCGAACCCCGACCTCAACCCCGCGGCCCGCCGGCTGGTGGCCGAGGGGCGCGACGGGGTGCTGCGCGCGATGCGCGCACGGGCCTGCGACGCGGGCTAGCCGCGCACCGCCTCGACGAGCGAGCGCAGCCGCGGATGCGCGGGCAGGTCCTCAAGCAGCACCGCGGCGCCGGCCGAGTCGGTCATCGGCACCCGCCAGTTCGGGTACTCGTGGTGCGTGCCGGGTTGGTTCACCGGGCGCCGGTCGCCGACCGCATCGGGCAGCGCGACGCCCAGCAGCCGTGACGGCGTGCGGACCAAGAACCGGTGCAGCGCCTCGACGACCTCCCGCTCGCCGGCGCCCTCGCGCAGCAGCCCGAGCTCCACGAGCAGCGCGGTCCACTCGGCGACATCGGCCTCGTGGACGGCCCGCTCGTCCTCGACCGCGCGCTCCAGCAGGCCCAGTGAGCCGCGCAGGTCGACGTGGACCCCGGCCAGGTAGCCCGCGGTCGGCGGCAGGTCGTGCGTCGTGACCGAGGCCAGGCACAGCTCGCGCCAGTGCTCGGGGCGCAGCGCCTCGTCGGACCAGCCGCGCTCGAACCACAGCACCGAGGTGCCGAAGACCCCGCGCTCGCGTAGGTAGTCGCGCACCCAGGGCTCGACGGTCCCGAGGTCTTCGCCGATCACCACGGCGCCCGCGCGCTCGGCCTCGAGCAACAGGATGCCGATCAGCGCCTCGTGGTCGTACCGGACGTACGCGCCCTCGGTCGGCGACATCCCGGCCGGCACCCACCAGAGCCGGAACAACCCCAGCACATGGTCGACGCGCAGCCCGCCGGCGTGCCGGAGCACCGTGCGCAGCATCGCCCGGTAGGGCGCGTAGCCGACTTCGGCGAGGCGATCCGGGCGCCAGGGCGGCTGCGACCAGTCCTGCCCGGCCTGGGTGTACGCATCCGGCGGGGCCCCGACGCTGCAGTCGCCCGCCAGCAGGTCACCCAGCACCCACGGATCGGCCCCGTCGGGGTCGACCCCGACGGCCAGGTCGTGCACGATCCCGATGCCCATCCCGGCGTCGCGCGCCGCGGTGGCGGCGGCGGCCAGCTGCTCATCGAGCCACCACTGCGCCCGGACGTGCAGCTCCACCGCGTCCGACAGCCGCAGCCGCTCGGCGGCCACGCTCTCCGATCGCGCGTCGCGCAACTCCTCCGGCCACTCCTCCAGGGCCCCTCCGTGGACCTCGGCCAGCGCGCACCAGGTGGCGAACTCGCCGAGCCCCTCCGCCTCGCGCTCGCGGTAGGCGGCCAGCGAGGCGGCCCGCCCGGGGGTGAGCTCGACCGCGCACAGCAGCTCGAGCGCCCGTCGCTTGAGTGGCCAGCAGGCGTCGCGGTCGATGACGTCCGCGTCGGTCAGGGCGCGACCGTGCTCGGCCAGCCGGTCGAACTCGGCCCGCGCGGCCCCGAGGTAGGCCGCCTCGGGCACCGCCTCCAGCCGCAGGTAGAGCGGGTTGGCGAAGCGGCGCGACGCGGGCAGATAGGGCGAGGGCTCGATCGGCGTGGCCGGCGACCCCGCGTGCAGCGGGTTCACCAACACAAACCCGGCGCCCAGCTCGTGGCCGCTCCACGCGGCGAGGTCGGCGAGGTCGCCGAGGTCGCCGATCCCCCACGAGCGGCGCGACCGCACCGCGTACAGCTGGGTGAGGAATCCCCAGGCACGGCCCCGCTCCAAGGCCGCGGGGATCTCAAGGCGGTCGGGGGCCACGATCAGCGTCGCCGTCGCCGTCGTGTCACCGCAGCGGGCCCGCAGCGCGTGGTAGCCAGCGGGCAGGTCCGAGGGCACGGCGTAGGTCGCCTCGCCGATCAGCGCGCCGCCGATGCGCATCGGATCGACCCAGTGGTCGACCTGCGCGATGTCGTGGCGGCGGCCCCCGTCCTCCAACTCGATCCACACCTCGGCTGGCTCGCCATGCGGCACATGGACCCAGAACCACGGAGACGCCCCGCGGCGTGCGACCACAGTGGGCGGCAGCATGCGTGACCAGCGCGCCGCGCGGTCGGCGGTGACCGCGACCTGGGCGGCCTCGGGCGTCGCCGCCTCGACCCCTAGCCCCGCGAGCACGGCGACCAAGGCGTCGCGGCCCACCTGGACATGCCGTCCGCGCCAATCCCAGTACTCGGTGGAGATGCCGTGGGTCGAGGCTAGCTCGCGCAGCGCGGAGTCGATCACGCCTCGAAGTCTGCCCGACCGCGCACGCCCGCGCTCACCGTCCGGCAGGATGCGCGGCATGACGGTGCAGACAGACCAGGCAGCCCCGCAGGAGGCCCCCCAGCGCAAGCAGATGGGGGTGTGGGTCGCGACCGGCCTGGTCGCCGGGACGATGATCGGGTCGGGGGTCTTCCTCCTCCCAGCCAGCCTGGCCGCGTACGGCTCGGTGAGCCTGGTCGCGTTCGCGATCACCGCCGCGGGCTCACTGGCCCTGGCGCTGACCTTCGCCTCGCTCGCCCGCCGGATCCCCCAGACGGGCGGGCCGTACGCCTTCGCGCGCAGCGGCTTCGGCGACTTCCTCGGCTTCCAGACCGCCTGGAACTACTGGATCGGGCTGTGGGTCAGCGTGGGCGCGATCTCCGTGGCGCTCGTCGGCTACGTCGGCTCACTCGTGCCGGCGGTGGACGGCAACCGCGCGCCTCGAGATCGCTGGTCGCCGTCGGCTGCGGTGGCCCTGCTCACCGCGATCAACCTGCGGGGCGCCGCGGCCGGGGGCCTTGTCACGGCGATCCTCACCCTGCTCAAGGCGGTGCCCCTGCTGCTGCTGGGGGTCGCCGGGCTGTTCGCCCTCAACCCGGAATACCTGCAGCCGTTCATCGCCGACGGCTACTCGTTCTGGGGGGCCATCGCGGCCTGCCTGCCGCTGACCCTCTTCGCGTTCATCGGCCTCGAGTCGGCGTGCGTTCCGGCCGACGACGTGCACGAGCCGGAGAAGACCATCCCGCGGGCCACGGTCCTGGGCACGCTCGGGCGTCGCCGCGCTCTACCTGCTGAGCACGTTCTCGGTCTTCGGCACCGTCCCCCGCGACCAGTCCTGGTCAACTCCAGCGCCCCGCTTGCCGACTCCGCGGAGATCGTCTTCGGGCCGTGGGCCGGGCACCGCGATGTCTGTGGTCGCCGTGATCTCCTGCGCGGGCGCGATGCTCGGCCTGATCCTGATCCAGTCCCAGGTGCCGATGGCCGCGGCCCGCGACCACCTGTTCCCCAGCCGGTTCCAGCGCCTCAACCCCAAGGGCGTGCCCGTGATCGGGCTGCTGGTGTCGAGCGGCCTGGCGATGATCGTCATCGTGCTGAACTTCTCCAGCGGCGAACTCGTCGACGTCTACAACACGATCGTCCTGCTCGCCACGGTGGCGACCCTGGTGCCCTACGCGTTCAGCGCCGGGGCCGAGCTGGTGTGGTCGTTCGCCACCCGCCACGCGGTCCCCCTGCACCGGTTGGTGCGCAACGGCCTGATCGCCGGCCTGGGCTTCGTCTACTCCGTGGTGGCGATCGCCGGCGCCGGCCAGGAGTCGGTGTACGCCTGGATGATGCTGTTCCTGCTCGGCGTGCCCGCGTACGTCTGGACGCTGCGCAGCGACCTCAACCGGCAGACGCCCGTCTGAGGGATCACCAGAGGGCGGGCTTGCGGTGGGCCCAGGGCCGCGCCGCCTCGATCTGGGCCGCCAGCGCGATCAGCGCCGCCTCGCCGTACGGCCGGCCGGCGAGCATGACGCCGATCGGCAGGCCGCTGTCAGCCCAGTGCAGGGGAAGGCTGACGGCCGGCTGGCCGGTGACGTTGTAGACGGCGGTGAACGGGGAGAAGCGCTTCTGGTTGTCGAAGTCGCGCCAGGGGTCCGCGTCGTCGCGCAGCCCGCCGACGAGCGCCGGCGGTTGGGCCAGCGTCGGCGCCAGCACCGCGTCGCAGTGGGCGGTGGCCTGGATGGCGACCCTGGAGAGCAGTCGGCACATGGACACCGCCCCGGCCAGCTGGATCCCGCTGACCTGGGTCCCGCGCTCGCGCAGCCACCGGGTGAGCGGCAGCAGCGAAGCCTCGTCGTCGGGCGCCACCGGGGTCAGCAGCGCAAGCACGGACCACAGCGCCTCGAACTGCGGCACCACGTCGTGGGTGAACGGCGGCCCGACCTCCACCACCTCGTGGCCGAGCGACACCAGCAGCTCGGTCGCCTCGTCGTACGCCGCGACGCAGTCGGGGTGGACCTCGATGTCGGCCAGGACCGGGGTCCGGTAGCGGCCGATCACCAGCCGCCCCGGGTCGCGGCCGGCGTGGTCCAGGAACGTCTCGCCGGGCGGAAGCGGGGGCGCCGGATACGGGTCGCCCGGCCAGGGCCCGGCCATCGCGTCGAGCAGCGCCGCGGCGTCGGCGACCGTGCGCGCCAACGGGCCCTGAGTGGGCAGCTCCCCCACCGGGTCGCGCAGCGGGCCGTTGCTGATCCGTCCGCGGGACGGCTTGAGCCCGACGAGCCCGCACACGCTGGCCGGGATCCGGATGGACCCGCCGCCGTCGCTGCCGTGCGCGACCGGGGCGAGCCCGGCGGCCACCGCGGCCGCGGCCCCGCCGCTGGAGCCCCCCGCAGACCGCTCGAGGTCCCACGGGGTGCGGGCCGGCGGCCCCACCAGCGTCTCGGTGTAGCAGGGCAGCCCGAACTCGGGGGTGGCGGTCTTGCCGGTGAAGACCACCCCCGCCTCCCGCAGGCGGGTCACCACGTAGTCGTCCGCGGCCGGGACGAGGTCGTACGCCCGCGAGCCGAGCCGGCACGGCACCCCCGCCACGAACGCGAGGTCCTTGACCGGCACCGGGACGCCGAGCAGCGGCGGGGTGGGCGCCCCGTCGGCGTCGGCCAGCCGGCGCTGGGCCGCCTCGGCCATCTCCAGGGCGAGCGCGCGCGTCACCACGGTGAACGCCCCCACCGCCTCGTTGCCCGCCTCGATGCGCGCCAGGTAGTGCTCGGCCAGCTCGGTGGCCGACACCTCGCCGGCGCGGACCGCCGCCCCCTGCTCCAGCGCGGTCAGGTCGTGGAGCTCGCTCACGCGCTCACCGCCTGCGGCGCCAGGTAGGGCGACCAGGCCGGATCGCGGCGCCCGGCGACCAGCAGCAGGGCGGTCGTGGGCGGGGGCGGCGCGGGAGCGAAGTGCAGGGTCCAGCCGAGCTCGCCGAGCATGCGATCCCCCTTGGTCCGGTTGCAGCGCAGGCAGGCAGCCACCACGTTCGCCCACTCGTGCCGGCCGCCGCGCGACTTCGGCACGACATGGTCGACCGACTCGGCGCGCCGGGCGCAGTACGCGCAGGAGTGGCCGTCGCGCTCCAGCACGGCACGTCGGGTCAGCGGCGCCGTGCGGCGGTACGGGACGCGCACGTAGCGCGTCAGCCGCACCACCGAGGGTGCGGCAAGGGTCAGCCGCTCCGAGCGGACCGACCCCTCGCCGTGCTCCACGACCAAGGCCTTCTCCGCGAGGACCAGCACCACGGCGCGCCTCAGCGTCACCACGCACAGGGGCTCGTACGAGGCGTTGAGGACCAGCGCGTGTGACGCAGGCACGACCCCAGTGTGCCGTAGGGTCGCGGGTCGTGACTGCGGACGCGCGACTGGGTGGCCCTCGCTACCCGCAAGCCGAGCGACTCGACCTCGTCGACCGGCTCCATGGCCAGGATGTTCCCGACCCGTACCGGTGGCTTGAGGACGCCGACGACGCGCGCACGGCCGCCTGGTCTTCAGCCCAGGACAGCGCTCTACGCCGACGCGCGGGCTGGCTGGGCCTCGGTGGGGATGTTCCGCGAGCGGCTCACCGCCCTGCTCGCAGCCGGCGCGATCTCCCCGCCCGTCTGGCGCGGAGAGCGGCAGTTCTTCATGCGCCGCACCGCGGACCAAGAGCACGCGCAGTTGCTCACGGTCGACCCAGACGGCACCGAGCGGGTGCTGCTCGACCCGATGGCGATGGACCCGTCCGGCGCCACCACGCTCGACTCCTGGCAGCCCTCCAAGGAGGGCGCGCTGCTCGCGTACCAAGTCTCCGAGGGAGGCCGTGAGGAGTCCGTGCTGCGCGTCCTCGAGGTCGAGACGGGCGCCGACGTCGACGGCCCGATCGACCGGGCGCGGTACTCCCCCGTCGCCTGGCTGCCCGGCGGCGCCGCGTTCTACTACGTGCGGCGGCTCGACCCCTCCGACCTTCCCGAGGACGAAGCGCAGTACCACCGCCGGGTTTGGCTGCACCGCGTCGGCACGGACCCCTCGACCGACACCCTGGTGTTCGGCGACGGGCTGCTGAAGACGAACTACTACGGCGTGTCAGTCAGCCGGGACGGCCGCTGGCTGCAGGTCTCGGCCAGCGAGGGCACGGCCCCACGCAACGACCTGTGGGTGGCCGACCTGTCCGCCGGGCCGATCGAGGCGCCGGCATTCGCGGAGGTCCAGATCGGCGTCGACGCCCAGACCGGCTTCGAGGCTGGCCGCGACGGCCGGATGTACGTGTTCACCGACCTTGGGGCCCCGCGCGGTCGGCTCGCGGTGGCCACCCCCGAGGGGCTGGTGTCGGGAGCCTGGGAGGACCTGGTGCCCGAAGACCCCGAGGCGGTCCTGGACGGGTACGCGATCCTGGACGGCCCCGAGCTCGAGCGCGGCGTGCTGCTGTGCTCGTGGACCCGGCACACCGTCGGCGAGATCACCGTCCATGACCTGGAGACGGGCCGGCGCACCGGCGAGGTGCCGCTGCCCGGCGTCGGGTCGATCAGCGGGATCGTGGAGCGGCCCGAGGGCGGCCACGAGGCATGGTTCGCCTACACCGACCACACCACCCCGGTCTCGGTGCAGCGCTGGGACGCCCGCACCGGGACGACCACGTTGTGGGCCACTGCTCCCGGCACCGTCGAGGTCCCGGATGTCACCGCCCGTCAGGTGGTCTACACGTCTGCGGACGGCACTCAGGTGCGGATGTTCGTGGTCTTCCCCGCGAGCGACGACGGGCAGCCCGCCCAGCCGCGGCCCACCATCCTGTACGGCTACGGCGGGTTCGGCCTGCCTCTGACGCCGGCGTTCTCCGCGAGCATCCTCGGCTGGGTCGAGGCCGGCGGGGTGTATGCCGTCGCCAACATCCGCGGCGGCGGAGAAGAGGGCGAGGAGTGGCACCGCGACGGGATGCTCGCCCACAAGCAGCGCAGCTTCGAGGACTTCGAGGCGGCCGCCGAGTGGCTGATCGCGGAAGGCTGGACCACGCCCGACCGGCTGGTCATCTCCGGCGGGTCGAACGGCGGGCTCCTGGTCGGCGCCGCGCTGACCCGTCGGCCGGACCTCTTCGCGGGGGTGGTCTGCAGCGCCCCGCTGCTTGACATGGTGCGCTTCGAGAAGTTCGGCCTGGGCGCGACCTGGGCCGTCGAGTACGGCACCGCCGAAGACCCCGAGCAGCTGGGCTGGCTGCTCGGCTACTCTCCGTACCACCACGTGCGCGAGGGGACCGCGTACCCGGCCGTGCTCTTCCAGGTCTTCGACGGCGACACCCGCGTCGATCCGATGCACGCGCGCAAGATGTGCGCGGCGCTGCAGCACGCCACCTCTTCGCCGCGACCCGTGCTGGTGCGGCGCGAGGGGGACGTCGGCCATGGGGCGCGGGCGCTCTCGAAGTCGATCGAGCTGTCGGCCGACACCCTGGCCTTCGCCGCAGCGGTGAGCGGCCTCGACGCCACCCCAGCCCGGGCTGGCTAGCATCACGCGCGTGGCAACGGCGGAGAACCCCTTCTCGATCGAGGGCAACGCACTGATCGTCATCGCGGTGACGGTGGTGCTGGCGTTCGTGCTGCGCTGGGCGATCCACCGGTTGACCGATCGGCTCGCCCGCAGCATGGCCAACAACGCCATCAGCCGGCGGATGGCGACGAGCCCGGTGGTCTCCGGCCAGCGCGCAGCCGACGCCCAGGCCATCGAGCGCTACCGGGCGCGGATCGGCGCGGTCTCATCGCTGCTCAAGAGCCTGGTCACCGTCACCCTCTTCGGGCTTGCCGCCCTGATCGTGCTCAGCGAGCTGGGGGTCAACATGGCCCCGCTGCTGGCCAGCGCCGGCCTCGTCGGCATCGCCGTGGGCTTCGGGGCGCAAAGCCTCGTCAAGGACTTCCTCTCCGGGATCTTCATGATCCTTGAGGACCAGTACGGCGTCGGCGACGTGATCGACATCGGCGACGCGGTGGGCACGGTCGAGCGCGTCGGGCTGCGGGTGACGGAGCTGCGGGACGCCTCCGGCGTGGTCTGGTACGTCCCCAACGGCACGATCGGCGCGCTTGGCAACCGCTCGCAGGGATACGGGCTGGCGGTGGCAGACGTGCCCATCCCGTACGGAGAGGACATCGAGGCGGTGTCGGGAGTCCTCCGCGCCGAGGCCATCGCCTTCGGGCGCGACCCCGAGTGGGCCGACGTCGTCCTGGACGAAGAGCCGATCGTCGCGGTGGAGACGATGACCCCGGTGGCGGTCACCTTCCGGGTCCAGGTCCAGACCGTCCCCGGCAAGCACCTGGTGGTCGCCCGCGCCCTGCGGGTTCGCTTGATGGCCGCGCTCGAGGCCGCCGGCGTCCGACCGCCCACCTCCGGCCCCGCCGCCCAGCCTCCGCTGACCGACACCCCCTGACCCGGCCGGCCGAAGGTGCGCAGACGCCGCACGGGGCGCACACTCACTGCGTGGCGGATGAGCGCAATGACCCCCCGGCGCCGCTGGTGCTGGTCACCGGGGCCACCGGTTACATCGGCGGCCGGCTGGTCCCAGAGCTGCTCGCCGCGGGCTACCGCGTGCGCTGCCTGGCCCGTGACCCCTCCCGGCTGCGCGGACGCGCATGGTCCGACCAGGTCGAGGTGGCCCGCGGCGACCTCCAAGACGCGGCGTCGGTTCGCGCAGCCCTGGACAGCGTCGAGGTCGCCTTCTACCTCGTGCACTCCCTAGCCAGCGAGGACTTCGTTGACCGCGACCGCAGGGCCGCCGAGACGTTCGCGATCGAAGCCCAGCGGGCCGGGATCCGCCGGATCGTCTACCTCGGCGGGCCGCAGCCGCGCGAGGAGCGGGTGTCCCCGCACCTGGCGTCCCGGCTCGAGGTGGGGCGCATCCTGCTCGGCGCCGGCGTTCCCACCGCCGTGCTGCGGGCCGCCGTGATCATCGGCAGCGGGTCGGCGTCGTTCGAGATGCTCCGCCACCTGACCGAGCGGCTGCCTGCGATGGTGGTGCCGCGCTGGGCCAGCAACCGCATCCAGCCCATCGCGATCCGCGACGTGCTGCGCTACCTGGTGGCCGCCGCATCGCTGCCCCCTGAGGTGTCGCGCGAGTTCGACATCGCCGGCCCGGACATCCTCACCTACGCCGACATGATGAAGCGCTACGCGGTGGTCGCCAGGCTGCCCAAGCGGCTCATCGTCCAGGTCCCGGTGCTGACACCGGGGCTCTCCGCGCACTGGGTCGGGGCGATCACCCCGGTGCCCAGCGCCATCGCCCGCCCGCTGGTCGAATCGCTGCGCAACGAGGCGCTCGCGCACGAGCACGACATCGCCGCGTACATCCCCGACCCGCCGGAGGGGCTCGTCGGCTTCGAGCGCGCCGTGGAGCTGGCGCTCAAGCGGGTCAAGGAGGCCGATGTCGCCACCCGCTGGTCCTCGGCCTCCACGCCGGGGGCTCCGAGCGATCCGCTGCCGAGCGACCCGGACTGGGCGGGCGGCTCGTTGTACGAGGACGCGCGTGAGGCCGTGGTGGACGCGCCTGCCGAGGCACTGTGGCGCATCGTCGAGGGGATCGGTGGAGACCGCGGCTACTACTCGCTGCCCTGGGCCTGGGAGCTGCGCGGGATCGCCGATCGCGCGGTCGGCGGGGTCGGGCTGCGCCGCGGCCGGCGGGACCCCGACCGGGTGGTCGTGGGCGAGTCGCTCGACTTCTGGCGGGTGGAGGAGCGGCTGCCCTGCGAGCTGCTGCGGCTGCGCGCCGAGATGCGGCTGCCGGGGTTGGCCTGGCTGGAGTTCGGGGTGGCGCCCGCCGGGCCGAGCCGCTCGACGTACCGCCAGCGGGCCGTCTTCGCCCCGCACGGGTTCCTCGGGCACCTGTACTGGTGGGCGGTCGCGCCCTTCCACGGGGTGGTCTTCGGGTCCATGGTGCGCAACATCGGGGCCGCCGCTGAGGCGCTCGCGCGCGCAGAGTCGGCGGAGGCGATGAGGGCAGCGACGCGCCCTGAGACACTGGCCGGGTGAGCGAGCCAGCGCAGGAGCCGACCTTCTACGACGAGATCGGCGGGCACCCGGCCTTCGAGCGCCTGGTGGCCCGCTTCTACGCCGAGGTCGCCGCCGACCCGCAACTCCGCCCGATGTACCCCGAGCAGGACCTGGGCCCGGCCGCCGAGCGGCTGCGGATGTTCCTTGAGCAGTACTGGGGCGGGCCCACGACGTACTCCGATGAGCGCGGCCACCCGCGGCTGCGGATGCGCCACGCGCCGTACGCGATCGACTCGGCCGCCCGGGACGCCTGGCTGGCGCACATGCGGGTCGCGGTGGACTCCCTGGGCCTCACCGAGGCGCAGGACGACCGGCTCTGGCGCTACCTGATCATGGCCGCCTTCTCGATGCAGAACACCGAGGACGCCTGACCGGCGCCGAGGCGGCCGGCTTCAGCTGAAGAGCAGGGCGAGGCCGGGGACGTCGAGGTCGCGCACGGCGACCGAGCCGCCTGCGCAGCGCAGCCGCCGCCAGGCGCCGCTCGCCGACGCGATCACGTCGCCCTCGCGGCCCAGCAGGCCGAGCGCCTCGGCTGCGTGGGCGGCGCGCAGCGGCACCGAGCCGACGATCGGCGTGCGCCACACCTCTCGGGCCATCGCGTCGAGCCGGTCGACGGTCCGCTCGGCCTCGGGAATGCGATCGGCCTTCTCCCGGAACGAGACGATCCCCGACCGCACGGCCGCGGCCACCGCCACGGCCTCCACCTCGCCAGCCTGCGCCCACCCGGTGCGCGGCGGCAGCAGCCCGGCCCAGGCCGGGCCGACCACGGGCGGCGGCAGCGTGATCGCCTCACCCGGCGCCACCTCGTCGAGGCGCTCCAGCAGCCGCTGCGCCGACACGGTGGCATCCACGTCGACAGGCGCGGCCAGGGCCACCGGGCGCAGCGCGACCACCTCGAAGGGCGGCCCGGCGAACACCCCCGCGACCGCTCCGCGCGCCTGGATCCGCACCGCCGCACGCGAGTCCAGCGCGGTCAGCCGGCGCAGGTACGACGCCAGGCCCAGCGCCTCGTGCGCGCCAGCCAGAGCCAAGACCGCCCCCCAGGTGGGCGCCTCCCCCGCCGTCGGCCCCTCGGCTGTCACTCCGGCGCGACCTCGTCGCGCAGCGACTCCAGGACCAGCCGCTCCTCGTCGTCGAGGGGCTTGGGCCGCCCGGCCACCAGGTCCCACTTGACCATGACGGTCGAGGCCCTGGCGTAGACGGCGGCGTCGTCGCGGATCTCGTAGGCCAGCGTGTACGACGTGGTGCCGACCCGGGTCACCCACAGGTCGATCGGCACCGGCTCGGCGCGGAAGGTGAGCGGCGTGGCGTACTCGATCTCGTGGCGGGCCACCACCGCCCCGGTCTCCTGCCAGTCGATCGTGCCGAGCCGGGCGGCGTAGAGGCCGACGCGCGCCTCCTGCAGCAGCGAGAGGTAGGCGACGTTGTTGACGTGGCCGAGGGCGTCGATATCCGACCACCGCAGCGCCGCGTCGTAGCGGTGGCGGGCCATCAGGCGCCGGTCACCCGCGGGTGAGCTTGCGGTAGGTGACGCGGTGCGGCCGGGCCGCGTCGGCCCCGAGCCGCTCCACCTTGTTGCGCTCGTACGCCTCGAAGTTGCCCTCGAACCAGAACCACTGGGAGTCGCCCTCGTAGGCCAGGATGTGCGTCGCCACCCGGTCGAGGAACCACCGGTCGTGGCTGACCACGACGGCGCAGCCGGGGAACTCGAGCAGCGCGTTCTCCAACGACGACAGCGTCTCGACGTCGAGGTCGTTGGTGGGCTCGTCGAGCAGCAGCAGGTTGCCGCCCTGCTTGAGGGTCAGCGCCAGATTGAGCCGGTTGCGCTCGCCGCCGGACAGCACGCCCGCCGGCTTCTGCTGGTCGGGGCCCTTGAAGCCGAACGCGCTGACGTAGGCGCGGCTGGGCATCTCGACGTTGCCGACCTTGATCCAGTCGAGCCCCTCGGAGACGACCTCCCACAGCGACTTCTTCGGGTCGATGCCGCCGCGGCTCTGGTCGACGTAGGCGATCTTGACCGTCTCGCCGACCTTGACCTCGCCGCTGTCGGGGGCCTCCTCGCCGATCAGCATCTTGAACAGGGTGGTCTTGCCGGCGCCGTTGGGGCCGATGACGCCGACGATGCCGTTGCGCGGCAGGGTGAACGACAGGTCGTCGATGAGCATCCGGTCGCCGAAGCCCTTGGTGAGCCCGCCGGCCTCGACCACCACCCCGCCCAGACGCGGGCCCGGCGGGATCTGGATCTCCTCGAAGTCGAGCTTGCGGAACTTGTCCGCCTCGGCCGCCATCTCCTCGTACCGGGCGAGGCGGGCCTTGCTCTTGGCCTGCCGGCCCTTGGCGTTGGAGCGCACCCACTCAAGCTCCTCGCGGAGGCGCTTCTGCCGCTTGACGTCCTTCTGCCCCTCGACCTTCATCCGCTCGGCCTTGGTCTCGAGGTACGTCGAGTAGTTGCCCTCGTACGGGTAGGCGCGGCCGCGGTCGAGCTCGAGGATCCACTGGGCGACGTTGTCGAGGAAGTACCGGTCGTGCGTGACGGCGACGACGGTGCCGGGGTACTTCTCGAGGTGCTGCTCGAGCCACAGCACGCTCTCGGCGTCGAGGTGGTTGGTGGGCTCGTCGAGGAGCAGCAGGTCGGGCGCCTGCAGCAGCAGCTTGCACAGGGCGACCCGGCGCTTCTCGCCGCCGGACAGCACCGAGACGTCGGCGTCCCCGGGCGGGCAGCGCAGGGCGTCCATGGCCTGCTCGAGCTGGTTGTCGAGATCCCACGCGTTGCGGTGGTCGAGCTGCTCCTGCAGCTGGCCCATCTCGGCGAGCAGCCGGTCGTAGTCGGCCTCCGGGTCGGCGAGCTCCTCGGAGATCGCGTCGAACCGCTGCCGCATCGCGATCGTCTCGGCGACGCCCTCCTGGACGTTCTCGAGGACGGACTTCGTCTCGTCGAGGTGGGGCTCCTGCTCGAGCATCCCGACGGAGTAGCCCGGCGTGAGGGTGGCATCGCCGTTGGACGGCTGGTCCACCCCCGCCATGATGCGCAGCACGCTGGACTTGCCGGCGCCGTTGGGTCCGACCACGCCGATCTTCGCCCCCGGGTAGAAGGCGAGCGTGACGTTGTCAAGGATCACCTTGTCGCCGTGCGCCTTGCGCGCCTTGGACATGACGTAAATGAACTCGGCCATGGGCGCAAGGGTACGGGCCGCGCGGAGGTCAGGCCGCCGCCGCGTCGGGGAGGGGCGGCGCCGGGGCGGCGGACTCCGGTCCGGCCGCCAGGGCGTCCGCGAGCGGACGCTCGTCGCTAGGCGCTGACTCCCGCTGCCACTTGGTGAAGACGCTGGTGCCGCGGGACAGGTCGTGCCCGACGGCGACGGCCTCGATCTCCGCGGTGAGCCCGGACTTGCCGTCCTTCTCCCACGACTTCAGGTGCAGCTTGCCGGTCACGACCACCGGCTGGCCCTTGTGCAGGCTGGCCAGCACGTGCCGCGCCAGGCCGCGCCAGCAGACCACGGTCGCGTAGTTGGTGTGGGCGTCGACCCAGCACCCGGCCGAGCGGTCGAATCGGCGGGCCGTCGAGGCGATCCGAAACGTCGCCATATCGGCGCCGGAGGCGCTTGAGCCGGGGCGGAGCTCGGTGGCGACATTGCCCACCACGGTGACAGGGGTCTCGTTCACGGCAACTCCCACGAAACGGTGCGGCGGGCCATCCGCCGGCTGCGCCCACCCTCGCCTGGCCCCGCCGTCGGCCAACAGGCCCGCGCGGCGATCTGGGGACGAGGGCGGCGCCTCGCGGCGCTGTGGACGGCCGCCGTGCGCGGGCTACCCGCGGGCGTAGTGGGCGCGGGCCTTGGCCCGGTTGCCGCAGGTGCGCATGTCGCACCACCGGCGCGTCCCCGACCGCGAGGTGTCAAGGAAGAGCCGCCCGCAGCCGCCGCCGCCCGGGCACTCGCGCACCCGGTCCAGCGCCACCTCGGTGAGCACGTCCCACGCGTCGATCGCGAGGGGCCACAGCACCTGCGCGAGGTCGTCGGACTCCGCCCAGCCATCGCGCACCCCGCCGCCTCGGCCCGCGACGAGCACGTGGTGGTCGGTCGCGTCGCGCAGCACCGCGTTGACGCTCGCCAGCCCCGCGGCGGCGACCCGCAGGCCCCCCATCGAGGCCACGAAGACCCCGTGCAGGGACTCACGGAACGCCAGCACCTGCGCATGCGCCAACGCCGCCGCCAACGGCTCCGCCGCGGCCATCCGCCGCAGGGCGGGCACCCCCGAGGGCACGGCCACCCCGCCCTCGGCCGCCCAGTCGAGGACCGCCGCATAGTCGCGCAGTCCCTCAACCGGGTCCGGCCCGTGGCGCGGGTGGACCGTGTTGAGGAAGTCCAGCGACAGCCGGCCGCCGACGCGCATCGACCGCGGCTCGCCCATGGGTCCCCCTCGTCGCGCGCCCGCCCACCCGGCGGTCTAACCATCGTACGGACCGATGACGGTTACCCGCGGGCGGCGCGATCAGGACTTGGCGGCGACCTGCTCCCGCACCGCGGGGATCACGGTCTCCCCGTACGCCTCAAGCGTCTGCGCCTTGCCGTCGTGCTGGAGGTAGACGGCGAACTGGTCGACGCCGAGCGCCTTGAGCTCCTCGAGCCGCTCGATGTGGTCCGCCGGGGTCCCCAGGATGCAGAAGCGGTCGACGATCTCGTCCGGGACGAAGTCGGTGTGGGTGTTGCCGGCGCGTCCGTGCTCGTTGTAGTCGTACCCCGTGCGGCCCTTGATGTAGTCGGTCAACGCGCTCGGCACCGACCCGTCGTCCCCGTAGCGGGCCACGAGGTCGGCCACGTGGTTGCCGACCATCCCGCCGAACCACCGGCACTGGTCGCGCATGTGGGCCAGGTCGTCCCCGACGTACGCCGGGGCCGCGACGCAGATCGTGATCGCGTCCGGATCGCGGCCGGCGCGCTCGGCCGACTCCCGGACCGCCTTGATCGTCCAGGCGGCGATCGAGGGGTCGGCCAGCTGCAGGATGAAGCCGTCCCCGACCTCGCCGGCGAGGGCCAGCGCCTTCGGCCCGTACGCCGCGACCCACACGGGAAGGCGGGACTCGCCGCCCCACGGGAAGCGCAGGGTCGACCCCTGGTGCTCGACCTCGCGCCCGTTGGCGAGCTCGCGGATGACGTGGATGCTGTCGCGCAGCGTCGCCAGCGTCGTGGGCTTGCCGTTGAGGACGCGCACCGCCGAGTCGCCGCGCCCGATCCCGCAGACCGTGCGGTTGCCGTACATCTCGTTCAGCGTCGCGAAGAGCGAGGCCGTGACGGTCCAGTCCCTGGTGGCCGGGTTGGTGACCATCGGGCCGACCGTGACCTTGCGGGTCTCGGCCAGGATCTGGCTGTAGATGACGAAGGGCTCCTCCCACAGCAGGTGGGAGTCGAACGTCCACACGTAGTCGAAGCCGAGGTTCTCGGCCTGGCGCGCCAGGTCGACGACGCGCGACGCGGGCGGGTTGCACTGCAGGACGACGCCGAGCTGCATGCGCCGGTCTCCTTCCGGTCGCGGGAGGCCGGTCCCGCCAACAGGCCCGGCGCCTCCCCTACTGGAGGTACTGCGACAAGCCGCGCTTCAGGTAGCGGCCATGTCCCTTGCTGCCGTGATACTCGCCCTGGTCGATCACCACCGCACCCCGGGACAGCACGGTGTCGACGTGGCCGTCGATCTCGAAGCCCTCCCACGCGGAGTGGTCCATGTTCATGTGGTGCGTCTTGCCGTAGCCGATGCTGGTGTGGCCGTTGGGGTCGTAGACCACGACGTCGGCGTCGGCTCCCGGCGCGATGACGCCCTTGCGCCCGTACAGGCCGAACATCCGGGCCGGGGTCGTCGAGCACAGCTCGACCCAGCGCTCCTTGGAGATGCGCCCATCGACCACGCCCTGGAAGAGCAGGTCCATGCGGTGCTCCACCGACCCGATGCCGTTGGGGATCTTCGAGAAGTCGCCGACCCCGAGCTCCTTCTGCTCCTTCATGCAGAACGGGCAGTGGTCGGTGCTGACGACCGACAGGTCGTTGGTGCGCAGGTACTTCCACAACTCGTCCTGGTGGCCCTCAGCCGCCGCCCGCACAGGCGTCGAGCAGACCCACTTCGCCCCCTCGAAGCCGGGGGCGGCCAGGTGCTCCTCCAACGAGAGGTAGAGGTACTGCGGGCACGTCTCGCCGAACACGTTGAGGCCCTGGTCGCGGTGCGCCTGCAGCGTGGCCACCCCCTGCTTGGCCGACATGTGCACGATGTAGAGCGGGGCCCCGGTCAGCCGCGCCAGCATGATCGCGCGGTGCACCGCCTCCTCCTCGGTCTCCCACGGCCGGGTCAGCCCGTGGTTGACCGGGGCGGTCTCCCCGCGGGAGAGCGCCTGGTGCACCAGCACGTCGATCGCGATGCCGTTCTCGGCGTGCATCATCACCATCGCGCCGTTGGCGGCGGCGGTCTGCATGGCCCGCAGGATCTGGCCGTCATCGCTGTAGAGGACTCCGGGGTAGGCCATGAACAGCTTGAACGAGGTGATGCCCTCGGCCACCAGCTCGTCCATGGCCTTGAGCGCGTCGTCGTCGACGCCGCCGATGATCTGGTGGAAGCCGTAGTCGATGGCGCACTGCCCCTCGGCCTTGGCGTGCCAAGCCGCGAGCCCGTCCTGCACGCGCTCACCTGTGCGCTGCACGGCGAAGTCGACGATCGTCGTGGTGCCGCCCCACGCCGCCGCCCGGGTGCCGGTCTCGAACGTGTCCGAGGCGTACGTGCCGCCGAACGGCAGCTCCATGTGCGTGTGGCAGTCGACGCCGCCCGGGATCACGTACTTGCCGGTGGCGTCGATGACCCGCTCGGCGGTCGCGGCGAGGTCGCTGCCCAACCGGGTCGAGCCCGGCTCGAGCAGCGCGGCGATCCGCTCGCCGTCGATGAGCACGTCCATGGCCGACGATCCGGTCGGGCTGATGACGGTGCCGCCGGAGATCAGCACGGTCACGATTGACACCCCTTTCGCGTGCTCACGGCCGGACCAGGTCGTCGTAGGCGTCCGGCCGTGCGGTCTCGGTAGAAGGCCCACCGATTGCGTACCTCGGTGAGCTTGTCCATGTCGAGGTCGCGGACGATCAGCTCGGCGTCGCGGTCGCTGGCGACGTCGCCGACGAAGGCGCCCTCGGGGTCGACGAAGTACGTGGTGCCGTAGAAGTCGTTGTCGCCCAACTCCTCGACCCCGACCCGGTTGATGGCGCCGATGAAGTACTCGTTGGCCACCGCCGAGGCCGGCTGCTCCAACTTCCACAGGTACGACGACAGGCCGCGCGACGTCGCAGACGGGTTGAACACGATCTGCGCGCCATTGAGGCCGAGGGCGCGCCATCCCTCGGGGAAGTGCCGGTCGTAGCAGATGTAGACCCCCACCCGCCCGACCGCGGTGTCGAACACCGGAAAGCCGCCGTTGCCGGGGCGGAAGTAGAACTTCTCCCAGAACCCCTTGACCTGCGGGATGTGGTGCTTGCGGTACTTGCCGAGGTACGAGCCGTCCGCGTCGACGACGGCGGCGGTGTTGTAGAGGAAGCCCTCCTGCTCGCGCTCGTACATCGGCAGCACGAGGACCAGGCCGAGCTCGGCGGCCAGCGCCTGGAAGCGCTCGGTGGTCGGGCCGGGGATCGACTCGGCGTAGTCGTAGTACGCGGCGTCCTGCACTTGGCAGAAGTAGGGCCCGTAGAAGAGCTCCTGGAAGCACATGACCTGGGCTCCCGCGGCGGCGGCCTCGCGGGCGTACTCCTCGTGCCGCGCGATCATCGACTCCTTGTCGCCCGTCCAGGGGGTCTGGACGAGTGCTGCCCGCACAACCGACATCGCGCCACTTCCTCACCCAGGGGTCCGGACTCAGCGAACGTACCGGTCTGGGCGCCCGCGTGGGGAGGTCCTGAGCGGACTGCGGCCCGGGTGGGTCAGGTCTCGCCGCCGAGGCTGGTCGCGTACGCGTCCCACAGCAGGTCGGCCCCCCGCTGGCGGTGCCGCACCAGCAGCCCGATCAAATCGGTCAGGCACAGCCGCACGGCGTCCACGTCGACGTCGCCCTCCGGGGGGTCCAGCAGCCCGTGCACCTCGGTGAACTGCTTCGAGATGCCGGCGTGGTCGCGCTGCAGCCGGTTCACCTGCGGCGCGAGGTACGGGGCATCGGCAAGCACCTGGGCGTGCAAGCCTGTGGGGGCCTCGGCGACCTCGAGGTGGATGGCGAAGTCGTCCTCAAGGTGCGCACAGCGCTCGCGCACGAGCACCGTCCACTCGGCCTCCCGCCCATGGACGGCCTCGGCCAGCGCCAACTCCATGTCGCCGATCGACTCCCGCAGCTCGGCGCGCCGGCGTCGAACCCTGTCGATCTGTTCGGCGGCAGTCTGGTCCGTCATGGCTCCTCCGTCCCCGAGCGGTCACTAGTCACACTCTGCCCGCTGCCGCCCCGCGCGTGGCGGCGAATGGCCGGATCGGGTTCACCGCGGACCGTCAGTCAAGGGCGGCGCAGGCGACGCAGCGAACCGCCCACGGGAGCGCCTCAAGCCGGGCCGCGGGGATGGGCTCGTAGCAGCGGTCACAGAATCCGTAGGTCTGCTGATCCAGCTTGGCCCGGGCCCGCTTGACGTCCGAAAGCGTCTGCTGGAGACGGTCGTGGGCCGCCACCTGGCTGAGCCGCTCGACGGCGATGCTGGTGCCGTCGCCCACCCGCTTGCCGAAGGCGATCGAACCCGAGATCTCGGTGGGCTCAGACGCTGACTCCAACCCCGCGAGCTCGGCCTCAAGCTCGGCTTGCTTGACCGCGAGGAGGCTGCCTAGGGGCTCGTGACCGGACGTCATGGACCCATCGTCGCACCCAGCAGGGCGGACGCGCCCCGGCCGACCTCGCGACGGTCCTTGGCGCACGGTCCCCCTGGCAGGACTCGAACCTGCGACCCGCGGATTAGAAGTCCGCCGCTCTCTCCACCTGAGCTACAGGGGGCGTGGGGGACGGTCATCGGGACGGCCCTTCCTCCGGTTCCCCGCGCTTCCCCCGGCATGCTATTCGGCCTGCCCCCCGAAGGCTGTTGGGCGAGCCGAGGCCGCTGCTAGCGTCCCGCGCATGATCCGTGCGCTCGCTGCCGCGGCGATGGCCGCGGCCTTGGCCGCTGGCGCCACCGCGTGCACGGGCTCCGACAGCGGCGCCGATGCGGCAGCCCAGCCCGTCTGCCAGCCTCTTCGCCTCGACCCAGTACGGCATCTCCCTCCCGCTCCCGCCGGGCTGGAACTCAGCAGGCGCGACCGAGCGCTGGGATGGCGGCGACATCGACCACACGGCCGCGTACGCCGATCGGCTCTATCCGCCGGGCCCGCAGGATTTGTTCATCCTCGGGCAGCCGACCCCGCTGGACGTCCAAGCCTTCGCCGACGCCCACGCCGCCTGGCTCACCGCCAACCGCGGCTGCCCGCCTCCCGCGGCCACGTCCGAGGTGGCCCTCGACGGCCAGCCCGCGCGGCTGCTGGAGATCCACTGCCCGGAGGGGGTCTTCGGGCCGACGCTCGTCCTGAAGGCCGTGGCCACCGCGCAGGGGCAAGGAGTGATCGTCACCTCGTTCACCCCGGACGGGAACGTGGCTGCGGATTCGGCCGCCTTCAGGGCCTTGGTGGAGTCGATGACCTGGCGGCCCGGCGGATGACCCCGACCCCGGAGCCCGGATCCATCAGCGCGCCAACCCGGGTGGTCCTCTACGTCGCGCTGTCGCTGGACGGGTACATCGCCGAGGCCGACGGCGGGGTCGGCTTCCTCGACGCCGTGCGGGAGCGGAGTCCGACTACGAGCAGTTCCTCGCCGAGGTCGGCTCGCTGGTCATGGGCCGCCGGACGTACGACCAGGTCCTCGGCTGGGGCTGGCCGTACGAAGGCAAGCCGACCGCAGTCGTCACCAGGCGTCCGCTGGGCGACGCCCCCGCCGGGGTGTTCGCGAACGACGGCCGCGACCTGCGCGCCCTGGTCGACGACCTCGCGGTGCGCGCGGAGGGCGCCATCTGGCTGGTCGGCGGCGGCGAGGTCGCGGGCGCCTTCCTCCGCGGCGACCTCGTCGACGAGTTGCGGCTGTACGTCGTGCCCGTGCTGCTCGGCGAGGGCGTCCCGCTGTGGTCGCACACCGGCCGTCACGACTTCACCCTGACCTCGTGCGACGACCTCGGCGCCGGCATGGCCCGGCTCCGCTACGAAGCCCGACGGCCCTGACCTCTCGGCCTGGCATCAGCGGCGGGGGTGCGCCGCCAGGAAGTCGCCGATCACGACGCTCGCATCCAGCTGGAGGTACGCCTCGCCCACCAGCGCGGCCCGCTCCGGCTCGCGCCCCATCCACGCGTGCGAGGCGCCCGCCACCGTGACGAACTCGACCGCGGAGCCGTCGAGGCACGGCGACCAGATCGCGCGGGTGACGTCGGGGTTGGCGGCATCCACCTCGGTGCGAGGGCTGCTCGGGCAGCCGTCCGCGGCCGCGAGGGTGCGCACCCCGTCGATCGCAGGGTTGAAGTCCACGCCCGAGATCCCGTTGGGGCCGACGCCGCCGTCGATGGGGTGGTTGCGGTCGGCCGTGCCGTGCAGGTGCAGCAGCGAGACCGGCCGCGGTGGGGCGCACGGGTCGACCCCGAGGCTGCCGGCCTGCAATCCCACGGCCACGATCACGTCACTGAGCTCGCAGGCCAGGCGGTAGGCCATGATGCCGCCGTTGGAGTGCCCGGCGGCGTAGGTGCGCAGCGGGTCCACGGGGCGCTCGCTGGAGATCTGCTGGACCAGCAGCCGGATGAACTCCACGTCGTCGACGTCGTCGCGCTCGGCTGCTCCGCAGCAGTACCCGGGTCCCCCGTTCCAGGTGCGCAGGCGGTTGGCGGTCCCTGGGCCGCCCACACCGTCGGGGTAAGCCACCAGCCACCCACGCTGGTCGGCCACGGCATCGAACCCCGAGGTGCGCTCGAACTGCTCGCCGGAGCCCCCGCCCCCGTGCATCGCCACCAGCAGAGGCGCTGGCAGGTTGGGGCGCGCCGTCCCGGCGATGTAGAGCCGGTACGTCCGCTCGCGGCCGTCCGGGGTGACGACCGATCCGAACTGCACCTCACCGAGTCCGTCACCCGGGGTCGAGGATGCCGGCGATGACGGGGTGCCGCCCTCCCCGCTGTCGGCCGCTCGGTCGCAGCCGGCGAGCGAGAGCACGGCCGCCGCCAGGCAGGCGGCGAGCACCCACGGGTCGCGGCGTCAGTGACGGCACGACAGCCAGTCAACCAGCGCTGGCGGCCGGCCCCGGGGCTACTCGCCGGGCCCGGGCACCTCGACGCGGTCGTCCGGGCCGATCGCGCGCAGCACCCGCGCCGGGTTGCCGACGGCGACCACCCCGGCCGGCAGGTCCCGGGTGACCACGGCCCCCGCCCCGACCACCGTGTCGTCGCCGATCGCGACCCCCGGGCACACGATCACGCCTCCGCCCAGCCACACGTTGTCGCCGAGCGTGATCGGCGCGCCGTACTCCCAACCCGCGCGGCGCGGGCCCGGGTCGACCGGATGCGTGGCCGTGAGCAGCTGCACGCGCGGGGCCAGCTGGCAGGCCTCGCCGATCCGGATCGGCGAGGTGTCGAGCAGCACTGCGTCGAAGTTCACGAAGGTGCCCGCCCCGATCGAGATGTTGAAGCCGTAGTCGCAGCGGAACGACGGCAGCACCACCACCCCCTCGCCGACCTCCCCCAGCAGCTCGGCGAGCAGGGCCGAGCGCGCCACCGCGTCCCCCGGCTCGATGGCGTTGTACGCATGCTGCAGCCGCTGGGCCCGCAGCCGCGCGGCGAGCAGATCTGGTGCGTCCGCGAGGTAGAGCTCGCCGCGATCCATCCGCCCGCGCATCTGCGAACGGTGCTCCTGTTGAGCCACTGAGCCCTCCGCGCATGGGGGTCAAGGAAGCCCGGGCCGCGACCCAGACGCAGTTGCGATTATCGGCCGTGGCGGCGGCGCAGACGTCCAGATCGCGAGACGCCCGCTTAGGGGCTCGGGCGGAGGTGCCGATGACTCCTGCGTGACGCCCCGACTGCCCGCACGTCCCCGCACGCGCTTGTTCGCCCTCGCCGCGGCCTTCGCCGTGGTGGCGACCCTCGGCGTGCCGGCGGCCGCGACGTCGGCCAAGAACCCGGTCCCGACCCCGGCCCAGATCGCCGCGGAGAAGGCCAAGGCGGCGCAGCTGGCCGCCCAGGCGGTCGCCCAAAGCAGGCAGCTCGCAGCCGAGCAGACCCGCCTGCAGGACCTCGCCAACCAGTCCAGCGCCGCGCTGCAGCAGTTCAACGACGCGACCGGGCAGGCCGGCCAGGCCCGGGCCGCCGAGGCCCAGGCCCGCGCCGCCGAAGGCCAGGCGCGCGCCGCCGCCGAGGCCGCTGCCGCGCAGTTCGCCACGGCGAAGGCCGGCGAAGATGAGGCTCGCACCAAGCTGCGGCGGTACGCATCGTCGCTCTACCGGCAGGGCCAGTACGGCCAGCTCGCGCAGTACGGGACGCTGCTGGAGTCCGGCAACCCAGCCGAATTCGCCCGGCGCCTGCAGTCCGTTCGGATCGTGGGAACCACCAGCTCTGGCGTCGTGGACGACCTGGAGGCGGCCCGCGCCGCGGCGAAGGCGGCCCAGGACTTGGCCGACCAGGCCCATCAGCAGGCCGAGGCGGCCCGGGCCCAAGCCGAGGCCTCCCGGCAGCAGGCCGAGGCAGCGGAGGCCGCCGCAGCGGCAGCCCGCCAGCAGGCCGCCGCGCTCGCGTCGCAGCAGAAGCGCCAGGTCGCCGCCGTGGACGCCGCGCGCGCGGCAAGCCAGGCCGGCGCGGCCGCCGCGACCGACCGCGCCCAGCAGATGGAGAAGGCCCGCGCCGAGGCGCTGCGGCGCGCCGCAGAGGACGCCAAGCGCCGGGCCCGGGAGCAGGCCCAGGGCATCCCGGCCTTGGCCGACGGCTGCGCCAACCCGCTCCCGGCCACCCGAGGTGGCTACCGCAACGGCTGCATCCCCAAGGCGGCCCTGAAGTCGGTCTGGGGCTACCCGTACCACTTCCTCCGCGGCGACGCCGCGGCCGCCTTCGACCGGATGAGCCGCGACTACGCGGGCACCTTCGGCAAGCCGATCTGCGTCACGGACTCCTACCGCTCGTACGCCCAGCAGGTGGCGCTCAAGGCGCTGAAGCCCGTCCTCGCCGCCGCCCCAGGCACCTCCAACCACGGGTGGGGCCAGGCCGTCGACCTGTGCGACGGCATCAACTCGTTCAGCTCGGTGACCCACCAGTGGATGCGGGCCAACGCGCCGCGCTTTGGCTGGTACCTCCCGTCGTGGGCGCAGCAGGGCGGCAGCAAGCCCGAGCCGTGGCACTGGGAGTTCGGCGGCTAGTCCCAGGGCCGAATCCCGGCCCAGGGACCCCCCGAGTCGGGACCATCGGCCCGATCACGCGCCGCCCGCGGAGCGGCATCCTGAAGGCGTCCGGTCGTGGCCGGTGTGCGCTCGGGCCTTCCCCCTGCGCACCGGTCCCGCAGTCGCGAGGAGGTCGCCATGCCCGACCAGAGCGCCGCACACCTCACCGGCCCTGTCGTCGTCGGCGTCGACGGCTCAGACACCTCGCGCCTCGCCTTGGATTGGGCCTTGGCGGCTGCCGCCCAGCGCGGCCTGGCCCTCATCGCCGTCCATGCCTGGGCCATGCCGCTGCCTCCCGTCGCGATGGGTGCAGCGGTCCCCGGCCCGTCGTTCGACGCGGTCAAGCAGGGCGCCCAAGACTCGCTGGACACCGAGGTCGAGCACGCGCGCACCCACGCCGGCGGGGTCGCTGTCGAGGGCCGACTGGTCAGCGGGCCTCCCGTCACGGCGATGCTCGACGTCGCGGAGTCTGAGCGCGCCTCCCTGATCGTGCTGGGCTCGCGCGGACTCGACAGCTTCAGCGAGCTCCTCATCGGCTCCACCGGTGTGCAGGTCGCGGGGCACGCGCATTGCCCCGTGGTGATCCACCGCGAGCACGCCGACGTGCCGCCCGGGCCGGAGGCCGGGCGCGTGGTCGTCGGCGTCGACGGCTCGGAGATCTCCGAGGCCGCGCTGGCGTTCGCCTTCCAGGAGGCCTCGCGGCGCCAGTGCGGGCTGACCGTGGCCCACGGCTGGTACGCGCCGACGGTCGACGCCATCGGCACCCCCGTGGTGCTGCCGGTCCCCCTCGACGAGGTGGCCTCAGACGAGCTGCGCACGACCGCCGAGGCCCTGGCCGGCTGGCGGGAGGAGTACCCCGATGTGGATGTGCGCACGATCGTCCACCACGGCAAGGCCGCCAAGATCCTGATCGAGGCATCCAAGGGGGCGGCGCTGGTCGCCGTCGGCAGCCGCGGCCGCGGCGGCTTCGCGAGCCTGCTGCTGGGGTCCGTGTCGCACTCCGTGCTGCATCACGCGTACTGCCCCGTCGCCATCGTCCGCGTGGGCTGACGCCCGCACCTGGAGGCCTGCATGCCCGCGACCACGTCCCGTCCCACCCCCTCGGCCGACGACGTGCGCGTTCTGCTGGAGGCGGCCGTCGCCGCTCCGTCGATCCACAACACCCAGCCTTGGCGGTTCGAGGTCGACGGCGCGGACGTGTGGCTGCGCGCCGACAGCGGGCGCCAGCTGGTGCACGTCGACCCCGAGGGCCGCTCGATGCTCGTGTCCTGCGGCGCCGCGCTGCTCAACCTGCAGGTGGCGGCCGAGCACTTCGGATATGAGCCGACCACCCGGCTGCTGCCGGACCCCGGCGACCCGCTCGTGGTGGCGCGGGTCACTTTGTCGGGGCGCGACGCGCGCTCCGGGATGGCCGGGGCCCTCTACGACGCGATCGCCCTGCGGCACACCCACCGGGGGCCGTTCGAGGACCGCCCGCTCCCGCAGAGCGTGCAGAGCGCGCTGATCGACGCCGCCGCCGCCGAGGGGGCGGATCTGCGGCTGGTGACCGACCCGCACGAGCTGGGCCGCATCGTGCAGCTCATCCATGCCGGCGACCTCGAACGCGATCTCAACCCGGAGCTCGCGGCGGAGGCCGCCGAGTGGACGGGTGTCCCGCCCGACCGCATGGACGGCGTTCCGGGCTACGCGCTCGGGCCGCTCCCCGACGACCCGCATGCGCCGTTCCGCGATCTGCGGCGCGGCCGGCCGATCGAGGGCCGCCAGCAGGAGTCGTTCGAGCGGACCCCCACGCTGGGCGTGCTCGCCACCCGCGACGATGACCGCGCGGCGTGGATCCGGGCAGGCGCCGCCCTGGAGCGCGTCTTGCTGGTGGCCACCATCGAGGGCGTGTCGGCCTCGTTCGCCAACCAGCCGTTGGAGCGCGCCGACCTGCGCTGGCTGGTGCGCGACCCCAGAGCCGGGATCGGCTACCCCCAGATGCTGCTGCGGCTGGGCTACGGGGCGGCGGCGCCGCCCATCCCGCGGCGACCGGTCGAGGAGGTCCTGGACGGGGCGGACGTCCTCGCCGAGGAGTGACCGCGGGCTAGTCGAGGCGGACCCGGTCCCCCGGCCGCGGGGCCACCGCCAGCCAGCCGAGCTCGGCGCCGATGCGTTGGACCAGCGCGGCCGAGGCGTCCGGCTCGCCATGGACGACGTAGCAGGCTTCGGGCGCCTTCGGCGTGGAGGCCAGCCACCCGATCAGCTCGTCTGCATCCGCGTGCACCGAGAAGGCCTGCGCCTGCGCGATCTCGGCGCGCACCGGGACGTACCGCCCGTGCATCTTCAGCTGGGTGGCCCCCTCGGCGAGGTCGCGCCCGCGCGTGCCGATGGCCTGGTATCCCACGAGGACGACCGTGTTGCGCGGGTCGGGCAGCATCGCCCGGAGGTGGTGCACGACGCGGCCGCCCGAGGCCATCCCCGAGGCGGAGATCACGATGCTCGGGACGCTGGGGGCGTTGAGCGCGATCGACTGCTCGGCCGTTCGGGCCTCGCGCAGCCGGCCGGGGTCGAAGAGGTCGCCGCCGGCGCGTACGACGTCGTCGCGCAGCTCGGGCGAGCCCTCGCGCACCGCCCGCCGGTAGACCTCGAGGGCGGCGAGCGCCATCGGGCTGTCCACCCAGACGGGCAGGTCGGGGATCTCGCCGAGGCGGACGAGCCGCCGCAGCGCCTGGAGCAGCACCTCGGTGCGGTCGACCGCGAACGCCGGGATCAGCACCGAGCCCCCGCGCTGGACGGTGCGCCGGATGGCGTCGGCCAGCACCTGGCCGTCGGGCTCGTGCCGGCGGTTGCCGTAGGTGGACTCGACCACGATGACGTCGGCGGCCGGCGGCGGGCCGGGGGGCTCCATGAGCGGGTGGTTGGCGCGCCCGAGGTCGCCGCTGAAGACCACCCGCCGGCCGTCCACCTCGACCTCGGCCACCGAGGCCCCGAGGATGTGGCCGGCCGGATGCAGGGTGGCGTGGACCCCCGCCGCGATCGCGCGGCGCTCACCGAACGGCAGCGGCTCAAACAGCCGCAGAGCGGTCTCGACGTCGGCCGTGTCGTACAACGGCTCCGGGTGGGCGTGCTTGGAGAAGCCCTTCTCCGCGGCGTAGCGGGCGTCCTCCTCCTGCAGGTGCGCGCTGTCGCGCAGCACGATCTCGGCCAGCTCGGCGGTGTACGGCGAGGCGAGCACATGCGCGGTGAGGCCGTCCCTGGCCAGCCGTGGGAGGTAGCCGCAGTGGTCGAGGTGGGCGTGGGTGAGGAGCACCGCGTCGAGCCGGGCCGGGTCGAACGGCGGGGGGTCCCAGTTGCGGCGGCGCAGCTCGCGCAGGCCCTGGAAGAGGCCGGCGTCGACCAGGACGCGGGCCTGATGGGTCTCCAAGCGCGAACCGGCTGCCGGTGACCGTGCCGACGCCGCCGTGGAAGGCCAGCACAGGTGCGGTGGCCATGACCCCCTACCCTCGTGTCGACCGGCCGAGCATCGTTGCTCGGCCCCAGTATCCCGCCCCTGGAGGCACCCGCGTGACCGATCGCCTGGTCTGGATCGACTGCGAGATGACCGGCCTGGACCTTGTCCACGACGCGCTGGTCGAGGTCGCGGCGATCGTCACCGACGCCGATCTCAACGTGCTCGACGAGGGCATCGACGTGCTGATCGCCCCGCCGCAGGCCGCCCTCGACCAGATGGACGAGTTCGTGGTGCAGATGCACACCGCCTCGGGGCTGCTGGAGGCCCTGGCCGGCCCCGAGACCGTGAGCCTGGAGGAGGCCGAGCGCCAGGTGCTCGCCTACGTCGCCGGCCATGTGGCCGAGCCGCGCAAGGCCCCGCTGTGCGGCTCGTCGGTCTACACCGACCGCGGGTTCCTCGCCCGCGACATGCCAGCGCTGGAGGCGCACCTGCACTACCGCCTGGTCGACGTCTCGTCGTTCAAAGAGCTGGCGCGGCGGTGGTACCCGCGGGTCTACTTCAACGCCCCGGCGAAGCAAGGCGGCCACCGGGCGCTGGCCGACATCCGCGACAGCATCGAGGAGCTGCGGTTCTACCGGGCGGCGCTCTTCGTGCCGGCGCCTGGCCCCGACACGGCGACCGCGCGCGCGATCGCCGCGCAGTACGGCATGCCGGCCCCGGCCGAGGGCTGATCGTCCGCACCGGGTCGCGGTCAGGGATTACCGGGCACCCGCCGGCCTCCCGTACACTCGGCCCCGGCCTTCGGGCTGCCGGCCCCCGGGCCGCGCGGTGGGTGTAGCTCAGCTGGTAGAGCACCTGGTTGTGGTCCAGGTGGCCGCGGGTTCAAGTCCCGTCACTCACCCCACGTCATGAGCCAGCCCGGCCTCGGGATGCCGTCGCGCAGAGACCTCCCCGCCTGACCGACCGCGAGCCCGGTGCCGACCTCTCCCACCACGCCGCCGGACCTGACGCCGTGCCGCCCGACGGCGGTGAGCCATGCCGTGCATTGAGGCCCTCCGGCTCTGGAAAGCGGGCGGGATGCGGACTTGGCTGAAGGTGGAGTTGGTGGATCGAGTGAAGAGGGGATGAGTTCGATGGCGAAGTTGACGCGGAGCGTGACCATTGCCGCCCCAGTCGAGGAGGTGTTCGACTACGCGCTGGATATCAAGAAGTTGTGGGACTGGCCTGACGTCGCGTTGGCGGATGTCGTGCTGACGCCGGACGGCGTCGGGTCCTCGGCTCGGCTGTGGATGCACTGGCTGGGCTTCCACATGGAGGCGGGCATTGAGTACACCGAGGTCGTCCGCCCCGAGCGGATCACGGCCGAGGTCGGTTTCGCGCTGGAGCACCCGACCTGGACCTTCACGTTCGAGCCCGTGGACGGCGGCACGAAGCTGACGGCGCAGGGCGAGTGGCACGTGAATGTCCCGGCCGTGGGGAAGACCTTCGAGAAGATGATGGTCAAGGAGCACGTGGACGGCCTTGAGCTCCTGCTGGCCAACATCAAGAAGCAGTTGGAGGCGGCGGCCGCCGCCTGAGGGCGGCCTGCACGACCTCGGACAGCGAGCCGGGATGCGTCGCGAGGTGATCGGCGAGCCCCGCCAGCATCTCGTCGGTCCAGTATCGGTCGAGGTGCCGCGCGACGGCCTCCCCCGCCTGGGCGGCGCCAAGGTTGGCGTGGTTCGCGGCGATCTGCTCGGCCATCCGCACCAGCGCCGCGGCCCCCTGCGGATCCTGGGGCTCCGCGGGTTGAAGCCCCAGGTGCTCGGCCGATGCGGGGCCGCCCGCGCGCAACGTGGGCCTCACCTCGACAGCGGTGACCTTGTACTCCGGGCAGTTGGTGGCCCAGTCGGAGTACTCGGTCGTGACCACGTTCGCCCCGCTCACCGGGAAGTGGAACGTGGTGTAGACGACGCCGGGCGGGACCCGGTCGGTGATGCGCGCCCGCATGGCCGTGCTGCCGACCCGGCTCGACAGCTCAACCCAGGCGCCGTCCTCGATCCCCCGCACGCCGGCGTCGGCCTCGTGGATCTCCAGCAGGTCCTCGCCCTGCCACTGGATGTTGGCCGTGCGCCGGGTCTGGGCGCCGACGTTGTACTGGCTCAGGATCCGGCCCGTCGTCAGCAGCAGCGGGAAGCGCCGGGTGGCGCGCTCGTCGGTCGGCACGTACGGCGTGGGGACGAACCGGCCCAAGCCCCGGGTGAACGTGCCGACGTGCATGACCGGGGTCCCGTCGGGGTGGTCGGCGTTGCACGGCCACTGGATGCTGCCGAGCTCGTCCAGCCGTTCGAAGGAGACCCCGGCGAAGGTCGGGGTCAGCGCCGCGATCTCGGCCATGATCTCGGCCGCGCTGCCGTAGGCCATCGGGTAGCCGAGCGCGGTGGCCAGCGCGCAGGTGACCTCCCACTCGGCCATCCCGGTCTTGGGCGCCATCACCGGGCGCACCCGGTTGATCCGGCGCTCGGCGTTGGTGAATGTGCCGTCCTTCTCCAAGAACGAGGTGCCCGGCAGGAATACGTGGGCGAAGGCCGCGGTCTCGTTGAGGAAGAGGTCTTGGACGATGACCAGGTCCATCGCGGCCAGCGCCGCCTTGACGTGCGTGGTGTTCGGGTCGGACTGGGCGAGGTCCTCGCCCTGGATGTACAGCGCGCGGAACGAGCCGGCCGTGGCGGCGTCGAGCATGTTGGGGATGCGCAGGCCCGGCCGGGACCGCAGCTCGAGCCCCCAGACCGCCTCGAACTGCTCGCGGACGACGTCGTCGGAGACGTGCCGGTAGCCGGGGAGCTCGTGCGGGAACGACCCCATGTCGCACGAGCCCTGGACGTTGTTCTGCCCGCGCAGCGGGTTCACGCCGACGCCCGCGGCGGCCGATGTTGCCGGTCACCATGGCCAGGTTGGCCATGGCCATCACCATCGTCGAGCCCTGGCTGTGCTCGGTGACGCCGAGGCCGTAGTAGATGGCCGAGTTCGGGCCCCGCGCGTAGAGCCGGGCGGCCGCGCGGATGTCCTCGGCCGGCACTCCCGAGGCCTCGGCCATCGCCTCCGGGGAGTTCTGCGGCTGCCGGATGAACGCCTCCCACGCGGCGAAGGCGTCCGGGTCGCAGCGCTCCTGCACGAACGCGCGGTCGGCGAGACCCTCGGTCACGATCGACGTGGGCCATCGCGTTGACGATCGCGACGTTGGTGCCCGGCCGCAGGGCCAGGTGGTGGGCCGCCTCGACGTGGGCCGACCGCACGAGGTCGATGCGGCGGGGGTCGACGACGATGAGCGCCGCCCCCTCGCGCAGCCGCCGCTTCATCCGGGCGGCGAAGACGGGATGGGCGTCGGTCGGGTTCGCCCCGATCAGCAGGATGACGTCGCTGTCGGCGACGGAGGCGAAGTCCTGCGTGCCGGCCGAGGTGCCGTACGTCTGCGACAGGCCGTACCCGGTCGGCGAGTGGCAGACCCGCGCGCAGGTGTCGACGTTGTTGTTGCCGAAGGCCGCGCGCACCATCTTCTGGACGACGTAGACCTCCTCGTTGGTGCAGCGGGACGACGTGATGCCGCCGATGCTGTCGACGCCGTGCCGCTCCTGGATCTCCCGCAGCCGGGAGGCGGCGAACCCGATCGCCTCGTCCCAGGAGACCTCCTGCCAGGGCTCACCGGTGGTCGACCGGATCATCGGCCGGGTGACGCGGTCGGCGTGGGTGGCGTACCCCCAGGCGAAGCGGCCCTTGACGCACGAGTGGCCCTCGTTGGCGCCGCCGGACTTCAGCGGCAGCATCCGCACGACCTCGTCGCCGCGCAGCTCCGCGGCGAAGGAGCAGCCGACCCCGCAGTACGCGCAGGTGGTCTCGACGCGCCGCGTCGGCGTGCCGAGGTCGATGACGGTCTTCTCCTGCAGCGTGGAGGTCGGGCACGCCTGCACGCACGCGCCGCAGGAGACGCACTCGCTGTCCATGAAGGACCGCCCGCCCGCGCTCACCTGCGAGTCGAAGCCGCGGCCCTCGATGGTGAGCGCGAACGTCCCCTGCACCTCGGCGCAGGCGCGCACGCAGCGGCTGCAGACGATGCACTTGCTGGCGTCGAACGAGAAGTACGGGTTGCTGTCGTCGGTGGGCGCGTCGAGGTGGTTCTCTCCGGCGTAGCCGTACCGGACCTCGCGCAGCCCGACCACGCCCGCCATGTCCTGCAGCTCGCAGTCGCCGTTGGCCGGGCAGGTGAGGCAGTCCAGCGGGTGGTCGGAGATGTAGAGCTCCATCACGCCGCGGCGCAGCCGCTCCAGCGCCGGGGTCTGGGTGCGCACGACCATGCCGTCCTCGCACGGGGTCGTGCAGGACGCGGGGGTGCCGCCCCGGCCCTCGACCTCGACGAGGCACAGCCGGCAGGAGCCGAAGGGCTCGAGGGAGTCGGTGGCGCACAGCCGCGGCACCGGGATGCCCGCCTCGGCGGCGGCGCGCAGGACCGAGGTGCCGGCCGGCACCGCCACGCGGCGCCCGTCGATGCGGACGTCGACGCTCGGCTCACCGGGGCGCCGGGGTGTGCCGAGATCGGCCTCGCGCTGCAGGCTCATCGCTCGAAGTCCTCGCCGAAGTGGCGCAGGGCGCTGCGCACCGGATTCGGGGTGAGGCCGCCCATGGCGCACAGCGACCCGGACGCCATCACGTCGCAGAGGTCGTCGAGCAGGGCCAGGTTGCGGTCGCGGTCGACGCCCTCGACGATCCGGTCGATGACCTCGACCCCCCGCACCGAGCCGATCCGGCAGGGCGTGCAGCGGCCGCACGACTCCTTGGCGCAGAACTCCATCGCGAACCGCGCCTGCGCGGCCATGTCGACGGTGTCGTCGAAGACCACCACCCCGCCGTGGCCGAGCATCGCGCCCTCGGCGGCCATCGCCTCGTAGTCGAGCGGCACGTCGAGGCGGTCGGCGGGCAGGTACGCGCCGAGCGGCCCGCCGACCTGCACCGCGCGCACCGGGCGGCCCGACCGGGTGCCGCCGCCGTACCCGTGGACCAGCTCGGCCAGGCTGATCCCGAACTCGGTCTCGACGATGCCGCCGCGCGCGACGTTGCCGGCCAGCTGGAAGACCTGGGTGCCCCGCGAGCGGTCGCGCCCGAGCGCCTGGTGGGCCGCCGCCCCGTGCGCGAGGATCCCCGGGACCGCGGCGAGCGTGAGCACGTTGTTCACGACCGTCGGCCGCCCGAACAGGCCGTGCCGGGCCGGCAGCGGGGGCTTGGCCCGCACCGTCCCCCGCAGCCCCTCCAGGCTGTCGAGCATCGCGGTCTCCTCGCCGCAGACGTACGAGCCGGCGCCGACCCGCACGGCGACGTCGAACTCCCGGCCGCTGCCGAGGAGGTCCGCGCCGAGCACCCCGGAGGCGCGGGCGATCCGGACGGCCTCGCGCATCGTGGCCACGGCATCGGGGTACTCCGAGCGGATGTAGACCACGCCCTTGGTGGCGCCGACCGCGAGCCCCGCGATCGCCATCCCCTCCAGGAGGCCGAACGGGTCGCCCTCCATGAGCATCCGGTCGGCGTACGACCCGCTGTCCCCCTCGTCGGCGTTGCAGCAGACGTACCTCTGGTCGGCGGCGGTGTCGCGCACGGTCTGCCACTTGACCCCGGTGGGGAACCCCGCCCCGCCGCGGCCGCGCAGCCCGGAGGCGGCCACCTCGGCGATGACCGCCTGCGGGTCGGCCGCAAGGGCGGCCCGCAGACCGACGAGGCCGCCGTGCGCCTCGAAGTCGGCCAGGCTCAGCGGGTCCACCACCCCCACCCGCTGGAACACGACGCGCTGCTGGCTCGCGAGCCACGCGATCTCGTCGACCGGTCCGAGACCGGCCGGGTGCTCGTTGCCGGCCAGGAAGCCAGCGTCGAACAGGGACGGCACCTCAGCCGGCGGCCACCGGGCCGTAGCCCATGCGGCCGAATCCGGTCTGCACCTCCACGAGCGGCTCGAGCCAGAGCAGCCCTCTCGACCCGGTGCGCACCACCGTGAGCCCGATTCGGCGGGCCGCCGCCTCCCGGCACGACAGCGGCCTCGACCTCGTCGGCGCCGACGCTGCGGGCCGCGCTGTCGCAGGGCACGAAGACGGTGGCGGTCATCGCGCCACCTGCTCGCGGGCGGCGGCCAGCAGCCCGTCGACGGCCGCAGGGGTCACCCGGCCCACCAGGCGGCCGTTCACCGCCACCGCTGGGCCAAGCGCGCAGTTGCCGAGGCAGAACACCTCGCGCACGGCCACCACCCCGTCGGCCGAGCGACCGCCGGGCTGGGCCACCGATTCGGCCCAGATGCGCGACCAGGGCGCGGGCGCCGGTGGCCTGGCAGGCCTCCGCTGCGCACACCGCGAGCGTGACGGGGGCCGGCGGCTCGGTGAGCAGATCCGGGTAGTAGGTGAGGACGCCGTGCGCGTCGGCCACTGACACGTTCAACGTCGCGGCGACCAGGGCGGCGGCGCCCTCCGGGATGAAGCCGAACGCGCCTTGGATCGCCTGCAGTGCGGGCAGGATCAGCCGCTCGTGCTCCGGCAGGGCGGCGAGCACGGCCCGGCCGCCCTCCGTCGACCACTCGGAGGCGCTCACACCGGATCCCCGATGAGCTCGGGGCACGCGTAGGCGTTCAGACTCGACCCCCGGCTGAAGCCGACGAGGAGCAGTCCGTGCTCGCGCGCGAGGTCGACCGCCAGGCTCGACGGCGCCGAGACCGCGACGATGCCCGCCGCCCCGGCTGCGAGCGCCTTCTGGACGATCTCGAACGACACCCGGCCGCTCACGAGCAGCAGCCGGTCCGTGAGCGGCAGCCGGCCGTCCAGCAGGCAGCGACCGACGACCTTGTCGACGGCGTTGTGCCGCCCGACGTCCTCGCGGACCCCGGCGACCGTGCCGTCTGCTGCCGCGATGGCGGCCGCGTGCAGGCCGCCGGTGCGCTCGAAGGTGCGCTGCTGGGCGAGCATCGCGGCCGGGGCGTCGAGCAGGGTGCGCGCCGCCACCGACCAGCCGGGCGAGTGCAGCGGGCCGCCGGGTTTGGCCACCGAGGCGCCCTGCCGGGAGCTGCAGACCCCGCACGCGCTGGAGGTGAGCACCGCCCTCGGCTCCGGCGCCGCGAGCCCCTCCGCGAGGGTGACCTGCACGGTGTCCACGTCATCCGGGCGGTCGGGGTCTGCGGTGAGCGCCTTCATGGCCACGATGTCGGCGGCGGCGCGCACACCGGCCTCGGCGACGAGCCAGCCCGCGGCCAACTCGAGGTCGTGACCGGGAGTCCGCATGGTCGTCACCAGGTGAACGCCGTTGACGGCGAGGGCGAGCGGGGACTCGCGGGCGATGTCGTCCACGACGTCGGCCTTCGCGGTCCCCGTCACCCGGGTCACCCGCCGCCGCGTGGTCATCGCTCCCACCGGCGCACCCCTCTCACCCGGTCGGTCGCGAGGCCACGGCCAACCGAAGACCGCCCTCGCCGACACCGTCCCCCGAGCGGCTTGGGTCGTGTCTGCGGCAGCCTAGCCCTGCGGTGGCAGCGGTCACAGCCTCTGCGCCCGGGGGCTCTCGCCCGCCAGGACGTTGACCCCCATCGCGCCGCATTCGGCGAGCAGGCGGTCCGGGTCGACCAGCTGGCCCATCAGGTGCAGGCCCGGGGCCCGAGCGGATCCGTCCAGCAGCTGCTCGATCATGCAGACCACGGGAATCGCGGTGAGCTCGTAGGCGTCCTGGTGTCCGAGCGCGACGCGGAGGGCAACCGGTTCTCCCGCGCGGACTCCAGCCGCGTCGCACTGCACCGCCACGCCGAACGGAGGTCGCCCGAAGGTGCGGGTGGACCACGCCAAGACACGGGCGAGGCCAGGGTAGGTGCGACGGCTGAGGT
The DNA here is from genome assembly GCA_963697565.1 of uncultured Actinomycetota bacterium. Lineage (GTDB taxonomy): Bacteria > Actinomycetota > Actinomycetes > CAVWCF01 > CAVWCF01 > CAWFSE01. Next base: position 76,443 of record CAVOOM010000009.1, on the reverse strand, counting down.
GGGCCCCGGCGACGATCGCGGGAGTGACCACCCAATCGGTCACCGGGTCGAAGCCGGCCACACCGAATCCCAGGCGCCGCAGCCCCGGCATCAGGTCTGGCAGGGCGCGCAGCTCGTCGAGTTCGTACGGGTAGGTGCGCGCACGCCCGAGGCCGAAGGCGAAGTCGACCATCGGCATCTCGCCGAAGCCCAGCCAACCCACGTCGCGCCAGGTGCCATCGCTGAACACCTCGGCTCGGTAGTCGCGGAACTCGTCGAACAGCTCGCCCATGGCCGAGGAAGGCGGAAACCCTCCCCGTTGCCGGATGAAGCCGGCGGTCCACGCCTCGGTCAGCACGTCGACCTGGGCGGCCGCCCACCGCACCAGTGCGGCCGGCACTCCCGGGTGGAACCCCGCCTGCGTGACGAAGCAGCGGCCAGCCGCGGCGATCCGGGCCGACTCTCCTCGCAGCACCTGCGATTGGGGCCTGGCCACCTGCGTGTCGCACCAGTCCGCGCCCGCCTCCAGCGTCGCCTGGATCAGCGACGGTGCGTGCTCGGAGGCAGAGGCCGTGTTCACGAGGAGATCGACGCCCGCAAGGCCCGCCCGCACCGAGATCGGGTCTCCGGCATCGACGATCGCGGGAACGACCCGCCCCGACCGAGTGGGGTCGAGTGCGGTCGCCAGCCGGGCGGCCCGTTCACCGTCGCGACCGGCCACCACGATTCGCAGATCGGGGTTGCGCCCGGCCAGCCACGTCACCACCCGCCGCCCGGTCTGGCCGTACCCGCCGAGCACGAGCACCGTGTGACGGCTCGCTGCGGCCATGCCCCCAGCGTGCTCCCCGACACGCGCCGTTCTCAGCCGAATGGGTGGACAAGTGTTCACTGAAGGCGTATGAAGGGTGGTGACGGGTCCACCGTCAGATCGCCCCAGACGCACGAGGTGACAGCATGGCGACCGCGACCGCAGTGAAGGCTCCCCCGAAGGCAGCCAAGAAGACCACCACCCGCCCGGCGGCGAAGCGCCCCGCCAAGGCCGCGGCCCCCAAGACCGCCGCAGCCGCCCCGAAGCCGGCCAAAGACACTGACGGCCCCGTCCTGAAGATGCTCCGGTCCAGCCTCAGCTCCATCGAGCAGGCCACCACCATGGTGGGCGAGTCCTCGCTGGGGTCCATGGCCGGATTCGGCATCCCGGACGGCGCCACCAAGTCCCTCATCGACACGCAGGCCAAGGCCATGCACTCGGTGATGGGGATGACCGAGTCGCTCGCGAGGACAGCCTCGTCGTTCCTCGGCAAGGGTCTGTCGGTCCTGGCCAAGCCCTTCAAGCGGTGATCGCCCCGCACTGAACCGACGCTCGACGCGCCACCTCGTGGGGCACATCCCCTCCGCCCCACGTCCCGGCCGGGCCCGCACACCCCGCGGGCCGCGCCGGGGCTGCGAACCGGGGGTCCGGCCGCCCGGACCCCCGGTGTCGTTTGGCGAGGGCGCCGGCCTACCCCACCGGAACCGGCGGGATCGTCGCCAGGCCGGCGGCGAACCGCTCCTCGCTGACCTCCTCGTCGACCATCCGCCCGCGCAGGTAGTCGTCGTAGGCGGCCAGGTCGAAGTGCCCGTGGCCGCAGAGCGCGGTCAGGATCACCGTCTCCTCGCCGGTCTCCTTGGCGCGCTTCGCCTCGCGGAGCGCGAGCGCGAGGGCGTGCGTGGGCTCGGGGGCCGGCACGATCCCCTCGGTCCGCGCGAACTGCACGGCCGCCGCGAAGCACTCGGTCTGCGGCACGGCCTGGGCCTCCAGCAGACCCAGCTCGTAGACATGCGAGATCAGCGGGGCCATCCCGTGGTAGCGCAGGCCGCCGGCGTGGATCGGGTCGGGGATGAAGTCATGGCCCAGCGTGTGCATCTTCATCAGCGGCGTCATCCCCGCGGTGTCGCCGAAGTCGTACGCGTACACGCCGTGGGTGAGCGAAGGGCAGGACGCGGGCTCGGCGGCGATGAGCCGCGGCGAGATGTTCCCCGCGAGCTTCTCGCGCAGGAACGGGAACGACAGCCCGGCGAAGTTCGAGCCGCCGCCCGTGCAGCCGATGATGTGCGTGGGGGTGTCGCCGGCCTTGGCGAGTTGCAGCAGCGCCTCCTCGCCGATGATCGTCTGGTGCATCAGCACGTGGTTGAGCACGCTGCCGAGCGCGTACCGCACGTCGGGGTTCTGCGCCGCGACCTCGACCGCCTCCGAGATGGCGATGCCGAGCGAGCCGGTGGAGTTCGCCGGGTCGGCGCCGAGCCGACGGCCCGTCTCGGTGACGTCGGACGGCGAGCGGTGCACCACGCCCCCGAAGGCCTCGATCATCAGTCGCCGGTAGGGCTTGCTGTCGTACGACGAACCGACCTGCCACACCTCGCACTCAAGGTCGAACAGCGCGCACGCGAAGGCCAGCGCGGTGCCCCACTGCCCGGCGCCGGTCTCGGTGGTCAGCTTCTTCACGCCCGCCTTGGCGTTGTAGTACGCCTGCGGCACCGCGGTGTTGGGCTTGTGCGATCCGGCGGGCGAGACGCCCTCGTACTTGTAGTAGATCCGCGCGGGCGTGCCGAGCGCTGCCTCCAGCCGGTGCGCGCGGAACAGCGGGGACGGCCGCCACTGCCGGTAGACGTCGAGCACGGCGCCGGGGATCTCGATGTACCGCTCCTGCGAGACCTCCTGCAGGATCAGGTCCATCGGGAACAGCGGCGCGAAGTCCTCCGGGCCGGCCGGCTGCAGGGTCCCCGGGTGCAGCGCGGGCGGCGGTGGGCGACGGCAGATCGGGCACCAGGTTGTACCAGCGGGTCGGCATCTCGTCCTCGCCCAGCTCGTACTTGTGCCGGCGCACCGTCTCGTCCATCGTCGCTATCCCTCCTGGTCGGCAGCGCCGTTGCGGCGCGTCTTTCGCAACGTATCGCCCGGCGGCCCGCCGCGGGAGGACCTCCGATGGGCGCAGACCGCCCGGCCGGCCGAGCCGTACGCTGCGGGGATGGCCGACATCGCCCCGCCCCCGCCCCCGGAGACCCGCGTCGCGCTCGAGGTGAGCCCCGAGCTCGAGCCGGGCGTGTACGCGTCGTTCGCCTCCATCTGGCACGACCCGGACGTCTTCACCCTCGACTTCGCCTCGGTCTCCCGGCAGCCGCATCCGGTCGTCGACGAGTCCGACGGACGGACGTACCTGCATGTGCCGGCACGGGTCGTCGCCCGGGTGCGCATCCCGCCCGCCCAGGTTTTCGAGCTGATGAAGGCCCTGGAGCAGCAGCTTTCGGCCTGGGAGCGCGAGCACGGCAAGCCCCCGCACGCGGTCGACTGAGGCCGGCCGCGCAGGCCCGGCGCAAGCCGCCCGCGGCGGTCGACGGATTTCACCCGCACCGAAGGCCCCTGGTAAAGTCCCGCGCTACGCGCCGCTAGCTCAACTGGCAGAGCAGCGGACTCTTAATCCGCGGGTTCGGGGTTCGAGTCCCTGGCGGCGCACCCGTGTGACCAGCGCTTTCACCCCCTGGGTGGAGGCGCTGAGTCGTCTTCAGTCACGTCGCCGGCCTCCGCGCCCGGTGCGCGCGGGCAAGCCACTTTGGTGCCGCCGAGCAGGACCCGAGCCGCTCACTGGCAGTTGTCAGCGCCGTACTGGCTGATCGCGATGCCGGACGGCGAGGCAAGGGCCGCGCCCATAGCCGCGTCGAGGTCCTTGACTGACGTGCTAAACCCCACAGCGAGGTTGGTCGCCATGGCCTTCAGCTCGTCGCCAAAGGCCTTCGCCTCCTCCTGGAGCTCGGCGGGCGCGAACTCCTGCAGGTCTTCCGCCGAGCCGTACAGCGCCCCCACCAGCTCCTCGGGCGACTGCGCCGCATTGATTCCCGCGGCCAGCTGTTGGCCGGCGCTGCAGAAGTCGGTGGCGGTCCCGCGAATACCGGGAGCCGTCTCGGTCGGGGTGGGGGCAACGGCCGGTGGACTCGGCGCGGCGGTGTTGCGCGGCGTAGCCGACGATGACGGTGGGCTGGGAGGAGCGGACCCCGCCGTGGCGCCCGACCCCGCCCGCCGAGGAGCTGTGCCCTTGCGGGGCAAGTTCCCACCTGCGGACAGAACGTGTCAACGCTGGGGCTCCCCGTCCGGCTTGACGGGGGAAGCCGCCTCGTCGCCGCCACGAGGGACGGCCCAATGGGGCTCGCTCAGGGTTCACCCGTTTGGCCTAGTCGGTTCGGCCCAGGGGTGCCGAATTACATCAATGTGATTCGAGACCCGGCGCGCTACGCCCGGACGCTGCTCGCCCACGGCGTCCCGGTCACCCTGCTCTTCGACCTGCTCGACCCGCCCTCGTCGCGAGAGGTCTACCGCGCCGAGGCCGCAGCCGACGACGTCGCGCGTGAAGTGGCACGAGCGCTGGCTGCCCAACGCGCGTCGGACCCGGGCGCAGGCGCATCGGCCGCGGCGGAGGCCTCCTAGCGGAGCTCCCGCTGCACCCCGGCTAGCGTCAGCGCCCGCTCGCGAGCACCGCCAAGTAGTTGGCCCGCTCGAAGCCGGTCGGGTCGGGGCCGGTCGCCCACGCGGCCGAGCCGCGGGCCTGGTCGACCGACTCGTACTCGCGCTCGTCGAACCAGGCGCGCAGCCCGGCCTCGACCTCCGCGACGTGGCCCGGCCCGTGGTGCAGCAGCGCCGACGTCATCATCACGACGTCCGCCCCGACCAGCAGCCCCTTGACCGCGTCCTCCGCGGTGTGGACGCCGGTGCTCAGCGCCAGGTCGCACTCGACCCGGCCGCGCAGCAGACCGATCCACCGCAGCGGCAGCCGCAGCTCGTCCGACGTCGACAGCACGAGGTGCGGCGTCGCCCGCAGGGTCTCCAGGTCGAGGTCGGGCTGGTAGAAGCGGTTGAACAGCACCAGCCCGTCAGCCCCCGCGGCGGCGACGGAGCGCGCGAGGTGCGGCAGCGACGAGAAGTACGGCCCGAGCTTGACCGCCAGCGGCAGCCCGACCTCGGCGCGCACCTGGGCGACCACCTCGAGCAGCTCGTCCTCGACCTGCGCGGCCGATCGCTCCGGGTCGGCGGCGACCCGGTAGACGTTGAGCTCGAGGGCGTCGGCGCCGGCCTCGGCCAGCGCGGTCGCGTAGTGCGTCCAGCCGCCGGGCGAGGATCCGTTCAGGCTGGCGATGACCGGGACCGACAGGGTGGCCTTGGCCTCGATGACGAGCGCCAGGTGCTCGTCGGAGTCGGCCGCGAAGACCGACTGCTCAGGGAAGAACGCGTCGGCCTCGGCGAAGGCCGGGCCGGACAGCAGGTCGTCGACGTGGTGGGCCTCGGCCTCCAGCTGCTCCTCGAAGAGCGAGGGCAGCACGACCGCGCCGACGCCGGCCTGCTCCAGGCGGCGCAGGCCGTCGAGCGTGCGGGTGGTGGGGCCCGCAGACGCCACGAGCGGGGACCGCAAGCTGACAGCCCCAGGTAGGTCGTCGCCAGGTCGAGGCTCACGGCTGCTCCTCCTCTTCCACCGTCACGGTGCGCTCAAGCCCGGCCAGCTGGGCGTAGTAGCGCCAACGCTCGTCGATGTCCTCCTGGGCGGCCGCGCTCAAGCGCCTCGGCGGCCTGCGGCTGCGAGCGCGCCAGCATCGAGAAGCGGGCCTCGGACTTGGCGAACTCGCGGAACGGGATGGTCGGCGCCTTGGAGTCCAGCTGGAACGGGTGCTCGTGCTCGCCCGCGCCGGGCCGGAAGCGGTACAGCGGCCAGTACCCGCTGGCGACCGCCTCCTTCTGGTGGCTCATCGAGGTCGACATCTCGATGCCGTGGGCGATGCAGGTCGAGTAGGCGATCACCAGCGACGGCCCGCGGTGCTCCTCGGCCTCCTGCAGGGCGCGCAGCGTCTGGACGTCGTTGCCGCCCAGGGCCACCTGCGCGACGTAGACCGAGCCGTACGCCATCGCGATCGCCCCGAGGTCCTTCTTCGGGGTGTGCTTGCCGCCCATCGCGAACTTCGCCACGGCGCCGCGCGGCGTCGCCTTGGACGCCTGGCCGCCGGTGTTGGAGTAGACCTCGGTGTCGAGCACCAGGATGTTGATGTCGCGGCCGGACGCCATCGCGTGGTCGAGGCCGGAGAAGCCGATGTCGTACGCCCAGCCGTCGCCCCCGACGATCCAGACGCTGCGGTGGACGAGGTCGTCGACGACATCCGACAGCAGCCGCGACCCGCGCCTGCTGCGCCGGGTCGACGCTCAATCCCGCCAGCCGCGCCTTGAGGTCGGCGACGCGCGCCCGCTGCGCGGCGATGCCGGCGTCGTCGCGGTCGTGCACCCCGTCGTTGATCTCCGCGATCAGCCGGTCCGCGCCGAGCGCGGGCGCCAGCTCGGTGAGCAGCCCGAGACCGAGCGTGCGCGCCTGGTCGAGGGCGAGCCGGATGCCGAGGCCGAACTCGGCGTTGTCCTCGAACAGCGAGTTCGACCAGGCCGGGCCGCGGCCGTCGGCGTTGACCGTCCAGGGGGTCGTCGGGAGGTTGCCGCCGTAGATCGACGAGCAGCCGGTGGCGTTGGCGATCACCGCGCGGTCGCCGAACAGCTGCGACAGCAGCTTCAGGTACGGCGTCTCGCCGCAGCCGGAGCAGGCGCCGGAGAACTCAAACAGCGGCTGCAGCAGCTGCGACCCCTTGACCGTGCCGTGCGGGACGTCGGCGCGGGGGGCCTCGGGCAGCAGCAGGAACGAGTCGAACCGCTCGCGCTCCACCTCGAGGTGGTCCTCGATCGGCTCCAGGTTGATCGCCTTGCGCCGCGACTCGGACTTGCTGCGCGCCGGGCAGACGTCGACGCAGATGCCGCAGCCGGTGCAGTCGTCGGGGGCCACCTGGATCACGAGCTCGAGCCCGGGCAGCTCGCGGGCCTTGAACGCCTTGTGCGGCAGCTCCGAGGGCAGCAGCTCGAAGGCCCCGGGCTCGGCCACCTTCGCGCGGATCGCGGTGTGCGGGCAGACCATCGCGCACTTGTTGCAGTCGATGCACAGGTCGGGGTCCCAGATCGGGATCTCGGTGGCCAGGGTGCGCTTCTCGTACTGCGCCGTGCCGGTCGGGAAGGTGCCGTCGACCGGGAAGGCGCTGACCGGCAGCAGGTCGCCCTCGCCGGCGATGATCCGCGCGGTGACCCGCTGGACGAAGTCGGGGGCGTCGTCGGGCACCGCGGGCCGGCGGCGGTGCGTCGCGGTCGCCTCGGCCGGGATGACCACCTCGTGCAGGGCAGCGAGGGCGTGGTCGATGGCCGCGAGGTTGCGCTCGACGACCGCGCGGCCGCGCCGGCCGTACGTCTTCTCGAAGTAGGACCGGATGTGCGCCAGCGCCTCGTCCTGGGGCAGCACGCCGGACAGCGCGAAGAACGCGGGCATCATCACGGAGTTGATCCGCTGCCGCAGCCCGGCCTGGGCCGCGACCGCCAGGGCGTCGATGGCGAAGACCCGCAGCCCCTTGGCCAGGATCTCCTCCTGCACCTCGCGGGGGATGCGGTCCCAGACCTCCTCGGGGCCGTACGGGCTGTTGAGCAGCACGGTCGCGCCCGGGCGCGCCACCGCGAGCACGTCCATGCGCTCCAGCAGCGAGAACTGGTGGCAGGCGACGAAGTCGGCCTGCTCGATGAGGTACGACGAGCGGATCGGCCGCTCGGCGAGGCGCAGGTGGGAGACCGTGACGGCCCCGGACTTCTTGGAGTCGTAGACGAAGTAGCCCTGGACGAACAGGTCGGTGTGCTCGCCGAAGATCTTCACCGCCGCCTTGTTGGCGCTGACCGTGCCGTCGCTGCCGAGCCCGAAGAACACCGCGGTGCGCGCGGGGTCGAGCCGGGCCAGGTCGTCGGCCAGCAGGTCGGCCTGCACGGGCAGCGAGCGGTGCGTGACGTCGTCGGCGATGCCGACGGTGAAGCCGTGCAGCGCCCGGCTCGAGGTCGCGCGCTCGGCGTCGGCCGCCTCGCCGGCGCGGGCCAGCACCGCGGCCACCATCGCCGGGGTGAACTCCTTCGACGACAGCCCGTAGCGGCCGCCGACGACGCGCGGCATGGTGTCGCGCTCCCCCGCGGCGACGGCCTCGGCGAGCGCCGCGACCACGTCGAGGTAGAGCGGCTCGCCGCCGGCGCCCGGCTCCTTCGTCCGATCGAGCACGGCGATGCCGCGCACGGTGGGCGGCAGCACGTCGAGGAGGTCGGCGGCGGGGAACGGCCGGTACAGCCGGACCGTGACCACGCCGACCTTCTCGCCCCTCGCGGTCAGCGCCTCGACCGCCTCCTGCGCCGGGCCCGACCCCGACCCCATGAGGACGACGACGCGCTCGGCGTCGGGCGCACCGGCGTACTCGACGAGCCCGTACGAGCGGCCGGTCAGCCCCTCCAGCCGGGCGAAGGCGTCGCGGATGGCCCCCGGCACCGCGTCGTGGAAGCGGTTGGCCGCCTCGCGCGCCTGGAAGAAGACGTCGGGGTTCTGCGCGGTGCCCCGCAGCACCGGGGCGTCGGGGGTGAGCCCGCGCGCGCGATGGGCCTCCAGCCAGGCCGGGTCCACCATCGCGCGCGAGGTCGCCGGCCGACATCAGCCGGATCTTGTTGACCTCGTGCGACGTGCGGAAGCCGTCGAAGAAGTGCATGACCGGGATCCGGGTGGCGAGCGTCACTGCGTGGGACACCGCGGCGAAGTCGTGCGCCTCCTGGACCGTGCTGGCCGACAGCATCGTCCAGCCGGTCGACCGGGCGGCCATCACATCGCTGTGGTCGCCGAAGATGCTCAGGGCGTGGGTGGCCAGGGTGCGCGCGGCCACGTGGATCACCGCGGGGGTCAGCTCGCCGGCGAGCTTGAACATGTTCGGCAGCATGAGCAGCAGGCCCTGCGACGCCGTGAACGTCGTGGCCAGCGCCCCCCGGGTGGCGGCGCCGTGCAGCGCCCCGGCGGCCCCCGCCTCCGACTGCATCTCGATCACCTCGGGCACGGCGCCCAGCAGGTTCGGCGTGCCGGCGCCCGCCCACGCGTCGGCGAACTCGCCCATCGGGGAGGCCGGCGTGATCGGGTAGATCGCGATGACCTCGGACAGCGCGTACGCGACCGCGGCGGCGGCCTCGTTGCCGTCGAGCACCGCCCAGGCGGGCGCGTCGGGGAGGGATGTCGGGGTGGTCGGGTGGGGGGCGCTGCTCAAGTGCGGCGCGGCCGCCTCCTGCACGGGGGTCACCGGGTCATCTTGCCCCCTCCCGGCCAGGCCGCCGACATCGCCTTGCGGATCCGCTTGGCCGACACCGGGTAGGCCGTGCGCAGGCCCGGGGCGAACAGCGACACCCGGAGCTCCTCGATCATCCAGCGGACCTCGGTCGACCGCGTCGTCCTCGCGGTGCTCGGGAGGAACCGCGGCCAGCCAGTCGGCGAGGTCGTCCTCGAGGACCTGGACCTCGGCCATCCGGTCGCGGTCGCGGGCCACGTCGTCGATCGCACGGTCTGCCCGGACCACCGCGGCCTGCAGGTAGCGGGCGATCGCCGGCGACCCTCGGCCAGCCAGCCGCCGAGACGAACCCGTCCGGCACCAGCCCCCGCAGCTGCAGCCTCAGGTCGACCCAGGTGTCGGCCAGCGCGGGGCTGGGGTTGGCGTCGAGTCGCAGCCGCAAGGCCCCCGCGGCGCCGAGGGCGTCGGCCACGGCGACGACCACGCTGTGGGTGCGCGCGTGCAGGGCCGGCCGGACCGTCTCCAGCAGCAGGGCGAACTCCGCCGCGTCCGCAGGCGGGCCGCCCTGCTCGGCGACGAGCGAGTCGACCGCGGCCGCGACGCAGTCGTCGAGCAGCGCGGGCACCGAGGGGTACGCGCTCGTGGCCAGCGCCAGCTTCGCCGGCTGGTCGAGGCGGGACACCAGCGCGCGTACCGGCGACGGGGTGTTGAGCAGGACCAGCCGCCGCACCCCCACCCGGGTGGCGGCTCGGGCCTCGCGCTCGGTGGGCAGCACCCGCAGCGCGACCGCGTCTCCCTCGTCGACCAGGGCCGGGTGGCCGCGGACCAGATGCCCCCCGGCGTTCTGCTCGAACGCGTCCGGCAGGGGCCCGAAGGTCCACCCAGTGAGGCCGGAGCGCTCGACCTCGGCCGCGGCCTGCGAGACCCGGGCGGCGGTGGTCGGCGCCAGCGAGCGTTGGAGCGCGGCGAGGTCCTTGCCCGAGCCGAGCGCCCGGCCCTTCTCGTCCTCCACCCGGAAGGTGATCCGCAGATGCGCGGGCACCCGGTCGAGGTCGAAGTCCGACGCCGTCACCCGGGGGCCGCCGAGCCCGGTCAGCGCACCCGCGGCGACCTCGGCGAAGGGCCCGTCCGCTGGCCCGCCGGCGGCGAGCACGGCGCCTGCGTACGTCCCCGCCGGGACGAACGAGCGGCGCAGCGCCTTGGGCAGCGAGCGGATCAGCTCGGTGGCCAGCTCCTCGCGCAGTCCCGGCACCTGCCAGTCGAAGCCGTCGGCGCGCACCCGGTTGAGCACCGGCAGCGGGATCCGCACGGTCACACCGTCATCGGGGTGACCGGGTTCGAAGCGGTACGCCAGCGGCAGCCGGAGGTCGCCCTGCACCCAGGCGTCCGGCAGCCCGTCGCCCTCATCTTCGTCCGCCGACGGCAGCAGCACGGCCATCGGCAGGGTCAGCAGGTCCGGCGTCTCGGCGCGGGCCGTCTTCCACCAGCGGTCGAAGTGCCGCATCGAGACGACGTCGGCGGGCACCCTCGCGTCGAAGAAGTCGAGCAGCGCCTCATCGTCGGCGAGCAGCCCGCGCCGGCGGGCCCGGCGCTCGGCCTCCTCGGCCTCGCGGCGGCGGCGGGCGTTCTCCTTGGCGAAGGCGTGGTGGGTGCGCCACTCCCCCTGCACCAGCGCGTGCCGCAGGAAGAGCTCCCGGGCGCCGGCCGGGTCCACCCGCCCGTACGGGACGCGGCGGTCGGCGATCAAGGTGACGCCGTACAGCGTGACCCGCTCGTACGCCATCGCCGAGCCCTGCCGCTGGTCCCAATGCGGCTCGGAGTAGAAGCGCATCACCAGGTGCGCGCCGAGCTCCTCGACCCACTCCGGCCGCACCCCGGCGACGACCCGCGCCCACAGCCGGTTGGTCTCGACGAGCTCACCCGCCATCACGACGGCGGGTGCCGCCTTGGCCAGCGCCGATCCCGGCACGATCGCGAACCGCGACCCGCGGGCGCCCTCGTACTCGCGGCGCGGACGACCGCGCCCGCCGTCCCGGCCACCGCGCGCCGCGCTGCTCCGCTGGTCGAGCTCGATGCGGACGCCCACGTGGGACAGCAGCCCGGCCAGCAGCGCGCGGTGCACCGCGTCGGGCTCTGCGGGCGCGCCGTTGCGCGTCATCCCGAGGTCCTCGGCGATCTGCCGCAGCTGCGCGTGCAGGTCCTGCCACTCGCGCACGCGCAGGTAGTTGAGGAACTCGCGGCGGCACATCCGCCGGAACGCGTTGCCGGACAGCGCGCGCTGCTGCTCCTTGAGGTGTGCCCACAGGTTGAGGTAGGCCAGGAAGTCCGATCGGGGGTCGGCGAACCGGCGGTGCTGCTCGTCGGCGGCCTCCTGGGCGTCGGTCGGCCGCTCGCGGGGGTCCTGCACCGACAGCGCCGCCACGATGACGAGCACCTCGCGCAGGCAGCCCTCGCCCTCGGCCGCCACCAGCATCCGCGCCAGCCTCGGGTCGACCGGGACCCGCGCCATCCGCCGGCCGGTCTCGGTGAGCCGAAGCTCGGGGCCGGCCTGCGGGTCGAGGGCGCCGAGCTCCTCCAGCAGCTGCACGCCCGAGGCGATCTGGCGCGGGTCCGGCGGATCGAGGAACGGGAAGGCGGCCACCTCGCCGAGCCGCAGGTCCGCCATCCGCAGGATGACCGAGGCCAGCGAGGTGCGCAGGATCTCGGGGTCGGTGAACTCGGGGCGGCCGTCGTGGTCGGCCTCGCTGTAGAGCCGGATGCAGATGCCGTCCTCGAGCCGGCCGCAGCGCCCGGCGCGCTGGCGCGCGGAGGCCTGCGAGATCGGCTCGATCGGCAGCCGCTGCACCTTCAGCCGCTGGCTGTACCGGGAGATCCGCGCCGTGCCGGGGTCGACGACGTACCGGATGCCGGGCACGGTCAGCGAGGTCTCCGCCACATTCGTGGCGAGGACGACCCGGCGGCCGGTGTGCGGGGTGAAGACGCGGTGCTGCTCGGCTGCCGACAGCCGGCCGTACAGCGGGAGGACCTCGGTGTCGCGCAGGTCCAGCGCGCGCAGGGCGTCGGCGGCGTCGCGGATCTCGCGCTCGCCGCTGAGGAAGACCAGCACGTCTCCGGGCCCCTCGCGGACGAGCTCCTCGACCGCGTCGCAGATGCCCTGCACCTGGTCGCGCGGCGCCGCCGGGGCCGAGTCGTCCTCGTCGTCCGGCGCCGGCGGCTCCGCGAGCGGCCGGTAGCGGACCTCGACGGGGTAGACCCGGCCGGTCACCTCGACCACCGGGGCGCCTCCGAAGTGCCGGGAGAAGCGCTCGACGTCGATGGTGGCCGAGGTGATCACGACCTTGAGGTCGGGACGGCGGGGCAGCAGGCGCGCGAGGTAGCCGAGCAGGAAGTCGATGTTCAGGCTGCGCTCGTGCGCCTCGTCCAAGATCAGGGTGTCGTAGCGGCGCAGCAGCGGGTCCTGGGCGATCTCGGCGAGCAGCACGCCGTCGGTCATCACCTTGACCAACGTGTCGCGCGTCGCCCGCTGGGTGAACCGGACCTGGTAGCCGACCACACCGCCGAGGTCGACCCCGAGCTCCTCGGCGATCCGCTCGGCCACCGCCCGGGCGGCGATCCGACGGGGCTGGGTGTGCCCGATCGCGCCGGCGACGCCGCGGCCGAGCTCCAGGCACATCTTGGGCAGCTGGGTGGTCTTGCCGGACCCGGTCTCGCCGGCGACCACCACGACCTGGTGCTCGCCCAGCGCGGCGAGCAGGTCGTCGCGGCGCTCGGCGACGGGCAGGGCGGGGTACCCGATGGTCGGCACCACCTGGTCGGCGAGCGCCTGCCGCCGCGCCACCCGGCCTGACCCGCGCCCGGCGCGCTCGTCGGCGCCCTGCGCTCGGCCGGCCTGCTCCATGACGGGCCAGGCTATGCGGGCCGCCTCGCGCGGAGACCCCCCGGCGTTGCGGGAGGCCTCCGCGGACGGTCCCAGCCGGTCAGCGGTGCGCCTGGGACCTGGCTCCGCTGCCTCCAGGGTGCGCCCGCCGGAGCAGTACCGCAAGGGCTAGGGCCGAAGGTCCCGCTCACGTCGCGCCAGCCGCATCGGCAGCCCGCCCTTCGGGCGGATCGTCACCAGCGGCTCGGCGTGGACCTCGTGTCCAGGCACCGGCGCCAGCTCGTACCTGGCGGCCAGGGACGCCAGCAGCAGCACCGACTCGACCAGCGCGAAGTCGCGGCCGATGCACAGCCGGGGCCCGGCCCCGAACGGGAAGTACGCGAAGCGCGGGGCGTCGCCGCGGCGCTCAGGAGACCACCGGTCGGGGTCGAACCGCTCGGGGTCGTCCCACCAGCGCGCGTCGTGCTGGGTCACCCACGGCGACAGGATCACGCAGCCCGCCGGCGCGGATGCGGTGCCCGGCGATCACGTCGTCGCCCAGGGCCCGGCGGGTGATCAGCCAGGCGGGCGGGTAGAGCCGCAGGGACTCCTCGACCACCTGGCGGGTGTACGAGAGTCAGCGCAGGTCGTCGTACGCCGGTGCGCGGCCGCCGGCCAAGACCGCGTCGACCTCCTCCCGCATCCGGGCGGCCGCCTCAGGGTGCTCGCCGAGCAGGTGCCAGGTCCAGGTCAGCGACGACGCCACGGTCTCGTGGCCGGCCACGATCAGGGTGACCACCTCGTCGCGGATCTCGCGGTCCGTCAGCGGCGCCAGCCCGCTGTCCGGCGAGCCGGCCGACAGGTAGGCCCCCAGCAGGTCGTCGCCGTACCCCGCCGGGCCTCCGCCACCCGCGGCGGCGCGGGCGCGGCGGGCTTGCACCAGCGGCTCGACGGCGCCGTCCAGTGTCGCGATGGCGCGGCGCATCGCCAGGTTGGAGGGGGTCGGCACCGAGAGCGGCAGCCGCACCAGCGAGGACGCCCGCTGCACCACGATGTCGAGCGCCGCCAGCACCGCCGGCACGATCCGGTCGGCGTCGCCGGCGAAGTCGGTGGTGAACAGCGAGCGGCCGACCACCTCCAGGGTGGCCCGCATCATCGCGGCGTCGACGTCGACCTCGGCCCCCGCCGGCAGCGCGTCCCAGGACTCGCGCAGCCCGCCCACCGCCGCGGCGACGTGGCCGCCGACGGCCGCCAGCTGCTGGGCGTTGAAGGCCGGCTGGGCCAGCCGCCGCTGCCGCATCCACGAGTCGCCGTCGTTGGTGAGCAGCCCCCGGCCGGTCAGCAGGGCCAGGGTGTCGTACTGGATCGTGCGCTTGCTGTAGTTGCGGTGGTTGCCCTGCAGCACCCGCTGGACCCCCTCGGGGTCGTTGACCAGCAGCACGTCCTGGCGCGGGATCGGGAAGCGCACCACCGGCCCGTACGTGTCGGACTGCTCCTTCAGCCAGGCCATCGTGTCGCGCCGCATCCGGCCGATGGCGGGCAGCATGTCGCGGCCCTCGGGACCGGGCGTGCTCCCCGTGGGCGTGGTCTCGGCGATCGCGTTCAGAGGTACAGCCCGGTCGTCTCGTGGCCCACCCGCGCGCTGGCGACCGCGTGCACGTCGCGCTCGCGCATGAGCAGGTAGGTCTTGCCCTGCAGCTCCACCTCGCCGCGGTCCTCGGGCTCGAAGAGCACGCGGTCGCCGACCTCGATCGTGCGCACATTGGAGCCCACGGCGACCACCTCGGCCCACACGAGCCGCTTGCCGACCATCGCGGTGGCGGGGATCAAAATGCCGCCGGCGCTCTTGCGGTCGCCCGCGGCGCCCTCGAGCTCGACGAGCACCCGGTCGTTCAACAGCTTGATCGGCACCGTCGACTCGGACACGGCTGGAAATCTACCCGCGGCCCCTTCACCAGCCAGCGGAGCCCGGCCCGCCCTTGAAGGGGCCCACCACGTCGGCGGTGATCCAGCCGCCGTAGAAGCCGCCCTCCTGGGGCCGCACCACCTCGCCGTCGACCGTGCAGCGGTCCATCCGGCCCGGGTAGAGCGCGATCAGGCCGACGAGCGACTCGAAGCCGCGCACCGGCCGCTCGTACGTCCAGGCGGCGTCGTGCTCGCGGCGGTCTCCGGCGACGACGTCGAAGTACGACGCCTCGCCCTTGAACTCGCACCAGGTGCGGCGGGCCGACGCGACCAGCATCGTGGGGTCGCAGTCGGCCAGCGGGAGGTACCAGGACGGCGGGTGACTGGTCTCCAGCAGGCGCACGGCACGCACGGTGTCGACGAGGACCCGCCCGCCGATCTCGACGACGATCCGACTCGATGAGGGCTCGACGCGCGGTGGGCGGGGGTAGTCCCAGACCGACTCCTGGCCGGGGCCGGGCAGCACGGGCTCAACCCCGCGGGGCAGTCGGCGGCTCATCGCCCGATTGTCCCCCGTGGGGCTAGCAGTCGCAGGACTTGCGCCAGCGCACCCGGTAGGTGATGAACAGCGCGACGAACCCCACGACGATCGCGACGCGGTCGATCCGCAGCGAGCCATCGGGGTGGACGAACGCGCCCCGCGCCTTGTCCATGCCCCGCTGGGCGATCGCCTCGGGGCGCACCCGCTCGGCGATCTGGTCGACCGTCGACGACAGCCGGGCGCGCTGGGCCTCGAGGTCGGCCTGGATCTCGGCGTACGACCGCGACGGCGCCTTCGGCGCCTCGGTGACGTCCTTGGCGGCCTCTTTGACGACGTCCTGGGCCGTCTCCGCGGCAGCCTCGGCCACGGGGGCGGGCGGCGCCTGCGGCGTCGGGTCGATCGCGGTCACGGGCGTCCCCTCGTCTGTTCGGTGCGCGTGCTCGGTGCGCGTGCTCAGCGGACCCGCCCGGCCGCCGAGGGATCGAACCCGAAGGGCAGCTCAAGGCGGTGCGCCCGCATGAGCGCATCGTCGCACAGGATCTCGCGGGTCGGACCGTCGGCCACGATGACGCCCTCCGAGAGGATCACCGCCCGAGGGCACAGCTCGAGGGCGTACGGCAGGTCGTGCGTCACCATCAGCGTCGTCACGTCGAGCTCGACGAGGATCTCGGCGAGCTCGCGGCGGCTGGCCGGGTCGAGGTTGCTGGAGGGCTCGTCGAGCACCAGGATCTCCGGCTCCATCGCGAGCACCGTCGCGACGGCCACCCGTCGCCGCTGGCCGAACGACAGGTGGTGCGGCGGCCGGTCGGCGAACTCGGCCATGCCCACCTGCTCGAGGGCCGCCGTGACCCGTGCGTCGAGGGCGTCGCCGCTGAGGCCGAGGTTGGCCGGGCCAAAGGCGACGTCGTCGCGCACCGACGGCATGAAGAGCTGGTCGTCGGGGTCCTGGAAGACGATGCCGACCCGGCGGCGGACCTCGCGCATGGTGTCCTTGCCGACCCCGAGCCCGGCGACCCGCACCTCGCCCACCCCGCCGGCCAGGATGCCGTTGAGGTGCAGCACGAGGGTGGTCTTGCCGGCGCCGTTGGGCCCGAGCACGGCGACCCGCTCGCCCTTGGCGACCGACAGGTCGACGCCGAACAGGGCCTGGTGCCCGTCGGGGTAGGCGAAGGCCAGCCCGGACACCTCCAGGGACGGGGTCTCGGTCACGAGGCGATCCAAGCAGCAGTCGCCGTGATCAGCGCGGCGAACGGGAGCACGGCGGCCGTCGCCCACGACGAGGCGGTGGCGGGACGCGCGTCCATCATCGGCAAGGAGCCGGTGTAGCCCCGGCTCAGCATCGCCAGGTGCACCCGCTCGCCGCGCTCGTACGAGCGGATGAACAGCGCCCCCGCGGACTGCGCGACGACGCGCAGGTGCCCCAGGTTGCTGGCGTGGAACCCGCGCGACTCGCGGGCAATCCGCATCCGGTGCATCTCGGCGCCGACCACCTCGAGGTAGCGGACCATGAAGGTGGCGATCTCGACCAGCAGGTGGGGCAGGTGCAGCCGCTGCAGGCCGACGAGCAGATCTCGGGACGGCGTGGTGGCGGCCAGGATGATCGCCGCGACCACGCCGAGGGTGCCTTTGGCGAGCAGGTTCCAGGCGGCGAGCAGCCCGCTCTCGGAGACGGTCATGCCGAGGAACTCGACCTGCGGTCCCTGCGACACGAACGGCAGGAGCAGGGCGAAGACCAGGAACGGGACCTCGACGACCATCCGGCGGAGCACCAGGCGCGGGGGAAGGCCCGCGATGGCCACCACCACGGCCAGCAGCGCGGCGTACACGAAGAAGGCCCAGAACTCCTCGCGCGGGGTGAGCACGACCGTGAAGACGAACGCCACCAGGGCCACGATCTTGACCTGGGCGGGAAGGCGGTGCACGACGGAGTGCCCGTGCACCCCGACGTGGGTGTGGCCGGCGCCCACTAGGGAGCCGGTCGCGGGCGGCGGTCTGGCCTCACGCGGAGACGTCCTGTCGCGGCTCGACCGGCGTCTCCGGGCCCTCTGGCTTGGGCCGGGCGAGGTAGCGGAAGAGCAGCAGGCCGGCCCCGATCACGATGGCGACCCCGATCACACCCGCCACGCCGACCGGGATGCCGCCCACGTCTCCGTAGTCGGCCAGCGCAAAGGTGCCGAGCAGGTGGTCACGGGCGCTCGCCAGGAAGCCCTGCTCGCCGGCGACGTACTCCAGCCCGTCGGGGTTGCTGCTCGCGAAGAACGAGGCCACCCCCGCCAGGGTGAGCGTCACTGCGAGCCCAGCGAGGGCGAAGCCGGCAATCGGGCGATGCGCCGGCGCGCCGCCCTGGTCCGCGGTCGGGCGGGCGGCGACGACGTCGCCCTCCGCGGTCTTGAGCACGAGGTCGGGTTGCAGGCCGCGCGCGGCGTAGACCAGGTCGGGGCGGGTGGCGATCACCGCGCCCACGGTGAGCGAGGTGATGATCGCCTCGCCGACGCCGATCAAGCGTGTGCCAGCCCAGCATCGTCGCGACGAGCGCACCGACGGGCAGGTCGGCCTCCCCGCCGATCAGGTAGAGGGCGACGAACACCAGCGCCGCGGCCGGGACCGAGAGCAGCGCCCCGACGAAGGTGGCCGGGACGACTGACGAGGGACGCTTCGGCAGGATGCGCAGCACCGCCTTGACCGTGAACCAGGCGACGGCGACGGTCACGATGCCCATCAGCGTGATGTTGGTGCCCAGCGCGGTGAGGCCGCCGTCGGCGAACAGCAGGGCCTGGGTGATGAGCACGACGGACATCACCGAGGACCGCCGTCCAGGGGCCCACGAGGACGGCCGCCAGCGCCCCGCCCATGAGGTGGCCGCTCGTGCCCACGCCCACCGGGAAGTTGAGCATCTGCACGGCGAAGATGAAGGCCGCCGTCAGGCCGGCCAGCGGCGCCGTGCGCTCGTCGAGCTCGGTGCGCGACTTCTTGAGCGCGACGGCGATGGTGCCCGCGGCGAACACGGCGGTGGCCACGGAGGTGGGCGCGTTGAGAAAGCCGTCGGGCACGTGCATGGGGGACCTCCTGGTGGGGTGCTGCGGCCACCTTATTGCACATCTCTCGCAACAGCGAGGGGATGGCGCCAGCCCGTTGGCCGGTCGCCGCGCGGCGGGCCCCCGGTTAGGTTGCCCCCATGAGCGCGCGCCTGCAACCGGGAGACCCGGCCCCCGCCTTCACCCTCCCCGACGCCGACGGGCAGCCGGTCGCGCTGTCCGTCGTTCGCCGGCCAACGGGTGATCCTCTACGCGTACCCGGCGGCGATGACACCGGGCTGCACCAAGCAGGCCTGCGACTTCCGCGACTCCCTGGACTCGCTCGCCGCGGCGGGCTACCAGGTGCTGGGGATCTCGCCGGACCAGCCCGCCAAGCTGGCGAAGTTCCGCGAGCGCGACGGCCTGACCTTCCCGCTGCTGTCCGACCCCGACAAGGCCGTGCTGACGGCGTACGGCGCGTTCGGCGAGAAGCAGCTCTACGGCAAGACGGTCACCGGGGTGATCCGCTCCACGTTCGTGATCGGCCCCGACGGCCTGATCGAGGTGGCGCAGTACAACGTCAAGGCCACCGGCCACGTCGCCAAGCTCCGCCGCGACCTCGACCTGTGATCCGCAAGGCCTAGGCAGACCTCACGCAAGCGCCCGTCCGGGCGGCTGGGTAGTTTGCGCCGCATGACCGACAACGCCTACTCCTTCGGCTCCGTGGTGCTCGCACCCGGTGATGCCGCCCCGACCTTCACCCTCCCCGACGCCGACGGCAACCCGGTGTCCCTGGCCGACTACGCCGGCCGTCGGGTCGTGCTGTTCTTCTACCCCAAGGCCGCCACCCCCGGGCTGCACGACCGAGGCGTGCGACTTCCGCGACTCCCTGGCCAGCCTGCAGGCCGCCGGCGTCGACGTGCTGGGGCTCTCCCCCGACCCGCTTGAGGACCTGCAGGCCTTCCGCGACGCGCACGGCCTCACGTACCCGCTGCTGTCCGACCCCGGCCGCGAGGCGATCGACGCGTACGGGCTGTGGGGCGAGCGGACGTACGGCGACCAGACCTTCATCACGACGATCCGATCGACGTTCGTCGTGGGACCGGACGGCCGCCTCGAGCACGCCTGGTACGAGGTCAAGGCCGACGGCCACGTCGCCGACGTCCGAGCCGCCCTCGGGGTCTGACCGCGTCCAGCCGATGAGTGACGAGCCCGGCCGCGGGCCCGCAGGGGGCGCAGAGCCGCCCGCCGGCGGCCCGCGCTGGCTCACCCGCAACGTGCGGGTGCTCTCGGCGGTCTCCCTGGCGCAGGACGCCGCCAGCGAGCTGCTCTACCCGGTCTTGCCGCTGTTCATCACCGGCGTCCTCGGGGCGCCGCCCGTGGCCGTCGGCGTCATCGAGGGGGTCGCCGAGGGCATCGGCCGCCGCCGCCAAGTACGTCTCGGGCCGGGTCTCGGACCGCAGCGGCCGCAAGCCCCTGGTGCGCCTGGGCTACGGCCTGGCCGCCCTCGGCAAGGTGATCGTCGCGATGGCCTGGATCTGGCCGGTGGTGCTCGCCGGCCGGGTGGTCGACCGCCTGGGCAAGGGCATCCGCGGCGCCCCGCGCGACGCCCTGCTGGCCGAGGACGTCGAGCCAGGGCGACCTCGGCAAGGTCTACGGCTTCCACCGGATGGCCGACACCCTCGGCGCGGTGATCGGGCCGCTGGCCGGCCTCGCCATCCTGGCCGCGACCCAGGACAACCTGCGCGCGGCGCTCTGGATCGCGGTCATCCCCGCCGTGCTCTCGGTCCTCCTCGTCGGGCTGGCCCGCGAGAAGGCCCCCGCGGCGCCGGCCGCTCGCGCCGGCCGAGGACGGCACGCCGGTGGAGCGCGTCCGCGTACCGCTGCCGCAACGGGTTCGGCGGGTCTCGCTGCTCCTCGCGCTCATCGCGGTCGTCAACTTCCCGGACGCGCTGGTGCTGCTGCGGGTCTCCGAGGTCGGCTTCTCGGCGATGGGCGTGGTGGGCGTCTACCTGCTCTACAACCTGGTCTACAGCGCGGTGTCCTACCCCGCGGGCGCGCTGTCGGACCGGCTGCCCCGGGCCCGGGTGTACGCGCTGGGGCTGGCCTGTTTCGCGGTCGGATACCTCGGCCTCGGCCTCGTCGACGGCGGCTGGGCCGTCGTGGCGCTGATGCTCGTCTACGGGGGCTTCAACGGGCTCACCGACGGGGTGGGCAAGGCGTGGATCACGTCCCTCACCCCGCCGGCCCAGCGCGGCCACGCGCAGGGGCTGTTCCAGGGGCTCAGCGGCGGCGCCGTCCTGCTCGCGGGCCTGTGGGCGGGGCTCGCCTGGGAGCTCGGCCCGGGCTCCGGCGTGGTGCCGCTCGTGGTCTCCGGATCGGTCGCCGCGGTGGCGGCGGCAGGCCTGTGGGTGGCCGGCCGCCGGCTCGGCTGAGGCCCTACTGGTAGGCGGGGTCCTTCATGGGGCCGATCGACAGCGACCGCACGGGCTGCAGCAGCCGGGGCATCGCCGTGCCGGGGTAACCCTCGCCGTAGTTGAGCGGCGTGCCGTGCATCTCCACCCGCGCGTCGTCGGTGTACCAGTCGACGAGGTCGCTGTCGGAGCGCAGCAGCCAGGTGCAGCCGGTGTCCTCGGCGGTGACGAAGTCGCCGTGGCGCAGCAGCGGCGGGCGGAAGAAGTAGGTGCCCTCCCACATCGAGCCGTAGTTGTACTCGAAGCGCCCCTGCAGCGTGTAGGCCTCCTCGTAGCAGGGGTGGTGGGCCAGTGGGTGCTCGACCCAGCCCGGCTCGGCGTGGATGAGGCGCGTGTAGTGACCGGTGGTCGGGTCGCGGTGCAGCATCTTGATGTGCAGGCCGGTGACCGGGGTGCCGCCGAGGTCGAACCGCATCGGGCTGCCGATCTCGACCGGCACCCACGGCATCTGGCTGGTGCGCTGCACGATCAGCTGCTGGTCGGCTCGCACCTCCGGGCGGTCGGACGACGCGACGTCGAAGCCCCAGTCGCCGTACTCGCGGAAGAACAGGATCTCGGTTCCGGCGTCGACGGTGATCTCGGGCGTCCACACGCCGGTCGGCGCCATCCAGTAGTCGCCCGCACCCAGCACGTCGGTCGCCCACGCGCACCTGGCCGCTCAGGACGTACCACTCGGTCTCGGCATGGTGGACCCCGGCGGGGCGATGCCAGGCGGTGTCGAAGACGACCTTCGCGCTGACCGAGCCGTCCTCCTCGTCGTAGGAGAGGTTCTTCTGGCGGGCCCGGCCGGTGGCCTCGACGAACTCCGCCGGGTGCCAGATGTAGTCGCGCTCGTCGATGATCTCCACGTGGGCTCGCATGGCCCTCCCCCTCCGCCCGGCGGGGTCGGCGGCGGCCCGCCACCCCAATACACCGGAACTTAACAGCGGAATCGCAGTTCGCACAAATCGCCAGCGGCGGACGCGGGCCGGGTGTGCGGGGCGAGCCGGCGCGGCCCTCGCCTACCCTTCCGGGCGGGGGCCGTAGCCCAATTGGCAGAGGCACACGGTTTAGGTCCGTGCCAGTGCGAGTTCGACTCTCGTCGGCCCCACTCCGGCGCCTTCGGGCCGCCCGCCTCAGCGCGAGCGCGCGCTCGATCAGCGGCGCGAGCGCCCGAAAGGCCCGGCCGCGGTGCGACAGGGCGTTCTTCTCCTCGGCGTCCATCTCGGCGGTGGTCCGCGACTCGCCGTCCGGCACGAAGATCGGGTCGTAGCCGAAGCCGTTGGTCCCCCGGCGCTCCCGCAGCAGGTGCCCGCGCACCTCGCCCTCGGCGACCTCTCCGGCGTGACCCGGGACGACCAGCACGGCGGCGCACTGGAACGCGGCCCCGCGGCGCTCGTCGGGGACGTCGGCGATCTGGGCGAGCACCAGGTCGAGGTTGGCCGCGTCGTCGCCGCCGCCGGCCCAACGCGCGCTGAAGATGCCCGGCATGCCGTTGAGGGCGTCGACGCACAGGCCGCTGTCGTCGGCGATGGCGGGCTGGCCGGTGGCCGCCGCGACCGCCTCGGCCTTGAGCAGGGCGTTGGCCGCGAAGGTCTCCCCGGTCTCGGCGACCTCGGGCACGTCGGGGTAGGCGTCCAGCCCGACGAGCTCGATGGCCAGCCCCAGCCCGCCGAGGATCTGGCCGAGCTCGGCGACCTTGTGCGCGTTGCGTGTGGCCAGGACCACCCGGGTCACGACCGCAGCGCCTCGGCCTGCAGGTGGGTCAGCTCGGCGCAGCCGCCCGCGGCCAGACCGAGCAGCCGGTCGAGCAGGGCCCGGTCGAACGGCTCGCGCTCGGCGGTGCCCTGCACCTCGATGTACCGACCGTCCCCGGTCATCACGACGTTCATGTCGGTGTCGGCGCGCACGTCGTCGTCGTAGTGCAGGTCGAGGCGCGGCTCGCCCGCGACGATCCCGACGCTGACCGCAGCGACCGATCCCCGCAGCGGCTGGGCGCCCTCCTTGACGATGCCCTTGGCGCGCGCCCACGCGATCGCGTCGGCCATCGCCACGTACGCCCCGGTGATCGCGGCGGTGCGCGTCCCGCCGTCGGCCTGCAGCACATCGCAGTCGAGCACGAGGGTGTTCTCGCCGAGGCCCTTGACGTCGACCACGGCCCGCAGCGAGCGGCCGATCAGCCGCGAGATCTCCTGGGTGCGCCCGCCCAGCCGGCCCTTGACCGCCTCGCGGTCGGACCGGGTGTTGGTCGACCGCGGCAGCATGGAGTACTCGGCCGTGACCCACCCCTCGCCGCTGCCCTTGCGCCAGCGCGGAACGCCCTCGGTGAACGAGGCGGCGCACAGCACGCGGGTCCGGCCGAACTCGACGAGGACGGAGCCCTCGGCGTGGTCGAGCCAGCCGCGGGTGAACGTCACGGGGCGCAGCTGGCTGGCGGTTCGCCCGTCGGAGCGGGGCTGGGGGTGGGCTGGGGCAGCGGGTGCGGGTGCGGGGGTCACGGGCGCGAGCCTAAACGCCACCCGCACGTGACGGCTCCCCCGGTTTGCGGTGGCAGGCGACTGAGTTCTCATCTCACATCCATCGCGTGCCACCGCAAACCGGGCTAGAGGTCGACGACCTGGCCGGCCCAGGCGAGTTCGGCGGAAGGGAAGGCCACCCGGGCCTGGCCGAGCACGACGGACCGGTCGTGCCACGGCGGGATGTGCGTGACGAGCAGCCGGCCCACTCCCGCGGCGGCGGCGACCGCACCCGCCTCGCCGCCGGACAGGTGGAGGCCCGGGCCCTCGTCGTGGCCGTCCAGGAACGACGCCTCCGCCAGCAGGACGTCCGCGCCCGTGGCCAGCCGCTCCAGGGCCGCGCACGGGCCGGTGTCACCGGAGTAGACCAGCGCCCGGCCACCGTGCTCGATGCGGATGGCGTACGCCTCGACCGGGTGCGCGACCCGGGCCAGCGTGATCGCCAGCGGCCCCAGGGAGAGCGGACCCTCGCCGACCTCGCGAAAGGCGAGCGCGCGCTCAAGGTGCGACACCGGGGTGTCGTACGCGCCGGAGATGCGTCGTGCCACGCCCGCCGGCCCGTACACCGGCAGCGGCGGACGCACGGCGCCGTCGGGGTGGTAGCGGCGCTGGACGTACCAGCCGGTGAGGTCGACGCAGTGGTCGGCGTGCAGGTGGCTGAGCAGCACGGCGTCGACGGTGTCCAGGTCGAGCAGCCGCTGCAGCGCGCCGAGGGCGCCGTTGCCGAGGTCGACCACCAGGCGGTAGCCGTCGGCCTCGACCAGGTAGCAGGAGGCAGGCGAGTCCGGCCCCGCGAACGAGCCGGAGCAGCCGACGACGGTGAGCCTCACGCGGTGACGCCGATCAGGCTGGCGGCGTCCTCGACCCAGCCGATCTCGGGCCCGAGGAAGCGCCGGCCCAGGTCGGCGAACGGCCCCGGGTCGCCGGTGGCGAGGAACCGGTGGACCGGCGGCGGCGCGGCCGGGTCGCGCAGCAGGTCCGCGCGCGACCAGGGTGCGGTAGACGTCCTTGGCGGTCTCCTCGGCCGACGACACCAGCGTCACGTCCTCGCCGAGGACGTACGAGAGCACGCCGGTGAGCAGCGGGTAGTGCGTGCAGCCGAGCACCACGGTGTCGACGCCGGCGGCGGTGACCGGGTCGAGGTACTCGTGGGCCACCGCAAGCAGCTCAGGCCCGCTCGGTGACGCCCGCCTCGACGTACTCCACGAAGAGCGGGCAGGCCTGGCTCGTCAGCGTCAGCTCGGGGGCCGCGGCGAACGCGTCGGCGTAGGCGCCGCTCGTGATCGTCGCCTGGGTGCCGATCACGCCGACCCGGCCGTTGCGGGTGGCGCGCACCGCGCGGCGGACGGCCGGCTGGATGACCTCGACGACCGGCACGGCGTATCGCTCGCGGGCGTCCCGCAGCACGGCGGCCGATGCGCTGTTGCACGCGATCACCAGCGCCTTGACCCCCTCGTCGACGAGGTGGTCCATGACATCGAGGGCGAACGCGCGCACCTCGGCGATGGGCCGCGGGCCGTACGGCCCTCGCGCGGTGTCGCCGACGTAGAGCACCGGCTCGTGCGGCAGCTGATCGAGGATCGCCCGGGCGACGGTCAGGCCGCCGACGCCGCTGTCGAAGACGCCGATCGGCGCATCGGCGTCGCGGGAGGGCACCGGTCCAGGCATGCGCGCAAGGGTACGGCCGCAAGCGCCGCTCAACCGCGATGTGCGCAACGTCACGTCGCCTCGCGCGGCGCGGCGGTCAGGCCCAGAGCTGGCCGTCGAGCGCGTCCTCGGCGGCGTCGAGCGTGCCCTCGTACGCGCCGGTGGAGAGGTACTTCCAGCCGCCGTCGCAGACGATGAAGGCGATGTCGGCGCGCTCGCCGGCCTTGACCGCCTTGGCGGCCATGCCGAGGGCCGCGTGCAGGATCGCGCCGGTGGAGATGCCGGCGAAGATCCCCTCGACCTCGAGCAGCTCGCGCATGCGGCGTACGGCGTCGCGCGGCCCGACCGAGTAGCGGCTCGTCAGCACCGAGGCGTCGTACAGCTCGGGCACGAACCCCTCGTCGAGGTTGCGCAGGCCGTAGACCAGCTCGCCGTACCTCGGCTCGGCGGCGACGATCTGCACCCCCGGCACCTGCTCGCGCAGGTAGCGGCCGGCGCCCATCAGCGTGCCGGTCGTGCCGAGGCCGGCGACGAAGTGGGTGATCGTCGGCAGGTCGGCGAGGATCTCGGGGCCGGTGCCGCGGTAGTGCGCCTCGGCGTTGGCGGGGTTGCCGTACTGGTAGAGCATCACCCACTCGGGGTGCTCGGCCGCCAGCGCCTTGGCCACCCGGACCGCCTCGTTCGAGCCGCCCGCGGCCGCGGAGTAGCGGATCTCGGCGCCCCACATGCGCAGCAGCTGGGAGCGCTCCGGCGAGGTGTTCTCCGGCATCACGCAGATCAGCGCGTAGCCCTTGAGCCGCGCCGCCATCGCCAGCGAGATCCCGGTGTTGCCCGAGGTCGGCTCGAGGATCGTGCAGCCCGGGGTGAGCCGGCCGTCGCGCTCGGCCGCCTCGATCATGGCCAGCGCCGCGCGGTCCTTGACCGACCCGGTGGGGTTGCGGTCCTCGAGCTTGGCCCACAGCCGTACGTCGGCGGCCGGCGACAGGCGGCGGCAGCCCGATCAGCGGGGTCCGGCCGACCGAGTCGAGCAGGGAGTCGAAGCGCAAGGGCGGGTCAGCCTCCGGCGACGGCCGGCAGGATCGTCACGGCGTCGCCGTCGGCGACCGCGGTCGCGAGGCCGTCGAGGAAGCGCACGTCCTCGTCGTTGAGGTAGACGTTGACGAAGCGGCGCAGCTGGTCGTCCTCGACGAGCCGCTCCCGCAGCCCGGCGTGCCGGCTGTCGAGGTCCTCCAGCAAGGCGCCCAGCGAGTCGCCGGCGCCGGTGACGGTCTTCTCGCCCTGGGTGTACGGGCGCAGGATCGTCGGGATCCGGACCTCGACGGTCATCGCAGCTGCTCCTCGGGGTGGTGGGGGCTCGGTTGGGCGGGCGCGCCATCGGCGCCCACGGGGGGCAACGCCTCGACCAGGCTGATTTCTTCCTCGCGGACCACACCGTCCACGATGCGATACGAGCGCAGCTCGACCGGGCCCTCGTCGTTGCCGCACTCGCGCGTCGACACCACGACGTAGTGCGCCTGCGGCTCGGAGGCGTAGGAGATGTCGGTGCGTGAGGGGTACGCCTCGGTGGCGGTGTGCGAGTGGTAGACGACCACCGGCTCCTCGTCGCGGGCGTCGAGGTCGCGGTACAGCCGCAGCAGATCCATCGAGTCGAACTCGTAGAACGTCGGCGACCGCGCGGCGTTGACCATCGGCACGAAACGCTCGGGCCGGTCGCTGCCCGCCGGGCCCGCGACGATGCCGCACGCCTCGTCCGGGTGGTCGCGACGGGCGTGCTCGATCATCGCGTCGGCGAGGGCGCGGGGCAGGACAAGCACCCGGCAAGGGTACGGGGCGGCGCCGGGCGGGGCAGCAGCCGACCGCTGGACCCGGCCCCGGAGGGCTCGCCGGTCAGGGCAGGGAGCGCACCAGGGTCTCCTGCAGCCACGACAGCCAGTCGTAGATCGCCAGCAGCAGCGCGCGCGGATCGCCGTCGTCGAGGGCGGCGAGCTGCTCGGCCCAGTCCTCCTCGACCCCGAGCCGGGTGCCGAGCGCCAGCCGCAGGTCGTTGATGGCCCCCAGCCAGGCCATCGACTCGTCGGCGGACAGGACGCGCTCGCGCCGGCGGCCCTCCGGGGGGCGGTCCAGCACCGCGAGCGCCTGGGTCGCCGCCGCGTGCTTGCGCTCGCGCAGCCCGGGCTCGGTGTAGCGGCGGAAGTCCCCCGCTGCCTCTGGGTCGTCGGCGTAGGCGTCCGGGAACAGCCGGGCGAGCACCGGGTCGTCCGACGCGGACGTCGCCGTCCCGATCCCGACGAGGGCGGCCAGCGGGTCGGTGTCAGCGGGCTGCTCGGGGGCGACGAGCGCCTGGACCTGCCCGAGCAGGTCGCGCAGCAGGCGCTCCTCTCCCTCGCCCAGCACGAGCGCGACGCGCGCGGGCGCCCGCTTGCGCAGGAATCGGCCGGCCACGCCCTCAGTCGTCCTTCTGCAGGGTGGCCCACAGGCCGTACCCGTGCATGGACTCGACGTCGCGCTCCATCTCCTCGCGGCTCCCCGCGGACACCACGGCCCGGCCCTTCTCGTGCACATCGAGCATGAGCCGCTCGGACTTGGCCTTGGGGTAGCCGAAGTGGTGCTGGAAGACCCAGGCGACGTACGACATCAGGTTGATCGGGTCGTTCCAGACGATCGTGATCCACGGCGTGTCCGGCAGCACGACGTCGTCGACGACCGGCTCGTCCAGCTCCACCGGCGCGATCGACACGGCGCCCATGGTGGCACGCCGGTGCGCCTACCCTGGAGCGCGTGAGCCGGATCCCGCCCGCATCGCCCGACCTCCCCCGCTCGCCCCTGCTCGCCCGCATCCGCGAGTCGGTGATCGGGGACGACCAGGTGATGGCCGGCCCCTACGGCCCGCGCCGGGTGACGTACGCCGACTACACCGCCTCGGGGCGGGCGCTGGCGTTCGTCGAGGACTTCATCCGCGACGAGGTGCTGCCCCGCTACGCCAACACGCACACCGAGAGCAGCGGCACCGGGCTGCAGACCACCCGGCTGCGCGAGGACGCGCGGCAGATCATCCACGACGCGGTCGGCGCCGACGACGACACCGTGGTGCTGTTCGCCGGCGCCGGGACGACGGGCGCGATCGACAAGCTGATCGGCGTCCTCAACCTGCGGATCCCCGCCGACCTCGATGACCGCTACGACCTCCTCGCGCAGATCCCGCGCGACGAGCGGCCCGTGGTCTTCATCGGGCCGTTCGAGCACCACAGCAACGAGCTGCCGTGGCGCGAGTCGATCGCCGATGTGGTCGTGATCCCCGAGGACCGCGACGGGCACATCGACCTCGACGCCCTCCGCGCGGCCCTGGAGGAGCACGCCGCGCCGGCCGCTGAAGATCGGCTCGTTCTCCGCGGCCAGCAACGTCACCGGCATCACCACCAACTCGTGCGCGATCTCGTCGCTGCTGCACGAGCACGGGGCCCTCGCCTTCTGGGACTTCGCCGCGGCCGCCCCGTACGTCGAGATCGAGATGAACCCGCGTCTGCGCAGAGCACCCCGCGGCGCACAAGGACGCGATCTTCCTCAGCCCGCACAAGTTCATCGGCGGCCCCGGCACGCCCGGGGTGCTGGTGGCGCGCCGCGCGCTCTTCGCCAACCGCGTCCCTGACGTGGTGGGCGGGGGCACCGTCGCCTATGTGAACCCCGACGAGCACGTCTACCTCGACGACCCCGTGCACCGCGAGGAGGGCGGCACGCCGGCGATCGTGGAGGCGATCCGCGCCGGGCTGGTGTTCCAGCTCAAGCAAGCCGTGGGGGCCGAGGTGATCCGGGCGCACGAGGAGGACTTCCTGCGCCGGGCCGTCGCGGCGTGGGCCGAGCACCCGCGGATCGAGGTGCTCGGCAACCTCGAGGCCGAGCGGCTGTCCATCGTCTCGTTCGTGCTGCGCGCCCCCAGCGGCCGCTTCCTGCACCACAACCTCGTGGTCGCGCTGCTCAACGACCTGTTCGGCATCCAGTCGCGGGGCGGGTGCTCCTGCGCCGGCCCGTACGGGCACCGGCTGCTCGGCATCGACCTGGCCCGCAGCCACGAGTTCGAGCGCGAGATCACCCACGGCTGCGAGGGCATCAAGCCAGGCTGGGTGCGGGTCAACTTCAACTACTTCATCAGCGAGGCGGTCTTCCGCTACATCGTCGAGGCGGTCGCCCTGGTCGCCGACCACGGCTGGGCGCTGATCGACGACTACGCGTTCGACCCGGCGACCGGCCGGTGGCGCCACCACGCCGGGCCGATCGAGCCGCCGCTGCGGCTGGCGATGCTCCGCTACGACGCCAACGGGCGGCTCACGTACCCGCACACCCGCGAGGCGGCCCCGGAGGCAGCCCTCGACGGCTACCTCGCAGCAGGCCCACGACCTGCTGCACGCGCGGGTCGCGGCCGCCGAGGCCGCGGGCGCGCCCGACGAGCGCCCGCCCGGGGTCAGCGACGACTTCGAGGCGCTGCGCTGGTTCGACCTGCCCGCCGCCAGCCTGCGCTAAGCGCGTGCCAGCCCGAGCGTCGGCTTAGCCCGGGTAGTCTCGTCGCTGCCGCCCACCGCATCAGCGGCAGGTCCGACGAACCCAGGAAGGCCGACCACCCCGCCAGCCCACCCGGATCCGGACCCCGCTTCAGGAACTGCACATACGCGGCCGCCACCAACCGCTGGCGAGACTCCAACGACCACACGATCCCCCCCGCGACAGCTCCCGGACCCGCGGTCGCGGCCGCCTGCGTCCAGCCGGCCAGGCCACCCGGATCCGGCTCCCGACCCAACACCCCGGCATACATGTCCCGCACCCACTGCTGCAGCGACCCCGACCGCGCCACCCGCTCCGGACTGGCCCAGAACCCCGCCCGCGCATCCATCACCCGCACCGACCCCGACGACAACGCCGCAGTCCAGCCCGCCAGGCCACCCGGATCCGGCCCCCGACCCAAGATCTCCGAGTACAGCGCCGACGCCCGCCGCGCCATCCCCTCCGGCGAGTACTCAAACGCCCGCACCAGGCCCGACCGCGACACCTGCCCCGCCCGCAACGCCGCCACCCATCCCTGCAACCCGCCCGGATCCGCCTCCCGGCCCAACACATCCCGATACACCTGCGCCACAAACGCCTGGACCTGCTCGGGGGGGCCACCCGCGGGTCCCAGGGGTCCGCCGCGAGAATGCGCAGCAGGTTCCACTGACCCGCGTCCTCGCCGCCGACGGTCCAGAAGACCACCCCGCCGAGCAGGTACGTGTCGACCAGGCGGGCCCGCTCGATCACCGCCTGAGCGTCGGAGAAGTACGCGCGGCGGGTGACGGTGCAGGCCGTGGCGCCGTCGGCGAACGACTCCGCGTAGGTGAAGGTCCGCTCGCGCACAGCGGGGTCCCAGGCCACCGGGGCACCGCGGGCAGCGGCAGCCTGCCAGGCCTGGGTGGCTGTGTACGACCGCCGCGCAAGGTCCGCCGACGCAGGGCAGGCGCCGGCCGTGGCCGTCACCCAGTCGCGCCCGTAGGTCGGGACGCCGAGGACAACCTTGCCCGAGGGGACCTGGGTGACGGCGTAGGCCGCGATGCGCTTGACCCAGTCATAGGGCGCGATCGGACCCGCGGCGCTGACGCTGTAGTCGTAGGCCATGATCCGCACGCGGTTCACGTGGGGCGCGATCCCGGCGTAGTCGTACACCCAGTAGCCGGATCCGGCCGCCTGGTTGCTGTCGTAGGTCGGGGGGATCGTCGCGAAGAGCAGCTTGCCGCGGGCCCGGAGCTCGGCCCCGAGCTGAGCCACGAACTGCACCCAGTTCGGCCGCGTCGCCGCCCATGACGCCTTGCCATCGCGGAAGGCGAAACCCTCGTAGTCCAGATCGATGCCCGTCGTATCCGCGGCCCATGACGAGGTTCACCAGCGTGCCGACCAGGACTGGCTCGGCGCCCCGGATCGGCCATGACGGCGGCCATGTACCCCGCCCCGGTGCCGTCGGTGACGGCCGGAACCACAGGGATCCCGGCAGCCCGCGCCGCCGCGATCACGGTGCTGCGGTCGGCCGCCGTCTCCTGATCGGTGACGGCGGTCTCGCTGGTCGACGAGTGCCAGAACGGCGAGACGTCCGAGAAGAGGTCGGCATTCGCCTGCAGGCTCTGCACAGACGCGGCCGTGGTCCAGTAGGGGATCCAGCCGCTGACGATCCGCCGCGGTCCGGCCTCCGCCTGGGGCGTGGCGACCACAGCGGTCGCGCAGAGCGCGGCGAGCGCCGACACGACAGCCGCGAACCTCGTTCTGCGCTTCACACCAAGAGGCTAACCCGAGGTCGGGCCGGGGCCTTGCTCCGGACGGGTGCCACCCGCGGGCGAGCCGCCGTGGACCTTGGACCACGACCAGGGGTAGGCCGCGTCCTCGCAGGCGGTGGCGGCCGGGCCGAGGTCCAGCGGGCGGAACGTGTCGACCATGACGGCCAGCTCGTCGGTGGCGGCCTTGCCGATGCTCGCCTCGACGCTGCCCGGCTGGGGGCCGTGGGTGAACCCGCTGGGGTGCAGGCTCATCGAGCCCTGCACGATGCCGGCGCCCTTGCGGCTCATGAAGTCGCCGCCCACGTAGAAGAGCACCTCGTCGGAGTCCACGTTGGCGTGGTTGTACGGCGCGGGGATGCCCTGCGGGTGGTAGTCGAACAGCCGCGGCACGAACGAGCAGATCACGAAGTTCGGCCCCTCGAAGGTCTGGTGCACCGGCGGCGGCTGGTGCACCCGGCCGGTGATCGGCTCGAAGTCGTAGATCGAGAAGGCGTACGGGTAGAGGCAGCCGTCCCAGCCGACCACGTCGAACGGGTGCGTCGCGTACGTGTAGCGCGTCAGCCCCGAGCGGTGCCGCACGAGCACCTCGACGTCGGCGCCCTCGACCAGCAGCGGCTCAGCCGGCCCCCGCAGGTCGCGCTCGCAGAACGGGCTGTGCTCGAGGAACTGCCCGTGCGACGACAGGTAGCGCCGGGGCGGGACGACATGGCCGGAGGCCTCGATCACCAGCAGCCGCAAGGGTTCCGGGCCCTGCGGCAGCCAGCGGTGGGTGGTCGACGTGGGGATGACGACGTAGTCGCCGTTGCCCACCTGGAGGGCGCCGAAGACCGTCTCCAGCCGCGCCGACCCGCTCTCGATGTAGATGAGCTCGTCGCCGATCGCGTTGCGGTAGAGCCCGCTGGGGGCGTCTGCCGCCACCGACGAGACCCGCACGTCGGCGTTGGCCACGAGCAGCCGCCGAGCGGTGACCGGGTCGCCGCCGACGCCGAGCTCATGGGTGCGGAAGTGCCGCGGCAGCAGTGGCCGGTTGGGAGTCGTGGGCTGGGCGGGCTCGTCGACCGCCACCGCCGCGGTGATCGCGGTCGGCAGGTTGTGGTGGTAGAGCAGCGAGGCGTCGCTGGAGAAGCCCTCGGCGCCCATCAGCTCCTCGGCGTACAGCCCGCCCTCGGGCCGGTGGAACTGGGTGTGCCGCTTGCGAGGCAGCTCGCCCACCGCGCGGTAGAAGGCCATCGGTACTCCAGCGTCCGCATCATCGGCACAGGACGTCCGTGCCTCCCCACGATCGGCTAGCGTCGCACGCGTGTCAACGCCAGCCGCGCCCCCTCGGGCCTGGTTCACCGGGCTCGTGGACCACGCCGGCGTGTACCCCCCCGCGTCGCTGGACCTCGAGGCCGCGCTGGCGGATTTCCGGGTGCTGACGCGTTCCGATCGCGCCGACCTGCTCGGCCCGCTGCTCGTCCCCGCCAGCCGGGCCGGCGAGTTGCGCGACCTGCTGCAGGGCTCGGACTCCCTCGCCGTGGCGCTGATCGCCGACGACGGCCTGGCCAGCCTGGCCCGGGGCGCGCGACGCGCTGCTCGACGACGACCGGGCAGCGCTGGTGCACCTCGAGGTGGCGCTGCCCTCCGACCTCGACCCCGCGCTGTCGGCCGAGGCCTACCTCGACCACCTCGATTTCACCGCGCCGGCCTTCCTCGAGGTGCCCCGGCGCGGCTTTGAGGCGGCGCTCGACGTGATCGCCGCGGACGGCGCCGAGCGGGCGAAGTACCGAACGGGCGGGGTCGAGGCAGCGGCGCACCCGAGCGAGGCCGAGTTGGCCGCGTTCATCGTCGGCTGCGCGCGGCGGAGGCTGCCGTTCAAGCTGACCGCCGGGCTGCATCACGCCCTGCGCACCACGACCGACGAGGGCTTCGAGCAGCACGGGGTGCTCAACGTGCTCGCCGCGGTCGACGCCGCCGCCCAAGGCGCCGACGAGCGGGCCGTCGCCACGCTGCTGGCGCTCCGTGAGGTCGAGCCGATCGCCGAGGCGCTCGCCGCCGGCGACCCCCGACGCGCGCGCGCCCTGTGGCGGTCCGTTCGGCTGCTGCGCGCCAGCCGAGCCGATCGATGAGATCGAGCGGCTCGGCCTGCTCGGGGAGGCCTGACAGGTGCCGCTGACGAGCTGGGTCCCCGGCGCCGACGGCTCGGGCCGTCCGGTCGAGCACCTGCCGTACGGCTGCGTGTCCACCGCACCCGGAGGCGCGCGCGGGCTCGCGGTCGCGATCGGCGACAGCGCCCTGCTGCTCGGCCCCGCTGCCGAGACCGGGCTGCTCGACGTGGCCCCGCGGACGGTGCTCGAGGCGGCGACGCTCAACCCGCTGCTGGCGCTCGGCCCCGAGGCCTGGGCCGCGCTGCGCGCCCGGCTCACCGACCTGCTCACCGACCCGGCCGCACGCGCTCGGCTCGGCCCGGCGCTGGCGCCCCTCGCCGGCTGCGTCGAGCACCTCGCCTGGGACGTCGCCGACTACGTGGACTTCTACTCCTCGCAGCACCACGCCGAGAACGTCGGGCGGATCTTCCGCCCCGACTCCCCCGCGCTCCCGCCGAACTGGCGGCACCTGCCCATCGGCTACCACGGCCGCTCCGGCACCGTGGTCGTGAGCGGCACCCCCGTCGTCCGCCCGCACGGCCAGCGCAAGCCGCCCGCCGCCGAGCTCCCCGACTTCGGCCCCACCCGCCGGCTCGACGTCGAGGTCGAGGTCGGCTACGTGGTGGGCGTGCCGAGCGCGCTGGGCGAATCGGTCAGCGCAAGCGCCTTCGCCGACCACGTGTTCGGCGCGGTGCTGGTCAACGACTGGTCCGCCCGCGACATCCAGGCGTGGGAGTACGTCCCGCTCGGGCCGTTCCTCGGCAAGTCGTTCGCGACCTCGGTGTCGGCCTGGGTGACGCCGCTGGCCGCGCTGGCCGAGGCGCGCGTGGCGCCCCCGCCCAGGAGCCGGCCGTGCTGGCGTACCTCATCGACGGCGACCCGTGGTCGCTCGACCTCGCGCTGGAGCTGTCGGTGGGGGGCGAGGTGGTGTCCCGACCCCCGTACGCGTCGATGTACTGGACCCCGGGCCAGCAGCTGGCCCACCTGACCGCCAACGGCGCCTCGCTGCGCACCGGCGACCTCTACGCCAGCGGCACCGTCAGCGGGCCGCAGGCCGACCAGCGCGGGTCGCTGCTCGAGCTGTCCTGGGGTGGCCGCGAGCCGGTGGCGCTGCCCAGCGGCCGGTCGCTGGCGTTCCTCGAGGACGGCGACGAGGTCGTGATCCGCGGAACGGCCCGCGGCCTGGGCGGCGCCCGGCTCGAGCTCGGCCCGGTCGCCGGCCGCATCCGGCCGGCCCACGCCACCCCCTGACGGGCCACCTGCTGCGACGGGGCGCGCGCTACGGCGCCGAGACCGGCCAGGCCACGAGTCCGGTGGCCGCGTCGATGACCTGGCGGTCGCCCAGCGGCTCGGCGAGGCGCACCTCGCGCTCGTACATCCGGAAGTCCGCGGTGCAGGCCGTGTCGGGCGGCACGGTGTCGACGAGCTCCAAGCACGACGCGCTCGGCGGATTCCTCGGCGACCCGGACGTCCGGCGGGCAGCTGCCCGACCCCCCGAAGTACGCGACGATGACCCGCCCGTCGCCGCCCAGCGGCTTGACCTGGATGGCGGGCTGGTCGGCCGGTGGCGGATCGACGGGCCCGGGTGCGGGCGGCTCGGCGGTCGGGGCAGGCTCGGGCGGCGGAACGGGAGCCGGCTCGGGGAGCGGCGGGGCGGACGGCTCGGTCACCCACTCCGGCGCGATCGCGAGCACCTGCGGGCCCCAGCCGTCGGCGGTGCCGAACAGCCAGGTGGGCGCCAGCACGAGGTCGTCGCCTTCGGGGTACGGAGACAGGCCGAGGCGCACGCTGGTGATCACCAGCGGCTCGACGCTGCCGCACGAGGGCATCGACACCGCCGGGTCGATCGGGGCCCCCAGCGCGGGGTCGGGCTGCGGGCAGGCGCCGATCGCCGGCTGCGGCTGGTCGGCCAGTTGGTCGTACGCGTCGGCCGCGCTGATCAGCGGGTACGGGTCGGAGCGCTCAGGGGTTCCCAGATGCCCGTCGGCGTAGCCGATGCCCTCCGCGTCCACCGTCACCGAGGTCGCCCACCCGGACGTGGGCAGGCCGTCAACCACCGGGTCGACGCTGACCCACGTCGTCGGAGCGCCCGGCTCGACGCGGGCGGCCGTGGCGTCGAGGCCGACGGCCGCGAAGACGGGTGCCGCCGTGGCGCGAGCGCTGTCGGCGGACGGCCCGGGCGAGGGCTCGGGCAGGGGGACGGGTTCGGGGTACGGCTGCCAGCCCGGATCCGTCCCGGGGACCGGCTCCGGGGCCGGAGCCGGCGTGGCCGTCGCGACGGCGCCCGCGGAGCCCGCGCTGGCCGACCCAGAGCCGGCTGACCCCGAGCCGGACATCGGCGGCGCCGACACCGGCGGGCCGATGCAGAGCGCGCTGGAGGCGTCCGGGCCCACGGTGGGGTCGGAGGTCACCGGGGTGTCCGGGCACCCGCCACGGCTGTCGAGGAGGCCGTCCCGCTGGTACGACCAGGGCTGGCCCGGCTCGTCGAGCACCACCAGGGCGCCGCCGGGTCCGGTGGCCTCCCACTGACCCGAGCCGCGCGTGGGGGCCGCGCCGATCTCAAGGGCGGCGGCCAGCCGGGCGACGGCGGCGGGCTCGGCGGCGGCCCGGGCGAAGCGGCGCACCGCCTCTTCGCTCGGCCCCTCGGGCAGGGGGGCGTCCAGCTCGTACGAGGCGGCCGCGCGCAGCTCGGCCGAGGCCGACAGCGCGGAGCCGTCGGCGGCCGCGCCGCCAAGGGCGAGCGGGCGCAGTCCCCCAGCGCCCGAGCCCAGGCCGGAGGCGGCCACCGCGGCGACCACCGCCACCACGGCGCCGGCCGCGAGGGCCGGGATGAGCCAACCCCGCGAGCCGCGGGGCGCCGGCCCTTCGGCCGGCCCAGACTCGGGGAGGGGCTCGGGCGTTGCCGTCAGCGGATCGCTCATCACAGCCTCCTGGGGCGGCCAGCCTGGGACCGGCTCACCCGTGTGACGCCCCTCACATCGGCTCGGTTCCGACCCACGCGGCTTGATCCGCTCGGCCCGCGGCCTACGGGACCGACTTGATGTTGCGCACCAGGACGCCCGAGACGACCGTCACGACGGCCGTCGCGGTGTAGAGCGCGGGGTAGCCGCCGAGCGAGGTGACGATCGGGGCGGCGATCACGGGCGCCAGCACCTGGGGCAGGGCGTTGGCGACGTTGATGACGCCGAGGTCGCGCCCGCGGTCCTCGGCGTTGGGCAGCACCTGCGTGATCAGCGCCTGGTCGACGGCGAGGTAGACGCCGTAGCCGAGTCCGAGCACGAGCGCGGCCAGCATGGAGAAGGCGAAGGTCGGCAGGAAGGCCAGGATCAGGGCGGCCACCGCCATCACCAGCGAGGCGCCGATGACGTACACCTTGCGCTTGCCCGACCGGTCGGACAGCCAGCCCCCGACGATCGCGGTGAGGATCGTGCCGAACGCGTAGATCACGATGAGGACGGTCTGGGCCTGCTCGGGGTTGTCGGCCTCGACCTCGTCCTGCAGGTAGAACAGCAGGTAGAGGATCGCCATCGAGTTGCCCAGCGTCAGCAGGAACCGGGTGATCCAGGCCCAGGCGAAGTCGGGGTGCTCGCGGGGGCTGATCCAGAACTCCTTGAGGAACCCCCCGAGCCGGAACGGCGGCTTGGCCTCGGCCGGGAGCACCGGGTCGCGAAGCCGCACCGCGAACGGCAGCACCAGCACGACGAGCAGCACGGCCACGAGGTAGACGCCGGCCTGCAGGTCGGTGACCACGAAGGACACGAGCGCCACGCCCACCACGACGCCGAGCGTCTGGGCGAGGCCGACGAAGCCCGAGACGACGCCGCGCTGCCGGACCGGGACCTGGTCGGGGATGGTCGCGGTCGTGCCCGCGAACGCCGCGTTGACGCTGGCCTGCACGAGACCCCACGCGAACGCGAGCGTCAGCACCGTCGACTGCTGGGCCAGGACCACCAAGGCCAGCGCCCCCGCGATCGCCCCGCCCATCAGCCACGGTCGCCGCCTGCCGAACCTGGACGTGGTGCGGTCGGAGAACGCGCCGGCCAGCGGGTTCGCCACGACGCTGACCGCCGCGCCGACCCCGGTGATCCAGGCGAGCGCCACCTCCTTGCCGTCCGCGCCGGCGACCTGGTCGGCGTAGCGGGGCAGCAGGTTCTGGATCGGCGTGTAGAACGCCACCAGGATGCCGAGGTTGGCCAGCGTCAGCCCGGCGATGTACCCGCGCCCCACCGTGCGGGTGGGCTCGGCGAGCGCGTCGACGGCGCCGGAGTTGGCTGGCCCGGGCGTCACCGGGCCGGTGTCATCTGCCACGCCTCGAATCATGGCGGGTCACCGGGCCGGACGGGGTCCGTCGCCCGCAATAGGGCTAAGCGCGTCGAGCGCGGCCCAGCCGCCCGCCGAGCGTCAGAGGTTGCCGCGGGCGTCCTGCTCGCGCTCGATGGCCTCGAAGAGAGCCTTGAAGTTGCCCTTGCCGAAGCCGAGCGAGCCGTGCCGCTCGATCATCTCGAAGAACACCGTCGGGCGGTCCTGCACGGGCTTGGTGAAGATCTGCAGGAGGTAGCCCTCCTCGTCGCGGTCGACGAGGATGCCGCGCGACTTCAGCTCCTCGATCGGCACGCGCACCTCGCCGATCCGCGCCCGCAGCTCGGGGTCGTCGTAGTACGCCGCCGGGGTGGCCAGGAAGGCGACGCCGGAGGCGCGCATCGCGTCCACGGTGGCCAGGATGTCGCCGGTCGCGAGCGCGACGTGCTGCACGCCGGGGCCGCCGTAGAACTCGAGGTACTCGTCGATCTGGCTCTTCTTCTTCGACGGGGCCGGCTCGTTCAGCGGGAACTTCACCCGCCGCGAGCCGTCGGCCACGACCTTGGACATCAGCGCGCTGTACTCGGTGGCGATGTCGTCGCCGATGAACTCGGCCATGTTCGTGAAGCCCATGACCCGGTGGTAGTAGTCGACCCACTCATCCATGTGGCCGAGCTCGACGTTGCCCACGCAGTGGTCGACCGCCTGGAACAGCCGCGGTCCCGGCTCGACGATCGGGTCCCTCGCGTGGAAGCCGGGAAGGTACGGGCCGGTGTAGCGAGAGCGGTCGACCAGCGAGTGACGCGTCTCGCC
This sequence comes from uncultured Actinomycetota bacterium, assembly GCA_963697565.1. Classification (GTDB taxonomy): domain Bacteria; phylum Actinomycetota; class Actinomycetes; order CAVWCF01; family CAVWCF01; genus CAWFSE01. The sequence continues at coordinate 37,839 of CAVOOM010000009.1, read as the reverse complement.
GTACGTCGCGATCGCCGCCCGTACGACGACCCCGTGCTCGTCGGCGACCTCGTGCGGCTCCTCGAGCCCGCGGGCGCCAGCCTCGACCGCGTGCCGGTACGCGGCGGGGACGTCGGGCACGTTGAGCGCCAGGTCGACGATCCCGTCGCCGTGCGCGGCCACGTGGTGGGCCAGCGCCGTGCCGGGGCGCACCGGCCCGCGCAGCACGAACCGCGCCTTGCCGCTGTCCATGACGTACGCCGCCTCGTCGCGCTGGCCGGTCTCCGGGCCCGCGTACGCGGTGCAGCGCATGCCGAACGCCGTGGAGTACCAGTGGGCGGCCTGCTTGGCGTTGCCGACCGCGAAGACGATCGCGTCCATGCCGGACACCGGGAACACATCGGGGGCGGGGGCGGGCTCGAGCAGGGGGCCGTCGATCAGGTCGGTCATCCCCGGAGGGTGGCCAGGCCGGTCAGGATGCGCAATAGGGCACCGACACACTGGGCAGTCTGTACAGTCCAGGCCAGGCCTCGGCGGCGGATCGCGGCCGTCCTGCCCATCGGAGGGTCCATGAGCGCCACCCCCGACTTCGACGCTTTGGACGCCCGGATCATCCGGCTGTTCGCCGAGGAGCCCCGGGTCGGGGTGCTGGAGGCGTCCCGCCGGCTCGCCGTCGCCCGCGGCACGATTCAGGCGCGCCTCGACCGGCTGCAGGCCCGCGGGGCCATCAGCGGGTACGGCCCGGACATCGAACCCGCCGCGATCGGCTACGCCGTGACGGCGTTCATGACCTTGGAGATCAGCCAGGGCAGCGGCCACGGCCGGATCGAGGACCGGCTGGCGGCGATCCCCGAACTGCTCGAGCTGCACACGATCACGGGGGCGGGCGACATGCTGTGCCGGGTGGTGGCCCGCTCCAACGCCGACCTCCAGCGCGTGGTGGATGCCGTGCTGGCCGTCCCCGGCGTGACCCGCACGTCAACGGTGATCGCCCTCGCCCGCCCGATCCCGTACCGCACGCTGCCGCTGGTCGACGCGGCCGCCTCGCAGGCCAGTGAACCGGTCAGCCCAGCGCCAGCGCGGCCAGCGCCGCGTTGACGATCGAGCCGGGGAGCAGGTCGTGCAGCTCGTACAGCTCAGCGACCGTCCCGGACTGGCCAAAGGCGTCGACGCCGAGCGGGACGGCCGGCACCCCGAGCGCGGACCCCAGCCACGCCATCGCGTGCGAGGCGGCGTCGTGCGCCGTGACCACCGGCGCCCGATCGGGGAAGACCGCGCGCAGCGCTCCCGGGACGGACGGCGTCGTCGCCGTGCGCACCCCCTGCCGCAGGGTGCGCTGCCATGCCCCGTAGAGCCGGTCGAGCGAGGTGACGTCGACGACGTGCGCCGCGATCCCCTCGTCGGCCAGTTCGGCCGCGGCGGTCAGCACCTCGGGGAGCACCGCGCCCGAGCCGACCAGGTGCACGACCGGGGCGCCCTGGGCCGCCAGCGCGGAGGCGTCCACGAGGCGGTAGGCCCCGGCGAGGACCTGCCGGCGCAGCAGCGCGTCGCCGATCCGCTGCCGCGCCGCCTCGAACGGGGCCTGGTCGATCGGCCGCGTGGTGAGCCGGAAGTAGAAGGCGCCCTCCTCGGCGGGCTGGGCCGTCGGCGCGGCATGGTGGCCGGCCGCGATCCGGCCCACCGCGTCGCACAGCAGCCAGTCGAGCGCGACGCCGTAGGCGGGCTCGATGAACGTGACCCCCGGCAGCTCGAGGCCGATGGACGCGGTGATCGTCGACTGGTGGGCGCCGCCCTCGGGCGCCAACGTGATGCCGGACGGGGTCCCCGCCACGATGAACCGGGCGCCTGAGTAGACGGAGTAGATGAGCGCGTCGAGCCCGCGGCAGACGAACGGGTCGTAGACCGTGCCCACCGGGATCAGCGGCTGCCCGGACAGGTCCCACGACAGCCCGAGCTGGCCGAGCAGCAGGAACAGGTTCATCTCGCTGATGCCCAGCTCGATGTGCTGCCCGCTGGGGCCTTCGGCCCACTTGAGCACCGGGTCCTCGTTCCAGGCGCGCTTCTCGTCGGGGTTGTAGACGCCGGTGCGGTTGATGAACCCGGCGAGGTTGGTCGACGTCGCGACGTCCGGGGCGGTCGTCACGAGGTACGGCGCCAGCTCGCCTCGCGACAGGTCGACAAGGACCCGGCCGAAGGCCTCCTGGGTGGACGTCGGCTTGCCCGAGCGGATCCCGGTGGCCTCCGGCGCGGCCACCCCGAGGCCTTCGGCGCGCGGCGGGCGCTGGAGGTGCTCACGCCGCACGTGGCAGAGGACCCCAGCCGGCGAGGTCGGGTCGAAGCGGTCCCACTCGGTGTCGGCCGTGAGCCCCGCGCTCGCCCGCAGCACGGCGACCTGGTCCGGGGTGAGCAGCGCGGAGTGGTTGCGCGGGTTGCCCGCGGTCGGCAGCCCCCAGCCCTTGACCGTGTACGCGAAGACGATGCTTGGCCGGTCGGTGACGGCGTCGCACTCGGCGTACGCGGCCAGCATCGCCGCCAGGTCGTGCCCGCCGAGGTCCTGGACCAGCGGCGCCAGCTCCTCGTCGGAGACGGCGTCGACCACCGGGCGCACCGCGTCGGGCGCGCCGTCGAGGAACCGCGCGCGCAGGTCGGGCCCGTTCAGCGCGAACAGCGATTGGTACTGCTCGTTCGGCATCGCGTCGATCCACTCGCGCAACGCCTCGCCGCCGGGCTCGGCGAACTTCGCCTGCAGCCGGCGGCCGTACTTCACCTCGACGACGTGCCAACCGGCCGCGCGGAACTGCGTCGTCCACTGCATGATCCGGATGCCAGGGATCACGCGGTCCAGCGACTGCCGGTTGAAGTCCACGATCCACATCGAGTCGCCGAGGCCCTGGGTGGCGTGGTCGGCGACGGCCTCCCAGATGTTGCCCTCGTCGAGCTCCGCGTCGCCCACCAGCGCGATGAAGCGCGACCGCGGCCGGGGGCCGAAGTGGTCGTCGACATAGCGCCGGGTCGCGGCCGCGAACAGCGGGGCCGCGGCGCCCAGCCCCACCGACCCGGTGGAGAAGTCGACCTGGTCTGGATCCTTGGTCCGGCTCGGGTACGACTGCAGCCCCCCGCGCTGGCGGAGCCGGCTGAGGTACGAGCGGTCGAGGTCGCCGAGGAGGTACTGGATCGCGTGGAACACCGGGGACGCGTGCGGCTTGACCGCCACCCGGTCGGGCGCGTCGAGGTGGGCGAACCACAACGCGGTCATCGCGGTGACCAGCGAGGCCGAGGAGGCCTGGTGGCCTCCGACCTTGACCCCGTCGCCGGTGGCCCGGTCGTGGTTGGCGGCGTCGACGATCCGCACCGCCAGCCACAGGATGCGCTGCTGGATCTCGTCGAGGACGTCGAGGTCGATGCCGGCGGGGGGGCCGGTCGGGGGCCACGCGGGCTGCGGGAGGGCCGGGCCGAGGTCGTGCTGCGTCTCAAAGGTCACGGCGACATTGTGGCCAGCCTCCGCGGATCCGGGTAACCCAGCGGTCATCCTGGGTCCGTACACGCGCCAGCCGGCGCCGAACCCAAGGGAGTCTCATGTCCGAGCAAGCGAGAGTCGACGTCGTGGTCGTCGACGACGACACCGCGCTGGCCGCGCTGGGCCGCAGTTGGGGCGTCGTGCTCACCGTCGGCCTCCTCAGCGTGGGGCTGGGCATCGCGGTCATGGTCTGGCCAAACAAGACCCTGGCGATCATCGCCGCCCTGCTGGGCATCATGTTCCTCATCACGGGCGTCTTCCGGATCGTGCAGTCGTTCGCATCGGCCGGCGCCACCGGCGGGCAGCGCGCGCTGTACGCCATCCTCGGAGTCCTGGCGCTCATCGCGGGCATCGCGATGTTCCGGGCCCCGTTCCAGTCGATCGCCGTGCTCACCTTCATCCTCGGCGCCTTCTGGGTCGTCGACGGCATCGTGGGCTTCGTCACCGGGATCTCCGCCAAGGGCGAGGACGGCCGCGGCTGGATGATCGCCAGCGGCGTGCTGGGCTTCGTCGCCGGCCTCATCCTGCTGCTGTGGCCGATCGAGTCGGCCGTGCTGCTGGCCTGGATCACCGGGATCTGGCTCGTCCTCGGCGGGCTGATCACCATCTTCGGCGCCTTCAAGCTGCGCAAGGTCGCCGCCTAACCCACCAAACCCAACGGTTGAGGCGGGGGTCACACGTTCGAACGTGTGACCCCCGCCTCAACCGTTGTGGGGTCAGCGGCGGCCGACGGCCCAGCGGCGCAGGGTCTCGATCCGCCGGCTGAGCTCGGCGGCGTCCGCCTGCGCGGCGGGAGGCCCTCCGGTGGCCCGCCGCAGGTCGGCGTGGATCGAGGCGTGGCCGCGCCCGCTCGCGTGCCGGTAGGCCGCCACCAGCGAGGACAGCTCCTTGCGCAGCTCGCCGACCTCGCGGTGCGCGGCCTTCTCCTCGGCCGCGCCTCGCCCTGATCGACCGGGGCGGGCCGCCAACTGGTCCGACTGCCGCTGGCGCAGCAGCGCCGCCACCTGATCGGGCTCAAGCAGCCCGGGCAGGCCGAGGAAGTCCTCCTCGTCGGCCGAGCCGACCGCCGCCTGCCGGCCGAACTCGCCGCCGTCGTAGAGCACCCGGTCGAACTCCGCGGCCGACTCCAGCGCCTGGAACACCGCGTCGTCGGCGAGGGCGTCTGGCCCGTCCTGGGCGCGGTTGGCCGCGGCCAGGAGCGCGTCCTCCTCCGACCAGATCCCGGCCTCGCCCGCCGGGCGGCCCAGCACGTGGTCGCGCTGCACCTCGAGCTCGGCGGCGTACTCGAGCAGCCGAGGAACGGACGGCACGAAGACCGACGCCGTCTCGCCCCGGCGGCGCGCGCGCACGAACCGGCCGACCGCCTGGGCGAAGAACAGCGGCGTCGCCGTGGATGTGGCGTAGACGCCCACCGCCAGCCGCGGGATGTCGACCCCCTCGCTGACCATCCGCACCGCGACCATCCAGCGGTCGCCGGACGCGGCGAACTTCTCGATCCGCTTCGACGAGCCCGGCTCGTCGGACAGCACCACGGTCGGCTTCTCACCGCTCACCGAGCGCAGCAGGGCGGCGTACGCCCGCGCGTCATCCTGGTCGCTGGCGATCACCAGGCCGCCCGCGTCGGGCATGCCCCGCCGCACCTCGGTGAGGCGGCGGTCGGCCGCGGCGAGCACGGCCGGCACCCAGTCGCCGGCGGGGTCGAGGGCCGTGCGCCACGCCTGCGCGGTGAGGTCCCGGGTCATCGGCTCGCCGAGCCGCGCGGCGACCTCGTCGCCGGCCCGGGTGCGCCACCGCATCTGCCCCGAGTAGGACAAGAACACCACCGGTCGCACGACCCCGTCGAGGAGCGCGTCGCCGTATCCGTAGGCGTGGTCGGCGACAGAGCGGGGGACGCCGTCCGAGCCCGGCGCGTACGCCACGAACGGGATCGGGTTGATGTCAGAGCGAAACGGGGTGCCGGTCAGCGCCAGCCGGCGCGCGGCCGGGTCGAACGCCTCGCGGATCGCGTCGCCCCACGACAGCGCGTCGCCGCCGTGGTGCACCTCGTCGAGGATGACGAGGGTCTTCTTCAGCTCGGTGCGGTTGCGGTGCAGCAGCGGATGGGCGGCGACCTGCGCGTACGTCAGCGCGACCCCCTGGTAGCGCGCCCCCACCGGCCCCTGCCCGTTGGCGTACGCGGGGTCGAGCGCGATGCCGACCCGGTCGGCCGCATCCGCCCACTGCCGCTTCAGGTGCTCGGTCGGGGCCACCACGGTGACCGCCTGGACCTGCCGGCGCTCAAGCAGGTCGCTGGCCAGCCGCAGCGCGAAGGTCGTCTTGCCGGCCCCCGGGGTGGCGACGGCCAGGAAGTCGCGGGGCTGGCGCGCGGCGTACTCGTCGAGCGCCGCCTGCTGCCAAGCGCGGAGCGCCCCGGCTGTCCCGCGCGGCGCGGGGAGCGGGAACGAAGGCGAAAGGCGCTGGGCGGCTGAGGTGCTCACGGGAGGGCGACCCTACCCGCGCTGCGGGAACCGCCCGGCTCAGCCGACTACGGCGCTGGTGGCCGCGGCGTGTCGGGGCGCGGCCCGCCCGCCGACCGACGCGCCGGCCGCCGCCACCAGCGGCCATCGCGGCGAAGATCACGGCGAACACCCAGGTCCCGGGGTCGCCCTCGGCGGCCGCGGACGCGAAGAACACCCCGGTCGCCCCGACGAGCAGGACCGAGCCCAAGGCGTCGGACAGCTGAAGCGCTGACGAGTTCACGCCTTGCGCCTCCACCGGAGACTCGGCCAGGACGATGACCGAGAAGGACGGCATCGCCAGCCCCATCCCCAGGCCGCCGAAGGCCCACGCCACGATCGCGGTGGCGGCCGGCAGATCCGGGCTCAGCGACACGGCGAGGGCCGCGATGCTCACGGCGGTTACCGCACACCCGACCTGGACGAAGCGCGCCCGCGGCCAGGGCAGGCGCGCCTGCAGCTGCGATCCCCCCGCCCAGCCGAGCGCCCCGACGGTCAGCGCCAGACCCGCCTGGGCGCTGGAGAGCCCGCGCTCGCTGACCAGCATCAGCGGGACGTAGACCTCGGCGCCGAAGAACGCCCCGGCCATCACGCCGCGCAGGGCCACCGCGGTGGGCAGCCCCCGACTGAGCCGGAAGACGCCAGCCGGAAGCAGCGGCGGTGTCGCGACGACGAGCGCCGCCACCGCCGGCACGGCGACGATCAGGCCGATCAGGTCGAGCCGGCTGCCGGCGTACTGCAGCGCGGTGGCCGCCAGGGCGACGACCAGCGCGCGGCGCTTGCGGCCGGGCCGGGTGGCGGCGACCTCCCCCAAGGGGCCGCCCTGGGCCCGCAGCGTCGGCAGCACGAGCGCGAGGCAGCCGGGGATGACGAGCAGCACGCCGAGGAACACCCAGCGCCAGCCGGGGCCGTCGGCCAGGTAGCCGGCCGCCGCCGGCCCCACGATGGCCGGGATCACCCAGGCCGCGGCAAGCGCCGAGAAGACGCGCGGGCGCAGGGATTCGGGGTAGCAGCGGGCGACCAGGACGTAGAGCGCCACGATGGCCGCGCCGCCGCCGAGACCCTGCAGCCCGCGTGCGGCCACCAGCACACCCATCGACGGCGCCACGCCCGCGAGGGCAAGACCCGCCGCGAACGCCGTCAGGGCCAGGATCAGCGGCCGCCGGGGGCCGTGCTGGTCGGCGGACTCACCCGCCCAGACCATCGCCCACAGCGAGGTGACGGCGAAGATGGAGAAGCTCCACGCGTACCAGCGAAGGCCGTCGAGGTCGGCGGCGATCGTGGGCATCGCCGTGGCGACGGCCATCCCCTCGAAGGCGGCGATCGTGATCACGGCCACGATGCCGACGGTGAGCCGGCGACGGCCGGGGGCGAAGATGCCGTCGTGCGCGGAGGCCACCTACTGGTCGCGGCCGGAGTCGCCGCCGCGGCCTTTCCCGCCGCCCGGCGGCAACCCCTCGAAGATCTCCTTGCACTCGGGGCAGACCGGGAACTTTCCAGGGTCGCGGTTGGGCACCCACTTCTTGCCGCACAAGGCGATGACCGGGGCTCCGGTCACGGCGCTCTCGACGATCTTGTTCTTCTGCACGTAGTGCGCGAACCGCTCGTGGTCGCCGGCGTCGGTGTCGATCGGCGCGGTCTCGGGGCGCTCCAGCACGCCGACGCCGCCGTCGGGGTCGCCGGGGGACGTCTGGGGCGCGAGGTCGGGGAGGTCGGCCATGCGGCCCATGGTAGGCGCGCCCGCGGTCGGGCGGCTGAGCGCGTCAGTTGTCGTGCGGGTCGTCGGGGTACGTGTGCAGGAACGCCAGCTCGCCGCCCTGGCGGCGCAGCACCGAGCGCCACAGCCGGTCCGGGTGGTCGGTGAACGGGTCGGCCGGGTCGGCCTCCACCACAAACCAGGAGCCCCCGACGATCTCGTCCTCGAGCTGCCCCGTCGACCACCCGGCGTATCCCGCGTACACCCGCAACCCGGTGGTCGCGGCGGCGGTCTGCTCGGGCGAGCCGTCGAGGTCGACGACGGCGAAGGACCCGTGCACCGGCCGCAGCCCGGCCACCGGGCCCGAGCGCATCCGCGCCACCGCCACCGCCGAGTCGGGGCCCACCGGGCCGCCGCGGTAGAGCACGCACGGCTCGGTCGTCACGTCATGCCAGTCCGGCAGGACCTCGGCGACCGGCATCCGGCTCGGCCGGTTGAGGATCACGCCCAGGGCGCCGTCTCCGTCGTGGTCCAGCACGAGCACCACGGACCGCCGGAAGGTCTCCTCGTCCAGCAGCGGGCTGGCGACGAGCAGCCTCCCGGTCAAGGCGCCGGGCGCGAGATCGGCCACACCCCCATGATGGACCGCATCGGGCCGCCGCAGGTGGGGAATAGATACCCCCTGGGGTATCGTTGTGATCGACGCACGCACCCGACCACCTCATCCCCCGCGACCGCAAGGAGTCCCTCGTGGCCACCGTCAACCTGACCGAGCAGACCTTCGGCGAGACCGTGCAGGGCAACAGCACCGTCTTCGTCGACTTCTGGGCCGCGTGGTGCGGACCGTGCCGGATGTTCGCCCCGGTGTACGAGAAGGTCTCCGAGGCCCACCCCGACGCGGTCTTCGCCAAGGTCGACACCGAGGCCGAGCAGGGCCTGGCCGCGGCCTTCGGCATCACCTCCATCCCCACCCTGGTGGCGATCCGCGACGGTGTCGTGCTGCACTCCCAGGCCGGCGCGCTGCCCGAGCAGGGCCTCACGGCGCTGATCCAGGCCGTCGCCGACGTCGACATGGACCAGGTCCGCGCCACCATCGCCGAGCGCTCCGCGCCAGCAGGGCGCCGACGCGTAGGCCCCACCGCACGGCGGATTCCGCGCCCACGCCAGGCGTGCGGCACGATGGCCGCCATGCGCGTACTCGTGGTGGCCAACCGCAACGATCCGGACCTGGGCTTCGTCGGCGAGCGCCTCGAGGAGCGCGGCGCCACGATCGACCGCACCTGGCGCGACGACCTCTCCGACCACTTCCCCGTCCCCGGGGCCCACGATGTCGTGGTGTCGCTCGGCTCGGACTGGTCGGTCTACTCCGAACGGGTGCATGATCGAGGTCCGCCACGAGGCCCGCTACATGCGCGCGGCCGTCGACGGCGGCGTCCCTGTGCTCGGCCTCTGCTACGGCGGCCAGCTGCTCGCCCACGCGCTCGGCGGATCGGTCGAGCCCTCCCCCGAGCCCGAGTTCGGCTGGCACGAGCTGCAGCTCGCCGGCGCCGCGCACACCTCGGGCGCCAGCGGGCCGATCGAGCCCGGGCCGTACCTGCAGTGGCACGTCGACCGCCTCACGCCGCCCTCCGGGGCGCGGGTGCTCGCGCGTACCCCGGCGGCCATCCAGGCCTTCTCGATCCGCGGCTCGCTCGGCCTGCAGTTCCACCCCGAGGCCACCCCCGAGATGGTGGGCCAGTGGATTGAGACGGGCCGAGCCGAGCTGGACGAGCGCGGCATCGACGCCGACGCGCTGCTGGCCGAGACCGGGCGGCAGGCGCCCGAGGCGCGGGCGCGCGCGCACCGACTCGTCGACGCCTTCCTTGACGGCGCGTTCGACCGCTGACTGCGCCCCGCCGGCGACAACCCCGAGCCACGCCGAAGGGGCGCCCCCGCCAGTGCGGAGGCGCCCCCTTCGAGACGGGCGAACCTGCCGTCAGCCGCGCAGGCACCCCGAGGGCGCCGAGACCGACGAACACGCAGATCAGCACGAACAGGATCGCCAGCAGCGGCGCCACGAACCGGATGTAGCGGTCGTAGCCGACCTTCGCCAGCGTGAGGCCACCCATGACGATCGCGGACGTCGGGGTGAAGAGGTTCACCCAGCCGCTCGCGGACTGGTAGGCCGTCACCACGATCGAGCGGTTGACGTCGGCGAAGTCCGCCAGCGGGGCCATGATCGGCATCGCCAGCACGGCGTGGCCGGAGCTGGACGGCACCAGGAACGCCAGCGGGATATTGACGATGAACATCATGATCCCGAAGACCGCGCTGGACAGGCCGCTCACCACCGACTCCAGCGAGTTCAGCACCGTGTCGGTGATGCTCGCGTTGTTCATCACGACGGTGACGCCGCGGGCCAGGGCGATGATGAACGCCGCGCCCATGAAGTCGCCCATGCCGCCGACGATCCCGCCGACCATGCCCTCCTCGCCGAGGCCGCCGATGAGGCCGACCACGATCGAGGCGACCAAGAACAGCGAGGCCAGCTCGGGGAAGTACCAGTACCAGGTGATCGTGTTGAGCAGGTCGCTCTCGCCGTTGGCGAAGTCGCCCCACGGGATCACCGAGAAGATCATCAGGATGAACGTGAAGGCGAAGACCCACATCACGGTCTTCTGCCGGCCGGTCATCTCCGGCGGCACGGCGTCGGCCTCCAGCCCCAGGTCCTGGTCGCCCGGCTGCGCGGGCGAGAGCGTCTTGGCCGGGTCGGCCTTGACCTTGCGGGCGTAGCGCAGCACGTACAGGATCGCCACCGCAGTGAGGACGAGGTACATGATGAACCGCAGCACGATGCCGTCACCGAGCGGGATACCTGCGGAGTCCGAGGCCACGCCGGTCGCGAACGGGTTGACCGTGGAGGCCAGGGTGCCGACCCCCGCGCCGACCAAGATGGTGACGGCGCCGACCATGCGGTCGAAGCCGATCCCGACCATGACGGGCACGAGCAAGGCGTAGAAGCCGAGGGTCTCCTCGGCCATGCCGTACGTGGTACCGCCAATCGAGAAGATCACCATCAAGATGGTGACCAGCAGCAACCCGCGGGTGCGGAAGCGGTGGGTGACCCGGGCGATGCCCGCGTCCAGCGCTCCCGTGCGCATGGTCACCGTGATGAAGGCGCCGATGGCCAGCACGAAGAAGAAGACCTGCACGGCGCCGACCAGCGCGCCCTCGTTGTACGGCCCGGTGTTGCCGGGGGCCGTGACGATCTGCGCCTCGACGCCCTCGCCGCAGGCCTCTTGGGCGGCCTTCTCGGTCTCCGCCGAGGGGGCCTCCTCAACCGCCGTGGGGACCTCGCGGATCCCGTACAGGCCGTTGACCGGCGAGAGGTACAGGTCGTACAGCCGATCCTTGAACGTGAGGTCGACCTCGAAGGACTGGTAGCTGCCCGGGATCGGCTTGGCGTCGTCCCCGTCGCACGAGACGTACGTGTACCCGCCGGGCTTGATGACGAAGGTCAAGCCCCACACGATCAACAGCACGAAGAACAGCACCGTGAACGCGGAGGGGAACTTGAAGCCCTTCTTCTTCTGCGGCTCCACCTGAGCCTGGGTGGCGGCGTCGGCCATGTTCATGCCTCTCTCAGCGCCGAGGGGCGGACCAGCCGCCCGCGATGATCAGATTCTGTCGCACGCCCCGCGCCAGGGTGGGCGTTTTGCCGCCGTTGGCGCGGAGCGCACCGAATTCACCGTCCAGCCTCGCGCACAGGGCGTCGTCCGGTCAGGGCCGCAGGGCCGGGCCGGGGCGGACCTTCGTCCCCCCCGGGGAAACGCCGGCCGACGCGATGCCGGAAATCCCGGTGATCGGGTGGCGACCCGAAGCGCAGAGGGCCAAGATCGGAAGCAGCCACTGAGACGCGCTCCGGACGGACCGCGCGCCCCTCCGACGAGAGGACAGATCACGTCATGACACTGCACGTCGATTCGGAGGTGGGCGTCCTCAAGCAGGTCGTGATCCACCGACCGGGCCTCGAGCTGTCGCGTCTGACCCCGCAGAACGTCGAGGACCTGCTCTTCGACGACGTGATGTGGGCCGCCCGCGCCCGAGAGGAGCACGACGCGTTCGCGCAGAAGCTGCGCGACAAGGGCGTCACCGTGCACTACTTCCACGAGCTGCTCGGCGAGGTCCTGGAGATCCCCGAGGCCAAGGAGTTCGTCCTGAACCTGGTGGCCAACGAGCACACCGTCGGCCCGCAGCTGGTCGGGCCGCTGCACGACCTCGCCGACAGCGTCGACGGACGCACGATGGCCGAGTACTTCATCGGCGGCATCCTCAAGCGCGACCTGCAGCTGCCCAAGGCCAAGAGCCTGCTGTGGGAGTACCTCGACGACGGCGACTTCATCCTCACGCCGCTGCCGAACCACCTGTTCCAGCGCGACAACACCGCCTTCGTCTACCAGGGCCTTTCGGTCAACCCGATGATGAAGCCCGCGCGCAAGCGCGAGACGGTGCACAGCCGGGCGATCTGGAACTTCCACCCGAAGTTCAAGGACGAGGGCCTGCACTTCTACTACGGCAACGACGACGTGCCGCACGAGCCGGCCACCGTCGAGGGCGGCGACATCCTGGTCGTCGGCAACGGCGCCGTGATGATCGGCATGGGCGAGCGGACGACCCCGCAGGGCATCGGCATGCTGGCGCGGGCGTACTTCTCCGACCCGCGCGGCCTGGTCAACAAGATCATCGTGGTCGAGCTGCCGAAGACCCGCGCCTTCATGCACCTCGACACCGCCATGACGATGATCGACAAGGACAAGTTCTCGGTCTACCCGTACCTCCCGGAGCACCTGAAGACCTACACGCTCACCAAGGCCGACGACTCCGGGGCCTACGACATCGTCGAGAACGGCGACCTGTGGCCGGTGCTGGCCGACGCCGTCGGCGTCGAGAAGATGCACCCGCTCAAGACCCCGATCGACGAGATGGGCGCGGCTCGCGAGCAGTGGGACGACGGCAACAACTTCCTCGCCGTCGCGCCCGGAGTCATCTTCGGCTACGAGCGCAACACGACCACCAACACGTTCCTGCGCAAGAACGGCATCGAGATCGTCTCGATCGTCGGCTCCGAGCTCGGACGCGGCCGCGGCGGCCCCCGCTGCATGAGCTGCCCCATCGAGCGCGGACCGGCCTGATCCGACCCCTGGGCCGGCGGGCCGCCGCCCGCCGGCCCAGGGGCGCCAGGCCGCCCTCCCCCGTTCCCCCCACCGACGACAGGAGCCATCCCCGTGCCCGTGAACCTGCGCCACCGCGACTTCCTCAAGGAGCTCGACTTCACCAAGAAGGAGCTCGCCTTCCTGCTCGACCTCTCCCGAGACCTCAAGCGCGCCAAGTACTCCGGCACCGAGGTCCAGCGGATGAAGGGCAAGAACGTCGCCCTGATCTTCGAGAAGACCTCGACCCGCACCCGGTGCGCCTTCGAGGTCGGGGCCTTCGACCAGGGCGCGCACGTGACCTACCTCGACCCGAACTCCTCCCAGATGGGCCACAAGGAGTCGACGGCCGACACCGCGCGCGTGCTCTCCGGCTTCTACGACGGGATCGAGTTCCGCGGCAGCGCCCATGCGCTGGTCGAGGAGCTCGCCGAGTACGCCGGCGTGCCGGTCTGGAACGGCCTCACCGACGAGTGGCACCCCACCCAGATGCTCGCCGACTTCCTCACCATGATCGAGCACGGCCGCGGCAAGCCGATCGAGGAGATCACCTACGCGTACCTCGGCGACGCCCGCTCCAACATGGGCAACTCGCTGCTCATCATGGGCGCGATCATGGGCGCCGACGTGCGCATCGCCAGCCCCAAGCACCTGTGGCCGAGCGAGGAGGTCCAGGCGGCGGCGCACGAGCAGGCCGCGCTGTCCGGCGCCCGCGTCACCCTCACCGAGAACGCCGACGAGGCTCTTGAGGGCGCCGACTTCGTGCACACCGACGTGTGGGTCTCGATGGGCGAGCCCAAGGAGGTCTGGGACGAGCGGATCGCGCTGCTCAAGCCGTACCAGGTCAACACCGAGGCGCTGAAGAAGACCGGCAAGCCCAACGTGCGCTTCATGCACTGCCTGCCGGCCTTCCACGACACCAACACCGTCGTCGGCAAGGACATCGCCGCCAAGACCGGCATGGACAACGGCCTCGAGGTCACCAACGACGTCTTCGAGTCGCCGGCCAACATCGCCTTCGGCCAGGCCGAGAACCGGCTGCACACCATCAAGGCGATCATGGTCGCCACCATCGGCGACTGACCGCTCGACAGACCGCGGCCCCGCCCCTCCACCTGGGGGCGGGGCCGCGGCGCGTCCGTACCCGATGAGCCGACCCGTGCGGCCGACTCGATAGCGTCGCCGCGTGACCACCGCCATCGCGGCCTTCGCCACCTACGCGATCATCGCCGCCGCGCTCTTCGGCTTCGTCGAGGTCTACCGCACCGATCAGCTGGACTTCGAGATCACCGGCAAGCTGTCCCGGCGCTGGTGGCTGGTCTTCCTGGGCGCCGTCGTGGTCGGCGCCGTTCCTGCTCGGCCTGCTGCGCCAGGCCGGGCTCTTCGTCGGCTGGGAGGGCTCGCTGTTCACGGTGGCCCTCGTCATCGTCCTGGTCATCTACTTCTTCAACGTGCGACGCGCGATCCGCAAGCTGCGCTGAAGGCTGCGCGGCGGCTCCGCCAGGCCCTACCGTCGCGCCATGAGCGACCTATCGGGCACCGGCATCCTGGTGAGCGAGTTCATCGGCACGGCGCTGCTTGCTCCTCCTCGGCATCGGCGTCGGCGCCAACACCACGCTGTCGCGGTCCTTCGGCCACGGGCGCGACTGGCTGCTGATCTCGCTGGGCTGGGGGTTCGCGGTCTTCGTGGGCGCCAGCGTCGCGTGGCGGTCCGGCGCCCAGCTGAACCCCGCGGTCACACTCGCCCTGGCCATGACCGGCAGCGTGCCGTGGAACCAGGTGCCGTGGTTCTTCCTGGCCCAGGTGCTGGGGGCGATGGCCGGCGCCGTGCTGGCGTACCTGACGTACAAGAAGCAGTTCGACACCCACGACGACCCGGCCAGCACGGGCGGGGTGTTCTTCACCTCGGCCTCGGTGCGCGCGCCGGCTTGGAACCTGCTCACCGAGGCCATCGGGGCCTTCGTGCTCGTGTACTGGGTGCTGGAGAGCACGCCGTTCCAGCCGGGTACGGGCGACTCGGCCCCGGTCTTTGGCAACGCCGCCCTCGGGTACGCGGGCGTCGCCTTCACGGTGATCGCGATCGGCGCCTCCCTCGGCGGCCCCACCGGCTACGCCGTCAACCCAGCCCGCGACTTCGGCCCCCGCCTGATCTACGCGCTGCTGCCGATCCGCGGGAAGGGCAGCGCGCAGTGGGGCTACGCCTGGGTCCCGATCGTGGGCCCGCTCCTGGGCGCCGTCGCGGGCGCGCTGCTGTTCAACGCGGTCGGAAGCTAGCGGAGAGCCCGACGTCACGAGGCCGGGCCGCCCCCTGCAGGGGCGGCCCGGCCTCGTGGCGTTAGCGTGCGGCTCAGGCGTTCTTGAGCCGGATCTTCAGCTGCTCCAGCTGCTCGGCGAGCTCGGCCGGAAGCCGGTCGCCGAACTTCGCGAAGTACTCGTCGGTGAGGTCGGCCTCGGCCAGCCAGGTGCTCGGGTTGACCGCGAAGAGCTCCTCGACCACCGACGGGGCGATGTCGAGGCCCTCGAGGTTGAGGTCTCCTGCCACCGGCGCGCGGCCGATCGGGGTGTCGACGGCGTCGACCTCGCCCTCGACCCGGCGGATCGCCCACTCGATCACCCGGCTGTTCTCGCCGAAGCCCGGCCACAGGAACGAGCCGTCGGCGCCCTTGCGGAACCAGTTGACCTGGAAGACGCGCGGCAGCTTGTCGGGGGTCGTGGCCTTGCCGATCTCCAGCCAGTGGCCCCAGTAGTCGGCCATGTTGTAGCCGCAGAAGGGCAGCATCGCGAAGGGGTCGCGGCGCAGCGCGCCCACGGTGCCCTCGGCCGCGGCTGTCTGCTCCGACGACACGGTGGCCCCGATGAAGACGCCGTGCTCCCAGCTGAGCGACTCGTTGACGAGGGGGACGTTGGTGGCGCGGCGGCCGCCGAAGAAGATCGCGTCGATGGCGACGCCCGCCGGGTCCTCCCAGTTGTCAGCGATCGACGGGCACTGCGAGGCGGGCGCGGTGAACCGGCTGTTCGGGTGGCTGGACAGCTCGCCGCTGGCAGGGGTCCAGTCGTTGCCCTTCCAGTCGATCAGGTGCGCGGGGGGCTCGTCGGTCAAGCCCTCCCACCACACGTCGCCATCGTCGGTCAGCGCGACGTTCGTGTAGATGCAGTTGCCCCAGAGGGTCCTGATCGCGTTGGCGTTGGTCTTCAGGCCGGTGCCGGGGGCGACGCCGAAGAAGCCCGCCTCCGGGTTGATCGCGTGCAGCCGGCCGTCTTCACCGAAGCGCATCCAGCAGATGTCGTCGCCGACCGTCTCGACCTTCCAGCCGGGGACGGTGGGCTCGAGCATCGCGAGGTTGGTCTTGCCGCAGGCCGACGGGAAGGCCGCGGCCAGGTGCCGCACGTCGCCGCCAGGGGCGGTGAGCTTGAGGATCAGCATGTGCTCGGCCAGCCAGCCCTGGTCGCGGCCCATCACGCTGGCGATGCGCAGCGCGAAGCACTTCTTGCCCAGCAGCGCGTTGCCGCCGTAGCCGGACCCGTACGACCAGATCTCACGCGTCTCCGGGAAGTGGCAGATGTACTTGGTGTCGCTGCACGGCCAGGCGACGTCGGGCCGCGAGGCGCCGTCGGCGTCGACGAGCGGGTAGCCGACCGTGTGCAGCGCCGGCACGAAGTCGCCGGCCTCGTCGATGAGCTTGAGGGCGGCCGTGCCCATGCGGGTCATGATCCGCATGTTGACCACGACGTACGGGGAGTCGGTGATCTCGACGCCGAGCTGGGAGATCGGCGAGCCGAGCGGGCCCATCGAGAACGGGATGACGTACATCGTGCGGCCGCGCATCGCGCCGTCGAAGAGCGTGCGCAGCTCGGCCTTCATCTCGGCCGGGGCGCGCCAGTTGTTGGTCGGGCCGGCGTCCTCGGACTTGTCGGCGCAGATGTACGTGCGGTCCTCGACCCGCGCGACGTCGCTGGGGTTGCTGCGCGCGAGGAAGGAGTTGGGACGCAGGTCGGGGTTGAGCCGGATGAACGTGCCGCCGTCGACCATCAGCTGGGTGAGGCGGTCCCACTCCTCCTGCGAGCCGTCGCACCACTCGACGCGATCTGGCTTGGTCAGGGCGGCGACCTCTTCGACCCAGGCGATCAGCTTGGCGTTGGTCGTCGGCGCTCCGGCGATCCCGGCAACAGTCATTTTCGGCTCTCCCGCACGTTGTACGGCGGACCTCGTCGTCCGCTGGTCCTAGGGTGCCCTAACGGTGCCCCTTCTCGCACGGGCGAAAGGCCCGGGGGCCGCTGATCGGCGCGCTTTGTGACGAATTCCACACGGTGACGGCGGTCACCTCGGGGCCCCGCCGGACAGGCTGGGGCGGCGCCCACCCGGGTCTGGCACGATTCCCCCAAACGGAACACCGTTCCGACTGGCGAAAGGCACTCCCATGCGACTGCTCATCCTCGGCGCGGGCAACGTCGGCCTCGAGGTGGCCGCCCGGGTGCGTGCCGCCGGCGGCTCGGTGGTCGCCACCACGACCCGCGAGGAGCGCCTCCCCGAGCTGCAGGCCGTAGCCGACGAGGCCGTGGTGCTCGTCGGCAGCGACGTCGACGCGGTCGCCCGCGCCGCCGAGGGCTGCGACGCGATCCTGATGTCGGCCAGCCCCCCGCTGATGAAGTCGACCACCGTCGAGGAGCGGCGCGCGTCGTACCGCGACGTCCTCGTCACCTCGTGCGAGAGCGCCGCCGCCGCCTGCGACCGCGTGGTCTTCACCTCGTCGATCTCGGTCTTCGGCGACGGCCGCCAGGAGCCGGGCGACCTCATCACCGAGGAGACGCCGCGCACCACGAGCGACGAGCCGAGCAGCGTCTACTTCGCGATGGCCGAGGACGCCGCGCTCAGCGCCCCCCGCGGGGCCGTGCTCCGGCTGGCCGACGTCTACGGCCACCCGCGCGACATCGACTTCACCAGCCGGGTGCGGCTGGCCCACCAGTACATGGGGGGCAGCGTCGCGTTCGCCCGCGACGGACTGCTGCACCGGGTGCACGTCGAGGACGTCGCCCGCGGCATCCTGCACGTGCTCGACGACGGGCTGGTCGGGACGTACCACCTCGTGCCCGACCTGCAGCGCCCGCCGACCAACGGCGAGGCGTTCGACTCCCTCGCCGACGCGGCCGGCCTGCCGCGGCTGGAGTTCCGCGGCGAGCTGGCCACCCCGACCAAGCAGGTCTCGTCGGCGAAGATCCGCGGCACCGGCTTCGTCTTCGCCCACCCCGCCGACCCGCTGCACTGACGGCGTACCTCGGCGGGCGGTGCGCCGGGGCGGGGATCCCTCCTTGGCCTATCCCGCCGAGGCGCGTCGCGTCGGCGGTCACGTGCGCGTTGGTCCGGCGCCCGGCTCCTTCACGGCCTGCGGAGGGACCCCCGCCCCGCCATCAGGTTCACGTCGAGACGTACGGGAAGGTCGCCGCGACGGCCGCCCCGGTGATCGCGGCCTGCACGAGCGCAGGCGCCCACGGTGCGGCGGTGCGCCCCGCGACGACATAGCCGTAGACCGCGAACCACGCGAACAGCAGCGCCACCAACGGGATGATCAGCGTCAGGAACCCCGGCGCCCCCAACAGCAGCACCGCGGCCAGCAGCCCGACGACCACGAGTGACCGGGACAGGACGACCAACGCGAGCCGCCGGCCGCGACGGGTCCGGCGGGCCAGCAGCTCCTCGCCAAGGAAGTAGGCGAACGCGCACAGCGCCAGCGCGAGGCCCGCCGCCTTGCGCCCGCCGGCGAACCCGGCGTCGACCCAGGTCGCGTGCCCGACCGCGAGGAAGGTCGCCACCACGTACGCCGACAGCGCCAGCGAGGCCGCCGCGGTGGCCCACCGGGAGCGAGCCGGCCCCGCAGGGCCGTCCGCGTCCCCGCCACCGAGGCTGGTCCGCGAGGCGACGGCCAGGCAGACCAGGCCGAAGACGGCCAGGAAGGCCGCGAGATAGCCGCCCACGGCGATCGGCACCAGGCCGCCGAGCCTCGGGACCGCCGCCATCACGAGCGCGGCCACTGTGGCGCCGGCCGCCATGCCGCCGGCCGCCACGCCGGCCGACACCGTGCGGTGGGGGGCCAGCGGCCGCCGGCCGCCGAGCAGCAGGCTCGCGAGCGGCACGAAACCCAGGGTGGCCGCGAGCAGCAGCACGCCGGCCCAGAGCATTCGGTCCGGCGGACCCTCGGCAGAATCGTGACGTCGTACGCCAGCGCCTCGCCGATCCAGCCGCTCGTCGCGTCCAGGGTGTCGGCGGCGAAGACGATCGTGACGTGCTCGACTCCGGGCACGACCTGCTCGCGCCGGGCCGAGCCGTCCTCGAACGAGCCGTACGTGATGCCGCCCTCGCCGTCTGGATACCCCAGTTGCAGGGCCTCACGCGCGGCGTCGAAGAAGCGCGGCTGCTCCCGCTCGCCCACCAGCAGCAGCAGATTCGCCGGGCGGGCAGCATCGGCCGGCAGGTCCTCGGCCGAAGGCAGCGACACGGCCACCGTCGCGGCGACCCCGGTGGGACCGCTGCCGGGGGGGTGCGCGGCCGCGTACCGCGTGACGGCCCCGGCCCCCATGGAGTGGCCGACCAGCGCGAGCCGCCCCGGCGCCGCCCATGGCTGCCCGACCGCCCACCCCACGACGGCGTCGAGATCGGCCTGCAGGGCGGCCCGGGACGCGGCCCCCACGCCGTTCTGGCTGGGCAGCGGCCGGGGGTTGGCCCCGTGGCCGGTGAAGTCGAGCAGCACGGCGACGTAGCCGTCGTTGGCCAGCGCCGGGCCGAACGCGTACATCAGCTGCTTGCTGCCGGCGAAGCCGTGGGCGACGACCACGACGGGCCGGCGCTCCGGTTCGCCCTCGGCGCGGAAGACCTCGACGGGCACGCCCCCCGCGCTAGCCGACTCGCGGACGATCCCGTCGTCCCAGGAGGCCAGCCCGCGGACGCCGACCACGGCCAGGAGGACGGCCAGCACGGCGAGGGCCAGCTCGACCCGCCGCCCGGACGTCGTCGCCGCTTCCACCGGCCCATCGTGCCCGACGGTGGGAGAATGGACGTACGCAAGCCACCTAGTCGAAGGCAGGACCCCATGAGCGGCTTCACCGTCCAGCCCCTGCACGCGATGACCTGGACCCGCAACTCGCTCGGCGCCGAGGTCACCCGCCTGTACACGAAGGGCGCCGTCTTGAGCGTGATCCGCGGCCAGGCCGGCGACCTTGATGCCTGCCCACGGCTACACCCACGGCTGCGTCACGTACGTCGTGTCGGGCGCCATCGAGATCGACGGCAACGTGCTGCGTCCTGGCGACGCCGGCACGTACCAGGCCAACTCCGGCTTCTTCTCGGTGAAGTTCCTGGAGGACTCCATCTACGTCGTCGCCCGCAATGCCGAGGACGAGCTGACCGTGCCCGACTCCGGCGAGATGGCGGCCGCCCACCTCGACGCGTAGCCGCGCGCCGCACGCCGCACGCCGGACGTCACCGGTTCGTCACCGGCGCGCGGGTATCGGCCGCCTCGATGACCGTGTTCCCTGGAGGTCGCACCCCCGAACCTCCAGGAGCAGCACCATGACGGTCACCCCCGAGCAAACTCCGATGACCCCCGCCGCGAGCAAGCGGCGGCTGGCCTGGCTGCGCCGTCCCCTCGTCGCCGTTCCTCTGGCGCTGGTCCTCCTCGCCGGGTTCGGGGTGGCGATGGCGGCCTTCCAGCCCTGGAAGATCTTCGTCGACTCGGTCGTCGTCGAGGCGGCCCCGACGGCCCCCAGCGATGCCGCCGGCGGGACGGCGACGGAGCCCGAGGTGCTCGCCACCGGGTCGTTCATCTCCCACGAGCACGAGACCACGGGCTCGGTGTCAGTCCTCCTGCTTGCAGACGGCTCGCGCGTGCTGCGCCTTGAGGACCTCGTCCACCTCCAACGGCCCGGACCTCAAGGTGTGGCTCACCGACGCGCCCGTGATCGAGGGGACCGACGGCTGGCGGGTCTTCGACGACGGCACCTGGGCGGACCTCGGGGCGCTCAAGGGCAACGTGGGCAGACCAGAACTACGCGATCCCCGCTGATGTTGACCTCGCCGAGCTCACCAGCGTGAGCATCTGGTGCGACCGCTTCGACGTGTCGTTCGGCGCGGCTGCGCTGACGCTGGTCTGAGCGCGGACGGATGAACGAGTGAGGCGCCGCCGATGAGCATCGCGTCCGACCCCGCCACGGCCTACGGTCAGGGCATGCCGGCCACGCGTGGGACTGTGCTGGTCGTCGAGGACGACCCGGTCCTGGCCGATGTGCTGCGCCGCTACGTCGAGTCCGGGGGCTACTCGGTCGAGGTGGCCGGCGACGGCCCGGCAGCGGTCGAGGCGCACACCCGGGTGACCCCCGACCTGGTCGTGCTCGACCTGATGCTGCCGGGCTTCGACGGCTTCGAGGTGTGCCGCCGGATCCGGCAGGAGGCGCCCACCCCGGTCATCATGCTCACCGCCCGCGGCGAGGAGTCCGACCGCATCGCCGGCCTTGAGCTCGGCGCCGACGACTACATCGCCAAGCCGTTCAGCCCACGCGAGGTGCTCCTGCGCATCGAGGCGGTGCTGCGCCGGGCCTCCGCACCCGGTTCTCCCGCGGCAGACCGCGGGGTCCTGCGCGACGGCACGCTCGTGCTCGACACCGCCGCACACTCCGTGGAGCTCGACGGCCACCCGCTCGCCTTGACCGCCCGGGAGTACGACCTGCTGGCCCATCTGATGGCCCACCCGCGTACCGCGTTCACGCGCGAGGAACTGCTCCGTGATGTGTGGGGTTGGGAGATCGGCGACAAGAGCACGGTCACGGTGCACGTGCGCCGACTGCGCGAGAAGCTGGGCGACGACGCCGAGGCGCCCACCCGAGTGGTCACCGTCTGGGGCGTCGGCTACCGCTACGAGCCGGTGGAGGCGCCGTGATCACCCCCGGAGAGGTCGCCCTCGTAGCCGGCGCCTCGGTCGCGGCGGGTGCGATCGCCTACGGCAGCGGGGTGCTGCTGCTGCGCCGCGCCGAGGGCCGTTCGCTGCGGGCTTCGGTGGTCATCGTCGCCCTCACCGCGGCGAGCGTGGTGTCGATCGGCGTGCTCATCACGGCTCGGCTGATGCTCGTGGCCGGTGACGCGCTGGTCGTCCTCCTCGTCGCGGTCGCCGCCGGCACGCTGGCCGCCCTCGGGGTCGCGCGGGCGCTCGCCCGTTCGCTCGAGGAGCGCAGCGCCGACCTCACCGCCTCGCTGCGGACCCTGGCCGACGAGCACGACCCCGTCCCTGGGGCTCGGCCTGATCTGCCGGAAGCTGCGGCGGGTCAGCCCGTCCGGGCCGACGAGATCGCCCTGCTGGCCGCCGAGCTGGAGACCACCCGGGCCCGCCTCGGCGAGGCGCGAGACCGCGAGCGCGCCCTGGAGGAGAGCCGACGCGAGCTCGTGGCCGGCATGAGCCATGACCTGCGGGCTCCGCTGGCCTCGGTGCGCGCGATGGCCGAGGCGCTCTCCGACGGCGTGGTCGCCGACCCCGAATCGGTCGCGGAGTACCACGTGCGGATCGGCAACGAGGCGGAGCGGCTGTCCGGCATGGTCGACGACCTCTTCGAGCTGTCCCGGATCAACGCGGGGGCCTTGTCGCTCAGCCTCAGCCAGGTCGCGCTCGCCGACGTCGTGCGTGACGCGTACGAGGGGGCGGAGCCGGTCGCCCGTCGACACGGCGTGCGGCTCAAGACCACGACCAATGACGTCCGGGCCGTCGCCGACAGCGCCCAACTGCGGCGTGCGGTGCTCAATCTCGTCGCGAACGCCGTGCGGCACACCCCGGCCGACGGCACCGTGCAGATCGGCTGCGATCGCGACCCCGCCGGCCGGCCCTTCGTCACCGTGTCGGACGCCTGCGGCGGCATCCCAGACGCCGAACTGTCCCGCGTGTTCGACCCCGGCTACCGCGGCGAGGAGTCGCGAACCCCTGGCGCAGAGGTCGGCGCCGGCCTGGGGCTCGCGATCGCCCAGGGGATCGTCGAGGCCCACGCGGGCCACGTCTCGGTGCGCAACGAGGGGCCCGGCTGCGTCTTCACCGTGCTCTCCCCCAGCCTGCGTCTCAGCTCGCCAGCGAACGCTGTGCGGCCCTACGCCTGCCGAGCGGTGCCGTGCAGATCGGTTGCGATCGCGACCCCGCCGGCCGGACCTGCATTACCGTGTCGGCGTCTGCTGGCGGCATCCCAGACCGCCGATCTGTCCCGCGTGTTCGACCCCGGCTACCGCGGCAGGAGTCGCGAACCCCTGGCGCGGAGGTCGACGCCGGTCTGGGGCTCGCGATCGCCCAGGTATCGTCGCGGCCCATGCGGGCCAGGTCTCGGTGCGCACGAGGGGCCCGGCTGCACGTTCACGGTCCTGTCGCCCCGGAACCCCTCTGCGAACCCCACGTCACACCTGCATGAAGCCAGGCATGCTCAGATGGAGCGCCGATCGAGATCGATCGAGCTGGCGAACTACGCGCACGCCTGGACGGTGTTGGCAGCGGTGGGGCTTGTCCTGGTGAGCGGATGCGGAGGTGCGGATCCTGTGACGTCCGACCAGCCTTCGCCGACCAGCGCGGCGTCGGCCGCCGCTCCGCCGGCCGGGCCGTCGACCTCGGCCACCCGCGAACCAAAGGGACGGAGGACCTCGCGGTGACGCCCCCCGGCGTCAGGCGATCACCGTCCGAGGGACGGTCGATCCCGGCGTCGAGGCGGGCTGCCTCGTCCTCACCGCCCGGGCAGGTCTACAACCTCCTCGGCGGGACCGCTCCTCGTGCACCCGGCGCGTCGGTCGAGGTCACTGGCTACCTCCGCCCGGACGTCGCCACCCTCTGCCAGCAGGGGGTGCCCCTGCAAGTGCTGTCGGCCCAAACCCTGTGACCGACAACCTGCAACGTACCGGCAACGCCTTCGGCCCCGCTGATTGTCTAGCCGGGCCGAAGGCGTCATGCGCTGAATGCGGGCTCGCTCGCCGCCAGGATGCGGCAGCGCCGCGCCCGACGACGGCACTGGCCGAGGTCACCAGCCGCAGCTCGCCGACACTGCCGGCCGGCCTCCGGCGCAGCGAGCGCGGTGACGGCGCCGCTGATCGGCAGGCTCGCGCCCGCCGCCAGGGTGAGCGCGCTGACGGCACATCGAGCGAGCCGAGCCCCGCGCTGTAGAAGACATCGAGGTAGTCGAAGTCCGTGGTGGGGTCGGACACGGCATAGCCGTCGACCGTGACGGTGTAGGTGCCCGGTTCGGGGTTGTCGATGCTCACCGACTCCTCGAGTCGCCGTCGGCCGACGAGCCCACCTCCTCGCCGTTGAAGTCGACGTAGAGGTCGAGGTCCGCGCTCAGATCACTCGTGTTGCCGATCGCCACGTCGAGGCGGGAGGCGCCGCCGGCACGACCACCTCGTACACCAGTTGCTCAAACTCGGCGATTGCCGGTCCATCGGTACGACGAGCCCAGGCCCCGCCCTGGAGCCTGACCGTGTCGGACCGAACTGTTTGGCCGTCCACGCGACGGGAATGCCACCCCCGCCGCCACCGACGGGGTTCCACCGTCGACGGCTCGACCGTCACCCCTTGGCGACCGCCGTGGCGTGAAGGGGTTGGCCAGGCTCGGAGTGGTCCGGCGGCCTCGAGCTCGAACTCCCAGACGCCCGGGACCGGGTTGGCGTAGCCCGCACTGCGGTTGCACGCCGCGGCGTCGGTGTCGGAGTCGCCGGCGGTGCTCGCCGTCGACTCCTGCGGGATGCCAGTTCGGGTCGATCGCGTCCAGCGTCTGGCGCCCGTGGCGATTCCCGCCGTCGACCTCCCGAGGGCGCCAGCCGGACGGCGACCTCGACGCTGCGTTCGCTCCGCCGACCCCTCGCCGCCTCCCGCCGGTCGGCGACGGCGTCGCCGCCTCGACGGGTTCACCGGCGTCTGCCCCGCCGAGGCCGGTCGCCGGCCCTGCTGGCGCCCTGCACGCCCTGTCCGAGAGGCCTGGCGCGGACTCGACCACCGGGGTGTTGAGCGGCAGCCGCACGGACTCTCGCGACGACCGGTGCCGCATGCCGAGCCAGCTGATGGCGTGGCGGACCGCCCCGGCACCCCGCTCGGCGGCTCACCGTCACGCCGTTCCGCGCCTCGCCGGCGCGCTGGCCGCCGCGGTCGGCCGAGCAGCTTAACGCCGGTGCCCGCGGTCTCTCCGATGATCAGGTTGATCTCGGTCAGATCGCGCCGACACCGCATACGTCTGGTCGCGACGCCCTGCTTGAGCAGCTTCCAGCCTGCCGCACATCGGCGCCGACGCCCTGGCCGTTACAGACCCCGTCATCGGCTGGCGTGCTTACATCGACTGGCGCATTCGGCTCGCGTGACCGCCACTCCCGTCGCCTTGCGGCCGAGGCCGCCCCCGTCACCGGCCGCCTCCGGGCAGGCCACTCGTGGTGCCGTTGAACATCGCGTAGCCGGCGGGCAGGTCGTAGCCGACCCCCGGCACCGGGGAGCCCGGCGCCACATGGGCACGGCGGATCGCCGAGCCCGGCGCCGCAGTTCTTGACCCGCCGTCCTCGCGCGGCCCGCCGGAGGCGAAGTTGACGAGGTTCTGCCTGGCCGACACCTCGTCTGCGTAGTTGGCCTTCCAGGTCTGCCGCGAGACCGAGGCCGCCACGCTGATCACGTCGCTGGCGACCGAGGGTCGCCGACGGTGTTGAGCCCCGGGCCCTCGTGCCGGCCGAGATGACGAGTTGAACCCCGAAGGTGCTGATCAGCGTGTTGTAGAGGTCGGCGCGCGCGTTGAGTCCGTCGTGAGCGCGGGCAGGCCGCCATGACATGTTACATCCACCCCGCGTTGACGACCAGGTCGGCCATGCCCTCGGTGAGCGCGACCGACGTGCAGCCGCCGCCCCAGGTGCAGGCGCGCGAGGAGCGATCTTCGCGCCCTGGGCGACGCCGTCCTGCCGCCGCCGCCTCGTTGCCCGCGGCGCTGCCCGCGACTGCGAGCCGTCGCGTCCGCGACATGCCGATTTCACGACCGCGCTGCCAGGCACCCCGGCATGGGTGACGCCGACATCCTCGCCCTACTCGCCGACCAACGGCAGCCCCTCGCCCACGCCGGTGGAGGGGTCGTCGGCGCCGAAGTGCCCGACGTCGAACCTCTCGTTGTACGGCCGCATGAGCGCGTCGTCGGTGAAGTCGTTGTTCTGGTTACGTCGACCCAGATGTCGTGGTACCGGTCGTAGAGACGCCCCAGACGTCGGTGGTGTCGCCGTCGCGGTTACGTCACCCTCGGCTCGAGCCCTCGGTGATGTTCTCGCTAACCGGTTACCAGGAAGTTCCCGTCCGGCGCCGTCCACGTCGCGCCCTTGTAGGAGAACGAGGGCCCGTGACGCCGGTCAGCATGGGCGCCTGCGAGGTCGCCCTCGGGAGCGGATCGACCGAGTACCCAGTCGACAATCTGCGCTCGCCCGTCGAGGTGGTCTGCGCCGGTTCCACCTCCACCCCCATCCACGAAGCCATCTCACCCCCCCTCCCACTCGCCGACCGTTTACTGCCCGCACCTCTCGTTGGTCCTACGGTTCTCGGGCGCGCCGCCTCGGCCGCCGTACACCCTGCCCTCGCGGACCAGCGGACGGCCACCTTGCCACCGCGCCGACAGTCCCGACTGCCCCGCCACGTCCGGCAGCGCACCGCCCCGTTGGTCGACGGCGCGGATGTCCTTGCCCGGACGCCTTCACCACCTCACCTGTCGGCACGGTGGCGCCGACCTAGCCGAGGTTCAGCCTCGCCGACCCGCCCCCCAACGCCCAACTCCCGCCACCGAGTCCTCCGCACCCTGCGGGTCGACACCGATCGTCACGGTGGCCCCACCCGCAGACCCGCCGGCGCCAGCAGCTCGCGGTCGTGGCTGCCCAGCTTGTCGCCGGGCCGCGGGCCTTGGCGACGTCGTCTGCGGGGGCGCCCTCGGCGGCGAACGCGGCGTCATCCCCGACCCACTGCCCAAGGAGCGCGGTCGCCAACACGACCACTCCGGCCCGGCGGACGGTGGCATCACGCGACACCGGGTGCCCCCTAGGCCGATCCGCGTCACGACGCGGCCCCCGGAACGAGCGCAAAAGAACCCCCGCCCCTCCATCGTTACCTCTCGGCCCGGCCATCGGCAACAGGCCATCCCGGCACAGAGCCCCCCGCCGCGAGGCAGGCCCCCTTCGTGGAGCCGGGGAGAGTCGAACTCCCGTCCGCTACGGTCGTCCCGGTTCTTCTCCGTGCGCAGTCGCGCTGGCGTGTTCTCGGCTTCCCCGCTTTGTGCGACACCTCGGGGAACACAGCCCAGCCGCTGTTAGCTGTCCCTCACACCCCCGTGGCCGGGGCGATCGGTGAGTCTCCTAGTCGACGCCAGGATCCGGATCGGAGACGCTCCGGGCTGACGGCGTTGGATACTCGCTCAGGCGGCGAGTTCGAACGCGGACTGCGTCTTATTGGCAGTTATTGGTTTCCGTGGGCAGGTTTACGAGATCAGTCACGGCTTCTCGGCACGCTTCACCCGGTCAGACATCGCAACGTCGAAACCGGTCGGCCCCCTGTTGAGTTGTGACTCCATGGTACCCACCCAGACCGACTGCCCGCTCCCGTCGCCCGGCGCACGCCCTCGAAGCGGCCCGGCCGATCAGTCGGTCATCCCCTTGCGCCGGCGGCCCAGCGCCCGCTGCGTCTCCCGCGTGGCATCCCGCTCGGCCATGGTCTGCCGCTTGTCGTACGACTTCTTGCCTCGGGCCAGCGCGATCTCGACCTTGGCGTACCCGTCCTTGAAGTAGATCGCGAGCGGCACCAAGGTCGAGCCGCCCTCCTTGGTCTTGCCGATCAAGCGCTGGATCTCGTCGCGGCGCAGCAGCAGCTTGCGCGGCCGCCGGGGCGCGTGGTTGGTCCAGGTCCCGGCGTCGTACTCGGGGATGTGGACGTTGCGCAGCCAGACCTCGCCGTCGCGCACCTCCGCGAAGCCGTCGACCAGCGACGCGCGGCCGGCCCGCAGCGCCTTGACCTCGGTGCCGGTGAGCACGATGCCGGCCTCGTAGACGGTGTCGATGTGGTAGTCGTGCCGCGCCTTCTTGTTCTGGGCGACGTTGCGCCGCCCTCGCTCCTTGACCACGGCTCAGCCCCGCCCGGTCGCGGTGTCGAGCGCGGCGGTCAGGCCGGTCAGCACCTCGATGGCGCGCCGCTCGGCGGCGCCGCGGCGACGCCGTGGCACCGACCACCACATCGGGCTCGACGCCGACCCCGTCGATGACGCGGCCGTTGGGCGTGAGGTAGCGGCCGACCGTGAGCTCGAGGGCCGACCCGTCGGACAGCCGCGACGGCTCCTGCACCGAGCCCTTGCCGAAGGTGCGCGCGCCGACGACGACCGCGCGGTTGCGGTCCTGCAGCGCCGCGGCGACCACCTCGGCGGCACTGGCGGTGCCGCCGTCCACCAGACGACCAGCGCCCGTCGACGTGTCGCCCGCGTCGTACGACTGCAGGGTGCGGTCGGGCTGGCCGCGGCGTCTCGTACGAGACAACCGGCCCGCCGTCGAGGAACGCGCCGGCGACGTCGACGGCCTCATCCAGCAGGCCGCCGGGGTTGGCCCGCAGGTCCAGGACGACCCCGGTGCGGTACGTGGCGGGGTCGGCCGCGGCGAGGGCCGCGCGGACCTGGCGCGCCCACCCCGCGGGTGAACGCCGCGACCCGCAGCACGCTCGACGCCCCCCTTGCGCGCGTCCACCGAGACGTCGTCGGCGGCCAGCGTCGCGCGGGTCAGCGTGACGGCCTCGTGCCCCCGTCGCCCGGCGGACGCGTGACGGCCACCGTCGTGCCCGGGTCCCCGCGCAGCGTCCGCACCACCTCGGCAGTGGTCGCGGCCCTCGACCGTCGCGCCGTCGACCGCGATCAGCTCGTCGCCGGCCTGCAGCCCAGCGGCCTCGGCGGGCGAGCCGGACTGCACGCTGCCGACCAGCAGCACCCCGTCGAAGCCCTGGCGGACCCACAGCCCCACGCCGGAGTAGCGGCCCTCGAGGGTGTCGGTGAACGCCGCGAAGTCGGCCGGGCGGAGGTACGTCGACCACCGGTCGCCCAGCGCCTTGAGCATGCCCTCGACCGCGGCCCGCTCCAGCACGCCGCGGTCGACCGTCGCGGGCCGCGTGAGTCGGCGATCCGGTCAGCGGCCTCGTCGACGACGCTCTGCGGCGGGCGTCGGCGTCGCGGGAGCCGGCGACGCCGGTGACCACGCCGCCCGCGTACGCCACCACGACCGCCCCCAGCACGCCGGCGGCGAGCAGCGGCCCGCGAGCGGGTGGAGGGACGGGACATGCGGGCGAGTCTACGGTCGCTCGGCGCGACTCGCCGGCCCCGTCGACCGCCCGCTGGGGGCGGTCAGCAGCGGATCGGGCGACTTCGCCCCGCCGAACCAGCCCAGCGGGTTGTACGGGACGCCGTTGACGTGCACCTCGAAGTGCAGGTGCGGGCCGGTGATGTAGCCCGGTCGAGCCGACGTAGCCGATCACCTGGCCCTGCTCGACCGTCTGGCCGGCCGCGCACGCGCAAACCGGACTGGTGGGCGTACATCGTCGCCAGGCCGCCGCTGTGGCTGATGCATCGTCATGCTGCCGTAGGCCGCCGTTGGACGAGGCCGAGACGACCGTGCCGGCGGCGGCGGCCTTGATCGGCGTGCCGGAGCGGCGCGCCGATGTCGATGCCGGTGTGGCACGAGCGGTAGCCGTAGACCGGGTGGATGCGCGGCCCGACCTGCCCGGAGGTGCGACCCGGGGATCGGCCAGATCAGCGGGCCGGTGGGCTTGCCCGACCCGCGCGGAGCGGCCGGCTCGCGGCCGCGATCGCGCGCGGCGACCCGCCTCTGCTCGGCCTGCAGCTCCTGGAGGCGCTTGAGCTCGGCGGCCCGCTCGGACTCGCGCGCTGGCGCAAGCGCGGCGTCACGCTGCGGGACCAGCGCGTCGACCTGGGCCTTCGCCTGCCGCGCCGCCTCGGCGGCGGCGGCCACCTCGGCGGCGACGCGCCTGGGCGGCGGCGCGCTCCTGCTTGACCAGGTCCTCGGCGGCGCCGGCGCGCCCGCTGCTCCTCGGCGCCAGGTCGGCCCGGTCCTGGGCGAGGCGGTCCAGCGCGCGAGCCCTGCGAACGCATCACGGACTGGACCGCCGGCGAGCCGCGCCACCGAAGTCGTCCGGGGTCTCTCGGACTGGAGCACGACCTGCCACTCGGTGAACGGCGCTGCCTGGGTGTAGACATCCCGGGCCACCCGTCCGATCAGCTGGCGGGTGCCGGCGATCCGCTCCTGCACGGCCGGCCACGGCGCGCTCGGCCTTGGCCCGCTCGGCCTCTGCGCGCGGCCACGCGCTGGCCACCTCGGCCTCCGCGGCCTGGGCCGAGGCCAGCTCGGTCGAGGCCTGCGAGAGCGCCTGCTGCGCCGAGGGCAGCCCGGCCTGCGCGGCGACGAGCGCGGCCGCGGCGGCCTGGACCTGCTGGGTCGGCGTTCTCCAGCTGGCTCTGGGCCGCCTTCACCTTGGCGTCGATCGGCCTTCTTGTCGTCGGCCTGCGGCCGGCGACGAGCAGCCGACCAGGGCCAGCACGGCGGCGAGCGCGGCGACCAGCACGGCCGCCGCCGGGCGCTGCCCGCGTGTCAGGTCACCCGCACCCCGTCGGTCGATCGGCCGCCTGCCCGCCGGCTGTGGGCGACACCCCATCAAACCCGCAGGTAGCGGCGCAAGGTGAGGAAGCCGGCGAGCGCGGACAGCCCACGCCCGCGAGAAGCAGGATCGGCACCACGACCCACACAGCGTCCCAGCCGATGAAGGCGGTGAACTGGAAGGACGGCGCCAGCCGGTCCTCGACGAAGAACTTCTTGATGCCGATGATCGACGCGCAGGCCAGGATCGCGCCGATCAGCCGCGGCGATCGCGCCCTCCAGCAGGAACGGCAGCTGGATGTAGAAGTTCGAGGCGCCGACCAGCCGCATGATGCCGGTCTCGCGCCGGCGGCTGAAGGCGGCGACCCGGATCGTGTTGGAGATCAGCAGGGCCGCCAGCGACGATCTGCACGAGCGCGATGAACAGGGCCGCGACCTGGAAGCCGTTGAGCAGCCTGGAAGAAGCGGTCCAGCATCGCCCGCTGGTCCTGCACCTGCTCGACGCCCGGCCGGCCCTCGAACGCGGTGGCGACGACGTCGTACTTCGTCGGGTCGGTGAGCTTCACCCGGAACGACTCCGGGCAGGGCGTCGGCGGTGACGTTGTCGGCGATCGCGGAGTCCTTGAACTGCTCCTTGAACCGCTCGTACGCCTCCTCCTTGGACTCGTAGAACACCTCCTGCCGACCTGGGGCAGCGCCCGCAGGTCGTCCTCGATCTCGTCGCTGCTGCGCCTCGGTGACGGCGCCGCGCCGAGCAGGAGGGCGCGTCGGAGTCCGGGCCGCAGAGGAAGACGCGCACCTCGACCCTGTCGTACCAGAAGTCCTTCATCGTCTCGACCTGGGCGCGGACCAGCAGGCCGGCGCCGAAGCAGGGCCGAGCGAGATCGCCACCGTGATGATGACCGCGACGGTCATGGTCAGGTTGCGCCGCAGGCCGATGCCGACCTCGTGACATGACGAACTGAGCACGCATGGGGCTGGTGTTCCTCTCCGGCCCTAGCGGGCGTAGCCGTAGACGCCGCGCGACTGGTCGCGGACGACGTGCCCGCCCTCCAGCTCGATCACGCGCTTGCGCATCTGGTCGACGATCGCGGCGTCATGGGTGGCCATCACCACGGTCGTCCCGGTGCGGTTGATCCGGTCGAGCAGTTTCATGATGCCGACGGAGGTCGTCGGGTCGAGGTTCCCGGTGGGCTCGTCGGCGATGAGGAGCATCGGGCGGTTGACGAAGGCGCGGGCGATGGCCACGCGCTGCTGCTCGCCGCCGGAGAGCTGGTCGGGGCAGCGCTCCTCCTTGCCCTTCAGCCCGACCAGGTCGAGCACCTCGGGCACCACGGCCTGGATGCTGCTGGCTGGGCTTGCCGATCACCTCGAGGGCGAAGGCGACGTTCTGGGCGACCGTCTTGTTGGGCAGCAGCCGGAAGTCCTGGAACACCGCGCCGATCTGGCGGCGCAGGGCCGGCACCTTCCAGTTCGACAGCTTGGCGAGGTCCTTGCCGAGCACCGTGACGGTGCCGGCCTGGGGCCGCTCCTCGCGCATGATCATCCGCAGGAACGTCGACTTGCCCGACCCGGACGAGCCGACCAAGAACGCGAACTCGCCCTTCTCGATCTCGACGCTGACGTCGTCGAGGGCAGGGCGGTTCTGCGTGGCGTACTGCTTGGTGACGTGGTCTAGACGGATCACGGGTGCCTCGGCGGCCGAGTCGGGGGAAGTAAGGACCAGTCGGTGCACTGGGGGAAGCGGCGCCTGGGGCGCCCGGCCGTGCGACCACTGTACGTGGGGCAGCGGCGATCTCCGGGCTCAGGCGCGCCGGGGGAGCCGGGTCGAACGGCCCGCCGGGGCCGGCCTGCGGGGCCCAGAGGCCGCGTTCAGGCGGACTCGGCGCGCTTGCGCCAGCGGATGCCGGCCTCGATGAACTCGTCGATGTCGCCGTCGAGCACCGCCGAGGGGTTGCCGACCTCGTACTCGGTCCGCAGGTCCTTGACCATCTGGTACGGATGCAGCACGTACGACCGCATCTGGTTGCCCCAGGAGCCGCTGGTGTCGCCCTTGAGGGCGTCCATCTGCGCCCTCTCCTCATGGCGGCGGACCTCGAGCAGCCTCGCCTGCAGCACCCGCAGCGCGGCGGCGCGGTTCTGGATCTGGGACTTCTCGTTCTGGCAGGACACCACGATGCCGGTGGGCAGGTGGGTGATCCGGACCGCGGAGTCGGTGGTGTTGACGCTCTGGCCGCCCGGCCCGGACGAGCGGAACACGTCGATGCGCATCTCGTTCTCGGGGATCTCGATGTGGTCGGTCTGCTCGACGACCGGGAGCACCTCGACGCCGGCGAACGAGGTCTGCCGGCGGCCCTGGTTGTCGAACGGCGAGATGCGCACCAGGCGGTGGGTGCCCTGCTCGATCGACAGCGTGCCGTAGGTGTACGGGCCCTTCACCGCGAAGGTCGCCGACTTGATGCCGGCCTCCTCGGCGTAGGAGATGTCGTAGACCTCGGTCGGGTAGCCGTGGCGCTCGGCCCAGCGCAGGTACATCCGCATGCAGCATCTCGGCCCAGTCGGCCGCGTCGACGCCCCCGGCCTCCGAGCGGATCGTGACGAGCGCCTCGCGGGCGTCGTACTCGCCCGACAGCAGGGTGCGCACCTCAAGCTGGTCGATCGCGCGGGTCAGCTCGGTGAGCTCGGTCTCGGTGTCGGCCAGGGCCCCGGCGTCGGACTCCTCCTCGGCCATCTCGCGCATGATCGCCAGATCGTCGATCCGGCCGCGCAGCCCCTCGACGCGGGCCACCTCGTTCTGCGCCTGGCTCAGCCGCGACGTGACCCGCTGCGCGTGCTCCTGGTCGTCCCACAGGTCAGGGGCGGCGGCCTGCTCGTTGAGGTCGGCGATCTCGGCGCGCAGCTTGTCCAGGTCGAGCACGGCCTCGATGGTGCCGAGGGTGGTGTCGAGCTCCTTGAGGGCTTCGCCGAAATCCTGGAGGGCCACGCGCCGAGGGTACGCGACCGCTCTACCCCCCTCCAACTCCGAGGCGAGACAGAGCCTCCGCCCCCGGACCGATTGCGTGAGGATCGGGGGAGCGTCAGCCGTCATGCGGGCCTCGGCCTCGCCCAGGCGGCTCGAGCCGAGCGCTAGGGCGGTCCCGTGCCGATCAGGAGCAGCCCGGCCAGGGCAGCGTCCCAAGCGGGAGCCCCACGCCGGTCTGGGCCACGGCCGCCGGCACCACGACCTGCGGCAGCACGGCGACCTCGATGTTCGCGGTGTTCTGGACCTCGTTGGACTTCACCAGGTCGGTGTACAGCGAGTCCATCGCTGCCACGTTCTTCAGCGTCACCGTGCCGGACTGGCCAGACGGGATGCTCGCCTGGGTCTTGTCGACGGTGGCCTTGAAGGTCAGGGTGCGGAACTCGCCGACGGAGATCTTGTCGATGGTCCAGGTCAGCTTCTTCGCGGTGGCGTCGTAGGCGACTGCGCACGGGAAGAGGCCGGTGTCGCATGTGGCCGAGCCCTCGACGTACGTCATCGTGCCGGAGCCGTGACGGCCGGGTCGTAGCCCGGGATGTAGTCGGTGACGACGACCTGCTCTTGGTCGTATCCGCCGCCAGCCGGCACGCCGACCTTCAGCGTGTAGGTGACGGTGCTACCCAGCGGCACCAGGCCGGTCGGGTCGTTGGACTTCACGATGGTCAGGTCCGACTCCATCACGTTCACGAAGGTGCAGGTCACCGTCTCGCCTGGGCCGACCGCGAAGGTCGCCTCGGAAGCGTCGACGCTGCCCGTGGAGTCCTCGTCGTCGCAGACGATGTCGTCCAGGTACCAGCCCGCGGCCACTTGCTCCGGGGTCAGCTTTCAACCACCGAGTAGTCGCCGGGGAGGAGCCCTTCGGCCGTCGCGGTCTCGCCGTCTTGCAGGCTAGCCGTCACGTCGCCGGTGAAGGCAAAGGCGTCGTCGCCGCCTCCGTAGGCGACCTTCTCGACCACGATCGCGCCGCGCTGGGTGTTGGTGTACGTGCAGGTGACCGTCTCGTTCTCATCGACGTCGAGAGTCACGAGAGAGCCCTCAAGGGCTGTGCCGTCATCGGGGTCGTCGCAGACCACCTCGGTGAAGTCCCAGCCGTCCGGGACTGCTCGTCCACGGTGTACGAGCCGGGCTGCACGTCTGAGGGCGGTCACCGAGCCGGCCGTGGTGTCGCTGATCGACTTGCCGTCAAGGCCGCCGTTGGTGGAGGCCTCCAGGCCGAGCGTCGAGTCCAGCTCGAAGGTCTGGGCAGAACCGGCGGGCAGGGTGTCCTTGTTGACGATCACCGTTCCGCAGGTGTCGGGCGCCGGGACTTCCAGCCCTGCGATGGTGTCCTTGAGGTTGCTGGCCAATCCGCCACCCCCACCGGTGGCGTTGCGGAGGTTGAGGGTGCCGAAGGCCGGCGGGCATCCCGGCTCAAGGCCGATCAGGGCCGTGAGGTCGAAGGACGTCTCGACGAACTGCTCTGCTTCGTACGAGCCGACGGCCCAGGGGCTCGTCCACCCGGCCGGCAGCGCGACCGCTGCGGGGCTGACCGCGTACGCGAAGCCGCTCAGCCCCAACGGGATGGACTGCCAGCTGCCACCACCGGCCGCGACCCACTGGCTGGCGTCGAGCAGTGCGATGACGCCGTTGCCCTGCTCCTCGATGCCGAAGCGCAGGTCACCGACCGTGCGCGAAGGGATCGCCAGAGCGCTGTTCGGGCTCTTGTTCAGCTCCAGGTAGTAGGTGTCCGTGCCGGTCGTGCCGTTGCGGTCCCAAGCCAGGCGCAGGACGACGTGTCCGCCGACCAGGTCGGTGTCCACGTAGACGTTGCCGATGTCGTCCTTCTGCGGAGGCTGGCCGGCGAACGTCCAGGTGCTGGGGTCCTGGTCCTCCTTCGAGGACGCTGAAAACACCGTTGTGTCGGAGGGATCCTGGTCATTGAGCGAGGGTCCGGTCAGCCGCGTGTCCCAGTCGGCGGCCCCGCCCGCGGGGGCATCAATGAGGTCGCCGTCGATCTCAAAGCCCTGGACATCGGCGGCCGCGGCCGGACCTGCTGCGAAGGGTAGGAATAGCGCGGCCAGGGCTACTGCGGCGAGCGCGGCAAGGGCGCGCAGGTGGGGGTGGTTTACCGGAGAGCGGATCATCGTGGCACCTCGTCGAGTCGACGTGTGCCGAGGTCGGTCTCACCAGTGGCTCCCCGCCGCCCTCCCCGCCTTGCGGCGGGAGGTGACCGCCGAGTGCGCCCGGGGTCGGCCACGTCTGGCGCCGCGAGTCGCGCGGTCGCCGCCGGACCGAAGCCGATCGCCGCCAGTGTCGGCCGCGGATCGTTGCCCCCTCGGTCCCCAACACCTCATTGGGTACCTCCAGACTGTCCCTGGGGGCAGCGTTGCGCCAGAGGACTTAGGGCATCGAATCCGCCCCAAACGCATGATTCTCGACACACCGGCCCGTGCATGTGCGGCGCGACGAGGCGGCACCCAGGCTCAGCCGATCGGCGAGCGGGCGGTGGCCGACGCCGAGACGCGAACACCATCGGGGCCGGAGACGAAGGCCCCGAAGATCAGGGCCACCCGCGCCGAGACCTCCACAGTCGCCTGGGTGGGCGTCGCCTCGACGCGGTCGAGCGCGAAGGCGTCGTACGCGGCGGCCGAACCGTCGCGGGCCAGATGCCCGCGGGCGGCTGCCTCGGCGGCCCGGCCGTCGATCGGCAGCGACCCCGGATCGGCCGAGCCCGTGTAGAGCGCCTCCAGGTCGATGGCCTGGGCCGCGGCGATCGCCGCGCCGTCGGCGGTGGAGGCCAGGGCGCGCTTGGCGAGGAACACCTTCGACAGGTCCGCCACCACCCCCACCAGCACGAGGGCCAGCACGGCGAAGCCGAGCAGCAGGACCAGTACGCTGCCCTCGGTCATCGCGCCACCGCGGATCGCCGCCGCGCCCGCTCAGGACGGCCCGCAGCCCTCACGGGAACCCCCGGTAGGCGTCGACGACGGCATCGTGCCGGGCGGAGACGGCGACCGAGGCCAGGTCGCGGCCCAGCAGGTCGGGCACCAGCGGCAGCGGCACCCGGGTGTCGACTCGGACGGTGAGGGTGGCCCCCGGCGACAGGCAGGGGGTCGACGGGCAGTCGACGGTGAGCTCGCTGGGTCGAAGCGCAAGGCCCTGGTCGCCCAGCGCCAGGGCGGCCGCGGCGTACGCGCGCTGACGTCCCTCGGCGTCATCGGCGGCGGTCGCCCAGGCCCGGCCGGCCTCGCGTGCCGCCGCCGTCGCGCCGTACGCGGCCCGCTGCACCGCGAACACGCTCAGCACGAGGTAGACCAGCGGCACGAACAGCAGCACGCCGAGGAAGGCGAACTCGATCAGGGCGCTGCCGGCGTCCGACCCACCGGGCCTCGATGCGCGCAGACCGCGGACCGGGACCCATCTGCGGCGCGTCACCGGGACTCCTCCAGCGCGTGGCCCTGGACGGCCAGGGCACGCGCGGGGCCGGCGAAGCCCACCACCGGAAGGGTGGCGCGCACCTCGACCTCGATCACCGGGCCGGCCGGGCCGTCGACCTCCACCGCCGACACCCCGCCGGCGAAGCGCTCCGAGAGCGCTTCGGCGATCAGCTCGCGCGTGCGGGCGGCGGCGTCCTCGGGCCCGCGGTCGGCGGACGCCCCCAGGCGCGCGCCCTCAGCCGCGGCCGCCACCAGCGTGTTGCGCACATGCAGCGCGAGCCCCAGCTGCACCACGGCGAGGAACAGCGCCAGCAGCATCGCCGCCACCATGACGAACTCGGCGATGGCGGAGCCGCGGTCGCCCGATTCGACGCAAGGGCCCCGCTCGCCGGTCATGGCCCGGTGACGCTGCCGATGGCGTCGCTGAAGATCTTCGAGAGCTGGTCGTCGGCGACGAGCCAGAGCGTCATCACGAGGCCGGCGGTCATCACCGTCACGAGCACCCAGCCGGGCACGTCGCCGCGGTCGGATCCGGTCCGCCGCCCGGCGGCGCGCAGCACCTGGCCGATTCCGTCGAAGAAGGCGATCAGGGCTTGCTGCATGAGGTGCTCCTTGCCGGGTGGTGGATGGGCTGCCGGGATGCGGTCAGCTGCCTGGATGGGGTCATGGGGCGTCGAGCGACAGTCCGACGAAGCCCGGGAAGAGCAGGAAGATCACCGAGACGGGCATCACCAGGAAGACCACCGGGACCATCATCGCGATCTCCTTGCGGGCGGCCGCCTCGATCAAGGCCCGCCGGCCCGCCTCGCGGGCGTCGACGGCCTGGGCGCGCAGCACGTCGGCGAGCGGGGTGCCGCGCTCCAGGGCCACCGCCATCGCATCGG
>CAVOOM010000008.1:0-821010 GCA_963697565.1 uncultured Actinomycetota bacterium | reverse complement strand
GGGCCACCGCGCTGGCGGGCGCCGATGTGGCGACCGCCCGGTCGTTGACCAGGCATTCGACGGTGCCGTCCGCGCGTACGCGCTCCTCGCGGGCCACAGCCCCCAGCCTGCCTCAGCCGCGGCCCGGGGGTACGCGATTCCGACGAGAGGTCAGCCGGCCCCTTCTAGGCCCGCCTTCTGGCTTCGGCGGCGCCAGAGCCGGGCCAGACCCCAGGCCACGGCGGCGATCAGCACCAGGATGAGCAGCGGGGCGAGCAGCGCCAGCAGGGTCGCCACCAGCGAGAGCCCGTCCTCGACGGTGCTGACCACCGGGGCGGCCACACCGGCCGTTCCGACATTGAGCACCGGGCGGGCCGCCGCCTTCGCGGTGTGCACGCCGCCCGCGGTGAGCAGGCCCGCGACGAAGCCCAGCCACGGCGGAGCGTCGCTCAGCGCGCCGACGCTGCCCGCGAAGAGCAGCGCGCCGGCGACCGGGCGGAGCACGGTCTGGATCACGTCGTTCGCGCTGTCGACCGCGGGCACCTTGTCCGCGACGACCTCGATGGCGAGCAGCACGCCGACGGCGATCAGCACGGGGGTGCTCGCGATGATGTCGTACGGGCTGGCGAGCTCGATCACGTCGAATCGGCCCAGCAGCCCGACGACGAAGAGCGGGATGTACGCGTTCAGGCCGGCCGCGCCGGACAGCCCAAGACCGGTGAGCACGACGGTTGCGACATCCACACCGCCAGGGTAGGCGCGGAGGGCTTGCGGGTCGTTCGGAGGCCGCCAGCGCGCGGAGCGGTTCTTGCTGTGGCACGATTCGCCAGTTCCAGATGCCCGCCGATGAGGGAGCCCAGCGTGCGCGTTCAACCCAAGGTGTGGATTTCACTCGTGCTCTTTGTTCTCTACACCGCCATCGTCTTCGCGATCTGGACGATCAACGACATCGACTACGAGACGGTCGGCGACTCAACGTCCAATGTGGTCAGCGGGATTGTCGTGCCCATCGGGGTGGGTGCGGTGTTCTTGGCGGCCGCTGCGACCTGGTTGGGCTGGTGGCGCCCGGCGATGAGAGAAGACGCCAAGGCCGGACCTCGATGGGGGATCCTGCTGCCGATCGGGCTCTTCGTCTACGTCCTCCTGGGAGTCAGCGGGATCGATTTCAGCTCGGACGCGACGAAGATCCTGCCGGTGCTTGCCCTGGGAACCGCGCTGGTGGGCTTCTCCGAGGAGTTCCTGACGCGCGGCCTCATGCTGGTCGGGTTCCGAGGGAGCCTGTCCGAGGTCTGGGTGTGGTTCCTCACCTCGTTGCTGTTCTCCGCGCTCCACGGCCTGAATCTGTTCTTCGGCCAATCCCTTGGCAGCACGGCATTTCAGATGGGCTTTGCATTCGTGCTGGGTTCCGCCTTCTACCTGGTGCGCCGCATCACCGGCCTGCTCATCGTGGGCATGGTCATTCATGCGCTGTGGGACTTCGGGACGTTCGGAACTGAGACCACCGGAGGGAAGGTCCCCGTGGTCTCAGGGCTCCTCCTCTACGCCATCGTGATCCTCACGGTCGTCCTCCTGGTCAAGGTCCTTCGCACTCGCCAAGAAGCGCCGGCAGAGGCTTAGGTCAGACGCGCCTGAGGCTCCCCCATCAGGAATCCCCATCACCCACGTGCTTCGTCACGGCAGGAGCAGGCTTCGTGGAGAGAATCACATCCCTCATCCTTGTGGTTGTGCTCGTGCTCATCGTGCGGGAGTTCCGGGTTGGCAAGCGGGTAGTCGAGAACAACCCGAACGTGCAACTCAAGCCGAGGGAACGCTTCCGCACCCTGCGGTTGCAGATGCTGGAGCCGGTGGTGGCGATCGTTGTGGTCGGGTCACTGCTGGTGACTGATCTGGAGCGGGAGCCTGTCCACGCGCTCGTCGCTCTGGTTGGCGGTATCGCCGGGTTCGCGTTCGGCGCCTACCGAGCGCGAACGACCTACGTGGCGTCGGTCCCCGCTCACAAGGGCTTGATCCTGCTGCTCAGCTTCGAGGCCGTCGTCGCGCTCGCAGTGTTGCTCGTCATCAAGGTCGTGGCCGAGCAGAACCTGCTCCCCGATGGCGACATCTTCCGCGTCGTGCTGGCGGGTCTCCTCGGGTTCCTCCTCGTCGAGTCCTGCGCCCGCGTGTACACGCTGATGGGGTACTACCGCCGCGACGAAGCGGCACTCGCTGCCAGCTCGTAGTGCCAGCGCACCCGGCGGACTTGCCGTTCGCCGCTACACCGCGGCCAGCACCGCCCAGCCCCGGGCCGGCAGGCGCAGCTCCGACCCATCCACGGCCCCCTCCCCCTCGGCCACGATCCACGAGCCCTCCGGGAGTGCCAGCGCCACGCTGTCGCCTTCCAGGCTTAGCGCGAACGCGATGCGGTCCGCCCCGTCCTGGCTCGCGCTCACGCAGACGAGCGTCGTGTTGGTCAGCGTCGTCACCGCGGTGCCCGCATGGGTGAGCCACGGCCGAGCGCCGCGGAACGCGATCAGGCGCTGGTGCAGCAGGAAGGTCTCCCGGCCGAGCAAGGACAGCTCCTCGGGCCGGGCCGGGAACGGCGGCCGGACCTCGTCGTCGCCGTGCTCGCGCTCGTACTTCACCCCGCGGAAGGCCTGCTCGTCCCCGGCGTAGACCACGGGGGTGCCGCCCACGCCGAAGAGCACCACCAGCGCGTGCGGCAGGTGGCGGACGTCGCCCAGCAGGCTGGCGATGCGCGTGGTGTCGTGGTTGCCCAGGAAGGTCACCGGGACGAAGGCGTCCAGGAACCCCTGGTGGCGCTCGAACGCGTGGGCGAGCTCGAAGAAGTTGCCGTCGTTGAGCGCGCTGCCGACGGCCTTCCACAGCTCGTACTGGGTGACGGCGTCGAGCCCGCTGTCACGCACGAAGGCCGGGTAGTCGCCGTGGATCACCTCGCCGAACAGCCACGCCTGCGGATGCCGGCTGCGCAGCCGCTCGCAGACCTCGCGCCAGAACGCGGTCGGGACGGCGTACGCGGCGTCCATCCGCCACCCGTCGACCCCGCGGTCTGCACCAGTGGTCGAGCACCGCCACCACATGGTCGGCGACGGCCGGGTTGCCGTGGTCCAGCGCCACCAGGTGGCCGTGGCCCTCAAACCCCTCGGCCACCGGCGGACCGCCGCCTTCGGGCCACCTGAGGCGGAACCAGCCGGCGGCCTCGGAGCCCGGCCCGTCCCGCAGCGCGTCGCCGAACTTCGCGAACCCCCGGCCGACGTGGTTGAAGACACCGTCCAGCACCACCCGCAGGCCGCGCTGGTGGGCGGCGGAGATCAGCCGCACCAGGTCGTCCTCGTCGCCCAGCCGGGGGTCGACGCGGAAGTGGTCGACGGTGTCGTAGCCGTGGGTCTCGGAGGCGAACACCGGCCCGAGGACGAGGCCCTCGATCCCCAGCGAGACGGCGTAGTCGAGCCAGGGGTCGAGCGACCCCAGCCGATGCTCGATGGGGGCGCCCTTCGGGCGGGCGGACGGCTCGGCGCCGAGGAAGCCCAGCGGGTAGACGTGCCACCACACACCGGTGGGAGGGATCGCGGCCGTCACGGCACCATCGCACCACGGGAACGTGCTGCGCGCCGCGAGTGGGCCGCGACCACGACCGCCGCGCAGCCCAGCATCCAGGCGCCACCCATCGCCCACCCGCCCAGCACATCCGTGGGCCAGTGCACCCCGACGACCGTGCGGCTCACGCCGATCGCCACCCCCAGGACGAGCAGCGGCGCCGCGACGACCCAGCGGAGCCACCCGGTCAGCACCACCAGGGCGACCAGGGCCAGCGCCGCCCACACCGTGAGCCCGGCCTGGGAGTGCCCCGACGGGAACGAGAACGACCCCTCGTACAGCCACAGCCCGTTCCATGGCGGCCGGGGTCGCTCCACGGCCTGCTTGATGCCGCTGTTGATCAGCGACCCTCCGGCCGCGCTGACGACCAGGAAGCCGGCGGCGTACGTCCGCACCCCCCACGGATACCGGGCGCCGCCGCTGACGAGCAGCACCACGACCACCACCGCGACCACGACGGTGGCGAAGCGCCCTCCGCCCACGACATCGAGCACGAGCGACACGTCGACGAGCCAGGGCTGCGCCAGCGCCAACGAGTGGATGGCCGAGCCGAGGGCGTCATCGAAGGGGGTCACGCCATCGGAGTCGAGCACCACGACCCACGCCAGGGCCGCGAAAGCGACCCCCAGGACGAGCGCGGCAATGGCGAACGGGCCCGCGGCCCGCTGCGTGCCGATCTGGACCTGGCCCTCCGGAGGAGGGACGTCGTGACCCGCCATAGGTCTGAACCTAGGGGCGCTCGGGCCGGCGGCCGTGGCCCGCCCGGCAGAAAGTCGGGACCAAGGTCCCGACCGTGTGACCCTGACACAGCCGTGCCGAGGGAGTAGACAGGGCGGAGGACAACGAAACGACCAGGGGGTGGCGCACATGGTGGCGCAGGCCAGGGCGATCGAACGGACCAGAACGGACCTCACCCTGGTGCCGCCGCTCGCGGTGGTGCCCGACCCCGCACCGGTGGAAGCGCCCCCGGCCCCCGAAGTCCCCAAGCCCGGGGTGCTGCTGCGCAGCTACCGGCTCAGCCTGAAGTCGATCGACACCACGAGCGTCCTGGTGGGTGGGACGGCCATCAGCTCGATGCGCCTGATGGGCCTGCCCAAGGGCCCGACCAAGAAGATGAAGGACTCCCACGCCGCGGCGCTCCACGGCGTCATCGGGTGGTCCGACGACGTCGGGACGAAATGGGCGCACGGGGTGGGCCGCAGCAAGGTCCTCGCCAAGCAGGGCGCCGGGCTGGCCGCCAGGGGCTGGGTCCGCGAGATGAAGTTCTTCATCACGCTGCACTGACGGAAGCCCACAGCCCTTTGGGCCCTGCCGCGCCGCGGCACCCGGCGCCACGCTGGTTGCATGCTCAGCGGGATGGTGGACATCCAGCGGGTGGGCCAGTACTTCTACCAGGCCACCCGGGTCCGCCAGGTGTGGGAGTCGACCCGGGACGACGTCGGCTTCCTCGGGCAGGTCCGGCGCGGGCTGCTCCCGCTGCCGACCGACCGGCCGGCCCCGTACGTCGACCCGTTCCCCCCGCTGCGCCGGCACCGGCACGATCGGTGGGCCGACCGCCGGGTGGCGGTGATCGCCACCGGAGGCAGCGGGGCCCTGGCCTCGATGGTGGGCGTGGTGCGGGCCCTGCAGGAGGCCGACGTGCACCCGGTCGCGTACGGCGTCTGCTCGGGCTCGACGTTGTTCGGCATCCCGCTCGCCGCGGGGATGTCCGCGGACGACGTCGCCCAGGCGACGCTCGCGCTGCAGCCGCGTGACTACCTCGACCCCGACTGGCTGGCCCTGCTCACGGCCCCGCTTCGCCTCGGCCGCGGCTGGTCCGGCATCGTCAAGGGCGACCGGCTGGAGGCCGCGTACCGCGAGATCCTCGGCGACGTCACGCTCGGCGAGCTGCCGGTGCCGGTGTGGTTCCCGCTGTGGAACATCGAGCGCAACCGACTCGAGCACATCGGCCCCGACTCGCATCCTGACCTGCCCGCGGCGCGCGCGGTACGGATGGCGGTGGCCCTGCCCCTGGCCGTGCAGCCCAACCCGCTCGACGGCGGCTGGTGGCTCGACGGGGGCATCGTCGACATCCTCCCGGCCGGC
Source organism: uncultured Actinomycetota bacterium (assembly GCA_963697565.1). Classification (GTDB taxonomy): domain Bacteria; phylum Actinomycetota; class Actinomycetes; order CAVWCF01; family CAVWCF01; genus CAWFSE01. The sequence continues at coordinate 815,352 of CAVOOM010000008.1, read as the reverse complement.
CCGTTCGTCGGGACCGACCGGTGCGACACCGCCGTGGTCGTCAACTGCTTCTACCCGCCGGGATTCGTGGGCGACGAGGTGACCGGATGGGAGCAGCGGCCGCTCAGCATCCTGAGCGTCGCCGACCAGACCAAGACCATGGCCCACCTTCAGCTCGCGCGCCGGAGCATGGCGGACCTGCGCCAATCGGTGAGCGAGGTCGTGGTCCTCGAACCGGTGCCGTACGCCAAGGTGCACGGCGCCGGGCTCTATGGGCAGTTCCTCGACAGCCGCGAGTGGCCGACCTTCATGGTCGAGGGGTACGACGCCATGGCGGCAACGCTCGGATCAGACGACCCCGCGATCACTTGAGGCTGAACGGCGGGTAGCGGTCGGTCACCAGCAAGGTCGAGTAGGCGATCACCCGCAGGCCCCACCTGCCGACCCCCACCACGTAGTCGAAGAGCGACCGGGGGTACCGGCCCGTGAAGAGAATGGCGAACCACGCGATGACGACGGCGAAGAACGCTCCCACGGCCAGCACGAACAAGACGAAGTAGTGCGGGATCGCCAGGAACCACTTCACCAGCGGCAGCCAGCGGTTCAGATCCTGCTTGACGTCGGGGTAGTCGAGCTCCAGGTGGACCGACTGCTCCTCCTCGGTGGAGGGGTACTGATCGGTCAGCAGGACGACGTAGGCCCCGACGCGCATCGCAAAGCGGTTGAAGGCGAGGGCGAAGTCGAACCACCAGCGCGGGTACCTCTCCCGGAACACGATGATGAGCGCGGTCGCGGCGAACAGCCCGAAGGCGACCCCACCGCTGCTCCGGGAGACCCGCGACACCACCTCGCCCGACTCGCTGACAACCGTCCACGTCGACGTCGCCGATGCCGAAAGCAACCCCAGAACGATGCCGATCGGAATCACCCAGAGCAGCCGGAAGAACGTCGTGAACCGATCGAGACGGTCCGGATAGTCGATCTCCAGGCGCGCGGCATAGGACTCGGACTGCGTTTCCACGAGAACCTCCTTGGTCGCCCCAATCCCAACGACCGGCGGAAGCCGGCGCCAGAGGCCAAAGCCATCCGCCGCGGGGAGACAATGGGAGGGGTCCCGCGACGAGGTGGAGGTCAGCGTCATGAGCGCCGAGCGAGTGGTCAAGCCGATCAGCGGGTGGCTGGCACTTCCCTTGGTGCTGCTGATGTACGTGGCGAGCCCCGCGCTGTTCTGGTGGGCGTTCGCCGGGGGCGAGTCGACCGCTGACGGGGGTTACGCCCCCATCTGGTGGGCGTTCGTGACTGCCATCGTGATCCTGCTGCTCGCGATCACCGCGACGGTGGGCTTCTACACGCTGCAGCCAAACGAGGCCCGCGTGCTCATCCTCTTCGGCGGCTACAAGGGCACTGTGCGCCGGCCAGGCCTGGCGTGGGGAAACCCGTTCTACGCCAACGGCTCAAGCACGCAGCAGGCTTCGAGCGCCTCCAGCCACAAGGGCAAGGGCGACAACGAGGCGCCCGTCCCTCAGCGCCCGAAGCGCTACAAGGTGTCGCTCCGGGCGCGGACGCTCAACGGCGAGCGCCTCAAGGTCAACGACATGCGCGGCAACCCGGTCGAGATCGCGGCCGTCGTCGTGTGGCGGGTCGAGGACACGGCCAAGGCCGTCTTCGACGTCGACGACGTCGAGACGTACGTCTCCACGCAGAGCGAGACCGCCGTGCGCCACCTCGCCACGCGCTACCCGTACGACTCCGGCGAGACGGCCGCCGACGAGCCCGACGAGGTGACGCTGCGCGGCAACGTCGACGAGGTCTCCGACGCGCTGCGCGAGGAGCTGCAGGAGCGGCTCGCGCCGGCGGGGGTCACCGTCGAGCAGGCGCGCTTGACGCACCTGGCGTACGCCCCGGAGATCGCCCAGGCCATGCTCCGCCGCCAGCAGGCCGAGGCGGTCATCGCCGCGCGCCGCAAGATCGTGACAGGCGCGGTGAGCATGGTGGAGATGGCGCTCAACGACCTCGCGGCCAAGGGCGTCCTCGACCTCGACCAGGAGCACAAGGCCACCATGGTCAGCAACCTCATGGTCGTCCTGTGCGGCGAGAGCGCGGTCACCCCGGTCGTGAACACCAGCCCGGCGATGGGCTGACCGACCGCCGGCTCTGCCCCTCGTCAGCCGGGGAGCACGCGGGCGACAACGGCCCGGTGGTCTGAGTGCGGGCCGCCGTGCGCGTCGACGTGGCCGGCCCCGACCACCCGCCAGTGGGCCGTCGCGGGCTGCTGCACGAAGACGTAGTCCAGGCGCCGGGGCCCCGACCAGCGGCGCCAGGGCGCGGCGCTCACATGCGTGCCCGCGTCGGCCTCCGGGTGCGCGTGGCGGAACGTGTCCGTCCACGCGCGGCGCGTGTGCTCGATCTCCGGCCGGCCCTCGGGGGCGTTGAAGTCGCCCCCGACCACGGCCACCTCGCCCCCGCTCACCTCCGCCACCCATCGGCGCAACTCGCGGATCTGCTCGGCGTTCGACCGGCGACGCAGGCCGAGGTGCGCCGACACGGCGAGCAGCCGGCCGTGCGGGGTGGCCAGGTGCGCACCGATCGCCACCCGTCGCACGAGCGGGTTGCGGCTGAGGCCGAGCTGGGTCAGGTGGGTCTCGACCACCGGATACCGGCTGAGCACGGCCGACCCCTCCTCGAAGCCGACCGCCTCCACGTCCCCGTTGGCGCGCGCGTAGGCGAGGGACATACCCAGCCGATCCGCCAGCCAGAGGTCCGCCCTCAACGAGCGCGTCCGCGCCACCTCCTGGAGCAGCAGGATGTCGACGTCCTCGGCCTCCACCAACCGGGCCACGGCCTCCAGCCGCTCACTCCACCGGTGCTGGCGCGGCCAGTCGTGCCAGAGGTTCGCGCTCATCACGGTGAGCTGGCCGGCGGCCGGGGGCCGCCGGAGCGGCTCCGGAATCGTCGTCGTCCGGCCGGCCGGGCGGGCGACCGCGTCGACCCGACGGGCGGCTGCCGACCAGCGCGCGAGTCCGGGGAACGAAAGGATCCGGCCGACCACACGGGTCAGCGGCGGGTACCAGGCGGCGGCGACGTCCGGGTGCGCCTCGAGGAACCGCTCGATGGGGGCCGTCATCCGGCCTCAGCCCCTGCCGCCGCTTGAACAACCGGCCCGGACCGCCTCGGCGAAGGGGGCCAGGGCGGTGTCCGCCCGTACCGCTGGCGGCAGGGCGACCTTCGGGTCATTGGCGAGCAGGAAGCCCAGCGTGGACTCCCGGTCGAGACCCCCGTGGGTCCCCTTGAGCCGCCCTCCGCGCACGAGACCCCCGGCGAAGGCCCACCGCCACCCCCACGACCAGCCCGGTCCGAGGGAGAGCAGGACCGACGCCCGACTGCGGATCCGTGCGCCGGTCAGCGCGTCCGCGAGCCGCCTCAGCGGGTCCGGGTACGGCTCGAAGGCGGCCTCGCGCAGCCAGTCGCCCTCGTGGGCGAAGCCCTCGGTGTCGAGGAGTCCCGCCCGTGAGAGGCGGCGCGCCGCCTCGGCCAGCCGGAGGACGTCTCCTGCCGCGTCCTCGTAGCGGTACCGCGTCCCGTCTTGGGCTCCGCGCCACCGGACACGTGCCCGGCCATCCCGGGAGAGCACCTCGACGAGCTCCGGGCCCGGGGAGTACGCCGCGAGCTCCACCCCGCGGTGGGCGGCCATGGCCTCGGCCGCCGCCTCTGCGCGGCCGGCCTCCCGCAGGAACAGCGCGCTGTAGTTGACGATGCCGAACGTCGGCGCGACGACGTCGTCCGGCCCGGCGAGATGGTCGACCACCCGCAGCCCGGCCTGGCGCAGTGCGGGCTTGAGGCTTCCGGTGTAGTGGACCCGGCAACGCCCGCACCCGTGATCGGAGAAGAGGACGACGCGCAGGGGCCGTCCGCGCTGGTCGGCGTGCCTCGTGGCCAACTCGAGCAGCCGGGCGTCGAGGTCGATGAGGAAGTCCACCAGGCTGTCGTCCCCGTACAGGTGCATGTAGCCGTCAGTGGCTCCGAGGTAGGCGATCACCACGTCGCGGGTGGAGGTGAGGACCTCCCCGAAGACCTCCTTCAGCTCGGTGTTCGCCGCCCGGGAAGCCGACACGTAGTTCAGGGTCTTGGACACGATCCCCCGGTGCGGCGCATCGAAGTACTCGGCCCAAGGCGGCACTGCGCGTCGATACGTGAGCGGGTTGCCCCCGACGGTGCGATTGGCCGCCACGTCGAAGTGGCGGACCTCGTACCCGAACGAGGGCTCGACGCCGAAGGGTTGGAAGAGTTCGGCGAACCCCGGGTGGGTCAGCGAGGGAAAGGGCGCAACCAAGGCTGAGGGCTGGGCCCATCCCGCGAAGGCGCCCCGCGAGTGCGCCTCACGGGCGACCCGGTAGGGCACCGCGTCGAGCGCCATGAGCAGCGTTCTCGCCGTGCCGTCCACCACCGGCAGCGCCACACCACGAGCATAGGTCTGCCCACGGGCTATCCGGGATGCCGGACCCAAGCCCGATCGCTCAGTCTGCGGGCACCGGCTGGATGCGCACGAGCTCAGCCGGCGGCACGGCGGCCTCGTACCGTTGCAGGCGCTCGGGCCGTTGCGAGGGGAACCAGATCGTGACGCCCGCGGCCACCGCCAGCAGCCCGAAGGCGGCGACACCGTCGATGGTGAAGTGGTTGCCGGTGACGATGGTCACCCAGAGGGTGGCGAGTGGGTAGCCGAGCGCCAGCCAACGCCACCGCGTTCGGGCGGAGACGATGACGATGAGCGCCACGGCCGCTGCCCAGGCGACATGGATCGACGGCAGGGCGGAGAACTGGTTGGCCCCCGGGATGGCGTCGTAGACAGACACCCCGCTGCGGGTCGGCGTGTCCACGATGCCCAGCGAGGGAATGAGCCGTGGTGGCGCGACCGGCCAGTACTGGATCAGCATGCAGGCTCCGGTCAGCAACGCGACCGTCGTCCTCGCGAACGCCCAGTCCCGCCGCCGGAACACGAGCACCCACGCCAGGGTGACGACCAGCACCGGCCCGTGCAGCACGATGTAGTAACTGTTCGCGAGGCCGATCAGCCAATCGTGATCGAGCACGGCCCGCTGCAGCGAAGCCTCGTCAGGCCACCCCAGCGACCGCTCGAGGTTGGCCAGCCAAAGCCCGGCGTCCCTGGCCCGCGAGGGCCCGGTGACGTTCAGCGCCCCCGCGTACTGCCACGCGGCGTAGAGGACGAGGACCAGCGCTACCTCACGGGCAGACGACCCCCACCGCCGGGTGCGGTCGTCGGCCCGCAGCGCGATCATCACGCACAGCAGCACGGCCGCTATGAGGAGGGCGGCGCCGGGGGGCAGCCACCCGAGATTCACGACCGGCATGGACCCATGATGGCGGTGGGACGCCGTTCAGCGCACCCACCTGCGGCGGCGTCGCGTGGAGCCGCCGTGGGGACGTCAGTAGAAGGCCGGCGCCTGACGCAGGGAGTGCCAGAAGCCGGCGGCCAGGCGGCGCAGCCCTTGTGGTGCCTGCTCGGCCGGCGACAGGTCGCCGCGGTTCGCGTGAAGGATCTCGGTCGCGGGTGCTGAGGCGTCGGCTCCGGGCCGCTCAATAGTGGTGGTGGAGGAGGTCATGACGACAAGAATACCAGAAGCAGATTTCGTACATCTGTGACCCAGGTCACAGGTCGGCCACCCCGGATGACCCCTCCCCAGACGCCGTTTCGCCGTGCCCTACGCAAACGCCGCCGCCGCGGCCGCCTGGTCGGCGGGGATCGCCCAGCACTCGACGGCCTTGCCGTCCTTCACGTGCCACACGAAGACCGTCTGGCCGTCGAAGGGCTTGGGCTTGTCCTGGTGGGAGTTCGTGATGGCCACGACGTGCTCGTCGTCGGCGAGGATCGCGTGGACCTCCTGACGGAAGGTCCCCTCGGTCAACTCCAGCAGCTTGCCGAAGAGGCCGAACACCTCGGCCTTGCCGTGGTAGTCGCCGCTGATCGGACTCGTCCCCGGCGCATGCCAGGCGATGCCGTCATCGAAGAGCCCCGAGATGGTGTCCATGTCGCCGTTGGCGAAGGCCTCGAATCCCTTGCCGATGAGCTCTCCGTTGGGGTGCATGCGCGCTCCTCCCTCGTGGGCCGCCGGCGGCGGCGCCGATCAGGACGGTCTACCGGTCCCCCGGGATCGGCGCAATGACGGGAAGTGACTAGCCGTCCAATCCCCGGTCCCCGAGATGGCCTCGGTGGCGGTCCAAGATCTGGCAGGCTGCGGACTGGTGGCAGAGCAATCCATCGACCCTGGTCAGCCCGCCCTGGACGGAGCCACGTGTCCACATCGAGACGCCCGGCCACCGTGGACGGCGTGGTCGAGATGCGGCGGAGACCGCGTACGGCGGCCGAAGCAGCCGGCCTCACGTGGTGGCGCGAGGTGCTCGTGCTCTTTTCCCTCTACCTCGGGTACGAGGTCATCCGAAACGTCGGCCAGTCGTCGGCGGCCCGGGCGCTGGCCAACGCCGAGAGCCTGCTGGCCCTGCAGGAGTCGCTGGGCCTCAACGTCGAACGGGCGCTTCAGCGGATCGCGCTCCCCCACCGGTGGCTGATCGAGGTCGCGAACTCGTACTACGGCCTGGTGTACACCGTCGCCACGCTGAGCACGCTGGTCTGGCTGTACCGGGTCGCGCCTGACCGCTACCGCTTCTGGCGCAACGCGTTGCTGATCACGACGACGCTCGGCCTCATCGGCTTCTACCTGTTCCCGCTGGCCCCGCCCCGGCTGCTCGACACGTTGAGCGGCGGCACCCGATTCGGGTACGTCGACACCCTGGCGGCCTTTCCCGGCCCGTGGTCGTTCCAGTCCCCCTGGATGAGCGCGGTGAGCAACCAGTACGCCGCGATGCCGAGCCTGCACTGCGCCTGGGCCCTGTGGACGGCCGCCGCGGTGTCGTCGGTGGCCACGCACCGGCTGCTCCGGATCGCGATCTGGCTGCTGCCCGTCCTCACCGCCCTGGTCGTCATCGTCACCGCGAACCACTACATCCTCGACATCGTCGCGGCCGCCCTCGTCACCGCCCTGGGCATCGCGGGCGCGGCCCTGCTCCAGCAGTCGCACGCACCCAGGCCTGCGGGCGGTCAGGGCACGTAGCGGTAAACCCCCGACGGGTTGGTGAGCCACAGCGCGCCGTCGGGCCCTGCGGAGACCGACGCGTACGAGTCGGGCAGCAGCACGGTCCAGCCGGCCGTGTCATGGGCCAGCAGGCCTGACTCCGCGGCGACGATCAGCGAGCCTTGCGGCGTCACCGCCACCCCCGCGATCGATCCGAACGCGCGGCCGTCGGCGTCGGGGTAGACCGTCCAATCGCCTGCCATCGAACTGCGCCAGTTCGGCTCTCTCAGCTGTCCCCGGCCCGCCCCAGCACCGCCGGATGGCCCACACCTCGCGCTGGGCGACCGCGAGACCGGCGCCGCAGTCCTGGGTGGCCGTGTCCTTCCCCCACGGATACTCCGGCATCCAGCGCCCATCCGAGCCGCGCCAACTGACCTCGCCCACGGCCCCTGGACCGCCCCAGCCGTACCCGGTGGCCCAGACCGTGCCATCGGCCGAGACCTGCAGATCGCCGCCCCCCATAAGCGCCGGCTGCGGGACTGACACCCCGTCGCCGATGCGCACCACCCTCCCGTCGTCCGTCAAGGCCCAAACCGCGCCATCCGGGGCGACTGCGACGCTGCTGAAACCGGCGCATGTTCGCCGCCGAGCCGGTCAGCGTCACGACGTCCGCCACCTCCCGCCACCGCTCGCCGTCGAACCGGGCGAGACCGAACGTGGTCGCCGCCCACAGCCCCCCGTCCGGGCCTCGGGCGAGGTCCACCACAACTCCCCCCAGTCGGCCGACGCCAGGGGACTCGGACCATCGGCCGCCCTTGAGCCGCCACGGCGCGCCACTGTCGATGACCCACGCCTCATCGGGACCGGTCACGACCATTCGCTCCGCGAAGGCAGGGGCGACGGCCGGAAGGACGTTGGTCCAGCGGTCGCCGTCGAGGCGGAAGAGCCCCTCCCGACCGGCGGCCCACACTCGGCCACCGGCCGCAGCCAGCGAGACGGCGCAGATGTCGGGCGAGGCGCAGAGGTCCAGCCCGCTCTCCGGTCCATAGCGGGTCCACGACGTGCCGTCCCACCGGGCGACGATCGCCGGCTCGGCCTCCCCCTGCTGACTTGCCGACCAGGGGTCCTGCGCCGTCCCTGCCACCCAGAGCGCTCCGCCGGCCTCCACCATCGAGCCCACGTACGCGAGGCCGGAGTCAGGGAGTCAGGCGGCATCGCCTCACCGTGAGCCAGCCGGACCACCGCACTCCTCCGCGGCCACCCAGACCCCTACCGCGGGCGGCCAAGGCCACCGTCCCCACCCCGAGGGGCAGCCCGTGGGCCGCGTCGTAGACCTGCCAGGCGCCGTCGTCCCAGTGAACGAGGGCATCGCCCGCCCCGAACCACAGGGACCACCGGAACCACAGTCCGCCCGTCGGGTCCGCTCCAAGCAGGCCCAGGGATCCGCCCCTCCCCGCTGAGGTCGAGGTCCACGGGCTGCCAGCGGCCATCAGCCCACCGGTAAACGCCGCGGACCAAACCGCTGGAGTCGCAGGAGACCCCGAAGAGAGCGCCGTCCCCGCCCTCCGACAGCCGGCAGAACTCCACGGGGGTGGGCAGCGCAGTCGCGAACCGCTCGCCGTCGAAGCGGCGCACCCGTCCGGACTCGATCAGCCAGACCCCACCGTGGACCGAGGTGACCGTTTGCCACTGCGTCGCGAAGGCCGCGTCATCGGCCGCCGTGAAGGTCCGCAAGACCCCGGTAGCCGGATCAAACCTCGACACGCCCGGCCCGGCCCACCACAGCGCACCAAGGCCGTCGGCGGCCAGCCCGAAGAACGAGGGGCCGAAGGACGCAACCCGCTCCGGCTCCGAAGCGGCGGCGCCCTCGGCCACTCCGAGGGGTGGTGTCGGCCACGCGTGGCACCCGGTCAGCACGAGGCCAGCCACCACCAGGGCGACGGCCACGAGCGACCGACGCCGGTCAGCGACCCGAGCTGAGCAACTCCACATCCTGGAACTCCCCGAAGAGCGCCGACTCCGCCCGGGCGTCCGCCCGCTGCGCCTCCAGTCGACGTGACCGCGCGCCCCAGGCGTACGCGCCGAGCAGGAGCACCGCGGCCAGCGCCGCCAACGCACCTCCCGCTGCGGAGAGGGCGTTCGAGAGCGGAGTCGGCTCCGCAGGCCCAGACCAAGCGAAAGGCCGCATGCCCCCGCCATCTGGAGTGGCGTCGCCGGTGGCGACCGGCTCCATCGCGTCGATCGGCCCGCCGTAGGCCCACCCCAGCGACGTACGGACGGACACGGTGATCGGCAGGCTCGGACCCACCGACCGCCCGTAGTGGGTACGGGCACGCAACGGCTCCGTGGGCATGCTCAGCGTGAGGACCTGGCCGTCCACCTGGGCCGTACCCCCGGCAACCACGGAACCCGGATGCCAGGGCTTGGCCAGGTCGGTCAGCAGCACCCGCGAGGGGTCGGCGGCGCCGACCCAGGCCACGTAGTTGCCGTACATCTGGCTGCCCCGTTGGTGGCCGAGAAGCACCCGTACGCCGTCCTCGACCACGGGCGCCGTCTCGCGCAACACCAAGGGCTCCGCGAACGTCACCACGAGCCGCAGCGTCCCTGGATCAGGCTGCGACACCGTCACCGAGGTGATGTCCGGGCCGACGGCCCCGCCACCGTCGGGACGCACGGCGTCGCCGATCGGGTCGGTCAGGGTGAGCGGCTCTGGCGGCTCATAGGCCCGGGCCAGCGGAGCCAAGGCCAGGCAGCCAAGAGCAGCCGCGACGAGCCCGCCCGCGAGCACCGCTGCCTTCCGCACGGCGACCACCTCCCCGCGGCCATCGCCCACCACCTACGTTTCTCCCTCACCCAGGCCGGAACATGAGGCAAAGGTCCGTTCCGCCAACGGCGGGCACACCGCGAACGCGTAGCCCTCGATCCGGCCGAGGGGCAGCGGCGCGTCCGGACCACCTGAGGGACCTCCGGCTCTCACCGCACGGTCCGCCGCGAGGCACCCTGGCAGTGGAAGGCGTTCCTCCAAGGAGGTTCCCCATGACCACCACACAGATCATCGTCCTCATCACCATCCTGGTGGTGCTCGTGGTGCTGCTCGCGCTCGCGATCAAGATCGTCAAGCAGTACGAGCGAGGGGTGGTGCTGCGCTTCGGCCGGCTGCAGGGCGTGCGGGAGCCCGGGTTGCGGCTGATGATCCCGTTCGTCGACGTCTTGCACCGGGTGTCACTGCGGGTCGTGACGATGCCCATCCAGTCCCAGGGGATCATCACCCGCGACAACGTCAGCGTCGACATCTCCGCCGTCGCCTACTACCGCGTCGTCGATGCCGTGAAGTCGGTGATCGCGATCGAGAACGTCCTCGCGGCCATCAACCAGATCGCGCAAACGACCCTGCGCAAGGTGGTCGGGCAGCACACCCTGGACGAGACGCTGGCAGAGACCGACCGGATCAACATGGACATCCGCCAGATCCTCGACATCACCACCCTCGAGTGGGGCGTGGAAGTGACCCTCGTGGAGCTGAAGGACATCCAGCTTCCCGAGACGATGAAGCGGGCCATGGCGCGGCAGGCCGAGGCGGAGCGCGAGAAGCGGGCGAAGATCATCAACGCCGAGGGTGAGTCCCTGGCCGCGGCGGCTCTCGGCGAGGCGTCCGACACGATGGTCGCCCACCCGTTGGCCCTGCAGCTCCGCAACCTGCAGAGCCTGGTCGAGATCGGCGTGGACAAGAACACCACCGTGGTCTTCCCCTCGCCCATCATGACCACCATCGCCGAGCTGAACTCGTTCATCGCCGGCGAGTCGGCCGCTGCGGCCGAGACACGTGCCGCACCAGTCGAGCACAGCAAGCCCATTGCGGCCGCCCCCCCGAACAAGGCCTCCGACGCCGCCTAGGGATCCTTGCCGCGCGTCGCTGCATTTCGTGACCGGTGGACGGCCCACACCACGGGCGGACTTCGTGCAGGCGATCCTGCCGAGGTTGCTGCGACAAGCGGCCTGTGGATGAGTCTTCCGCGGAAGACTCATCCACAGGTGGGCCCGGCAGCCCTGCGGCGTCACTCGGAACGGGTGCGGCGGTGTCGGCTCAGTCGTGGGTCATCGCGTCGATGCACACCGTGATGGCAAGGACGAGAGCCTCGTCTTGGCCCGGCTCGATCTCGACCCCGTAGGTGTCCCGGACGCGGAACCACTTCTTCGAAACGGTGGCGATGGTGTCGCCGTCGCGCTCGATCTCGTACTCGTGGTCGACCAGGTTGCCGTGGGCGCTGAGGTCGCTGCCCCCCGAGACCTCGATCTTGAATCGGTCTCGCAGTCCCACCAGGTTCTTGTGCACGGTGGCGTTGCCGCCCGCCCGCTCGATCTCCATCGTGTCGCGCACCCTGACCGCGCGTTCCTGGATCTTCGCGGCCTCGTTGCCTGCGGCGTCCCGAAGGACGAACGTGTCGCGGACCCGGACGGCCTTACCGTCGACCTTGAACGCGCGGCGGCCCGATCCGTCCTCGATCCAGTAGTCGTCTCCAATCGAGAGCAGCTGCTCGCGCATCTGGTAGCGGCTGGGTGGTGATTCGTCTCCCCGGCGCCGATCGCGCAGACCCATGACTGTGTCCTCCAAATCCTGTTGACGACTGGGTGGTGGCCCGGCGCGCACCGGCGTGATGCCGGTGCGCGCCGCGGCTGGCTGAGGGCCGGGTCAGGCGCCTTCGGACTCGGCGTCCTTGGCGGCTGCCTTGATGTCGCGGGCGACCACGTCGTCCACGGCGGACTCGACGATGTGGTCGGCCTTGTCGAGCGCCTTGCGGATCTCGACCGCGCCGGGGTCCGAGACGAACGCGAGGATCCCGGAGTGCCCGGGGGCGATCGCGTTCTCCAGCTTGGCCTCCAGCTCGCCGCGGTGGTGGATCTCGCGAAGCTTGCCAGTGGCGGCACCAGCCGCACCCAGGACTGCGGCGCTGCCGATGATCGACGGCGGGAAGATGACGCCCAGCACGACTCCTCCGACGAGGCCCCACTTGAGCCCGCGGCCGGTGCTGTGGTCGGTCGCCTTCTGGACCTCGAGGGTGCCGTCGGCCTCGCGCTTGACGACGATGACCCCTTCGATCTCCACGTGGCGGCCGTCCTCGACGGACTTGAGGGCCTCGTAGGCCTCCCACGCGGTGTCGGTGTCGGCGAAGTCAGCGACGATCAGCGCGTAGGCGCCGTCGGTGACCGCGGCGACAGCGGCAACGACCTCGGGCTGGTCGGCGTTGGTCTGGTCTTCTGTCATAGGGGTCTCCTGAGTCGTTGGCGGCAGCGAGGGGCGTCACCCCCCGCGTCTTCGACCCTAAACCGCGCTGTCGGCGCCCCGCATCTCGGCTGTTGGAGCCGCAGCAGGGCCCCCGGCCGGAGGGCAGGGCAGACTGGCGGCGTGGACGCAGCTGACGCTCAGAGTCCGGCGATGAGCCACCCCTCTACATTCCACGTGCTCGGGAAGCCCACCGGCGCGATCTGCAACCTCGACTGCTCGTACTGCTTCTTCCTGGCCAAGGAGGAGCTCTACCCCGGCAGCACGTTCCGGATGAGCGACGGGCTGCTGGAGACGTACGTCCGCCAGCTGCTCGAGTCGCACCGCGATCCCGAGGTCACGATCGCCTGGCAGGGCGGCGAGCCGACGCTCATGGGCATCGAGTTCTTCAGCCGAGTCGTCGAACTCGTCGAGCGACACCGACGGCCCGACCAGGTCATCGAGCACACGATCCAGACCAACGGAACCCTCATCGACGACGAATGGGCGACGTTCCTCGCCGAGAAGGACTTCCTGGTCGGCATCTCGATCGACGGCCCGCGCGAACTCCACGACGCCTACCGCGTCGACAAGGGTGGCAAGCCGACGTTCGACCGCGTCATCGCCGGGCTGGACCGGCTCAAGGCGCACGGGGTGCGCTGGAACGTGCTGACCACCGTGCACCACGCCAACGAGGACCACGGGCTGGAGGTCTACCGGTTCCTGCGCGACGACCTCGGGGCGGAGTTCATCCAGCTCATCCCCATCGTCGAGCTGCCCTCCCCCGGCGGCATCCCGACCGGGTCCGACGTCACCGAGCGCTCGGTCTCCCCCGAGGGCTACGGGCGCTTCCTCATCGCGGTGTTCGACGAGTGGGTACGCCAGGACGTCGGGCGGGTCTACGTGCAGATGTTCGACTCCACGCTGGCGAGCTTCGTCGGCGTGGCCGGGTCGCTATGCGTCCACGCGGTGACCTGCGGCACGGCCCTCGCCCTCGAGCACAACGGCGACCTCTACTCCTGCGACCACTTCGTCGAACCCGAGCACCTCCTCGGCAACATCACCCAGCTCCCGCTGATCGAGCTGGTGTCATCTCCGCAGCAGAAGGCCTTCGGCGACGCCAAGCGCGACACGCTTCCCGCGTACTGCCGCTCGTGCGACGTGCGCTTCGCCTGCAACGGAGGCTGCCCGAAGGACCGGTTCACCACGACCCCGGATGGCGAGCCCGGGCTGCACTACCTGTGCCCGAGCTACCAGGCGTACTTCCGGCACGTCGACCAGCCCATGCGCTTCATGGCCGCGCAGCTGAGGTCCGGCGGGTACGCCGACGCCGTGATGGACTGGGTCGCCCGCCGCGACCAGCGCGCCTGACGAACCCGCCGACGGCGCTGCGAAGACCCCGCTTATCCGGCAAGATCGGACCGGGGCGGGCCGCGGGCCCACCTCGGCGACCTCGTCCTGAGTCCTTCGAAAGGATCACCGCATGTCCGACACCCAGATGCTCCTGGTGGCCGGCTACCCCGACGTCGACCTGGCCGAGCGGGAATTCCGCGCGCTGGCCGACAAGGTGGCCGCCAAGGAGGTGTCGAGCCAGGGCGTCATCTTGGTGGGCAAGGGGCCTGACGGCGAGCCTCGGCTGATGGACACCGGCAACCACCTGGGACGCCGCGGCGCCGGGTGGGGCGGCGGCGCGGGGGTGCTCGTGGGCCTGTTCGCCCCGCCGATGCTGGGTGCCGTGGCGGTTGGTGCTGCGGCGGGTGCGGTGGTCGGCCACTTCGCCGGCAACAAGCTCACCGCCGCCATCCAGGGGCAGGTCGGCGCCGCGCTCAAGGCAGGCAGCGCCGTGATCATCGGCGTCTTCCCCGCCGACGCGCGGCTGGCCGTTGAGCGAGCGCTCCCCGGCGCCCCGCTCAAGTCGGTCGTCGAGAGCGACGAGCGCGGCATCGACGCGCTCAAGGAGGCCCTGGCCGAGGCGATGGGGAAGTTCTCCCCGGACCGCACCGTGCTGCCGATCCAAGACCGGTCGTTCGGCGGCATCGCCGGGCACACCATCGACGAGTCGGTCGGAGACTGGAGCATCGTGGCCGGGGCCAAGGCCCCCGACGACGCGCCCAACGTCCTCATCGTCCTCATCGACGACGCCGGCTTCGGCGGACCCGACACCTTCGGCGGCGGCATCCGCACCCCGAACCTCACCCGGGTGCAGCAGCAGGGCATCACCTACAACCGGTTCCATGTCACCGCGGTCTGCTCGCCCACCCGCGCCGCCCTGCTAACCGGCCGCAACCACCACCGGGTCGGCATGGGCGGGATCGCGGAGTTCCCGGGGCCGTTCCCCGGCTACACCGGCGTGCGCCCGCGGGCGTGCACCGCGCTGCCGCGCATCCTGCGCGAGAACGGCTACGTCACCGCCGGGTTCGGCAAGTGGCACATCACTCCGGGGCGCGAGATGGGGGCGGCGGGCCCATTCGACCACTGGCCCACCGGGTGGGGCTTCGACCACTGGTGGGGCTTCCTCACCGGCGCCGCCGGCCAGTACGACCCGATCATCACCCAGGACAACTCCACCCTCGGCGTGCCCGAGGGCGAGGACGGCAAGCTCTACTACTTCCCCGACGACATCACCGACAAGACCGTCGAGTGGCTGCACGCCGTCCGGGCCCAGGACGCCGACAAGCCGTGGTTCGTCTACTACTCGACCGGGGCCACCCACGCGCCGCACCACGTGGCCAAGGAGTGGGCCGACAAGTACAAGGGCCAGTTCGACGAGGGATGGGACGTCTACCGCGAGCGGACCCTGGAGCGCCAGAAGAAGCTGGGCATCGTCCCTCCCGACACCGAGCTCACGCCGCGGCCGGACGCCTACCCCGCCTGGGACGGCCTCTCCGACGGCCGAGCGCCGGCTGTACGCCCGGCAGATGGAGGTGTTCGCCGGCTTCTCCGAGAACGCCGACTGGAACGTCGGCCGCCTCCTCGACGCCGTCGAGGAGATGGGCGAGCTCGACAACACCCTCATCCTCTACATCTGGGGCGACAACGGCGCCTCGATGGAGGGCACGCTCACCGGGTCGTTCAACGAGACCACGTTCTTCAACGGCCTCGTGCTCGACGCCGAGGAGCAGCTGGCCCTCATCGACAAGTACGGCGGCATCGACGAGCTCGGCGGGCTTCCACACCGCCCCGCACTTCGCGGCGGCCTGGGCGCACGCGAACAACGCGCCCTTCCAGTGGGGCAAGCAGATGGCCAGCCACCTCGGCGGCACCCGCGACCCGATGGTGATCTCCTGGCCGAAGAAGATCGCCGGCGGCGGCGACCTGCGCAGCCAGTTCACGCACTGCATCGACGTCGTCCCGACGATCCTCGAGGTCGTCGGCCTCCCCGAGCCGACCGTCGTCGACGGCATCGAGCAGGAGCCGATGGACGGCACCAGCTTCGCCTACACGTTCGGCGCCCCCGACGCCGCCGAGCAGCACACGGTGCAGTACTTCGAGATGTACGGCAGCCGGGCGATCTACAAGGACGGCTGGTGGGCCTGCACCAAGCTGGACAAGCTGCCCTGGGACTTCTCCCCCGCCACGCTGGCCAAGTTCGGGCCGGGCAGCGGATATGACCCCGAGCAGGACGTCTGGGAGCTCTACCACCTGCCCGACGACTTCTCCCAGGCCCGCAACGTCGCCGCGGAGCACCCGGAGAAGGTCGCCGAGCTCGTCGCGCTGTTCTGGGCCGAGGCCGAGCGCAACCGGGTGCTGCCGCTGCTCGGCGGCTTTGCGGTGTTCTTCGGCATGCTCCCGCCGATGCCGACCCGGACCCGGTTCAACTTCGCCGGAGACGTCCAGAACATCCAGACCACGATGATCCCGCGGATCGTCGGCCGCTCGTACGCGATCGAGGCCGACGTGCAGGTGCCCGAGGGCGGCGCAGAGGGCGTGCTCGTGGCCTTCGCCGACTTCATCGGCGGCTTCGCGCTGTGGGTCGACGACAAGGGGCTGCTCAACCACACCTACCAGTTCCTGGGCGTGGACACCTACCGGCAGACCTCGACCGAGCCCATCCCCACCGGCGACGTCACCCTGAAGATGGTCTTCGACGCAGCCGAGGCGACCCCCGGCACCGGCGGGCACGTGACCCTGTGGGCCGGCGACCGCCAGATCGGCGAGGGCGAGATCCCCCGCACGATCTCGCTGATCTTCACGACGTACGCCGGGATGGACATCGGCCGCGACAACGGCGGCGTGGTCGACCTCGACTACGAGGACCGGGCGCCGTACGCGTTCACGGGCACGGTCCGCAACGTCGTCTTCGACCTCGCGCCCCACGCGCACGATGTCGAGGTCGACCTGCACCAGGCCACCGCACAGGCCGCGCTCGCGCACGGCGCCGCCGGCTTGGGGACCGGCCCTCCGACCAGCCGGCTGTTCGCTGAGCCGATCGAGCCGGAGCTCGACGCACGGCGGCGCATCCCTTCCACTCCAACCGGGAAAGGCCCGCCCGGCCCGCCTGCCTGCGGCGTCGCTCGGTACGGGTGCGGCGGTTCGGCTCAGTCGTGGGTCATCGCGTCGATGCACACCGTGATGGCCAGGATGAGGGCCTCGTCCTGGCCGGGCTCGATCTCGACGCCGTAGGTGTCCCGGACGCGGAACCACTTCTTCGAAACGGTGGCGATGGTGTCGCCGTCGCGCTCGATCTCGTACTCGTGGTCGACGAGGTTGCCGTGGGCGCTGAGGTCGCTGCCCCCCGACACCTCGATCTTGAATCGGTCTCGCAGTCCCACCAGGTTCTTGTGCACGGTGGCGTTGCCGCCCGCCCGCTCGATCTCCATGGTGTCGCGCACCCGGACCGCAGCGTTCCTGGATCTTGGCGGCCTCGTTGCCTGCAGCGTCACGAAGGACGAACGTGTCGCGGACCCGGACGGCCTTGCCGTCGACCTTGAACGCGCGGCGGCCCGATCCGTCCTCGATCCAGTAGTCGTCTCCGATCGAGAGCAGCTGCTCGCGCATCTGGTAGCGGCTGGGTGGTGATTCGTCTCCCCGGCGCCGATCGCGCAGACCCATGACTATGTCCTCCAAATCCTGTTGACGACTGGGTGGTGGCCCGGCGCGCACCGGCGTGGTGCCGGTGCGCGCCGCGGCTGGCTGAGGGCCGGGTCAGGCGCCTTCGGACTCGGCGTCCTTGGCGGCTGCCTTGATGTCGCGGGCGACCACGTCGTCCACGGCGGACTCGACGATGTGGTCGGCCTTGTCGAGCGCCTTGCGGATCTCGACCGCGCCGGGGTCCGAGACGAACGCGAGGATCCCAGAGTGCCCGGGGGCGATCGCGTTCTCCAGCTTGGCCTCGAGCTCGCTGCGGTGGTGGATCTCGCGGACCTTGCCGGTGGCGGCCCCGGCCGCGCCGAGGGCCGCGGCGCTTCCGATGATCGAGGGCGGGAAGATGACGCCGAGGACGACTCCGCCGACGACGCCCCACTTGAGCCCGCGGCGGGTGCTGTGGTCGGTCGCCTTCTGGATCTCGAGAGTCCCGTCCGCCTCGCGCTTGACGACGATGACGCCCTCGATCTCCACGTGGCGGCCGTCTTCGACGGACTTGAGGGCCTCGTAGGCCTCCCATGCGGTGTCGGTGTCGGCGAAGTCAGCGACGATCAGCGCGTAGGCGCCGTCGGTGACCGCGGCGACAGCGGCAACGACCTCGGGCTGGTCGGCGTTGGTCTGGTCTTCCGTCATAGGGTTCTCCTGAGTCGTTGGCGGCCGCGAGGGGCCTCACCCCCGCGTCTTCGACCCTAAACCGCGCTGTCGGCGCCCCGCATCTCGGCTGTTGGAGCCGCAGCAGAGCCCCCGGCCGGAGGGCAGGGCAGACTGGCGGCGTGGACGCAGCTGACGCTCAGAGTCCGGCGACGGTCATTCCGTCTTCGTTCCACGTGCTCGGGAAGCCCACCGGCGCGATCTGCAACCTCGACTGCTCGTACTGCTTCTTCCTGGCCAAGGAGGAGCTCTACCCCGGCAGCACGTTCCGGATGAGCGACGGGCTGCTCGAGACGTACGTCCGCCAGCTGCTCGAGTCGCACCGCGACCCCGGAGGTCATGATCTCCTGGCAGGGCGGCGAGCCGACGCTCATGGGCATCGAGTTCTTCAGCCGAGTCGTCGAACTCGTCGAGCGACACCGACGGCCCGACCAGGTCATCGAGCACACGATCCAGACCAACGGCACCCTCATCGACGACGAATGGGCGGGGTTCCTCGCCGCGAAGGACTTCCTGGTCGGCATCTCGATCGACGGCCCGCGCGAACTGCACGACGCCTACCGCGTCGACAAGGGCGGCAAGCCGACGTTCGACCGCGTCATCGCCGGGCTGGACCGCTAAGGCGCACGGGGTGCGCGTGGAACGCGCTGACCACCGTGCACCACGCGAACGAGGACCACGGGCTGGAGGTCTACCGGTTCCTGCGCGACGACCTCGGCGCGGAGTTCATCCAGCTCATCCCCATCGTCGAGCTGCCCTCCCCCGGCGGCATCCCGACCGGGTCCGACGTCACCGAGCGCTCGGTCTCCCCCGAGGGCTACGGGCGCTTCCTCATCGAGGTGTTCGACGAGTGGGTGCGCCACGACGTCGGGCGGGTGTTCGTGCAGATGTTCGACTCGACGCTGGCGAGCTTCGTCGGCGTGGCCGGATCGCTCTGCGTCCACGCGGTGACCTGCGGCACGGCCCTCGCCCTCGAGCACAACGGCGACCTCTACTCCTGCGACCACTTCGTC
Organism: uncultured Actinomycetota bacterium; assembly: GCA_963697565.1. GTDB lineage: Bacteria > Actinomycetota > Actinomycetes > CAVWCF01 > CAVWCF01 > CAWFSE01. The sequence continues at coordinate 796,279 of CAVOOM010000008.1, read as the reverse complement.
GAGCCCGAGTACCTCCTCGGCAACATCACCGCGGCTCCCGCTGATCGAGCTCGTCGTCATCTCCGCAGCAGAAGGCCTTCGGCGACGCCAAGCGCGACACGCTTCCCGCGTACTGCCGCTCGTGCGACGTGCGCTTCGCCTGCAACGGCGGCTGCCCGAAGGACCGGTTCACCACGACCCCGGACGGCGAGCCCGGGCTGCACTACCTGTGCCCGAGCTACCAGGCCTTCTTCCGGCACGTCGACCAGCCCATGCGCTTCATGGCCGCGCAGCTCGAGGTCCGGCGGGTACGCCGACGCCGTGATGGACTGGGTCCGCCGCGACCCGCCCCGACCAGCGCGCTCGTGAGATGCACCGTCCGGTAGCGCCGTCGGCCCACCGGTGAGCCCGCCCATGACCGACACCCAGATGCTGCTCGTGGCCGGCTACCCCGACGTCGACCTGGCCGAGCGGGAGTTCCGCGCGCTGGCCGACAAGGTGGCCGCCAAGGAGGTGTCGAGCCAGGGCGTCATCTTGGTGGGCAAGGAGCCGACGGCGAGCCTCGGCTGATGGACACCGGCAACCACCTGGGCCGCCGCGGCGCCGGGTGGGGCGGCGGCGCGGGGGTGCTCGTGGGCCTGTTCGCCCCGCCGATGCTGGGCGCCGTGGCGGTCGGTGCCGCGGCGGGTGCGGTGGTCGGCCACTTCGCCGGCAACAAGCTCACCGCCGCCATCCAGGAGCAGGTCGGCGCCGCGCTCAAGGCAGGCACCGCCGTGATCATCGGGGTCTTCCCCGCCGACGCGCGGCTGGCCGTCGAGCAGGCGCTCCCCGGGCGCCCCGCTCAAGTCGGTCGTCGAGAGCGACGAGCGCGGCATCGACGCGCTCAAGGAGGCCCTCGCCGAGGCGATGGGGAAGTTCTCCCCGGACCGCACGGTGCTGCCGATCCAAGACCGGTCGTTCGGCGGCATCGCCGGGCACACCATCGACGAGTCGGTCGGCGACTGGAGCATCGTGGCCGGGACCAAGGCCCCCGACGACGCGCCCAACGTCCTCATCGTCCTCATCGACGACGCCGGCTTCGGCGGACCCGACACCTTCGGCGGCGGCATCCGCACCCCGAACCTCACCCGCGTGCAGCAGCAGGGCATCACCTACAACCGGTTCCACGTCACCGCGGTCTGCTCGCCCACCCGCGCCGCCCTGCTGACCGGCCGCAACCACCACCGGGTCGGCATGGGCGGGATCGCGGAGTTCCCGGGGCCGTTCCCCGGCTACACCGGCGTGCGCCCGCGGGCGTGCACCGCGCTGCCGCGCATCCTGCGCGAGAACGGCTACGTCACCGCCGGGTTCGGCAAGTGGCACATCACGCCGGGGCGCGAGATGGGGGCGGCCGGCTCGTTCGACCACTGGCCCACCGGCTGGGGCTTCGACCACTGGTGGGGCTTCCTCACCGGGGCCGCCGGCCAGTACGACCCGATCATCACCCAGGACAACTCCACCCTCGGCGTGCCCGAGGGCGAGGACGGCAAGCTCTACTACTTCCCCGACGACATCACCGACAAGACCGTCGAGTGGCTGCACGCCGTGCGCGCGCAGGACGCCGACAAGCCGTGGTTCGTCTACTACTCCACCGGTGCCACCCACGCGCCGCACCACGTGGCCAAGGAGTGGGCCGACAAGTACAAGGGCCAGTTCGACGAGGGCTGGGACGTCTACCGCGAGCGGACCCTCGAGCGCCAGAAGAAGCTCGGCATCGTCCCGCCCGACACCGAGCTCACGCCGCGGCCGGACGCCTACCCCGCCTGGGACGGCCTCTCCGACGCCGAGCGCAGGCTGTACGCCCGGCAGATGGAGGTCTTCGCCGGCTTCTCCGAGAACGCCGACTGGAACGTCGGCCGCCTGCTCGACGCCGTCGAGGAGATGGGCGAGCTCGACAACACCCTCGTCCTCTACATCTGGGGCGACAACGGCGCCTCGATGGAGGGCACGCTCACCGGGTCGTTCAACGAGACCACGTTCTTCAACGGCCTCGTGCTCGACGCCGAGGAGCAGCTGGCCCTCATCGACAAGTACGGCGGCATCGACGAGCTCGGCGGCTTCCACACCGCCCCGCACTTCGCGGCGGCCTGGGCGCACGCGAACAACGCGCCCTTCCAGTGGGGCAAGCAGATGGCCAGCCACCTCGGCGGCACCCGCGACCCGATGGTGATCTCCTGGCCGCAGACAGATCGCCGGCGGCGGCGACCTGCGCACCCAGTTCACGCACTGCATCGACGTCGTCCCGACGATCCTCGAGGTCGCCGGCATCCCCGAGCCCACGGTCGTGGACGGCATCGAGCAGGAGCCGATGGACGGCACCAGCTTCGCCTACACGTTCGACGCCCCCGACGCCGCGGAGCAGCACACCGTGCAGTACTTCGAGATGTACGGCAGCCGGGCCATCTACAAGGACGGCTGGTGGGCCTGCACCAAGCTGGACAAGCTGCCCTGGGACTTCTCCCCGGCCACGCTGGCCAAGTTCGGGCCGGGCAGCGGGTGGGACCCCGAGCAGGACGTCTGGGAGCTCTACTACCTGCCCGACGACTTCTCCCAGGCGCGCAACGTCGCCGCGGAGCAACCCGGAGAAGGTCGCCGAGCTCGTCGCGCTGTTCTGGGCCGAGGCCGAGCGCAACCGGGTGCTGCCGCTGCTCGGCGGCTTCGCGGTGTTCTTCGGCATGCTCCCGCCGATGCCGACCCGGACCCGGTTCAACTTCGCCGGAGACGTCCAGAACATCCAGACCACGATGATCCCGCGGATCGTCGGCCGCTCGTACGCGATCGAGGCCGACGTGCACGTGCCCGAGGGCGGCGCCGAGGGCGTGCTCGTGGCCTTCGCCGACTTCATCGGCGGCTTCGCGCTGTGGGTCGACGAGAAGGGGCTGCTCAACCACACCTACCAGTTCCTGGGCGTGGACACCTACCGGCAGACCTCGACCGAGCCGATCCCCACCGGCGACGTCACCCTGAAGATGGTCTTCGACGCAGACGAGGCGACCCCCGGCACCGGCGGGCACGTGACCCTGTGGGCCGGCGACCGCCAGATCGGCGAGGGCGAGATCCCGCGCACGATCTCGCTGATCTTCACGACGTACGCCGGGATGGACATCGGCCGCGACAACGGCGGCGTCGTCGACCTCGACTACGAGGACCGGGCGCCGTACGCGTTCACGGGCACGGTCCGCAACGTCGTCTTCGACCTCGCCCCGCACGCGCACGATGTGGAGGTCGACCTGCACAAGGCCACCGCGCAGGCCGCGCTCGCGCACGGCGCCGCCGGCTAACCACTGAACCGAACGAACCAGCCGACCCCGGCGGGATGAGGGAGTCCGACGACCGTCGATCTGAACGCGGCCGGTGCGTGCGGGCGCGGGGAGCGCGGCGTACCCTCCGCGCAGTGAACAGTCACGGGCGGCCGGATGTCATCACGCCGGCCGCCGCGATCCCGGAAGGCCCATGAGCAACACCCGAAGAGCCCGCAACAGCCGTCCCGCCGCCGCCACATCGCGCCGACCCAGCGCGAAGCCGTGGGTCCGCTGGGTCGGCATCCTGCTGCTCGGCGTGGTCACCGTCTTCCTGCTCGCCGGGCTGGCCAACCTGTCCGGGCTCTGGAAGGGCGGGATCGTCGTCGCCGCCCTTGTGCTGGCGGGGTTGGTGTTGCTGTTCACCCGGGAGACCGCGGACGACCGCTGACGCCGGGACGGAAGGGGGCGGACGCTGGCCGGACTTGGCCGCGCCCGCCCCCGGCCGTCGGTGAGACTAGATCTGGTCTTTGGCGGCCTGCGCGGCCTGGTCGATGACGCCGTCCGCCTGTTCAGGGGCGGCGCCCTTCACGGCATCTGCCGCCTGGTCCACGGCGCTGTCGACCGCGCTGTCACCGCCGACCATTTCCTTGGCCTTGTTGACCATGTCCTCGATGCCCATGCCCACTCCTCGCCATGTGAGTGACCGCCGCCCCGGTGGCGACGTGCAAGAGAGCGTCTCGCGGTTAGGGTCGCTCCGCAATCCGTAGCGCAGCCGCCAATCTCGGTCGAGGTCGTCGCGTACCGGGGACGGTGGGCCGCTGCGCCCGCACTGTGAACGATCGTGGAGTGCCCGCCCGCTGGCGCAGGCCCTCATCCGTCAGAACCTCGGGCGAATCACCGCAGGTGTACGACACGGAGGACCAGAGCCCGCGCGCCTGGCCCCCTGGGAGGTGTGACGTGACAGTGCAGGACGATCGCGTCGCCGAGTTCCGCCGGCTGCACTCCTCCGGTGTCTACGTGATGCCGAACCCGGGCGCGCTGACAACCAAGTCGAACTCGATGAGGTGCTCAAGCATCTCCGCGTCATTGTCAACGAGGCGACCTGCTGACGCCGTGCCAACCGGTCGGCTGTGTCAGCGCGACTACGGCCGCGTCGGTGCTGGGGCGACGGTGACGATGACCTTGCCGGCCGGCTCCTGCTCTACGAGATGGACCGCTTGCGCGCCTCGGCGAGCGGTAGGACGAGTTGATGACCGGTGTCACATGACCGGCCTCGATCAGCTCGCGGAGCTCGTCAAGAGTCTCGGTCGTCTCCTTCGCGGTGAAGCTCTTCAGCGTCTGGCCGACGAAGGGGTTGAGCGTTGCGGCTCGCAGGAGGTGACCGACGGGTCCGAGCCACCGGCCGCCGTCCCCGAACGACTGGATCAGGGTGCCGTGGGGGGTGAGGACCTTGCGGATGGCGGCCGGGGAGTAGGTCCCGCCGAGCTGGAAGACCAGGTCGAAGCGACGGGACCGCCGATGACGTCCTGAGTGCGGTAGTCGAGGACGTGGTCGGCGCCGAGACCACGGACGACATCGACGTTGGCGGTGCTGCAAACGCCGGTGACCTCCGCGCCGAGATGCTTGGCGATCTGAACGGCGAAGGTCCCGACGCCCCCCGAGGCGCCGATGATCAAGACGTGTTGGCCAGCCTGGAGGTTGCCGGCACGCAGCCCTTGGATCGCGGTGACCCCGCACAGTGGCACCGCTGCGGCCTGCTCGAAGGTCAAGTTGACCGGCATACGAGCCAGGCCGCCGTGCGGGACGCAGACGTACTCAGCGAAGGCGCCGTGGCCGAAGCCGTACACCGCCTCGCCTGCCCTGAAGCCGGTCACGCGACTTCCGACGAGCTCGATGGTGCCGGCGACATCACCTCCGGGGATGAGGAACCTGGTCTGCGCACGCCGCCGATTCCGGCGGCGCGAAGCAGGACAGGTTCGCCACGGATGAAATGCCAATCCCACGGGTTGGCCGAGCTGGCCGCCACCCGTACCAGCACCTCACCTCACCGACGCTGGGCCGGTCGACCTCGGCCAGCCGCAACACGTCCATGGGTGAGCCGTACGCGTGCTGGACGATCGCCCTCATCGTGTGTTCCCTCCAGGCGAGGAACCGCACCTATTGCGACGAGGCAGGTCCGAAGCGCTCAAGCAGGCCGGGGGTGACGATGCCGAGCCCCTCGGCGGCGGCCAGCTCCTCTACCGCGCGCGCCACGCGTCCTGTTGCGCAGTATCTGGTCCATCACCGCGCGCTGCGCGTCTGCGTCCCAGACCAGGTGGCGGTCGGCGTCCTGCCACCGCTTGACGCCAGGGTCCAGGTCGACCAGCGCAGCATCGCCGTGGGTCGTCGCACTCGAGGTCGACGAAGGCGTCAGCCGTCGCCTTGCCCCGTACTTCGCGATGAAGCCGTAGCGGGTCGTCGTGGTGCAGCTGGTACTTGAACTTGTAGATCGCGTTGGCGACCTGCTCGCTGCGCGGGGTCGGGTCTGCCGACAGGCGCGCGCGTCTTATCTCTCTATCCACAGGCGGCAGTATTCTACCATCTCTTCTACGTAGAGCGCCTCGTCGAGCTCCTTGTAGCCGCAGTGCAGGAGATGCGGCGAGCAGACCGTCCGCAACCAGGCGACGTTGGTCTGCTCCAGCCCGAGTCGACGGCCGTACTCCTCGTGCAGCGCGCCAGCAGCAGACAGATCCAGTCCGGCGTCGTCGGGCTGATGTCCAGCACCCCGATGGACCGGTCGCCGACCCCTCCGAGCTGGAAGAAAAACTCGCAACTCCGTCTCGGGGCGCGCGATCGCCATGATGACGTGCCGTGCATCCGTCCGCCGACGACGTACTCCTCCATCACCAGCCGGGACAGCAGCGCTCGCGTAGGTCTCCAGGCTTAAGAGGTCTCGCCCTCCGGCGTGATCCTGTTCGCGTAGAGTCCATCCGGTCGTCGACGGCAGCTGAGCCCCGAACAGCTCGCGGAATCGCTCAAGTGGTTCGCGGACGTCCTTCAGTCGCGTCATGACGCGGCCCCCTTCCCATGGCCGACGCAGCGCGGCCCGATCCTCGTGTGAGCCGGGCGCTCAACCGTCGCCCCCAGCAGGCGGTCTCGCAGATAGCTGAAGTTCTCCCACTTCTTGAAGATCGTCAGCTTGTAGTCGCAGCCGGGCGCGTAGATGTTGCCCTCGAGGTAGACCGACCGCGATCGGTCAACAGCACGTCCCAGCTCACCTGGACATGCGCCGCGAGCTTGTCGTGCATCGACACGCAAGTCTCGATCACCTCGTCGAGCTCAGGGACCGCGATACCGTCCACTCCCCCTCGCTGTACGGGCGGATGCGCTGGCCGACGCTGCTCTCCTCGTAGTTGACCAGTGCGTGTCGAGGTCGAAGTACGCCGTGGAGTTGGAGCCCTCCGCGGCGGGGAGGAACACGGCGCGATCAGCTCGGAGTCCCGCTCAACGTTGAGGTCATCACCCGGAAGCTGCCGATGTGGAACAAGCTCGTATCTTCTCCAGCCGCTCTATCACCGCGTTGCGTATCGCGTGGAACCACTCCGCTAGCTCGTCCGGCGTGCAGGCGTGGCTCGCTGGCGTCACGCTCCGCGTCGTTGCAGCGTACACGCCGTCTGCCGCGTCCCACTTCCAGATCCGCAGTACTGCCCGGCGCCAGACGTCGTGAGCTTGATAACGAGTCCTCACGCGCGATCTCGCCTTCCAGCACGCCGTCCCTGATAACGCCGAACTGATGTGTCGCGTGGTGGCCGGACGCAGTTCTTGACGAAGAAGTCGTGCCAGAACACCTTCGACGAGTGGCTGAGCGCGTCGTCGGAGCTCCAGCCCATCCGATACTGCTTGTAGCTGTGCAGGTGAACATGTGAAGAACATGACGATGTAGTTGGCCCAGCCCATCGAGCTGAAGGCTGGAAGAGCGGCGAATCTCGGTCTTGCGGATCTTCCTGAGTAGGAGATCGTCGCGACGCGACCATGGACATCGGCGCCAGCGCCGCCATCGCGACGGCGGTCAATGCCGTCATGAACGGCTCGACGTGCCTGCCCGTGGCCTCGTTGGAGATCCGCATCTCCCCTCCCCCTACGTCCGCTCTCGGTGATCGCGCAGTAGCTCCACTACGCTACACCTGAACTCCCCCCGCTGGCGCCATCGTTCAGGACCGGCCGCATAGTCAGGGTTCCCCCCGTCTGGAGGGCCTACTTCGCGACGTCCGCCAGGACCGGTGGCGAGCTCCTCCATCGTCGCGGCACGGCGCTGCGCGGCCGGGAGCGAATGCCGCTCCATCCACGCGGCCGTCTGGACGGCCGCGTCGTCCGTGGCGTCGGCGCGCAGGCCCTGGATGATTCCGAGCACGTCGGCGGGCGACTTGTTCTGGCTCATCTTCGCCTTGGCCTCGACCCGGGTCAGGCGGATCTCGATCCCGACGATGGCCCGCAGCATCCGGGCCACGAAATCGTCCGACAGCTGGTCGACGGAGTAGCCCCGCTCATGCAGCGCGGTCGTTCGGCTCACCACATCCCGGGTCCACGCGGGGTCGTCGTGCACGACCAGCGACCCGTAGGCGTGCACGGTCAGGTAGTTCCACGTCGGCACGACCGTCCCGGTCTCGGCCTGAGAGGGCAGCCAGTCCGGCGAGACGTAGTGGTCGGCGCCGTGCGCGATCACCAGGGCCTCGCCGATCGTCGGGGCATGGGCCTGGCTGTTGTTGCGGGCGACGTGGGTCAGCAGCGCCCCGTGCTCACCGGCGTCGGGGTCGAACACGAACGGCAGGTACGTGGCGACCGGGCCCGCTTCGTGGACGGTGACCAGGTCGGCCGCCCCCACCTGCGACAACAGCTGTCGGGCCTGGTCGCCGGGCAGGGAGAAGTGCTGGGCCACGTACATGGCCGCATCGTCCCCGACGGAGTCCGGTCACGTCCACGAAGGGTCGCCGACAGCGACGACGAACTGCGCGACGTCCTCGCCGCCCTCACCGCGCACGACGTGATCATCGCCGGCACCAGCGACCACACCGTGACCCACAGCCTCCACATCGAGGACCCAGACGGCAACGAGATCGAGCTGTTCATCGATGTCCCCGGCGTGGACTGGAAGAGCAACCCTGAGTTGATCGCGGCCCCGATCCGACCCTTGCGCCTCTAGCCCACGCCCGCGGGCCTTGACGCGGGCCGATGCCCTCGACACCGTTCAGCCATGGCGGGCTTCCCAGCGCAGCAGGACGGCGTGCTCTACCTGACCGAGGGCGGGCAGGAGACCGAGGCGATGTACCGCCACGGCCACGACCTGCCTGAGTTCGCCCTCTTCGCGCTGCTCGACCGGCCCGACGGCCTGGCCGCGCTTCGCCAGATGTACGCGAGCTACCTCGACACAGCGGCGGCCACCGGCTCGGTGCCGCTGATCGGCGGGTTGGACTACCGGGTGAGCCCCGACTGGGTGAGCCGACTCGGACTGTCGGTCGAGGAGATCCCAGCGCTGGAAGAGCGGTGCATCGACTTCCTCCGCGAGGTCGCCGAACCGTACCGCGACCGGGTCGCAACGATTCTGTATGCCGGCATCGTCGGGCCCTGGGGCGATGCATACACCGCCGCCACCCAAATGACCGCCGATGAGGCGGCCGACTACCACTCCCCCCAGGTGTCGGCCATGGCCGCAGTCGGGGTCGATCTGGTCGAGGCCATGACGTTCGGCAGCGTCGAGGAGGCATCGGTGTGGCCCGCGCGGCGTATGCGGTTGGGCTGCCCTCGTCGGTGTCATTCACGCTGGGCAGCGACCACCGCCTGCTCGGAGGCGCCACCCTTCGCGAGGCGATCGAGACGGTCGACCGCGAGGCCGGCGACGCCCCGGCCCGACTTCTACGGGATCAACTGCTCGCACCCTCTGGAGTTCCAGCCGGCCCTCGAGCCCGGCGACTGGGTCGAGCGGATCCGCATCCTGAGGCCCAACGCCTCATCCAAGGAGAAGGTCGCGCTCTGCTCAGATCGGCCACCTCGAGGAAGGCGACCCGCCCGCGCTCGGCGCCCTGATGGGCGGGCTCGCCCGGCGCTTCCCGCACCTCGACATCTGGGGCGGCTGCTGCGGCACCTGGGACACCCACCTCGGACTCATCGCCCGCGCCGTCGACCAGGCGCGCGCGTCGTAGCGGCACCAACCCGAGCCCTGTCGCCCGCCACGCATGCAGCGTCGCCGTCACCCCACCGGCCTGGCTGAGGCGCTCCGCCTTCGTCGAACTCTTCGGTCCAGGAGATCTGGATCGGAATCATGGAGCTCGGTCAGCTGGCCCACTGTCGTGCGCAACCTTGAACGCTCAGTCCACTTCTACCGCGACGTCCTCGGTTGGCAGCAAATCCTCGGCGACAGCGACGACGAACTGCGCGAGTCCTCGCCGCCCTGACCGCACGCGGCAGCGCGACCGCGTGACAACGGGCACGAAGACGGCCGGAGGGTTGTGGATGAGTCTTCCGCGGAAGACTCATCCACAGGCGAGGGCTCCGCGGTGGGGACGCTTCGCTCAGGCGGGGACCACGGCCGCGGCGATGGCCCGGAGGTGGCGGGCATCCGTACCGCAGCATCCGCCGAAGACGGTGGCGTTGGGCAGCGCCTCCACCAACCTGGCGTAGCCAGTGGCGAGCTCGTCCGGGTCGCCCGTGTCGAGCTCCTCGGCCTCATCGAGCTCGGCGTGGCTCAGCCGGGACGCGTTCGCACGCACGGCGCCAAGGCGCAGCGTCCAGTCGCCGGAGTCGGCGAGCGCCGGGGCGATGTCGTCGGGGTGCGCGCAGTTGATGCCGTAGTAGGCGACGTAGCCGTCGGTCGCCGCATCGATGCCGCCAATCACGTCGCGGAGACTCGAGCCGTCGGGGAGCCGGCCGTCGGTCTCCAACGTGAAGTACAGCATCACCGGCACGCCAAGGTCGCGGGCGGCGAGCGCGATGCCCAGCCCCTCGCCCGCGTAGGTGAGCGTGCACGCGGAGACGAGGTCGCAGCCGGCGTCGGCGAACACCCCGATCTGATGGCTGTGGTAACGCCGCGCCTCGTCTGCGGTCATCGCCGAGCCGACCTGGTAGCCGTCCCCGCGAGGACCGAGCATGCCGCTCACCGGCATCGGGCCGGCCACCTGCGGGCTGGTGTCACGGATCCCCATGAGGAACTCCACACCCGCTCGGTCCAGGTCGTCGAGCGCCTCCTGCGTGAACCCGAGGGTGGCTCCCCATTCGGGGTTGCTCCGCCATGTCGGGGTCTCCAACACGTAGCCCAGGCCGTACGTCGCGGCCACGTCCAGATGCTCGCGGTAGTACCGCTCCAGGATTGCGCGCCCCTCGTCCTCGGCCAGCAGCGGGAAGAGCGCGAACCCCGGCAGATCACGTCCCGCGCCGAAGATCACATCGGTCTCGATCCCCGAGTCGGTGAGCATCCAGCCGGCCCAGCTTCTGCGGCAGAGCGTCACGGTAGGTCGGCATGCGCATCCCCTCCGGAGACATGGAGATTGCACGTTAGCCATCGGCCGGCAGCCCCTCAATGGCCCACTTTGCCCAGTTCGCCCAACACCAACCCTCTGCCCTGCCCTCGGAGGCGGGGCCAACCTGCGCTTGGGGCGGCTCGGGACGACAGGCGCCGATCCAACGCTCACGGCCCGCGCGGCGCGCGGGCATCTCCCCAAGGTGGCCGCCCGATCAACGTCGGATCAGGTGACGCACCCGCCGGCGGATTCCCTCTTCGATCGCGAACAAGGTGAACAGCACCGGGTCGAGCCCCCACCATCCCCATTCGCCGTACCCACGGAATCCCTCGTTGATCTCCTCGGGCAGCCCAGGCAGGTCGCTCTCGTCCGACCGGCCCCCGGCCCGGATCTCTTCATGCTGGTTCTGCAACTCGGCCATCACGGGCACCTCCCTGCACGACCAGCCTGGCAGCCCTGCTGCGCCAGCGACAGTGGCCTACGTCCAGTCGGCTGCCTGGGTGGCAAGGCCGCCCCCGGGTTGGGCGCAGAAGGGCGGACGTGCGCCTCTACCCGGTCCCCCGTGGGCCCGGGAGGCTTGATGTGGAGGGAGGAACGAGCCGAGGAGGCGTGTCATGAGGAGGCAGGTTCGTCCCCTGGTTGTGTCTGGTCGGGGCGGCAGCGCTGGTGCTCTGCGGCTGCGCTGGAGATGGCTCCGAATCGACGTCCCAAACGTCGCCGAGTCCCACGGCGACGTGGTCGGCGGGGGTCGTGCCGACGGCCGAGCAGCTGGCCTCCGTCCTGGTGACGGAAGGCGACTACGAAGGCACGTGGACGGTGAACTCGCCCCCGGACGCCCAGATGGGGGTCTCCGGGGTGGTCGCCGAGGAGCAGCAGGCGATGCTGCCGAGGCTTGAGTTGTGCGACAGGGCCAGTGCGGAGTCCCGCGCGGCCGCCGAGGCGCTGCGGTGGCAGGCCTTCCGGCAGCTCGACCAGTCTGAGGAGGATCCCCTCGACATGGAATCAGGGGATCGGGTGGGCCACATGATCTTCGTCCAGGAGTTCCTCACGTCCGGGGTTCCGGCCGAGATCGAGGCGACGTTCACGGCGCTGCGCGATGGCATGCGGGCCTGCCAGGGGGAGATCCCGGCGGGTGATGAGGGTCCGGGTATGACCGAGCCGATGGCCATCCCCGATGTCGGCGACGACCGCTACGGCGATCTGACCAACCTCGGCGAGGCCGGCGGTGGCGCGTACTGGCTGCTGCACAACTCGCTGGTGCGCCAGGGCACGGTCCTGATGGATCTGCAGGTGGTCGACATCGTGATGGGCGAGGGGGTTGAGCCGGAGTACACGACCGAGGACATCGCGACTTCCTCACCACTGCGGTCGGGAAGCTCCCGTAGCCGTCACGAAGAAGACCCGACCGCCACTAGCAGGGCCTGCGCGCACCCGTGCGGGTCGAGCAGAGGCAGGTCGTGGGCGCCCTCGACCACGGTGATCGGCACGCCCGCCGCCTCCAGCGCCGCCCGCGAGACGGTCGGCGGGAACATCGCCGGGGTCCGGGAGCAGAACAGGTAGGTGCGGGGCAGCGAGGCCGCGGCCGGGTCGAGCAGCTCCAGCGGGTCGTACCCGGGCCGCGCGGGGTTCGGCGCGAGCCGCTCGTTCACCCACGCGGCCAGTTCGTCGCGGCCAGCCCACTCCGGGCCCCCCACGGGCCTGGGGTCGAGCCAGGCCTCCGGCGGCGGCGTCGGGCCCCACGCGGCGCGCAGGTCGGCGGGCAGCACGTCCGCGGCGCTCTGCCCGTACGCGGGCACGGGGGCGTCAGCAGGACGAGCCGACCCACCCGGCTGGCGTCGACGCCGGCGGCCGCGAGCGCCACCACGCCGCCCTGGGAGTGGCCCACGAGCACCACGTCGTGCAGGTCGGCGGCGCTCATCAGCCGCTGCACGTCGTCGGCCCAGGTGCGCAGCGACACCGCGGGGCGGTCGGCCGGCGCCAGGCCGGGCTCGCACCCGGTCAGGGTGGGTGCGTGGACGTCGTGGCCGGCGGCCTCCAGGAGTGGCACAACGTCGCGCCAGCACCACCCGCCCCGGAACGCCCCGTGCAGCAGGACGATCGAGCTCATTGCGGGTCAGCCTCCGGTGCGACCGGCGGCGCCGCGGGCGGCTCGATGCCGGGCACGTCGTCGGCGATGACGACCTCCATGAACTCGCGCGGGTACGTGTCGTACGGCTTGAGGAACTCGAACATGGCGTGGATGTGGTCCATGTAGCCCTCGCGCTCGGTCATCCGCTCGTACGCCTCCACCGAGTCGAAGAACCGCAGGTTGGTGAAGTGGGTGCGGTCCTCCACGCCTCGGATGAGCCGGCGGCCGCGGAAGCCCGGCGTGGCGAGGTGGAAGTCCAGGAAGGCGCGCGACGCGGCGATGTAGCCGTCCGCACTCTCGTGCTCGTCCTTGGACCAGGCCTGGCTGACGACGACGATCATGCGGAGACCCTAGCGAGCGACCGCCGCGCTCAGGCGTGGTTCACCCACATCGCGAGCGGGAGGAGCGACCCGCTGCGCACCGTGGCCGGAACGTATGGCCGCCACCCATCCCGGTGTGGCCGTGCTACCTTGGACTCAGAGCGCTGTGCGACGACGCCGCCGCCCCCGACGGAGATCAGCAGGCCGCTGACCTGCGCCCTTGCCCGCAGTGTCCACTCGGATCAGTCGAGGTAGTCGCGCACTGCGAACGGCTGAGCGCTGTGCGTCCGCGCTCCTGCAACGGCGCAGGTCGGAGCGCCGTACGTGGATCTATCCTGGATTGAGAATGATCTTGGAGGGGGCATGCGCGCCGACCTGGGTGGTCGCTCCGCTCCGCGGCGGATCACCACGGGAGGGCGGTCGCCACCGCGAGCGCGACGCCCATGACCATGTTGATGCAGTGCGCCACGGCCGCGGCGCGGCGTGCACCCAAGCGGTGCAAGGAACGCCGCGGTAACCCGCCGGCGGGCTAGTGGTTCGCGTTGGCGTTGTTGTCGACGATGCTGATGTAGGTCATGTCCAGGTGCTTGAGGCCGATGTAGTGCTCGCCGATCCACGACAGGCACACGGAGTGGTCGCTGTTTCGGTCGCTCCTGTTGTCAAACGCCTGAGCGAGTGCGCTGTAGATCTCCGGGTCGGTCCACTGAGGTCCGTAGGTGGCCTTCCAGAAGTCGACGACATTCACGCCCTCGTCGGTCGTCAGGCTCCAGTAGTAGTCGTAGAAGCTCGTCGCCTCGTAGTCCTCCGTGTAGGGGTCCGAGACGTACTGGACCTGGGTCCACACCGAGGCGCTGGCCGGGCAGCCCCGGGCCTCCTTGGGGACCGCGGCTGCCGGTGGGGCCACCATCAGCAGGCCAACAACGGCCACCAGCACTGCGAGCAGGATCCTCTTCATGGTCATCCCCTCCTCGGGGGGGGGATCGCCCCGCCCCGCGCGAGGCGGCCCACCCTCAGCATCCCGGCATCGGGCACCGACCGGTAGGGCCACTGTGCCCACCAGCGCCAATCGGGAGGCCCTGGGGCTGACCTTGCAGCTCAGACCTTCGCCTCTTGTCCGACGGGGTCGGACTCGATGGACTCGAGTCTGGAGCCTCTGCGGGCCTGGTGCCACGGGCGTAGAGGAAGTGGTGGCGATGGGTTTGAAGCTGGCGACCACCGCGATCTCGGGGATGGGCTTGCTCGCACTGCTCGTGGCCTGCGGCGGCTCGGCGGGGACACCCGCCGGAGGCAGTAGCGCCGCACCGTCCGGTTCTGGCGAGTTCCCGACATCGGTGCTCAGCGCCGCGGAACTGTCCGCTTGGGACGCCGAGGCGCACGGGTTCGTCGACCGCTTCAACGCCGCCTATCGCGACGCCGAAGCCGCCTTCACCGACTTCACCGACGATGCGGCGATCCTCGACCCGAGCAACGGCGACTACCGCATCGCCCCGAAAGCGGAGGTAGTGGCGCGTTGGGACAGCTTCGTCCGGGAGGACCCGGACCACTCGGCACGAACCACGGGCGGATTCCTCGACCTCTCTGCCGGTGCCTACCTGACTGAGGTCGGCGTCTTCCGAGATGGCAGCCACGCTGCCCGACGGGGTCCTTCACGAGCTGCGCGTCTTCCGGTTCACCGAGGACCTCGACCGCCACGGCCCGCGTGTTCGAGCTGTGGTACCGGCTGGAGGACCAGGAAGCGCGACAGGAGGGCTGCCTTGTCCCCGACGGCTGCGGCTCCGAGGTCCGCGACCTGGTCGATCGCTACCTGGCTGCCTGGTCGAGCGGAGACCCAGCCGAGATCAGTGACCTCTACCGCGACGACGCAACCTTCGCCGACAGCCTGCTGGGTCTCGAGGCGTCCGGGGCAGCAGACATCGGGCTCCTCAGCGAAAGGCGCTTCGGGAGCGACAGCACGGCCGTCTGCTCCCCGAGCGACATCTACGTCCAGACGAACGACGGCGATCCGGCAACCACGGACAACACCGACCCCGACGGGGGCAAGATCGCCGGCGTCGCGCTGGTGTATCGCTGCGGCATCGGCGCGACGGCGGGGCGAGCCCCGACAGGAGTGTGAGCCTGCTGCTGCTGGGCACCCGACCAACCGGGAACGCGCCTATCGAACTCGACCCCGACGGCCTGATCGTCAGCGAACGGGTGCTCCACGACCCCGCCGGCCTGCTCTCGACCGGTGTCGCACGCTAACGGCCCGCCGCGGAGCACGTTGGGGCCGTGATCGCCCGGCCCCGGCGGAGAGCCATCCACAGGCGGGGCTCCGCGACCGATCCCTACCCACAGAGGACGTCGGTGCGACCCCCCAACCTGCCCGCACTACCTTGGACTGAGAGCGCTGTGCGACCGCGCGTCCCCCTCAGCGACGGTCAACAAGGCCCGCCCTGACCTGCGCCTTTGCCCGAAGCGGCCAGCCGAATCAGTCGAGGTAGTCGCGCAACACCTGGGAGCGGCTGGGGTGGCGCAGCTTGCTCATCGTCTTGGACTCGATCTGGCGGATCCGCTCGCGGGTGACGCCGTAGACCTTGCCGATCTCGTCGAGGGTCTTGGGCTGGCCGTCGGTGAGGCCGAACCGCATGCTGACCACACCGGCCTCACGCTCGGAGAGCGTGTCGAGGACGCCCTGCAGCTGCTCCTGCAGCAGCGTGAACGACACGGCATCGGCGGGAACGACCGCCTCGGAGTCCTCGATCAGGTCGCCGAACTCGCTGTCGCCGTCCTCGCCGAGCGGGGTGTGCAGCGAGATCGGCTCGCGGCCGTACTTCTGGACCTCGACGACCTTCTCCGGCGTCATGTCGAGCTCCTTGGCGAGCTCCTCCGGGGTCGGCTCGCGGCCGAGGTCCTGCAGCATCTGGCGCTGGACGCGGGCGAGCTTGTTGATGACCTCGACCATGTGCACCGGGATGCGGATCGTGCGGGCCTGGTCGGCCATCGCGCGGGTGATCGCCTGCCGGATCCACCAGGTGGCGTACGTCGAGAACTTGTAGCCCTTGGTGTAGTCGAACTTCTCCACCGCGCGGATCAGGCCCAGGTTGCCCTCCTGGATCAGGTCCAGGAAGAGCATGCCGCGGCCGGTGTAGCGCTTGGCCAGCGACACCACGAGCCGCAGGTTGGCCTCGAGCAGGTGGTTCTTGGCGCGCTTGCCGTCCTCGGCGATCCAGGTCAGCTCCTGGCGCAGCTTGGCCGGCATCTTGTCGCCGGCGTTCAGCTTCTCCTCGGCGAACAGGCCGGCCTCGATGCGCTTGGCGAGCTCGACCTCCTGCTCGGCGTTGAGCAGCGCGACCCGCCCGATCTGCTTGAGGTAGTCCTTGACCGGGTCGGCCGTGGCGCCGGCGACGTGCACCGTCTGGATCGGCTCGTCGGCCTCGTCGGTGCTGGAGATCGTGAAGCTCGCGTCGTCGGACTCGGTCTCCTCTTCCTCCTTGGCGACCGTCTCCTCTTCCTGCTTGATGTCGGCCTCGCCGGGCTCGAGCACCTCGAGCGGAGCCAAGGGTGCCGCGGTCTCGACGACGACGACGTCGTCGATCGCGACCTCTTCGAGCACGACCTCGAGCGGTCTCGTCGGCCGGGGCGGCGTCCTTGCCCTTCTTGGCGGGCGCGGCCTTCTTGACCGGCGCCGCCTTCGTGGCGGGGGCCTTCTTCGCCGGAGCAGCAGCCTTGGTGGGAGCCGCGGCCTTCTTCGCGGGGCGGCGTCCTTCTTCGCGGCCGTTGGCTTCTTCGCCGGGGCCGCAGCCTTGGTGGCGGTCGGCGCCTTGGCGGGAGTCGCGGCCTTCTTCGCGGGAGCCGCCTTCTTTGCCGGGGCGGCGGCCTTCGCGGGCGCGGCCTTCGCGGCCTTGGCGGGCTTCTTCGCGGGGCGGCCGCCTTGGCCGGGGGCGCCTTCTTCGCGGGCGCCGGCTTGGCCGGGGCCGCCTTCTTCACGGCGGCGGCCGCCTTGGCCGGGGCCGCCTTCTTCGCGGGAGCCGCCTTCTTCGCGGGTGCGGCCGACTTCTTGGGCTCGACGTCCTGGCCGGATCGGGCACGACGCGTACGGGGCTCCGCCACGGACCACCTCTCGTTTGTCTGGCTGCTCGGGCCGCGGGCGCGCCCACGCGCCAACCCCCGACCGGGGTCGCCGGAGCGGTGGACCTGGGGTGTGGAGGCTGGGCGGCGGCTGCGAGCCTGCAGCGATGTGGACATTGTAATCGCCAGGGGCGCCGCCGGGCGATCCAGGGCCTGCGGAAGGCCTACCGCCCGCCGGCCTTCGCGGCCTGCTTCTGCTCGCGTTTGAAGGCCCGCACCTCGGCCAGGCTCTCCGGATCGACCACATCGGCCACGCTGCGCCGGGACCCGGCCTCGCCGTACGCCCCGGCGGCCTCGCGCCATCCGGTCGGGCGCACCCCGACCTGCTTGCCGAGGAGCGCCAGGAAGATGCGCGCCTTCTGGTCGCCGAACCCGGGCAGCCGAGCCAACCTGGCCAGCAGCTCGCGGCCGGTTCCCGGGTCGTGCCACACCTGCGCGGCGTCGCCGCCGTACGTGTCGACGACCACCGCTGCCAGTGCCTGGATCCGCGCGGCCATCGCACGCGGGTAGCGGTGCACGACCGGAGGCCGCGCCATCACGGCGGCCAGGGCCTCGGGGTCCATCGCTGCCAGTACGGCGGGGTCGAGCCGCTCGACCCCGAGCCGCTCGGCGAGCCGCTGGGGTCCGGCGAAGGCGCGCTCCATCGGGAACTGCTGGTCCAGCAGCATGCCCACGAGGAGGGCGAACGGGTCGGCGCTCAGCAGCGCGTCGGCGGCCGGCTCCTGGGCAAGGCGCAGGGCGGGAGGGGCGGGCATCGCGCGCGGGTGGCATGCGGCCAGCGTACGAGCGGGGGCTATTCGGCCTTGACGGCCAGCACGGGGCAGTTGGCGTCGAGCAGGATGCGCTGGGCGTTGCTGCCCAGGATGAGCTTGCCGACGGGCGAGCGCCGGCGCAGGCCGATCACGATGAAGTCGGCGCCGACCTCCTCGGCGACCTCGACGATGTCCTCGGGCGCGTCGTTGCCGCGCACCAGCGGGCGGATCTCGTGGGGGACGCCCGAGGCGTTCAGGCTCTCGCGCAGCTCAAACAGCTCGTCCTCGGTCTCGATGGCGGCCTCGGGGTCGTGCAGCGTGCCGCCTTTGTTGGAGTGGACGATCAGCAGCGTGGCCTTGCGCAGCTTGGCCTCGTCGATCGCGCGATCCAAGGCCGCCTTGCCCTCGGGGCGGTCCACCCATCCGACGACGATCGTGCCCATCTGCTCACCATCCCTCTCGCTGCCGGCTGCCGGCCCCCGCCGGGGCGCCCCTCTCGGGCCGCCGATTGGACGCTAGCGGATCGCGACCCGCGGGGGGGCCGGATGCGCGGGCTGGTTCGATAGGGCCCCCGGACGGCACGCGGGCCCCGGGGCGAGGACCAACCACAGGGAGCAGTTCAGATGCGCGTTGCGGTGCTGGGTGCGGCAGGCAAGGTCGGCCGGCTGGTGGTCGAGGGACTGGTGGCCGAGGGCCACCAGGTCGTCGGGCTGGTGCGCAGCGAAGAGCAAGCCGCCTTGATCTCCGGGCTCGGGGCGAGCGCCGTCCAAGGCGACCTCGAGGGCGACCTCAGCGAGGTGCTGGCGGGGGCGGAGGCAGCGGTCTTCGCCGCGGGGGCCTCGCTTGGCGGCGACCCCGAGCGCATCGACCGGGACGCCTGCATCGCCGCGCAGCGGGCGGCCGAGGCGGCGGGCGTCACCCGCTGGGTGCAGGTGTCGTCGCTGATGGCCGACCGGCCGCAGGAGGGGCCGCCGTTCCTGTTCGGCTTCCTGTCGGCCAAGCGGGCCAGCGACGACGCGCTCGCCGAGACCGGTCTCGCGTGGACCGTCGTGCGGCCCGGCGGGCTGCAGGACGCCCCGGGCACCGGGCTGGTCGAGGCCGGCCACGGCCTGCCGAGCGGCGTGCTGCCGCGTGCCGACGTCGCCGCCGCGGTCGTCGCGACGCTGGAGGCCGCCAACACCCATGGCATGGCGTACGACCTGGTCAGCGGTGGCACGCCGATCGCCGAGGCGATCGCCGCCCTGTAGGGCGGTCGGTCAGTGGGTCGGCCGGCTGGTCAGTCAGCGACCAGCTGGCTGCGGGCCTCGCGCACGGGGACGGCGAGCGTGGCCTGCTGGGTGACCGGCGGCCCGGTGATCGGGAACGGCCCGAGGCCGTCGAGCAGGTAGGTGCCCGTCCAGGCCGTGGTGACGTCGACCTCGCGGCCGCCCGGGCTGCGGTAGGTGTGGCTCACCGAGGTGTCCGGCCACGCCCCACCAGGCACCGTGAACCGCTGCTCGGCGCCGTCGCCGAAGTCCCACGTCCAGGTCGCCGTGGCCTCGAGCTCGATCGGGTACGGGCCTAGGTCGAGCGACACCGGGCCGATCGCGCCGGGCTGGCCGGCGGCGAACAGCGTGGGCACCTGGACCAGTCCCCCGGCGGCCGGCTGGAAGCTCGGACCGGGCGGCGGCAGCAGCTCGATGAACGCGTCGCGCACGGCGGGCGCGGCCGCAGCCGGGGTCAGCGGCGTGCGCGGGCCCATGCAGACCGAGGCCACCGGGCGGAAGCCCGGGTCGCCCGGCCGCCAGCGGTCGACGCGCATCCGCACCTCGCCGAGCGGGCACCCGCGCGAGGCGTTCTCGCACAGCACGAGCGGGTCGGCCTGGGTCTGCCCGCAATCGGGGGCCATCCGCCACAGGCAGTCCGGGCAGTCGGCCGCGGCCTGCCGCGCCGACGGGTTGCCCCGGTACCCCGTCGACGGGATGAACAGCGCGCCCTCGATCGCGTCGTTGTTGTCGTCGTTGCACGTCACAGCCGAACTCCAGACCGCACGCAAGCGCCGGACTGACAGGCGATGAGCATCACGGCCGAAGACGAAGGCCGCGCGGCCAAGACCGCGCACGCGGGCGCTCGGACGAGCTCATCAACAGTCGGCGATCCGCCAACCCGAGTCGAGCGTGAGAGTGATGAGCCAGCTGCGAACCGCTGCGCGGGAATGGACTTGGTCCGTGCAGCTCGACCTGTCGTGATAGCCGGGCGGAGGAACCTCGACCCGCACCGACGCCGAGGCACCGGTCACGTCCACCACGGTGAGGTCCTCGAGGTCCCAGCGGGCGCCCTCGGCGCGGCCGCCGGAGCCGTACAGCTCCTCGATCGACTCGGCCAGGCGCAGGCAGCTGCACTCGGGGGTGGACAGCGCCCGCAGGGCCGCGGTGTCTCCGGTGGCCATGGCGACGTTGGCGGCGTCGAGGTAGGCGCGGACCGCCTGCTCGACGGCCGCGCGCGAATCGCCGGCGGGGCTCGCCGCGGCGCTCGGCTCGGGCGCGCTCGGCTCCGGCGACACCGAGGCGGCGCCGGAGGACTCCCCCGCCGGACCCACCGACGTGGCCGAGCCGCCGCCCCCGCAGCCAGCCAGCAGCAGCGCGGCGAGGCCCACCACCAGGCCGGCGGCCACGCTCAGCGAAACGGACATATGGCCGCTTTTCGCCTGCATGGCAGGCACGGTACGTGACGCCGCGCGGCTCGCCAACCCCCGGCGGCGGGCCTGTGGACGCGCTGCCTCAGCACGCCTCCGCGCGCGACTCACGATCGAGGTCGCGCGCTGCGGCGATCTCGTCCTCGGCCAGGACCAGCACCTCGGCGACCAGGGCGGCGACCGCGTCGCGCTCGAGGAGGAAGCCGTCATGGCCGTACGGCGACGCGATCACCCGGCAGCCGCCGACCGCGGTCGGGATCTGCTCGGCCAGCTGCTCCTGCTGCCGCAACGGGTAGAGCCGGTCGGTGTCGACCCCGGCGACGACCACCGGCGCGGTGATGCGGCCCAGGGCCGCGGCGAGCCCCCCGCGCCCGCGGCCCACGTCATGCGTGCTCATCGCCTCGGTCAGCGCGACGTAGGTCCCCGCGTCGAATCGATGCGCGAGCTTGTCGGCGTGGTGGTCGAGGTACGACTGCACGGCGAACCGCCCGCCCCGCAACGGATCCTCGTCGCCCTGCGGCTGGCGGCCGAACCGCACCTCCAGCTCGTACTCGGTGCGGTACGTCAGGTGCGCGATCCGGCGGGCGAGCCCCATGCCGGCGTGCGGGCCCTCGCCCGGGGCGGCGGCGTGGTAGTCGCCGCCGCGCCACTTCGGGTCGCACCGGATCGCGAGCACCTGGGCGGCCTGCGTGCCGATCTGGTCGGCCGTCGCCTCACCGCCCACCGCGAGCACCAGCCCGGCGGCCACCCGGTCGGGCTGGCCGACCAGCCACTCCAGGGCGCGCATCCCGCCCATCGACCCGCCGACCACCGCCGCCCAGCGGTCGATGCCGAGGTAGTCGGCGAGCGCCACCTCGACGGCCACCTGGTCGCGCACGGTGATCTGCGGGAACCGCGAGCCCCACGGCCGGCCGTCCGGCGCCGGCGAGGACGGTCCGGTCGTGCCCTGGCAGCCGCCGAGGATATTCGGGGCGACCACGTGCCAGCGATCGGTGTCGATCGGCGCGCCCGGCCCGATCAGGCCGTCCCACCAACCCGCGGTGAGCTGGCCGGGGCCCGCCGGCCCGACCACGTGCGCGTCGCCGGTCAGCGCGTGCAGGACCAGCACCGAGTTGGAGCCGTCCTCATCGCGGACCCCCCACTCCTCGTACGCGACGCGCACCGAGGGCAGGGCGTCGCCGCCCTCGAGCACGAGCGCCCCGAGGTCGGCGAAGCGCCGGTCAGCGGGGGGGTCCCCCTCCCGCCACGCGGCGGTGGCGGGAGGGGGCCTGTCGGACGAGACCGCCATGGCGACCGGTCACGCCTCCTTGGCGGCGCGGAACCCGGCGTCGAGGTCCGCGAGGATGTCGGCGAGGCCCTCGATGCCGACCGAGAGGCGCACCAGGCCGGGGGTCACGCCCGACTGCAGCTGCTCCTCGGGGGTGAGCTGGCTGTGCGTGGTCGACGCCGGGTGGATGACCAGCGAGCGCACATCGCCGATGTTGGCGACGTGGCTGTGCAGCTCGAGGGCGTCGACGAAGCGCTTGCCGGCCTCGACCCCGCCCTTGATCTCGAACGCGAGCACCGAGCCGGGGCCGCGCGGCGCGTACGTCTGGGCGGCGGCGTGCCACGGCGAGGCGGGCAGCCCGGCGTAGTGCACCGTCTCCACCTCGTCGCGGGTGTCGAGCCACTCGGCCACGGCCTGCGCGTTCTGCACGTGCCGCTCCATCCGCAGGCTGAGCGTCTCCAGCCCCTGGGCGACCAGGAACGCGTTGAACGGCGCGATCGCCGGGCCGAGGTCGCGCAGCAGCTGCACGCGCGCCTTGATGATGTACGCGATCGGGCCGAGCGCCTCGGCGTAGACCAGGCCGTGGTAGCTCGGGTCGGGGGTGTTGAAGTTCGCGAACCGCTCGGGGTGCGCGGCGTAGTCGAACGAGCCGCCGTCGACGATGGCGCCGGCGATCGCCGTGCCGTGGCCGCCGAGGAACTTCGTCGCGCTGTGCACGACGATGTCGGCGCCGTGCTTGAGCGGCTGGATGAGGAACGGCGTCGCGACGGTGTTGTCGACGATCAGCGGCACACCGGACTCGTGCGCGGCGCCCGCCACCGCGGCGATGTCGAGGATGTGGCCGCTGGGGTTGGCGATCGTCTCGGCGAAGTACGCCTTGGTGTTGGGCCGGGTGGCGGCCTTCCACTCCGCGAGGTCGTCGGGGTTCTCGACGAACGAGACCTCGATGCCGAGCTTCGGCAGCGTGTAGTGGAAGAGGTTGTACGTGCCGCCGTAGAGCAGCGCCGACGACACGATGTGGTCGCCGACCTCGGCCAGGTTGAGGATCGCCAGCGTCTCGGCGGCCTGCCCGCTGCTGACCAGCAGGGCGGCGACGCCGCCCTCGAGGGCCGCGATGCGCTGCTCGACGGCGTCCTGGGTGGGGTTCATGATCCGGGTGTAGATGTTGCCCGCCTCGGCCAGGCCGAAGAGCGCGGCGGCGTGGTCGGTGTCGCGGAAGGCGTACGCGGTGGTCTGGTAGATCGGCAGCGCGCGGGCGCCGGTGGCGGCGTCGGGCTGCTGGCCGGCGTGGACCTGCTTGGTCTCAAAGCTCCAGGCGTCGTTCATGGCAGTGCTCTCCTACGGATTCGGTCGGGTTCGGGACGGGTGCGCGGTGCGCGCGGGTGCGTCGAAAGACCGGTCCCGCGGGCCGGTCATGCTGCGGTTGGGAGCTGTGCGGGGGCCGTTGTCAGCGGCTACACATTCGGCGACAACACATCTCGGGTCCTTAGGGTCGATCCCTGGGGCCCGGCGGTCGCCGGGCCCGCGCTTGCCTCCGCGGAGCCCCCGTGAATCGAGGACGGCCGCCTTGGCCCGGTCATCACCCGGGGCACCCCACCGCGAGCAGAGGGTTGCCGGCCAGCAAGCCGGGGCTTGACGCTGGCGCTCATGACCTGAAGGGAGGATACACAGACCCCGTCTCAGTGCTCGACCCCATGTCTCGCGTGTCGAGACACGGTGCCGGAGCGCCCGACGCCCGCAGGCTCGCCCGTAGGCTCCAGTCCATGGCTCGCTACTTCGATGTGCACGTGGCCAACCCGGAGCCTCGCGCCATCAGCCAGGTCGCCGACATCGTGCGCGGCGGCGGCCTGATCGCCTATCCGACCGACTCCTGCTACGCCCTGGGCATCCAGCTCGGCAACACCGAGGGGCTCGACCGGATCCGGGCGATCCGCCACCTCGACGCCCGCCACCACCTGACCCTGGTGTGCCTCGACTTCTCCCAGCTCAGCCAGTTCGTGCACGTGAGCAACTCGGTGTTCCGCGCGGTCAAGGCGTCCACGCCGGGCGCGTACACGTTCATCCTGCCGGCGACCCGCGAGGTGCCCCGGCGGCTCATGCACCCCAAGAAGCTGACCGTCGGAGTGCGCATCCCCCGCCACGCCGTCGTCCAGGCCCTGCTCACCGAGCTCGGCGAGCCGCTGCTGTCGAGCACCCTGCTGCTCCCCGGCGAGGACGAGCCGATGACGCACGGCTGGGAGATCAAGGAGCGGCTCGACCACCAGATCGACGCGGTGATCGACGCGGGAGAGTGCGGGTCGGAGCCGACGACCGTGGTCGACCTGTCCGGGCCCGAGCCGGAGATCCTGCGGCTGGGCGGCGGCGACCCGTCGCGGTTCGAGTAGGCCGCCTCCGCTGAGTGGGACGATGCTACCGGTGACGACGGCGTTCGTGCTCGGCGGCGGGGGGCACCTCGGGGCCCATGAGGTGGGCATGCTGCGGGCCCTGCTCGCGCGCGGCATCACCCCCGACCTGGTGATCGGCACCTCGATCGGCGCCATCAACGGCGCGATGGTCGCCGCCGACCCCACCCCCGCCTCGGTCGACCGGCTCGCCGACCTGTGGACGTCGATCCAGGACGGCGACGTCTTCGGCGCCTCGCTGTACACGCAGGTCAAGACGTTCGCGCGGACCCTCACCCACGTGCACGCGAACGGCCCGCTGCGCCGGATGCTCGAGGAGGCCATCCCGGCGCGGACGTTCGAGGAGCTCGCCGTCCCGTTCCAGTGCGTCGCCGCCAGCATCGAGTCGGCCAACGCCCGCTACTTCGACTCCGGCCCGCTGATCGACGCGATCCTCGCCTCGTGCGCCGTGCCCGGGCTGCTGCCGCCCGTCGAGGTGGACGGCGAGAACTACCTCGACGGCGGCATCGTCGACTCGATCCCGCTCGGCCGCGCGTACGACATGGGCGCCCGCACCGTCTACGTGCTCCAGGTCGGCCGCGTCGAGGAGCCGCTCACCAAGCCGACCAAGCCGTGGGAGGTGGCGTTGGTCGCCTTCGAGATCGCGCGGCGCCACCGGTACGCCAGCGACCTCGACGCCGTGCCCGAGGGCGTCGAGGTGCACGTCCTGCCGACCGGGGCCCCCAGCCTGCGCTACAACGACTCGGCGCAGCTGAAGTACCGCGACTTCTCGAAGATCGCCGACCGGATCGACCGCTCGTACGCCGCGGCGTCGGCGTACCTCGACGAGCACGGCCTGGGGGCCTGACCCGTGCCGCCCCTGCCTCCGCGCTGGTTGCGGAGACTGCTCATCGCCCCGGCGATCGTCGCGCTCGGGGTGCTGGTCGCGGTCTTCACCCCGATCCTGCTCTTCGTCGCCGCCGGCATCTCCTACAAGCTGCCCGGCAAGTGGCGCCCGCTGCGGCTGCTCGGGCTGGCCTTCGTCTACCTCGCCTTGCAGGTCGTCGGCCTGACGGCCGCGTTCGGCCTGTGGGTCGCGAGCGGCTTCGGCTGGCGGCTGCGCTCCCCCGCCTTCACGGCGGCCCACTACCGGCTGCTGCGCGGGCTGCTGTCCGTGCTGTGGGGCGCCGCCAAGCGACTGGTCAACACCCGGGTCGTCACCGACGGCCCCCGGGTGCCGGCCTACGACGACGACCCGGAGACGATCGAGCGGCCGCTGATCGTGATGTCCAGGCACGCGGGCCCAGGCGACTCGTTCCTGCTGATCCACGAGGTGCTGTCGTGGGCGGGCCGGCGGCCGCGGATCGTGCTCAAGGCCGACATGCAGTGGGATCCGCTGATCGACGTCCTGCTCAACCGGCTGCCTTGCGACTTCATCGACAACGCGCCCGGCGCGGGCGAGCGCACGCTGGAGCGGATCAGCGAGCTCGCCGGATCGATGGACGTCCCCGACGCATTCGTGATCTTCCCCGAGGGCGGCAACTTCACCGAGGGTCGCCGGACCCGGGCCATCGACCGGCTGCGCTCCTCCGGCCTCGACGACGCGGCGCTGCGGGCCGAGCGGCTGCGGTACACGCTGCCGCCCCGCCCCTCGGGGGTCGCCGCCGCCCTGGCCGCCTGCCCGGAGGCCGACGTGCTGGTCGTCGCGCACACGGGCCTGGACGACCTGACCACGCCGCTGGAGCTGTGGCGCTCGATCCCGATGGACAAGACCCTGCAGATGTCCTGGCAGGTCTTCCACCCGGGGACCGTCCCGTCCGACCCCGAGGCCTTGGTCGAGTGGCTGAACGAGACGTGGGCCGCCATGGACGACTGGATCGATCGCCACCGCAACGGGTCGGCGGCCTGAGCCGGCCGTCCGGCGGGCGTCAGCCGCTGAAGATGCCGATCAGGTCGTCGATCCCGCGCCCGGCCTCGGCCGGGTGGCGGAAGGTGCGACCCCGCACCACGGTGTAGTGGTTGCGGCGGCCGACCTTCTCCTTGGTGAGGTAGCCGCCGGCCTCGAGGTCGGACACGATCAGCTGGGCCGCCCGCTCCGTGATCCCGACCCGGGCGGCGATGTCGCGCAGCCGGGTCTCGGGGTCGTCGGCGATCGCGAGCAGCACGTGGCCGTGATTGGTCAGGAAGGTCCAGCTCGCCGCCATGTGCAACAGCGTAGCGGGTTACCCGCATCGCGATTGGCGCATGCGGCGGGCGGCGAACCCCGCGCCGCCGGTCAGCCGGCGGCCGCCAGCGGGGCGGGCTCGTCGAGCAGGCCGGCGACCGTGCACTCGTACGCCCCGCTGGGCGCGAGCACCCGGACGGACTCGCCGACCCGGCAACCGAGCAGGGCCGCCGCGAGCGGGGATGCCGCGGAGATCCGCTCCTCGTCGAGGAAGGCCTCGGCGGGGTGCACGATCCGGACGACCTCCTCGCCGCCGCGTCCGAGCCGGACGATCACCCGGCTCCCCAGCGCGACCTCACCCGGCGTCGCCGGGGGCAGCGACCCGGCCTCGGCCAGCAGGCCCTCGAGGTCGACCAGCTCCCCGAGCGCCCGCTCATAGTCGGCGACCACGCGCTCGTCGCGCCCCGGCTCGGCCAGCAGGTCGCGCAGCGGAGGCATGACCTCGTCTCGAAGCCTCGCAGCGCGCGCCTCGAGGCGCCCCCGGCCGTCCTCGGTGAGCACGGTCCCGAGCGCACCGAGCGAGCCAGCGGCCGGGTCGACCACGGTCCAGGGGCAGCCGTCCGCCGGCCACGGGGCCATACCCGACCCCGTGCCGACGGCAGCCACGGCCTGGTATCGGGAGGCGCACTCGGCCACGGCCTTGGTCGCTCGGCTCTCCCGCCGGCTGCGCTGGCGGTCATCGCGGTAGGTGACGGCCTCCACCCCGTACGCCACCCCGGCGGCCTGCATCGTCGGGAAGGCCCGCGCGGCGACCGAGGCGGCAGTTGCGGAGACCGCGGCGCCGCCGAGCAGCGCACTCGCCGGCGACAGCCCCCGGCCGGGCGCCGCCACCAGGACGGCGAGGACCACCTGGCCCTCCGGGCCGGCCAACCGCGCGGCGGCGCGGGCGACCGGGATGGCGGCGGCCGAGTCGGGGATCACCGCCACGACGGTGGGCTTGGCGGTGGGGGTGGAGGTGGAGGTGGGCTTGGCGGTCATGGCGTGCTCCTTCGGAGGAGAGGCTGGCTGGCGAGGGTGAACAGGTGGCGGGCGGGGCGGGCGCTCATCGCGGCGCCCCGGTGGTGGCGTGCGGATCCGGCTCGAGGCCGGGCGGCTCGTCGGCGGTTGCGCGGCTGCGGGCGACGCGCAGCTCGGCGGGCATCGGCTCGGACTCCGGGATGACCGGGAACGGCGGCGGCGCGCCTTCCGCCACCGGGGCCTGGCGATCCAGCCCGCGGGTGGCCCGCAGGCTCGCGACCACGGCGACGGCGAGGATGCCGGCCACGACCAGCAGCGAGACGCTGGTGGGGATCTTGTAGACGTCCAGCAGCAGCATCTTCACGCCGACCCAGACGAGCACGAAGGCAAGGCCGAGCTTGAGGTACGTGAAGCGGTGCATCAGGTCGGCGAGCAAGAAGTACATGGCCCGCAGGCCCAGGATGGCGAAGGCGTTGCTGGTGAAGACCAGGAACGGCTCCTGGGTGATCGCGAAGATCGCCGGGATCGAGTCGACGGCGAAGACGATGTCGGTGACCTCCACGATCACCAGCACAGCCAGCAGCGGGGTGGCGACCCAGCGGACGATGCCGTCGGCGCCCTTGACCCGGGTGAGGAAGCGCTGGCCGTGGTAGGCGCCGACCATCGGCACCCAGCGGCGGAACCCCTTGAGCACGAGGCTTTGGGAGGGGTCGATGTGCTCGTGGCGCTGCCGGGCCATCTTGATGCCGGTCAGCACCAGGAACGCGCCGAACAGGTAGAGGATCCAGGCGAAGCTCGAGATGAGCACCGAGCCGGCGGCGATGAAGACGGCGCGGAAGACCAGGGCGCCGAGCACGCCGTAGAAGAGCACCCGGTGCTGGTACTCCCGGGGCACCGCGAAGTAGGCGAAGACCATCGCGAAGACGAACACGTTGTCGACGGCCAGCGACTTCTCGATCAGGTAGCCGGCGAGGTACTGCTGGCCGAGCTCGGCGCCGTAGACGGCCCAGATCACGGCGCCGAAGCCGAGCCCGAGGGTGACCCAGACCACCGACCAGGCGGCGGCCTCCCGGACTCCCACGACGTGGGCGGTCCGGTGGGCGAACAGGTCGATCGCGAGCATGGCCAGGATCACGCCGAGGACGGCGGCCCAGGCCCAGAGGGGAACGTCCATCGGGGACCTTTCGGTTCAGGGCGCGAGGCGCCGGGACCGAAGGTCTTCCTCGACCCGCCCCTGCGATGGGTGCGGGTCCACGTGGCCGAGCCCTGGCGGGCCGTACTGACGACCAGGCGTTTGCGGAGGTACTCCCCTTCAACGAACGTCGTCAGTATGGGGAATCTCCGTTCGCCTGTCAACTCGTCGGCCCATCCGCGGGTCGCCCGGCCGGGGCGCTAGCCGGCGGCCGCGGCCGCGGCCCCCCGCCGGACCGCCCCGTCGAGGCTCTCGGGGGCCACCCCCCTTGAGTAGGCGGCGGCCAGCAGCCCGGCCAGGCGGTAGCCGGGGTCGGCGGCCAGCGCCCGGTCGAGGGCCAGATTGGCGGTGAGGCCGTCGCCTCGCAGGTACGCCGACCAGGCGAGCAGGGCGGCCGGGGCGGCGGCGCACTCATCCGGCGCCACCTCCAGCAGCGCGCGCCACAGCGGCTCGCCGCCGAGCGCCTCGGGCGACGCCTCCCCGGAGGGGGTCGCCCGCCTGCCGCGGCGGCCGGGGCCGACGGGCGCCCACCCCATGGCGGCGTCGCGCACGAGCAGGTCGTCCAGCGCCAGCAGCAGCCGTGCGAGCTCGGCGAGCTCCAGCGGCGGGCCGCCTGCGTTGAGCCGGTCACGTGCCGCGATCAGCAGCGCCTGGGACTCCTGTCGCCAGCCGGTGGAGTCCTGCTCCCCTGCGGCCAGCCGTTCGAGCAGGCTCTGCGCGGCGGCATCCAGGGCCTGGCGCGCGGCCACCAGTCGCAGCCCGGATGGACCGGCCAACTCGGCCGCCAACTCGGCGCGCGGGCGGCCGGGTGACAGCCCAAGGACGGTCAGCTCGGCGGGAACCGGGCTGTCCCCGGCCGCGGGCATCGGCCGACCAGCGGGCGGGCAGCAGTCAACGTCGCGGCAGAGGAACGACCACCACCGGCCGCCCTGCACCGCCAAGGCATCGCGCACCTCGACCCCCTGGTCGCCGAAGGCCCGGACCAGCCGGTCGGCCAGCTCGGCGCACGGGGCCCCGGCGCCGCTGGGCACGCCGTCGACGTACACCACGAGCACCACCCCTGCCTCGCAGTGCTGCGCCGCGAGCGAGGCGAGCTCCTCCGGCGGCTGCTCGCCTCCGATCAGGGGCGCCAGGTCGGCGCGCATCCGGAACCCCACCTCCTCGGCGCCACGAGGCCCGCGCACCAGCCCGACAGCGACGACGGAGTCGCGCAGCTCGACGCCGAGGAGGTACGGCAGGGCGGCGAGCAACTGCTGCGGGCCGGACAGCCGCAGCCGCGGGGGGGCGGACGGGGGGACGGGGACGCCGGATCGGCGGGCTTTGGCCATGCACCGACGCTCCCGGCCGCGCACCCGGTCTGACACCCCCGGCGGGCCATCTGGGGATGACTCCGCGAGCTGCCGCTCCTGGGGAAAGCCACGCTGCCGCAAGGCCTGTGGACGACGGCGCGGTGTAGGGCATGCGACGGCGCGATCCACCTGGCGCCGATGGTGGACCCCCGGCGCGTGGCCGATCCCCCCTATGAGTAAGACTCGGCCCCATGCGCTTGGACCACGTCTCCTACGCCACGTCCCGCGGGCATCTGGCGGACACCGTGCAGCGGATCGGGTCGGCGCTCGGCGCGACGTTCAGCGACGGCGGCCTGCACCCCCGGTTCGGCACCCGCAACTTCGTGCTCCCCCTCGCCGGCGGCACGTACCTCGAGGTCGTCGCGGCGCTCGACCACCCCGCGGCCGATCAGGCTCCCTTCGGGCAGGCGGTTAAGGCCCGCGCGGAAGCCGGGGGCGGCTGGCTCGGCTGGGCGCTCGCCGTCGACGACATCGCCCCCGTCGAGGAGCGGTTGGGCCGCCCGTCGGTCGAGGGCCACCGCCGCCGCCCCGACGGGGTCGACCTCACCTGGCGCCAGATCGGCGTGAACGCGCTCCTCGACGACCCCGCCCTGCCGTTCTTCATCCAGTGGACGGTCGGCCCGGAGCTGCACCCGTCCGCCGACGCCAAGGCGGCGGCCTCCATCGTCGGCTGCGAGGTGGCGGGCGACCCCGAGAAGATCCACTCCTGGATCGGCGGGGACTTCGAGACGCCCGTCGAGGGGTCCGACGTCCACTGGGTCGAGGCCGACGATCCCGGCCTGGTCGCCGTCCACTTCCAGACCAAGAACGGCGTCGTCCGCATCGACTGAGCCTGCGCGTCGGCGCGCGACCGACGTGAACCGCGCCTACTGTCGAAGCATGATCGACACCGAAGCCACCGCGCCCGCAGCCGACGAGGCCCCCTACCGGCGCCTCCGCACCGCCAACGTGGGCATGGGGAGCCTGCACGCGATCCAGGCGGTGCTCATCTTGGTGCTGGCCAACGCCTTCGCCCTGCCGGTGACCGGCCCCTTCATGACCGGCCCGCCGGGCAGCCCCCGAGCCCCCGACCATGCTGTTCGAGATCCCCACCGCCTGGGCGGTGGCGGCCTTCTTCGCGCTCTCCGCGCTGGCGCACTTCCTGGTCGCGTCGCCCGGCATCAACGGCTGGTACGTCGACAACCTGAGCCGCGGCCGCAACTACGCCCGCTGGATCGAGTACTCGCTGTCCAGCTCGCTGATGATCGTGGTGATCGCCCAGTTGACCGGCATCACCGATGTGGCCGCCCTCATCGCCATCTTCGGCGTCAACGCCTCGATGATCCTGTTCGGCCTGCTGCAGGAGCACGACCACGAGCCCGGCGGCAGCCTGCTGCCGTTCTGGCTCGGCTGCATCGCCGGGATCGTCCCCTGGGTGGCCATCACGGTCTACGCGCTCAGCCCCGGCCTGACCGGCACGCCGCCGGCGTTCGTCATCGCGATCTTCATCTCGCTGTTTGCGTTCTTCAACTGCTTCGCGCTGGTGCAGTGGGCGCAGTACAAGCCGGTCGGCCGCTACCGCAACTACCTGACGGGCGAGCGCACCTACATCGTGCTCAGCCTGGTGGCCAAGTCGGCGCTGGCCTGGCAGGTCTTCTCGGCCACCCTCGCCGGATAGCGCCGCACCCGCGCCGGCGGTCAGCGGTGCGGGTCGAGCGGCCCGTGGTCGGCGTCGGCGGGGTCGACGTGCAGGATCGCCGACGTCAGCCGCGGCACCTCGTGGATCAACCGGTGCTCGGCCTCGACAGCGATGGCGTGCGCCTCGCGCAACGGCAGGTCGGCGTCGACCACCACGTCGGCCTCGGCCCGCAGCTGGTGGCCCACCCACCTCAGCCGCAGCGCTGGCACACCCCGCACCCCCGGCGTTGCGCGGAGCACCGACTCGGCAAGGTCCACTGTGCGCGGGTCGACCGCGTCCAGCAGCCGGTACAGAACCTGGGTGGCGGCGTCCCGCAGCACCAGCAGGATCAGCCCGGCGATGAGCAGCCCCACGGCCGCGTCGGCCTGCTCCCAGCCGGCGGCCACCCCGGCGGCGCCGAGGACGACGGCCAGCGAGGTGAAGGCGTCGGTGCGCGCGTGCAGCCCGTCGGCCACGAGGGCAGCCGAGCCGATGCCCTGTCCGACCCGGATCCGGTAGCGCGCCACCCATTCGTTGCCGAGGGCCCCGACCAGGCCCGCCGCCACCACGGCCCAGAGGAACTCGACCGCACGCGGCTCGGCGAACCGGCGCACCGACTCGTACGCGGCGATCGCGGCCGAGGCGGCGACCACCAGGACGACGACCACCCCGGCCAGGTCCTCGGCCCGGCCGAAGCCGTGGGTGTACCGGCGGGTCGCCGCCCGGCGCCCGACGGTGAAGGCGATCGCCAGGGGGACGGCGGTCAGGGCGTCCGCCACGTTGTGCAGCGTGTCGGACAGCAGCGCGGCGGAGCCGGTGAACGCGACGACGATCGCCTGGACCCCGGCGGTCGCCATCAGCGCCAGGAAGGACAGCAGCAGCGCGCGGATCCCCCGGCGCGAGGTCTCCAGCGCGTCGTCCAGAGACTCGGCGGCGTCGTGGCTGTGCGGTCGAACGAGGTGGCGCAGCCGGTCCAGCCACCCGTCCTGGCGCTCGTGGCTCGTGCTCGTGCGCAGACTCGTGCACGTGGTCGTGGTCGTGCCGGTCGCCGCTCACCCCCGCAGCCTGCCGGATCGCGGCATCCGGTGGCGGGTCAGACCGGGATCGCCAGCGATCCGACGTCCTCGGCGAACTGCCGCACGGCGTCGTAGTCGGTGTAGTCGACATCCCGGCTGGTGTCGGTCGCCAGCCCGCCCTGCTCGGCGATGGAGCGCATCATCCGACGCTTGATGAAGCCGTAGCGGGTGTAGAGGAGCGCGCCGCCGAAGATGCCCACGAGATCCGGCTGCCACTCGGTCTCCGCGGTGAGCTGCTCGACGTACGCCTTGGCCTGGGCCGGGCCGCCGTCAGGTGACGCCGCACTCAGGCACACCTCGAAGAAGGCCGAGGGTCGCGCCTCCAATTGGGCGCGGTGCTCGCCGATCCAGGTGAGCACGCCCTTGTGGAGCTTGCCCACGTGGACAGACGAACCGACGACGAGCGTGTCGTACACGTCGAGGTCCTCAGGTGCGGCGTCGACGCGCACCGCGGTGGGCTGGTGGCCGCATCGCGCGAGGCCTGCGGTCAAGGCCGCAACCACATCTGCCGTGTGCCCTTCGACCGTGCCGTACACGATCAGGATGCGCGCCATCGCAGGCCTCCTCCGGGTCCCGCTGCACAGTCCATCGAACGCCCGCTCCACGCGCATGGGCCTTTGGTCACCCCCTCGGCAGGCACGCCCCGCCGTAGCGGTCCCACCGCAACCGACCCATTGGCTTAGGCCGGACGGGTGAACTGCCGAGACCCCAGGGGTGAGCATCCGACGGCGCCAGACTCCCGCGCGCCCCTCCGAGTCCGACCGCAGGCTCCCTGCGCTGCCCCTCGCGGTCGCCATGGTGGCCGCGGCGGTCGCCCTGCCCGCCGCGGGCGCGCAGGCGGTGGAGGTCCCGGTCGGGGCGGGCGGCCTCTACATCCAGACCAACGGGCTCAACTCGGCCATCGGGCTCGGCGACTGGTACGCCGCGAGCGCGGCCCAGGGCGGAGGCGCGACGTCGCACAGCCTGCGGATCAACGTCCCCTGCTCGTGGCCGGCCGGCCTTCCTGTGCATGTCGACCTCTTCGGCGCGCCGATGACGTCGTTCGCTGCCGTCCAGGGCCGCAGCGAGGAGCCGACCGGCTCGCTCGACACGTCGACGTACACGCTGAGCGGCCCGGGCGGCGTGACGCACACCGAGGTCTTCCGGCCGATCGCGGTCGCCGAGGCCTGGCAGCGGTTCTTCACCATCGCGGACGGCCGCGCCGGCTGCGGCGAGTGGGTCCTCACCGACGCTCTGCTCGCGGTCGACCCGCTCAATGCCGGCACGAACTCCGATGACCAGAACGGCTGGCGGCTGCGCGTCGCCTCCGACAACGACGCCAACCCGGCCACGCCGCCCCCAGCGTCGGCGGACAACCC
The DNA here is from genome assembly GCA_963697565.1 of uncultured Actinomycetota bacterium. Lineage (GTDB taxonomy): Bacteria > Actinomycetota > Actinomycetes > CAVWCF01 > CAVWCF01 > CAWFSE01. The sequence continues at coordinate 762,087 of CAVOOM010000008.1, read as the reverse complement.
CGACGGCATCGCCGGCACCGATGACGAGATCGTCGTGGGGCTCGACCGCACGACCTACCAGCACGATGCCGGGGCCGTGACGTGCCAGACCCTGTGGGCCTACGTCGACCCTGGGCTGCCGAGCATCCGCTTCCACAACTTCGACATGGACGGCAACGGACGGGTGCGCTACTACCCACCGGGAACCCCCGTAGTCGCCAACGGCGCCAGCGGCGGCGTTGCCGGCACCGTGTCGGCCAACGCGCGCTGGAACGGCTCGGCCGGAACGACCCGCGTGGGCGACCTGGTCAATGCCCCCGCGACCGGTTGGTGGGCGATCGTGTCGTGCATCAGCGACCACAACCAGCTGATCCAGGAAGGGGTCAGCAGCGGCCCGTCGTACCTCGCGCAGCCCCCGACCCCCGCGCTCGCGGTGACCAAGTCGAACGGCGCCGCGACACTGGTCGCCGGCTCGACCACCTCGTACGACGTGGCGATCTCGAACACGTCGACCGGTTCGACCGCGGGCGCGGCCCGGGCCGTGACCGTGACCGATCCGCTGCCCGGTGGTCTGGCCTTCGCGTCCTGCTCATGGCAGCCGCCGGCCAGCGGCACCTGCTCGGCGTCCGGGGGCGTGGTCACCGCGAACCTGTCCGGAGCCCTCAACGCAGGCGCCACGGCCACGCTGAGGGTCACCGCGGACATCCTCCCCGCCGCATTCCCGGGGCCGGTGGTCAACACGGCCTCGGTGTCCTTCCGCGACTCCTACGGGCACCCCTTCGCCCCGGTGACCGCCACCGACAGTGACGGTGTCGTCCGACCGGCCGATGTGCGCGTACGCACGTCGCTGGGCGGTCCCGTGGTCAGCAGCCAGCCGATCGCCCTGGTCGCCGACATCGGCTCCGAGGGCGCCGTCGACGCCGCGGGCGTGGTCGTCGGCGGCGACCTGCCGACCGGATTCGCCTTCAGCTCGTTCGACGCCCCCGCGGCGTGGTCCTGCGCCACCGATCTCCTCGCGGCGCCGCCCACCTGGTCGTGCGCCCGCGCCGGCGACTTCGCCACGGGCGCCCCCGATGAGCAGATCCGCCTGCTCGGCTCGGTGACCGCGGCCCCGGCGGGGTCTTGCCCTTCGCCGCCGCCGTGTCCACCACCACCCCCGAGCTTGACCTGGCCGACAACGCCGACGCCGTCTCCGAGCCGATCGCCGGGATCGCCGACGTGCGCGTCACCACGGCCTTCCAGGACTCGGTCGAGGCCGGAGAGCCCAACGCGCTGCTGGTCGACATCGGCTCCGAGGGCGCGGTGGACGCCGCCGGGGTGGTCGTCGGCGGCGACCTGCCGACCGGGTTCGCGTTCGCGTCCTTCGATGCCCCCCCGGGCTGGACCTGCTCCACCGACGTCGTGGCCGTGCCGCCGACCTGGTCCTGCGCCCGAGCCGGCGACTTCGCCACCGGCGCGCCCGACGAGCGCATCCGGCTGCTCGGCGCCGTGACTGCGGCCGGCGGCTCGACGGTGGACTTCGCAGCCGCCGTCACGACCACGACCCTGGAGGTCGACCGCGCCGACAACTCCGACAGCGTGTCGGCCTCGGTCAAGGCGCTGGTGCTCGCGGCCGTGCCCTTCTGCGACCGCGACGTGCCCAAGCTGCGGGTCACCTCGACCGCCGTCGGATTCACCCCCACTCCCCTGCAGACCGCCACGGTGGTCTGGCGCAAGTCGACGGGCGAGGTGGTCCGCACCGACGCGGACCTGCCCCTGGCCGGCGCCGTGCTGCTCTGGCCGGGGGCCGTCGTCGACGCCGCCGGCCTGCCGCTGGACTGGCCGGGCTGGGATCTCGTCAACGGCGACTGGGTGCAGGTCGATGACGGGCTGCGCCCGACGATGACCGTCGAGGTGTCGGTCAACCCGACCGCCAGCGCCGTGGTCTCCTACCCGCCGGCCACCCCCACGTGCGCCGCCAACCCGCCCGCCGCGAAGTCGGCCGCGGCCGCCACAGCCCCGCCGAGCGCACCACCGGCGGGCTCCTCCGCGGCGGGTGTCTCCGGCGCCGACCTCAACAGCGCCACCCCGCTGGCCAACACGGGAGCGGACGGACTCCCGTACATCGCGGCGTGGGCCCTGCTGCTCACCCTCGGAGGCGCCACCCTGCGCGTCATCCGCCGCTAGGGGCCGCCGGCCCGGTCGAGGAGCGGGACAACCAGGCCGCATCGGCGGCCCAGCCGCGATCGGTCGCCCGGCGGTGCAGCAGGTACGGCAGCGCAGGCTCGGACTCCGCCGCCAGCATGGCCCCGAGCCGTTCGGGACCCGCGGGCGCGCCGCCCCCCGCGTAGTCGGCAAGGGCGGCGGCACTGGCCGGCCCCAGGGCGACCGCCTGGGCGTCCAGCGCGGCCTCGTACGCGCCCCGCACAGCGTCCATGGCCTCGCCTGTGCCCACGACCCGCCCGCCGTCGCCCAGCACCGCGGCGTGGCGGGTGACGGCGGCCAGACCCGGGCCGATCGCCGCCTGCGCGAGGTCGGCGGGCGCGACCCCGGCGGCCTGCAGCCGCGCGACGGCTGGCGGCATCACCTCGGCCAGCTCGGCCAGCAGCCCGTCGAGGGTGCAGGACCCCGCGTCCTCGGGTCGCCGTCGGCACACCAGCACCAGGGAGGACGACAGGCTGTCGCGGCCGGTCTTGACCCCCTCGGTGCGCTCGGTTCGGATCGGCCAGGTGGCCGTCACGACGAGCCCGGCCGACGCCACCGCGTCGGCGAAGCCCTCCCACGCCGGCCCGGAGGTCTGCTTGTAGCCGTAGAAGATCGTGAGAGGCAGCGCCGGATCGGCGACCTCGCGGAGCCGCCGCAGGATCCCGCCGAGGCTTGCCGCGAAGGCGGCCGCGCCGCCCGGCCCGACCTCGCCCTCGCGCGGCGGCCGGTCGGCTTCGAACGCCTCCGGCCAGGCGTCGCCGAGGGCCTCCCGCAGCCACAGGTGGAAGTAGTCCGACAGGGCCGAGTAGGCGAAGTAGTCGTAGTACGGCGGGTCGGTGCAGACGACGACCGAGGCGCCCGCGAGCTCGGGGCGCTCGTCGGCGGCATCGGCCCGCAGCGCCCGGCCCGGCGCCGCGGGCGCGAGCCGCTCGACCACGCGGGCCACCCAGTCGAGCTGGCTGGCCCAGGAGCCCGACGCGGTGGAGAACGGGTTGGCCTCCGCGAAGTCCCAGGGCAGGGCGAGGGTGTTGTTCTGGATGAAGGTCTGCTCGACGAGGCCGAGGTGGGCGTTCCAAATGCAGGCCGTGGACATCCGGTTCGCCAGCCGTCCGAGGACCAGTCCGAGATAGAGGACCACGTCGCGCGCGTAAGCGTCGGCCGTCCGTTCGTCATCGCCCGCGGACCGTCTGTCGGCGGTGATCTGCGGCCGCGTTGCCCGCACCGCCGCGGCGAACGCCGACAGGCGGCGCGCTGCCGTGGCAGGTGCAGCTGCCGGTAGGTGGCGACGCCGTACGTCGGCGCGTTGCTCGCGCGCGGGTCGATCGGCTGGTCGAGCGCAGGTACGGCGGGCTCGGGCACCGCCGGGCTGGCGGCCGCCGGGTCGGCGACCGCGAAGGTCCGGCCATCCGGCCCGTCGACCACGACGCAGCGCAGTGCGACACCGAGGCCGCGGTCGCGCGCCTCGTCCTGCACGGCCGGTGCGCTCGTCTCGGTCCCGCAGGCCGGGCAACCGAAGGCCGGCCCCCGGCCCTTCCGCCTTCCAGGCCGCTCGCCCTCGCGCGCGACCGCAAACGCGAACCCGTCGTCGCGCGCGCTGACCTTGAGCCACGCCTCGCGCCCGGCCTTGCGGGCCAGCCACGGGTTGCTCAGCATCGGCACGGTCGCCCCACACCCGGCGCAGGTGCAGGTGCGGACCCACAGGTACGCGACCGGGGCCCGCTCGGCGCCGTCGACCCGCACGGAGGGGTACCACTCCGCTGCGGTCTCAGCGGCTCGCTCCAGCACCTGCCGTCCGTACCGCCGGATGTCGGCTGCCAGGGCATCCGTCGGGACGTGCCGCCCGGGCACCTCGACCAGGGCGAGCGTCAGCAGCGCGGCGACCGGGTTCAGGTCGGCCCCCACCACGGGCAGGCCGAGCCGCTGGGCCTCCAACGGGATCGAGCCGCCCCCCGAGAACGGGTCGTACGCGGTGGGCAGCGCCGAGCCGTACTGCTCACGCAGCACCTCGCGGGCCTCGTCGATGGCGGGCGATCCCGCGGTGACCTCCCAGGGGGCCAGCCGCGCGCACAGGTCGAGCAGCCGGGATCGGGCCGCGTGCTGCTCCCCGGGCGTCGGATAGAGGTCCGGACGGTCACCCGGGTCGTCCACGAGCTGCGCGAACAGCACGCAGCGGGCGGCGGCCAGCGGCTTGCGGGACCACCACAGGTGCAGCGTCGAGGGGTGCCCGTGCCGGATCGACTTCTCCCGCGACGCCTCGCGGTCGAGCACCGCCAGCGGAAGCGCGTACTCGATCAGCTTGCGCACGGGCCTCGCTGGCGTCACGCGCCGGAGCGTACGGCGCATCCCGCCCACCCCAGCGCACCCGTCGGCGTAAGGAGGCCGCCCTGCGGATTTGAGGGGTCGCGTAAGGCCTTCCCCCGATGTGGCGCCCCACGCCATTGACCCAGGCTGCGGATCACGCGGAAACCCCCGCGAACCCCAGCCCACAGGAGGTCGCCATGACCACCACCGCCCCGCAGCCCGTGTCCTCCCCCACCACCGAGGCGCCTAGCCAGAACTCGCCCACCCAGCACCCCGGTTCCCACCCCGGCCCTGGCCGCAAGACCCTGATCGGCCTGACTGCGACCCTCGTCCTGGCGGCAGGGATCGGCGGCTACTTCGCGGTCACCTCGACCGGCAACACCTCAACCACACCCGTGACCACCGCGCGGCCGATCACCGCCGGCGGCGTCGACGTCATCGAGCGGTCCGCCGCCACCCAGACCGTCACCTCCGGCGGCGTGGACGTCATCGAGCGGTCAACGGTCCGCCGCTCCCCGTCCACCGACCGTCCCGACGTCACCGAGCAGGCCATCCCCACGTCAGCCACGGTCACCTCCGGCGGCGTCGACGTCATCGAGCGGTCCGCCGCCTCGCAGCCGGTCACCGCCGGCGGCGTCGACATCATCGAGCGCCAGGGCTGCTCGGTCCAGTGCGTGGCCGCCCAGTTCCGCCTGGAGACGCGCACGAAGTGAGCCAACCGGCCCGGGTGCACCGCCTACCCGCCCCTCCCCGTGCTTCCCCGGCGCCCAAGCGCCGGGGAAGCACGGGTTTGAACGGGTGAGCAGCGCTCGGCCGCATGCGCGACGATGTCCGCATGAGCTGGCAGTCGGTCGAGATCGAGGTCGGGCCGGAGGGCATCCGGCTCGGCCAACTGCTCAAGCTCGCCTCGATCGTCGACAGCGGCGGCGAGGCCAAGGCCCTGCTGGAGTCCGGCGAGGTGCGTGTCAACGGCCGTCCCGAGACGCGCCGCGGAGCCCAGCTCAAGCCAGGTGACACCGTGCACGCCCCCGGCGTACGGATCCGCGTCCGCTAACTGCGCTGGCCAGACGATCGAGCGCCGGACCGGCCGCGCGCCGACCCCTACGCTGCGTAGATGGACTGGCAGATGAGCTGGTTGGACGCCCTCGGCTGGATCGGCACCGTCATCGTCGTCGTCTCGCTGATGCAGGCGAGGGTGCTGCGCTTCCGGATCATGAACTTCATCGGCGGCGTGGTCCTCATCGTCTTCAACACCCTGATCGGCGTCTGGCCGATGGTCGCGATGAACACCGTCATCTGCGCCATCAACGCCTGGTTCATCGCCCGGCTGTGGTCGTCGCGCCACGACGAGCACGTGTACGTCGTGCTGGAGGTCGGGCCCACCGACGCCTACCTGCAGCACCTGCTGCGCACCCACCGCGCGGACATCGCGGCGTTCTTCCCGCACTTCGACCCCGCCGCCGACTCCCCGCGCCGCTCGGCCTTCCTCGTGCAGAAGGGCGACGAGACGGTCGGCGTCGTGATGGCCCGCGACGCCGGCGACGGGGTCGCCCAGATCGAGCTCGACTACGTGACCGAGCGGTTCCGCGACTTCTCCCCCGGCGAGTTCGTGTTCCGCCGCAGCGGGCTCTTCCGCGACCTCGGCTTCCGCCGGGTGCTCAGCCCGCCCGGCATGGTCGCCCCGTACTACGAGGGCGTCGGCTTTCACCGGGCCGGCGACGGGTACGCCCTCGACCTGGTCTAGCCGACCGAGGAGCACCGGCCGACGGGGTGCTGCGAGAATGGCCGCTGACCGCCTGAGGAGGCCCCATGTCCCCCCGCACCACCCGCTGGATCGCCCCCGTCGCGCTCGCCGTCGGCCTGCTGCCGGCCCTGACCGCCTGCGGCGGCTCCGAGTCCGCCGAGGTGACCGCCAACGAGGCCTTCTGCGCGCAGTACTCGCAGGTCCAGGGCTCGGTGGACACGCTGGTGGGCGGGTTCGGCAGCCTGCGCTCGCTGGACGAGATCCAGGCGCAGGTCGACGACGTCGTCACCGAGGCCAAGGCGCTGGCCGAGGACGCCAAGGACCTCGCCGGCGAGGCCCGCACCGACGCCACGTCGGCCCTCGATGACTTCACGTCCACGGTGGCCGACGTCGACCGCAACCAGCCGGTCGCCGATGTGGTCGCCGACTACAGCGCCGCGGTGACCACCCTGAAGGCGGACCTCAAGGGCAATCGCGTCGGACATCGGCTGCGGCTAGCCGCCCCGGTACAGGCAAAGCAGCAGCCCCGGCTCTCGAGAGCCGGGGCTGCTGGTCGATCAGGTCGCGAACGCGTGGTCCGCGGGGTGAATCAGAGCGGGCGGATGTTCTCGGCCTGCGGGCCCTTCTGGCCCTGCGTGACGTCGAACTCGACCTTCTGGTTCTCCTCGAGCGTGCGGTAGCCGCTCGTCGCGATCGCCGAGAAGTGGGCGAAGACGTCGGCGGAGCCGTCGTCCGGGGCGATGAAGCCGTAGCCCTTGTCAGCGTTGAACCACTTGACGGTGCCTGTTGCCATGCTGCACTCCTCCAGGAGCGTGGGGCCGGCCCCGAAAGCCCGAGGCTGGCCAGTGATTGCCGTCCGCTCCGAGAGGAACACGACACCCGCGATCGAGACCGCGAGCGTTCAAGACGAGGCACGGAACTGTGCCAACGCCCAGGATAGCCCCTCCGGGGCCCGCGGGACCATCGACCCTCGCGATCGGGCGCGCCGGGGTGCATCCTTGGCAGCGTGGAGACCTCTGAACTGCAGCACCTCGTCCGCGGCGTCATCGAGGATCCGGGCCTCACCTACCGCCAGCGCGTCCAGCGCCTGGCCGGCCTGGCCGAGGAGTCGCTCGACCCGCCGGCCGTCGGGGAGGCCTGCCGCGAGGCGCTCAACAAGCGGGTCATCTGCGACATGTACGAGGGCCACGCGCCCTACCGCCCCCGCTACGTGCTCCCCGACTACGCCCGCGCCCTGGACCGCGGCTCCGAGCACCTCGAGCTGCCGCCGGCCCGCGACCTCGACGAGGCGCTGGCGTACCTGCTCATCTACTACTCGGCGGTGCCCTCGATCACGGGCTACCCGGTCTACCTCGGCGACCTCGACACCCTGCTCGAGCCGTACACCGCGGGCGTCAGCGACGAGGAGCTGCACCGCAAGCTGCGGCTGTTCTGGATCAGCCTCGACCGGATGTACCCCGACGCGTTCACCCACGCCGACCTGGGGCCCGACGACGGCCGCGTGGTCCGGATGGCGCTGCGCCTGGAGCGCGAGCTGCTGCAGGTCGTCCCCAACCTCACCCTGCGGGTCGACCCCCAGCGCACCCCCGACGACCTGATCCGCGACGCGGTCGAGACCGTCTTCGCCTGCGGCCAGCCGCACCTCGTCAACCACCCGATGATGGTGGGCGACCTGGGCGAGGCCTACGCCGCGGTCAGCTGCTACAACTCGCTGCGCGTCGGCGGCGGATCGCACACCCTGGTGCGGCTCAACCTCAAGGAGGCCGTGCTCCACCACGACGGCGGCGCCGACACCTTCCTGGCCGAGACGCTCCCGCACTTCGTCGAGCTCACCGCCGAGCTGATGGAGGCGCGGATCCGCCACCTGGTCGAGCAGGCGGGCTACTACGACCACGCCTGGCTGGCCCACGAGGGGCTCATCTCGCTCGACCGCTTCTCGGCGATGTTCGGCATCTTCGGGCTGGCGGAGGCCGTGGCCCTGCTGATGGACCGCGAGGGGCTCGAGGGCCGCTACGGCCACGACGAGGCCGCGAACGCGCTGTCGTACCGGATCACCGAGCGGGTGGCCGAGCTGGTGGCCGCGCGTCCGATGCCCTACTGCGACGGCAACGGCGGGCGGGCCTTCCTGCACTCCCAGTCCGGGATCGACCTCGACCACGACGTCACCGCCGGCACCCGGATCCCGATCGGCGACGAGCCGGCCCTGCCCGAGCACCTGCGCGCGATCGCGCCGCACCACCGGCTGTTCGCCTCCGGCGTCAGCGACGTGCTGGCCTTCGACGAGACCGCGCGCGGCAACCCGCAGGCCGTCGTCGACGTCGTCCGGGGCGCGTTCGCGATCGGCATGCGCGACTTCACCTTCAACCTCGACAGCAACGACTTCATCCGGATCACCGGCTACCTCGTGCGCAAGTCCGACCTCGCCAAGATCGAGGCCGAGGGGGCCCGGCACGGCAGCACCTTCTTGGGAGCGGGGGCGGTCGAGGCGTCGCACGGCCACCACCGCGCGCCCAAGCGGGTGATCAGCCTTGAGTCCTCCCCTCGGGCTGCTCGCTGACGTCGTCCCGCTTCTCCTGGGTCGACGGCCCGGGCAACCGGTTCGTGGCGTTCTTCCAGGGCTGCTCGTTCGACTGCCTGGCCTGCCACAACCCGCACACCATCCCGCTCGCCGTCGGTGCACGCCCGGCAGGTGACGCGTCGAGGGCCTGGTCGACGAGGTGCGCCCGCACGCGCCGTTCCTGTCCGGCGTCACCGTCTCGGGCGGCGAGGCGACCCTGCAGGCCGACTTCGTGCGCGCCTTCTTCGCCGCGATCAAGGGCGACCCCGACCTGGGCCGGCTGACCACCTTCGTCGACACCAACGGCGGCTGCGCGCCTGAGGTGTGGGACGCCCTGATCCCGGTGATGGACGGGGCGATGGTCGACCTGAAGGCGCTCGACCCCGACCTGCACCAGCGCGTGGCCGGGGCCTCCAACGAGCCGGTCCTGGCCTCGATCCGCCAGCTGGCGGCGGCCGGGCGGCTGTACGAGGTGCGGCTGCTGCTGGTGCCAGGGGTCAACGACTCCCCCGACCAGCTGGCGGCCACGGCGGAGTGGCTGCTCGCCGTCGATCCCGCCCTGCGCGTCAAGGTGATCGGCTTCCGGCCGCACGGCGTGCGGGCCGCCGCACGTGAGTGGCCGGAGCCGACCGAGGGGCAGCGCACGGCGTACCGGGCGGCGCTGACCGCCGCGGGGGTGCGCGAGCTCGTCGTCGTGTAGTCGCCCGGCCGGCTAGCGGGGGGCTGCGCCGCGGTCGCGGCGCGCCTTGACCTTGCGGCCCTTGACCCGCGTGTTGCTGATCGCCTCGATGACCTCGGCCACGGCGTCCTCGGGCACCTCGACCAGCGAGAACGCGTCGGCGATCTCGATGCCGCCGATGTCACGGCCGCTCAACCGGGTCTCCCCCGCGATCGCGCCGACGAGGTCCTGCGGGCGGATTCCTGCGGTGCGCCCGGCTCCGATCCACACCCGCGAGACGCCGCCGCCCCCGCTCGGGCCGCGGCCCTTGCCCCGGGACGGCGCGCCGCCGGGCCCCCGGGACGGCCCCCGCTCGGGACGCTCGATCGGAGCACGGGCCTCGGGGATGTCGCCCTCGTCCTCCTCGCCGCCGCCGGTCGTCGCCTCGTGGGCGAGCTTCACGGCCGCGAGCGCCACCTGCATGACGTCGAACTCGTCGGTGAGCGTCTCGACGACGACCCGGAAGCGCTCCAGGTCGTCCTCCAGCAGGCTCTCCTGCAGCGCCGCCCGGGTCAGCTCGAGCCGCCGGGCGTGCAGGTCGGCGGTCGTGGGGACCTTCTCGATCGCGATCCGCTGCTTGGTGGCCCGCTCGATCGCCTTGAGCTGGCGGTGCTCGCGCGGCTCGGCCAGCGTGATCGCCACGCCCTCGCGGCCGCCGCGCCCGACCCGGCCGATGCGGTGGACGTACGGCTCGACGGCCGAGGGCACGTCGTAGTTGACGACGTGGGTCAGCTGCTCGACGTCGAGGCCGCGGGCGGCGACGTCGGTGGCGACCAGCAGGTCGGCCGTGCCCGAGCGCAGCCGGCCCATCACCTTGTCGCGCTGCTCCTGGCTCATCCCGCCGTGCAGCGCCTCGGCGCGGTAGCCGCGGCCGTTGAGCGTCTCGGTCAGCTGGTCGACCTCGGCGCGGGTGCGGCAGAAGACGATGGCCGACGCGGGGGCCTCGAGGTCGAGGATGCGGCCGAGGGCGGCCGGCTTGTACGCGCGCGGCACGACGTACGCGGTCTGCCGCACCAGCGGCGCCTCGCCCTGCGGGGCCACCTCGCGCTCGATCGTGATGCGCTGGGGGTCCTGGAGGTGCTTGCGGGTGATCGAGTTCAGCCGCGCCGGCATCGTGGCGGAGAAGAGCACGGTCTGCGGATGCCCGGTCAACGCCGACAGGATCCCCTCGATCTCCTCGGCGAACCCCATGTCGAGCATCTCGTCGGCCTCGTCGAGGACCACCACCTCGATCTGGTCGAGGTGCAGGGTGCCGCGCGACAGGTGGTCGAGGGCCCGGCCCGGCGTCGCGACGACGACGTCGACGCCGCGGTCGAGCTCGCGCAGCTGCCGGACGATCGGCTGCCCGCCGTAGATGGGGAGCACCCGGGCGCCGAGCCCGCGGCCGTACCGGTGCAGGGCCTGCGAGACCTGCATGCACAGCTCGCGGGTGGGGACGAGGACCATCGCGATCGGCCGCTTGCCCCGCGGCTCGGCGGCCAGCCGCTGCAGGATCGGCAGGGCGAACGCCGCGGTCTTGCCGGTGCCGGTGGCCGCCTGGCCGAGCAGGTCGCCGCCCGCCATGAGCCGAGGGATCGCCTCGGCCTGGATCGGCGTCGGCTCCTCGTAGCCGAGCTCGCTGAGGGCGGCCAGGAGCTCGTCGCGCAGGCCCAGGTCGGCAAAGGAGGCGCTGGCCTCGGCGGGGGTCACCGGTCCATCCTCCCCCGCACCGGCCTCAATCGGGGAAATCCGCCGCCCGCGCGACGCCCCCACTCCTCGCCCCACTCCTCGGCCCCGGCCAGCGGGTCGCGTCCATCCGCGCGACAGAACGGCGGCCGTGGCCGCCGCTCGGCGGAGCAAGGGGAGACAATCGCTGCATGCGCGTGATCTTGAACCTGCTGTGGCTCATCTTCGTCGGCATCGGGATGGCGCTCGGCTACGTGGTCGCCGGCCTCATCGCCTGCATCCTGATCGTGACCATCCCGTTCGGGCATCGCGTGCTTCCGCCTGGCCGGGTACTCGCTGTGGCCGTTCGGCCAGACCGTGGTCCAACGCGGCGACGCCGGGGCCATGAGCGCGATCGGCAACGTCGTGTGGTTCGTGCTCATCGGCTGGTGGCTCGCCCTCGGCCAGTTCGTCTACGGGCGCGCTGCTGATGATCACGATCATCGGGATCCCGTTCGGGATCGCCACCTGGAAGCTCGGCCCGGCTCTCGCTGAACCCGCTCGGCAAGGCGAGTCGTCCCCCGCGAGGTCGCCGAGTCCGGGTTCGCCCCGCAGATCGTCTGAGCGGGGAGCCGACCGATGCCAGCCGCCACGCGCCCGGAGGGGCCCAGCCCGGGTCTCCGCCGCCGGGCCGGGCCGCGCACTGGGAGGGCGTGCACGCCGAGAAGGGCGCCGGCGAGGTGTCCTGGTGGCAGGAGCCCGACAGCCTGTGGCTCGACCTGATCGAGCGCGCCGGGGTGTCCCCCGCCGATCCGGTGGTGGATGTGGGCGCCGGGGCGTCCCTGCTCGTCGACGCGCTGCTCGACGCGGGCTACTCCGACGTGACGGTGCTCGACCTCTCCGCCTCCGCCCTCGACCGGGTCTCGCGGCGCCTCGGCGAGCGGGCGGCCGGTGTGCGGTTGGTCGCCGGCGACGTCACCGCCTTCAGGGGCGAACGCCCGTACGCGCTGTGGCACGACCGGGCGGTGTTCCACTTCCTCACCGACCCCGGCCGACCGCGCTGCGTACCGGGAGAGCCTGCTGGCCAACCTGGCCCCCGGTGGCCTGGCTGTGCTCGCCGTCTTCGCACCCGACGGGCCGGAGACCTGCAGCGGCCTTCCGGTGCGGCGCTACGACGTGCCGCAGCTGGTCAACGAGATCGGCCCCGGCTTCACCCTGGTGCACGGCGAGCGCCGCGTGCACACGACCCCATGGGGGGCCGAGCAGCCGTTCACCGTGGCCCTGCTGCGGCGGGGCTGACGCTGGCGCGAGAGGCGCCAGACTCCGAGGCATGGACGAGCCCGAGGTCTGGACGGCGGTCGACGAGTACATCGCCGAGCGGTTGCTGCCCGGACGATCCGGCCGCCTTGGCCTTGCTCGCCGCGGCCGAACGCGGCCGGGCTGCCCCAGATCCAGGTCTCCGCGCCGCAGGGCGCGCTGCTCGCCCTGCTCGCGCGGTCGATCGGGGCGCGCCGGGTGCTTGAGGTCGGCACGCTCGGCGGATACAGCACGCTGTGGCTCGCCCGGGCGGTGCCCGCCGACGGGGTCGTCGTCACCCTGGAGCTCGACCCGCACCACGCCGACGTCGCCGCGGCCGCGCTCGACGCGGCCGGTGTGGGCGACAAGGTCGACCTGCGGCTCGGCCCGGCCCTGGAGACGCTCGACGCGATGGTCGCCGACGGCGCCGACCCGTTCGACCTGTCGTTCATCGACGCCGACAAGGCCAGCAACCCGCAGTACGTCCAGCGGGCCCTGTGGCTCAGCCGCCCGGGGTCGCTCATCGTGGTGGACAACGTCGTCCGCGGCGGCTCCGTGATCGACGCCGAGTCGTGGGCCGCCGACGTGGTCGGCACCCGGGCGCTCTTCGACCTGCTGCGCGAGGAGCCCCGGCTGGAGGCCACGGCCATCCAGACCGTGGGCGGCAAGGGCTACGACGGATTCGTGCTCGCCCGCGTCACGTCCTGACCGCTGCCGCAGGTCACTCCCCCGAGTGCTCCAGGTCCGCCGTCGGCGGATCGAGCACCACGTCGTACGTGAGTGGGAAGCCTGCCGCCAGCCGGTGTCGGCGTTCGGGCTGGCCGGCAGCCGCAGCGGGCCACCCTTCGTCACGTCGTGAACCTCCGCGACTTGGACCTCATGCGACCCCGTGGTGGGGACCGGGGGGTCAACGAACTCCTCAGGCACCTCCCCCATCGACTTCTCCCTGGCTCTAGACGGGCGCGCGGGCGGGCCGGCGCGTTCGGACCGCGGCCAGCCACAGGATGAGGGTCAGGAACCCGGCTGCGCCAAACACCACCAGCGTCCCGGTCACCGTGTCCATGGCCTGCGGCGCCAACAGCATCGTCACCCCGAGCGTGAGCAGCACCGACCCGGCGAGGAGCTTGAGCACCCGGCCGTGCCGCTCCTGCAGCTTGGCGGCGCGCAAGGTGAAGACGGCCACGGCGAAGACGATCGAGCTCGTCGAGCAGGAACACCGTCATGTAGACGGCGAAGAGGCCGGCGGCCGTGGCAGTGGAGACCCCTGCGTCAGCCAGCAGTCCGGTCCACAGCAGCGGGAGCCCGGCGGTGCACGGGGTCTCGAGCAGCGACACCCCGACCGCCAGCGCGACGGTGCCGGCGATGACGGCCGGCAGGCCGCGGTCGGCGGCGGCGACGCCGCGCATCTTCTTGTAGAGGCCGGGCTTGTGCTCGGCCGAGATCGACAGCGACGGCCCGTGGCCCGGGTAGAGCCCGTCCTTGAGCTGAAGCACCCCGAACGTGATCGCGATCGCGGCCAGCCCGAGCCGGATCCACACCATCTCCCCGACGTAGTCGAGCGCGGAGTAGAAGCCGACGATGTAGAGGGCGTACATCGCGGTGGTGACGAACAGGAAGGTCGAGCCGACCAGGATCACCCGCCCCCGCGAGCCGCTGTGCAGCACGATCGCCAGCAGCACCGAGAGCACCCACAGCGAGCAGGGGTTGACCCCGTCCACGAACCCGATGACGAGCGTGCTGACCAGCAGCGAGGTGCCCCCCAGGTCGACCGTGCCCACGAACGGGACCTCCATGGACGTCGAGGCCGCCGGCTCCAACGCCTTGGCGTCACCCGCGAGCGCCGCCTCCACCGTCTTCTCGATCGCCTCGGCCTTGGCGTCGTCGAAGCCGATCCAGACGCGCTCCCCGATCACCGTGACGGGGACCCCCGTGGCCTCGAAGCCGAGCCGTTCGGCGGTCTGCTCGAGCTTGGCCCGGTTGGCCTCGTCGAACCAGACCTCGTACTGCTCGATGGCCAGGTCGGGGTGGCGCTCGGCGAGGCCCGTGAGGAACTCGCGCTCGGCGGCGCAGTGCGGGCAGCCGTCGCCGTGGAAGAGGACCAGGGTGACCGGCTGGGCCGTCTCCTCGGCCGTGGCAGCGGCAGCAGGACCCGGGAGGCCCCCGACGAAGAGCCACGCGAGCGCGGCGAAGAGGGCCACTCCGAGCCACGCGCGAGCGGCCCGTCCTGCCATGTGTTCAGCATCGGCAGGCAACGCGCGAACCGTTAGGGCCCTCGGTCCCGTGCGCTTCCGCCGAACGGACACTCCTGGCCCGGAGAGCGGCCGATGGCCGCCCGCACCGGCCCCGCCATAATCAGCGCGTGACGCAGCCCAGCCCTGCCCCCGGAGCCGTCCGCCGCCTGGCTGAGGCGCTCGTCGAGGCGAGCACGGGACGTCGCGCGCTCGTCGCCTTGGCGGTCTTCGTCGTCTTCACCGCCACCGTGCTGCCCTGGCAGGCCGGGATCGCGGCGCAGTACAGCGAGGGCGTCGGCTCACCCGACACGTCGTTGTGGTACTCCGCCCACCGCCTGTACGAGCTCGCCGAGGCGTACGGGGCCGACGGCCGGGCCGCGTACGTGCGCGCACGCGTCACCTTCGACGTCGTCTGGCCGCTGGTCTACGCCGCGATGCTCGTGCTGGTGCTCGGCTGGCTGCTGCGCCGGGCGACCGCCCCGCTCGCCCGGCTGCGGGTTGTCGTGCTGCTGCCGATCGCGGCGCTGCTCGCCGACTACGCCGAGAACGCCTGCACGGCGATCGTGATGGCCCGCTGGCCGGAGACCACCGACCTGCTGGCCGCCCTCGCGCCGGTGTTCACGGCGGCGAAGTGGACGCTGCTGAGCGCGGCGTTCCTCGCGGTCCCCGTCCTCGGGCTGCTCGCCGTCCGCCGCTCCCGCTGACCCTGCTCAGGGCGACCCGTTCTCAGCGGGCGACGTGCTCGGGCAGGACGTAGTCGTACGGCCGTCGGAGCACCCGGGTGCGAAGGAACCGGTCGCCCTTGCGCAGCCGCAGGTAGAGCGCGAGGAGGTCGGCGTCCTTGCGGTAGTAGCGCTCGACCTCCTCGGCGGTGACCTCGGGCCGCTCCCCCAGGGCGCCCACGTGGGCGGCCAGCCACCGGTTGACGGCGGCGACCCCCAGCGGGATCCGGTCCGGGCGGCCCTCCTTGTGGAAGTTGCCGAGCAGGTCGACTGCCACCAAGCGCGGGTCGAAGTAGTCGTCGAGGTAGGCGCTCACCTCACCGCGCCACCGGTAGTACGCCCGGATACCGGGTGGGATCGGCCGGTGCAGAAGGGCCAGGTCGATGGCGTGCCGCCCGTCGTGGCGGATGAACGGCGTCCCGACGTCGATGAGCACCGGCTCCTCGAACCCGTCGCCGGACGCCGCGTGAGGACCAGTTCGACAGCTGGCCGTCGAGGGCGACCGCGACGCCGCGCGCGTCCCGGTTGGCCTCGGCGAGCCGGATCACCGCGGCCAGCGCCCCCTCGATCGCCTGGACGACGCCGGCGTCGTCGGCGGTCCGCAGGATGTGGTGGCCGAGCGAGTCGGCTGGCAGCTCCGGCTGCACCAGGTAGACCACCGGGGCCCGGCCCGCGCGGCGGACCACATGAGCCGACGTGTCAGCGACCCGCACTCCCGCCAGGGCCAGCAGGTGCAGGTACTCCTCGACGAGGTCGACGTAAGTGGCGGCGTCGGACTCGCCGGCGAAACCCGACATCCGCTTGCACACCAGGCCCGGCAGGGCCGCCAGGCGCAGGGCCACCGAGATCTCGCCGAAGCCGAGCACCTCGACGTCGCCGGAGGCCGTCGGCCGGGCCGGATCCAGGGCGCCCTCGAACCGCTCAAGCACCGCGTCGACCTCGGCGCCGGCCTGCGTCACGTGACGCTCCCCGCCGCGCCCATGGCCTGGTCGAGCCGCGCCAGCACCTCATCGGCCAGCACGTCGTCCATCAGCAGCCCCGGCTTCACCTGCAGCACCGAGGGGTCGAAGCCGGCGAACATCGCCCAGACGCCGGCGTCGTACAACGCCTTCGTCATCAGCATCCCGCCCTGCGGGTGCGCGAACCGCAGCCCGATCACGAGCCCGGTCTGGCGGACCTCGACCAGCCACTGCGGGTGTCGGCTCTGGAGGCTTCGGCCAAACCGGCGGTGAACCGCCGGGTGAGGGCCTCGACGCCGCCCCGGGTCTCGTCCCGGGCGGTGATGTCGAGGACGGCGCGCGCGACGCGGCAGCCGAGCTCGGCGCCGCCGAACGTGGACACGTGCCCCCAGCCGTCCTCGGTCAGCCAGCGCCCGGCCCGCTCGGACAGCAGCGTCGCAGCGATCGGGTAGAGCCCGCCGGACAGCCCCTTGCCCGTCACCAGGAGGTCCGGGACGACGCCGAAGTGGTTGACCCCCCACAGGGCGCCCGTCCGCCCCAAGCCGGTCTGCACCTCGTCGGCGACGTAGAGCGCCCCATGCTCGTCGCACAGCGCCCGCACGCCGGCCAGGTAGCCGGGCGAGGGCACCGGGAAGCCCATGGTGGCCGGGATCGTCTCGAGGACGACCGCGGCGACGTCCCCGGCGTGCGAGCTCGCGCTGCCACCGCCTCAAGGTCGTCGAACGGCACGTGGGTGAACTCCTCGGGCCGCCCCTCGGACAGGAATGCCGCCGCGGCGCGCTCGTCGCCGGCGGGCAGCGCCAGCCCGGTGTGCCCGTGGTACGCCCCCGTCACCGACACCATCCGCCGACGGCCGGTGGCGCGCCGCGCGGTCTTGAGCGCGAGGTCGACCGCCTCGCCGCCGCCGCTGGCGAAGACCGCGTAGCGCATTCCCGGCAGCCGTATCCGACCAGCTGCTCGGCCAGGAGCGACCGCTCGACGCTCGGGAAGTGGTGGTTGCCGATGTCGAGGGATCCCAGGGCGTCGACGAGCACGGCGACGAGTTCGGGGTTGCGGTGGCCGAGGTTGAAGACCCCGCCGTTGAGGTGCAGGTCGATCAGCTCGCGGCCGTCGAGGTCCCAGATGCGGTAGCCCTCGCGCCGGCCCAGGACGAGGGGGACCCCGAGGGCGCGGAAGGTTTGGACGCGGTTGGGGCACACATACCGCTCGGCGAGGTCGAGCGCCTGCTGCTTGGTCATGGCGCGAGGCGCGCCGAGTGCGACGTCCCGTCCTGTTCACCGGTCGGCATGGGTCCAGTCCTATCAGCCGCTCACAGCCCAGTGATCCCCCTGGCGATCAGCAGCGCTCCTATCACCAGGATCACCACGGCCATCACCGCGGCGTTGTTGGCCTGCAGCCAGTCGCGCGCCGAGGCCAGCGGCGCGAGCATGCGCGCAGCCCAAGAGCGCGAAGAGCAGCACAGGCAGGGCCACCGTCGTCGCGGCCATCGCGGTGAAGACCGCCGCCGCCGCCAGCGTGCCCGCCGAGGACAGCTCGGCGGCGCCGATGGCCAGACCGGCCGCCGCCGCCAGCAGCACGATCTTCGGGTTGGCCGCCGAGAGCAGCAGGCCCAGCCGGGCGGCCTTGGCGGGCGTCGCGCCCTCGATCGACCGCATCCACGCGGGGGCCTCGTCGCTGTCGTGGCGGCCCACCCACTCCCGCACGCCCCAGACGAGCAGCACGACACCGAGGACGATCCGCGCCCAGGAGGCCCAGCTCGGGGGCTCGTCGAAGGCCTCGACGAGGTTGGCCAGCCCGATGAAGACCGCGGTGGCCGCCGCGATGCCGAGGACCCAGCCGGCCAGGAAGGCGCCGCTTGCCGCCAGCGGCCGCGCCGTGAACAGCAGCAGGATGACCGGGATGATCGGAAACGGCGAGGCCGCGATTCCGATCGCGAGGGGCAGCACCTCGGCGACGACCTCGCCCACCTGATGACCACCCCTGAGCCTCGACTGGAATCCGGGAGCCCAAGTTACCGGGCCGGCCACTCCAGCAGGTCCGCCTGGACGGATGCGCCGGCGGGATCCCCCGCCAGGAAGGCGGTGAGGAGGGCCGAGCAGGCCGTCCGGCCGGGATCAGGATCGTCGGCGCCGCCGCACAGCCGCCGGCCCAGCGAGCGGGCCCGTCCCTCGAGCAGGTCCGCGTGCCCGAACCCCTTCACGACGACGTGTCGGGCGCGCGGGGTGTCGCGGCGGCGAAGGCCCGGTGGTTGACCGGCTCCGGGGCGCATCGGCCGCCCAGGCCGGCTCCAATCACCAGCGTCGGGCAGCCGAAGGCAGCCGGCGTGGCGGTCGCGGCAGGCGCGCTGGGCCGCCGCCCCTCCCCGTCGACCGGATCGAACAGGACCAGCCCCGCGGGCAGCCCCTCGGCCGCCAGCAGCCCGGCCGCGCGCCAGGCGGCCTGCCCACCCCGCGAGTGGCCGGCGAGGAAGACCTGCGCGGTGCCGCGCTGGTCCGCCGTCGCCCGTACCAGGTCCGCGGCCGCGGACGCCTCGGCCGAGACCGGCACCCGGCCGGCGAGCGCGCCGATCCCGCGCGGGTACAGCTGAGGGACGATCACGGTCGTCCCGGCCGCGGCCGCCGGCTCAAGCAGGGCGCGGTACGAAGAGGCTGCGTTCATGAACCCGGGCAGGAACACCAGGACCCGGTCGCCGATCCCCTCCAACACCAGCAAGCGCGCTTCCCCCCTGCCGCGATTCGCGACCAGGCTAGGGCGTTCTGGCCGGTCTCGGCGCATCGGCGGGTGGGACAATGGAGGTGCGCGAGGAGGTGGTGAGGATGCCCACCGGCTGGATGCCCGACGCGAGGCACGATCTGCGCATGGCCGGGGCCTTTGCGGAGCCCGCTCCCCGGCATCGCCACGCGAAGGCCCACCACCGGCATGCGCGGCGCCCGCGGTGGCAGGCGGGCGAGAGCCCCCAGGTGAGGAGGATGCGCTATGTCAACACTCATGAAGCAGGACCGGCCGAGTCTGACCGACCTGTTCTGGTCGGGGTGGCCGCTCGGGGCGATGGCCTTGGAGTTCCCTGAGCGGGACCTCATGCCGATGCGGGTCGAGGAGTTCGCCGACGGTGACACCGGGGCGATCCGGGCGAGCTGCCCGGAGTCGACCCGGACAAGGACGTCGAGGTGAGCATCCACGGCGGCGTGCTGACCGTGTCGGCCGAACGCCGCGAGGAGACCCAGGAGGGCGAGGAGGGCAAGCCTGGCTACCGGTCGGAGTTCCGGTACGGGTCCTACCGCCGCAGCCTGCGGCTCCCCGTCGAGGTGACTGCGGACGACGTCAAGGCGACCTACGCCGACGGGATCCTTGAGGTCCGGGTACCGCTGTCCGTCGAGCACCCGGCCCCGGCCAAGGTCCCGGTGACCCGGACCTAGCCGCGCCGTGACGGGGACGGGGTCGGGAGGCGGTCGATGGCGGTCACTGAGTCCGCGTTCCCGACGAGCGCCTGGCACGCGCTGGCCGATGGCCGGCTCCAGTGCGATGTGTGTCCGAGGGCCTGCTCCCTGCGCGACGGTCAACGTGGCCTCTGCTTTGTCCGGCAGCGCCAGGGCGACGGCGTCGTGCTGACGACGTACGGCCGCAGCAGCGGGTTCTGCGTCGACCCGATCGAGAAGAAGCCGCTGAACCACATGCTGCCCGGCACGGCGGTGTTCTCCTTCGGCACCGCCGGCTGCAACCTGACCTGCCGGTTCTGCCAGAACTGGGACATCTCCAAGAGCCGCGAGGTCGACACCCTCGCCGACGCCGCGACCCCGGAGGAGATCGCCCGGACCGCACAGGGCCTCGGCTGCCGCAGCGTGGCCTTCACCTACAACGACCCGACCGTCTTCTACGAGTACGCCCGCGACACCGCGATTGCCTGCCACGCGCTCGGGGTCCGGACGGTCGCCGTCACGGCCGGCTACATCTCGCCGGGGCCGCGTGCCCAGTTGTTCGCGCACATCGATGCGGCCAACGTCGACCTGAAGTCGTTCGATGAGGGCACCTACCACCGGATCTGCACCGCGCACCTCGCACCCGTGCTGGAGACCATCGAGTACCTCGTCACCGAGGCGAGGGTCTGGACCGAGCTGACGACCCTGGTAATCCCCGGGCTCAATGACTCCTCCGCCGAGATCGACCAGATGACGCGCTGGGTGGTCGAGCGGCTCGGTCCCGACGTGCCCATGCACTTCACCGCGTTCCACCCGGACTTCAAGATGCGCGACCGGCCCCCGACGCCGCCGGCCGCACTCACCCGGGCCCGCGGTATCGCGCTCGCCAACGGCGTCCGCTACGCGTACACCGGCAATGTCCACGACCCGGAGGGGGGATCCACCCGCTGCCCCGGGTGCGGGACGGTCGTCGTGGCGCGCGACTGGTACGCCCTGGGCTGCTACCGCCTGACCGACGACGGCCACTGCACCGGCTGCGGGACGGCGATCGCCGGCCGCTTCGACGGGCCTCCCGGCGACTGGGGTCCCCGCCGCCTGCCGGTCCACGTGGCCGGCGCCGCGCAAGGGCTGCGGGCATGAGGCTTCGGCGAGCGGCCGTGGCCGGGCGCTTCTACCCGGCCGACCCGCGCCGGCTCTCCGCCGCGGTCGCGGCCTACCTGGCTGCGCCGGCTCCGAGCGAGCCGGCCGCCGCGCCGAGGCTTCGCTGCCTGGTCGTGCCGCACGCGGGGTACGTCTACTCCGGCCCGATCGCCGCAGTCGCGTACCGGCTCCTGCCTGCGCTGCTCGGGGAGGTGGACCGGGTCGTCCTCATGGGGCCTGCGCACTACCGGGCCGTCGACGGCGTCGCCGTCTCCGCCGCCGACGCCTGGGCGACGCCCCTCGGCGAGGTCGAGGTGGATGCGGCGGCCCGCGCGGGGCTGATGGCCCGCGCGGAGGCCACCGTGGCCGACCTGCTGGACGTGCGCCTCGACGACGCCCCGCACGCCCCCGAGCACAGCCTGGAGGTCCAACTGCCGTTCCTCCAGGCCACCCTGCCGGATGTGCCCGTGCTGCCGCTGCTCGTGGGCGGCGGAGACGCCGACTCCATCGCCGACCTGCTGGATCCGTGGTGGGACGCCCCGCGGACCCTGTTCGTCATCAGCACCGATCTGTCGCACTACGAGCCGGCCGCGGCCGCCCGGCGGCACGACGCGCGGACCGCTGCCGCCATCTGCCGCCTCGACGCCGAAGGGATCGACGACCGGGACGCCTGCGGCGCTCGCCCCCTGCGCGCGGGCCTCCACCTCGCCGCGCGAGCCGGCGCGACGGCGCGGCTGCTCGACCTGCGCAACTCGGCCGACACCGCGGGAGACCCCTCGCGCGTGGTCGGGTACGGAGCCTTCGCGATCGAGGAGGGAGCCCGGTGACGATGACCGCGGGCGCGCCCCGGCTTCGGGCGGCCGACGTCGTGCGGTCGTTCGACGGGCCGGCCGGGGCCTACGTCCACATCCCGTTCTGCGAGTGGATCTGCCCCTTCTGCCCGTACAACAAGGTACGCGCCGACGAGGCGCTCGCCCGACGGTACTTCGCCGCCCTCGGCCGAGAGGTCGACGCGTACGTCACCCAGCACGAGGCCTGCTGGGGGAAGCCGTTCTCCTCCCTCTACCTGGGCGGCGGGACGCCGACGCTCTATCCCGAGGAGCTCGCCGGCGTCGTCGGCCGGATCCCGGTCTCCGGGGAGCGGGCCATCGAGGTGCTGCCCAACCACGCGACGCCCGAGCGGCTGGAGGCGTTGGCGCGGATGGGCATCACGGCGGTGAGCATCGGGGCCCAGTCGTTCCACGACGGGGTGCTGCGGCGGCTGCGGCGGCCCCACGACGGGGCCACCAGCCGGGCGGCGGTCGAGAACGCGCTGGGCCGCTTCGCCTGCGTGGATGTCGACCTGATCGTCGATGTCGAGTGGGAGGACGAGGGCGAGTTCCCCGGCGCGTTCCTGGCCGACGTGCGCGCCTGCTTCGACCTGCGCGTGGACCAGGTCTCGACCTACCCGTTGATGCGGTTCGGCTACACGCCCTTCGGCGCCGCGCGCCACGACCGCCGGCGGGAGCACGCGGTGCTCGCCGAGGTGTCCGCGCTCGCCGGCCAGATGGGGTACGAGCGGCGCTCGGTGTGGACGTTCAACCGCCGCGGCTCAGCCCCGTACACGTCGATCACGCGGCGGCGCTTCCTGGGGATGGGCGCCGGCAGCTCCTCGTTCGCCGGGCGCGACTTCTACGTCAACCACTTCGGGGTCGCCACGTACGCCGACGGACGTGGAGCGCGACCGGCTGCCGGTCGCCCGGTGGCTCCACCTGGGCAGTTGGGGCGGCGCGGCGTACGACACGTTCTGGCAGGCCTACGCAGGCGGCGTCGACTTCGCTCGCTCGCCGCCTCCTACGGCCCGGCGGTCGCGCGACGGTGCACGCCGCCCTGGCCCCGCTCGAGCTCGCGGGCGCTGCGGGGCGCCTCGCGCACGGCTACCGCCTGACCCCGCATGGCTTCGACGCCTACCACGACCTCGAGCGGCTCGTGACGTACCAGCTGATCGAGCCGCTCTGGGCGGAGATGCTCGCCGAGCATGCGCGGAGCGGGCCGGCCGGTCCGCCTGCCCTGGCGCCGCCACCACGGGTGCGCGCAGTGGGCGGCGCCCGAGCGCGCCCGCCGCGGCCGTGCCTGGTCGGCCGCGCGGCATGCCTTCGAACGCCCGCTCGCAGCGACGGGCGCCCGATGACACCCGCCGTCCGCGCGGCCGATCGCTGGTGGACTGCGGTCGCCCCCGGGTACGACCGCTGCGTCGGCCTCGTCGGCTGGCACGCCGCGCAGGAGTCCCTGGTCGCCGATCTCGCGGGCGGCACCGTGCTTGGAGGTCGGCTGCGGGCCCGCGCACCTGGCCGGCCCCCTGCTGGCCCGGGGAATCGGCTACGTGGGGCTGGACCGGAGCCCGGCGATGGTGTCGCGCGCGGCCCGGCGCGTGGCCGCGTCAGGCCCCGGCGAGGGCCGGGTCGTGCGGGGTGATGTGAGGGCGCTGCCGTTCGCGGCGCGCTCCTTCGACTGCGTGGTCGCCACGGGCATCCTCGGACTGCTCGGCCCGGCCGACCGCGGCGCCGCCCTGCGGGAGATCAGCCGGGTGGCGCGCGGCGAGGTCCGGCTCCTCGAGCCCGTCCAGCGCCCTGGCTCGGCCCCCCGGATCGCCCGATCGCGCGCGCTGGCCTTCTTGCGGGGCCGGCCGATCGAGCTGGGCGAGCTGGCCGAGGCCGGGCTCGCGGCCGAGATCCGTGGACCGGAGGTGCTCGCCGGGGTCTACTCCGCCGTGTACGCGCACCGGAGGTGACCGGAGCGGCAGGCCCGCTAAGCGGGGGGCTTGGGCTGCGGCCGGCGCGGGTTGTCGCTGCGCGCGAACCGGTGCGGCTTCGACCGCTCCGATGCGTCGGTCGACCTCGCCCGGGGTCGGATGCCGCTCGGCCCACTCCCGGAAAGCCGCCACCGCCGTCGGCAGCGTGGCGTACATGTGCTCCGCCCCGATGACGTCGATCACGCCGTAGCGCCGCATCGGCCCCATCAGGTCGTTCTTCACCCGGGCCAACGCCAACCGGACGCCGCGCTCGCCGAGGGCTTCGTGCAGCTCGATCAGGGCGTCCAGTCCGGTGCTGTCGACCTCGACATTGGCCTCCACGTTGAGCACGAACCAGCGACAGCCCGGGGTGTCGGCCGCCTCCATGCACTGGCCGAAGAAGTCGTTGGCGTTGGCGAAGAACAGCGGCGAGTCGTACCGGTAGACGACGAGCCCGGGGATCTGCTCGGCGTCGGGGTAGTCGTCGACATCGTGCATACCCGCCATGCCGGGCACAAAGCCCAAGATCCCCTCGTGCGGGCGGGACAGCCGGACCAGCAGCTCGGTGATGGACAGCGCGACCGCGATCGCGATGCCGGGCAGGATGCCCAGGATCACCACGCCGCCCGCGCAACCGGCGGCGACGAGCACCTCGCCCCACCGCATTCGGCGCAGGGCACGCCACCCGGCCCAGTCGACGAGCGTCCAGGCCGCGAACAGGATGACCCCCGCGAGCGACGCCTGCGGGAGGTACGACAGCACCGAGGCCAGGGTCAGCGCCGTCACCACGAGGACGACGGCCACCACCCAGGAGTAGAAGCGGCTCGTCGCGCGGTTCATGCGCGCGATCGCCGTCCGCGACGAGGACGCCGAGATCGGGTACGCGCCGAAGAACCCGCCGATCACGTCCGTGGCGCCCAGCGCGGTCAGCTCGCGGTTCGGGTCGACCCGCTCGTTGTCCGAGAAGGCCCGCGCGGTGACGATCACATCGGTGAAGGCCACGATCGCGATCGCGGCCGAGGCCGCGAGGAGCTCGCCAAAGGCGTCCCAGGGGATCGCCGGCAGGCCGAACTGCGGCGCCTGCAGGCTGATCTGGCCGATGGTGTCCACCGGCAGCGTGTAGCCGGCGACCACGCCCAACGCCAGGGCGACCAACGTCCCCGGGAACCGGGGCAGCCACCGGTTGAACGCCAGGATGATGGCCAGCGTGCCCAGGCCGATGGCCAGGGCGTAGGAGTTGACCGAGACCCCGTCCTGCAGATCGTCGATGAGCGCGGGAATGGTGTCGGTGTCGATCTCGGTGCCGAGCAGCCGGCCGAGCTGGGAGATCGCCATCACGACGCCGACGCCCGTGAGGTAGCCGATGAGGACCGGCTTGGACAGCAGGTCGGTGACGAAGCCGACCTTCGCGAGGCGGGCGGCCAGCAGGATCAGCCCGGTGAGCAGGCTGACCACACCCAGCAGGGTCGCCGCCGGGACGTCGTTGCGCGCGGCGATCGGGGCCACCGTGGCGGCCGCCATCAGCGCCACCGCCGACTCCGGGCCGAGGCTCAGCCACCGGCTGCGCCCGATGATCGGGTAGAGGAGCAGCGGGATCAGCGCGACCGAGAGGCCGACGCTGGGCCCGACGCCGGCCAGCTCGCCGTACGCCATCGCCTGCGGCACCAGGTACGCGCCGACGACGACCCCGGCGATGACGTTGCGGCCGGTCAGGTGCTCGCGCAGGAAGGCCGCGGTCGGGCTCACGGCGCACCTCCCCTGCTCACCTGCCCCTGCGCCCCGGCGACGGCACGGGATATCGGAAACTAGCAGCCAGGCATCCAGCAGATGAACGTTCGGTGAACGAAGCGCGGGCGGGTCGCGGGCGGGGTTGGTTCGGTGCGCCACCCGCTGCCCGCGGCGGCATCCGGAAGGGCGCAGCGATGACAGTCCCCCACGCAGAACCGGCCGCCCTGCCGTGGCCCGACCAGCCCGTGGTGCACGAGGTCAATACGGCCGTGTGGCTGGGCGAGGTCTCCGCGCGAGCCGGTCGGCCACTGACCTTGGCGGAGGTGCCGGGCCGCGAGTGGGACGCCGTGGTGCCCGCGGGAATCAACCTGGTGTGGCTGATGGGCGTCTGGAGCCGCAGCGCGGCCGGTCGGGAGATCGCCTTGGCCAACCCCGACCTGCGCGCCTCGTGGTCGGCCGCCTTGCCAGGCTGGACGGAGGCCGACGTCGCCGGTTCGCCGTACTGCATCCGCGAGTACGCCCCCGACGGGGCCTTCGGCGGGTGGGCCGGCCTCGACGCCGCCCGCGAGGAGCTCCGCCGGCGAGGGGCCCTGCTCATGGTGGACTGGGTGCCCAACCACGTGGGGCCAGACTGCCCCTGGCTCGAGTCAGACCCGGACGCGTTCGTCCGCGGCACGGCCGACGACCTGAGGGCGGATCCGCTGGGCCACCTCGAGGTGGGCGGGACGGTGTTCGCGCGAGGCAAGGACCCGTACTTCGCCGCGTGGCCGGATGTCGTCCAGGTCGACGCCTTCTCCCCCGCGCTGCGGCGCCTCGCGGCGGATGCGCTGACCGAGATCGCGGCGCACGCCGACGCCGTCCGCTGCGATATGGCGATGCTCATGCTCGACGACGTGGCGACGCGCACCTGGCAGGACCGGGTCTCCCCTGCGCCGGAGACCACGTACTGGACCGAGGTGATGGGGGCAGTGCGCGAGGCGCACCCGGCCTTCCGGTTCGTGGCCGAGGCCTACTGGGACCGCGAGTGGGACCTGCAGCGGCTGGGGTTCGACGCACTGCTACGACAAGCGGCTGTACGACCGGCTGGCCGAGGGGCGGCCCGCCGAGGCGGCGGCGCACCTCGACGCCGACCTGGACTACCAGCGCCGCCTGGTCCGCTTCCTGGAGAACCACGACGAGCCGCGGGCCGCCAGCGTGTTCCCCCCTGCAGCGCGTCAGCGGGCCAGCGCCGTCGCCGTCGCGACCCTGCCGGGGATGACCCTCTGGCATGAGGGGCAGGCCGATGGCCGGCGGGTGTTCGTGCCGGTCTTCCTCGGGAGGCGCCCCGACGAGCCGCTGGACGGGGCCCTCGCCGACTGGCACCTCGGGCTGTGGGAGACCGCGGCCGAGATCCGCCGCGGCACGTGGTCGCGCCACGCGGTGACCGGGTGGCCGGACAACCCCCCAGAGAGCGGGCTGCTCGCCTGGTCCTGGGCCGACGGCGACGCGCTCACCGTGGTCGTGGTCAACCTCGGGGAGGAGCCGGCCGACGGCCTCGTCCAGGTCGGCTGGACCCCGGCCGCCGGACGGCGGTGGCTGCTCACCGACCGGCTCGACGGGACCACGTACGAGCGCGACGGCGCCGACCTCGCCCACGGCGCCTTGTACGTCGCCCGGGACGGGCTGGGGAGCCCACATCCTCACTGCGGCGCCGCTGCCGGCGACCTAGGCTGTCGGAGACCTCGAGGAAGGCGGAGCAGGCAGATGGAACTGACGGCGGAGGAAGCCCGGCTGCGGGAGGCCCGGGAGGGCGTGCGCTGGCGGCAGTGGGGCCCCTACCTGAGCGAGCGGCAGTGGGGCACCGTCCGCGAGGACTACAGCGACAACGGCGACGCCTGGAACCACTTCACCCACGACCAGGCCCGATCCCGGGCCTACCGCTGGGGCGAGGACGGCATGGCCGGCGTCAGCGACGACAAGAGCCAGCTCTGCCTGAGCCTGGCCTTGTGGAACGGCCATGACCCGATCCTCAAGGAGCGCCTCTTCGGGCTGACGAACTCGGAGGGCAACCACGGGGAGGACGTCAAGGAGTACTACTTCTACACCGACAACACCCCGACCCACTCGTGGATGCGGTGGCGGTACAAGTACCCGCAGGCGGCCTTCCCCTACGACGACCTGGTGCGCACCAACGGCGAGCGCGGCTTCGACGACGCCGAGTACGAGCTGCTGGACACCGGCGTCTTCGACGGGGGCCGGTACTTCGACATCGAGGTCGACTACGCCAAGGCGGGGCCGTCGGACCTGCTGGCGCGGGTCACGGTGCGCAACCGCGGTCCGCAGGACGCGCCGGTCCACCTGCTGCCGACCCTGTGGTTCCGCAACACGTGGTCGTGGGGCCGGGCCAAGGCGAAGCCGACCCTGGAGGCCGCCGCTGGCGACGCCGCCGGTCGGTCCGTCCACGCCCATCACGAGGCTCTCGGGGACCTCTGGCTGCATGTGGCCGAGCCCGTCGAGCTGATGTTCTGCGAGAACGAGACCAACACCGAGCGGATCGGGGGCCAGCCGAACACCGCGCCGTACCAGAAGGACGGCGTCAACCGGCGGGTCGTCGACGGGGAGGCGGCCGCGGTCAACGACGCCTCGGGCACGAAGGTCGCCGCGCACTGGCAGGCGGTCGTCCCCGCGGGGGGCGAGGCGGTCCTGCGCTACCGGCTGACCTCCACCCCCCCGTCCAAGACGGACCCCTTCGCCGACTTCGACGCGGTGATGTCGGCGCGGGAGGCGGAGGCCGACGAGTTCTACGCCTCGATCACGCCGCCCTCGCTCGGCCCGGACGAGGCCCAGGTGCTGCGCCAGGCCATGGCCGGGATGCTGTGGTCGAAGCAGCACTACTACTTCGACCTCGACCTGTGGCTTCGGGAGCACTCCGCGCACCCGCTGCGCGCGCCGAGCCGCCTCGGCGTGCGCAACCAGCAGTGGTTCCACATGCTCAACGACGACGTGATCTCGATGCCCGACAAGTGGGAGTACCCCTGGTACGCCGCCTGGGACCTGGCCTTCCACACGGTCGCGCTGGCCATGGTCGACCCGGACTTCGCCAAGAGCCAGCTCGACCTGATGCTGTCCAGCCCGTACCTGCACCCCACCGGGCAGATCCCGGCGTACGAGTGGAACTTCGGCGATGTGAACCCCCCGGTGCACGCGTGGGCGCTCGCGCTGGTCTCCGGGCTGGAGCGGCAGATGGCCGGCCACGCAGGCGAGACCGACGCCGACGCCGACGACGTGGCGTTCCTCCAGGAGACCTTCAGCAAGCTCCTGGTCAACTTCACCTGGTGGGTCAACCGCAAGGACCCCAGCGGCAAGAACCTCTTCCAGGGCGGGTTCCTGGGCCTGGACAACATCGGGGTCTTCGACCGCAGCGCGGGCATCCCGGGCGGCGGCAGCCTCGAGCAGTCCGACGGCACGGCCTGGATGGCCTTCTACAGCCAGAACATGCTCGAGATCGCCCTCGCGCTCGCCGAGCACGACCCGGCGTACGAGGGGTTCATCACCAAGTTCGTGCACCACTGGTTCCAGATCGCCGCCGCCATGGACCCCCTGGGCGAGCACCCGGACGAGATGTGGGACGAGGAGGACGGCTTCTTCTACGACGTCCTGCGGCTGCCCGACGGCACCGGGCAGCGGCTCAAGGTGCGCTCCCTCGTCGGCCTGCTGCCGCTGTGCGCCACGGCCGTCGTCCCGCAGAGCACGCTCGAGCGCTTCCCCCACGTCGCCGAGGAGATCGGCGACTACCTCGCCCGCAACGCGGACCTGCTCGGATCCATCTCAGACCCGCGCGTCCCCGGCGTCGACGGCCGGCGGCTGCTGGCCCTGGTGGACGAGCACAAGCTGCGCCGCATCCTCGCCCGGATGCTCGACGAAGACCGGTTCTTCGGCCCGCACGGGATCCGCTCGGTCTCGCAAGTGGCACGAGGAGCACCCGTACACGGTGCACGTCGCCGGGCAGGACTTCACCGTCGGCTACGAGCCGGCCGAGTCCCGGTCGGGGATGTTCGGCGGCAACTCCAACTGGCGCGGGCCGGTGTGGGTGCCGATCAACGTGCTGCTGGTGCGGGCGCTCCTGCAGTTCTACCTCTACTACGGCGACGACTTCCGGATCGAGTGCCCGACCGGCTCCGGGAACGAGATGACGCTGTACGAGGTGGCCGAGGAGCTCAGCCGCCGCCTGGTCACGACGTTCACGCGCGATGAGGACGGGCGCCGGCCGGTCTTCGGCGGGAGCGAGCTCTTCCAGGAGGACCCGGCCTGGGGGGACAACATCCTGTTCTACGAGTACTTCCACGGCGACAACGGCTCCGGCATCGGGGCCTCGCACCAGACCGGCTGGACCGGGGTGGTGGCCCGGCTTGCGCAGATGTTCGGGAGCACCGACGCGCAGACCGTGCTGCACGGGCCCAGCCGGCCGTTCAGCGTCCCCTACCGTCGGCTGCTCGACCAGCCGCTGGCCAGCGCCGACACCGCTCGAAAGGCCCGCTGACCGGCTGGACGGAGCCCGGGGGCGGGGTCGGCTCAGTCGTCGATGGCCTCGACCCCTTGGGCCTTGAGTCGCCCAAGGTGGTCCTGCATGGCCTGGATCGCCTCGGCGGGATGCCCCTGCCAGTCGGCCACCTCGCCGGTGACCCGCAGCGGTTCCCGGGTGCGGTAGGACTTCGTCGGGTTGCCGGGGAACAACTTGTCGGTCAGGTTGGGGTCGTCTTCAATCGGGCCGGTCGGCTCCACGACGTAGATCCGGCCGGGTCCCTCGCCGAGTGCCAGCTCCGCTCCCCAGGCCGCCGCGTCCAGGGTGGCGGTCAGGTAGACGAAAGTTCGCCTTTCTCCGGGTGCCGAAGTTCGAGGCCCTGCCGGGCCCGAGGAGGTCCCCCGGCTTGAGGTCGGCCCGGGTGCCGTGGAAGTAACGCGGCTTCGCGTCACCGGCGGGTCCCGTGTCGGCGGGATCTCGTGTTGGCGGACTCACGGGCCATGCGTCCCCGCGCAGCGGATCTTTCGAGCATGTGGGTGGTTGCACGAACGGCAGCTCGGTGCAGCCATGGCCGAGTGGGCCGATGGGATGTAGGGCGACTGCGTCGAGCGACGTCGAGCGGGTCCCGGCGCGCGCGGCCAATGCCCTACGGCGCCCGTGCACGAGGAGCTCGCCGCCCGTGTCCGCAAGGTGATGCCCGTCGATGCCTTCTGCTGGCACGGGCTGGATCCCATACCGCCTGCTCACGTACCGACGAACCCGGTAGCTGTGGTACGGGGCTTCCTCACCTCGGAGACCGCAATGAGCCGCTGAGGCGGTGGACAGCAGTACCTGGGATGTTGTCGGTCGCCACGCTGCATCCCGTGATTCCGTCCGCGGCCATCTCCAGCGAACGACTCGTGGACACCCCGCAGCCAGCGCCCGCTACGTCGGAGTACCTCGTCGCCCATCGGCACGCCTCGAGCGTGCCGCGATGGGACGCGCGGCTCGGGCTGGGTGCGTGCATGCACCGCACGGGGCGACGGGCGATCTTCACCACCGAAGCAGGCGCGGGTGAGGCGCGGCTGTCACGGCCGATCGCGGAGCGCCGCTCCCACTCGACCTCGTGCCGCTCGACGTCGGCCCGTCGTGCCGCGTCGAGCCTCGCGTCCCCCTCGTGCCGGGAAGATCCGCGTCAGTCGAGGACACCGCCACCGGCCCAGCCGTGAGCGTCAGCCCCGCACCGGCGGCGATCACCTTCAGGCCGCCCATGTGCGGCGCCGCGGCCAGGGGCGGACGGCGCGCCTGCCGACGTCGTCCGGGTGACGCGAGGCTCCCTGCCGACGGCGCGAGACGGACCTCGCGATCGTGCAGCGGCCGGGGAGGAGTACGCCCTGCCGGCGCCTGAGTCTCGGGCAAGACCGACACCCACTCGCGGCGCGAACTGCATCGCCACGGTCTTCTTCCACGATCAGTACCCGGCATCGCTTGAACTCGCTCAATGCCGGCGGGCACCTTCAGGCGTAGCTGTTGCAACTTCGCCAGATTGCGGTTCTCCCAAACGCGGACGCAGCGGGGCGAGGACATGAACTTCATCGTAGCCTTCTGTCAGCCTCGAGATTGCTATCGATCGGCTTCTGGGGGCCGATCAGGTCTCCCGGCTTGGGCGGCCCTCAGGCGCCGCGGTGCCACTTGGCGTCAGCCGGTCAGCTGCAGCCGCTGGTGCTGCCGCAGCCCTCGCAGACGTAGCAGGAGCCAGCGGGGCGCATCTTGACCCCGCAGGTCATGCACATCGGGGCGTCGGAGGCGGTGCCCTGCAACCGGTCCATCAACTCGGCCGAGGAGTGCACGCCGGCTGGCGCGGGCGCCTCGATGTGGATCGGGGTCGAGGCCACCGACGCCTCGGCCGCGGCGGCCGAGATGGTGCCCTCGGCGACGGGGGCCGACTGCGACAGCGTCTCGAAGTCCTCCGGCTCGCTGGCCTCGTACGAGCCGGTCTCGAGCTGGCGCTGGCGCTCCTCGGCGGTGTAGATGCCCAGGGCCGACCGCTCGTCGAAGGGCAGGTAGTCCAGGGCGAGGCGGCGGAAGATGTAGTCCATCACCGACTGCGCCATCCGGATGTCGGGGTCGTCGGTGAGGCCGGCCGGCTCGAAGCGCATGTTGACGAACTTCGAGACGAACGCGTCGAGCGGCACGCCGTACTGGATGGCGATCGACACCGCGATCGAGAAGGCGTCCATCACCCCGGCCAGGGTCGAGCCCTGCTTGCCGAGCTTGAGGAAGACCTCGCCGAGGCCGTCGTCGGGGTAGGAGCCGGCCGTGAGGTAGCCCTCGGCGCCGCCGACGCTGAAGGAGACCGTCTGGCTCGGGCGCTTCTTCGGCAGCCGCTTGCGGGTCGGCTTGTGCTCGACGACCACCGTCGCGGCGGGCGCGTCGGCCGACTTGGCCTTGGCGTCGCTGAGCGGCTGGCCGACCTTGCAGTTGTCGCGGTAGACCGCGAGCGCCTTGAGGCCGAGCTTCCAGCCCTGCAGGTAGACGTCCTCGATCTCCTCGACCGTGGCGGTCTCGGGCAGGTTGACCGTCTTGGAGATCGCGCCGGACAGGAACGGCTGGCAGGCCGCCATCATCCGCACGTGGCCCATGGCCTCGATCGAGCGGGCGCCCATCGCGCAGTCGAACACGTCGTAGTGCTCGGGCCGCAGGCCCGGGGCGTCGATCACGTGGCCGTGCTCGGCGATGTGCTCGACGATCGCCTCGATGGTCTCCTCGGTGTAGCCGAGCTTGTGCAGCGCCCGCGGGATCGTCTGGTTGACGATCTGCATCGAGCCGCCGCCGACGAGCTTCTTGAACTTCACCAGCGAGAAGTCCGGCTCGATGCCGGTGGTGTCGCAATCCATCATGAAGCCGATGGTGCCGGTGGGCGCCAGGACCGAGGCCTGGGCGTTGCGCCAGCCGTTCTTCTCGCCGATCTTGATGCCGTCCGACCACGCCTTGGTCGCCAGGCGCTGGACGTCCTTGTCCAGCGACGAGTGCGTGCGCACCGCGTCGTTGGCGGCGGCGTGCTTGCGCATGACGCGCGCGTGCGCCTCGGCGTTGCGGGCGAAGCCCTCGTACGGCCCCACGACCCCGGCCAGCTCGGCGGAGCGCTTGTAGGCGGTGCCGGTCATCAGGGAGGTGATGGACGCGGCCAGCGCGCGGCCGGCGTCGCTGTCGTACGCCAGGCCCGAGGCCATGAGCAGCGCGCCGAGGTTGGCGTAGCCGATGCCGAGCTGGCGGTACTTGCGGGTGGTGTCGCCGATCGACTCGGTCGGGAAGTCCGCGAAGCAGATCGAGATGTCCATCGCGGTGATGATCAGCTCGACGGCCTTGGCGAAGGTCACCGCGTCGAAGGTGTCGTCGACCTTGAGGAACTTGAGCAGGTTGAGGCTGGCCAGGTTGCAGGAGGAGTTGTCCAGGCTCATGTACTCCGAGCACGGGTTGGACGCGGTGATCCGGCCGGTCTCGGGGTTGGTGTGCCAGTCGTTGATCGTGTCGTCGTACTGGATGCCGGGGTCGGCGCACAGCCAGGCGGCGTGCGCGATCTTCTCGAACAGGCCGCGGGCGTCGACGGTCTCGATGACCTCGCCCGTGGCGCGGGCCCGCAGGCCGAACGACCCGCCGGCCTCGACCGCGCGCATGAACTCGTCGGTGACCCGCACGGAGTTGTTGGCGTTCTGGTACTGGACGCTGGTGATGTCCTTGCCGCCGAGGTCCATGTCGTAGCCGGCGTCGCGCAGCGCGCGGATCTTGTCCTCCTCGCGCGCCTTGGTCTCGACGAACTCCTCGATGTCGGGGTGGTCGACGTCGAGCACGACCATCTTCGCCGCGCGGCGGGTGGCGCCGCCCGACTTGATGGTGCCCGCGGAGGCGTCGGCGCCGCGCATGAAGGAGACCGGGCCGCTGGCGGTGCCGCCGGAGGACAGCAGCTCCTTGGACGAGCGGATCCGGGAGAGGTTGAGGCCGGCGCCGGAGCCGCCCTTGAAGATCATCCCCTCCTCGCGGTACCAGTTGAGGATCGAGTCCATCGTGTCGTCGACGGACAAGATGAAGCAGGCGCTGACCTGCTGCGGCGACGGCGTGCCGACGTTGAACCAGACCGGGCTGTTGAAGCTGAACACCTGGTGCAGCAGCATCCAGGTGATCTCGTGCTCGAAGACCTCGGCGTCGGCGTCGGTGGCGAAGTAGCCGTGCTCCTTGCCCGCCTTGGTGTAGGTCAGCACGACCCGGTCGATCAGCTGGCGCAGGCTCCACTCGCGGACGTCGGTGCCGACCGCGCCGCGGAAGTACTTGGTGGTGACGATGGTCGAGGCGTTGACGCTCCAGAAGTCCGGGAACTCCACGGCCCGCTGCTCGAAGACGGTCTCGCCGGTCTTCCAGTTGGTCTGGACGACATCGCGGCGCTCCCAGGTCACCTCGTCGTACGGGTGCACGCCCGCGGTCGTGTAGAGGCGCTCCAGGCTCAGGCCCTTGCGCACCACCACGGGGCGCTTGCCCTGGCTCGGCTTCGCGCCGGATCCGGCGTTCGGGGTGCTGTCGACCGTTTCGGTCATGGGTGCGGTCCTCCTCCGCTTGTTCAACATCGTCCGCGGGCGCCGGCTTCCCCTCCGGCGGCGGGTGTTGAGGGTCTGATGGGTTGGCGTGTCGGGTCGGGCGGGTGGTGCGGGCTCAGCGGGATTACGGCGGGTTGGCGCCGGCCCCCTCGACGGCGGGCTCGACCCCCAGGGGCTCGTGTTCGGCGCGCAGCAGCGCGATCTCGGCCTCGAAGTCCTCCAGGGACTCAAAGGCGCGGTAGACGCTGGCGAAGCGCAGGTAGGCGATCTCGTCGAGCTCGCGCAACGGGCCGAGGATCGCCAGGCCGACGTCGTGGGCGTCGACCTCGGCCGAGCCGGCGCCCCGGACGGCGTCCTCGACGCGCTGGGCGAGCACCGCGAGGTCGTCCTCGGTGACCGGGCGGCCCTGGCAGGCCTTGCGGACGCCGGCGACGACCTTGGCGCGGCTGAACGGCTCGGTGGCCCCGGAGCGCTTGACCACGACCAGGCTGGCCACCTCGACGGTGGTGAAGCGGCGCTGGCAGGCCGGGCACTGACGGCGGCGGCGGATCGCGGCGCCGTCGTCGGCCGTACGCGAGTCGATGACCCGGGAGTCGTCGTGACGGCAGAACGGGCAGTGCACGAGCGGCTCCTCTCGGGCTCCGGGGCCCGGATGGGGCCTCGCTGCGGACCGACGCTGTGGACCACCCTGGGGATGTCCTGGGGAGAACCTGTGCCCCGGGGACCACAACCTGTGGATGACTTACAGCGGTGTAACTACTAGATGTGGGGGAACCGTAGCCTCGGGGCCTGGTGCTGGCAAGTAGCGGTTCAAGGTTCGCGGCGTGTCGCGCGCGGCGGGCGTGTCACCGCAGGTCAGCGCGGCGCCGGGACCGACCGGCGGCGTGTCGCGGGCCTCCGCGAGCCCAGCCAGCGGTCGCTCAGGCGGGGATGAGCAGCTGCTGGCCGGGCACGATCGGGCCGGCCAGGCCGTTGAGCTCGGCGATCGCGTCGATGGTGTCGCGCGGGTCGGCCGCGGGGTCGGCGGCCCGGGCGATCTCCCACAGCGTGTCGCCCGGCTGCACCACCACGGCCGTGGTCTCGCTGCCGTCGCCGGCCTGGGCCGACCCCGCCAGCCGCCCCAGTGAGAACGCCACCACCAGCAGCGTCAGCACGGCGAGCAGCACCAGCCGGACCACGACCCGCCCGCGCCTGGTGAGCCGGATCGGCGCTGCGTGCTGCTCGATGGTGCTGGCCATGACTGCCTCCTGCGACGGGAACCCCGTCAGATCCGGGTCGAACGGGTGTACGATCGAACGCGTGTACGAGTTGTACCACCGGAGGACCCGGAAAGTCCACGACACTTCGAACAGATGTTTGAAACATCTGTCCGACCCCCGATATCGTGACCGTGATCCCGGAGGCCCTCCGGTGGCGTCCACGTCGCAGCGCACCCGGTGCGCGAGCCCGCTGCGGCGACACCACCCACAGTGCCTGGGGGGTCCGACAGTCCAACCGGCACGACCCAGTTCGACCCTCAGGACCCGCGGCACCAGACCTCAGGAGGACCCATGTCCGACCCGAACGCCGACCAGCTGACTGACAATGTCGCCGAGCTGCCCGACGGCCCGGCCGGCCATGACGGGCTCACCGCCCGCCAGCGCCGCGTCCTCGAGGTGATCCGTGACGCCGTCGAGCGCAAGGGCTACCCCCCGAGCATGCGCGAGATCGGCGAGGCCGTCGGCCTCACCAGCCCCAGCAGCGTCGCCCACCAGCTGAGCGCCCTCGAGCGCAAGGGCTACCTGCGACGCGACCCGAACCGCCCGCGCGCGATCGAGGTGCTGCCCACCGAGGGCGAGGAGTGGGTCGACCCCACCGGCTCCGGTGACGAGCGCCCGCAGCCGTCGTACGTCCCGCTCGTGGGCCGGATCGCCGCCGGCGGGCCGATCCTGGCCGAGCAGGCCGTCGAGGATGTCTTCCCGCTGCCCAAGCAGCTCGTCGGCGAGGGCACCCTCTTCCTGCTCCAGGTCCAGGGCGACTCGATGGTCGACGCGGCGATCTGCGACGGCGACTGGGTCGTGGTGCGCCAGCAGTCGGTCGCCGACAACGGCGAGATCGTCGCCGCCATGCTCGACGGCGAGGCCACGGTCAAGACGTACAAGCGCAAGAACGGCCACATCTGGCTGCTGCCGCACAACCCGCAGTACGACCCGATCGACGGCGACCACGCCACGATCCTCGGCCGGGTCACCGCGGTGCTGCGCCGGATCTGACCGGCCGCGCCGATCCTCCCGCGCTACTCCCCCGCCAGCCGGCGCAGCGCCGCCCGGGCGATCTCGCCGTCGTCGGTACGCCAGAACGGCGGCAGCGAGCGCAGCAGATACGACCCGTAGCGCGCGGTGGCCGCCCGCGAGTCGAGCAGCGCCACCACCCCGCGGTCCTCATGCGAGCGGATCAGCCGCCCGGCGCCCTGGGCCAGCATCAGGGCCGCGTCGGCGACGCTCACCGCCATGAAGCCGGCCGGCCCGGCGGCGTCCACCCGGGCCTTGTGCAGCGGGTCGTCGGGCGGCGCGAACGGGATCCGGTCGATCGCCACCAGGGCGCAGGAGTCGCCCGGCACGTCGACGCCCTGCCACAGCGACAGGGTGCCGAACAGGCAGGTCTGCGCGTCGGCGGCGAACTGCTTGACCAGCTCGGCGGTCGCATCGTCGCCCTGGCACAAGATCGGCAGGTCGAGCCGCTCGCGCAGCGCCTCGGCCGCGGCCACCGCCGCCCGCTGGGAGGAGAACAGCCCCAGCGTGCGGCCTCCGGCGGCCTCGATGAGCGCCGCCAGCTCGTCCAGCAGCTCCGGGCTCGGCCCGCTGCGCCCCGGCGGCGGCAGCCCGCGGGCGACGTACAGGATCCCCTGGCGCGGGTAGTCGAACGGCGAGCCGACATCGAGGCCGCGCCAGGCCGGAGCCGACTCCTCCTCGGCGCCGCCGAGGAGCCCAAGCGAGCGGGCCACGGCGTCGAAGGAGCCGCCCAGCTCCAGCGTGGCGCTCGTGAGCACGGCGGCGCGGTCGCCGAACAGCAGCTCGCGAAGCAGCCCGGCCACCGAGAGCGGGGCGCGGTGCAGGATGGGCGGCCTGCGCTCGCTGGTGCGGACCCACAGCACGTCGTGCTCGCCGGCGGCGACGATCCGGCCGGCGATCTCGTGCACCTCCTCCAGCGAGGCGCGGGCCTGCTGCCGCTCCGCGTCGCCCCCGGCGTCGGACTCCCCGCCGCGGGCCTTGCCGGCGAACGCCGACAACCCCGCGTGGCCGAGGTCGCGGACGGCCACGAGCGCGTCGAACAGCGCCCCGCGCGGGGTCGCGATCCGGCCGCCGTCGGCCTCGGCGAGGGCCTCGCCCAGCGCCTCCGCCGCCAGCAGGAGGTCCTCGTGCACCTGCGGCTCGACGTGCTTGCGGGCCCGCCGGGCCGCGCGCTCGACCATCGCCTGGGTCAGCTCGTCGGTGACGGCATCGGTCGCCCGGTCAACCAGCTCATGGGCCTCGTCGACGACCACGGCGTCGTGCTCGGGGAGCAGCGGGATGCCGGCGAAGGCGTCGATGGCGAGCATCGCGTGGTTGGTCACGACCACGTCCACCTCGCGGGAGCGGGCCCGCGCAGCCTCGGCGAAGCAGGCGTCGGCGTAGCCGCACTTGGCCGCGCCCACGCACTCGTGCGAGGTGACCGACACCGACCGCCAGGCCCGATCCAGCGGAGCGGGCACGAGCTCGTCCCGGTCGCCGGTCTCGGTCTCCTCGGCCCAGGCCCGCAGGCGGATGACGTCTCGCCCCAGCGCCGTGCGGGGGGTCGGGTCGAAGAGCGCGGCCGGCTCGTCCTCCTCCGGTGGCAGACCCTCGTTCAGCCGGTGCAGGCAGGCGTAGTTGTGGCGGCCCTTGAGGATCGCGAACGTCGGGTGGCGGCCGGCCAGCGGCGCGAGGGCGTCGACCACGCGCGGCAGGTCGCGCTCGACCAGCTGGCGCTGGAGGGCGATGGTGGCGGTCGCGACCACGCACGGGCGGCCGGTCTCCATCGCCCGCAGGATCGCCGGCACCAGGTAGGCCAGGGACTTGCCCGTGCCGGTTCCGGCCTGGACCAGGAGGTGCTCGCCCGTCTCGAAGGCGTCGCCGACCGCCACCGCCATCTCGATCTGGCCGGGCCGCTCATCGCCACCCACCGCTGCGACCGCGGCGGCGAGCGCCTCGCGCACGTCGGGGGTCGATCGTGCCTCGGCGGCCCGCTGCCCTTCGCCCGTGCCGGCGTCCGGTGCTGCATCCGCTGCGCCCCCGGTCATGGGGCCAGTCTCCCCGATCGGGCTGGGCCGCCCGTCCCCGCCGTCCCCAGGTCAGGGGGCGGGCAACAGGGCGCCGCCGCGCAGCACGGCGTCCAGCTCGTCGGCGGGCAGCGGCCGCGAGAAGAGGTACCCCTGCCCCAGGTCGCAGCCCATCGCCGCCAGCTGGTCTCGCTGCTCCTCGGTCTCCACGCCTTCGGCCACCGTCACCAGCTTCAGGGTGCGGCCCAGCTGCACGATGGTGCGGGCCAGCTCGGCGTGGTCGGAGGTGCTGCCCATCGCCACGATGAACGCCCGGTCGATCTTCAACACGTCCACCGGGAAGCGCGCCAGGTACGACAGCGAGGAGTACCCGGTGCCGAAGTCGTCCAGCGCCAGCCGCACGCCCACCTGCTTGAGCCGGCGGAACAGGGTGGTGACCTCGTCGGTGCGCTCGAGCAGCACGGACTCGGTCATCTCCAGCGTGAGCGCCGCCGCCGGCAGCCGGACCGCCGCGAGGGTGTCCCGCACCATCCGCGGCAGCCCCGAGGTGAGCTGGCTGGCGGAGACGTTCACCGACATCCGGAACATCCCTCCGGGCGGGGCGTGGTCCTGCCACGCGGCCCCCTGGCGGGCGCTCTCGGCCAGCGCCCAGGCCCCGAGCTCGTGGATCAGCCCGGTCTCCTCGGCGAGGGCGATGAAGTCGTCCGGCGGCAGCAGCCCGCGGGTCGGGTGCTGCCAGCGCATCAGCGCCTCAGCCCCGGTCACCCGCCCCGACCTGAGGTCCACGAGCGGTTGGTAGTGCAGTCGCAGGTCCCCCGCCGCTGCGGCCCGCCTGAGGTCCTTCTCGGCCTCCACCCGGTGCATGAGGGCGTCGTGCATCTGCGCCTCAAAGCGCACGAACGACGACCGCGCCATCGCCTTGGCGCGGTACATCGCCAGGTCGGCGTTGCGCAGCAGCTGGTCGGCCGTCTCTCCGCCCGCGTCGTTGATGGCGATCCCCGTCGATGCGCCGAGCGACGTCGCGCGGCCGCCGATCCGGAAGTCGCTGGCCAGGACCCGCTGGGCGCGCTGGGCCACCCACAGCGCGGCCCGCTCGACCTCCAGGCCGTTGACCAGGATCGCGAACTCGTCCCCTCCGAGCCGGGCGATCAGGTCGTCTGGGCGGACGCAGCCGCGAAGGCGCTGGGCGACGAGCCCCAGCAGCTCATCGCCCACCGCGTGGCCCTGGGCGTCGTTCACGGCCTTGAAACCGTCCAGATCGAGGAAGAGCACCCCGACCGTGCCCCGCGGCGCTCCCGCCAGGACCTGCTCCACGCGGGTGGTGAAGAAGGCCCGGTTGGCCAGGCCGGTGAGGCCGTCGGTGTACGCCTGGCGGGTCAGCTGCTCCTCCATCCGGCGCCGCTCGCTCACATCACGGATCGTCAAGATGACCCCGCGGATGTCGGGGTCGGCGAGCAGCGAGGTGACCTGGACCTCCGAGGAGCGCCACCGTCCGTCGGCGGCCCAGACCAGCAGTTCGACGACATGCGCCCCTTCGGGGTTCTTGGCGGCGGCGGCCATCACCTGGTCGAGGACATGCGCGTCGCCCGGCTTCAGCAGGGTCGCGAAGCCGGCGGCCGATCAGGGCCTCGGGGTCATGGCCGAGGATCCGCGCGATCGACGGCGTCTGGTAGCGGATCACGCCCTGGGCGTCGACAACCGTCACGATGTCGGAGGAGTTCTGCACCAGCGACCGGAACCACTTCTCCCGGGTCCCCAGGTCGAAGGTGCGCTCGCTGA
Source organism: uncultured Actinomycetota bacterium (assembly GCA_963697565.1). Classification (GTDB taxonomy): domain Bacteria; phylum Actinomycetota; class Actinomycetes; order CAVWCF01; family CAVWCF01; genus CAWFSE01. Next base: position 721,574 of record CAVOOM010000008.1, on the reverse strand, counting down.
CCCGCTCCTCGAGCTGCCGCGCGATCTGCATGTTGTCCAGCCGGGCGATCACCGCTCCCGCGAGCAGGACCAGGATCATGCAGATGCCCAGGGCCGTGGCGACCGGCGTGAGCGGCATCCCGCCCAACTCCACGCCGACCCACAGCACCCCGGCGAGCACCAGGGGCGCCACCGGGGCCAGCACGGCCGCCCGCTCGCGCCCGCGGTGCTCGCGTTCGGTGTCACGCTCGCCCACCGGGCGCAGCGCCCCCGCCATCAACGCCAGGTCGCCGGCGACGATGAGGAGGAGCGCAAGGGGCAGCACAACCGGTGAGCTGGTCGCGATGCCGAGCCCGAGCAGGCCCGACCCGGCGGCGTGCAGGCCCAATCCGGCGGCCACCCCCCGGAGCGTCCGGAACGGGGTGACCGTGACCTGCCTGGCCCTGGCCAGCGCCAGCACCGCGGCGCACGCCACGACGACGTCGGCCATCGGGATCACCAGGACCGCGAAGGCCGGCCCGATGCCGTCCTCGACGGTCAGCGACGGCAGGATGAGCTGCCAGACGATCAGCGCCAACGCGAGGCCTGCCGCGCCGCTCTCGATGGCCAGCCGCCCGCGCCGACCGAGCCGCCCGGCGGGCAGCAGATCGGGCACCCCCTCGGCAGGGTCGGACAGCCTCAAGAGCGCGACCACGGCGAACGCCGCCGCGATCACGTGGAGCAGCGGCATCGCGACCCACCCGGTCGGCGGGCCGTGGGCCGAGGCCGCGACATACGCCGCGTCCAGCCCGGCGGCCGTCGCGAGCATCACCCAGACGCCGCGCACGCCACCTGGCTCGCGCCTCGCCCTCAGCAGGCAGGCGAGCGCGGCGGCGGCGCCCACGGCGCCGATCGCGTACGCCAGCAGGGGGCCCATGGTTGGTGCTTCGGGATGCCCGCTCCCCCGGTGGAGCCGATCGCGTGGGCCTGGGGGCGCGATTCACCCGCTTGGCCCAACGCAGCCGTCACCGCGGGGCCGATGAGCCCCTGATCAGGGCGCGACGGCGTACGGCGACAGCGCGTCGGCCAGCGCCGGGCCGACCCGCGCGCGCAGCAGCGTGCCGGTGTCGAGGTGCTCCTCGGCCAGCACCTCTCCGCCCGCGTGGACCCGGGCCACCAGGTCGCCGCGGTCGTACGGGACCAGCGCGTGCACCTCGGCCTCGAGCCGCGGCAGGTCGGCCTCGATGGCCGCCAGCAGCGCGCCCATTCCCTCGCCGGTGCGCGCCGACACCACCACCGAGTGGGGCTCGCGGGCACGCAGCCGGGCGATCACCTCCGGATCGGCGAGGTCGGCCTTGTTCAGCACGACGATCTCGGGCAGCGCGCCGGCGCCGATGTCGGACAGCACCGACCGCACAGCGCTCAGCTGGCCCTCCGGATCGGGGTCGCTGGCGTCCACGATGTGCAGGATGAGGTCGGAGCCGGAGACCTCCTCCAGGGTCGAGCGGAACGCCTCCACCAACTGGTGCGGGAGGTGGCGCACGAAGCCGACCGTGTCGGACAAGGTGAAGGCCCGACCGTCCGGGGTGCGCGCCTTGCGGACCGTCGGGTCCAGAGTGGCGAAAAGGGCGTCCTCGACCAGCACTCCGGCGCCGGTCAGCCGGTTGAGCAGCGACGACTTGCCGGCGTTGGTGTAGCCGGCGATCGCGACCGAGGGCACCGCGTGCCGCCGCCGCTCCTGGCGCTGGGTCTCACGGGCGCGGCCCATCTCGGCGATCTCACGGCGCAGCTTCGCCATCGCGTGCCGGATCCGGCGCCGGTCGGTCTCGATCTTCGTCTCACCGGGGCCCCGGGAGCCGATGCCCGCGCCACCCGCGACCCGGCCGCCCGCCTGGCGCGACATCGACTGCCCCCAGCCGCGCAGCCGCGGCAGCAGGTACGTCATCTGCGCGAGCGAGACCTGGGCCTTGCCCTCCCGGCTGCGGGCGTGCTGGGCGAAGATGTCGAGGATCAGCGCGGTGCGGTCGACCACCTTGACCTTGACGACGTCCTCGAGCTGGATCAGCTGGCCCGGCGTCAGCTCGCCGTCGGCGATCACGGTGTCCGCGCCGGTCGCCACCACCACGTCGCGCAGCTCGCGGGCCTTGCCCGAGCCGATGTACGTGGCGGCGTCCGGCTTGTGCCGGCGCTGAATCAGACCGTCCAGGACCTGGGAGCCGGCCGTCTCCGCCAGCGCCGCCAGCTCGCGCAGCGAGTTCTCCGCGTCCTGCGCGGTGCCCTCGGTCCAGACGCCGACGAGCACGACGCGCTCCAGCCGCAGTTGCCGGTACTCGACCTCGGTGACGTCCTGCAGCTCGGTCGACAGGCCGGCCACCCGGCGCAGGGCCTGGCGGTCGGCGAGATCGGCCTGCTCGCCGTCGTACCCGGGGTCGGCTCCCAAGGCGTCGTCGGATGCGAAGTCGTGGTCGTCGCCGGGGTAGGAGTCCTCGGGGGCGGGCTGGCGGAGTGGATCGGTCATCGCCACCAGCGTCTCAGACCACGGGGGCAAAGGCCCACCGCGTTTCTCACGGGTGGTGGGCGAGCCAGGCCTCGTCGAGCACGCCCTCGGCCACCAGCACCGCAGGCCCGCTGAGCACGACCTCCCCATCGGCGCGCTCCTCCACGTGCACCGCGCCGCCGGGGACGTCCACCCGCCAGAGCCGCGGCGAGCCGTCGCCCTCCCGCCGGCGCGCCGCGATCGCAGCGGCGCAGGCGCCCGTGCCGCACGAGCGGGTCTCGCCGACGCCTCGCTCGTGCACGCGCATCGCCAGGTGGCCCGGCGCGTGCACCACGACGAACTCGACATTGGCGCCGTCGGGGAACATCGCGGGCGGGCCGATGCGCGGGGGTTCGCGGAGCGGGCCGGCATCGGCGAGGTGGTCAACGAACGCGACGGCGTGCGGGTTGGGGATCGACACCGACGTGGCCGGCCAACTGCTCTCGCCTGCGGCGTCGCGGACGGCGACCACGGGCATCGCCCGCAGCGTCGCGAACGTCGGCCGGCCCATCTCAACCGAGATGTCGCCGTCGACGGGGACGGTGACGAGGCGGACGCCGCCGCGGGTGGCGACCGGGATCGGGCCTGGCGCGGCCAGCCCGGCGGCCACCAGGTAGCGCCCGAAGACGCGGGCGCCGTTGCCGCACATCTCCGACACCGAGCCGTCGGCGTTGCGGTAGTCCATGAACCACTCGGCGTCGGCGGCCATCGCCGCGGAGTCGGGGTCGGCGGCCGCGCGGACCACGCGGAGCACCCCGTCGCCGCCGATGCCGGCCCGCCGGTCGCACAGGGCCGCCACCCGCGTCGCCGTGAGGTCGAGGGCGCCGTCGGGGTCGGGCAGCAGCACGAAGTCGTTCTCGGTGCCGTGCCCCTTGAGGAACCGCCAGGCCATGCCGCCCATGCTAGGCGGCCGGGCCGCCGGCCCCGACGAGCGCGATCGCGCGGGCGTACTCCACCTCGGTGCGGGCGAGCACCCCCTCCCAGGTCGACTCCGGGTCGACGGTGCGGTTGTGCTCGGCCAGCCGGCGGCGCTCGGCGGAGTCCGCGGCCAGCCGGGCGACCGCCGCGGCCAGCCCGGCGTCGCTGTCGGCCAGCAGTCCCTCCACACCGTCGGTGACGAACTCGCGGACACCGCTGTCCGAGCGGGCCACCACGGGGAGCCCCGCGGTGCGCGCCTCCAGCGCGGCGATCCCAAAGGCCTCCAGCCGCGCCGTCGACAAGAACAGGTCCGCCGAGGCGTACGCCTCGCGCAGCTCGGCCGGCGTGCGACGCCCGGGCAGCGCGATCCAGTCGAGCCGGCGGCGGCGCAGATGCCGCTCCAGCGATCCGCGCCGCGGCCCCTCGCCGTACAGGTCGGCCTGCAGCCGGACGCCCTCGGGCAGCTGCGCGGCCGCGGCCTCGAGCACCTCCAGCATGGCGAGCGGGCGCTTGCGGCGGGCCAGCCGCAGCGCCGACACCACGCGTACCGGGCCGTCCGCGGGGCGCGGCCGTGGCTCGACGCGCCACTGCTGAGGGTCGATGCCGTTGGGGATGACGCCGACGTCCTCGCCCATCACCCGGCGCACCGGCTCGGCGGCGAAGTCGCTCACGGCGGTCCACGCGAGCCGCCGCCGGCTCCACCCGGTCACGTGGTCGAGCACGTCGAAGGCCGCCTCGAGGTAGCCCCACACGCAGTGCACGGTGACCGCCGTGGGGTGGCCCGCCTTGGCCAGCACCCGCATGCCGTCGACCGCGAACGGCGAGACGACCCCCAGATGGACATGCGCCACATCGAAGCGGCCCGCGTCGAGAATCCGGCGCAGCTCGGGCGGGGCGAGCGGGTTGACCGGCAGCTCGGCCGGCAGCCGGATCGCGAGCCGGTGGACGGGAACGCCGTCCACGGAGTCGAGGCCGGACCGCACGTCGCCGTGGCCGGGCGTCGCGGTGACGACCTCGACGTGGTGCCCCGCCGCCCGCTGCCGGGTGGCCTGACCGTGCACCTGGGTCTCGATCCCCCCGAGGCGCGGCGGATAGCAGTCCGTCACGTGCAGGATCCGCACGCCAGCCGCCCTTCCCTCGTCGCTTCCGGTCGGAGCCCCACCGTACGGCGGGGGCGGCATGCGCCAGGATGTCGGCGTGCCGGAGGCCCTTGAGCGGTTCACCTGGGTGGTGGTCCACGCCCACCCAGACGACGAGGCGCTGCTCACGGCCGGCTCGATGGCCAAGGCGGCCGCCGAGGGCCACCGCGTGGTGCTCGTGGTGGCCACCGACGGCGGGGCCGGCCTGGCCGCCGCGGCCGCCGTCGCCGAGGGCCGCACGCTGGCAGAGGTCCGACTGCGCGAGCTCGAGGAGTCCGCCCGGCGGCTCGGCGTCGCGCGCGTCGTGCACCTCGGTTTCGGCGACTCGGGCCTGGATGGGCTGGGCGCCGGGCTCCCGGCGGGCGTCGCGGCCTTCGCCCAGGTCGCGGTCGACGAGGCGGCGGCGCGGATCGCCGCCGTCCTCGACGAGGAGCGGGCCGACGCGGTGTCGGTGTACGACCCGGCCGGCGGGTACGGCCACCCCGACCACGTGCAGGTGCACCGGGCCGGCTCAGCCGCAGCCGCCCTGGCGGGCACGCCGCTGGTGCTTGAGGCCACCGTCCCCCGCGACCGGCTGCTGAGGGCCATCCGGCTGGCCTCCCGGGTCTACCGATTCCCCCCCGAGTTCGACCCGACCTCGTTCGAGCGCGCGTTCAGCGCCGCTGGGGCGATCACCCACCGCATCAACGTCCGCCACCAGCTGGCCGCCAAGCGCGCCTCGATGGCCGCCCACGCCTCCCAGTCCACGGCCGACACCGGCGATCGCACCCTGGCGGCGTTCCTCCGGATGCCCGGCCCGCTCTATCGACGGGTCTTCCGCACCGAGTGGTACGTCGAGCCGGGCCGTCCGCCGGGCGACTGCGGCGACCTGTTCGCGACCCTGCGCGGGCGCTAGGACGCCTGGGCGACGACCGCCAGCGCGCGGTCGAGCAGGTCGGCGTCGTCGTACGGGAGCCACACCACCCTCGGGTCGCGGCGGAACCACTTGTCTTGCCGGCGGGCGAAGGCCCTCGTCGCCTGCCCCGTCTGGGCCTTGGCCTCGGCCTCGGAGATCACGCCGTCGAGGAACGCCAGCACCTGCTGGTAGCCCAGCGCCCGTGACGCAGTGACCCCGTCGCGAAGGCCCATCTGATCGGCCAGGCGACGCACCTCGGCCACCAGTCCCGCCTCCCACATGCGGTCGACGCGCTCGGCGATCCGTCGATCCAGCACGTCCCTCGGCACGGCCAGGCCGATCCGCGCCTCGGGCCGGTAGACGGGGTCTGGGCCAGGCAGCGTCGCGGTGAACGGCTGGCCGGTCAGCTCGACCACCTCGAGCGCGCGAACAACCCGGCGGCCGTTGCCCGGCAGGATCGAGGCTGCGGCGACAGGATCGACCTCGGCGAGCCGGCGGTGCATCACCGCGGGGCCCTGCTCGGCCCACTCCGCCTCCAACCGGGCCCGGACCACGGGGTCGGTACCGGGGAAACGCAGGTCATCGAGCACCGCCCGGACGTACAGGCCGGATCCGCCAGCGAGCACGGGCACGTGCCCCGCGGCGCGCAGCGCCTCGACGATCTCGCGGGCCAGCCGCTGGTACTCCGCGACGCTGGCCGCGGTGCCGACGTCCCACACGTCGAGCAGGTGGTGCGGGACCCCGCGCCGCTCGGACGGGGGCAGCTTGGCGGTGCCGATGTCCATGCCGCGGTAGAGCTGCATCGAGTCGGCGTTGACCACCTCGCCGCCGAGGGCCGAACCGAGTCGCACGGCCAGGTCCGACTTGCCAGAGGCGGTCGGCCCCACCACCGCGATCACGGGGGGCGGACCATCGAGCGGTCGCGCCATTGCGGGGTTCACCCTGCGCATCCTTCCCCACCGAGGGTGGGCGAGCGCCTCGGCGCGACTAGGCCGGACGCCAGAGCGCCGCGTGGTAGCCGACCCCGTACGGCATCTGGCGCATCTGCCACGACACCGTGAAGCGGCCGGTGAGCAGCCCGCCGGCCGCCCGCCAGACCGGGGATCCCGCGGCCATCGTCTGGGCCCCGCTCGCGGCGTCCAGCGCCGCCAGAGCGGCCGGGTCTCCTGATCTCAACGCCGCCGAGACAGCATCGTCGTACGCCTGCGCGGCCGGGTGGAGCGAACCGGGGGCCTTGTCGGTGAGCGTCGCCGGACCGTCGCCCAGGGCGAGCACGACCGCGTCGTCGGGCGCCTCGGGCAGTCCCGTGCCGCCGGCGCTGACGGTCGTGTAGGCGCGCTCGCCCGTCCACCCGGCCCGGTCGAGCAGCCAGGCCCCCACCGACAGCGCTGCGGGCAGCGGCTCGCCGGCGCCACCCGCCGAGTCCGCCACCCCGAACCCGGCGAAGGACGCCCGGCCCTGGGGGTCATGCCGGCCGGTGCGCTCCCCCGGGGCCAGCACCCACACCAGCGCCGGGCCGAGGGCCAGCGCCTCGGCGAGCGCCGCGTCCAGGCACGCACGCAGGCCGTCCAGCTCGCCCGCGGCCCCGCTCGCGACCTCGGGAACGAGGATCGGGGCGCAGGGCGCGAAGACGACGGCGAGCGGCACGCCGCCACCGTACGGCGAGGTGTCCGGCTCGGCACGGCGAGCGGGCGGGCCGTCAGCCGGCGCGGGGAGGGACCGCCGGCAGGCCGAGGAAGGCCCCACTGGCCGACGGCTGCCGCCCTGGCCGCGTCTTGACGGGCCAGCCACGCGTCGCCGGCCCGGGTCTGGCGCAGCCCGAGGGGCTCGGCGTCAGCGACGAGGTGGTGCGGCGCGCCGTAGGTGATCTCGGTCGTGATGACGTCGCCCGGCCGTGGTGCGAGGGAACCGGGCGCGAAGTGGACGAGCCGGTTGTCGGGGGCCCGGCCGGACAAGCGGTGCGTGGCGCCGTCCTTGCGCCCGTCCCCCTCGGACACGAGCACCTCGACGATCCGCCCGACCTGCGCGCGGTTCTCCTGCAGCGCGATCTCGTCCTGCAGGGCGGCCAACCGCGTGTACCGCTCGGCGACGACCTCCGCAGGCACCTGGTCGGCCATCTCGGCGGCCGGCGTGCCGGGCCGCGTGGAGTACTGGAAGGTGAACGCCCCGGCGAAGCGCGCTTGCTCGACCACCCGCAGCGTGTCAGCGAAGTCGGCCTCGGTCTCGCCGGGAAACCCGACGATGACGTCGGTGGTGATGGCCGCCTCGGGCATTGCGGCGCGCACCCGGTCGAGGATGCCCAGGTAGCGGTCGGCGCGGTAGGACCGCCGCATCGCGCGCAGGACCCGGTCGGAGCCGGACTGCAGCGGCATGTGCAGCTGCGGCATGACGTTCGGGGTCTCGGCCATCGCGGCGATCACGTCGTCGGTGAAGTCGCGCGGGTGCGGGCTGGTGAAGCGGACCCGCTCCAACCCGTCGATCGCGCCGCAGGCCCGCAGCAGCTTGGAGAACGCCTCGCGGTCGCCGAACTCCGCGCCGTAGGAGTTGACGTTCTGCCCGAGCAGGGTGACCTCGAGGACCCCCTCGGCGACGAGCGCCTCGACCTCGGCCAGCACGTCGCCGGGCCGCCGGTCCTTCTCGGTGCCACGCAGGCTGGGCACGATGCAGAACGTGCAGGTGTTGTTGCAGCCCACGCTGATCGAGACCCATGCCGCGTACGCGGACTCGCGCCGCGTCGGCAGCGTGGACGGGAAGACCTCCAGCGACTCGAGGATCTCGACCTGCGCCTCGCCGTTGTGGCGGGCGCGCTCGAGCAAGGTCGGCAGCGACCCCATGTTGTGGGTCCCGAAGACGACGTCGACCCACGGCGCGCGGCGCGCGATCTCGCCGCGGTCCTTCTGCGCCAGGCACCCGCCCGACGGCGATCTGCATGCCGGGCCGCGCGGCCTTGGCCGGGGCGAGGTGGCCGAGGTTGCCGTACAGCCGGTTGTCGGCGTTCTCGCGCACGGCGCAGGTGTTGAAGACGATCACATCGGCGTCCTCGCCCTCGGCCGGCCGCGCGTACCCGGCGCCCTCCAGCAGGCCGGACAGCCGCTCGGAGTCGTGGACGTTCATCTGGCACCCGTAGGTGCGGACCTCGTACGTGCGAGCGCCCATCAGCGCGCGTACTCCGTCGCCCTCGACTCGCGTACGACCGTGATGCGGATCTGGCCCGGGTAGGTGAGCTCGGCCTCCACCTGCTTGGCGATGTCGCGGGCCAGCACGTGCGCGGCGGTGTCGTCGATCGCGTCGGGCAGCACCATCACGCGGATCTCGCGCCCGGCCTGCATCGCGAAGACCTTCTCGACGCCCTCGTGCGCGGTGGCGATCTCCTCGAGCTTCTCCAGCCGCTGGACGTAGGCCTCCAGCGACTCGCGGCGGGCCCCCGGCCGGCCGCCGGAGATCGAGTCGGCGGCCTGGGTGAGCACCGCCTCGAGGGTGCGCACCTCGACCTCGTTGTGGTGGGCCTCGATCGCGTGGACGACGTCTTCGTGCTCGCCGTACTTGCGCGCGATCTCGGCGCCGATGATGGCGTGGCTGCCCTCGACCTCGTGGGTGAGGGCCTTGCCGACGTCGTGCAGCACGGCGCACCGCTTGAGCAGCGGCACCGGCAGCCGCAGCTCGGCCGCCATCATCCCGGCGAGGTGGGCGCTCTCGACGAGGTGCTTGAGCACGTTCTGCCCGTACGAGGTGCGGTAGCGCAGCCGGCCGAGCAGCGCGATCAGCTCGGGGTGCATCTCGGTGATGCCGAGCTCGACCACGGCGTCCTCGCCGGCGCGGATGCACAGCTGCTCGACCTCGGCCTTGCTGCGCTCGTGGATCTCCTCGATCCGAGCCGGGTGGATCCGGCCGTCGAGGACCAGCGCCTCCAGGGTGAGCCGCCCCACCTCGCGGCGCACCGGGTCGAAGCAGGACAGCAGCACGGCCTCGGGGGTGTCGTCGATGATCAGGTTGACCCCGGTCACCGACTCGAAGGCGCGGATGTTGCGACCCTCGCGGCCGATGATCCGGCCCTTCATCTCGTCACCGGGCAGGTGCAGGACCGACACCACCGACTCGGCGGTCTGCTCGCTGGCCAGCCGCTGGACGGCCAACGTGATGATCTTGCGGGCCCGCGCGTCGCCCTCATCGCGGGCCTGCTGCTCGAGGTCGCGGACGACGAGGGCCGCCTCCCGCTTGGCCTGGTGCTCGACGGTCCGGACCAGCTCGGCCTTGGCTTGGTCGGCGGTCATCGAGGCGGCCCGCTCCAGCACGTGGACGCGCTCGGCCTCGAGCCCGGCCAGCTGCTCGCGGCGGTTGGCGAGCTCGGCCTCCACCCGATCCAGCTCTCGATCGCGGGCGTCCTGGCGGGCCGACTCCGCGTCCACCCGCTCCTCTCGCTCGGCGACCCGCTGGATCCGCCGCTCCAGGTCGCCCAGCTGCGCGCGGATGTCATCGCGGACCGTCTGCGCCTCGGCGGCAGCCTGCTCGCGGACCCGCGCCCCGTCGGCGAGGGCCTGCTCGCGGGCGGCCTCGGCCGCGCCGCGAATGGCCGCCGCCTCGGACTCGGCGCGCACATGCAGCTCGTCGGCCTCCCGGCGCGCGCCGCTCAGCACCTCGCCGGCCGCGGCCTGGGCCGCCTCGGCCGGATCGACCACCGGGGCCGCCGGAGCGGCCGGCGCCGCTGCGGTCGGCCGGCGAAGCAGCAGCACGACGACGACCACCAGCCCGATGGCGATGAGGACGAGCACCGCCAGCAGCACACCCCAGGTGGCGTTCACAGGCCGCTCCCTTCGCCGGCGGCGCGCGAGCGCCGACCATGGGAGGGATCCCCGCCCGAGGCGGTCAAGGCGCGGCCGCCGGGAGGCGGCCCCGCCGCCCCACCCGCCGTACGCGGCGGGAGGGGAGAGGGCCTCCGCAGGGAGGTCCCTCGACGAGCGTTGGTGCTCGGTCCAATGGAACGCAGTCGAAAGTGGGGTGATCGGGTGGTGCGGGCGGTGCTATGCGAACCCGCTTGCGCGGGGGGAATCCCTCTGCGCCCCAGGCTAAGGCGGCCGGGTGCCCCGGGCAAGCGGCGCGCAGGGAGGCGCCTCCCGCGGCCTGGAGCGGCTCAGTCCTCGTCGGAGGCGGCGAGCGCCTCGCGCACCACCCGCATCGCCAGCCCGCCGGAGTAGCCCTTGCGGGCGAGCAGGCCCGCCAGCCGGCGAGTGCGGGCCGCTGGGTCCAGGCCCTCGGTGGCGGGCAGCCGGCGGCGGACGAGCTCGCGGGCCGCGGCCAACTCACGTTCGGGGTCGACGGCCTCAAGCGCGTCGGCCGCGTCGGCGTCGGCCACCCCCCGCTGACGCAGCTCGTAGGCCAGGGCCCGGCGGGCCAGGCCCCGGCCGGAGTGCCGGGACTCCACCCAGGCCCGGGCGTAGGCCGCGTCGTCGATCAGGTCCACTTCGCCGAACCGGTTGAGCACCCGCTCGGCCACCTCGTCCGGCACTCCGCGGCGGGCCAGCAACGCGGCCAACTGGGCCCGGGTGGCCGCCGAGGTCGTGAGCCGACGGAGCACCAGGGCTCGGGCCACCGACTCGGGATCGGCCTCCGCGGATGCGTCCGCCAACGACCCCGGGGTCGGACCGTCAGGACCGACCCCGGAGCGCGCGCCGAGGCTGGGTGGCACGGCTCAGAAGTCGACCGGGGCCGGGAGCGGGTCGACCGGGGCGTCCAGAGTGGCGCCCACGCCGAGCTTCTCCTTGATCTTCTTCTCGATCTCGTCGGCCAGGTCGGGGTTGTCCCGCAGGAACGCACGGGCGTTCTCCTTGCCCTGCCCGAGCTGGTCGCCCTCGTAGGTGTACCAGGCGCCCGACTTGCGGACGATGCCGTGCTCGACGCCCACATCGATGAGGCCGCCCTCCCGGCTGATCCCGATGCCGTAGAGGATGTCGAACTCGGCCTGCTTGAACGGCGGGGCCACCTTGTTCTTGACCACCTTGACGCGCGTGCGGTTGCCGACGGCGTCGGTGCCGTCCTTGAGGGTCTCGATCCGGCGCACGTCGAGGCGCACCGACGAGTAGAACTTCAGCGCCCGGCCGCCCGTCGTGGTCTCCGGGCTGCCGAACATCACCCCGATCTTCTCGCGGAGCTGGTTGATGAAGATCGCCGTGGTGTTGGTGTTGGCCAGCGCGCCGGTCATCTTGCGCAGCGCCTGCGACATCAGCCGGGCCTGCAGCCCGACGTGGCTGTCGCCCATCTCACCCTCGATCTCGGCGCGCGGCACCAGCGCGGCCACCGAGTCGATGACGATGATGTCCAGGGCGCCCGAGCGCACGAGCATGTCGGCGATCTCCAGCGCCTGCTCGCCGGTGTCCGGCTGCGACACCAGGAGCGCGTCGGTGTCGACGCCGAGCTTCTGGGCGTAGTCGGGGTCGAGCGCGTGCTCGGCGTCGATGAAGGCGGCGATGCCGCCGGCCCGCTGGGCGCTGGCCACCGCGTGCAGCGCCACCGTGGTCTTGCCGCTGGACTCCGGGCCGTAGATCTCGACGACGCGACCGCGCGGCAGGCCGCCGATCCCGAGGGCCACGTCGAGGGCGATCGACCCGGTGGGGATCACCTCGATGGGCACCCGGGCCTCGTCGCCGAGGCGCATCACCGAGCCCTTGCCGAAGGAGCGCTCGATCTGGGCGAGCGCGGCGTCGAGCGCCTTGCCGCGGTCGGGGGCCGAGGGAGCCATGGGGTCCGTCCTTGAGGTCGAGGGGGTGCTGATGGCGGCGACGCTAGGGGCCGGGTCCGACAGGATCGAGAGCGGCGGACCAGGTTGTGGAGAGACGGGCGGCTGGAACTGCTGTGGACAGTAGCCGAACACCTGTTCGAACGCGCGCGACACGCCGACGGGCTCAGCCGACGGTGGTCGCCTCCGCGGGCCCCGCGCCGCAGCGCCGCCACCGCGAGCGGCAGCACGATCGCCCCGGCCAGGAACGCGAGCCACCCGTACGACAGCAGGGCGACCACCCCTCCGGCGAGCGCGCCGCCCACCGCGGCGCAGGTGTTCATCGACAGGTCCGACAGGCCCTGGACGTCTTGACGCGACGCGATCGGAACCGACTCCGACAGCAGCGTCGAGCCGGCGACGAGGGTGCACGACCAGCCGAGGCCCAGCAGCAGCAGGCCCGCGCCCATCATCACCGCGTGGTCGGCGTGGGCCAGGCCGGCCACCGCCGCGGCGGCCAGCAGCAAGCCGGAGCCGACGACGAGCACCGGCCGTCGCCCGTACCGGTCGCTCGCCCAGCCGACGACCGGCGACCAGGCGTACATGCCCAGGATGTGCACGCTGATCACCAGGCCGATGACGGTCACCGTCACGTCGGCGCCCGCCATGTGCACGGGGGTCATCACCATGACCGCCACCATCGCCGCATGCCCGAGGGCGACCGCCGCCAGGCCGAGGACGGCATCCGGGCGCGGGCGGACGACCGCCCAGGCCAGCCGAACCCTGGCGCGCAGCCGAGGGACGTCGGCGCTCGGCGCCGATGCCGGATCCAGGCGGCGGGCCTCCAGCAGGGGGTCGGGCCGCAGGGCGAACCAGACGATGCCGGCGGCGAGCAGGAAGGCCGCGCCCGAGATCACGTACACGCCCGCGAGGTCGAGGATGCCCAGCGCCTCGCCGATGCTGGCTCCCCGACCGGCCAGGTTGGGGCCGAGAACGGCGCCGATCGTCGTCGCCCACACCACGAGTGACAGGGCCCCGGCCGCCTTGGCCGGCGGGGCGAGGTCAGTCGCGGCGTACCGCGCCTGCAGCCCGCTCGCGGTGGCCGCCCCCGTGGCGAAGGTCCCGATGAGCACGGCCGGCAGCCAGCCGAGCGCTGCCCCGACAACCACGAACGCGGCGCCGAGCGCCCCGATGAGCATCCCGGCCGCCAGCCCGTACCGCCGGCCCCGCACCGAGGTCAGCGAGGCCAGCGGAATCGCGGCGGCGGCCGCCCCCAGCACCGCGGTGGTCGAGGCGATGCCGGCCACGGCGGGACTACCGGAGACATCGGCGGCGATCAGCCCGCCCGCGGCGACATTGGCCCCCACCCCGAGCCCGCCGAGCACCTGGGCGGCGGACAGGATCCACAGGGTGCGCCGCTGGAGGGCCGCGCGGCCCGGCACGTCAGCGCTCCCGCGCCGGAAGCCCCAGCTCGGCCCAGACCGCCCGCCAGATCTCGACGGTCGCCACGCCCGCGTCGATCGCCTGGTAGACGGTGCGGCCGCCGAGTCCCGCCAGGACATGGTCGCGGGCGTACGAGTCGGCGTAGGCCGGGCCGAGGTGCTCGCCCATCCGCCGCCAGAACTCCGTCAACCGCACGGGCGCGACGGTATCCCGCCCCGGCGCCGACCACCGCCGCTAGCCTGCATGGGCGCCGGGCCGGCGCTGAGGCGGACGAAGGAGGGGCGCGATGGGCTCCTCGCCGGCACACCTGCTGGCCCCCGGGGTCTGGCGGGTTCCGGTGGCCCCCGCCGACGGCATCAATGCGTTCGTCCTGCGTGGCGAGGACGGCCAGGTCGCCCTGATCGACGCCGGCATGCCGTGGGCGTGGGGTCGGCTCGAGGCGGGCCTTCGGCACGCCGGGCTCGGGGTCGAGGACGTCACCCGCGTGCTGGTCACGCACGCCCACGCCGACCACGCCGGCAATGTCGCCCGGGTACGAGAGATGAGCCGCGCTCCCGTCTGGGCCCACCGCGAGGACGCCGAGCACCTGCGGGCCGGCGCGTCGCCGCCCATCGACCCCAGCCTTCGGTGGGCGGGGCTCAAGGCCCGCTGGGGCCGCTATCCCGCGGTCGCCGTCGACCAGACCCTGGAGGACGGCGCCCTGGTCGACATCGCCGGCGGGCTGCGCGTGGTGCACACCCCGGGCCACACGCCGGGCCACACCTCGTACCTGCACGAGCCCACCGGCGTGCTCATCACCGGAGACGTCATCCACTACTGGCGCTCGCAGGTGCGGATCGGGATGCGGATGTACTGCCACGACATCGCGCTGAACGAGCGCTCGGCGCACCTGCTGGGCGCCTTGGAGTACGACACGGTCGCGTTCACCCACGGCCCGCACATCGCGCGCGGCGGCCGCGCTCGGGTGCGGGCCTTCCTGGCCTCGCGCGCCCGGCCCTGAACGCCGCGGGTTCCGCCCGAAGGCTCAGGCCTGCGGCGGGACGAGTTGGCCTCGTCGGCCGGAGCAGGCGGCTCATCTGCCGCCGCAGGAGCATCGCCAGCCGACACCATCGCGGCACCGGGCACGATCGAGCCCTCAGGCAGAGCCGCGGCCGGGGCCGCCTTGCCCCGCCGCATAGTGACCGCCAGCAATCCGCCGACCAGCAGCAACCCCGCGATCAGCGCGCCCGCCACGACCAGCGACCACGGGAACGTGCTGCCCCGCTCGGCCACCGCCTGGACCTCGACGACCTCTCCGAAAGCCGGCTCCCACACGACGGTGTTGCCGTCGACGTCGCCGTTGGAGGAGATGACCGCGCCGGGGAACGTGATCGCGACGCGCACCTCCGCGTCGGTGATCGCGCCGAGGTCGACCGGGGGCGTCTCGCCGGTGGTCCCGTCGGCTCCGGCAGCCGTCTCGTCGCCGGTGAGGTCGAGCGACCCGGTCACGACGTACGTCTCGCCCTGACGCGTGATGCGCAGCGCGTCCTCACCCTCGCCCTGCGAGAACTCCTCGATCGGCACGCCCTCGAAGACCAATCGGGTCCCGACCTTGCCATCGGCCTCGTACGGCTCCTCGCGGACCGAGCCCGCGCTGGGCTGATCGACGGGAGACGTGCCCTCGAAGAGGTCCTTGGGGTCGACCCCCGGGAGGTCGGCGAAGGAGTCGTCGATGGCGAAGATGACGGCGCCGCTCACGGTGTCGTCGCTGCTCACCGTCAGGTCCATGTCGAGCTTGATGCAGCCGGAGAGGGCAAGCGCCGTCACGGCAGCCAGGACGGCCACGCGGGCCGAGCGGAGGGGTCGCATACCGAGACGATCGGCCCGATCGAGCGGCGGCTGAAGCCCCAGCGGCCGACATCGTCGGTGGGGCGGGACAGGATGGGCGCATGCAAGGGCGCAATCAGGGGCGCGCCGACGCGCCCTCCGGGTCGGACGGCGGAGGCGGCTTCTCCCCTGCGACGCGCGCCTGGTTCGACGGCGCCTTCGCCGGTGCGACAGCCGCCCAGGCCGGCGCCTGGGACGCGATCGCGACCGGACGGGACGTGCTGGTCGTCGCGCCCACCGGCTCCGGCAAGACGCTGGCCGCCTTCCTGTGGTCCCTCGACCGGCTGGCCTCGGCGCCGCCGCCGGACGACCGCGCGCTGCGCTGCCGGGTCCTCTACATCTCGCCGCTCAAGGCGCTGGCCGTCGACGTCGAGCGCAACCTGCGCGCGCCGCTCGCCGGGATCGGGCAGGCGGCCCGGCGCCTGGGCGGCGAGGAGCCGCAGATCACCGTCGGCGTGCGCACCGGCGACACCCCGGCCGACGAGCGCCGCCGGCTGGCCCGCACCCCACCGGACGTCCTCATCACGACGCCCGAGTCGCTCTACCTGATCCTCACCTCGTCCGCCCGCGAGGGCCTGCGCGGCGTGGAGACGGTCATCGTCGACGAGGTGCACGCCGTCGCCGGCACCAAGCGGGGAGCCCATCTGGCGCTGACCTTGGAGCGCCTCGACGCCCTGCTCGGCCGCCGGGCCCAGCGGATCGGCCTGTCGGCGACGGTCCGCCCGGTCGACGAGGTCGCGCGCTTCCTCGGCGGCGCGGCCGGCCACGTCGAGGTGGTCCGGCCGCCCTCCGACAAGCGGATCGAGCTCAGCGTCGTCGTCCCGGTGGAGGACCTCGCCGCGCTGCCGGAGCCCGCCGGCGGCGAGGCGGGCGCCCGGCACGCCTCGGTGTGGCCGCATGTCGAGGAGCGGATCGCCGACCTGGTCCTCGCGCACCGGTCGACCCTGGTGTTCGCCAACTCGCGGCGGTTGGCCGAGCGGCTCTGCGCCCGGCTCAACGAGATCGCCTGGGAGCGCGCCGAGGGCGCGCCACTCGACGTCTCGGGTGCCCCGGCGCAGGTGATGGCGCAGTCCGGCGTCGTCCGGCGGCGCCCCGCAGGTGCTCGCCCGCGCCCACCACGGCTCGGTCTCCCGAGAGCAGCGGGCGCTCATCGAGGAAGACCTCAAGGCCGGCCGGCTGCCCGCGGTGGTCGCCACCTCGAGCCTGGAGCTGGGCATCGACATGGGCGCCGTCGACCTCGTCATCCAGGTCGAGTCGCCGCCGTCGGTGGCCAGCGGACTGCAGCGGGTCGGCCGCGCCGGCCACCAGGTCGGGGCGGTGTCGCGCGGCGTCGTCTTCCCGAAGTTCCGCGGCGACCTCGTGCAGACGGCCGTCGTCGCCGAGCGGATGGTCGCCGGCGACATCGAGGCGCTCTCGGTGCCGCGCAACCCGCTCGACGTGCTGGCCCAGCAGATCGTCGCGATGGTGGCCGTCGACGACTGGCCGGTCGACGAGCTGCTGGCCCTGGCCCGCAGGGCGGCGCCGTTCGCCGAGCTGCCCGACTCGGCGTACGCCGCCGTGCTCGACATGCTCGCGGGCCGCTACCCCAGCGACGAGTTCGCCGAGCTGCGGCCGCGGCTGGTCTGGGACCGCGCCGAGGGCGTGCTCCGGGCCCGGCCGGGGGCCCAGCGCCTCGCGGTGACCTCCGGCGGCACGATCCCCGACCGCGGGCTCTTCGGCGTCTTCCTGGTCGGCGAGCGGCAGTCCCGCGTGGGCGAGCTGGACGAGGAGATGGTCTACGAGTCGCGGATCGGCGACGTCTTCACGCTGGGCTCGTCGTCCTGGCGGATCGAGGACATCACCCACGACCGGGTGCTCGTCTCCCCCGCGCCGGGGTCGCCCGGCCGCCTGCCGTTCTGGCACGGCGACTCGCTTGGCCGCCCCGCCGAGCTCGGAGCCGCGGTCGGCGCGTTCGTCCGCGAGGTCGGGGCGCTGGACGAGCCGGCCGCGCGCGCCCGGGTGTCCGCGACGGGGCTGGACGCACTGGGCCGCCGACAACCTGCTCGCCTACCTGCGCGAGCAGCGCGAGGCGACCGGCCGGCTGCCGGACGACCGCACCATCGTCGTCGAGCGGTTCCGCGACGAGCTCGGCGACTGGCGGGTGGTCGTGCACTCGCCGTACGGCGCCCAGGTCCACGCCCCCTGGGCGCTGGCGCTCGCCGCCCGGCTGCGCGAACGCCACGGCGTCGAGGTGCAGGTGGCCCACGCCGACGACGGCATCGTGCTGCGGCTGCCCGACACCGACGACAGCGACTCACCGGTCGCCGACCTGGTCGCCCTCGACCCCGACGACGTCGAGCGGCTCGTCGCCGACGAGGCCGGCGGCTCGGCGCTGTTCGCCGCCCGGTTCCGCGAGTGCTCCGCCCGCGCGCTGCTGCTCCCCCGCCGCGACCCGAAGCGCCGCACCCCGCTGTGGCAGCAGCGCCAGCGGTCGGCCCAGCTGCTGTCGGTCGCCGCCCGGCACCCCACGTTCCCGCTGGTGCTCGAGACCATGCGCGAGGTCCTGCAGGACGTCTACGACGTGCCGGCCCTCGTCGAGCTGTCCCGGCGCCTGCAGTCCCGGCAGGTGCGCATCGTCGAGGTCGAGACGACCGCCCCCTCGCCGTTCGCGCGGTCGCTGCTGTTCGGCTACATCGCCACCTTCCTGTACGAGGGCGACGCGCCGCTGGCCGAGCGGCGGGCCCAGGCGCTCACGCTGGACTCCACGCTGCTGGCCGAGCTGCTCGGCCGCGCCGAGCTGCGGGAGCTGCTCGACGCCGAGGTGCTGGCCCGCGCCGAGGCCGAGCTGCAGCGGCTGCTGCCCGAGCGCCACGCTCGTGACGCCGAGGGCGCCGCCGACCTGCTGCGCCTGCTGGGGCCCCTCACGTCGGCCGAGGCCGCCGCCCGCGGGGTGGCCCCGGCCTGGCTGGCGGGGCTGGAGCGCGAACGGCGCGCGATCCGGGTGCGCATCGCGGGCGAGGAGCACTGGGCGGCCGTCGAGGACGCCGGCCGCCTGCGCGATGCGCTCGGGGCCCCGCTGCCGGTGGGCATCCCCGAGGCGTTCCTCGAGCCGGTGGCCGACCCGCTCGGCGACCTGATCGCGCGCTACGCCCGCACCCACGGCCCGTTCACCGCGGCGGAGGTCGCCGCCCGGCTCGGGCTCGGGTCCGCGGTGGCCGCCGCGGTGCTCGCCCGGCTCGCTGCGCAGGGCCGTGTCGTGTCCGGCGAGTTCCGGCCGGGCGGTGCGGGCGCCGAGTGGTGCGACGCCGAGGTGCTCCGCATGCTGCGGCGGCGCTCGCTGGCGGCGCTGCGCCGCGAGGCCGAGCCGGTGCCCCAACGCGCCTTCGCCCGCTTCCTGCCCGCCTGGCAGGGCGTCGGCGGCAAGGTCCGCGGAGCCGAGGGCGTGCTGAGCGCCGTCGAGCAGCTCGATGGCGTCGCGATTCCGGCCTCCGCCCTTGAGCGCCTGGTCCTGCCGGCCCGGGTCGCCGGCTACACCCCGGCGCAGCTCGACGAGCTCACCTCGGCCGGCGAGGTGGTCTGGTGCGGGCGGGGCGCCCTGCCCGGCGGCGACGGGTGGGTCTCGCTGCACCTCGCGGCCAGCGCGCCGCTCACGTTGCCGCCGCTGCCCGCCGACCTCGACGCGACGGCGGTCCGCGGGGCCCTTGAGGGCGGGCGGGCGCTGTTCTTCCGGGGGCTGTCCGATGCCCTCGGCTCGCTCGATGACCGCGCGCTGACCGACGCCGTGTGGGATCTGGTCTGGGCCGGGGCCGTCACCAACGACACGCTGGCCCCGCTGCGCGCGCTGCTGTCCGGCTCGCGGGCACGCCGAGCGCCGTCGCCGACGCGCACGCGGTACGGCCGCCCGGGCCGATCGGCGCTGCCGTCGCGCACCGGCGGACCGCTCGTGGCCGGGCGCTGGTCGCTGCTCCCCGACCGCGACCTCGACCCGACGCGGCGGGCGCACGCCCGCGCCGAGCAGCTGCTCGACCGGTACGGCGTGGTCACCCGCGGGTCCGTGGTCGCCGAGGAGTCCCCCGGCGGGTTCGCCGCGGCGTACCGCGTGCTGTCGGCGTTCGAGGAGGCCGGCCGCTGCCGCCGCGCGTACGCGGTCGAGGGGCTGGGCGCGGCGCAGTTCGCCGCCCCCGGCGCCGTGGACCGGCTGCGCGCCCAGCCCGCCAGCCCGGCGGCGCCGTCGGGGTTGGTGCTGGCCGCCGCCGACCCCGCCAACCCGTACGGCGCAGCGCTGCCGTGGCCGGCGTCCCCGGTGAGCCCGGAGGCGCCGAGCGGCCGTCGGGCGGCTGGCCACCGCCCCGGCCGCAAGGCCGGCGCCGTCGTGGTCCTCGTCGACGGCGGGCTGGTGCTCTACGTCGAGCGAGGGGGCAAGTCGCTGCTGTCGTTCGCGAGCGAGGCCGGCGCCTTGGCAGCGGCCGCCGAGGCGCTGGCCCACGCGGTGCGCGAGGGCGCCCTGGGCAGCCTCGCGGTGGAGCGGGTGGACGGCGCCTCGGCGCTCAGCAGCCCCCTCACCGAGGCCTTGGCCGCCAGCGGCTTCCGGGCGACCCCGCGGGGCCTGCGGCTGCGCCGCTAGACCGGTTCGGACCGCGACGCGGGCGGCGCGCCCAGGGCCGCGGCAAGCACGGCCGCCACTGAGTCGACCTCGGTGCCCGCCGGGTCGAGGGCGTGGGAGAGCGCGAGCCGCAGCACGAGGTCGACGGCGGGCGCGTCGCTGCGGGCGCCGTGCGCGTCGAGGCCGCCCGCCACCGCCGCGCGCACCGCCGACCACCGGGGGCCGCCCCCTTGCCCAAGCAGCGGCGCCAGTGCCGCCGGCTCGCTGGCCGCGAGGCGCCGGACCGCCGGATGCCGGCCCACCGCCGAGAAGCCCTCCGCCAGCGCCGACACGAGGTCGGGCCGGGCGGCCGCCTCGGCCACCATGCGCAGCGCCTCGTGCTCGGCGGCGGCCGCCAGCACGTCGTCCTTGGTGCGGAAGTGGTTGTAGAGCGTCGCCCGGGCCACCCCGCCGGTGTCGGCGATGGCGGCCATCGTGGTCTCGCGGACCCCGCGTGCGGCCACGCTGCCGACCGCGCCGTTCAACAGGCCCTCCCGGGCCCGATCCATGGCATTGCCAGCACGGCTGCGGGGCCCCGAGGGGCGCGCGGCCGCGGTCATCGACCGGGAGTCAGGCAGCCGCGACGACGTTCGGCCGGGCCGGGCGCAGCGGTGCGGTGCCAGCCGGGGCCGCGCCGGACTCGGCGCTGGCGAACTCGTCGCCGACGCTGCGCAGCACCTCGGAGAGCGGGACCTCGAGGGCCCCGCAGATCGAGGCCAGCAACTCGCTGCTGGCCTCCTTCTGCCCGCGCTCGACCTCTGACAGGTACCCCAAGGAGACGCGGGCGCTGGACGACACCTCGCGCAGCGTGCGGCCCTGGCGCAGCCGTTGGCGGCGCAGCTCATCGCCGAGCACACGCCTCAGCAGCACCATCGCAGATCCCTCTCCGGTCGGTCGGACTGCCTCCAACCTACATCCGGGGTCCGACCCTGTCGCGGCAGCGGCTCGCCGGACCCCCGGATGGCCCGCCTCAGCCGGTCGGGCCCGGCCGTCCGAGCGCGGGCGACTCGGGCAGCCCGAGCACGGCTCGGCGGAGCACCTCAAGGGCGTGCATGACCGCCAGCTGCCGGACGAGGGGCCGCGCCCCGCGGACGACCAGCGAGCGGACCCGGATCCCGTCCGGCCCGGCCGCCGCCACGTGCACCGTGCCGGGCGGGTGGCCGTCTTGGGCGTCGGGTCCGGCCACCCCCGTGGTCGCGACCCCCCACACCGCGCCGAGCCGCACCCGCGCCCCCGCGGCCATCGCGGCGGCCACGTCCGGATGGACCGCGCCGACCTGCGCCAGCAGCTCGGGGTCGACGCCGAGCAGGTCGGCCTTCAGCCCGGTCGCATAGGCCGTCACCGACCCACGGAGGACGGCCGACGCGCCCGGGACGTCCACCAGCGCCGAGCACAGCGCGCCGCCGGTGAGCGACTCGGCGACCGCGACGCTGGACCCCCGCTCGCGCAGCGACTCCACCACGCTCTCGCCGAGCAGCCGGTCGCCCTCCGCGTGCACCGCGTCGCCGAGCAGGCTGCGGGCCTCATCGGCGATGGCGTCCACCGCATCCCGGTCCACCCCGAGCAGCCGCACGCGCACCTCGCCGGGCGCCGCGAGGTACGACAGCCGCACGTTCGCCGGCAGCCGGGCCTCGATCGGGGCCAGCGCCTCGGCCACCGTGGACTCCGGCACGATCGCCACCCGCAGCTGGCGGGTGAGCAGCGGCGGGGGCCATCCGGCCGACGCCCGCAGCCGCGGCAGAACGTGCTCGGTGGCCATCGGCTGGAGCTCGCGGGGCGGTCCGGGCAGCGCGCAGACCACGGCGCCCGCGCGCTCGACCCACAGTCCCGGGGCGCTGCCCACCTCGTTGGCGAGGGCCTGCGCCACGGCGGGGCGCTCCGCCTGGGCGTACACGGCCTCCGTCGGGATGCGGCCGCGGGCGGCGTACCAGGCGTCCAGACGCGCCGCCTGGGCCTCGTCACGGATGAGCGGCGACCCCGACCAGGCGGCGAGCGCCTCGCGGGTGCGGTCGTCCGAGGTCGGCCCGAGGCCGCCGGTGCACAGCACCGCGTCGACCTCGGCGAGCAGGACGTCGAGCGCCTGGACGATCAGGGCCGGGTCGTCGCCGACCGCCGCGGATGCCACGACCTCGAGGCCGGCGTCGGCGCACTGGCGGCCCAACCAGGCCGCGTTGCTGTTGACGACATCGCCCAGCAGCAGCTCGTCGCCCACCGCGAGGATCGCGACCCGCCTGGTCATCCCCGATCAGCCCCCGCCGTCAGCCCTGGCCCCGACGCGGGGCCGGGCCCGCCAGGTCGGTGCCCTCGATGCGGTCGCGCTTGCGCTGCCGCTTCCACTCGGCGCGGGCGCTGGTCTGGCGCAGCCGGACCGCCTTGACGCAGTAGTCGACGCCGGTGACGACGGTCACCACGAGGGCGGCGGCCATCACCACCCAGCGCGCGTCGGCCGCCCAGCCGGTCAACGGCAGCACGTAGAGCCCGATCGCCAGCGTCTGCAGCAGCGTCTTGAGCTTGCCCCCCGGCTGGCCGGGATCACGCCGTGCCGGATCACCCAGAACCGCAGCAGGGTGACGCCGACCTCGCGGACCAGGATCACGACGGTGACCCACCACGGCAGCTCGCCGAGCAGCGACAGCCCGACCAGCGCGGTGCCCATCAGCGCCTTGTCGGCGATCGGGTCGGCGATCTTGCCGAACGTCGTGACCAGCCCCCGCTTGCGGGCGATGTGGCCATCGGCCAGGTCGGTCAGCGCCGCGAAGGTGAAGACCACGAACGCGGCCACCCGCCAGGCCGGGTCGTCGCCGCCCTCGGCGAACAGCAGCCAGGCGAACACCGGGACCAGCGCGATCCGCAGGGCGGTCAGCGCGTTGGGCAGGTTCCACGAGGAGACCTCGGCCGACGGGTCACCCATCCGGTCCGGCTGCGGCGGCTTGAGCCGCCGGGAGGGACCGCCCGCAGGGCTGCTCACGGGACCACTCACCAGGGCTCCCCGATCGGGTCGGCCAGCAGGTCGACCCCGTTGCAGCCGATCACCCGCGCCCGGACGAACGACCCGGGCCGCAGCCCGCTGCTCGCCGTCAGCGCGACCGAGCCGTCCACCTCCGGCGCCTGGTGCTCGGCCCTGCCCTCGGCCGAGCGCGCCTGCTCATCGACCGCCTCGACCAGCACGGCCACCTCCGAGCCCAGCCGGTCCTCGGCGCGCTGCGAGGTCAGCTCTTCGGCGAGGCTGGAGATCCGGGCGAAGCGCTCGGCCACCTCGGCCGGGTCGACCTTGCCGTCGAACGAGGCCGCCTCGGTGCCCTCCTCATCGGAGTAGCCGAACACCCCGATCGCGTCCAGCCCCGCCTCGGTGAGGAAGCGCTCGAGCTCGGCGACGTCCTCCTCGGTCTCGCCCGGGAAGCCGACGATCACGTTGGACCGCGCGCCGGCCGACGGCGCAGCGGCGCGGATGCGGGCCAGCAGCTCCAGGAAGGCCTCGGTGCCGCCGAAGCGCCGCATCCGGCGCAGCACGGCAGGGCTCGCGTGCTGGAACGACAGGTCGAAGTAGTCGGCCACGCCCGGTGTGCCGGCGATCGCGTCGATCAGCGCGGGCCGCAGCTCGGCCGGCTGCAGGTACGACACCCGCACCCGCTCCACGCCGTCGAGCGCCGCCAGCTCGGGCAGCAGGCCCTCCAGCAGGCGCAGGTCGCCGAGGTCCTTGCCGTACGACGTGGAGTTCTCACTCACCAGCACGAGCTCGCGGACCCCCTGCTCGGCCAGCCAGCGGGCCTCGGCGAGCACCTCCGTCGGCCGCCGGGAGAGGAACGCCCCCCGAAAGGACGGGATCGCGCAGAACGAGCACCTCCGGTCGCAGCCCGAGGCGAGCTTGAGCGGGGCCACCGGGCCGCCCTCGAGGCGCCGACGCATCACCCGCGGCCCGGACGCGGGTCCAGCCACCGCCGCCGCGGCTCGGTCGACCGGGGTGAGCGGCAGCAGCTGGCGGCGGTCGCGTGGGGCGTGGGCCTCGTACGCGGCTCCCCCGACGATGGCCCGCAGCCGCGCCCCGATGTCGGGGTAGTCGTCGAAGCCGAGCACGGCGTCGGCCTCGGGCAGCGCCTCGGCGAGGTCGCGGCCGTACCGCTCGGCCAGGCAGCCGACCGCGACGACGGCCTGGGTGGCGCCTCCGCCGCCCTTGAGGTCGGCGGCCGCCAGCAGGGTGTCGATCGAGTCCTTCTTGGCCGACTCGATGAACCCGCAGGTGTTGACCAGCACCGCGTCGGCCTCGGCCGCGTCGTCGACGAGGGTCCAGCCGTCGGCCTCCAGCCGGCCGGCGAGCTCCTCGGAGTCGACCTCGTTGCGGGCGCAGCCCAGCGTGACGAGGGCGACGGTGCGGGGCATGCGCACAGCCTAGAGAGCGCCAGGGGCGGCCGGGCGCCGGCTCAGCCTGCCGCCCCGGTGGGGTCGCCGGGGCCGAAGGTGAGCCGGACGACCTCGCCGGAGCCGCCAGCGGCGCCGAGGTCGACGCCGTTGACGACCAGCCGAACGGCGCCGGCGTTGCCGATGGTGAGCTTGACCCGCTCGGGATCGCTGAAGGTGCGCTCGGTGCCGTCATCGAGCAGCCCGGAGAAGACCTGCTCCGCGCCCTGCGTGGCCGACACCCAGGACTTGCCGCCGGCGACGGTCAGGACGACCGTCACGCCCGAGGGGGCGGGAACGACCGCGATCGCGTCGGTCGGCGTGGGCGAGGGGGTGGCGGCCGGAGCGCTCGGCTCGGGGGTGGGGGTAGAAGGCTCCGCGGGGGCCGACGGCGACGGCCGCGCCTCGACCGGGGCGTCGGAGCGGTTGGTGACGACCTGGAAGCCCACCACGGCGACGACGACCGCGAGGGCCACCCCCATCGCGGCGCTCCAGTTGGGCCCTCGGCGCTCGGCGCGCGACGAGTGCTCGAGCTCGAAGACGGCCGCCGCGGTGGACGCGGGCTCGCGGTGGCTCGCCGTGAAGTCGGCGAGCAGCGGGGCCGGGTCGACGCCGATCGTGCGGGCGAGGGTGGTGATGTGCCCGCGGGCGTAGACGTCGCCGCCGCACATCGAGAAGTCGTCGCGCTCGATGGCCTCGACCAGGGTGCGGCGGATCCTGGTGCTCTCAGCGACCTGCTGGGTGGTGAGGCCGGCGTCCTGGCGCGCGCGGGACAGGGCCTCGCCGATCGAGACATTCGGCATCGGGGCACCTCCCGGCCAGTGGCAGCCACCACCCACTGTAGGCGCGCCACCGGGCCCGGATCAAAGCCGCGTTCGGCCAGCCGGGTGGGGTGAGCGTGGATCCGGGCTACTCCCCGCGGAGCACGGCCAGGATGCCGGGGAGATCGTCGGCCGTGGCGAGCACCTCGCGGGCCTTGCTGCCCTCGCTGGGGCCCACGACCCCGCGGGTCTCCATCAGGTCCATCAGCCGCCCGGCCTTGGCGAACCCCACCCGCAGCTTGCGCTGCAGCATCGAGGTGGAGCCGAACTGGGTGGTCACGACGAGCTCGACGGCCTGGCAGAGCAGGTCCAGGTCGTCGCCGACCTCCTCGTCGACCTCCCGCTTCGGACCCGCCGACGCGGCGACGTCCTCGCGGTAGGTGGGCTGCAGCTGCGTCTTGCAGTGGTCGACGATCGCGTGGATCTCGGCCTCGGTCACCCAGGCGCCCTGGATGCGGGCCGGCTTGTTGGCCCCCATCGGCAGGAACAGCCCGTCGCCCTGGCCGATCAGCTTCTCGGCGCCGGGCTGGTCCAGGATGACCCGGCTGTCGGCCAGGCTGGACGTCGCGAACGCCAGCCGGCTCGGCACGTTGGCCTTGATCAACCCGGTGACGACGTCGACGCTGGGCCGCTGCGTCGCGAGCACGAGGTGGATGCCGGCGGCGCGCGCGAGCTGGGTGATCCGGACGATGGAGTCCTCGACGTCGCGCGGCGCGACCATCATCAGGTCGGCCAGCTCGTCGACGATGACCAGCAGGTACGGGTAGCGCTGGATCACCCGCTCGCTGCCGGGGGGCGGCTGCACCTTGCCGGCCGAGACCGCGCGGTTGAAGTCGTCCACGTGCTTGAAGCCGAAGTGCGCGAGATCGTCGTAGCGGATCTCCATCTCG
The DNA here is from genome assembly GCA_963697565.1 of uncultured Actinomycetota bacterium. Taxonomy (GTDB): domain Bacteria; phylum Actinomycetota; class Actinomycetes; order CAVWCF01; family CAVWCF01; genus CAWFSE01. The sequence goes on along the minus strand of CAVOOM010000008.1, from coordinate 695,383 downwards.
CGGACGACCCACTGCAGGGCCTCGGCGGCCTTCTTCGGGCTGGTGATGATCGGCGTGATGAGGTGCGGGATCCCCTCGTACGCGGTCAGCTCGACCCGCTTGGGGTCGACCAGGATCAGCCGGACCTCATCGGGGGTCGAGCGGATCAGGATCGACGTGATCAGCGAGTTGATGCAGCTGCTCTTGCCCGCGCCGGTGGCCCCGGCGATCAGGATGTGCGGCATCTTCGCGAGGTCGGCCACGACATAGCCGCCCTCGACGTCCTTGCCGAGCCCCACCATCAACGCGTGGTGGTCGCTGGTCGCGTTGGCCGAGCGCAGCACGTCGCCGAGGCTGACCACCTCGCGGTCGGTGTTGGGGATCTCGACGCCGATCGCGGACTTGCCGGGGATCGGCGACAGGATCCGCACATCGGCGCTGGCCACGGCGTAGGCGATGTTCTTGCTCAGCGCGGTGACCCGCTCGACCTTGACCGCGGGGCCGAGCTCCACCTCGTAGCGGGTCACCGTCGGCCCGCGGCTGAAGCCGGTGACCTGGGCGTCGATCTCGAACTGGTCGAGCACGTTGGTCAGCGCGGCCACGACGGAGTCGTTGGCCTGGGTGCGGTGCTTGTGCGCTGCGCCCGCCTTGAGCACGTCGACAGACGGCAGGGTGTAGACGATGTCGCCCGACAGCGCGAGCTGCTCGGCCCGTGCGGGAATCGGCTCGCGCGGCTTGGCGGGGCTCGCCGCAGCCGGTTCGGGCGTCGCGGGCCCGGACCCCGGGACCACCCCGTGGTCGAACGGCTGCGGCTCCGTCGGCTCGGCCGAGACGCCGACGCGCCGGCGTGGACGGGTGCGCTGGAGCGGCTCGGGGGCGGCGGGCTCCTCGCGCAGGTCGACGACCTCGGGGGTCCGGCGCAGGAGGCGGTCGCGCGCCTGGCCGAGCCGTTGCCCGATCAGGTGGACGGGCGTGCCGGTCAGGACCAGCACGCCGAAGCCGGCCAGCAGGAGCAGCAGCGGCCCGGCGAGGAAGCCGGTGAGGAGGGCCTCGAGCGGAGAGGCGGCCAGCCAGCCGATCCAGCCTCCGCCGCCGCGCATCGCCGCGGCGCCGTCGCCGGGCTGCGCGGTGCCGGTGAGCACGTGCACCAGGCCGAGCGTCCCCAGCAGCACGGCCAGCCAGCCGATGAGCACGCGCCCCTGGGGGGCGTTGCGGTCCGGGTGGCGCAGCACGCGCCAGGCCCAGGCCGCCAACAGGATCGGCAGGGTCCAGGCCAGCAGGCCCATCCCGCCGACGACGACGGCGCGGAGGAAGCCGCCGACCGGGCCGGCCAGCTGCCACCAGGTCGCCGCGGCGACCAGCAGGGCCACGGCGATGAGCAGCAGGCCGAAGCCGTCGCGCCGGTGGGCCGGGTCGAGGTCTCGGGCGCCGTGGCCGACCCGCCGGGCCGAGCCGCCCACGAGGTGGCTGGTGGCGAGCCACAGCCCGCCGATGGCCCGGCCCACGCCGTGCCCGGCCCGCGCGAGCGGCCCGGGGCCGCGGCGCACGGGCGCCTTGCGGGCCGCCGGGCGAGCCGCGGAGCGTGGAGCGGTGGCGCGAGCGGGTCGACGGCCGTCCGCCGGTGGGCGGGGCGCGGTCGACCGGCCGCGAGCGGGGGAAGACGACGACCGGCCCGCCGACGTGCGCGAGCGGGCCGCCGGCTGCGTGCGGCTGGCCATGCGGGCGAGGCTATCCCTACCGCCCCACGAATCACGTCATTCACACGCGTCCCGCGCCGATCGGATCGGCCGGCGGCCGCCGGCGCGGCTCAGACCTCGACGATCACCGGGATGATCATCGGCCGGCGGCGCAGGGCCGACCCGACCCAGCCGCCCACCACCCGCCGGATCACCTGCTGCAGGGCGTACGTGTCGGTGACCCCGCCGGCCAGCGCCTCCTCCAGCGCCGCCTTGATCCGGGGCCTGACCTCGTCGAGCAGCGAGTCGTCCTCGATGAACCCGCGGGCATGGAGATCCGGCCCGGCCATCACGACGGCGTCGTCGAGGTCGACGACCGCGACGATCGAGATGAACCCCTCCGACCCGAGGATGCGCCGGTCCTTGAGCGACACCTCCGAGATGTCGCCCACGCTCGACCCGTCGACGTAGACGTACCCGCAGTGCACGGCCCCCACCACCGAGGCCACCCCGTCGACCAGGTCGATCACCGAGCCGTCCTCGGCCAGCAGGACCCGGTCCCGGGACACCCCCGTGGCGACCGCGAGGTCGGCGTTGGCCCTGAGGTGGCGGTGCTCGCCGTGCACCGGCATCACGTGGCGCGGGCGCACGATGTTGTAGCAGTAGGTCAGCTCGCCGGCCGCGGCGTGCCCGCTCACGTGGACGAGCGCGTTGCCCTTGTGCACGACGTGCGCGCCGAGCTTCGACAGCCCGTTGATCACGCGGTAGACGGCGTTCTCGTTGCCGGGGATGAGCGACGAGGCGAGCAGCACCGTGTCGCCCTCCCCCACCTTGATCGGGTGGTCGTTGCTGGCCATCCGCGACAGCGCCGCCATCGGCTCGCCCTGGGAGCCGGTGCTGACCAGCACGACCTGCTCGTCGGGGAGGTCCGCGATCGCGTCGGGGCTGACGACGAGCCCGCCCGGGATCTGCAGGTAGCCCAGGTCGCGGGCGACCCCCATGTTGCGGACCATCGAGCGGCCGATGAACGCGACCCTCCGGTCGTGCCGCACCGCGGCGTCCAGGATCTGCTGCACCCGGTGGATGTGCGAGGCGAAGCAGGCGACGATCAGCCGGCGCTCGGCGCCGGCGAAGACCCGGTCGATCACCGGCTCGATCTCGCGCTCGCTGGGGACGAATCCCGGCACCTCGGCATTGGTGGAGTCGACGAGGAAGAGGTCGACGCCCTCCTCGCCGAGCCGGCCGAAGGCGCGCAGGTCGGTGATCCGCCCGTCCAGCGGCAGCTGGTCCATCTTGAAGTCGCCGGTGTGCAGCACCAGGCCCGCCGGCGTGCGGATCGCCACCCCGAGGGCATCGGGGATCGAGTGGTTGACGGCGACGAACTCGCAGTCGAACACGCCGATCCGCTCGCGGCCGCCCTCGGCCACCTCGAGGGTGTAGGGCTGGATCCGGTGCTCGCGCAGCTTGGCCTCGACCAGGGCCAGCGTGAGCCGCGAGCCGATGAGCGGGATGTCCGGCTTCTCCCGCAGCAGGTACGGCACCGCGCCGATGTGGTCCTCGTGGCCGTGGGTGAGCACCAGGCCCTGCACGTCGTCGAGCCGGTCCCGGATGTGGTCGAAGTCCGGGAGGATCAGGTCCACGCCGGGCTGGTGGTCCTCCGGGAACAGCACCCCGCAGTCGACGACCAGCAGCTGCCCGCCGTACTCGAGGACGGTCATGTTGCGCCCGATCTCGCCGAGGCCGCCGAGGGCGACGACGCGCAGGCCGTGGTCGGCCAGCGCCGGCGGGGGCGCGAGGTCGTGCGGGGTCACGAGGCCGCGGGGAAGCCGGCCACCCCGCCGTCGGCCAGGTCGGCGCGCAGGACGGCGCGCTGCTCCTCGGTGGCGTCGACCAGCGGCAGCCGCACCGGGCCGCCGGGCAGCCCGAGGTCGGCCAGGGCCGCCTTGGTGGTGATCACGCCCTGGGTGCGGAACACGCCGGTGTAGACGGGCAGCAGCCCTTGGTGCAGCCGCGCGGCGGCCGCGACGTCGCCGCCGAGGTACGCCTCGATCATCGCCGCCAGGCGGTCGGCGACGAGGTGGCCCACCACCGACACGAAGCCGCAGGCGCCGATCGACAGCAGCGGGAGGTTGAGGATGTCCTCGCCGGAGTACCAGGCCAGGTCGCTGCGGGCGAGCACCGATGAGGCGGCTGCGAGATCGCCCTTGGCGTCCTTGATGGCCACGATCCGCGGGTGCTCGGCCAGCGCCACCATGGTGTCGGGCTCGATCGGCACGCCGCTGCGGCCTGGGATGTCGTACATCATCACCGGCAGATCGGTGGCGTCGGCCAGCGCGCGGAAGTGCGCGAGCAGGCCGGCCTGCGGGGGCTTGTTGTAGTACGGCGTCACGGCGAGCAGCCCGTGGGCGCCGGCCTTCTCGGCGGCTCTGGGCGAGCGCGCAGGTGTGGCGCGTGTCGTTGCTGCCCACGCCCGCCACCACCGTGGCCCGGTCGCCGACCGCCTCGAGCACGGCCCGCAGGACGGCGTCCTTCTCCGCGTCGGACGTGGTGGGCGACTCGCCGGTGGTGCCGTTGACGACCAGCCCGTCGTTGCCGGCGGCCACGAGGTGCTCGGCGAGCCGCTGGGCGCCGCCGAGGTCGAGCGACCCGTCCGGAGCGAACGGCGTCACCATCGCCGTGAGCATCCGCCCGAACGGGGCAGCGGGCGAGGCAGGCATGGGCGAAGCGTACCGATCGGCTACGGCGCGACCCGGCCGTTGGCCTCGAAGGCGCCGTGGGTGAGCGGCATCAGCCGGGCCCAGTGCTCCTCCATCTGCTCGGCGACCATCTCGATCTCGCGCTGGGGGTACGACGGGAACCGGCTGTCCGGCCGCTTGGTCCGCAGCGACAGGAAGTTCATCAGCGAGCGGGCGTTCATCGTCACGTACATCGACGAGTACGTGGCGACGGGCAGCACCCCGCGGGCCACCTCGCGCGCGACGCCGGCGTCGAGCATCTCGCGGTAGGCGGCGTACGACGAGGCGCACGCGCGCTTCGTCGCCTCGACGGCGACGGCGGTCTGCTCCGGGGTGCCCTCGATGAAGTCGTACGCACCCGCCTTGCCGATCTGGACCAGGCGGCGATCGGGGCCGGGGACGTAGAAGACCGGGCGCAGCTCGCGGTAGCGGCCGGACTCCTCGTTGTACGAGGCGATCCGGTGCCGCATGAACTCGCGGAACACGAAGATCGGAGCCTGCACGTAGAAGGTCATCGAGTTGTGCTCGAACGGCGAGCCGTGCCGCTCGCGCATCAGGAAGGCGATGAGGCCCTTGGCCCCGGTGGCGTCGGCGTTGACGTCGTCGAGGGACTGCTCCCCCGCGGTCGACACCCGGGCGGCGAACACCACATCGGCGTCCTGGGCGCCCGCCCGGACCAGCTCGACGGTGACATCGCTGCGGAACTCGATCTCGGGGATCGCCGGGGTCTCGGGCGTGTCGGTCACGGGTCACCTCTCGTCGCGGACGGCGGTGGCCAATCTAGCCGCCGCCCCGCACCCCCTCGGCAGGCGCCGCCGATGCCGGGCGATCGCCCACGCCCCACAATGGCCGGATGGCCGATGCCTCCGTGCGACCCGCGACGCCAGCCGACGCCGGCGCGCTCGCCGGCGTCCAGCTGGGCTCCTGGCGAGCCGGCGGCGCCCCGCCCGAGGTGGCGGCGCTGCCCGAGTCCGAGGTGGCCGCGGCCTGGGAGCAGGCGATCCGCCTCGCCCCGACCCCGCGGCATCGCGTGCTCGCGGCGTGCGCAGGCGCCGAGGTCGTCGGCTTCGCCGCCCTCGGACCCGGCGAGGACGAGCGCACGGCGGAGCTGCTCGAGCTGCACGTGCGCCCCGACCGACGCCGCGAGGGGCACGGCTCCCGGCTGCTTGCCGCCTCGGTGGACCAGGTGCGCGCGCAGGGGGCCGAGACCGCGACGGCGTGGGTCGGCGCGACCGATGACGCGGCGCGGGCCTTCCTGTCCGAAGCCGGGTGGGGGCCCGATGGCTCCCGCCGCACCCTGGACCTGCGCGGCGACGGCGAGGTCGTGGTCCGCCAGGTCCGCCTGCACACCGATGTGAGGGACGCATGATCGAGGGCATCCCGGCCGAGGCGTTCGACTTCTACGACGCGCTGCGGGCCGACAACTCCAAGGCGTTCTGGGCCCAGCACAAGTCCGACTACGACACCTACGTCCGGGCCCCGCTGCAGGCGCTGGCGGACGAGCTGGCCGGCGAGTTCGGCCCACGCTCAGCTGTTCCGGCCGTACCGGGACGTCCGGTTCAGCAAGGACAAGGCGCCGTACAAGGACCACCAGGGCGCGTTCGCCGCGGTCGGCGACGCCGTCGGCTACTACGTGCAGGTCAGCTCGGCCGGCCTGATGATCGCCGGCGGGTGGTACTCGCCTCAGGGCCAGCAGCTCGCGCGCTACCGCGAGGCGGTCGACGGCCCGGCCGGCGCGGAGCTGGAGCGGATCGTGCAGGCGGTCGCGCGCAAGGGGCTCGAGGTCGGCGGGGACGTCATGAAGACCCGACCGCGGGGGGTCGACCCGGACCACCCGCGGCTTGCGCTGCTGCGGCACCGATCGGTGACGGCTACCCGGATGGCCGAGCCGGAGGCCTGGATGGAGTCCGCCGAGGCGGTCCGCCGGGTGCGCAAGGACTGGCGGTCGATGCGCCCGCTCGTCGAGTGGCTGGCCGCCCACGTCGGCCCCGGCGAGGATGACCGGCCGGGTCGGTGAGCAGCGAGGATCCGGCGGCGCCGCCCGGCTGGGAGCGCACCCGCCGGGCGGTGATCCGCAACGCGGCGGGAGTCGGGGTCGCCGTGGGCGCGTACGGGCTGTCGTTCGGCGCCCTGGCCACGACGTCGGGGCTGTCGATCGCGCAGGCCTGCGCTCTGTCGGTCCTCACCTTCACCGGGGGCTCGCAGTTCGCGCTCGTCGGGGTGATCGGGGCCGGGGGCTCACCCGCCGCCGGCATCGTGTCCGCGCTGCTGCTGGGGGTCCGCAACTCGCTGTACGGCCTGCGGCTGGCGCCCACGCTGCGGGTCACCGGGGGCCGTCGCCTGGTCGCGGCCCATCTCGTGATCGACGAGTCCACCGCGATGGCGGTCGCCCAAGACGAGGACCGGGCCGCGCGCCTCGGCTTCTGGGCGACGGGCCTGGCTGTGTTCGTGTGTTGGAACCTCGCGACCCTGATCGGGGCGGTCGGGGCGACCGCCCTCGGCGATCCCCAGGCGCTGGGCCTGGACGCCGCGGTTGGCGCGGCCTTCCTCGCCCTGCTCTGGCCGCGGCTCACGGGGCGCGGCCCATGGATCACGGCGCTCGTCGCCGGCGCCGTCGCCCTGGCCCTGACGCCGCACTTCCCGGCCGGTGTGCCTGTGCTGGTCGCCGGGCTGGTCGCCGTCACCGTCGGCCTGCGGATCCCGGAGCCCGCGCCATGACCCTGTGGATCGCGGTGCTCGTGACCTCGCTGGGGTCGTACCTGCTCAAGCTGGCCGGGCTGTCAGTGCCCGAGCGGCTGCTGGACTCCCCCCGGATGCAGCGGATCGCCGCCCTGCTGCCGGTGGCGTTGCTGGCGGCGCTCACCGCGGTGCAGGTGTGGGCGTCTGGGCAGACCCTCGCCCTGGACGCCCGGGTGGCGGCCTTCGGCTTCGCCGTGGTGGCGTTGATCCTGCGGGCGCCGTTCCTGGTGGTCGTCATCGGATCCGCGGCGGTGGCCGCGGCCGTGCGCGCGCTCGGCTAGGCGTACTGCTGGGCGTCGGCTAGGCGGCGAGCGAGCTTTCGGTCGCCGCCTCGACCGGTGATGGCTGCAGCGGGACGCGCTGGGTCCAGGCCTCGTCGCCGGGGTCGGGCGGGTCGGTGGTGTAGATGGCGCCGAGGGGGCTGGTCCACCCCAGCCGGCTGCCCGGCAGGGCGCGTGACCTGCCACCCGGTCTCGTGTTTGAGCCGGTGGTGGCGGCGGCACAGGGCGTGCAGGTTCTCGGCGCGGGTCTCGCCGTCGGGGTACGGGACGGTGTGGTCGAGGTCGCAGCCGGCGGCCTGCCTGCGGCAGCCGGGGAACCGGCACATGCCGTCCCTGACCCGGATGAAGCGCTCGAGATCGGCGGGCGGGTCGTGCCTGGTGCGCCCGACGTCCAGGACCGCGCCGGACTCGGGGTCGGTCAGGATCCTGCCGCCAGGTGCCGTCCTGGGCGAGTTCGCGGGCCATGCTGTCGGGGATCGGGCCGTAGCCGGCGAGGTGGGCGGGCTCCCCGCCCAGGCCCAGCAGCGTCCCGGCGGGGACCGTCACGAGGATCTGCGGGCGCGGACCGGACTCCGTTGGGGCTCCCGGGGGGCGGGCCCCTCCGGGGCGAACAGCCACCCCAGCCCCGGCGGGACCCGCCCCCCGTCCGCCCAGACCGCCCAGCCCAGACGCCACCCCAGCCCCGGCAACACCATCGCCGTCCGCGGGGGCAGGAGCGGGACCGGCCCCGCCTGATGTGCCCAGCGCCCTGCACGCGATCTGCACCAGGGCGTCGGCGCGGCACTGGTCCAGCGTCGGCAGCGGCCCCGCGTCCAGGGGCGGCTCCCCTCGCCCGGCGGCGCGCGCCGGCCGCCTCGCGGCGGGTGTCGCGCTCGGCGCAGCGCGCCGCCCAGCCCGCCTCACCCAGCGCGGCGTACACGCGCAGCGCGTCCGGCGCGGTCAGCAGCGCCCGCAGCTCGGCCATCCCGTCCTCCAGCGGGCTGACCCACACGCGGCGCTCCCTGCGGGCCGCGGCCAGCCGGGCGTCCGCGCCGGCCGGATCCGCCTTCAGGACCAGGCGGGCCAGCCGCGCCCGCAATTGCGGCGCGGTCTGGCCCGGAGCCCGCCCGAGTGCGTCGGCCTCCACCAGGTCGGCCGCGCCCGCCATCCCCGCCCGGAACGCCAGCGCACCGACCGCCGAGGCGATCGCCTCCGCCCGGACCCAGTCGATGCGGCCCTCGCGCAGCGCCTCCAGCACCGCCGGGCGCTCCGCGATCGCCAGGCAGCCGTCGACGCGGGCCTGCGCCGCCCGCGACGACAGCCGCAGGGCCGCGCCGACCTCGAACTCGGCCACCTCGTAGCCCGAGCAGCCCGCCGCGCCGATCACCTCCGGCACCCGGCGGGCGACCTCGGCGACCAGCTCGGCCTGGCGGGCCTGCGCCCACGACACCAGCCGCTGCGTGGCCGCCAGCGCCTCCACCAGCGCCTCGCCCGTCGGCAGCCCGGCCAGGTCGCACAGCGGCCAGCGCGGGGCCCAGATCCGGCCCCGCCACACATTCGAACATGTGTTCGAGTCGTAAGGCAGAACCGTTGCGGCGTCAAGAGAAACTGCGCCCCTGTGGACGGATCATCGAGCCCGCCCGAGGCCCGGGTCACTCCCCTGCGCGGCGCAGGGCGATGGCGTGGCGCATCGCCGCGCGGCCGCGCTTGGAGTCCCCCGCGTCGCCGTACGCGAGCGCCAGCCGGTACCAGCACCGCCAGTCGTCCGGCGCCTCCTCGACCTCGCCCTTGCGCAGCTCGTACTCGCGGTCGGCCGCGTCGCGGTCCGGCCTGCCCGGACGGCAGCCGCGGCAGCGCCTCCGGCAGGCCGCCCTCCTCGCCCAGCGCATGGCCGAGCGCTTGCGCGTCGAGGCCGAAGCGGATCTCGCGGTAGATGATCCAGAAGCCGATCGCGGCCACGGCGAGGACCGACCCGCCGAGCACGAGCGCGACGATCCCGCCGTCAGAGGCCAGCTGCCAGCCCGCGGTAGGCCGACAGCGCGACGTAGAAGGCGAGCGCCGCCAGCAGGACGTACGCGATGCGGCGGGCGATCACCGGCGGCGCCTCAGCGATCGAGGTAGGCGTCCAGGCCCACCGCGAGGCCCGGGTGGTCGGCGATCTGGCGGACAGCCAGCAGCACGCCCGGCATGAACGAGACGCGGTCCAGGGAGTCGTGGCGGATCGTCAACGTCTCGCCGAGGCCGCCGAAGACGACCTCCTGATGGGCCACCAGCCCCCGCGCGCGCACCGAGTGGACCCGCACGCCGTCGATGTCGGCCCCGCGGGCGCCGGGCAGCTCAGCCGTCGTCGCATCGGGCTGCGGCCCGAGGCCCGGCAGAGCGACGCGCGGAGGCGATGACCTCGGCCGTGGCGCGGCGCGGTGCCGCTGGGGGCGTCGACCTTGCCGGGGTGGTGCAGCTCGACGATCTCAGCGGACTCGAAGTGGGCCGCGGCCTCCCGCGGCGAAACGCATCATCAGCACGGCCCCGAGGCCGAAGTTCGGCGCCACGAGGACGCCGACACCGGGCGCGCGCTCCAGCTGAGCCGCCAGGGTGGCGAGCCGGTGGGCGTCGAAGCCCGTGGTGCCGACCACGCAGTGGATCCCGCCGCCGATCAGGGACTCCAGCGATTCCATGACCACGTCGGGGTGGGTGAAGTCCACGGCGACCTGCGCGTCCGCGCCCAGTGCGTCGGCGGCGGGCTGGCCTTGGTCGATCCGCGCCACGAGCTCGAGATCGGGCGCGGCCTCGACCGCGCGGCAGACCTCCGAGCCCATCCGGCCCTCGGCGCCCAGCACGGCGACCCGAATCCTCGCGCTCACCTAGGCTCCCCTCGCACGCTCTCGGTCAGGCGACCGCGAACTCGCGGTCCTCGGCGAAGGGTCCCATGACCGCCAGCGTGCGGGGGGCCGACAGCAGGTCGGCGGCCACGGCGCGGACGTCGTCCAGGGTCACGGCCGCGACCCGGCCGAGCAGCTCGTCGATGCTCAGCAGCTCGCCGTACGACACCTCGGCCTTGCCGAGCGCGGTTCATCCGGGAGCCGGTGTCCTCCATGCCCAGCACCAGCCCGCCGCGCAGCTCCCCTTGCCGCGGTCGAGCTCGACCCGCGGTGATCCCGTGCTCGCGCGATCGACTCCAGCTCGCCGCAGGCACACCCGCAGCACCTCGTCGACCTTCTTGGGCAGGCAGCCGGCGTAGACGCCGAACACGCCGGTGTCGGCGTACTGCTCGCTGTACGAGTAGACGGAGTACGCCAGGCCGCGCTTCTCGCGCACCTCCTGGAACAGCCGCGACGACATCCCGCCACCGAGCGCGGTGTTGAGCACGCCGAGCGCGAAGCGCCGCTCGTCCCGCCGAGCCAGCCCCGGCACCCCGAGCACGACGTTGGCCTGCTCGGTGGACGTGGCGCAGCACCCGGACGCCCGGCGCGCGGGCGCGGCGGCCGCCCGGCGGCGCGCGCCAGGGCGGGCCGTCCCTGCCGGGTCGAGGCCATCCCGGCCGCAGCCGCAACGCCCTGCGGACCAGCCGCACGAAGGCGGCGTGGTCGACGTTGCCCGGCCGCGGTGACGACCAGGTTCTGCGGGCGGTAGTGCCGCCGGTAGTAGGCGTTGACGGTGCCCGCGGCGTGAGCCCCTCGATGGACTCGACCGTGCCGAGGATCGGCCGGCCGAGCGGGGTGTCGCCGAACAACGCCTCCGCGAACGCGTCGTGCACGAGGTCGGCGGGGTCGTCGTCGCGCATGGCGATCTCCTCGAGGATCACCTCGCGCTCGTTGTCGACGTCGGCGGGGACGCAGCCGCGACGAGGTGACCAGGTCGCTGATGACGTCGACCGCGATCGGCAGATCCTCGTCGAGCACGCGCGCGTAGAAGCAGGTGTACTCCTTGGTGGTGAAGGCGTTCATCTCGCCGCCGACGGCCGTCGAGGGCGGCGGAGATCTCCAAGCGTCCGCGCCGGCCGGTGCCCTTGAAGAGCAGGTGCTCGAGGTAGTGCGAGCAGCCGGCCTGGCGGCGTCTCGTCGCGCGAGCCGACGCCCGACCCAGATCCCGAAGGCTCACCGAGCGGACGCCCGGGACGTGCTCGGTGACGACCCGCAGGCCGCCGGGGAGCACGGTGCGGCGCACCAGCGCGCCGTCCTCCTCAGCGAGCAGCGTCCGGGTCGTGCCCGGACGCTGCTCCGGAGCGTGATGCGTCCTGTCATCGGAGGGCGCGACGCGCATCAGGCGTCGGCCTCGGCGTCCGCGGACCTCGGCAGCGCCCTCGGCCTCCTCCACGACCGGGGACGAGCGAGAGCTTGCCGCGCGCGTCGATCTCGGCGATCTCGACCTGGACCTTCTGCCCGATCGCGACACGACGTCGTCGACGTTCTCGACGCGCTTGCCGCCGCGAGATCTTGCGCAGCTGCGAGATGTGCAGCAGGCCGTCCTTGCCGGGCATGAGCGAGACGAACGCGCCGAAGGTCGTGGTCTTGACGACGGTGCCCAGGTAGCGCTCGCCGACCTCGGGCATGTGCGGGTTGGCGATCGCGTTGATCCGCTGCCCGCGCGGCCTCGGCGGACGGGCCGTCGGTCGCGCCGATGTAGATCGTGCCGTCGTCCTCGATCGAGATCTCGGCGCCGGTCTCGTCCTGGATCTGGTTGATCATCTTGCCCTTCGGCCCGATGACCTCGCCGATCTTGTCGACCGGGATCTGCACCGAGATGATGCGCGGCGCGAACGGCGACATCTCGTCGGGCGCGTCGATGGCCTCGAGCATGACGTCGAGGATCGCCAGCCGCGCGCTGCGGGCCTGGCCGAGCGCGCTCGGCCAGCACCGAGGCGGGGATGCCGTCGAGCTTGGTGTCGAGCTGCAGCGCGGTGACGAACTCGCGTGGTGCCGGCGACCTTGAAGTCCATGTCGCCGAAGGCGTCCTCGGCACCGAGGATGTCGGTGAGGGCGACGTACTCGGTCTTGCCGTCGACCTCGTCGGAGATCAGGCCCATGGCGATGCCCGCGACGGGCGCCTTGAGCGGCACGCCGGCGTTGAGCAGCGACAGGGTCGAGGCGCAGACCGAGCCCATCGACGTCGAGCCGTTGGAGCCGAGCGCCTCGGACACCTGACGGATCGCGTAGGGGAACTCCTCGCGGGTCGGCAGCACCGGCAGCGAGCGCCCGCTCGGCGAGCGCGCCGTGGCCGATCTCGCGGCGCTTGGGCGAGCCCACGCGGCCGGTCTCACCGGTGGAGTACGGCGGGAAGTTGTAGTTGTGCATGTAGCGCTTGCGCGTCTCGGGGTTGAGCGTGTCGAGCTGCTGCTCCATGCGGAGCATGTTGAGCGTGGTGACGCCCAGGATCTGCGTCTCGCCGCGCTCGAACAGCGCCGAGCCGTGCACCCGCGGGAGCACCTCGACCTCGGCCGACAGGGTGCGGATGTCGGTCAGCCCGCGGCCGTCGATGCGGACCTTGTCGCGCAGCACGCGCTCGCGGACGGAGCTTCTTGGTCGGCGGAGCGGAAGGCCGCGCCGAGCTCCTTCTCGCGCCCCTCGAACTGCGGGGCGAGCGACTCGGACGACGAGCGGCCTTGACGCCGGTCGAGCTCGGCCTCGCGCTCCTGCTTGCCCGCGATGGTGAGCGCGGCCTTGAGGTCGTCGCCGGCAGCGGCGGTCGACGGCGGCGAGCACGTCGTCGCCGTAGTCGAGGAAGAGGGGGAACTCGCCGGTCGGCTTGGCTGCGGCGTCGGCCACCGACTCGCTGGCGCGTCGCACAGGGCCTTGATGAACGGCTTGGCGGCCTCGAGGCCCTGCGGCCACGACCTCCTCGGTCGGCGCGGTGGCGCCGCCGCGTGATGAGGTCGATGGTCTTCAGGGTGGCCTCGGCCTCGACCATCATGATCGCGACGTCGTCACCCACCACCCGGCCGGCGACGACCATGTCGAACACGGCGGTCTCGAGCTGGTCGTGGGTCGGGAACGCGACCCACTGGCCCTCGATGAGGGCGACGCGCACGCCGCCGATCGGGCCGGAGAACGGCAGCCCGGCGAGCTGGGTGGACATCGACGCGGCGTTGATCGCGAGCACGTCGTAGAGGTCCTTGGGGTTGAGCGCCATCACGGTGACGACGACCTGGATCTCGTTGCGCAGGCCCTTGACGAACGAGGGGCGCAGCGGCCGGTCGATCAGCCGGCAGGTGAGGATCGCGTCCTCGGAGGGGCGGCCCTCGCGGCGGAAGAACGAGCCGGGGATGCGGCCCGCGGCGTACATCCGCTCCTCGACGTCGACGGTCAGCGGGAAGAAGTCGAGCTGGTCCTTGGGCCTGCTTCGAGGCGGTCGTGGCCGACAGCAGCATGGTGTCGTCGTCGAGGTACGCGACAGCGGAGCCGGCGGCCTGACGGGCGAGCCGGCCGGTCTCGAAGCGGATGGTGCGGGTGCCGAAGCGGCCGTTGTCGATAACGGCCTCGGCGAACTGGGTGTCGGGACCCTCCACGGGTGCCCTCCTCACGGGTTCGCGGGGGGCCACGCCACGGGGCTCGTCTGCCGGTCTTCGATCGAGGGGCTCGGTCGCGCTCGGCGGTCCGCCGGGCTCCGGGCCCCACCACCGAGGACCGACGGCCCAGTCAGGCGCGGTCCCCCCAATGGGGGTGGGGGTATTCAGTTGTGCGCGGCGGCGGAGCTGCGCGTGTGCCGCGGTTGTGCCGAGGGGAGCGGCCCAGGTGGGCGCGCTCCCCTCGTGCCGACGACTAGCGGCGCAGGCCCAGCCGCTCGATGAGCGACCGGTAGCGCGCGATGTCGGTCTTGGCCAGGTAGTTGAGCAGCCGGCGGCGCTGGCCGACCAGCAGCAGCAGCCCGCGGCGGCTGTGGTGGTCGTGCTTGTGCTCCTTGAGGTGCTCGGTCAGGTCCGAGATGCGGCGGGTGAGCATCGCGATCTGGACCTCAGGGGAGCCGGTGTCGCCCTCGACGGTCGCGTACTCGGTCATGATCTGCTTCTTGGTGGCAGTGTCGAGCGACATTGCTCTCCTTTTCAGTGAGGCTGCGCGGCGCGCCGGGGCACATCCACCCGGGCACTCTGGATCCGCGGCCGATCAAACGGCTCCCTCAGGGTACCAGCGCCGCGCGGGCCGCCCCGACGTCGGCGGCCATCTGCTCGAGCAGGGCCTCGACGGCGTCGAAGCGCAGCATGGCGCGCAGCCGGGTGACGAAGTCGATGGCCACGTGCTCGCCGTACAGGTCGAGGTCGTCGCGGTCGAGGACGTATGCCTCCACGCGGCGGTCGGACCCGTCGAATGTCGGGTTCGTCCCGATGCTGATGGCCGCCGGCAGCGTCGCCCCGTCCTCGCGACGCAGCCAGCCCGCGTACACCCCGTCGGCGGGCACCGCCGTGTGGAGCGGGAGGGACAGGTTGGCGGTGGGGTAGCCCAAGATGCGGCCTCGGTGGTCGCCGTGCACCACCAGGCCCTCGATCCGGTGCGGGCGGCCCAGCGCGTCGGCCGCCGCCTCGATGTCGCCCTCGGCGACGCATTGGCGCACGTACGTCGAGGACCAGGTGACCCCGCCCTCCCCCACCAGTGCGACCCCCTCGACGCTGAAGCCGGCCTTCGCGCCCGATTCGCGCAGCGTCTCGACGCTGCCCACCGCGCGGTGGCCGTACCGGAAGTTCGAGCCGACGACGACGGCGACGGCCCCGAGCCCCTGGACGAGGACGCGGTCGACGAACTCCGCCGGGGTGAGCCGGGCGAGCGCGGGCGAGAAGTGCAGCACGAGCACCCCCTCGACGCCCGCCTCCCCAAGCAGCTCGGCGCGGCGCGCCACAGTGGCCAGCAGCGCCGGGTGCGTGCCGGGCCGGACCACCTCGGATGGGTGGGGGTCGAACGTGACCGCCACGCAACGAATCCCCGCGGCCCGTGCCCGCCGGACGGCCGCATCGATGATCACCCGGTGCCCGCGGTGGACGCCGTCGAAGACGCCGATCACGGCGACCACCGGTCCGAGGTCGCGCGGCACCTGGTCGACGCCGCGCCACACCTCGATCGGCCGCGGGTCGACGGGGGGTCCGTGCATGCCCGCCACCCTACGGGCGCGGTTCGGGCGACTCGACCGGCAGCACGAGGCGCAGCGCCGCCGTGTCGTCCGACGGCGTGCCGACGCGCGTGCCGAGCACGGACTGCTCGTCCGGCTTGGTGGTCAGCACCTCGGCCAGGTAGCTGGCGGCCGCCGCCTGCATGCCGACATCGCGCCCCTCCCGCTCGGACAGGAACCATCGGTGCTCGAGCACCTCGTGAAACACCTCGGCCGGCTCGAGCTTGCCCCGCAGCTCCCGCGGGATCGACCGCACCACGGGCTCGAAGACCTCGGCCACCCAGCGGTGGGCCACCTCCTCGATGCCACCCCCAGCCGGGCCCGACTCGGCCCGGTAGGCATCGAGGTCGTTGAGCAGCCGACGCGCCTGGTTCTCCTCGGCGTCGATCCCGGTCAGCCGCAGCAGCCGGCCGGAGTGGTGCCCCGGGTCCACCACCTGCGGGCGCATCGACACGCCCCAGCCGCCGGGCTCGACCGTGAGCGACACCTCGGCCACGTCGAACCCCAGGTCGTTGAGCCGGCGGATCCGCGCGTCCACCAGATGGCGCTGGCCGACCGGGACCGTCTCGGTGCGGGTCAGCTCCTCCCACAGGCCGGAGTAGCGCTCGATCACCGAGTCCGCGGTCGCCAGCGGGTCGATGGAGTCGTGCAGCATTCCCCCGGCCTGCAGGTCCGAGAGCTCGCCGAAGATGTTGACCCGCGCGATCTCGAGGTCGTGCTGGCGCTGCCCGTCGGTCAACGCATCGTGCAGCTCGCCCGTCTCGGCGTCGACGAGGTACGCGGCGAAGGACCCGGCGTCGCGGCGGAAGAGGGTGTTCGACAGCGAGCAGTCCAGCCAGGCGAAGCCGGTCAGGTGCAGCCGGACGATCAGCAGGCTGAGCGCGTCCAGCAGGCGCACCGCGGTGTCCGGCCGCAGCGTCGAGGAGAACAGCGCGCGGTAGGGAAGCGAGAACTCCAGGTGCCGGGTGACCAGCGCGGGGTCGAGCGGCTCGCCCTCCGGGGTCTCCCGGCCGGTCACGACGCCCACCGCCTCGACGCAGGGGACGCGCAGCCGAGCCGAGGTCGCGCAGCAGCCGGTACTCGTGGCGGGCGAGGTGCTCGCCGACCTCCTTGACCGCGTAGACCCGCCCGCCCATCCGCACGAAGCGCACGACGTGCCGCGAGATGCCGCGCGGCAGCGACACCAGCTGGTCTTGCGGCCACTCCGCCAAGGGCACGGCCCAGGGCAGGAAGAGCAGATCGGGGTCGTCCGGGGCCGCGGTCGCCTGCAGGGGCATCGCGGCTCCGGTCGATGGGTGGGTGCGGCGGGCGCTAGCCGAGCCGCTGCCCGGTGGAGGTCGAGAACACGTGGCTGTGGCCGGGCACGATCGTGACGTTGATCGTCTCGCCCCTGGCCGGCGGGCGCCGGCCGTCGGTGCGGACGACCACGTCCTTCTTCGTCCCGTCGGCCTGGGCCACCAGCCCGTAGACGTAGGCGTCGGCGCCGAGCTCCTCGACGAGGCCGACCTCGACGGGAACGCCCTCCTCCCCGATCCGCAGGTCCTCGGGGCGGAAGCCGAGGGTGATGGTCTTGTCGCCCTGTGCGGGCGGCCGCGTCCAGGATCTCGCGCTCGATCGGCATGACGCCGTTGCCGAGCGCGGCGCCCTGCTCGCTGAGCTTGGCCTCGACCAGGTTCATCGCCGGCGAGCCGATGAAGCCCGCCACGAAGACGTTGTCCGGGTGGTCGTAGAGCCGCCGGGGGGTGCCCACCTGCATCAGCAGGCCGTCCTTGAGCACGGCGACCCGGTCGCCCATCGTCATCGCCTCGATCTGGTCGTGCGTGACGTAGACGGTGGTGATGCCGAGCCGGGTCTGCAGCGAGGCGATCTGGGTGCGGGTCTGGACGCGCAGCTTGGCGTCGAGGTTCGACAGCGGCTCGTCCATCAGGAAGACCTGGGGCTTGCGGACGATCGCCCGGCCCATGGCCACCCGCTGGCGCTGCCCGCCGGACAGCGCCTTCGGCTTGCGCTCGAGGTACGGCTCGAGGTCGAGCAGCTTGGCGGCCTCGGCCACGCGCGCCTTGATGTCCTCCTTGCCCATGCCCGCGATCTTCAGGGCGAACCCCATGTTGTCGGCGACGCTCATGTGCGGGTAGAGCGCGTAGTTCTGGAACACCATCGCGATGTCCCGGTCCTTCGGCGGCAGGTGCGTGACGTCGCGCCCGCCGATCCGGATCGCCCCGGCGTCGATGTCCTCCAGGCCGGCGAGCATGCGCAGCGCGGTGGACTTGCCGCAGCCCGAGGGGCCGACCACGACGAGGAACTCGCCATCGCCGATCTCGAGGTCAAGGGCGTCCACCGCCGGCTTCTCCGTGCCGGGGTAGATCCGGGTTGCCTTGTCGTACGTGACGCCGGCCATGCTCATCATTCCTTCCACCGGCAGGTACGTGCCGGACGATCCGTTGTGGAGGGCGAACAGGGGTCGTTGCGGGTGCGGGTCGAGAGGTCAGCCCTTCGTGCCACCGGCGGTCAGGCCGGCCACCAGGTGCTTCTGGGCGAAGAAGAAGACGATCATCGCCGGGATCATGATGAGGACGCCGGCCGCGGTCAGCAGGCCCCACTCGGTGAGGAACTGGCCGACGAAGGTCTGGATGCCGACGGCGAGGGTGTACTTCTCGGCGCTGATCAGGAAGGTCTGGGCGTACGCCACCTCGCCCCAGGCCGTGAGGAACGTGTAGAACGCGGTGACCGCGAGCCCGGGGCGGGCCAGCGGCAGGATCAGCCGCCAGAACGTTCCGAACGGGTTGAGGCCGTCGACCCGCCCGGCCTCGTCGATGTCCACGGGGATGGAGTCGAAGTACCCCTTGAGCAGCCACGCCGTGAACGGCACCGCGGTGGCCAGGTACGCGATCACCAGCGACGCGTAGCGTGTCGAGGAGCCCGAGCCGCACCATGATCGTGTAGATCGACACGATGAGGATCGAGATCGGGAACATCTGGACGATGAGGAAGGTCCACATCAGCGGCCGGTAGCCGGGGAACCGGAAGCGGCTCACGGCGTAGCCGGCGGTGGCCGAGACCAGGATGCCCAGGGCATGGTGAAGAAGGCGACGATCACGGAGTTCTTGAACCAGGTCGGGAACTGCGTGTCGTTGAGCAGCTGGTCGTAGTTGGCCAGCGAGGCGTCGGGCGACCAGATGTTGTAGTCGGCCGACAGGATCTCGGTGTTGGGCTTGAACGAGGTGGTGATCAGCCACAGCACCGGGATGATCGCGAACAGCACGAAGGCGATCAGCGCGGCGTGCAGCCCGATCGAGGCGAGCGGGCCGCGCTGGCCGCGCTTGCGCACCTTGCGGGCCGGCTTGGCGGTCCGGGCGACGGCCTGGTCGGCCTCGGACGACATCTCGACGTAGCTCATGTCACCACACCTCGCCCTGGGCCCGCAGCGCCCGTCGATAGACCATCGAGTAGACGAGCAGGATGGACAGGATGATCACGCCGTAGGTCGAGGCCAGCGCGTAGTCGGCGGTCCCGGTGAAGCCGATGTTGTAGGCGAAGGTGACCAGGATGTTCGTGCTGCCGCCCGGGCCCCCGCCCGTCATCAGGTAGATGATCGTGAACATGTTGAACGTCCAGATGGTCCCCAACAGGATCACCGTGGCGCTCACCGGGCGCAGGCCCGGCACCGTCACCGACCAGAACCGCTGCCAGGGGGTGGCACCGTCCACCTCGGCGGCCTCGTAGAGCTCGGGCGCGATGGCCTGCATCCCGCCGAGGATGGCGACCATCATGAACGGGAACCCGATCCAGACGTTGACGAGGATCACCGAGAACCGCGCGAGGGTTGGCTCCTCCAGCCACCCGTACGGGCCGAGGCCGATCCAGTCGAGCGCGATGTTGAGCAGCCCGTACTGGGTGTTGAAGATGAACCGCCAGGCGAACGTGCTGACGAAGGCGGGCACGGCCCACGGGATGATCAGCAGGATGCGGTAGACCGCGCGCCCCCGCATCGGCCGGTTGAGCATGAGCGCGCGTCAGCAGGCCGAGCAGGTAGTGCATGAAGACGCAGACGCCGGTCCAGACGACGGTCCAGCCGAGCACCGACCAGAAGTCGGCGCTGGTGAACACGTCGATGTAGTTCTGCAGGCCCACCGTGGTGAAGGTGGCCGGGATCTCGTTCGCGCCGATCGTGCGGGCGACGTTGGATCCGTTGGCGTTGGTGAACGAGTAGTAGATGCCCTGCAGCATGGGGTAGGCCACCAGGACCAGCAGCACCACCACGACCGGCAGAACCATCGCCCAGGCGTACCAGTACTTGTCGTAGCTCTGCCGGAGCCGGCCCGGCGGCTTGCGCCTGTCGGGACGTCGTCCTCATCGTGGGAGAGAACCGCTGGCTGTGCGCCGCCGCTCATCTGCACCGCCTCCTCGTGGCTCGCTGGCAGGCGACTGCGGAAGGCTCACGCCCTCATCAGCGCCGCGCCCATCTTGTCCCAGCCGCTCGCCCCGCATGCGGGAAAACGCCGAATCGAATCGGTCTCGGGCCCAACGGGCGCGGGGCCCGGACGGCTGACGCTGTCCGGGCCCCGCGATCCTGCTGGGTCGCTGCGAACTGCAGTCGGAGTAGCCGAAGCTCTCCAGACCCTTGAGGTACTCGGCCGCGACGACGTCGAGGCCGGTCTGGACCGGGGTGGACCCGGCCAGGATCTTGCCCATCTCGGCGCGAACCGACGAGGTGAACAGGTCGATCGGCACCGACGGGCGAGCGGTCGCCGCGTCCATCACCGGGCCGAAGGCCTCGATCAGGGCGGCAGCGGTGCCACCGGTCACGGCCGGGTCGGTGTAGGCGTCCTTCTGCGTGGGAAGCAGCGGGAGCTGAGAGCTGATGAACGCCTGGCTCTCGACGCTGGACATGTACGCGACAAACGTCGCCGCGGCATCCGTGGCCTTGCTGCCGGCGTAGATCACGTAGTCGTGGCCGCCGACCGGGGAGCTGCCGGCCTCGGTGCCACCCGGCATCACGGCAACGCCGAGGTTGGTCGCGTCAGCCTTGAACGCGTCGCCCTCGAGGATCTCCGAGACCGACCAGGGGCCGTTGGTGATCATCGCGACGGTGCCGGCCTTGAACGCCTTCATCATGTTGTTGTAGGCGTCCGAGGACAGGTCCTTGACGATGGTGCCCTCGTTCTGCATGTTGAGGCGGGTCGTCATGCCGGAGACCGACTCGGGGTCGTTGACCGTGATCTTCTTGGCCTTGGAGTCGACGAGCGAGCCACCGTCGCCGAACAGCCAGCACTGGATGAAGTAGGTGTCGTCACCCACGGTCTGCAGGGTCTCGACCCCGGCCGCCTTGAGCTTGGGGGCGGCAGCGCTCACGTCGGCCCAGGTCTTGGGGACCTCGACGCCGGCCTTGGCCAGCAGGGCCTTGTTGTAGAGCAGCGCGGGGGCGTCGGTCACCTGCGGGACGCCGTACTGCTTGCCGTCGTACTCGCCGGTCGCGAGCGGGCCGGCGAGGAAGCCGTCGAGGCCCTCACCCGCGGGGGTGCCCTCGACGTCGAGGAGGAAGCCCTTCTGGGCGAACTGGGGGACCCAGCCCACGTCCGAGCGGAAGACGTCGGGCGCGCCCGAGCCGGCCTGCGCCGCGGTGGTGAACTTCTGGTTGGCCGCCCTCGAAGGGCACCGGGGTGTAGGTGACCTTGATGTCGGGGTACTCCGCGGTGAACTTGTCGACGAGCTCCTTGAAGACCGGCTGCTCCTTGACGTTCGAGGTGTCCCAGAACGTGATCGAGCCGGACGTGGCCGAGCCGCTGTCCGTGTCGCCGTCGCTCGCCACCGCAGGCGGTGAGGGCGAGGGCGACTACGCCGAGCGCAGCCAACCCTTTGATCGTGCGTCGCATGTGCTCTCCTCGGTTCGGCGGCCGCCGGTGCGGCCTGAGTGGAGTGGGCCTTCTGACAGAACCTAGCAAGAAGTTTCAGAACGTTGCGCGATTGTTGCGGATCGTGTCCGATATCGTTGCAGTACAGTCGCGGCCATGACCGCACGCCTAGCCGACATCGCCGCGCAGTCCGGCGTCAGCGAGGCGACCGTCAGCCGGGTGCTCAACGCCAAGCCTGGCGTGGCCAACGCGACTCGGCAACGCGTGCTGATCGCCCTCGATGTGCTCGGCTACGAGCGCCCCGCTCGGCTGCGCACCCGCAGCGCCGGCTTGGTGGGCCTGATCGTCCCTCAACTTGACAATCCGATCTTCCCTGCGTTCGCCCAGGCGATCGAGAGTGTGCTGGCCCAACACGGCTTCACCCCGGTCCTCTGCGCCCAGACACCGGGCGGCGTGACCGAGGACGACTACATCGAGTTGCTGCTTGAGCGAGGCGTCTCGGGCATCGTCTTCATCTCGGGGCTGCACGCCGACACCGCCGCCGACCACGCCCGCTACCACGCGCTCGTCGAGCGCGGACTGCCCGTGGTCTTCGTCAACGGGCGGATCGACGATCTCGAGGCTCCGTTCATCTCCGACGACGACGCCGTCGCGATGGACCTCGCGGTCGTCCACCTCGCTGCCCTCGGCCACACCAAGATCGGTCTGGCGGTCGGCCCGGAGCGCTTCGTGCCGGTGATCCGCAAGACCCGGGGCTTCACCGCTGCCCTGAGCGAGCGCCTCGACCTCACCGCCGC
This sequence comes from uncultured Actinomycetota bacterium, assembly GCA_963697565.1. Lineage (GTDB taxonomy): Bacteria > Actinomycetota > Actinomycetes > CAVWCF01 > CAVWCF01 > CAWFSE01. The sequence goes on along the minus strand of CAVOOM010000008.1, from coordinate 673,254 downwards.
CGAGGCCCGGGGCTGGATCGCGCACTCGCTGTACTCCGTCGAGGGCGGCCAGGCCGCCGCCGGCCGGCTGCTTGACCAGGGCGCGACCGCCCTCGTCTGCGGCTCGGATCTGATGGCGCTCGGCGCCGTCCGCGCCGCCCGGTCCCGCGGCCTTCGGGTCCCAGACGACGTGTCGGTCGTGGGCTACGACGACAGCCCGCTGATCGCGTTCACCGACCCGCCGCTCACGACGGTCCGCCAATCGGTGCACGCGATGGCCACCGCGGCCGTGGGCGCCCTGCTCGACGAGATCGCCGGCGTGCCCGCGCCCCATGACGAGTACGTCTTCCGGCCCGAGCTCGTGGTCCGCGGGTCGACGGGGGCCGCGCCCCATGCCCGGCCATCGCTAGGCCGGCGAGCGGCTCGCCGCGGCGCCTGAGCCTGCTTAGCCGAAGAAGGAAGCCAGCCCGGCGGCGATCCCCTCGGCGATCTGCTGGCGCCCGGCCCCGCTGGACAGCAGGGCCACGTCCTGGGAGTCGCGCATGTTGCCGGACTCGATCATCGTCACCGGGCGGTCGGCCCAGTTGAGAGTGCCCAGATCTCCGCGCGAGGTGATGCCGCCGCTGCCGATGTAGTTGGCTGGCGACAGACCGCGTGAGGCGAGGCCGTCTCGCACGGCGCGGGTCAGGGCGGCCGAGGAGTCGTAGATGTCGTCGGTCCAGCCGGCCTTGAGCGCGGGCTGGATGAGGTGGAACCCCCTGTTGCCCTGGGCCGAGCCGTCGGCGTGGATCGAGACCATGGCCGCGGCGCCGGATTCGGCCGCGAACCGCCCGCGCGCATCGATGCAAGGACCCCACCCGTCGTTGCTCGGACGGCTGAGCCGAACCGCGGCCCCCGCGCCCTCAAGCAGGGCCTTGGTGCGCAGGGCGACATCCCAGGTGAACGCCGCCTCGGGGTAGCCGGCGTTGCTGGCCGTACCTGTGGTGTTGCAGGCCTTCTGGAAACCACCGGCATCGACGAGCGCGTTGATCTGCGCGGGGTACTGCGCGTTGCGCCCGTTGTGGCCGGGGTCGAGCGCGATCACCTTGCCGGCCAGGCCGCCGCCCAGGTTGGGCGCCGGGGCCGGGGCGGCTGGCGGCTTGGGGGCGGGCGCGACCGGCTTCGGCTTGGGGCTCGGCGTAGGCGTCGGGCGTCGGGGTCGGCGTCGGCGTCGGGGTCGGTGTCGGCGTCGGCGTCGGCGTCGGGGTCGGCGTCGGGATCGGTCGGTCGGCGTCGGCGTGGCTGACGCGGTCGGCGAAGGGCTGGCCGCCTCGCGCGCCTGCGGTGCGGCCGACCCGCACGCCGCCATTGACACGACGACTGCTGCCGCGGCGGTCGCGACCGCGAGCGGCCGTCCGCTCCGCCGCATGGGCGTCTCCCGTCTCATCCGAACACCGCCAACGGCCGCAACGCGCTGTCCCGCCGCTCCATGAGCGCGAGGACCGCGCCGTCCGGCCCAAACACACCGTACGGGCCGGTCGCGTCCCCGGCGGCGCGCAGCGCGTCCAGCCGCCCGCCGTGGAGGACGCTGTGCGCCTCGGCCGCGTCGACGTCCACCCGGGTGAACTCGCGGGCGACCGCCTCGGCGAGCGGCACGATCGCGAAGTCGGCCTCCAACGAGTCCAGCGTGCGGGCCTCGGCCACGGTGAACGACCCTGAGCGGGTGCGCCGCAGCGCGGTCAGGTGGCCGCCCACGCCCAGGGCCTCCCCCACATCGCGGGCCAGCGCGCGGACGTACGTCCCCGTCGAGCAGCTCACCTCGACGTCCACGTCCAGCAGGTCGGGATCCGGGCGCCGCACGGAGACCACCGCGAACCGCGCGACGTGCACCGGCCGCGCCGCCAGCTCGACGTGCTCACCGGAGCGGACCCGGGTGTACGCCCGGGCGCCGTCGACCTTGATCGCCGAGACCGACGCCGGCCGCTGCATCAGGTCGCCCGTCAGGATCGCGGCCTGGTCGCGCACCTGGGTCTGCGTGATCGCCGCCGCCGAGCGCTGCGCCACGATCTCGCCCTCGGCGTCGTCGGTCACCGTCGACTGCCCCAGCCGGATCGTCGCCGTGTAGTCCTTGTCGGTGAGGGCGAGGTGGCCGAGCACGCGGGTCGCCCGCTCGACCCCGAGGACGAGCACGCCGGTCGCCATCGGATCGAGGGTGCCGGCGTGGCCCACCCGCCGGGTACCCGCCAGCCGGCGCACGCGGGCCACCACCGCGTGGGAGGACATCCCCGCGGGCTTGTCGACGATGACCAGCCCGCCGAGCCCGGGCGGCGCGGCCTGGCGGCTCACGCCTCGGGCTCGTCCTCGTCCGGGTGGCGATACGGGTCGGCGTCGCCGGCGTACGTGGCCCCGGCCGCCACGGCGTGCACCTGGGCGTCGGCCTCAGCCGCCACACGGAGCAGGTCTTCGATGTGCTGGGCGGTCTCCGGCAGGGCGTCGGCGATGAACTGCAGTGACGGGGTGTGGCGCAGGCCGGTCTGCCGGCCGACCTCGGTGCGCAAGACGCCCTTGGCGCTCTCCAGCGCGGCCGCGGTGTCGGTGCGGGCCGCCTCGTCGCCGTAGACGGTGTAGAAGACCGTGGCCTCGCGGAGGTCGCCGGTGATCCGCGCCTCGGTGATGGTGATGAAGCCCAGCCGGGGGTCCTTCACCCGCATCTCGAGCGTCTCGGCCACGACCACCTTGATGCGGTCGGCGAGCTTGCGGGCACGCGCCTCGTGGGTGCTCATCGAAGACTCCTTGGGAACGGGGTCGGGCGACCCGAGGGCTCTCGCACCTCGGGCCGCCCGAAGGGCGATCAGCCGCGCGGCTTCTCGCGCATCTCGTACGTCTCGATGACGTCGTCGGCCTTGATGTCGTTGAACGACCCCAGGCCGATACCGCACTCGTAGCCCTCGCGGACCTCGGTGGCGTCGTCCTTGAACCGCTTGAGCGACTCGATGGTCAGGCTCTCGGCCACGACGACGCCGTCGCGGAGCAGGCGGGCCTTGGAGTTGCGGCGGATGTCGCCCGACCGCACGAGGCAGCCGGCGATGTTGCCGAACTTGCTGGAGCGGAAGACCTCGCGCACCTCGGCGGTGCCGAGCTGCACCTCCTCGTACTCCGGCTTGAGCATGCCCTTGAGGGCCGCCTCGATCTCGTCGATGGCCTGGTAGATCACCGAGTAGTAGCGGATGTCGATGCCCTCGCGCTCGGCGAGCTCGCGCGTCTTGCCCTCGGGCCGGACGTTGAAGCCGACGATGACAGCGTCGGAGGCCGCCGCGAGCATGACGTTGCTCTCGGTGATGGCGCCGACCCCGCGGTCGATGATCCGCAGCACGACGTCTTCGCCGACCTCGATGTTGAGCAGCGCGTCCTCAAGGGCCTCCACCGAGCCGGAGACGTCGCCCTTGAGGATGAGCTTGAGCTCCTGGACCTCGCCCTTCTCCAGCTGCTTGAGGAAGTCCTCGAGCGTGCGGCGGCCGCGGCGGGCGGCCAGCTGGGCGTTGCGCTCGCGCGCGGCCCGGACCTGCGCGATCTGCCGGGCGACCCGGTCCTCGGGCACGACCAGGAAGGTGTCGCCGGCGCCGGGCACCGAGGTGAGCCCGAGCACCTGGACCGGACGCGAGGGCGTGGCCTCCTCGACCGGGTCGCCTTGCTCGTCGAGCATGGCGCGGACCCGTCCGAAGGCGTCACCGGCGACGATCGAGTCGCCGGGGCGCAGGGTGCCGCGCTGGACCAGCACCGTCGCGACCGGGCCGCGGCCGCGGTCGAGGTGGGCCTCGATGGCGACCCCCTGGGCCGACTGGGAAGCGTTGGCCCGCAGATCGAGCGACGCGTCGGCGGTCAGCAGGATCGCCTCGAGCAGCTGGTCGATGCCGGTCACGGACTTGGCCGAGACGTCGACGAACATCGTCTCGCCGCCGAACTCCTCGGCGACCAGGCCGTACTCGGTGAGCTGGGTGCGGACCTTGGTCGGGTCGGCGCCCTCCTTGTCCACCTTGTTGACCGCGACCACGATCGGCACATCGGCGGCCTGCGCGTGGTTGAGGGCCTCGATGGTCTGCGGCTTGACGCCGTCGTCGGCCGCCACCACCAGCACGGCGATGTCGGTGACCTGGGCGCCACGGGCACGCATGGCGGTGAACGCCTCGTGGCCCGGGGTGTCGATGAAGGTGATCCGGCGGTCGGGGCCCTCGCTGGGGTGCGCCGTGATCTGGTACGCCCCGATGTGCTGGGTGATGCCCCCGGCCTCGCCGCGGACCACATCGGTGTGCCGGATCGCGTCGAGCAGCTTGGTCTTGCCGTGGTCGACGTGGCCCATGACCGTGACGATCGGGGCTCGGGCGACCAGGTCGGACTCGTCGCCCTCGTCCTCGCCGAACTCGATGTCGAAGCGCTCGAGCAGCTCGCGGTCCTCGTCCTCGGGCGAGACGACCTGCACGTCGTAGTTCAGCTCCGCGCCGAGCAGGGTCAGCGTCTCGTCGCTGACCGACTGGGTCGCCGTGACCATCTCGCCGAGGTGGAACAGCGCCTCCACGAGCGAGCCCGCGTTGGCGTTGATCTTCTCGGCGAAGTCGGTGAGCGAAGCGCCGCGCGGCAGCCGCAGCGTCTCGCCGTTGCCGCGGGGCAGGCTGACGCCGCCGATCGACGGCGCCTGCATGTTGTCGAACTCTTGGCGCTTGGCCTTGCGCGACTTGCGGCCGCGGGTCGGCCGGCCACCGGGTCGACCGAACGCGCCGGCCGTGCCGCCGCGACCGGGACCACCAGGACGGCCGCCGAAGCCACCGCCTCCGCCCGGGCGTCCGCCACCGGCGCCTCCGGGGCCACCAGGACCGCCGCCGGGACGACCGGCGCCGGCGCCGGCGCCCGGACGACCGGGACCGCCAGGACCGCCAGGACGCGCGCCGAAGCCGCCTCCGGCGGGACGACCCGCTCCGCCGGGGCCGGGACGGCCGGGGGCTCCGGTGCGGGCTGCCGCCGGGCGCGGCGGCATCATGCCGGGGTTGGGGCGAGGCGCGCCCGGGACGGCCGGGGCGCCGGGGCGCGGGGCCGGCGTGCGGCCCATGCCGGTGCCGGTGCCGCCGAAGGGGTTGTTGCCCGGGCGCGGACCCGCGGGGCGGGCCGGCGCGGCGCCGGGCGAGCTGAACGGGTTGTTGCCCGGGCGCGGCTGCGCCGGGCGCGGGCCGGGCGCCGGGGCCGTGACCGTCGACGCGGCGGGGGCCTCAGGGGCCGCGGGGGGCGGCGCGGTCACCGGGGTCACCGGGGCGGCGGGGACCACTGGCTCGGCGGGCGCGATCACCGCGGGGGCCTCGGCGACCGCCTCAGGCGCCGGAGCAGCCGCCGCGGCGGCCTTCTTCGTCGCCTTGGGCTTGGCGGCCGGAGCGGGCTCGGCGCCGGGGGCGGGCGCGGGGAAGGCCTCGCGCAGCTTGCGGACGACCGGCGGCTCAAGCGTCGACGAGGCCGAGCGGACGTACTCGCCCATCTCGCTGACCTTCGCCAACACGGTCTTGCTGTCGACGCCGAATTCCTTGGCTAGTTCGTAGACCCGGACCTTGGCCACTGTTCTCCATTCGTGGTCCGGGCCCGTGTCGGGCGCCGAACCGTCAGTACGTGGGGGTGCTCATCGCTGGGTGCTCATCGAGCGCTCATCTGGGGTGTGCTCCCTGTCGAGACGGTGCGTGGGCGGCCTGCTCCTGGAGGTAGCGCCGCAGTTGATCGGCATCGGGGGCCGTCGCCAGGCGCAAGGCCCGCGCGAACGCCCGACGCCGCACGGCGAGTTCCAGGCATCCGAGGTCGGGGTGCAGCGAGGCTCCCCGCCCAGGGAGGCGGCGACGCGGGTCGGGGACCAGGCGCGAGCCTGTGCCGTCCTCCACCGCGACAATCCGCAGAAGGTCAGACCGCGCTGCCCGGGTGCGACACCCGACGCAGAGGCGCTGGGGGTCAGCCGGACGGCCGGTCATCGTCGAGTGTACCGCCTGCGGCGGCGTCCTCCGCTCGCCAGCCGTCGGGGGCCGCCGCGAGGCCGGCCGCCTGGTGCACGCCGATCTGCGCCATGCCGATCTGAGACATGGAGGCCCGCTGCTCACCCGCCTCGTCGCCGTGGATGTCGATCCGCCACCCGGTGAGCCGGGCGGCCAGGCGGGCGTTCTGCCCCTCGCGCCCGATCGCGAGGGACAGCTGGAACTCGGGGACGACCACGCGCGCGCTGCGCGCCTCCAGGTCGACGATCTCCACCGACGACACGACCGCCGGCGACAGCGCGTGCCCGACGAACTCCGCCGGGTCGTCGGAGTAGTCGACGATGTCGATCTTCTCGCCGTGGAGCTCGGCCATGACCGCGCGCACCCGCTGGCCCATCGGGCCGATGCACGCGCCCTTGGCGTTGAGGCCGGCCACATGGGACCGGACGGCGATCTTCGAGCGGTGCCCGGCCTCGCGGGCGACCGCCATGACCTCCACCGAGCCGTCCGCGACCTCGGGCACCTCGAGCGCGAACAGCTGGCGGATCAGGTTGGGATGCGTCCGCGACAGCCACACCTGCGGGCCCTTGGGGCCCTTGCGGACCTGGACCACCAGCGCACGCAGGCGCTCCCCGTGGATGTACTCCTCCCCCGGCACCTGCTCCTGGGCCGGCACCAGCGCCTCGACCCGGCCAAGGTCGACCAAGACATCGCGTGGGTTGCTGCCCTGCTGGATGATCCCGGCGACCAGGTCGCCCTCACGGCCGGAGAACTCCCCGAACGTCGCCTCGTCCTCGGCCTCGCGGAGCCGCTGCAGGATGACCTGCCGGGCCGTCGTGGCGGCGATCCGGCCGAACCCCTCGGGCGTGTCGTCGTACTCCCGCGGCAGCTGCCCGGGTTCGAGGTCGGCCGCGGGCTCGGTGGCCCACACCGTCACGTGGCCGGTCGTGCGGTCGAGCACGACGCGCGCCTTGGCCTGCGCGCCCGGGGTGTGGTGGTAGGCGATGAGCAGCGCGTCCTCGAGTGCCTGCACCACCGTGTCGAGGGACAGGTCGCGTTCACGCACCAGACCCCGCAGGGTCGACATGTCAATGTCCACGGTCCTCGTCCTCATCCGTCAGGCCGCCTCGTCGGCGGCGCGGTTGAACTCCACCTGGACCACGGCGGAGGCGATCTCGGCGAAGTCGAGCCGCCGGGGGGTCTTCGTCACGGGGGCTCCCTTGGTCGCCTGCTTCTCGACCACCACCTCGACGCCGGCATCGTCGACGGCCGCGATGCGCGCGACCATCCGGTCGCCGTCGGCGAGCGTCACCTCGACGAGCCGGCCGACGTTGCGCCGCCAGTGCCGCGGCTGGGTGAGCGGCCGGTCGACCCCGGGCGAGGTGACCTCGAGGACGTACGGCTGGGCTCCCAGCGCGTCCGAGGCGTCCAGCGCGTCCGAGAGGGCCTGGCTCACGGCGGCGACGGCGTCGAGGGCCACTCCGCCTTCGGTGTCGACCACCACGGTGACGACGCGGCGGCGCCCGGCGGTCACGACCTGGACGTCTTCGAGGTCAAGCCCGGCGGCGGCGACAGCGGGGGCGACGGCCCGCGTCACCCGCTCTGAGGGGGAGGTCATTGGCGGAGCCGCCCTTTCGCCGCTGTGCTGTTGTCGCCGCCCAGGATACCGGGGCGGGCGTGGGAGAATGACGCGGTCATGCCCGCCGCCTCCCCTCCCTCGCTCTCGCGTCGCGCGCTCATCACGGGCACCCTGGCGGCGGTCGCCGCCCCCGTCGTCCTCGGCGGCTGCAGCAGCGACCCGTCCGCGCCGGCGGCGCCGACCCCGGACGAGACCGCGCTGGATTTCGCCGTCGCGTCCGCTGAGGGGCTGCTCGCCGAGTACACCGCCACGACCTCAGTCCACCCTGCCCTCGCGCCGCGGCTGGACCCGCTGGCGGCCGACCACCGCGAGCACATCGCCGTCCTCGCGCCGAGCCCCTCCCCCACCCCGCGCGCCAAGGGCTCCTCCTCGCCGACACCCACGCCCACGCCCACCGTCCCTGCTGAGCCGGCGGCCGCGGTGGCGGCGCTGGCCGCCAGCGAGACCGCCGCGGCCACGGCGCTGGCCACCCGGCTGGGGCCGATCGACGGCGACCTCGCCCGCACCCTGGCCTCCGTCTCGGCCTGCCGCGCCGCGCACGCCGCCGACCTCGGGGGGGCGCTGTGAGCGCCCTGCCGGCCCTGCAGGAGGCCCTCGCCGCCGAGCACGCGTGCGTCTTCGGCTACGGCGTCGTGGGGGCGCGCGCCGACCAGGCCGACGAGGCCCGCGCCCGCTCGGGGTTCGACGCCCACCGGGCGCGGCGCAATGCCCTCGACCAGGCGATCCGCGCCGAGGGAGCCGAGCCCGTGGCCGCCCTCGGCTCCTACGACCTGCCCGAGCCCACCCCGACCGGCGCCGCGGTGCGCGGGTTGGCCGCCGGGCTCGAGGACGGCGCCGCCGGCGCGTACGCGGATCTGGTCGCGGCCGCGCGCGGGCCGTTGCGCGAGAGCGCGGTGGCGTGGCTGTCCGAGGCAGCCGTGCGCGGCGCCGGCTGGCGGGGCTCAGGGGCGGGCGCCTGGCCGGGGCTGGCCGGCCGCGAGCCGACCCCCGAACCGACCTCCGCACCGACCGGCCCGCGCCCCCCGGGGGGATGCCGCCCTAGTGGCCGGCGTACATCTCGTCGATCACCTCGGCGTACTTCACCTCGATGACCTTGCGCTTGATCTTCATGCTGGGGGTCAGCTCCCCGGACTCGACCGACAGGTCGACCGGCAGGATCCGGAACTGCTTGATCGTCTCCCACTTGTTGAGCGTGTTGTTGAGCTGCTCGACGGCCTGCTGCACGTGGGCGCGCACCGGCTCGCTGGTGGTGAGCGCGACCGGGTCGCTGGTGTCGTGGCCCTCGCCGTGGGCCCACGCCTGGACGGCCTCGGGGTCGAGGGTGACCAGGGCCGTCGCGTAGCTGCGGTTGCCGACGTACACCACCATCTGGCTGGCCATCGGGCACAGCGACTTGAACGAGGACTCGATCGCCGACGGCGCGATGTACTTGCCCGCGCTCGTCTTGATCAGGTCCTTCTTGCGGTCGGTGATCTGGATGCGGCCCTTGGCGTCGATCTCGCCCACGTCGCCGGTGGCGAACCACCCGTCGGCGAGCAGCACCTCGGCGGTGGCCTCCGGGTTGTTGTGGTAGCCGCGCATGACGCCCGGGCCGCGCAGCAGGATCTCGCCGTCATCGGCGATCTTGACCTCGGTGCCCGGCAGCGGCTCGCCCACGCAGCCGATCCGGTAGTTGCCCGGCCGGTTGACGCAGGAGGCCGCGGAGGTCTCGGTGAGGCCGTAGCCCTCCAGGATCACCAGGCCCGCGGCCTCGAACCAGGCGCCGATCTCCTTCGACAGCGCCGCGCTGCCGGAGATGAAGTACTCGATGTTGCCGCCCATGCGGTCGCGGAGCTTGGTGAAGACCAGCTTGTCGGCGATCGAGCGCTTGATACCAAGCAGGCCGCCCACGGACTTGCCCTGGTTCTCCAAGGCCTTGGCCTCGAGGCCGACCTCGAAGGCCCAGTGGAAGATCTTGGGCTTGAGCCCGCCCTCGGCCTCGGTCGTGGTGAGGACCTTCGTGTAGACCTTCTCGAAGATGCGGGGGGCGGCCGCCATGAAGGACGGCTTGATCACCCCGAGGTTCTCGACGATCTTGTCCGCCCGGCCGTCCACCGCGGTGACGAAGCCGATCTGCAGCTGCGCGGTCAGGAGGACCTTGCCGAAGGAGTGCGCGAGCGGGAGCCAGAGGAACTGCACCCACTCCTTGCGGATGACGTCGACGGCCTCGATCGCGGCGCCCTCGTAGGTCCAGTTGCTGTGGGTGAGGACCACGCCCTTGGGCCGTCCGGTCGTCCCCGAGGTGTAGATGAGCGTGGCGATGTGGTCGGGCTCGACTGCCGCCGCGGCGTCATCAACGCAGGTGGGGTTCGCAGCGAGGTGGGCGTCGCCCAGCGCGTCGAGCTCGTCGAGCGAGATCACCCAGTCGCCGTCGCCGGAGCCGTCGAAGACGACCACCTTGCGCACGCCCGGGAGGGACTCGCGGGCTCCCCTGATCTTTGCCACCTGGCTGTCGTCCTCGGCGAAGACGACCACGCACTCGGAGTCGCTCAGGATGAAGGCGACGTCATCTGCCTGGGTCGTCGGGTAGACGGTGGTCGTCGCCCCCCCGGAGAGCATGATCGCGAGGTCGGCCAGGATCCAGTCCAGCCGGGTCGTGCTCTGGATCCCCACCCGCTGCTGCGACCCCACCCCGAGGGAGAGGAGCCCTGCGGCCCACCGGCGCACCTTGGCGTCGGCGTCTCCCCACGTGTAGGACCGCCACACCTCGTCGGCGCCGGGGGCCCGGAAGGCCTCGTGATCGCGTTGATCGGTCACCCGCTGGATGAACATCGCCGCGACCGACTTCGCGGGCGTCGCCAGCGGCTCTGAGCCCGTCACCGTGTTCTGCGCCATCAGGAACGCCCTCCTCGCCTGCCCGCGGACGCACCGCGGGACCCTGACCGCAGCCTAGAGAAGCCGCAAGCCGCGCGCAGGCCGAACCGGCGACCAGTCCGTACGGACCGGCGGCCGGCTCACCGACCGCAGGCCGCCGCGATCTGGGCGACGGCCTCGGCCACCGGCACATCCACCCGCTCGCCGGAGCGCCGGTCCCGCAGCTCGACCACGCCGTCGGCGAGCCCGCGGCCGACGACGACGACGGTGGGCACGCCGATCAGCTCGGAGTCGTTGAACTTGACCCCCGGGGAGACCCCCTTGCGGTCGTCGATCAGCACGCGCACCCCGCGGGCAGAGAGCCCGGCGACCAGCTCCTCGGCGAAGGCGAAGGGCGCGTCGTCCTTGCCTGTGGCGACGACGTGCACGTCCGCCGGGGCGACCTCGCGCGGCCAGATCAGGCCCTTGGCGTCGTGCGACTGCTCGGCGATCGCGGCCACCGCGCGCGAGACCCCGATTCCGTACGACCCCATGGTCACCGTGACCAGCTCGCCGTTCTCGTCCTGGACCTGCAGGCCCAGCGCCTCGGCGTACTTGCGGCCGAGCTGGAAGATGTGGCCGATCTCGATCCCGCGGGCCGACACCAGCACGCCGCCGTCGGGGGCCGGGTCTCCGTCGCGCACCTCGGCCGCCTCGACGGTGCCGTCGGAGGTGAAGTCGCGGCCCATGACGAGGTCGAACACGTGGCGCCCGGGCTCGTTGGCCCCCGTGATCCAGCGGGTCCCCTCGACGACGCGGGGGTCGAGCAGGTAGCGGATGCCGCTCGGGCTCCCGCTGCCCAGGACCTGCGGCCCGAGGTAGCCCTTGACGAGCACCGGGTGCTTGGCGAAGTCGGCCTCCTCGAAGACCGAGACCTCGGCCGGGTGCACCGCGGCCTCCAGCCGCTTCAGGTCGACCTCGCGGTCACCCGGCAACCCGACCACCAGCGGCTCGGTCGAGCCGTCGGGGAACGTGAGCCGGACCACCACGTTCTTGAGGGTGTCGGCGGCCGTCCACGGCTCCCCCGCCCGCGGGAAGCGCTCGTTGGCGAGGTCGACCAGGCTTTCGATGGTGGGGGTGTCGGGGGTGTCCTCGACATGCGCGGCCGGGGCGTCGGCGTACGGCAGCGGGTCCGGCGCCTGGGTCACCACCGCCTCGACATTGGCGAAGTAGCCGCCGGTCGACGAGGTCACATAGGTGTCCTCACCGTGCTCGCACGGCGCCAGGAACTCCTCGCTGCCGCTGCCGCCCATCGCCCCCGAGTGCGCATAGACGATGACGTACTCGAGGCCGAGCCGCTCGAACGTCTTGATGTACGCGGCGCGGTGCCGCTCGTAGGAGGCGACCAGCCCGGCGTCGTCGACGTCGAAGGAGTAGGAATCCTTCATCACGAACTCGCGCCCGCGCAGCAGGCCGGCGCGGGGCCGGGCCTCGTCGCGGTACTTGGTCTGGATCTGGTAGATCGACAGCGGCAGGTCCTTGTACGAGGAGTACAGGTCCTTGACCAGCAGGGTGAACATCTCCTCATGCGTGGGGCCGAGGAGGTAGTCGACGCCGCGGCGGTCCTGCAGCCGGAAGAGGTTCTCGCCGTAGTCCGTCCAGCGGTTCGTCGCCTCGTACGGCTCGCGGGGCAGCAGCGCCGGGAAGTGCACCTCCTGGAAGCCGGCGGCGTCCATCTCCTCGCGGACGATGCGCTCGACGTTGCGGTACGTCAGGTAGCCGAGCGGCAGCCAGGAGAAGACCCCCGGCGCGACCCGGCGGATGTAGCCGGCGCGCAGCAGGAGCGTGTGGCTCGGCAGCTCGGCGTCGGCCGGATCCTCGCGGAGGGTGCGCAGGAACAGCGAGGACATCCGCAGGATCATCAAAGGGCTCCGCAGCGTGGGGGTCAGGCCGTCCTCCGGCGGCAGCCGCAGGGTGCCGCGAGGATATCCGTCAGCGCGGGCCCCGCCGCACCGCCTGCTCGCGCCGGCGGCCGAGCACGGCCCCGAGCAGCGAGGCAACCACGCCCACGACCAGGGCGAGGAAGACCCACGGCGAGCCGTCGCCGCGCAGGTAGCCGAGCACGATGACCGGGACGGCCACCGCCCACCCGGGCACCGAGCCCAGCGCGGGCATCGCCCAGGCGACGATGAAGGCCACCGCCGCGATCAGCAGGCCGCTCAGCCCCGGGGAGTCCCAGCCCTCGGAGGTGTCGATCAGCCCGATCACCAGGCCGACGCCGAGGCAGGCGGCCACGGCGAGGGCGTACGGGGTGCGGCGATCCATGCGGGGCTCCTCAGAACAGCACGGTCATGAAGGCGCCGACCTCGGTGAACCCCACCGAGCGGTAGGCCGCCAGCGCCGGGACGTTGTAGTCGTTGACGTACAGCGACACCACAGGGGCGATCTCGCCGGCGGCGAGCGCCACCACCGCGGCCATCCCCGCCGTCCCGTGGCCCTTGCCGCGCAGCCGCGGGTCGACCCAGACCCCCTGCACCTGGCAGACCCGCTCGGTGACCGCCGCCACCTCGGCCTTGAAGACCACCCGGCCATCGTCGATCCGGGCGAAGGCGCGGCCGCGCTCGATCAGCTCGGCGAGGCGGGCCCGGTAGAGGCCGCCGCCCCCGTGGGCCAGCGGGGAAACCCCGACCTCCTCGGTGAACATCGCGACCGCGGCGGGCAGCAGGCAGTTGAGCTCCGTCGGGCGCACCCGGCGCACCCGCGCATCGGGCTCGACCAGCGGCGGGGCGGTGCACTGCATCAGGGGCTGGTCGCGCCGGATCTCGCGGCCCGGGCCCCACTGGGGGGTCAGCCGCGCCCAGAGGTCCTCGACGGCGTCCTGGGGGCCGACGATCGACGAGCAGCGCCGACCGCGGCGCAGCGCGCGCTCGGCGAAGGCCTCGATCGCCGCGGGGGTCGCCTGGGCCGGCACCAGGTTGGCCCCCGCGTAGCACAGCGAGACCAGCCGGCCCTCCTCCAGCCAGCCCCACAGCTCGCCGCCGAGGCGGGCCGGATCGAGCGAGCTCGCCGCCACCCGGGAGGCCACGAAGCAGTCCGCGACCGGGTCTCGCGCGAGCAGGGCGTCGACCGCCGAGCGGTCGCGCGCGTCGAGCACCCGGAGGGTGGCGGTGCCGAGCACGGGGCTATCGCACCTCGACGATGGGGCCCGACCCCGGGGCCGGCTCGTCGTCGAGCGCCACGCCCATCTCCTCGGCGAGCCGCAGGGCCTCCTCGATGAGCGTCTCGACGATCAGCGCCTCGGGCACCGTCTTGATGACCTCGCCCTTGACGAAGATCTGGCCCTTGCCGTTGCCGGAGGCCACGCCCAGGTCGGCCTCGCGGGCCTCGCCCGGGCCGTTGACGACGCACCCCATCACCGCGACCCGCATGCGGGACCTTCAGACCCTCCAGGCCGGCGGTGACCTGCTCGGCGAGGGTGTAGACGTCGACCTGGGCCCGGCCGCAGGAGGGGCAGGAGACGATCTCCAGCCCGCGCTCGCGCAGCCCGAGCGACTCCAGGATCTGGTTGCCGACCTTGACCTCCTCCACCGGAGGGGCCGACAGCGAGACGCGGATGGTGTCGCCGATGCCCTGCGAGAGCAGCGCGCCGAAGGCCACGGCGGACTTGATGGTGCCCTGGAACGCGGGCCCGGCCTCGGTGACGCCCGAGGTGGAGCGGGTAGTCGCACTGCGCGGCCAGCAGCCGGTACGCCTGGACCATCACGACCGGGTCGTTGTGCTTGACCGAGATCTTGATGTCGCGGAAGCCGTGCTCCTCGAACAGCGAGCACTCCCACAGCGCGGACTCGACCAGCGCCTCCGGGGTGGCCTTGCCGTACTTGGCCAGCAGCCGCTTGTCGAGCGATCCGGCGTTGACGCCGATCCGGATCGGCACGCCCGCGTCGCCTGCGGCCTTGGCGATCTCCTTGACCTTGTCGTCGAACTGCTTGATGTTGCCGGGGTTGACCCGCACTCCGGCGCAGCCGGCATCGATGGCCGCGAAGACGTACCGGGGCTGGAAGTGGATGTCGGCGATCACCGGGATGTTGGACTTGCGGGCGATCTCGGGCAGCGCCTCGACATCGTCCTGGCTCGGCACGGCGACCCGGACGACCTGGCAGCCGCTCGCCGTGAGCTCGGCGATCTGCTGCAGCGTCGCGTTGACGTCGGCCGTCAGGGTCGTGGTCATCGACTGCACGGAGACCGGCGCGTCGCCGCCGATCGCCACCGGGTGCTTGGGGTGGGCCAGCAGGATCTGGCGGCTGGCGCGGCGCGGCGCGAGCGGCTTGGGGGGCACGGCCAACATGCCGAGCGAGACGGTCACCGAGGCGCCTTCCGGGACGCGGGCCTAGAGCCCGAGGTCGATGGGGTTGAGGATGTCGGCTGCCAGCAGCAGCACGGACAGCCCGACGAGCAGCCCCAAGAACAAGTATGCGGCCGGGAGCAGCTTGGCGATGTCGACCCGCCCTGGGTCGGGCTTGCCGCGCATGCTGGCCCACTTGCTGCGCCCCTGCTCGTAGCCGAGGACCGCGAGGTGGCCGCCGTCGAGGGGCAGCAGCGGCAGCAGGTTGAAGATGCCGACGAAGATGTTGAGCCCGGCCATGAGCAGCAGGAACCTGCCGATCGAGACGAAGGGCGGCGCGTCGCTGCCCACGATCTGCGCGCTGCCGGTCGCGATTCCGACCGGGCCGACCAGCCCCGCCTCGTCGCGCTCCTCGCCGTTGAAGGCCTGGTTCCAGAGGTCGGGGATCTTGGCGGGGATCGAGGCGAGCGAGGTGAAGGTCGCCTTGGTGAGGGTGCCCACGGCCGTGACGCTGTCCCCGACCGCGGCGATCGGGTTGGCGCGTTCGGGCGCGAGCTCCGGCCCGACGCCGAGGACGCCGACCCGCTCGGTCTCGCCGTCGGGCCGCAGGCCGGCGCTCCCGCTCGACCAGCGTGGGCTGGACGGTGACCTGCTCGCCGTCGCGGTCCAGCACCATCGTGATCTGCGTCGCTCCCGCGGCCCGCAGCGCGTCGGTGACCTCGACCCACTCGCTCGACGTCTCGCCGCCCACCGAGAGCACCTCGTCACCCGGCTCGATCCCGGCGGCCTTCGCCGGCGACGGCGGGTCGGCCTTGGTGCACCCGGCCGCGGTGGTGACGGGTACGCAGTCGGCGACCTCGGCGATCGTGGTCGTCGGCTTTGGCAGTCCGAGCACGGCGAACACGAAGAAGAGCAAACCGAAGCCGATCACGAAGTGCATGAACGAGCCGGCCGCGAGCACGATGGCGCGGCGGCCGGGCGGCTGGCGGTAGAACGCCCGCTCCTCGTCCTCGGGGGCGACCTCCTCGAGGTCGGTCATCCCGATGATCCGGACGTAGCCCCCGGCGGGGATCGCCTTGGCGCCGTACTCGGTCTCGCCGCGCTGTGTGGACCACAGCCGCGGGCCGAACCCGACGAAGAACTCGGTGACCTTCATGCCGAAACGGCGGGCGGTGGCGTAGTGCCCCCACTCGTGGATCATCACCGACAGCGAGCAGCGCGACGACGAAGAGGACGACGCCGAGGGCGCTCATGCGGTGCCGCTCACGAGTGGGTTGCTCCCGGTGAGGTGGGTCGCGCGGGCCCGTGCCCACGCGTCGGCGGCCAGGACCGCCGCGACGTCGGACGCCTCCCGCGGGGCGGCGGTTCCAGGACGGTCGGACGGCCCGTCGAGGTGGTCGGCCAGCACGCGGCCGACGGTGTCGACGATGCCGAGGAACGGCAGCCGGCCGCCCAAGAACGCCTCGACGCAGACCTCGTTGGCGGCGTTGTAGACGGCCGGGGCCGTGCCCCCGGCGGCGCCCGCCGCGCGCGCCAGCCCGATGGCCGGGAAGGCAGCCTCGTCCAGCGGCTCGAAGGTCCAGGCGGCCGCCGCGGTCCAGTCGCAGCCCGGCGCGGCCTCGGGCACGCGGTCCGGCCACCCCAGGCCGAGGGCGATCGGCAGCCGCATGTCAGGCGGGCTGGCCTGCGCGATCGTCGAGCCGTCGGCGAACTCCACCATCGAGTGCACGACCGACTGCGGGTGCACGACCACGTCGATGCGGTCGAAGGGGATGTCGAAGAGCAGGTGCGCCTCGATCACCTCGAGGCCCTTGTTGACCAGCGACGCGGAGTTGACCGTCACCACCGGGCCCATCGACCAGGTGGGGTGGGCGAGCGCGTCCTCGGGGGTCACCTCGGCCAGCTCGGCGCGGGTGCGGCCGCGGAACGGCCCCCCCGAGGCGGTGAGGACGAGACGACGCACCTCGCCAGCCGTCCCCGCCCGCAGGCACTGGGCGAGGGCCGAGTGCTCGGAGTCCACCGGAACGATCTGCCCGGGCGCGGCGGCGGCCTTGACCAGCGGTCCGCCGACGATCAGCGACTCCTTGTTGGCGAGCGCGAGGACGGTCCCCGCGCGGAGCGCCGCAAGCGTGGGCAGCAGGCCGACGGCCCCGGTGATGCCGTTCAGCACCACATCGCAGGGCGTGGCGGCCAGCTCGGCCGCCGCCTCGGACCCGGCCAGCAGCTCGGCCCCGGAGCCCGCCTCGCGGAGCGCGGCCCGTACCGTCGTCGGCCCGGGCCTCGTCGGCGACTGCGACGCGCCGGACCCCCAGCCCGCTCGCCTGCGCGGCGAGCGCCTGGGGGTCGCGGCCCGTCGAAGACAGCCCCAGCACCCGGAACCGGTCGGGGTTGCGGCGCACGACGTCGATCGCCTGGGTGCCGATGGATCCGGTGGATCCCAGCAGGATGACGTCGCGCACCGCCCCATCATCCCCTGTCGGCCGCCTCCAGCTCCGCCGACTCCTCGCGGAAGCCGTGCCGCTCCCACCAACGGGCCATCGGGACCGGCGCCCACCAGTTCCACCGGCCCATGAGCCTCATGGTCGCCGGCACCAGCAGCGCGCGGACGACTGTGGCGTCCACGACCACCGCCACGACGAGGCCCACCCCGATCATCGAGATGAACGAGATCCCGCTGAAGGAGAACGCGCCGACCACGACGACGAACAGCAGCGCGGCGCTGGTGATGATCCGGCCGGTGCGGGCCAGCCCGCGCTCGACGGCGAGGGCGTTGTCGCCGGTGCGGTCCCACTCCTCGCGCATCCGCGACAGCAGGAACACCTCGTAGTCCATCGACAGGCCGAACGCGATCGCGAGCATGAGGATCGGCTGGGTGGCCTCCGTCGTGCCCGTGGGCGTGACCCCGAAGATGTCCGCGCCGTGGCCGAGCTGGAAGACCCAGACCACCACGCCGAACGTCGCGGTCAGCGACAGCGCGTTCATGAGCACGGCCTTGATCGGCAGCACCACCGAGCCGAAGGCCAAGAACAGCAGGGCCAGGGTCGCCGACAGCGCAAAGAGGGCCACCCACGGCAGCCGGTCGCCGAGCCCGTCCAGCAGGTCGGTCAGCTGGGCGCTCTGCCCGCCGACGAGCACCTCCGCGCCGGCGGGGGCCTCCGCGGCGCGGACGGCGTCGACCAGGGCGAGCGCGCCGTCGCCGTTGGCCTCACCCAGGTGCCCGACGTGCAGATGCGCGACGCCCCCGGACTGAGCGACGACCTCGGCCCCGACGGCGCCGGGGAGCGCGCCCAGCGTCTCGGCGTACGCGGCCGCCTCGGCCGGGCCGACCCCGGACACGTGCACCTGGATGGGGGTGCGCGGCGGATGCCGGGAACTCGCTGGCCAGCGCCTCGCTGGCGATGCGGCTTTCGGTGGTGGTCGGCAAGACCCGGTGGTCGACTCCCCCGAAGGCGACCTGGAGGAACGGGGCGCCGAGCACGAGCAGGAACGCGGTGCAGGCGACGACGACGGCCACCGGGCGCCGCATCACCCAACGCGCGACCCGGGCCCACGCGGCGCCCTCGTTCTTGCTCTCAAGGGTCCGGCGGTACCAGGGCAGCTTGAGCGCGTCGACGCGGTGGCCCATCACGGCGAGCACCGCGGGCAGCACGGTCAGCGCGGCGGTCATCGCCGCCAGCACGGCGAACATCCCGCCCAGGCCCATCGACCGCAGGAAGTTCTGCGGGAAGAAGCGTGAGCGCCGCCAGCGACACCGCGACGGTCACCCCGGAGAAGGCCACCGTGCGCCCAGCGGTGGCGACCGTGCGCACCGCCGCCGCGTGCGGCTCGCGTCCCGAGTGCAGCTCCTCGCGGAACCGCGACACGATGAACAGCGCGTAGTCGATGGCCAGGCCCAGGCCCAGCATCGTGACGATGTTGAGGGCGAAGATGTTCACGTCGGCGAACTGCGCCACCACGTTGAGCAGGGTGAACGCCCCCAGGACGCCGAACGCCCCCACCAGCAGCGGCAACCCAGCGGCGGCGAGCGAGCCGAACACCACGGCCAGCAACACGATCAGAATCGGGATCGACAGGGTCTCCGCACGGGCGATGTCCGTGGCCACCTGCTCGTTGACGTCCAGCGAAACCGGCACCTGCCCGCCGCGCAGGGTCTCGACGCCTGGGGCCACCAGGTCGTCGGCGATGGCCTGGTACGCCTCCTCGCGGGCCTCGTCGGTCGCCCCGGCCAGCTCCAGCGCGGCGTACGTCGCGGTGCGGTCGGCGTTGGCGAAGACCGGGGCCCCGCCGGTCGACCAGAAGTCGACGACCCGGACCACCTGGTCGTCCGGAAGCGCGGCCAAGGTCCGGGTGACCGATCGCTGGTAGGCAGGGATCATCGATCGTGGTCCCCTCCGGCGCGCGGTAGACCACCACCACGTCGGTGGCGTCTCGGCCGAGGTCGGACTCGATCGCGGCGACTGCGCGTGACGACTCGCTCGCCGGGTCGTCGAACCCGCCGCCGACAAGGGCGCCGAAGACGCCGGTCCCCCAGATCCCCGCGAAGGCCAGGAAGGCCGCGGCCAGGACCAGCACAGCGCGGCGGCGGCGGACCACGAGCCGGCCGAGCCGTTCGAAGACCGGGGGCGGGAAGCCCTCGGCAGGTTCGGCCAACAGGTCGGGCGGGGTTTGGACGGTCATGGCGTGGCTCCCTCGGACGGTGGTGGTGACGGCTACTCTGGTGATCGTGAATCACTTCTGTTTACGCCGTTCACTTACTGGCGTAGACTATGGCGAACGCCGTTCACTCTTGTCAAGGGGGTTCACTTCATGAGCGTGTCGACCGAGCAGCCGACCCGCGGGCAGCCGACCCGCCGGGAGCGGCTGCGCGCGCAGACCGCCGACGAGATCAAGGCGGCCGCCCGCGACCAGCTGATCGCCCACGGGCCCCACGGGATCCAGCTGCGGGCGGTGGCCCGCGAGGTCGGCCTCACCGCCCCCGCCGTCTACCGCTACTTTCCGAGCCTTGAGGACCTGATCACGGCCCTCATCACCGACCTGTTCACCGAGCTCGCCGACGCGATGACAGGCGCGGTCGACGCCTCCGGCGGTCCGGTCGAAGTCCGGCTGCAGGTCGCCTCGCGCGCATTCCGGGGCTGGGCCGTCGGCCATCCGGCCGAGTTCGCGCTGATCTTCGGCGCACCGCTCCCCGGCTATGTCGCCCCGCCCGAAGGCCCGGTCCAGGAGGCCGGCTCACGGTATGGGGCGGTCTTCGCCGAGCTCTTCCTTGAGCTGTGGCATGAGCGGCCGTTCCCCGTCGACGACCTTGAGCGCACCGACCCCGGCCTCGCCGCTGCGTACGCCGGCTACCACGCCTGGCTGCATGACGCCTTGGCCGTCGAGATCCCGTCGGGTGCCATCGCGGTCTTCGTCGACGCCTGGGTGCGGCTGTACGGCGTGATCGCGATGGAGGTCTTCCACCACCTCGACTGGTGCCTGCTGCGACCCGAGGACGCCGAGGCCGTCTTCGAGCGCACGCTGGCCGGCCTGTGCGCGCTCTGGCACGCGCCCGAGACGTACCAGCGGCCCTAGCGGGTCGGCAGGACGGTCGGCACGTCAGCCAGCGCAGAGGCCACGACATCGTCGGCGGCCTCATGCAGGCCGTGGCTCTCCCACCAGCGGGCCATCGGCGCCGGCGCCCACCAGTTCCAGCGGCCCAGCAGGCTCATCGTGGCCGGCACGAGCAAGGCCCGGACCACCGTGGCGTCGATGAGGACGGCCGTGCCCAACCCCACGCCGACCAGGGCGATGAGCGACAGCCCGCTGAACGCGAAGGCCCCGACGACCACGACGAAGAGCAGGGCCGCGCTGGTGATGATGCGGCCGGTGCGCGCGAGCCCCCGTTCGACGGCGAGGGCGTTGTCGCCGGTGAGGTCCCATTGCTCGCGCATCCGGGACAGCAGGAACACCTCGTAGTCCATGGACAGCCCGAAGGCGATCGCCACCATGAGGATCGGCTGGGTGGCCTCGGTGACGCCGGTGGGCGTGAAGCCGAACACGCCGGCGCCGTTGCCCTCCTGGAACACCCACACCACCACGCCCAGCATCGCCGCGAGGGACAGCGCGTTCATCAGCACGGCCTTGACGGGCAGCACCACCGAGCCGAAGGCCAAGAAGAGCAGCACCAGCGTGACCGCCACCGCGAAGAGCGCCACCCACGGCAGCCGCTCCCCCAGCCCGGCCAGCAGGTCCGCGAGCTCGGCGCTCTCCCCGCCGACCAGGACGGTGGCCCCCGGCGGGGCCTCGGCAGCCCGGACCGCGTCGACCAATGCGAGGGCGCCGTCCTCGACGGCCCCTCCCTGGTGCCCGACCTGGAGGTGGGCGACGTCGCCCGCGGTCGCGACAACCCGCGCATCGAGGGCCCCGGGCAAGTCGGCGAGCCGCTCGGCATAGCCGGCGGCCCCGGCCGCGTCCACGCCGGTCACGTGGACCTCGATGGGCGTCGCCGCGGTGGCGGGGAACTTCGCGGCGAGCGCGTCGGTCGCGATCCGGCTCTCCGCCGACAGCGGGAGGACCCTGTGGTCCACCCCGCCAAAGGCGATCTGCAAGAAGGGCGCGCCCAGGATGAGCAGCAGGGCGGCGCACCCCGCCGCGACCAGGGCGGGCCGCCGCATCACCCAGCGGGCGACCCGGGCCCAGGCGGCGCCGTCGTCGCCGCGCTCCAGGGTGCGGCGGTACCACGGCATCTTGACCGCGTCGATGCCCCGGCCCACGACCGCCAGCAGCGCCGGCAGCACAGTCAGCGCGGCAACCATCGCCGCCAGCACGGCGAACATCCCGCCCAGCCCCATCGAGCGCAGGAACGGCTGCGGGAAGAGCGTCAGCGCCCCGAGTGACACCGCGACCGTCACCCCGGAGAAGGCCACGGTCCGGCCCGCGGTGGCCACCGAGCGGACCACCGCCTCGTGCGGCTCGACCCCCGCGTGCAGCTCCTCGCGGAATCGCGACACGACAAAGAGCGCGTAGTCGATGGCGAGGCCGAGGCCCAGCATCGTGACGATGTTCAGGGCGAAGATGCTGACCTCGGTGGCCAGCGTGAGCAGCCGGAGCAGGGTGAAGGCCCCGAGCACGGCGAACGCGCCGACGAGCAGCGGCAGCCCGGCGGCGGCAAGCGACCCGAACACCACGGCCAGCAGCACGAGCAGGAGCGGGATCGACACCACCTCGGCCCGGGCGATGTCGGAGGCCACCTGCTGGTCGATGTCTGCGGCGACCGGGATCGGCCCCCCGCGCAGGGTGGTCACCCCGGGCGCGATGAGCCGGTCGGCGATGCGCGCGTACGACTCCTCGCGCTCCTGTTCGGTCGCCCCCGACAGCTCGATGGCGACGTACGTCGCGGTGCGGTCGGCGCTGGCGAAGGCAGCCAGCCCCCCGGTGGACCAGTAGTCGACCACCGACGTGACGGCGTCGTCGGGCAGGGCATCCACGGCGCCGCGGACGGCACGCTCGAACGCGGGATCGTCCAGGCCCGACCCCTCGGCCGCCTCGTACACCACGACGACGTCGACGGCGGCGCGGCCGAGGTCCGCCTCGATCGAGGCCGCCGCCCGCGACGACTCGCTGGCCGGGTCGTCGAAGCCGCCGCCCGACAGCGCCCCGATCACCCCGGCCCCGTAGACCGCGGCCGCGACCAGGAAGACGGCCGCGGCGGCCAGGACGACCCAGCGGCGGCGCACCACGGCCAACCCCAGGCGTTCGAACAGCGGCACGGGGGCCGAGGGGGCGACTGCCCGGGGCGCGGGGTTCGGGCGGCAACCGCGGTCCCTGCTGCAGGGTCATGGCGCGGCTCCCGGAGGTGCGACTAGAGATCGAGCCCGCTCAACACCAGGACCCGCTCGTACGTGAAGTCTTCCATGGCGTACCGCAGCCCCTCACGGCCGACCCCGGAGTCCTTGGTCCCGCCGTACGGCATCTGGTCGGCGCGGTAGCTCGGCACGTCGCCGATCACGACGCCCCCGACCTCGAGGTCGCGGTGGGCGCGGAAGGCCAGCTGGATGTCGTGGGTGAACAGCCCGGTCTGCAGCCCGAAGCGGCCGGCGTTGACGATGTCGAAGGCCTCGTCGATGGTGTCGAAGGCCTCGATCACCATGACCGGGCCGAAGACCTCCTCGCAGACCACCTTCGCCTCGTGGTGGGCGTCCGACAGCACGGTGGGCGCGACGGTGGCGCCGTCGCGGGTGCCGCCGGCGAGCAGGGTGGCGCCGTGCTCGATCGCCTCGTCGACCCACTCCTGGACGCGCACCGCGGCGGCCTCGTCGACGAGCGGTCCGACGTCCGTGGCGTCGTCGTCGGGCCGCCCGGTCTTGAGCGCCCCGACGTGGGCCACCACCCGCTCGGTGAGCGCGTCGACCACCGATCGAGTGCGCCAGCACCCGCTGCACCGAGACGCAGGACTGCCCGGCCTGGTAGTTGGCGAAGGTCGCGATCCTGGTGGCCGCCCACTCGAGGTCCGCGTCAGACGACCAGTCCGAGGCCACGATCGCCGCCGCGTTGCCGCCCAGCTCGAGGGTCACGTGCTTGCGCGGGACGGCGTCCATGATCTGGTAGCCCACGACCGGCGAGCCGGTGAAGGAGATGATCGGCAGCCTCGGGTCCTGCACGAGCGCCGGCATCGCCTCGTTGGCCACCGGCAAGACCGACCACATCCCGCCCGGCAGCCCGGTCTCGGCGAGCAGCTCGCCCAGCAGCAGCGCCGACAGCGGCGTGGCGGGAGCCGGCTTGATCAGGATCGGGGCGCCGACCGCGAGCGCGGGGGCGACC
Source organism: uncultured Actinomycetota bacterium (assembly GCA_963697565.1). GTDB lineage: Bacteria > Actinomycetota > Actinomycetes > CAVWCF01 > CAVWCF01 > CAWFSE01. The sequence goes on along the minus strand of CAVOOM010000008.1, from coordinate 649,691 downwards.
TTGTGCGCGACCAGGTTCAGCGGGAAGTTGAACGGCGCGATGCCCAGCACCGGGCCCTTGGGGAAGCGGCGGACGAGCGCCAGCCGGCCCGCGGCCGCCGGGTCGGTGTCCAGCCGCTGCACCTCGCCGGACCACCGCGCGGGCCTCCTCGGCGGCGAAGCGGAACACACTCGCCGCGCGGCCGGCCTCGGCGCGCGCCCACTTCAGCGGCTTGCCGTTCTCGGCGGTGATCAGCAGGGCGACCTCGTCGGCCCGCTCGGCCAGCCGACGCGACACGTGCATGAGCGCCTCGGCGCGGTCCGCCGCGGTGAGGCGGGCCCCCACGTGGCGGCTGGCGTCGAGCGCCACGACGGCCTGCTCGACCTGCTCGGCCGTGGGGCGTGAGACGCGCGCGACGAGCTCGCCGTCGAACGGGTGCCGCACCTCGAAGGAGTCCTCGCCGTACGCCGGGCGGCCGGCGACGTAGAACGGGCGCGGGTCGGCGGGCATCGGCTGCTGGGTCATGGGTGACGACGGTAGGGCGTCGAGCGCTGCCCGCGCCGCTCCACAGCGGAGCGAACCGGATCCCGCCCTGTCCACCGCGGCGCACCCCGGTTGTCAGTCGTCCGGGCAGCAGGCGCAGGGCGTACCAGAGCTCGGCGCGCGTGGCCGCGTCGTCCAGCGGGCGGCCCAGCAGCTCCTCGACCCGGCGCATGCGGTAACGCAGCGTGTGCCGGTGCACCCCGAGGGATGCGGCGGCGACGTCCCACTGGCCGTTGTGCGCGAGCCACGCCTCCAGCGAGGGCAGCAGGTCGTGCCGCCGGCCGGCCAGCGGGGCGAGTACGGCCTCGGCGAACCCCGCGCCCGCCTGCGGGGTCCACCACCGCGAGCAGCCCCGCCCGGCCTGCCTCGCCGTGCCAGCGGATGCCGTCGTCGCGCGCCCCGGCCAGCGCCCGCCGGGCCCGGACCAGGTGGTCGGGCAGCTCGGCGGCCCAGGCACGGCCCCGAGCCTCCCGCCAGTCCGGAGGCGAAGGCGCCCTCGACCGCGGCCCGGGGCTCGGGCTCGTCGGCCAAGACCGCGACGACTCCCCCGGTCGGCTGCGGGCCGCCGCGACGCCCGCGGCCGGACGTCGGCCGTCGCCGGCGAGCGAGCGGACGGCCGAGTCCGCGCCGACCCCCGGATCGGCGACGACCACCCGCAGCGGCCCCCGCAGCCACTCCCAGCCGAGCGGGGCCAGGGGCAGCGCGTCGACTTCGGCGCCCGCCAGAACCAGCGCCAGGGCGGCGTCGCGCACCGCGGCCCGCGCGCGGTCGGCCGGGTCGTCGCGCTCGGCCGCCAGCGTGAGCAGCGAGACGGCCACGCCGACCACCGACTGGCCGACCCGGTCGATCGGCCGCGCCACGCCGACCACGAGCACCCCGCGGACCCGGTCGCCCGCGCCCAGCGGCTGCAGGCTGATGTGCTCGTCGGCCGTGGAGAGCGCCATCGCGCTGCGCGGCCCCCGGGCCTGCAGATCGGCGAGGTCGCCGGCGAGCCCGGCGGCGCGCCCAGCGGCCGCGGCCGGCGAGGCCGCGAGGACGGCGCCCCCTGCGTCGAGGAGCAGGGCCCAGCCGTCGAGGTGGCGGGCCAGCCGGGCCACCACGGCCGCCGCGCCCTCGCGGCCGAGCGCGGCCCGGGTGAGGTCGCGCTGCGCGTCGAACGCGCGGGCCACCGCGTCGTACTCCTCGGCGGCCAAGAGGTCGGAGACCGCCTTGGAGACGGCGATGAAGGGGGTCGACGCGGGCACCTCGAGCAGGGGCAGGCCCGCTCGCTGCGCGGCCCTCGCCCACGTCGCCGGCACCGAGGGGTGGGTCAGCCCGACGCCGACCCCGAGGGCCACCGCGCCGGCCTCGACCACCCGGGCCGCGTACGCCGCGAAGCCCTTGGCGTCGCGCGCGCCCAGCCGCATCCCGGTCGTGAGCAGCAGCTCGCCGCCCTCCAGGAAGGGGCGCGGGTCCTCGAGCTCGGACACCGCGACCCAGCGGACGGCGCGCGTCGCCCACGGTGGGCGGCGCCTCGCCGCCCACCAGGCGCAGCCCCAGGTGCGGCAGCGCGACGACCTGGCGGAGGGTGGGGGGCACGGCGTCTCCTGGTCGCGGGATGCCGGAGCCGGCATGGCGCTTGTACGCCGCGGACAACCGTAGCGGGGCTGTTGTCCGAAACGAACCCAAGCGCGCGGGCGTCCGGACTCCTAGCCTGGGGGTTCCCTCCCCGGACGGCCGCCCCGCGCAGCCGCCCGCGAACTGCACGGCCTTCCCCGAGAGCGAGCACCCCATGACCGCCACCCCCTCCGCCCCCGGCGGCCCCGCCCTGCCGCAGGAGCGCCGCCTGGCCACCTCGATCCCGGGGCCGAAGTCGCAGGCGCTCTTCGCCCGCCGCAACGCCGCGGTGTCGGCCGGCCTCGGGACCACGCTGCCGGTCTTCATCGAGCGGGCCGGCGGCGGCGTGCTGGTCGACGTCGACGGCAACTCGCTGATCGACCTCGGCGCCGGCATCGCCGTGGTCAACGTCGGCAACTCCGCCGACGCGGTGGTCCGCCGGGTGCAAGAGCAGGTCGCGGCCTTCACCCACACCTGCTTCATGGTCACGCCGTACGACGGCTACGTGGAGGTGTGCGAGCACCTCAACCGGCTGACGCCCGGCGACCACGCCAAGAAGACCGCGCTGTTCAACAGCGGCGCCGAGGCCGTCGAGAACGCCGTCAAGATCGCCCGCTACCACACCAAGCGCGCAGGCGGTCGTGGTGTTCGAGCACGGCTACCACGGGCGCACCAACCTGACGATGGCGCTGACCGCGAAGAACATGCCCTACAAGGAGGGCTTCGGCCCGTTCGCCGGCGAGGTCCACCGGATGCCGCTGGCCTACCCGTTCCGCTGGCCGACCGGCGCGGAGAACGCCGGGGCCGAGGCGCTCGCGCAGACGATCTCGAAGATCGACAAGGAGATCGGCGCGCACAACGTCGCGGCCATCCTGATCGAGCCGATCGCCGGCGAGGGCGGCTTCATCGTCCCGGGCGAGGGCTTCCTGCCCGGGCTCGCGGCGTACGCCCGGGAGAACGGCATCGTCTTCATCGCCGACGAGGTGCAGACCGGGTTCGCGCGCACCGGCGCGATGTTCGCCTGCGACCACGAGGGCGTGGTGCCCGACCTGATCACCACGGCGAAGGGCATCGCCGGCGGACTGCCGCTCGCCGGAGTCACCGGCCGAGCCGAGATCATGGACTCCGTCCACGCCGGCGGGCTGGGCGGCACGTACGGCGGCAACCCCATCGCCTGCGCGGCCGCCCTTGGCGCGATCGAGACGATCGAGGCCGAGGACCTGGTCGCCAAGGCCGCCCGGATCGGCGAGGTGATGACCGCGCGGCTGCGCCAGATGCAGACGAAGTACCCGGTCATCGGGGACGTGCGCGGGCGTGGCGCGATGATCGCCGTCGAGCTCGTCGAGCCCGGCACGCTCGACCCCGCCCTCGGACACGATCGCCGCCGTCGTCAAGCACTGCCACAGCGAGGGCGTGCTCGTCCTCACCGCGGGGACCTACGGCAACGTGCTGCGCTTCCTGCCGCCGCTGGTGATGCCGGAGGCCCTGCTCAACGAGGCCCTCGACGTCCTCGACAAGGCCTTCGCCGCCGCAACCGCCTAGGGGCGTAGCCGCACCGCCCCGCGTCTGCCAGAGTTCGCAGCGATGGATGGACTGCGGGGCCTCGCGCACGGGGCCAAGATCATCGGCACCGGCAACGCCTTGCGCGCGGTGGGCTACGCCCGATCGCGCGATCGCGCTGACCGCAAGCTCGAGCCCCCGGCCCGCACCCCGCAGCGGGTGCCCGGGCTGGCCGAGAGCGCCACCCTCGAGGCGGGCGGCGCTCGGATCCGCTACGGCCACGCGGTGCTCGACCTGCGCTTCCCGCGGTACGGGCAGGTGTCGGTCGGCTGGGACCTCGCGCTCGACGAGCCGTCGTACGCCGTGGTGGGCGGCGCCGGCGAGACGCCGCCGCGGCTCGAGCCGACCGAGCAGGGCTGGCTGGTCAGCGGCCCCGGGATCTCCGTCGAGGTGACCCGCGACGGGTCGATGGCCTTCCTCGACGCCGAGGGCCGCGTGCGCCGCTCCGACCAGGCCCCCACCTGGAACGGCGTCGGCTGGACGTTGCGCACCGCGCTCACCCCGTCGGCCACCCTGCACGGGTTGGGCGGGCGCGGCGGGTGGGACCTGCGCGGGGGCGCCTACCGCTGCTGGAACACCGACCCGGGCGGCGCCTGGCAGCCCGGCCGCGACCCGCTCTACGTCACCTCGCCGGTGTACGCCGTGCTCGACGACCTGGGCGCGGTGCACTGCTTCATCGACAACCCCTGCGACGGCACCGTCGACACCGCGGGCGGGCAGCTCGTCGTCCGGCTGGAGTCCGGCCCGCTGCGCCAGCATCTGTCGATCGGATCCCTCGCCGAGGTGCTGGACGCCTACACCGCGCTGACCGGCCGGCCCTCGCCCCCGCCGCGATGGGCGCTCGGCCACCACCAGGCGCGGTGGGGGTACGGCTCAACCGAAGCCGTGCGCGAGGTGTGGCAGGGGTTCCGCGACCACGACCTGCCGCTGTCGGCGCTGCACCTCGACATCGACCACATGGAGCAGTACCGCAACTTCACCTTCGGCGAGGAGACCTGGGGCGACATCGGCAGCCTGGTGGACGAGCTGTCCGCCGACGACGTACGGGTCGTCGTGATCGTGGACGCCGGCACGGCGCGATCCGACGACTACCCGGTCTACCGGGACGGCCTCGAACGGGGGGTCTTCTGCCAGACCGCATCCGGCAAGCCGCTTGAGGGCGTGGTCTGGCCGGGGCCGACGGTCTTCCCCGACTTCACCGCCGCCCCCGTGCGCGAGTGGTGGGGCGACCAGTTCGCGTTCTACGCCGACCTCGGCGTCGCCGGGTACTGGCACGACATGAACGAGCCGGCGTGCTTCGCGGCCTGGGGCGACCCGACGTTCCCGCTCAGCACCCAGCACGACCTCGACGGCCGCCCCTCAGACCACCGCGACGCGCACAACCTGTACGGCCTGCAGATGTGCCGGGCCTCCTACGAGGGCCTGCGGCGGATCCGCCCGGACGAGCGCCCGTTCCTGTTCTCCCGGTCCGGCTGGGCGGGCATGCAGCGGTACGGCGGGCACTGGAGCGGCGACATCGAGGCGTCCTGGCCGTCCTTGCGCGGCTCGCTGCACCAGGCGTTGGGCTTCGGCGTCTCCGGCATCGGCTACTACGGGCCCGACATCGGCGGATTCACCGGCACCCCGTCACCTGAGCTGTTCACCCGCTGGTTCCAGCTGGCCTCGTTCCTGCCCTTCTTCCGCACGCACTGCGCCTGGCATGTGCCCCGCCGCGAGCCCTGGGAGTGGGGCGACGAGGTCATGGACCGGCTGCGCACCGCGCTCAAGCGCCGCTACCGCCTGCTGCCGCTGTGGTACTCGCTCGCCCTTGAGAACGCGCGCACCGGCGCCCCGTACGTGCGACCGCTTGCGTGGTCGGACCCGCTCCTGCGCGGGATGTCCGACGTGTTCCTGCTCGGCGACGACGTGCTGGTCGCGCCGGTGCTCGAGGAGGGCGCGACGACCCGGCGGGTGCTGCTGCCCGAGGGCGCGTGGTTCCACGGCGACACCGGGGAGCGCTTCGAGGGGTCGGCCGAGTTGACCGTCACCGACGGCGACACCCCCTGGTTCATCCGGGCCGGGGCGGTCGTCCCCACCGAGGAGGACGGCCGGCTGGTGCTGCTGGCGGCGCCCCCAAGCGGCCCCGGGTCATCGTCAGGCGGGCGGCTGCTCACCGACGCCGGCGACGGGTGGGACGAGCCGCACGAGGAGCGCTACACGACGGTGATGGCCGACGGCGAGGTCGTGGTGACGCGCGAGGTGGTGGTCGAGGGGGCCTTCGGCTTCAGCGGGGTTGAGGTGCGCGCGATCGACGGCCGCCCGGCCCGCCTGGCCTGACCAGTGATCAGAGCAAGGCGCCGGCAATGAGGGCGGCCCCGCCGGCGGCGGCGACCGCCAGCACGGCGCGACGCACCGCCGCCGCGTCCAGCCGCTTGGCGGCGAGCACGCCGAGCACCGACCCGACCGCCAGGGCGACCACGAGCGCCGCGCTCGGCCACACCCAGCCGATCACGGCCACCGTCACGGCGTTCTGCACCGCGAAGAAGGCCATCAGCGTCGGCCGCACTCGCTCGATCGGCCAGCCCGCATTAGCCGCGTAGAGCGCCACGGGCGGGCCACCCACGCCGCCAATGAGGTTCATCGCCCCGCTGGCGGTTCCGGCGAGCACCGCGCCTCGGCGGCCGGCGAGGCGCACCGAGGTGCGGCCGCGGGCCAGCAGCGCCACGGCGACGAGCACCGCGACGCCCGACAACGCCGAGAGCAGGCGCGCATCCACCCCCGCGAGCGCCGCTCCCAGCAGCAGCGAGATGACGAGCGTGGGCACCCACCAGAGCGCCACCGCGCGCCAATCCGTGTGGCGGGCCTCCCGCGAGTACGGCAGCACCGACGCCAGGACGCCGAGGATGCACACCACCGACACGCCCTGGGTGGGGCCGAGGGCCGCGACCAGCGCGGGCGCGGCGACCAGAGCGAAGCCGAAGCCGGTGACGGCCTGGGCGGTCGCGCCGGCCGCGACGCCCAGCGCCGCGAGCCACTCGAGTCCGGTCACACCCCGGAGGGTGTCATCTCCGTCATGCCCCAGGGGGAGCCGTAGGCGGTGATCAGGTCGAGGAACGGGCTTGGGCTCGAACGCCTCGGGGCCGAGCACGCCGGAACCCGACCACGCGCCGGTGGCGAGCAGCTCAAGGGCCACGACCGGGTTGATGGCGGTCTGCCAGACGACCGCCTGCGAGCGGTACTCGCGCATCGACCACTCGTTGTCGACCACGTGGTAGAGGTAGACCTCGCGCGGACGGCCGTCCTTGCCGGTGCCCTTGACCCAGGTGCCGGCGCAGGTCTTGCCGGTCATCCGCTCGCCCAACCCGGCCGGGTCGGGCAGGCAGGCGGCGACGACATCGCGGGGGCTGACCTCGACCCCGCCGACCTTGACCTTCTGGGTGCGGTCCAGCCCGATCTTGTGCAGCACCTGGAGGACGTTGACGAACTCCTCGCCGAGGCCGTACTTGAACGTCACCCGCTTGGCGTCGACCCAGCGCGGCATCAAGAGCACCTCCTCGTGCTCCACGTTCACGCACTCCACCGGGCCGATGCCGTCCGGGAACTCGAAGACCTCCGGCTCGCTGAACGGCGCGGTGGTGAACCAGCCGCGGTCCTTCTCCCAGATCACCGGCGGGTTGAGGCACTCCTCGATCGTCGTCCAGATCGAGAACGACGGGGCGAACGCGTAGCCGTCGACCTCGAGGTTGGAGCCGTCGCGCACGCCGAGCTCCTCGATCTCGCTGAACAGCTCGTCGGCGGCGTAGCGGGCGAACACATCGGCGATGCCGGGCTCGATGCCGATGCCGACGAGGGCGAGGCGGCCCTTGGCCTCCCAGATCGGGGCGGCGGCGAACTGCTCGTCGCCGAGCTTGACGCCGCACTGGTTGTACGGGTCGGACGGGTGCGGGGACGACAGCGACATCGCCATGTCGAGGTAGTCCGCGCCGCCGGCCAGGGCCCCGTTGAAGATCGGCAGCACGAAGCGCGGGTCCACGGCGTTGAGCACGTGCGTGATCCCGTGCTCCTTGACCAGGTGGGCGACGTTCTCGGCGTTCGAGGCGTCCACCGCGACCGCGCTGAACCTCGCATCACCCGGCACCTGCGCGATCGCGCGCTCGGCGCGCTCGACGTCGTAGTCGGCGACCAGCATCTGCTCGAAGAAGCCGCGGCGCGCGGCGATCGGCACCACCGCGCTGCCGACGCCTCCGGCGCCGACCAGCAGGATCCGCATCGAGATCAGCCCTTCCTCTTCAGGTCCTCAACCAGGCTTGGCCGACCGCCTCGCCGCTCGGCCGCCAGCATAACCGACAAAGACCACTTTGCCGGTTAGAAGGACGACGGATTCCGAAGGACGCATTCGGCCACCGCGTCGTCACCCAGGCGATAGCCTGCGGCCCGATCCCCGGCGGCGGGCCGGGCCGAGAAGGGCATCAGGCCGTGGCCGACACGACGACGAGCGTTCCCGAGCGGGCCCTCCGGAGAAGCCGGGGGCAAGGGGTTGAAGGGCGACGCCCTGGGCCTCGGCTCGAGCATCGTCATCGCGGTCGCCTCGACGGCCCCGGGCTACTCGCTGGCCGCGGTTCTGGCCTACATCGCGCTGGAGGCGGGCTACCAGAGCCCGTCCATCATGGTGCTGGCGTTCGTCCCGATGTACTTCATCGCCAAGGCCTACCAGTCGTTCAACGAGGTGGACCCCGACTGCGGCACGACCTTCAAGTGGGTGTGGCGCAGCTTCGGCCCACGGGCCGGCTGGCTCGGCGGCTGGGGGGTCGTCGTCGCCGACGTGCTCGTGATGGCCTCGCTGGCGCAGATCGCGGGCTCGTACTTCTTCCTGCTCTTCGGGGCCGACGACCTCGCCTCGGACAAGTACTGGGTGACGTTCGTCGGCGTGATCTTCCTCGTCGTGGTGACCTGGATCTGCTACAAGGGCATCGAGCTGTCCGCCCGCACGCAGTTCTTCCTGCTCGGCATCGAGATGGCCGTGCTCGCCCTCTTCTCCGTGGTCGCCCTCTGGCGGGCCATCTCGGGCAACGGCGCGCTGGAGACCTCGGTGACCCCCGAGCTGTCCTGGCTGGTCCCCACCGGGATGTCGTGGCACCGAGCTGGCGGCCGGCCTGATCCTGGCGATCTTCATCTACTGGGGCTGGGACACCGCGGTCGCGGTGAACGAGGAGACCTCCGACCCGAGCCGGACCCCGGGCAAGGCGGCGGTGCTGTCCACGCTCGCGCTGCTCGCGACCTATGTGCTCGTGGCCACTGCGGCATTGGCCTTCGGCGGCGTCGAGGGCGTCACCGCCGAGGAGCACCTCGACGACATCTTGGGCTACCTCGGCGAGCTGGTGCTCGGCACCTGGGGTGGCAAGCTGCTCATCCTCGCGGTGCTGACCTCGGCGGTCGCCTCCGCCCAGACCACGATCCTGCCGACCGCCCGCACCACGCTGTCGATGGCGGCCTACCGGGCCATGCCGCGCTCGTTCGCCCGCATGCATCCCGACGAACCTCACGCCCACCGTCAGCACGATCACCATGGGCGTCGTCTCGATTGCCTTCTACGCCGGGCTCACCTTCGTCAGCGAGAACGTCCTCGCGGACTCGATCGCCGCGACCGGCCTGGCGATCGCCTTCTACTACGGGATCACTGGGTTCGCGGCGGCGTGGTACTTCCGCAACCGCGCCCAGGGCCTGGGCCAGTTGATGGCCAAGATCGTGCTGCCGTTCCTCGGCGGGATCATCCTGTTCGCCGCGATGATCAAGGTCGCCTACGACTCCTTCGACGAGGACTACGGCTACACGACGTTCTTCGGCATCGGCGGGGTGTTCGTCATCGGCGCGCTCTCTCTCGCGCTCGGGGTGGTCCTGATGATCCTGTGGAACCTCAAGGACCCGGAGTACTTCCGCAGCCAGCCCGACGACATCGAGCCCCGGGTGCTCGTCGACCAGGTCCAGGAGTACCGCCTCGTGGTGGACGCCCCGGGCATCCCCTACAACCCCGAGGCGCTGCTGGCCGAGGCGCGTGAGGAGCCGGCCGTCCCGGCGGTGGCCGAGGAGGAGGCGGTCTTCCTCCAGGACCTGGGCGACGCCTCGCTCAACCCGCCGCCCACCGAGCCGGTGGACCCCGACGAGAGCCCGCGGGCCTGAGGTCCCGCCATGGCGGCTGACGAAGCGGCCACCGGGTCCGGCCGGGATCCCGAGCGATCTGGCGATCGCCCGGGCCGCCGAGCTGCTGCCGATCGAGGAGGTCGCCGCTCGGGCGGGGATCGCCCCCGAGTTCGTCGAGCCGTACGGCCGGCACGTCGCCAAGATCGGCCCGGGGGCGCTGGCGACTCTCGCGGACCGGCCTCCTGCCCGCTACGTCCTCATCACCGCGATCACCCCCACGCCCCTCGGCGAGGGCAAGACGACGACCGCGGTCGGGCTGGCCCAGGGGCTGGCCCTGCTCGGGCGCTCCGCGACCGTGGCCCTGCGCCAGCCGTCGATGGGGCCCACCTTCGGCATCAAGGGCGGCGCCGCGGGCGGCGGCTACAGCCAAGTCGTGCCGATGGAGTCGATGAACCTCCACCTGACCGGCGACTTCCACGCGGTCACCGCCGCGCACAACCTGCTGGCCGCCATGGTCGACAACCACCTGCACCACGGCAACGAGCTCGCCCTCGACCCGCGCAGCGTCACCTGGCGACGCGTCCTCGACGTCAACGACCGCGCCCTGCGCAACATCGTCGTCGGCCTGGGGGCACGCATCGACGGGGTCCCGAGGCAGGGCGGGTTCGACATCACCGCCGCCAGCGAGGTGATGGTGATCCTCGCCCTGGCCACGTCGCTGCGGGACATGCGCGAGCGCCTGGGCCGGATCGTCGTCGGCTTCACCGCGGACGGCCGCCCCGTGACCGCCGAGGACCTGAAGGCGGCCGGAGCCATGGCCGTGATCCTGCGCGAGGCCATCAAGCCCAACCTGCTGCAGACGCTGGCCCAGACCCCGGCGCTCGTCCACGCCGGGCCCTTCGGCAACATCGCGACCGGCAACTCCTCGGTGGTCGCCGACCTCCTGGGCATCCGCACCGGCGACTACCTGATCACGGAGGCGGGCTTCGGGGCCGACATGGGCGCCGAGCGCTTCTTCAACATCAAGTGCCGCGTCTCCGGGCTGCGTCCCGACGCGGCCGTCCTGGTCGCCACGGTCCGGGCGCTCAAGGCGCACTCGGGGCGCTTCAAGGTCGTGGCAGGCAAGCCGCTGCCCCCCGAGATGCTCGCGGAGTCCCCCGACGACGTCCGGGTGGGCGCGGCGAATCTGCGCCGGCATATCGAGATCGTCCGGCGGTTCGGCGTCTCGCCTGTCGTGGCCATCAACGCCTTCCCCGGCGACCACGACTCAGAGCACGCCGTCATCCGCGAGATCGCCGAGGCGGCCGGGGCCCGGGTCGCGGTCACCCGCCACGTCGCCGAGGGGGGATCCGGCGCGCTGGCGCTCGCCGAGGCGGTGGAGCAGGCCTGCGCCGAGCCACAGGCGTTCCACTACCTGTACGACCTGGACGCCCCGCTGGTGACCAAGATCGAGACCGTCGCCCGCGACATCTACGGCGCCGACGGGGTGGACCTCAGCCCCGGCGCGGCCGAGCAGCTGCGCCGCTTTCGAGATCTTGGGCTACGGCGCGTTCCCGGTGGTCATCGCCAAGACGCACCTGTCGCTGTCGTCCGACCCCGCGCTGCTCGGGGCCCCCACCGGGTGGCGGATGCCCGTCCGCGAGGTGCGGGCAGCGGCCGGGGCCGGCTACGTCTATGCGATCAGCGGTGAGATGCGCACCATGCCGGGATTGGCCAAGCACCCGGTCGCCGAGCGGATCGACCTCGACGAGGACGGCGAGATCACCGGGTTGTCCTGACCGGTCGCCCGACCCTCAGAGCCGGCCGTCCAGCAGCGGCCGCGCCGGGTCCCAGCTGGTGCCGTCGCGCGCGTCCTGGCGGCGCCGGGCGATCCCGGAGAGCGCCTCCAGGCACACCCGGTTGGCGAGGAAGGCCGTGATGTCCGCGTGGTCGAACGGCGGGGACACCTCGACGACGTCGATCCCGGCAACCGGAAGCTCGTAGCAGATCCGCCGCACCGCATCGAGCAGTTCGCGCGCGCTGAGCCCGCCCGGCTCCGGGGTCCCGGTGCCTGGCGCGTGGCCCGGATCGCAGACGTCGATGTCGACGGACAGGAAGACCGCATCGCACTCATCGAGGGCGATGCCGAAGGCCTCGTCGAGGCAGTCGTTCAGCCCGCGGTGCGTGATCTCGGCCATCTCGTACGAGCGCATGCCCTGCTCGGCCATCCACTGCAGCGTCTCCGGGCCGGGCCAGTAGCCCCGCAGCCCGATCTGCAGGAAGCGGTCGCCGCGGGCGGCCCCGGACTCGATCAGCCGCCGCATCGGCTGGCCGTGCCCGATCAGCGACCCGAACTCGCTGTCGCCGGTGTCGGCGTGGGCGTCGAAGTGCAGCACCGACACCTTGCCCCAGCCGACGTGGCGGGCCACCCCGGTGACGTCCGGCCAGGTGATGGTGTGGTCCCCGCCCAGGACCAGCGGGATCGCACCGCTGGCCGCCACCTGGGTGATGACGTCGTCGAGGGCCTGCACGCTGCGGGCGGCGTCGCCGCTGAAGAGCTCCACGTCGCCGGCGTCCACGACCCGCAGGTCGCGCAGGCCGTCGACCCGCAGCGCCAGGCTGGGCCGCGAGCCGTCATGGCCGAGGTAGTCGGTCATCCGGATCGCCTGCGGCCCGAACCGCGCCCCCGACCGGTACGACGTGCCCCCGTCGAAGGGCGCGCCCACGATCACCACGTCCGCGTCGGCGTACGTGGCGGGGTCGCCGAGATCGCAGGCGTCGACGCCGAGGAAGGTGATATCCGGGCCGTACTGGCCGCCGTACCGAGGCATGCCGCCGAGACTAGGGCAGCGGGGTCGGCTAGTTGCCGATCGTCTTCTGGAAGGCGCGGTTGTAGCGGTCCTGCTCCTCGTCGGTCAGCGTCTTGAACACCGACGCGCCGGCGAGCACCTCGGCGGTCGGGAAGATCCACGGGTCGTCGGCGCTCTCCGGGTCGAACTCCCGCATGGCCTCCTGGGCTCCCTGGATCGGGCAGAGGTAGCGGACAAAGGCCGCCACCTGCGCCGCGACCTCCGGCTGGCAGTAGTACTCCAGCAGGCTCTCGGCCTCCGCCTTGAGCGCGGCCCCGGCCGGGATCAGGCAGGTGTCGACCCAGATCGTCCCGCCGGACTCCGGCAGGCCGAAGCCGAAGTCCTCACCCAGCGCGAGCACGTCGCCCGACCAGCCCATCGAGGCGATCAGGTCTCCGCTCTCCAGCGAGGTGAGGTAGTCGTTGCCGGTCACCTGGCGGATCTGGCCGTTCTCGATCTGCTTGGCCAGCTCGGCGTCGGCGGCGGCGAAGTCGTCGTCGGTGAAGTTCGCCGGATCCTTGCCCTGCCACAGCATGATCAGGCCGATCGTGTCGTGCATCTCGGAGAGCACGGACACCCGGCCCTTGAGCTCGGGCGAGAACAGCTCGTCCAGCGACGTCAGCTCGGTCTTGCCGGTGGCCTTCTTGAGCAGCTCGGTGTTCCAGCCCAGGCCGGCGAACCCGGCCTGCCACGGCACGGAGTGCTGAAGGCCGGGATCGGCCGCCAGCTCGACCAGCCGGGGGAGCACGTTCGCCCGGCCGGGCACGGCCCCCGGGCTGAACTCCTGCGCGTAGCCGAGGCGGATCCACCGGGAGGCCATCCATTCGGATAGGACCACGAGATCGCGGCCGATGCTCTCGCCCTGCTCCAGGGGGATGCGGACCTTGGCGTTGAACTCCTCGTTGTCGTTGATGTCCTCGGTGTACTTGACCGGCTGGCCGGACTTCTTCTCGAAGGCCGTCAGGGTCGGGCTCGTGCCGGTCTCCTCGTCGAGGTCGATGTAGCCCGGCCAGTTCGACCAGCTCAGGGCGTCGGCGTCGGCGCCCTCGGAGCCGTCCCCCGACCCCGCGCCGCAGGCCGCGAAGGCCAAGGCCGCTCCGCCCGCGCCGGCGGCCTGCAACAGGGAACGCCGCGACAACGCGAGGCCCGCGGCCGGGCTGCCCCCGGCCCAGCGCCTTGACTCCACCATCGGACTCCCCTCATCGGCTAAACCCGAACCCTACTTCCGGGTCCGGCGAAGTCCGGGGAGGCCCCGCCGTGGTCAGACGTTCTGCGGGAAGCCCAGGTTCAGGCCGCCGTGGCTCGGGTCGAGCCAGCGCGAGGTCACGACCTTGCCGCGGGTGAAGAAGTGCACGCCCTCCATGCCGTGGGCGTGGCTGTCGCCGAACAGCGAGGACTTCCAGCCGCCGAAGGAGTAGTACGCCATGGGCACCGGGATCGGCACGTTGATGCCGACCATCCCGACCTCGACCTCGTTCTGGTAGCGCCGGGCGGCGCCGCCGTCGTTGGTGAAGATCGCCGTCCCGTTGCCGTAGGGGTGGTCGTTCACGAGGGCCAGCGCCTCGTCGTAGGAGTCGACCCTCAGCACCGAGAGCACCGGGCCGAAGATCTCGTCGGTGTAGACGGTCATCTCGGTCGTCACGTGGTCGAACAGCGTGGGCCCGAGCCAGAAGCCGCCCGGCTCGCCGTCTGGCTGCACCTCGCGGCCGTCGACGACCAGCGTCGCCCCGGCGCCGACGCCCGCCTCGACGTACGAGGCGACCTTGTCGCGGTGCTGCTCGGTGACCAGCGGGCCCATGTCGCAGCCGCGCGTGCCGTCACCGGTGCGCAGCGTCGCCACGCGCTCGGCGATCTTGGCCACGAGGGCGTCACCCACCGGACCGACGGCGAGAACCGCCGAGATCGCCATGCAGCGCTCCCCCGCCGCGCCGAAGCCGGCGTTGACGGCGGCGTCCGCGGCGAGGTCGAGGTCGGCGTCCGGCAGGACCACCATGTGGTTCTTCGCGCCCCCCAGGGCCTGGACGCGCTTGCCGTGCCGGGTGCCGGTCTCGTACACGTAGCCGCGCGATCGGGGTGGAGCCGACGAACGAGATCGCCTTGACGTCGGGGTGCTCGAGCAGGCGGTCGACGGCCACCTTGTCGCCGTGCACGACGTTGAAGACGCCCGCCGGCAGGCCCGCCTCGGCCAGCGCCTCGGCGATCCAGTTGGCGGCCGAGGGGTCCTTCTCGCTCGGCTTCACGACGACGGTGTTGCCGGCGGCGATCGCGATCGGGAAGAACCACATCGGCACCATCGCCGGGAAGTTGAACGGCGAGATGATCCCGACCACCCCGAGGGGCTGGCGGATCGAGTAGACGTCGACCTTGGTCGAGACGCCCTCGGAGAAGCCGCCCTTCTGCAGGTGCGGGATGCCGCAGGCGAACTCCACGACCTCCAGGCCGCGGCTGACCTCGCCGAGCGCATCGGCCAGCGTCTTGCCCTGCTCCGCGGTGATGATCGCCGCAAGCTCCTCCTTGCGGGCGTTCAGGATCTCGCGGAAGCCGAACAGCACCTGCGTGCGGCGGGCCAGCGAGGCCTGCCGCCACTCCTGCCAGGCGGCCCGGGCCGCGGCGACGGCGTCGTCGACGTCGTCGGCGGTCGCGAAGTCGACCCGGCCGGTCACCTGGCCGGTGGCCGGGTTGAAGACGTCGCCGCCGCGCGCGGCGACCCCGCTCCACGGCTTGCCGTCGATCCAGTGGGTCACCTGCTGGGGCGTCTGCTGCGCGATCACCTGGGTCATGGCAGCCGATCATGCCCGCCCGGCCCGCCGCTGGCCACCCGCACTCTGCGGCCAGATCTCAGGAAGCCTTTGCAGGCTGTCAGGAGTCGAAGCCGAGCCCCAGGTGGTCGAGCGTCCGCAGCCAGAGGTTGCGGCGCCCGGACTGCGCGTCGGCGCGCGCCACCGAGCGCCGGGTCGCCTCGATCGCCGCCCAGCGCACGGGCTCGGGCGGGAACGGCATCGGCTTGGTGCGCACCATGGTGAGCGCCGTCCGCTCGGTGGGCCGGCCAGAGAGCAGGTCGAGCATCACCTCGGCCCCGAACCGGGTCGCCGCCACCCCGAGGCCGGTGTATCCCGCGACGTACGCCACCCGCCCGCCGTAGGCGCGGCCCCAGAACGCGCTGAACCGGCTGCAGGTGTCGATGACGCCACCCCAGGCGTGGGTGAAGCGCAGCCCCTCAAGCTGGGGGAACGTGGCGAAGAAGTGCGTGGCCAACGCAGCGAAGGTCTCCGGCCGCTGGTCGAGCTCGGCGGCGATCCGGCTGCCGTAGTGGTAGATCGCGTCGTAGCCGCCCCACAGGATCCGGCCGTCCTCGGTCAGCCGGTAGTAGTGGAACAAGTTGCTGGAGTCACCGATCCCCTGCTCGCGCCGCCAGCCGATGGCGGCGCGCTGGGCGGCCGACAACGGCTCGGTCATCAGCGCGTAGTCGTACACCGGGACGACGTAGGGGCGCGCACGCCGCACGAGGGAGGGAAAGGCGTTGGTGCCGAGGGCCACCTGGGCGGCGCGCACCGAGCCGCATGGCGTGGTCAGCCGCATCACGCCGGACTCCCCCGTCAGACCCGTCACAGGGGTGCCCTCGGCGAAGCGCACGCCGATCGACAGGCAGGCCTGCTTCAGCCCCCAGGCCAGCCGGGCGGGGTCGACGATCGCGCAGCTGCCGGCCTCGTGCAGCCCGCCGAGGTACGTCGGCGAGGCCACCTCGGCCTGGACCTCATCGCGGCCGAGGAACTCGACCTTGAGGCCGGCCGCCTGCTGCTCGGCTGCTGCCTCCTGCAGCCGCTCGACCTGCCAGGGCTGGGTGGCGACCGCGAGCTCTCCGGTGCGCCGGAAGTCGCACGCGATGCCGTAGCGCGCCACCGTCGCCTCGATCGCGTCGAGGTTCTCCTCGCCCAGCGCGAGCAACCTCGGCATCTCGGCCGGGAAGCGCTCGGCCCCGTTGGCGTAGCCGTGGGTGAGCGAGGCCGACACGAAGCCCCCGTTGCGCCCGGATGCCGCCCAGCCGACCTCGCGGCCCTCCAGCAGGAGCACGTCCAGCGAGGGGTCGGCCTCCTTGGCCAGCAGCGCCGTCCACAGGCCGGTGTAGCCGCCCCCCACCACGGCGAGGTCGGCGGTGGTCGCGCCCACCAGGGCCGCCAGCGGCTCCGGCCGCAGCGGCGAGTCGAGCCAGTACGAGGTGGGCTTGACGTCGGCCAGGCTCGCCGGCACCGGCGCCGCGGACCGCCTCACGACTTGGTGCGCGCCTTGCGCACGCCCTGGGCGAGCAGCACGATCGCCAGCGCGCCGAAGAACATGATCGACCCGATCACGTTCACCTGCGGCGGGATCCCGCGCTGGGCGCTGCCCCACACGTACATCGGGAACGTCACGGTCTGGCCGCTGTTGAAGTTCGTGATGATGAAGTCGTCGAACGACAGCGAGAAGGCCAGCAGGGCCGCCGCGGCGATGCCCGGGGCCACCAGCGGGAAGGTGACCCGGCGGAAGGTCTGCCACTCGTTGGCGTAGAGGTCCATGGCGGCCTGCTCGAGCCTCGGGTCGAGGCCGGCGAGCCGGGCCTTGACCGTGACGACCACGAAGCTGATGCAGAACATGATGTGCGCGAACAGGATCGTCGTGAAGCCGAGGTTCAGCCCCATGTTGAGGAACAGCGCGAGCAGCGACGCGCCGAGCACGACCTCGGGCGTCGCCATCGGCAGGAAGATCAGCAGGTTGGTCGACTCGCGGCCGCGGAAGCGGTGGCGCACCAAGGCGAAGGCGATCAGCGTGCCGAGAATCGTGGAGATGAGCGTCGCCAGGAACGCGATCCGGATGCTCACCCCGACCGACTCGCAGATGGTCTGGTCGCGGCAGATGTTGGTCCACGCGGCGAGCGAGAACTCGTTCCAGCGGGTGTTCTGCCGGCCGATGGGGTCGTTGAAGGAGAAGAGCACGACGACCGCGACGGGCAGGAAGAGGTACAGCAGCGCCAGGATGCTGTAGAGCGCCACGACGTGGTCGCGCATCCACTTGACGGCACGGTAGAAGAGGGGCAGCCGCAGGTCGGCGGCGGTCTGCGGGGCCACGGAGGTGGGGGTCGAGGCGGCCATCAGACGAGGTCCTCCGTCCCCGCCCGGCGGATGTAGAGGAACACCAGCACCAAGATCGCCGACATCAGCATGAACGACAGCGCCGAGGCGGTCGGGTAGTCCCGCACGATGATGAACTGGCTGTCGATGACGTTGCCGATCATCTTGTCCTTCTGGCTGCCGAGCAGCTCGGCGTTGATGTAGTCGCCGGCCGCCGGGATGAAGGTGAGCAGGGTGCCCGCCACCACGCCGGGCATCGACAGCGGCACCGTCACCTTGCGGAAGCCGGTGAACGGCGAGGCGTACAGGTCGCTGGCGGCCTCGATCAGCCGGTGGTCGATGCGCTCCAAGGCGGCGTACAGGGGCAGGATCATGAACGGCAGGAAGTTGTACGTGATGCCGGTGACGACGGCGATCGGGGTGTTGAGGATGCGGTCGTCGGGCAGGATCCCGAGGCCCGACAGGGTGGTGTTGACCCAGCCGGTGTCGGCGAGCACGGTCTTCCATGCGTAGGTCCGCACGAGGAACGAGCAGAAGAACGGCGCGACGACGAGGATCAGCATCAGGTTGCGCCAGCGGCCGGCCTTGAAGGCGATGAAGTACGCCAGCGGGTAGGCGATGGCCAGCGCGAGCACGGTGGCGATGCCGGCGTACACGAAGGAACGCGCGAACTGCTCGCCGTACTCCTGCAGCGCCTGGGTGTAGTTGGACCACTCCAGGGCCTGGGTGTAGCCGTCGTCCGGCGAGTCCCCCGCGGGGACCTGCAGCGAGGTCGCCAGCAGGGAGAACAGCGGGATCGCGAAGAAGACGCTCAGCCAGGCCAGGCCCGGCAGCAGCAGCAGGTACGGGATCCACCGGCTGCGGGCCAGCCCGCGCTTGGGCAGCTCGGTGTGGAACTCCCCCGCCGGGGCGACGACGACCGGCATCTCAGTCGACCTGCGCCGGCACGCTCAGCGCCAGCGCCTCGTCGATCCCCGCCGTCACGTCCTCGTCGCCGTCCAGCCCGAACGAGTGGCTGGGATCCCAGGACACCGACACGCGGTCCCCCGGACGCGCCCGCTCGCCGGTCGACAGGTTCTGCTCGAAGCAGACGAGCTCCTGGCCCCAGTCGGTCCGCACGAGGTACTCGGTGGAGACGCCGATGAACGACGCGTCGGTGACGACGCCCGCCAGGGTGTTCAGCCCGCCCGAGGCGGGCTCCCCGTGCGCCAGCGCGAGGTGCAGCTTCTCTGGGCGCACGCCGAGGACGACCGCACCGGTGCCCGACGCGGCGCGAGCCGCCGGCAGGGCAAGCCGCAGGCCGTGCGCCTCGACGAGCAGGGTGTCGCCGTCCCGTCCGGTAACCCGGCCCTCCAGCAGGTTGGACCGCCCGAGGAAGTTGGCCACGAAAGCCGTCTGCGGCCGGTCGTAGATGTCCTGCGGGGCGCCCATCTGCTCGATCCGGCCCTGGTTCATGACCGCGACCGTGTCGGCCATGGTCATGGCCTCCTCCTGGTCGTGCGTCACATGCACGAACGTGATGCCGACCTCGGTCTGGATCCGCTTGAGCTCGATCTGCATCTGGCGGCGCAGCTTGAGGTCGAGCGCCCCGAGCGGCTCGTCGAGAAGCAGCACGTCGGGTTGGTTGACCAGCGCGCGCGCCACCGCCACGCGCTGCTGCTGACCGCCGGACAGCTGGGCCGGCTTGCGGCGCGCCATCGAGGTCAGCTCGACCAGCTCGAGCATCGCCTGGACCACCGCGTCGACGTCCTTGCGCTTCTGCCGGCGCAGGCCGAAGGCCACGTTCTCGTAGATGTCGAGGTGCGGGAACAGCGCGTACGACTGGAAGACGGTGTTGACCGGGCGCTGGTAGGGGCGCTTGAGGGTGATGTCCTGCTCGCCCACCCGGATCCGACCGGCGGTGGGGTCCTCGAGCCCGGCCACCATCCGCAGCGTCGTCGTCTTCCCGCACCCCGAAGGTCCGAGGAGCGCGAAGAACGACCCGGCCGGGATCGTCAGCGTCAGGTCGTCGACGGCGGCCATCGCGCCGAACCGCTTGGTCAGCGAGACGAGGTGGAGGTCCTCGACCTGCTTGCGGCCGAGGCCCGGCGTGGGCGCGGTGTCGGTCACGGGCGGCTAGTTCCCAATGGTCTTCTGGAAGGCCTCGTTGTACGCGGTCTCCTCGGCGTCGGTCAGGGTCTTGAAGACGGCCGCCTGGTCGAGGGTGGCGGCCTCCGGGAAGATCCACGGGCTGTCGGCCAGCTCGGGGGCGATCTTCTCCATCTCGGCCTGCACCCCCTGCACGGGGCACAGGTAGTTGACGTAGGCGGCGACGAGCGCCGCGTTGGCCGGGTCGTAGTAGTAGTCGAGCAGCTTCTCGGCGTCGGCCTTGCGCGCGGCCCCCTTGGGGATCATGGCGTTGTCGGTCCACAGCGTCCCGCCGGACTCCGGCAGCGCGAAGCCGAAGTCGTCGCCGAGGGCGATCACGTCGCCCGACCACCCGATGCACCGCGATGACGTCGCCGTTCTCCAACGCGCCGAGGTAGTCGTTGCCGGACACCTGCCTGATCTGGCCGGAGTCGATCTGCTTGGCGAGCTCGGCGTTGGCCGCCTCGAAGTCGTCGGCGGTGAAGTCCGCGGGGTTCTTGCCCTGGGCGAGCATGATCACCCCGATCGTGTCGCGCATCTCGGAGAGCACCGACACGCGGCCCTTGAGCTTGGGGTCCCACAGCTGCTCCAGCGACGTCAGCGAGTCCTTGCCGATCGCCTCCCTGAGCAGCGGGACGTTCCAGCCCAGGCCGGCGAAGCCGCTCTGCCACGGCAGGGTGTTGCTGCGGCCCGGGTCGAAGGGGACGTCAGCCAGGGCCGGCAAGACGTTGGCCTTGTTCGGGATCGCGCCCGCAGCGAAGGACTCGGTGTAGCCCAGCCGGATCCAGCGCGCGGCCATCCAGTCGGTGAGCACGACGAGATCGCGGCCGATCGATTCACCCTGCTCGAGTTGGGGCCGGACCTTGGCGTAGAACTCCTCGTTGTCGTTGATGTCCTCGGTGTACTTGACCGTGACCCCCGACTCCTCCTGGAAGGCCACAAGCGACGGGCTTTCGCCGCTCTCCTCGTCGAGATCGAGGTAGCCGAGCCAGTTGGAGAAGCTGAGCGCGTCGCCGCCGCCACCCCCGTCGCCGTTGTCGCTCCCGCCACCGCCGGCGCCACCACACGCCGCCACCGCGAGTCCGGCGGCACCGAGGCCGGAGGCCTGCAGCAGGGTGCGGCGAGACAGGGCCCGACGGAGCGCGGTCTGATTCGGGTCGATCGGTGCGGCCACGGCCGGTCAGTTCCTCTCAGGGTGCCGCGCAACGCGTGCGCGGCGGCAGGGTGGGCGGGACGGTGGTGGGGCAGGGGCTATCGGTCGCCGAAGATCGTGCGGTGCCAGTCCTTGCGGACCACCGCGGTGAGGTCGTACATCACGTGCTTGACCTGGGTGTACTCGTCGAAGGAGTACTGGCTCATGTCCTTGCCGAACCCGGACTGCTTGAAGCCGCCGTGCGGCATCTCGCTGATGATCGGGATGTGGTCGTTGACCCACACGCAGCCGGCCTTGATCGCGCGGGTGGCGTCAAGGGCACGGTAGACATCGCGGGTCCACACCGACGCGGCCAGGCCGTAGGGCGTGTCGTTGGCCAGGCGCAGCGCCTCGGCGTCGTCGTCGAACGGCACCACCACGAGCACCGGGCCGAAGATCTCCGACTGCACGATCTCGCTGTCCTGCGCCGCGTCGACGATCAAGGTGGGCTCGTAGAAGGCGCCCTCGGCCAGGGCCCCGCCGGGGATCTGGCCGCCACGCACGACCTTCGCGTACGAGCGCGCGCGCTCGACGAACGCCGCCACCCGCTGCTGCTGCAGGCGGGAGACGAGCGGACCCTGGTCGGTGGCGGGGTCGAACGGGTCGCCCAGCCGCACCTCGCCCATCGTCGTCGCCACCCCGTCGACGAAGGCGTCGTACAGCGAGCGGTGCACGTACGCCCGCGTGGCCGCGGTGCAGTCCTGGCCGCCGTTGATCAGCGAACCGGCCACCGCGCCTTGGATCGCCGCGTCGAGGTCGGCGTCGTCGAAGACCACGAAGGGGGCCTTGCCGCCGAGCTCCAGGTGCACGCGCTTCACCGTCGTCGCCGCGGTCTGCATCACCTGGATGCCGACCGCCGTCGAGCCGGTGAACGAGGTCATCGCGACCTCGGGGTGGGCCACGAGGTGGGCGCCCGCTTCCGGGCCGCGGCCGGTGACCACGTTGACCACGCCATCCGGCAGCCCGGCGTCGCGGCAGGCCTCGGCGAACATCAGCGAGGTGAGGGGGGTCAGCTCGGCCGGCTTGAGCACGATGGTGTTGCCGGCGGCGATCGCGGGCAGGACCTTCCAGGCGGCCATCTGCAGCGGGTAGTTCCACGGCGCGATCGACCCGATCACGCCGATCGGCTCGCGGCGGACGCTGGAGGTGTGGTCGCCGGAGTACTCGCCGCTCGCCTTGCCCTCAAGGGCGCGGGCGGCGCCGGCGAAGAACGCGGTGTTGTCGATCGTGCCCGGGACGTCGAACTCGCGGGACAGCTTGATCGGCTTGCCCGCCTGCAGGCTCTCGGTGCGGGCGAACAGGTCGGCGCGCTCCTCGAGGACCGCCGCGAGCCGGGTGAGCAGCGCCGAGCGCGCGGCCGGGGTGGCCGTCGACCACTCGCCGAAGGCGGACCTCGCCGCCGCGACCGCCGTGTCGACGTCGGCGGCGGTGGCGAGCCGTACGGTCGCCGCGGTCGCGCCGGTCGCGGGATCGACCACCTGGTGAGAATCGCCGGAGCCCTCCCGGTAGGCGCCGTCGATGAACTGGCCCCCGGCGGCCCACACGGGGCGTTCGGTTGTCGTGCTCACGGGGCCTCTCCCACCTCCAGGAATCCACGCATCCTCACACGGGACCCGACCAATCGCAACGGATTCCGTGGCCCTGACGCGCTAGACATACGGAATCGTGACCTTGGCGCGCCCAGGGGGCGCGGGTCGCCGACATGCTCCGGGGCGGCGCGCCCGTTCTAAGGCCTCGCCGTGGTCCGGCAGCGGGCATGCTGGCGCGATGCTCGCCATCCAGCCGCCGAACTGGCCGCTCGCCATCGCGTTCGCCGTCCTCGGCGGCCTCTTCATCGGGTGGCTCAAGGCCTACCTGCGCGGCCGCGCCGTCTGGCGGTACGACACCCGCGCCGCCTGGCTGCGGGCGTTCGCGTACTTCTCCTTCGCCTGGTCGCTCGCCATGGCCAGCGGCACGGTGCCGACGATCCTGGCCAACCCGCTCGTGCTGCCGGGGCAGACCAGCAGCCCGCTGTGGATCGCCTTCACGGTGCTGGTCTTCGCCGTGGTCGTCGTCGGCTACTGGATCATCTGGCCGATCGGCACCCGGCCGCACGGCCGCACGATCGTGGTCCCCGACACCGTGCTCTTCGGCATCGCCTGGGGCATCAGCGAGGGGCTGATGTTCGGGTCGGTGTGGCTGCTGGCCAAGCGGTTCTGGGACGCCGCTGCTCGGCGCGGGCACCGCGGCCGACTTCGCCATCGTGTTCACCACGATCGTCGCGCTGTCGGCCTTCGTCGGCCTCTGGCACGCCGTCTACTGGGACGTCCACGTGTCGCCGACGCACAACATCATCGAGTGGAACATCCGCAAGGTGCTGCTCGCGCACAACCCGAACCTGATCCTCACCTCGATCTACGTCACCGCCTGGGAGAACCTCGGCCTCTTCGTGCTGCTGCAGGCGGTCGCCCTGCTCGGCTCGACGCTCGCGATGCCGTTCCCGTCGCCGCGATGGCCGCACCCGAACGACCCGACTGGCCCCGCGCTCGGCCCTCCCACCGATGTGCCGGCGGACCTCACCGGCCAGACCGCGGTGGTCACCGGGGCGGCCCACGGCATGGGCAGGCTGGCGGCCGAGCGGCTGGCCGACATGGGCGCGCACGTCGTCATCGCCGACATCGACGTGGAGGCCGCGCACCGCGCCGCCGAGGAGATCGAGGCCGCGACAGGCCGCCGCCCCGACGTCGTCGCCGTCGACCTCGGCGACCTCGACCAGGTGCGCGCGGCAGCCGCCGCCATCCTCGCCGCCGAGCCGCGGATCGACCTGCTGCTCAACAACGCCGGCACCTTCGCCGAGCGATTCGAGGTGACCACCCAGGGCGTCGAGCGGATGCTGGCGGTCAACCACCTCGGGCCGTTCCTGCTGACCCAGCTGCTGCTGCCGCGGCTGACCGAGTCGCAGGCCCGAGTCGTCTTCGTGAGCTCCGACGCGCACTTCCAGGCGGGCCCGATCGACTGGGCCGACGTCAACGGCGAGGCGTACTGGAAGGGCAGGCCGGCCAACGGCGCCGCCGGCTTCGCGCAGTACAACCGCTCCAAGCTGTTCGTCGCGGCCGCGCGCCATGGAGCTGGCCGAGCGCACCCGCGGCACCGGGGTGACCGTGAACGTGCTCACCCCCGGCGCGCTCATCCCGACCGCCCACTTCGACGCGCTGTCCGGACCGCCCGCGCTCTTCATCCGGGTGTTCCGTCCGGTGCTGCGCAAGCCCGCGAAGGCGATGACCACCTACCTGTACGTCTCGACCTCACCTGAGGTCGCCGGCGTGACCGGCTGGTACTTCAAGGACGCCCGCCCGATCGACGAGAGCCTGATCGCCCAGGACCCGGCGGTCCGCGCGGCGATCTGGGAGTGGTCGCAGGCCCAGTCCGGCCTCGCTCGCGTCGAGTAGCCGTCAGAGGCGGGCGCTCACGACGACCTCCGCACCGACACCGGCGTCCCCTGGACGGCGGCGTTGCCCGACAGCGGGTCGAAGCGCGACGCGTCCGTGACGTCGTTGGCGCTCACCCCCGGCTGGCGCGCGGCCAGGTACCACCGCGCGCCGCGGTCGTGGCCGTAGCCGTGCGGCAGGCTCACGACACCCGGCATCACCTCGTCGGTGACCTCGACGGGCACGACGACTGCGCCGACCGCCGAGGCCAGCTCGACCTCGTCGCCGTCCGCGAGCCCGCGACGGTCGGCGTCCTCGGGGTGGACGAGCAGCGTGCAGCGGTCGCGGCCCTTGGCCAGCCGCGGCAGGTTGTGCATCCACGAGTTGTTGCCGCGCAGGTGCCGACGGCCGATCAGCAGCAGGTCGTACCCGTCTGAGGCTCCACCTCCGCCGCGGAGGTCGCGCATGACCCGGGGGATGTCGGCCAGGACCGACGCCGGGGCGAGCTGAATCCGGCGTCGCGGTGTGAACAGGCGCTGGGGCAGGGCGGGCTCGAGCGCCCCCAGATCCAGGCCGTGCGGGTGCCGCTCGAGGGCAGCCAGCGACACCGCGCCCCTGCCGCGACGCAACCCCCAGGGGCCGATCCGCAGGGCCAGGTCGACGTACCGGCGCGGCATCAGCCGGCGCTGCGCCCGCACCGCCGCCAGCGCTGCGGTCCGGCGGGCCCCCGACTTCAAGCGCGCGTGCACCCGCTCGGTGAGGGCCAGCAGCAGCTCGGCGTCGTCGCGGGCGCCCGCCGGCCGGCGCAGGACGGCGGGATTCCACCGCGCCCAGTTGCGCACGCTCACCGACGGGAACACCACGTCGAACTCGTCGCGCTCCAGGGGCGGCACCGGGGGCAGGATCACGTCGGCGTGGCGGTTGGACTCGTTCAGGTAGAAGTCCACCGAGGCGCAGAACTCCAGGTCCGCCAAGGCGCGCTCGACCGCACGGCCGTCGGGGACGCTGAGCACCGGGTTGCCCGCGTACAGCACGAGCCCGCGGATGCGCCCGGGGCCCGGCGTCAGGATCTCCTCGGCCAGCAGGGCCGAGGGGAACTCCGCGGCGAACTCCGGATGCCCCGACACCCGGCTGCGCCAGCGGTCGTAGCCGACCAGATCGGTCGCCTTGACCGACAAGGCCGGCAGGTCGAACGCCGGGCGCGCGAACATCGCCCCGCCCGCCTGGTCGAGGTTGCCCGTCAGCAGGTTGAGGCAGTGCAGGAACCAGTACGCCGTCGTGCCGTACACCGACTGCGTGACGCCGACCCGTCCGTACGCCACCGCCGAGGGCGCGGCGGCGAACTCGCGAGCCAGCCGGCGAATCACCTCCGCGGACACCCCGCAGCGATCGGCGACTGCCTCCGGCGACAGCCCCGCCACCGCGAGCCGGGCCTCCTCCACCCCGTCGGTGAAGGCGGCCACCCGGCCCGACCGGACCAGCCCCTCGTCGAACAGCGTGTGCACCAGGGCGCCCAGCAGGAACACATCGGTGCCCGGGCGCACCGCCACGTGCTCGTCGGCCAGCCGCGCCGTCTCGCTGCGCCGCGGGTCGAGCACCACCACCCGGCCGCCGCGCTCCCGCACCGCCGCGAGCCGCCGGCGCATGTCCGGCGCGGTCATGATCGAGCCGTTGCTGACCGCCGGGTTGCCCCCGACGCAGAGGAAGAACTGGGTCCGGTCGATGTCGGGCACCGGCAGCAGCAGCGGATTGCCGAACAGCAGGTACGCCAGCAGGTGCTGCGGCTGCTGGTCGACGGTGTTCGCGCTGAACCGGTTGCGGGTCCCGAGCGCCGACAACAGCCCGGGGATCAGCGAGACGGTCGCCCACGAGTGCGTGATCGGGTTGCCGAGGTACATCGCCACGGCGTCCCCGCCGTCACGGCGCACGATCTCGGTCAGCCGATCGGCCACCAGATCGAGGGCCTCATCCCACGAGCACTCCGCGAAGGAGCCATCCGGCTGCTTGACGAGCGGCCGCGTCAGCCGGTCCGGGTCCTCCTGCAGGTCCTGCAGCGCCAGCCCCTTCGGGCACAGATACCCCCGAGAGAACGGGTCCTGCTCGTCCCCGCGGATCGACACCACCCGGTTGTCGGCCACCTCGATGGCCAACCCGCACGACGCCTCGCACAACGTGCACTGCCGGTAGTGCGTGCCGCTCTCACCCGCGCCCAAGGTCACCCGACCACGCTAGCCACTCCGCGCCGATCCAGCGCTGCGACCGCACCGGCGCCAGGGGTGCCTCCGCGGCACCTTGAGCTGACTCGCCACGGCCCGAGCCTGCCCGGTCAATAGCCGGCATTAGGCGTCGCGCTTCTGCGCTTCCGACGGGTACTGAGTGGCAACTGCTGAGCCGTTGCGCTGGACGAGTCAGGCCTAGTGCACCCAGGGTCGGCCCAGGCCTCGAGACCTGGTAGCTGGGTATCAACTGCGATGCGACCACGAAGCCGAGGCTGAGCGGCGTGGCTGCTCGTCAGCTCGTGGGACAGACGAGTCCAGCGATCCTCGGGAACGCGCCGCTCGTTCAGGGCAGCCAAGAGTTGCCGTCACCCTTCCGAGACTTCGCGGTCGGGACCGTCACGCAGACATGGGGCTGGAAGGCCCTGCCGGGTCGAGTCGACCTCGACACTCGCCCGCCCATAGGTGCCGATCTCGCTCGCCTGTGCTCGGCCGACCAGCAAGATGTCAGGGTGTCTGAGCCGCCCAGTCCGGACGTGCCGGGCCAAGCGTGGCGTCCCGAGCAAGAGCTGTCAGCTGGCGAGGTTCCTCTGTTCGGTGGCGATGTCACCGACGGCATCGTGCGGGTCGGTGAGACCGTTCGTCGGCCGCAGGGCCCTCACTCGCCGTTGGTGCACCGAGTTCTGCGGCAGCTGGAGCTTGCGAACTTCAGTGGGGCTCCTCGATTCCTTGGTGTCGATGACCAGGGTCGGGAGGTCCTGACGTTCATCGACGGCGACGTGGCCACCCGCCCGTGGCCGGAGTGGGTCGCTGATCTTGATCGGGCGATCAGCGTCGCGGTGCTCGTGAAGGCGCTCGATGACGTCATGGTTGCCTGGGGGCTGCCTGCGGACGGGATCGTGCCCGAGTTGTCACCTGCCGGTATCCCGGCGGCTATCGGTCCCGGCCCGACGTTCATCGGGCATCGTGACGTGACTCCGGAGAACGTGGTCTTCCGGGAGGGTCGAGCGGTCGCACTGATTGACTTCGACCTGCTCAAGCCGTCCAGCCGTGTCGATGAGGTGTGCAACCTGCTGCTGTGGTGGGCACCGCTGATGCCGCCTCAGGATCGCGAGGTGGTTCTTCGAGACCAGGACGCCATCGCCAGGGCTGCCCGGTTGGTCGACGCGTACGGACTGGCCCGGCACGACCGGGCTCGCGTCGTGGACGTGGCGCACAACAGCGCGGACCGGACCTGGTTCCTCATGCGAGCGCGGGCCAGTCGCTTCGGCGGGGGCTGGCAGCGCATGTGGGACGAAGGCGTCGGAGACCGAATCACTCGCCGACGCGACTGGCTAGCAGAGAATCGGGACGCGCTCCACACAGCAGTCATGAGCGCCTCCACCTGAGTGTGCCGAAGTGCCGTTCTGACGCGGTGCTCGCGGGACATGGCGGTTGAACTCGGGGACGAGGCTGATCTAGGCCGAACGTGGGGTGAGCTGGATGACTGGGATGTCTCGGTCAGTCTTGGTCTCGTACTTGGCGAACCGGGCCTGAGCCTGTGTGATCGCTTTCCAGGCCTCTGCGCGGTCGTCGCCGTGGAGTTGTTGCGCCGTCACCGGTGTCTCGACCCCGTCGATCACGATGCGGATCTGGTCTGGGTGGGCGGCGACGTTGTAGTACCAGGCCGGGTTGCGTGCGGCGCCGTTGGCCGAGGCGACGACGTACCAGGAGCCGTCAGGGCCGGCGAAGCGGGCGACGGGCGTCTCGCGGGTCTGGCCCGACTTGGCCCCCAGGGTGATGAGCAGCAGCGGGTCGAGGCCCAGCGCCTTGCCGCCGCCACCGCGGATCCGCTTGGCCATGCGCTTGTTGAACCACGCCATAAGGGCGCCGCCGGGCTGCCGTGCACCACGGGTGCCGTTGGTGGCGTCGAAGCTGCTCATGAGTGCTCCCGGGGTGGCTCGTCGTATCGTTGACGACTGCGGAGCCGAGTTGGCTTGTTCGGCCAGACTAACCGCCCTGCAACCAGCGCGGACGTGACCGCGTCTACGTGCCGTTCTGACTCGTCTGCTACTCGACCGCCACGTTCCCAGCCAGCGTCCAGCCGACCAGTGCGTTGGCGTGGCCGTGCCCCATCTGGTAGTCGGTCTTGAGAAGATTCACGATGGCCATGTGCTTGTCCAGCCCGCAGTTGGCGATGACCGTCTGCCACTCGGCGATGGATCGGCCGTACTTCTTCTCGATCGACGGGAAATAGGACGCGGGTCCGGCCTTCGGCCAGGGGGGTGAGAACTCCGGCATCTAGGGCCTCCCGTGCTGGGCATCGAGAAAACAGTGGGCCCATGGAAGCAGATCGATGGTACGGCTGGCGTGCGCGCCAGTTGTGCCGTTCGCGGTCGCTCTTGCGATGACGAGCCGCCTGATCCGATGCTGTCCGCATGGACCGGAAGAGCAGCGTCGTCGCCCAGTGGCTCGCCGCTGGCGACGCTGGCCAGCTCGACGCGTTCGACGCACTGCTCCACTCTGACGTGACTGTCCACGCCCCTGGCGGCCTATCGACGACCAGCGCAGCAGCAGAGAAGGCGGTCTGGAAGGAGGCCAGGGCAGCGGTTCCTGACTTACTCCACGATGTTCAGGAGGTCCTCGTCGACGGAGACGTTGAGATGGCTCGCGTCGTGGTCACCGGCACCCTGGCGGCGGACTTCGGCGGCGTTGAGGCCACCGGACGCCGATTCCGCATTGACCAGGCAGTGATCACCCACCTCCGCGACGGGAAGGTCGCCGAGGCATGGGAGATCGCCGACCTGACTGCGGTCACGGGCCACGCTTCGGAACCTCAGGACTCCGCTCGCTAGATCGATGACGCACCGTCTTGGAAGGCACAGCACCGAGTCCCGCCCCGATGTGCCGTTGGTCCCGCCAACTCGTGCCCGGCAGAGCGAGGCGGGGCGATGATGGCATGGGACGCGGCCACGCGGAGGTGACCGAATGGGCGATGAAGTGGCACGGACTGGTGTCGACCTGCTGTGGATCCCCCTCGGGGCTGGTTCGTCCTTTCCGGTGGTGCGCTGGAACGGTCGCCTGTACGAGGCAATCGCAGCCCGGCGCGAGCGGCGCGCGCCGAAGGACCTGTACCACGCCGCGCTGGAGGTCTGGGCCCGCGGGGCACGCTTCGTCCTGGAGATGACGCCAGCCCGGGGTTCCAGCCACAGCTCGGAGGGGGCGGTCGCGTCGGGACCGGTTGGCTTGCGGTTCCTCGGGCGTTCGAGCCTGTTCCGCTACGAGGTGCACTGCTGGCGTGACGGCGTGATCCCGGATCGGGACTTCGCAGTGGATGGTCCTCGATCCTTGACCGGGGACGAAGGTGCCGCCCACCGCGTCCTCGATCTGGCGCCCGACTTCCCCACCGCCGTGTGGGGACGCGACGAGTTCGGCACAGGCGACATGTGGAACTCGAACTCACTGGTTGCGTGGCTGCTGTCTCGCGCGGGGATCTCCTCGGGTGACCTCGCACCGCCGCACAACGGGCGCGCCCCCGGATGGGCGGCCGGGCTTGCTGTCGCGGCAGCGTCCGCAAGCGCCTGACGAGTGACCAGGAACCGACGAGGTCGAGCCGGCCCCGTCACCGGGGCCGGCTCGACAGGTCAGTGCGAGAGCGTCAGCTGTCGATGTTGGCCATCACGTGCTTGACGCGCGTGTAGTCCTCGAACCCGTACATCGACAGGTCCTTGCCGTAGCCGGAGTGCTTGAAGCCGCCGTGCGGCATCTCGGCGACCAGCGGGATGTGGGTGTTGATCCAGACGCAGCCGAAGTCCAGGCGCCGGGCCATCCGCATCGCGCGGCCGAAGTCCTTGGTCCACACCGAGGAGGCCAGGCCGAACGGCACGCCGTTGGCGTAGGCGAGCGCCTCGGCCTCATCGGCAAAGCGCTGGACGGTGATGACCGGGCCGAAGATCTCCTCCTGGATGTGCCGGTCGTCCTGGCGCAGGTGTGCGATGACCGTGGGCTCGACGTAGTAGCCGCGGTCGCCCTGGCGGGACCCGCCGACCATGACCTGGGCGTGCACCGGCACCTCGGACAGGAAGCCGAGGACCCGCTCGAGCTGGGCGGCGTTGTTGACCGGCGGGACCATCGCGTCCTCGTCGGTCGGGCCGTTCTCGAAGGTGGTCGCGGTCCCGGCGGCCTGCTCGGCGAGGGCCGCCACGAAGTCCTCGTACACGCCCGGGGCGGCGAGCACCCGGGTGGCGGCGGTGCAGTCCTGGCCGGCGTTGAAGTAGCCGGCCACGGCGATCGCCTCGGCGGCGGCCACGACGTCGGCGTCGTCGAAGACGATGACCGGGGCCTTGCCGCCGAGCTCGAGGTGGACCCGCTTGAGGTCGCGCGAGGCTCCCTCGGCGACCTGCATGCCGGCGCGGACCGAGCCGGTGATGGCCACCAGCTGCGGGATCTTGTGGTCGACCAGGGCGCGGCCGGTGTCCCGGTCGCCGCAGACGACGTTGAAGACGCCGGGGGGCAGGATCCCGGCGTCGTTGATGAGCTCGGCGATCCGCACGGTGGTGACCGGCGTGCTGTCGGCTGGCTTGAGGACCACCGTGTTGCCGGCGGCGAGCGCGGGGGCGAACTTCCAGACCGCCATCATCATCGGGTAGTTCCACGGGGTCACCTGGCCGACGACCCCGATCGGCTCGCGCCGGATCATCGAGGTGTGACCGGCCATGTACTCGCCGGCCGCCCGGCCCTCCAGGACGCGGGCCGCGCCGGCGAAGAACCGGATCTGGTCGATCATCGGAGGGATCTCCTCCGAGGCGGTGAGCCCGATCGGCTTGCCGGTGTTCTCGCTCTCCAGCGCGACGAGCTCGTCGGCGTGCGACTCCAGCACGTCGGCGATCGCCAGCAGCGCCTTCTGCCGGTCGCTCGGGGTGCTGTCGCGCCAGGTGTCGAAGGCGTCGGCGGCGGCCCGGTACGCGCGGTCGACGTCCTCCGCCGACGACAGCGGCGCGGTGCCGTACACCTCGCCGGTCGAGGGGTTGATCAGGTCGGTCGTGCGGCCGTCGGCGGAGTCGGTGTGCTCGCCGTTGATGACGTTGCGCAGGGCGCGCTTCTCGCTCACGCCAGGTCTCCTTCACGCTGAGGGCACGGGCTGCTGGGGTGCCGGCTGCCGGGATCTCGGCGACGGGCCGCCGGTTCCCGGCACCCTACTGTCCGGCGCGTGATTCCGACAGAGAGAAGCGCGACGAACCATGGATTCCGTGGCGAGCGACCGATTGGGGCACGGATTCGCTTGCCAGCGTTAGGGCGCTCCGCCAGGATGTCCGCCATGGCCAGCAGCCGGCGGACCCCGCGCGCGAACGGGTTCCCCCTGGACGACGTGTCCAAGGCGATCATCGAGCAGCTGCAGCAGGACGGCCGCCGCGCGTACGCCACGATCGGCAAGGCGGTCGGGCTGTCCGAGGCCGCGGTGCGGCAGCGCGTGCAGCGGCTCACCGACTCCGGCGTCATGCAGATCGTGGCGGTCACCGACCCCTTGCAGGTGGGGTTTCCGCGCGCGGCGATGCTGGGCCTGCGGATCGAGGGGGACGTCGAGGCGGTCGCCGACCAGCTCGAGGCGCTGCCCGAGGTCGACTACCTGGTGATCACCGCCGGCTCCTACGACGTCTTGCTGGAGGTCGTCTGCGAGGACGACGACCACCTGCTGGAGATCGTCAACCGCCGCATCCGGGCCATCCCGGGCGTGGTCCACACCGAGACCTTCGTCTACTTGAAGCTGCGCAAGCAGATCTACACCTGGGGAACCCGATGACCATCACACCGCAATACGTCTCCGAGCCGGGTGTCGACCTGCTCGCCAACACCGCGCGCGAGCACCTCTGGATGCACTTCACGCGGCACTCCACGTACGAGCAGGGCGGCCACGTGCCGGTCATCGTGCGCGGCGAGGGCGCCCACATCTGGGATGACCAGGGCAAGCGCTACCTCGACGGGCTCGCGGGCCTCTTCGTCGTGCAGGTCGGCCACGGCCGCACCGAGCTCGCCGAGGTGATGGCCAAGCAGGCGTCCGAGCTGGCGTTCTTCCCGCTGTGGTCCTACGCGCACCCCAAGGCGATCGAGCTCGCCGAGCGGCTGGCAGACCTGGCCCCCGGCGACCTGAACCGGGTCTTCTTCACCACGGGTGGCGGCGAGGCCGTCGAGAGCGCGTGGAAGCTGGCCAAGCAGTACTTCAAGATCGTCGGCCAGCCCACCAAGTACAAGGTGATCAGCCGTTCCATCGCCTACCACGGCACCCCGCAGGGCGCCCTGAGCATCACCGGCATCCCGGCCGCGAAGTCCGCCTTCGAGCCGCTCGTGCCGGGCGCCCACAAGGTCCCCAACACGAACTTCTACCGCGCGCCGATCCACGGCGACGACGAGGAGGCGTTCGGGCGCTGGGCCGCCGACCGGATCGAGGAGGCCATCGAGTTCGAGGGCCCCGACACCGTCGCCGCCGTCTTCTTGGAGCCGGTGCAGAACTCCGGCGGCTGCTTCCCGCCGCCGCCCGGCTACTTCCAGCGCGTCCGCGAGATCTGCGACAAGTACGACGTCCTGCTGGTCGCCGACGAGACCATCTGCGCCTTCGGCCGGATCGGCGACTACTTCGCGATGAACCGCTTCGGGGTCACGCCCGACATCATCACCTGCGCCAAGGGCCTCACCTCCGGGTACGCGCCGCTGGGCGCGATGATCGTGAGCGACCGGCTCTTCGAGCCGTTCAAGCAGGGGCAGAACACCTTCCTGCACGGCTACACCTGGGGCGGCCACCCGGTGTCGGCCGCCGTCGCGCTGGCCAACCTCGACATCTTCGAGCGCGAGGGCATCAACGCCCACGTGCTGGCGAACGAGGGGGCCTTCCGCGCCACCCTGGAGCAGCTGAAGGACCTGCCGATCGTCGGCGACGTGCGCGGCGCCGGGTACTTCTACGGCATCGAACTGGTGAAGGACAAGGCCACCAAGGAGACCTTCGACGACGACGAGGCCGAGCGCCTGCTGCGCGGCTTCCTGTCCAAGGCGCTCTTCGACGCCGGCCTCTACTGCCGCGCCGACGACCGCGGCGACCCGGTCATCCAGCTCGCGCCCCCGCTGATCGTCGGCCAGCCGGAGTTCACCGAGATCGAGCAGATCCTGCGGTCGGTGCTCACCGAGGCCTGGTCGATCCTTTGATCCGACGTCGGAGCGGTCGATCCTGGCCGAGCGATCGGACCCGGGTCCGCCGGCTGCCCGAGAAGTCCGTCTCCGACCGCGCCGTTCTGCACGCGGTGCTCGACGCCGGGCTGGTCGCCCACGTCGGCATCGCCGACGACACCGGCCAGCCGTACGTCCTGCCGGTCGCCTACGCGCGCGACGGCGAGCGCGTGCTCTTCCACGGCTCGACCGGCTCGCGGCTCTTCCGCGCGCTGGCGGCGGGGGCGCCCACCTGCCTCACCGTGACGCTGCTCGACGGGCTGGTCGTCGCGCGGTCGCTGTTTGAGTCCTCGATGCGCTACCGCTCGGTCCTGGCACTGGGCACCTGTTCCGTCCTCGAGGGCGACGCCAAGGCCGCGGCGCTCGACTGCATCTCCGACCACCTGATGCCCGGTCGCCGAGGTGAGGCCCGCGAGCCCAACGCCAAGGAGCTCGCGGCCACCCTGGTGCTGGCGCTGCCTCTCGACGAGGCCTCGGTGAAGGTCAGCGCGGGCGACCCGGACGACGACCCGGCCGACCTCGACCGGCCGGTGTGGGCCGGGGTGGTCCCGTTGGCCGAGTCGTTCGGGGCCCCGGCGGACGCGCCCGATCTGCGCGGGGACCACCCGGTCCCCGACTACGTGCTGGGCTGGCGGAGGTGACCGCGTGACCGACCACCACGGGCTGTCGCTTTGGTGGGACACCCTTCCGCCCGAACTGGCGGAGCCGCAGCGTGCGGCCCTGCCCGGCCACCGCGACTTCGACGTCGCCATCGTCGGCGGCGGCTACACCGGGCTGTGGACGGCGTACTCCCTGGTCAAGGCCGACCCGACGATCCGCGTCGCGGTGCTCGAGCGCGAGGTCGCCGGCTTCGGCGCCTCGGGCCGCAACGGCGGTTGGTGCTCCTCGCTCTTCCCCGCCTCGATCGACAAGGTCGCGCGCGTCTCCTCGCGCCGGGCCGCGGTGGACCTGTGGCGCGCGCTCTTCGCCACCGTCGACGAGGTCGGCGCCGTCGCCGCGGCCGAGGGCATCGACTGCCACTGGGCCAAGGGCGGCACGCTGCACCTGGCGCGCACCCCCCAGCAGTGGGAGCGGGCCCAGGAGGAGGTCGCCCACGCCCGGCAGTGGGGCTTCGGCGAGGAGGACGTGCGGCTGCTGTCGGCCGACGAGGCGCGGGCGCAGGCGTCCGCCACCGGACTGCTCGGGGCCACCCACACCCCGCACTGCGCGGCGATCCACCCGGCCCGCCTGGTCCGCGGACTCGCGCTGGCGGCCGAGCGGCTGGGCGTCACGATCTACGAGGGCACCGCCGTCACCGCGATCGAGCCCGGCCTCGTCCGCACGGCGCGCGGGGTCGTGCGGGCGCCGTACGTCGTGCGCGCCACCGAGGGCTACACCCCGGGGCTGCCCGGCCACGAGCGGGCGATCGCCCCCGTCTACTCGCTGGTCATCGCGACCGAGCCGTTGCCTGCCGAGGTGTGGGAGCAGATCGGGCTCGACTCCCGGGCGACGTTCAACGACCTGCGCCACCTCATCGTCTACGGCCAGCGCACCGCCGACGGCCGTTTCGTCTTCGGCGGTCGCGGGGCGCCGTACCACTTCCGATCGTCCGTGCGGCCCGAGCACGACCGCGAGCCGCGGGTGTTCGACGGGCTGCAGGAGGTGCTCGCCGACTTCTTCCCCGCCGCCGCCGGGGCCGCGATCACCCACCGGTGGGGCGGGCCGCTGGGCATCCCGCGCGACTGGTTCGCCTCCGTGGGACTCGACCGCAGGACCGGGATGGCCTGGGGCGGCGGGTACGTCGGCGACGGCGTCGGCGCCGCCAACCTGGCCGGCCGCACGCTGGCCGACCTGATCCTGGAGCGAGACACCGACCTGGTGCGGCTGCCCTGGGTCAACCACCGATCGCCGCGCTGGGAGCCGGAGCCGCTGCGCTGGGTGGGCGTCAACGCCGGGCTGCAGGCGATGAGCCGGGCCGACGGCGAGGAGGCCCGCCGCGGCAAGCAGTCGCTGATCGCCCGAACGTTCGGCCGGTTCATCGGCGGCTGACAGACTCAGGTCGACCCCGTCGTCGAGGAGGGCCGACATGACCGACGCGGCCATCGAAGAGCGCGTCCTGCGGCTGTCCGTCCTGCTGTCGGGCGCTCTGGGCGGCCTCGCGGTCGCGTTCGGGCTGCTGTCCGGATCGATGGCGATCGTGTTTGACGGCCTGTTCTCGGTCGTCGACGTGGCCATGGGCGTGCTCGGGTTGTGGGTCGCGCGGCTCGTCACCCGCCAGGCGAATCGCACCTTCCAGTACGGGTACTGGCACATCGAGCCCATGAGCCTGGCGTTCTACGGCGGCATGCTGATGGTGCTGTGCGTGTACGCGTTCTTCGACGCGCTCGGCGCCCTCCTGTCGGGAGGCCGGGACGTCGAGCTCGGCTGGGCGATGGGCTACGCCGTCTTCATGACGGCGGCGTGCTTCTGGATGTACTTCTACGAGCGGCGGACCAACCGCGCGGCCAACTCCCAGTTCCTGCACCTCGATGCCCAGGGCTGGCTGATGTCCGCGCTGTCCACGGCGGCGCTGGTGGTGGCGTTCGCGATCGCCTGGGCGCTGGGATTCACCTCGTACGCGGATCTGGCGCCGTACGTCGACCCTGCCGTGCTGGCCCTCCTCAGCCTGGCGCTGATCCCGATCCCCATCCGCACGGTGCGCAAGGCGCTCCGCGAGATCCTGCTGATGACGCCCGGCGACCTGGACGCCGAGGTCCGTGGCGTCATGGACGAGGTGGTCGCCCGCCACGGGTTCGACGGCTACTCCAGCTACGCCGCCCGCGTCGGCCGGGGCCAGTTCATCGAGATCCACATCCTCGTCCCCGCGGATCGCCCCGTCGGCACCGTCAGAGACCTGGACGCGATTCGCGATGAGGTCGCCCAGGCGCTGCGGGTCTCCAGCGACGACACCTGGCTGACGGTCGACTTCACCGCCTCCGACGCGTGGACCTGAGGGCCGTCCGTCAGAGCACTGCCGGCTCGAACTCCTCGAGGAGCCAGCCCGGCACGGCGTCGGCGAACTCCGCGACCCCTTGCGGTGGCGCGCCGATCAAGGCCCGCCGCCAGGCGTCGGCGCGGCTCACCGTGCCGACTCGCACGGCCAACTCGACGGCCCGATCCAGGTCCGCGCGGGTGTGCTCGGCCGTCCACGGCTCCAGGTAGGCGTCGCGCAGCCGGGTCAGTCCTGGCGAGCCCGGCGCGAGATCGAGGTGGTGCGCAGCCGAGCGAAGGGCCGCCAGCAGGGAGGTGAACGGGTGGCCGACGACGGCGTCGCCGAAGTCGAACACCACCACGTCGACCAGGCGTCCCGACTGGTCCAGCACCGGGAAGGCGTTGGCATCGTGCAGGTCGTTGTGCTGGAGGGTCGCGGCGATGGCGTACGCCTGCGAGCTCGGCGCACCAACCCGCGTACTCCGGCGCGCGCTCGCGCAGACGGGCGGCGTCCGCGGGGTCCAACCGGGCTGCGCCTTCGGCCGTGGCGGACTCGGCGATCAGCCGGTCCCGGACCGAGGGCAGCGCGCTGGGGCGGTGGTCAGGGGCGCCGGCGGCCAGCAACGCCGGGACCAGCCGCTCGGTCCGCCGCTGCAGGTCCGCGTACGAGGCCAGCAGCCGCTCATGGGCGTCAACCGCGCGGGCGCCGCCTCGCCACTCGCGCAGCGTCGGCCCGTGGTCGGCCGACAGCAGCAGGCCGCGGTCGAGATCGATGGCCCAGGGGCGCAGCACGTGCGGGATCTCCGCCTCGGCGAGCAGCCGCAGGACGGCGCCCTCGTACGCGCAGGCGGCAGCGTTCGCCTTGAGCCAGCAGGCGGACTCCCCCAGCGGCAGGCGCCACACGGTCGACCATGGCCGGTCCAGGTGCACCTCGGCCGGACCGGTGCGCGTTAGCCCGCGGCCGGCCAGCGCCTCGTCGGCCCAGGCCCGTGCCTCGTCGAGGGCAAGGGGTGGCGCAGCGGACGGCACCCGGCCACGCTAGCCCGGTGGATCCGCCCGGAGCGATCCGGTATATTGGATCCAATCACCTACTGACGCTCACCCGCCCGCCGAGGAGCCCTCGTGACCGCACCGATCAAGCCGCTCGACCTGCTCGACGCCGAAGACCTGCTCAGCGACGAGGAGCGAGCGATCCGCGACACCGTGCGGGCGTACGTCGAGCGCGAGATCAAGCCGCACATCGCGGACTGGTTCGAGACCGGCGAGATCCCAGTGCGCTCCCTCGCTCGCGACCTCGGCTCGCTCGGCGTGCTCGGCATGCACCTCGACGGCTACGGCTGCGCGGGCACCAACGCCACCGCGTACGGGCTGGCCTGCATGGAGCTGGAGGCCGGCGACTCGGGCATCCGGTCGCTGGTCAGCGTCCAGGGGTCGCTGGCGATGTTCGCGATCTGGAAGTGGGGGACGGAGGAGCACAAGAAGCAGTGGCTGCCGCGGATGGCCGCCGGAGACGCGATCGGCTGCTTCGGCCTCACCGAGCCGGACTTCGGCTCCAACCCGTCCGGCATGCGCACGTTCGCCAAGCGCGACGGCGACGACTGGGTGCTCAGCGGGACCAAGATGTGGATCACGAACGGCAACGTCGCCGACGTCGCCGTGGTGTGGGCCAACACCGACGAGGGCATCCGCGGCTTCGTCGTCCCCACGGACTCCCCTGGCTTCACCGCCAACCTCGTGCACAAGAAGATGTCGCTGCGGGCCTCCGTGACCAGCGAGTTGGTGCTCGAGGGAGTGCGACTGCCCGCCGACGCGGTGTTCCCCGACGTCGTCGGACTCAAGGGCCCGCTGTCCTGCCTGTCCGAGGCGCGCTACGGCATCGTCTGGGGGGCGCTCGGCGCCGCCCGCGACTGCCTGGAGACCGCGATCGACTACTCGCTGTCGCGCGAGCAGTTCGACCGGCCGATCGCGGGCTTCCAGCTCACCCAGGAGAAGCTCGCGAACATGGCCCTCGAGCTGCAGAAGGGCTACCTGCTTGCGCTGCACCTCGGCCGGCTCAAGGACGACCACCGGCTGCGCCCCGAGCAGGTCAGCATCGGCAAGCTCAACAACGTGCGGGAGGCGATCGCCATCGCCCGCGAGGCCCGCACGATCCTCGGGGCCAACGGCGTGACGCTGGAGTACCCCGTCATCCGGCACGCCAACAACCTCGAGTCGGTGCTGACGTACGAGGGCACCAGCGAGATCCACACCCTCGTGCTCGGCCAGTCCCTCACCGGGATCGCCGCCTACCGCTGACGGGCGCCGCGCTAGGCGAGGAGGGCCGCGCAGCGCCTGGACGGCGTGCTCGCGGTGGGCGCGCAGCAGCTCGGCGCAGCGCTCGGCGTCGCCGGCCCGCGCGGCCTCGACGATCGCGGCGTGCTCGCCGTCGACCCGAGCCCGGTTGAGCCCCTCGGAGTAGTACAGGGTGCGGTAGACGTCGGTGGCGTCCCACAGGATCCGGGCCAGCCGCGCCAGCCGGGGCATCCCGCTCGCCTCGATCAGGCCGAAGTGCAGCCGGCGGTTGGCCTCGGTCATCGCGTCGAGGTCCGCCGCCGCCCCGGCCCGGACGCACTCGCTGCGCGTGCGCCTGGCCAGCGCCGCCAGATCGGCCGGGCCGAGCCTGGGGACGGCCACCCGCACCGCCTCGGTCTCCAGCAGGTCTCGGATCCGGTAGACCTCTTGAGGTCGGCCAGCGACAGCTCGGCCACGAAGTACCCGCGCCGCGGCTCGTACACCGACCGCGCCCTCCCCCTCAAGGATCTTCAGCGCCTCCCGCAACGGCACCCGCGAGACCCCGAGCTGCTCGGC
The DNA here is from genome assembly GCA_963697565.1 of uncultured Actinomycetota bacterium. GTDB lineage: Bacteria > Actinomycetota > Actinomycetes > CAVWCF01 > CAVWCF01 > CAWFSE01. Next base: position 610,031 of record CAVOOM010000008.1, on the reverse strand, counting down.
CAGCGCGTCCTGCAGCACCTGCTGCCCCGGCCGCAGCCGTCCGCTGGCGATGGCCCGGCGCAGCTCGGCGAGGACCGCCTCCTGCGCGGTGGGCGGCCGCTCGAACGAGGTCACGGCGACTCCTCGAGCGAGCGAAGCACGGTCGGCGGTGTCGGCGCCGAGCGCCGGCGGCGGCAGCCGGTACGACGCCGGCGTCGCCGAGTAGGCCACCGGGTGGGCGACGGTCGGCACTCCGCCGGCGTCGGCCACCGGGGCGAGCCCCAACCGACTCCGCCAGCGCCACGGCGCCGGCGACGTCGTTGATCGGCCCCGCCGGGACCCCGGCCGCGGTCAGCTCGGCGAACCACGCATCGGCGGGTCGCGTACGCAAGACGGCGTCGAGGTCGGCGAACAGCTCCGCGCGGTGGGCCACCCGCGACGGGTTGGCGGCGTAGCGCTCGTCGGCTGCCCAGTTCCGGGCGACCGAGCACCCCGCAGAGCTTGGCGAACTGCCCGTCGTTGCCGACCGCCAGGACCAGCGGCTTGTCGGCGGTGTGGAAGACCTCGTACGGGGCGATCGACGGGTGGCGGTTGCCCATGATCTGCGGGCACCACTCCCCCCGCGACGTATCCGGAGGCCTGGTTGACGAGCGCCGACAGCAGCGACGACAGCAGGTTGACCTCGACCCGCTGGCCCTCGCCGGTCGCCTCCCGGTGGCGCAGCGCCGCCGTGATGCCGAACGCCGCGTGCAGTCCGGTGATCACGTCGACGAGCGCGACCCCGACCTTGGTGGGCTCGCCCGGGCCGGGTCCGGTCACCGACATGAGCCCGCCGACGGCCTGCACGAGCAGGTCGTACCCGGGCAGCCCGGCCCCCTCGCCGCGGCCGAAGCCGGTGATGGAGGCGTAGACGACCGCGGGGTTGGCCGCCCGGATGTCGGCGTAGCCGAGCCCGAAGCGCTCCATGGTGCCCGGCGCGAAGTTCTCGACGACGACGTCAGCGCGTGCCGCGAGCGCCTGGGCGTGGGCGCGGCCCTCGTCGGTGCGCAGGTCGAGCGCCGCGGAGCGCTTGTTGCGGTTGACGCCGAGGAAGTAGGTGGACTCGCCCTCGCGCGCACGGCGGCCCCCACGCGCGGGTGTCGTCGCCGGCTGCCCGGCCGCTCGACCTTGACCACCTCGGCGCCGAGGTCGGCGAGCAGCATGGTCGCGTACGGGCCGGCGAGCACGCGGCTGAAGTCGGCGATGCGCACGCCATCGAGGGGTCCGGTCACCCGCAGATTGTATCCAATATTCAGGCGTCAGGGTGCGGGCGGGGCCTCCGCGTCGCGCATCCGCAGGTCGTGCTCCGGGTCGGCTGCGAGCGTGCAGCACGAGCGCGCGCGCACCCGCCCGGTCACCGCGCCGACGAGCAGCAGCACGGCCAAGACCGCCGCCAGCCCGCCGATGACATCCGCCATGCCTGGAGCGTACGGCCCCGGGCCGCCCCGCGCGCGGCTCAAGCCGTCGAGGCCGCCAACTGGCCGCAGGCCCCGTCGATCTCGCGGCCGCGGGTATCGCGCACGGTGACGGCCACCCCGTGGGCCTCCAGCCGGCGGACGAACTCCCGCTCGTCCTGCGGGCGCGAGGCGGTCCACTGCGAGCCGGGCGTGGGGTTGAGCGGGATCAGGTTGACGTGCACCAGCTTGCCGCGAAGCAGCCGGCCCAGCAGGTCGGCCCGCCAGGCCTGGTCATTGATGTCCTTGATCAGCGCGTACTCGATCGACACCCGGCGGCCGCTGCGCCGCGCGTACTCCCAGGCAGCGTCGAGCACCTCGGCGACCTTCCAGCGGGTGTTGACCGGGACCAGGGTGTCGCGCAGCCCGTCGTCAGGCGCGTGCAGCGACACCGCCAGGGTGACCGGCATGCCCTCATCGGCCAGCGACCGGATCCGCGGGACGAGGCCCACGGTCGAGACCGTGATCCCCCGGGCCGACAGCCCGAGGCCGTCCGGGGCCGGCGTGGTCAGGGCGCGCAGCGCGGCGACCACCGGGCCGTAGTTGGCCAGTGGCTCGCCCATGCCCATGAACACCACGTTCGACAGCCGCACGGGCCCGTCGCCGACCTCCCCGCGGGCCAGCGCGCGGGCCGCGGCCACCGCCTGGTCGACGATCTCGCCGGCCGACAGGTTGCGGGTGAGGCCGGCCTGCCCGGTGGCGCAGAAGGGGCAGTTCATCCCGCAGCCGGCCTGGCTGGAGATGCAGACCGTGGCGCGCCCCGGATAGCGCATGACCACCGACTCGACGAGCGCGCCGTCGAAGAGCCGCCAGACCTGCTTGAGGGTGTCGCCCCCGTCGCACCCGACCTGCTTGATCAACCCCAGCAGGGGCGGCGTGAACGCGGCGGCGAGCGCCTCCCGCTGGGCGGCGGGCACATCGGTCCACCGGGCCGGATCGTCCACCAGGTGCGCGTAGTAGTGGCCGGCGACCTGCCGGGCCCGAAAGCCCGGCTGCCCCAAGGCCTCGGCCGCGGCCTTGCGCTCCGCGGGCGTCAGGTCGGCGAGGTGGCGCGGCGGCTTGCCCCGCCGGGGCGCCTCGAAGACGAGCAGGCCGGGAGGCGGCGGCGTGGCCTCGGGCGAGTCGGTCGTTGGCTCCTCGGTCACCGGATGAGTGTCCCACCCGGACGCGGGGCGCTAGTCGACGAGCACGGCGGTGAGGTCGGCCGGGTCGCTGGAGCCGCCCACCTCCACGCGCCAGGGCCCCTCCGGGAGCACCCACCGGCCCGAATCGCGGGACTGCAGAACCATCTCCGGGATATCCAGGGCGACACGGACGCCTTCGCCGGCATTGGCCTCGACCCGGCGGAATGCCCCCAGCCGCCGGACCTCGCGCTCGAGCGCGGGCGCGTCCTGACCCACGTACGCCTGCACGACCGTCGCCCCGCACCGGTCCCCGGTGTTGACCACCTCGACCTCGACCCGGAGTCCGCCCTCCACGCGGGTCGCGGTCGGCGGCCCGTACTCCCATCGGGTGTAGCCCAAGCCGAAGCCGAACGGGTACGCCGCGGGCGGCCCGCCGTGGTCGCGCAGGCGGTAGCCGTGCCAGCGGTCGTAGCGCACCGACCGGGCCCTCGGGTCGAACTCCGGCAGACCGAACTCTGAGACCGGGAACTCGGCAGGCAGCCGACCCCCTGGCTCCGCGGCGCCGAGCAGCACCTCGGCGAGGGCGTGCCCGCCCTCCATCCCCGGGTACCAGGCCATCAGCAGTCCCGGCACCCGCTCCCGCCAGGACTCCATCACCACGGGGCCGCCGGCGATGACGACGGCCACGACGCGCGGGTTCACCGCCGCCAGCGCCCGCAGGAGGCTCTCCTGCTCGGGCGGCAGGCGCAGGCTCCGGCGGTCTCCGCCGATCGGCCCGATCCACTCCCCCTCGTCACGCCAGGTGAGCCCCACGACCGCCACCACGGCGTCGCAGGCCCGCGCGGCCGCGACCGACTCGCGCAGCCCCCGCGCCACTCGAAGCTCGACGCCCGCCGGCAACGCAGCCCGCAGTCCCTCGGAGGGGGTGACCGCGTGCGGAGGCCGCACCTGCGAGCTGCCGTGGTCGCCCAGGCTGGCGACCTCAGCCAGCGGCCCCACCAAGGCGATCGACCGCACCCGGGCCGGGTCCACGGGCAGCAGCGGACCACCGCCGACGTCCTCATTGCGCAGCAGCACCATCGACCGCGCCGCGACCTCGCGGGCGAGCGAGCGGTGGGCCGGGCCCGCCACCGCGTCCCGGGTGTACCGCACAGGCTCTCCGACGTCGGCGAAGCGCAGCTTCGCGGCCACCACCCGCTCGGCCGCCTCGTCGACGACCGAGACCGGGACCTCGCCGCGTGCGACCAGGCCTGGCAGCGACCGCGCGTACCGGGCCCGGAAGGGCATCTCGACATCGAGCCCCCCGAGCGCACCCGCGCGCGCGTCGCGCAGCCCCATCACGAAGTCGCTCATCACGAACCCGCCGAAGCCCCACTCTCCCTTGAGGATGTCGCGCAGCAGCAGGGTCGAGTGTCCGCACCACTGGCCCTCCACCTGGTTGTAGGCGCTCATCACCGACGCGACCCCGGCATCGACGATCTGCCGGAAGTGCGGGAGGTAGACCTCGTGCAGCACCCGCTCGTCCACCCGCACATCGACGCGGAAGCGCGCCTCCTCGATGCTGTTGAGCGCGAAGTGCTTGACGCAGGCCATCACGTGGCGCTGGGCCCCGCGCACCGCGGCTGCCCCCATCGCCCCGAGCAGCACCGGGTCTTCGCCGTACGTCTCCTGCGCGCGCCCCCACCCCGGGTGCCGCAGCAGGTTGACGCACACGCCGCCCCACAGGGTCGCGCCCGCCACGCGGGCCTCGACGCCGATCGCGTCGCCGACCCGCTCCTCAAGCTCCGGGTCCCAGGTCGCCCCCCGCCCGATCGCGGCCGGGAAGCAGGTCGACGCTCCCGCGGCCACGCCGCGCGGGCCGTCGGTGAACCAGAACGCCGCGATGCCGTGCTCGGGGTCGGCCCCGGACGGGTACGGCCGGCCGTTGTAGCGCCGGGCCATCGGCAGCAGGTCGCGGGACACCCGCAGGTCCCCGCTCAGCTGGCGGACCTTCGCCTCGAGATCGAGCCCGGCGACGATGGCGCGGGCGCGCGCCCGGACCGGATCCTCGGGCGGCGGGGCCATCAGCCCAGGAAGATCGTCAGCAGCAGCCAGGCGACCGGGGCCGACAGCAGCAGCGAGTCGAGCCGGTCGATGAGGCCGCCGTGGCCGGGTAGCAGCGAGCCCATGTCCTTGATCCCGAGGTCGCGCTTGACGGCCGACTCCACCAGGTCGCCGAGCACCGCGGTCACCACCAGGGCCAGGCCGAGCACCGCGCCGTTCCACCAGGGCAGGCCGAGCAGCAGCACGCTCGAGCCGGTCCCGGCGGCCACGCAGAAGAGCACCGATCCGGCGAAGCCCTCCCAGGACTTCTTCGGGCTGATCCGCGGGGACATCGGGTGCTTGCCGAACAGCACGCCCGCGGCGTACCCGCCGACATCGCTGCACACGGCGGTGAGGATGAAGACCAGGATCCGGTCGGCTCCGTCCGGCTGCAGCACCATGAGGGCGGCGAACGAGATCATGAGCGACAGGTACGACGCCACGAAGACGGCGGCGGCGGAGTCACGCAGGTACCCGTCGACCGGGCCGGAGAGCCGCCACAGCAGGAGCACGACCACCGTGAGCGCGTACGCGACCAGCAGCCCGCGGACATCGGCGAGCGCCGCGCCCAGGACCATCGCGACGGAGCCAGCGGCGAGCGGAACGAAGGGGACGCGGATGTCGGTGGTGGCGAAGGCCACCTGCAGCTCCCGCACCCCCACGACGGAAGCGACGGCCACGATGCCGATGAAGACGTTCGGGGCCAGGTAGATGGGGATCAGCACCAGCCCGATCGCGAGCCCGAGGCCCACGGCGATGGCCGCCGGCAGATTGCGCCCGGCCCGGGACTTCTTGGCCGGCTCCGGCAGCACGTCCCCCGCCCGCGTCACGGCTTCGGGGGTGGCGGCCTCGGGCGCTGCGTCCTCGGGCGATTCGGGTGCGTCGGTCACGGCGGCGGCCTCAGACCTCGAGGATCTCGGCTTCCTTGTGCTTGAGCAGCTCGTCCACCAGCAGGACGTAGCGGTGCGTCACGTCCTCCAGCTCCTTCTCGGCCCGGCGGACGGCATCCTCGCCGGCCTCACCGTCCTTGCCGATGCGGTCGAGCTCCTCCTTGGCGTGCCGGCGCACATTGCGGATCGAGACCCGCGCCTCCTCCGCCTTGTGCTTGGCGACCTTGACGTACTCCTTGCGGCGCTCCTCGGTCAGCTGCGGGAACACCACCCGGATCACGGTGCCATCGCTGGTCGGGTTGACCCCGAGGTCGCTGTCGCGGATCGCCTTCTCGATCGCGCCGAGGCTGCCCTTGTCGTAGGGGGTGATGAGGGCCATCCGCGCCTCGGGCACCTGGAAGGACGCCAGCTGCTGGACCGGCGTGTGCGTTCCGTAGTAGTCGGCGGTGATCTTGGCGAACATGGCGGGGTGCGCGCGGCCGGTGCGGATCGCGGCGAAGTCGTCTTTGGCCACCGCCACGGCCTTGTCCATCTTCTCCTCGGCGGCGAGGAGGGTCTCGTCGATCACTGGTCGGCTCCCGGTCCCTGTTGTGTGCTCAAGCGGTCAACACCTGCGGCGGCTCACTCGTCAGCCGAGACCACCGTGCCGATCTTCTCACCGAGGACGGCCCGCGCGATGTTGCCTTCGGCGAGCAGATCGAAGACCACGATCGGCAGGTGGTTGTCCATGCAGAGGCTGATCGCGGTGGCGTCGGCGACCTTGAGGCCGCGGGCGAGCACCTCGGAGTACGACAGCGAGTCGAACTTGCGGGCGGCCGGGTTGCGCTTGGGGTCGTCGTCGTACACACCGTCGACACCCTTGGCCATCAGCACGACCTGGGCGCCGATCTCCAGGGCGCGCTGCGCCGCGCAGGTGTCGGTGGAGAAGAAGGGCGCCCCGAGGCCCGCGCCGAAGATGACCACGCGGCCCTTCTCTAGGTGGCGGATCGCCCGGCGCGGGATGTACGGCTCGGCGACCTGGCCCATCGCGATCGCGGTCTGCACCCGCGTCTCGACGCCGGCCTGCTCGAGGAAGTCCTGCAGGGCCAGGCAGTTCATCACCGTGCCCAACATGCCCATGTAGTCGGCCCGCGCCCGGTCCAGGCCGCGCTCGGCGAGCTGGGCGCCGCGGAAGTAGTTGCCGCCGCCGATGACCACGCCGACCTGCGTGCCCATCCGGACGACATCGGCGATCTGCCGGGCGATGCCGTGCACCGTGTCGGGGTCGACCCCGAGCCCTTGGCCGCCGGCGAAGGCCTCGCCGCTGAGCTTCAGCAGGACGCGGTGGTAGGCCGGGACGGGCGCGGGCGTCGAAGAGGCCGTCGCCGTGTCGGTCAGATCGATCTCCACGGCGGCGGCCTCCTCGATGCGTTCGGGTCTGGCGGTGGCGAGGCTATCGCCTCAGGCCTGGCCCACCTCGAAGCGGGCGAACCGGGTAACGGTCACACCGGCCTCGGCCAGCACCGCAGCCACGGTCTTCTTGCTGTCCTGCACCGAGGACTGCTCGGTCAGCACGACGTCCTTGTAGAAGCCGTTGACCCGGCCCTCGATGATCTTCGGCAGGGCGGCCTCGGGCTTGCCCTCCTCGCGCGCGGTCGCCTCGGCGATCCGCTGCTCGGTCTCGACCAGCTCGGCCGGGACCTCGTCGCGGGTCACGTACTGCGGGCGCATGGCGGCGACCTGCATCGCGGCGGCGCGGGCGGCGTCGTTGCTGTCGCCCGTGTAGGCCACCAGGACACCCACCTGGGCGGGCAGGTCGGGGTTCTTGCGGTGCAGGTAGGTCGCGACCGCTCCGTCGAGCACGACGACCTTCGTGAGGTCGAGCTTCTCGCCGATCACGGCCGACAGCGCCTCGACCGCCTCGGTCACCGTGCGGCCGTCGGGCAGCGCCAGCGCCTTGAGCGCCTCGACGTCGGCCGGCTTGGCCGAAGCGGCGGCCGCCACGATCTGGGCGGCCAGCTCCTGGAACTGGGCGTTCTTGGCGACGAAGTCGGTCTCGCAGTTGAGCTCGATCATCGCCCCGCCGTCGGCGGCCACCAGGCCGTTGGCGGCGGTGCGCTCGGCGCCGCGCTTGGCGGCCTTGGCGGCCCCCTTGATGCGCAGCGCCTCGACCGCGGCGTCGAAGTCGCCGTCGGTCTCCTCAAGGGCCCGCTTGCAGTCCATCATCCCCGCGCCGGTGAGGTCGCGGAGCTTCTTGACGTCGGCGGCGGTGAAGTCAGCCATGGGTGTCCTGTTCGTGCCAGGGTCGGTACTGGCGGTCGGGTGACCTGCCTCGGCGGTGGCGAGTCGCCCGACCTCGGCAGGCCTCGCGGCTCTGGTGCCGCGCGGCCCCGGCTCGGCGGTCCTCAGGCCTGCGACCGCCTCGACGAGCCTCAGCCGGTCGGCTCGGCGACCTCGGCCCTCGGCCACGGCCTCCTCGGCGACCGGCGCCTCGGCCTCGGCACGGCCTCCGGCGACCGCGTCGGCGATCCTCGACGGCCACCGCCTCAGCCACGACCGCCTCGACGGCAGCCGCCTCAGCCGCCGCCTCGCCGAGCAGCTCGCGCTCCCACTCGGCCAGCGGCTCGCCGCCGCCGACCTCGGCCGCGCCGCCGCCGTACTGGGCGCCGGCACGGGCCATCAGGCCCTCGGCCACGGCGTCGGCCACCACGCGGGTGAGCAGATGCACCGAGCGGATCGCGTCGTCGTTGCCCGGGATCTTGTAGTCGACCTCGTCGGGGTCGCAGTTGGTGTCCAGGATCGCGACGACCGGGATGCCGAGCTTCTTGGCCTCGGCGATCGCGATGTGCTCCTTCTTGGTGTCGACGATCCACACGGCGCTGGGCACGCGGCCCATGTCGCGGATGCCGCCGAGGGTCTTCTCCAGCTTGTCCTTCTCGCGGCGCAGGACGAGCAGCTCCTTCTTGGTCATGCCGGAGGCGGCGACGTCGTCGAAGTCGATGACCTCGAGCTCCTTGAGGCGCTGCAGGCGCTTGTGCACGGTCGAGAAGTTGGTGAGCATGCCGCCGAGCCAGCGCTCGGTGACGTACGGCATGCCGACCCGGGTGGCCTGCTCGACGATGGCCTCCTGGGCCTGCTTCTTGGTGCCGATGAAGAGCACCGAGCCGCCGTGGGCGACCGTCTCGCGGATGAACTCGTAGGCGCGGTCGATGTAGGACAGCGACTGCTGCAGGTCGATGATGTAGATGCCGTTGCGCTCGGTGAAGATGAAGCGCTTCATCTTGGGGTTCCAGCGACGGGTCTGGTGCCCGAAGTGGACGCCGCTTTCGAGCAGCTGGCGCATCGTGACGACGGCCATGGTGGTGCCTCCTCTGCGCGCCCCTGCGGGCGCGCGCCTCGGTTGCCGCGGCAGGCGGGGTTGCCTGTCGCGCCTGACGCCCGCGGTTGGCCGTGCCGTCAGCGGCGAGCCGCCTCGGGACCGAGGGCCGCTCCGAGAGCCCGAGCCGAGGGGGCGCGGGAGGGAGGCGGGCGTGCGAAGTCGCCTCGCCGAAGCGAGACGCTGAGCGCAGGGTACGCCGCGAGCGGTCCCCCGGTCGAATCCGCGGCGCCCGTCCCCAGGCCGCCAGCATGGCTGGCGATCCACAGATTGCCGGTCCGGGGTCGCGCCCGAGATCCCGCTCGGCTCAGTGTGGGTGCATGCCCGGACCCCGCCGCGAGCTGCTGGCCGCAGCTCAGCCTGGTTCTGATCGCCCTGGTCGTCCCGCCTCCGCGCTCCCACCGGTGGCGGCCGCTGCCGGCGACGTCCGGGCGGCCACCCCCGCTCGCGCCGATCCGCGCTGGTCCTCGCCGCTTGAGCCGGTCCGGGCGCCGCCCCGGGTGGCGGAGGGCTTCCGGCCACCGCCACGCCCGTGGCTGCCGGGCCACCGGGGGGTCGACCTCCTCGGTGAAGCGGGCGCGTCGGTGTACGCGGCCGGCGACGGCGTCGTCGCGTTCGCGGGGCTCGTGGCCGGCAAGCCCGTGGTCTCCGTCCGGCACGGGATGCTGCGCACGACGTACGAACCGGTGGTCGCCGATGTGCGCGCGGGCGACCCGGTGCGCAGGGGGCAGCCGCTCGGTCGGCTGGCCCTGGGGGGCTCCCATTGCCAGCCGGCTGCGTGCCTGCACTGGGGACTGCTGGCGGGCCGGGCGTATCTCGACCCGCTCCGCCTGCTCGGGCCGAGAGGGCCGAGCCGGCTGCTGCCCCCGCAAGTCCGGCGGGTGAGCCCGGTCCCGCCCCTGATCCGATCTCGCTGGCTACTCTGACCGCCATGACCAAGAAGTCGAACAAGGAGCACGTCGAGTCGCTCACCAACGGCCAACTGGAGCACCTGCTGGAGGAGGGCGAGCACCTGCCACCGGCCGCCGGACGTCGAGGAGGCGACGGCCCGCCGCAAGGTCAAGCGCATGAACAAGGCGCTCTACGAGCTTGAGCTGTTCCGCCTGCAGGCCGAGCTCGTCGAGATGCAGGAGTGGGTCCGCACCACCGGCGCGCGGCTCGTGGTCATCTTCGAGGGCCGCGACGCTGCCGGCAAGGGCGGCACGATCCAGCGGATCTCCCAGTACCTCAACCCGCGCGTCGCGCGGATCGTGGCCCTTCCGGCGCCCACCGAGCGCGAGCTGACGCAGTGGTACTTCCAGCGCTACGTCCCGCACCTGCCCGCCGCCGGCGAGATCGCCCTGTTCGACCGGTCCTGGTACAACCGCGCGGGTGTCGAGCGGGTCATGGGCTTCTGCAGCGCCGACCAGTACCGGCGCTTCCTGCACCAGGCCCCGATCTTCGAGCGGATGCTCGTCGAGGACGGAATCCTGCTGCGGAAGTACTGGTTCAGCGTGTCCGACGAGGAGCAGGAGGCGCGCTTCCGCTCGCGGCTGGCCGACCCGATGCGGCGCTGGAAGCTCTCACCGATGGACCTGGAGTCGATCACGCGATGGGAGGACTACTCCCGCGCCAAGGACGACATGTTCGTGCACACCGATACCCAGGACGCGCCGTGGTACGTGGTGGAGTCCGACGACAAGCGGCGTGCGCGCATCAATGCGATCCACCACCTGCTCAGCACGATCCCCTACACGCACGTGGCGAAGGCTCGCCTCGAGCTGCCTCACCGACCGGCCCCGACCGGCTACCAGCGCCCCCCGCGCGACACCCAGGCGTTCGTCGCGGACCACGCCGGCAAGCTCGAGCTGGCCGCCGCTGCCGGTGAGAAGCCGCGCCAGCGGGAGGGCGAGCACTGAACGCGGCGGTCGAGGAGCGAACCTCCGTCGGCGCTAGTCGCGGGTGTCGGCGAGCTTGCCGCGCAGCTGCAGCACGGCCTTGGTGTGCATCTGGCAGATCCGGCTCTCGGTGACGCCGAGCACCTGCCCGATCTCGGCGAGGGTGAGGCCCTCGTAGTAGTAGAGGGTCACGACGATCTTCTCGCGCTCGGGCAGCGTGGTTGATCGCCCCGGCGAGCAGGTACTTCGTCTCCTCGGACTCGAAGGCCGCAACCGGGTCTTCGGCCCGGTGGTCCTCGAGGGTGTCGACGAGGCTGAGCTTGTCGCCCTTCTCTCCCCCGGCGCTGAGCAGCTCGTCGAGGGCGACGACGTTGACGAACGACACCTGGCTGAAGATCTGGTGCAGGTCCTCGACGGCGATCCCGATCTCAGCGGCGACCTCCGCGCTCGGTCGGCGCGCGGTGCAGGGTCGACTCCAGACGCGAGTACGCCCGCTCGACCTCGCGCGCCTTGGACCGCACCGAGCGCGGCACCCAGTCGATGGCGCGCAGCTCGTCGATGATCGCCCCGCGGATCCGGGTGATCGCGTAGGTCTCGAACTTGATCTCGCGGTCCAGCTCGAAGCTTGTCGATGGCGTCGATCAGGCCGAAGATCCCGTACGACACCAGGTCGGCCTGCTCGATGTTGGGCGGCAGGCCGACGCCGACGCGGCCGGCGACGTACTTCACCAGCGGGGAGTAGTGCAGGATCAGCCGCTCGCGGGCGCGGGGGTCGCGCGGTGTCCTTGTACTCGACCCACAGCGCCCGAAGCGCGTCGGCGGCCGCCGTGGCCGCGTCGGCCGCCTCGGCCGCGACCAGCTCGGCGGTCAGCTCGGCTGCGAGCTCCGGCGGCAGGGTCGTCGTCGTCCAAGGGCTCGGCGGCCTCGGTCTCGACCGCGTCAGCCTCGGCGAGCAGCCGGTCGGCCTCCTCCTCGAGCGCGACCTGCGCGGACCCGGCCGCGGCCTCACGCCCGGGGGTGCGCCTGCTCATAGGTGGCCCTCAGCCTTTCGACGGAGACATGCGTGTAGATCTGGGTGGTGGCGAGCGTAGCGTGGCCGAGCAGTTCCTGGACCGACCTGAGGTCGGCGCCGCCCTCCAGCAAATGGGTAGCGGCGCTGTGGCGCAGGGCGTGCGGGCCGATGTCCGGGGATCCGTCGATCGCCCGGGCGGCCTCGTGCACCACGGCCCGGGCGGCCCGCGGGTCGATCCGGGCCCCTCGGGCGCCCACGAAGACCGCCCGACCGGCTGAAGGCCCGGCGAGGCCCGGGCGCCCTTCGGCGATCCAGCGCTCCAGCGCCCTCCAGGCCGGGATCCCCACCGGGACCACCCGCTCCTTGTCCCCCTTGCCGCGCACCCGCACCGCGCGGCGCGCCGGGTCGAGGGAGTCCAGGTCGAGGCCAACCAGCTCGCTCACCCGCAGCCCGCCCGCATAGAGCACCTCGAGGATCGCGTGGTCGCGGAGGGCCACCGCCTCCGCCGAGGAGCGGCCGTCCGGCACGGCGCGCGCCTCCTCGGTCGGCGCCCCGGCGCCGCGCGGGCCTGGGCGGCATCGAGGACCGCGGCGGCCTGGTCGGCCCGCAGTACGGCTGGAAGCGTCCGGTGCGCCTTCGGCGAGGCGAGGAGCAGCGCCGGATCCGCAGCGCTCAGCCCGCAGCGCAGCGCGAACGCGGTCAGGGCCCGCGCGCCGGCGGCGCGACGGGCGACCGTGGACCGAGCGCTGCCACGCGCGGTCTGCAGGGCGAGCCACGAGCGCAGGTGGGCGAGCGTCAGCTCATCCGGAGTGCGCACCCCCGACCGGGCGGCGTGGGCGAGCAGCGAGCGCGCATCGCCGAGGTAGGCCCGAATCGAGTGCGGCGACAGCGACCGCTCATCGCGCAGATGGCCCTCGAAGGCCGCCAGCAGCCCGGCCAGGGCCGCCGGCAACTCCGGCGGCGGCTCGGCGGGGTGCGCGGCAGGCGCACCGATCCTCGGCGCGTCGCCCTGGCCGGTGTCCCCCACGGCCGACACGGTCCCCGCGAGCCGGGGCCCCGTCAAGCACCGGCGCGCCCCGTCCCGGCCCGACGTCCACCGAGGGGCGCCGTCCCCGCCGAGGCGCTCGGCGTGGCCCAGCACGGTGAGCAGCCCCAGATGGGCGGCGACGTCGGCCGGGGGCAGCAGCGCCTCCGCTGCGACCGCGGCCAGGCCGCGGGGCCGCTCCGGTCGCAGGGCATCCAAGACCCGCAGGGTGTCCGGATCGAGCCCGTCGAGGGGGCGCACGGCGCCGGCGCCGGGCCTGGGCTCCAGCTCGAGCTGGCCGATCGGGCCGACCGACGCGATGACCTCGTCGGCGCTGGTGACCGCGATGGCGCCCCGATCCCGCAGCTCGGCGTGGCACCCGGCCGACATGGGCGAGGTGACCGGCCCGGGGACCGCCATCACCACCCGCTGCAGGGAGTGCGCGTCCGAGACCGTGCGCCGTGCCCCGCTGCGCAGGGCGGCCTCGACCACGACCGTGCCCGCGGTGAGCGCGGCGATCACGCGGTTGCGGGTGAGGAATCGCGATCGGGTCGGGTGCTCGCCCGGGGGCAGCTCGCTCACCACGCAGCCCTCCGCGGCGATCCGGGCGATGCAGCGCCTCGTGGGCGCGCGGATAGGCGGTGGTGACTCCCCCGGCCAACACCGCCACGGTCGGCCCGCCGCTCGCCAGAGCGCCCCGATGCGCGGCCGCGTCGATGCCGTACGCCGCCCCCGACACGACGCACCACCCGCGATCGGTGACTCCGCCCGCGAGGTCGGTCGCGACCGTCACCCCGTAGTCCGTCGCGGCTCGCGCCCCCACCACCGCCACCGAACGCAGGGCCACCCAGCGCAAGGCGTGGCTCCCACGCTCGAAGAGGGCCAACGGCGGGGCCGCGAGGTCGTCCAGCTGGGACGGCCACCCCGAGCTCCCCGGCGTGGTGACCCGCACCGCCGCGGCCGCCAGGCGTTCGGCGAGGCCCTCGGCCCCGCCGCGCAGGCCGGCCGCGGCGAGCCGCCCGGCATAGCCGTCGAAGCGACCGCCGAGCGCGGCGCGCACCTCGGGGGGTCCCTCGGCGAGCCCGGCCAGGACGGCGGAGGCGCCCGAGCCGAACCGCCCCGGCCAGGGCCTCATCGGCGGGCTCGGCGATCGAGGCGAGCAGGACGAGGTCCGGGTCGTCCCAGTCGCCGACCACGCCCGCCCCGCTGCCGGCGGCGGCAGCCATCGGCCCGGTCATGCCGCTCCCCGCAACCGGCCGTCTCGGAACTGCAGCGCGGCGGCCACGTCGAGCGCCGAGGGCGAGCCGCGCTGGGCCAGATCGGCCAGCGTCCACGACACCCGCAGGACCCGGTCGACCCCACGGGCCGTCAGCCGGCCCCGCTCGAGTTCGTGGCGCAGCGGCAGCAGGGCATCGGCCGACGGCATCCACCGGCGCTCGAGCTCAGGCCCGGGCACCTCGGCGTTGGCCCGCCAGGGGCTGCCGGCCAGCCGCTCGGCCGCTGCGCCGCGAGCCGCCTGCACCCGGGCGGCCACGACCTCGCTGGGCTCCGCCCACCCCCGGTCCGCGAGCAGGTCCGCCCGCGAGGGGCGGTCGACGGCGATCCGCAGGTCGACGCGGTCGAGCAGGGGTCCAGACAGCCGCGACGCGTAGCGGCGGATGGCCTGCGGTGCGCACAGGCACCCGACCCCGGACCCCTCCGAGCGCCCGCACGGGCAGGGGTTGGACGCCAGGATCAGCTGGAACGCCGCGGGGTAGCGCACCGTGGCGGCGGCGCGGGCGAGCACGACCTGCCCGGACTCCAGCGGCTCCCGCAGCGCGTCGAGGACCCCGGAGGCGAACTCCGGCGCCTCATCGAGGAAGAGCACACCGCGGTGCGCGAGTGACGCCGCGCCGGGGCGCGGCACCCCCGCCCCGCCGCCGACGATGGCCGGCACCGACGCCGTGTGGTGCGGCGCCTGGTACGGGGGCCAGGTGATGAGGGGGTGCTCGGCGGGCAGGGCTCCCGCCACCGAGTGCACGGTGGTGACCTCCAGCGCCTCCCGCTCGCCGAGCTCGCGGCAGCAGCCCGGGGAGCCGCTCGGCGATCATCGTCTTGCCGGCGCCGGGAGCCCCCTGCAGCGCCAGGTGGTGTCCCCCGGCAGCGGCCACCTCCGCGGCGCGGCGGGCGAGCGGCTGGCCGAGCACGTCGGCGAGGTCCGGGCCCGCGGGGCGCTCGCCGGTAGGGGTGGTCGGCGGGCGATCGGCGGGGATCTCGTCGCGCAGCACCGCGAGGAGGTCGGCCAAGGTCGCCACCGGGGTGACCTGGGCCCCCGGGACGAGCGCGGCCTCGGCTGCGTTCGCATAGGGCACGGCGAGGGAGGTGAGACCCGATTCGACGGCGGCCAGCGCCGCGGGCAGGACCCCCCGGATCGGCCGCACCCGCCCGTCGAGGCCCAGCTCGCCGAGGAAGACGGCGCGCGCGATCGCCTCGTGGGAGACCGCGCCGGCCGCGGCGAGCACCGCCACGGCCAGCGCCAGGTCGAACCCGCTCCCGCGCTTCTGCAGGGAGGCGGGGCGAGGTTGACGGTGATCCGGTGCGGCGGCCACTGCTCCCGCGAGTTCAGCACGGCCGAGCGCACCCGGTCGCGCGCCTCGTTCAGGGCCGCGTCGGGCAGCCCCGTCAAGGTGAGCCCCGGCAGCCCCTGCGCGACGTCGGCCTCCACCTCGACGAGGTGGCCCCGCACCCCCTCCAGGGCGACCGACCAGGTCCGGGCGAGGCTCATCCGAGCACCCCGCGCACGTGCTGGACCTCCGCGCGCCCGTGGCCGTCCTGCAGCACCCCGACGACGTCGAAGCGCACCGCGCTCGGTCGCACCCCGCGCTCGGCCAGCCAGTGGGCCGCCAGCCGCCGCAGGCGGGCCGCCTTGACCGGGCTGACCGCCTCCAGCGGCGAGCCGTACGCCAGGCTGCTGCGGGTCTTGACCTCGCACACGACGAGCACGTCGCCGTCTCGCGCGACGATGTCGAGCTCCCCGACGGCGCAGCGCCAGTTGCGCTCCAGCACGACCAGGCCGGCGGCCGACAGGTGCCGGGCCGCCACGTCCTCGCCGTACCGCCCCAGGGCGTCCTTGGCCCGCATGCGATCACCTCCGGGACCGACCCCATCGGGGACCGGGGCGGGGCGCGAGGGCCGGCCGGCGATCTGTGGACGGCCGAGGCGGGGCGAGGGGCTGTGGACGAGGGAGGCGGCCGGGCGGGCCGACGGGTCAGGCGGAGAAGCCCGGCTTGTCGGGCACCCGCAGGTCGGGCTTCGCGAGCTCCTCGACGTTGACATCCCGGAAGGTGACGACCTTGACGTTCTTCACGAACCGGGCGGGGCGGTACATGTCCCACACCCACGCGTCGGCCATCGTCACCTCGAACCAGACCTCGGCGCCCTCGCCGCGCACCTGCACGTCGACGGTGTTCGCGAGGTAGAACCGCCGCTCGGTCTCGACCACGTGGCTGAAGAGCCCGACGACGTCGCGGTACTCGCGGTACAGCTGCAGCTCCAGTTCGGCCTCGTACTGCTCCAGGTCCTCGGCGCTCATGGCAGGCATTCTTGCGCGTCTCGGCCCAGGCCGGGCAGCGACCAGCTGCGCCGATGCTCACCGGAGGCTCCGAGCCGCGCGAGCGCCTCGATGTGGCCCGGGGTCGCGTAGCCGCGGTTCTCGCGCCACCCGTACCCCGGGTGCTCGTCGTCGAGTCGCTCCATCAACGCGTCGCGGCAGGTCTTGGCGAGCACGCTCGCGCCAGCGACGGAGGCGCACGCGAGGTCGGCCTTCACCCGGGTCAGCACCCGCGGCGCCTCGGGCAGTGCCTCGCCCTGGCCGGGCCCGAAGAGCACGTCGTCGCCGCGATCGGCCAGCCAGTCGTACGACCCGTCCAGCAGCACCAGGTCTGGCGCCGTCGGCAGCGCGGCCAACGCCCGCAGCCCGGCCAGGCGCAGCGCCCGCAGGATCCCCCAGGTGTCGATCTCGGCCGCGGACGCGTGCCCCACGGCGGAGCCGATCGCCCATCGCTCGATCCGAGGCGCCAGCCGCTCCCGGGCCTCGGGCGTGAGGAGCTTGCTGTCCCGCAGCCCGCGCGGCGCGGTTGGCGTCGAGTCGGCGACCAGGCAGACCCCCACCGTGACCGGTCCGCACAGCGCGCCGCGGCCGACCTCGTCCATGCCGGCCAGCAGCCCGGCGCCCTCGCGCAACAGGGCCCGCTCCACGCGCAGCGTGGGGGTCCGGGTCACGGGGCCACCTCGATCGGCTCGGCCGGGCGGCCGTCGCGCAGCAGCGCGGCCAGCTCGGCGGCCAGGGACGAGGGGTAGACCGTCTCGGCCGTCGCCGCCAGCTCAGCCAGCGGCCACCAGCGATGCCCGAGGACGGCCTCCCGCTCGATCACGCTGTGCCCCCCGGTGTCGACCGCGAACCGGTCGACCTCGAGCAGGAAGAACACCTCGGACTGGCGGTACGTGCGCCCCAGGAAGCCGAACTCCACCACCCGCCGCCAGACCGGCTCGCCCAGGTCGCCGGCCCGGTGCCCCGTCTCCTCGTACAGCTCGCGGCGGGCCGCCTCCGAGTCGCTCTCCCCTGGGTCCACCCCTCCGCCGGGGGTGAACCACCACGGCGGGTCCGCCGGCCGGGCCGGGTCGGCGCCCAGCAGGAGCAGCACCCGCGCCTCGCGGTCGACGACGATCACCCGAGCGCCACGGCGCGGGATCGGCTGCTCGTCGCGCGCGGTCACCCGGCCAGGGTAGGCGCGGCTCAGTTCCAGAACTCGAACGGCTCGTCGATGCGCTCGCCGGCCAGCAGCCGCGGGAGCAGGGCCGGCAGCGACCCGGGGAAGAACCGCTCCGCGCTGGCCGCGACCTCCTCCGGCGCCCACCATCGGCTGGCGACGTACTCCTCGAGCTCCTCTGGCGTGCGCCCGTCGCGCGCGATGCGGGGCTCGTCGACGTCGAGATCCGCGACCACCACCAGCTCGTGCTGGAGCACGCGACGATGCCGGCGCAGGTACGTCGCCGTGCGGGTCCAGCGCGGCTCGCCGATCTGCTCCACCGACAGCCGCAGCCCGGTCTCCTCGGCGATCTCGCGGCATGCGGTGTCCGCCCACGACTCCCCCGGCTCCATGCCCCCGCCCGGCAGCTCCCACCAGGCGCCCGTCTCCGGCATCTCCGGGTCGACCGTCCAGAAGAGCAGCAGCCGTCCCGAGCCATCGCGCAGCACCACGCGGACCGACGTGCGCTCGACGTCGTACGCGAGGCCGGCGGGGCCCTCCGCGCTCATGGCGTGGGCGCTGCCCGGTCGAGTCGCGGACCGAACGTCTCGGGGATCGGCAGCGTCGCCCAATGCGCGAACGGCCACACGATGACGAACGCGCGCCCGATCACCTGGCCTTCGGGCACCATGCCGTTGCCGGCCCGCTCCCGCTCATGGAAGCGCGAGTCCTGGCTCACCGAGCGGTGGTCGCCCATGAGCCACAGGCTGCCCTTGGGCACGAGCACGTCGAACGGCTCGGTGGAGGGCACGTCGCCGGGGTAGAGGTACGACCCCTCGTCGAGCGGCTGGCCGTTGACGGTCACGCGCCCCTCGGCGTCGCAGCACTGCACGCGGTCGCCGCCGACCCCGATGACGCGCTTGACCAGGTCATCGCCGGTGTCCGACGGAAGCAGGCCGACGAAGGTCAGCCCCTCGCGGATCCACTGTCGCCACGAGTCCGCCTGCACCGGGGCCACCGACAGCCAGTCGCCGGGATCGCGGAAGACGACGACCTCTCCGCGGCTCACCTCGCCGAGGTTGGTGGTCAGCTTGCTCGCCAGCACCCGGTCATCGATCCGCAGGGTGTCCTCCATCGACGACGACGGGATGTAGAACGCCTGGATCAGGAAGGTCCGCACCAAGACGGCGACGACGAGGGCGCCGATGACCAGGATCGCGGTCTCCCGGAACACCCCTCCGCGTCGCTGGCGCTGCGGGGCCTGGCCGGCCCCTGCGGGCTCGGCGACGGTCACGGGGCGGCCTGCTGGCCCTGGTTGGCGTCGAGGGCGGGATCCTCGAAGGTCGGGGGCGGCCCCAGCCCCTCGAAGCGGCCGAACGGCCAGACGACCGCGAAGGCGCGGCCGATCACCCGGTCTTCGGGCACGAAGCCCCCGCCCGGGTCGCCGAGGTGGGCCCGCGAGTCCTGGCTGATCGAGCGGTGGTCGCCCATGACCCAGAGCTTGCCTTCGGGGACGACGACATCGAAGGCGTCGCGGCTCGGGACGTCGCCCGGGAACAGGTACGGCTCGTCGAGCGGCACGCCGTTGACGGTCACCCGGCCCGAGGCGTCGCAGCACTGCACCCGGTCGCCGCCGACGCCGATCACCCGCTTCACGAAATCCCGCTCATCGGCCTGCAGTCCCAGGGTCTGGCCGATCCAGCGCAGGGCCGAGCCGATCGGGCCCTGCGGCTCGGCGACGGTGACCTCCGGGGTGAACGAGTCGGCGCCGTCGAAGACGACGACGTCGCCGCGGGAGATGTCCCCAAACCGGTAGCCGACCTTCTCCACCAGGATCCGGTCGCCCACCAACAGGGTGTTCTCCATCGACCCCGAGGGAATCGAGAAGGCCTGCAGCAGGAAGGTCTTGACGAGCAGGGCGAGCACGATCGCGACGACTGCCAGGATCGGGATCTCGCGCGCGGCCGACCGCCTCTCGGCCGCCTTGGCGGTGCGCTGGGCCTCCCGGCGCGCGCGCCGCGGTCCGAGCTCGGACTCGGGGCCCGCGCCGTTCTCGCCTGCTGGCACCGGCCCGGCCGTCGCGTGCGCAGCGTGCTCCGGCATGGGGGGACGCTACCTGCAACCGGACGCGGAGGGGCGTGCTGCGGTCAGGCCTGCGGAGCGTTCTCGCGACGCTCCTTGATCTTGGCGGCCTTGCCGCGCAGATCGCGGAGGTAGTACAGCTTCGCCCGGCGCACGTCGCCGCGGGTGACCACCTCGATCTTCTCGATGACCGGGGTGTGCACCGGGAACGTGCGCTCCACACCGACGCCGTACGACACCTTGCGGACGGTGAACGTCTCGCGGACCCCCTGGCCCTGGCGGCGGATGACGACGCCCTGGAAGACCTGGATGCGGCTCTTGGCGCCCTCGATCACGCGCACGTGGACCTTCAGGGTGTCGCCGGGGCGGAAGTCGGGGACCTCTTTGAGGGAGGCGCTATCGACGGCGTCGAGCTTCTGCATGGTGGTTCTCCTCACGGGCGCCACAGGCCACCCGCGGTGCGGGTTCAGATCGGGGATGAGCCGGCCGTCGCGGGACGTCCCCCTGTGGCAGGGCGATCGCGGACCGGCTGGTGGAACGCAGCAAGTGTGACACAGGGCGGTGTCGCGCGAGAAACCGGCGGCGCCGGCGCTGGGCGCTCAGCCCAGCAGCTCGGGGCGCACCCGCCGCGTGCGCTCCACGGCCTGCTCCCGCCGCCACGCGTCGATCGCCGCGTGGTGCCCGGAGAGCGAGCACGTCGGGGACCGCGCGGCCGCGCCAGACGGGCGGCTTGGTGTAGACCGGCCCCTCCAGCAAGCCCCCCTGCCCGGAGGCGAACGAGTCGTCGACCGCGCTCTCGGCGTTGCCGAGCACCCCCGGCAGCAGGCGGGCCACCGCCTCGACGATGACCAGCACCGCAGCCTCGCCGCCGGCTAGGACGTAGTCGCCGATCGAGACCTCCAGCACGCGCATGCGGGTCGAGGCGTCCTCGGCCACGCGCGCGTCGATGCCCTCATAGCGGCCGCAGGCGAACAGCAGCCAGGGCTCTGCTGCCAGCTCGGCGGCGAGCGCCTGGGTGAGCGGGCGCCCCGCGGGGGTCGGGATCACCAGGAGCGGCTGGTCCGGATCAGTGGGCGGCGCGATCGCATCGAGGGCATCGCCCCAGACGTCGGGCTTCATGACCATCCCGGGGCCGCCGCCGTACGGGGTGTCGTCGACGGTGCGGTGCCGGTCCTCGGCCCACGCCCTCAGGTCGTGCACCCGGATGTCGAGCCGGCCCGACTCGGCGGCCTTGCCGACCAGCGAGAGCCGCAGCGGCGCGAGGTACTCGGGGAAGATCGTCACCACGTCGAGGCGCACCCTCAGTCCTCCGCCCCTTCGCCGAGCAGACCGGGCGGCGGATCGATCAGGATCCGGCCGGCCTCGAGGTCGACCGCGACGGCGATCTCGGCGACGAACGGCACGAGCGCCTCGCCGCCGGCGTCGAGCGCGACCACGAGCAGGTCCTGGTACGGCGCGTGCACCACCTCGCGCACGGCGCCCAGCTCCGTTTCGGCCCCTGCAGGGGCCACGACGGCGACCCGCAGGCCGACGAGCTGCCGGTCGTACCACTCGTCCTCGTCGTCGGGCCGCTCGGCCGCGTCGACCTCCGCGAGCAGCACGACCCCACGCAGCGCCTCGGCCGTCGAGCGGTCGTCCACGCCCTCGAAGTGCAGCAGCAGGCGGCCCGAATGAACGCGACCGGCGGCCACGGTGAGCGGCCCCCGGTCGGGTTCGGTGAAGAGCACGGCCCCAGGCGCCATCCGGCGCTCGGGCTCGTCGGTGCGGACGTCGACGACCAGGTCGCCGCGTACGCCGTGCGCGCGGCCGACTCGGCCGACCACCACGCGCAGCGGATCGGTCAACGGCGCTCGTCGACGTCGAGGAAGTCGACCCGGACGCCCTGCCCCGAGACGGCCCCGAGCACGGTGCGCAGGGCCTGGGCGGTGCGTCCGCCGCGGCCGATCACCCGGCCGAGGTCATCGGGGTGGACCCGCACCTCGAGGACGCGTCCCCGCCGCAGCTCGCGGTCGGTGACCTGCACGTCCTCGGGGTGGTCGACGATGCCCTTGACGAGGTGGTCGAGCGCTTCGTCGAGCACGTCAGGCCTCGGTCTCGGCCTCGGCCGCAGCCGCTCGGGCTCAGCAGTCGGCTCGGTCTCAGCGGCCGGCCGGTCTCGACGGCGGCCTCGACGGCGGCCTCAACGCGGCTCGGCCTCGGCCTCGGCGGGCGCCTCGACCTCGGCGGCGTCCTTCGCCGCCTTCTTCTTCGGCGTGGTCGCGGCCGGCAGCTCGTCGCCGGCCTTGGCCGCGGCCTCGAACACGGTCCGCTTGTCGGCCTTGGCCTCCGCGACGCGCAGGGTGCCCTCGCCGCCGGGCAGGCCCTTGAAGGTCTGCCAGTCGCCGGTGACCTTGAGGATCGCCAGGACCGGCTCGGTCGGCTGCGCGCCGACGGACAGCCAGTACTGCGCCCGCTCGGAGTCGACCTCGATCAGGCTCGGCTCCTCCTTGGGGTGGTACTTGCCGATCTCCTCGATCGAACGGCCGTCGCGCGCGGTGCGCGAGTCGGCGATGACGATCCGGTACTGCGGGTGGCGCTTCTTGCCGAGGCGCATGAGCTTGATCTTGACGGCCACGGGTGTGGGCTCTCCTGAACGTGGGTGGGGTGAGGGCTCCCGCCGCGACGTGGGGCGCACGCGTGGGGCCTCAGATGGACCGCCAGGCCGGCGCGAGTAGAGGGCACCCCAGCCAGTCGGTTCGCCGCCGATTGTGCCAGAAGGCCCCCTCGCCGCACCAAACGGCCGCTGTGCGGGCCTGCGGCCGACGTCAGCGGGCGGAGGGGCCGCTGGGGCCGAGGAGCCCCTTGAACTCGTCCGGCAGGTCGAACGAGGCCAACGCGTCGGCCTCCGCGTCGGCGCCGGCACACGTCCGCGGCGCGCGCGGCGGCCGCCTCCTCCTGGGCCCGCTTCGCCGGATTGCCGCTGCGGCTCTTCGACTTCGCCGGGGCCTTGCCCTGGCGGCCCTTGGCCTTCTTGCCCATTCCCCCCATGCCGGGCAGCCCGCCCATGCCGGGCATGCCGGGCATCCCGCCGCCTCGCGACATCTGCGCCATCATCTTGCGGGCCTCGACGAAACGGTCGACGAGGCCGTTGACATCGCTCACCTGGGTGCCGGACCCACGCGCGATCCGGGCCCGGCGCGAGCCGTTGAGCAGCTTGGGGTCGCGGCGCTCGGCCGGGGTCATCGACTGGATGATCGCGGCGGCGCGGTCGAGCTCGCGCTCATCGATGGACTCGATCTGCGCCCGCATGTCGCCCATCCCGGGCAGCATCCCGAGCAGCTTGCCGATCGACCCCATCTTGCGGACGGCCTGCATCTGGGTCAGAAAGTCCTCGAGGGTGAGGTCGCCGCCCTGGCCGGACTGGAACTTGTCGGCCATCTGCTTGGCCTGATCGGCGTCGAACGCCTTCTCGGCCTGCTCGATGAGGGTGAGGACGTCGCCCATGCCGAGGATGCGCGAGGCCATCCGCTCGGGGTGGAAGACGTCGAAGTCGTCGAGCTTCTCGCCGTTGGAGGCGAACATCACCGGCCGGCCGGTCACCGACCGGATCGACAGGGCGGCCCCGCCGCGGGCGTCGCCGTCGAGCTTGGTGAGGACGACGCCGTCGAACCCGACGCCGGCGGCGAACTGCTGGGCCGTGGTGACGGCGTCCTGGCCGATCATCGCGTCGACGACGAACAGCGTCTCGTCGGGGTTGACCGCGGCCTTGATGTCCGCGGCCTGCCGGACCAGCTCGTCGTCGATCGCGAGCCGGCCCGCGGTGTCGACGATGACCACGTCGTACTGCTGCACGCGGGCATGGGCCACGGCGTCGCGGGACACCCGGACGGGGTCACCGACGCCGTTGCCGGGCTCAGGGGCGAAGACCGCCACCCCCGCCCGCTCGGCGACCACGGCCAGCTGGTCGACCGCGTTGGGCCGCTGGAGGTCGGCGGCGACGAGAAGCGGCTGGTGGCCCTGGGCGGCGAACCAGCGGGCGAGCTTGCCCGCGAGGGTCGTCTTGCCGGCGCCCTGCAGGCCGAGCAGCATCACGACGGTCGGCGGGTTCTTGGCGAGCCGGACCCGGCGGGTCTCGCCGCCGAGGATCTCGACGAGCTCCTCGTTGACGATCTTGATGATCTGCTGCGCCGGGTTCAGCGCCTGGGACACCTCTGCGCCGAGCGACCGCTCGCGCACCCGTCCGACGAAGTCGCGGACCACCGGCAGCGCCACATCGGCCTCGAGCAGGGCCACCCGGATCTCACGGCAGGTGGCGTCGACGTCGGCCTCGGTCAGCCTCCCCTTGCCCCGCAGGGACTTGAAGGTGGCGGCAAGGCGGTCAGACAGCGTGGCGAACACGTCGGCAAGGGTAACCGCCGCGCGCCCGGGCCCCGCCCGGCCGCTGGCGCTGTCAGGCCAGCGAGCCCAAGACGGCGACCCGGGCCCGCTCAGCCGTGGCGGCATCGAGCGGGCCGCCGTCCTGGGCGAGGTAGAACACGTCGACCGCGTCCGAGCCCAGCGTCGCGACGACGGCCGCCGAGACGTCCACCGCCTCGGCGGCGAGGGCGGCCGCCACCGTGCGCAGCAGTCCCGGCCGGTCGTGGGCGCGTACCTCCATCACCGTCGCCGCCGACGAGGCCCCCGGGACGAGCTCGACCCTGGGCGGCGCGATCACGACGCCCCGCGCTGGCGCGTAGTCGGCCGCGCGGGCGGCCAGCCGCCCTTCGAGGTCGAGGGTCCCGTCGAGGGTGCGCCGCAGGTCGACCCGGACGCGGTCCACCGCAGGGGGGTCGCCGAACTCCGGCGTCACGACCCACTCCTGCACCGCGCGGCCGCCGACGCTGGCCACCCGCGCCGAGCGCACGGCGAGCCGCTGCAGGCTGAGCACGCCGGCGACGTCGGCCAGCAGGCCGACCCGGTCCGGCGCCGAGACGAGCAGTCGATGGCCGTACGAGGTCGCGCGTCCAGGCCACCGCGAGCCCGTCGGGCCCGGGCTCGGGGAGGTCCGCGCCGTCGAGGGCCGGCGGCGGGGGCGCCGGGTCCCCGGCGAGGGTCTGCCGGGTGCGCTCGGCGAGGTCGTCGATCAGCGCGGCCCGCCACTCGGTCCACGCCGCCGGCCCGGTGGCGAGCGCGTCGGCCTGGGCGAGCGCGTGCAGCAGATCCAGCAGCTCGCGGGTGCCCACCTCGGCGGCCACCGCCGACAGGGTCGCCGGGTCATCGAGGTCGCGCCGGGTCGCGGTCTCCGGCAGCAGCAGGTGCAGGCGGATCATCGCCACGAGCGTGGCGGTGTCCGCGGCGTCGAAGCCGAGCCGGGGGGCAAGGTCGGCCACCACCACCATCCCGGCCTCGGTGTGGTCGCCCGGGAAGCCCTTGCCGATGTCGTGCAGCAGCGCCCCCACGAGCAGCAGGTCGGGACGGGCGACCCGGCGGGTCAGCGTCGAGGCGTGGGCGGCGGCCTCGACCAGGTGGCGGTCGACCGTGAAACGGTGGATCGGGTTGTGCTGCTGGCGGTAGCGCACCGCCGACCACTCGGGGATCCAGCGGCTGACGAGCCCGGCGAGGTCCAGCGCCTCCCACACCGGCACGGTCGCGGCCCCGGCCCCGAGCAGCGACACCAGCGCCTCCCGCGCGTCCCGCGGCCACGGGACCGGGAGGTCGGCCCCCTCGGCGGCGAGCCGCTCCACCGTGTGGGGGGCGAGCCGAAGCCCGGCCTGCGCCGCCGCCGCGGCCGCCCGCAGCCCCAGCGAGGCATCGAGAGCCGGCCGGGCGTCGCGGGCCAGCACCACCTCGCCGTCCTGCTCGACGACCCCGTCGGCGAGGGGCGCCCGCACCGGCAGCCGCTTGGGCCCCCGCCGCAGCGGGCCGGCCAGGAAGGTCCGCCGGGAGCCGCCGGAGACCGCGCGCTCGACCCGCGCCGCGACGGTGTCGAACGCGTACGTGACGGTCCGCGCCGCCTCGCCCACCGCGGCTAGCAGCGCATCGCCGTCGGCGAGGCCCATCGCCTCGGCCACGTGGGCGTGCTCCTGTTGGACGAGCCGGTCGGACCCGCGGCCCCCCGACATGTGCAGGGCGTCTCGCACGTCAAGCAGCAGCCGGCGGGACTCGGGCAGCCCCGCGTGCGGCGCGTCGGCCACCCAGGAGGCGCC
The DNA here is from genome assembly GCA_963697565.1 of uncultured Actinomycetota bacterium. Classification (GTDB taxonomy): domain Bacteria; phylum Actinomycetota; class Actinomycetes; order CAVWCF01; family CAVWCF01; genus CAWFSE01. The sequence continues at coordinate 584,222 of CAVOOM010000008.1, read as the reverse complement.
GATCGCCCGCAGGACCGCCAGATCGCGCAGCCCCCCGCGGCCCTCCTTGAGGTCGGGCTCCAGGGCGTACGCCAGGTGGCCGGCACGCTCATGGCGCTGCCGGCAGTCGGCCAGCAGATCGGGCAGCCGGCGGCGGGCCGCGGCCCGCCAATCGGCCAGCACCGACGAGACCACCCGCTGCACCGGCTCGGGGTCGCCGGCCACGCAGCGGGCGTCGAGCAGCCCGAGCAACGCGCGCAGGTCCTCGGCCGCCACGAGCCGCGCCTCCCCCGCCGTGCGGACGGCATGGTCGACCCGAACGCCGGAGTCCCACAGCGGGTACCAGATCCGCTCGGCGAGCCCAGCCTCGGCGGACGCGGAGGAACGCACGATCAGCAACAGGTCAAGGTCGGAGCCAGGCGACAGCTCGCTGCGTCCGTAGCCGCCGACCGCCACCAGGGACGCGCCCGCCCCGGGGCCGCCCGCCGCCTCGAACACCTCCACCAGCCAGGCGTCGGCCGCCTCGGCGAGGGCCTGCCGCCGGCCCGGCCCGGGAATCCCGGGCCGGGCCAGCAGGTCCGCGCGCGCCTCGGCGTACGTCGGGGCGAGTGAGGACACGGCGGATCGGCGCGATCGGCTAGAGCGCGTCTGCGCCGCGCTCGCCGGTGCGGACCCGGACGACGGTGTCCACCGGGATCGACCAGACCTTGCCGTCACCGATGCGTCCCGTCCGGGCCGCCTTGGCCACGACGTCCATCACGTCGTCGGCGTCGGCGTCCTCGACGAGCACCTCGATGCGCACCTTCGGGACCAGGTCCACGGTGTACTCCGCACCGCGGTACACCTCGGTGTGCCCGCGCTGCCGGCCGTACCCGCTGGCCTCGGACACGGTCATCCCGTGCACCCCGAACGCCTCCAGCGCGGTCTTCACGTCATCGAGCTTGAATGGCTTGACGATCGCCGTGATGAGCCTCATGCCTCCACCCTCTCGCTCGCCGCGGAACCCGCGCCGCCAACTGATCCGACGCCCGCACCCGCCAGCGGCCGGTAGCCGCTGCCCGGGACCGGGCCCAACTCGTAGGCCGTCTCCGCGTGCTCGTTGAGGTCCACACCCTGGACCTCGACGTCCTTCTCCACCCGGAAGCCGATCGTCTTGGCGATGATCAAGCCGATGATGTAGGTCAGCACGAAGGAGTACGCCAACACGGCGAACGCCGCGACCGCCTGACGGCCCAGCTGGTCGAACCCGCCGCCGTAGAACAGCCCGTTGACGCCCGCGGGCGCCGCATCGGTGGCGAGGAATCCGATGAGCAGGGTGCCCACCAGCCCGCCCACCAGGTGCACGCCGACCACGTCGAGGGAGTCGTCGTAGCCGAACTTGTACTTCAGCCCGATCGCGAGGGCGCACAGCACCCCGGCGATGGCCCCCACCGCGATCGCCCCGAGCGGGCTCACCGACGAGCAGGCCGGGGTGATCGCCACGAGGCCGGCCACCACGCCGGAGGCGGCGCCGAGGGACGTGGCGTGGCCGTCGCGGAACTTCTCCGTGAGGACCCAGGCGAGGCACGCCGCCGCGGTCGCGATGATCGTGTTCATCCACGCCACCGCAGCGGTGTTGTTCGCCGCCAGCGCCGACCCGGCGTTGAAGCCGAACCAGCCGAACCACAGCAGACCCGCGCCGAGCATCACGAACGGCAGGTTGTGCGGTCGCATGAGCTCCTTGCCGAAGCCGATCCGCTTGCCGAGGACCAGCGCGAGGGCGAGGCCTGCCGCGCCGGCGTTGATGTGCACGGCCGTGCCGCCGGCGAAGTCGATCGCCTTGAGCTGGTTGGCGATCCAGCCGCCGGTCTCGCCGGTCACGCCGTCGAAGGCGAAGACCCAGTGGGCGACCGGGAAGTACACGATGGTCGCCCACACGCCCGCGAACACCAGCCAGGCGCCGAACCGGGCCCGGTCGGCGATCGCCCCGGAGATGAGCGCGACCGTGATGATCGCGAACACCGCCTGGAAGGCCACGAAGGCCATGGTCGGGATGGTCCCGACCACCGACTCCGGAGACATCAGGCCCTGCAGCCCGGCGAACTCGGTGGGGTCGCCCAAGAGCCCGCTGCCGACGTCATCGCCGAATGCCATCGAGTAGCCGTAGAGCACCCAGAGCAGGGTGATAAGCCCCAGCGCCCCGAAGCTCATCATCATCATGTTCAGGACGCTCTTCGCGCGGACCATGCCGCCGTAGAAGAACGCCAGTGCGGGGGTCATGAGCAGCACGAGCGCGGCGCTCGTGAGGACCCACGCGGTGTCTGCGCCGCTGATCTCCGGCATGTCTGCCGTCCCTTCCTGGGAGTCCATCGTGGGGTCCAGGTCCGCGCCATTGCGGTCCTGGGCTGAGTGGGACTCTCAGCCGCGGGGGTTTCGCGGGGCGCCTGTGGGTGTTTCGGCGCGGTGACAGTTCACGCCGCGTCGGTTACGGCGGTGTTTCGGGCGGGCTCGGTCAGTCGGCCAGCAACGCGTCGACGAACGCCTCGGGCTCGAACGGGGCCAGGTCGTCTGGGCCCTCGCCGAGTCCCACGAGCTTGACCGGCACGCCGAGCTCGCGCTGCACGGCCACGACGATGCCGCCCTTGGCGGTGCCGTCCAGCTTGGTCAGCACGATCCCGGTGACGTCGACGACCTCGGCGAAGACGCGCGCCTGGGTCAGCCCGTTCTGCCCGGTGGTGGCGTCGAGCACGAGGAGCACCTCGTCGACGGGGGCCTGCTTCTCGATGACCCGCTTGACCTTGCCCAGCTCGTCCATCAGCCCGGTCTTGGTGTGCAGGCGGCCTGCGGTGTCGATGACGACGGTGTCCACGCCCTGCTCCCGGCCCGCGCGCACGGCGTCGAACGCCACGCTGGCCGGATCGCCGCCCTCGGGGCCCTGCACGACCACGGCCCCCACCCGGTCGCCCCAGGTCTGCAGCTGCGCGGAGGCCGCGGCGCGGAACGTGTCGGCTGCCCCCAGCAGGACGGTGCCGCCGTCGCCCACCACGACCCGGGCGAGCTTGCCGGTCGTCGTGGTCTTGCCGGTGCCGTTCACGCCGACGACGAGCACGATGGCCGGCGACCCGTCCGGGTGCCGCGACGTCCGCAGGGTGCGGTCGAGGGTGGGGTCGACCAACGCGATGAGCTCCTCGCGGAGCAGGCTGCGCATCGTCGCCGGATCCCGTTCGGCCGCCGCCGCCGTACGCGTCCGCAGGCGGTCGAGCAGCTCCTGGCTCGGCGCCACCCCGAGGTCGGCCCCCAGCAGGACCTCCTCGACCTCGTCCCAGGCGGCCGCGTCCAGCGTGTCGCGAGACAGCAGCGCGAGCAGGCCGCGCCCCAACGCCGTCTGCGACCGGGCGAGCCTGGCGCGCAACCGGGTGAGGCGGCCCGCGGATGGCTCCGGCCGCTCGAGCAAAGCCGTCGGTGCGCCACCCGGCTCGGGCAGGACGGTGTCCTCCACCGTGCGGCGGGGGGTGTCACGAGGGACCTCGGCGTCATCGCCGACCCCCGGCGCGTAGTCGACGCCAGGTTGCGGGGGTTCGACCGCCTTGCCGCGCGAGCGCAGCAGCAGGCCCGCCCCCACGACGAGGGCGAGGACCACCAAGGCGATGACGACGTACATGAGCGCATCCACGTGCTCAGTCTCCCAGGTGGGCTCAATGGCCCCGGCAGAGCACCGATGGGTCGTCGAGCCAGCGGTGCAGCTCGTCGTCGAAGTCCTCCCACGGCCAGCCCGGATCGGGCTCCCTCACGTCGGGCTCGCCCTCGTCCGGCGGGTGGGCGGGCGCACGTTGGGTCCAGGCCTCGTCGCCGGGGTCGGGCGGGTCGGTGGTGTCGACGGCGCCGAGGGGGCTGGTCCACTCCAGCCGGCTGCCCGGCCGGGCGGTGACCTGCCAGCCGGCCTCGTGCTTGAGCCGGTGGTGCCGGCGGCACAGGGCGTGCAGGTTCGCCGCGGACGTCTCCCCCGCGGGTACGGGACGGTGTGGTCGAGGTCGCAGCGGGCGGCCTGCCGGCGGCAGCCGGGGAACCGGCACATCGCGTCCCGGACCCGACGAACCGCTCAAGGTCGGCGGGCGGGTCGTGCCGGTTGCGGCCGACGTCGAGGACCGCGCCCGTCTCGGGGTCGGTCAGCACCCGCCGCCACACCCCGTCCTGGGCGAGCTCGCGGGCCAGGGCGTCGGGGATCGGGCCGTAACCGGCCAGGTGGGCGGGCTCCCCGCCCAGCCCGAGCAGGGTCCCGGCGGGGACGGTGACCAGGATCTGCGGGCGCTGCCCGCGGGGGGCCGGGCCGGTCCCGGTGGGGGCTCCCGGGCGGCGGGCCCCGTCCGCCCGACCCGTTCCGCACGACGCAGGCCATCTGCACGAGGGCGTCGGCGCGGCACTGGTCCAGCGTCGGCAGCGGGCCCGGGTCCAGGGGCGGCTCCCCGCGCCCGGCGGCGCGCGCGGCCGCCTCGCGGCGGGTGTCGCGCTGGGCGCAGCGGGCCGCCCAGCCGGCCTGCCCCAGCGCGGCGTACACGCGCTGGGCGTCCGGGGCGGTCAGCAGCGCCCGCAGCTCGGCCATCCCGTCCTCGCGCGGGTCGACCCACACGCGGCGCTCCCTGGCGGGCCGCCGCCAGGCGGGCGTCCGCACCGGCCGGATCCGCCTTCAGCACCAGGCGGGCCAGCGCGGCGCGGACCTGCGGCGCGGTCTGGCCCGGCGCCCGCTCCAGCGCCTGCGCCTCCACCTGGTCGGCCGCCCGGCCATCCCCGGCCGCGACGCCAGCTCGCCCACCGCCGAGGCGACCGCCTCCGCCCGCACCCAGTCCAGCGGCCGGCGCGCAGCGCCGCCAGCACCGCCGGCCGCTCCGTGATCGCCAGGCAGCCGTCCACCCGGGCCTGCGCCGCCCGCGACGACAGCCGCAGCGCCGCGCCGACCTCGAACTCGGCCACCTCGTAGCCCGAGCAGCCCGCCGCGCCGACCGCCTCCGGCACCCGGCGGGCGACCTCGGCGACCGCCTCCGCCTGGCGGGCCTGCGCCCACGACACCAGCCGCTGCGTGGCCGCCAACGCCTCCACCAGCGCCTCCCCGTCCAGCCCGGCCAGCTCCACAGCGGCCAGCGCGGGGCCCAGATCCGGCCCCGCCACACATTCGAACATGTGTTCGATCGTAGTGGAGAACCGTTGCGGCGTCAAGGGTTTGGCCGCTCCTGGGGACAACTCCACATCCGCCAGGTGCGCTAACCCGCGATCCGGCCGGAGCCCGAATCGCTCCGGCCCAGCGGGCTAGGCCGTCGCGGCGTCGCGCAGGCGCTGGCTGATCACCGCGGAGACCCCATCCCCGCGCATGCTCACGCCGTACAGCGCGTCAGCGATCTCCATGGTCCGCTTCTGGTGGGTGATCACGATCAGCTGGCTGTTCTCGCGCAGCTCCTCGTAGATCTCCAGCAGCCGACCCAGGTTGGTGTCGTCGAGGGCGGCCTCGACCTCGTCCAGAACATAGAACGGGCTGGGCCGCGCCTTGAAGAGCGCCACCAGGAAGGCCACCGCGGTCAGCGACCGCTCACCACCGGAGAGCAGCGACAGCCGCTTCACCTTCTTGCCCGGGGGCCGAGCCTCAACGTCGACACCCGAGCCCAGCAGATCGTCGGGGTCGGTGAGGATCAGCCGCCCCTCGCCACCTGGGAACAGCCGCGCGAAGACGATGGCGAACTCGCGCTCGACGTCGCGGTAGGCCTCGGCGAAGACCTGCTCGACCCGCTCGTCCACCTCGCGGACGATGTCGAGCAGGTCGCGACGGGTCTTCTTGAGGTCCTCCAGCTGCTCGCTGAGGTACTGCGCGCGCTCCTCAAGCGCGGAGAACTCCTCCAGCGCGAGCGGGTTGACCCGGCCGAGCAGCGCGAGCTGGCGGTCGGCGGCGCGCGCCCGCTTCTCCTGCTCCTCCCGCACGTACGGGCGGGGCTGCGGTTCGGGCGCCCCCTCGTCGACCACGTCGCCCGGGGCGGCCGGGGACGGCGGTACGAGTTGATCCGGGCCGTACTCGGCCAGCAGCGCCTCGGTGTCGACGCCGTACTCCTCCAGGGCGCGCTGCTCCAGCTGCTCAATCCGCAGCCGCTGCTCGGTGCGGGCGACCTCGTCGCGGTGCACCGAGTCGGTGAGCTGGTCGAGCTCGCCGTCCAGCTCCCGGCCGCGCGCCCGCACGCTCACCAGCTCCGCCTCGCGCTCGGCGCGCACCTGCTCGGCGGCGGCGCGTTCGGTGCCCGCGTCGGCCAGCGACTGCCCCAGGCGCTCCAGCACCACGGCGACGGCGTCGCGGACGGCCCCCGCCACCACGAGCTCCGCGGCCGCCTGCTCACGGCGGCGCGCGAAACGCTCACGGGCCGCCCGCTCCTGAACGGCCGCTCGCTCAAGCTGCTCGGCGCGGCCGGCCAGGGCGCGGCCGCGCTCCTCACAGGTGCGCAGGGCCAGGCGCGCCTCGACCTCGGCCTGCCGGGCGGCCGTGGCGGCGGCGGCGAGCCCATCGCGCTCGTCGGTGGTGGGCTCGGCCTCGGCCGGGGCCTCGGCCGCGGCCGCGAGCCGGGCCTCCAACTCGGCCATCGCCGCGGCGTCGGCGTCGCGGGCGGCGGTGGCCGCCACCAGCGAGCGGTCGAGCCGCTCGGCCTCGGCACGCGCGGCCCGGACGGCGGAGCCCAGCTGGCCCAGCTGCTCGGCCACGGCCGCCAGCCGGGCGTCGGACTCGTGCAGCCGCTGCAGCGCGGCCTCGACCCGACTGGCCGCCTCGACCGCCCGCTCCTGCGCCGCGCCCAGGGCAAAGCGGGCCCGCTCGCCCCGGTGCGCGCCGTCGCGCTCGGCGGCCGCGGCCTCCTCGACCGCGGCCTGCACCTCGAGCAGCGACGGCGCGGAGGCGGAGCCGCCCACGGCGTACCCGGCGCCGAGCCGGTCTCCGTCTCGGGTGACGGCGACGAGGTCCGGCCGCCGGGACACCAGCGCGCGCGCCTCGGCGAGCCCGTCGACGACCACGACCCCGTCGAGCAGCGCGCGCAGGGCCGGGCGAAGGGCCTCGGGCGCCTCGATGAGCGAGAACGCGTGCTCGCCGCCCTCGACCGGGTCAAGCGGCGCATCGACGTCGGCAGGCGACCCGACGAGCAGAGGCGCCCGGCCGCCGTCGTCGTCCTTGAGCAGCCGGATCGCGTCCACGGCCGCGTCGACGTCGGCGACCGCCACGGCGTCGGCGGCCGCCCCCAGCGCTGCCGCGACCGCCGCCTCGTACCCGGCGCGCACGTGCACCAGCGCCGCGACCGACCCCAGCAGCCCGCTGACGCGCCCGCTGGCGGCCAGCAGCGCCCCCGCGCCGTCCTTGCGCGCGAGCCCGAGCTCCAGGGCCTCGCGGCGGGCGGCGGCGGTGGACCGCTCGCGCTCGGCGGCGCGCTCCTCTTCGCGGAGGGCGGCGACCTCGGCCTCCGCGGCCGCGACGGCCTCGGCGGCCGACTCGTGCTCGACGTCGAGGTCGACCTCGCCCTCATCGAGGCCCGCGACCTGGCCCTCGATGGCGGCGAACTCGGCCTGCGCCCGGTCGGCGCGCGCCCGGGCTTCCTCGCGGGCCGCCGTCAACCGGGCGGTCTCCGCATCGCGCGCCTCGACCCGGCTGCGCGCGGCGCCGGCCTGGCCGGTGAGCCGGGCCATGCCCTCGCGCCGGTCGGCCGCCGCGCGGAGCACGCCGGCGACCCGGCGCTCCTCCTCGGCGAACCGGCGCTCGGCCTCGCCGCGCGCGGCCTCGGCCGCCGCCAGCACCGCGGCCAGCTCGGCCGCCTCGGTGATCAGGCCGGCCTCCTGGGCCCGGGCCTCACCCGCCTCCGCGTCGAGCGCCTCGGGGTCGCGGCCGGGCCGCTCCTCCTCCTGCTGAACCTCGGCCAGCCGGCGGGCACGCTCGCCGGCGACATCGCCGAGGCCGCGCAGCCGCTCGCGCAGCCCGGACAGCCGGTACCAGGTCTCCTGGGCGCGGGCGAGCAGCGGGGCGCCCTCGGCCAGCGCGATCTCCAGCTCGGCCTCGCGCCCCTGGGCCGCGGCCAGCGCCTGCTCGACCTCGGCGCGGCGCAGGCGCAAGGCGGTCTCGTCGGCGACCTCGGCCTCCAGCGTCGAGCGGAGCCCGACCAGGTCGTCGGCGAGCAGCCGCAGCCGCGCGTCGCGCAGGTCGGCCTGGATCACCGCGGCCCGGCGGGCGACCTCCGCCTGGCGGCCCAGCGGCTTGAGTTGGCGGCGCAGCTCGGCGGTGAGGTCCTGCAGGCGGGTGAGGTTCGCCTGCATGGCCTCCAGCTTGCGGACGGCCTTCTCCTTGCGCTTGCGGTGCTTGAGGACGCCCGCGGCCTCCTCGATGAACCCGCGGCGGTCCTCCGGCGACGCCGACAGCACCTGGTCGAGCTGCCCCTGGCCCACGATCACGTGCATCTCGCGGCCGATCCCGGAGTCGCTCAGCAGCTCCTGGACGTCGAGCAGCCGGCAGGGCGTCCCGTTGATGGCGTACTCGGACCCGCCGTTGCGGAACATGATCCGCGAGATCGTCACCTCGGCGTACTCGATCGGCAGGGCGCCGTCGGTGTTGTCGATGGTGAGCATGACCTCGGCGCGGCCGAGCGGCGCGCGCCCGGACGTGCCGGCGAAGATGACGTCCTCCATCTTGCCGCCGCGCAGGGACTTGGCCCCCTGCTCGCCCATCACCCACGCCATCGCGTCCACGACATTGGACTTGCCGGACCCGTTGGGCCCGACGACGCAGGTGATCCCGGGTTCGAGGGTGAGCGTCGTCGACGACGCGAAGGACTTGAAGCCCCTCAGTGTGAGGCTCTTGAGGTGCAACGCGCTCGCTCCTGAGGCAGGCTGGGGAAGGCCGCCGGGCAGCCTACCGGGCCGCGGGCCGCAAGCCGGGAGCGGCGCACTCGGCGGCTAGGCCAGGGCGGGTTGGCGGGCGCTGCGGTCGAGCTCGAGGGCCGCCTCCTCCAGGGCCACCTGGGCGGCGACGAGGCCGGTCAGGGCGTCGTTGGCGGCCGACAGCCGGGTGACCTCGGCCTCCAGGTCGCGGACCCGGCGCCGCAGCGCGGCGAGCTCGGCGGTGGTGACGGGGTCGGGGCCACCCAGGTATCCGAGCAGGGCCTTGGCCATAGCGGGTCCTCGAGGGGTCAGGCGCGGGCGGTCCCCGCGCGGAGGATGCGGTGGTACGGGTCCGGGCGCGGTCTGGGGTGCGGGAGCGGCAGGTCGCAGGGGGCTTCGCGCCGCGACCGGCAGGTGTTCACCGCGCCAGGATGATCACGTCAGGATGATCACCAGGGTGACACCGCAGCCGCGGTGCGGTCAACTGGGGCGGACCCGGCTACCAGCGGCCGCGGCGCGGCCGCGGCTGGCAGCGGGGGCAGGTGTACGACGAGCGGTTCATGAAGGCGTCGCGGCGGATCGGGGCGCCGCACCGCGAGCATGGCTCGTCCCGCCGGCCGTACGCCTCCAGCGAGCGGTCGAAGTAGCCGCTCTCGCCGTTGACGTTGACGTAGAGCGCGTCGAACGAGGTGCCACCCTGGCCCAGCGCCGCGGCCATCACCTCGCGCGCCGCCTGCAGCACCCGGTCGGCCTCGATCCGCGTCATCGTCTCGGTCGGGCGGGCGTAGTGCAGCCGGGCCCGCCACAGCGCCTCGTCGGCGTAGATGTTGCCGATGCCGGAGACCAGGGTCTGGTCGAGCAGCGCGCGCTTGATCCCGGTGCGCCTGCGGCGCAGGGCCACCTGGAAGCCCGCGTCGTCGAAGGCCGGGTCCAGCGGGTCCCGGGCGATGTGCCGGATGCTTGCGGGGGCCAGGGTGTCGGGGTCCACCGGCTCCACCGCCAGGCCGCCGAAGGTGCGCTGGTCGACGAAGCGCAGCTCACGGCCTCCGTCGGCGAAACCGATGCGCACCCGCAGATGGGTCTCGTCGGGTGAGCCGGGCGGCTGCACGAGCAGCTGACCGCTCATGCCCAGATGCGCGACGAGCGCCTCGTCACCGCCATCGAGGGGCATCCAGAGGTACTTCCCCCGGCGTTCGGCCGAGGCGATCAGCCGGCCCGCCAGACGGCGCTCGAGATCGCGGGCGCCGCCCGGATGGCGGCGGACCGCCCGGGGGTGCAGGGCCTGCACGGCGGCCGTGGTGCGCCCGGCCACATGCGCCTGCAGCCCCCGGCGGACCACCTCGACCTCGGGCAGCTCGGGCATCAGGCGGAGGCGCTCCGCTCGGCGGCGCCCAACTCGGGGTGCGCCTCGCGCACGGCGTGCCAGGCGTCCTCGGCCGCGTGCTGCTCGGCCTCCTTCTTGCTGCTGCCCGATCCCCGCCCCCACACGTCGTCACCGACGTGGACGGCGGCGTCGAAGCTCTTCTCGTGGTCAGGCCCGGACTCGTCCACGCGGTAGTCGGGGACGCCGAGGGCGAGCCGCGAGGTCAGCTCCTGCAGGCTGGTCTTCCAGTCGAGGCCGGCGCCGAGGTCGGCCGACGCCTCGATCACCGGGTCGAACAGCCGGTGAACCAACGCGGTCGCCTCAGGCAGCCCGCAGTCGAGGTAGACGGCCCCGATCAAGGCCTCCACGGCATCGGCGAGGATCGACGACTTGTCGCGGCCCCCGGTGGACAGCTCGCCGCGGCCCAGCAGGATGAACTCCCCCAGGCCGAGCCCGCGGGCCACCTCCGCGAGCGCCCGCATGTTGACGACGGCGGCGCGCAGCTTGGCCAGCTGCCCCTCGGGCAGGTCGGGGTGCGCGCGGTAGAGGGTGTCGGTGACGACGAGCCCGAGCACCGAGTCGCCCAGGAACTCCAAGCGCTCGTTCGTCGGCAGGCCGCCGTTCTCGTACGCGTACGACCGGTGGGTGAGCGCGCGCCGCAGCATGGCGGCGTCGAGGTGCACCCCGAGGCGGGCCTCGATGGCGGCCAGCCCGCTGTCCTCGCGGGCCCCCTCGGGGGCGGTCACGCGAGGGTCAGACGGCGAGAACCTGGCGGCGGTTGTACGTGCCGCAGTTCGGGCAGGCGATGTGCTGCAGGCGCGGCTCACGGCAGCGCTCGCACGCGACGACGGCCGGCATGGTGGCCTTCCACTGCGCGCGGCGGTGCCGGGTGTTGCTGCGCGAGGTCTTCCGCTTCGGAACGGCCATGCGTCAGCTCTCCTTCTCAGTCGGTTCGGCTGGGGAGCCGAGCACGTTCGTCAGGGCCGCCCACCGGGGGTCGACCTCGTCATGCTGGTGCTCCGGGTCATCGGCGAGCCGCGCCCCGCAGTGCGAGCACAGGCCCGGGCAGTCATCCCGGCACACCGGCTGCAGGGGCAGCGACAGCACCACCGCGTCCCGCAGCGCCGGCTCAAGGTTGAGGAAATCGCCCTCGAGCCGCTCGGCCTCCTCGTCATCGTCGTGCTGGTCCGGGTAGAGGTAGAGCTCCTGGAAGGAGGCCTCCACCTCGCGTGCGAGGGGCTCAAGGCACCGTCCGCACTCGCCGGACACCGCAGCCCGCGCCGTTGCCGTCACGAGCACCCCCTCGACCACGGACTCCAACCTCATGTGCAGGTGGAGGTCCGAGCCCTCGGGGACGAAGATCACATCGGCGACGCCGAGATCGGCTGGGGCCGGGACGGTGCGGTCGAGCTCGCTCATCGAACCAGCCCGGCGCCCCAGGTCGCGGGTGTCCACCACGAGGGGCGCGCGCGGGTCGAGGCGGGTCAACGCTCTCCCTCTCGCACGGCACAACAGATCTGCGACCTCGCCGAGGCCGAACCTGAACGGTACCGGAGCGAGGGCCACCCGCCCAATCCGCGGCGGGGCGGGGCGGGGCGGGACGGGGTCGGACGGGCGCAGACCGCTCAGCCGTACGGCAGCGGGTCGTCCAGTGCGCCGGAGCCGTCATCAACGAGGTCGCGGCGGGCCAGGATCCGGTCGCGGCCGCGCCGGACGGTCGCCAACGTCTTCTCCAGGGCGATCTCCAGGTTGGCGAGCCGGCCATCGACGTACTCGTCGGTCTCCCGACTCATCCGGTCGGACTCGGCCGCGGCCTCCGCCATCACCCGGTCGGCCTCGGCGACCGCGGCGGCGTAGACCTCGGTCTCGCTGACCAGCCGGGCCTGCTCGGCATGCGCGTCGGCGACGATCCGGTCGGCCTCGGCGTGGGCCTCCTCCACCACCGCGTCACGCTCGGAGAGCAGCCGCTCGGCGTCGGTGAGCTCGCCTGGCAGGAGCGCGCGCACCTCGTCGACGATGTCGAGCACCTCGGCGCGGTTGACGACGCAGGACGCCGACAGGGGCATCGCCCGAGCGGCCTCGACCATGGCGGCGAGTTCATCGAGTTTGGCGTGGACGTCCACGGGGGTGGGGCTCCTTGGTCGCGGCGGTGTTGCCGGCGGGCGGGTCCAGCGCGGGGCTGCCGGCTGGGGTGAGGCGTCAGGCGTCGGGCAGCCGCTCGGCGAGCCGGCGCGCGACGGTGTCGGGCACCAGCCCGGAGACATCGCCCCCGAAGGCGGCGACCTCCTTGATGAGGCTCGACGACAGGAAACTGTAGAGCGGGTTGGTGGCCACGAACAAAGTCTCGACCCCGGCCAGCCGGTGGTTCATCTGGGCCATCTGCAGCTCGTAGTCGAAGTCGCTGACCGCGCGCAGGCCCTTGACGATCGCCGGGATGTCCCGATCGCGGCAGAAGTCGACGAGCAGGCCGTCGAACGCCTCGATCCGGATGTTGCCCAGCGGGGCGGTGACCTCCGCCAGGAGGGCGATCCGCTCCTCGAGCGTGAACAGCCCCCGCTTGTTGCGGTTGACCAAGACCCCGACGGTCACCTCGTCATAGAGCCGGCTGGCGCGCTCGATGATGTCGAGGTGGCCGTTCGTCACCGGGTCGAACGAGCCCGGGCAGACGGCCTTGCGCACGGGCTCCTCCTTGAGGCTCACCTATCGGGACCGGCCGCGCGACCGTACCAAAGGGCGGCCTCGCCGTAGCGGCGGTCGCGGTCCGCGGCGTACCCGGCCGGCCAGTCGAACCGCTCGCGGGCGGACCGCTCCACCACGATCAGGGCCCCAGGGGCGAGCCAGCCGCGCTCCCGCAGAGCCGCCAGGGTGGCGTGGACCCGCTCCACCGGATCGGCGTACGGGGGGTCGACGAACACCAGGTCGTAGCGTCGAGGCGGGTCCTGCCCGAGCCGGCGCTCGACGGCCTCGGCGACCACCTCCGCGCCGGGCAGGCCCACCGCCTCCGCGTTGGCCCGCAGGACCGCCGCCGCCCGGGCGTCGCGCTCGACCAGGGTGGCGTGGGCGGCGCCCCGCGAGAGCGCCTCCAGCCCGACCGCCCCCGACCCCGCGTACAGGTCGAGGACCACGGCCCCGCTGAGCCCGCCGCGGGCGGCCTCGAGGGCGCTGAAGAGCGCCTCGCGCGCGCGGTCCGAGGTCGGCCGGGTGCCACCGGCGGGCACCCGCAGGCGCCGGCCGCGGGCGGCTCCCCCGATGATCCGGGTCACCGCTCGATCACGCCTTCCCCAAGTACTCGGCCCGCTCCTCGCCGAGGGCCTCGGCGAGCTCGGCGGCGAGCGCGGGGTGGGCCGCCAAGGTGGGGTCGGCCGCGACCAGCGCGAACGCCTCCTCGCGGGCATCGGCGATGACCACCTCGTCGCGCAGCACCGACAGCAGCCGGAGGGACGAGCGCCGGCCGGACTGCGAGTGCCCCAGCACATCGCCCTCGCGGCGCTGCTCGAGATCCAGCCGCGCCAACACGAAGCCGTCGAGCGTGGCCTCCACGGCGGCCAGCCGCCCCCGGGCCGGGCTGGCGTCCGGCGCCTCGGTGACGAGCAGCGCCAGTCCGGCGTGGCCGCCGCGGCCGACGCGCCCGCGCAGCTGGTGCAGCTGGGACACCCCGAAGCGGTCGGCGTCGAGCACCACCATCACGGTGGCGTTGGCCACGTCGACCCCGACCTCGATCACGGTGGTCGCCACCAGGACATCGATCGCACCGGCCGCGAAGTCGCGCATGGCCGCGTCCTTGGCCTCTGGCGCCATGCGGCCGTGGAGGAGTCCCACCCGCAGCCCCGCCAGCGGCCCCTCCGACAAAGCGGGCGCGACCTCGAGCACCGCGGCCGCCGGGCGCCGGGTCGAGGCCGGCTCGTCGTCCTCGACCGGCTCCAGCTCGTCGTCTGGCTCCCCACCGCCGATCCGCGGGCACACGACGTACGCCTGCCGCCCGCGGGAGACCTCCTCGCGCACCCGCTGCCAGGCCCGCTCGAGGTAGTGCGGCTTGTCGAGCGCGGGCACCACATGGGTCGCGATGGGGGTTCGGCCGGCCGGCAGCTCGGTCAGGGTCGAGACCTCCAGGTCGCCGAACACCGTCATGGCCACCGTGCGCGGGATCGGCGTGGCCGTCATCACCAGCAGGTGCGGGGGCGTGCGGCCCTTGGCGCGCAGGGCGTCGCGCTGCTCGACGCCGAAGCGGTGCTGCTCGTCGACGACCACGAGGCCGAGGTCGAAGAAGTCGACCTTGTCCTCAAGCAGCGCGTGCGTCCCGACCACCAGCCCGGCCGTGCCCGACGCCAGATCCAGCAGCGCCTGCCGGCGCTGGCCCGTCGACATCGACCCGGTCAGCAGCGCGACCCCCGTGCCCTCGTCGGAGCCGCCGAGCAGGCCGCGCTCGGCCAGCGGCCCCAGCAGGGCCAGGATCGCGCGGTGGTGCTGCTGGGCGAGGACCTCGGTCGGCGCCAACAGCGCGGCCTGGCCGCCGGAGTCGACCACCGCGAGCATCGCCCGCAGCGCCACCACCGTCTTGCCCGAGCCGACCTCGCCCTGAAGCAGCCGCTGCATCGGGAGGTCGGCGTCGAGGTCGGCGGCGATCTCGGCCGACACCTGCCGTTGCCCCTCGGTGAGCGCGAACGGCAGCCGCGCGTCGAAGGCGTCGAGCAGCCCCCCGGCGCGCCCGGGACGCGGAGCGGTGGGACTGGACCGCGCCTCGGCCCGCCGCAGCGCCAGGGCGGCCTGCAGCACGAACGCCTCCTCGAAGCGCAACCGGGCCCGTGCCGACTCCACGTCGGCCCAGTCGCGCGGCACGTGGATGCGCTCAAGCGCCGTGGCGCGCGGGACCAGCCCGCGCTGCGCGGCCACCTCGGCGGGCACCGGGTCGGGCAGGTCGGGGATCCGAGGCAGGGCGGCGGCGACGCACTTGGCGACCCGCCACGACGCCAACGACGCGGTCGCCGGGTAGATCGGGATCGGCCGGGCCGTGAACGAGGCGGCGAGCGGGTCGGCATTCGGGTGGGCATGCAGGTCGGAAGGGTCGCCGTCGACGTCGTCCGGAAGCAGCTCGTAGGCCGGGTGCGCGAGCTGCCGGGTCCCGCCGAACAGCGTGACCTTGCCCGAGAAGAGCCCCTGCCGGCCGACCTGCAGCTCCTTGCGGTGGAAGCCGACCTGGGCGAAGAACACCAGGCTCAACGAGCGCTGCCCGTCGGTGACGACCACATCGAGCCGGCTTCCCTTGCGCTGCTTCATCTGGTGCACCTTGGCCGACGCCACCCGGGCCAGCACCGTCACGTGCTCGTTGATGGCCAGCTGGCCCAGGTCGGTGAGCTGGCCCCGTTGCGCGTACCGCCGCGGGTAGTGGCCGATCAGGTCGGCGACCGTCTCGATGCCCAGATCGCGCTCGAGGATCTTGGCGGTCGGCGCCCCGACCACCGAGCGGACCCGCTCGGAGCCGGCGCCGGCCGGGCCCGGCTGCGCGGTCACTCGACGCCGAAGAGCAGCGGGTAGTGCCGCTGCCCGCCGGTGTAGACCGCCGTGTCCGACTCGGGGTGGGCCGTGCGGAGGTGGTCGAGCACGTGGTCGACCAACCCCTCCGGCGCGTCGGCGCCGGTGACCAGGGTGACCAGCTCGCCGCCACCCGAGAGCAGCCGGTCCAGCACCTCGGCGGCGACCTGGTTGAGGTCGGAGCCGATCACCGCGACATCACCGGACACCACCCCGAGCTGGTCGCCGGGGTGGCAGACCCCGGCCGTGGTCAGCGCCTCGCGAACGGCGGTCGTGACCCCGCCGTAGCGCGTCGCCCGGGCGGCGGCCGTCATCGAGACCACGTCGTCGTCGAATCGGCGCTGCGGGTCGTGCACGGCGAGCGCCGCGAGGACCTGGACCGAGGCGCGCGTGGGCAGGACCTGGACGCGCAGCCCGTCCGAGCGGGCCTGCTCGGCGGCCGCCTCGGCCGAGGGAACCGAGTCCTTGTCGTGCGGGAGCACCACCACCTCGGGGGTGCCGGCGGCCCGGATGCCGTCGAGGATCTCGCGGGTGGCCGGCCGCATGCCGCCGGCGCCTTGGACCACCACGGCCCCCGACTCCCGCAGCAGGTCCGCGAGCCCTCCGCCCCCCGCCAGGGCCACCACGGCGCGCTCGGCCCCGTCGGGGTGCGCGGCCCGCTGGCGCGCGACCTGGTCGCGGAAGTGCGTCACCTGGATCCGGAAGGGCCGGCCGGCCTCAATGCCCGCCTCGATGGCCGCGCCGACATCGTCGACGTGGACGTGGACGTTCCACAGCTCCTCCCCGCCCACGACCAACAGCGAGTCCCCCAGCGGCAGCAGGGTCGAGCGCAGCGACGGGATGGCGTCCTCGTCGGCCCGCAGCAGGTACATCACCTCGTACGACGGGCCCTCGGGCGTGAGCACGTCGGCGACCGGCGGCGGGGGTCGGTGGGGGCGGGCGGCCCGCGGCATCGGCGGGGGCAGCGCCCCGGTGACGGTGCCGACCAGGGCGTCCAGGATCACGACCAGGCCGCGGCCGCCGGCGTCCACGACCCCGGCGCGGCGCAGCGCCTCCAGCTGGTCAGGGGTGCGGGCCAGCGCCTCGCGCGCGGCTCGCGCCGCCGCCCGCGCGACGGGGGACATCCGGGTGCCGGGGACGGCCTGGGCGGCGTCCGCCGCGGCCCGCATCACCGTGAGGACGGTGCCCTCGACCGGCTCGGCCACCGCGGCGTACCCCAGCTCTGAGGCGCGGGCGAGCGCGCGCCGCAGAGTCCCGGCCGCCGACTCATCTGCCGGCTGCCCCGACCCGGCCTCCCCGGAACCCGCCAGGACCTCGGCCATCCCGCGGAGCATCTGCGAAACGATCACGCCGGAGTTGCCCCGCGCGCCCATCAGCGCGCCATGCGCCATCGCCTTGGCGGTGCGGGCGAGGTCCGCCTGCGCCTCCGCGGGATCCTCCGAGAGCTCGAAGGCGTCGTCTCGATAGGCCAGCGCCGGACGGGGCGCGCCGTGCCCCATCGCCTCGACCGCGGACTCCAGGGTGAGGAACAGGTTGGTGCCGGTGTCTCCGTCGGGGACGGGGTAGACGTTGAGGGCGTCGATCTCCTCGCGCGCCCGGCCCAGGCCGTCCAGGCTGGCCCGCCCCCAGCGGCGCACCGCCGCGGCGTCCAGCACCTCGAGCACCGTGCCCACCTCTCTGCCCCTGTGACGTCCGTCACCGTGGCGCGCAGCGTAGCCGCGGACCCTCCCGGCGGCGCCTGGCCCGGCCCGCCTTCGGCGAGTTGGCACCGGTGCGGGGGGCTCGGCTATCCTGCTGAGGTTGTCTTGGGATGGCGCCGGTCAGGCGCGTCCCTTCCTTCCTGACTGATTCGGAGTACGACCGTGGCTGCCACCTGCGAGATCTGCGGCAAGTCGCCGTCCTTCGGCAACTCCATCTCGCACTCGCACCGCCGCACGTCGCGCCGCTGGAACCCGAACATCCAGCGCGTGCGCGTCCTCGTCGGCGGCTCGCGCAAGCGGTTCAACGTCTGCACCTCGTGCATCAAGGCCGGCAAGGTCCCCAGCGCCTGAGCGCTGCCACCCCCGCCGAAGGCCGGTTCCCCTCCGGGGCCGGCCTTTCTGCTGCCCGCGGACTCCCCGCCGCCGCGATCCGGTCAGCCGAAGTGGTCCCAACCCGCCGATCCGGCCCACGGCACGCCGCCCCACAGCACCTGGGGATCCCCCGCCCCCACCCGGCCGATCGCCCGGAACCCGTCGGGAAGTGACACCCCCGGGGGGAAGCAGCCCGCCAGGGCGTGGTCCTCGCCACCGCCGAGCACCCAGGCCAGGGGATCGGTGTTCATCGCGGCCGCCGCGTCGGCCAGCGGGCCGTCGGCGGTGTCGCCGGCGAAGGCGGCCGGATCCAGATCGACCACAACCCCGCTGGCCCGCGCCACGTGGCCGAGGTCGGCGAGCAGCCCGTCGCTGACGTCGACCAGGGCGGTGGCGCCGGCCCGGGCCGCCCGCGGGCCGGCGGAGTAGTCCGGCGCCGGGTGGCGGTAGGCCTCGACGAGCGCCCGCGGCGAGCGGAACCCCCGGCCGAGCACGGCTAACCCGGCCGCGGCCCAGCCGAGCCGCCCGCACACGGCCACCACATCGCCGGCCCGGGCGCCCGACCGCCGAAGCGCCGCCCGCCCGCCGAGGTCGCCCAGGGCCGTCACGGCCACCACAAGCGACCTGCCACGGGTCAGGTCTCCCCCGACCACCGTGGCGCCGGCTCGGGCGGCCTCGTCACGCAGCCCGTCGGCGAGGTCCAGCGCCCACTGGACCTCGAGCTCCGGCGGCGCCACCAGTCCGACCACCAACCCGGTCGTGCGGGCGCCCATCGCGGCGACGTCCGACAGGCTGGCCGCCGCGGCCTTGCGGCCGACATCGGCGCCGCCCGACCAGTCGGTGCGGAAGTGCACCCCCTCGACGAGCACATCAATGGTGACCACCGCGTGCCCGTCGGGCGCCGCGAGCACGGCGGCGTCGTCGCCCGGCCCCAAAACGACGTCCGCCGGCCAGCCCGCGGAGCCAAGCCGGGCCACCACGGCGTCGATCAGCGCGAACTCGCCGTGCCCGGCCAATGTGCCCGGGGCGCCGGCCCGTCGTCCCGCTTCCTGGGTCCCCATGACCGCCTCCATTCAGAAGCGATAGCCTCCCATTCCCACCACTGTTCACCGCACACGAAGGGGGTCCGAGATGGTCCAGGCGTACATCCTCATCCAGACTGAGGTCGGCAAGGCCGCAGGCGTCGCCGCCGAGATCGCCCAGCTCCCCGGGGTGACGACGGCCGAGGACGTCACCGGCCCGTACGACGTGATCGTCAGGGCCGAGGCGAACAGCGTCGACGAGCTCGGCAAGCTCGTCGTCGCCAAGGTGCAGGCGGTCGGCGGGATCACGCGCACGCTGACCTGCCCGGTCGTCCACCTCTGAGCGGTCGGCTGAACGCACCGGCGGGCGGCCGGCGGGCCGCGGCGGTCGGATCGGCGGCCGCGGCGGTAGCCCTGCTGGCCGCCTGCTCGGTCACGGTTGCGGTCGACCCACCGGACCCGTCCCCCGAGATCGCCTCAGCGTGCGCCCAGATGACCGCGCGGCTGCCCACGCTCGTCCTCGACCAGCGCGAGGTCGACGCGGAGCCGGAGTCCCCGCTCACGGCCGCCTGGGGCAGCCCGGCGATCACGCTCGCCTGCGGGGTGCCCGCCCCGGCCGGGCTGGGCCCCACCTCGTCGCTGGTCACCGTCGAGGGTGTCGACTGGTTCGCCGAGCCACTCACGGCCGGCTACCGCTTCACCAGCGTCGGGCAGCTCGCGTACGTCCAGGTGGACGTCCCGGACGCCTACGCCCCTGAGGTGGACCCGCTCATCGAGCTCGCACCGGCGATCGGCACGCTCCCGCCCGCGCCCTGAGCCGCCTCCGGCTCGATCCGGCCATCGGTGATGCGCACCACGCGGTCGACCAGGTCGAGGACCCGCTCGTCGTGGGTGACCAACACCGCCGCCACCGAGCGCGCGCGGACCTCGGCGTGCAGCAGGTCGACCACCGCCCGGCTCCGCTCGCCGTCGAGGTTCGCGGTGGGCTCGTCGGCCAGCAGCACCGCCGGCCGCCCGATCAGGGCGCGGCCGATGCCGACCCGCTGGCGCTCGCCCCCGGACAACTCGTGCACCCGGCGGTGCTCCTTGCCCTGCAGTCCGAGCTCGGCCAGCAGGGCGCGCGCCTCCGTGCGCGCCTCGTGCTTGTCGCGGCCGCGCAGCACCTCGGGCGCCATCACGTTCTCCTCCGCGGTGAGGGAGCCGAGCAGGTTGCTGGCCTGGAAGACGTACCCCACCTGCTCGCGCCGGTGCTCGATGCGCTCCCGCTCGCCGAGGGCGTAGAGGTCTTCCCCGGCCACCCGGGCCACCCCGGAGGTGGGACGCAGCAGGCCGCCGGCGATGGCGAGCAGCGTCGACTTGCCGCTCCCCGACGGACCCACGAGCGCGATCAACTCCCCCGCGGCCACCTGCAGGTCGACCCCGAGCAGCGCGTCGGTGTCTCCGTACGAGTGGGCGACGTTTTCGAGCTGCAGGGCGACGGTCACAGGTTCCTCCCCAGGGCGAGCATCGGGTCGACGCGGACGAGACGGCGCAGCGAGACGAGGCCGGAGCCCAGAGCCATGACGAACAGGACGAGGGTGGTCGCGGCGACGGTGGAGGCGCCGAGGGCGAACGGCACGCCCTTGGGCAGCAGGGTGGCCAGGGCCAGGGAGCCCGCGGCCGCCAGCACGAGGCCGACGGCGGAGACGACCGAGACCTCCGAGGCGTGCTCTCGGGCGATTCGCCCGCGCGAGGCCCCGATCGCGCGCAGCACCGCCACCTCGTGGGTGCGCTGCACCGTGGCGATCCAGAAGAAGGTCCCGATGACGAGGATCGCGATGACGTAGAGGAAGAACACCATCAGGTTGACCGTCCCGGTCTCCTCTTTGTAGCCGGGGGTGGCCGCGACGGCCTGCTGGTCCCCGACGACCTCGGTGCCCGGAACGGCTGCGGCGACCGCGTCGGAGATCGCCGCCGCGTCCACCCCCTCGTCGAGCGTGAGCACCGCCGCGCTCGCCAGCCCGGCCGCCGAGGCGGGCGCGGGGGCGCTGCCGTCGGGGGTGGAGTACTTCACCTGCTGCCAGAGCGCCAGGGGCACGTAGACCACCGGGAGATGCGAGTACGTCCCCGCGTCGACGAACCCGGCGACGCTGATCTGCTGGCGGGAGGGCTCGACCGTGAGGGTGTCCCCCACGGAGATGCCGCTGTCCCGCAGCGACTCGTCGAGCCAGGCGGCGCCGGGAACGGACAGATCGACGCTCTCCGGCGGGATCGTCGACCCGGGCTCCGCGCCGAACAGGGCCACATCGTCGGGCTGGGCCCCGGCGGCCCGGCGCACCGAGACCGTGAAGGCCCCCATCGGCTCGGCCGAGGCCACCCCTTCGACGCCGGCGGCCGCCTCGACCTGCTCGGCGGTCACCGTGCTGCGCGCCAGGAAGGTGCGCACGTCCTTCTGGTACAGCCAGGCGTCCGCGGGGATCCGCTCGACCCCTGAGACGCTCGCGCTGGACAGCCCCAGGCCCAGCCCGGTGAGGATGAGCACCAGCGCGCCCATCAGGGCCACCAGCCCCGTGAAGAGCAGATAGCGCACCCGCGCCGAGCGCAGATCCCGCAAGGCAAACCACACAGTGGCGTCCCTTCCTCGCATGTCGGCAGCCGGGGACCTTCCCGACGTTGTGTCGGCATCTTACCGACGTTTCGTCGATTCCCTAACTGGGGGTCGCCCCGTACATTGGACCGGTGCCCCGGATCAGCGCCCCGACCGTCGTCGAGCACCGCGCCCGCCAGCGCCAGGCCGTCCTCGACGCGGCGGCCCAGGTCGCCCTGGAGCACGGGGGGCGCGGTGTCACGTTCGCGGCGGTGTCGGCGCGCTCGGGGCTCGCGCGCAGCAGCCTGTACGAGTACTTCCCCTCCCCCGACGCGCTCCTCGCCGAGCTCGTCGTGGACTCCCTGGACCGCGTCACGGCCGAGGTCCACAGCGCGGTCGACACCCAGCGCGACCCGCGGCTGCGGCTGCGCGCGTACGTCCGGGCCGTGCTGCGCCTCGCCGACTCCGGTGACCGGGCGCTGGGCCGCGCGCTCTCCGACCTCGAGCTGCCCCCGGAGTGCTCAGCCGCCTTGGGGGCGATGCACGAGCGGCTCACGGCCCCACTCGTCGACGCGCTGGCCGCGCTCGGCTCCGCGGACCCGGCGCGCGATGCCGCGTACGCGCAGGGCGTGCTCGACGCGGCCGCGCGCCGCATCGAGTCCGGCGGCAGCCCGCGCTCGGAGGCCGCGGCCGCCGAGGCGTTCATCGTGGCGGCGCTGGAGCCGAGGGGCGACTGAGCGCGCCGTTCAGCGCGGTCTGTCCGACTAGCGCAGCAGGCCCGGACGGCGGGCCAGCGCGGCGCTGATCAGCCGGTCGACCAGGGCGGGGTAGTCCACCCCGCTGGCCGCCCACATCCGTGGGAACATCGACACCGGGGTGAAGCCCGGGATCGTGTTCACCTCGTTGACCACGAGCGAGCCGTCCGGGCGCAGGAAGAAGTCGACGCGGGCGAACCCCTCGCAACCGAGCGCGTCGAAGGCCAAGCACGCCAGGCGCCGGACCTCATCGGCGACACCGCCGGGGACCTCGGCCGGCACGTCCAACTCGGTCACGTCGTCGAGGTACTTGGCCGCGAAGTCGTAGAACTCGTGGTCGCCGACCACCCGGATCTCGGCGCACACGCTGGCCTCGGGGTCCCCTCCGGGGCCCGCCAGGACGCCGCACTCGATCTCCCGGCCCTCGACGCCCTGCTCCACGACCACCTTGGGATCGTGCGCGCGCGCCTGCTCGACGGCCTCCCGCAGGTCGGCCCAGCTCTTGACCTTGCTGATGCCGACGGACGAGCCGGCCCGCGCCGGCTTGACGAAGACCGGCAGGGCCAGCCGCTGCTCGATCCGGCGCAGGGACGCCTCGGGATCGGATCGCCACTGCCGGTCGGTGACCGTCTCCCAGGGCCCGACCGGCAGCCCAGCCGAGGCCAATGCGTGCTTCATGGCCGCCTTGTCCATGGCCAGCGCCGACGCGAGCACGCCGGAGCCGACGTACGGGACCCCGGCCAGCTCGAGCAGCCCCTGGATCGTGCCGTCCTCGCCGTACGGGCCATGCAGCAGCGGGAACACCACGTCGACGTCGCCGAGGACCTGCGGCACCGCGCCCGGCTCCTGGACAGCCAGCCCGTGCCCGGTGGGATCCGCGGCGAGCACCACGGCCGGGCCGCGCGCGTCCACGGACGGCAGGATCCCCGCCGCGATCGCGAGCCGGCCGGCGTCGTCGGGCGCCAGCACCCAGCGGCCCTCGGTCGTGATGCCGATCGGGAGCACGTCGTAGCGCGACCGATCGATCGCGCTGAGGACCGAACCGGCGCTCACGCACGAGATGGCGTGCTCGCTGCTGCGGCCGCCGAACACGAGGGCCACCCGGACGCGGCGGGCGCCACGGGTCGCGCCTGACGCGGGGTTCTCGGACATCGGCGCGACCCTATCTGCGGGTACGACGCGTCTCGTGCCCGGTGGGCGCGGATACTGGCGGGCGTGTCCGACTCCTTCCGCTCGCCCGCCACCCGCGCCGTCACCGCCGGCCGCGGCGACCTGCCGCCCGGCGACCCCTTGAACCCGCCGGTCGTCTTCGCCTCCACCTACGCCGCAGGAGGAGCGGTGGGCTACGCCCGCTCGGGCAACCCCACCTGGACGGCGCTGGAGACGGCGATCGGCGCGCTGGAGGACGGCGAGGCGCTGGCGTACGCGAGCGGGCTCGCCGCGGCCGCCGGCGTGCTCGACCTGCTGCCCGCCGGCGCCGTGGTCGTCGCGCCCGCCGTCGCCTACACCGGCGTCCGCGAGCTGCTGGAGCAGCGCGTCGTCGAGCGCAAGCTGCATGTGCGGTGGGTCCCGATGGCCGACGCCGACGAGATCGCCGGCGCGGTCGCCGGCGCCGACCTGCTGTGGCTGGAGTCGCCCACCAACCCGTTGATGGACATCTGCGATCTGCGGGCGGCCGCCGCCGCCGCGCACGAGGTCGGCGCGCTGACCGTCGTCGACAACACCTTCGCCACCCCGCTGGGCCAGCGGCCACTGGACCTCGGGGCGGACGTCTCGCTGCACAGCGCGACCAAGCAGCTGTCCGGCCATAGCGATCTGCTGCTGGGCGCCGTCATCGTGCGCGACCACGGGCTGCTCGACCGGCTGGCCGACCGCCGCACGCTGCTCGGAGCGGTGCCCGGGCCGATGGAGGCCTGGCTGGCGCTGCGCGGGATCCGCACCCTCGCGGTGCGCCATGAGCGGGCGTGCGCCAATGCCGCCGAGCTGGCGGCTCGCCTTGCCGCTCACCCGGCCGTGCGCCGGGTCCGCTATCCCGGGCTGCCTGGCGACCCTGGCCACGCGCAGGCGGCGAGCCAGATGCAGACGTACGGGTCCATGGTGGCCGTGGAGGTCGCCGGCGATGCCGACCTGGCCGAGCGGGTGTGCGCCGGCACCCGGCTGTGGGTGCACGCCACGAGCCTGGGGGGCGTGGAGTCCTCGCTGGAGCGCCGGCGCCGCTGGCCGGCCGAGACCGCCGACGTCCCCGAGAGCCTCCTGCGGCTCTCCGTCGGCATCGAAGACGTCGACGACCTGTGGCGCGACCTCGACGAGGCGCTGTCCTCCGCGGGCTGAGGTCCGCCCGGGCCTACGCGCGCTCGGACTTCCAGGGCCGCGACATGAGCGCCCCCAGGACCTCGCGCGGGCTGAGCCCGTGGTGCACGACCTGGACGACCTGCTCGGTGATCGGCATCTCGACGCCGTGCTGGCAGGCCAGGTCGTAGATCGACTGGCAGGACTTCACGCCCTCGCAGGTCTGCTTGCTGATCGCGATGACCTCGTCGACCGTCATGCCCTTGCCGAGGTTCTCGCCGAAGGTGCGATTGCGCGACAGCGGCGACGTGCAGGTGGCCACCAGGTCGCCGACCCCAGCGAGGCCGGCGGCCGTCGCCGGGTCGGCGCCCAGCGCGATCCCGAGCCGCATCATCTCGGCCAGCCCGCGCGTGATCAGCGTCGCCTGGGCGTTCTCCCCGAACCCCAGCCCCGCGGCCATCCCATTGGCGAGCGCGATGACGTTCTTCACCGAGCCGCCGAGCTCGGCGCCCACGACGTCGGTGCCGGTGTACGGGCGGAAGTACGGCGACAGGCACGCACGCTGGACGATGGCGGCGTTGCCCTCGTCGGCGCACGCGATCAGCGTCGCCGCAGGCTGACGCTGGGCGATCTCGCGGGCGAGGTTCGGGCCGGACACCACCACGATGCGATCCCGGGAGATCCCCGCGACCTCCTCGATGACCTCGCTCATCCGCTTGGTGGTGCCGAGCTCGATGCCCTTCATCAGCGAGACCAGCAGCGCGTGCGGCTCGATCATCGAGACCCAGTGCGCGAGGTTCTCGCGCAGCACCTGCGACGGGATGGCCAGCACCACGATATCGGCGCCGCGGAGCGCCTCGGCCGCATCGGTGGTCGCCGAGATCAGGTCCGGCAGCACGTACGCCCGGGTGGTAGCGCGGGTTCTCGTGGTCGCGGTTGATGGCCGCCACCGCTTCTTCGTCGATGCCCCAGAGCATGACCTCGGTGCCGGCGTCGGCCATGACCATCCCGAAGGCGGTCCCCCAGGAGCCGCTCCCCATCACCGCTGCGCGCGTCATGCTGGCTCCCTGTGCTGATCGATGGCGCCGCGGGGCTGGTCCACTGGAACGGCGTCCTCGGAATCGTTCCGCCCGCCCGTCATCGCGGGGGGCACACCGTACTCGGGCAGCCCGGCCGAGACGGGGTCAAAGCGCTCAAGCGGCGCCTGCTCGCCCCGGATGCGCTCCAGCAGACCGGTGATGTCGGCCATGACCCGGCCGGTGGCCTCGTCCAGCAGTTCCCTGGTGATCGGCTGACCGCGCAGGTCGTCCAGCTCGACCGGCGGCCCGGCCCAGATGTGCATGACCGACCGCGGAAAGACCTTCGCCTTGCGCTCGTACGGAGCCATCACGTGGTTGGGCCCCCATTGGGCGCACGGGATGATCGGGCACCCGGTCTCCAGGGAGATCCGGGCGGCCCCCGACTTGCCGCGCATGGGCCACAGCCCCGGATCGCGGGTCAGCGTCCCCTCGGGGTAGACCACGACGCACTCCCCTGCCCGCACCGCGGCGATGGCGGCGCGCAGCGCGTCGACGGCATCCGGCTTGCCGCGATAGACCGGGATCTGCCCCGCCCCCCGGATGATCCGCCCTCCGATCGGGACGCGGAAGACCGCCTCCTTGCCCAGGAACCTCGGCCACCGCCGGTGGGCGTGCAGGAAGTGCGCGTAGGCGAACGGGTCGAGGTAGCTCACGTGGTTGACCACGGCCACGAAGCCGCCGGTCGCCGGAAGGTTCTCGGCGCCCCGCCAGTCGCGCTTGGTGAAGAGCATGAGCAGCGGCTTCAAGATGACCACCGCGAGGAGGTACCAGCCGCTTCGGCGCGGGCGTCCCTTCGACACCGGGCTGGTCGGGGACACGCGGGTCTCCTCCTTGCGGACGGTGCGGTGGCGTAGGCCACCGGTTGCGGGCAGGGGCACAGTCTCTCCGGGGCGGCAGCCGCTGTCCACGAGGGACACCCCGGATCACCCAGGCGCGGGCCGGCGGGTGCGAGGATGGCAAGGATGACGGAGGCAGGCTGGGCGCTTGTCGTGCCCCTGAAGCGGCTTGAGCGGGCGAAGACCCGGCTCGCCGTGGCTGGCGCCCGGCGTGCGCAACTCGCCCTGGCGATGGGCTCGGACACGGTGGCGGCGGCTCTGGCCGTCGGCGCGGTCGGGGGTCTGCTGGTGGTCACCGACGACCCGGTCGTCGAGGCGCGGGCCCGGGCCCTCGGGGCCGCCGTCCTGGCCTCCGGCGGAGGGCTCAACGAGGCCCTGGCCCAGGGAGCGCTCGAGGCAGGGCGGCGCTGGCCGGGCCTGCGGGTGGCCGCCCTCGCCGCAGACCTGCCCTCCCTTCGCCCCGGTGAGCTCGCCGCGGCGCTGGCCGGCGCGGAGGCGGCCGGCCGCTCGTGCGTCGGCGATGCCGATGCGTACGGCACCACGATGCTGGCCGCGGCTCGGGGCGGCGCCCTGGACCCGGCCTTCGGCGAGGCGTCGTTCGCCCGACACGTGACCAGCGGAGCGACTCCGCTGACGGGGGCCTGGCCGGGGCTGCGCCTCGATGTCGACACCGCCGACGACCTCGCAGCGGCCGTCCGTCTCGGAGTCGGACCACACACCGCCGAGGCGCTCGCCTGACGCGTTGAGGGCCCGCACCCCAGGGGTGCGGGCCCTCAACGCGGGCTGAAGCCGGAGGTGCTAGGCCTTCTTGGCGGGAGCCTTCTTGGCGGGAGCCTTCTTGGCGGGGGCCTTCTTGGCGGGGGCCTTCTTGGCCGGGAGCCTTCTTGGCGGGAGCCTTCTTGGCCGGAGCCTTCTTCGCCGGGGCCTTCTTGGCCGGGGCCTTCTTGGCCGGCGCCTTCTTGACCGGGGCCTTCTTCGCCGGCGCGGCCTTCTTGGCGGGGGCCGCCGCCTTGGCCGGGGCCGCCTTCTTGGCCGGAGCGGCCTGCTTGGCGAGCTTCTTGGCCCCGGAGACGTACGCCTTCAGCTCGGCGCCGGCGCGGAAGCGCGGGGCCGAGGTCTTCTTCACCTTGACGACGGCGCCGGTCCGCGGGTTGCGGGCGGTGCGGGCTGCGCGCTCGACCTTCTCGAAGGCGCCGAAGCCGGTCAGGACGACCTTCTCGCCGCGCGCGACGGCGCGGGTGATGGTGTCGATGATGGCCTCGACCGCATCCTGGGCGGCCTTGCGGCTCCCCAGCGGCTCTGAGAGCAGGTCGATGAGCTCGGTCTTGTTCACGGGCTTCCCCTCCGGTGAACCGGGTAGAACCGAGCGGTCGCCCGGCCAGGACTGACCGTAAGGCCCCACGGGGGCGCACACAAGCAGGCGCGGCGGCGTTTCGCCTTGCGGGGCAAGGACTTCCGGCTTCGCCACGGGCGACGTCAATGGGCGACGCCCTCCCCGGGCCTTAGCCGAGGGGCGTGGTGACCGGCTTGTAGGCCGGTCGGCGCGCCTCGAACGCCTGGATGGAATCGCTGTGCTGCAACGTGATTCCGATGTCGTCGAGCCCCTCAAGCAGCCGCCAGCGGGTGTAGTCATCGACCTCGAACGGCGCCACCAGGTCGGCCGCGCGGACCTCGCGGGCCTCCAGGTCGACGGTCACCGGCAGCGCCGGGTCGGCGTCGATGGCCGCCCACAGCGCCTCGATGGCGTCCTGCTCGACGACCGCCGTGAGCAGCCCGATCTTGCCGGAGTTGCCCCGGAAGATGTCAGCGAAGCGGGAGGACAGCACCACCTTGAACCCGTAGTCCTGCAAGGCCCACACCGCATGCTCACGGGACGAGCCGGTGCCGAATTCGGGGCCCGCCACCAAGATGGAGGCGCCGGTGTGCTCCGGCCGATTGAGCTCGAAGTCCGGGTCGGTGCGCCAATCGGCGAACAGCGCGTCCTCGTACCCGTGGCGGGTGATCCGCTTGAGGTACTCCCCCGGGATGATCTGATCGGTGTCGACGTTGCTGCGGCGCATCGGCACGGCGCGGCCGGTGTGGACGGTGAACTTCTCCATGGCGTTGCTCCTTGGCTGTGCGCGGGTCAGGCGAGGTCGGCGGGGCTGGCCAGATGGCCGGCGACCGCGGTGGCGGCGGCCACCTCGGGCGAGACGAGATGGGTGCGCGCCCCCGGCCCCTGCCGCCCCTCGAAGTTGCGGTTCGACGTCGACGCGCTGCGCTGGCCGCTCGACAGCTTGTCCGGGTTCATGCCCATGCACATCGAGCAGCCGGCGTTGCGCCACTGCGCCCCCGCGTCCACGAAGACCCGGTCGAGGCCCTCGGCCTCGGCGGCCAGGCGGACCCGGGCCGACCCCGGCACCACCAGCATCGTGACGCCCTCGGCGACCTGTCGCCCCTTGAGCACCGCGGCGGCGGCCCGAAGGTCCTCGATGCGGCCGTTGGTGCAGGAGCCGATGAAGACGGTGTCGACCGCGATCGAGCGCAGCTCGGTGCCCGGGGTGAGGTCCATGTACTGCAGGGCTCGCTCGGCCGCGGAACGGTCGACCGGGTTCGAGAAGTCCTCGGGCGCCGGGACCACGCCGGAGAGGGGGACCCCCTGGCCGGGGTTGGTGCCCCAGGTGACGAACGGCGACAGCTGGCTCGCGTCGATGACCACCTCGTGGTCGAAGACGGCGTCCGCGTCGGTGGCCAGGGTGCTCCACCACTCGACGGCGGCGTCCCAGTCGGCGCCCTGGGGGGCATGCGGGCGGCCCTTGAGGTAGCCGAAGGTCGTGTCGTCCGGCGCGATCATGCCGGCGCGGGCCCCGGCCTCGATCGACATGTTGCACACCGTCATCCGGGCTTCCATTGACAGGCCGCGGATCGCCTCGCCGCGGTACTCCAGGACGTAGCCCTGGCCGCCGCCGGTGCCGATCCGCGCGATCACGGCCAGGATCAGGTCCTTGGCCGTCACCCCCGCCGGCAACGCGCCCTCGACGGTGATCGCCATGGTCTTGAACGGCTTCAGCGGCAGCGTCTGCGTCGCCAGCACGTGCTCGACCTCTGAGGTTCCGATCCCGAACGCGAGCGCGCCGAACGCCCCGTGGGTGGCGGTGTGGCTGTCGCCGCACACCACGGTCATCCCGGGCTGGGTCAGCCCGAGCTGCGGGCCGACGACGTGGACGATCCCCTGGTCGAGGTCGCCGAGGGAGTGGATCCGCACCCCGAACTCGGCGGCGTTGCGCCGCAGCGCGTCGACCTGGGCCCGCGACGTCGGGTCGGCGATCGGCTGGTCGATGTTCTGGGTGGGGACGTTGTGGTCCTCGGTGGCCAGGGTGAGGTCGGGCCGGCGCACCGGGCGACCGGCCGCGCGCAGGGCGTCGAACGCCTGCGGGCTGGTCACCTCGTGCACTAGGTGGAGGTCGATGTAGAGCAGGTCCGGCTCGCCCTCGGCGCGGCGCACGAGGTGCGCGTCCCAGACCTTCTCCGCCAGCGTGGCGCCCATGTCGCTCTCCCTACTTGCGTCTCGCGATGCGAGACGGCAGTATCGGTACATGGACAACTCTACCAGCGGCGTGGGCGTGCTCGACAAGGCCGCGCTGGTGCTCGGGGCACTTGAGGCCGGGCCGCTCTCCCTCGCCGGACTCGTGCACGCCACCGGGCTGGCCCGGCCGACCGCGCACCGCCTCGCGGTGGCCCTCGAGTACCACCGACTGGTGGCGCGCGACCTGCAAGGGCGGTTCGTGCTCGGCCCCCGTCTCGGCGAGCTCGCGGCCGCCGCCGGCGAGGACCGCCTCCTCGCCGCGGCCGGCCCCATCCTGGCCGCGCTGCGCGACATGACCGGTGAGAGCGCCCAGCTCTACCGCCGCCAAGGCGACGAGCGGATCTGCGTCGCCGCGGCGGAGCGGCTGACGGGGCTGCGCGACAGCGTGCCGATCGGGGCGGTGCTCCCGATGACGGCAGGCTCGGCCGCCCAGGTGCTGCTGGCCTGGGAGGAGCCGGACCGCCTGCACCGCGGCCTGCTCGGCGCCCGCTTCTCGGCGACGACGCTGGCGGGCGTGCGCCGCCGCGGGTGGGCGCAGAGCGTCGCCGAGCGCGAGGCTGGCGTGGCGTCGGTGTCGGCGCCGGTGCGTGGTCCGGGCGGCCGGGTGGTCGCGGCGGTGTCGGTGAGCGGTCCGCTCGAGCGGCTGAGCCGGACCCCGGGGCGCCTGCACGCCGCGGCCATCATGGGCGCCGCCAACCGCCTGACCGAGGTCATCCGCCGCCCGGCCTGACGGGCCGGCGCAACCTGCCGGCAGCGGGGACCAAGTCCCCTCACCCGAGCGACCAGGCCGCCGCTAGCGTGGGGTCGTCGGCCTTGGAGGCTGCCATGAACGCGCCCGCTCCGACTCCCTCGTCCCCCCAGACCTCGACTGCGTCGACCGGCCGGTCGATGCTGGCCACGTCGGCTGCGCCGGTGGCCTTGGTCGCGTTGCTGGTGGTGGTCGTCGCCCCGGTGCTGAGGACCCTCTATCCGATCCTGTACGAGATCGGCGAGGACTGGAGCTACCCCGGCGTCGGCGCCGTCGGCCTGGTGCTCTACGCCGCGCCGCTGCTCGCCGTGGTCGTGGCCGGGGCCCGTCCAGCCACCGGGTTGATCGTCGGCGTGGCCGCCTGCGCCGCGGCTTTGGCGCTGGTTGAGGCCGCCGACCCGATCTCGCGGTGGGTCGGCGGGGCAGCCACCGTGATCGCCCTGTTCGGGATGACCGCCGTGCTCCTCAAGCTCGCCGCCGCAGGGGCGGCACGGGTGGCCCTCTTCGTGGGGTTCCTGGTCGGGATGGCCCTGGACACCGCCCTGCGCGGGGCGCTGCGCACGTGGGACCTCCCGTGGCGGCCGGGCGCGCTGCCGCTCCTCGTCGCGTTGATCCCGGCCGTCCTCGCCCTGCTGCTGGCCTGGCGGATCGCCCGAGACTTTGAGGACGCCCCCACCCGCGGGTCGACCGCGGCGACCTCGGCGGTGCTGGGCCTCGGCGGCCTGGTCGCGCTCCAGGTGCTGTTCCTGCAGTCGTCGGGCTTCGCATCTTCACAGGCGTCGATCCCGTTCTGGGCCGGCGTGCTCGTGATCCTGGCGGCCGACGCCGCCGCACTGCTCGCGGTGGCTCTGGCCCCCGCGCTGCTCGGCTCCCCGCTCGGGCTCAGCGGCGCCGTGGTCGCCGCGCTCGCTGGCACGGTCGCGCTGCCGATCATGACCGGGGCGGCGGTGATCCCGGTGATCGTGCTGGCCCAGGTGGCCCTGTGCGCCCTGATGGCCGCCGCGCTCGTGTTCGAACCACCGGCTCCGGATCGCCTACGCCGGTGGGCCGGACCCGCCCGATCGGCCGGCGCAGCCGTGGTCGCCCTGCTGCTCATCTTCGGGTGGCAGTTCTACATCGACACCCCGCTCCCCTTCCCGCGCTGGGTGATTCCCGCCCTCGGCGCCCTCCTGATCGCCGTCGCCGCTGGCGTGGCCGCGCGCAGGTCGACCGTCGCCGAGCCGCGTGCAAATGGCCGCGAGAGCCTGCGGCGGCTCGTCGCCGCGCCCGCCGCCCTCGCGGTGGTCCTCGCCGTGGTCGTCCCCGCGGGACTGTGGCTGGCGCGGCCGGCGATCGAAGAGACCGCCGGAGCGGCCGGCACGCTGCGCGTGCTGACGTACAACGTCCGCAGCGGCGTCGACCCCGACGGCCAGATGCGGCCCGACGCGATCGCCGACGTGATCGGCTCGTACGACCCCGACGTCGTGGTGCTGCAGGAGGTGGGCCGCGGCTGGCCCGTCCACGCGGGCACGGACGTGCAGTCCTACCTGGAGGCGGAACTCGGACTCGCCTCCGTCTACCGGGGCGCCGCCGACGAGCAGTTCGGCAACGTCATCTTGTCCCGGCTGCCGATGACCACCGTCTCCACCGGGTACCTGCCCGATGTGGGCGGCCAGCGCCGCAGCTACGTCGCGGTCAACGTCGACGTGGGCGGGCAGCCGGTGCTGGTGGTCGGCGCGCACCTCGAGGACCGCTCCGTCGAGCAGATCCAGGCGCTGCGCGCGATCGTCGGCGACACCACCCCCGCGGTGATCGCCGGCGACCTCAACCTGCACCCGGACGAGCCGGAGGTGTCTGAGCTCGACGGCCTCGTGGATGTCGTCGAGGCGACCGGCGACCGATGCCGGCCGTCGTCAGCCGAGCCGATCCGCCCATGCGACCGCCCCGACTGGATCCTGCTGGCGCCAGGCCTGACGGTGCAGGACCTGCAGATCGGCACCGTGGCCGCGTCCGACCACCTGCCGCTGGTGGCCACCCTCGCGCTGGCGCCTTGAGAGCGCCTCCAGACCACTCCGAGGGGCAACGCGACAATTCGCCCTGATCTGAGGTCAACTGCTCCAGCCGGTGAGCCCGCCGAAGCGCGACATTCTGACGACTCCTAAGGGGTGCTAGGACCCCCCGGGTCCCCCGGATCGGCATCGATCCACCGCTGGGCGTCGGCGACCGCCTGGGCGAGCGATGCGCCCACGCGCTCGTCGCCGACGATCACGCCGCCCGGCCCGACGATGTCGATCACGCCGCCGGCTGACAACTGCCGCATCACCCGGCTGTCGACGGAGACGATGACGAGCCGGGAGCCCGCCTGGTCAAGCTGCGTGGCATAGCGGGCGAGCACGTCGATGAAGGTGGTGCCGAGGTCCGCGTGCCCGCGGAGCCGCACGATGACCACCGATCTCTTGCTCGTCGCGTCGACGCGCGGCAGGGCCGCCTCGAACACGGGCGCCGACGCGAAGAACAGGCTCCCGTACGGCTGCAGCACCACGACCTGGCCGGCGGGGACGACCGCCACAGGATCGACCTCGACGACCTCGCCCGAGGCGGAGGTGACGCGTTGCCGCACCACCACCCGGTTGGACTGCTGCACGACGTGGAGCACCACCGACACCCCGACTCCGACCACGACCGCGTACTGAAGGGGCACGAGCATCGTGAGCACGAAGGTGACGAGCAGCACCGCGCGCTGCACGAGACCGGCCTTCCACACGGACGCGATGTCATCCGGCTTGATCGTGCGCACGCCGACGAGGATCAGGAGACCAGCGAGCGCGGGCATCGCGAGATAGCCCACGGCCGGCCCGAAGAGCACCACCACGACCGCCATGACCAGCGCGGCGATCATCGGCGCCAGACGGGTCCGGGCGCCCGCTGCCGCGTTGATCGCGGAGGCCGAGGCGGAGCCGCCGACGGGCATGCCGCCGGTCACCGCGCACGCGGCGTTGGCGACTCCCTGGCCGATGAAGTCCCGCGACGCGTCTGCTCGCTGGCCGTCCGCCTTCCCGTAGATGGCCGAGATGCCGGCTCCCTGCACCAGGCCCACGAAGGCGAGCGACACCGCCGGGAGGAGGAGCTCAGGGACGAGCGCGGCCGACGGCATCGTCAGCGGAGGCAGTCCCTCGAGGACCACACCGAGGTCGTCGAGCGTCGCGACGCTCGACCACCCCAGCAGCGCGGCGAAAGCCGACGTCGCGATCACGGCGACGACCAGCCCGATCGATCCCACCCGCGTCCGCTCGAGGCCGACGATGAGCGCGACGGTGGCAAGGCCGATCGCGACACTCGGCCAGTCCACGCTCGACGGCGAGAGGATCGTGTTGACCGTGCGCACGATCCGGTTGTCACCGGGGGCGGCGTACCCGGTGAGGTTGGCGACCTGTCCGAGCACGATGTTGACGCCGACGGCGTTCATGAAGCCCACGAGCACGGCGTTCGACACGAACCGCAGGAGCGAGCCGAGCTTCAGTAGCCCGGCCAGCAGCATCACCATGCCGGTCAGGACCGCCACGGTGGCCACCGCCTGAGCCTGATCGTCACCGCCATGCAGACCCGGCACGTCGGCGAGGACCATCGCCATCGCGCCGGTGCCCTGCACGACCATGAACGCCGAGGACGTCACCGCGGCTCCGGCGAGCGTGCCGACCATGTAGCCGTACAGGCCGTTCAACGGGCTCAGCCCCGCGAGCAGCCCGGTGGCCAGCCCGTCGGGGACGCTCTGCACCCCGAGGACGACGCCGGCCTGCGCGTCGTGCCGCAGCGTTGCCGTCCAGCGCGACGGCACCCTGAGGCGCGTCACGTGCGGTCCTCCGCGGGGACGTCGGCCGAGGGCAGCCTCCCCGTCCCGGTCCGCCAGCGCCACCAGCCGAACGAGAGCGCACCGAGCAGGAGGGTCCCGATGAGGGTGACGACGCGCCACACGACCAGCGCCGCCACGATCTCCGGCTCGGCCGCGACCCCCGCCGTCTCGGTGTAGGCGACGACGAGCGCGGCGTCGAGCACCCCCAGGCCGGCGAGCGGCAGCGCGGTGAGCGGGTAGTAGATGAAGAAGCTGCCCAGGACGATCGCCACGGGCAGCAACGTCGCATCCACGCCCACGAGGCGCAGGCAGAGCAGGACGATGACGCCGTCGGTGACGACCATCGCGGCCAGCGCGGCGAGCGAAGGCGGGAGCCCGCGGACGAGGCGGGTGGACATGCGTGCCCGGAAGCCGCTCACCGCCGCAGCCCAGGCGTCGGCGTCGGCATTCGCATCGGCATCGTCGCGGAGGCGGGCGGCGATGAGCGCCGCCCGCCGCCCGATCATGCGGGCGAAGCGCTCGCCGCGGGAGACCAGGATCAGCGTCACGACGATCACTGCGGCGACCACGAGCGAGAGCACGGCCGACCAGACCTGCGTCGCCGACAGGTCCTCGCCGATCAGCACCAGCACGCCGAGAATGGGGATGCCGAAGCGGATGACGTAGAAGGCGAGGCTGTTGAGGGTCACGCCTGGCATGCCGTCGGCCGGGGTGATGCCCCAGGAGCGGAACATCGAGACCCGGACCACGATGTCGCTCGGCGGTGGAGACAGGGTGCCCACCAGGTTCGCCGTGAGGTCGTTCTGGAACCCCCGCCAGAACCCCAGCCCGGGGACGAACACCGCCAGGGGCACCGAGTTGAACGCCTGCCTGACGAGCAGCACGGCGAGGAGGACAGGGGCCTGCGCCCAGTCCAGCTGACCGAGCGCGGTCGCGACCTGTTGCCAGTCGACGGAGCCCACCAGCGAGACGAGCAGCCTCGCGACGAGGAAGGACACCAACAGGAAGAGGAGCGGACGCAGGAGCAGCGCCCACCAGCGGCTCTGGCGAAACCGCTGGATGGAGTCCATCGCGCTCATCCGTGCATCAGGGCCCGTCTCCCCGCCTCACTGGCGAGCCAGAGCCAAGGACAGCCGCAGCTGAGGATCGATCAGGTGGTTGAAGTCGGCGGCGCCGTCGGCCAGCTCGATCAGCACCGTGTGCACCGTGCCGGTGAACTCGCTGTCCTCCGCGCGATAGTCGTCGCTCACCGCCAGGCCCCCGTCACGCCCCACGTCGCACGTCTCGTCGAGCGAGAAGACGAGCGGCACAGTGCGCTCAAGCCTGCCCTCGGACACCGTCTCCCCGTCCACGACCAACGCGACGTCTCCGCCGCGCGCCGGCCCCCCGCCGTCGTACGCGAAGGACATGACGACCCGGTGGCTGCCAGTGGTCAGGGCCTTCGCACCGGCGATCTTCGTGACCTGCAGGCCCATGAGGTTGTAGCAGTACACAGGGACGCCGTCGTGGCGCAGGTACAAGCTCCATCCGCCGAACGCCCCACCCTGCGCGATGATGACGCCCGACGCGCCACCGACAGGCACCTCGATGTCGGCGGCGACGGCGTGCGAGACGTTCTTGACGTTGATGACGGTCGCCTCGGTGAGCCGGCTCATGCCGCCGTACAGGATCTGCTTGCGGCCAGCGATGAGCTGCGGCCGTCCGGCGATGGTGGCGTCGAACCGCTCGACACGCCTGTCGTCCAGCGGAAGGACGTTGTACTTCCTCGCCTCCACCAGGAAGAGCTCCTGGAGCTCCCGAAGCTTGTCCGGCATGCGGTCCGCGAGGTTGTTGGCCTGCGTCCAGTCATCCGGCGCGTACAGCTCCCACACGTCGTCGACGAATGCCGGCAGCTCGGCCATCGCGATCCACGGGGTCGCGTGCTTGGTGACCGCAGTCCAGCCCTCGTGGTAGATGCCTCGGTTGCCGCCGATCTCGAAGTACTGCGTCGTGTGGCGCTCGGGAGCCTCGGCGTCGTCGAACGTGTACCTCATGCTCACGCCGTGCAGCGGGGTCTGCTCCGCCCCGTTGACGCGCTCGGGGTGCGGGATGCCCGCGACCTCGAGGATGGTCGGGGCGATGTCGATCACATGGTGGAACTGGTGGCGGACACCGGTCGACTGGATGCCCGACGGCCAGTGGACCACGGTCCCGTTCCTCGTGCCGCCCCAGTGGGACGCCACCTGCTTGGTCCACTGGTACGGCGTGTCCATCGCGTGCGCCCACCCGACCGAGAAGTGGTTGTACGCCTCGGCCGTGCCGAACTGGTCGATGCGCGCGGACATGAACTCGGGCGTCTCGAGCGCGGCGGCGCCGTTGAAGAAGAGGTACTCGTTGAAGCTGCCGTTGATGTGCCCCTCGGCCGAGGCCCCGTTGTCGCCGATGACGTAGAAGACGAGGGTGTTGTCGAGCGTTCCCAACGCGTTGAGCGCGTCAACGAGCCGGCCGATGTGGTGGTCGGTGTGCTCGAGGAAGCCCGCGTAAACCTCCATCTGGCGGGCCAGGACGGGCTTCAGCTCGGGCGGCATGTCGTCCCACGCCGGGATCTCGTCATGGCGGGCCGTGAGCTCAGCCTCTTCGGGAACGACCCCGCGACGTTTCTGCTCGGCGAAGATCCGCTCCCGCAGCGCGTCCCATCCGTCGTCGAACTCGCCGCGGTACTTGTCCGCCCACTCCAGCGGCACGTGGTGAGGAGCGTGCGTCGCGCCCGGTGCGTAGTACATGAAGAAGGGCTTATCGGGGGTCAGCGCCGAGTGCTGGCGGACCCAGGCGATCGCGCGATCGGTCATGTCCTCGGTGAAGTGGTAGCCCTCGTCGGCGGTCGCGTCCTGCTCGATCGGGGTCGTGCCGCTGTAGAGCGCGGGCGCGTACTGGTTGGTCTCACCACCCAGGAAGCCGAAGAAGTGCTCGAAGCCGCCACCGCCTGTCGGCCAGGAGTCGAACGGCCCGACCGGGCTGGTCTGCCACACCGGCACCTCGTGGCACTTGCCGAACTGCGCCGTCGCGAAGCCGTTGAGGCGGAGCACCTCTGCCAGTGGGGCCGCCGACTGCGGCCGGACGGACGTGTACCCGGGAGCCGAGGTGGCGATCTCGGTGATCGCCCCCATCCCGACGGCGTGGTGGTTGCGCCCTGTCAGCAACGCCTGCCGAGTGGGAGCGCACAGAGCAGTGGTGTGGAACCGGGAAAAGGACAAGCCCTTGCCCGCCAGTCGCTCGGCGGTGGGGGTACGGCAGGGCCCCCCGAAGACGCTCGCCGCCCCGAAGCCGACGTCGTCGAGCAGGATCACGAGGACGTTCGGCGCTCCCTCCGGCGGCCGCACCGGGGTGATCGGATCGAACACCGCCCGAGGGTCCTTGGCGTCCTCGAAGACGGGTCCGGCGTACGGCTTGTCCGGTATCGGAAGGATCGAACGGTCCATTCAGAACTCCCTGGTCGCCCACGACAACCCCGCAACCGTAGCGGCAGGGGCCCACGAGGGCTCGTGATCGGATGACGCCGCCCGGCAAGGCAGCGAGCCACCCCTCCCGCTGCGCCACCCTCGAGCAGCGAGGCCGACCCAGCCCGAGGCTGGTACTCGGCCAAACCCCTCGGTGGCACCCCGAGGTGCACGCCTGAGGACGCACTCCTACGGTTAGGCGACCACCCGCCATCGGCATCCGGTGCTCGGCACCGTCGGCGAGAACTGCCGCCCAACAGATACGGAGACTTCATGAAGGTCCTGCTGGTCGGAGTCGGCACCGTCGGTGAGGCCATCGCGCGCCTGAGCGCCGGGCGGCCGTGGCTGGAGCAGATGGTTCTCGCCGGCCATGACCTCGATCGGGTTCGCCAGGTGGCGGACTCGATCGGCGATCCCGCGAGCCATCCCGTCGAGCAGCTCGACGCGTCGGATGCGGACGCTGTGGAGGCTCTCGCCCGAGCGTATGAGGTCGACCTCGTGATGAACGCCGTCGATCCGCGTTTCGTCATGCCCGTGTTCCGCGGCGCGCTCGCCGCAGGTGTGGACTACATGGACATGGCGCTCAGCTTGTCCACCCCACACCCGACCGACCCCTACTCCCAGCCTGGGGTCAAGCTGGGCGACGATCAGTTCGCGCTGGACGACGCGTGGCGCGACCGCGGCCGGCTCGCGCTCGTGGGGCAGGGCATCAGCCCCGGACTGGCCCAGGTGTTCGCGGCGCACGCGGCCAAGTACCTGTTCGACGAGATCCACGACATCAACATCCGTGCCGGCGGCGACCTGCGCATCGAGGGTTACCCGTTCGCCACCGTGTTCTCCATCTGGACCACGATCGAGGAGTGCCTCAACCCGCCCATCGTGTGGGAGAAGGAGCGAGGCTTCTTCACCCTGCCGCCGTTCGCGGAGCCGGAGCGCTTCATCTTCCCGGAGGGCATCGGTCCCGTGGAGTGCGTCCACGTGGAGCACGAGGACATCGTGATGATCCCCCGCGTGCTGGATGCGCGCCGCGTGACCTTCAAGTACGCACTCGGGGAGGAGTTCATCGGGGCGCTCAAGGTGCTCCACGCGATCGGCCTGGACCGCACCGACCCGATCGAGGTTGACGGCCAGCTGGTCAGGCCGCGCAACGTGGTGTCGGCGCTCGTGCCGGATCCCGCCACGCTCGGCGACCACATGACCGGGCGGGTGATCGTGGGCACGCACGTCACCGGTCTCAAGGACGGCAAGCCGCGGGAGGTCTTCAGCTACCAGATGTGCGACGCACAGGACACCATGGCCCGCCACGGGCTGCAGCCCGTGGCCTGGCAGGCCGGCTTCAACCCGGTCGTCGCCATGGAGCTGCTCGCCACCGGCGAGTGGCAGGGGACGGGAGTCCTCTCGGCGGACTCGTTCGATCCCGATCCCTACCTCGCCATCCTCGACCGCGACGGCATCCACCACGCCACCATCGACATCGAGCCGGGCCGCGCCTTCGCCTGACGGACTCCGCCAACCGCCTGACCGAGGTGCATCCGCCGCCCGGCCTAGCCCGCGAGCCAGCACAATGGCGTCCGGGACGCCACGAGGCGGACCCCGCAACACCGAGGAGCGCAGTGACTGAGACCGCGTCCCAAGCCATCCCGACAGCCCCGTGGCCCGAGCACGACCCGGCCACCTATCGCGTCGTGCCCGACGCGTCCACCCCCCTGGACCGCGCGCGCGTCGCGGCGCTGCTGGCCACGGAATGGGAGCGCTTCGAGCGCACGACCCCCGGCTCCGGGTCGCACCACAAGCGCGCGCTCGGGGTCCTGCCCCTGGGCGTGCCCTCGTCGTTCCAGCACTGGGACCCATACCCGGTCGCCGTCACGAGCGCGCGGGGCGCGTGGCTGACCGACGTCGACGGCCGCCAGGTCCTCGACCTGTCCATGGGCTTCGGCGCGATGCTCGCCGGGCACCTCAACCCCACCGTGGTGGCCGCCGTCGGCCGGGCGCTGGAGACCGGCACGCTCTTCGTGACCCCCTCGCCGTCGGCCACCGATGCCGCCGAGCGCTTCCAGCGCCGCTTCCACCTCGATCAGCTGCGCTTCGCCAACTCGGGCACCGAGGCGACGATGTACGCGCTGCGCACGGCCCGCGCCTTCACCGGGCGCAAGGCGATCATCAAGATCGAGGGCGGCTACCACGGCGGGTACGACGCCCTGCAGGTGTCGGTCAAGCCCGACGTCGCCGAGGCCGGGCCCGAGGAGGCGCCGACGCCGGTGACGCCCTTTGAGGTCGAGGCCGGCACCGTGCACGTCGGCGCCCTACAACGACCTCGACCGGCTGGGCCAGCTCCTCGACGAGCACGGCTCGGAGGTCGCCTGCGTCTTCATGGAGCCGGTGCTCGAGAACATCGGCATCGTCGTGCCCGACGCCGGCTACCTGGCCGGCGTCCGGGCGCTGTGCGACCAGCACGGCGCGCTGCTGGTCTTCGACGAGGTCAAGACCGGCCTCACCGCAGGGCATGAGGGCGCCTCGCAGCGGCTCGGCGTCACCCCCGACCTGGTGGCCCTCGCCAAGAGCATCGGCGGCGGACTCCCCCTCGCGGCCTTTGGCGGCCGCGGCGACGTGATGGCCTGCGTGACCGACGGCCGTTCACCGCACTTCGGCACGTACAACGGCAACCCGCTCGTGATGGCGGCGGCCGTCGCCATCGACGAGATCGCCACCGCGGAGGCCCTGTCGGCCGCCGAGCGGCTCAACGTCGGCTCCCTCGAGCAGATGAACGCGATCATCCGCGAGCACGAGCTGCCGGCCCACACGGTGGGCTTCGGCGTCAAGGGCGCGGTCACCTGGGCGGCGACGCCGGTGCGCAACTACCGCGACTACAAGCGCACCGACTTCGGCGTGGCCGAGCTGTCGTGGCTGTGGGGTGTCAACCGCGGCGTGCTCACCCCGCCCGGGCTCGACGAGCAGTGGCTCGTCTCGCTCGCGCACACCGCCGACGACATGGCGATCCTGGTCGAGGAGTTCCGCGAGCTGGCCCAGGCCCTGCGCGGCTAGCGGCGCCGGGCCGGCGCTCCGACATGCCGAAGGCCCAGGTCGATGACCTGGGCCTTCGGCCGTACGTAGCCCCGACGGGATTCGAACCCGCGCTACCGCCTTGAGAGGGCGGCGTGCTAGGCCGCTACACAACGGGGCCGCGACCTCCAGCCCGACGCCTGAGGGCACCGGCTGGAACGAAGTGGAACGGTACCCGACCAGGTCGGACCCGGGCCAATCCGGAAGCTGGGGTACCAGGACTCGAACCTAGACTAGCTGAACCAGAATCAGCCGGGCTGCCAATTACCCCATACCCCATGGGACGCCACGCCTTCGCGCACGTGACCGGACGAGTATAGGCCGGGCCCGCGCCCGCCCCCAAAACCGCAGGTCGCGCGCCGCCGCCCTCACAGCGAGGCGCGCAGGTCCCTCAGCCGGGCGAGCGATGTCTGCGCGCCGAGCAGCTCCATCGACTCGAACAGCGGGGGCGACACCCGTCGGCCGGTCACCGCGACGCGCACCGGGCCGAAGGCGACCTTGGGCTTGAGCCCCAGCCCGTCAACGAGCGCCGCGCGCAGCGCCGCCTCGATCGAGGCGGCGTCGAAGGGGTCCAGCCCGTCCAACGCGGCGACTGCCGCGTCCAGCACGTCGCCGGCCTCGGCCGGCAACGCTGAACGCGCGTCGTCCTCGACGGTGACGGCGCCGTCGACGAAGAGGAAGCCGAGCATCCCCGGCCCCTCGGCGAGCGTGGTCATCCGCTCCTGCACGAGCGGTGTCGCCGCCGCGAGGAGCGCGCGCTGAGCTTCGCTCGGCTCGGCGGGCAGGACGCCCGCCCCCTGCAGGAAGGCCTCCAGCCGGCCGGACAGGTCGGCCGGCTCGAGCCGGCGGATCCAGTCGGCGTTGATCGCCGTGCACTTCTTCAGGTCGAAGCGCGCCGGGTTCGGGTTCACCCGGCCGATGTCGAACGCCTCGGCCATCTCGGCCATCGAGAAGATGTCGCGGTCCTCGGCGATCGACCAGCCCAGCAGGGCCAGGTAGTTGAGCAGCCCCTCGGGGACGAAGCCGCCCTCGCGGTAGGCGTTGAGCGAGGACTGGGGGTCGCGCTTGGACAGCTTCTTGTTGCCCTCGCCCATCACGTACGGCAGGTGCCCGAACCTCGGCACGGCGTCGGCCAGGCCGAGGTCCCGCAGGGCGCCGTACAGCGCGACCTGGCGCGGGGTGGACGACAGCAGGTCCTCGCCGCGCAGCACATGGGTGATGCCCATCAGCGCGTCGTCGACCGGGTTGACCAGCGTGTAGAGCGGCTCGCCGTTGGAGCGCACGATCACGTAGTCCAGGACCGAGCCGGCCTCGAAGCGGATCGGCCCGCGCACCAGGTCGTCCCACTCGACGGCGGCGTCGGGCATCTTGACCCGGATCACCGACTCCAGGCCGGCCTCGCGCTTGGCCTGCGCCTGCTCGGCCGTCAGCGCCCGGCAGCGGCCGTCGTAGCCCGGCGCCTTCCCGGCCGCCCGCTGCTGCTCGCGCAGCGCCTCCAGCTCCTCGGGGGTGCAGAAGCACGGGTACGCGTGCCCGCGCTCGACCAGGCGGCGCGCGACGTCGGCGTAGATCTCCGAGGCGCTCGCTCTGCCGGTACGGCCCGTGGGGGCCGCCGACCTCCGGCCCCTCGTCCCAGTCGAGCCCGAGCCAGCTCAATGCGTCGAGCAGGTCGCGGTAGCTCTGCTCGCTGTCGCGCGCGCTGTCGGTGTCCTCGATCCGAAAGACGAACGTGCCCCCGGTGTGGCGGGCGAAGGCCCAGTTGAACAGCGCGGTGCGGACCATCCCCACGTGGGGATTGCCGGTCGGCGACGGGCAGAACCGCACCCGCACGTCGGGGTTCGAGGCCCGCGCGAGGGACCCCGCTCGCGGGCTCAGCCACGGGACACCACGCGGTTGGACAAGGTTCCGATCCCTTCGATGTCGACCGTGACGGTCTGGCCGTC
Source organism: uncultured Actinomycetota bacterium (assembly GCA_963697565.1). Classification (GTDB taxonomy): domain Bacteria; phylum Actinomycetota; class Actinomycetes; order CAVWCF01; family CAVWCF01; genus CAWFSE01. Next base: position 541,252 of record CAVOOM010000008.1, on the reverse strand, counting down.
GGCGAGCGGTCCGACCCCGGCCGGCGTGCCCGTGAGGATGACGTCGCCGGGCAGCAGGGTGGTGAAGGCGCTCACGTGCGCCACCAGGTCCGCCACGTTGGTGATCAGGTCCTTCGTGCGGCCCGACTGCCGCACCGCGCCGTCGACCCGGCACTCGACGGCCAGGTCGAGGGCGTCGGGCGCGCCGAGGTCGGTCTCGATCCACGGGCCGAGCGGGCAGAACGTGTCGAAGCCCTTGGCCCGGGCCCACTGCCCGTCGGCGCGCTGCAGGTCACGTGCGGTGACGTCGTTCGCGCAGGTGTAGCCGAGGATCACGTCGGCGGCCCGCTCGCGCGGCACCTCGCGGCACAGCCGGCCGATGACCACGGCCAGCTCGGCCTCGTGGTGGACCTCGGTGGACTGCCACGGCAGGGCGATCGCGTCCCCGGGACCGATCACCGACGTCGACGGCTTGAGGAACACCACCGGCTCGGCCGGCGGCTCGGCGCCCATCTCGCGGGCGTGGTCGGCGTAGTTCTTGCCGATGCCGACGACCTTGCTCGGCAGGATGGGGGCGAGCAGCCGCACCTCGCCCAGCGCGAACCGCGCCGTCGACAGCTCGAACGGGCCGAACGGGTGCGCGGTCATGGCCACCACGCTTTGGGCGTCCCCGTGGCCCTCGATCACCCCGAACGCCACCTGGTCGGCCACCGAGAATCGGCAGATCCGCACGTTGTCGTCACTCCTTGGGCCGGGACTCCTGGGGCAGCGACAGGCTACCCGCGCGCTGCGTGGCCGGCGGGCGCGCGCTCAGCGGCCGGCGCGCAGCAACCCGTACGCGACCGCGTCCTCGATCGCGAGCCAGGAGGCGGCGATGACGTTCTCGTGCACGCCCACGGTGTCCCACGAGGTCGTGCCGTCGCTCGTCTCGACCAGCACGCGCGTGATGGCGCCGGTGCCCTGGCTGCCCTCGAGGATGCGGACCTTGTAGTCGACGAGCTCCAGTCGGTCGAGCTCGGGGAAGGTCTGGCTCAACGCCGAGCGCAGCGCGTTGTCGAGGGCGTTGACCGGTCCGTTGCCCTCGCCGGTGGCGACGATCCGCTCGCCGCCCGCATGGACCTTGACCGTCGCCTCCGCCTGGACCTGGCCGTCGGGGCGCTGCTCGACGATGGTCCGCCAGGACTCGACGGTGAAGTGCTTCGGCCGCCCGCCCTGGAGCTCGTCGGCGAGCAGCAGCTCGAACGAGGCGTCGGCGGCCTCGAAGGTCCACCCCTTCGACTCGAGGTCCTTGACCTTCTCGACGACGTGGGTGAGCGTCTCGCGGTCGCCCGCGAGGTCGTACCCGAGCTCCTTGCCCTTGAGCTCGATGCTCGCGCGGCCGGCCATGTCGCTCACCAGCATGCGCATGTCGTTGCCGACCTCGGCCGGGTCGATGTGCTGGTAGAGCATCGGGTCGACCTTGACCGCGCTCGCGTGCAGGCCGGCCTTGTGCGCGAAGGCCGACACCCCGACGTACGGCTGGTGGGTGTTGGGCGTGACGTTGGTGACCTCCGAGATCGCGTGGGCGATCCGGGTCATCTCGCGCAGCGCGCCGTCCGGCAGCACCTGGCGGTCGCGCTTCAGCTGGAGGTTGGCGACGACGCTGAAGAGGTTGGCGTTGCCGCTGCGCTCGCCGTAGCCGTTCGCCGTGCCCTGGACGTGGGTGACCCCCGCCTCGACGGCGGCCAGCGTGTTGGCCACCGCGCACGCGGTGTCGTCGTGGCAGTGGATGCCGAGGCGCGCGGTGGTCGTGGCGACATCGTCGACCACGTCGGCGATCTCGTCGGGCAGCATCCCGCCGTTGGTGTCGCACAGCGCGACGATGTCGGCGCCCGCCTCGGCGGCGACCCGGACCACCTCGAGGGCGTACGCGCGGTTGCTCCGGTAGCCGTCGAAGAAGTGCTCGGCGTCGAGGAAGACCCGCCGGCCCAGGGAGCGCAGGTACGCCACGGTGTCGCGGACCATCGCGAGGTTCTCGTCCAGCGTGGTGCGCAGCGCCAGCTCGACATGCCGGTCGTACGACTTGGCGACGACGGTCACCACCGAGGCCCCGCTGTCCACGAGCCCGGCCACGATCGGGTCGGTGCGCACCTCGGAGTTGGGCCGGCGGGTCGCCCCGAAGGCGGCCAGCGTGGCGTGCTTGAGGTCGAGCTCGGTGCGGGCGCGCTGGAAGAACTCGGTGTCCTTCGGGTTCGCCCCCGGCCAGCCGCCCTCGATGAAGCCCACCCCCAGGTCGTCGAGGTGGCGCGCGATCGTCAGCTTGTCGGCGACGGAGAGGTTGAGCCCCTCCTGCTGGGCGCCGTCGCGCAGCGTCGTGTCGTAGACGTGGAACCGGTCGCCCTCGGGGGTCGCGAGGGTCGGCTGCGGCTGCATCTGCTGCTCCTGTCCAACGAAAAAGACCCCTCGCGGAGGGCGAGAGGTCGGCGCACGGGCGGGGGGTCGTCGACCCGGGGTCCGCCGGTGCGCTAGTCGATAATGACGCGCGAGAACTGCACGGGTTGAGTGTAGCCGCCGCGCCCCACGGGGCCCTCGGCCCCTACCCTGCGGGCATGGCCTGGTCTCGGCGCCGCGCGTTCGGGTGCGCGGGCGCGGCGCTCGCGGTCGTCGCGCTCGGCGTGCTGTTCGTGGGGGCCAACGTGGCCGCCCAGCTCAACGGCGGCTGGGACGAGGTGTTCGACTTCAACAAGCCGCAGCAGGACGATCCCGATGTCGTGGCCGCCCGCGAGGAGGGGTCCGCCCTCGCCGACGCGCTCCTGCGACGAGGCCCTCGCCGAGGCCGTGCTACCCGGGATCGGCCCGCAGGCGCGGGTGGCCGATCCGCCGGGCGACCCGGGCGAGCGGATCTTCGGCCGGTCCGGCTGCGACCCCGGCGAGCACAACTGGAAGCGAGACGACTCGTTCGACCTGGCCTGCAGCGAGGTGCGCCAGGCCATCGTGGTCGGGCCGGAGGCCGACCTCGATGCCCAACTCGCCCGGATCGAGGCGAACCTGATCGCGTTGGGCTGGAGCGCCCAGGGGAGACCCCTGGGGTCTCGCCTCCCGGGCGACCCGATCGCCGCGGCGCTGCCCGCGGCCTACGAACGCGACGGGTCTGAACCCGCCGAGCTGTACCTCGCGTTCGACTCGATGGACCTGCGCACCGACGTGGCGGTGCCTGCCCCCGGATCCGGGGAGTACCCGGTGGCCGTGCAGGTGCGGGTGCAGTCGTTCCTGGGCTGAGGGCCCCGCCCCGTACCCTGAGCGCATGCCCCTGCTGCGCGGACTCGCCGCTGGCGCGCTCGCGTGCCGCCGCACCGCCACCTGCGTGGTCGTGGTCGCCGCGGTCCTGGCGGCGCCGCTGCTCTCCGGGTGCGCCGCCTCGCCGGTGGGCGCCGACGAGCAGACGCGCCCGTCGGCTTCGGCCAAGCCGAGCGTCGCCGAGTCGGCCAACGCCGGCGCGCCCGCGGCCGGCAGCCCGACTAGGGGGCTGCGAGCCCCGCCATGCCCGCCATGCTGCCGTCCGCGGCGCCGGTGCTCGTCCTCGGCGACAGCCTCGCGCTCGGCCTCTACCCGTACCTCGCCTCCCGGTTGACCGACCGGCGGATCGAGTACGTCGCCCAGGTCGGCAGCAGCACGACCTGGGCCCGCACGCAGCTGGAGCGTCGGGCGAAGAGCTCGGCGCTCCCGCCGGTGCTGGTGGTCAGCGCGGGCACCAACGACTCCGTCGACACGCTGGCCACCTGGCGGCGCGAGGTCGAACGCGTGCTCACGGTGGCCGGGCCCGATCGCTGCGTGGTCTGGCTGACGATCGCGCGGCCGAAGAGCCGTGGCGGCGACCCGGCGCCGTTCAACCGCGCCCTGTCCACCCTCGATGGGGAACGCGCCAACCTCGCCGTCGTCGACTGGGCGGCGCTGGTGAAGCGGCACCCCGACTGGCTCGTCGGCGACGGGGTCCACGGCACCCTCGCCGGGATGACCGGCCGGGCCCAGGCGGTGGCCGACGCGGTCTTCGCCTGCTCGCCGCTCGACCCTTCCCGCCGGGTGACCCGCCAGCCGGTGCCGTCCGCCTGGCCGGGGGTCGGGGCCCCGAGCACCCCCTCGGCGCGCCCATCGGCGGTGGCCACGTCGCCGCGCGCCGCGAAGTCCCCCAAGTCGCCCGCGACCCCCACGACCTCGGCCACGCCCACGACGTCGGCGACCCCCACGGCCAGCGCGACTCCCTCGGCGACGGAGACCATCAAGCCGTCGCCCACCGAGACCGCGACCGAGCCGCCGCCGACCTCGCCGGCCGCACCGCCGGGCTGACCCACGCCGCTAGGACGCGGGCACCAGCGTGTGCATCCACCCGTGCGGGTCAGGTCCGGCCCCGGTCTGGATGTCGAGCAGACGCCTTGCGGAGGCGGGCCGTCACCGGTCCGGTCTGGCCGTCGCCGACAGCCCAGGAGCGCCGGGTGGACTTCACCGCGCCCACCGGGGTGATCACCGCCGCCGTGCCGCAGGCGAAGACCTCGGTGATCTCGCCCGAGGCGCACCCGTCGTGCCACTCGTCGGTGGACAGCCGGCCCGTCTCGGCCCCGAATCCGAGGTCGGCGGCGACCTGCAGCAGCGAGTCGCGGGTGACACCCGGCAGGAGCGTGCCGGTGAGCTCCGGCGTCATCACGACCGCGTCATCTCCCGAGCCGCGGACGAAGCAGAGGTTCATGCCGCCCATCTCCTCGACCCAGCGGTGCTCGATGGCGTCGAGCCACACCACCTGGTCGCACCCCTGGGCCGAGGCCTGGGCCTGGGCGATCAGCGAGGCCGCGTAGTTGCCGGCGCACTTGGCCTCGCCGGTGCCGCCGGGGGCCGCGCGGGTGTACTCCTCCGACAGCCACACCGTCACCGGCATGACGCCGCGCGGGAAGTACGCGCCCGCCGGCGAGGCGATCAGCATGAACAGGTACTCGTTGGCCGGCCGCACGCCGAGGCCCACCTCGGTGGCGACCATGAACGGCCGCAGGTAGAGCGAGCGCTCGGCGCCGCGCGGCACCCACGCCTGGTCGGCCTGCACCAGCGCCTCGATCGAGCCGAGGAACAGCTCGTCGGGCAGCTCGGCCATCCCGAGCCGGCGCGCCGACCGCTGGAAGCGGTGGGCGTTCTCCATCGGCCGGAACGTCGCGATCGACCCGTCCGCCTGGTGGTAGGCCTTGAGGCCCTCGAAGATCTCCTGGCCGTAGTGCAGCGCCATCGTCGCCGGGTCGAGCGCGATCGGCCCGTACGGGACGAGCTCGGCGTCATGCCAGCCGCGGCCGGCGCTCCAGCGGATCGTCACCATGTGGTCGGTGAAGTGCCGCCCGAAGCCCGGGTCGGCGAGGATCGCCTTGCGCTCGGCCTCGGCGAGGGGCGACTCCTTGGGCCGCAGCGCGATCCCGGGCAGGTCCGTGGGCTGCTGGTCGGTCATGGGAGCAGAACCTACTCTCGGGGGTCGGGCGGGCCGGCGGAATCCAGCGGGTCAGCCGGCTACGCGGGCGGCGAGCGCCGCGCCGATCTCACGGGTCGACCGCTGGCCCAGGCCCGCGCGCTCCGCGAGGTCGGCGGCGACGGCCGCCTCGACGCGGCCGGCCTCGGCGGCGAAGCCGAGGTGGTCGAGCAGCATGGCCACCGACAGCACGGTGGCCGTGGGGTCGGCCTTGCCCTGGCCGGCGATGTCGGGCGCGGAGCCGTGCACCGGCTCGAACATGCTCGGGTTGGCCTTGCTCGGGTCGAGGTTGCCGCTGGCGGCGAGCCCGATCCCGCCGGCGATGGCCGCGCCGACGTCGGTGAGGATGTCGCCGAAGAGGTTGTCGGTGACGACGACATCGAAGCGCTGGGGGGCGTTGACGAAGAACATCGACGCCGCGTCGACGTGCGCGTACTCCACGGTGACGTCGGGGAAGTCGGCCTTGACCTCGTCGACCGTGCGCTGCCAGAGCCCGCCGGCGTGGACGAGCACGTTGGTCTTGTGCACCAGGGTGAGCAGCCTGCGCGGGCGCGTCTGGGCGCGCTGGAACGCGTACCGGACCACCCGCTCGACGCCGTACGCGGTGTTGAGGCTCTCCTCGGTGGCGACCTCGTGCGGGGTGCCCGGGCGCAGGACCCCGCCGGAGCCGGCGTACGGGCCCTCGGTGCCCTCGCGCACGACCACCATGTCGATCGTCTCCGGCGAGCCGGCGGTGATCGGGGTGGCGACGCCGGGGTAGAGCTTCACCGGGCGCAGGTTGACGTGGTGGTCGAGCGCGAAGCGCAGCTTCAGCAGGAGCCCCCGCTCAAGCACCCCGGGCGGAACGCTGGGGTCGCCCACGGCTCCGAGCAGGATCGCGTCGTGCCCGCGCAGCTCGTCGAGCACCGAGTCGGGCAGCACCTCGCCGGTGGCGTGGTAGCGCCGGGCACCGAGGTCGTAGTCGGTGCGTCTCCAGGGCCACCGAGTCGCCCAGGGCCGCGCGCAGCACGGTGAGCCCCTCGGCGACCACCTCGGTGCCGATGCCGTCGCCGGGGACGACGGCCAGGCGCAGCGAGGCCGCGCTCATGAGTCGAGGTCCACGTGGCGCGCGCGCTCGGCGCCGATGGCCGAGGTGATCTCGTCGAGCACCTCGTGCGGCACGGCCGTGTCGACCGTGATGGCCATCAGGGCGTGGCCGCCGCGGGTGTCGCGGCTGACCTGCATGCCGGCGATGTTGACCCCGGCGTCGCCCAGCAGCCTCCCGACCGCCCCCACCACGCCCGGCTTGTCCTCGTAGCGGAAGAAGGCCAGGTGGTCGGTCGGCGTGAGGTCGACGTCGAAGCCGTCCACCTCGACGATCTTCTCGACCCGCTTGACGCCGACGAGCGTGCCGGAGACCGAGACCACGTCCCCGTCGGCCATCGTGCCGCGGACGGTGAGCAGGTTGCGGTACTCGGGGCTCTCCTCGCTGGTGAGCAGGGCCACCTCGACGCCGCGCTCCTTGGCGAGCAGGGGCGCGTTGACGTACGACACGGCGTCCTCGACGACGTCGGCGAACAGCCCCTTGAGGGCGGCCAGCTCGAGGATCGTGACGTCCTCGCTGGCGATCTCGCCGCGGACCTCGACGTCGATGCGGGTCGGCAGGCCGCCGGCGAGCCCGGTGAGGATGCGCCCCAGCCGCTCGGCCAGCGGCAGCCCGGGCTTGACGGTCTCGGCAATCCGGCCGCCCTGGACGTTGACCGCGTCGGGGACGAGCTCGCCGGCCAGCGCCAGGCGCACCGAGCGGGCCACCGAGATGCCGGCCTTCTCCTGGGCCTCATCGGTCGACGCCCCGAGGTGCGGCGTGGCCACGACCTGCTCGAAGGCGAACAGCGGGCTGTCGGTGCAGGGCTCCTTGGCGTACACGTCCAGGCCGGCGCCGGCGACCCGGCCCTCGGCCAGCGCGGACGCGAGGGCCGCCTCGTCGACGATCCCGCCGCGGGCGGCGTTGATGATGTGCACGGTCGGCTTGACCTTGTGCAGCGCCTCGTCGCCGATCAGCCCGAGGGTCTCGGGCGTCTTGGGCAGGTGCACGGTGATGAAGTCGGACTGGGCGAGCAGCTCGTCGAGCGAGACCATCCGCACGCCGATCTGCGCCGCGCGGGCAGGCTGGACGTAGGGGTCGTACGCGATCAGCGAGACGCCGAACGCCGACAGCCGCTGCGCGACCAGCACCCCGATCCGGCCGAGGCCGACCACGCCGACGGTCTTGTCGTGCAGCTCGACGCCGGAGTACTTCGAGCGCTTCCAGGCGCCGCCCTTGAGCGCGGCGTTGGCGGGGGCGATGTTGCGGGCGCTCGCCAGCAGCAGCGCGACGGCGAGCTCGGCCGCCGAGACGATGTTGGACTGCGGGGCGTTGACCACCATCACGCCGGCCTGGGTGGCGGCCGGGACGTCGACGTTGTCGAGGCCGACCCCCGCTCGGGCGACCACCTTGAGCCGCTTGGCCGCGGCGAGCGCCTCGGCGTCGACCTGCGTGGCGCTGCGGATCAGGATCGCGTCGACGTCGGCGATCGCGGGCAGCAGCGCGGCGCGGTCGGCGCCGTCGCAGTGCCGGATCTCGAAGTCGGGCCCGAGGGCATCGACGGTGGCCGGGGAGAGCTCCTCGGCGATCAGGACGACGGGCTTGGTCACGGCATTCCTTGCTGGCTCAGAGGGGTGATCGGGGCTGGGGGTCAGCGGGCGGCGGTGCCCTCGACGTAGTCGCCGTCGCCGGACTCGACCCAGGCCATCAGCTTGCGCAGCTCGCGGCCGGTCTCCTCGATCGGGTGCTGCTCGCCCTTGGCCCGCAGCGCCTTGAACTCCGGCGCGCCGGCGTCCTGGTCGGCGATGAAGCGGCGGGCGAACGCGCCGTTCTGGATGTCGGCGAGCACGGCCCGCATGTTGTCCTTCACCGAGGGGTCGATGACCCGCGGCCCGCTCACGTAGTCGCCGTACTCAGCGGTGTCGGAGACGCTCCAGCGCTGCTTGGCGATGCCGCCCTCGTACATCAGGTCGACGATGAGCTTCAGCTCGTGCAGGCACTCGAAGTAGGCGACCTCTGGCTGGTAGCCGGCCTCGACGAGCGTCTCGAAGCCGTACATCACCAGCTGCGAGGCGCCGCCGCAGAGCACGGCCTGCTCGCCGAACAGGTCGGTCTCGGTCTCCTCGGTGAACGTCGTCTTGATGCCGCCCGCGCGCAGGCCGCCGATCGCCTGGGCGTACGACAGCGCGAGCGCCCAGGCGCCGCCCGAGGCGTCCTGCTCGACGGCCACAAGCACGGGCACGCCGCGGCCGGCGTTGTACTCGCGGCGGACCAGGTGGCCGGGGCCCTTGGGGGCGACCATCGCGACGTCGACGCCGGCCGGCGGCTTGATGTAGCCGTAGCGGATGTTGAACCCGTGGCCGAAGAAGAGCGCGTCGCCCTCGACCAGGTTGGGCTCGATGGCGTCCTTGTAGAGCTGGCGCTGCGCGGGGTCGGGGGCGAGCACCACGATCAGGTCGGCCTCCTCGACCGCGGTCGCCGGGTCGACGACGCGCAGCCCCTCGGCCTCGGCCTTGGCGCGGCTCTTGGAGCCCTCGGGCAGGCCGACGCGGACGTCCACGCCGCTGTCCCGCAGGTTCAGGGCGTGGGCGTGCCCCTGGCTGCCGTAGCCGAGGACGGCCACGTGGCGCCCCTGGATGATCGAGAGGTCGGCGTCGGCGTCGTAGAAGAGCTCGGCCACGGGTTGGGTCTCCTCGGTGCGTGGGTGCGGGTTGCGGGCGGATCAGCGGTGATTCTCCCCGGCGCGCTGGCGCCGCCGGGAGGCGGGTCGGGCGATCAGGCGATCCGGTCGGTCGACCGCACGGCGCGGTCGGCGATCGAGCGGGGTCCGCGCCCGGCGGCGACCACGCCGGACTGCACGAGCTCCTTGATCCCGAACGGCTCGAGGACGCGCAGCAGGGCGTCCAGCTTGTCGCTGGCGCCCGTCGCCTCGACCGTCACGCAGTCGGGGGCGACGTCGACGACCTTGGCCCGGAACAGCTGGACGGTCTCCAGCACGTGCGAGCGGGTGTCGAGGTCGGCGCGCACCTTGACCAGGATCAGCTTGCGCTGGACCGAGGCGTCGGGGTCGAGCTCGACGATCTTGAGCACGTTGACCAGCTTGTTCAGCTGCTTGGTCACCTGCTCCAGCGGGAGCTCCTCCACGTTGACGACGATCGTCATCCGCGAGACGCCGGGCAGCTCGGTGCCGCCCACGGCCAGCGACTCGATGTTGAAGCCGCGGCGGGAGAAGAGGCCCGCGATCCGGGCCAGGACGCCCGGCTGGTCCTCGACCAGCACGGACAGGGTGTGGCGCGACATGGCTCAGTCCTCTCGGTCCCACGAGGGCGCCAGGCCGCGCGCCACCATGATGTCGTCGTTGCTTGTGCCCGCCGCGACCATCGGCCAGACCATGGCGTCCTTGTGCACGACGAAGTCGATGACGACCGGCTGGTCGTTGATCGCCATCGCCTTCTCGATCACCGCGTCCACGTCGCCGGCGGAGTCGCAGCGCAGCCCGACGCAGCCGTACGCCTCGGCGAGCTTGGCGAAGTCGGGGATCCGGGTGCTGTGCAGGTCGGTGTTGGAGTAGCGGCTCTCGTAGAACAGCGTCTGCCACTGCCGCACCATGCCGAGGCTGGAGTTGTTGATCACCGCCACCTTGATCGGGATGTCGTTGATCGCGCAGGTGGCGAGCTCCTGGTTGGTCATCTGGAAGCAGCCGTCGCCGTCGATCGCCCACACCGTGGCGTCCGGCCGGCCGACCTTGGCCCCCATCGCCGCGGGCACCGAGAAGCCCATGGTGCCGAGGCCGCCGGAGTTGAGCCAGGTGCCGGGGCGCTCGTACTTCACGAACTGCGCCGCCCACATCTGGTGCTGGCCGACGCCCGCGGCGTAGATCGCCTCGGGGCCGGCGATCGCGCCGAGCCGCTCGATGACGTACTGCGGGGCGAGCTCGCCGCCCTCGGGCGTCGCGTAGCCGAGCGGGTACGTGTCGCGCCACTGGTTGAGCTGGGCCCACCAGCCGGCGTAGTCGCCGACCCGGCCGGCCTCGTGCTCGGCCTTGATCGCGGCGACCAGGTCGGCGATGACCTCCTTGGCGTCGCCCACGATCGGCACGTCCGCCACGCGGTTCTTGGAGATCTCGGCGGGGTCGATGTCGGCGTGGATGACGGTCGCGTCGGGGGCGAACGTCGACAGCTTGCCGGTGACCCGGTCGTCGAAGCGGGTGCCGAGCGCGATCAGCAGATCGCTGCGCTGGATCGACCCGACCGCGGCCACCGTGCCGTGCATGCCGGGCATGCCGAGGTGCAGGGGGTGGGAGTCGGGGAAGGCGCCTCGCGCCATCAGCGTCGTGACGACCGGCAGGCCGGTGAGCTCGGCCAGCTCGAGCAGCTCGCGGGACGCGCCGGCCTTGATGACGCCGCCGCCGACGTACAGCACCGGCCGCTTGCCCTCGACGATGAGCCGGGCCGCCTCGCGCACCTGCCGGCTGTGCGGGCGGGTCGTGGGCCGGTAGCCCGGCAGGTCGATCTCGGTCGGCCACTCGAAGGTGGTCTGCGCCTGCAGCGCGTCCTTGGAGATGTCGACGAGGACCGGGCCCGGGCGGCCGGTCGAGGCGATGTGGAAGGCCTCGGCGATGGTCCGCGGGATGTCATCGGGGTTGGTCACCAGGTAGTTGTGCTTGGTGATCGGCATCGTGATGCCGCGGATGTCGGCCTCCTGGAACGCGTCCGTGCCGATCGCCGCGCTCGGCACCTGGCCGGTGACGGCCACCATCGGGACCGAGTCCATGTACGCGTCGGCGATCGGCGTGACCAGGTTGGTCGCGCCCGGGCCGGAGGTCGCCATGCACACGCCCACCCGCCCGGTGGCCAGGGCGTAGCCCTCGGCGGCGTGCCCGGCGGCCTGCTCGTGGCGGACCAGGATGTGGCGGACCTTGGTCGAGTCCATCAGCGGGTCGTACGCCGGCAGGATCGCGCCGCCCGGGATGCCGAAGACCACCTCGGCCTCGGCGTGCTCCAGGGCGCGCACCAGCGACTGGGCTCCGGTGATCTGCTCGCTCATCTGCGGTGTCCTTCTCATGCGGGGGTGGGGCGCTCGGGGCGTGAAAAAGCCCCTCGGCCCAGCAGGGCAAGCGAGGGGCGCGCGCGGCCAGCCGGTGGGCTTAGGCCACGCGCTCGCCGACTACGAGGATCCGAGGCGTGCGCATGTCCGTACTGTCGCCTCCCCCAGGGTACGCCGTCAACCCGCCGAGACCGCCGTCTCGCGATGTGGACGAAATGGCGCCGTCTCGACGCTCGCGGAGGAACCGCGAGGGCCGGATTGGCATCCAAATCGTCACCCGCGGGTGTCCAAACGGTCCATACCGAATCGACGGCCCGGGGCTACGCTGGAGATCGAGGGGCAGCCCGATTTGTTACACCGAGTTTGTGCGTGACCAACAGGTGGCAGGAGGGCACGGGGTGCTGAGGCGGATGAGGCGTGACTCCATAGGGCGCCGTGGCGGTCGAGGCCGCCCTCGTGATCCCGCTCCTCGTGGTGCTCGCCTTCGGCATGATCGAGTTGGCGCTGCTGCTGCGCGACAACGTCGCCGCCACCACCCTGGCCCGCGAGGGTGCGCGCACCGCCTCCGCCGAGCCCCGCGTGAGCACCTTCGTCACCGACGCCGTCAACGCGGTCCAGCGCTCGGCCGCCACCCTCCCCGCCAACACCATCGAGGAGATCTGGGTCTACCGGCCAAACAGCGTGCCCGCATCGCCCTCGCAGAGCCAGCTCAACAACGCGAAGTTCCCCGCAGGCCAGACCTCGTTCGCCACCTGCACCGTGGACTGCGTGAAATATGGCTGGTTCGACCCTGACGGCAGCGGTCCGACGGTCGGCAGCGTGAGGCTCAAGCCCGGGAGTGCCGTCTCGGACTGGGACCCCACCGACATCAACGCCTGCCTCGCCGACCCCGCGGCCCACTCCGTCGGCGTGTACGTCCGAACCAACCACCCTTGGGTGCTCGGCTTCTTCTCGGGGGCCGGGACCAAGGTCGAGGCCTGGACCGTGATGAAGTTCGAGCCCGTGCGGATGCCCCCTCAGCCTCTTGAGAGCAACCCCAACCTCCTGGACTGCAAGCCATGATCAAAGCCAATCGCTCCGAGCTGCCCGACACTGGGATGCGGCGGGTCGCGCGGGCGACCCGAGAACAGGACGCCGGGGTTGTCGCGATCTACGTCGCCCTGCTTCTCCCCGTACTGATGATCTTCGCGGCCTTCGCGGTGGATGTGTCCCGCTGGTACGTCGAACTCCAGAGACTGCAGAAGTCCGCGGACTCCGCCGCCCTGGCGGCAGCGCCGTTCATGCCGGACAACCTCGGGACAAACAGCCCGGCCGTCAAGGCGGCGATCGAATCGGCCCGCCGCAACGGCTACACCATTCCGGCCAGCGCGGTCACGCAGGGGGCGCGCCCCTCCCAGGTTCGCGTGACCATCAACAGCACGGTGCAGAACGGGTTGGCTTCGGTGATCGGCATCGGAACCACCTCCTTGTCGCGCTCGGCGGTCGGCGAGTTCACCGGGCCGGCCCCCATGGGCAGCCCGTGCAACACGCTCGGGAACCAGCCGCCGAGCTCCGGTTCGCCGGCGAGTGTCCAACCCGCTGTCCCCTTCGCTTCCTGCCCGGGTGGGAGCAGCCCTTCGGGCAAGTTCTGGTCGACGATCCTCGGCCCCGAACAGTCCAAGCTGCAGGGCGACCAGTTCATGACTCGGCGCTGCAGCACAACCGACACTGACAACTGCGTCAGCCAACCCGGCCCGGACAACGAAGACTTCGAGGCCCGCGGCTACTACGCGGTAGTCGGCGTCTCGCAGGCAGTGGTCACTGCCGGCCGAACGGTCACCGTTCAACTCTATGATCCGGCCTGGGTCAACATCGGCGGCGACTGCACGGGGCTGCCCACCGGAGTAGCAAACGGCATGAACCCTTACGCGCCCGACGCCGTGCTGCGCTACGAGCGCACCCGAATTTCTCAGTTCTGCGCTGGCGACCAGGACGCCAACAGCTCTGGCGACGGCAATGGCGGTGCCGGCCGCGTCGACACGTCCTACGCGCTGTTGACTCCCAACGACAGTCTCGACCCCACCCGTTCCGTGGCCGTAACTGGCACTACGGGCACGGTTTGTGTCAAGCAGTTCCGCGGCTACACCAGCCGGGCCGACCCTAAACAGCCTCACGGCCGCCAGTCCCGCAGTACAACCAGGATCTCGCCCTCGTCGCCAACCAGTGGGTGACCCTCTGCAGCTTCACGCCGACCCAGGGCGGGTGACCACTACCTGCAGTTCCGCACGAATGTGCCGCTCGGCGACCCAAGCACCGGAAGCACGAACACGGGAGGAAACCCCTCGGGCATCTACACCGGCAACACCCAGGTCTACCTCCAAAGCGGCGACTCCGCGCAGACCGGCCGAGGTAACAACAACTTCGCGATGCGCGCCTACACGGGGCTGCCGAATTCGGCGCAGACCGCCGGGGACCTGACCGTCGCCGGATTCCAGCGGTTGCCGCTATTCCAGAACATCCCCGCAGGCACGGTCGCACCCCCCCGTTTCAACCTCATCAGGGTGCTGCCCGGAGCCGCCGGGCAGACCATCCAGTTCACGTACTTCGACGTCGCAGAGGGAAGCTCGTCGAACAGCTTCGTGCGGGTGTTGCCGCCCGTTGACGTGACGGGGAGTCTGGCTAGTTCCACAACGGCCGTCGGTTGCACGGCCTCTGGGCCGGTCAACGGCTCCGACCCTGATTGCACGCTGCCGATCTCGGCCTCCGCCAACAACGGCCGGATCCAGATCCTTCGGGTGCCCATCCCCGCCGACTATGGCTGCTCCGCGACATCGCAGGGTGGCTGCTGGTTCCGGCTTGAGGTGTCGTTCGGGCCAGGCGCAGCCGTCAACGACACCACGACGTGGACCGCCGTGCTCGATGGCGACCCGGTCCGGTTGGAGGAGTGATGCGTCATTTGCGCACCGCTCACCGCCGCGACGATTCTGGAGCGGCCGCCGTCGAGGCCGCACTCATCATCCCGCTGGTGCTGCTGCTCACCTTCGGGATCATCGAGTTCGCCACGCTTCTCCGTGACTACAACGCAGTCAGCAACCTAGTGCGCGATGCCTCCCGCGTGGCGTCAACCAACCCGCGAGTGGGCAACGTTAGCGGCCACCAGGGACCTTGTCCCCCCTCGAACCCGACCTGTGGACGGATTCAGTCGTTCGCATATCTGGCTTCCGAGGCGTTGGCCACGAGTGGCAGCGCTCTGCCCAAGAACTCGATCACCGATTTCTGGGTCTATCTGGCGAACCCAAAGGGCTACCCGACCCAGCAGCCGGACTGGCGAAACGACACCAGCGCCTCCTTCACCTGCCTGCCGGCGTACTGCGTCAAGTACGCGTGGGTGGATGAACAACCTGGTCCGCCGATCATTCCGGGGTCGTTCAGGTACATCTCGGGCACTTGGAACCCCGCCACCATCAACGCCTGCCCCGCGGACCCGAATGCGCAAGCGGTGGGCGTCTACCTGCGGGTGGCCACCGGGGATTCACCCAGGCATTCGTCAACACGACGATGAACCTGTCCGACCGCAGCGTGGTGAAGTTCGAACCGATGCGGCAGGGATCGGGCAACTGCAAGCCGTAGGGGCGGCTGGAGGAGTGATGCGCCGACTTCGCATCAGGCGGCGGGGGGGCGACTCGGGCGCGGCCGCGGTCGAGGCTGCCTTGATCATTCCGCTGATCCTGCTGCTGACCTTCGGGATCACCGAATTCGCGCTCCTGCTGCGTGACTACGTGGCGGCGAGCAACCTGGTTCGTGATGCTGCCCGCACCGCGTCGACCAATCCCAGGGTCGGTAACGTGGAGGGCCACCAGGGGCCACCGGTGCCCGCGCGGCCCAACGCTGATCCCTCGTTTGCCTACCTGGCCTCCCAGGCCCTGCTCTCCAGCGGCAGCGCCCTGCCAGCGAACTCGATCAGCGAGCTCTGGGTCTACTTGGCCAATCTCAACGGCTATCCGACGCAGATCCGCCAATTGGAAACAGGACGGCAGCGCCTCGATCACCACCTGCCCGCCGGCCTACTGCGTGCGCTATCGATATTGGGACCCGGACGGAGCCGGCACCGCATTCGACCCGGCCTTCCGGTACGTCTCCGGCACGTGGAACCCCGTGAACATCAATGCCTGCCCGAGCACCGTCCCGGCGGTTCTGCCGCCCACTTCGATTCCCGACGGTCAGGCCGTCGGGGTCTACCTCAAGGTCGCCCACCAGGGAATTGTCAAGGCGTTCTTCGACACCACGATGGATCTGTCCGACCGCAACGTGGTGAGGTTCGAGCCGATGCGCATCAGCAAGTGCAAGCCGTAGTCGCGGCGGCCTAGCCGCAGATGGCGCCCTCGGCGGCTGAGTGCACGAGTTGCGCGTACTTCGCCAGCACGCCGCGGGTGTAGCGCGGGGGCAGCGGCTCCCAGCCCGCACGACGCGCGGCCAGTTCGGCCTCGTCGACCAGCAGGTCCATGGTGCGGGCGCTGATGTCGACGCGGATCCGGTCGCCGTCCCGGACGAACGCGATCGGGCCGCCGTCGACGGCCTCCGGCGCGACGTGGCCGATGCACAGCCCGGTGGTGCCGCCGGAGAACCGCCCGTCGGTGAGCAGCAGCACGTCCTTGCCGAGGCCGGCGCCCTTGATCGCGCCGGTGATCGCGAGCATCTCGCGCATCCCGGGGCCGCCCTTGGGCCCCTCGTAGCGGATCACCACGACGTCGCCGGCTGAGATCTCGTCGGCCTCGAGCGCGTCCATCGCGGCCCGCTCGCGCTCGAAGACCCGCGCGGTGCCCTCGAAGACGTCGGCGTCGAAGCCGGCGGTCTTCACCACGGCGCCCTCGGGCGCCATCGACCCCTTGAGCACGCAGATCCCGCCGGTGGCGTGGATCGGCTCGGCCATGGCCCGGATGATCTGGCCGTCCGGGTCCGGCGGGTCGATCGCGGCGAGGTTCTCGGCCATCGTCTTGCCGGTCACCGTGAGGCAGTCGCCGTGCAGCAGCCCGGCGTCGAGCAGCGCCTTCATCACGACCGGCACCCCGCCGATGCGGTCGACGTCGGTCATCACGAACCGGCCGAACGGCTTGACGTCGGCCAGGTGCGGCACCCGGTCGCCGATCCGGTTGAAGTCGTCCAGCGTCAGCTCGACGTCGGCCTCGCGGGCGATCGCCAGCAGGTGCAGCACCGCGTTGGTCGAGCCGCCGACCGCCATCACGACGGCGATCGCGTTCTCGAACGCCTCGCGCGTCATGACCTGCCGCGCCGTGATCCCCTGGCGCAGCATCTCGACCACGGCCTCGCCGGAGCGGCGGGCGAAGCCGTCGCGGCGGCGGTCGACCGCGGGCGGGGCTGCCGAGCCGGGCAGCGACATGCCGAGCGCCTCGGCGACCGCGGCCATCGTGTTGGCGGTGTACATGCCTCCGCAGGCGCCCTCGCCGGGGCAGATCGCCCGCTCGATGGCGTCGACCTCGGCGCGGGTGATCAGCCCGCGGGCGCAGGCGCCGACCGCCTCGAAGGCGTCGATGATCGTGACGTCCTTGTCGCCGAGCCGGCCGGGCATCGTCGAGCCCGCGTACAGGAAGACCGCGGCCAGATCGAGCCGGGCAGCCGCCATCAGCATGCCGGGCAGGGACTTGTCGCAGCCGGCCAGCAGCACGGCGCCGTCGAGCCGCTCGGCCTGCATCACCGTCTCGACCGAGTCGGCGATCACCTCGCGGGACACCAGCGAGAAGTGCATCCCCTCGTGGCCCATCGAGATGCCGTCGGACACCGAGATCGTGCCGAACTCCAGCGGGTAGCCGCCCCCGGCGTGCACCCCCTCCTTGGCCGCCTGGGCCAGCCGCTGCAGCGAGAGGTTGCAGGGGGTGATCTCGTTCCACGAGCTGGCCACGCCGATCTGCGGCTTCACCCAGTCGTCGTCGCCCATGCCGACCGCGCGGAGCATGCCGCGGGCCGCCGCCCGCTCAAGGCCGTCGGTGACCTGGCGGCTGCGCGGCTTGATGTCGGGGGTCTGCGGCTGCGGCGCTCTGGAGCTCGGCGGTCATGGCCTGAACGCTACCCAAGCGGGCGCGGCACGACGTTCAGCGGTTCCTCCCCCGCAGCCAGGCGGGCCAGCTGCTCCGCGACGAGCCGCCGGGCCCGCGGCAGGAAGGCTGTCGTGTTGCCGCCGACATGCGGGCTGATCAGGGTGTTCGGCGCCCGCCAGAGCGGGTGGTCGGCCGGCAGCGGCTCGGGGTCGGTGACGTCCAGCGCGGCCCGCAGCCGACCCGGACTCCAGCGCGGCGAGCAGGTCGGCGGTGACCACCACGGGGCCGCGGGCGGCGTTCACCAGCAGCGCGCCGTCGCGCATCCGGGCGAGGAAGGCGGCGTCGACGAGCCCCCTCGTCTCGTCGGTGAGCGGGCAGATCAGCACGACCACGTCGGCGTCGGGCAGCAGGTCGTGGAGCCGGTCGAACCCCTCGACCGCCGGCGGGCCCGGTCGGGGGCTGCGCGCCACCCGCACCACCTCGACCTCGAAGCCGGCCAGCCGCCGCTCGATGGCCTCCCCCACCGACCCGTACCCGACGATGAGCACCCGCTTGTCCGCCAGCGCGTCGTAGCGGCCGTACGCCCACGTCCCGGACTCCTGCGCGCGGACGAACTCGGGGATCCGCCGCAGCGAGGCGATCATCAGGCCGACCACCAGCTCGGCGGTCGAGGCGTCGTGCACCCCGCGCGCGTTGCAGAGCACCGCGCCCGCGGGCAGGTGCGGCCACACGTTGTCGACCCCGCCGTCAGCGTCTGCACCACGCGCAAGGCCGGCATCCGGGCCATCACCGCGAGGGTGTGCTCGGGCGCCATGTACGGCGGGACGTACACCTCGACGCGCTCGATCCCGGGGGGCTCGGCGGCGCCGTCGTAGCGATCCGCGGTCATCCCGGCCGGGAGCCCGCCGAGCTCGTCGGCGTCGAAGGGCAGCCAGGCGTGGGTCACGACCGGGACCCTAACGGGCGGCCCGGCCGGGGCCGGGACACACTGGTAGCCGATGTCCACCAAGCCCGCGACCGCGTGCGCGATCGCCCTGACGGCCCTGGCGCTCGCTGCCTGCTCCGCGCAGGAGTCCGCCACGCCTGAGTCGCCGCCGCCCGCCGCCTCGTCCGCGGCGCCGTCGGCGACCCCCACCCCGGCCGCTGTGGTGCCCGATCCGCTGCCGGCGGCCGACCTCGGCCCCACGGTGGCCGACGGCCTGCAGGTGCCCTGGGGGCTGGCCCTGCTGCCGGACGGCTCGGCGCTGGTCTCCGAGCGGCCCACCGGACGCGTGCTGCAGGTGCGTCCCGGCTCGGACCCGGTCGCGGTGGGCGGCGTCCCCGGGGTCGTCGCCGAAGGCGAAGGGGGACTGCTCGGTCTGGCCGTGGCCCCCTCCTTCGCCCAGGACCGGCTCGTCTACGCCTACCTCACCGCCGCGCGTGACAACCGGGTCGTGCGGATGCCATGGCCGGAGGGCGGCTCCCTCGGCCCGCCGCAGGTCGTGCTCGCAGGCATCCCCAAGGGCGCGATCCACAACGGCGGGCAGCTGGCGTTCGGGCCCGGTGGCCTGCTGTGGATCTCCACCGGCGACGAGGGGATCCCCGAGCTCGCCCAGGACCTCGGCTCGCTCGGCGGCAAGGTCCTGCGGGTGGCCGCGGACGGGTCGGTCCCGGCCGACAACCCCTTCCCCGGTTCCCCGGTCTGGTCGTACGGGCACCGCAACGTCCAGGGCCTGGCGTTCGACTCGACCGGGCAGCTGTGGGCCTCGGAGTTCGGGGCGAGGGCCCGCGACGAGCTGAACCGGATCGAGCGCGGCGGCAACTACGGCTGGCCGGCCGTCGAGGGCCCGGGCGGGGCGCCGACCTACGTCGACCCCTATGCCTCGTGGCCGACCTCGGAGGCCTCGCCCAGCGGCCTGGCGATCGTCGCCGACGTGGCCTACCTCGGCGCGCTGCGCGGCCAGCGGCTCTGGCAGGTCCCGCTGGACGGACCGCAGGCCGGGCAGCCGCGCGCCTTCCTCGAGGGCGAGCTCGGCCGGGTCCGCGGGGTCCTGGCCGCTCCTGGCGGCGGGCTGTGGGTCACGACCTCCAACACCGACGGCCGCGGCGACCCGCGCGCCGGCGACGACCGGGTGGCCCAGGTGAGGCTGCGCTGAGGGTCAGGCCAGGCGCTCGACGGCGTAGACGGCGATCGCGTCGCGCAGGAACGCCGCCAGCCCCGGGGCGAAGGCGTCGTACGTTCGCCGCGAAGCGCTCGTCGTCGACGTACATCCGGCCCAGCCCCTCGTACGCGTCGGCGTCCGGCGTCCAGAACTGGCTGACCCAGGCGTGGTGGCGGGCGACCACCGCCTGCACGCGGGGGTCCTCGACGGACGCCCCCTCGGCCATCAGGCCGGCCAGGTCGCGGCTGAGGGCGGCGTGCTCCTCCATCGAGGCGGCGGCGTCCTGCTTCGTCCAGCCGCCGATCCGGGCCCGGGAGGCGTCCACCGCGTCCTGGCCCCAGCGCTCGGCGGCCTCGCGCTCGTACTCCCGCTGCTGCTCGGCGTCGTAGCCGGGCAGGCCGGCGAAGACGTCCTCGGTGCTCATGGGGGTCCCCTTCTCCAGATGGTCGATCGTGCGGTCCACGGTGGCGAGCAGGGCGTCGAGCCGGAGGCGTTCGGCCCGCAACCGCGCGCGGTGCTCGCGCAGCGCGGCGGCCTCGTCCACCTCGGCGGCCAGGACGGCGCCGATCGCGTCGAGCCCCAGGCCCAGCGAGCGCAGGATGAGGATCCGCTGCAGCCGCAGCACCTCGGCCCGGCCGTACCGTCGGCGTCCGTCGGACCGGGTCGCCGACGGCCTCAGCAGGCCGATCGCGTCGTAGTGGCGCAGCGTCCGGCTGCTCACGCCCGAGACGCGCGCCAGGGCGGCGATGTCGAGGGCCTCGGCATGCGGGCACCGTCCGAGGCGACCGCATCCATGCTCCGCGCGTCCATGCCGACGACGGTACGGGTTGACGCTGCGTCAACCGCAACCCTGCGCCTGTCGGCGGTCCACCGTTCGGGTCACACCGGAGCGGGCCACCTCACACGGCAGAACGTGCGACCCCTCGCACAACGGTTGAGGCGGGGGTCACACGGCAGAACGTGTGACCCCCGCCTCAACCGTTGTGTTTCAGGTGAGGCGGTCGAGGATGAGCTCGCGGACGCGCGCGGCGTCGGCGGACCCGCGGGTCGCCTTCATCACGGCCCCGACGAGGGCGCCGGCCGCGGCGACCTTGCCGTCGCGGATCTTCTGGGCCGCATCGGGGTCGGCCGCGATGGCGGCGTCGACGGCCGCGCCGAGCGCGGAGTCGTCCGAGACCACAGCGAGCCCGCGGGTGGCCACCACGTCGTCCGGCGAGCCCTCGCCCGCCAGCACGCCCTCGAGCACCTGGCGGGCGAGCTTGTCGTTGACCTGGCCGTCGGCGACGAGCGCCTCGACCCGGGCGACGTCGGTCGCGGAGACCGGCAGCTCGGCCAGCTCGACGCCCGCGCTCGTTGGCGACCCGCGCGAGCTCGCCCATCCACCACTTGCGGGCGCCGGCGACCGAGCCGCCGGCCGCGATCGTCGCCTCGATGACCTCCACGGCTCCGGCGTTGAGCACCGACTGCATCTCGAAGTCCGACAGCTCCCACTCGGCCTGCAGCCGGCGGCGCCGCTCGGCGGGCAGTTCGGGCAGCGTCGCGCGCAGCTCGTCGACCCACTCCCGGGACGGGGCGATCGGCACGAGGTCGGGCTCCGGGAAGTACCGGTAGTCCTCGGCCTCCTCCTTGCTGCGGCCGGGCGTGGTGAGCCCGGTGTCCTCGTGCCAGTGCCGGGTCTCCTGGACCACCGATCCGCCGCCGGCGAGCAAAGCCGCCTGGCGGCCGATCTCGTAGCGCACCGCGCGCTCCACCGACCGCAGCGAGTTGACGTTCTTCGTCTCCGAGCGGGTGCCCAGAGGGCGCCTCGGGCGACGGGCGCAGCGAGAGGTTCACGTCGCAGCGCAGCGAGCCCTGCTCCATCTTCACGTCGCTGACGCCCAGCGAGCGCAGCAGGTCGCGCAGCGCCGTGACGTACGCCTTGGCCACCTCCGGGGCGTGCCGTCCCGCCCCCGCCACCGGCTTGGTGACGATCTCGATGAGCGGGATGCCGGCGCGGTTGTAGTCGACGAGGGAGTAGTCGGCGCCGTGGATGCGACCGGTGGCGCCGCCCAGGTGCGACGTCTTGCCGGTGTCCTCCTCCATGTGGGCGCGCTCGATCTCGATCCGGAACGGCAGGACGCCCTCGTCGGTCTCGACGTCGATGTCGAGCCAGCCGTCGAAGCAGATCGGCTCGTCGTACTGCGACGTCTGGAAGTTCTTCGGCATGTCCGGGTAGAAGTAGTTCTTGCGCGCGAAGCGGCACCACTCGGCGACCTGACAGTTCAGCGCCAGCCCGATCCGCATCGCCGACTCCACCGCCGTGCGGTTGAGCGCGGGCAGCGAGCCCGGCAGCCCGAGGCAGGTCGGGCAGGTCTGCGAGTTGGGCGGCGCGCCGAACTCCGTGGCGCAGCCGCAGAACATCTTCGAGGCGGTGCCGAGCTCGACGTGCACCTCGAGCCCGAGGACGGGGTCGTACGCGGCGACGGCCTCGTCGTACGGCATCAGCGCGGACGGGCCAGCGGCGGTCCCAGCGACGGCGGTCACAGCGACGCGGCCTCCTTGAGCAGCGGGCCGCCCCAGCGGTCCGCGAGCGCGGCCTCCAGCGCGGCCCCGACCCGGTAGAGCCGGTCGTCGGCCATCGCGGGGGCCATGATCTGCAGGCCGACCGGCAGGCCGTCCTCGGGGGCGAGCCCCACCGGCAGCGACATGCCCGGGGTCCCGGCCAGGTTGGCCGGGATGGTGGCGACGTCGTTGAGGTACATCGCCAGCGGATCGTCGAGCTTCTCGCCGAGCCGGAACGCGGTGGTCGGCGCGGTCGGCGAGATCAGCACGTCGGCGGTCTCGAACGCCGCGGCGAAGTCGCGCTGGATCAGCGTGCGCACCTTCTGCGCCTGGCCGTAGAACGCGTCGTAGTAGCCCGCGGACAGCGCGTAGGTGCCGAGCATGATGCGCCGCACCACCTCGTCGCCGAAGCCCGCGGCCCGGGTGCGCGACATGACCTCGTCGACACCCGCCTCGCCGTCGTCGCCCACGCGCAGGCCGAAGCGCATGCCGTCGAACTTGGCCAGGTTGCTCGACGCCTCGCTGGGCAGGATCAGGTAGTACGCCGCCAGCGCGTACGGGAAGTGCGGGCACGACACCTCGACGATCTCGGCGCCGAGCCCCTCGAGCAGGGCCACCGACTCCTCGAAGCGCTGGCGCACCCCCGGCTGGTAGCCCTCGCCGCCGAGCTCGGTGACGACCGCGATCCGCAGGCCCTTGACGTCGGCCTGCCGGGCGGCCTCGACCACCGGCGGCACGGGGACGTCGAGCGAGGTCGAGTCGAGCGGGTCGTGCCCGCCGATCACGCTGTGCAGCAGGGCGGCGTCGAGCACGGTGCGGGCGCAGGGGCCGGCCTGGTCGAGCGACGAGGCCAGGGCCACCAGGCCGTAGCGCGACACGCCGCCGTACGTCGGCTTCACGCCCACGGTGCCGGTGACGGCGGCCGGCTGGCGGATCGAGCCGCCGGTGTCGGTGCCGATCGCGAGCGGCGCCTCGTACGCGGCAAGCGAGGCCGCCGAGCCGCCGCCGGACCCCCCGGGGATCCGGTCGAGGTCCCAGGGGTTGCGGGTGGGGCCGTACGCGGAGTGCTCGGTGGAGGAGCCCATCGCGAACTCGTCCATGTTGGTCTTGCCGAGGATCACCACGCCCGCGTCCTTGAGCCGGCGGGTCACCGTGGCGTCGTACGCCGGCCGCCAGCCCTCGAGGATGCGCGAGCCGCAGGTCGTGGGCACGCCCTGCATCGTCAGGACGTCCTTGAGCGCGAGCGGCACCCCGGCCAGCGGGCCAAGCGGCTCGCCCGCCGCGCGCCGGGCGTCGACCGCCTTCGCCGCCGCCAGCGCGCCCTCGCGGTCGACATGGAGGAACGCGTGCACGCGGCCGTCGACGGCGTCGATGCGGTCCAGGTGGGCCTCGGCGACCTCCACCGCGGAGACGTCGCCGGCGGCCAGGCTGTCGGCGAGCCCGGCGGCGGTGCGGTGGATGAGGTCCGATCCGCTCGCGCTCATGCGTCGTCCCCGAGGATCTGCGGCACCCGGAAGCGCTGGTCTTCGACCGCAGGGGCGCTGGACAGCGCCTGCTCCGGGGTCAGCGAGGGGCGCACCTCGTCGACCCGGAAGACGTTGACGAGCGGCATCGGGTGGGAGGTCGCGGGCACGTCGGCGGCCGCGACCTCGGCGACCTGGGCGACCGACCCCAAGATGACGTCCAGCTGGGTGGCCAGGTGGTCCAGGTGGTCCGGCGTCAGGTCGATGCGGGCCAACCGGGCGAGGTGCGCGACCTCGTCACGGGAGATGGAGGGCATGGGCGGCAGTCTAGGCGGGCCCGCAGGCTCGCCCGACGGGGCTCAGTCGGCGACGACGAGGGGGCGGGCGACCTGGGCCGCCAGCCACTCGGTGGCCTGCTCGGCGGGCATCGGCCGGGCCACGTAGTAGCCCTGCGCCGAGTCGCAGCCCAGGCCGCGCAGGCTCGCCCACTCCCCCTCGGTCTCGACGCCCTCGGCCACGGTGTGCAGCCCGAGCGCGTGGGCCAGCTCGATGATCGAGCGCACGATGGACAGGTCCTCGTCGGCGTGCTGCATCCGGGCGACGAACGAGCGGTCGACCTTG
Organism: uncultured Actinomycetota bacterium; assembly: GCA_963697565.1. Lineage (GTDB taxonomy): Bacteria > Actinomycetota > Actinomycetes > CAVWCF01 > CAVWCF01 > CAWFSE01. The sequence continues at coordinate 516,890 of CAVOOM010000008.1, read as the reverse complement.
ATCTCGCAGACCGGCAGCCGGGTGAGCATGACCATCGAGTGGTAGCCCGTCCCGAAGTCATCCAGGGACAGCGAGACGTCGAGCCGCTCAAGCGCCGCCAGCGTCTCGCGCACCCGCGACGAGTCGGCCATCAGCACGCGCTCGGTGCAGCTCGAGGCGGAGCGCCTCGGGGGGCAGTCCGTGCCGCGCCAGCCCGCGCTCCACGGTGCTCGACCAGCTCGGTGCCGTGCAGGTCGCGGGCCGAGACGTTCACGGCCACCGGGATCTCCATGCCCTCGGCGCGCCAGCGCGCGGCCTGCGCCAGCGCCTGGTCCACGACGCACGCGGTGAGCCGGTGCATCAGCCCGCTCGTCTCGGCCAGCGGGATGAACTCGTCCGGCGGCACGAGGCCGCGCTCGGGGTGCCGCCAGCGCACCAGCGCCTCGACCCCCGTCACCACGCCCCCTGGGAGGGACGACCTTGGGCTGGTAGTGCAGCTCCAGCTGGCCCGCGTCGATCGCGTGCCGAAGCCCGGCCAGCATGCCCAGGCGGTCGGCCGAGTGCTGGTCGCGCTCGGGCTCGTACACCTCGGCGCCGCTGCGGGCCTCCTTGGCGAGGTACATCGCGACGTCGGCGTGCTGCATGAGCAGGTCCACCGTGGCGCCGTGCTGGGGGAAGAGCGCGACCCCGATGCGACGCCTCGACCTCCAGCAGGACCCCCTCGGTGGAGAACGGCTCGACCAGGGCCCGCCGGATCCGCTCGGCGACCTCCCGGGCGCCGTCGGCGTCCGTGATCGACGGCAGCAGGACCGCGAACTCGTCGCCGCCCAGCCGGGCGACCACGTCGTCGGGGCGCACCGCGGACCGGATCCGCGCGGAGACGAGCGCCAGCAGGCCGTCGCCCACATGGTGGCCGAGGGTGTCGTTGACCTCCTTGAAGCGGTCGAGGTCGAGCATGAGCAGGGCGAACGGCTCCCCGCCGCGCAGCGCGTGGTCGGAGACCTGCTCCTCGATCCGCCGCACGAGCAGCTTGCGGTTGGGCATCCCGGTCAGCGAGTCGTGCAGGGACTGCCGCTCCTTCTCGCGGGAGATCTCGCCGGTCTTGACCACCGCGAAGAACGGCAGGAGCAGCAGCGGGAGGTACCAGGCGCTCTCGACCGCGACGATCACGACCAACGGGGAGATGCGCGATGACCGCGAAGGTCGACACGACGTAGAAGGACAGGTCCTCCATGAAGGCCTCGGCGAACGTGTAGCCCTCGTCGCCCATCGCCGCCGAGACCAGGGCGTTGTTGGCGAGGAACCAGACCACCCAGGTGGTCACGATCCACCACAGGTCGCTGCCGTAGAGCACGTCGCCCGTGCGCCCGCTGACGCCGTCGCCCACGCCGGCGACCCACATGACCAGCCACGCCGCCGTGATGCTGAGGGTGTACTGCCCGACGTTGAACAGCACCTTCCACAGCTCTTTGCGCTTGACCACCTCGGACACCACGGTCGCGAACGCCTGGAACAAGCATGGCCGGCCACAGCCCCCACAGGTACAAGATGGCCAGCACGAAGGCCGTCGAGGTGACCACGCCCTGCGGGTCGTAGTCGGTGGTGGTGAGGACCGGGCGGATCTCGCCGAGCAGGACCATCGCCGCGAGCACCCAGAAGGCCGCGGGCATCGCGCCGATGTGCTGGGTGACCTGCCAGAGGGCGGCGGCCACCAGCAGCCACCCGAGGACGACCGCGAAGTGGTAGTCGACCATGAACAGCGAGGGACGCAGCAGGGAGGGACGCCCGCCCTGGTTCATGGCCCCTCCTGCCTCGCGGCGTGCCACAGACGTGGCCGGGCCACCCCAGGCCGGGGCACGCCTCTAGCGGAAGATCGGCCCGCTGCGCCGGGGGCTTGAGCGGCTGCGGGCCCCGGCCTGCCGCGCTCAGCCACCCGCCGCCGCGCGCGCCGCGTCCGGGCCCTGCTCGAGGAGCACCCGAAAGCCGGCCTCGTCGAGGACGGGGACGCCCAGCGCGGCCGCCTTGTCGGCCTTGGAGCCCGGGTTGGCGCCGACGACGACGAACCCGGTCTTCTTCGACACCGAGCCGGTGGCCTTGCCTCCAAGCCCCTGGACGGCCCCCTCGGCTGCGTCGCGGGTGAACCCCTCCAGCGTGCCGGTGACGACGACGGTGACCCCCTCAAGCGGTCGCGGCCCCTGGTCGGCGGCCGCCTCGTCGGCCATCCGGACGCCGTCTCGCTCCCACCGCTCGACGATCGCGGCGTGCCAGTCGACGGCGAACCACTCGCGGAGGGCCTCGGCGATCACCGGCCCGACGCCGTCCACCGCCGCGAGCTCCTCGACCGGCGCCGTGCGGATCCGTTCGAGCTCGCGCAGCTCGCGGGCCAGCGACTGGGCGGCCGTCGGCCCCACGTGCCGGATCGACAGCGCGACCAGGACGCGCCACAGCGGCTGGGACTTGGCGGCCTCGAGGTTGCCGAGCAGCGCCTCGGCGTTGGCGGTGAGCTCGCCGTCGGCGCGGGTGAAGAACGGGCAGCGGGCGAGGTCGGCGGCGGTGAGCCCGAACAGGTCGCCCTCGTCGGCGATCAACCCGCAGTCGAGCAGGGCGATCGCCGCCTTGTACCCGAGCGCCTCGATGTCGAGCGCCCCGCGCGAGGCGACGTGGAAGACCCGCTCGCGCAGTTGCGCCGGGCAGCCGCGCGCGTTGGGGCAGCGGATGTCGGCGTCGCCGTCCTTCTCCGGCGCGAGCGGGGTGCCGCACTCCGGGCAGTGCGTCGGCATCGTCCAGGCCCGCTCGGAGCCGGTGCGCGCCTCGACGACCGGGCCGATGATCTCGGGGATCACATCGCCGGCCTTGCGCAGGTAGACCAGGTCGCCGACGAGCACGCCCTTGCGGGCGACCTCCGAGGCGTTGTGCAAGGTGGCCATCCGCACGGTGGAGCCGGCCACCTTGGCCGGGGCCATCTGGCCGAAGGGCGTCACCCGCCCGGTGCGCCCCACGCTCGTGAAGATGCCCTCCAGCCGGGTGGTGACGACCTCGGCGGGGTACTTGTAGGCGATCGCCCACCGCGGCGCGCGGCTGGTCGAGCCGAGCCGGCCCTGCAGCGCGAGGTCGTCGACCTTGACGACGACCCCGTCGATCTCGTGCTCGACGTCGTGGCGGTGCGCGCCGTGGTGGTCGATGAACGCGAGCACCTCGGCCAGGCTGCCCAGCACCCGGGTGTGGGGGCTCACCGGAAGCCCCCACGCCGCCATCGCGTCGTACGACTCCGACTGGGTGGCGGGCTGGTAGCCCTCGCGGGCCCCGATCCCGTGCACCACCAGGCGCAGCTGGCCCAGCGCGGCGGCCGCGCGGGCGACGTCGTCGGCGATCCGGTCGGCCTTGGCCTCGCCGCGCGCCGTGCCGCCACCCGAGACCGCGGCGCGGGCCTCCGTCAAGGCGCTGCTCGCGGGTGTCCATCCGCTGGCGCAGGGTGCCGGCGGCGGCGTTGCGCGGATTGGCGAACGGGGAGCGGCCCGCCGCGAGCACCTGCTCGTTGAGGGCCTCGAAGGCGGCGACCGGGAAGAACACCTCGCCGCGCACCTCCAGCAGCGCCGGCACGGCCAGCGCGCGCCCGCCCAGCGTCCCCGCGGCGAGCCGCTGCGGGATCGCCGGGATGTGCCGCACGTTGTAGGTGACGTCCTCGCCGACCCGTCCGTCGCCGCGGGTCGCCAGCGACACCAGCCGGCCCTCGCGGTAGACGAGGTCGACGGCGAGCCCGTCGACCTTCAGCTCGCACAGGTACGCCGGCTCCTCGCCGTTGGCGAGCACCAGGTCGCGGACCAGCCGGGCCGCCCACGCCTGCAGCTCCTCGGGCGAGAACGCGTTGTCCAGGCTCATCATCCGCTCGAGGTGCTCGACCGGGACGAACATCTCCGACACCGAGCCGCCCACCGTCTGGGTCGGCGAGTCCGGGGTCACCAGGGCCGGGTGCGCGGCCTCCAAGGCGCGGAGCTCCTGCTCCAGCGCGTCGTACTCGGAGTCGCCGATCTCCGGGGACTCCCGCTCGTAGTAGAGGAAGCGGTGGCGGCGGATCTCGGCCACCAGCTCCTCGTGGCGCGCCCGTGCGTCAGCCGGGACGTCAGCGGGGATGTCAGCGGCCAACGGAGCCCTCCGGGTCCTCGGCGAGGCGTCGCGCGGCCAACCGGCTGGCGTCCAACGCGGCCCGCGCGGCATCCGGCGAGGCGCCGGACGAGCCCGCAGGTCGGGCTCACCGCCACATCCGCCAGGGCCTCCGGCGGAAGCCCGATCCGACTCCAGAGCGCGCGCATCGGCGCCACCGTACGGCCTGGGTCCGACGGTTCCGCCCGCCCCGCGGATCCGTCGCTGGGGACGAGCCCCGCGATCAGCGCGATGCCTGCCTCGAGCGCCTCGCCGAGCGGCTCCACCGGCTGGGCCAGGGTCACGTCGAGCGAGAGGAAGCGGGCGCCCGAGCGGGCGAGCAGCGCGACCGGGGCCTCCGGGGCGCAGCAGTGGGCTCCGGGCGCCGCACCGGCGTGGGCGGCGGCGGCGAACGCCGCGCCCAGCAGCGCCTCCGCCTCGGCCGGCTGCAGGGCGCGCAGCCGCCCCCACCCCGAGGCCGTCGGCACCCGCCCCTCCAGCACCGCTGGGAGACCGGGCTCGTCCCACTGCAGGAGCAGCTCGGCTCCCGGCACCCGGCGGCGGACCTCGGCGATGTGCGCGGCCACTCCCTCGGCCAGCGACCGGGCCAGATCGCGCATCGCGCCGGGGTCGGCGAGCGCCTTCTCCCCCGAGCGCAGCTCCACGGTCGCCGCGAGGGTGACCGGCCCGCACACCTGCAGCTTCAGCGGCCCCGCGTAGCCGGCGAACCGCTCCTCGAGCAGGTCGAGGTCGTGGGCGAGGTAGGCACGGGCCCGGCGCAGGTCCAGGCCCGCGGCTCCGGCCGCGCCCCACCCGGTGGAGCGGTGCTCAAGCGGCAGGTCGACGAGCAGGGCCGCCGCGCGCCCGGTCAGCTCGGCGCCTGGACCCCGGTTCGGCGACTCCGGCAGGTGCGGCAGGTCGGGCAGCTCGCCGGCCACCACGGCCAGGGCCTCCCCCGGGTCGGTCCCGGGCATGGAGCCGCACCCGGTGGCGGCCCCCTTGGGCCACAATCCGTGCGCGGCGGTCATGCGCGGGAGGCTAGTCGGCGCAGGCCGAGTGGGCGGCCCGGGCGGCACTGGCGATCGTGGCCGACCCGATCACCCGGTCGCCCGCGTACAGCACCACCGCCTGGCCGGGCGCCACGCCGGTCATCGGCTCGGCAAGCGCCACCTCGATCCCCTCGCCGGCCACCTCGGCGCGGGCCGCGCCCGGCTCGCCGTGCGCGCGGACCTGGGCCAGGCAGTCGAATCCGCCCGCTGGGACCGGGCCGCACCACAGCGGCCGCTCACCGCGGATGACGTCGACGGCTAGCGCCTCGCGGGGACCGACGACGACCCGGTTGGCGGCGGGTTCGATCGCCAGCACGAAGCGGGGCCGGCCGTCGGGCGCGGGCCGGTCGAGGCGCAGGCCGCGGCGCTGGCCGACGGTGTACGACCAGGCGCCCTGGTGCCGGCCGACCGCGGCGCCGTCGGTGTCGACGATGAGCCCGTCCGCCGGACCCAGCGACCGGCCGAGGAAGCCCGCGGTGTCGCCGTCGGGGATGAAGCACAGGTCGTGGCTGTCGGGCTTCTCGGCCACGAGCAGCCCTCGCGCTGCCGCCTCCTCGCGCACCTCCGACTTGAGCGACGGGCCTAGCGGGAACAGCGAGCGCGCCAGCTGCTCGGCGGTGAGCACCCCGAGGACGTACGACTGGTCCTTGGCGGGGTCCACCCCGCGGCGCAGCACCCGGCCGAGGGCGGGATCGTCCTCGACGATCGCGTAGTGGCCGGTGCACACCGCGTCGAAGCCGAGCGCGACCGCCCGGTCGAGCACGGCCGAGAACTTGATCCGCTCGTTGCAGCGCAGGCACGGGTTGGGGGTGCGTCCGGCGGCGTACTCGGCCACGAAGTCGTCGACGACCTGCTCCTGGAACTCCTCGGCGAGGTCCCAGACGTAGAACGCGATCCCGAGCAGGTCCGCCACCCGTCGGGCGTCACGCGCGTCGTCGAGGGTGCAGCAGCCGCGCGAGCCGGTCCGGTGGGCCTCGGGGTGGCGGGACAGCGCGAGGTGGACGCCGACGACGTCGTGCCCGGCGTCGACGGCGCGCGCGGCCGCCACAGCGGAGTCAACGCCGCCGGAGAGGGCGGCCACGACGCGCACGTCAGCGCCGCCGGGCCGTCGCGACCAGGCCGGCGCGGCGGGCGCGCTCGACCGCCGGGCCGAGGGCGTCGGCCAGCGCGGCCACGTCGGCCGCGGTCGAGGTCAGACCGAGCGAGAAGCGCAGGGACGAGCGGGCCGTGACCGGGTCGGCGCCCATCGCGAGGAGCACGTGGCTCGGCTGGGCGATCCCCGCCGAGCACGCCGACCCGGTTGAGCACTCGACACCGGCGGCGTCGAGGAGCAGCAGGAGCGCGTCGCCCTCGCAGCCGGGGAACGAGAAGTGCGCGTTGCCGGGCAGCCGCCCGGCCGGATCGGGGTCGCCGTTGAGGACGGCGTCGGGGACGACCGCCAGCACCGCGCGGACCAGGGAGTCGCGCAGCGAGGCCACCTGCGCCCAGCCCGATCGGGGGTCTGCCGGCGAGGCGGTGACGGCCGCGGCCGCGGCGAGGCCGGCGATCGCCGGGGTGTCCAAGGTGCCCGAGCGCACCTCGCGCTCCTGTCCGCCCCCATGGGCGACCGGGACGGGGGCCACCCCGCGGCCGAGGACGAGCGCGCCGATACCGACCGGCCCGCCGAGCTTGTGGCCCGACAGCGTGAGCGCGTCGGCGCCCGAGGTGGCGAAGTCGACCGGCAGGTGCCCCACCGCCTGCACCGCGTCGGTGTGGAAGGGCAGCCCGTGCTCGCGGGCAAGGGCGGCCAACGCGGTGACCGGCTGGATCGTGCCGACCTCGTTGTTCGCCCACATCACGCTGACGAGCGCGATCGAGCCGGGGTCGCGCTCGATCGCGGCGCGCGCCTGGTCGACATCGACGCGCCCGAGGTGGTCGACGGGCAGCCACTCGACCTCGGCGCCCTCGTGGTCGGCGAGCCACTGGACCGGGTCGAGGACCGCGTGGTGCTCGACGGCGCTCGCCAGGACGCGGCGGCGGGTCGGGTCCTCGGCGCGGCGCGCCCACCAAAGCCCCTTGACCGCGAGGTTGTCGGCCTCGGTGCCGCCAGAGGTGAAGACGACCTCGCTGGGCCGGCAGCCCAGGACGGCGGCCAAGGCCTCCCGGCTCTCCTCGACGACGCGGCGCGCGCGACGGCCTGAGGCGTGCAGGGACGACGCGTTGCCGACCCGACCGAACTCCTCGGCCATGGCCGCCTGGGCCTGCGGCAACAGCGGCGTGGTGGCCGCGTGGTCGAGGTAGGCAGACATCCCCTGGAGTCTAGGCGGGGACGCCGGGCTCAGCCCTTGCGCTTGTCGACCTCGTCGGCCAGCTGCGGGACGACGGTGAAGAGGTCGCCCACCACGCCGAAGTCGACGAGCTCGAAGATCGGCGCCTCGGCGTCCTTGTTGACGGCCACGATCGTCTTCGACGTCTGCATGCCGGCGCGGTGCTGGATCGCCCCGGAGATGCCGGCGGCGACGTACAGCTGAGGCGCGACGGTCTTGCCGGTCTGCCCCACCTGGTACTGGTGCGGGTACCAGCCGGCGTCGGTCGCGGCACGCGAGGCGCCGACGGCCGCGCCGAGGGAGTCGGCGAGGCGCTCGATGACGCCGAAGCCCTCCTCGCTGCCGACCCCGCGCCCGCCGGAGACCACGATGGCGGCCTCGGTCAGCTCGGGGCGCCCGCTGGCCTTGCGCGGCTCGCTGGACAGCACGGGCGCGGTGCGCGCCAGGTCGGAGAGCGTGACCACGACCTGCTCGACCGCGGGGGTGGCGGGGGCCTCCTCCACGGGCGCGGAGTTGGCCTTGACCGTGATGATCGGGGTGCCGGTCGTGACCGCCGACGTCACCGAGAACGAGCCGGCGAAGGCCGACTGCACGGCGACCGGGCCGGACTCGCCGGCCAGCAGGTCGACGGCGTCGGTGAGGACGCCCGACTCGAGCTTCACGCCGAGCCGGCCGGCGATCTCGGCGCCGTCGTTGCCGGAGGTGATCAGGATCGCGGCGGGGCTGGCGGCGGCGGCGATCTGCGCGAGCGCCTCGGCCTTCGGGGCGATCAGGAAGCCGTCCAGCTCGGCGCTGTCGACCAGGTAGACCTTCTCGGCGCCGTGGCGGGCGAGGGTCTCGACCGCGGCCTGGCCGCCGGCGCCCAGGACCACGGCGGACGGCGAGCCGATCCGGCGGGCCAGGGTGAGCAGCTCAAGGGCGGGCTTGCGGACGTTGCCGTCGGCGTGCTCGACGAGAACAAGGACCTCGGACATGTCAGGGGGCTCCTAGCTCGCGGTCTCAGATGAACTTCTGGGCGGACAGGTACTCGGCGAGCTTGACGCCGCCGTCACCCTCGTCGGCGACGACCGTCCCCGCGGTGCGGGGCGGGCGGGCCGTGATGTCGAGGACCTTCGTGGTGGCGCCGGCGGTGCCGACCTGAGCGGGGTCGATGCCGAGATCGGCCAGGCCCCAGGTCTCCACGGTCTTCTTCTTGGCCGCCATGATCCCCTTGAAGGAGGGGTAGCGGGCCTCGCCGGTCTGGTCGGTCACGGACACGACCGCCGGCAGCGTCACGGCGACCCGCTCGGTGGCCTTGTCGCCGTCGCGGCGGATCGTGACGGTCTGGCCGTCGAGGGTGATCTCGCCGGCCAGCGTCGGCCTGCGGGACGCCCAGGCGCTCGGCGAGCATCGCCGGGACGACCCAGCCGCCGCTGTCGGTGGAGGCCATCCCGCAGATGATGAGGTCGAAGCCGGCCTTCTGCGCGGCGGCCGCGAGGACCCGCGAGGTGGCCAGGTAGTCGGAGCCGGCCAGGGCGTCGTCGGTCACGTGGATGGCCGAGTCGCCGCCCATCGACAGCGCCTTGCGCAGCGCGGTGCTGGCGTCGGCCGGGCCCATCGTGAGGTAGACGATCTCGGCCTCGGCGCCCCCCTCGACGATCTTCAACGCCTGCTCGATGGCGTACTCGTCGAGCTCAGACAGCTGACCGTCGACGGACGCGCGGTCCGTGAGGTGGTCGGCGGTGAACGCGCGGTTGCCCGTGGCGTCTGGGACGTACTTCACGCAGACGAGGATCTTCATCGCAGCTGAACCGATCTCCTAGCCGGAAGGGCCGCCTGCAGGCTGGCCCGAGGACGACGGGTCGTGCCGAGGGCCCGCGTCGACGGTGAGGTTACGCCACCGCGGCGAGGTCCCATCGGGCCAGATGTTACCCGTCAGTAGCCAGCCACGCTGACGCGGGGTGGGCGGCCTCCGACGACTCCGGGCGGCCATGACACGCTGGCCGGGTGGAGTTGACCGGCGAGCGCACCGCCCCCGGCATCTGGCACGAGAACTACTGGTTCCGGCGGCATGAGGTCGCCTACCTGTTCGCGGCGCCGCTCGCAGCCGGCCAGGAGGTGCTCGAGGCCGGGTGCGGCGAGGGGTACGGCGCGCAGACCCTGCTCGACGCCGGCGCCGCCCGCGTGATCGGGCTCGACTACGACGCCGCGGCCGCCGCGCACGTGCGCGAGGCGTACCCCGGCGTCCCGGTGGTCCGCGGCAACCTGGTGGCGCTGCCGCTGCCGGACCGCTGCGTCGACCTGGTCGTCACGTACCAGGTCGTCGAGCACCTCTGGGACGCCCCCGCCTACGTCGCGGAATGCGCCCGGGCGCTGCGCGGCGAGGGCCGGCTGCTGCTGTCGACCCCCAACCGGCCGGTGTTCTCCCCCGGCCTCGGCCGCGGCGAGAAGCCGCTCAACCCCTTCCACAGCCAGGAGTACGACGCCGACGAGCTCGTCGGACTCGTGGAGGAGGCGGGGCTCGCGCGTCGAGGCCGTCCTCGGCGTGCACCACGGCGACGCGATCGCGCGCTTCGAGCAGGCGCGCGGACCGCTGGTCGACGCCCAGCTCGCCGGGCCGCCGGAGTCGTGGGACTCCGAGCTCGCGGGCTTCGTCTCCGGCCTCACCGCCGCGGACTTCGACCTGCGCGACGAGGGCGTCGACGAGGCGCTCGACCTGTTGGTGATCGCGATGCGCCCGTGAGCCACCCCGCGGAGTCCTTGGCCCCGGTGGGCTCGTGCGCGATCGTGCTGCACACCCACCTGCCCTGGCTCGCCCACCACGGGTCGTGGCCGGTCGGCGAGGAATGGCTCTACCAGTCGTGGGCGGCCTCGTACCTGCCCCTCGCCGCGATGCTGCGGAGGCTGGCCGACGAGGGCCGCCGCGACCTGCTGACCCTCGGCGTCACCCCGGTGCTGGCCGCGCAGCTCGACGACCCGTACTGCCTGCAGGAGTTCCACACCTGGCTCGGCTTCTGGTCGGTGCGCGCGCAGTCGATGGCCGCGCGGCGCTCCCTCGAGGACCGCACCACCGGCGCGTACGAGTTCGCCCAGGCGCAGCAAGCGCTCGCGGCGTTCGACGACGACTGGCGGCACGGCGCCTCGCCGGTGCTGCGGGCGCTGTCCGACAGCGGCGCCGTGGAGCTGCTCGGCGGGCCGGCGAGCCACCCCTTCCAGCCGCTACTCGACGACCGCGTCGCCCGGTTCGCGCTCGACGCCGGGCTGAACGACGCCGCCGTACGGCTGGGCGCGCGGCCGGCGGGCATCTGGGCGCCCGAGTGCGGCTACCGGCCCGGCCTCGAAGACCTCTACGCGCAGGCCGGGGTCCAGCGCTTCCTCGTCGACGGGCCGACGCTGCTCGGCGCCGGCCGCGGCACCGACGCGGGCTGGACCGTGGGCGACACCGACGTGGTCGCCTTCGGCCGCGACCTCGAGGTGACCTACCGCGTGTGGTCCCCGCGCAAGGGCTACCCGGGCGGCCGCTGGTACCGCGACTTCCACACGTACGACCACGACTCCGGACTCAAGCCCGCGCGCGTCACCTCGCGCAGCACGGGCGGCCAGGACAAGGCCCCCTACGACCCGGGCCGGGCGGCGGGGCAGGTCCGCGCCGACGCGGCGGACTTCGTCGACGTCGTGCGGCGCCGGCTCCTCCACCTCGCCGACCAGCGGGGCGGCCGGCCGGGGCTGGTCGTGGTGGCGTACGACACCGAGCTGTTCGGCCATTGGTGGCACGAGGGCCCGGCGTTCCTGGAGCAGGTGCTGCGGCTGCTGCCCGAGGCCGGGGTGCGCGTCACCACGCTGCGCGGCGCGACCGAGGCCGGCCACGTGGAGGGGCGGGTCGACCTCGGCCCCGGCTCATGGGGTTCCGGCAAGGACTGGCGGGTCTGGGACGGCGCCCAGGTGGCCGACCTCGTCGACGACAACGCTCGCCTGCAGAAGCGCTGGCTGGACGCGGTGGACGGCGCGCTGCGCCCGCCCTCGCACGGCCGAGACCCCGCCTTGGACCAGCTCTCGCGCGATGCCCTGCTCGCGCTGTCCAGCGACTGGGCGTTCATGGTCACCAAGGACTCCGCGGCCGGATACGCGCGCGACCGCGCCGCCGGGCACCTCGCGCGCTTCCACCGGCTCGCCGACGCGATCGGGCGCGACACCGGCCACGCGCGGGCGCTGGCGGCCCTGCATCGGGCCGACGACGGCCCGTTCGCCCACCTCGACGCGCGGGCCCTGCGCCGGCTCTGAGCGGGTGGGATCCGCCCTCCGCGGCTAGCCTGGCCGGGCTATGCGCGTGCTGCAGCTGTCCTGGGAGTACCCCCCGCTCGTCTACGGCGGACTGGGTCGGCACGTGCACGCCCTGTCCGAGGCGCTGGCCGCGGCCGGCCACGAGGTCACGGTCGTGACCCAGGAAGTGGACGGCTCCCCCTCCGACGAGACCGTCCACGGGGTGCGCATCCTGCGGGTGGCCAACGACCTGCCGCAGCTGCCGCAGTCGGACCTGCTGGCCTGGGTGATGGCGTTCAACCACGGCATCGCCCGCGCCGCGCTTCGGGTGGGGCGCGAGCGCCCGTACGACGTGATCCACGCCCATGACTGGCTGGTCACGCACGCGGCGACCACGGTCAAGGAGGCCCTCGGCCTGCCGCTCGTGGCCACGCTGCACGCCACCGAGGCCGGCCGGCACCAGGGCTGGCTGCCCACCGACCTGTCCAAGACGATCCACGCGATGGAGTGGTGGCTGACCTACCAGGCCCGCCGCGTGATCACCTGCTCCGCGCACATGCAGTGGGAGGCCACCCGGCTGTTCGAGCTGCCCCCCGACTCCGTCGACGTGGTGCCCAACGGCATCGACCTCGACCGCTGGTCGGTCTCCAGTGAGGCCGCGCTGGGCGCCCGGCGCGAGTACGCCGGCGGCGGGCCGCTCATCGTCTACACCGGCCGGCTGGAGTACGAGAAGGGCGTCCACACGCTGCTGCGCGCCATGCCCCGGCTGCGCCGCCGCTTCCCCGGCATCCGGCTGGTCGTGGCCGGACAGGGCACCCACGCCGACGAGCTGCGCGCGCTGGCCAGCCAGCTCAGGCTCGGCTCGTCGGTGCGGTTCGTGGGGTGGCTCGGGGAGGAGCGGCTGATCGCCTTGGCGGCCGCGGCCGACTGCGCCATCGTGCCGAGCCTCTATGAGCCGTTCGGCATGGTGGCGCTTGAGGCGGCCGCGTGCGGCACGCCGCTCGTCGTCGGCGACACCGGGGGGCTGCGCGAGTTCGTCGACCACGGCATCACCGGGCTGCGCTTCACCCCAGACGACGTGCCTGGCCTCGCCGACGCGGTCTCGTCGCTGCTGCGCGACGAGGTGCTGGCCCGCCGGATGTCCCGCGACGCCCGGCAGGTGCTCGACCGCGAGTACCGCTGGTCGGCCATCGCCGCGCGCACCGCCGGCGTGTACGAGCGGGCCGCCCGCGAGGAGGCCGCCCTGCTGGCCGCCCACGCGGCAGCGCATCCCGGCCGCCCCCCGCAGCCCGCGCTGCGGATGGCCGTCGGCGAGGGCAACCTGCTCCGCGACTGAGCCCCTGTCGAAGGGCGGTCAGTCGCCGCCTCGTCCGGCGGCCTCGCGGGCGGCCTCGGCCGTCTTGCGGGCGATGTCGGCCAGCGCCTCGCGGGTGGCCGCCTGCGCCTCGTACACGTCGTCGCGATCCTTCAGCACGCGGCCGGGGACCCCGCCCACGATCGAGCGCGGCGGCACCGCTCCGCGCACCACGGTGTGCGCCGCGAGGACGCATCCCTCCCCGATGACAGATCCGCGCAGCACGGTGGCCTTGACCCCGATCCAGCAGTCCGGGCCGATCCGCACCGGCGACTTGACGATGCCCTGGTCCTTGATCGGCAGGTTCACATCGGCGTACACGTGGTCGAAGTCGCACACGTACACCCAGTCCGCCACGATCGTCGCGGCGCCGAACTCGATGTCGAGGTAGCAGTTGACGGTGTTGTCGCGGCCGAACACGCACTTGTCGCCCACCGAGAGCGTGCCCTCATGGGCCCGCAGCCGGTTCTCGTCACCGAGGTGCACCCAGCGGCCGAGGACGAGGCGCGCGTACCCGGGGCGCGCGTACAGCTCGACGCGCCGGCCGATGAAGACGAAGCCGGTGGTGACGATGTGCGGGTGCCGGACCCTCAGCAGGAAGAACCGCCAGTAGCGGATGAGGTACCACGGGGTCCAGGCGCGGTTGCGGACGACCCAGCGCAGGCTGGCCCAGGTCATGAAGCGGGCCTGCCGCGGATCGCGCGGAGGCAGACGCAGCACGCGGCGAAGCACCCTCGCACGCTAGCCGACCGCAACCGTTCCGTCGGTCCGATCCGTTCGCCCCACCACACCGACACACAACCGATCCGCGCAGGGCCCCGCGACCTGGGCTTTCACGCGGGGGAATCCCCTTCGGCGCGGGCCCACCGCCCCGGTTGTGTGTTGGTGTGATCGGCGATCTGAAAGCTGCGGACCTACGGCGCCGGCTTGTCGCCGGTCAGGCAGACGTTGTAGAAGAGCTGGTCCGGCACCACTCGGTCGAGCACGTGCTGATCCAGCCACGACAGCCGCTGCCAGCCTTGGTAGGCGAACATCGCCCAGCGCATCCCGAGCCGCTCGGGGTTGACCGCGCACTCGAAGGTGCGCACCGGCCACCCGAACCACGACGCGGTGAGCTCCTCGGTGACCGTGTGCACATCGATGGCGCCGGCCCGCAGCGCGATCCGCGCCAACTCGGCGGGGTCGAAGGTGTGCAGGTCGACCACGGCCTCCAGGATCGCGGCGTGCGACGAGGCGGCGAGCTCGGCCTTGGGCCGCCCCCAGGAGTCGCGGATCCGGGGCAGCCGGGTAGCGCGGGTGGCGCCCCACCAGGTGAGGCGCGACAGGCGCCGGGCCACCCAGTCGCCGTGGCGGGTGGGCTCCCCGGCGAAGACGAACCGGCCACCGGGCTTGAGCACCCGCAGCACCTCGCGCAGCGCCAGCTCGACGTCGGGGATGTGGTGGAGCACCGCGTGGCCGACGACGAGGTCGAACGAGGCGTCGGCGTACGGCAGCGACTCGGCATCGGCCACCCGCCCCTCCACCGGGAGCCCGAGCGCCTCGGCGTTACGCACCGCGGCGGCCACCATCCCGGGCGAGAGGTCGGTCACGTGGCCGCGCTCGGCGACGCCCGCCTGCATCAGGTTGAGCAGGAAGAACCCGGTCCCGCAGCCGAGCTCGAGCGCGTCGCCGTACGGCCAGCCCTCGGTGCCGCCGACGTGCTCGAATCGTCCGCGCGCGTAGTCGATGCAGCGCTCGTCGTAGGAGATCGACCACTTGTCGTCATAGGTGGTCGCCTCCCAGTCGTGGTAGAGCACGTTGGCGAGCTTGGGGTCGGCGAAGGCCGCCTCGACCTCCTCGCGGGTCACCGCCGGGGCGATGCGGTGCGGCGCGGATCCGCCAGCTGTGGTCATCGGGTCACTTGCCGGTGAACTCGGCCTTGCCGGGGCCGTGGGCGATGAACGACTCCATGCCGATCGCGCGGTCCTCGGTGGCGAAGAGCCCCGCGAACTGCAGGCGCTCAAGCTCCAGGCCGGTGGCCAGATCGACCTCCAGGCCGCTGTCGATGGCCTCCTTCGCGGCGCGCAGGGCGTACGGGGCGCCCGCCGCCAGGCGCAGCGCCAGCTCGAAGGCGGCCGTGAACACGTCGTCGGGTGCCACCACCTGGTCCACGAGCCCGATCCGCAGCGCCTCGTCCGCGCCGACGAAGCGGCCGGTGAAGATGATCTCCTTGGCCCGGCTCGGCCCGACCAGCCGCGGCAGCCGCTGGGTGCCGCCGGCGCCGGGGATGATCCCGAGCAGGACCTCCGGCTGGCCCAGTTTGGCGTTGTCGCCGGCGATCCGCAGGTCGCAGCACAGCGCCAGCTCGCAGCCGCCGCCCAGGGCGTACCCGGTGACCGCGGCGATCGTCGGCTTGGGGATGGCGGCGACAGCGGTGAAGGCCGACTGCAGGCCCTTCGAGCGGTCGACCATCTGCTGGTAGGACCAGCCGGCCATCTCCTTGACGTCGGCGCCGGCCGCGAAGACCTTCGGCCCCCCGTAGACGATCACCGCCCGCACGTCGGCGCGCTCGGTCGCCTCCCGGGCGGCGGCCCGGATCTCCTCCTGCACCTGGGCCGACAAGGCGTTCATCGGCGGCCGCTCCAGCCGGATCGTGCCGACGCCGTCCGCGGTCTCGAGGCGGACGAACTCGCCGTTGTAGTCGCTCATGTGCGGGCACATTAGCCAGGGCCCAGGCAAGATGTGCGGGTGACCCCCGCCCGCCTCGGACCTCCTGGGCCTCCGCCCTGGCCGGGACGCGCCTACCCGCTCGGCGCCACGGTGGACGACGAGGGCACCAACTTCGCGCTGTGGTCCGACGGGGCCGAGGGCGTCGAGCTGTGCCTGTTCGACGACGACGGCCACCAGCAGGTCATCTCCCTGGACCAGAGCAACGAACACATCTGGCACGGCTACCTGCCCGGCGTGGGCCACGGCCAGCGGTACGGCTACCGCGTCCGTGGGCCCTGGGCCCCTGAGATCGGCAAGCGGTTCAACCTCGCCAAGCTGCTCCTCGACCCCTACGCGCGGGCGATCACCGGCGAGCTGGCCCCCAGCGATGTCGTCACCGACCACGTCCCCGAGTCCGACGACCGACGCGACAACCGCGACTCCGCGGGCTTCGTCCCGCGCTCCGTGGTCGTCCGCGACTCCTTCGACTGGGGCGACGAGCAGCGGCCGAGGACCGCCTGGAACAAGACGGTCCTCTACGAGCTCCACGTCAAGGGCTTCACCCAGCGGCACCCCCGGATCCCCGAGCACCTGCGCGGCACCTACGCCGGCCTGGCCCACCCCACCGCGATCGAGCACCTGGTCTCGCTGGGCGTGACGTCGGTCGAGCTGCTGCCGGTGCAACAGTTCGTCTCCGAGCCGTTCGTGGCCAACAAGGGGCTCTCCAACTACTGGGGCTACAACACCATCGGCTTCTTCGCCCCGCACGCGGCGTACTCGTCGTCGGGCTCCCTGGGCCAGCAGATCACCGAGTTCAAGTCGATGGTCAAGGCCCTGCACGAGGCCGGCCTCGAGGTGATCCTCGATGTGGTCTACAACCACACCGGCGAGAGCGGCCCCAACGGACCCGACCCTGGCCTACCGCGGCATCGACAACGACTCGTACTACCGGCGTGAGGGCCGCCGCTACGTCGACCTCACCGGCTGCGGCAACACCCTCGACACCCGCCGCTCGCACGTCGTGCAGCTCGTCGCCGACTCGCTGCGGTACTGGGTGCAGGAGATGCACGTCGACGGCTTCCGCTTCGACCTCGCCAGCGCCATCGCCCGGCTGGACAACGGGTACGACCCCGACAGCCCGATGCTGTCGGTGATCCAGCAGGACCCGGTGCTCTCCCAGGTCAAGCTGATCGCCGAGCCGTGGGACCTCGCCCCGGGCGGCTACGCGGTGGGGCACTTCCCCCCGCAATGGTCGGAGTGGAACGACCGCTACCGCGATGCCATCCGCGACTTCTGGCGACCGCACGCCAGCGGCGTCCGCGACCTCGCCACCCGGCTGTCGGGGTCGAGCGACCTGTACGGCCACAACGGGCGCGCGCCGCGGGCCTCGGTCAACTTCCTCACCGCGCACGACGGCTTCACGTTGCGTGATCTCGTCACGTACAACCACAAGCACAACGAGGCCAACGGCGAGGACAACCGGGACGGCAACAGCGACAACCGCTCCTGGAACTCCGGAGTCGAGGGCGAGACCGACGACGCGGAGGTCGCGGCGCTTCGCCGGCGGCAGATCCGCAACCTGCTCACCACCCTTCTGCTGTCCACCGGCACCCCCATGCTCACCGCCGGCGACGAGCTCGGACGCACCCAGGGCGGCAACAACAACGCCTACTGCCAGGACAACGAGATCTCCTGGATGGACTGGGACCTGCAGCCCTGGCAGCAGCAGCTGCTGGAGTGGAGCCAGGCGCTCCTCGCGCTGCGCAGGCGCCACCCGGTCCTGCGGCAGAAGGACTTCTTCGACGGGCGCCCGGTCCGCGAAGGGCGCCACCGTCAAGGACCTCGGCTGGTTTGACGTGGTCGGCGCCGAGAACGGCTGGCACGACTGGTCCGACAACGACGACAAAGTGCTCGGGATGTACCTGTCCGGCGAGGGGATCAGCGCCCGCGGGCCGCGCGGCGAGGTGGTGTACGACGAGTCGTTCTTGCTCGTCTTCAACGGCACCGAGCAGGACGCGGCCTTCACGCTGCCCGGCGAGCCGTGGGCCCGGTCCTACCGCCGCATCCTGGACACCGCGCACGAGGCCCCGACCGCGGCGGAGGACGACGAACTGCCGGGTCGCCAAGGCCGCGATCACCGCACGCTCGGTCGCGGTCTTCCGCGCGACCCGCCACTGATCTCCGCCGCGCGCACCAAGGCCTTCGCGCCCAGGGTCAGTTGGACCAGAGCTCAGCCGGAGCCGTCGTCGACGGCACCGCCGCAAGGCCGAGCTCGGCCGGCCCGGACAGCAGCGGATGCGACGGCACGACGCGCACGGTGTAGCCGAACGGCCCGGTGGACTGCAGGGCCACCTGGCCGTCGAAGCAGTAGCGCCCCGCCTCATAGGTCTCGGACAAGTCGAGCGCCGTCGTCGCCGGGTGTGACAGCCGGTCATCGGAGTCCACCCGGCCGTGCACGACCTGGACCTGGACGTCGGCGGGCTTGATCTCACCCAGCGCGATGAAGGCCCGCACGTGCATCTGCTCGCCGAGCTCGGGGGCGCTGGACAGCCCGGAGACCTCGAGGTGCTCGACCGCCACGCCGTCCCACGCCGCGCGCACCCGGGTCTTCCACGCCGCGAGCTCGCGCGCCTTCGGGTGACCAGGGGTGCCGTCGACGGCGCGGGCCGCCAGGGCCGCCGGCGTGTAGAGCTGCAGCACGTAGTCGCGCAGCATCCGCTCGGCCACGACCTTGGTGCCGAGCGTCTTGAGGGTGTGCCGGACCATCTCGATCCAACGGTGGGGCAGGCCCGTGCTCGCCGCGGTCGTAGAACCGGGGCGCGACCTGGTGCTCGACCAGGTCGTACAAGGCGGCCGCCTCCAG
Organism: uncultured Actinomycetota bacterium; assembly: GCA_963697565.1. Lineage (GTDB taxonomy): Bacteria > Actinomycetota > Actinomycetes > CAVWCF01 > CAVWCF01 > CAWFSE01. The sequence goes on along the minus strand of CAVOOM010000008.1, from coordinate 498,272 downwards.
GTCGTCGCGCTTGTCGACGTCGTCGACGCCGTCTGCGGTCGGGATCGCCCAGCCGTTCTGGCCGTCGTACATCTCGTCCCACCACCCGTCGAGGATGGACAGGTTGAGCCCACCGTTGAGGGCGGACTTCATGCCCGAGGTGCCGCAGGCCTCAAGCGGACGCAACGGGTTGTTCAGCCACACGTCGCAGCCGGGGTAGAGGGCTTGGGCGAGGCTGATCCCGTAGTCGGGCAGGAACACGATGCGGTGGCGCACCGCCGGGTCGTCGGTGAACCGCACCAGCTGCTGGATCAGCTGCTTGCCCGTGTCGTCGGCCGGGTGCGCCTTGCCGGCCACGACGATCTGGACCGGCCGCTCGGGGTGCAGCAGCAGCCGGGTCAGCCGCTCCGGGTCGCGCATCATCAGGGTCAGCCGCTTGTACGACGGCACCCGGCGGGCGAAGCCGATGGTCAGCACATCGGGGTCGAGCACCGAGTTGATCCAGCCGAGCTCGGCGGGCGAGGCCCCGCGGGCCAGCCACGAGGTGCGCAGCCGCTCGCGGGCGTCGCGCACCAGGTGCTCGCGCAGGGTGTGCTTGATCGACCAGATCTGCTCATCCGAGGCCCGGTCGACCGCCTCGAACGCGCGGCCGTCGCCGGAGAGGTCGGCGTGCAGCTCGTGGGCGCCGAGGGCGAGGATCTCGCGAGCCACCCAGCTCGGCGCGTGCACGCCGTTGGTGACGTACTGGATCGGCACCTCGTCCTGGTCGAAGTCCGGCCACAGGCCGGCGAACATCCCCCGGCTCACCTCGCCGTGCAAGCGGGCGACGCCGTTGGCGCGCTGCGCCAGCCGCAGCCCCTTGACGGCCATGTTGAACACGTGCGGGTCGCCGCCTGCGTACGTCTCGGCGCCCAGAGCGAGCACCTTGTCGACGGGGACTCCTGGGCAGGCGACATCCGAGGCGAAGTGCTGGGCGACCAGGTCGCGTGGGAATCGGTCGATCCCCGCGGGGACCGGGGTGTGGGTCGTGAACAGGGTGCCCGCGCGGGTGGCCTCGAGCGCCTCGTCGAAGGACATCTTCTCGGTCTCGATCAGCTCGCGGATCCGCTCGATGCCCAGGAACCCCGCGTGGCCCTCGTTGGTGTGGAAGACCTCGGGCGCAGGGGCTCCCGTGATGCGCGAGAACGCCCGCAGGGCCCGTACCCCGCCGATGCCGAGCAGCATCTCCTGGAGCAGGCGGTGCTCGCCGCCGCCGCCGTACAGCCGGTCGGTGACGTCGCGCTCGCTGGGCTCGTTGTCCTCCACATCGGAGTCGAGCAGCAGCAGCGGCACCCGCCCGACCTGCGCGGTCCAGACCCTGGCCACCAGCTGCCGGCCGCCCGGCAGCGCGATCGCGATCTTGACCTCGGTGCCGTCCGACTCCCGCAAGACGGCGATCGGCAGGTCGACGGGGTCGAGCACGGGGTAGCGCTCCAGCTGCCACCCCTCGCGCGAGAGCGACTGCTTGAAGTAGCCGTGCCGGTAGAGCAGGCCGACGCCGGTGATGGGCACGCCGAGGTCGCTCGCGGTCTTCAGGTGGTCGCCGGCCAGGATGCCGAGCCCGCCGGAGTACTGCGGCAGCGCCTCGGCGATGCCGTACTCCGGGGAGAAGTACGCGATCGACGTCGGCCGGTCGGGGCCGAGCGACTGGTACCAGCGGTCCTCGGTGAGGTAGTGCGACAGGTCCCCGCTCAGGTGGTGCACCCACGAGCGGAAGCCCTCGTCGCCGGCGAGCTGGTCGAGGCGCTCGCGGGGCACCAGGCCCAGCAGCTTGACCGGGTCCTGCTCGGCGGCGCCCCGCCAGGTCGCGGGGTCGATCGACTCAAACAGGTCGCGGGTCGGGGCATGCCACGACCAGCGCAGGTTGAGGGAGAGGTCACCGAGGCCGGCGAGCGGCTCGGGCAGGACGGTGCGGACGGTAAACCGGCGGATCGCTTTCACTCCGCAGACCCTACTTGGGGCGCGCTAAGTTGGCGGCGTGGCATCGGCACCCATTGGGCGGATCCCCATCCTGGACGTTCAGCCCCTCGTCGATGGCGGTCGTTGGCCGGCCAAGGCCGTGGTGGGCGAGGAGTTCGAGGTCTCGGCGACGGTCTTCCGCGAGGGCCACGACGCGCTCGGCTGCAACGTCGTGCTCGTCGACCCCAAGGGACGACCCGGCCCGTGGACCCCGATGCGGCCCGTGGGCATCGGCATCGACCGGTACGCAGCCACCGTCTGCCCCGACCGCGAGGGTGACTGGACCTTCTTCGTCGAGGCGTGGTCGGACCCGTACGCGACCTGGGTCCACAACGCCGAGATCAAGATCCCCGCCGAGATCGATGTCGAGCTCGTGCTCGAGGAGGGGGCGCTGCTGCTGGAGCGCGCAGCCAAGGGCGTGCCGCCCAAGGCCGGGCGCAAGGCCGTCGCCGCCGCCGCCAAGGCCTGCCGCGACCGCAAGCGCCCGCCGGAGGCCCGGCTGGCCCCCGCGTTGGCGGCCGACGTGGTCACGGCGTTGGCCGCGCATCCGTTGCGCGAGCTGGTCACCGCGAGCGAGCCCCAGCCGCTGCGGGTCGAACGCGAGCGGGCGCTCTTCAGCGCGTGGTACGAGCTGTTTCCCCGCTCCGAGGGGGCGGTCGTCGATCCCGACGGCAGGCGCCCGCCGCGCTCGGGCACCTTCGCCACGGCGTCGCTCCGGCTGCCGGCGGTCGCGGCGATGGGCTTCGACGTGGTCTACCTGCCGCCCATCCACCCGGTCGGCCGCAGCCACCGCAAGGGGCCCAACAACACCCTGGTGGCCGGTCCGCACGATCCGGGGGTGCCGTGGGCGATCGGCAGCCCCGAGGGCGGCCATGACGCGCTCCACCCCGACCTGGGGACGCTCGCCGACCTGGACGCCTTCGTGGCCGCCGCCCGCGACGTCGGCCTTGAGGTCGCCATCGACCTGGCCCTGCAGGCCTCCCCCGACCACCCGTGGGTCACCGAGCACCCCGACTGGTTCCACCACCGGGCCGACGGCTCGATCGCGTACGCCGAGAACCCGCCGAAGAAGTACCAAGACATCTTCCCGCTGGCCTTCGACGCCGACCTGGAGGGCCTGCTGGCCGAGGTCGAGCGGATCTGCCGGCACTGGATGGCCCACGGCGTGCGGATCTTCCGGGTCGACAACCCGCACACCAAGTCGCTCGTCTTCTGGGAGCGGCTGCTCGGGGCGATCCGCGCCACCGACCCCGACGTGCTGTGGCTCTCGGAGGCCTTCACCCGGCCGGCGATGATGCGCACGCTGGCCAAGATCGGCTTCTCCCAGTCGTACACGTACTTCACCTGGCGGACCAGCAAGGGCGAGCTCACCGACTACGCCCAGGAGCTGGCGGGCGAGACGGCCGCCTACCTGCGGCCCAACTTCTTCGTCAACACCCCCGACATCCTGCACGCGTCGCTGCAGTACGGCGGGCCGCCGATGTTCAAGATCCGCGCGGTGCTCGCCTCGACGCTGTCCCCCTCGTGGGGGGTGTACGCCGGCTACGAGCTGTACGAGCACGTCGCCCTGCGCCCCGGCAGCGAGGAGTACCTCGACAGCGAGAAGTACCAGTACCGCCCACGCGACTGGGCCCGCGCCGAGGCCGAGGGCCGCACGTTGGCGCCGTACCTCACCCGGCTGAACGAGATCCGGCAGGCGCACCCGGCCCTGCGCTGGCTGCGCAACCTGCGCTTCCACCACACCGAGGACGACGCGATCCTGGCCTACTCCAAGACCCGCCGGCTCCCCGACGGCTCGACCGACACCGTCTTGGTCATCTGCAGCCTCGACCCGCACCACACCCGGGAGACCACGGTCTGGGTCGACCTGCCGGCGCTGGGCCTGGACTGGTCGGACCGCTACGACGTCCGCGACGAGATCACCGGCTCGGTCTGGAACTGGGGCCAGGCCAACTACGTCCGGCTCGACCCGGGGTTCGAGCCCGCGCACATCCTGCGGGTCCAGCGATGACGACCGTCTCCCTGGGAGATCCCGTGGCCGACGCGATGGCCGACGCGCTGCGCGACCCCGACCGCTGCCCCCAGGTGCTCACCGACCTGTCCGCCGCGCCGCCCCCGGGCTGGTCATGGGAGGGCTCGCCGATGGCCTTCGAGCGGGCCGTCGCGCTCGGCGGCGAGATGACCAACCGCATCCTCATCGTGGACGCCGAGCATGTCGTCAAGGTGCGCCGCGACCCCCGCGGCCGCGACCAGGACGCCGACGTCCGCCTGGCGCTCGTCCGCTCGGGCTGCCGGCAGGTCGTCCCCCCAGTCGGCCAGGGGGCGTGGGGCGAGCACGTGATCGTCACGGTGAACCCCCGCATCCACGGCGAGGACGCCTGGCGGCTCGCCCTGGCCGGCCAGGTCGGGCTCGCGGACATCGCCGCGCTCGGAGCGGCCACGGGCAGCCTGCACGCCGCCATGCAGCGAGTGTTCCCGCTGCGCACGACGCGGCCCGCCGAGCTGGTCGAGACGCTGGAGGCGCGGGTGCGCCAGCATGCCGACGTCGCACCCGAGGTCGCCGCGCGGATGCCTCAGATCACGGCGCTGATGGAGGCCGCCCGGGCCAGCGCGACCCCGGCGCCCGTCCACCACATCCACGGCGACCTGCACCTCGGCCAGTGGCTGCGCACCGCCGAGGGTGAGTGGTTCGCGCTCGACTTCGAGGGCGAGCCCGGGCGCACTCCTGATCCCGACGCAGACAGCCCGCTTGAGGACGTCGCCTCAATGCTGCGGTCGCTGGCCTACGCCCGCCAGCATGCCCGCCTGCTCGGCGACGCCCACGTCCCCGAGGCCGCAGCCGCCCATGAGGCGTACTGCCTTGCGTACGAGGCTGCCGCCGGAGGCCCGCTCGACCGCCCGCTCCTGCGCGCCTGCGAGGCGGCCCGGGCGGCCCACGAGGTCGCCTACGAGACGGCCCACCGGCAGCGCTTCCTGCCCATCGCCATCGCCGTCCTCGACGAAGTGCTCGACGAAGTGCTCGACGAAGGCCCCGACCAGGCGCCAGACACCCCCGCAGCAGACAAGGTGGAACCATGAGCACGCACGCGGCCGACCCGGCCCTCGACCGCATCGTGCACGGTGCGCACCACGACCCCCACTCGGTCCTCGGCCCGCACCTGTCGCCGGACGGGCTGATCGTCCGCACCCTGCGCCCCTGGGCGCGCTCGGTGGTCGCCGTGGTGGGCCCGAAGCGGCATCCGCTCACCCACGAGCGCGAAGGCGTCTTCGCCGGGCTGCTCCCGTACCACGAGGTCGTCGACTACCGCATCGAGGCCGACTACGGCGACGGCCCGGTCCTCACCGACGACCCCTACCGCCACCTGCCCACGGTCGGGCAGCTCGACCAGCACCTGATCTCCGAGGGCCGCCACGAGCGGCTCTGGGACGTCCTCGGCGCCCACCTGCACACGTTCGACTCGATCGCCGGGCCGGTGACCGGGGTGTCGTTCGCGGTCTGGGCCCCCAACGCCCAGGGCATCCGGGTCGTCGGCGACTTCAACCACTGGGACGGCCGGGCCCACCCCATGCGCTCGCTGGGATCCACGGGCGTCTGGGAGCTGTTCGTCCCCGGCATCGGCGACGGCACCCTCTACAAGTACGAGATCCTCGGCCGCGACGGCGTGCGGCGGCAGAAGGCCGACCCGATGGCCCAGGCCACCGAGGTCCCGCCGCAGACCGCCTCCAAGGTGTTCACCTCCCAGTACGCGTGGGGCGACGCCGACTGGCTCGCCCACCGCGAGTCGACCGACGTGCTCAACGGCCCGATGAGCGTGTACGAGGTGCACCTGGCCTCCTGGCGGCCCTGGCTCACCTCGTACCGCGCGATCGCCGACGAGCTCGCCTCGTACTGCCAGGACCTCGGGTTCACCCATGTCGAGCTGATGCCGGTGATGGAGCACCCCTACGGCGGCTCGTGGGGCTACCAGGTGACCTCGTACTTCGCGCCGACCTCGCGGTTCGGCACCCCCGACGACGTGCGCTACCTCGTCGACCGCCTGCACCAGGTCGGCGTCGGCGTGCTGCTCGACTGGGTGCCGGCGCACTTCCCCAAGGACGCCTGGGCGCTGGCCCGCTTCGACGGCGCCCCGCTGTACGAGCCGGCCGACCCCCGCCGCGGCGAGCACCCCGACTGGGGCACCTACGTCTTCGACTACGGCCGCCGCGAGGTCCGCAACTTCCTGGTCGCCAGCGGGCTGTACTGGCTGGAGGAGTTCCACGCCGACGGGCTGCGCGTGGACGCGGTCGCCTCGATGCTCTACCTCGACTACTCGCGGCAGCCCGGCGAGTGGCTGCCGAACCAGTACGGCGGGCGCGAGAACCTCGAGGCGGTGTCGTTCCTGCAGGAGGCCAACGCCACCGCGTACAAGCGCACCCCGGGCATCGCGATGATCGCCGAGGAATCCACCGCCTGGCCTGGCGTGACCCGGCCCACCCACCTCGGCGGGCTCGGCTTCGGGCTGAAGTGGAACATGGGGTGGATGCACGACTCGCTCGGCTACATCGAGCGCGACCCGGTCCACCGCTCCTACCACCACCACGAGCTGACCTTCTCGATGATGTACGCGTGGACCGAGCAGTTCACCCTGCCGCTGTCGCACGACGAGGTGGTGCACGGCAAGGGGTCGCTGCTGCGCAAGATCCCGGGCGACCGCTGGCAGCAGCTGGCCACCCTGCGCGCCTACTACGCCTTCATGTGGGGGCACCCGGGCAAGAAGCTGCTCTTCATGGGCGGCGAGTTCGGCCAGGACGCCGAGTGGTCGGAGTCGCGCGGGCTGGACTGGTGGCTGCTCGAGCACGGCGACCACCGCGGGCTGCAGGCCTGCGTCGCCGACCTCAACCGGGTCTACCGCGACCACCCGGCCCTCTGGGAGCGCGACAACGACCCCGGCGGCTTCGGCTGGATCGACGCCAACGACGCGGCGAGCAACGTCTACTCGTTCCTGCGCTGGAGCAGCGACGGGTCGGTGGTCGCCTGCATCGTGAACTTCGCCGGGCACCCCCACGAGGGCTACCGCGTCGGCCTGCCCTTCGCCGGTCGGTGGGCGGAGATCCTCAACACCGACTCCGAGGCGTACGGCGGCTCGGGGATCGGCAACCTCGGCGTCGTGGACGCGCATCCGAACCCCTGGCACGGTCAACCGGCCTCGGTCTCCCTGCGGGTGCCGCCGCTCGGGGCGCTCTACCTCGCGCCGGAGTAGGGCCAGCTCAGAACAGCGCGTTGGCCAGCGCCGTGCGGGCCTTCGGAACTCGGGGGTCCTCGTTGCCGACGAGGTCGAAGAGCGCGAGCAGGTGGTCGCGCAGCGCGGCCCGCTCGGGTCCGGCCGTCCTGCGCACGCCGTCGGTGAGCCGCGCGAACGCCGCGTCCACCCGGTCGAGCAGCAGCTCGCAATCGGCGGCGGCCAGCGCCGTCTCGACGTCGGCCGGCGTCGCGTACGCCACCGCGTCGCCGGCGGCGATGGCCGACTCAGGGTCGAGCTCGCGGGTGCGGCGCAGCACCTCGACCTGGGTCAGGCCCGCCTTGGCGTCGGCGTCGGCCGGCTGGGCGTCGAGCTGCGCCCGGAAGGCGCGCTCGGCGCCCTCGAGGTCATCGCGCTCGACGGCGTCGTAGGCCTCCTGCAGCAGCGGGTCCATGACGTCCTCGACGGCCGCGTCGTCCGCGGCTGCGGCCGACGGGGTCTCGCCGGCGAGCTTGACCACCTCGGCGAGGAACTCGCGGACCTGCGGCTCGGGCAGGGCGCCCATGAAGCCGGGGACGACCTGCCCCTGCCAGACCACGTGCACCGTGGGGATGCTCTGGATCTGGAACGCCTGGGCCAGCCGCTGGTTGGCGTCGACGTCGATCGTGGCCAGGACCCACTCGCCGCCGGACTCGGCGGCCAGCCGCTCCAAGATGGGCGACAGCTGCTTGCACGGCCCGCACCACTCGGCCCAGAAGTCGACGACCACCGGCGTGGCCATCGAGCGGTCGATGACCTCGGCCTGGAAGGTCGCCTCGGTGACCTCGAGCACGGCGACCGGAGGCGGAGCCAGCCCGTCCGCCGCGGCCTGGGCCGCAGCGGCGCGGGCCTCCTCGGCGCGCTGCCGCGCCGCGTTCTGGGCGGCGAGGGCGGCCAGGTCAACGGCTCCGTGCGGATTGATCCCCGGCGGGGTGAGGCTCGACATGCCAGCCATTGTCCCCGACGGTCGACCCTCCGCAGCACCACGGGGCTCAGAGCCGGGCGGGCTCCACGTGCTCGCCCCACTCGGCGCGCAGCAGGTCGCAGATCTCGCCCAGCGTCGCCTCCGCGCGCACGGCATCGAGCATCGCCGGGATGGTGTTGGCGCCTGCTGCGCGCCGCCGCGAGCAGCCCGTCGAGCGCCGTACGCACGGCGCGCTCGTCTCGGGCCGCGCGGCGCGCGGCCAGCGCGGCGACCTGCCCGCGCTCGACCTCGTGCGACACCCGCAGGATCTCCAGCGGCTCCTCGATCGTGTCGAGGTGCACGTTGACGCCGACCACCTTCTTGTCGCCCTTCTCCAGCGCCCGCTGGTAGGCGAAGGCCGCGTCGGCGATCTCGGCGGTGAACCAGCCGTCCTCGATGCCCTTGAGGATCCCGCTGGTCATCGTTTCGTCCGAGCCCAGCGCCCGGATCTGCGCGAACACGCGCTCGGCCTCGGCCTCGATCGCGTCGGTGAGCGCCTCGACGTACCACGAGCCGCCCAGCGGGTCCGCGACGTTGGCCACCCCCATCTCCTCCAGCAGCACCTGCTGGGTCCGCAGCGCGATCTCGGCGGCCTTGGCCGACGGCAGGGCCAGCACCTCGTCGAGGGCGTTGGTGTGCAGCGAGTTGGTGCCGCCGAGCACGGCGGCGAGGGCCTGCACGGCCGTGCGGACCACGTTGTTGTCGGGCTGCTGGGCGGTGAGCGAGACGCCGGCGGTCTGGGTGTGGAAGCGCAGCTGCTGGGCCTTGTCGGTGCGGGCGCCGTAGACGTCGCGCAGCCAGCGCGCCCAGATCCTGCCGGGCGGCCCGGAACTTGGCGATCTCCTCGAAGAAGTCCAGGTGGGCGTCGAAGAAGAAGGACAGCCCGGGCGCGAACCGGTCGACGTCCAGCCCCCGCGCCAGCCCCAGCTCGACGTAGGCGAACCCGTCGGCCAGCGTGTACGCCAGCTCCTGCGCGGCCGTCGAGCCGGCCTCCCGGATGTGGTAGCCGGACACCGAGATCGGCTTGTACGCCGGGGTGTTCTGGTCGACCCACTCCATCAGGTCGGCGATCAGCCGCAGGTGCGGCTCCGGCGGGAAGAGCCACTCCTTCTGGGCGATGTACTCCTTGAAGATGTCGGTCTGCAGGGTGCCGTTCAGTGCCTCGACGGGCGCCCCCTGCCGCTCGGCCGCCACCACGTACATGCAGAACACGGGCACGGCGGGCCCGCTGATCGTCATCGAGGTGGTGACCTCGCCGAGCGGGATGCCGGCGAAGAGCACCTCGAGGTCGGCGGCGGAGTCGACCGCGACCCCGCAATGGCCCACCTCGCCGAGCGCCCGCGGGTCGTCGGAGTCGCGGCCCATCAGCGTGGGCATGTCGAAGGCGACCGACAGGCCACCGCCCCCGGATGCCAGGATCTGGCGGAACCGCTCGTTGGTGTGCTCGGCGTTGCCGAAGCCGGCGAACTGCCGGATCGTCCAGGGCCGCCCGCGGTAGCCGGTGGCGTGCAGCCCGCGGGTGAACGGCCACTCCCCCGGCCAGCCGATCCGCTCGAAGCCGGGGACCGAGGCGCCCGGCGGCGGCCCGTACACGGGATCGACCTGCTCGCCCGACAGCGTGGTGAAGTCGGCGTCGCGCACCCGCCCGGCGGCGAGCGCCGCGTCGTAGCGCTCCTGCCACCGGCGGCGGCCGGCCTCGATGTCCTCGACGTCCGGCGGCGGCCCGTACGGCATGTCCATGCCTCCGAGAGTAGAACCGCCGGGCGGCGCGCGTCAGGCGGTGACGCTGTCGACCAGGCGGTCGGCCGCGGCGTACGGGTCCAGCGAGCCGGCGACCACCTCGGCGGCCAGGTCGTCGAGCAGCCGGCCGCCCCTCAGGTCGCCGATGCGCTCGCGGAGGTCATCCAGGGCGATCGCCTCGATCTCCCCGGCCGCCCGCGCGGCCCGCCGCCGATGCAGGCCCCCGTGGGCCGCCAGCCACGCGTGGTGGGCCTCCAGCGCGTCGACGAGCTCGGCGATCCCCTCGCTCCGCGCCGCGACCGTCTTGAGCACCGGGGGCTGCCAGGCGCCCTCGACCCGCTCGCCGAGGGCGAGCATGTGGGTGAGCTCCCGAACGGTCGTGTCGGCGCCGTCGCGGTCGGCCTTGTTGACGCAGAAGACGTCGCCGACCTCGAGGATGCCGGCCTTGGCCGCCTGGATGCCGTCGCCCATGCCGGGCGCCAGCAGGACCACGGTGGTGTCGGCCGCCCCCGCGACCTCCACCTCTGACTGGCCGACGCCCACCGTCTCGACGAGCACGACCTCGCAGCCGGCCGCGTCGAGCACGCGCAAGGCCTGCGGGGTGGCCCAGGCGAGGCCGCCGAGGTGCCCTCGGGACGCCATCGAGCGGATGAACACCCCGGGATCGGTGGCGTGGTCCTGCATGCGCACCCGGTCGCCGAGCAGCGCGCCGCCGCTGAACGGCGAGGACGGGTCGACGGCCAGCACGCCGACGCGGCGGCCCCGCGCGCGGTAGGCCGCCACGAGCGCCGAGGTGGTCGTCGACTTGCCGACCCCGGGCGAGCCGGTGAGGCCGATCACCTGCGCCTGCCCCGCGTACGGGGCCAGCGCGGCCATCACCTCCCTGAGCAGCGGCGAGCGGTCCTCGACCAGCGACACCAGCCGGGCGACCGCCCGGGGGTTGCCCTGCCGGGCCGCGGCGACCAGGTCCGCGATCGAGGCGTCTCGGCGCAGCGGGGATCGCCGCGGGTCGGGACCGGTCTCGGGCACGGGCTCGGTGGCGGCCAGCGTCAGGCCTTCGGGACCCGGACGATCAGGGCGTCGCCCTGGCCGCCGCCGCCGCACAGCGCGGCCGCGCCGACCCCGCCGCCGCGCCGCTTCAGCTCCAGGGCGAGGTGCAGGACGAGCCGGGCCCCGGACATCCCGACCGGGTGGCCGAGGGCGATCGCGCCGCCGTTGGGGTTGACCTGCTCGTCGCTGAGGCCGAGCGCGCGCTGCGAGACGATGCCGACCGCGGCGAAGGCCTCGTTGATCTCGACCACGTCGAGGTCGGACGCGGACAGCCCCTCGCGGGCCAGCGCGGCCTTGATCGCGTTGGCCGGCTGCTCGTGCAGGCTGGCGTCCGGCCCGGCCACGACGCCGTGGGCGCCGATCTCGGCGAGCCAGGCCAGCCCGAGCTCCTCGGCCTTGGCCTTGCTCATCACGACGACGGCCGCGGCCCCGTCGGAGATCTGCGAGGCCGAGCCTGCGGTGATGGTGCCGTCCTTGGTGAAGGCGGGCCGCAACTGGCCCAGGCTCTCGGCGGTGGTGTCGCCGCGGATTCCCTCGTCGGTCGCGAAGACCAGCGGGTCGCCCTTGCGCTGCGGGATCTCGACCGGCGCGATCTCCTCGTCGAACACGCCGTTCTTCGCCGCGAGCGCCGCCCGCTGGTGGGACTGCGCGGAGAACGCGTCCTGCTCCGCACGGGTGAGGCCGTAGCGGGCGTTGTACTCCTCGGTGGACAGCCCCATCGCCTTCTGGTCGAACGCGCAGAACAGCCCGTCGTAGGCCATCGAGTCGACCAGGTCGACGTTGCCGTACTTGAAGCCCTCGCGGGACTTCGGCAGCAGGTGCGGCGCGTTGGTCATCGACTCCATGCCGCCGGCCACCACGATCTCGAACTCGCCGGCGCGGATCAGCTGGTCGGCGAGCGCGATCGCGTCGAGGCCGGACAGGCAGACCTTGTTGATGGTCAGCGCGGGGACGGTCATGGGGATGCCGCCCTTGACGGCGGCCTGGCGGGCCGTGATCTGCCCGGCGCCGGCCTGCAGCACCTGGCCCATGATCACGTAGTCGACCTGGTCGGGCGCGACACCGGCCCGGGCCAGCGCGGCCTTGATGGCCACCCCGCCGAGGTCGGCGGCGGCGAAGCCCTTGAGCGAGCCGAGCAGGCGGCCCATCGGGGTGCGGGCCCCGGCGACGATGACGGACGGGTTCGCGGACATAGCGCGGCCTCCAACAGGCGGGATACAGGACCTGATGCCACCCTAACGACGCCCGCACGACTGGTCGGGACCGAGGTCCCGGGCGCCGGCCTGCGGGAGGCTGAGACGATCGGGGGATGGAACCGCTGCCCGCCTCCCTCGTCACCCGGATCGACCATGTCGGCATCGCCGTCGCCGACCTCGACGCCGCGATCGACTTCTACGCCCGCGCCTTCGGCATGCGCTGCGTGCACCAGGAGGTGAACGCCGAGCAGGGCGTCCGCGAGGCGATGCTGGCCGTCGGCGACTCCGGCTCCTGCCTGCAGCTGCTGGAGCCGCTCGGGCCGGAGACCACGATCGGCCGCTTCCTGGCCAAGAGCGGGCCCGGGCATCCAGCAGATGGCCTACACCGTGGTCGACGTCGAGGCGGTGGCCGCGCACCTGCGCGCCCAGGGCGTCCGGGTGCTGTACGAAACGGCCAAAACGGGCACCGCCGGCTCCAAGGTCAACTTCGTCCACCCCAAAGACGCCGGGGGCGTGCTGATCGAGCTGGTCCAGCCTGGCACCGGGGCGGCCGGGTCGGTTACCCACGAGTAACGTGGACTCAGCGCAGCGATCCCTGCCGCTGCCCGTCGCAGAGCCCGGGAGGCCGACGTGAAAGAGATCCTCGAGGCGATCCTCGCCGACGACACCGCCGCGATCGGCTCGATGCCGCTGCCCGAGTCCTACCGGGCCATCACCGTCCACAAGGACGAGGCCACGATGTTCGAGGGCCGCGCGACCCGCGACCGAGACCCCCGCGAGTCGCTGCACCTCGACGAGGTCCCCCTGCCCGAGCTCGGCCCGGGCGAGGCCTACATCGCGGTGATGGCCAGCTCGATCAACTACAACACCGTCTGGACGTCGATCTTCGAGCCGGTCTCGACCTTCGGCTTCCTCGAGCGGTACGGCCGCACGTCGCCGCTGGCCAAGCGCCACGACCTGCCGTACCACGTGATCGGCAGCGACCTGGCCGGCGTCGTGCTGCGCACCGGTCCGGGCGTGCACACCTGGCACCCCGGCGACGAGGTCGTCGCGCACTGCCTGTCGGTCGAGCTGGAGAGCCCGTTCGGCCACAACGACACGATGCTCGACCCCGAGCAGCGGATCTGGGGCTTCGAGACCAACTTCGGCGGCCTCGCCGAGATCGCGCTGGTCAAGAGCAACCAGCTGCTCAACAAGCCCAAGCACCTCACCTGGGAGGAGGCCGCCTCCCCCGGGCTGGTCAACTCCACGGCCTACCGCCAGCTGGTCAGCCGCAACGGCGCGGGCATGAAGCAGGGCGACATCGTGCTGATCTGGGGCGCCTCCGGCGGCCTCGGCTCGTACGCGACGCAGATGGCGCTGAACGGCGGCGCGACCCCGATCTGCGTGGTCTCCTCGCCCGAGAAGGCCGACCTGTGCCGGGCCATGGGCGCCGAGCTGATCATCGACCGGGCCGGCGAGGGCTACCGGTTCTGGAAGGACGAGCAGACCCAGGACCCCAAGGAGTGGCAGCGCCTCGGCAAGCGGATCCGCGAGCTCACCGGCGGCGAGGACGTCGACATCGTCTTCGAGCACCCCGGGCGCGAGACGTTCGGCGCGAGCGTCTACGTCGCGCGCAAGGGCGGCACGATCGTCACCTGCGCCTCGACGAGCGGCTTCATGCACGAGTACGACAACCGCTACCTCTGGATGAACCTCAAGCGCATCATCGGCTCGCACTTCGCCAACTACCGCGAGGCGTGGGAGGCCAACCGGCTGATCCAGCGCGGCAAGGTCCACCCGACGCTGTCCAAGTCCCTCCCGCTCGCCGAGACCGGGCAGGCCGCGTACGAGGTGCACCGCAACCTGCACCAGGGCAAGGTCGGCGTGCTCTGCCTGGCCCCCGAGGAGGGCCTCGGCGTGCGCGATCCCGCGCTGCGGGCCCTGCACCTCGACGAGATCAACCGCTTCCGCGACACCTGATCAGTCGGGCGTCAGTCAACGACTCGACCAGCGCGCGCAGGGCGGCGGCCACCGCCGCCGGCTGCTCAAGGGCGGCCAGGTGGCCGGCGCCGTCGATCGTGGTGACGGGGCAGCCGAGCGCGCCCGCCATCGCCTCGACGTCGGCCTGGCTGCTCAGCACGTCGTCCGCGCCCCGCAGGACGAGGGCCGGCAGCCCGGCCAGGGCCCGCAGGACGTCGAGGGTGTCGTCGCGCGCGGCCATCGCCCGCAAGGCGTACGCGACCGAGGCGGGCGGGGCCGCGGCGACCTGCGCGCGCACCGACTCGACGAGGTCCGGACGGGCGGCCGCGGTGGCCTCCCCCAGCAGCTTGGGCGCCACCTCGTCGAGGATCACCGCGAGGCCGTCTGCCTCGGTGGCCGCCGCCTGCCGGAGCCGGTTCGCCTTCGCCGCCTCGGGATCGGCCGAGGCCTTGGTGTCGAGCAGGGCCAGGCCGACCACGCGGTCGTCGATCCGCTCGGCGTAGGCGGCGGCGTAGGCCAGCGTGACGTACCCGCCCATCGACGTGCCGCCGAGCACCACAGAGTCGTCGACCCCGCACACCGCCGCGTCGACGGCGTCGGCGTACGCCGCGAGCGAGGGCTCGGATCCGGGCGCGGCGGCGGCCGCGCCGAAGCCGGGGAAGTCCGGCGTGACGAGGGGGACGCCGGCCAGCTCGGCACGCAGCGGGCCGTACATCCACGACGACAGCGGGAAGGCGTGCAGCAGCACCAGGGTGGTCATCGGATCACGTGATCGACAGGCCGCCGTCGGCGACCAGCAGCTGGCCGGTGACGAAGGCCGAGGCGTCGCTGGCCAGGAAGACGGCCGGCTGGGCGATCTCCTCCGGCTGGCCCCACCGCTGCATCGGCACCCGGCCGATCAACGCCGTCTCGGCGTCGGGGTTGTCGCGGATGAAGTCGGTGAGGTCCGTGGCGATCCAGCCCGGCACCAAGGCGTTCACCCGCACGCCGGCCCACGCCCACTCCAGCGCGAGCGATCGGGTCAGCGAGATCAGCGCGGCCTTGGCCGCCGAGTAGTGGGCCATCATCGGCGCGGCCGTGATGCCGGCCACCGACGAGACGTTGATCAGCGACCCGGACCGCTGCTCCAGCAGGATCGGGCCGACCGCCTGCGCGACGAAGAAGCACGAGTCCAGGTTGAGCCGCAGGGTCTTCTCCCAACCGCTGGGCCGCATCCCGACGACGGGCGACATGAAGGTGTTGCCGCCGGCGTTGCTGACCACGATGTCGAGCCCGCCCAACTGCTCGACCGCGGTGGCCACGGCGGCCTGCACGGCCTCCTGCGAGGTCACGTCGGCGGTGACCATGACCGCCCGCCGCCCGGCGGTCTCCACCAGCTGGGCGGTCTCGGCCAACCGCACCTCGTCGCGGGCCACCAGCGCGACGTCGGCGCCCGCCCGCGCGTACGCGGCGGCGATGGCCCGGCCGATCCCCCGCGAAGCCCCTGTCACGAGCGCGCGCTTGCCGGTCAGGTCGGTCATCGGGTGCCTCCAGTCGCTCGGCCGGTGGGGACGTCGTTGTGGGTCTCGTACGGACCCTCCCACGCGGGCGGCAACGGCGCCGCTCCGGGGACGACGGAGCCCACCACCTCGTCCAAGACGCGGCGCACCATGGGCTCGCCGACCCACAGGTGCTTGGCCCCCTCGACGGCGACGACCCGCGCCTGCGGGATGCGGGCGAACCGCTCGACCGCCTCCTCCGGGCGCAGGTAGTCGTCCAGCTCGGGGACCAAGGCGACGACCGGCCGCCCCGAGGCGCCCCACCGGTCGAGGTCGGCCCCATCGGAGAACCGCAGCGGGGGCGAGAGCAGGATCGCGCCCTCGACCCCCGGCAGCAGGCCGTGGCGCAGCGCCAGATCGGTGCCGAAGGACCAGCCCAGCAGCCAGATGCGCGGCAGCCCCGCCGATGTCGCGTACGCCACCGCGGCCTCGACGTCGAGGCCCTCGCCCTCGCCGGACTCGAACTCCCCCTCGCTGCGGCCGGCGGCCGACAGGGTGCCCCGGGTGTTGAAGCGCAGCACGGCCATCCCGGCGAGCGCGGGCAGCCGCCAGGAGGCCTTGCGCAGCACGTGGCTGTCCATCATCCCGCCGTGCGTGGGCAGCGGGTGCAGGCAGACGAGGGTCGCCACCGGCTCCCGGTCGGCCGGCCGCGCGAGCTCGCCCACCAGCGCCAGCCCGTCGCCCGTGTAGAGCGTCAGCGCCTCCCGCCGGGCGGGGAGCACGAGGTTGGCGCGCAGCTCGGTCGTCACCAGCGCGGGCCCCTCGACTCCCGGGCCCGCCAGCACGGGCTGTGCCAGTGCCGGCGCAGGTCCAGCCCGGCTCCCCCCGAGGGGTCCTCCTGCGGCCACGCCACCACATGCGGCGTCGCCGGGCGGATCTCTTGGTCGCACCCCGGGCAGCGGTACGGCTTGGTGCTCGCCGACCCGGTGATGGAGCGCACCACCCACGGCTCGCCCCGGTAGTCCTCCACGCGCTCCACCGCTGGTGGCGGAGGGGGTCGGCGCGGCGCTCGGCGGCTCACCCGCGCCACCCTACGACCGGCCACCGGCCCAGCGGCGGGCAGGATGCGCACATGCGCACCTTCGCCAGCGACAACACCTCCGGGGCCCATCCCGCCATCCTGGCCGCCCTCGTCGCGGCCAACGAGGGGCACGCCCTCGCGTACGGCGACGACCCCTGGACCGAGCGCGCCACCAGCCTGATCCGCGACCTGCTCGGGGGCTCCGCCGAGGTGCTGTTCGCCTTCGGAGGCACCGGCGCCAACGTCACCGCCCTGCACACCCTGGTCGGCCCCGGCGACGCCGTGCTGTGCACCGAGTGGGCGCACATCCACCTCGACGAGTGCGGCGCCCCCGAGCGGCTCACGGGCGCGAAGCTCGTGCCGCTGCCCAGCGCGGACGGCCGGCTCACCCCCGAGCAGGTCGACGGGGCCTGCGGCGTGCTCGGCGACCAGCACCACGTCCAGCCGGCCGTCGTCTCGCTGACCCAGTCCACCGAGCTGGGCGCCGTCTGGACCGCAGACCAGATCGCCGCGGTGGCGGAGGCGGCGCACCGGCGCGGGCTGCGGGTGCACGTCGACGGGGCCCGCCTGGCCAACGCCGTGGCGGCACTCGGCCACCCGGTCCGCGAGCTCGCCGAGGCCGGTGTCGACGTGCTGACGTTCGGCGGCACCAAGAACGGGCTGGTGTTCGGCGAGGCCGTCGTCTGGCTCGACCCCGCGCTCGCCGCGCGGGCGCGCTTCGCCCGCAAGCAGGCCGGCCAGCTGCCGAGCAAGACCCGGTTCGTGGCCGCCCAGTTCGAGGCGGCGCTCGCCGACGGGCTGTGGCTGCGCACGGCCGCCCACGCCAACGCGATGGCCGCGCTGCTCGCCGAGCGGGTGGCCGCCGTCCCGGGGGTCACGCCCAGCCGCCCCACCGAGGCCAACGCGGTCTTCGCCCTGATGCCCCGCGCGCGCGTCGCCGCGCTGCAGGAGCGCACGCCCTTCTACGTGTGGGACGAGCGGCCCGGCCACGCCGACGTCGAAGTGCGGTGGGTGGCGTCCTGGGACACCACCGAGGCCGACGTCGACGCCTTCGTCGCGCTGCTGGACCCGGCCGCCTAGCGCGACTCGTACACGCGGAAGCCGCGGCCGGTCTTGCGCCCCATGTAGCCGGCCGTCACGAGGTGCTCCAGCAGCGGGGCCGGGGCGAAGCCCGGCTCGCGGAACTCGCGGTACAGCGTCTGCTGGATCGCCAGCGACACGTCGAGGCCGACCACGTCGAGCAGCTCGAACGGCCCCATCGGGTAGCCGCAGCCGACCTTCATCGCCGTGTCGATGTCCTCGCTGCTGGCGTAGTGCGCCTCGAGCATCTTGACCGCGTCGTTGAGGTACGGGAAGAGCAGCGCGTTGACGATGAAGCCGGCGCGGTCGCCGCAGGTGACCGCGTGCTTGCCGAGCCGCTCGCACACCTCGAGGGCGGTGGCCATCACGTCGTCGGCGGTCTGCACGGTGCGCACGACCTCGACCAGCCGCATCACCTGGGCGGGGTTGAAGAAGTGCAGGCCCACCACGTCGCCAGGGCGCTCGGTGGCCATCGCCAGCTCCACGACCGGCAGGCTGGAGGTCGTCGTGGCCAGCACGGCGCCCGGCTTGCAGACCTCGTCGAACGTGGCGAAGAGCGTCTGCTTGATGCCGAGGTCCTCGGCCACCGCCTCGAGCACGAGGTCGCGGTCGGCGAAGTCGTCGAGCCTGGTCGAGCCGGTCACCCGCGCGAGCGCGGCGTCTCGGTCGGCCTGGTCGAGCTTGCCGCGCGCCACCCCCTTGTCGAGCGAGCGCTCGAGGGCCGCGCGCACCTTGGCCACCTTGTCCTCGCCGCGGGCGACGAACAGCACGTCGAAGCCGGCCTTGGCGAAGACCTCGATGATCCCGGTGGCCATCGTCCCGGAGCCGGCGACGCCGACCTTGTGCACCGGGCGGGCGCCCTTGAAGACCCCGTCGGCGGGCGGGGTGAGCTCGTCGGCGACCACGACCGGGGAGTCCTTGGTCTCGTACGTGTAGAAGCCGCGCCCCGACTTGCGGCCCATCAGGCCGGCCGTCCGCATCTGCTTGAGGATCGGCGCCGGCGCGTGCAGGCGGTCGCGGGTCTGCCGGTACATCGTGTCGAGGATCTCGTAGGCGGTGTCGGTGCCGATGAGGTCCAGGAGCGCGAGCGGTCCCATCGGGTAGCCGCAGCCCAGGCGCATGGCCGCGTCGATGTCCTCGCGGGTGGCGTAGCGCGACTCGTACATCGACACGGCGTGGTTGATGTAGCCGAAGAGCAGGGCGTTGGCGATGAAGCCGGCCTTGTCGCCGACGACCACCGGCACCTTGCCGAGCCGCTCGGCCAGCGCCTTGATGTCCTCGATGACGTCGTCGTCGGTGACGACCGTGCGGATGACCTCCACCAGCTTGAGCACGGGCGCCGGGTTGAAGAAGTGCATCCCGATCACCTGCGCGGGGCGCGCCGTCGCCACGGAGATCTCGGTCACCGACAGCGAGGAGGTGTTGGTCGCCAGAATCGCCCGCGGGGGCAGGATCTTGTCGAGCCGGGCCAGGGTGTCCTGCTTGAGGTCGAGGTGCTCGGGCACCGCCTCGACGACGAGGTCGCACTCGGCCAGGTCGTCCAGCGAGGTGCTCAGCGTGATCCGCGCGTTGATCTCGGCGGCCTGCTCGTCGGTGAGCTTGCCCCGCTTGATCGCCCGCCGGATCGAGGAGTCGAGGTGGCCGCGGCCCCGGGCGACGGCGTCGTCGCTGATCTCGACGCCGATCACCGAGATCCCGCTGCGCGCGAAGACCTCGGCGATGCCGGCCCCCATGGTGCCCAGTCCGACGACCCCGACGGTGTGGAACTCGCGCGCCATCTCAGCACTCCCTGCGGCCGAAGCGAACACGCAGCCGAATTCGGCTCGTGCGACGACTCCGAGTGTCCCAGACTGGGGTGCATGGCCATCGCCGACCCCCACGCCCCCGAGGCAGCGCCTGAGACGTTCGCCTCGCTCGACCCCGCCACCGGTCAGGAGGTCGCGCGCTTCCCCATGCACGATGCGCACGCCGTGGCCGACGCGGTCGACCGCGCCCGCATCGCGGCCCGCTGGTGGGCGGATCTGGGCTTCGGCGGCCGCAAGCAGCGGCTGCTCGTCTGGAAGAGCCTGCTGGCCCAGCGCATCGACGAGCTCGCCGACCTGATCCACCGCGAGTCCGGCAAGCCGGTCGATGACGCGGTCCTCGAGATCATCGCGGCGATCGACCACATCGACTGGGCCGCCAAGCACGCCGAGCGGGTGCTGCGCCGGCGGTCGGTGCGCCCGTCGCTGATGTCGGCCAACCAGCAGGCCTCGCTGGGCTACCAGCCCTACGGCGTGATCGGCGTGATCGGCCCGTGGAACTACCCGGTCTTCACCCCGATGGGGTCCTTGGCGTACGCCTTGGCGGCGGGCAACGCGGTGGTCTTCAAGCCGAGCGAGCTGACCCCCGCGGTGGGGGCCGCCATGGTCGACTGGTTCGCCGAGGCGGTGCCCGAGCAGCCCGTGCTGCAGCTGGTGACCGGCCCCGGCGCCACCGGCGACGCCCTCGTGCGCTCCGGCGTCGACAAGGTCGCGTTCACCGGCTCGGGGCGCACCGGCCGCAAGATCATGGCCGCCTGCGCCGAGCGGCTCACCCCCGTGCTCATGGAGTGCGGCGGCAAGGACGCCGTCATCGTCTGCGCCGACGCCGACCTGCCGGCGGCCGCCGACGCCATCGTCGTCGGGGCGATGTCCAACGGCGGCCAGACCTGCCTGGGCGTCGAGCGCGTCTACGTGGCCCGCGAGGTCGCCGACGAGCTGATCGCGCTCGTCGAGCAGAAGGCGTTGGCCCTGGACCCCGGCTCGCACCTCGGCGCGTCCTACGGCCCGGCGACCCTCGCGGCCCAGCTCGACGTCATCCAGCGCCATGTCGACGACGCCCTGGACCGCGGCGGCCAGGCCATCGTCGGCGGCCGAGACTCGGTGCGCGCCGGGCAGGCCCACCCGGTCGTGCTCGTCGACGTGCCGGAGGAGTCGCTCGCGGTGCTCGAGGAGACCTTCGGCCCCACCGTGACGATCGCCCGGGTGCGCGACGACGACGACGCGATCGCGCGCACGAACGCCTCGTCGTACGGCCTGGGCTCAGCGGTCTTCACCCGCTCGCGCCGACGCGGCCAGGACATCGCCGAGCGCCTGCAGTGCGGCATGACCAGCATCAACGCCGTGTGGGCCTTCGCCTTCGCGCCCGCGTTGCCCTTCGGCGGCGTGGGTGAGTCCGGCTTCGGCCGGATCCACGGCGCGGACGGCCTGCGCGAGTTCGCCCGGGCCAAGGCCGTCACCCGCCAGCGCTTCGCCCTGCCGGTGGCGCTGCTGAGCTTCGACCGCAAACCCGAGACCACGCGCCAGCTCGTCCGGGTGGTGCAGCTGCTGCACGGCCGCCACGCGTAACCTCGCGCTCCATGCGGCTTGTGATCGCCCGGTGCTCCGTCGACTACGCGGGCCGGCTGAGCGCCCACCTGCCGCTGGCCACCCGGTTGCTGCTCGTCAAGGCCGACGGCTCGGTGCTCGTGCACTCCGACGGCGGCTCGTACAAGCCGCTGAACTGGATGAGCCCGCCGTGCCTGCTGGAGATGGCGGTCGACGCCGAGGGGATCGGCGTCTGGCGGGTGGTGAACAAGGCCGGCGAGCAGCTCGTGGTCACCATCGAGGCGGTCCTGCACGACTCCGCGCATGAGCTGGGCGCCGACCCCGGGTTGACCAAGGACGGCGTCGAGGCCCATCTGCAGGCCTTGCTCGCCGAGCATGTGGAGACCCTGGGCGAGGGGTGGCGGCTGGTGCGCCGCGAGTACATGACCGCGATCGGCCCGGTCGACCTGCTCTGCCGCGATGCGGCCGGCGCGGCTGTCGCGGTGGAGATCAAGCGGCGCGGCGAGATCGACGGGGTGGAGCAGCTGACCCGCTACCTCGAGCTGATGAACCGCGATCCGCTGCTCGCGCCGGTGGCGGGGGTCTTCGCCGCCCAGGAGATCAAGCCGCAGGCGCGCACGCTGGCGGAGGACCGCGGCATCCGGTGCGTCGTCCTCGACTACGACGCGCTGCGCGGGATCGACGACCCGACCACCCGGCTGTTCTAGACGTCGCCGCGGCGCCAGAGTGGGCGCGTGACCAGCGCCATCCGCGTCCGCGGCCTCACCAAGCACTACGGCGACCTGGCGGCCGTCGACGGGATCGACCTCGACGTCGAGGTCGGCGAGTGCGTCGCCCTGCTCGGCCCCAACGGCGCCGGCAAGACGACGACCGTGGAGATCCTCGAGGGCTACCGCCAGCGCGACAGCGGGGACGTCGAGGTGCTGGGCCACGACCCGCACCACCGGGACCGGGTCTGGCGTGCCCGCCTCGGCATCGTCCTGCAGTCCGCGAGCGATCTGGCCGACCTCACGGTCGCGGAGGCAGTGGCGCACTTCGCCGCGTACTTCCCCCGCCCGCGCGACGTCGGGGAGGTGATCGAGGCCGTCGGCCTGGCCGAGAAGCGCGACACGCGCGGCGACAAGCTCTCCGGCGGCCAGCGCCGGCGACTGGACGTGGCCCTCGGGATCATCGGCCGCCCCGAGCTGCTCTTCCTCGACGAGCCGACCACCGGTTTCGACCCCGAGGCGCGGCGGGGGTTCTGGGACCTCATCCGCTCGCTGCAGGACGGGGGGACCACGATCGTGCTCACCACCCACTACCTCGACGAGGCCGAGGCGCTCGCCGACCGGGTCGGCGTGATCAGCCGCGGCCGCCTGCTGGAGATCGGCCCGCCCGAGACCCTGGGCGGGCGCTCGGAGCTGACCGCCGCCGTGTCCTGGCGCGAAGACGGCGAGGTGCGCATCGAGCACACCGACCACCCCACGGGGCTGGTCCGCGACCTCGCCGAGCGCTTCGGCGGCGAGGTGCCCGAGCTGTCCGTCACGCGGCCCACCCTGGAAGAGGTCTACCTGTCGCTGGTCGGCGAAGCAGCCCTGGAGGCGGACTCGATGAGCGCGCCCGCGGCCACCGCCGACACCCGCCTGCCCTCGGCGCTGAGGCTCGGCCTCAGCCGGATCGTCGTGGAGCTCAAGGAGTTCTTCCGCGATCGCGAGTCCGCGGTCTTCAACTTCATGCTGCCGATGTTCCTGCTGGTGATCTTCGGCTCGGTCTTCAGCGGCCAGGAGCTCGGGCCGACCGGCATCACCTTCGCGCAGTACTTCGTGGCCGGGATGATCGCCTCCGGCATCCTCTACACGTCGTTTCAGAACCTCGCGATCAGCATCCCGCTCGAACGCGAGAACGGCTCGCTCAAGCGGCTGCAGGGCACCCCGATGCCGAAGATGTCGTACTTCGTCGGCAAGGTCGGCATGGTCTTCACCGCCTATGTCGCCCAGGTCGTGATCCTGATCGCCGTCGGCGTGGCGTTCTACGGCATCGAGCTGCCCTCCACGGCCGACCGGTGGTTCGCCTTCGTCTGGATCAGCGTCCTGGGGCTCGTCTCCTGCACGCTGTGCGGGATCGCGTTCTCGACCGTGCCCAAGCGGGCCAAGGGCGCCTCGGCCCTCGTGACCCCGATCGTGCTCGTGCTGCAGTTCACCTCCGGGGTGTTCTTCCTCTTCCAGGACCTGCCCTCGTGGATGCAGACGTTCGCCTCGCTCTTCCCGCTCAAGTGGCTGACCCAGGGCATGCGCTACGTGTTCCTCCCCGACAGCGCGCAGGTCCTGGAGGTGGCCGGCGCGTGGGAGCTGCCCCGCATCGCGCTCGTCTTGAGCCTGTGGGTGGTGATCGGGCTGGTGCTCGCCCTGGTGTTCTTCCGGTGGCAGCGCCGCGGCGACGGCTGAGCGCCGACGCCTGAGCCAAGGGCTACGCCAGGCCGTGCGCGGCGCGGATGGCGTCGACGACCCGGCCCATCACGGCGGTGATGTCGTAGTCCTTGGGCGTGAAGACCGCCGCGACCCCCTGGGCCTCGAGCGCGGCCGCGTCGGCCTCGGGGATGATGCCGCCGATGACCACCGGGACGTCGGCCAGCCCGGCCTCGGCCATCAGCCGCAGCACCTCGGGCACCAGCTCCAGGTGCGAGCCGGACAGGATCGACAGCCCCACGCAGTGGACGTCCTCCTCGACGGCCGCGGCCACGATCTGCGCCGGCGTGAGCCGGATGCCCTGGTAGACGACCTCGAAGCCCGCGTCCCGGGCGCGCACCGCCACCTGCTCGGCGCCGTTGGAGTGCCCGTCGAGACCGGGCTTGCCGACGAGCAGCCGCAGGCGGCCGCCGAGCTCCTCACCCGTCTTGCGTACGCGCTCGCGGACCGCCGTCAGCTCGGCGCCGGCCTCGGCCACGCCGACCACGCCGGTCACGCCGGTGGGGGCGCGGTACTCGCCGAAGACCTCGCGCAGCGCGCCGGCCCACTCCCCCGTGGTCACCCCGGCCCGCGCGCACTCCAGGGATGCGGCCATCAGGTTCTCGTCGGTCTTGGCCGCCTCGCGGAGCCGGTCGAGCGCCCGCTCGGCCGCACCCGTGTCGCGCGCGGCCTTCCACGCGGCCAGTCGCTCGATCGCCTGCGCCTCGACGGCGGGGTCGACGGTCTGGATCGCTGCGTCGAGGTCGGCGAGCAGCGGATTGGGCTCGGTGGTCTGGAACCGGTTGACGCCCACCACCACCTCGTCGCCGGACTCGATCCGCGCGCGGCGCGCCGCATGCGACGACACGAGCTGCTGCTTCATGTACCCGCTCTCGACGGCAGCCACCGCGCCGCCCATCGCCAGCACGCGGTCGAGCTCCTCGGTCGCGCCGGCGGTCAGCTCGGCCACCTTGCGCTCGATGACCGGCGAGCCGTCGAAGATGTCGTCGTACTCGAGCAGGTCGGACTCGTAGGCGAGCACCTGCTGCATGCGCAGCGACCACTGCTGGTCCCAGGGCCGCGGCAGGCCGAGCGCCTCGTTCCAGGCCGGCAGCTGCACCGCGCGGGCGCGGGCGTCCTTCGACAGGGTCACCGCGAGCATCTCCAGCACGATGCGCTGGACGTTGTTCTCCGGCTGCGCCTCGGTGAGGCCGAGGGAGTTGACCTGGACGCCGTAGCGGAACCGCCGCTGCTTGGCGTTCGGTGACGCCGTAGCGCTCGCGGGTGAGGTCGTCCCACAGCGCGACGAACGCGCGCATCTTGCACATCTCCTCGACGAAGCGCACGCCGGCGTTGACGAAGAACGAGATCCGCCCGACGACGTCGCCGATCCGGTCGGCGGGGACCTGGCCGGAGTCGCGCACCGCGTCGAGCACGGCGATCGCGGTCGCCATCGCGTACGCGATCTCCTGGACCGGCGTCGCGCCGGCCTCCTGCAGGTGGTAGCTGCAGATGTTGATCGGGTTCCACTTGGGGATCGCGTCGACGGTGTAGGCGATCATGTCGGTGGTGAGCCGCAGCGAGGGCCCGGGCGGGAAGACGTACGTGCCGCGGGAGAGGTACTCCTTGATGATGTCGTTCTGCGTGGTGCCCTGCAGCGACGCCGGGCTCGCGCCCTGCTCCTCGGCGGCGACCTCGTAGAGCGCCAGCAGCCACATCGCGGTGGCGTTGATGGTCATCGAGGTGTTCATCTCGGCGAGCGGGATCGCGTCGAACAGCGCGCGCATGTCGCCGATGTGCGCGATCGGCACCCCGACCTTGCCGACCTCGCCGCGCGCCAGCTCGTGGTCGGCGTCGTAGCCGGTCTGGGTGGGCAGGTCGAAGGCGACCGACAGCCCGGTCTGCCCCTTGGCCAGGTTGCGCCGGTAGAGCTCGTTGGACGCCGTCGCCGAGGAGTGGCCGGCGTACGTGCGCATCACCCAGGGGGTGTCGCGCGGGGGCGTGTGCGGTCATCGGGGACCTCCGAGCCAGCGGGGGCAGGGGGCGGGCGGCGCGTCGCGCCGGCGCGTCCTGTGAATCCTACTGGTCGGTAACCACGGACCGCCGCGGTGCCCTCAGTCGCCGGCGGCCAGCAGGGGCCGGTCTCGGTCGAGGTCGAGGTGGAGCACCCGGCGCAGCCTCGTGACCGCCAGCAGCCGCAGCAGCGGCGGGCGCGGGTCGGCGAGCACGAGACGCCGTTCGAGCTGCTGGCAGCGGCGGTGCGTGGAGACGAGCAGCCCCAGGCCCGCGGCGTCGATGAGCTCCACGGCGGCGCAGTCGACCACCAGGTCATCGGCCGTGGCGTCCAGCGCGACCTGCAGCGAGTAGCGGACCTCGCTCACCGTGGTGGCGTCCAGCCGGGCGGGCAGGACGACGTCGAAGGATCGGCGCGAGGCCGGGGCGCTGCGGGGCTCCGGGATGCGCAGGACGGGGGTGGGCTCGGACATCACGCCTCCGGTACGGGAGACGGCCGCGGCCGGCGACGCCGGCGGGGAAGGCGGCTGCCGCCCCATGTTCGTAGCTGGGCAGTGCGTTGGTGGGCCGGGCGGCCCGGCTGGCGTGGGGAGGGGGATCCACGTCCTCCGGGCCGCGGCCCGCAGCAGACGCTAGGGAGCGGCGTTCACAAACGCACGTGCGACACGCGGGACAGATGTGACTGGAGTCACGTCTGTGACCTGGCGTCGGCTACCCGTGTGAGTAGAACCCGCGGCCGGTCTTGCGGCCGAGGTCGCCCGCCGTGACCATCCGCTGCAGCAGCTCCGGCGGCCAGAACTTGGGGTCCTGGGTCTCGGCGTAGATGTTGCGCGCGGCGTTGGTCATGATGTCGACGCCGGTCAGGTCGATCGTCTCGAGCGGGCCCATCGGGTGGCCGAAGCCCAGCCGGCAGGCGGTGTCGACGTCCTCGGCGCTGGCGACCCCCGACTCCACCAGCCGGACGGCCTCGACGGCCAGCGCGCTGATCAACCGGGTCGTGATGAAGCCGGCCACGTCGCGGTTGACCACCACGACCTGCTTCCCGATCGACTCGGCGAACCCACGCGCCTGCTCGAGGGTCGCGTCGGAGGTCTGGTGGCCGCGGACCAGCTCGCACAGCCGCATCAGCGGGACCGGCGAGAAGAAGTGCATCCCCACCACGGACTCCGGGCGCTTCGTCGCCGTGGCGATCTGGGTGACCGGGATCGCCGACGTGTTCGTGCCGAGCACCGCGTGGGCGGGGGCCTCGGCGTCCAGCACCGCGAAGACCTCGTGCTTGACGTCCAGCCGCTCGAAGACCGCCTCGACCACGAGGTCGGCGTTGTGGGCGGCCTCAGCCAGGTCGGTGGTGGTGGAGATCCTCGCCAGGGCCGCGTCGCGGTCCTCGCCGGTGAGCTTGCCCTTGGCGACGAACTTGTCGTACGACGCCCGGATCCCCGCCAGCCCGCGCTCGAGCTGCTCGTCCCCGACATCGCGCAGCGTCACGTCGTAGCCGGCCTGGGCGGCGACCTGCGCGATCCCCGACCCCATCAGCCCGGCGCCGATGACAGCCAACTGCTTGCCCATCAGATGCCTCCTCGCGTCCCGGCGGTGCCTTGCGATTGCGACTGTACGGGGCGCCGATCGAGGTGCCAGACCCCGGCCGGTGGCTCACACTGAGGGCGTGCCTTCGTGGTCGTCGTACTCGTACCTGTTTGGCCCGCTGGTCGCCTTCGCGGTGATCGCCGGGCTGGTCGTGGTGCTGCGCTGGGCCTCGCGCCGCGGGGGCTCGCTGGTCGAGGCGCCCGTCCGTCCCGGCGAGCCGGGCGACTACGGGATGCTCGTGCCGGTGGCGTCGCCGCCCACCTACGCCGAGGGCGAGGTCGTCCGGCGCACGCTTGAGGCGCAGGGCGTGCGCGCCACCCTCGCCATGACCCGGGAGGGGCCGCGGGTGCTGGTCTTCCCGACCGACGCCGCCAAGGCGCAGGCGGCGCTCAGGCGAAGGGGTCCGGCTCGCGGGTGACGTCAGCCCCGAGCGCGACCAGCTGCGCGGCGAACCCCGGGTAGCCGCGATCGACGTGGAAGGCGTCCGAGACCGTCGTCACCCCGTCGGCGACGAGGCCGGCCAGGACGAGCCCGGCGCCCGCGCGGATGTCGGTGGCCCGCACCGGGGCGCCCGAGAGCAGCGGCCGCCCGCGCACCACGGCGTGGTGGCCGTCGACCTTGATGTCGGCGCCGAGGCGGGCCATCTCGTTGGCGAACATGAAGCGCGCCTCGAACACGTTCTCGGTGACCATCGCGGTCCCCTCGCTGACGGCGGCCAGCGCGACCACCATCGGCTGCAGATCGGTGGGGAACCCGGGGTACGGCAAGGTCACCACGTCGACGGCGTGGGCCCGGCGTTCCAGGGCCACCCGGAAGCCGTCGTCGACGACGTCGACGACCGCCCCGGCGGTGGTCAGCTTGTCGAGGGCGATCTCCAGGTCGGCGGCCCGGGCGTTGCGGATCAGCACGTCGCCGCGGGTGAGCGCCGCCGCGAAGGCCCAGGTGCCGGCCACGATCCGGTCCGGCACCGTGGTGTGGGTGGCCGGGCTCAGCGCCGGCACCCCCTCGATCGCGAGGGTCGAGGTCCCGATGCCCTCGATGCGCGCGCCCATGGCCGTGAGCAGCTGGCACAGGTCGACGATCTCGGGCTCGCGCGCGGCGTTGTCGATCACCGTGGCGCCGTCGGCGAGCACCGACGCCATCAGGATGTTCTCGGTCGCCCCGACGCTGGGGAAGTCCAGCCAGATCGCTCCGCCGGTCAGCCCGTCGGCGGCCTCGGCCACCAGGTAGCCGTGCTCGCTGCTCACCTCGGCCCCCAGGCGGACCAGCCCGGCGACGTGCATGTCGAGGCCGCGCGAGCCGATGGCGTCCCCGCCCGGCAGCGCGACATCGGCGCGACCGCAGCGGGCCAGCAGCGGCCCGAGCACGCAGATCGAGGCCCGCATCTTGCGGACCAGGTCGTAGTCGGCCCGGTGCTCAAGGCGCTCGGGCACCGAGACCGCGACCGTGGCCGCCTCGCGGTCGTGCTCGACGGAGCAGCCGAGGCGCCGCAGCAGCTCGGCCATGATCTCGACATCGAGGATGTCCGGGACCTCGCGGAGGGTGGTGGTCCCCTCGGCAAGCAGCGCGGCCGCCATCAGCTTGAGCACGCTGTTCTTCGCGCCGGTCACCCGCACCTCGCCGGCCAGCCGCGCGCCGCCGACGACCCTGAACCGCTCCACGCCCGCCACCCTAGGCGGGCCGGCGGCCCCGGTGGCGACGCGGTGGCTACCCGGTCACCTGGAAGGGGGCCCGGATCCCCTCGCCCCGCTCCCCCGGCTTGCACGCCGTGATGTACGACCCCTGCTCCAGGGTCACCACGAGATCGCGCGTGAGGCCCGGGCCGATCCCCTCGACCTCGCCCACGATGGTCGAGCCGTCCGCCTCGTACACGTAGAACTCGGTCGCCTCGCTGCCGTCGTTGGTCACCTCGAAGGCCACCGAGCCCGCGGGGGCGGTGGTGGCCGCCAGCTCGCAGGCGGTGTCGGTCGAGCTCACGGCGATCGCCTCGGACGTGCCGCCGTCACCCCCGTCCTCGCTGCAGGCGGCGAGCAGGAGGCTGGTCACGAGCAGGGGCGCGGCCAGGGCGGCGCGGGTCAACGGAGGCACTGCGATTCCTTTGCGAGAGGTGGGGTCAGGAGGCGACGGGCGCGGTGGCCGCAACGGGCTGCTGCGCCTTGACCGGGCGGAGGTAGAGCGCCAGGCAGGGGACGACGTACGCGATCCAGACCACGCCCTCGAGCACGGTCGTGGCGGGAGAGAAGTTGACCGTGCCCTTGAGCAGGGCGCCGTACCACGAGCCCGGCGGGATCTGGGCGCTGACGTCGAAGAGCAGGGTGTTGAGGCCGGGCAGGTCGCCGGCCTCCTGCAGGTCGTGCACGCCGTACGACAGCACGCCGGCGGCCACGAAGATCAGCAGCAGGCCGGTCCAGAAGAAGAACGCGCTGAGGTTGATCCGCAGGGCGCTGCGGTAGATCGCGAGGCCCAGGCCGATCGCCGTCGCGAGGCCGAGCGTGAAGCCCACCAGCGGAGTGGTCGTCGACCCGGTCGCCTGGGCGGCGGCCCAGAAGAAGACCGAGGTCTCCAGGCCCTCGCGGGCCACCGCGACGAACGCCATCAGCACCACCGCGAGTCCGCCGATCGCCACCGCGGCGTCGAGGCGGCCGCGCAGCTCGGCGGACAGCGAACGTGAGGCGCGGCGCATCCAGAAGATCATCCAGGTCACGAACCCGACCGCGATGATCGACATCACCCCGCCGAATCGCTCCTGGGCCTCGAACGACAGCGAGGCCGAGGTGAACTGCAGGAGCGCGCCGACGACCACGCTCAGGGCGACGGCCACGCCGACGCCCGCCCAGACGTACCGCAGCGATGAGCGGCGACCGGTGCGGACCAGGTAGGCGATCAGCACGCTGACGACCAGCGCGGCCTCCAGCCCCTCGCGCAGGCCGATCAGGAAGTTGGGGAACACGGCGCTTAGGTTAGCCAACCCTAAGTCAACTTCCAACTCCGGGGTCCGGAGGCGGATCGCGCGGCGCTGCGTAGGCTCGGGCGCATGGAGTACCCCCGATGGTGAACCTCACCCGCATCTACACCAAGACCGGCGACGACGGCACGACCGCGCTGGGCGACATGAGCCGGACGACGAAGAACGACCTGCGGCTGCACGCCTACGCCGACGTCGACGAGGCCAACTCCGCCCTCGGGGTGGTGCTCGCCCTCGGCGGGCTCCCGGACGACCTGCGCACCCTGCTGATCGCCATCCAGAACGACCTGTTCGACGTCGGGGCCGACCTGTGCACCCCGGTGGTGCCAGACCCGGCGTACCCGCCGCTGCGCGTGACCGACGCGTACGTCGACCGGCTCGAGCGGGCGTGCGACACGTACAACGCTCCGCTGGAGGCGCTGCGCTCCTTCGTGCTCCCCAGCGGCACGGCGGCGGCCGCGCTGCTGCACGTCGCCCGCACCGTGGTGCGGCGGGCCGAGCGGGCCACCTGGCTGGCGTTCGAGCAGCACAGCGAGACGATGAACCCGCTGACCGCGCGCTACCTGAACCGGCTGTCCGACTTGCTCTTCATCCTGGCCCGGGTCGCCAACACGCCCGCACTCGGCGGCGAGGGCGACGTCCTGTGGCGCCCCGGCGGCGCCTGACCCCGAGCTGAGCTCAAGTCAGCCGAGTCGAGGTGGGTGCCGGGGGGCGCCGCCTCCAGCCAGGCGAGCAGCCCGACCTCGGCGGTCTCCGGCAGGCCGACATCGAACCGGCTGCCCGACGCGGTGCACCGCAAGACCGCCCCGCGGCCAGGCACGCCTTCCAGGGATCCGGCCGGCACCGAGCGACGTTCCAGCACCTGGATCGCGGCCCGCCGCACCACGTGGGTCGGGCGCAGCGACACCCCGACGGCTCGGTACCACTCCAGCGAGTCGCCCTCGTATCGCGCGAGGCCCGACTCCCACCGGTCGCCCTCAGCAAGGTCGGGCAGGCGCAGCAGGCACTCGACGGCCGATCGGCCCCGAACCAGGATCACCCGGCGCAGGAGCAGCCCTCCGATGACGACGATCCCGGCGACCAGCACGAAGAGGAAGACCTCGAGCAGGAGCACCAGCCATCCCGGTGTGTCGGCCATGCCCACCTCCCGAGCGTGACTGCCGAGCCGGGCCGGCTAGTGCAGGCGACCTGGGTGGACCGCGGCCCGAAGCCGCGACTCAGCCCGCCGGATCGCCTCGATCTCCTCCGGGTCGTCCGCGCCGGCCGCCCGGGCGCGCTCGATGGCGCGCTCGGCGCGGGCGACGTCGATCTCCGAGGCCAGCTCGGCGGTCTCGGCGAGGATCGACAGCACGTTGGAGTCCACCGCGAGGAAGCCCCCGTGGACGGCGGCCAGCACCTCGGGCGAGCCGTCGGCCGGCCGGATCCGGACCAGGCCGTCGGCGAGGACACCCATGAGCGGCTCGTGGCCGCCCATGATGCCGAGCTCGCCGTCGACCGTGGTGGCCACGACGAGCGAGGCCTCACCCGACCAGACCTTGCGGTCCGTCGCGACCAGTTCGACCTGGATCGGCATGGCGTCAGACCGCGAGCTTCTTGGCGTTGCGCTCGACGTCCTCGAGCCCGCCGCACATGAAGAACGCCTGCTCGGGCACGTCGTCGTACTCGCCGTCGCACAGCGACTTGAACGACTGCAGCGTCTCCGCGATCGGCACGAAGGCGCCCTTCTGGCCGGTGAACGCCTCGGCGACGAACATGTTCTGCGAGAGGAACCGCTGGATGCGGCGGGCCCGGCCGACGAGGATCTTGTCCTCCTCGGAGAGCTCCTCCATGCCGAGGATCGCGATGATGTCCTGGAGGTCCTTGTACCGCTGGAGGATCTCCTTGACCCGCTGGGCGATCGCGTAGTGCTCCTCGCCGACGTAGCGGGGGTCGAGGATGCGCGAGGTGGAGTCGAGCGGGTCCACCGCGGGGTAGATGCCCAGCTCGGAGATCGGCCGCGAGAGCACCGTGGTCGCGTCCAAGTGGGCGAACGTGGTGGCCGGCGCCGGGTCGGTGAGGTCGTCGGCGGGGACGTAGATCGCCTGCAGCGAGGTGATCGAGTGGCCGCGGGTCGACGTGATGCGCTCCTGCAGCTCGCCCATCTCGTCGGCCAGGGTCGGCTGGTAGCCCACGGCCGACGGCATGCGGCCGAGCAGCGTGGAGACCTCGGAGCCGGCCTGGGTGAACCGGAAGATGTTGTCGATGAAGAGCAGCACGTCCTGCTTCTGCACATCGCGGAAGTACTCCGCCATGGTCAGCGCCGACAGGGCGACGCGCATGCGCACGCCCGGCGGCTCGTCCATCTGGCCGAAGACCAGCGCGGTCTTCTCGATGACGCCCGACTCGGTCATCTCCAGGAAGAGGTCGTTGCCCTCGCGGGTGCGCTCGCCGACGCCGGCGAACACCGACACGCCGCCGAAGTTCTCCGCGACGCGGTAGATCATCTCCTGGATGAGCACGGTCTTGCCGACGCCCGCGCCGCCGAACAGGCCGATCTTGCCGCCCTTGACGTACGGGGTGAGCAGGTCGATGACCTTGATGCCGGTCTCGAAGATCTCGGTCTTCGACTCGAGCTGGTCGAAGTTCGGCGCCGGGCGGTGGATGGCCCAGCGCTCCTGGATGTCCAGGCTGGACTCCTCGACGTCGAGCGGCTTGCCCAGGACGTTCCAGACGTGGCCCTTGGTGACGTCGCCGACCGGGACCGAGATCGCCGAGCCGCTGTCGCGCACCTGGGCGCCGCGGGTGAGGCCGTCGGTCTGCTGCATGGAGATCGTGCGAACCGTGTTGTCGCCGATGTGCTGGGCGACCTCCAAGGTCAGCGTGCGCTGCTCGCCCTCGCCCTCGTACATGTCCTCGCTGCCGATGTTGACATCGACCTCAAGGGCGTTGAAGAGCTCCGGCATCGAGCCGGAGGGGAACTCCACGTCGACGACGGGGCCGGTCACGCGGACCACCCGGCCGGTGGTGGCCGGAGCCTCGGTCGTTGCGGTCATGTTCAGTCACTCCCTGCAGTTGCGGACGCCAGCGCGTCGGCCCCACCGACGATCTCGCTGATCTCCTGGGTGATCTCGGCCTGGCGGGCTTGGTTGGCTTGGCGGGTCAAGGTGCGGATCAGCTCGGTGGCGTTGTCGGTGGCCGCGCTCATCGCGCGCTGCCGCGAGGCGTGCTCGGAGGCCGCGGACTCGAGCAGCGCCTCGTAGACGACGTAGGCGACGTACTGCGGGAGCAGGCCGTCGAGCACCTTCTCCGGGCTGGGCTCGAAGTCGTACAACGGGAAGATCTTGTGGTCGAAGTCCTCGCGGGTCTCCTCGGCGACGACCTCCAAGGGCAGGATCTCGACGACGCGGGTCCGCTGGGTCACCCGGTTGACGTACTGCGTGCCGACGACGTAGATGAAGTCGCAGCCGCCGTCCTCGGTGCGCCGCAGGAAGATCTCCAGCAACGACGCCGCGATCTTCTTGGCGTCCTCGTACGTCGGCTGGTCGGAGATGCCGATCCAGCTGTCCTCCACGGCGCGGCCGCGGAACCTGAAGAAGCTCGCGGCCTTCTTGCCGACCGCGAACGGCACGACCGTCATGCCCTGCTCATCAAGGAGCCGCACCAGGGCCTGGTACTCCTTCAGCGCGTTGTACGAGTAGGCGCCGGCCAGGCCTCGGTCGGCCGTCACCACGAGCACGGCGGCGCGCTCGCGCAGCCGAGGCGCGGCGGTGAGCGGGTGGTTGCCCGGCGCGGCGGAATGCTCGGCGGCCAGCGACACGGCGGAGTACAGCTGCTGCGCGTACGGACGCGCCGCGTTCAGCTGCTGCTGCGCCTTGACGATCTTCGAGGAGGCGATGAGCTCCATCGCCTTCGTGATCTTCTTGGTCGCCTGGACCGAGCGGATTCGGCGCCGGTAGACCCGGAGCTGTGCTCCCATCGGTGGCTGCGCCTTCCTCTGTCGTGACTGGCTGCGGACGGATGACTGGGGTGCCGGACCTCAGCCCTTGGGCTTGGCCCGGACCTTGATCTGGGTGTGCTCGACCTCGGACTCCTCGAGGGCCTCGACCGGCACGTCCTTGACGAGCAGCTCGCCGGATGAGGTGGTGAAGCCCCGCTTGAACGCGGTCAGCGCCGTGTCCAGCGAGCCGACCGTGTCGTCGGAGAGGTCGCCGGTCTCCGCGATCGCGGCGAGCAGACCCCCGTGCTCGAGGTGGATGTAGTCGAGCATCTCGGTCTCGAAGCGGCGGATGTCCTCGACCGGCACCTCATCAAGGCGGCCGGTGGTGCCCGCCCACACCGAGACGACCTCGCGCTCCATCGAGAACGGGGAGTACTGGGGCTGCTTGAGCAGCTCGACCAGGCGGGCGCCGCGCTCAAGGGTGGCCTTCGAGGCCTTGTCCAGGTCGGACCCGAACGCGGCGAACGCCTCCAGCTCGCGGTACTGCGCGAGGTCCAGGCGCAGCCGGCCGGCGACCTTCTTCATCGCCTTGGGCTGAGCCGAGCCGCCCACGCGCGACACCGAGATGCCGACGTTGATGGCCGGGCGGACACCGGAGTTGAACAGGTCGGACTCCAGGAAGCACTGGCCGTCGGTGATCGAGATGACGTTGGTCGGGATGTACGCCGACACGTCGTTGGCCTTGGTCTCGATGATGGGCAGGCCGGTGAGCGAGCCGGAGCCGAGGTCGTCGGAGAGCTTGGCGCAGCGCTCCAGCAGGCGGCTGTGCAGGTAGAAGACGTCGCCGGGGTAGGCCTCGCGGCCCGGCGGGCGGCGCAGCAGCAGCGACACGGCGCGGTAGGCCTCGGCCTGCTTCGTCAGGTCGTCGAAGACGATCAGCGCGTGCTCGCCCTTGTACATCCAGTGCTGGGCGATCGCCGAGCCGGCGTAGGGGGCGAGGTACTTGAAGCCGGCCGGGTCGGACGCGGGGGCCGCGACGATCGTCGTGTACTCGAGCGCGCCGGCCTCCTCCAGGGCGCCGCGGACCGCGGCGATGGTGGAGCCCTTCTGCCCGATGGCGACGTAGACGCACTTCACGCGCTTCTTCGGGTCGCCGGACAGCCACGCCTCGCGCTGGTTGATGATCGTGTCGATCGCGATGGCGGTCTTGCCGGTCTGGCGGTCGCCGATGATGAGCTGGCGCTGGCCGCGGCCGATCGCGGTCATCGCGTCGATGGCCTTGATGCCGGTGAGCATCGGCTCCTTGACCGGCTGCCGCTGGACGACCGTGGGCGCCTGCTCCTCGAGCTGGCGGCGGCCCTCGGCCTCGATGTCGCCCCTGCCGTCGATCGGGTTGCCCAGCGGGTCGACGACCCGTCCCAGGAACCCGTCGCCGACCGGCACCGAGAGGATCTCGCCGGTCCGCTTGACCGTCTGGCCCTCCTCGATGTGGCTGCCGTCGCCGAGCAGCACGACACCGATCTCGCGCAGGTCGAGGTTGAGGGCGATGCCGCGGAGTCCGCCGTGGAACTCGAGCAGCTCGTTGGTCATCGCCGAGTGCAGCCCCTCGACACGGGCGATGCCGTCGCCGGTCTCGGTGACCCGGCCGACCTCGTCACGCGTGGTCTCGGGCGCGTAGGACTCGACGTGTCGGGCGATCGCGTCGCGGATCTCCTCCGGCCGGATCGTCAGCTCCGCCATGAACGTTCCTGCTCTCTCATCGTGGTCGCCCGGTTGGGCGGTGGCTCGGGGTGAAACCTTGCGGGGGCCGGCTAGCCGGCGAGGGTGCGCTTGACCTGGGCCAGCCGCGAGGCGACCGTCCCATCGATGACCTCGTCGTCGATGACGACGCGGACGCCGCCGACGACCTCGGGGTCGACCTCGACCTGCACGTCGACCACCCGGCCGTAGATCCGGCCGAGCACGTCGGCGAGTCGGGCCTCTTGGTCATCGTCGAGCGGGCGGGCCGCGGTCACCAGGGCGACGACGCGGTTGCGGCGGCGGGCGGCCAGCTCAGTGAGCTGCCCGAGCGCTGCCTGCAGCCGGTGGCCGCGCAGTCCGGTGACGGTGCGAGTCACCAGCCCGATGGTGACGGGGTCGGCCCTGCCCTCGAGCAGCGCGCCGACGATCTCGGCCTTGCGCGCGGTGTCGACGGCCGGATCGCCCAGGGTCATCTGCAGGTCGGCGCTGGACTCCACGGCGCGGCCGAAGCGGAAGACCTCCTCCTCGACCCGGTCGAGCGTGCCGGCGTTCTCGGCGCCGGCCAAGGCCGCCTCGATGCCCACGATGTCGAGGGCGTCGACCAGGTCGCGGTCAGCCGACCAGCGCTGCTCGGCCGCAGCGGACACCACGGCCAGCGCGGGGGCGGACACTCGGCCGCCGAGCACCGAATCGGTCAACGCCCGCTTGCCGTCGGCGTCTTGGCCCGGGTCGGCCAGCGCCACCCGCAGCGACCGCTCGCCCGCCAGCAGGTCTGAGACCGCGCGCAGGTCGCTGGACAGGGCGGCCGGATCCGCCGCCGCCGTCAGCTGGGCGTCGAGCGCCGAGCGGAGGGCGGCGAGGGAGTCGCGGCTGGCGCCGAGCATCAGCGGACCTGCCCGCCCGGCTCTGCCGCGGCCTGGGCCTCCAGGTCGGCGATGAACCGGTCCACGGTGGCGCGGGCCCGCGCGTCGTCGTCGAGGGACTCGCCGACCACCTTGCTCGCGAGGTCGACCGCCAGCGTGCCGACCTGGCCGCGCAGCTGGGCGATCGCCTGCTGCTTGGCCACCTCGAGCTGCTGCTGGTTGGCGGCCGTGATGCGTCCCGCCTCCCCCTGCGCCTGCTCGCGCATCTCAGCGATGATCGCCGCGCCCTGCTCGCGGGCCTCCTCGCGGATGCGGGCGGCCTCCTGCCGGGCCTCGGCCAGCTGCGCCTGGTACGTCTCCAGCGCGGCGGCCGCGTCGGCCTGGGCCTGCTCGGCCTTGGCCATGCCGCCCTCGATGGCCGCGGTGCGCTCGGCGAACATCTTCTCGAAGCTCGGGAAGGCGTACTTCCGGAGCAGCCAGTAGAGCAGGCCGAAGGCGATGAACCCGATGACGATCTCGGCCGGGGCCGGGACGATCGGGTTGATCTCACCACCGGACGCGGCCAAGCCGGCCGCCAGCGGGTACGTCGTCATCGTGCGAGATTCTCCGTCGCGACGAGGGGATCAGGGACTGTTGTGCGCGGCTCGTCCTAGAGGACGAACGCGAGCACCAGGCCGAAGAGGGCGAGGGCCTCGGCGAGCGCGAATCCAAGGAACGCGATCGGCTGGAGGATGCCTCGCGCCTCGGGCTGGCGGGCGACGCCATTGATGTAGGCGGCGAAGATGAGACCGACGGCGATACCCGGGCCGATGGCCGAGAGGCCGTAGCCGACGAGGTTGAGCGTGCCTTCCATTCCTGCGTGTCCTTTCTCAGGTCTCTCGCGGGCGGAGAGATCGGTGGTGCACAGGTCGTTGGTGTGCGCGGGTGCGCTCACCGGGGGCCGTCGGGGTCACTGGTGAATCAGTGGTCCTCGGCGAGCGCTCCGGCGATGTACAGGGCGGCGAGCAGGGTGAAGATGTAGGCCTGGATCAACTGGATCAGGGCCTCGAACAGGGTCATCACGATGGCCATGCCGCCCGCGAAGGGCGCCAGGACCATCTGGATGGGGCTGCCGGACACGAAGAACATGTACTCCGCACCCAGGGTGAACACGAGCAGCAGCAGGTGGCCGGCGAACATGTTGGCGAACAGACGTAGGGCGTGCGAGAGCGGGCGGACGAAGATGGTCGAGAAGAACTCGAGCGGCGCCACCAGGAGCAGCGACGCCTTGGGGATCCCGGGGATGATCGCCACGTGCTTGAGGTAGCCGAGCGCGCCGTGCTTCTTCAGCCCCAGGTAGTTCCAGACCACCCAGACGATGATCGCGAGCGCGATCGGGTAGCCGATCCGCGACATGGTGGGGAACTGGATCAGCGGGATGATCCCGAACAGGTTGTTCAGGTAGACGAACGCGAACAGCGACACCAGCAGCGGGACGAACTTGGCGAAGTCCTGGGCGCCGATGTTGTCGCGGGCGATGCCGTTGCGGACGAAGGCGTAGACCTCTTCGGCCGCGAACTGCCAGCGGCCGGGGACCATCTCGGCCCGGCGGGCCGCCACGATGAAGAAGACCGCGATGAGCGCCACCGAGAAGAAGATCATCACCATCGGCTTGGTGACCTCGAAGCCACCGACGGTGAACATCGGCGGGAACGCGAAGTCGGCTGCCGACGGCGGCACGTACGGCTCGGTGGCCGAAACGCTCGCAAGCACCCAAGTGCTCACGCGGCTCCTCTCCTGCCGGCGCCCATGTCAGCGCCTCAGCGTGCGGTGGAACACGAGGTACATCCCGGTGGCCATGCCCACGAGGAGCCCGATCAGGGTGAGGAACGAGGTCCCCAACCACCGGTCGGCCAACCACCCTGCCCCGCCCCAGACGATCAGCCCGCTGAGGAGGGTCGACGAGATGGCCCAGGGGTCGGAGCCGGGACCGGTCGGAACCACGGCCCCGGGGGGCTGCGCAGGCTCCGACGAGCCCTCGTCCGGCGTTGCCTGGCTCATCGGGACCGGACATTACCAGCGGATGTGAAGGCGTTCACAATCAGGTCCCCTGCTCCGGCGGCGGCTGGTGCTGGGGCTGCGGGACCACCGTCGGCAGCTGCGCGCGGGTGAACGCGCGGACCTCGAATCCCAGCCACACCAACGCGCAAGCGAGCACGCTGAGGCCGAACGCCTCGTTGTCGAACGCCTCGACCTGGCGCAGCACCACGAAGGTCAGCCCGAGCGCGACGATCTTGATCGTGTACGACACCATCGCCGCCCCGAACGCGTTCGCCGGGTGGCTGTCGGCCGTCCACCGCAT
This sequence comes from uncultured Actinomycetota bacterium, assembly GCA_963697565.1. Classification (GTDB taxonomy): domain Bacteria; phylum Actinomycetota; class Actinomycetes; order CAVWCF01; family CAVWCF01; genus CAWFSE01. The sequence goes on along the minus strand of CAVOOM010000008.1, from coordinate 459,294 downwards.
CACCAGCAAGGACATCCCGAAGAACCCGATCACCACTAGGCACCCCAGTGCGGCGGCGATCGCACCCCCGATTCCGCGGCCGAGCAGGAGCGCGACGACGACGGCGATCAGGCCCGTGATCGCCGTGGGAATCGCCGCCCCGCGAAAGAGGACCCGGAACGTGTCGGGGGCAGGCTCGCTCATGCGCCCAGGGTCGCAGGCGCCGGCCCTCGGCGGCTAATCGCGGGCGGCGGCGGCCGACAGCCGGGCGCGCACCCGCGGCCAGCGGACGAAGAGCACCAACCCGGCGAAGCCGGCCGCGCACAGGGCGAGGGCCACCCCCAACGGCAGCAGCGCCAGCGCCAGCACGCCGTACGCCAGCACGAAGGTCCACGCGTACATCAGCTCGACCGCGCGCCGATGGCTGTGGCCGATCTCCAGCAGGCGGTGGTGCAGGTGCCGCTTGTCCGGGGCGAACGGCGATCTGCGGGCGCGGGTGCGGCGCACCACCGCCAGCAGCACGTCGATGAAGGGCAGCGAGATCGCCGCCAGCGGCAGCAGCAGCGGCAGCAGTGCGGGGGCCAGGTCGGTGCTGCTGAACGCCCGGTAGTCGACGCGCCCGGTGAGGGCGATCGTCGAGGCCGCCAGCAGCAGCCCGAGCAGCATCGAGCCGGCGTCGCCCATGAAGATCAGCGCGGGGTTGAAGTTGTGGAGCAGGAACCCCAGGCAGACCCCGACGATCACGGCGGAGATCAACGAGGGGGTGAGCGCGCGGTCGCTGGCGTTCTCCACCGAGAGCAGGTACGAGAAGACGAAGAACGCGCTGGCGGCGATCGCGACGATGCCCGCGGCCAGCCCGTCGAGGCCGTCGACGAAGTTGATGGCGTTGACCACCCCGACCACGATCAGGATGGTCAGGAGCGTGCCGGTCACGGGGTCGAGGGCGATCGTCTGGCCGGGCCAGGGCAGCCACAGCAGCACCAGCCCCTGCAGCGCCATCACGCCCGCCGCCACCGCCTGGCCGGCCATCTTGGTGAGCGCGTCCAGGCCCCACTTGTCGTCGGCCGCCCCGAGCAGGCAGATCAGGGTGGCCCCCGTCATCAGGGCCCGCACCTCGTCGGAGCCCTCGAAGACCGACCGCAGCAGGGGCAGCTTGCCCGCCACCAGCAGGGCGGCGGCCAGTCCGAGGTACATCGCCACCCCGCCGAGGCGGGGCGTGAGGGTGTCGTGGACGTCCCGGTCGCGGATCTCGGCGAAGACGCCCCAGCGCACGGCAAAGGCGCGCACGAGGCCCGCGGTCAGGTACGTGACGGCCGCCGCGACGAACAGGGTGAGGAGGTACTCGCGCACGCGGGCGGCCTCCCCCCGGGGTTGGTCGGTGTGGGTGGGTCTAGCGGGGGTACGCGGGGTGGCTCGCGGTGAGCGCGCCCACCGCCTCGGCGATCGCCGGGGCGTCCGTGCCGTCGGCGTCGCGCACCGCCCGGCCGATCAGTCCGGCGACCTCCTTCATGTCCGCCTCGACCATGCCCTGGGTGGTCACGGCGGGCGTGCCCACCCGGATCCCGGACGCCACCAGGGGCGGCTGCGGGTCGTACGGGATGGCGTTCTTGTTCAGGGTGATGCGCGCGGCGTCGCAGCGTGCCTCGGCCTCGGCGCCGGTGACCCCGGCGCCTCGCAGGTCGATCAACGCGAGGTGGGTGTCGGTGCCGCCCGACACCGGGCGCATGCCCTGCTCGGCGAGCCCGGCCGCCAGCGCCTGGGCGTTGGCGATCACCTGCGCCGCGTACGCCTGGTAGGCCGGCTGCGCGCACTCCTTGAGGGCCACCGCCTTGGCCGCGACCGCGTGCATGAGCGGGCCGCCCTGGAGGAACGGGAAGACGGCCTTGTCGATCTTGGCGGCGTGCTCCTGGCGGCAGACGATCATGCCGCCGCGCGGACCCCGCAGGACCTTGTGCGTGGTGAAGCACACCACGTCGGCGTACGGCACCGGCGAGGGGATCGCCCGGCCGGCCACCAGGCCGATGAAGTGCGCCGCGTCGACCATCAGGACCGCGCCCACGTCGTCGGCGATCTGCCGGAAGGCGGCGAAATCGATCAGCCGCGAGTACGCGGTGGCGCCGCAGATGATCATCTTGGGCCGGTGCTCCAGAGCCTGGTCGCGCACCTGGTCGTAGTCGATGAGCTCGGTGTCCTCGGTCACGCCGTAAGACACGGTGTTGAACCACTTGCCGGAGAAGTTGACCTTCGAGCCGTGCGTGAGGTGCCCCCCGTGCGGAAGCGACATGGCCAAGACCGTGTCGCCGGGCTGCAAGAACGCGGCGTACGCGGCGAGGTTGGCGCTCGCGCCGGAGTGCGGCTGCAGGTTGGCGTGCTCGGCCCCGAAGAGCTCTTGGGCCCGCGCGATGCCGATCTCCTCGGCGGTGTCCACCTCGGAGCAGCCGCCGTAGTAGCGCTTGCGGGGGTAGCCCTCGGCGTACTTGTTCGACAGCGTCGACCCCAGGGCGGCGAGCACCGCGGGCGAGGTGAAGTTCTCGCTGGCGATCAGCTGCAGGCCGCCCCGCAGGCGGTCCAGCTCGCCGAGGATGACGTCGGCGATCTCCGGGTCTTCGGCCTGAAGGGCATCGAAGTCCGGTCCCCAGAAGATGTCGCTCATCGAATGGCTCCTCGCAGCAGTCAGGCGGTGGCGCGATCCTACGGGCCCGGCGGCAAGGCCCCTCGATCAGCCCGCGACCGTGAGCGCGGCCACGATCCGGACCACGGCGTCGTCGATCAGGTCGCGGGTGGCGCGGAAGACGTCGAGCGGCTCGCCCCAGGGATCGGGCACATCCGCGCCCACCCGCGCGCCCATCCCGGCGCGAGCCTCCTCGGCGGCCGCGGTCAGCGCGACCACCGCGCCCCCCGGCGTCGGCGCGGCCACCGGGCCGACCCGGTCGGCCAGGGCGGCGAACTCAAGCAGGGCGAAGGCCCGCGGGGCCGCCGACGGCGCCAGCCGCCCCACCGTGCGCACCTGGTCGGCGGTCGCGGTGAGGATCAGGTCGGCGGACAGCGCCAGCCCGGGCTGGAGCGCGGTGGCTGTGAAGGCCGAGGGGTCCACCCCCTGCTCGGCAAGCACGCGCGCCGCAGGGGGGTTCATGCCCTCCCCCGCGTGCCCGCCGTAGGTGCCCGCGCCAGCGCAACGCACCTCGGCCGCCGCGGCGCCGAACGCCTCATCGAGTCGATGCCTCATCAGCCGCTCGGCCATCGGCGAGCGGCAGATGTTGCCCATGCACACGTGCAGCACGGTCACCCCCGCCGGCTCGGTCATTCGAATGCCTCCGGAACCACCAGATCGGGCACGACCGCGCGCAGCGCCTCGACCGAGACCGCCCCGAGCCGAGCCAGCACCGGGCGCGCCCCGGTGACATCCACCGCAGTCGACGGGGTCGGGTCGAGGCAGGGGCCGCCGTCGAGGTACGTCGACACCGCCGACCCCAGCTGGCTCTGGGCGTCCTCGCAGGTGGGCGGCGGCAATGTCCCAGCCCGGTTGGCGGCGACGACGGCCATCGGCCCGGTGGCCCGAAGCAGCTCAAGGGCCAGCGGGTGCAGCGGCATCCGCACAGCGACGCTGCCCCCGCTGCCGAGGTCCCAGGTCAGCGTGGGCTGGGCCCGGCAGATGAGGGTGAGCGGCCCGGGCCACCAGCCCTGGGCGAGCAGCCGCGCGTCGGGCGAGAGCCCCGTCGCGATCCCCTCCAGCGTGCGCATGGCCCCGATCAGCACCGGCACAGCCAGGTCGGGCCCGCGCCCCTTGGCCGCCCGGAGCGCACGCACCGCCGGCACCGAGAACGCGTCGCAGCCGACTCCGTAGGCCGAGTCGGTCGGAATCACCACGAGGTCGCCGCGGCGCACGGCCGCGGCCGCGCGGGTGAGCCCGGTGGCCCGCTCGGCGGGGTCCGCGCCGGCGAAGACCGCGCTCATCGGCGCGCCGTCGCGAAGCGTTCGCGGCCAGCCAGATCGCGGTGCGTGGCCACCTCGGTCCACGGGCCCGAGCCGAGCAGGACGCGCACGCCCGCCCCCTGCCCCTCGGCGTGCTCGAGGACCAGCAGCCCGCCGGGACGCAGCAGGCGCGCCGCCGCCCTGATCACCACGCCTGGCACCTCCAGCCCGTCCGAACCGCCGCCCCACAGGGCCTCCGGCGGATCATGCCGCAGCGTCTCGGGGTCCATCCGGGCGCGGTCGGACGCGGGGACGTACGGCGGGTTGCTCACGACCACGTCCACCGAGCCGTCGAGGTCCGGCAGGGCGGTCGCGGCGTCGGCCCGGTGCACGTGGACCCGCGAGCCCCCCGCGTTGCGCGCCAGCCACTCGTACGCATCCGCGGAGCGCTCCACGGCGTGCACCTCGGCCACCGGCGCCTCGTCGGCGACCGCGAGGGCGATGGCCCCAGACCCGGCGCACAGGTCGACGACCACGGGCCGGCCGCCCGCTGCGCCGATCGCGAGGGCCTCGGCGATCGCCGCGCCGGCGACCAACTCGGTCTCCGGGCGAGGGATGAAGACCCCCGGGCCGACGGCCACCTCCACGTGGCGGAAGGCCGCGGACCCGACGAGGTGCTGGAGCGGCTCGCGGCCGGCCCGCCGCAGCAGCAGCGAGCCGTACGCCGCCTCCGCGTCCGGCGGCACCTCGCGGAGCGTGAGCAGGTCGGCGCGGGTGCAGCCGAGCAGGTGCGCCAGCAGGGCCTCCGCGTCATGCCGCGGGGAGCCGACCCCGGCCTCCTGCAGCAGGGCGGCCCCGCGCTCGAGGGCGGGTCGGACGGCGCCCACGTCAGCCGTGCGCGGCCAGCTGCGCGGCCTCGTCGGCGTCGATCGCCGCCTGGACGACCGCGTCGAGGTCGCCATCGAGGACCTGGTCGAGGTTGTACGACTTGTAGCCGACCCGGTGGTCGCTGATCCGGTTCTCCGCGAAGTTGTACGTGCGGATCCGCTCACTGCGGTCGACGGTGCGCACCTGGCTGCGTCGGGCGACGCCGGCCGCCGCGTCCGCCTCGGCCCGCGCGGCGTCGAGCAGGCGCGCGCGCAGGATCCGCAGGGCCGACTCCTTGTTCTGCAGCTGCGACTTCTCGTTCTGGCAGGACACCACGATGCCCGTCGGCACATGGGTGATCCGCACCGCGGAGTCCGTGGTGTTCACGCTCTGGCCGCCCGGTCCGCTTGAGCGGTAGACGTCGATCCGCAGGTCGTTCGGGTCCATCTCGACCTCGACCTCCTCGGCCTCGGGGAAGACGAGCACCCCGGCCGCGGACGTGTGGATCCGGCCCTGCGACTCGGTGATGGGCACCCGCTGGACTCGGTGCACGCCGCCCTCGTACTTCAGCCGGGCGAAGGGCGCCTCGCCGGGCTGCGGGATGCCGCGCGCCTTGATGGCGACCGAGACGTCCTTGTACCCGCCGAGGTCGGACTCGGTGGCCTCGAGGATCTCGGTGCCCCAGCCGCGGCGCTCCGCGTAGCGCAGGTACATCCGCAGCAGGTCGCCGGCGAACAGCGCGGACTCCTGGCCGCCCTCCCCGGCCTTGACCTCGAGGATGACGTCCTTGGAGTCGTCGGGGTCGCGCGGGACGAGGAGCCCCCGCAGCTGGTCGCCCAGGGCGTCGTGGCGGGCCGCCAGCTCCTCGGCCTCGGCGCGCGAACCCGGGGTCGTCCGAGGCGAACTCGCGGGCGACCGCGAGGTCGTCGGCCGCCTGCCGCCAGTCCAGGTAGGTGCGCACGATCGGGCGCCAGCTCGGCGTACCGGCGGCCCAGGCGGCGCGCCTCGGCCTGGTCGGCGTGCACCGAGGGGTCGGCGAGCCGCCGCTCCAGGTCGGCGTACTCGTCGACGAGCGCGTCCACACCCTCGTTCACAGCGGCTCCTCGTGCCTAGGCCACAACCCCGAGCGGGCGACAAAGCGAGGGCGGCGCCGGACGCGGCCCCAGACAAGGGGTGCGCCGGCGCCGCCGAGGTCGCTACTGGGCAGCGGAGCCCGACTTGCCGAAGCGCTGCTCGAACTTGGCGACCCGGCCGCCGGTGTCGAGGATCTTCTGCTTGCCCGTGTAGAACGGGTGGCAGGCGTAGCAGACGTCGGCGTGGATCACGCCGTTCTTCGCCGTGCTGCGGGTCTCGAACGCGTTGCCGCACGTGCAGGTCACGTGCGTCGCGACGTAGTCGGGGTGGATGTCGGGCTTCATCGGGTCTCCTTGGCTGCTTCGCGGCCGGGTCGCCGGCGCAGAATCGCGCGCGACGTGAACCGGACCGGACGTTCAGTGTGCCATTGCGGGGGGCCCGGACCCAATCCGTGCCCTCGACGGCGGCACGGCTCGGCCCAATGGGCGGCTCAGTCGTCGTCGCCGTTGCCGGACGGCACCGGCATGGTCTTGGCGACCTGCATGAGGAACTCCACGTTGGTGCGGGTCTCGCGCAGCTTGCTGAGGAGCAGCTCGACCGACTGCTGGGTCTCCAGGGCGTGCAGCACGCGCCGGAGCTTCCAGACGATCTTCAGCTCCTCCGGCGCCAGCAGGATCTCCTCCTTGCGGGTGCCCGACGCGTCGACGTCGACCGCCGGGAAGATCCGCTTGTCGGCGAGCTTGCGATCGAGCTTGAGCTCCATGTTTCCGGTGCCCTTGAACTCCTCGAAGATGACCTCGTCCATCTTGGACCCGGTCTCGACCAGGGCCGTGGCCAGGATCGTCAGCGAGCCGCCGTCCTCGATGTTGCGGGCGGCCCCGAAGAAGCGCTTGGGCGGGTAGAGCGCGCTGGAGTCCACGCCGCCGGACAGGATGCGGCCGCTGGCCGGGGCGGAGATGTTGTACGCGCGGCCGAGCCGGGTGATCGAGTCGAGCAGCACGACGACGTCGTGGCCCATCTCGACGAGGCGCTTGGCCCGCTCAATGGCCAGCTCGGCGACCGTGGTGTGGTCGTCGGCCGGGCGGTCGAAGGTCGAGGCGATGACCTCGCCCTTCACCGTGCGCTGCATGTCGGTGACCTCTTCGGGTCGCTCGTCGACGAGCACGACCATGAGGTGGACCTCGGGGTTGTTCGTGGTGATCGCGTTGGCGATCGACTGCAGCACCATGGTCTTGCCGGCCTTCGGCGGCGAGACGATGAGCCCGCGCTGGCCCTTGCCGATCGGCGCAACCAGGTCGATCACCCGGGTGGTCAGGTGGCCCGGTTCGGTCTCCAGCCGCAGCCGCTCGTTCGGGTAGAGCGGGGTGAGCTTGCCGAACTCGACCCGGTCCTTGGCGGTGTCGGGCTCAAGTCCGTTGACCGACTCGACGCGGACCATCGGGTTGAACTTCTCGCGGTTGCGGCCCTGCTGCGGCAGCTGCTCGCCCTCGCGCGGCTGGCGGACGGCCCCGGTGAGGGCGTCGCCCTTGCGCAGGCCGAGGCGACGCACCATCTGCAGCGGCACATAGACGTCGTTCGGGCCGGGCAGGTATCCGCTGGTGCGCAGGAATCCGTAGTTCTCGCGGATGTCGAGGATGCCGGCGACCGGCAGCAGGACGTCGTCCTCGCTGACCTGGGGCTCGACGTCCTGGGGCCCGCCCTGCGGGCCCCCGCCGGCGCCACCGCCGGGACGGCGGTCGCGGTCGCGGTAGCGCCCGCGCCGACGGCGCCGGCTGCCGCCGCCACCTTCGAAGTCGTCGGTGAACTCGCGGCGCTGGCCGCCCTGCTGCTGGCCGCCCTGCTGCTGGCCGCCCTGCTGGCGGTCGCCCTGCTGCGGCCGCCTTGCTGGCGCTCGCGGCGCTGGCCCTGCTGGCGGTCACCCTGCTGCGCGGTCGCCCTGCGCGGCGCGGGGCTCGGCCGCCTCGGTGCTGGCGGGGGCGGCCGGCTCGGGGGCCGGCGCCTCGCGCTGGGGCTCGGCCCGGGGGCGGATCGAGGGGCGGATCGAGGGGCGGATCGGGCGCCGCCCTGCGCCGACTTGATGGCGTCGACGAGCTCGCCCTTGCGCATCCGCGCCGTGCCGCTGATGCCCAGGCCGGAGGCCATGGACTGCAGCTCCGGGAGGAGCATCGTGGAAAGGCCGCCCGACTTGCGGGGCTTCTTGGCCTCGGTGGGCGCGCTGTCGGCGCCCGAGGTGGAGTCGACCACGGTGGTGGTGGTGTCGCTCACTCAGTGTCCTATCGAAAGGGGGTGAGGAGAAGGATCGCGCCGGCTCGCATCGCGTGCACCGTCCTGGGCCCATCCTGGAATCGGAGACCAGGGGTGACCAACGGGTGGTGGCGGGGGGCACCGGCCGTGGCGAACCACTCGAGGGCGCTGGTGCTCCCATCAGCGTACACGGTGCCCGCGTCAGCCGGACAGCGGCACGACCTCGACGCCCTCGCGGTCCACTTCGAGGCGGTGGGCGGTGAACCACTTCGGCGCCCGTGCGCTGGCCGCCTCCACCTCATCGTCGTCGCGGGCCAACACCAGGACGGTCGGCCCGGCGCCGGAGACCACAGCGGCGATGCCCGCCCCGCGCAGCACGTCGACGAGGGCCATCGAGCGGGGGTACGCCGCGCGCCGGTACTCCTGGTGGAGCGTGTCGCTGGTCGCGGCGAGCAGCCGCTCGGGAGCCGTGGTCAGCGCCGTCGAGAGCAGCGCCGCCCGGCCGGCGGCCCGGGCCGCGTCGGCCAACGGCACGGTGGCGGGGAGCAGGGCTCGGGCCTTGGCCGTCTTCAGCTGCGTGGTCGGCACGAACGCCACCGAGCCGCAGCCAATCGCCCGGCTCGTGGCGGACGGCATGGGCGGAGTCGGGCGAGTCCGACCAGGCGAGGGTGAGCCCCCCGTAGACGGCGGCCGCGACGTTGTCCGGATGCCCCTCCATCCGGTGGGCCAGGTCCAGGACGGCCGCGTCATCGAGCCGCTCGTCGCCACCCACCACGAGCGCCCGCGCGGCGGCGATCCCGGCGACGATCGCGGCGGCCGAGGAGCCCAGCCCGCGCCCGTGCGGGATCCGGTTCGCGCAGACCAGCTCAAGGCCGCGCGGCTGTCCGCCCATCAGCCGGAAGGCCGCCCGCATGGCCTTGACCACCAGGTGCCGCTCATTGCGGGGCACCCGGTCGGCGCCCTCGCCGGCCACGTCGATGACGAGGCCGGCGTCGGCGACGCGCGCGACCACGTCGTCGTGCAGGGCGAGGGCGAGGCCGGCCGAGTCGAAGGCCGGGCCGAGGTTGGCGCTGGTCGCCGGCACCCGGATGCGCACAGGGGCGGCCCGGAAGGTCGGCCGCGCGGCCGGTGCTGCGCGGGCCACCTCAGTGGGCCAGGCCGAGGTGCGCCGCGGCCGCGTCCACGTCGATCGGCACGGTGACCGGCTGCGGCGCGCCGGCGATAGCCCACTCGGGGTCCTTGAGCCCGTGCCCCGTGACCGTGCACACGATCGTCAGGCCCGGCTCCACCAGGCCCCGCTCGGCGCACTGCAGCAGCCCGGCGGCCGATGCCGCCGAGGCCGGCTCGACGAAGACGCCCTCGCGCGAGGCCAGCAGGCGGTAGGCGGCGAGGATCTGGCGGTCGGTGACCGAGTCGATCCGGCCGCCCGACTGGTCGCGGGCGTCGAGCGCCTGCTGCCACGACGCCGGGTTGCCGATGCGGATCGCGGTCGCGATGGTCTGCGGCTTGGCCACCGGGGCGCCCTGCACGATCGGCGCGCTGCCAGCCGCCTGGAATCCCCACATCCGAGGGGTCCGCGACGCCGGGCCGTCGGCCTCGTACTCGCGGTAGCCCTGCCAGTACGCCGTGATGTTGCCCGCGTTGCCGACGGGCAGGCAGTGCACGTCGGGGGCCTCGCCGAGCGCGTCGACGATCTCGAAGGAGGCGGTCTTCTGGCCCTCGATCCGGGCCGGGTTGACCGAGTTGACCAGGGCCACCGGGTACTTCTCGGACAGGCCCCTGGCCAGGGTCAGGCAGTCGTCGAAGTTGCCGTCGACCTGCAGCAGGGTCGCGCCGTGGGCGAGCGCCTGGGACAGCTTGCCCAGGGCGATCTTGCCCTGCGGGACGAGCACCGCGCAGACCATGCCGGCGCGCACGGCGTACGCCGCGGCGGACGCCGAGGTGTTGCCCGTGGAGGCGCAGATCACCGCCTGGGCGCCCTCCTCGGCGGCCTTCGAGATCGCCATGGTCATGCCGCGGTCCTTGAAGGAGCCGGTCGGGTTGGCGCCCTCGACCTTGAGGTAGACCTCGCACCCGGTGAGCTCGCTCAGGACCTGCGCGCGCACCAGCGGGGTGCCGCCCTCGCCGAGCGACACCACCGGGGTCGCTGCGGTCACCGGCAGCCGGTCGCGGTACTCCTCGATCACCCCGCGCCACTGGTGGGCGCGTGCCGTCGTTCGCATCTCGCTCACTCCCCCACCACGCGCATCACGCTGGCCACCGAGCGCACGACGTCGAGGGCCCGGAGGCTGTCGACCATCGCCTGCAGGTGCGTCCTCCGAGGCCGCGTGGGTGACCAGGACCAGCGAGGCGTCGTCGCCGTGGCCGTCCTGGCGCAGCGTCTCGATGGACACCTGGTGCTCGGCGAACGTCTGGGCCACGCGCGCCAGCACGCCGGCCTTGTCGGCGACGCGCAGGTGCAGGTAGTAGCGGGTCTCGCTGCGGCCCAGCGGCAGCACCTCGAGGTCGGCGTAGGCGGACTCCTTGGGGGCCCGGCCGCCGGACAGCCGGTTGCGGACCACGGCCACCAGGTCGCCCAGGATCGCGCTGGCGGTCGGGGCCCCGCCCGCCCCGCGGCCGTAGAACATCAGCTGACCGGCCGCGTCGGACTCGACGAACACCGCGTTGTACGCCTCGCGGACCCCGGCCAGCGGGTGCGTGCGGGCCAGCATCGCCGGGTGGACGCGCACGCTGACCCCCTTGCCGTCGGCGGCCCGCTCGCAGATGGCCAGCAGCTTGATCACCTTGCCCATCGCCCGGGCGGTGGCGACGTCCTCGGGGGTGACCCCGGTGATCCCCTCGCAGGAGACGTCGTCTCGGGTGACCCGGGTGTGGAAGGCGAGCCCGGCGAGGATCGCGGCCTTGGCCGCGGCGTCGTGCCCCTCGATGTCTGCGGTCGGGTCGGCCTCGGCGTACCCGAGCGCCTGGGCCTCGGCGAGGGCGTCGCCGAAGGCCGCGCCCGTCTCGTCCATGCGGGTGAGGATGTAGTTGGTGGTGCCGTTGACGATGCCCAGCACCCGCTGGACCCGGTCGCCGACGAGCGACTCGCGCAGCGGCCGCAGCAGCGGGATCGCCCCGGCCACCGAGGCCTCGTAGTAGATGTCGACTCCGAAGCGCTCCGCGGCCTCGTACAGCGTCGCGCCGTCCTCGGCGAGCAGCGCCTTGTTGGCGGTGACCACCGATGCTCCGTGCTCCATCGCGGCCAGCAGCAGCGAGCGGGCCGGCTCGATGCCGCCCATCACCTCGATCACGACATCGACGTCAGCGCGACGCACCAGCGCCTCGAGATCGTCGGTGTAGAGCGCCGGGTCGACCGCGAGGGTGCGCTCGGCGTCCAGCCGGCGCACGCCGATGCCGGCGAGCTCGAGCGGCGCGCCGGAGCGGGCGGCCAGGTCGTCGGCCTGGGTCATCAGCAGCCGGGCGACCTCGGAGCCGACGACGCCGGCCCCCAGCAGCGCCACCCTGAGCGGCTGCGCGGGCGCGCTCATGGCGACCCCTCCCTGATTGGCACGTGAAGGCCGACAGTCTAGGGCGGGCCGGCCGCGCGCTCAGCCGAGGTCGGTCGCGAGGACGTCGTCGACGGTCTCCCGACGCACGATCACGCGGGCGCCGGCGGCATCGACCGCGACCACCGGGGGGCGGCCGACCAGGTTGTAGTTGCTGGCCATGCTGCGGCAGTACGCCCCCGTGGCCGCCACCGCCAGCAGGTCGCCGGGCGCGAGGTCGCCGGGCAGCCAGCAGTCGCGCACCACGACGTCCCCGCTCTCGCAGTGCTTGCCGACCACCCGCGCGAGCATCGGCGGCGCGGTCGAGCCGCGCGAGGCCAGGACCACGGTGTAGTCGGCGTCGTACAGCGCCGTGCGGATGTTGTCGCTCATCCCGCCGTCGACGCTGACGTACGTGCGCAGGCCCTCGACCGGCTTGACGGTGCCCACCTCGTACAGCGTGATGCCGGAGGGCCCCACGATCGCGCGCCCCGGCTCGACGGCCAGGCGCGGCAGGGGCAGGCCGGCCGCCGCGCACTCGCGGGCCACGATTCCGCGCAGCCGCTCGGCCACGGGCGCCACGGGCTCCGGGTCGTCGCCGGCGACGTAGGCGATGCCGAGTCCACCGCCGAGGTCGAGCTCGGGCACGACGTGGCCGTGCTCGTCGCGGATCGCGGCCATCAGGCCGACGACTCGGTGGGCGGCGACCTCGAACCCGGCGGTGTCGAAGATCTGCGAGCCGATGTGGGAGTGCAGCCCGGCCAGCTCGAGCGACGGCTCACGCAGGATCCGGCGGGCGGCCTCGGCGGCGTCCCCGCCCGCCAGCGAGAAGCCGAACTTCTGGTCCTCGTGCGCGGTGGCGATGAACTCGTGGGTGTGCGCCTCGACGCCCACCGTGGCGCGCAGGTACACGCGCTGCCGTACCCCTCGCTGCGCGGCGAGGGCCGCGAGCCGCTCGATCTCCACGAACGAGTCGACGACGACGGTGCGCACTCCGGCGTCGAGGGCGGCCGCGAGCTCGGCCGAGGACTTGTTGTTGCCGTGCAGGAGCAGCCGCGCGCCGGGCACGCCGGCCCGAAGCGCGACGGCCAGCTCGCCGCCGGTGCACACGTCGATGCCCAGTCCCTCCTCGACCACCCACCGGGCGACGGCGGTCGACAGGAAGGCCTTGGCGGCGTAGTAGACGTCCGCGCCGGCGAACGCCTCGGCGTACGCCCGCGCGCGGCCACGGACGTCGGCCTCGTCCAGCAGCATCGCCGGTGTGCCGTGCTCCGCCGCGAGCGCGCGCACGTCGATCCCGTGCAGCGTCAGGGCCCCGGATGACGCGTCCCGCTCCACCCCAGCGGGCCAGATCGCCGGGTCGATCCTCGCCCACGTCGGCCGGCGGCGCGCCGACGCCGTGGTCGGCGAGCAACTCGGCGTGCCGAGGTCCAGCGGGATGCGCGCGCATGGCGCCACGGTAGAGGCATGGGAGAGACCGGGATGGGCCAGGCCGCCTCGGGCCCGAGCCCGCGCGACGATGCGCTGACCTCGGCGCTGCGCGAGCTGGTCGCGCGGGGCCGCTCACCCCCGACCAGGCCGGGGAGGTCGAGCGCGCCTATCGGGCGCACACCGAGGCGGTCCCCGCCGGTCGGCCCGCCAAGCCGGCGCGGCTGCCCGAGGTGGTGGCCTACCTCGGCGGCGCGCTCGTCGTCGGCGCGGTCTTCGGGGTCGTCGCCTTGACGTGGTGGGACGACCTGGGCCGATGGCCGCGCGCGCTGATCCTGCTGGCGGCCGCGGCCGCCTTGCTGGTCTCCGGACTCGTCGTCGCCCGCGGCCTGCGCGCCGAGCTCGTGGCCGGGTCGAACGCCGAGCGGCCCCTCGGCCCGGGCCGGCTCGCCAGCCGGCGGCGCCTCGCCGGCGTGCTCATCGCGGCGTCCGCGCCCTTCACCGCGGCCACGGTGCGCTACCTGCTGGACTACCCGGACCAGGTGGAGGGACCCGAGGTCCTGCTCGTCGCGGGCACTGCCCTGGCGGTGGCCGGGCTCGCGGTGTGGCTCGCGCCTGGAGCGGTGCCCACGTTGGCGCTGGCGGCCGCCAGCGTCGGGTTCGCGGGCGTCGGGCTTGGTCTGCTCTTCGACGCCGGGCTGGCGGCCCGGTCGTTCAGCCTCGCGGTCGCCTTCGCCGCCTTGGGCGTGGCGTTCGCTGGGCTGGCGCCTCGGCTGACCCGCACCCCGGTCCTCGCCCTGGCGCTCGGGCTCGGCGACCTGGTTCTGGTCGGCGCGATCGCGGCCGGGCACCAGACCTCACAGGAGCGGTACGACCGGCAGGTCGCGGAGTTCGGCCCGGACCGCGGCTGGACGCCCACCCTCGAGCCGCTGGAGCAGTGGGTTTCGCCGCTGGGTTTCGCGGTGCTGACGGCTCTGCTCGTGGTGGCGGTGGTGCGCTACATCCAGGGTGGGCCGTGGCCGTGGATCGCCGCGGCCGGCGCCAGCGTGGTGGTCCTCATCACGGTCTCGACCGCACGGTGGTTCGACTCATCGCTGGCGCCCCTCGTCGGGCTGCTGATCGGCGGAATCGCGCTGCTGGTGGTCGCCGGACTCCTCGTGCGCCGCAGGCGGGCCCGCGAGTCGGCGGCTAGCCCTCCGGGATGAAGCCCTCGTCCAGATTCCAGGGCTGCAGCGGCGAGTTCTCGATCAGCCAGGTCTCCAGGTCCTTCATCCACCCTGTGATCACCAGCACGCCGATGACCACGAAGACCACGCCGATGCCGCGCCGGAACCACCCGTGGGGGTCGGCGGCCCAGCGGGCGCCCCGCACGGCCCGCTGCCCGAGCAGGGCGATCGCCAACAGCGTCGCGCTCAGCCCAGCCGCGTACGCGGCCAGCAGCACGAGGCCGCGGCCGAACTCGGCGGGCAGCACGGTGACGATGACGTAGCCGTACAGCGGGCTGCAGCGACGTGAAGACCGGCCCAAGCGCGGCCCCGGTCAGGACGGCTCCCACAGTGCCCTCCCGCTGCCGGGCTGAGGACAGCTGCGCCGAGGTGCGCTCCTGCAGCCGCAGGCGCATCGAGATCTGCTCCCAGATCCCGGGGAAGAGCGAGACCAGGCCCAGCCCGATGAGCAGCCCGCCGCTCACCCACTGCCAGACCTCGGGAGGTACCCCGATCAGAGCGGTCGACGCCTTGAGCAGCAGGGTGAAGACCACCACGGAGATCCCCAGTGACGCGGCGATGACGAAGGCACGCCGCCGCGAAGCCCGCCGGGCCTGCTGGGCGACCGCGACCGCGGCGCCGCCGTCGGAGGCTCCCTCGTCCGACGGCAGCGCAAGCGAGCCGCCCACGATCACCGGAAGCAGCGGAAGCACGCACGGGGCCAGCGTGGTCAGCACGCCGGCGACGAACGCGCCGATCAGCTCAAGCATGGGGTCGCCGACTCAGACCGTCTGGCCGGAGATCTCCTCGGCCGTGTCGGATCCGGTGAACTTCGCCAGGGCCTTCCCGGACGGGTCGACCTGGACGAACGTGTGCTGCACGGTCACGCCGTACTGCTTCTTCAGGGCCGTCGACGAGTCGTAGTCGGTCTTGACCACGGTGAGGCCCTCAGGCACCCCCGAGCCCTTCAGGTTCTTGTCGGCCCGCTGGCAGGTGGGGCACCAGGAGGCGGCGAAGAACAGCACGACGTCGCCGCCGGCGTCGTACGCGGCCTTGTCGGCCTGGTAATCGGCGTAGGAGATGTACGCGGCCGACTTGCCAGCCGGCACCGGGGCGGGGCGCTGGGCGCGGCCTCGGTGGGCGCGGCCTCGGTCGGCGAGGGGGTCGCCAGAGGGGGTCGACTCAGCCGGCGCCGGGGCGCTCGTCGCGCTGCTCCCTTCGTCGTCTGAGGCGCCGCCGCAGGCGGTGGCGGCCAGGGCCACCACCGCGGCGACGGCAGCCAGGCGGGCGGGAAGGCGGGTGGAGCGAAGGCGGTGCATCACGGGAGTTCCTCTGTCCGGCGGGGCGTGGGCTTCGACAACCATGAGAACCCATGACGGGCCTGAACGCCCCCCGGGCGCGCTTACGGAGTCGTGACGTCGGCTCCGGGCGCTACATCCGCTCGGGTGCGCTGACCCCGAGCAGGTCGAGGCCGTTGGCGAGGGTCTGCCTCGTCGCGGCGCACAAGACCAACCGCGCCGCATTCAGCGGACCCGGCTCCTCGTCGCCCATGGGCAGCACCCGGCAGACGTCGTAGAACTTGTGGTAGGCCGTCGCGAGCTCCTCGAGGTAGCGCGCCACCCGGTGCGGCTCGCGCAGCTCGGCGGCCGAGGCCACGATCCGCGGGTACTCCCCCAGCACGCCGAGCAGCTCGCTTTCGCGCTCGTGGCCGAGCAGCGACGGGTCGAACGACTCCAGGTCGGGCGCCAAGCCGAGGTCGGCGGCGTTGCGGAGCACCGACGAGATGCGCGCGTGGGCGTACTGCACGTAGAAGACCGGGTTCTCGCTGGTGCGCGAGGTGATCAGGTCGAGGTCCATCATCAGCGGCGAGTCGGCCGGGTAGCGGCACAGCGTGTAGCGCGCGGCGTCGACGCCCACCTCGTCGACGAGGTCCTCAAGGGTGATCATGTTGCCGGCCCGCTTGGAGAGGCGGACCTCCTCGCCGCCCTTGAGCATCTTGACGAGCTGCCCGATGAGCACCTCGATGTTGACGTCCGGGTCGTCGCCCGCGCAGGCCGCGACCGCGCGCAGCCGGTTGACGTATCCGTGGTGGTCGGCGCCGAGCAGGTAGATGTTGACGTCGAAGCCGCGCGCCCGCTTGTCGACGTAGTACGCGGTGTCGGACGCGAA
This sequence comes from uncultured Actinomycetota bacterium, assembly GCA_963697565.1. GTDB lineage: Bacteria > Actinomycetota > Actinomycetes > CAVWCF01 > CAVWCF01 > CAWFSE01. Next base: position 442,892 of record CAVOOM010000008.1, on the reverse strand, counting down.
GTACGTGAGCTCGCCGCCGGCCTTGACCAGGACGCGGTCCTTGTCGTCGCCGAAGTCGGTCGTGCGCAGCCAGACGGCGCCGTCCTCCTCGTACATGTGGCCCTGCTCGCGCAGCTTGGCGAAGCCGCGCTCGACCGCGCCCGACTCGTGCAAGGAGCGCTCGGAGTACCAGACGTCGAAGTGCGTGCGGAAGGCGTCGAGCACGTCCTGCTGCTGCTTGAGCTGGCGGACGTAGCCCTCCTCGCGGAAGGCCACCCACTGCTCGTTGCCGGGGAGGTCGAGGATGCCGGGGACCTCCGCGACGATCTGCCGCGCGAGGTCGCCGATGTACGCGCCCTGGTAGCCGTCCTCGGGAGCCGACTCGCCGTGCGCGGCGGCCATGATGGACACGCCGAACTTGTCCATCTGCACGCCGCGGTCGTTGACGTAGAACTCCCGGGTGACCGTGGCGCCGGCCGCCTCGAGCACCCTCGCGATCGAGTCGCCCAGCGCGGCCCAGCGGGTGTGGCCCAGGTGCAGCGGTCCGGTGGGGTTGGCCGAGATGAACTCCAGGTTGACCGACGTGCCGGCCAGCAGGTCCGAGCGGCCGTAGGCCCCGCCGGCCCGCACGATCGCGCGGGCGAGCTCCCCCTGCGCCGCGGTGTCCAGCGTCACGTTGAGGAAACCCGGACCGGCGACGTCGACCGAGGCGATCCCGGCTGAGCCCCGCAGCCTGGTGGCCAGCACCTCGGCGAAGGCGCGAGGCGGCACGCCCGCGGACTTGGCGAGCTGGAGGGCCACGTTGGTGGCGTAGTCGCCGTGGTCGGGGTTCTTGGGCCGCTCGACGGTGACGGCAGCCGGCAGCTCGACGGGGGGCAGGTCTCCGGCCTCGATGGCGTCGGACAAGGCGCCCACGAGGGCAGCGGAGAGCTCGGCGGGCGTCATGGGCCCAGGCTACCCGCGGGCTGGGGGCGCTCTCGGGCGCAGCGAGCGGCGCGGGCGATCGGGTCGAAGGGGTGGCGGGGGTGGCCGGAACGTGTTGCGCTACCCGTGACGGCGCTGACCCGCGCCGCCCGCAGCCGAGAGGACCTGGACTGCCCATGCGCCGCCACGTGCTGTCCGCCAGCGCCTGGGCCACCGCCTTGTTGACCGGCCTGGCGCTGCTCGGGGCCGCGCCCGCCGCCGCGGTCCGGCAGGAGGAGCCGCTGCGCGTCCCTGGCCAGGTCACCGACCAGGTCGGGGCGCTGGAGGGGCGTGAGGGCGAGGTCGAGGAGGCCCTCGCCCGGCTCCAACGGGACACCGGGGTGCAGTTGTTCGTCGTGTACGTCGCCGACTTCTCGGGGATCCCGGCCCAGGAGTGGGCCGACGAGACCGCGGCCAAGAGCGACCTCGGCCTCGACGACATCCTGCTGGCCGTCGCGACGCAGGACCGGGCCTACGCGTACTCAGTCGACAACCAGTTCCCCCTGACCGACGACCAGCTGGCCGAGGTCGCCCGGGTGGCCATCGAGCCGGCCCTGTGCCAAGACGACTGGGCGGGCGCCGCGATCGGCGCGGCCGACGGGTACGCCGCAGGCGCTCAAGGCGACCCGATTCCGGTCCGACATCACCCCCGGCGACCCGGACGCCGGGCGGCGGGCTTCCCGGCTGGATCTGGTGGGTGCTGGTGCTGGCTGGTGCTCGGCGCCCTTGCGGCCGTCTTCCTGGCTCGGCGCGCGGCGAAAGCCGGCGGGCAGCCGCCGCCGGCGGCGGCCCGGCCCAGGGCGGCGACGGGTTCGCTGCCCTGCCGACCGACGAGCTCGACAAGCACGCCAACCGGCTGCTTGTGGAGACCGACGACGCGATCAAGACGAGCGAGCAGGAGCTGGGCTTCGCCGAGGCGCAGTTCGGCGAGGCGGAGGCCCGCTCGTTCCACGAGGCGGTCGAGCACGCCAAGGTGGAGCTCGCCGCCGCCTTCCAGATCAGGCAGCAGCTCGACGACTCCACCCCCGAGGACGAGGCGACGCGACGCGAGCTGCTGCTCCAACTGGTCAGGCGCACCGATGCGGCCAGCGACCGCCTCGACGCGGAGGTCGCCCGGTTCGACGCCATGCGCGATCTGGAGGCCAAGGCCCCCGAGGTGATCGCCGAGCTGGCCCGGCAGTCGGCCCATGAGGCAGGTCGCCTCGCCGGAAGCGAGACCCTGGTCGAGGAGCTGCGCGGCCAGTACTCACCCGCCGCGGTGGCCGCGGTCGAGGAGAACGCGACGCAGGCGCGCGACCGACTCGCCTTCGCCGACGAGCAGATCGCCGCTGGGCAGGCCGCGCTGCAGGCCGGCACGGCGAGCCCGGCGGTCGTTGCCGCCCGGGCGGCCGAAGGCGCCGTCGGCCAGGCGCGGCAGTTGCTCGACGCCGTCGAGCGGTCGCGCACCGACCTTGCCGAGGCCAGCGGCAAGCTCGCGGCCGCGATCGCCGACACGGGCGCAGACCTGGAGCAGGCAGGGGCTGCGCCCCCTTCGGATCGGGTTCTCGCCGCTGCCACCGCTGCCGCAAGGGCCGCCCTTGAGCGCGCCATCGCAGCCGCTGCGCCCGATGGCGGGGTTGATCCGCTCGAAGGCGCTGGCCGACCTTGAGACCGCCGACGAGGCCCTCGACCAGGCCCTGGCCGGGGTGCGGGACGCCGCAGGAACGACGAGCGAAGGCGCGACAGCAGTTCGACCAGACGATGCTGGCAGCGCGGGCGACGATCGATGCCGCCAACGACTTCATCACCACGCGGCGGGGGGCGGTGGGAGCCGAGGCGAGGACCCGAGTCGCCACTGCCGCGCAGCACCTGGATGCGGCGAATCGCCTCACCCAGACCGACCCCGTCACCGCGCTGCAGCACGCGCAGGCCGCGCATCAACTGGCGAGCGAATCCCTGCAGATGGCGCAGCGAGACGTGGCTGCGACCTCCCCGCCGGCAGGCATCAGTGGAGCCGGGGGCGGCGGGAACAACATGGCCGGGGCCATCCTCGGCGGGATCCTGCTCAACACGATCCTGTCCGGCGGCTTCGGCGGAGGGGGAGGGTTCGGCGGAGGGGGCCGCGGAGGCGGCTTCAACCCAGGATCCTTCGGCGGCCGCGCCACGGGCGGGCGACGGGGCGGAGGAGGACGGTTCTGACGGCGGCGGGCACACCGCCCACGACGTTCAATCAGGAGTTCAGCAACCAAGGAGGCAGCATGGCGAAGCAGTCCATCTTCGGCCGGATCGCGCAGCTGGCCAAGGCGAACATCAACCAGCTGATCGACAACGCCGAAGACCCCGAGCTGATGATGGATCAGATGATCCGCGACTACACGAGCAACATCGCCGAGGCGGAGGACGCGGTCGCGCAGACGATCGGCAACCTGCGGCTCATGGAGGCCGACCAGGTCGAGGACCAGCAGGCAGCCAAGGAGTGGGGCGGCAAGGCGGCGGCGGCGATCGCCAAGGCCCAGTCGCTGGCGGCCGAGGGTAAGGCAGCCGAGGCCAAGAGGTTCGAGGACCTGGCCCGGGTGGCGCTCAAGCGGCAGATCGACGCCGAGCAGGAGGCCACCGACGTCGAGCCGTCGCTGGCCCAGCAGCGCGAGATCGTCGAGAAGCTCAAGGCCGGGCTGAACGGGATGAAGGAGAAGCTCGACGAGTTGCGGCGCAAGCGGGACGAGCTGGCCAGCCGGGCGAAGGTGGCCGAGGCGCAGAACCAGGTCCAGGACGCGATGAAGTCCGTCGACTTCCTCGACCCGACCTCGGAGATCTCCCGCTTCGAGGAGAAGATCCGCCGCGAGGAGGCGCGCGCCGCGGGGGGCGCCGAGTTGGCCGCGTCCTCCCTCGACTCGCAGTTCGAGGCCCTGGAGGACGTCGGCGACGACGCGGAGGTCGAGGCCCGGTTGACGGCCCTCAAGTCCGGCGGCTGAGGGCAGGCGGTCGGAGGGAATCGCGAGGGGTCCTGAGTCGGTCGCGGGCCCCTCGCGATTCGTGGCCGTCGACGGCTCGCTGATACGGTCAGGTCCGTCCCTGGCCCCCGTAGCTCAGGGGATAGAGCACCGCCCTCCGGAGGCGGGTGCGTAGGTTCGAATCCTACCGGGGGCGCCGTTTCCCCTGATGCCGCAACGGGCACCCCCGTACCGCCTCGCGCAAGTCCACGCCCTTCAGGCGGCATCGTCTCGCGCCGCCCAGTGCGCCCAGTCGGGCGGGGCGTCCGGGTCGTCGTCGGGTTCATCGGCCCGGGCCAGGGCGTCGGCGAGGGCGAGTTCGGCGAGCCACTCTCCGTCCGGGTCGCCAGCCTCGTCCGGCGGGTGGGCGGGCGCAGGTTGGGTGAAGGCCTCGCCGCCGGGGTCGGGCGGGTCGGTGGTGTGGACGGCGCCGAGGGGGCTGGTCCACTCCAGGCGGCTGCCCGGCCGGGCGGTGGCAGTCCAGGCGGTCTCGTGCTTGAGGCGGTGATGCCGACGGCACAGGGCGTGCAGGTTCGCCGCGGACGTCTCCCCCTCGGGGTACGGGACGGTGTGGTCGAGGTCGCAGCCGGCGGCCTGCGTCCGGCAGCCGGGGAACCGGCACATGCCGTCGCGGACCCGGACGAACCGGTCGAGGTCGGCGGGCGGGTCGTGCTGCCGTCGGCCGACGTCGAGGACCGCGCCCGTCCCGGGGTCGGTGAGCACCCGCCGCCAGGTGCCGTCCTGGGCGAGCTCGCGGGCGAGTGCGTCGGGGATCGGCCCGTGCCCGGCCAGGTGCGGCGGCTCCCCGCCCAGCCCCAGCAGGGTCCCGGCCGGGACCGTGACCAGGATCTGCGGGCGCTGCCCGCGCGGGCCGAGGTCCGGTGCCCGCGTCCGGGGAGCTCCGCCCCGCGGCGGGACCAGGCCTACCGCCCGTTCCGCAGAGCAGCTCGACGAGGGCGTCGGCGCGGCACTGGTCCAGGGTCGGCAGCGCCCCCGGGTCCAGGGGCGGCTCCCCCGCCGCCGCGGCCCGGGCGGCAGCGTCGCGGCGGGCGTCGCGCTCGGCGCAGCGGGCCGCCCAGCCCGCCTCCCCCAGCGCGGCGTACACGCGCTGGGCGTCGGGCGCGGTCAGCAGCGCCCGCAGCTCGGCCATCCCGTCCTCGCGCGGGTCGACCCACGCGCGCCGCTCCTTGCGGGCGGCCTGGTGTCGGGTGTCGGCGCCGGCGGGGTCGGCCTTCAGGACCAGGCGGGCCAGCCGCGCCCGCAGCTGCGGCGCGGTCTGGCCCGGGGCCCGCTCCAGCGCCGCCGCCTCCACCGCGTCGGCCGCGCCAGCCAGCCCCGGCCGGAACGCCAGCTCGCCCACCGCCGAGGCGATGGCCTCGGCGCGCACCCAGTCGATGAGGCCCTCGCGCAGCGCCGCCAGCACCGCCGGCCGCTCGGTGATCGCCAGGCAGTCGTCGACGCGCGCCTGCGCCGCCCGCGACGACAGCCGCAGTGCCGCGCCGACCTCGAACTCGGCCACCTCGTAGCCCGAGCAGCCCCCCGGGCCGACCGCCTCCGGCACCCGGCGGGCGACCTCGGCGACCAGCTCCGCCTGGCGAGCCTGCGCCCACGACACCAGCCGCTGCGTCGCCGCCAACGCCTCCACCAGCGCCTCGCCGCCCGCCGAGCGGACGTCGAGCCCGGCCAGCGCGGGACCCAGATCCGGCCCCGCCGCACGTTCGAACATGTGTTCGATCGTACGGCCAGAACCGTTGCGGCGTCAAGGGAAACCCACCGAGCTGTGGATCCCAGTTCCCCACTGGTCAAGACCGCGCAGCCAGTTCCGGTAACCTAGACACGTCGCCGCCCGTCCGGGCGGCCAGCGCCGCCCCCGCGCAGTAGCCGACCATCGGCTCGCGCCGGAGTTGGCGGCCTCTCTTTCCTTCGGAGTTCCCCTATGGCGGATCACCGCCGCACCACGCACTCCCGTACGCGCAACCGCGCCTCGGACACCTCGACCCCCTCCCCCGCTGTGGCACCCGCTCCTGCGCCGGCAACGGCCACCACCACCACGTTCGCGGCGCTCGGCGTGCCAGCAGCCCTGACCCGCGTGTTGGCCGCCGACGGCATCACCACGCCGTTTCCGATTCAGACCGCGACGCTGCCCGACTCCCTGGCCGGCCGCGATGTGCTGGGCCGCGGGCGCACCGGCTCGGGCAAGACCCTCGCCTTCGCCCTGCCTGTGGTGGCGAGGCTGGCCGCCTCGGGCGCGCCGCTGCGGTCGGGCCGGCCGCGCGCGCTGATCCTCGCGCCGACCCGCGAGCTGGCCAGCCAGATCCACGCCGCGATCACCCCCCTGGCCAAGGCCGCCGGGCTGAGCACCACCACGGTCTTCGGCGGGGTCGGGGCCGGACCGCAGATCAGCGCCCTTCGCCGGGGCGTCGACATCCTGGTCGCGTGCCCGGGCCGCCTGGAGGACCACCTCCGCAGCAAGCACGTCTTCCTCGACGCGATCGAGGTCACGGTGCTCGACGAGGCCGACCACATGGCCGACCTCGGCTTCCTGCCCGTCGTCCGCCGCCTCATGGACGCCACGCCCGAGCGGTCCCAGCGCATGCTCTTCTCCGCCACCCTCGATGGCGGCGTTGACGTTCTCGTCCGGCGCTACCTGCACCAGCCGGTCACGCACAGCGTCGACTCGGCGCAGTCACCGGTGGCCGCGATGGACCACCACGTCCTGCACGTGCGCGAGAGCGAGCGGCTGCAGGTGCTCGTCAACCTCCTCGCCGCACCCGGCCGCACGATGGTCTTCACCCGCACCAAGCACGGGGCGAAGAAGCTCACCAAGCAGCTCATCGCCAGCGGCATCCCGTCGGTGGAGATGCACGGCAACCTGGCCCAGGGCGCACGCACCCGCAATCTCGCGTCGTTCGCCGACGGCACGGCGCCCACCCTCGTGGCCACCGACATCGCCGCCCGCGGCATCCACGTCGACGACGTCGCCCTCGTGGTGCACGCCGACCCGCCCATCGAGCACAAGGCCTACCTGCACCGCTCCGGCCGTACGGCCCGGGCCGGCTCGTCGGGCACCGTGGTCACGCTGATGACCGACGCTCAGGCCGCCGACGTCCGCGACCTGACCCGCAAGGCGGGGATCAAGCCGACCACCACGCGGTTGGGACCCGATCACCCGCTGCTGTCCGAGCTCGCACCGGGCGAGCGCACCCTGGTCACTCCCCCGCCGGCCGCGCCCCAGGTCCAGCAGCGCGCCGGGGGCGGCTCGTCGCGCAGCGGTCGCGGCGGCAACCGCAGCAGCAGTGCACGTGGCGGTGCCAGCCGGGGCACGTCGTCCGGCTGGCACGTCGTCCGGCGGCGCAGTCGCGGTGTCGATGCGAGGCAGCCGCCGCGGTCGCTGACCGCATCCGCACCGCTCAGCCGGCGGCGGCCTCGACGGGATCGCTCCGGCCTCGCGTCCACGACCAGCGGGTCGAGGACCACGGCCAGGTAGAGCATCCAGGCGATCAGGCCGAGGTGGAGCACGTCGTTGGCCGAGAACCAGACCCCGCTGTCCCAGAGCGTCTCGGTGAGGCCGGCCGCGAGGTAGCCGAGGTAGGCCGCGATCGTGAGCGCGAGCCCGACCCACGCGCCGAGCAAGGCCCGATCCAGCGGCTGCCGATCGCGTCGGTAGCGCACGGCGTTGAGCGCGAAGCACCAGATGACGGTGGGCGCGACGAACACGAGCAGCAGCTCAAAGGAGATCAGGAAGCGGTTCGCGAGGCCCACACCGACGGCGACCACAACCAGGTAGAGGGCGAGGTTCAGCAGCGCGTACGCCGACAGCGCCCGACGCGCCCGGCCGAGCGCGCAGGAGTAGGCCACCGCCAACGCGATCGCGTCGAAGCTCGCCACCGAGACGACCAGGTAGCCGATCTCCCACCCGCTGGTCCACACACAGGTGGGTCGGCCCTCGCACTTGATCGCTAGCTGAACGCCTCGTAGCTGGTGCCGGCCAGCAACGCCCCGACCCCCCAGAGGATGAGGGCGACGCCCCACCACAGGCGCGAGCGCTCGCTGCGGCGACGCCACAGGAAGCGGGCGCCCACCACCACAGCGAGCAGGCCGAGCCCGTAGACGATGGCCGAGGTCGTGGGCTGCACGAGGACGACCTCGCGTCCGACGAGGGTCAACCGGGCGTACGGCTGGATGGTGAGCCACGACTCCGGGGTCTGCGTCGGCTCGTACGCGAGGTCGTCGAGCCGTCCGCATCCGGCGAGCGCCGACACGGAGAAGACCGCGGCGGCGGTCGCCGCGGCAGGTCGCATGGGCACAGCCAACCAGGGCAGCGGGGTTGGGCGCGGCGATCTGTGGGTATCCCGCGGGAGACTGGGCAAGGGCCGCCTGGCGGCCAGCCATCCACCAACCAGCCCACGGGGAGCACCAGCGTTGAGAGTGACCGCGAGACAAGCGCCGCGGGTGGCCGCCGGGGCTGCCATCGCCGTCGGCGTGCTCGGGCTGCTCGTTGTCGCGTCCGGGGGCGGGCCGGGCGGCGCAGACCCCTCGACGTCGCCGCGCCCCTCAGCGTCCCCGGTGGACTCCCCCAGCGCTGCGCCCACGCCCAGCCCTGAGGCGGCCACCCCGACGCCTACCCCCACACCGACCCCGACCCCGCCGCCGCCCACTGCTTCTCCGGCGGCGGCCAACGGCGCCCTCGCGGCGCTGGCCACGCTGCCCGTCAAGGGCCGCGCGCCCAAGACCGGCTACGACCGCGACCTGTTCGGCCCGGCCTGGTCCGACGTCGACCGCAACGGCTGCGACACCCGCAACGACATCCTGCGGCGCGATCTCGTCGACCTGGCGCTCAAGCCCGGCACCCAGGGGTGCGTCGCCGCCGCCGGAACGCTGCGTGACCCGTACTCGGCGGAGTCCATCCCCTTCGTCCGCGGCCCCGGCACCTCGACCGCCGTGCAGATCGACCATGTGGTGGCGCTCTCCGACGCGTGGCAGAAGGGCGCCCAGCAGTGGTCGCCCGAGCAGCGCCTGGCCTTCGCCAACGACCCGCTCAACCTGCTCGCCGTCAAGGGCTCGCTCAACCAGCAGAAGGGCGACGGCGACGCCGCCACCTGGCTGCCGCCGAACAAGGCCTACCGGTGCGCGTACGTCGCGCGCATCGTCGCGGCCAAGCAGGCGTACGGACTCTGGGTCACCGCCGCCGAGCGCGACGCGATCGCGGGGATCCTCGCGACCTGCCCGGGTGAGCCGCTCCCGAGCCGCTAGCCGCGCTGCGCCAGCGGCAGATACGCCCGCTCGGTGGCGCCGACGTAGACCTGCCGCGGCCGGCCGATCTTGGTGGCGGGGTCCTCGATCATCTCCCGCCACTGGGCGATCCATCCGGGCAGCCGGCCCAGCGCGAAGAGCACCGTGAACATCTTCGATGGGAAGCCCATCGCCCGGTAGATAAGGCCGGTGTAGAAGTCCACGTTCGGGTAGAGCCGACGCTCGGCGAAGTACGGGTCGGCGAGCGCGATCTCCTCCAGCCGCATGGCCAGGTCGAGCATCGGGTCGTCGGCGCCGGTGTGGGCGATGACGTCGTGGGCGGCTGCCTTGACGAGCGCGGCCCGCGGGTCGTAGTTGCGGTAGACCCGGTGCCCGAAGCCCATCAGCTTGACGCCCTCGTCCTTCGCCTTGACCCGGCGGACGAACGCGTCGATGTCGCCTCCGTCGGCGGCGATCCGCTCGAGCATCTCGAGGACGGCCTGGTTGGCTCCCCCGTGCAGCGGGCCGAAGAGCGCGTTGACGCCCGCCGAGACCGAGGCGAAGAGGTTGGCGTGCGAGGAGCCGACCAGCCGCACCGTCGACGTCGAGCAGTTCTGCTCGTGGTCGGCATGGAGGACCAGCAGCATGTCGAGGGCCCGGGCGATCACCGGGTCGACCTCGTACGGCGCGGCCGGGACCCCGAACACCAACCGCAGGAAGTTCTCGGTGTAGTCCAGGGAGTTGTCGGGGTAGAGGAACGGCTGCCCGATGGACTTCTTGTACGCGTACGCCGCGATCGTCGGCACCTTGGCGAGCAGCCGCACCGTCGAGATCTCGACCTGCTGCGCGTCGAAGGGGTCCAGCGAGTCCTGGTAGAAGGCCGACAGGGCGCTCACCGCGCTCGACAGCACCGCCATCGGGTGGGCGTCGCGCGGGAAGCCGTCGAAGAACCACCGCAGGTCCTCGTGCAGCAGCGTGTGCATCCGCACGCTCTCGGTGAAACGGGCCAGCTCATCGGCCGTCGGGAGCTCCCCGTGGATGAGCAGGTAGGCCACCTCGAGGAACGTGGAGTGCTTGGCCAGCTGCTCGATCGGGTAGCCGCGGTAGCGCAGGATCCCGGCGTCGCCGTCGATGAAGGTGATGGCCGAGGCGCAGGCCGCCGTGTTGACGAAGCCCGGGTCGAGGGTGACCTCGCCTGTCTCCTTGAGCAGCGAGCCGACCCCGAGGCCGGAGGGGCCCTCGGACGACGGGGTCACCGACAACGGCAGCTCGCCTCCGGGGTGGTGGAGGGCGAAGTCGCTCATTCCGCGATCATGCAGACCAAGGCGCGCAAGGGACGGGACCTCCGACCCTGGCGCCGGGCACGAGGCGTCAGACCCGCCGGAATGCCATCTCGGCCGGCGGCTCCGGCACGGCAATAGGGGGCCCGGTCGCCGCTCGGACCTCGTCGACGGTGACGCCCGGGGCGACCTCACGCAGCACCAGGCCCTCGGGGGTCACGTCCAGGACGGCGAGGTCGGTGATGATCCGCTCGACGACGCCGCGGCCGGTGTAGGGCAGGGTGCACGCCTCGAGGATCTTGTGGGAGCCGTCCTTGGCGACGTGCTCCATCATCACGATCACCCGCTTGGCCCCGTGGACGAGGTCCATGGCGCCGCCCATGCCCTTGACCATCTTGCCGGGGATCATCCAGTTCGACAGGTCGCCGGCGGCCGAGACCTGCATCGCCCCCAGGATCGCCGCGTCGATCTTGCCGCCGCGGATCATCCCGAAGGACAGCGCCGAGTCGAAGAACGCCGCGCCGGGCAGGACCGTCACGGTCTCCTTGCCTGCGTTGATGAGGTCAGCGTCGACGTCCTCGTCGTAGGGGTAGGGGCCCACGCCGAGGATGCCGTTCTCGGACTGCAGCACGACGGTGACGCCCTCGGGCAGGTAGTTCGGCACCAGGGTCGGCAGGCCGATCCCGAGGTTGACGTACTGGCCGTTCTCCAGCTCCTGGGCGACGCGCGCGGCAAGCTGCGTGCGGGTGAGCGCCATCTCAGGCCTCCTCTCCGCGCGGGCGCACGGTGCGCCGCTCGATCCGCTTCTCGGCGTCGGCTCCGACGACCACGACCCGCTGCACGAAGACCCCGGGCAGGTGGATCGCGTCGGCGTCGAGCTCACCGGCGTCCACGAGGTGCTCGACCGTGGCGATCGTGGTGCGCCCGGCCATGGCTGCGAGCGGGTTGAAGTTGCGGGCCGACTCGCGGAAGACGAGGTTGCCCTGCCGGTCGCCCTTCCAGGCGTGGACCAGGGCGAAGTCGGTGGTGATCGACTCCTCGAGGACGTACGTGCGTCCGCCGTACTCGCGGGTCTCCTTGGGCGGCGAGGCCTTCGCCACCGAGCCGTCGGGGGCGTATCGCAGCGGCAGCCCGCCCTCGGCCACCTGGGTGCCGACCCCGGTGGCGGTGAAGAACGCCGGGATGCCCGCCCCGCCGGCGCGCATCTTCTCGGCCAGGGTCCCCTGCGGCGTCAGCTCGACCTCGAGCTCTCCCGACAGGAACTGCCGCTCGAACTCCTTGTTCTCGCCCACGTACGACGACTGCGTGCGGCGGATCCGCTTGGCCGCCAGCAGCACCCCGAGGCCCCAGTCGTCGACCCCGCAGTTGTTCGAGACGACATCGAGGTCCTTGGTGCCCTGGTCGTACAGCGCCTGGATCAGCGCCGACGGGATGCCGCACAACCCGAATCCCCCGACCGCCAGCGAGGCGCCGTCGGGGATGTCCGCGACCGCCTCGGCGGCCGACCCCACCACCTTGTCCATGGCTCGCGACCCTAGCGAGTCACCAGAGGCCAGGGATGAACACCCTGCGAACCCGGGCCCGGTAGTCGGCGTAACCCTCGTAGCGGGCGACGAGGAACGACTCCTCGACCCGGCGCTTGAGGTCGAGCTCGACGGCGAGGGCCGCGGCCGGCAGCAGGGCCCACGGGTTGCTGCGCAGGGCCCAGCCGAACGCGACCAGGACGAGCCCGCCGTAGATCGGGTGCCGCACGAAGGAGTAGACCCCGCGGTCGCGCAGCGACCCGCGATGCAGCGGCGCCGGGCGGGCGTCCAGCGACTCGCCGAGGTCCTTGAAGCCCAGGGCGAGCACCACCAGGCCGAGCACCATCAGAACGGTCCCGACCCAGCGCACCGGCGGCGGCCAGCTGCCCGGCGCCAGCCAGGTGACCAACGCGAGGACGCCGAGCAGCGCGAACTGCAGGACCACCCAGCCCTCGCCGCGGGCTCCGAGCCGCGGGAGCGTCACGCCACCCGCCCCAGGCGGTCCAAGGCCGCGCGGACCGCCGCTTCGAACGCCTGCACGTCGCCTCCCAAGGCGTCGAGGTCGGCGGGGCCGAGCAGCGGCACGTAGTCCCCGTCGACCTCGGCGAGCACGCAGGGCGTCTCGGCGGAGGCGGCGGCCACGCGCTCATCGCGTTCGTTGAGGTGCACCAGGTCGACCGGAATCCCGAGGCGGGCGACCATCGCGTCCCAGGCCGGCTTGCGCCGCACCGGCGAGTGGGTGATGTCGCACAGGGAGCAGTGGGCGCGGCCGAAGAGGTGCCCGATGACGTACGCGGCCTCGCCACGCAGCCCGCCGTCGGCGTGGTAGACCCCGACCAGCCGGGTGGGCCGGCTCCCCGCCTCGCTCACCGCGGGGCCGCGGCGAGGTGCTCGTCGAACCAGCCCAGGATCTGCTCCCAGGCCTGCGTCGCCGACTCCTCGTGGTAGCCGAAGCCCATGATCTTGCTCGGCCAGCCCTTCGGCCCGGAGGGCGTCGCGTTGAGGAACGAGTGGCCGGCCCCGGGATAGACGTCGATGCGGTGCTCGACGCCCTCCGCCTCCAGGGCCGCCCGCAGCCGCGGGATGCCGCCCTTGGCCACGAAGTCGCGGTCGCCGAAGTTCGCCAGCAGCGGGCAGGCGCCGGACATCCGCCGCCCCACATCCTTGGGCACCTGTCCGTAGTTGGCGACGGCGGCGTCGAAGCCGCGACCCGGCGCCACCGCGAGCGCGACCCCGCCGCCCATGCAGAAGCCGAGCACGCCGACCGAGCCGGTGCAGTCGTCCCGGTCGGCCAGCCACTCGCGGCACGCGTCGACCTCGTCGAACACGCGGCCCTCGCCCCGTCCGATCTCGCGGACGATCTGGCGCAGGCAGGCCACCATCGAGCCCCAGGCCAGCAGGTCGGGCGCCAGCGCGACGAACCCGTGCTCCGCCAGCCGGTCGGCGTGTGCGCGGATGTCGTCGTTGAGGCCGAACGCCTCGTGGACCACGACCACTCCCGGGGCCGGCCGGCCCTCCGCGGCAGCCGCGGGGATCGCCAAGTACGCCGGCAGGTCGCCGTGGGCGGTGGGAATCACCAGGTCCCGCGGGTCGCGCCCGCTCAAGACTGCTGGCCCATCGACCACAGCGCCCACAGGGTGGTGCGTACCCGACGGGACTGCTCGAGCACCGTGACCACCGCGTGCGCCACGTCGTCGTCGCGCAGGAACGTCTCCAGCAGCGGCATCCCGGGGGTCCGCCCGGTGCCGAGCGCGAACTCGGTGTCGACGCCGGCCGGGCACAGCGCGGTGACCCGGATGCCGCGCTCACGCAGCTCGCGGTCGAGCCCGCCGGCCAGCCCGACCTGGGCGTGCTTGGTGCCCGCGTAGACGGACTCGTCGCCGCCGCCTCGCAGCCCGGCGACCGAGGAGACGATGACGATGTCGCCCCCGCCGGCCGCCAGCATGGCGGGCACGGCGGCCCGCACGGCCCACACCGTCCCGGAGTAGTTGGTGTCGATCATCCGGGCGATCTCGTGGTCGGGGTGGTCCAGGATCGAGCCGTAGAGCCCGATGCCCGCGTTGGCCACGAGCGAGTCGAGCCGCCCCCACGTCGACGTGGCCGCCTCGACCAGGGCGGCGTTGGCCGCCGGGTCGCGCACATCCATCTCGACCGCAACGCAGCGGTCCGCCCCGAGCTCGTCGACCAGCGCGGCGAGCCGGTCGCCCCGGCGGGCGCCCACCGCGACCCGCGCCCCCTTCGCGGCGAGTTGGCGCGCCGAGGCGGCGCCGATGCCGGCGGTGGCGCCGGTGATCGCGACGACGGTGTCCTGCAGGGAGCGGGTGGTCTCGGTCATCAGTGCCCTCTCACGGTTTCTGGTCAGGGGTTCGTGTCGAGGATGACCAAGCGGGTCTCGGTCATCTCCTCGACGGAGTAGTGCGGGCCCTCGCGGGTGTTGCCGGAGTCGCGCAGCCCGCCGTACGGCATCTGGTCGGCCCGCCAGGTGGGGACCTCGTTGACGAGGACGCCGCCGAAGTCCAGCGAGCGCACGGCCTGGAAGGCGGTCGCGAGGTCGCGGGTGAAGATGGCCGCCTGCAGCCCGTACGCGCTGTCGCCGGCGAGGGCGAGCCCCTCCTCGACGGAGTCGACCGCCTGGATGCCGACCACGGGGCCGAAGACCTCCTTGGCGCAGACCAGCATCTGCGGTCGCACGTCGGCCAGCAGGGTGGGCGCGAGCACGCCGTCGTCGCCGACCGTGCCGCCGGCCACCACGCGGGCGCCCTGGGCGACGGCCTCGTCGACCCAGCCCTGCACGCGGTCCCGCTCGCCGCCCGAGATCAGCTGCGACACGTCGGTGGCCGGGTCGAGCGGGTCGCCCACGACGAGCGTGCGGACGAGGCCGCCGAGGTAGTCGGTGAACTCCTCGGCGACCGCTCGGTGGACGTAGACCCGCTGGGTCGAGATGCACGACTGCCCGGCGTGCGAGAAGCCCGCCACCTTGATCTTGTCGGCGGCCTTGCGCCAGTCGCCGTCGGCCGCGATGACCACCGGGGCGTTGTTGCCGAGCTCAAGCCCGACCCGCTTGCGGGGCGCCTGCGCGCGGATCGCCCAACCGACCTCGGGTGAGCCGGTGAACGTGAGCAGGCTGACGTCGGGATGCTCGACGAGGGCGTTGCCGACCACCGAGCCGGACCCGGTGACGACGTGGAGGTAGCCCGCGGGCAGGCCGCACTCCTCGAGCAGCAGCCAGGCCAGGGCCAAGGCGCTGTAGGGCGTCTGCCCCGCCGGCTTCAGCACCACGGCGCAGCCGGCGGCGATGGCGGGGGCGAGCTTGTGCGCGACGAGGTTGAGCGGGAAGTTGAACGGGCTGATCGCCCCCACCACGCCGATCGGCACCCGCAGGGTGAACGCCACCTTGCCGTCGGCGCCGGGCGCCGCCTCCAGCGGGATCACCTCGCCGACCAGCCGCCGGGCCTCCAGCGCGGCGAAGGTGAAGGTCCCGGCCGCCCGGTCGGCCTCGACGCGCGCGGTCTTGATCGGCTTGGCCGCCTCGCGGGCGATGATCTGGGCGAACTCCTCCTGGCGCTCGCGCAGCAGCGCCGCCGCCCGGTCGAGGATCGCGGCCCGCTCCCAGGGCGGCAGCGGGTGCTCGGCCATCGCCGCCCGGGAGGCGGCGACGGCGGCCGCCACCTCCTCCGCGCCGCACACCGGCACCCGGCCGAGCAGGGCGCCGTCGTAAGGGGCCCGCACCTCGGTGGAGGCCGACCCGAGGAAGGCCTCCCCCAGCAAGGGAACGGGCGTGACGGATTCGCTGGGCAGGGCCACTCGGGTCATGCCGCGAGTCTGCCGCAGCGCGGACGCGCCCGCTATCGGCGCGGCGGGAGGCCCGCCAGGAGCTGGCTGACCCCCGCGTGGACCGACTCGGCCGACGACCCGTCGATCGCGAGATCGGCGCGGCGCAGCAGATCGCGGTTGCCGCGCACCGCGGGGAGCGCGGCGACCGAGCGCGGGGGACGCACGACAACCAGCGGGATCCCCAGCCGAAGGGCCGCCTCGGCGGTGAACAGGGTGCGGGAGGCGTCATCGGTCTGCACGACGACCACGGCCTCGGACAGCGCGGCCTGCAGGCGGCAGCGGGCGACCAGCGCCTTCGCGTACGCCACCGAACCGGGCGGGCGCTCGGCGATCAGCCCCCCGCCGGCGCTCACGAAGGCCTCGGCGAGACGGCGATTGGCGGCCGGGCTCGGGACGTCCACGCCGCAGCCCAGCACCCCATAGGTGCGAACGCCCGACTCAAGCGCGACCCGGTGGGCGACCGTGTCCACACCGCGCGCGAGCCCGCTCACGATCGAGGCGTCCGACTCGGCCAGCGAGGTGGTCACCGCCCGGGCGGCCCACCGACCCCAGGGGATGATCACCCGCGAGCCCACGACGGTGACCCGCCGCTCGCCGGGATCCGGGAGCCGGCCGCGCCACCACAGGGTCGGCGGCGGGTCGGCCAACCGCGCCAGCCCGGCGGGGTAGGCCGGGTCCGCGCGCGCTGCCGAGCGCACCCCTGACCCCACAGCGCCGATCGCGACCACTCTCCCCCACCGGGCGTCGGGACCCCGCCGCCGTCGTGGCTGGGACCCTACGCCCGCGTCGGCCGTCCCGGGAGGCCCGATCGGACCGGCTCCAGGTAGCCGAATGGGTACCCCTGGGGGTATAGTCGACCCATCGCCGCCCAACCCTGAGGAGCCCGTGTGAGCACGTCGTCCCCCGCCGAGCGGCCCGCCGCCGCAGAGGTCATCGCCCTCGACACCCCCAACCTCGGCGACCGCTCGTACGTCGTCGGCGTCGACGGCCTGGCCGTGGTCGTCGACCCGCAGCGCGACGTCGACCGCGTGCTCGACCTGGTGGCCGACCGCGGGTGGCGGATCACCCACGTCCTGGAGACCCACGTCCACAACGACTACGTGACCGGCGGGCTCGAGCTGGCCCGCACCACCGGCGCGGTCTACGTGATGCCCGGCGCCGCGGCGTTCGACTTCGACGCGACCCGGATGAACGACGGCGACACCTTCACCAGCGGACGGGCGACCTGGCGGGCCCTCCACACCCCCGGGCACACGCCCCACCACCTGTCGTACGCCCTGGCGGTCGACGGCGTCGACGTCGGGGTGTTCACCGGCGGCTCGATGCTGCACGGCAGCGTGGGCCGGCCGGACCTCCTCGGCCCGGCCCTCACCGACGGGCTGGCCCACGACCAGTGGCACTCGGTGCGCCGGATCGCCGCGGAGGTGGCCGGCAGCGCGGGGGTCTTCCCGACCCACGGGTTCGGCTCCTTCTGCGCCGTCACCGCCACCACCGGCACCGACTCGACGGTGGACGACCAGGCGGCCGGCAACCCGGCGTGCACCCTGGACGAGGACGAGTTCGTCACCGAGCTGCTGGCCGGGCTCGACGCCTTCCCGGCCTACTACGCGCACATGGGCCCGGCCAACGCCGCCGGCCCGGGGCCGATCGACCTGTCGCTGCCCGTGCCCGCCGAGGCCGCCGAGCTTCGGCGCCGCATCGACGCGGGCGAGTGGGTCGTCGACCTGCGCTCGCGCCGCGTCTTCGCCGACGGCCACCTGAGGGGCACGCTGTCCTTCGACGGCTCCGGCAACGCCGTCACCTACCTCGGCTGGACCATCCCGTGGGGCACCCCGTTGACCCTGCTGGCCAACACCGCCGAGGAGGTCACCGCGATGCAGCGCGAGCTCGTGCGCATCGGCATCGACCGCCCCGCCTCGTACGCCGTGGGCGGACCCGAGGTCTGGGCCACCGGGCCCGACGACCTGGCGTCGTACCCCGTCACCGATTTCACCGGCCTCGCCAAGCAGATGGCGGCCGACCCCCGCCTGCTGGTGCTGGACACGAGGCGGCACTCGGAGTGGACGGCCGGCCACGCGATCGGCGCCCGCCACCTGCCGCTGCACGAGCTGCTGGCCCGCATCGACGAGGTCAAGGCCTGGTCGCAGGAGGCCGCCCACGCCGGGGCCGACCCGAGGGTGCGGGTCTACTGCGGCAGCGGATTCCGCGCCGCCGCCGCGTGCTCGATGCTTGAGCGGGTCGGCGTGCCGGTCGAGCACATCGACGAGGAAGTCGAGCTCGCCCCGTCCCGCGGAGTGCCCTGGCAGGCTGAGGCCACCGAGACCACGTTCGGGAAGGCGCTGACCGCGTGATGGGGCTCTTCCACCGCACCCCCGCCGTTGATGCCGGCGCGGCCCGCCAGCTCGTGTCCGACGGCGCCGTCCTGCTCGACGTCCGCGAGTCCGGGGAGTGGAACGCCGGGCACGCGCCCCAGGCGATCCACCAGCCGCTGGGCCGCCTGGCCGTCGCCGACCGCCGGTTCACCGCCGGGCGCCAGGTCGTCGTCGTGTGCCGTTCGGGCAACCGATCGCAGCACGCGGTCAAGGCGCTGCGCGCCGCCGGGGTCGACGCGCTGAACCTGTCGGGCGGGATGCGCGCCTGGCAGTCCGCCGGGGGCTCGGTCGTCGACCGCAAGGGCCGCCCCGGCGCCGTGATCTGATCTACGGGTGACCGCGCTGGAGCTCCTGGAGATCCTCGCCCTCGGCCTCGTGCTCGGCGGCGTGATGGGGATGCTCGGCGGGGGCGGCGGCGTGCTGGCCGTACCGCTGCTCGTCTTCGTGCTCGGCCTGCCGGTCGATGAGGCCACCACGCTCTCACTGGCCGTGGTCCTGGTCGCGGCCGTGGCGGCCCTGGTCCCGCACACCCGGGCCGGGACCGTGCGGTGGCGCCAGGGGCTGGCCTTCGGGGCGGTCGGGGCGCTGGGGGCGATCGCCGGCTCCCTCGCGTCGTCCCGGGTGCCGGAACGGCTCCTCCTGGCCGGCTTCGCCCTGCTCGTGCTCGCCGCCGGGGTGGCGATGCTGCGGGGAGCCAAGGCGCAGCCTGCGGTTGAGGCCGACGACCCGAACTGGCGGCCCACCTGGGCCCGGATCGCGCTCATGGCCACGCTCGTCGGGCTGGCCACCGGCTTCTTCGGGGTCGGCGGGGGCTTCCTCGTGGTGCCCGCCCTGATCCTGGCGCTGCGGATGCCTGTGCACGAGGCCGCCGCCACGGGCTTGGTCGTGATCGTCATCAACGCGCTGGTCTCGCTCGGCACCCGCGCGGCCGACCAGGCCGCCGTCGACTGGTCCCTGCTGGGTCTCCTGGCCGCCGCCGCCGCGGTCGGGGGGGTGCTGGGGGCGCTGGCCGCCCGGCGCATCGCCGGGGCCGTCCTGCGGCGGTCCTTCGGCGCCTTGATGGTGGGCGTCGCGGCATTCCTGGCTGTGCAGGTCGCGCTCTCCTGAGGTGCCCTGCGGGCCGTCCCACGCGCCCGCTAGGGTCGGTTGCGGTCGGCCGGATCGAGGCCGCGGGGAGGGGAATCCAGATGTCCAATCTGACCGGAGTCGCGCTTGTCACCGGGGCCGGCCGCGGCATCGGCCGCGCCGTCTCGCAGCGGCTCGCCGCCGAGGGCATGGCCGTCGGGCTGTTCGCCCGCACCGCCGAGCAGGTCGAGTCGGCGGTCGCCGAGATCGAGGCGGCCGGAGGACGCGCCATCTGGGCCGCCGGCGACGTGACCGACCGCGCGGCCGTGGAGGCCTTCGTGGCGCGGGTGGCCGCCGAGCTCGGGCCGGTCGACCTGCTGGTCAACAACGCCGCGCAGTCGGCGTCGTGGAACTGGGAGAAGTTCTGGGAGGTCGACCCCGACGACTGGTGGTCGCGGGTCGCCACCAACCTGCGCGGGCCCGCGCTCTTCGCCCACGCCGTGCTGCCGTCGATGGTCGAGCGCGGCACGGGCCGCGTCGTGCAGATGAACTCGCTGGCCGGCGCCGGGGCCTTGCCGATGACCGACGGGGCCTACCCGGTCTCCAAGGCCGCCCTCTTCCGGCTGACCGACCAGATCGCCAGCCAGCTCGGCGACACCGGGGTCGTGGTGCTTGACCTGTCCCCCGGCCTCGTCAAGACGCAGGCCAACGACAACCCGGCGATCCCCGAGCACATGTGGACCCCGATCGACCGGATCTGCGATCTCGTGGTGCGGGTCGCCCACGGCGAGCTGGACGCGCTCACCGGGCGGTTCGTGCACGCCGAGGACGACCTCGACCGGATGGTCGCCGAGGCCGCCGAGGTGGTCGAGCGGGATGGCCGCGCGATGCGCATGCGGCCGGCGTGGGAGTCCGACGCGAAGGTCCCCGTCCCGAAGGGCTGAGCCTCAGGCGTGGCTCAGGTGCGCCGGCTGGAGCCGGTGCACCACCTCGTCGCCGCCCGAGCCGACCTCGTCGAAGAACCCTCCGACGACGTCCTCGACCTCGGCGAACGACGCCGCGCAAAACAGCAGCGGCTGGTAGTGCGTGATGTCGTATGTCTGCGTGCCCATCCGCGCGAGGTCGAGCGGCAGCAGCCGCGCGTCGCCCACCTGCTGGATCTCCCCGTAGGACGACAGCAGGCCGGCGCCGTACGACTTCACCGAGCCGCCCTCGCGGAGCACCCCGAACTCCAGCGAGAACCAGAACACCTTGGAGACGAACTCCAGCGCCTCGGCGGACTCGGCCGCCCGGGCAGCCCGCCCGGCGGCTCGGTAGAGCGCCGCGAACCGGGGCGCAGCCGAGCGAGTTGGCGTGCCCCACGACCTCGTGGATGACGTCCGGCTCGGGCGTGTAGAGCGGCACCGAGTGGTGGCGGATGTACTGCGTCGAGAAGAACTGCCCGTCGGCGAGCGAGCCGTAGAACTCGCGCAGCGGGACGAGGCCAGCGGCCGGGGCATAGCGGAAGCCGGTGAGCGGCTCCAGCGCGGCGGTCACCTCGGACAGCTGCGGGATGCGTTCCTCCGGCAGCCGCAGGCCGGCCTTGCCGTCCAGGTAGACCTGGCAGGCGTGGACCTCGTGCAGCCGGTGCAGCTCGCCGGACACCAGCCGCCAGACCGCGTGCTCTTCGGCGGTGTAGGCCGCATCGGGGACGGGGTCGCCCTCCTGCCAGGCGAGGGCCAGGGCCGCGATCGCGTTGCGGCGTTGGCGGTAGTGCGCGTCGCTGACGCCCGGGTGGTCGCCGGCCAGCTCCACGACGACGGAGCCGTCCACGCGCGGTGCGCACCGGCGCGTACGCCTGGGCCTCCTCGAACATGCGGGCCATGGTCCGCATCGGCCCGGTGAGGTGGCAACCATGGCCCGACACGGTGTCCAGGGTGCGCAGCCTGCTCGGTCGCTGCCCGCCCGCACTGGGCAGGTTGCCCACTCCGGGCGGTCAGCCGACCCCCAGCACGTCCAGCACCCAGGCCTGGACCTCTGCCTGGTAGGCCAGCTGCCCGAGCCGGCCGCTCGGCCCGCCGTGCGATCCGGCGCCGGTCTCGACCCGAAAGAGCACCCGGTCGTCGAGGGAGCCGGTGGCCCGCAGGCGGGCGACCCACTTGGCCGGCTCGCACACCATCACCCGCGGATCGTGCAGAGCCCCGGTGACGAGCAGCCCCGGGCGGTCCTCCAACGGCGGCAGGTTCTCGTACGGCGAGTAGGCGGCCAGCCAGGCGAAGTCCTCGGCGCGCCTCGGGTCGCCCCATTCCTGCCACTCCTGGGCGGTGAGGGGGGCCGACGCGTCCAGCATCGTGGTGACCACGTCGACGAAGGGCACCTCGGCGACGACCCCGCGCCACCGCCGGGGGGCCCGCGAGTAGACGGCCCCCGCCAGCAGGCCGCCGGCCGAGAGCCCCCGGGCCGCGATCCGATGGCCGTCCACCACGTCGTCGGCAAGGGCATCGGCGACATCGACGAAGTCGTCGAAGGTGCGCTCCTTGCGGCCGAGCCTCCCCTCAAGCCACCAGGCGCGCCCCAGCTCGCCGCCGCCGCGCACATGCGCGTGGGCGAACACCACCCCGCGGTCGAGCAACGAGATCAGGGCGCGGTCGAACTCCGGCTCGAAGCTGTCCTCGTAGGCGCCGTAGCCGTACATCAGGCACGGCGCCGACCCGTCGAGCGGGACGTCGGCGCGGTGGACCAGCGTCACCGGCACCGCGACCCCGTCCCGGGCCGGCACGAATCGGCGCTCCGAGCGGAACCGGGAGGGGTCGTAGCGTGGGGACCTCCGCCCGCCAGACCTCGCTCCGCGCACCGGTCTCGAGGTCGACGGAGTACCACGCCGCCGGCTCGGAGTACGACTCCACCGCGACCTGGACCGTCCGTCGCGTCGAAGACCTCGTTGTGCTCCAGCCGGATCGTGCCGGCCGCAAGGCCGGGGAGCACGTCGAACGCCCCGGCCGCCCAGTCCGCGCCGTCGCGCCGCACGACCCGCAGCAGGGGCGAGCCGCCGCGGCGAAGGCTCAGGACCACATGCCGCGCGAACACGTCGGCGGCGACCAGCCGCTCCCGGGGGTTCTCGGCGATCACCTCCGACCAGTGCTCACGGCCCGGCGTCGCCAGCGGCGCGCGGCAGAGCCGGAACTCGGTGGCCGTGTCGTTGGTGACGACGAGGAGGTCGTCGCCCTCGGGGCTGGGCGCGTGCGTGACGCGGTACTCGATCCCCTCGCGCCGGGGATCGACCAGGCGCGGGGGCTGCTCGGGCCGGTGCAGGTCGAGCAGGTGCGCCTCGTTGGTGTCCCGGCCGAAGACCTCGATGACCCCGAGGGATCCGGACCGGGAGGCCCCCACGGTCACCTCGAAGCGCTCGTCGTCCTCCTGGAGCACGAGCACGTCGGAGGCGGGGTCCGCGCCGACCCGGTGCCGCCAGACCTGGTACGGGCGGTAGGCGGCGTCATGGACGACGTAGAAGAACACGCTGGAGTCCGCCGACCAGGCCCCCCCGTAGTAGGTCCTCGGCGCCTCCTCGGGGAGGTCCTCCCCCGTCTGCAGGTCGCGGAAACGCAGGGCGTAGACCTCGTCGCCGACGGTGTCGACGGAGTAGGCGAGCAGCCGCTCATCCGGGCTCACCAGCCGGATGCCCAACTCGAAGTAGTCCCCTCCCGCGGCGAGCAGCGCGCCGTCCAACACCACCTGCTCGGGTCCGCCGGCCCGCGGCCGCCGCAGCAGCTGCTCGTACTGCTCGCCCTCGGGGATCCGGGTGCGGTACGCGAACGAGCCCTCGGGCCAGGAAACCGACTCCTCGACGGCCGGCAGCCGCGCCGCCATCTCCGCGAGCAGCGACGCGCGCAGGCCGGCCAGCCGGGCCGTCGAGCGGTCGTAGTAGGCCCGCTCGGCGTCGAGGTAGGCCAGCGCGCGGGGCGAGGCGGAGTCGCGCAGCCAGGCGTACTCGTCCACCCGGCGCACGCCGTGCTGCTCCTGGGTCGTCGGCTCGGTCGGCGCCAGCGGGGGGGCCTCTGCGCCGCGGACCGAGCGGTGGGCGGCGGAGTCGGTCACGGCGGGCACCCTACGACCAGGGATCACCGGTGTGTCACGGTTCGGCCGCAGGTGTCCGCGCACGCCCGGCCAGCACGTAGAGTGCGCGCGCCTGCCATCGTCCACGGGGAGTGCCACCATGTCCCGGATCACCGTCCGACGCGCTGCGGCCACCGTGCTCGCCGGCGCCCTCGCGCTCGCGCCGATCACGCTCGCCGCCTCCGCCTCGCCCGGCGGCCGCGAGGAGCGGCGGCACGCTTCACCGTCGGCCTGCTCCAGGACGTCGACTCGCTCAACCCCTTCGTCGGCGCCGTCCTCGAGGCCTACGAGATGTGGGGCCTGATGTACGACCAGCTGACGGGCTCGCTCAGCAGGACCTGTCCGCCAAGCCGTCCCTGGCCGAGTCGTGGGAGGAGTCCGCAGACCAGACCACGTGGACCTACCAGATCCGCTCCGGCCTCAGTTGGTCCGACGGCAAGCCGCTCACCGCCGAGGACGCCGCGTACACCTTCGACCGGATCATCAACGGCACCGACGAGCAGACGAACTACGGCGGCTACGTCGCCAACATCACCGCGGCCGAGGCCCCCGACGACACCACCCTGGTCCTCACGGTCAGCCAGCCGACGCCGATCATGACCCGCCTCGCCGTGCCGATCCTGCCCAAGCACATCTGGGAGGACATCCCCGCCGACGAGACCCTCACCTTCCCCAACGACGACCAGCCGGTGGGATCCGGGCCCGTTCAGGCTCGTCGAGTACGAGCCCGGGCAGTTCCTCCGGTTCGAGGCCAACGCCGACTACTGGGCCGGCGCGCCGAAGATCGACGAGCTCGTCTTCCGCGTCTTCGGCAACGAGGACACCATGGTCCAGGCCCTGCGCAAGGGCGAGATCGACTTCGCCGAGGGCCTGTCGGCCAACACCTTCGCGTCCCTCGAGGGCGCCGAGGACATCACGACCGTCGCCGGCGCCTCCACCGGCTACAACCAGATCGGCGTTCAACACCGGGGCGGCGACCGTGGACGGCGAGCCGATCGGCGACGGCCACCCGGCCTTCGCCGATGTGCGGTTCCGGCAGGCCCTGGCCCACGCGATCGACCGGCAGACCATCCTCGACAAGGTCTTCGGCGGCTTCGCCGCCCTGGGCACCACGATCATCCCGCCCATCTACAAGAACACGCACCTCGACCCCGGCGACCAGACCTGGCCGTTCGACCTGGCCGAGGCCAACCTGCTGCTCGACGCGGCCGGCTACCCCCGAGGGGCCGACGGGATCCGCACGATGCCCGACGGCACCAAGCCGCTCAAGGGGGTGCGCTACTTCGCCCGCTCGGAGTCGCCGACCTCGCAGCAGACCGCGCCCTTCATCAAGGGCTGGTTCGCCGAGCTCGGCATCGACCTGGAGGTCAGCGTCATCGACCCGAACCAGCTGACCGAGGTCATCGGCAACGGCGAGTACGACGTCTTCGACTGGGGCTGGGGCGTGGAGCCCGATCCCGACTACATGCTGTCGGTCTTCACCTGCGACCAGCGCAGCACCCGCGACGGGGACACGTTGGTCGCGGGCCTGTCCGACTCGTTCTTCTGCGATGAGGACTACGACGCGCTCTACGCCGAGCAGGGCGCAGGCCACCGACGTCGACGCCCGCAACGCCCTTGTGCGCAAGATGCAGGAGATCCTCTACGTCGACGCCCCGTACGTGCTGACGGTGTACGACCAGCAACTCGAGGCCTACCGGAGCGACCGCTGGACCAACCTGCAGCCGCAGCCCATCCCGGACGGCCCGCTGATCTTCCAGTTCGGGACGTACACCTACCGCAACGTCGAGGCGATCGCCGGAAGCGGCGCCGGGGGCGCGGACGACGGTGGGCTCTCCACGGGCGCCCTCATCGCGATCGTCGCCGGGGCGGTGCTGGTCCTGGCCGGCGGCGGATACCTTGTCGCGCGCTCCCGCCGACAGGGCGCCTCAGGCGCCGACGACCGCGAGTAGCGACCCTTGCCAGGCCTGCCCGACGCGCCGGTCGCGGTCGAAGAGGCAGCGGTCCGGGGGCGCCGGCGCTTCCCCGGCACCGACAGCTATGTGCTGCGCCGGGTGCTGGCCTCGCGTCGGCACCTTGGCCTTCGTCCTGATCTTCAACTTCTTCCTGTTTCGGATCCTGCCCGGGGACCCGGCGAAGAACCTCACCCGCAACCGGCAGATCCCGCAGGAGCAGGTCGACGCCCTGCGGGAGTCCTTCGGCCTCGACCAGCCCCTGGCCGGGCAGTTCGTCGCCTACCTGCGCAACCTCTTCACCGGCGAGCTCGGCATCTCGTACAAGTTCCGCCAGCCGGTCTTCGAGGTGATCGCCGACCGGATCTGGCCGACCCTCCTGCTCGTGGGCGCCGGCACCCTCATCGCCACCATCGTCGGCCTGCGCCTCGGGATCCGCAGCGGGTGGAACCGCGGGGGCCGTTTCGACAAGGTGACGACCGGGACCACGCTGACGCTCTACTCGATGCCCGAGTTCTGGCTCGGGCTGATGCTGCTCGCGCTGTTCTCCGTCGGGGTGGGGGTCTTCCCCGGCATCTTCCCCACCGGGGGGCTGCGCTCCCCCGGGGTGGAGCCGGGGTCGCTGGAGGGGGTGCTCGACCTGCTCTGGCATCTCACGCTTCCGGTGGCCACCCTCGCCCTCGCCTACCTCGCGGAGTACACGCTCGTCATGCGCTCCTCCCTCATCGACGAGATCGGTGAGGACTACCTGACGACCGCGCGGGCCAAGGGGCTCCCCGACGCCGAGGTGCGGCGGCGCCACGCGGTCCCCAACGCGCTGCTCCCCACCACCACGCTCATCGCCCTCAACCTCGGCTTCGTCGTCTCCGGGGCGATCACCATCGAGACGGTGTTCTCGATCCCCGGCCTCGGCCTGCTCACCTACGAGGCGCTCCGGGTCCCTGACTTCCCGCTGCTGCAGGGCTTGTTCCTCGTGTTCTCCGTGGGCGTCATCGCGGCCAATCTGGCCGCCGACCTCATCTACGGCCGGCTCGACCCCCGGGTCCGCGGATGAACGCCGACGCGGGCGCGCCGCCCGCCGCCCCCCGGGCCCCGTCGCGCCGCGCGATCGCCCGGGCCCGGCGCCGGGAGTCGGCCAGCCGGGTCTGGCGGGAGTTCCGGCGCAGCCGCTCCGGCATGTTCGGGCTCACGGTGCTCGTCACGGTGGTCCTGCTGGCCCTGCTCGCCCCGCTGCTGGCCGACGCGCAGGGCCTGGACGTCACCAAGGCGACCGGCGAGCCGCTGTCGCCGCCGACCTCCGGCTACCCCCTGGGCACCGACGAGGCCGGCCGCTCGGTGCTCACCCTGCTCCTGTGGGGGGCGCGGATCTCGCTGTTCGTGGGCTTCCTCGCGACCCTGATCTCGATGGTCATCGGGACCCTGGTCGGCATCTCCGCCGGGCACTTCCGCGGCTGGGGAGGGGGCCTGCTCGACCGGTTCACCGACTGGTTCCTGGTGATCCCCTACCTGCCGCTGGCGATCGTCCTGGCCACGGTCCTCGGCCGGTCGCTGTTCAACGTCGCCCTCGTCATCGGCGTCACGTCCTGGGCCGGCACCGCCCGCATCATCCGGGCGCAGACCCTCGCGGTGAGCTCGCGGCCCTATCTGGAGCGCGCCCGCGTGCTCGGCGCCGGCAACTGGCACCAGATGAGCCGGCACATCCTGCCCAACGTCTCCCCCCTGATCTTCGCGAACACCACGCTCACCGTGGCCGTGGCCATCCTGGCCGAGACCACGTTGTCCTTCCTCGGCCTCGGCGACCCCCTCAGCGTCTCGTGGGGCTCGATGCTCGACTCCGCCTTCACGGTGGGCGCGCTGTCGACCGGCTCGTGGTGGTACATCGTCCCGCCGGGCCTGTGCGTGGTGGTGGTGGTCCTGGCCTTCACCCTGATCGGGCGGACGCTGGAGCAGATCCTCAACCCCCGCCTTCGGGAGCGGTGATCCGGTGGCCCCCCTGCTCGAGCTCGAGGACGTCTCCATCACCTACGCCGCCCGGGAGGGCGACGTGCCCGCCGTCCGCGGCGTCTCGCTGACCCTTGAGGAGGGTCAGACGCTCGGGATCGCCGGCGAGTCCGGCTGCGGGAAGTCGACCCTGGCGGCCGCGGTGCTCCGGCTGCTCCCCGCCAGCGCCCGCGTGACCGGTCGACTGGCGCTCGACGGCGAAGACGTGCTGACGAT
Source organism: uncultured Actinomycetota bacterium (assembly GCA_963697565.1). Classification (GTDB taxonomy): domain Bacteria; phylum Actinomycetota; class Actinomycetes; order CAVWCF01; family CAVWCF01; genus CAWFSE01. Next base: position 415,414 of record CAVOOM010000008.1, on the reverse strand, counting down.
GAGTTGGGGCCGGCTCCGCGCGGTCCGCTGGTCAGGCGCGTCGGTGATCTTCCAGGGCGCCCTGCACTCGCTGAACCCGGTGCAGACCATTGGTCGCCAGGTGGCCGAGCCGATCGTCATCCACGGGCTCGCCGACGAGACCGGGGCACGGGCCCGGGTCCGCGAGCTGCTGGAGCAGGTCGGGCTGCCGGCCCGGCACGCCGACGCCTACCCGCACCAGCTCTCCGGCGGCCAGAAGCAGCGCGTGATGATCGCGCTGGCCCTCGCGTGCTCCCCCCGCCTGGTCATCGCCGACGAGCCGACCACCGCGCTCGACGTGATGATCCAGGCGCAGGTCCTGGACCTGCTCGACCGCCTCGCCCGCGACCTCGGCGTGGGCCTGGTGATGATCAGCCACGACCTGTCCGTCCTGGGCTCCGCGTGCCAGCGGCTGGCGATCATGTACGCCGGCCGCGTCGTCGAGGAGGGCCCGTCCGCCCAGGTGCTCCGCGACGGCGGCGCATCCGTACTCCGCCGCGCTCGCGGCCTCGTTCCCGACGATCGGAGACCCGGCCGCCCGCCGACAGCCCCGCGGGCTGCCCGGTGACCCGCCCGACCCCCGGGACCTGCCGAGCGGGTGCGCGTTCCACCCGCGCTGCCCGGTCGTCCTTCCGCAGTGCGCCACCGACGACGTCCGGCTGCGGCCGGTCGCCGACGGCTGGCAGGCGGCGTGCGTGCGGGTGGCGGCGCCGTGAGCGCGCCCGATCCTCGCGGCGGAGGGGCTGCGCGTCGCCTTCACCACGCGCAAGGGCGCCGTCGCGCGCGCCGTCGACGGGGTCGACCTCGCGATCGAGCGCGGCGAGATCCTCGCCCTGGCCGGCGAGTCGGGGTGCGGCAAGACCACCCTGGCCCGCACGCTGCTCGGCCTGGAGAAGCCCGCCGGCGGGCAGGTCACGTTCGACGGCGCCCCGCTGCAGTACTCCACCCGGGCGCTCAAGCCGTACCGACGGCGGGTGCAGATGGTCCTGCAGGATCCGACCGGCGCCCTCAACCCGCGGCAGACGGTCTACGAGTCCGTCGCCGAGGGGTTGCGCATCCACCGGGTGCCCGGCGACGAGGCCGCTCGCGTCGCGGAGGCGCTCTCGCTGTGCGGCCTGCGTCCGCCGGAGCGCTTCTTCACGTCCTACCCCCACGAGCTGTCCGGCGGGCAGCGGCAGCGCGTGGTGATCGCCGGAGCCCTGGTCCTGGAGCCCTCCGTGCTCGTGGCCGACGAGCCGGTGTCTGCCCTCGATGCCTCGGTGCGCGGCGAGATCCTGGCCCTGCTGCTGCGGCTGCGCGATGAGCTGGGCCTCACCGTGCTGGTCGTCACCCACGACCTCGGCCTGGCCTGGAACATCGCCGACCGGATCGCCGTGATGTACCTGGGGCGGATCGTCGAGATCGGGAGCACCGAGGAGGTGCTCGGCGACCCCCGGCACCCCTACACCCGCGCCCTGCTGTCCGTGGTGCCCGAGTCCGAGCACCTTGAGCAGGTCGTCCTCAGCGGCGAGCCCCCCGACCCGACCCGGGTGCCGGCCGGATGCCGTTTCCACCCGAGGTGCCCGGCGCTCGCCGGCGGCGAGGCCGACCGGGCCGGCGTGGCCGCCGACTGCCGGGCGGGCTCGCTTCCGGTGCTCCCCGCCGGCGGCGGCCACCGCGTGGCGTGCCTGCTCCCCGACGCCCCGTAGGGGGTGGCATCCTGCGAGCCGTGCCGCTCCCCGTCCCGTACGTCTGGTCCGACTCGAGCACGCGCCACGTCCCCGGAGCCGAGGTGTGGGTGGGCGTGCGCACCCCGGGCACCGAGGTCGCCGAGCGCGCCCTGGCGATCCGCGATGGCGCTGGAGGCCGCCGGCTCGCCCCGGGTCGAGGCGGCCGCGCACGACGACGAGCTGCTGAACCGCGTCCACGATCGCGGCCTGCTCGACCACCTGCGTACGGCGTACGACGCCTGGGTTGCGGCCGGGTACCCCGACGACCCCGGGCAGGACCGCGTCGTGCCTTACGTCTTCCCCACCGAGGGGCTGCTCGCGGGGCTCCGCCCTCGGGTCCCCACCGCGATCCACGCCAGAGCCGGCCGCTACTGCTACGACACGATGACGCTGGTGGGCCCCGGCACGTGGGAGGGCGCGCGCGGCGCCGTCGACGTCGCGCTCACCGCCGCCGACGTGGTCGCCTCGGGGGCCGATCCGATCGCCTACGCGCTGTGCCGGCCGCCCGGGCACCACGCGGGACGCGATGCGTTCGGCGGATCGTGCTACCTGAACAACGCGGCCATCGCCGCCGAGGCGCTGCGCGCCGCCGGACACGAGCGGGTCGCGGTCATCGATGTCGACGCCCACCACGGCAACGGCACGCAGGCGCTGTTCTACGGGCGCGGCGATGTGCTGTACGGCTCGGTGCACGTGGATCCCGGGGCCGGGTGGTTCCCGCACTTCGTCGGGTTCGCCGAGGAGGCCGGCCGGGGCGAGGGGGTCGGCGCCAACCTCAACCTGCCGCTCGCCCCCGGCACCGGCGACGACGGCTGGCTCGACGCCGTGGCCCGGCTCGCCGACGCCGCCAGGCGCCACCGGGCCACGGCGCTGGTCGTCTCGCTCGGGGTCGACGCCGCGGTCGACGACCCGGAGAGCCCCCTCGCCGTCACCCGGGCCGGCTACCGGGAGGCCGGCCGCCGCCTCGGCGCCCTGGGCCTGCCCACGGTGGCGGTTCAGGAGGGCGGCTACCACCTGCCCACCCTCGGCGACCTGGTCGTCGCGGGGCTCGCGGGCCTGGCCGAGGGGCACGCCGATACGGTCGGAGGGTGACCGGGAGCGAGTCGGCGGAGCCCACCCTCGAGGTCAGCGGCCTGACCAAGCGATTCGGCTCGGTTCTCGCCGTCGATGACCTGACCTTCAGCGTCGGCCCCGGTCGGGTGACCGGGTTCCTCGGCCCCAACGGGGCCGGCAAGACCACCACGCTGCGCTGCCTGCTCGGCCTGGCGGCGCCCACCGCGGGGACCGCGACCATTCGCGGCGTTCCCTACTCGCACCTCACGGCGCCGATGCGAGCCGTCGGGGCGTCGCTGGAGCCCGGCTTCCACCCGGGCCGCACGGCGCGCGCCCATCTGCGGGTGGTCTGCCTCGAGGCCGGACTGCCGCGGGCGCGGGCCGACGAGGCCCTCGCCCTGGTCGGCCTCGAGGACGCGGCGGACCGCCGGCTGCTGGGCTTCTCGATGGGCATGCGGCAGCGCCTGGCCCTGGCCGAGACCCTGCTCGGCGAGCCCGATGTGCTGGTGCTCGACGAGCCCGCCAACGGCCTCGACCCCGAGGGGATCGCCTGGCTGCGCGCGGCTGCTGCGCCACCACGCCGCCCAGGGGCGCACGGTCCTGATCTCCAGCCATGTGCTCAGCGAGGTCGAGCAGACCGTCGACGACGTCGTCATCATCGACCGCGGCCGGCTGGTGCGGGCCTGCCCGCTCGCCGAGCTGGCCGCCGAGGCCGCCGTCGTGGTCGAGTCCCCCGAGCGCCGCGGCGGCTCGCCGAGGCGCTGCGCGCCGCCGGACTGGCGGCCGACCCAGACCGGGCCAGACGCCCTCACCGTGCCCCACGGCGATCCGGCCGAGGTCGGACACCTCGCCTTCGCCGCCGGCATCGAGCTGCACGGGCTGCGGCGCGAGGCCGACGACCTGGAGAAGGTCTTCCTGCGCCTCACCGGCGCCGACGAGGAGCGTCCGGCGTGAGCGGCCAGATCCGGGCCGAGCTGGCCAAGATCCGCAGCACCCGCACCTGGATCGTGCTGCTCGTCGTGATGCTCGGCTACGTCCTGCTCAACACGATCGTCCTGCTCGTGATCGACCTGCTCCCCCAGGACGGCGGCGGCGGGGACGTCCCCGGGGTGCCGACCATCGCCAACGAGCAGGGCGTCCGCAACGTGTGGGCCTCCGCGGGCGGCGGGTACGTCATCACGTTGATCCTCGGTGTGCTGGTGATCACCACCGAGTACCGCCACCGGACCATGACGTCGACCTTCCTGGCCCAGCCGCGGCGGCTGCCGGGTCGTCGTGGCCAAGCTGGCCGCGGCGGCGGCCGCGTCGTTCGTGTTCGCGGCGCTGACCTGCGCGGCCGTCGCGGCCGTCGCGGTCCCGGTCCTTGCCGCGCGCGACGCGTACGCGCTGCCGACCGCCGACGTCGTCGCGATCCTCGCGGGCGGCATCCTGGGCTCCACGCTGTTCGGGGTGCTCGGCGTCGCGGTCGGGACCCTGGTCCGCAACCAGGTCGCGGCCATCGTGGGCGGCCTGGTGTGGCTGCTGCTGGGCGAGGCGCTGCTCATCGCGTTCCTGCCGTCGATCGGCAAGTGGCTTCCCGGAGGGGCCGCCAACTCGCTCGTCCAGGCCACCTCGTTCCAGGGCGACGCGCTGCTCAGCCCCGGGGTCGCCGCGGTGGTGCTGCTCGGCTACACGGCGGTCCTGGTGGGCATCGCCGCGGCGACGACCCTTCGGCGCGACGTCACCTGACGCCCCCGTGTCGGCCCCCTCGGCCGCGGGCGGCAGGATTCCGGCATGGACTTCGCGATCCCCGAAGAGCTGCAGGCCCTGCGCGCCTCGTTCCGGTCGTTCCTGCGACCGCGAGATCCGCCCCCTCGAGGAGGGCCTGCTCGAGGAGTTCTGGTCCGGGACGCCCGACCACGGGCGCCGCTACGAGGCGGCCCAGGAGGCCAAGCGCCGCTCGGTCGCCCAGGGGTTCTACGCGCCGTACATGCCCGAGTCGGTCGGCGGCGAGGGGCTGTCGACGCTCGGCACCGCGCTGCTCGTCGAGGACGCCGCGCGCATCGGGGCTGCGGATGGCCATGGTCGCGATCGCGCCGCCCAACCCGTCCGGGCCGTCCACGATGCTGCTCGACCTGCCCGAGCACCTCTGGGACACCTACCTGCGGCCGGTCGTCAGCGGCGAGAAGTCGATGTGCTTCGCGCTCACCGAGCCGGAGGCCGGCAGCGACGCGCAGGCGATCCGCACCCGGGCCCGCCGCGACGGCGACGAGTGGGTCATCGACGGCCACAAGCACTACATCACCAACGCCGACCACGCCGACTTCGCGGTGGTCTTCGCGGTGACCGACCCGGAGAAGCGCGCCGCGGGCGGGATCACCGCCTTCGTCGTCCCGCGCGAGCAGTTCCGCTCCGGCAAGACCCAGTGGACCATCGCCGACACCCACCCCGCCGAGATCTTCCTCGAGGGCGCCCGGGTCCCCGCCGACCACGTGATCGGCGAGGTCGGGCTCGGCTTCTTCGCCGCGATGCGCTTCCTCAACGCCGGGCGGGCCTACATCGCCGCGCAGTGCCTGGGCCTGGCCGAGTTCGCCCTCGATGCCGCGGTCGGGCACGCCAACGCGCGCACCGCGTTCGGCAAGCCGCTCGGCAAGCAGCAGGGGGTGTCGTTCCCGCTCGCCCAGAGCAAGGTCGACATCGAGGCGATGCGGTGGCTGACGTACCAGCTGGCCTGGCAGGTCGACACGACCGACGCCTCCCAGGCCGGCGCGCTCATGCTCGACTCGAGCATCGTGAAGTACCACGACACCGAGCGCGCCTACGCCGTCGCCGACCGCTGCCTGCAGGTCTTCGGCGGCATGGGCCTGCTCCGGGAGGGCCCGGTCGAGCGGGTGCTGCGCCACCTGCGGATGCTGCGCGTGGTCGAGGGGGCCAGCGAGGTGCAGCTGCTGGTGGTCAGCCGGGCGATGGGGCTGTAGCCGCCGCCGAGCCGCCCGACGACGGCCCGGCCGCGACCGGTTAGGCTTGCCTCCCGCAGCCAGCCGGACGAGAGCAGGAGGCGGACGCCGCCGTGTCGCAGACAGCCGAAGGCCCATCGAGCCAGCCGCCGATGGGGGGCTTCGGCCCGAACGAATGGCTCGTCGACGAGCTCTACCAGCAGTACCTCCGGGACCCGGACACCGTCGACCGCGCCTGGTGGGACTTCTTCGCCGACTACACGCCGCACGACCCCTCGGTGCCCGCGCCCGCCGGGGCCGCGACTCCGCTCGGCGCCCGCCGAGGTCCCAGCGCGCCACGGCCGCCGCTGCCGGCCCCCGTGCCGGCCCCGGCCCCGGCCCCCATCCCGGCGGCTGCGCCACCAGCGCCAGCCGCTCCCCCGGCACCCCCCGAGGCGACCGTGCTGCGCGGCCCCGCCGCCCGCGTCGTGGCCAACATGGAGGCCTCGCTCAGCGTCCCCACCGCGACCAGCGTGCGCGCGGTGCCCGCCAAGCTGCTCATCGACAACCGGGTCGTCATCAACAACCACCTGGCCCGCAGCCGCGGCGGCAAGGTCTCCTTCACCCACCTGATCGGCTGGGCGGTGATCCGCGCCCTGCACGACGTGCCGGCGATGAACGCCTCCTACGCCGAGTCCGACGGCAAGCCCGCGGTGGTCACGCCCCGCGCACGTCAACCTCGGCCTCGCCATCGACCTGGCCAAGCCCGACGGCAGCCGGCAGCTGCTGGTGCCCTCGATCAAGGGCGCCGACGACGATGGACTTCGCGCAGTTCTGGGCGACGTACGAGGACCTCGTCCGCAAGGCGCGCGGCGGCAAGCTCGGCGTCGACGACTTCGCCGGCACGACGATCAGCCTGACCAACCCGGGCACCATCGGCACCGTCCACTCAGTCCCGCGGCTCATGCAGGGCCAGGGCACGATCGTCGGCGTCGGCGCCATGGAGTACCCCGCCGAGTGGCAGGGCGCCTCGCCGGAGACGCTGTCCCGCAACGCGATCAGCAAGATCCTCACGCTGACCTCGACGTACGACCACCGGATCATCCAGGGCGCGCAGTCCGGCGACTTCCTGCGCCGCATCCACGCAGCTGCTGCTCGGCGAGGACGGCTTCTACGACGGCATCTTCGCCTCGCTGCGCATCCCGTACGAGCCGGTCCGCTGGGAGCAGGACATCTCGGCCTCGCACGAGGACGACATCAACAAGACCGCCCGGGTGCAGGAGCTCATCCACGCCTACCGGGTGCGCGGCCACCTGATGGCCGACACCGACCCGCTGGAGTACCGCCAGCGCCGCCACCCCGACCTCGACGTCGTCAGCCACGGCCTGACCCTGTGGGACCTCGACCGCGAGTTCGCCACCGGCGGCTTCGGCGGCCAGCCGATCGCCCCGCTGCGCGAGATCCTCGGCATCCTGCGCGACTCGTACTGCCGCACCATCGGCATCGAGTACATGCACATCCAGGATCCCGACCAGCGGGCCTGGATCCAGGACCGGATCGAGCGGCCGCAGGCCAAGCCCGACCGCGAGGAGCAGCTGCGGATCCTGCGCCGGCTCAACGCCGCCGAGGCGTTCGAGACCTTCCTGCAGACCAAGTTCGTCGGGCAGAAGCGGTTCTCGCTCGAGGGCGGCGAGTCGGTCATCCCGCTCCTCGACGCCGTCCTGCCAGGCCGCCGCCGAGGAGGGCCTGGTCGAGGTCTGCATCGGCATGCCGCACCGCGGCCGGCTCAACGTGCTGGCCAACATCGTCGGCAAGTCCTACGGCCAGATCTTCCGCGAGTTCGAGGGCAACGTGGACCCGGGCAGCGCGCAGGGTCCGGCGACGTGAAGTACCACCTCGGCGCCAACGGCACCTTCCGCGCCGAGGGGGCGCCAGACCATCGACGTCTACCTGGCCTGCCAACCCCAGTCCACCTCGAGGCGGTCAACCCGGTCCTCGAGGGCATCGTGCGGGCCAAGCAGGACGTGCTCAACCGCGGCGAGGAGCTTCCCCGTCCTGCCCGTCCTCATGCACGGCGACGCCGCCTTCGCCGGCCAGGGCGTGGTGGCCGAGACCCTCAAGCTGTCGCAGCTGCAGGGCTACCGCACCGGCGGCACGGTGCACGTCATCGTCAACAACCAGGTCGGCTTCACCACGTCGCCGAAGTACAGCCGCTCCTCGACGTACGCCACCGACGTCGCGCGCATGGTGCAGGCGCCGATCTTCCACGTCAACGGCGACGACCCCGAGGCCGTGCGTCCGCGTCGCGCGGCTGGCCTTCGAGTTCCGGCAGGCGTTCCACAAGGACGTCGTCGTCGACATGGTCTGCTACCGCCGCCGCGGCCACAACGAGGCCGACGACCCCTCGCTGACGCAGCCGCTGATGTACGACGTCATCGACGCCAAGCGCTCGATCCGCAAGCAGCTACACCGAGGCGCTGATCGGCCGCGGCGACATCTCCGTCGAGGAGGCCGAGTCGGCGCTGCGCGACTACCAGGAGCAGCTCGAGCGGGTCTTCCGCGAGACCCGCGAGGGCGACGCGAGGGCGAGTCCGACCGAGGTGGAGCGCGAGGGCCAGCAGGCGCTGGCGCCGCAGCGGCCGTCGTACGAGGTGCCGACCGCGATCTCGCCCGACGTCGTGCGACCGGGTCGTCGAGACCCAGCTGACGATGCCCGAGGGGTTCACGGTGCACCCGCGCCTGGCCCCGCAGCTGCAGCGGCGCGCCCAGATGGTCGAGCAGGACGACCGATCGACTGGGGCATGGGCGAGGCGCTGGCGATCGGGTCGCTGCTCACCGAGGGCACCCCGGTGCGGCTGGCCGGCCAGGACTCGCGCCGCGGCACGTTCGGCCACCGCCACGTCGTCATCGTCGACCGGCCAGACCGGCTGGCAGTACAAGCCGCTCAAGCGCTGCTACGACAACGGCGGCAAGCTCTACGTCTACGACTCGCTGCTGTCGGAGTTCGCCGCCCTGGGCTTCGAGTACGGCTACTCGGTGGCCCGCCCCGAGGCGCTGGTGATCTGGGAGGCGCAGTTCGGCGACTTCGTCAACGGCGCGCAGACGATCATCGACGAGTTCATCTCCTCGGGTGAGCAGAAGTGGGGCCAGCAGAGCGGCGTCACCCTGCTCCTTCCGCACGGCTACGAGGGCCAGGGCCCCGACCACTCCTCGGCGCGCATCGAGCGCTTCCTGCAGATGTGCGCCCAGGACAACATGACCGTCGCCGTGCCGTCGACGCCCGCGTCGTACTTCCACCTGCTGCGCTGGCAGGTGCACTCGCAGCTCAACCGGCCGCTGGTGGTCTTCACCCCGAAGTCGATGCTGCGGCTGAAGGCCGCCGCCTCGGCCACCGCGGACTTCACCACCGGGCACTTCCGCCCGATCCTGCGCGGACGCCGCGGCAGACCCGGCGCAGGTGCGCACCGTGCTGATCTGCAGCGGCAAGGTCTACTACGACCTGCTGGCCGAGCGGGACCGCTCCGGCCGCCACGACGTCGCGATCGTGCGGCTCGAGCGGCTGTACCCCCTGCCCGTGCGCACCCTGCCGGAGGCGGTCGCGCCCTACCCGCAGGCCGAGATCCGCTGGGTGCAGGAGGAGCCGGCCAACCAGGGCGCCTGGTCGTTCGTCTCGATGAACGTGCCGCAGGTCATCGGCCGCTCGATCGTCGCCGGTCACCCGGCCGGCGTCGTCGTCGCCGGCGGTGGGCTCGCACCAACGGCACGACGCCGAGCAGCGGGCCCTGGTCGAGCAGGCCTTCGCGTAGCGGGGCGGGGATGTACTTCACCGACCGCGGGATCGAGGAGCTGCTCGCCCGGCGCGGCGACGAGGACGTCACGCTGGCCTGGCTGGCCGATCGGCTGCAGGAGTTCGTCGACCTCAACCCGGAGTTCGAGGCGCCCGTCGAGCGGCTGGCCACCTGGCTGGCGCGGCTGGACGACGAGGACTGACCCGGACCGCATCAGGGCTCGCGGGTCAGCACCAGCTTGCCGAAGACGTCTCCCTCAGCGAGCCGCTCGAAGGCCGAGCGCGCGTCGCGCAGGTCGTAGGTCGCGTCGATCAGCGGGCGCAGGCCGGTGGCGTCGCACAACGCGATGAGCCGCCGAAGCTCCTCGCGCGTCCCCATCGTTGAGCCGACCACCGACAGCTGCAGGAAGAACACCCGGGAGAGATCCGCCGGCGGGTTCGAGCCGGTCGTGGCGCCGGAGATGACGATGCGCCCGCCCGGCTTGAGCGACTTCAGCGAGTGGTCCCAGGTGGCCGCGCCCACCGTCTCCATGACCGCGTCGACGCGCTCGGGCAGACGCGCGCCTGACTCGTACGCGGCGTGCGCCCCCAGGGCGACCGCCCGGTCGCGCTTGTCGCCGTCGCGGCTGGTGGCCCACACCCGGAGACCGCCCGCCCGGGCTAGGGCGATCAACGCCGTCGCGACGCCTCCGCCCGCGCCCTGCACCAGCACGGTGTCGCCGGGACGCAGCCCGGAGCGGGTGAACAGCATCCGGTAGGCCGTCAGCCAGGCCGTGGGCAGGCAGGCGGCCTCGGCGAAGGACAGCCCAGCCGGCTTGGGGAGCAGGTTGCGCCGCGGGACCACCACCTGCTCGGCCAGCGTGCCGTCGTACACCTCCGACAGCAGCGAGCGGCGCGGGTCGAACGTCTCGTCGCCGCCGCCGGCCTCGGGGTCGCCGATCACCGAGTGGACGACCACCTCGTTGCCGTCCTCATCGAGGCCGGCCGCGTCGCAGCCCAGCACGATCGGGCAGGCGCTCGCGCCGGATGCCCACCCCCTTGAGGGTCCACAGGTCGTGGTGGTTCAGCGAGGCGGCGCGCACGTGGACCCGCGCCCAGCCCTCGGCCGGGACCGGATCGGGGTGCTCCCCCAGACCGAGGCTGGGCGAGCGGATCGGCCGGGTCGATGCCCTGGGCGGTGACGGCGAACACGGCTCCGAGCCTAAGTCCGGGCGCTAGGGCAGCGGCAGCGGGCGTCGGGCGACGCCCTCGGCGACCGCGGCCCGGGCGACCTCCTGGGCGACCGAGATGGCGACCCAGGGGTCGAAGACGCTCGGGATCACGTGGTCGGGCTCCAGCGACTGGCCGACGCAGCCGGCGAGCGCCTGGGCCGCCGCCAGCTTCATCCCCTCGGTGATCGCCGTGGCCCGCACCGCCAGCGCGCCCCGGAAGATGCCGGGGAAGGCGAGCACGTTGTTGATCTGGTTGGGGAAGTCGCTGCGCCCGGTGGCCACCACCGCGGCGTGCCGGCGCGCGACCTCCGGATGCACCTCGGGCTCGGGGTTGGCCAGCGCGAACACGATCGACCGAGGCGCCATCGAGGCGACGACCTCATCGGGCACCTGGCCCGCCGAGACGCCGACGAAGACGTCCGCGCCGCGCATCGCGTCGGTGATCGAGCCGCTGAGCCCGGCCTTGTTGGTGCGCGACGGCCAGGTCGACCTTGACGTCGGTGAGGTCGCCGCGGCCGGCCTCGACCACGATCCCTTGCTGTCGACGACCGCGAGGTCCCCGATGCCCGCGTTGAGCAGCATGTTCGACACCGCGACGCCGGCCGCCCCGGCGCCGCAGACCACCACCCGCAGGTCGCCCAGGGAGCGGCCGGTCACCAGCGCGGCGTTCTGCAGCGCGGCGAGCACCACGACCGCGGTGCCGTGCTGGTCGTCGTGGAAGACCGGGATGTCGAGGCGCTCCTGCAGCCGGCGCTCGATCTCGAAGCAGCGCGGCGCGCTGATGTCCTCGAGGTTGATCCCGCCGAACGACGGCGCCATCCGTCGCGATTGTCTCGACGATGTCGTCGACATCGCGGCAGTCCAGGCAGATCGGCACGGCGTCGACCCCGCCGAACTCCTTGAACAGCAGCGCCTTGCCCTCCATCACCGGCAGCGCCGCGGTCGGCCCGAGGTCGCCGAGGCCGAGCACCGCCGAGCCGTCGGTGACCACGGCCACCAGGTTGGACCGCCAGGTGTACTCGTCGGCCAGCCCCGGATCCAGCGGCGATGCGCCGGCAGACCCGGCCGACCCCCGGCGTGTACGCCAGCGCCAGGCCTTCGCGGTCGCGGATGCGGACGGTGGGGCGGATCTCGATCTTGCCGCCCTGGTGCAGCGGGAAGACCGGGTCGGGGTCGTCGTTCGTGCGGGAGCGGCATGCGAGGTCAGCCCGTCTCGGTCAGGGGGCGAGGGGACCTCGCGATCGTCCCACCCGGCCGCGGGCGCGGCCAGTACCGGGCCACCGCGACGCCAGGACGACCGCGTCCGCGGCCACGGCGCCGAACAGCCAGGAGTCGTGCGCTGGCCGCCGGGTTGTCCCCCTCCACCCACCAGCCGTCGGCCGCCAGCCGGGTCGCCCGCTTGACCGCCAGCAGGCCGGGGCGGTCCGGGCAGCCGGACCACGACGACGTCGCCGGGCACGCGGCGACGCCCCCCAGCGGACGAGAGCCAGTCGCCGTCGGCGCAGCGCGGGCCGCATCGAGTCGCCCGCGACGGCCACCCGCCCGTACCCGCGGCGGCGGCTCATCGCGGCTGCCCGATGCCTGGACCTGCCGGATGCCTGGACCTGCCGGGTCCGGCACGGACGGTAGTGTCGCGGAGAAGCCCCACGACCACGACCCGTCCTAGAGGACCCATGCCCGCCCGCCTGATCACCCGCCTGCTGGCGCCGCGCACCACCGTGTACGCCCACTGCGACCTGCCCTGCGGCGTCTACGACCCCGCCCAGGCCCGGATCGAGGCCCAGTCGGTCAAGGCCTGCATGGAGAAGTACCACGCCAGCGACGACCCCGAGTTCAAGGCGCGCGCCGTGGCCATCAAGGAGGAGCGCTCGGACCTGGTCAAGGACCACCTCTGGGTGCTGTGGACCGACTACTTCAAGGCCCCGCACTTCGAGAAGTACCCGCAGCTGAACGAGCTGTTCAACGAGGCCACCAAGCTGGCCGGCGCCGGTGGCACCAAGGGCACGGTCGACGTCGCGGTCGCCGACGAGCTGCTCGCCAAGATCGACGAGATCGCCGAGATCTTCTGGGCAGACCAAGAAGGCCTGACCCGGCAGCAGAGCCGCGCCAGGCCCGCCGGTGATCCGGACCGCCCGCCCCGAGGACGTCCCCGAGATCCTCGCGATGATCCGCGAGCTCGCCGAGTACGAGCGAGCCGCTGGAGCACGTCCAGTCCACCGAGGACGACCTCGCGCGCGCCCTGTTCGGCCCGAGCCCGGCGGCGTACGCGCACATCGCCGCGCTGGACGACGGCTCCGTGGCCGGGTTCGCCCTCTGGTTCGTCAACTACTCGACCTGGACCGGGCGCCACGGGATCTACCTCGAGGACCTCTACGTGCGCCCGCAGCACCGCGGGGGCGGGCTACGGCAAGGCGCTGCTCGCCGAGCTGGCCCGGCTGTGCGTCGAGCGCGGCTACACCCGGCTGGAGTGGTGGGTGCTCGACTGGAACGAGCCGGCCCTGGGCTTCTACCGCTCGATCGGCGCAGAGCCGATGGACGAGTGGACGGTCTACCGGGTGACCGGCTCAGCCCTGGCTGACCTCGGGGGCGGCCTCCAGGCTTGATTCGGCCGGCTCCTCGTCGCCGCGCGCGACGCTCGCCATGTACCGGACGAGGACGTTGGCGGTGGCGACGATCGGAACCGCGATCACCGCCCCGACCAGCCCTGCGATGACCGAGCCGGCGGCCACGGCGAGCACCACGGCCAGTGGGTGGATGGCGACGAAGCGGCCCTGGATCAGCGGCTGCAGCACGTGGCCCTCGACCTGCTGGACCAGCAGCACGACGCCGGCGGTGAGCAAGGCGGTGGTGGTGCCCTCCGTGGCCAACGCCACCAGCACGGCCACCAGGCCGGACAGCGTCGCCCCGACGATCGGGATGAACGAGCCGAAGAAGACGAGCACCGCGATCGGCCCGGCCAGCGGGACGCCCAGCAGCCAGACCCCCAGACCGATGCCGATCGCGTCGATCGCGGCGATGAGCACGGTGCCTCGGGCGTAGCCCGACAGCGCCTGCCACGACAGCGCCCCGGCCTCGTCGACGTGCACCCGGGCGCGCCTGGGGAACAGCGAGGCCACCCAGCGCCAGATGCCCGGCCCGTCGTAGAGGAAGAAGATCGTCGCGAACAGCGCGACGCCGGCCCCGGCAAGGAACTCGGCGGCTGTCGACGCGGCGCCGAAGACGCCGGACCCGATCGACCCGGCGTTCTTACGGAGGCTGTCCCAGATCCGGGTGGTGTACTCCCCGAGCTGCTCGGCGCTGATGCCGAAGATGTCCTCGAGCCACAGCTTGAGCTCGACCCACCCGTCGCAGACGGCGGATGCGAGCTCGCCCGCCTGCCCCGCCAGGGCGCTGCCGGCCAGGAAGAAGACCACCCCGACCATCGCCAGAGCCACCAGCAGCGTGACGGCCGCGGCCACCGCCCGCGGCAGGCCGACGCGGCGGAGCAGGTCCATCCCGGGCTGCAGCAGAGCGGTCACGAGCAAGGCGACGAAGAGGGCGATGAACAGCACCTGCAGCCGCACGATCACGGCGACGCAGGCGACCGCGAGCGCCAGGACGACGAGGATCCGCCACGACCACGCGGCCACGACGCGCAGGCCGCGCGGAACCTCGGCGCTCGGTGCGGGTGTCTGCTGCTCGATCGGGTCGGCCACGGGCGGATTCTGTCAGCCGCCGCAACCCCCGTCCCAGCGCCTGGGCGGTAGCGTCGGGGCCGTGTCGGCCGACGTCACCCTTCGATTCCCCGCCCAGCCGGCGTACGTCGTCCTGGCGCGCACCGCCGTCGCGGCCCTGGCCGCGCGCGCCGACCGCACCCTCGATGAGGTCGAAGACCTGCGGCTCGCCGTCGGGGAGGCGTGCGCCCTGCTCATCGCCATGGCGGGGCCGGACGCCGAGCTTGAGTGCGTGTTCACCGTGGACGAGCCCGGCGCCGCCGGCGCCTTGTCGATGCGGTTCAGCGTGGAGGCCGAGCCAGGCGCCGCCGAGCCGCCTGCCGACGACTTCGCCTGGCTCGTCCTGCGCGAGCTGGCCGGAGAGGTCGCCGTCCGGCGCGACGGCCGCCGGGTGGCCTTGGCGCTGGGCGCGCAGCGGGAGACCGTGTGACCTCGGCGGCCGGCATCCCAGCGCCCCGCAGCGCCGCCTCGGCCGAGCGCTCGGCCCGGGCCCTGGCCCTGTTCCAGCAGATGGCCGCCGCCGAACCCGGCTCGCCCGCCCACCAGCAGGCCCGCAGTGCGCTGATCGAGTCCCACCTGCCGTTGGCCCGCTCGCTGGCGGGTCGATTCCGCGACCGCGGCGAGCCGTACGAGGACCTCGTGCAGGTCGGCACCGAGGGCCTGATCAAGGCGGTGGACCGCTTCGACCCCGAGCGCGGCGTCGACTTCGCCTCGTACGCGACGCCCACGGTGATCGGGGAGATCAAGCGGCACTTCCGTGACCGCGGCTGGGCCATCCGGGTCCCCCGGCGGCTGCAGGAGCGCCGGATGGCCCTCTCCGCCGCGACCCCCCCACTTCAGCAGGAGCTCGGCCGCTCGCCCACGGTGGCCGAGCTCGCCGCCCGCCTGGACCTGACCGAGGAGGACGTGCTCGAGGCCCTTGAGGCCGCCGACGCGTACTCGACGCTGTCGTTCGACGCCGGCCGCGGCGACGACGACGCGCTGCCCGCCCTGGGCGCACGCCTGGGGGGGCTTGACGAGTCCTTGGAGGCGGTCGAGCAGCGCGAGAGCCTGCGCCCGGCCCTGGAGCGGCTCCCCGAGCGCGAGCGGCAGATCGTGCTGCTGCGCTTCTACGGCAACCGCACCCAGTCGCAGATCGGCGAGGAGCTCGGCATCTCGCAGATGCACGTCTCACGGCTGCTGGCCCGGGCGCTGGCCTCGATGCGCGGCGAGTTCGCCGACTCCTAGGGTCCAGCGGCCGCCCGCGACAGCGACAGCAGCGCCACCAGGGCGGCCAGCGCCGCCGAACCCAGCACCAGGGCCCCCGGCCAGAAGCCCGCCTCGACCATGTACCAGGCCATCGGCAGGGCGATCAGCTGGCAGAACACCCCGCCGCCGATCGCCCACGACCGCCGTCGCCACAACTGCCACGCGAGGACGCCCACGAGCAGCCCCACGCACAACAGGAAGAGCTCTGATCCGAGCGCCACCTGCGCGCTGCTCGCCTGCTCCGTGCGGCGCTCGAACTCCAACCAGAGGCTGTAGCCGATCAGGGCCGCCGCCTCGGCGGTCACCACGCCGGCTCCGACACGGTGCGCCCACGAGGGCGCATCCAGGGGATCTGCGGGCATCACGGGCATCCGCCGAGGCTAGCCGGGAGGCGATGGGCGGCGGGTAGCGTGGGCCCGTGCGCGCCCTCCTCGTCGTCAACCCCAAGGCGACCTCCACCACCGAACGCACCCGCGATGTCCTGGTCCACGCCCTGTCCAGCGATCTCAAGCTCGACCTGGTCGCCACGCAGCACCGCGGCCACGCGCTGGAGTTGGCCCGGCAGGCCCGACGCGACCGCCTGGACGTGGTGGTGACCCTCGGCGGTGACGGCACCATCAACGAGGTCGTCAACGGGTTGCTGGAGGAGGGCCCCGGACCCGACGTACCCGCGCTGGCCCTCGTCCCGGGCGGCTCGGCCAACGTGCTGGCCAGGGCCCTCGGCCTGCCGCACGACCCGGTCGAGGCGACCGGCCAGCTGCTCGAGGCCATCGCCGAGGAGCGCACCCGGGCGATCGGGCTGGGCACCGCCGACGACCGCTGGTTCACGTTCTGCGCCGGCCTGGGGCTGGACGCGGAGGTCATCGCCGCCGTCGAGCGGGCGCGCGCGCGGGGGGTCCGGGCGACCCCTGCGCTGTACGTGCGGTCGGCGATCCGCGAGTTCTTCCGCTCCACCGACCGCGACGACCCGCTGCTCACCCTCGAGCGGCCGGGGCACGACCCCGTCCACGAGATCTTCCTGGCCATCATCCAGAGCACCTCGCCGTGGACCTACCTCGGCGGGCTGCCCGTCAATCCGTGCCCCCAGGCCTCCTTCGACACCGCCCTCGACCTCGTCGCCCTCCGCTCGCTGGGCGTCGCCTCCACGCTGCGGCACGTCCGGCAGATCCTCACCCCCAACGGCACTCCCCCGCGCGGGCGTGACGTGGTGGCCCTGCACGACACCGCCGAGTTCACCCTGTACGCCCGCCGCCCGGTGGCCTTCCAGCTCGACGGCGACCACCTCGGCCAGCGCACCAGCATCACCTGCCGGGACCACCCGCAGGCCCTGCGCATCATGATGTGACGCGCCTGGCGCGGCGTGCGAGGCGGGCTTGAGGCGGGCTGGGGGTCGGTCCGGGTGTGATGTAGGCGACACCCCCAAATTGGCCTCCAGGCACGCGAAGCCCTTGTGTCTGACGTTTCGGCGTGCGAGGGTTTGGGTGTTCCTCGCGCCGCGAGCCCGTTCGCCGGGCCGCGTCGGCGGATCCCCTCGCTCCGGACCAAGCGCCTTGTGCCGCGCCCGGAGGGGGTTTCGTGAACGCGTTCACAAGCACCACCCGACTCGTACCCTCTGTCGGCGCCCCCGGGCGGCCGGCTTCACGCTCAAGGAGAGATCGCATGGACTGGCGCCACGAGGCCGCCTGCCGTGACGAGGACCCCGAGCTGTTCTTCCCGATCGGAAACACCGGCCCGGCCCTGCTGCAGATCGAGGAAGCCCGCGCGGTCTGCCGGCGCTGCCCGGTGATGGACACCTGCCTGGCGTGGGCCCTGGAGTCCGGTCAGGACGCCGGAGTCTGGGGCGGGCTGTCCGAGGACGAGCGCCGCGCGCTCAAGCGCCGCAACGCCCGCAACCGGGCCCGCTTGGGCTAGCGCGGCCGCGCCTCCTGCTCCGTGGGGAGCGGGATCTCCAGCGCGACCGCGGTGCCACCGCCCTCGCGGGCGGCGAACTCCAGCGAGCCACCGAGCTCGCCCACCACCAGGGTCCGGACGATCTGCAGACCCAACCGCCCCGAGTCGCCGGGGTCGAAGCCCGCCGGGAGCCCCACCCCGGTGTCGCGGACCTCGACGGCCAGCCGGCCCGGTGATCGACGCGCCGCGATCTCCAGCGAGGCCTCGCCGCGCGACCGCCCGCCCAGCCCGTGCTCGACGGCGTTCTGCAGCAGTTCGGTCAGCGCCATGGCCAGCGGCGTGGCGGTCTCGGCGGCCAACGCGCCGAAGGAGCCGGTCCGGTGGGGCACGACCCGGGCATCGGCGGGCGTCAGCTCCGCGACCATCGCGCAGACCCGGTCGGCCACCGCGTCGAAGTCCACGGTCTCGTCCGGGGCCATCGACAGCGCCTCGTGCACGATCGCGATCGAGCCCACCCGCTGGACGGCCTCCTCCAGGGCGGCCCTGGCCTCCGGGCTGGCGATCCGGCGAGCCTGCAGGCGCAGCAGCGCGGCCACCGTCTGCAGGTTGTTCTTCACCCGGTGGTGGATCTCCCGGATCGTGGCGTCCTTGCTCACCAGCTCGCGCTCGCGACGGCGCACCTCGGTCACATCGCGGACGAGCACGAGCGCCCCGGTCCGCTCGCCCGCCGCCACCAGCGGGATCGACCGGAGCAAGACGTGGGCGTGGCGGTCCGCCACCTCGGTGGTCCGTGCGGCGCGCCCGCTGGCCACCACCGAGAGATCCTCGTCCACCGGCCCGCGCGCTGACGCCAGCGACGCGGTGAGCGACGACAGCCGAGCGCCCACCAGGTCGGCCGCCAGCCCCAGCCGCCGGTACGCAGACAGCGCGTTCGGGCTGGCGAAGTCCACGACCCCGTCGACATCCAGCGATGAGCAGGCCGTCGCCCACGCGCGGCGAGCCGGCGCCGACCCGCGACGCAGGCCCCGTCGCGGGGAACACCCCGTCGGCCACCATCTGGGCGAGCGCCGAGTAGGCCTCCAGGTAGGCGCGCTCCAGGCGGCCGGTCCGGGCGAAGGCCGGGTCGGCGTGCCGGGCGATGACCGCGATCACGCGGTCTCCGCGGCGGACCGGCACCGCTTGCGCGGGCGCCAGCGCGTGCCTGGGGCGGTCCGCCCTCCACCCGGCCCTGCCGCAGCGCAGTGTCGAGCATCGGCCGCCGCCCGCGCGGCATGAAGGTGCCGACTCACGTCGTCGGCGAAGACCGTGGGCCCCGTGGTGGGCCGGATCTGCCCGCCGGCGACCCAGCCCGAGCCGCTCCACGTGGGCAGCCACAGCACGAGATCGCTGAACGACAGGTCGGCGAGCAGCTGCCAGTCCGCGCGCAGCGCGCGCAGGTGCGCCAGGTCGGGCTCGCCGAGCTCGGTGTGCCGGGCGGCGATCTCGGCGAGGCTGAGCACGCGCCCAGGGTACGGCGGCCCGTCTCCGCCCTGGGACAATCGCCGGATGGCCGGCCCCGTCGACCTCCCCGCGCACGACCTGAGCCCGCGCACCCGCGACCTGCTGGCCCGCGACTACGCCCAGGTCTGGCACCCCTTCACCCAGCACGCGCAGTGGCCCGAGGACGAGCCGCTCGTCATCGACCGCGCCGAGGGGATGTACCTCTACGACACCGAGGGCCGCCGCTACCTCGACGGCTTCTCCTCGCTGTGGGTCACCGTGCACGGCCACCGGGTCCCAGAGATCGACCAGGCGGTCCGGGCCCAGCTCGACCGGCTCGCCCACACGACGTACCTCGGGCTGACCCACGAGCCCGGCATCGCCCTCGCCGAGCGGCTGCTGGCCACGGCGCCCGAGGGGCTCACCCGGGTCTTCTACGCCGGCGACGGGGCCTCGGCGGTCGAGGCCGCGCTGAAGATGGCCTTCCAGTCGGCCGCCCAGCGCGGCGAGCAGCGGCCGCTGTACGCGCACGTGGCCGAGGGCTACCACGGCGACACCCTCGGCGCCGTCAGCGTCGGCGGCATCGACCTGTTCCACCACACCTACCGCCCGATCCTGCTGGAGACCGCCCAGGTGTCGTCCCCCGGCGTGCTCCAGCCGGGCCAGACCAGGGCCGGGCGCTCCGCCGAGGTCGTGGCCGAGCTGCGGGCGCTGCTGGAGCGCCAGGGCGGCCAGGTCTGCGCCGTCGTCGTCGAGCCGATGGTCCAGGCGGCCGGCGGGATGCTCACGCACGATGCGACGTTCCTGCAGGGGGTGCGGGCGCTGTGCGACGAGTTCGGGGCGCTCATGATCGCCGATGAGGTGGCGACCGGGGTCGGCCGCACCGGGCGGATGTGGGCCGTCGAGCACGCCGGCGTCGCGCCCGACCTGCTCACCTGCGGCAAGGGGGTGACCGGCGGATACCTGCCCCTGTCGGCCGTGCTGGCCACCGAGGCGGTCTACGACGCGTTCCTCGGCTCGCCTGCATCGGGTCGGACCTTCTTCCACGGCCACTCCTACACCGCCAACCCGCTGTGCTGCGCCGCCGCCATCGCCAACCTCGACCTGATGGCCGAGCGCGGGACGGTCGCCCACGCCGCCCGCGTCGGCGACCGGCTGGGCGCTCTGCTCGCGCCGTTGGACTCCTCCGACGGGGTGCGCGAGATCCGCCGGATCGGCACGATGACCGGGATCGAGGTCGAG
The DNA here is from genome assembly GCA_963697565.1 of uncultured Actinomycetota bacterium. Taxonomy (GTDB): domain Bacteria; phylum Actinomycetota; class Actinomycetes; order CAVWCF01; family CAVWCF01; genus CAWFSE01. The sequence continues at coordinate 395,149 of CAVOOM010000008.1, read as the reverse complement.
CCAGCTCCGCGAGCGCACCGGCTTCGAGATCTGCCGCCTGGCCCGCCGCCGCGGCGTGGCGATCCGCCCGCTCGGCGACGTCGTCGTGCTCATGCCGCCCCTTGCGATCGGCGATGACGACCTCGAGCTGCTGGCCGGCACGGTCATCGAGTGCATCGCCCAGGTCGTGGGATGAGCGACCCGCTGGAGCGGCTCCGCCGGCGCGCGGCCGCCCGCCGGGAGGCCGGGCTGCGTCGCTCCGTGCGGCCCCGCACCGGCCGACGGCGGCGGTCTGGTCGACCTCGCCTCCAACGACTACCTCGGGCTGGCCCGCGACCCGCGGGTCGTCGCCGGCGCCGTGGCGGCCGCCCGGCGGTGGGGAGGCGGCTCGACCGGCTCGCGGCTCGTCACCGGGACGACCGCCCTCCACGAGGAGCTCGAAGGGGCGCTGGCGGCCCACGCCGGGGCTGCGGCCGGGCTGGTCTTCTCCAGCGGCTACCTGGCCAACCTGGGCGCCGTCGCCGCACTGGGCGGGCCGGACGTGCTCGTCGTGTCCGACGCCCTCAACCACGCCTCGATCGTGGACGCCTGCCGGCTGTCCCGGTCCCGCGTGGTCGTGGTGCCGCACCGGGAGACCGCCGCCGTTGCGTCGGCCCTCGCCGAGCGATCGGAGCCGGACGCCCTCGTCGTCACCGACGCCGTCTTCAGCGTGGACGGAGACCTGGCCCGGCTGGCCGACCTGCATGCCGCCGCCCACGCGCACGGCGCCCTGCTGCTGGTGGACGAGGCCCACAGCCTGGGCGTGGTGGGCGACAGCGGGCGCGGCGCGGTGCACGCGGCCGGCCTGGCCGGGCGGCCCGAGGTCGTGATCACCGCCACCTTGTCCAAGGCCCTGGGCGCGCAAGGCGGCGCCGTGCTCGGCGACCCCGAGGTGGTGGCCCACCTCATCGACGCGGCCAGGCCATTCATCTTCGACACCGGCCTGGCGCCGGCGGCCGTCGGCGCCGCGTACGAGGCGCTGCAGGTGCTCGCCGCCGAGCCCGACCGCGCGATCCGGGCCCGCGCCCACGGGGCGGCGCTGTCCGATGCGGCCCGGTCGCTGGGCCTGCGGTCGCCGGAGCCGGCCGCCGCCGTCGCCGCGGTGCTCATCGGCTCGCCCGAGGCCGCGGTCGCCGCCGCCGACCGGTGCGCCGCGATGGGCGTGCGCGTGGGCTGCTTCCGCCCGCCCTCGGTGCCGGACGGCGTCTCGCGGCTGCGGCTGACCGGCCGGGCCGACCTGACGGCCGATGACCTGGGCCTGGCCGTGGCCGCCCTCGCGGCGGTCCGCGACCTGGTGGGCCAGCGATGACCGTCCTGGCGATCTCCGGCACCGGCACGGGCGTCGGCAAGACCATCGTCACGGCCGCCTTGGCCAGCCTGGCCGCGGCCCGCGGCGCCTCGGTGGCCGTCGTCAAGCCCGCGCAGACCGGGGTCACCGCGGCCGAGCCCGGCGACCTCGACGACGTGCGCCGCCTCGCGGGGGTCGGCGACCTGCACGAGTACGCGCGCTACCCCGACCCGCTCGCGCCGGCCGCCGCGGCCAGGGTGGCCGGCCGGCCCGACATCGACCTCGACGACGCGGCCGCCCGGATCCGGGCGCTCGCCGAGTCCCGCGACCTCGTCTTGGTGGAGGGGGCGGGGGGCCTGCTCGTCCGCTTCGACCAGGACGGCCGCACGCTGGCCCACCTGGCGCGCGCCGTCGACGCCGAGGTCGTGGTCGTCGCCGACCCGGCGCTCGGGACCCTCAACCACACGGCGCTCACCCTCGAGGCGCTCGCACACCGAGGGCTGCGGCTGGCCGGGGTGGTGCTCGGCTCGTGGCCGGACGACCCCGACCTCGCCTGCCGCTGCAACATCCGCGACCTCGAGACGTTGGCCGCCCGGCCGCTCTCGGGTGCCCTGCGGGCCGGCGCGGGCGGCCTGGACCCCGCCGAGTTCCTGCTGGCCGCGCGAGTCGGGCTGGCCCCCGAGTTCGGCGGCGGCTTCGATGCGGCAGACTTCAGGGCGCGTTGGAGCCGTTGACCTTCGCCCCTCCTCCTTGCGAAAGGCACCACCCTGTGACCGACATCCTCGCCCTCGCCCGCACCCAGGTGCTCGACGAGGGCCGCGGCCTGGACGAGCAGCAGATCCTGGCGGTCCTCCGCCTGCCGGATGACCGCCTTGAGGAGCTGCTGGCGCTGGCCCACGAGGTGCGCATGCGCTGGTGCGGGCCCGAGGTCGAGGTGGAGGGGATCGTGTCGCTGAAGACCGGCGGCTGCCCCGAGGACTGCCACTTCTGCTCGCAGTCCGGCCTGTTCGAGTCGCCCGTGCGCTCGGCCTGGCTCGACATCCCGTCGCTGGTCCAGGCCGCCGAGCAGACCGCCGCGACCGGCGCCACGGAGTTCTGCATCGTCGCCGCCGTGCGCGGCCCCGACCAGCGGTTGATGGACCAGATGCGCGAGGGTGTCGCCGCCATCAAGGCGGCCGTCGACATCAACGTCGCGGCGTCGCTCGGCATCCTCACCCAGCAGCAGGTCGACGCGCTCGTCGCGATGGGCGTCCACCGCTACAACCACAACCTCGAGACCGCCGCCTCGTTCTTCCCGAACGTCGTCACGACCCACACCTGGGAGGAGCGCCACGAGACGCTCGCCCGGGTGCGCGACTCAGGGATGGAGGTCTGCTGCGGGGGAATCGTCGGGATGGGCGAGACGGTCGAGCAGCGGGCCGAGTTCGCCGCCCAGCTCGCCGCTCTGGAGCCGCACGAGGTGCCGCTGAACTTCCTCAACCCCCGCCCCGGCACTCCCTTCGGCGACCAGCCCGTGATGGAGGCGCGTGACGCGCTGCGCACCATCGCGGCGTTCCGCCTCGCCCTCCCGCGGGCCATCCTGCGCTATGCGGGCGGCCGCGAGATCACCCTCGGCGACCTCGGCACGCGCGAGGGGCTGCTCGGCGGCATCAACGCGGTGATCGTCGGCAACTACCTCACGACGCTCGGCCGCGAGCCGGCGCAGGACCTCGCGCTGCTCGACGACCTGGCCATGCCGGTCAAGGCGCTCTCCGCGACGTTCTGAAGCCCTCCGGCCCCGCGGCGCGGTCAGGGGGCGCGGTAGACGAGCGCCTGGTCGCCCTTGGTCAAGGTGAGCTTCCGGCCCTCCAGCACGTACGCCACGTCGCCCTGGAGCAGGGCCGTCACCGCTGCCTCCACGGCCGCCGCCGAGGGCATCCGCGCACGCGCGCTTGGTCAAGGCCAGCGGACCGAAGGTCATCGTCGTGGCGTCGTAGTCGACGTCTCCCGAGCCGGAGTTGCAGCCGGTGTCGACGAACGCCTTGGGCACGCCGGACCCGAACGCCAGGGTTGCCCGCACTCCGGCCGGGACGCTGCTCGCCACCTCGCCCTCGATGAGAGTGTCCAGCACCCACTCGGTCATCACGAGCGGCGCGTCGGGCACGGCCGTCTGGACGTCCTGCATCGCGATCGTCCGTCCCGGCGCTCACCAGGGTCAGCCGGTCGTCGCGAACGGTGATGTCGGCCCCGGCCATGAGGAGAGCGGCCAGCCACGCGTCTTGGGCCATCAGCTCCTCGGGGCAGGCCATCTCGGTGCTCGCGAGGCCGTCGGCGATCGCCATCCGGGTGCCGTCGAAGGTGACCTTGCGCCCATGGTGTTGCAGCCGGCGCTCGCCGAGATCGCCCCGTCGGCGAAGGCGAGCCGCACCACGGTGCCCGCGGCCAGCGGTCGATCGAGTCCGTCCACCGTGACTCCCGTGGACAGGAACGAGCGGCCGTCGACATCGGGGGCGCCACCGCCCGAGGTCACCGTCCCCCCTCCGCACGCAGCCGTGAGGAGCACGGGGATGAGCAGCAGGGCCAGCCGGTGCGCCATACCGCTGGGACGGGCAGCCCTGCGTGGGGGTTCCCCGGGGTTTCGTAGGGTGCTGCCATGAGCGAGGCTGCGAGCGACCCCGTCACCGACCAGGCCGAGCCGATCTCCGGCCACGGAGGGCAGCTCGCCGTCGCGGCGCTGCGGGCCCACGGCGTGCGAGACGATGTGGACGCTCTCCGGCGCGCACGTCTTCCCGCTGTACGACGCCGCCGTCAAGCCCGGCCCGGGCGGTGAGCCGCCGCTGCGGCTCGTCGACGTGCGCCATGAGCAGACCGCCGTCTTCGCCGCCGAGGCCACCGCCAAGCTCACCCGCTCCACCGGCCTCGCCGTGCTCACGGCCGGCCCCGGCATCACCAACGGCGTCTCGGCCATCGCCTCGGCCCACTTCAACGGCTCGCCGCTGCTCGTGCTCGGCGGCCGCGCCCCGGCCTTCCGCTGGGGCACCGGCGCGCTGCAGGAGCTCGACCACCCCCCGATCGTGGCGCCGATCACGAAGCACGCGGGGACCATCGCGGAGGCCGCCGACGTCTCCGGCCGCGTGGACGAGGCGCTGCGCCTGGCCGCGCAGCCGCACCGCGGCCCGGTGTTCCTCGACGTGCCGGTGGACCAGCTGTACTCCCACGCGGAGTCAGCGGCCCCCACCGGCCCGGGCGCCCGCCGGCTGGAGCCTGAGCCCGGCGACCTCGACGAGATCGCCGAGCTGCTCGGCGCCGCCGAGCGCCCTGTCCTCGTGCTCAGCTCGGATGTCTGGATGGGCGGCGCCGACGAGGCCGCCCTCGCCTTCGCCGAGGCGGCCGGGCTGCCGGTCATCACCACCGGCATGGGCCGAGGGATCCTCCCGGCCGGCCACCCGCTGCTCGTCACCCGGGCCCGCGCGCTGGCCTTCGGCCAGGCCGACCTGGTGCTCGTCGCCGGCGCCCCGCTGGACTTCCGGCTCGGGTACGGCGCCTTCGGCGGCAAGGACGGCGCACCCGCCGCCCGGGTCGTGCACCTGGCCGACTCCCCCGCCCAGCTCGCCGGACATGTCGACCTGGCCGCCTCGGCCGCGGGCTGCCTCCGCACGGTCTTCGAGGGGCTGCAGACGGCGTTCGACCAGTTGGTGCGCCGGCCGGTGTGGGCCCCGTGGGTCGACCTGCTGCGAGCGAGCGCCGCCACCGCGATCGCCGCCGACCAGCCGATGCTCACCGCCGACGGCGACCGCATCCACCCGGCCCGCATCTACGGCGAGCTGCAACCGCCTGCTCGATGACGACACCGTGGTGATCGGCGACGGCGGCGACTTCGTGTCGTTCGCCGGCCGCTTCGTCGAGCCGCGCCGGCCCGGTCGGTGGCTGGACCCCGGCCCGTACGGGTGCCTGGGCACCGGCCTCGGCTACGCCGCCGCCGCCCGGATCGCGCACCCCTCGGCGCCCATCGCGCTGCTCCTGGGCGACGGTGCGGCGGGCTTCTCGCTGATGGACGCCGACACCCTCGTCCGCCACGACCTGCCGGTGGTGATGATCGTCGGCAACAACGGGATCTGGGGGCTCGAGAAGCACCCGATGCGCTTCCTGTACGGCTACGACGTCGCCGCGGATCTGCGCCAGGCCACCCGCTACGACGAGGTGGTCCGCGCCTTGGGCGGGGCCGGCGAGACGGTCGAGCGCCCAGCCGACCTCGCCGCCGCGTTGGGCCGCGCGTTCGCGTCCGGCGTGCCGTACCTCGTCAACGTCCTCACCGACCCCGACGTCGCCTACCCGCGGACCACGACCGGTGTCTGACCTGCGCGTGCGGCCGGCCCGCGCTGACGAGTACGCCGCGCTCGGCGAGCTCATCGTGGAGTCGTACGTCGTCGCCGAGGCGCTCGACCCCGACGGCGAGTACCAGGAGTCGCTGCGCCGGGTGGCCGACCGGGCGGCCTCGGGCGCCCGCATCCTGGTCGCCGAGCGGGACGGCGCGGTGGTAGGCACGGCGTGCGTGACCCCGTACGGCACCGAGTGGTCCGAGGTGGCCCGACCGGGCGAGTCGGAGTTCCGGATGCTCGCGGTGGCCCCCGCGGCCATGGGCGGCGGGCCGGGCGGGGTCGCCGAGACGCTGGTGGCCGCGTGCGTCGAGCAGGGCCGCGCCGACGGCGCCCACACGGTGGCGATCTCGGTGGTCGACTACAACACGCGCGCGCACCGGCTCTACCGCCGGCTGGGCTTCACCCGCGCGCCCGACCGCGACTGGACCCCGGTCCCCGGCGTGCGCCTCGAGGTCTACACCCTGCCGATCGGCTGATCGAGGGCCTAAGCGCTCGCCAAGCCTCCGAGGAACCGGCCGCGGTAGACGATCGCCCGGGTGAGCTCGCCCTTGGCCAGCACCCGGCCGGACGCGTCGTCCACAGCCACCGCGAAATGCAGCACCCGGCCCTCATTGGCGGTGAGCTCGGCGCGCACCCGCACCGCCGAGCCGACCCCGCAGGCGCCCACGTGGTCGAGGTGCACCGAGGTGCCGACGGTCGTGGTCTCGGCGTCGGTCGCGGAGTCGGCCAGAGCGGCCACGCAGGCGGCTTCGGCCCACGCGACGATGCGCGGCGTCGCGAGCACGGGCACGTCGCCCGAGCCGAGCGCGATGGCCGTGTCGGCGTCGGCGACGGTGTGCTCGTGCAGGGCCACCAGGCCCGGGATGATCGACATGCCGACTAGGTTAGGGCCCCGTGAGCGAACTGGCTGGACCGCCCTGCGACCCGTACTGCGGACGCTGCGGCGAGCCGGAGGGGGCCGGCGGCCACGAGCCCTGCCGGGCCCTCGCCGAGCTTGAGCCGCCGCGCTACTGCGCCCGCTGCCGGCGCCGGATGGTCGTGCAGGTGCTGCCCCGCGGCTGGACGGCCCGCTGCTCCGAGCACGGCGTGCTGGCGGAGGGCTCCCCGCAGGCCTGAGGAGAGGTCAGGCGACGAGGCCGAGCCGGCGGAGCTCGACGGTGAGGTCGTGCGGGCTCGTCGAGGCGGCCATCGCAGATTCCAGCGAGATCACGCCGTCGCGCAGCAGCGCGACGAGGTGGTGGTCGAAGGTCTGCATTCCGTAGAAGCCGCCCTCGGAGATCATCTGGTGGATCGAGGAGGTCTTCTCGGGGTCGATGATCGCGTCGGCGATGCGGCCGGTGTTGATGCAGACCTCCATCGCCACGCAGCGGCCGTAGCCGTCGGCCCGGGGGACGAGACGCTGGCAGATGATCCCGCGCAGCGCGCCGGCGAGGGAGAGCCGGACCTGCTTCTGCTCGTGCGGCGGGAAGAAGTCGATCACGCGGTTGATCGTCTCGGTCGCGTCGGTCGTGTGCAGCGTCGACATCACGAAGTGGCCGGTCTCCGAGGCGGCCAGCGCCGCCTTGACGGTCTCCATGTCGCGCATCTCGCCGACCAGGATCACGTCGGGGTCCTGGCGCATCGCCGCGCGCAGCGCGGTGTTGAAGTCCTCGGTGTCCACCCGGACCTCGCGCTGGTTGATCATCGCGAGCTTGTCGAAGTGCAGGATCTCGATCGGGTCCTCGATCGTGACGACGTGGACCTCGCGGTTCTCGTTGACGTGGTCGATCATCCCGGCCAGCGTCGTGGTCTTGCCCGAGCCGGTGGGGCCGGTCACGAGCACGAGCCCGCGCGGCTCCATCGACAGCGCCGAGATCACCGGCGGCAGGCCGAGGTCCTCCAGCGGGATGGCGCCCACGCTGACGCGGCGCATGACCAGGCCGCACGAGCCGCGCGACCGGAAGGCGTTGACCCGGAACCGGCCGACGCCGGGCAGGGAGTACGCGAAGTCGGCCTCGTTCGTCCGGTTGAACTGCTCGACCAGGTCGGGGCGGAGCACCTCGGAGACCATGACCTCGGTGTCGTCCGGGGTCAGGGCCGCGCTCTGCAGCTTGCGCAGCCGGCCGTCGATGCGCACGCGAGGAGGCGAGCCCACCTTGCAGTGAAGGTCGGACCCGCCTGCATCCAGCAACGCCCGCAAGAACGGGGCGATGGTCGGCTCAGCGCTCACGAGGGTGTCATCGGCGCGCACCGGGGGTTGCTTGAGCCGTGATCTGGATCAGCCGAGCACGGCGATCGGGTCGCCCTCCTGGACGACATCGCCCTCAGCCACGTCGATGGACAGGACCGTGCCGCCCGTCTCGGCGACGACCGGGATCTCCATCTTCATCGACTCCAGGATCACCACGGTGTCACCGGCGAAGACCTGATCGCCGACGGCGGCCACGACCTTCCACACGTTGGCGACCATCTCGGCGCGGAGTTCCTCGGCCACCTGCGGCTCCCTCGGTCGGCCGGGCCCCCTGGCGCGGCGCGGTCGTCGGCAGCCTAGCGAGGCGGGGGTCAGCGGGCGCGCAGGCGTCCGACCAGCCCGGTGTCGTAGCGGCCCGCCGCGAACCCCTCGTCCGCGAGCACCTCGGCGAGGAACGGCAGGTTGCACTTGGGCCCCTCGACGGTGAACCCGCCGACGGCCTCGGCGGCCCGGCTCAGCGCGGTGGGCCGGTCCGGCCCGTGCACGACCAGCTTGGCCAGCAGCGGGTCGTAGTACGGGGTGACGGTGTCCCCTTGCGCGTACCCGGAGTCGACCCGCACGCCGGGACCGGTCGGCTCGCGCCACGCGGTGATCTCCCCTGGGCCGGGCAGGAAGCGCACCGGGTCCTCGGCGTAGACCCGCAACTCGATCGCGTGGCCCGTGGGCGCTGACGCGTCCGGGTCGAAGGACGGCGGCTCGCCGGCGGCGATCAGCAGCTGCTGCTCCACGAGGTCGATGCCGGTGACCGCCTCGGTCACCGGGTGCTCGACCTGCAGGCGGGTGTTCATCTCCAGGAACGCGAAGTCGACGCCCTGCCCGTCCTCGTCCACCTCGACCAGGCACTCGACGGTGCCGGCGTTGCGGTAGCCGACCGCCTCGCCGGCGCGCACCGCGGCGGCGAGCAGCCGCGCGCGCAGTGCGGGGCCCACCCCCGGCGAGGGCGTCTCCTCGACCACCTTCTGGTGGCGGCGCTGCACCGAGCAGTCGCGGTCGCCGAGCGCGAGGACGCGGCCGTCGGCCAGCCCGAGGATCTGGACCTCCACGTGCCGGGCGTGCGGCACGTAGCGCTCAAGCAGGATGGCCGGGTCGCCGAAGAAGCGCTCGGCCCGCGATCGGGCGGTCTCGAAGGCCGCGCGCAGGCCCTCCTCGTCGTGGGCCACCGCCATGCCGATGCCGCCGCCGCCGGCCGAGGCCTTGACCATCAGCGGGTAGCCGAGCGCGGCGGCCTCCGCCACGGCCTGCTCGACCTCGTGGGCGGGCTCGCGGGTGCCGGCCATCACCGGGACCCCTGCCGCTTCCATCCGGTTGCGGGCGCTGATCTTGTCGCCCATGGCCTCGATCGCCTCCGGTGGCGGCCCCACCCACACCGCCCCGGCGCCGGCGACCGCGCGGGCGAACGCGGCGTTCTCCGACAAGAAGCCGTATCCGGGGTGCACCGCGGCGGCCCCGGTGTCACGCACGGCGCGCAGCACCGCCTCGACATCCAGGTACGACTGCGCGGGGGGCGGCGGGCCGAGCAGCACGGCCTCGTCGGCCTCCCGCACGTGGGGCAGGGCGGCGTCGGCCTCGGAGTAGACGGCAATGGTGCGCAGGCCCATGCCGCGGGCCGTGCGCAGGACCCGGCGGGCGATCTCGCCCCGGTTGGCCACAAGCAGCGAGTCGAACACGCCTCCGACCCTACGGGGCGGCTACACCCGCGCGCCGCGCCCCACGACGCGCGCGAGGGTCTCGACGACCCGCGGGTCGAAGTCGTACGCCATGCCGAGGCGGAGCCGCTCCAGGGCCTCCAGCCGCCGGTCGGACTCAAGCGAGCCGCCCACCAGGTCGTCGTAGGCGTTGGCGGCCTTGATGATCCGGCTCGCCATCGGCAGCGACCGGTCGACCTGCTCGTGCGGGCGGCGGTACGGGTCGGCTTGCCGCTCCACGATCGTGGCCACCTGGTCGAGCACGCCGGTCTGGCGGATCACCTCGGCCCCGCCGTCGGCGATGCGGTGCTGGTCGGCGACGTCGGCGAAGACCGTCGCGCCGCCGGGGATCGGCTCCAGCAGGGACAGCTGCCCGAGGTCGTGCATGAGGGCGGCGTACTCCAGGTCGCGCAGGTCTGAGTCGGACAGGCCGAGCTCGAGGCCGACGCTTCGGGACAGGTTGGCGACCCGGCCGACGTGGCCGGTCTCGGTGTAGCCGCCCACCTCGGTCACCCGCGACAGCGAGCGGATGGTCTGCAGGTAGGTCTCCCGGATCGCGGCGTAGCGCCGGAACGAGAACTGCACCAGCAGCAGCGGCAGGCAGAAGACCGGGATGGCCCACAGCCCCATCGTCGAGGCCGCCAGGGCGATGAGCACGCCGGTCGCGGCCACCGCCGAGCTGAGTCCCAGCCCGGCGCGGATCTCGTCGGCCAGCGCCCGGGTGAAGGGCGCCCGCTCGCGGTCGGCGCGCACCAAGGCTGCGAGCACCGCGTCGACCAGGACGGCGAGCGCGGCGATGAGCACCAACTCGACGGCGTCGTCCCAGCGGCTGTCGTCGGCGAAGCCGCCGAGCACGTAGAGCGGGCGGAACATCGCCGCCGCGAAGGCGGTGACCAGGATGCGCCGCGCGATCTGGTCTGACCGGGGGGCACGGCCGGCCGCGACGTGCGGCAGGGCCCCGATGAACGTGCCCACGCCGGCGACGGTGATCACCTGCCAGACGTCGTGCGAGGTGTTGACCTCGCCGACCGGTCCCAGCAGCGCGTACGCCAGGGCGCCCGCCGCGCCGAGCGGGGCGGCCTCGCGGTCGCCGGGCAGGCTGATCCGCACCATCTCGCCGATCGCGATCAAGCCGCAGAAGGCGATCGCGATGCCGACCTGGCCCTCGGGGAAGCCATACAGCGCGGTCTGCACCACGGCGAAGACCAGCAGCAGCAGGGCCGCCACGACGATGAGGCCGGTGCCCCGGACCTCGTCGATGACGCGTTGGCGCTGCGGGGCGCGCGCGCTGGTGCGCTGCGGGCTCATCGCGGCGGCCTTGGCGACCGGCGCTCGCCGAGCACGACCGGCTGGAACGCCGGGTCGTCGTGGTCGACCTCCACCGGGAAGAACTCGCCGTCCTCGGGGGTGAGCTGCTCGGCCGGGCGGTGCTGCCACGGCTCGCGCTCAAGCGCGGCGATCATCGCGTCGACCATCCGCGGATCGAACTGGGTGCCCCGGTTGGCGATCAGCTCGTCGACGGCCTCCTGGACCGTCCGCGCGCCGCGGTAGGACCGCGTCGAGGTCATCGAGTCGAAGGCGTCGGCCACCGCGATCACCCGGGCGAACTCGGGGATCTCCTCGCCGGCCAGGCCCATCGGGTAGCCGCGGCCGTCGAGTCGCTCGTGGTGGTGCAGGATCCCCTCGAAGGCCTCGCCCAGGAACTCGATGCCCTCGACCATCTCGCGGCCCGCGCACCGGGTGCAGGGCGATCGCCTGGAACTCGGCGTCGGTCAGCCGCCCGGTCTTCTGCAGGATCTTGGTGGGCACCCCGAGCTTGCCGACGTCGTGCAGGATCCCCGCGTAGCGCAGAGCGTGCAGCCGGTCGTCGCCCATGCCGAGGACCTTGGCGATCATCACTGACGCGTGCGACACCCGCTCCGAGTGGCCCCGGGTGTAGTGGTCCTTGGTCTCCACGGCGCGCACCAAGGTGCGGATCGTCGCCTCGTACGCCGAGCGCTCGAGGGCGTACTGCGCGATCGCCCAGCGGGCCACGAAGAGCGGCAGCATGACGAGGACGGCCGACAGCGGGCCGATTCCGACCCCGACCCACAGCACGGCGATCATCAGCCCGAACAGGCCGTAGCCCAGGTACGACGGCGCGGACTGCAGGATCGTGCCGCGCAGCACGACGAGCGGCGGGGCCCCCTGGGCGAACCAGAGCACGCCGGTCAGCAGCACGGCGTTGATCGAGGCAGTAGGCGAGGTTGGCCGCCAGGATCGGCACCAGGACGCCCGGGAAGTCAGAGTTGGTCAGCGCGTGGGTCGGCCCGCCGAGCCAGACGTAGACCAGGCCGGCGACCCCGGCCGCCAGCGCGAACTGCGCGGCGTTGAACACCCGCTTGACCCAGCCGGTGCGTCCGGCCACGGCCAGGGCGCTGGCCCCGACCAGGGTGGCGGCCGCCGGCCCGTCGATGATGTACGCGGCGGTGGCCACCGGCAGGGTCATCACGGTGCCCACGCTGGCCGCGACGTCGCCTTGGGCGACCAGGTCGAACCGGGTGCGCTCGAGCACGACCATCAGCGCCAGCAGCAGCGCGGTGGGACCCCACGCGGTGACCGAGAACACCGACAGCGCCACCGCGATGGCGGCGGCGAGCAGCACCACCTCGATGTAGAGGCGGGCCGGCAGCGGGTAATCCCGCACGATCACCCTCCACGCTGGGGAAGCGCACGTTGAGGTGTGCTGAGGGAGCCCAGGGGGAGGGTGGGACCGGCAGCGCCGGTTAGGTCAGATCCAGGCCCAGCCGGCGCCGGTCGAGAGGAACTTCTCAACGGCCGCCGTGATCTTCTGCATGCGGGCATCACCCCAGGATTAGTGTCACGGGCGCCGCTGACTCGCCCGTGCATGATCCGCTCCGCTGGGGTCGAACACATGTGGTGCATGTCTCGGCGCCGCCGCAACCGCGACGACCCGGGACGTGTGCTGCCAAGACACTCGATACTGTCCAGCAGACGCTGCCGATCCCACCCTCACCCTGTGCAGTTGTCGCTGCACCGGGAGGGCCGAGAAGACCCCCCTGGTACAGATGGTGCCCCTGTCACGGACGGGTCCCCCGAGACCCACGAGACAGAAGTCCGATCTGTCCGATCCGACCGTAGGACAGTGAAGGCCCCCGCGGCCGTGCGCGTCAAGTGTTTGAGCCGATACTTTGCGTGACGATTTGGGATCGGCCGGCGGGGCCGGGCGGCTCGAGCCCGTTCACCCCATCGGGCGACGGACGACGCGGGTGCGGCGGGGCGGCCCGCGCCAATCCCCCGAATGGCCTAGCCTCAGCGCAGCGCCATCGGGCGCGCGACGGGAGGAGCCGAGGTGAGCGGGCGGGATCGCGAAGCGGCATTGGCCGAGCTCGTCGGCGGGCTGCTCGATGCGCGGCGCGACCCGGCCACCGAGCGCTTCGACGCCGAGCTCGCCGCAGCCGAGGCCGACGGCCGCATCGATCCGCGCACGGCGCGCGTCGTGCGCTGGTGGCAGCGCGAGGCGCAGCGGGCCCTCGTCGAGCACGCCAAGGCCACCCTGCCCGCGGCGCTGCTCGCGATGGAGCGCTCGGCCGCCGCGAGCGCCCGCGACGCCGACGAGGCCGCCCGATCCTGGGATCGAGCCGAGCAGCCGCCCGCCCCGCCGGAGGCCGTGGCCCCCTCGCTCACCGTCCCGCCGTCGCCCCCGTACACCGGGCCGAGCACGCCTCGCCGGCTGCTGGTCGCGGGGCTGAACCCGCTCGCCGACCCCGACGCCCCCGACCGCGCCGCATCCTCGGAGTGACCCCATGACGGCTGTGACCCCATGACGGCCCTGCGCCTGCGCCCCGACCTCGAAGACGCCCTGCGCCGCATCCCGGGGATCCGGGCGGCCAGCGTGGTCACCGGCCCCGACGCGTCTCCCACCGAGGTCCACGTGCTCGCCGCTCCCGGCAAGCCCGCCAAGCAGATCGTCCGCGATGTCCAGTCGCTGGCGTTGGCGCAGTACGACCTCGACCTCGACCACCGCATCGTCAGCGTCGTGCAGCTCGATGCCGACGAGGCCCCGGTCGTGGACCTGCGCGCGCTGTCCGGCGGCGGCCTCGGCGAAGACGCCGACGCCGACGAGAAGGACGACGCCGCGCCCCGTCCTGCGATCGCCTCGATCATGGTGCGCAGCGGCGGCACCGACGCCGAGGCCGTGGTCACGCTCTCCGCGGGCGGCATGGTCTTCGAAGGCCGCGTCTCCGGCCCCGGCGCGGCGAGCCACCGCCCCCGCCTGGTCGCGCAGGCCACCCTGAAGGCCCTCGACGACCTGCTGGGCGCCACCGCCGAGGTCGAGAGCGCCACGATCGCGCCCCTGGGCTCACGGGAGGTCGCCGTGAGCGTGCTCACGGTGATGATCCCCCGCGCCGGCGAGCATGTCGTCAGCGGCAGCGCGATGGTGCGCGGCGATGAGGCCGACGCCATCGCCCGCTCGGTGCTCGATGCGCTCAACCGCCAGCTCAGCGGCTGACCTCGGTTTTCCGCCTCGCCCCACGGCGTGGGACACTCGCCCCACACGTTCGCGTCACGCACCTCCGCCAGCACCCAGGAGCACCCCATGAGCAAGCGCGCCCGCAAGCGCCGTACCCGCAAGAAGAGCGGCGCCAACCACGGCAACCGCCCCAACGCCTGAGAGACAAACCGAAGGCCCGAGTCCGCTGCGGACTCGGGCCTTTCGCTGTGGGCGGGCTCAGTCGGTGCGGTACTCGACCCGCGTGTATCTCGACCTGGGTGATCTCGACCCGGGTGATCTCGACCCGCACCTCGTGCAGGCGGGCCAGCAGCCGGTCGCGCATCGCGTCGGGGGCGTGCTCGCACCCGCAGGCGCGCGCGATCAGCGCCTTGACCTCCTGCTCGAGGCCGTACTGCCGCAGGCAGGGCGAGCACTCGTCGAGGTGGTGGCGGATCTGCGTCATCGCCTCGGCGTCGATCTCGCCGTCGAGGTAGACATAGACCTGGTCGAGCACCTCGGTGCAGTCGCCGTGGGCCGGGTCGGCGCAGGGCTCGCCGCGCACGTCGTCCATCACACCCCCCCGCCTGGGGCGCCGACCAGCCCGCGGTCGACGGCGTAGTCCTCGAGCAGCACCCGCAGTTGCTTGCGTCCGCGGTGCAGGCGCGACATCACGGTGCCGATCGGCGTGCCCATGATCTCGGCGATCTCCTTGTACGCGAAGCCCTCCACGTCGGCCAGGTAGACCGCCATCCGGAAGTCCTCGGGGAGCGCGGCCAGCGCCTCCTTGATGTCGGAGTCGGGCAGCCGGTCGAGCGCCTCGGCCTCAGCCGACGGCAGGCCGATCGAGGTGTGGTCGGCGGCCTTGGCCAGCTGCCAGTCCTCGGGCTCCTCGCCGGACTGCAGCGGCTCGCGCTGCTTCTTGCGGTAGGTGTTGATGAACGTGTTGGTGAGGATGCGGTAGAGCCAGGCCTTGAGGTTGGTGCCCTCGGTGAACTGGTGGAAGGCCGCGAACGCCTTGACGTAGGTCTCCTGGACGAGGTCCTCGGCGTCGGAGGGGTTGCGGGTCATCCGCAGGGCGGCGGAGTACAGCTGGTCGAGGTACGGCAGGGCGTCCCGCTCGAAGCGCGCGTGGCGCTCCTCGGGGGTCTCCTCCGGCCGCGGGTCGACGGTGCTCAGCTCCTCCAGCAGGGCGGTGGCGGCGGTTGCCGGTTGCGTCGAGGGTAGCGGCCCCTCCGGCCAGGTGAGGGGGGCGTCCTCGGCTCGGACATGCGGCACCACGAGCATGTCCGCTCCAACGCGGGGGCGACCCGGCGCTATTCCGCCTCGGGGTCGGGCTCCTCCGGCGGCAGCGGCGCCAGCAGCTCGGGGCCGTTGTTGCGCACGTTGTTGACGCGCTCGGAGACCGGGTACGCCTCGAGGTCGCCGGCCTCCACCGGGCCCACCAGGGCGAGGGCGGCGGCGCCGTCGACGAGGCCGGGGTCGAGCCACTGCCCCCAGGACGCGCGCGGCACGAGCAGGGGCATCCGGTCGTGGATGCGGGCCAGCGGCTCGACCGCGTCGGTCGTGAGCACGGTGCAGGTCGTCAGCCACGCGTCCGGGTCGTCCGCCGGTCGCTCGGGGTCTCGCCAGAACTCGTACAGCCCGGCCATCGCCAACGGGTGCCCGTCGCGGCGGTGGATGTAGAAGGGCTGCTTGCGCGGCCGCCCGGCGGCGGTGAGCCGACCGGTCTCGGCGTACCACTCGTAGTAGCCGTCGGCCGGCAGCAGGCAGCGGCGCTTGGCGACCGCCTGCCGGTAGGCCGGCTTGGCGGTGGCCGTCTCGGCGCGGGCGTTGATCATCCGGCCGCCGATGGCCGGGTCCTTCGCCCAGGCCGGCACGAGTCCCCACTTCAGCAGCCGCAGCTGGCGGACCGGCTCCGCCGGGTCCGATCCCTGAGACGTGTCATGGGGCGCGCGGGTCAGGATCGCCGGCACCTGCTTGGTCGGCGCGACGTTGTAGTCGGGCTCCAGCCGCGCAGCGCCTCCTGACGCCTCGGGCAGCGCGACCTGCTCGACCTCGAACTCCTCGACCAGCCCGGCCACATCGCGCGCCGCGGCGTACCTCCCGCACATCCCCCCATCCTGCCCGCCCCTCCCCCTCGCCACCCTCCCCTTGGAGTTGATCAAGCAGAAATGGCGAGCCCAGGCGCTGGAATAGGCTGACGGGCGTGACCCCAGACCCGTGGCCGGCGCCGTTGGCGCGCCGCCCGGTGGACGCGGAGGTCCGGGTCCCGGCATCGAAGTCGCTCACCGCCCGGGCGCTCGTCCTGGCCGCGCTGGCCGACGGGCCGACGCTCATCCGCGGGCCGCTGCGGGCCCGCGACACCCTGCTGATGGCCGACGGCCTGCGCGCCCTGGGCATCAGGATCGACGACGAGGGTCCGGCCGGTGACTGGCGGGTGACACCGCGGCCGCTGCGGGGTGGCGGGGCCATCGACTGCGGCCTGGCCGGCACGGTGATGCGCTTCCTGCCCCCCCTGGCGGCGCTGGCGGACGGGCCGGTGGCCTTCGACGGCGACCCGGCGGCGAGGCAGCGTCCGATGGGCCCACTGCTGGCGGCCCTGCGCGCGCTCGGGGTGACCGTCGACGACGGCGGCCGAGGGGCGCTGCCGTTCATCGTGCACGGGACCGGCGCGGTGCGCGGCGGCCAGGCCGCGATCGACGCCTCGTCCTCCAGCCAGTTCGTCTCGTCCCTGCTGCTGGCCGGTTGCCGCTTCGACGGCGGGCTTGCGCTTGAGGCCCTGGGGCCGGTCCCGAGCCAGCCGCATATCGAGATGACCCTGGCGATGCTGAACGACGCAGGCGTGCCAGCCGAGGAGACCGCCCCCGGCCGCTGGACCGTCGCGGCGCAGCGGCCCCGCGCCGGCCACTTGGCGATGGAGCCGGACCTGTCCAACGCCTCGCCCTTCCTCGCGGCCGCCTTGGTCTGCGGGGGCCGGGTCACCGTGCCCGATTGGCCGCTCGCCACCACCCAGCCGGGCGACGACCTGCGCCGGATCCTGCCGCTGATGGGGGCCGTCCGAGGCGCGCCTCGACGAGCACGGCCTCACCGTCGTCGGCAACGGAACCGTCCACGGCGTCGACCTCGACCTCGCCCACGCCGGCGAGCTGGCCCCGACGCTGGCCGCGCTGGCCGCGCTGGGCGACTCGCCCAGCACCCTCAGCGGCATCGGCCACCTGCGCGGCCACGAGACCGACCGGCTCGCCGCCCTCGCCGCCGAGCTCAACGCCCTCGGCGGCCGCGTCACCGAGACCGCCGACGGGCTGCGGATCGAGCCAGCCGCGCTGCGCGGAGGCGTGTTCCACACGTACGGCGACCACCGGATGGCGACGGCCGGGGCCCTGCTGGGCCTGCGCGTGCCCGGGATCCTGGTCGAGGACATCGCGACGACGGCCAAGACGCTGCCTGGCTTCGCCGAGCTGTGGGCCGGGATGCTCGCCGGATGAGCCTGAGCCGGCGCACCGACCGCCTCGACGAGGACGACATCCGGGTCCGGGCGCAGCGGGGCAAGTCGCGCCCGCGCAGCAAGGTGCGCCCCGGGCACGACGACGCCGGTGAGGGTTTCGTCGTCGCGGTCGACCGCGGGCGGCTCACCTGCGTGGTGGGCGCCGGGCGGGACGAGCGGCGGGTCACCGCGATGAAGGCCCGCGAGCTCGGCCGCAAGGGGGTCGTCGTCGGCGACCGCGTCGCCGTGGTCGGCGATCTATCCGGCGAGCCGGACACGCTGGCCCGGATCGTCCGCGTCGAGAGGCGCACCTCGGTCCTGCGTCGAACCGCCGATGACACCGACCCCGTCGAGCGGGTCGTGGTCGCCAACGCCGAGCAGCTGGCCATCGTGGTGGCCGCCGCCGATCCCGAGCCCCGGACCCGGCTGATCGACCGGGCGCTGGTGGCCGCGTACGACGCGGGGATGACCCCGCTCCTCATCGTGACCAAGACCGACCTGGCCGACCCCGCGCCGCTGCTCGACACCTACCGGGCGCTCGGGGTCGCCCATGTGGCCCACCGCCGCGGTGACGACCCGGCTCCGGTGCTCGACGTCCTGCGCGGCCGGGTGACCGTCTTCGTGGGCGCGAGCGGCGTCGGCAAGTCCACCCTGGTCAACGCCCTGGTGCCCAGCGCCGACCGAGCGGTCGGGCACGTCAACGTCGTCACCGGGCGCGGCCGGCACACCTCGACGTCCGCTGTCGCCCTGGAGCTGCTCGACCCCCAGGGCATCGGCGAGGGCTGGGTGGTCGACACCCCGGGCATCCGGTCGTTCGGCCTCGCGCACATCGACCTCGGCCGCGTGATCGATGCCTTCCCCGACCTCGCCGGCGGAGCCGCGGGCTGCCCGCGCTCCTGCAGCCACGACGAGCCGGAGTGCGCCCTCGACGCCTGGGTGGCCGACGGCCACGCCGAGGCCGCGCGCCTCGACTCGCTGCGCCGGCTGCTCAGCAGCCGCGACTCCGCCGACGACGACTCGGGGCCCGACCGGGATCAGTCGTCGTCGTCGCCGCCCTGAGCGGGCCCTGAGTTCTCGACGTCGTTCCAGGTCGCCTCGGCGCCGCTGTGGCCGATCCGGGCGATCTGCACACCGGCGGCCACCGCGGCCACGACGGCCAGCACCGCGACCACCTTGGTCGCGGTCGACGAGCCGACCTGCGTGGCCACCCGCCAGCTCACCGAGGCCGCGGATCCGCGGTCTCGGCGGTCGAGCCACCACAAGGCGATGGCCAACGCCAGCAGGGGCAGCATGAAGAACACCAGCGTGTCCCCGAGCTCGGCGTGCTCCTCCGGCTCTCCGACCCGCTCTGAAAGCGACTCACCGCTCTCGGTGGCGATCGGGGTCAGCAGCGTGGCGACCGCCGTGATGGCGATCACCAGCGGCCCGTACTTGGGCCGCCAGGACGGCCGCAGGGCGATCGCGAGCACCCCGAGGGCCGCAGCAGGGGTCAGCACCACCACCGCGTGGACGACGAGCGGGTGGACGGGCAGGCCGAAGACGGTGTCGAACATGCCTTGAGCATGCACCCTCCTCAACCCCGAGAGGGCCGCCCAGCCAGCAAGGGGGCCGTGAGGTCGGCCACCCGGGCCGCGTACTGCTCGGGGGGGCCGACCGGGGCCAGCAGGTACGACACGGTGAGCCGCACCGCGGCCTCCGCGGCCCAGCCGGCGTCAGCGGGGCGAAGCCGCGGCCAGCGCTCGCACAGCGCCGCGGCGACGGCCCGCGCGATCGGCACCACGACCGGCTCCGAACGGGTGGTCAGGTACGCCAGCAACGAGCCGCTGTCGTCGGTGAGCGCCGACTTCACGAGCACGTCGTCCGCCGCGACCCGAAGCGCCCACCCAACGGCCCGCTCCAGCGCGGCTCGGGGGGTCCGGGCGGCTCGCACCTCGGCGACCGCGCCCTCGAGGAAGGCCTGGGCGGTGCGCTCGGCCAGCGCCGCGGCCAGGCCATCCCGGCTGCCGAACACGGCGTACAGCGTCTGCCGGGAGACCCCCGCGTCGCGGGCCACGTCGGCCATCCGGACCGCGGACCACGGCCCCGCCGAGGCGCGGGCGCGCGCGGCGGCCAGCAGGGACTCGCGGACGGGCGTGGGCTCGGGCACCTCCGCATACTTGACACACACCATAGCCGTGTCAAGCGCCGCTAGCGTGTCGCCGTGACCCCGCCCAACCACGACCCGGACCACCTTGCCGCCGACCTGTCGTTGGCACACGCCCTGGCCGACGCCGCCGACCGGCTCACGCTGGCCCGCTTCGGCGCGCTCGACCTCCATGTGGAGACCAAGCCGGACCTCACGCCCGTGTCCGACGCAGACCGCGACGCCGAGCGCGCCCTGCGCGACATCCTCGGCCGCGAGCGCCCCGCCGACGCGGTGCACGGCGAGGAGTTCGGCGTCACCGGGAGCGCCACCCGGCTGTGGGTGCTGGACCCCATCGACGGCACCAAGAACTTCGTCCGGGGGGTCCCCGTCTGGGCCACCCTCGTCGCGCTCGTCGTCGACGGCGCGCCCCGTGGTCGGCGTGGTCTCGGCGCCCGCGCTCGGCCGCCGGTGGTGGGGCGCCTCGGGCCTGGGCGCCTGGGTGCGCGAGCCGGGCGCGGAGGAGCCCCGGCGCCTGGAGGTCTCCGGTGTGGCCGCGCTCGCCGACGCCTCGCTGGCGTACTCCGACCTGGTCGGCTGGGGCGACCGCGCCGAGCCCTTCCGCGCCCTGCTGGACGCGGTCTGGCGCACCCGCGCCTACGGCGACTTCTGGTCGCACATGCTGGTGGCCGAGGGGGCCGTGGACATCGCCATCGAGCCCGAGCTCTCGCCGTGGGACATCGCCGCGCTCGTCCCGGTGATCGAGGAGGCGGGCGGCCAGGTCACCGGGTGGGATGGCTCGCCGGCGATGCAGCAGGGGACGGCCGTGACGTCCAACCGGGTGCTGCACCCCGCGCTGCTTGACGCGCTCGGCTGAGCAGCCGCAGCAGGGCGGGGGCGGTCGCCACCGCCACCAGGTCGAACCAGCCGTAGCCTCCGGCGGCGCCCGAGGGCGGGTTGCCCATCGAGACCACGCCCAGGATCGGGTCGTACGGCTGCCAGGCCCACGTCCCGACCGCCGTGCCCACCAGCTCGAGGTACGTCACGACGAGGAACGCCCCGACGTAGAGCAGCCGCGAGCGCCCCCACAGCAGGAATCCCAGCAGGCACAGGTACCAGAAGACGCCCAAGGCGTCCGGCCGCGGCGCCCACGGCGAGATCCCCCACAGCGCGTACGCGCCGCCGACCGCGATCGTGCCGGCGACCAGCGGCCGCTCCCACCGGTGGGCGAGAGCGGAGCGGCCGAACGCGTACGCGGCGAGGTAGACCAGACCGTGCCCCGGCGGCACGAACGAGGGCACGTTGTCGAGGCGGTAGACGTACGTCCCGAGCAGGTCGGAGAAGGTGTACTCAACCGCGGTCGCGAACGCGATCACCACCGCCGTCTGCATCCGGACGAGGGCGCACTTCGCCGGCGAGCAGCGCCACCAGCAGCGCCCAGGTCCCCAGGCCGAGCAGGTGCTGCTGCCCGAGGGAGGCCCCCGCATCCAGCCCGAGCACCAGCGGGATCCAGACCAGCACCACGCCCACCACGGCGAGGTCGCGCCGTGACGCGCGTACCACCTCGGCGCTCACGCCCGCATCGTGCCAGGTGGGGCTTCGGGCGGCGAGCAGGCAATCCCGCGGAAGGGGTTGTCCGTTGCCGTCTCGGGCTCCACGATGGGCAGGTGATCGTTCGAGATGCGATGTCGGCCATGGTGCTCTCCGTCGGTCCCGACCACAGCCTGCGGTCGGTCGCCCAGATGATGGCCTCGCGCCGGGTCGGCGCCGCCGTGGTCGAGGACCATGACGGGACCGGCGTGGGCATCCTGACCGAGCGCGACATCCTGATCGCGATCGCCGCAGGCGAGGACGCCGATCTGGAGACCGCCCGGGCCCACCTCACCCCGGAGATCGTCTACGCCTCGCCGGAATGGACGCTGGAGCACGCCGGGCAGGCGATGATGCGCGGCGGCTTCCGCCACCTGGTGGTGATGGAGGACGGCGAGGTCGTCGGGATCGTCTCGATGCGCGACCTGGTCCGGGTCTACCTCACCTCGCTCGACGAGGGCTGAGCCTGCGGGCCCGGCCGCGACCGGAATACTCCTCCCGGGCGCCGCGTTCAGCGAGTGCCGCGACTCGAGAGGAAGCCATGCCCACCACCGCCACCTACACCGTGACCGGCATGACCTGCGGCCACTGCGTGCAGGCCGTCACCGATGAGCTCACCGCGCTGGCCGGCGTGAGCGACGTGCAGGTCTCCTTGGCCGATGGCGCGGTCACCGTGACCAGCGCAGGCCCGCTCGACCCCGCCGACGTGGCCGCCGCCGTCGACGAGGCCGGCTACGCCTTGGCCGGCTGAGCATGGCCGAACCGGGCACGCCCGGGCGCACGGTCGTGCTGGAGGTCTCCGGCATGACCTGCGCCTCGTGCGCCGCCCGGATCGAGAAGAAGCTCAACCGGGTTCCGGGCGTGGCGGCGACGGTCAACTACGCCACCGAGAAGGCCACCGTGGTCGCGGCGCCCGACGTGGGCGTGGACCGGCTGGTCGCGGTCGTCGAGGCCGCCGGCTACGGCGCCCAGCTGCCGGCCCCTGCGCCGAGCGGCGACGGACGCTCACCCGAGGAGGGCGACCTCCGGCGCCGGCTGATCGTCTCGGCGGCCCTGGCCGTGCCGGTCGCCCTGCTCTCGATGGTCCCCGCGCTGCAGTTCGACTACTGGCAGTGGGTGGCCCTCGCCTTCGCCACGCCCGTGGTGGTGTGGGGCGCCTGGCCGTTCCACCGCGCGGCCTGGGTCAACCTGCGCCACGGCTCCACCACGATGGACACCCTCGTCTCGCTCGGGATCACGGCCGCCTACGCGTGGTCGGTGTACGCGCTGCTGTGGGGCGGCGCCGGCGATCCCTCCATGCGGATGTCCTTCCACCTCATGCCGGGCGCCGGCGGATCGGAGGGCGCCGACCTCTACTTCGAGGTCGCCGCGGTGGTGACGGTCTTCCTGCTCGCCGGCCGCTACGCCGAGGCCCGCGCCAAGCGCGCCTCGGGAGCCGCCGTGCGCGCCCTGCTGACCCTGGGCGCCAAGGACGTCGCCGTCGTGCGCGACGGGGTCGAGACGCGCGTGCCGGTCGAGGCGCTCGCGGTCGGCGACCTCTTCCTCGCGCGCCCCGGCGACACCGTCGCCACCGACGGCGTCGTGGTGGAGGGCAGCAGCGCGGTCGACGAGTCCCTGCTGACCGGCGAGAGCATGCCGGTCGAGGTCGGCCCGGGCTCGCCCGTCACGGGCGCCACCGTCAACGCGGGCGGGCGGCTGGTGGTGCGCGCCACCCGGGTGGGCGCCGACACCCGGCTGGCGCAGATCGCCCGGCTCGTCGAGCAGGCCCAATCCGGCAAGGCCCCGATCCAGCGCCTCGCCGACCGCGTCTCTGCGGTCTTCGTGCCGGTCGTGCTGGTGATCGCGCTGCTCACCCTGGTGGGCTGGCTCATCGCGACCGGCGACACCGAGCAGGCGTTCACCGCAGCCGTGTCGGTCCTCGTCATCGCCTGCCCGTGCGCCCTGGGGCTGGCCACGCCGACCGCACTGCTCGTCGGCACGGGCCGCGGCGCGCAGCTGGGCATCGTGATCCGCGGCCCCGAGGTGCTTGAGGACACCCGGCGCGTCGACACCATCGTGCTCGACAAGACCGGGACCGTGACCACCGGGCGGATGGCCGCCACCGACACCGCTGGCCGCGGCCGGCGAGGACCCGGTCGAGGTGCTCGCGCTCGCCGCGGCCGTCGAGCACGCCAGCGCCCACCCGGTCGCCCAGGCGATCGCCGCCGCCGCGCCTCAACCACTTGCCGCGGTCGAGGGCTTCGCGAGCACGACCGGACTCGGCGTCACCGGTGTCGTCGACGGGCACGCGGTCGCCGTCGGCCGACCCGAGTGGCTGGCCGAGGAGTGGGCGTCCGACCTCCCAGCCGATCTGGCGGCGCAGGCCGCCGCCCGGCGCGCCGAGGGCGCGACCGTGGTCGCCGTGGCGTGGGACGGGCGGGCGCGCGGCCTGGTCTGCGTCTCCGACACCGTCAAGGCGACCAGCGCGGACGCCGTGGTGGCCCTGCGCGACCTCGGCCTCGAACCGGTGCTGCTCACCGGCGACCACGCGGGGGCCGCCCACGCGGTCGCCGCCGAGGTCGGGATCCAGCACGTCATCGCGGAGGTCCTCCCCGAGGACAAGGTGCGCGTCGTCGCCGATCTGCAGGCCGAGGGGCGGGTGGTGGCGATGGTCGGCGACGGCGTCAACGACGCCGCCGCCCTCGCCGCGGCCGACCTGGGCCTGGCGATGGGCACCGGGTCCGACGCCGCGATCGAGGCGAGCGACCTGACCCTCGTCCGCGGCGACCTGCGCTCGGCCGCCGACGCGATCCGGTTGTCGCGCCGCACGCTGGGCACCATCAAGGGCAACCTGTTCTGGGCGTTCGCCTACAACGTGGCCGCCATCCCGCTGGCCGTGGCCGGGCTGCTCAACCCGATGATCGCGGGGGCCGCGATGGCGTTCTCATCGGTCTTCGTCGTGACGAACTCCTTGCGGCTGCGGCGATTCCAGCCGCTGGCCGGCGAGGCGCCGCGCGCCTAGCGACCCGTGAACGTCGCGGTGCGGCGCTCCACGAAACTGCGCACGCCCTCGACGGCGTCCTCGCTGTTGAGCACCTCGGGGAGCACCGCCGCGAGGTGCGCGACCGCGGCCGCGTGCCCCTCATCCCGGGCGACCCTGGCATTGGCCAAGGTGGCCTGCACCCCGAGCGGGGCCTGCTCGGCGATCAGTCCCGCGAGGGCCCGCGCCCGGTCGAGCTGCTGCCCGGCCGGCACGACCTCCTGCACCAGGCCGATCCGCAATGCCTCATCCGCGCCGAACTCCTCGGCGGTGAGCAGGTAGCGCATCGCGTTGCCCCACCCGAGCTGCTCGGCCGCGCGCAGGGTGGCGCCGCCGAACGGCAGGATGCCCCGGGCGATCTCCAGCTGGCGGAAGCGCACATCGTCGGCGGCCACCACCACGTCGGAGGCCAGCGCCAGCTCGATCGACAGCGTGTACGCGATGCCCTGCAGCGCGATGACCACCGGCTTCGGGCAGGGCGGTCCCCACAGCCCAAAGGGATCAACGGAGCCAACCCCCGACAGCGCCTGGCCCCCGTGCTCGGCGATGACCGGCCCGACCTCCGCCAGGTCGAGGCCGGCCGAGAAGTGGTCGCCGTGGCCGAAGACGACGCCGACCCACAGGTCCGGGTCGCCGGCCAAGACCTCGTACGCAGCGGCCATCTGCTCGATCACCGCCATGTTCCAGGCGTTGCGCTTGGCGGCCCGGTCCACTCCGATGAGCAGCACGTGCCCGTCGCGCTCGACGGTGACGACGCGCTCGGCAACGGGCTCAGACGACATGACGGGACCTCCCAGGTGGCTCCGGCGGCCCGCGCCGAGGGGTCGCAGCGGGCGCGGCCACGCTATCCCCCATGCAGATCGAGATCGCGATGCCCGTGCACAACGAGGAGGCCGTCCTCGCGGACTCCATCAGACGGCTCAGCGACCGCCTTCGGGCCGGGTTCCCGTTCTCGACCGCCATCGTCATCGTGGACAACGCCAGCACCGACGCCACGTGGTCCATCGCCCAGCGGCTGGCCGCAGAGCTGCCCGAGGTGCGAGCCGTCCGGCTGGAGCAGAAGGGTCGCGGCCGGGCCCTCAAAGCGGTGTGGCTGGCCTCGGACGCCGACGTGGTCGCCTACATGGACATCGACCTGTCGACGGACCTCGACGCGCTGCTGCCCCTCGTCGCCCCGCTGGTCTCGGGGCACAGCGACCTGGCGATCGGCACCCGGCTGGCGCGAGGGTCGCAGGTCGTCCGCGGGGCCAAGCGCGAGCTCGATCTCCCGGTCGTACAACCTGATGCTGCGGGCCGCCCTTTGGGCACGGTTCTCCGACGCCCAATGCGGGTTCAAGGCGATCCGGGCCGATCGGGCTCGCGCGCTGCTGCCCTTGGTCAAGGACGAGGCGTGGTTCTTCGACACCGAGCTGCTGGTGCTCGCCCAGCGCTGTGGGCTGCGGATCCATGAGGTGCCGGTCGATTGGGTCGACGACCCCGACTCCCGCGTCGACGTCTTCCCCACCGCGATCGCCGACCTGCGCGGCGTCGCCCGCCTCGGCCGCGGGATCGTCACCGGCTCACTCCCGCTGCCCGAGCTCGCGGCCACCTCCCGCGCCGCCGTTCGGGACCGACATGCGCCGCAGTCCCGCGGGCTGCTTCCCCAGCTGATCCGGTTCGCGCTGGTCGGCCTGGCCAGCACGGCGTTCTACACCGCCCTGTACCTGGTGCTCAGGGCGCGGCCTCTCGCCTCAGGCGGCCAATGCCCTGCGCGCTGGGCATCTCCGCGCTGGCCAACACGGCGGTGAACCGCCGCTTCACGTTTGACGTGCGGGGACGCACCCATGCGCTCCGCCACCAGGCCAAGGGGCTGGTGGCCTTCGCCGTCGGGCTGATCCTGACGGCGGGGTCGCTGGCCCTCGTGCACCTCCTTGCCCCGGACCCCGGCCGGGGCCTCGAGGTCGCGGTGCTCGCCGCCGCGAACATCGCGGCCACCTTGGTGCGGTTCGCGATGTTCCGCGCCTGGATCTTCCCGGGCCGCCGCAGGGCGCTCACCCCCGCAGTACGACGCGCGGCCGACCTGCAGCCCACCACGACGACGGGATCGCACTGATGACCGAGACACTGATGACCGGGGCCGAGCTAGCGGAGGCCGAGCCGACCGACGTCGACACCCGAGCGGTCGAGGCGGTCCGCGATCCGGCCTGGGCGCGCCTCGCCTTGGCGGTGCTGCTCGCGGCCACGGGGGCGCTCTACCTCTGGGACCTCGGGTCGTCCGGATGGGCGAACGCCTACTACTCCGCCGCTGTGCAGTCCGCGACGCAGTCGTGGTCGGCGTTCTTCTTCGGCTCGTTCGACGCCGCGGGCGCGATCACCGTCGACAAGACCCCCGCCTCGCTGTGGGTCATGGGGCTGTCCGCGCGGATCTTCGGGGTGAACTCCTGGAGCCTGTTGGCGCCGCAGGCGCTGATGGGCGTCGCCACGGTCGGCGTGCTGTACGCGGCCGTCAAGCGGGTGGCCGGCCCCGGGGCCGGCCTGCTGGCCGGGGCGGTGGCGGCGCTCACGCCGGTCGCGGTCCTGATGTTCCGCTTCAACAACCCCGATGCGCTTCTCGTGCTCCTGCTGACCTGCGCCGCCTACGCCCTGGTGCGGGCGCTTGAGCACGCCTCGACCCGGTGGATCGTGCTGGCCGGGGCGCTGGTCGGCTTTGCCTACCTGGCCAAGATGCTGCAGGCGTTCGTCGTGCTGCCGGTCTTCGCGGTGGTCTACCTGCTGGCCGCCCCGACCGGCCTTGGCCGGCGGATCGGGCAGTCGCTCGCCGCGCTGGGGGCCATGATCGCCGCGGCCGGCTGGTGGGTGGCGATCGTCGCGGTGATCCCGGCTGACGCTCGGCCGTACATCGGCGGATCGCAGACCAACAGCATCCTCGAGCTCACGCTGGGCTACAACGGCCTTGGGCGGCTGACCGGAGATGAGGCCGGCAGTGTCGTTCCCGGCGGCAACCCGGGGGCCGGGATGTGGGGCGAGACCGGCCTGCTGCGGATGTTCAGCGACGAGGTCGGCGGCCAGGTCGCCTGGCTGATCCCGACAGCGCTGCTGCTGGGCGCGGCCGGCCTGGTCTGGACGGCCCGCCGGCCACGCACCGACGCCCTGCGCGCCTCGCTGCTGCTCTGGGGCGGCTGGCTGGTTGTCACCGGCCTCGTCTTCAGCCTGATGCAGGGCATCTTCCACGCGTACTACGCCGTGGCGCTCGCCCCCGCGATCGGCGCCCTGGTGGGACTCGGAGCGGTCGCGGCCTGGCGGCGGCGCGACCTGCTCGGCGACGCCGTGCTCGGCGCGGCGGTGGCCACCGCGGCCATCACCGGGTGGTGGCTGCTCGGGCGGAGTCCGGACTTCGTCAGCTGGCTGCGCCCCGTGGCGCTTCTTGCCGGCCTGGGCGCGGCGTTCGCTCTGCTCGTTCGCCGATGGCTGCCGGTGCGCCTCGCCGCAGTGGCGTGCGCCGTCGGCGTAGCCGCCGGACTCGCCGGCCCCGCCGCGTACGCGATCGACACCGCCGCGACGCCCGCATACCGGTTCAATCCCGTTCGCCGGGCCCACCATCGCTGGAGCAGGGCGGGGCGGGCCCGTGGGCGGGGCGATGCCCGGCGGCCCTGGCCCGGGGGGCGACCTTGCCCGGGCGGCGCGATGCCGGGCGGCGTCATGCCGGGCGGCGGCGATGCCGGGCGGAGCGATGCCGGGCGGCGCCGGCGGCCTCCTCGACGCGTCCACCCCGGGGGCCGCGATCACCGCGGCGCTCCAGGCGGACGCTGAGCGCTACGACTGGGTCGCCGCCGCCGTGGGGGCCAACAGCGCTGCCGGATACCAGCTCGCGGCGGGAACGTCAGTGCTGGCCATCGGTGGCTTCAACGGGTCGGACCCCTCCCCGACGCTGGCCGAGTTCAAGGACCTCGTGGCGGCCGACGGATCCACTACTTCATCGCCGGAGGCTACGGGTGGCCGCGGCGGCCCCGGCGGGATGGGCGGCCCCGGGGGCGGCGCGTCCGGCGCCTCGAGCGCCATCACCTCATGGGTCGAGGAGACGTTCACGCAGACCACGCTCGACGGGGTCACCGTGTACGACCTCACGGCCGGCCGGACGACCGGCTGAGGGCGGCGGCGCGGCCGGTAGGGTCGCGCCCCGTGGCTGGCCGACCGCTGAGCGAACTGGTGGCCGCCGACTGGGCGCAGGCCCTGGAGCCGGTGGCCGGGCAGATCGCCGCGATGGGCGACTTCCTGCGCGCCGAGGTCGCCGCCGGGCGCGGGTACCTGCCGGCGGGCGACCGCGTGCTGCGGGCCTTCCAGCGGCCGCTGGCCGACGTCCGCGTGCTGATCGTGGGGCAAGACCCGTACCCGACCCCCGGGCATGCGGTGGGGCTGTAGTTTCTCGGTGTCGCCCGAGACCCGACCGCTGCCGCGCAGCCTGCAGAACATCTACCGCGAGTACGCCGCGGACCTCGGCCGGCCGGCACCCGCGCACGGCGACCTGTCGGCCTGGGCCGATGAGGGCGTGCTGCTGCTGAACCGCGTCCTCACCGTGCGCCCGGGTGAGCCCGGCTCGCACCGCGGGCGCGGCTGGGAGGCCGTGACCGACCGGGCGATCGCCGCCCTGGCCGCGCGGGGCGGTCCCTTGGTCGCGATCCTCTGGGGCCGCGACGCCCAGTCCCTGACCCCTGCCCTGGGCTCGATCCCGCGGATCGCCAGCGCGCACCCCAGCCCGATGTCGGCCGATCGCGGGTTCTTCGGCTCGCGGCCGTTCAGCCGGGCCAACGCGTCGCTGGCCGAGCAGGGCGCCCCGCCGCTCAGCTGGGCGCTCTGAGCGCGCGCACCCCCCACCACAGCGCCACCCCGGCGACCACCGCGACCGCCAGGTAGCCGAACACCCCGGCGACCCCGATGGCCAGGGCCAGCGCCCACTCCCAGGGACCGCGGAGGTCGCGTCAGCAAGGTGAGGTGGAGCAACCCGGCGACGGCCACCAGGGCAGCCAGGATCGGCAGCGGGAAGCCGGTGAGCACCCCCGCCAGCGAGTTGCCCGCGACCAGGGCGAGGGCTAGCAGGGCGACCCCCATCGCGATGGGGGCTCCGCCCGTGCGCGCCCCGAAGCCTCGGTGGCGCTCAGCCCGCCGGCGCCGTGGCAGACCGGCATCCCGCCGATCGAGGCGGCCAGCACGTTGGCGGCGCCGAGGCTCACCCCGAGCCGTCCGGGCCGGACCCGGTCGGCCGCCGCCCCGAAGTACGCGTGAGCGGCATCGGCCGCCGCCACGCACGAGTTGGTGAAGGTCAACGGCAGCTGGGGCAACACGAGCACCACGGCGGCCGTCGCGAGCGCAGAGGCGCTCAGGGCCGGCGCCTCGAGCGCCGACGGCCCCCACTCCCAGGCCCCGCTGTAGGTCACGGCGGCCACCACCGCGGCGATCCCGACCAGCGCGAGCGTCACGGCGTGCCGGCGGCCGAGGATCGCCACCACCACGAGGAGGCCGGTGGCGGGGATCATCCAGGCCGACGGCCACGTGTCGCCGAAGACGTCAGGGGGCTCGGCCACCAGCCCCCAGGCGAGCTTGAAGAAGAGCAGCCCCACCGACAGCTGCACCCCGCGGACCACCGCTCGGGGGAAGAGCCCGGCGGCACGGTCGATCAGCCCGGACAGGCCGAGCGCCAGGAAGATGACGCCCATCAGCAGGGCGCCGGCGGCGATCTCCGCCACGCCCAGGCCCTGCGCGATGGCGATCACGCCGAACGCCTTCAGCGGCTGCACCGGGATCGGCAGCCGGTAGACCAGGCCCGAGGCGACGTACAGCAGCCCCGCCGGCAGCAGCACGGCGGTCGCCGACAGCCCGTTGGCCACGATGAGCGCGACCGCGATCGGCACCAGGACCCCGAGGTCGGCCACGGCGCCGGCGAGTTCCGCGCGGTCGAACCGCAGCGGCGGCGGACGATCGGTGGCCGAGGCGACGAGGGGCGCATGTTCGGGCGCATGGTCGCCCATGGCGCCACCTCCCGCCGTTCGTCGTCCGGCCGCCCTCCGCGCGGGCCGCCGGGCCTTCGTGAGGGTAGCCCCGTCCTGCGCCGCGCACGTCGTCCGATGCCCTACGGTCGCCGCGTGCGATCGCTGCGGGCGCGGGTCCTGGTCTTGCTCGGGATCGTGCTGCTCGCGCTGGCGCTGGGCGCCCGGGTGGTCACCTCGGCGATGGGCATGCTGCAGGACGCGGCGGACCTCGCCGACGAGTCCATCCTCCCGCTCCAACTGGAGGGCAAGGACCTGCGCTCCGCCGTGCTCAACCAGGAGACCGGGCTCCAGGGGTTCGTGTTGAGTCGGCCGGGTGCCCCTCCTCCAGCCGTACGAGGTCGGCCGCGCGGCGGCCGACAGCTCGCTGGCCGCGATGGCGGCCCTGGCGGCGCGCACCGACTGGGCCGCGGTCCCCGGCGCCGAGGGCCCGAGATCACCCGCAGGATTGGGGCGGTCGGTCGAGCCTCGACGCGTGGCGCACTGGCTACGCCGAGCCGCAGATCGCCGCCATCCGATCCGGTGGCGAGGTGTCGGCCGCCGAGGTGCGACCGCGGGCAGCCGGGCCTTCCTGGCGGTCCGGGTGAGCGTCGACGCCCTCGACGAGGCCACCGACGTCGCCTTCACCGCCGCCCAAGACGAGCGGTCGGCGGCCCTCGCCCTGCTGCAGCGCGCCCTCGCGGCCGCGGCCGTCGTGCTCGTGGTGGCCGTCGGGCTGCTGGCCTGGCTGCTGCGGCGGTGGATCCTGCTGCCGACCCGCCGGCTGTCGACGCAGATGGCCAACGTGGCGGCCGGCGACCTCGAGCACCCGCTGACCCCTTCGGGTCCCACCGAGATCGCCGAGATGGGGTCGAACGCCGAGCGGATGCGGACTCGGCTGCTGAGCGGTGTTGACGAGTCGGCCCGCGCCGAGGAGGCGATCGCCCAGCAGTCGCCCCTGGTGGCGTACCTGCGCGGCGAGCTCGACCATCGGGCGGCCCCCTCGGCCCGCGGGTGGGAGGTGGCCGGCTCCGTGGTCCCGGCCGAGGGCGCCCTGGCCGGCGACTGGTGGGACCTGCTCGACCGGCCGGATGGCGCCACCGTCCTCGTCGTGGCCGACATCGCCGGGCACGGCGTCGAGGCGGGCTTGGGGGCACTGCGCCTGCGCGACCTGCTGCGGGCCGATCTCGCCGAGGGGGTCCCGATCGCCGACGCCCTCGCACGGGCCAGCGGGCTGTTCCAGGGCGAGGCGCTGGCCACCGCGCTGCTGGTGGAGCTGCCGGCTTCCGGCGGGGCCCTCCGCTGGGTCAACGCCGGACATCCCTCGGCCTGGTTGTGCGCCCCGGACGGGTCCTCGGTCGAGCTCGCACCGACCGGACCGCTGCTCTCGGCCTTCGGCGGCCGCTGGTCTGCAGGCGAGGCGACGTTTCCCGCCGGCGGCGCCCTGGTCTGCACCACCGACGGGGCCACCGAGGCCCGCGACGCTGAGGGCGCGGAGCTCGGCCCCGACGGCGTGCGCGCACTCGCCGCTCAGCAGACCGCCGGAGGGGCGGCGAGCGCGGAGGTGCTCGAACGGCTGCAGGGCGCCGTGCGGACCCACGCCGGGTCGCGGGCGCCCGATGACGTCACCCTCGTGGTGGTCCGGCGGCCCTAGCCGGCGCGGCGCGCCGCCTGCGAGAGCAGGTACGTCACCGCGGCGCCGAACGAGGCGAAGGCGGGGTTGGTGGTCTGCCCGTGGCGGTAGCGCCACCAGATCTGCTGGACGATGACGCTCAGCCGGAACAGCCCGTACACCTCGTAGAAGGCCCAGCCGCCCACGTCCAGACCGCTGCGGCCGGCGTACGCGGCGACGATCTCTTCGCGGGTCGGCATCCCGGGCAGGTGCGAGGGCTGCCGGCGGAACATCTGGAAGACCTCGTCGTCGTCGGCCTGGACCCAGTACGCCAGCGCGGCGCCGAGGTCCATCAGCGGGTCGCCCACCGTGGCCATCTCCCAGTCCAGCGCGGCCCGCACCCGGGACAGGTCGGCGGGGTCGAGGACGAGGTTGTCGAAGCGCCAGTCCCCGTGGATGAGGACCGCGCCCGAGTCGGCGGGCTGGTGCGCGTGCAGCCAGGCCATCACAGCCTCGCCGTCGGGGACGTCGTCGGTGCGGGCATCGCGGAAGCGCCGTGACCAGCCCTCGACCTGCCGTCCGACGTAGCCGGGGCCGCGCGAGAAGACGTCGAGGCCGGCCGCGGTGATGTCGACCGCGTGCAGGTCGGCGAGCCGGGCGAACACCCCGTGGCCCAGGGCGGCCGCCTGGCCGCGGTCGAGCGTGACGCCCGCGGGCAGCTCCGAGCGCAGGATCAAGCCGGGCACGTGCTCCATCACGTAGAACGGCGAGCCGAGCACCGCCTCGTCGTCGCCGTACGCCAGCACCTCGGGCACCAGGGCGAATGACGGCCGCAGCAGCCGCTGCACGTCGTACTCACGGCGCATGTCGTGCGCCCCGGCGGCCTTGCGCCCCACGGGCGGGCGGCGCAGCACGAGGTCGCGGTCGGGGTAGCGCAGCAGGTAGGTGAGGTTGGAGGCGCCGCCGCCGAACTGCAGCACCTCGGGCGGCTCGGCGGGCAGCCCCAACCGCGGCGCCAGCCAGGCGTGCAGGGCCGCGACGTCGAAGGCGTCCTCGTCGCGCACCGGCCGCGCGCCGGGCGGCGGCGGGCCGGTCACCGGGTCGCCCTCACGCCGTGCCAGCGCGCCGGGCGAGCTGCTCGCGCAGCTCCAGGCGGGCGACGTCGCGCAGGTGCACCTCGTCGGGTCCGTCGGCGATCCGCAGCGTGCGCAGCCCCGCCCACAGGGCCGGCAGCGGGGTGTCCGGCCCGACGCCGGCGCCGCCGTGCACCTGGATGGCCCGGTCCACGACGTCGAGGGCCATCCGGGGGGCGACCGCCTTGATCGCCGCGATCTGCTTGCGGGCGCCCTTGGCCCCGTGGCGGTCGATCGCCCACGCGGCCTGCAAGGTGAGCAGCCGCGCCTGGTCGATGGCCACCCGGGACTCCGCGATCCAGGTCTGGACGACGCCCTGGCGGGCCAGCGGCCGGCCGAACGCCTCCCGCTCCGCGGCCCTGGCGCACATCAGCTCGAGCGCGCGCTCCGCGGTGCCGATCGCCCGCATGCAGTGGTGGATCCGGCCCGGCCCGAGGCGGGCCTGGGCGATGGCGAACCCGCCGCCCTCCTCGCCCAAGAGGTGGTCGACGGGCACGCGCACGTCGGTGAAGGTGATCTCGGCGTGGCCGTGCTGGTCGACGTAGCCGAACACCGGGAGGTTGCGCTCGACGCGCACACCCGGGGTGTCCATCGGCACCAGGACCATCGACTGCTGGTGGTGCACGTCGGCGGCGGGGTCGGTCTTGCCCATGACCACGAGCACCTGGCACCGCGGGTCCAGCGCCCCGGTGGTCCACCACTTGCGGCCGTTGATGACGTACTCGTCGCCGTCGCGTTCGATCCGGGTCTGGATCATCGTGGCATCGCTGCTGGCCACGTCCGGCTCGGTCATCGCGAAACCGGAGCGGATCTCACCGGCCAGCAGTGGCGCCAGCCAGCGGGCCTGCTGCGCCGGGGTGCCGAACAGGTCGAGCACCTCCATGTTGCCGGTGTCCGGCGCGGCGCAGTTGAGCGCCTCGGGGGCCAGCTCAGGCGACCAGCCGGTCAGCTCGGCGAGCGGCGCGTAGTCGAGGACGGACAGCCCGTGGGCGGGGTCGGTGGCGTGCGGGAGGAACAGATTCCAGAGCCCGCGAGAGCGCGCCTCGGCCTTCAGGTCCTCGACGATCGCGGGCAGGTCGTGCGGGCGGCCGTCGGCCGCCAGCGCTGCGCGCTGCTCCTCGTAGGCCGCCTCGGCGGGGTAGACCCGTTCGACCATGAACTCGGTCAACCGCCCCAAGGCCTCAATGGCGCGCTCACTCGGCTCGAAGTCCATCTCCCGAACCTACCGACCGGCCGAGACGGGCGAGGCGCGGGCCTACGGTGGGTCTGTGCGCACCCACACCGCGGCCGCCGTGGCGATCCTCGGCGGGTGCGCCGTCGGACTGCCCTCGCTTCGGCAGCCGGCCGGGATGCTCGTCGCCGCGGGCGCCTCGGTCGGCCTGCTGGCCGTGGCCCGGTCGGCGGGGCTGACCGCCGCAGACCTCGGGCTCGGAGCCGAGGCCGCTCCCCGCGGGGCCGCCGTGGCGGCCGGCGCGGCGGCCGCCGCCGCGACCTCGTACGGCGCGCTGCTGCGCACTCGCTGGGCGGCCGCGGCCTTCGACGACGACCGGCTGCCCACCGACTGGCGGCCCGCCTTCGCCGAGGCGTTCGCGGTCATCCCGCTGCAGACGGTCTGGCTTGAGGAGGTCGGCTACCGGGGCGTGCTGCCCGCCCTGCTTGAACGCGACCACGGGCCGCGGGTGGCCGACGTCGCCAGCGCCGTGCTGTTCGGCCTGTCCCACGTGCGCCCGGCGGTGGAGTTCGAGCACGCGCGGCGCCGGACGGAGGCCGGCTCCACCGCGGCGGCCGTCGCCGGCACGGTGGCGGCGACGACGGTGGCCGGGCTGGCGCTGGGCTGGCTGCGCCGGCGGAGCGGCAGCCTGCTCGCCCCCATGGGGGCGCACTGGGCGTTGAACGCCGGTGGGGTGCTCGCCGGGGTTAGCGCGCGCCGCGGTCTTCCAGTGACTGCAGGTAGTCGTTGTAGCGCGTGAGGTCGGCGTCGCCGTCGCGGTCGGCCTGCCGGTCGATCCGCCGGGCCTCCCGGTCGTCGGAGCGCGCCCACGCCACCGCCATCGCCAGGGCCAGCGCGACCGTCGGGATCTCGCCGAGGGCCCACCCAATCGACGCGCCGCGGTACTGCTCGGCCACCAGGTCGGGGCACCAGTCGCAGCCGAGGGCGGAGTACCACTCGACGCCCAGGATCGTGGTCGAGCTCATCAGCCCGATCGCGAAGAAGGCGTGGAACGACATCACGCCCACGAGCAGCAGCAGCCGCATCGGGTACGTCGGCCGCTTCGGCCCGGGGTCCACCCCGGCGATCACCCAGGCGAACAGGTAGCCCGCCAGCAGGAAGTGCAGCGTCATCAGCAGGTGGCCCAGGTGGCTCTGCAGCATCGACCCGAACAGCGACGAGTAGTAGAAGACGATCATGCTGCCGACGAGGTTGACCGACGCCACCAGGGGGTTGGCGAAGAACCTCAGGTAGCCCGAGTGCAGGCCGCGGTTGAGCCACTCCCGCGGACCCCGGCTGCCATCGTCGCGCGGCTTGAGGGTGCGCAGGGCCAGCGTGCCGGGGGCGCCGAGCACCAGCAGGATCGGAACCGCCATCGCCAGGGCCATGTGCTCGGCCATGTGCATGCTGAACAGCACCTTGCTGTACACCCCCGGGGCGCCCGAGGTGGCCCACGTGAAGAGCAGCCACCCCAGCAGCCACGACACCGTGCGGCCCGCCGGCCACCGGTCGCCGCGGGCGCGCATCCGGCGGAGCCCGGCCACGTAGAGCCCGACGGCGATCGCGGCCACCGTGAGCCACAGCACGCTGGGCCGCCACGCGGTGAGCCACGACAGCACGGTCGGCTCAGGGGGAAGCGGGTAGCCAAGCAGCGACTCGGCCGTCGAGAGCTCCTCCAGCTGGGCCAGCGGGTCCGTGGGCGAGGTGCGGGCCAGCGCCACGGCCAGCCCGATGGCGGTGGCCATCACGGCCACCTCGGCCAGCGCCAGCCGGCCGAACAGCGCGCGCGGCCGGTCACTGGTCGGGAGCGCGGCGATCAGCCGGGTGCGGTGGTACCAGCCCGCGGCCCCGAGGGCCACCAGCGCGATCACCTTGCCCATCAGCAGGGCCCCGTACGCGGTCTGCAGCTGCGACCACCCGTCGAGGCGCACCGCCGCCGAGACGACGCCCGAGGCGGCGACCGCGACGAACGAGACCAGCGCCAACGTGGAGTAGCGCGCGACCGAGGAGGCCAGCCCCTTGTCGAGGAGCTTGAGCAGCAGGGCGAGGCCGGCCAGTCCGCCGACCCAGACCGTCACCCCCGACAGGTGGAACAGCTGGGCGTCGACGGCCCAGTCGTGGTTGCCCGAGCTGGAGGCATGGCCGGTGAGCGCGAGCGGCACCACGCCGATGAGCGCGACCAGCGCGAGCACGCCGGCTGTGGTGGTCCGGGTGGCGAGCGCGCCGACGCTCGCGACGATGAACGCGACCACCGCCGTGCCCGCGTAGGCGGCCCCAGCTCGAACTGCCCGGTGAACGACAGCACCTCCTGCACGATGCCGGGCGACAGCGGGTCGACGGCGGCGAGGTCGGCGTAGGTCAGCAGCAGCACGGTGAGGGCCGCGAGGGCCCAGATCGCGGCCGCCCCGGCCGCGACCCGGACGCCGAGCTGGCGGACCGGGCCGAGGTCGTCGGGATCGTCGCCGCGACGCGGCGGGACCGCCAGCGCGACCACCGCGAGCAGGCCGATACTCAGTGCCGCCGACGCGTCGAGCACCGCCCGCGCGACCGGCAGCCCCCAGCGGGCCGACGCCGGGATCTCGGGCAGGCCGGGCAGCGCGATCTCCCCGCCGTACCCCGCCAGCGCCAGGGCCAGGACCGCGACCGCGGGCGCGAGGACCAGCAGGCCTAAGGCCATTGGTCGCAGGGCCAGCGGGCGCAGTCGGGCGGTCACGAGGACACGGTACGTCGGCGCGCGAGCGCCACTCCCCCGACCGCGCCAGCCGCGATCAGCACGGCCCCGCCGACCAGCCACGGCGTGGCAGAACCGCCTGCGTCCGATGGCTCCACGGGCTCCGCCGCGGCCGCCGCGGCGAGGTCGCTCGCGTTGGGCGTCGGCTCCGACGCGGGAGACGCGCTCGGCGTGGGCGTCGGTGTCGGGGTGGGCGCGGCGGGCAGCGGCGCGGTGAACGCGACCTGACCCTGGATCGGGTGGCCGTCGGCTGACACCACGCGGTAGGCGACGGTCCAGGCGACCGGCCCGGACTGGGCCGGGGTGTCCGGAGGCAGGGCCGCGAGGGCGGCGGCGAGGTCGACCGTGACCGCCGGCCCGGCCGTGGTGGCCGCGGCCGGAGCGGGGGCGGCAGAACCGATGGTCACGGCCACCGACGTGAACTCCGCGGCGATGTCCTCGTTGAAGGTCAGGGTGGCCGTCGGCGGGGCGGCAGGCAGGCTCGCCCCGTTGGCCGGGTCGCTGGACACCAGCTCACTGTGCGCGGCGGCCGGGGCCGCGGCCCAGCCGAGGAGCGCGGCCGCGATGACCGCCGCTCCGGCCAGCCGGACCGGGTTCATGCCAAGAGCGTGTCGCATAGCCACCTTCCAGGGGGGCATCCGGGGGCGATCGCGAAGACCGCCGACCCAACGGGCGTCGTCCATCGGTTGAGCAGGTCGCGCTCCGCCAGGCGCTGCTGCACCGGGAGGAACTGGGTGGCGATATCGGCCTGGTAGGCCGCAAACAGCAGGCCCGAGTCGCCCGGGCCGTCGTCGTAGGAGTAGCCGCGGCGCAGCATCCGGGGGACCCCGTCGCCCGGCGCCGCCAGCCGGATGTGCGCGAACGACGGGATGACCGGCAGGCCGTCGCGGCCGAGCGCCTCAAGGTCTGGGACGTCGCGTTCGGCCGCGCCGGTGAGGGGCGCGCCGTTGTCGAGCCGGCGTCCGATCACCTGCTCGCGCTCGGGGCGGCCCATCAGATCCCAGCCTTCGAGGTCCATCCGGATCCGCCGCAGCACCAGGGTGGTGCCGCCGACGTGCCAGTCCGGACCGGAGGTGGCCCAGACCGCGGTGTCGAACTCGCCTCCCGCGGGGTTGGCCGTGCCGTCGACCTGCCCCATCAGGTTGCGAGGCGTCCCTCCCCTGCGGGCAGGAAGCCGTGCTGCGCCCAGCGGGCCGTGACGAAGGGCCGGGCGTCCTTGGCTGAGCACGCGCAGGGCGTGCGCCACCGCCATCCGGTCGTCCGAGCCGATCTGGACCAGGACGTCGCCGCCCGACCAGCGCTCTTCCAGCCGGTCGATCCCGAACGCGGGCAGGTCGACCAGCCCGGGTGGCCGGGCATCGGGGCGCCCGAGCGCCTCGAAGACCCGTGACCCGAGCCCCACGGTGACGGTGAGCCCCGCCGGCTGGGCCGCCAGCTCCGGCTCGGTGTCGCCGAGGGGGGCGCGGCCGGCCATCAGCCGCTCGATGTCGTCGGTCCACAACCTCATCAGCCGGCCCAGTGCGTCGCGGGTCGAGGCCGCCGTCGCGGCTGCGGGGAGGTCGAAGGCGGCGAACACGGCCGCCTGCTGCTGCGGCGTGGCGACGCCGGCTTGGTGGGCGCCGCGGAACGCGACCGGAGGGGGCGGATCGGCGGGGGACGACGCCTCCTGCTCGCGCTGCGCGAGCGTCAACCCGGTCGCGGCCACGGCGGCGCCGCCGAGCCCGGCCGCGCCGACGGTCAGAAACCGCCGGCGCGACCAGGGCCCGCTGAACGTGGTGCTCATCGCGATCCGCTCAGCCCGCCATCGACATCGTGGGCATCGGGCTGGCCGAACCACTCGGCTGGTACTGCTCGTTGCCGCCGGTGAAGGGCTTGGCCACCGGCATCACCTTGAGGGTGGACCCGTCGTCGAAGGTGAGCGTGATCGGGACCTCGTCGCCGGCCTTGATCGGCGCGGTGAGGCCCATGAACATCAGGTGCAGGCCGCCGGGCTCCAGGGTGAGCGACTCCCCGGCGGGCACCACGAAACCGCCCTCCTTCGGGCGCATCACCATGCCGGAGTCGGTCATGGCCATCTCGTGCAGTTCCATCATGGTGGCCGAGGGGCTGGCCGCGGAGACGAGCGTGATGTCCTCGGCAGAGGAGTTGGAGAGCACGCCGAAGGCGGCGGTCATGCCGGTGTCGGCGGCCTTGACCCAGGTCTCGTCGAAGGCCACCGCGGCGGCGGTCGGCGAGGGGGTCGTGGCAGCGGAGTCGGCTGAGTCGCTGGAGCCGCAGCCGGTCAGGGCGACGGCCGCGAGCACGGCGGCGGAGAGCAGGGACAGGGCAGGACGCATGGAAGGGCCTCTCAACAGGAAGGGATTGGGTCAGAGCAGGCGGATCCGCCTGGTCCCTGCCACACCCGCCCTGAGGGGCGTGCGTTTCTGGCTGGGTTCAGGCGGAGGCCGGCTGCGGCGGACCGCGACGGGGCGCGACCCGCAGCACGGACCCGGGCCGGATGGCCGGGAGCCGCCCGAAGCCGGCCGGCAGGGGCGCCGGCCCGCCGAACACGGTCGGCAAGCCCTTCGAGCGCCTGCGCCGCCAGGGCCACCGTCCGAGACCACACGCCGGAGCCGGCCGCAGCCAGCCCACCGAGGAGGCTCCAGACGGCGCGCTCCCCGGCCAGCAGCCAGCCGGTCAGGATCGCGGCCGCCGCGAGGTGGGCCAGCAGCATCGCCCAGCCGCCGGACAGCAGGCTGTCGGTGAGCGAGCCCGACGCGTGGGCCGCGCCCGCCAACGAGCCGGAGTGCAGGTGCCCGCCCGCGGGCGAGGCCAGGGCCGCGGGGGCCGCGTCGCCCCCGTGGCCGGGATGGGACAGCGAGAGAAAGCCGTGGAGCGCGGCCTGCCCGACGAGCTGCAGCACGGCGATCAGGGCGACGCCGGCCTCGCGCCCGAGCGCCGCGGCGAAGGCGGCGGCCAACACGAGCCACCCGCCGAGCGCGAGGCCGCCGGGCGGCCAGCCGCCTCCGGCCCAGGCGTGGGCCGAGGCGCTGACCCCCACCACGGCGGCGGCCAGGAGCGCGCCGCGCGCGCACCGAAACCCCGGACCGGCCGTCATGGCAGCGAATAGTACGGGCGTCGTCAGTGCGACTCGGCCCGAGCCGTCGACAGGCCGGCGGCTGCGAGCTGGGCCATCGACGCGTCCGGCAGGTACGCCTTGGTCATCGCCAGGCCGATCCGCGGCAGCTGGGACTCGTCGGCGAAGACCAGGTAGAGCGGCCGATGCCGGGGCGCGAACTTCGCCTTGAACGCCTCCAGCGACCGGAACCCGTACAGCGGCTCCATCGTCTCGCCCAGCCAGCCCAGCAGCCGGTCGAGGGGTTGCGCGCTCTCGGGGTCGCTGTGCTGGGCGAGCGGAGCCCCCGACAGCGAGACGTACTGGCAGCCGGCCTCCTTGAAGTGCAGGCAGGCCGAGGCGATGAGGAACTCCGCGGTGGACTTGAACCCGTCCGGCAGCCGCCGGATCACATCGAGCGTCCGCCCCTCGATGGCGCCGTCCGGCGCGTGGACTGGCAGCCAGGAGGTGACCCCGAGGACCGTGCCGTCGGCGTCCACCGCCAGCACGCAGGTCACCTCGGGGTCCAGGGCCTCGTCGACGCCGCCCAGGGTGAACCCCATCTCGGGCAGCCCCTTGTCGCCCACCCACTGCTCCGAGATCGACCGCACCTGGCTGACCAGGCCGCGCGGCATCTCCGCGAGCGGGCCGATCCGGGCCGTGATCCCATCGCGGCCGGCCCGGTTGAGGGCGGTGCGCACGTCCTGCCAGGACTTGCCCTTGAACTCCAGCGACGGCAGGTCGATGAGGGCCTCGTCGGCGACCACGACCGCCTGCCAGCCGCGGGCGAGCCCCCAGTCGGCGACCTCCCGAGTGACGGAGAACAGGCAGACCGTCCGCCCCAGCGCCCCCTGCTCCTCCAGCAGCCCGTCCAGCACCGCACCGCGGGCGGCGGCATCGGGTCCCACCGGATCGCACAGCCCGATCGCCATGCCGCGGTGCACCTGGTAGGCGGCGAAGGCCACGTCCTCGCCTGCGTCGTTGGTGGCCACGTGCCAGCGGTTGCCCGGCCACGTCGTCATCCACGCCAGCGACGACCCGCCGTGGCGGGCGAGCAACGCGCGGGCCCGGGCCTCTTGCTCGGCCGAGGAGTTGCGCGACGCGGCGGCCCCCCGGGCGCGCTTGGACACCTGGAAGGCGTGGCTGCCGAACACGAGAACGCCGAACTGCGCAGCCCACAGCGCGACGTCGACGACCAGCTCGGGGATCGGGAAGGCGGTCACCTCGGACTCGGGGACGGCCGCGGCGACGTAGAGGCCCACGAGCAGGAGCCCCATCAAACTGAGCACCGACACCACGAGGCCGAACAGCCAGGCCAGCTTGCGGCCCCGCCACAGCCCGAAGGCGATCGCCGCCGAGATGCCGGCGCCGATCAGCATGGACGTCACCGTGCTGTCGCCGGTGACGGCCCCCAGCGGCCCTTCGCCCGGCACGAACCACAGCAGCAGCCGGATCACGGCGGACAATCCGAACGTCACCGCCGCCGTGAGCCGCCACTCCCGCCGGCTCAGCGACGGGACGCCCAGCCGAGGCCGCCGACCCGTCAAGTACGGGCCCAACGGGAGCCCCACCGCCACCGCGATCAGGTGCTCGAGGTCCCAGAGCACGCCGACGTAGAGGAAGGCGAGCACGGCGTACATCACCAGCGCGAAGCGCACCCGGCCGCGCCAGGGCGCCCGGAAGGCGGCGGTGGCGGCGGCCAGGCCGCCCAGCGCCCCCGCTGAGAACCCGACGTCAATGACCGCGGCGGTCTTCTCGGCCCAAGCCCAGTCGAGGGTCGCGGTCAGGACGGCGAGCAGCGCCGCCGCTCCGAGCACACCGGCCAGCTGGGTCACCACCACGGCGATGGCCGCCCGACGGGTCCCCATCGCCAGCTCGGTGAGTCCGGCCAGCACGAGGAACCCGAGGGCGACGGGCACGTACTGCCACGGGGCGATCGCGAAGAAGGCACCGGTGACCGGCGTCCACCACAGGCCGTCCTGGAACGACGGCAGCCCGTAGGCGACGTCGGCGAACAGCGGCCGGCCTTCCAGGGCGTTCCAGAGCGATCCAGTGGCGACGCCGACGACCAGCATCACGGAGACGACGGTGAGGGTGAACGGGATGTGCCGCCAGACCTGGGCGAGACGGCGGCGGGTCACCCCTCCGCGCTCCTCCTCGGGCGCCTCGTCGGGCGCGAGCGGGGGACCTGGCGTGCTCGGGGGCTGGGGAGATTCAGTCACCGCGGGATTCTCGCAGCCCCTCGGCGCCAAACTGCACCCCATGCGGATCAACCGGTGGGGCGCGGTGTACGCCGCGGCGTCGGTCGCCGAGGTGGGCGCCCGCGCCACCAGCTGGCGGCGGACCGCCAACGCGATCAAGCCCATGCTCATGCCGGCCCTGCTGGCCTGGGCGCTGCGGGCCTCGCGCGAGCAGTCCGGACAGGGGATTCCAAGGCTGCTCCTCGTCGGGCTGATCGCCGCCACGGCCGGGGACATCCTGCTGCTGGGCGGCCAGCGCGCCTGGTTCCTCGCGGGCATGCTCGCCTTCCTCGTCATGCAGGGTGCCTACGGAATGGGCTTCGCGCGGCTCCGCGCGATGGACGGCCTGCGGCGCTCGCCGTGGCCGGCGGTCGCGTACGGCGTGGTCTGGCTCGGCGCCAACGCCTCCCTCGGCCCCCGGCTGGGGTCGCTGCGCGGACCGGTCGCGGGCTACAGCCTCGCGCTGGCCGCGATGGGCGCCCTGGCGGCCGGACTCGGCGCCCAGGCGGGTGCGGGTGGCGCGCTGTTCCTGCTGTCTGACGCGCTCATCGGGGCGCGCGTCGCCGGCCTAGAGGTGCCGGCCGGCGACGCGCTCGTCATGGCGACCTATCTGGCGGCGCAGTACCTGCTCGTCTCGGCCTGGGTGGGCCGGCTTGACCCTGGGCACGCCCCCATCGCGCCGTAGGATTCGCCGAACCGCGAGGAGCACCGTGGCCGTTGGCACGACGAAGGACGGCAGGAGCCAGGCACCAACCGTCCCTGGCCCTGCCCCCCGGCGTCCGCGGTTGTCCATGCCGCCCTCCGCCGCCGGCCTGATCGGGGCCGCGCTCGGCTACCTCGCCGCGTTGGGCCCGTCCTTGCTGCCGCGCGGCCCGCTCATCGACGTGGTGGGATCGGCCCTCGTCGCGTGCTCCGGGTACGGCCTCGCTGCGGTGGTGTCCGCGTTGGCGCGGATGGCCGGCTGGCGGCCGGGGCGGACCGCCCGGCGGGTGGGCTGGACCGCGGCCGGCACCCTCTGGCTCATCGCGGGGGCGCTGACCCCGCGGTCGCTCGCCGCCATCGACGCCCAAGCCGAGGCCCTCGACATGCCGCCCCCGCAGATCAACCCCGTGCTGGCGCTCGGGGCAAGCGTGGCCCTGCTCGCGGCCCTCGTCCTGCTCGGCCGGCTGCTTCGGGCGCTCGGCCGCCAGCTCGACCGGGCCTCGCGCTGGTTCGTCCCCACCGGCCGCTGGTCGATGGCCGTGGGAGCGGTGGCCGCCTTCGCGGTGTGCGCCGCGCTGGTGGGGATGGCCCTTGAGGGCACCCGCACGTTCTACCAGGCCCTCGACGCCAGCCAGGACGGACAGAGCCCACCCACGCTGGACACGCGCAGCGGCGGCCCCTCGTCCACGGTTGCCTGGGACGGCCTGGGCTATCGCGGACGCGCGTTCGTGACCGGCGGGCCCACGCGGGAGCAGCTCGCGGCCTTCGCCGACGGGCAGGCCGTCGAACCCGTGCGGGCGTACGTCGGACTGGCCCAGGGCCAATCCGCCGATGATCGGGCCGAGAACGCGGTGG
Source organism: uncultured Actinomycetota bacterium (assembly GCA_963697565.1). Classification (GTDB taxonomy): domain Bacteria; phylum Actinomycetota; class Actinomycetes; order CAVWCF01; family CAVWCF01; genus CAWFSE01. Next base: position 351,284 of record CAVOOM010000008.1, on the reverse strand, counting down.
CCGAGCTGGCCCGGCTCGGCGGCTTCGCCCGCGCCAATCTCGTCCTCGCGATCCCGACCGGCACCGGGTGGATCGACGCGCACGCCATTGACGCCGCCGAGCTGCTGCTGGGCGGCGACGTGGCAACGGTGGGGATCCAGTACTCCTACCTGCCGTCCTGGTTCTCCTTCATCGCCGACCGCCCCTTGGCCGTGGCGTCGAGCGAGGCGGTCATCGACGCGGTGCTCGACGCCGTCGAGGTGCTGCCGCCGGCGCAGCGGCCCAGGGTCTGGCTGTTTGGCGAGTCGCTCGGCGCGTACGGGGGGCAAGGCGCCCTGGCGGGCCGATCCCCCGCCGAGGTCGTCCAGCCCGGCAGCATCGACGGCGCGGTGTGGGTCGGCTCCCCGTACACCGCCTCGCTGTGGGCCGATTGGCGCGAGAACCGGGCCGGTGGGCCGATCTGGCAGCCCGACATCGACCGCGGCGCCGTGGCGCAGGCCTTCATCGAGGCCGAGGAGCTCACCGATCCGCCCGCCCGCTGGCAGGGCCGGCGGATCGCCCTGGTGGCCCACCCCAACGACCCCGTGGCGTGGTGGAACGGCTCCCTGGTCGTGTGGCCGGCCGAGTGGCTGCGCGACCCCCTCGGGCCGGGTGTCGACCCCTCGCTGCGCTGGTGGCCGATCGCGACCTTCTGGCGTGTCGGCCTCGACCTGGCGGCGGCGGCGACCACGCCCCCGGGGTCCGGCCACCTCTACCCCGAGTCCACCGCGGACGCGATGGGCGCCGTGCTCACCGCGGACTCCTGGAACGCCGAGGTCGCGCGCCGCCTCAACGCGGCGCTCGACGAACTGGGAGTGGAGGACACGCCATGGGCGCGTTGACGCCGCAGGGGGCCGTGGGACCGCAGGTCGGGCACAGCTTCGGCGGGCTGCCGACGGCCGTCCGGGCGGTCGTCGCGCTGCTGGTCATCGGGTCGCTCGTGGAGTTCTACCGCGCCGGGCTGGCGTTCGTGCGCGCGGCGGTCGGCGTGGTCGTCAAGGACCCCTCGATCAGCGCCGCCGCCAACCTGGTCGACGGCATCGTGACGCTCGTGCTCGCCGTCGTCATCCTGGGGCTCGCCCGGGCGCTGGCCCGGGGCAACCGCCGGGCCAGGATCGTGGTGATCGCCTTCCTGGTCTTCCGGCTCGCCGTGAGCGTGCTCGCCCTCTTCGGCGGCGGCTGGCCGCTGTCGGCCATCGTCACGATCGGGCTCACCGTGGCCCTGATCACGATGCTCGTCCGGGGCCCGGCCCGGGACTGGTTCAAGCAGCCCTGACGAACCCGCGGAGGCGCCGAGTACCGTTCAGGGGCAATGCCGAGGGCGGCGCCTTTCGAAGGACGGTGCGATGACGGTTGCGGCCCCGGGGCTGCTGGATCGGGGCTTCGACGGCCTAGCGCGCCGGGCGCGGGCGGTGCGCGATGAGGCCTTCGGCACGCGCGTCACGTACTCCCCCAAGGTGTTCATCCCGCTGACCCACCTCTGCCGCGACCGCTGCGGCTACTGCACCTTCGCCCAGGCGCCGTCGCGCGCCGCCAGCCCCTACCTGTCCCCCGAGCAGGTGCTCGCGATCGCCGTCGACGGTGCGCAGGCCGGCTGCCACGAGGCGCTCTTCACCCTGGGCGAGAGCCCCGAGGCGCGCTACAAGGAGGCACGCGCCTGGCTGCGGGAGCACGGCTACGCGTCCACCGTCGACTACCTGGCGGCCATGTGCCGGTTGGTCGTCGAGGAGACCGGGCTGCTGCCGCACGCCAACGCGGGCGCGCTGTCCGAGCCGGAGCTCGCGCTCCTGCGCGGGGTCTCGGCGAGCCAGGGGATGATGCTGGAGTCGCTCAACCCCGCGCTGGCCGCGCACCGGGGAGCCCCGGACAAGGCGCCCGAGCGGCGGCTCGCCACGCTGGATGCCGCCGGTCGGCTCGCGATCCCGTTCACCACCGGGATCCTGGTCGGGATCGGCGAGTCCCGGCCGGATCGCATCGAGGCGCTGGAGGCCATCGCCGACGCGCACACCCGCCACGGCCATGTCCAGGAGGTGATCGTCCAGAACTTCCTGCCCAAGCCCGGCACGGCGATGCGCGCCGCTCCGCCCTGCCCTCCCGAGGACTTCCTCGACGCCATCGCTCTGGCCCGCCTGATCCTGCCGCCGGAAGTCCACCTGCAGGCGCCGCCCAACCTCACCGACGATCTCGCAGCGCTGCTCGACGCCGGCATCGACGACCTCGGGGGCGTCTCCCCCGTCACCGCCGACCACGTGAACCCCGAGCGCCCGTGGCCGGCCATCGACCGGCTGCGTGCCGCCGTCGAGGACCACGGTCTCGCGCTGGCCCCCCGACTCACGATCTACCCCGAGTTCGCGCGCGATCCGGCGCGCTGGCTCGACGAGCGGATGCGCTTCCCGGTGCTGGACCGAGCCGACGCCGAGTCGCTGGGACGCGACGACCCCGGCGCGGCCTTCCCCGAGCGCCACCAGGACGCGGCCAATGTGGGCACCGGGGCCGAGGTGATCCAGGTCGGGCGCCGCTCCACGGCGTGGTACTCCGGCGCCGACTCGGCTCCCCCGGCGCTGATCCCCGGCCGTCCCGCCGCAGGCGGCGCCGTGGCCGAGGTCCTCGCCGGGGCCCGGGCCGGGCAGGACCTCGGTGAGGACGAGCTCGTCACCCTCTTCGCCGCCCGCGGCCCCGAGGTCGCGGCGGTGGCCGCGTACGCCGATGAGATCCGCGCCGGCGTCGTCGGCGACGACGTGACCTACGTCCGCAACCGCAACATCAACTACACCAACGTCTGCACCTTCAAGTGCCGGTTCTGCGGGTTCTCCAAGGGCCCGTTGTCGCTCAACCTGCGCGGCAAGCCGTACCTGCTCACTCTCGATGACATCGCCGGGCGGGCCGCCGAGGCGTGGGACCTCGGCGCAACCGAGGTGTGCCTGCAGGGCGGCATCCACCCCGACTTCGACGGCGACTACTACATCGACGTGGCCCGTGCGGTAAGCGGGGCGGCGCCCGACCTGCACATCCACGGCTTCACCGCGCTCGAGGTGACCGAGGGCGCGCGACGCCTCGGCGAGCCGCTTGAGGCGTACCTCCGTCGGCTGATGGACGCCGGCCTGCGCTCGCTGCCCGGGACCGCCGCCGAGATCCTCGACGACGAGGTCCGCGCCGTCCTCTGCCCCGACAAGATCAGCACCGAGGAGTGGCTGGAGTGCCACCGCGTCGCGCACTCGGTCGGCCTGCGGTCGAACGTCACGATGATGTTCGGCTCGATCGAGGAGCCGCGGCACTGGGCCCGCCACCTGCTGCGCACCCGGGCCCTGCAGCGCGAGACCGGCGGCTTCACGGAGTTCGTCGGGCTGCCGTTCGTGCACATGGCCGCGCCGATCTACCTCAAGCGGGGGGCGCGCCGGGGCCCGACCTGGCGCGAGGTCGTGCTGGTGCACGCGGTGGCCCGGATCGCGTACGCCGAGGACATCGACCACATCCAGGCCTCCTGGGTGAAGCTCGGTATCGATGGCGCCCGGCAGCTGCTGTCCGCCGGGGTGGACGACCTCGGCGGCACCCTGATGGACGAGAACATCAGCCGGGCCGCGGGGGCGGCGCACGGCCAGCTCCTCGATGAGGACGCGCTGGAGCACGCCGTGGCCGGCGCCGGCAGGCGGCTGAGGCGGCGCACGACCCTGTACGACCTGGTCCCGACAAGGAGCCCCAGATGAGCGCGCCACCGCCGCCGACCGCGGTCGACACCCGGAGCGTCTGGCGCGTCCTCGTCTTGGTCTTCGCCGCGATCGCGCTCTTCCTCTTCGGCCGGTTCGTCCTTGGAGGACGGCGGCAGCGTCCTGTTCATCCTGCTGATGTCCTGGTTCGCCTCGATCGCGATGGAGCCCGCCGTCAGCCGCCTCGCCCAGCGCATGAAGCGCGGGCTGGCCACCGGCCTGGTCATGGTCGCCTTCGCACTCGCCACCGTCGTGTTCTTCCTGCTCTTCGGCGGGCTGCTCGCCGACCAGCTGATCCAGTTGGTCCAGGGCCTCCCCGACGCGATCGAGGAGGCTCATCGCCTGGATCAACGAGCGCTTCGACACCGACCTCGACCCCATTGAGCTGCTCCAGCAGGCCGGCCTCGGGCCCGGGCGACGTCGCCGGCGTCACGGCCGACCTCGCCGCCGGGGTGCTCGCGGTGCTCTTTGCCGCGGTCGGCGCGTTCTTCTCGCTGTTCACCTTCGCGCTGTTCACGTTCTACTTCTCCGCCGACGCCCCCCGGTTGGCGCACTGGGTCGCGGGCCTGCTGCCCCCCAAGCGGCAGTCCGCCGTTCGACACCGCGCTGACGCTGGCGGTCGAGAAGACCGGCGGCTACGTGGCCGCCCGCGTCGTCCTGGCGACGATCAACGGCGCCACCACCGCGCTGTTCCTCTACCTCATCGGGATGCCGTACTGGCTGCCGCTGGGCATCTGGACCGGTGTGGTGGCGCAGTTCGTGCCCACGATCGGCACCTACATCGCGATCGCGCTGCCCGTGCTCATCGGCCTGCTCAGCGCCGACCCCAAGGACGGCCTGTTCGCGCTGGCCTGGGGGGTCGCCTACCAGCAGGTCGAGAACCTCACGCTGGAGCCCCGGATCAGCGCCCGGGCCGTCAACGTCCACCCCGCGGTGTCCTTCGCCTCCGTCATGCTCGGGGCGTCCCTCTTCGGCGTCGCCGGGGCGCTGCTGGCCGTCCCGGTCGCCGCCCTGCTGCTGGCGCTCTTCGAGATCTACACCAAGCGCTACGAGGTGCTCGTCGACTACTACGCGCAGCCCGACACCGGCAACGGCCAGCGATCCAGACGCGGCAAGTTCCGATGGCGCACCCGCGGCAGAGGAGCCACGCCGAGTCGCCGGGTGCGGCCACCGGCTGAGGCCTGAGGACCCGCGATGGCCGAACGCTGCGACGCCGTCGTGATCGGCGCGGGGGTGATCGGGGCGGGAATCGCCTTGGAGCTCGCCCGCGGCGGGCGCTCGGTCTGCCTGGTCGACCGGTCCGGAGCGGTCGGCTCGGGGTCGACGAGCGCGAGCAGCGCCATCGTGCGCTTCCACTACTCGACCCGGGACGGGGTCGCCGCGGCCTGGGAGTCCGCCCGCCGCTGGCTCGACTGGGAGGCCTACCTGGGCACTCGCGACCCGGCCGGCATGGCCTCGTTCGTGCGCACCGGGGCGCTGGTCCTGGACTCGCCCGGGTTGCCGACCGCGCAGACCCTCGCGCTGTTCGACGCCCTCGGCGTGCCGTACGAGCGGTTCGACTCCGCCCAGCTCGCCGCCCGCTTCCCCGCGCTGGACACCGGCGCGTACGGGCCGCCCGTGCCGGTCACGGACGAGCGGTTCTTCGACGGCGCCCACGGAACGCTCGACCGGCTACCTCACCCCCGACGCGGGCTACCTCGACGACCCCGCGCTCGCGGCGCAGAACCTGGCCCACGCCGCCGTCGCCCAGGGCGCCGTCCTGCGGCTGCGCAGCGAGGTCGTCGGCGTGCAGCGCGACGCCGGGCGCGTGGCGGGCGTCACCCTCGACGACGGCACCGCGCTGGGCGCCCCCGTCGTCGTCAACGCCGCCGGCCCGTGGTCGTCGCGGCTCAATGCGATGGCCGGCGTCGGCTCCGACTTCACGATGTCCCTGCGCCCGCTGCGCCAAGAGGTCCACTCCGTTCCGGCCCCGTCCGGGTTCGACCTCGGCTCGGGCGCCTTCCTCACCGACCCTGACCTCGGCGTCTACCTGCGCCCGCACGCCGGGGGCACGCTGATCGTCGGAGGCATGGAGCCCGAGTGCGACCCGCTGACCTGGCTCGACGACCCCGACCAGGTCGACGGACATGTCACCGCCGAGGTGTGGGAGGCGCAGACGCTGCGGGCGGCGCGCCGGCTGCCCGAGCTCCCCGTGCCGCCCCGCCCCAGCGGCATCGTCGGTGTGTACGACGTCACCGACGACTGGATCCCGATCTACGACCGCACCGAGCTGCCGGGCTTCTACGTCGCGATCGGCACCAGCGGCAACCAGTTCAAGAACGCGCCGCTGGTCGGCGAGCTGATGGCGCGGCTGATCGACGCGGTCGAGTCCGGCCACGACCACGACGCCGATCCGGTCCAGATCATCGGCCGCTGGTCCGGCCTGGCCATCGACCTCGGGCACTACTCCAGGCTGCGCGCCGCCCACGCCGACTCAAGCCACACCGTGATGGGCTGACAGGCGTTCCGCAGCGCGTACCGTGGACCGCACGCGGACCCTCGCGCCCTTCGCCCCAGGAGACCCCATGACCGCGGACACCCCTCAGCCGGAGTCGGTCAAGGCCGCCGACGACGACGTCAAGCGGCGCTACCGCGAGGCCCTCGACCGCAAGCAGGCCAGCCAGTCCGGCGGCGGCGGGCACGCCGAGGGCGACTCCAAGGTCCACGAGGCGCATGGGCCCGCCAAGTCGCAGCGCACCTTCCGCCGCAAGGCCGGCGGCTGAGCTACCCCCGGATCCGCTCGTTGGCCGGGTCGTAGAGCGGGCGCAGCGAGACGCGGGCCGGCCACCGTCGGTCGGCGATCTCGACCTCCCACTCCCCCGCGTCCAGCCACGCTTGATCGATGGGGTCGTCCGCCTCCACCATCGCCAGCCCGACGGCGCCGCCGAGCGTGAACCCGTACGAGGCGGCCCGCAGATAGCCCACGGCCCGGCCGTCGCGCAGCAGCGGCTCGGCGTGGAACATCAGCGGCTCGGGGTCGGCCAGCAGCACCTGCACGAGCCGCTTGCGCAGCGGCCCGGCGGCCCGCTGCGCGGCCACGGCGTCGCGCCCGGTGAAGCCGCCCGGCTTGTCCAGCGCGACCGCGAAGCCGAGCCCGGCCTCCAGGACGGTGTCGGTGTTGTCGATGTCGTGGCCGTAGTCGCGGTAGCCCTTCTCCAGCCGCAGGCTGGACAGCGCCTTGAGCCCGACGTGCCGCAGCCCGTACGCCGGGCCTGCCTCGACTAGCCGCTCGTACACGTGGGCGGCCTGCTCGGCGGGGACGTACAGCTCGTAGCCGAGCTCGCCGAGGTAGGTGATCCGCACGCACAGCGCGCGGGCGTAGCCGAGGTCGATCTCACGCGCGGCGCGGAACGGGAATGCCTCGTTCGAGAGGTCGGCCGAGGTGAGCGACTGCAGCAGGTCGCGCGACCGGGGCCCCTGCACGTTGAGCTGCGCGAAGCCCGAGGTGACATCCGCGACGAAGGCATGCGCGTCGCCGATCCCGCGCCGCAGCAGCGTCTCGACGTGGCGGTGGGCGGTGTCCGAGGCCACCACCAGGAAACGGCCCTCGTCGAGCTTGGTCACCGTCAGGTCGGCCTCCAGCCGGCCGCGGTCGTTGAGCCACTGCGTGTACGTGATGGCGCCGGGCTCGCCGTCGACCCGGTTCGCCGACAGCCGCTCCAGCACCGCGCCGGCGTCGCGGCCCTCGACGTGGAACTTCGCCATGAACGCCATGTCCATCAGGCCGACGTCCTCGCGGACGGCGCGGTGCTCGGCCTCCCAGTGGCCGAACCAGTCCGGCCGGCCCCAGGTGAGGGCGCCCGGCGACGGCTCGGCGCCCTGCGGCGCGTACCAGTCGGCGCCCTCCCACCCGCTGACGTCGCGGAAGCAGGCGCGCTGCGCCTTGAGCTGCTCGTGGAGGGGCGAGCGCTTGGCGCCGCGGGCGGTCTGCATCGACTTGTGCGGGTAGTGGCAGGCGTACACCTGCCCCAGCGACTCGACGGTGCGCGTGCGGCGGTAGTCGGGGTTGGCCTGGTAGTGGTGCAGCCGGTCGATGTTCATGCCGGTCACGTCGATGTCCGGCTGGCCGTCGATGACCCAGTGCGCCATGGCCCGGCCGAGGCCGCCGCCTGTCAGGATGCCGATGGAGTTCAGCCCGGCGGCGACGAAGTAGTTGCGGACCTCGGGCGCCTCGCCGACCACCGGGGCGAGATCCGGCGTGAAGCTCTCCGGGCCGCAGAAGAAGGTGCGGATGCCGACCTCGAACGACACCGGCACCCGGGACATCGCCTTCTCCAGGTACTGGCCCATCCGATCCCAGTCCGGCGCCAGCGTCGTGAACGAGGCGTCCGCGGGCACGCCCTCGACCCGCCAGGGCGCGCACACCGGCTCGAAGAGCCCGACCATGAGCCCGCCGCCCTCCTCGCGGAAGTACCCGTACGACGACGGGTCCTCGAGCACCGGCCACGACCGGTCGATGCCGTCGACGGCCTCGGTCACCAGGTAGTAGTGCTCGGCCGCCTGCAGGGGGATCGTCACGCCGTGCGCCTCGCCGAGCTGCCGCGCCCACATGCCCGCGCAGTTCACGACGTACTCGCACTCGATGTCGCCGTACGGCGTGCGGACGCCGCGCACGGCTCCGCGCTCGGTCAACACGCCGAGCGCCGGCACCCCCTCCAGCACCGCCGCACCCTGCTGGCGCGCGCCCTTGGCCAGCGCCATCGTCACGTCGACCGGATTGGCGCGGCCGTCCTCGGCGACGTAGAAGCCGGCGAGCAGGTCGTCGGTGCGGGCCAGCGGGAACATCGCGGCGACCTCGGCGGGCGAGATCTCCTGAACGTCCACGCCCATCAACCGGTTGAACGCCGACACCCGGCGGTACTCCTCGAGGCGGCCCTCGTCGGCGGCGACCTCGATGAAGCCCACCGGCGTGAATCCGGTGGACTGCCCGGTTTCGGCCTCCAGCCGCGCGTAGAGGTCGCGGGTGTACTGGCGCATCCGCGTCGAGGTCTCCGAGGTCGACCCGAACGTCACCATCAGCCCGGCGGCGTGCCAGGTCGTGCCCGAGGTGAGCCGGTCGCGCTCCAGCAGGACGGTGTCGGTCCACCCGGCGTGGGCCAGGTGGTAGGCGACCGACGTGCCGATCACCCCGCCTCCGATGACGACGACGCGGGCGCGGGACGGAAGCGTGGGGGTCACGGTCGCAACCTATGACGCGCTGACAGCCCCCACTGCGGATCGCCACAGGATCCGCCCAGATCCCTGGCCCATCGTCGTGGTCATCGGGCTCGACCGACGGGCCCCGCAGGAAAGGACACGATGATGGACGACTTCACCGCAACTCCCGCGACTCCCGCCCCGGGCGGCTCCGGATCGCGTCGGCGCACCGCGGCGATGGTGGGCGGCGGACTCGCCGCCGGCCTGCTCGCCGGGGGCGTGCTCATGGGCGCCCTCAGCGCCAGCGCCGACACCGTGGACTCCACCACCGGCGCCGCGTCGGCGACCGCGGACCCGGCTCCGGCCCCCCGCGACGAGTCGCAGCCGCAGCGCCCCGACGAGTCGCTGCTCACCGGCGACACCGCCGAGAAGGTCAAGGCCGCCGCGCTGGCGAAGTACCCCGGCGCCACCGTGCTGCGCATCGAGACCGACTCCGACGGCGTCTACGAGGCGCACCTCACCAAGGCCGACGGCACCCGGGTGACCGTGGAGGTCGACAAGTCCTTCACGGTGACCGGCGACGAGGCGCATGGCCCGGGTGGCCCGGGTGGCCCGGGCGGGCCGCGCGGGCCGCGCGGCGGCGCCGCCCCGAGCCCGAGCGCCAGCACGACGAGCAGCACCAACGCCTGATCCCACGGAGCAGGGCGCGACCGCGGCCGGCTTGGGAACCCCCGTTCCCGGGCCGGCCGCCTCAGCGCGCGTACGCGACGGCGAGCCGGGCGAAGCCCTCGTCCAGCGACACCGACGGCGCCCACCCCAGGGCCTCGCGGGTGCGCCTCTGGTCGAACCAGTGCGCCGTGGCCAGCTGCTCGGCCAGGAACCGGGTGAGCGGCGGGTCGTCCTCGCGCCCGCGCAGGCCCCACACGGCGTCCACGGCGGCCCCAGCCGACCAGGCGACCGGGAACGGCACCCGCAGCCGCGGGCCTGGCACCCCCGCGGCGGCGCAGATCGCGGCCAGGATCTCGGCGACCGGACGCGGCTCGCCGTTGGAGACCACGAACGCCTCCCCGCCCACCTCGGCCGCCCGGTCGAGCGCCGCCACCAGGGCCTCGGCGGCGTTGTCGACGTACGTCGTGTCGATCAGCGCGGAGCCGCTGCCGACCAGGGCCAGCCGCCCCGACCGCCCGCGCTCCACGATCCGCTCGACGAGCTGGGTGTCGCCCGGCCCCCACACCAGGTGCGGCCGGACCGCGACCACCGCCATCGCGGGACCATGCGCCGCGAGCGCGATCTGCTCGGCCATCGCCTTGCTGCGGCTGTACGGGCCGCGGGCCGACGCCGGGTCGGCGGGCCCGGCGCCCGCGCCGACGAGGGACCGGCCGGCGTGCGCCACCGAGGGCGAGGAGACCTGCACGAAGCGCCGCACCCCTGCGCGCGCGGCCGCCTCGACGAGGGCCCGGGTGCCCTCCACGTTGATGGCCAGGTAGTCGGCCCAGGCGCCGACCACGTTGACCTTGGCCGCCAGGTGGACGACGGCGTCCATCCCCTCGACCGCGGCCGCGAGCGCCGCCGGGTCGCGCACATCGGCGAGCCGCTCCTCAAGCCCCAAGCCGCTGGGCCGGCGCTGCAGGACGACGACCTGGTCGCCGCGCTCGGCCAGCCGGCGCGCGACATCGCCGCCCAGCAGCCCGGACGCGCCGGTGACCAGGACCCGCACGGCTCACGCCAGCCGGTGCGAGGCCCAGCGCGCAAGCGCGGCGCGGTCGATCTTGGAGTTGTGCCGGATGTCCACCGGCAGCTCCGGCCGCACGAGGACGGCGGCGACGGGCACTCCGGCGACGTCGCGCACAGCGGCCGCCAGCTCAGGCTCGGCCAGCCCCCCGCGCCTGGGGGCCCCGTCGCGCGGCACCGCCACCACGGCCACGACCTGCGCGCCCGCCGGCCCGACGCCCACGCAGGCGGCGGCCTCGACCTGCGAGAGGGCCTCCACCCGCTGCTCGACGCCGACCGGGGTCACCGGACCGTCGGCCGTCCACACGACGTGCGCCAGGCGGCCCTCGACCCAGAGCCGGCCTTCGGGGTCCAGGTGGCCGACATCGCCGGTGCGATGCCAGCCGTCCTCGTGCGAGGCCGCCGACTCGGTGGCCCAGAGCCGGTCGTAGCGGTCCTTGGCCCACGGCGCGCGGACCAGGATCTCGCCGGCGCCGTCGACGTCGTCGATGGCGATCTCAGCCCCGGCGACCGGGAACCCGACGCAGACGCCCTCCCCCGGTCCCGCCAAGGCCATCCCGCGCAGGTCGATGTCGGCCACCGGCAAGACCTCGGTCATGCCGTACGGAGTGTGCGCCTCGGCGTTGGGCAGCACGCCCAGCATGAGGCGCAGCAACGGCGCGGGCACCGGCGCCCCCGCGCTCATCAGCAGCCGGACGCCGGCCAGCGCCTCGCGCTGCACCGGGGTGAGCGCGCCCGCTGTGGCGGCGACCGTGCGCAGCGAGGCCGGCGAGGCCCAGACGAGCGTGGCGCCCACGGCTGCCGCGGCGTCGGCGAGCTTGGCGGCGTCCAGGGTGGCGGGCTGCGTCACGTCGATGTCGGGGACCGCCGAGGCGATCCCCATCGCCGGGCCGTACAGCGCGAACGGGGCGAAGGCGGCCACCAGTCGGTCCGTGGGCTGGATGCCGTACAGCGCCACCAGCGCGTCGCGGTTGGCCTCGACCTGGCGGTGGCGGTAGACGACGCCCTTGGCCGGGCCGGTGGCGCCGGAGGTGAAGACCACCGCGGCCTCGTCCTCGGGCCCGGGCCGCTCGGGCAGCGGGCGGCCCCGTCCGCGGGCGGCGAGGTCACCCAGGGTCGCCTCGGCGCCCAGCGCCCTGGCCCGCGCCGAGCTGATCGGCCCGGCCGCGAACCGGCGGCCGCCGATGCGCAGGGCCCGGGCCGCGGCCAGCCCGCGGCCCACCGCAATCAGGTGGTCGGGCCAGGCCCCGCGCAGGGCCCTCGCGAGCCCGCGCACCCCCAGTCCCGCGTCGGCGACGACGATGACCGCGCCGATCCGCCAGCAGGCGTACACCGCCGCGGTCAGCTCGGCCCCGGGCGGGACGAGCAGCGTCACCCGGTCGCCGTGCCGCACCCCGGCCTCGGCCAGCCCGGCGGCCAGCGCGTCGACCACCCGGTCGAGCTGCTGCCAGGTCACCGTGCGTCCCGCCGACCCGAGCTCGACGACGGCCGGCTGGCCGGCGGACTCCGGGTCCGCAGCGCGCTCGGCGAGGGCGGCCCCCATCGGCCGTCGCTCCCCAGCCACCACCGGGGCAGGCGGCGCGGCGGCGGCCGACCCCAGCCCCTCGACCCAGCGGCGCAGGTCGTCGAAGAACCGGGGCGCGTCCTCGGTGACGAGGTGCGAGGCGCCCTCGTAGCGGTGCGCGTCGGCGTGCGGCAGCCGGTCGAGCAGGTCGCGCAGGTAGCGGTCGGAGAAGACCGGGTCGGCCGGGCCCCAGGCCAGCAGCACCGGCACGTCCAGGCTGCGCACGCCGTCGGCGATCGCCCGGAGGGTCGACATGGACGGGTGGTCGTCCTCCAGCGGGATGTCGGCGACGAAGTCGGCGACGGCCGAGCGGCGGGCCGCGGTGGCGTACGGGGCGGCGAACGCGTCACGCACCTCGCGCGGCGGCCGCGGCCGCGACAGCGCGGTGGTGCCCCGCACGAACGCCGGGGTGCGCTCGCAGGCGGCGCGCAGCAGCGCGGGGGTGCGGGCCGCGCGGATCAGGGCGGGCGCGGGCGAGCCGGCCGGCTGGTGGACGGCGGTGTTGGCGAGGACCACCCCGGCGAGCCGGTCGCGATGGGCCAGCGCCCAGCCGAGCGACACCGGGCCGCCCCAGTCGTGGGCCACGGTGACGACCGGCCCGTCGATCTCCAGGGCATCGGCCAGGCGGGTCAGGTCGTCGATGCGCTGCGCCAGTCGGCGGGTGCCGTCGATCCGCTCGGAGTAGCCCATGCCGAGCTGGTCGACCGCGACCACCCGCCAGCCGTGCGGCGGGGCGGCGAGCAGCGCCCGCCAGAGGTATGACCAGGTCGGGTTGCCGTGGACGCACAGCAGCGTGCCGCGACGGTCGCCCTCGGGCCAGCCGGTGTCGAGCACGTGGAAGCCGCGGCGGACTCCGTCGGCGTCGGTGATGTCGACGAGGCGCGACCAGGCCGGGTCGAGCCCGGGCAGGCCAGACGGCGGCAGTGCGGCGGGCTCGCGTGTCGCGGGCGCGCTCACCACTCGAGTTCGAGGGCGCAGGCGTTGATGCCCGAGCCGATGCCCATCAGCAGGACGCGGTCGCCGGGGGCCAGCGAGTCGGCCTCGAGGGCCAACGTAAAGGGCACCGAGGCCGGGCCGATGTTGCCGCGGGTGGGGAAGGAGCTGGGCATCAGGTCCGGCTCGATGTTGAGGGCCTTGCTGATGGCCGCGGTGTGGACCTTGGAGATCTGGTGCGACACGTAGCGGTCCATCCCGCTCCAGTCGAACTCCTTCTTGGCCTCGGCCCACAGCTCGATCGACAGCTGCACGCCGGCGGCGAAGAGGGCCTTGGAGTCGGTGCGCATGTCCTCGAGGGTGCCCACGCAGAGCAGGTGGTGCTCGGTGGCCGCGCGGGTGGCGCCGCCGATGACCCGGTGGCCCTCGGGGTGGCGGTCGGCCGGGCCCAGCACCATCGCCGCGCCGCCGGAGCCCAGCGTCAGCGACGCGAACTGCGACCAGACGTCGTCGGCGGTGGCGTCGCGCTGCGCGAGCCGCTCCAGGGTGAGCTCCTGGGTGCGCCGGCTGCCCTCGCCGTCGACGATCAGGGCGTACTCGATCTGGCCGGCGTCGATCATGGTCGAGGCCAGCTGGATCGCGTTGACGAAGCCCAGGCAGGCGTTGGCCAGGTCGAAGGTGAGGCAGCTGCTCGGCAGTCCCAGCTGGTGGTGGACCGCCACGGCCTTGCTCGGCTCGAGGTGGTCGCGGCACACCGACGAGTCGATCATCAGCCCGATGCGCCGCGCGTCGATGCCCGCGTCCGCGATCGCCTTGGCGCCGGCCATCGCGGCGGCATCGGCGAACGAGACGTCCTCCGGCCACCACCTGCGCTCCTCGATGCCGGCGACCACGCCGAGCATGCCGGGGCGGACGCCGGTGCGCTCGTACGTCTCCGCCAGCCGCTCGTCGAACGACTCCGAGGTGACGACGATCGGGGCGTCCACGGCCGTGACGGACAAGACCGCGGAGTTTCGGATCCGGAAGTAGACGTTGCCGGGCAGCGCCGGGTCGGGCATGACGGAGCCGGCAACCGGAGAGGAGGCTGCGTCAGCGGCCGGGGGAATGCTCATCGGGGCCCTTCGAGGCGGGGGCGGGAGATCGCCTGCGCCATCGACCGCGTCCTGCGGCCGAGGCGGCACCAAATCGTCTCACGGGCGGCACGCCGGGCTTGACGGACCGGCGCCGCGGGCGTCATATGAAGACTTCTTCATCTGCTAATGTACGCACGGAAGCTCGGTCGAAGAATGAGGTCGCTGTGGGAGTCCCGCTCTATCAAGCCAAGGCCGAGTTCTTCCGCACGCTGGGTCACCCCGCGCGGATTCGGGTGCTTGAGCTGCTCAGCGAGGGCGACCGGCCGGTGCACGACCTGCTGGAGTCAATCCAGATCGAGCCGAGCAATCTCTCCCAGCAGCTGGCGGTCCTGCGCCGGGCGGGCCTGGTGGCCCAGCGACGCGAGGCCGGCGCGGTCGTCTACACCCTCGCCCTTCCCGAGGTCCGCGATCTGCTCATCGCCGCCCGCCGACTGCTTGCGGCCAAGCACGCCCAGCAGGGCGAACTGGTCGATGAGCTGACCCGACCCGCCGCTCGGCCCGCGTGAGCAGCTGGTCTGAGGACGCCCGCCACGCGGTCGGATGGTCCGGGCGTCGGATCGCCGCCTTACTCCCCCGTCGCGGCGATCTGGCGGCGATGGCCGGCACCCCGCGCCGCGATCTGGTGGCCGGACTCACCGTCGGCCTGGTCGCCCTGCCGCTGGCCCTGGCCTTCGGCATCACCTCGGGGCTGGGCGCCGCGGCCGGGTTGGTGACCGCGATCGTGGCCGGGATCGTCGCCGCCGTGTTCGGCGGCAGCCACGTGCAGGTCAGCGGGCCTACTGGGGCGATGACCGTGGTCCTGGTCCCGATCGTCGCCTCGTACGGGGCCGACGGAGTCCTCGTCGTCGGCCTGATGGCAGGGGCGATCCTGCTCGTGATGGCCGTCGCGGGCCTGGGCCGCTATGTGCGCTTCGTGCCGCTTCCGGTCATCGAGGGCTTCACCCTCGGCATCGCGTTGATCATCGCCGTGCAGCAAATCCCGACCGCCCTAGGCGTGCCCGCCGAGGGAGAGAAGGTGGTCGCGGTCGCCGCCGACGCGATCACCGCCTGGGCCGACGACCCCGCCTGGACGGCCCCTGCCATGGCCGCCGCCGTCGCGGCGGCCATGCTGCTGTCCTCGCGCTGGCGGCCCGGCATTCCGATGTCCCTGATAGCCGTGGCCGCCGCCACCGTGCTCGCCCAAGTCGCTGAGCTCGACATCACCCGGATCGGCGCCCTGCCCGACGGCCTCCCGTCTCCGCAGCTGCCCGCCCTCGCCTGGAATGAGCTGCGCATCCTCGCGATCCCCGCGCTTGCTGTAGCGGCGCTCGCCGCGTTGGAGAGCCTGCTCTCGGCGACCGTGGCCGACGCGATGAGCGTCTCCGAGCGCCATGATCCCGACCGCGAGCTGTTCGGGCAGGGCCTCGCCAACCTGGCCAGCCCGCTCTTCGGCGGAATCCCGGCGACCGCGGCCATCGCGAGGACGGCGGTCAACGTACGCAGCGGCGCCCGCTCGCGCCTTGCGGCGGTCATCCACTCCGGGGTCCTCCTGTTGGTCGTGCTCGCGATTGGCCCCCTTGTCTCCGAGATCCCGCTCGCCGCACTCGCCGGCGTGCTGATCGCCACCGCCATCCGCATGGTCGAGGTCTCCAGCGTCCGGGCCCTCCTGCGCTCATCTCGCAGCGACGCCGCAGTCCTCATCGTGACCGCGCTCGCCACCATCGCCCTCGACCTCGTCACCGCGGTGATCCTCGGGATCGCCGTGGCGGGCGCGCTCGCCCTGCGCCAGATGGCCAAGGCGGCCTCGCTCGAGGAGACCCCGCTCCCGAGCGAAGGGCTCGCCGGCGAGGAGCAGGCCCTCCTCGACGAGCGAATCGTCGCGTACCGGCTGGAGGGGCCGCTCTTCTTCGGCGGGGCACACCAGGCCCTGCTCGAGCTCACGACAGTCAGCGACATTCGGGTGGTCATCCTGCGGATGTCTCGCGTCGCGACGCTCGACGCCACCGGGGCCGCGGTCCTGCGCGACGCCATCACGCACCTCGAGGGCCGTGGGGTGACCGTGCTCCTCTCCGGAGTTCCCGAGCGCCACACGCCGGTGCTCGACGCCCTCGGCGTGTACGACAGCCTCGCCCACGAGCGCCATCTCTTCGCGCACACCCCTGACGCCATTGCGCACGCCCGGGTGCATGCCGCCCGCGTCAAGCACCAGCCCTAGCCGGCGGGATCAGTCCTCGGGGCGGCGGCGCAGAGCCTTGGTCTGCCCGCGCCGGGTCTTCGCATCCAGCCTCCTGCGCACCGAAGAGCGGCTGGGACGGGTCACCCGGCGCGGCCGCGCCGGCGGCGCCACGGCCTCGGCGAGCAGGGCGGCGAGGCGCGCCTCTGCGGCCTCGCGGTTGCGCAGCTGGGAGCGGTGCTCGGACGCGGTGATCGTCACCACGCCGTCCACCAGCCGGCGCGCCTAGGTACGCCAGCGCCCGCGACCGGTAGGGCTCCTCCAGGCTGGCCGAGCGCGCGACATCGAAGGACAGCTCGACGCGCGAGTCGGTGGTGTTGACCCCCTGCCCGCCCGGCCCGCTGGAACGCGAGAAGCGCACGGTGAGCTCCGCCTCCGGGATCACCAGGAAGCGGGTGACCTGCAGGGGCCCCGGCATCCCGCCAGCATGCCGCAGCCGGCCCGGCGCCGCGCCGCCGCCGACCCGGCGCAAGGGACCAAAGGCGGTACCCTGGCCTCTCAGACGAGGAGGGCGTATGGGCCAGGCGGCTGTCGTCTCAGCACGCCCCACCACGTCCGCTCCCGCCCCCTTCCGCACCGGCGGCCGCGGGCTGCCGCACCTGCCCGGCCTGGACGCGGTCCGCGCGATCGCCGTCGCCGCGGTGCTGCTCTTCCACCTTCCGGGGCGACCACTCGTCGGCGGCTTCCTCGGGGTCGACGTCTTCTTCGTGCTGTCTGGCTTCCTGATCACCTCGCTGCTGCTGCTTGAGGTGTCCTCCAGCGGAGGCATCGCGTTCGGGAGGTTCTACCTGCGCCGCGCGCGCCGGTTGATCCCCGCGCTGCTCTTCATGCTCGCCGGCACGGGCGTCCTCGTGCTGCTGTTCGCCCGCGACGCCGCGGCGCAGTTCCGCACCGATGTGCTCGCCGCCCTCACGTACACCAGCAACTGGTGGTACATCTTCGACGAGCGCTCGTACTTCGAGTCCGCGGGTCGTCCGCCGCTGCTCCAGCACCTGTGGTCGCTGGGCGTCGAGGAGCAGTTCTACCTCGTGTGGCCGATCGTGCTGCTCCTGCTCTACCGGCGCTGGGGCCGCCGCGGCGTGCTGTGGGGCGCGGTGGCCGGCGTGGTCGCCTCCACCGCGCTGATGGCCAGCCTCGCGGTCGCCGGGGACATCCCCGCCGCAGGCGACGCGGCGCGGGTGTACTTCGGCAGCGACACCCACGCCATGAGCGTGCTCGTCGGGGCCGCACTCGCCTGCGTGCTGCGCCCCACCACCCTGTCGCCCGCCCTGAGGCGGGGCGCCGACGCGCTGCTGTGGACCGCGGGCATGGCCGGCCTGATCGGGCTCACCTGGGTCTTCGTCAACGTGGGCGAGAACTCGACCTTCCTCTACCGCGGCGGGTTCCTCGTGGTCTCGCTGCTCACCGCGGGGGTGGTCGCGGTCGCCGCGCACCCCGGCGCGAGCTTCGGCCGCGTCGTGGGGGTGGCCCCCGTGCGCTGGCTCGGCACCCGCTCGTACGGCATCTACCTGTGGCACTGGCCGATCTTCCTGCTGCTGCGCCCGGGCGTCGACCTGCCGTACGAGGGGCTGGCCGCCGACGCCACGGCGCTGGCCGTGACCGGGCTGGTGGCCGAGGTGTCGTACCGCTGGATCGAGACGCCGGTGCGCGACGGCAGGTTTGCCGCCCTCTGGCGCGGCGCCTGGCAGCGCGGCACCCGCGGCATCGCCGTCGTCGTCGCGGCTGTGACTGCCGCCGCGTTGGCCGTCTTCGGGGCCGGGGCCGCGCTGGCCTCGATCCCCGCGGTGACCGCCGCGGACTACCTGGGGGGGATCGAGTCGATCGGCGCGGGCGCCTTGCCGACGGCGAGCCCGAGTCCCGTGACGAAGCCCGAGCCGGCCCCCCCGGCGCCACCCGCAGCACCGGCCCCGGCCCCCGCCCCCGGGCTTTCCCAGCAGCCGATCACCGCGGTTGGGGATTCCGTGCTGCTGGGCGCCCACACGGTGATCCCCCAACTGATGCCGCAGGCCGGGGTCGACGCGGCGATCTCGCGCCAGGCGCAGGACATCTACGCGCGGGTGCTGGAGCACAAGGCGGCCGGCAGCCTGCAGAGCGTCGTGGTGATCCACCTGGGCACCAACGGGTTCATCAAGCAGCCCGAGCTGCAGGGGCTGCTGCAGCAGCTGACCGACCGCACGCGCGTGGTCATCGTCAACACCCGGGTGCCGAAGGTCTGGCAGGACGGGTCGAACAACAACATCAACGTGGTGGCGGCGCAGTTCCCCAACGTGCGGGTCGCCGACTGGTACGCCGCGTCGGCCGGCCACCCGGAGTTCTTCGTCGCCGACGGGGTCCACCTCACCAAGCCCGGCATGCAGGCCTTCGCCACGGCGATCCAGCAGGCGCTCGACAGCTGAGCAGGCCTGAGGCGCCTAGGGCAGCAACACGCTCATGCAGGTGGTGCCGGCCTCGGCCTTCTCCAGCTCGGCGACGTCGATGCGGTGCACCGCGAACCCCCGCGCCGCGATGGCCTCGGCGGTGCGCGGCGCCGCGGCGGAGACGACGACGGCATCCCCCACGAGCAGCACGTCGGCGCCCTGCGGCTCGGCCGCCTCAAGCACCTCACGCCCGCCGAACGCCGCGAGATCCACGCTGCCCGGCCACACCACGAGCGTGCCGTCGGGAAGCGCGGTGGCGCCGGACTTCAGGTGCAGCACGCCGCTGACACGCACCGCCACCACGTCGAACCCGTGCGGGGCGACCGCAGCGGCGAACGCCGCCCGGCCGGCCGCATCGGTGCGCGCCGTGTCGCCCACGTAGAAGGTGCGGTCGATCCGCAGGACGTCGCCGCCGTCGAGGTGCGCCGGCGCAGCGAGCTCGGCGGTGGGAACCCCGAGTCGCCGCAACGCCGCGCGCATCGTGGCGACCTCACCGCGTCGGCTCTCGGCGCCCGGCCGCGCGAGCACGGCGAGCGGGCCGGCCATCACGGCCACGTCCTCCACGAACACCCCGTCCGGGTGCTCAGGGGCGTCCTCGACCCAGACCGGCTCAGCCCCCAGCGAGGCCAGCAGGGCCACGTACGCCTCGTGCTCCGCCCGCGCGCGGGCCGCATCGATCGGCTGGCGCTGGAGGTGGGTCAGCTCGCAGTCGGCGAGCAGAGGGCTTGGGCGGCGAACCAGGGCGCGCATGCGGCGAGCCTGCCACGCGCCGTGCCGCCGCGGGCGCCTACCGGCAGGTGCAGCGACGCTCGGCCGGCACGCTGCGGAGGACCTGGTCGACGTGCATGCCGCACCCGGAGTAGGTCACCTTGTTGCACTGGTAGCACAGGGCCGGGCTGCACATGCGAGGTCCTCCACGAGGTCGGGGGTGGCGCGAACGATGGCCAACGATACCCCATGGGGTATGCCGCCGCCACCTCTGCTCACCCAGTGGTGAGCAGCCCTTCCCCCGGAAGGTGCTCGAAGACCAGCTGGGTCTGCGTCCCGCGTACGGCGGGGTGGCTCGTGATGCGGTCCAGGATGACCGCCCGGAGCGCATCGGAGGACTCGGCCGCGACATGGATGAGGTAGTCATCCTGGCCGGCCATGTGGAACACCTGCAGGACGCCCGGCAGGGTCGGCGCGAGCGCTCGGAACGCGTCGACGTGCGTGTGGGTGTGGCCGTGCAGCCGCACCGCGATCAGCGCCTGCAGCGGGCGGCCGACCGCCGTTGGGTCGATGTCGGCATGGATGCCGCGGATGACCCCCCGCCGGCGCAGCGCCCGAACCCGCAGCAGGGCGGTGGAGGGGGCCACCCCCGCGGCGGCGGCGAGGTCGGCGTTGGGCGTGCGCCCGTCGACGCGAAGCGCGGCCAGCAGCGCGAGGTCGACGTCGTCGAGGCCGGCGGCCTGCTGTTGATGCTTCGGCATGGGGCGCTCCGTGCGGTCGGTCGTTCGGCGAGCGGACGTCAGATCGAGCCAGTTCCGCAGAATATTCGACCAAACACCCACTTGCCAGCACTATCGCTCATCCTGGGCGCATGGAGCCCACGATCCCGCAGTTGACGACTGAGCCCGCGTCCGGCTGGGGGCAACGCACCCGAGCGGTGCACGCCGGTCGGCTCGATCTCGCCGGGCTGGGGGTGCACGCGCCCCCGCTCGACCTGTCCACCACGTACCCGCTCACCGACGTCGACGCGGCCGGGGACTCGTATGAGTCGATGGCGCGCGGTGGCGAGCCGACCGCCGGGGGCCCGGTCTACGCCAGGCTCTGGAATCCCACGGTGGCCCGCTTCGAGGAGGCCCTCGCGGCGCTAGAGGGAACGCCGCACGCGGTGGCCTTCGGCAGCGGCATGGCGGCGATCTCGGCCGCCCTGATCTCCTGCGTGCACGCCGGCACCCCGCACATCGTCGCCGTCCGACCGCTGTACGGCGGCACGGACCACCTGCTGGCGACCGGACTGCTCGGCACCCGGATCACCTGGGCCGGCCCGGACGCCATCGCCGATGCGCTCGAGCCGGACACCGGGCTGGTCATCTGCGAGTCGCCGGCCAACCCCAACCTTCAACTGCTCGACCTCGACGACGTCGTACGGCAGGCCGGACGCGTACCCGTGATGGTGGACTCGACGTTCGCCACACCCGTGCTGCAGCAGCCCGCCCGCCACGGTGCCGCGCTGGTTGTGCACAGCGCGACGAAGTTCCTCGGCGGCCACGGGGACGTGGTTGGCGGGGTCATCGCCTGCGGGGACGAATGGGCGGCCCGGCTGCGCACCGTGCGCGCCGTGACCGGGGCCGTGCTGCACCCGCTGGGCGCGTACCTGCTGCTGCGCGGGCTACCCACGCTGCCGCTGCGGGTCGAGGCCCAGCAACGCACGGCCACCGCGCTCGCGGCGCACCTCAGCGGCCACTCGTCGATCGCCGCCGTCCACCACCCGAGCCTCCCGGGCGCTGATCCGCTGGGGCTGATCGGCCGCCAGATGGCCGGCCCGGGGAGCCTGCTCGCCTTCGAGTTGCGGGGCGGGTTCGACGCCGCGCGCGCCACCGCGCAGACGCTGCGGCTGATCACGCACGCGGTCTCGCTCGGCGGCGTGGACAGCCTGCTCCAGCACCCCGCCTCGCTCACCCACCGTCCCGTCGAGGCATCCGCGAGGCCGCCGCAGTCCCTGCTTCGGCTCTCCGTGGGGCTGGAAGACGCAGCCGACCTGATCGCCGACCTGGAGCAGGCGCTCGACGCCGGACGGCGGGCTGGCGAGTGCCCTACGGCTGTGGCGTGACTCGCGGATCCAGCATGGTGAGCAGCAGGCGGCTCGGCTGGAGGGCCAGCACCGAATGCGGCACACGCGCCTCGAGGTGCACCACTCCCCCGGGCGCCAGCAGCACGTCGCGGCCGTCTGCGGTCACCCGGAGCCGGCCATCCAGCACCTGAAGCAACACCGGCATGGCCGCGGTGTGCTCGGTGAGCTCCTGCCCTGAGTCGAACGCGAACAGCACCAACCGCGCGCCGGACGCCTTCAGCACGGTGCGGGAGACGGTGCTGTCGGCCGCCACCTCGACCAGCGCAGCCACATCGGCGAGGTCGGTCATCGTGGGGCCCGTGCGTTCCGTCATCGGAGCATCCCTTCCTCGGCTGGTTGGTCGACGCTACCGGGATGCGCGACCCGCCAACCGATGGCTCAGGCCGCCCAGTCGGGCCCGGCGTCGGAGGCGTCGTCGGCGTCGTCGTCGGCCCGGGCCAGGGCGTCGGCGAGGGCGAGGTCGGCCAGCCACTCCCCATCCGGGTCGCCGGCCTCGGCGGCGGCGGGCTCCACGGGGCACCAGGTCCGGGTCTGGGTGCAGGCCTCGCCGCCGGGGTCCGGCGGGTCGGTGGTGTAGACGGCTCCGAGGGGGCTGGTCCACCCCAGCCGGTTGCCGGGCTGGGCGGTGACCTGCCAGCCGGTCTCGTGCTTGAGGCGGTGGTGGCGGCGGCACAGGGCGTGCAGGTTCGCCGCGGACTGGTCTCCCCCATCTGGGTACGGGACGGTGTGGTCGAGGTCGCAGCCGGCGGCCTGCCTTCGGCAGCCGGGGAACCGGCACATCGCGTCGCTGACCCGGACGAACCGCCCGAGGTCGGCGGGCGGGTCGTGCTGCCGCCTACCGACGTCGAGGACCGCGCCCGTCTCCGGGTCGGTCAGCACCCGCCGCCAGGTGCCGTCCTGGGCGAGCTCGCGGGCCATGTCTGTCGGGGATCGGCCCGTACCCGGCGAGGTGCGCCGGCTCCCCGCCCAGGCCGAGCAGCGTCCCGGCGGGGACGGTCACCAGGATCTGCGGGCGCTGCCCGCGCGGGACCGGGCCGGTGCCGGTGGGGGCTCCCGGGGGGCGGGCCCCTCCGGGGCGGGGAGCCACCCCAGCCCCGGCAACGCCATCCCCCGTTCGCCGAGGCGCCGAGCCCAGCTGCCGACTCGGCCTCGGCAGACCGGTCCGCCCAGCGCCCCGCAGGCAGGTCTGTACCAGGGCGTCGGCGCGACACTGGTCCAGCGTCGGCAGCGGCCCCGGGTCCACCGGCGGCTCCCCGCCCTGCGCGGCCCGCGCGTCCGCCTCGCGGCGGGCATCGCGCCCGGCGCAGCGGGCCGCCCAGCCGGCCTCACCAAGCGCGGCGTACACGCGCATGCGCGTCCGGGGCGGCCAGCAGCGCCCGCAGCTCGGCCATCCCGTCCTCGAGCGGGCTGACCCACACGCGCCGCTCCCTGCGGGCCGCCGCGTAGCCGGGCGTCCGCCCCGGCCGGGTCCGCCTTCTGCACCAGCCGGGCCAGCCGCGGCCCGCAGCTGCGGCGCGGTCTGCCCCGGCCGCCCGCTCCAACGCCTGCGGCCTCCACCGCGTCGGCCGCCTGCGCCATCCCCGGCCGCGCCGCCAGCTCGCCCACCGCCGAGGCGACCGCCTCCGCCCGCACCCAGTCGACCCGGCCCTCGCGCAGCGCCGCCAGCACCGCCGGGCGCTCCGTGATCGCCAGGCAGTCGTCGACGCGGGCCTGCGCCGCCCGCGACGACCAGCCGTCAGCGCCGCGCCGACCTCGAACTCCGCCACCTCGTAGGGCCCCGCGCAACCAGCCGCGCCGCCCGCCTCCGGCACCCGGCGGGCGACCTCGGCGACCAGCTCCGCCTGGCGGGCCTGCGCCCACGACACCAGCCGCTGGGAGGCCGCCAACGCCTCGACCAGCGCCTCGCCGTCGGCGGCGCGGACGTCGAACCCGGCCAGCGCGGGGCCCAGATCCGGCCCCGCCACACGTTCGAACATGTGTTCGATCCTATGGCAAGCCCATGCCGCGTCAAGAGTTCTTCGCTCACTGGGGATAACTGCACAGCCCCCGGCTGCGCTAATCCCGCGACTCGACCGGCCTGGTCAACGTCAGGGCCACCAAGACCGGACCCGACCGGGTCGCCGACGGCCCGGCGGACCCGCAGCCGGGGGCATCGCCGACCCCCGTGGCGCACGAGCCGCACCCGCCGTCCGGGCAGCCCACCGCGAGCACGCCGGCGTTCAGTCGGCCGAGTCGCACCAGGTGCTCCACTGCGGCGCCGACGACATCACGATCCAACGAGGAAGACCGGGCCACCTCGTCGAGGGTGCCGCAGCCCGCCTCGAAGGCGTGCAGCACCGCGGTCAGCGGCGACGACGTCGACATCACAGCAGCCGCCCGACCTGGAAGACCGCCACCGCCAGGGTCCAGGCCAGCACCAACTGCATCCCCACCCCGAACACCGTCCAGCGCAGGCCGATCTCGCGCTTCTGCGCGGCCAACGTGGCCACGCAGGGGGTGTAGGCGAGCAGGAAGACCATGAAGGCCAGCACCGCCGGGATCGGGTCACCCCCGGACGACTCCTCGAAACTCGCGATGAGGGCATCGCCGAGCGAGCCCGGCTCGGACGCGTCGGCGGGCTCCGCCGTGGCGTACGTCTGCGCCCACGACGAGATCACCGCCTCCTTCGCGACGAAGCCCACCATGAGGGCGCTGGCGGTCTCCCACTCACCGAAGCCGGCGGGGTCGAAGACCGGGGCGACGGTCTGGGCCACGGATGCGTACACGCTGTCTTGCACCGGGACGTCGCCGAACGAGCCCTGGGCTGACGGTGCCGGCGTCGCGCTGAGCGCCCACACGACCACGACCGTGGCCACGATGATCCCGCTGGCCGTGCGAAGGAACCCCTGCAGCCGGCTCCAGGTGCTGGCCCAGATCAACCGGGGAGCGGCAGCTGGTACGGCGGCAGGTCCAGCACCAGCGGGGTGTCGCCCATGGCCCGCAGCAGGGTCGAACGCATCGCCAGCCCAACGAACACCACGAGCACGATGGACAGCACGTACATGGCGAAGACGACGGTGCCGGCGTTGGAGCCGAAGAAGGTCGTGGCCACCAGCACGTACACCGTGAGGCGCGCGCTGCACGAGGTGAAGGGGACGAGCAACGCGGTGAGCAGCCGGTGGCGGGCGTCGGGCAGCACCCGCGTGCCGCTGATCGCCGGCACGTTGCAGCCGAAGCCCACCACCAGCGGGAGGAACGCGCGGCCCGGCAGGCCGATCCGCCGCATCAGGCGGTCGGTGACGACGGCCGCCCGGGCCATGTAGCCGGAGTCCTCCAGCAGCGACAGCAGCGCGAACATGATGGCCATCAGCGGCACGAAGGTCAGCAGCATGCCGACGCCGGCGATCAGGCCGTCGACCACCAGGCCGGTGACCCAGGTGTCCCCAAGCCCGACCGCATCCAGCAGCCCGGTCGCCGCCGCCGAGATCGGCCCGGTGACCAGGGCGTCGAGGGCCCCCTGCAGCGGCGCCGCCACGGTCGTCGTGAGCTGGAAGACCGCCCACATCACCGCCAAGAAGACCGCGGCCCCGCTGAACGGCGCCGTGACCACCCGGTCGAAGCGGTCCGACCACGTCGTACGTCCGACGGCGGCGCGCCGCACGGAGGCGTCAACGGCCGTCGAGATCCAGGTGAACCGGTCATCGGCCACGACCAGCGGGTCGTCGCCCCCGCAGGCCGCGCGGGGCGTCGGCCGCGGGTCGTGGAGGACACGATCGACCACATCGGCGAGGCCCTGCACACCCTCGCCGCGGCGCGGATCGATGGCGAGTACCGGGACTCCGACGGTAGCGGCCAGGGCGTCCACGTCGACGCTCAGCCCGCGCCTTGCGGCGATGTCGGACATGGTGACGACCAGCACGAGTCGGCCGTCCGTCTCGCGCAGTTGCGCGAGCAGGTAGAGGCCGCGGGACAGGTGCGCGGCCGATACCGTGACGACGACGACGTCGGGGCGCTCGTCCGCGGCCTGGTCCACGAGCAGTGCCCTGGTGAGCTCCTCATCCGGGGAGAGCGGATCGAGGCTGTACGCCCCGGGCAGGTCCAGCAGCGCCGCATCGCCGCTCGGCAGTCGCAGGACGCCACGGCCCACCGCAACGGTGGTGCCGGGCCAGTTGCCCACATCGCGCCGCAAGCCCGTGACCGCGTTGTAGAGGGTCGACTTGCCCACATTGGGGCTGCCGACAAGGGCCACCACCGGCGCGTCCTCGCTGCCTACCCACGCGGTGGCCTCGCTGTGGCATGAGGGAACGGATCGAGCAGGCCGGGCGGCCGGGCGGTCCGCGGGCGCGCTCATGAAGAGCCCGCCTCGGCCGGGTTCGCGGCGTCGGCCTCGGCCGGGCGCACCGGGATGGAACGAGCGGTCTGCCGGTCGACCGCGATGCGGGTGTCACCCACCGCCAGCAGCCGGCCTCCCCCGGCGGTGCGGTGCATCACCTGGACCCGCTCCCCGGCGCGCACACCCAGCTCGGCGAGCCGGCGGGCCATCGAGGTGGGGACATCCGGGGCCTCGAGCACGGCGAAACCCCCGGGCCGCACATCACCGAGACGCATGCCGCAACCGTACCAGCGCCAAGTTAGGCATACCTAACTTAGAGGAGTCAGCGGCTGGCCAGTGCCTCGATCACCGCGCGCAGCCGGGTGGTCGCCTCAGCCGCCACCGGCTGCATCTCGGCGCTGCCGACGAAGTCGACCATCAGCGCGGGGTCGACCGCGTCCACCTGGCAGGCGCCGGCCACCTCGCGGACGACGACGTTGCACGGCAGCAGCAGCCCCAGCGAGGGGTCGATCGTCAGGCCCCGGTAGGCCAGCGGCGGATTGCACGCCCCGAGGATCGTGTACGCGGGGAGGTCGACGTCGAGCTTGGCCTTCATCGTGGCGCGCACATCGATCTCGGTGAGGACGCCGAACCCCTGCTCCGCCAGGGCGGCGCGAACGGCGTCGACGGCCTCCTCGAAGGGCAGCTCAAGGGTGGCGCTGAGCGCTCCGGCGTTGTCCGACATGGGTCCTCCGGGCGAGATCGGGGAATCGACCACGCGAGGATACCCCAGGGGGTACGGCCCGGCCTCAGCGGCCGGCGACGCGGCGGCGGTGGACCCTGGCCTCCCAAGGGCGCAGCAGCGCCGGCCAGGCCGGCCCACCCGCGTCAGGGACCGTGCCGAGGAGCAGGTCCGAGCGCGACCAGTCCTCCAGGTCGGGGATCTCGACTGCCGCCTCGGCGCCGGACACGTTCACGAGCACCAGCAGCTCCACGTCGCCGTGCCGGCGGGTGAACGCGTACACCTGCTCGTCGTCAGGCATCAGCATCGTGAAGTCGCCGTGCACGACCGCCGGCTCCTGATGCCGCAACGCGATCAGCCGCCGGTAGTGGTGCAGGACCGACCCCTCGTCGGCGCGCTCGGCCGCGACGTTGACCTCTGCGTAGTCGGGGTTGATGCCGATCCACGGCGTCCCCGTCGTGAAGCCCGCGCCGCTCGCTGGCATCCCACGGGATGGGGGTCCGCGCGTTGTCGCGGCTCATCAACCGCAGGGCCGCGAGCACCGCGTCGGGGTCCTCGCCACGGCCCACGGCCTCGGCGTAGTGGTTGAGCGACTCCAGGTCGCGGAAGTCCTCGATCCCCGCGAAGGTCGCGTTGCGCATGCCGATCTCTTCGCCCTGGTACACGTACGGCGTGCCCCGGTGCAGGTGCAGGAGGGTGGCGAGCGCCTTGGCCGATCGCGTGCGGTGCTCGCCGTCGTCGCCGTAGCGGGAGACCACGCGCGGCTGGTCGTGGTTGCCCCAGTAGAGGCTGTTCCACCCGACCTCGGCCAGGCCGTCCTGCCAGCGTCCGAGCGACTTCTTGAGGTCCTGCAACACAAACGGCCGCACGTCCCACTTGGTCGTCGCCCTGGTCGAGGGACGTGTGCTCGAACTGGAAGACCATGTCCACCTCGGCCCGGGCCGGGTCGGTGAACAGCCGGGCTTCCTCCACCGTGACCCCCGGCATCTCGCCGACGGTGAGCACCGCCTGCGGTCGGCCGGCGAAGCACCTCGCGATGGATCTCGGCGAGGTACTCGTGGATCCGCGGCCCGTTCAGGAACGCCGGCGACCCGTCGCCGTACCGCGCCCCGGTCGCCACCACGCCGTCAGGTAGCGCCGGGTCCTTGGAGATGAAGTTGATGACATCCATCCGGAAGCCGTCCACCCCCCGGTCCAGCCACCAGCGCATCATCGAGTGGATCGCTGCGCGCACCTGCGGGTTCTCCCAGTTCAGGTCCGGCTGCTTGCGGGAGAACAGGTGCAGGTAGTACTCGCCGGAGGCCTCGTCGAGCTCCCAGGCCGGGCCGGAGAAGACCGACTCCCAGTTGGTCGGCTCGGCGCCCGGCTCGCCGGCCGCGAAGCCGGGCCGCGGCGGCCGCCACCAATACCAGTCGCGGTACGGGCTGTCGGGCGACGAGCGGGCAGCCGTGAACCACGGGTGCTCGTCGGAGGTGTGGTTGACCACGAGGTCCATGACGAGCCGCATCCCCCGGTCGTGGATAGCCGCCAGCAGGGCGTCGAACTCCGCCAGGGTCCCGAAGGCCGGATCGATGTCCTGGTAGTCGCTGATGTCGTAGCCGTTGTCGTCCTGCGGCGAGGGGTAGACCGGTGACAGCCAGATCACGTCGACGCCCAGCCAGGCGAGGTGGTCCAGCCGGCTCGCCAGTCCGGCGAGGTCCCCGACGCCGTCGCCGTCGCCGTCGGCGAAGCTGCGCGGATACACCTGGTAGACGACGGCGTCGCGCCACCACACGTCCTGCCCCGCGTCCTCGGCCACCGGCTCATTGTGTCGGAGGGGGCTGGGACGATGGCCCACGTGAAGCTGCTGCACACCTCCGACTGGCACCTCGGCCGCTCGCTGATCCAGGCCGACCTGCTGCCGGCCCAGCGGGTGTTCCTCGACTGGCTCGTCGACCTGGCCGTCGAGCGAGCGGGTCGACGCCGTGCTCGTCGCCGGCGATGTCTACGACCGGTCGGTGCCCAGCGCCGAGGCGATGACCGCCCTTGAGGGGGCGCTCGTGGCGCTGTCCGAGGCCGGGATCCCCCTGGTCCTCATCAGCGGCAACCACGACTCCCCCACCCGACTCGGCTTCGGCTCACGGCTGCATGAGCGCGCCGGCATCCACCTGCGCACCCACGTCGCGACCCTCGACCAGCCCATCGTGCTGAGCGACAGCCATGGCGAGGTGGCCGTCTACGGGGTGCCGTACCTCATGCCCGACGCCGTGCGCGAGGAGCTCGGTGCAGAGCGTTCGCACGAGTCCGTCCTCTCGGCGGCGACCCAGCGGATCCTCGCCGACGCCAAGTCCCGCGGCATCACGCGGACGGTGGCGCTGGCCCACGCCTTCGTCACGGGCGGGCAGGCCAGCGAGTCTGAGCGCGACATCCGCGTGGGGGGCATCGGGGACGCCCCGGCCCGGGTCTTCGACGGGCTCAGCTACGTGGCGCTGGGCCACTTGCACGGACCGCAAGAGGTGACGCTGGCGGGTTCTGACACGGTGCTGCGCTACAGCGGCTCACCCGTGGCGTACTCCTTCTCGGAGCGCGACCACACCAAGTCGGTGGCGCTGGTCGAGCTCGACGGCGACGGCGTGGCCGAGGTGCGGTGCGTGCCCATCCCTGTCGCGCGCGCGTTGCGCGAGGTGCGCGGCACCCTCGACGACTTGCTCGCGCGCGCCGACGGCGACCTGGCGGAGCTCGCCGACTGCTACGTCAAGGTCGTCCTCACCGACCAGGTCCGTCCGCTGCTGCCGATGGAGCAGCTTCGCCGGCACTGGCCGCACACCCTCGAGCTGGGGTACGAGCCCCATGGCGGGCTGGTCGACCCGACCTCCGACCTCGCGCGGCTCGAGCGGGTGCGCGACGACCCGGTCGCCGTCTGCGGGCAGTTCGTCGAGTTCGTCGGCGGCGCCGCGCCCAACCCCGAGGAGCAGCGCGTGCTGCGCGACACCATCGAGGCCGCCCAGCGCGCGGCGGTGGGCGCCTGATGCGGCTGCACCGGCTCACCCTGCAGGCCTTCGGCCCGTTCGCCGAGCGCCAGGAGATCGACTTCGACCGGCTCTCCCAATCCCAGCTGTTCCTCCTTGAGGGCCCGACGGGCGCCGGCAAGTCGACCATCCTCGACGCGATCACCTTCGCCCTGTACGGCGCCCTGGCCGGCCACGACACCGCCACCGACCGGCTGCACTCCCACTTCGCCGACCCGGCACACGATCCCCGAGGTCACCCTCGAATTCAGCGCCAACGACCGCCGCTACCGGGTGACCCGCTCCCCCGAGCACGAGCGCCCCAAGCTGCGCGGCGAGGGCATGCTCAAGGAGCGTCCCAGCGCCCACCTCGAACGCCTCGACGACGGGCAGTGGACGACACAGGCGACGCAGGCCCGCGAGGCCGGCGTGATCCTCTCCGAGGCACTCGGCCTCACCCGCGAGCAGTTCACCCAGGTGGTCCTGCTCCCCCAAGGCGAGTTCGCGACGTTCCTGCGGGCCGACGATGACGAACGCCGCAAGGTGCTCAGCCGGCTGTTTGGCACCGGCCTGTACGACCGGGTGACCCAGTCGCTCGACGATCAGCGCAAGGCCGCCCGCGCGGCGGCCGCAGCCGCCAAGACGCTCAGGGGCGAGGCGTTCGCGGCCGCCCGCGAGGCCGCGGGCGAGGTGTCTGGTGATGCCTCAGTCGACGGAGAAGGAGGCGCCCCGGTCGAGCACGACGACACCGCGGAGTACGCCCGCACGACGGCCGAGGCGCTTGCGCAGAACCAGGCCGCCGCCCAAGCGGCGGTGCAGGCCACCCACACCGCGGTGCTCGCGGCCCAGCAGCACCGGGACGCGGCCACGACAGACGCTGACCGGGCCGAGCGCCTGCGGGCGGCCCGGGCCGCCCTCGCCGCGCACGGGGAGACCGCCGCGATCCGCGCCGCCTGGGAGAAGGAGCGCGCCGAGGCGCTGGCAGCCGCCCCCGTGCGACCCCTTCTGGCCCAGGTCGCTGAGGCGCGCGACCTGGTGGCCGACGCCCAGGCCCGCATGCGCGAAGCGATCGACGAGCCGAGCGAGGCAGAGGAGCGCGGCGAGGGCGCCGAAGCCCGTCGGGCCGCCGCGGCCGCCGCACGCGCCACCGCCGCGGCCCTGGAGCCCCTCGTCGTCCGCGAGCAGGCGCTCGCCGAGCGCCGGGCCCAGGCCGCAGCCGCGGCCCAGGACGCCGATGACGCCCAGACGGCGCTTGCGGAGGCGATCGCCCGCCAAACCGCGCTGCCAGGGCTGCTCACGGCGGCGCGGCTGGCCCACGCAGAAGCCCAGCAGGCCGCGGCCGGCCTTCCGGGGGCCCAGCAGCACGCCGCCGCCCTGGCCACCCAGCACGAGGCCGCCCTACGCGCCGGGCAACGCGTCGACGAACTCGCGGCGGCGGGCTCGGCGCGACTGGCGGCGGTCGAGGCCCACCAGGCCGCCGTCGACGCCCACCAGCGCCTCCAGGACGCCCGCTTGGCGGGCATCGCGGCCGAGTTGGCTGCGTCGCTTCGGCCGGGAGAGCCCTGCGCGGTCTGCGGGGCGACCGAGCATCCGGCCCCGGCCCGGCCCGGGCCCGAGGCCGTCGGCGCCCACGAGGTGCAGGAGGCACGCGAGCGGCGTGACGCCGCCGAGGCTGCCCGGGCCGCCGCCGAAGAGCACTGGGCGGCGCTCGACAGTCGGCAGCAGCACGACCTCGCCGTCGCCGCAGGGCGCTCGGCCGATGAGCTGCTGAGCGCGCTGAACGAGGCACGCGCGCTGGTCGCGCAGCGGGCAGGCCGCTCTGGACGGCCTGGACGAGCTCGCGGCGCGGGTGGACTCCCTCGTCGCCGCGGAGGCGGACGCCGCTGGGGCGGTGCTCACGGCCACCACAGCCGAGGCGACCGCGCGGACGCGTTCGGAGCAGGAGCAAGCCGCCCTCGCCACGGAGGAGATCGACCTTGAGACCGCCCGCGATGGGCGGCCCAGCGTCCAAGCGCGCCAGGACGAGTGGATCAGCCTTGCCGACCGGGACGAACGGGCCGCCGAGGCCCTCGCGGCCCTGGCGCAAGCCGAGTCGGCTTGGGCGGCGCGACAAGACCAGGCCGATGCCGAGGCGGTCGCCGCCGGCTTCGGCGCCGCCGAGGCCGCACGGCAGGCACTGCGCGACGCCGGGCAGCTCACGCGGCTCTCCGAGCAGATCGAGACGTGGGACGCCGAGCAGGTGCGGCTCAAGGCTGCGGCCGACGCTCCCGAGCTCGCGGCCGTCGACCCCGACCAGGCAGGCGCCCTGCGCGCCGTGCCGACGAGGCGCAGCGCGAGACCGTGGCGGCCCACCAGCGGTGGAAGGCCGCCTTGTCCGTCCAGACAACCGCCGACGAGCGGGTCGCGCGCTTCGCCGACCGCGCCCGCGAGTTGGCCGACGCGGACGCCGCCCTTGAGCGGGCGCGGGCCGAGGCCCGCCCCCTTGAGCGGCTGGCCGGTCTGGCCAAGGGCACCGACGGCCATCGGCGGGTGGCCCTCACGACCTACGTGCTTCGGCTGTGGTTCGAGAAGGTCGTCCAGTCCGCGAACCTCCGCCTGCAGGCGATGTCGGCGGGCCGCTACAGCCTCGAGCGCGTGGACGGCGTCGGCAGCGCCCGGGAGCGCTCGGGGCTCACCCTGCGGGTGGTCGACGCCCACACCGGCCAGAGCCGCAGCGAGAAGTCGCTGTCCGGGGGCGAGACGTTCTACACCTCCCTCGCCCTGGCCTTGGGCGTCGCCGACGTGGTGAGCACCGAGGCGGGCGGCATCGCGCTCGACACGCTCTTCATCGACGAGGGGTTCGGCAGCCTCGACTCCGAGACCCTCGACCAGGTCATGGGGGTGATCGAGGCCCTTCGCGAAGGCGGTCGCGCTGTCGGCATCGTGAGCCACGTCGCCGAGCTCAAGGAGCGCGTCCCCGAGCGCCTTGCGGTCCGGCGCGACGCCGAGGGCGGCCCCTCGAGGGTCGAGATCATCGCCTAGGGCTTCTCACGACCTGGGGACCTCGGCCCCTTCCCGAGCGACGGGCTGCGGCGCAGCCTGGAGGTATGGCAGAGCACGCGCTGTCCACCCGTGGGCTGACCAAGTACTACGGCAAGAGCCGCGGGATCGAGGACCTGGATCTCGAGGTCCAGACCGGGGAGGTGTTCGGCTTCCTCGGCCCCAATGGCGCCGGCAAGTCGACCACGATCCGCATGCTGCTCGGGCTGATCGCCCCCACCCGCGGATCGGCCGCAGATCCTCGGCCTCGACCTGCGCACGCACGGGCGTCCAGATCCGGGCGCGGATCGGCTACCTGCCCGGCGACCTCTCGCTCTACCAGCGGATGCGCGGCCGGGACCTGCTCGCGTACCTCGCCCGGCTGCGGGGCGGCGTCGACCCGCCGGCGTACGAAGCCCTGGCCGAGCGGCTCCGGCTCGACCTCGACCGACGGGTGCGCGACCTGTCGATGGGCAACCGGCAGAAGCTCGGCGTGGTGCAGGCGTTCATGCACTCGCCCGAGCTGGTCATCCTCGATGAGCCGACCATCGGGCTCGACCCGTTGGTGCAGCGCGAGTTCCAGCACCTCGTCCGCGAGACCGTCGCAGCGCGGCGCGACGGTCTTCCTGTCGTCGCACGTCCTCGACCGAGGTGCAGGAGATGGCCGACCGGGTGGGCATCGTCGCCGACGGCCGGCTCGTGGTCGTCGACACCGTCGACCACCTGCGTGAGCGCGCGGTCCGCAAGGTCGAGCTGGACTTCCCGGTCGCTCCCCCGGCCTGACCTGGCCTCGGCGCCCGGCGTCGTCTCCATGGAGGTCCGGCGGCCCACCGCGACCTGCCTGGTCGCCGGCTCGATCACCGGACTGCTGAAGGTCGCCGTCGACCACGGCGTGGTCGACCTGCACACGCACGACCCCGACCTCGAGCAGGCGTTCATGGGACTGTGGAAAGGGAGGCAACGGCGATGAGCACCGCGAGCGCAGCCCTCAGCCCTGACCTCCGCACTCCAGCGCGTGGACCAGGTGGCTGCGATCGCATGGCACACGCTGGCCCAACGCAGCCGCAGCCTGCTCGCGTGGACCCTCGGACTCGTCTTGATCCGGTCATGCAGCTGGCGGTCTACCCGTCGATGGCCTCGAATCCGGCGACGCCATGCAGGACTACGTCGACGCCTGGCCCGAGGCGCTTCGGGAGGCCTTCGGGCTCGCCGACTACACGACTGGCGGCCGGGCTTCCTGAACACCGAGCTCTTCAGCATCATGCTGCCCCTCGTGCTCGTCGGCGTCGCGCTCGCCGCCGGAGCCGCCGCCACCGCCGGCGAAGAGGAGCAGGGCACCCTGGAGCTGCTGCTCGCCGTCCCCGTCCGCCGGAGCACCGTGCTCGCCGGCAAGGCCCGTCGCCATGGCCGCCTCCGTCGCCGTCGTCTCCGCAGCCTTCGTCCTGACACTGCTGTCGGCGCGCCGCTCGTCGACCTCAACATGGGTCGCCGTGCTCATCGTGGCCACGACCGAGCTGCGCCCTCCTCGCGCATGCCTTCGGTGCCGTGGGCCTGCTGCTCGGAGCCCTGTCCGGCCACCGCGCCGTCGCCCTCGGCACGGGGTTCGGGCTCGCGCTCGCGGCGTACCTGATCAACATCCTCGCGCCGATCGCCGACTGGCTTGAAGCCGTGGCAGTCCGCCTCGCCCTTCGACTGGGCCCTGGACGACCGGCCGCTGTACAACGGGCTGTCCCTGGGCGCGCGCCGCCCTGATCATCGCTGTCGCTGGCATCGCAGCGACCGCCGCGGCGTTCGCCGTGTTCGCCCGACGGGACATCGCCACCCGGTAGCCGATCCGCCATGCTCTGAGCCGTCACCAGCAACAGGATTCCGGGGAGGCGTGCGATGAGGGCCGTCGGCTATCACCAGGCGGGGCCGTTGGGCCGCCCGGACGCGTTGGTCGACCTTGAGCTGCCCGAGCCTGAGCCGGGTCCCGGCGACCTGCTCGTACGGGTCGCCGCGGTGTCGGTGAACCCGGTCGACACCAAGGTCCGCCGCAGCCGGCAGCCCGCGGCGGGCACCGCGCAAGTGCTCGGCTGGGACGCCGTCGGAGTGGTCGAGGGCCTCGGGGCCGAGGTCCGCGGCTTCGCCGAGGGCGACCGGGTCTTCTACGCGGGGTCGATCAACCGACCGGGGACCAACAGCGAGCTCCACGTCGTCGACCACCGGATCGCCGCGCACGCCCCGCGTTCGCTCGACGACGCCGCGGCCGCCGCCGTGCCGCTCACCGCCATCACCGCGTGGGAGCTCCTCTTCGATCGGCTCGGGGTGCCGCGATTGGCCGAAGCGGACAGGCGGACCCTGCTCGTCGTCGGGGGCGCGGGCGGGGTCGGCTCGATGCTCATCCAGCTCGCCCGGCAGCTGACCGGCCTCACCGTGGTGGCCACCGCCAGCCGGCCGGAGACCCAGCTGTGGTGCCTCGACCTCGGCGCCCACGCGGTGATCGACCACCACCAGCCGTGGCGGCCGCAGCTGGAGTCCGCCGGGCACGCGTCGGTCGACCTGGTCGCCGCGCTGACCCACACCGGTGAGCACTGGCCGTCCATCGTCGACGCCGTCGCGCCGCAGGGCCGGATCGCGCTCATCGACGACCCGGACCCGCACCCCGACATCCGCCCGCTCAAGGCCAAGAGCGTGTCCGTGCACTGGGAGTCGATGTTCACCCGGTCGCTGTTCGACACCCCGGATGTGGCCGAGCAGGGCGCCCTGCTCGGCGAGGTGGCCGCCCTGCTCGACGCCGGCACCCTGCGCAGCACGGTGGCCGACGTCCGCGGCCCGATCAGCGCCGCCGAGTTGCTGCCGGCGCATGCGCTGCTGGAGAGCGGACGGGCCCGCGGCAAGGTCGTCCTCTCCGGCTGGTGAACCCGAGATTCGGGTCGGTCGGCCCCGCCCCGCTGGGACTTAGGGCCCTAAGGAGCCCCGCTTTGTAGGCATAGCGTGCATGACATGCACAACGTGCAGGACGCGCACACGGAGACCGGGACCACCTCCCCCGGCCCCCGCGAGCCCCTGCTCACCGCGACGCAGGTCCAGGCCCTGCTCGGCGTCGACCGCTCGACGGTCTACCGGATGGCCGAGGACGGTCGGCTGCCGGCGGTGAAGATCGGCCGGCAGTGGCGCTTCCCCGCCCACCGGATCGAGCGGATGCTCGAGGTGCAGACCCTCCCGGCGGCCGACGCCGCCGCCGCACCCCAGGCACCGTCGCCAGCGACCCCGCCCGCGCTCCCCCTGGACGCCGCCTCGGCGGTGATCGGCGTCGCCGCCGAGCTGCTCGGCGTGATGATGGTCGTCACCGACCTCGACGGGCACCCGCTGACCGACGTCGCCAACCCGTGCGCCCGCTTCGCCGAGGCCGCCCACGACCCCACCGCGATCGCCGCCTGCCTGGACGAGTGGCGCACGATGGCCGCGGAGCTGGACTTCGAGCCGCGATTCCGCACCGGGCCGCTCGGCTTCGCGTGCGCCCGCTCGTACATCCGCTCCGGCGACCGGCTGATCGGCATGGTCCTCGCCGGTGGCGTCTCAGACACCGACGACGACGCGCAGGAGCCGGACCTCTACCACCTTGATGACGAACAGCGCCGCCAGGTGCTGGCCACCCTGCCCAAGGTCGCGACCGCGCTCTCGCGCGCCGTGGTCCCGGCAGGACCCCCAGGGGACCACGCAGTCGCGGGCTCCCCGATCGACAGAAGGAGCGCGCAATGAAGCGACTGCTGGTCCTCGGCGGCGGAACCGCAGGGACCATGGCCGTCAACAAGCTGCGGCCGCGGCTGTCCCGCGACGAGTGGAAGATCACGGTCGTCGACCAGAGCGACACCCACTACTACCAGCCGGGCTACCTCTTCATCCCGTTCGGGATCTACGCGCCCGACGAGGTGGTCAAGCCCCGCAAGCGGTTCATCCCCTCGGGTGTCGACCTGATCAAGGGCGAGATCGACAAGGTGGTCGCCGACGAGAACAAGGTGCTCCTCGTCGACGGCACCGAGCTGGCGTACGACTACCTGGTCATCGCGACCGGCACGTCCCCACGGCCGGAGGAGACCCCTGGCATGGCCGACGACCTCGGCGGCAGCGTGCACGAGTTCTACACCTTCGAGGGCGCCGTCGGCGCTGGCCGAGAAGCTGAAGACCTGGGAGGGCGGCAAGCTGGTCGTCCACGTCACCGAGATGCCGATCAAGTGCCCGGTGGCGCCGCTGGAGTTCACCTTCCTGGCCGACGCGTTCTTCACCGAGCAGGGCATGCGCGACCAGGTCGAGATCACGTACGTGACGCCGCTGGAGGGCGCGTTCACCAAGCCGGTGTCGTCGAAGTACCTCGGCAGCATGCTCGAGGAGCGCAAGATCGCCCTCGAGCCGGACTTCATGGTCGAGTCGATCGACGCCGAGGCCAAGAAGCTGGTCTCCTTCGACGAGCGCGAGATCCCGTACGACCTGCTGGTCACGATCCCGATCAACATGGGCGCCGACTACATCGCGCGGTCCGGCCTCGGCGACGACCTCAACTACGTGCCGGTCGACAAGGAGACGCTGCTCTCGACCAAG
The DNA here is from genome assembly GCA_963697565.1 of uncultured Actinomycetota bacterium. Taxonomy (GTDB): domain Bacteria; phylum Actinomycetota; class Actinomycetes; order CAVWCF01; family CAVWCF01; genus CAWFSE01. Next base: position 313,942 of record CAVOOM010000008.1, on the reverse strand, counting down.
TACGACAACATCTTCGCGATCGGCGACGCCTCGAACATCCCGGCGTCCAAGGCCGGCTCGGTCGCCCACTTCTCGATGGACCTGTTCCCGGCGAACTTCCTGCGCCACATCCAGGGCCTGCAGATGACCGAGAAGTTCGACGGCCACGCCAACTGCTTCATCGAGACCGGCCACGGCAAGGGCCTGCTCATCGACTTCAACTACGAGACCGAGCCGCTGCCCGGCAAGTACCCGCTGCCGGGGATCGGCCCGTTCAGCCTGCTGAAGGAGACCGAGCTCAACCACTGGGGCAAGGTGATGTTCCGCTGGATGTACTGGAACATCCTGCTGCCCGGCAAGGAGCTCCCGCTCCCCGCGCTGATGTCGATGGCGGGCAAGGAGCTGGAGGACCAGTCATGACCGCCGTCCTGCCCACCCCGACCCTGGAGGACCGGCTCGACCGGCTCTCCGACCAGGTCGACGCCATCGCCGACGAGCTGCGCCGGCAGCGCGAGGCCCGCGAGCAGTGGGCCGAGCTCACCCACGAGCTGGCGCCCGTCACGCGCGACGCGATGGACCTCGCCAGCCGCGAGCTGCAGGAGCTCAGCGAGGACGTGTCCGATCGAGGACTTCACCCGCTTCGCGCGCACCGCGGCCCGGGCCGTCCCCCAGCTGGAGACCACGCTCGCCCAGCTGGGCAGCATCTCCGAGCTGCTCGCCGAGGTCACCTCGTTGAGCGGCGCTGGCATGGCCACGCTCTCCGACACGCTGGCCGAGGCCGAGCAGCGCGGCTACTTCACCTTCGCGCGCGGCGGATTCGCCATCGCCGACCGCGTGGTCACCTCCTTCGGCGAGGACGACGTGGCCGCCCTCGGCGACAACGTCGTGCTCATCCTCAACACGCTCAAGGAGATGACCCAGCCCGAGGTGATGACCATGCTGCAGCGGACCGCGCTCACGGCCCAGCACATGGACGAGCCGCTCGCGCCCCCCTCCACGCTGGCCCTGCTGCGCCAGTTCCGAGACCCAGAGGTCCGCCGCGGCCTCGGCCGGCTGATGGCCGTGCTCCGCACACTCGGCCAAGCCTCCCCACCACCCCGCCCAGCACCCCACCCCACCCGAGGGCTCCCCCGCCACCCCACCCCAGGAAGGAACGCACTGAAATGCCCGTCACGACCATGAACGGACGCGAGGTCCACGTCAACGACGAGGGCTTCCTCACCGAGTACGACGAGTGGGACGAGGACCTCGCCAAGGTGCTCGCCGCCAACATCGGCATCGAGATGACCGAGGACCACTGGAAGGTCATCCGCTTCCTGCGCGAGGACTTCAAGACCCAGGGCGAGACCGCGACCACCCGCCGGGTGCAGTCCGTGGGCGGCATCTCGACCAAGGACCAGTTCACGCTCTTCCCCAAGAAGCCGGCCAAGAAGATGTCCTACATCGCCGGACTCCCCAAGCCGCACGGCTGCGTGTGAGAAGGAACTGACATGACCAGCGACACCGACCACCGCCCCGGCGATCGTCCCGAACTTCGACGACGAGGACGAAGAGGGCCGCAAGCTCGCCATCATCTGCTCCAAGGGCAACCTGGACATGGCCTACCCGGGCCTGATCCTCGGCAACGCCGCCCTGGGCGAGGGCGTCGAGACGCACCTGTTCTTCACGTTCTGGGGCTTCGACATGATCATCAAGTCCCGGATGCACGACCTGAAGTTCAGCCCGGCCGGCAACACGGCGATGCACCTGCCGATGGGCGGCATGCGGATGCCGCAGGCGCTCGCCCCGCTGCCGGGGGTGCAGCCGATGGCCACCAAGATGCTCAAGGACCAGATCGCCGACCTCGGCGTGCCCGAGGTCCCGGACTTCCTGGACCAGATCGTCGCCGCCGGCGGCCACCTCTGGGCCTGCCGGATGTCCGCCGACATGAACAAGGTCGACGAGACCGACCTGCGCGACGACGTCGAGGGCATCATCAACGCCAGCGAGTTCATCGAGCTCACCAACGGCGCCCAGCTGCTCTTCATCTGACCCGCAGACCGCACCTCGCGCACCAGCGACGGCCGCCCCAGGGATCGGGGCGGCCGTTCGCGTGCGACCGCGGTGGGACACGATGGTGGGGTGAACGACGAGGGGTCCGGCCCGCTCCCGGCTGGCCCGCACGTCGACCCCGAGACCGGGGCGGTGACGTTCGTGGTCGAGGCCGCCCCCGGCGTCCGGCCGCTCAGCGTGTGGTTCCACCTGCGGGACTTCGGGGCCGACACCGGGTTCCGGCCGCGCGCCGGGCAGTGGGTGGCGCAGATCCCACGCCCGCCGGTCGACCGGATGGAGTACCTCCTGGTCGTGCTCGCCGACGACGGCGCCACGGGGATGGTCCCCGACCCGGCCAACCCGCACCGCGCCGCCGGCGTCTTCGGCGAGCACTCGCTGCTTGAGTTCCCGGGCTACGCCGCGCCTGGGTGGCTCGCCGAGGCGGGCGGGCGGCCCTGGACGAGGCAGCCGCTCCGGGTCGAGGACTCCGGCGCCGGCATCGAGGTCGCCGGGGAGCTCTGCAGCCCGGCCGGCTCCGAGGGCGAGCCGCTTCCGCTGCTCGTCGTCCACGACGGCCCCGAGTACGAGCGGCTGGCCCGGCTCCCCGACTACCTCGCGCTCCTGGCCGACCGGGATCCCGCCCTGCGCTGCCGGGCGCTGCTGCTGCAGCCGATCGAGCGCGACCGCTCGTACTCGGCCTCCCCCGCGTACGCCCGCGCGCTCGTCGAGCAGGCGATCCCCGCGGCCCGCGCCCTCGCGCCCACCGAGGGGCCGATCGTCGGCGTCGGGGCGAGCCTCGGCGCGCTGGCCTTGCTGCACGCGGCCGTGACCTACCCCGGCGCCTTCGGCGGCGTCTTCGCCCAGTCCGGGTCGTTCTTCCTGCCGCGTTTCGACGCCCATGAGCAGCGCTTCTCCTTCTACCGCCGGGTCGTCGACTTCGTCGATCGCCTCGACTCGGAGCCGGCGCGGCTGGCCGGCCTGCGCATCGCGCAGACGAGCGGGCTCGGCGAGGAGAACCTCGACAACAACCGCGCCCTCGACGCGCGGCTGCGCAAGCGCGGCGTCGACAGCACGCTCACCGAGGGGCGCGACGGCCACAACTACACCGCCTGGCGCGACCTGCTCGATCCCGCGCTCGGCGATCTGCTCGCCCGGGTCTGGGGAATCCGCCTCGGCGGGTAGGGCGTACCCGGCACACTCCGAGCCATGCGCAGGGACTTCTGGACGGTGCCCGCGCCCAGCCTGGGCGGCGAGGGGCGGGTGATCGCGTACGGGCACTGGGGCGTTCCGGTGCTGTTCTTCCCCGCCGAGGGCGGCAGCGCGATCGACCTGGAGGAGCACGGGATCATCCACGCGCTGGCGGGCCCGATCGAGGCCGGCCGGATCAAGGTGTACGCCGTCGACTCCCACGACACCCACACCTGGTCGGACCACTCGATCCCGCTGGAAGAGCGCGCCCGCCGGCATGAGGGCTACCACGCGTGGATCACCGACCAGGTGGCCCCGGCGATCCACGGCGATTGCGGCGGGCGGGTCGGCATCGCCACCGCCGGTCCCAGCCTCGGGGCGTTTCACGCCGTCAACGTGTCGCTGCGCCGCGCCGACCTCTTCCCGCACGCGGTGGGGATGAGCGGCAACTACGACCCGACGACGTGGAACGGCTGGGGCGAGCAGGGCGACGCCGTCTACTTCAACAACCCCTTCGCCTACCTCCAGCACATGCACGGCGACCACCTCGACTGGTTGCGCCGCACCGTCTTCATCCAGCTGGCCGTCGGCCGCGGCGCGTACGAGGAGCACCCGACGCAGGCGCTGCCGTCGACGTGCGGCCTGGCCGCGCTCCTCGGGGCCAAGGGCATCCACCACGGGCTCGATATCTGGGGTGAGGACACGCCGCACGACTGGCCGTCCTGGGCCCGGATGGCCTCGCTCCACCTCGGCTCACTCGGCTGATCGGCTCTGATCCGGAGGCACTCGCATGCAAGGAACCCAAGGCCGGCCCGGCCTCGACGTCGCGACCCGCTCCCACCTGGTCGGCCTGCTGCTCGGCACCGAGAACGACTGGCCGGTCGCCCTGGAGTCGTTGGTGCGCGCCATGGGCCCGGTCACCGACGGCCACGGGGTCCAGCACCAGATCGAGACCGAGCGGGTCACCATCGAGCCGTTCTCGCTGCGCGACAAGCCCCGGCACGAGCTCGTCATCGACCGCCTCGCCTACTGGTACTACGTGCCCCGCGAGTGGCTGAAGAAGATCTCGATGATGGACGACGTCTACCTGCTCAACAGCCCGTTCACCTTCCAGTCGATGGAGAAGCACTCGGCGTACTGCGCCATGATGCGCCTCGGCCTGAAGATCCCCGAGACCGTGCTCGTGCCCTACAAGCACCCGCTCGACAACGCGCGCTACGCCTACACCGCCGAGCGCTACAACCAGCCGTTCGACCTGCCCTCGATCGCCGCCGACCTCGGCTACCCGCTCTACATGAAGCCCTTCGACGGCGGAGGCTGGCGCGGCGTCTCACGGGTCGACGGGCCGGACACGCTGCTGCGCGCCTACGACGACTCCGGCGAGATGCTGATGCACCTGCAGCAGAGCAAGCCGCACGACGTGTTCGCCCGGTCGCTGTCGATCGGCCCGGAGACGATGGTCATGCGCTTCCAGCCGGAGCGAGCCGATGCACAACCGGTACGCCGTGGACCACGGCTTCCTCACCCCGCAGGCCGGGGACGAGTGCGTGACCATCAACCGCGTGGTCAACGCGTTCTTCCGCTGGGAGTTCAACTCCTGCGAGATGCTCGTGAAGTTCACCCCCGACGGGGAGCGCGACGAGGTCTACCCGATCGACTACGCCAACGCCTGCCCTGACGTGGCGATCACGTCCCTGCACTACTACTTCCCGTGGGCGATGAAGGCGCTGGCCAAGTGGACGACCTACGCCCTGGTCACCGACCGCAGGCACCAGATCGACCTCGATACCGCGGCGTACTTCGCCATCGCCGACCGCGACGACCTCGACTACGGCGAGAAGTTGGCGCGCTACCGCAAGCTCGCCGACGCGTACTTCGAGGTCGACCGCTACTTCGACTGGTGCGACTCGCGGCTGCGCCACTTCGACGAGGTCGCCCTGGAGTGGTTCTCCGGCCCCGACCTCGACCGCGTCATCGTCGAGACGGTGAGGGGCATGTTCCCCGCGCACGAGCAGGAGAAGTTCGTCGAGCACTACCGGGGGCTGCTGGCGCTGTGGTGCCGCGACGAGGCCGACCGGATGGCCGGGGGGCCGCACGTTCACGCCTGAGGCCGCCCCGACCGCCACTACGGTGATGGGGTGGCGACCGACCTCCTCGTCTTCGGCTCCGTCGTCATCGCCTGGACGCTGGTCACCCGCCGGGCCAACCGCCTCTTCATCAGCGCGCCCTTCGCCTTCCTGATCACCGGCTTCGTGCTCGTCCGCACCGACGTAACCCGGCTTGAGCCATCGACCCTGCAGGTGCTCACCGAGGTCACCTTGGTGCTGCTGCTCTTCCACGACGCGTCGAAGGTGCGGGTGGCCGACATCCGCCTGGACGCGGGGCTCGTGGCCCGGCTACTCCTCGTCGGCCTTCCCCTGACCATCGGCGCGGGGTGGCTCGGGGCCAAGCTGCTCTTCCCGGAGCTCGGCGTGGGGCTCACGCTGCTGCTGGCCGCCGCCCTGGCGCCCACCGACGCGGGCCTGGGCGCCCCGACCGTGCTGAACCCGGTCGTGCCCGAGCGCGTCCGCCGGCTGCTCAACGTCGAGAGTGGCCTCAATGACGGCCTGGCGACGCCGGTGGTGCTCATCGCGATCGCGATCGCGGCCGCCGATGCCGGGGTCGAGGGCCCCGACGTCGACCGCGTGCTCCTGTCGATCCTGATCGGGGTCGGCGAGGGCATCGCCGTGGGCTGGCTCGGGGCGTTGCTGGTCTCGATCTCACGCACCCGCGAGTGGAGCACCGAGATCTCACGCGGGGTGGCGCTCGCCGCCCTGCCGCTCGTCGCGTACGTCTTGGCCGGCGAGACGTCCGGGAACGGCTTCATCGCCGCGTTCGTCGCGGGACTGGCCTTCGCCGCCGCGGCCCCCTGGCTCGCGAGGGACCACGGGGCAGAGGACTTCCTGGAGACGTCCTCCGACCTCACCGGCTTCGCGGTGTGGTTCATCGTGGGCGGGGTCGTCGCCCGGTCGCTGGGGGTCTTGGACGACGTGCGCGTCTGGGCCTTCGCGCTGCTCGCCCTGACGGCCTTCCGGATGGTCCCGGTGTGGCTCAGCCTGCTCGGCACGGGGCTGCGGCCGCAGTCCGTGCTGTTCATCGGGTGGTTCGGACCCCGCGGGCTCGCCTCCGTGGTCTTCGCCCTCCTGGCGATCGAGGAGCTCGTGGCCGAGGGCGACGTCTCGCCCGACCTCGGGGTCGTGCTCGGCACGATCCTGCTCACTGTCCTGCTCAGCGTGATCGCGCACGGGTTCAGCGGTGGTCCACTCGCCGAGCGCTACGGCGCGTGGTTCGGCCGCGAGCGCCCGCCCGTCGAGACCGGGCCCTCGGCTGGCGGCTAGCGCCGCCGTCCGGGATGGCGGCTAGCGCCGCCGGGTGATCGCGACGCCGACAAGGCACATCGCGCCGCCGATGAAGGCGAGCAGCGGCGGCACCTCGTCCAGGATCAGCCAGGCCAGCAGGATCGAGGTGGCGGGCACGAGGTACGTGGTCGCGCCGAGCCGGCCAGCCGTCGTGCGGGCCAAGGCGTACGCCCAGGTGGTGAACGCGATGGCGGTGGGGAAGATCCCGAGGTAGACCAGCCAGCCGATCGCCGATCGGTCGGCCTGGCCGGCCTCATCGATCAGTTGCGGGGCGAACGGCAGGCAGGCCAGCGCGCCGACGGCACACGCCAGGAAGGTCACCTGCAAGGCGGAGACCCTGGCCAGCACTGGCTTCTGGATCACCACGCCCGCGGCGTACAGCACGGCGGCGACGACGCAGAGCAGCGGCCCCCAGACCTCGGCGCTCGCCTGGTCGATCGACGGGATCGTGATGATCGCGACTCCGCAGAATGCCACCGCGCTGCCGACCACGAGACCGCGCGGGAAGCCCTCGTGCAGGAAGACGCCGGCCAGGATCGCGATCAGGATCGGGCCGATGTTGACGAGCAGCGCCGCCGTCCCGGCGTCGACCCGCTGCTCGGCGGCGTTGAGGGCGACGTTGTACCCGCCGAACCAGAGCAGGCCGCACAAGGCGATCGGGAGCAGGTCGCGGCGGCTCGGCCAGGTCTCGCGGCGGGCGGCCACCAGCGCGCCGAGCACGAGGGATCCGATCAGCAATCGGCCCAGCGCGAGCGGCCCTGGCGACAGCGACTCCCCAGCGGCGCGAATCCCGACGAACGCCGAGGCCCACAGCAGCACCGTGGTGCCGGCCGCGGCGATCGGCAGCCACCGCGGCGCGGCTGTCACTCCGCCAACACGAGGCAGAAGGGGTGGCCGACCGGGTCCAAGAAGACCCGGAAGTCCTTGCCAGGCTGGACCTCCGCCTTGCGCGCGCCGAGGGCCAAGACCTGGGCCTCCGCGGCGTCCAGGTCGGGCACATCGAAGTCGAGGTGGAGCTGCTGCGGCGCCTCGCTGCCCGGCCACACCGGAGGCCGGTAGTCGGGCACCCGCTGGAAGGCGATCGTCGCGCCGCCGTCGCTGCGCAGCGTCACCCACCTGACCTGCGGCAGGGCTGCGATCTCCTCCTCGGTCGCATCCAGCGGCCACCCGGTGATGGCCGAGTAGAAGGCGGCCAGCTCAAGGGGGTCGGGGCAGTCGAGGGCGGTCAGGCTGAATCGCGCAATCCCGGTCATCGCGCGACCGTACCGCGCACTGCCCGAACCGTCAGGCGTAGCGCAGCAGGACGTACGGGATGCACAGCGCGATGGACATCACGGCCGTCGGCACCCCGTAGCGAAGCCAGGTCTTGAACGAGATGTGCAGGCCGTTGCGCGCGGCGATGCCGACGATGACCACGTTCGCGCTGGCGCCGACGAGGGTCGCGTTGCCCCCGAGGTCCGCCCCCAGCGCGAGGGCCCACCACAGCGCGCCATCCTTGCCCAGCTCCGGGTTCGTGGCGATCAGCGAGGCCACCACGGGCGTCATGGCGGTGACGTACGGGATGTTGTCCACCACCGCCGAGACCACCGCGGAGCCGATGAGCACCACGAGCAGGGTCGGGACGAGCTCGGCGCCGGTGAGCCCTACCAACCGCTCCGCCAGGGCGTCCAGCGCGCCGACCTCCACCAGCGCCCCGACGAGGATGAAGAGCCCGATGAAGAACAGCAGGGTCTCCCACTCGACGTCGTCGACGAGATCGCGCGGGCGCAGCGGTGAGAGCAGCAGCAGCACTCCGGCGCCGACGAGGGCGACCACCGAGGGCGCGACGCCCGTCTGCCGCTGGAGCACAAAGCCCAGCAGGATCGCCGCGAGGACGACCGCGCTGCGGATGAGCAAGCGGCGGTCGGTGATCGCCTCGCGCTCGTCCAACGCCATCAGCGCCGAGGCGCGGGCCGGGTCGCCGACCAGCGCGCGGCGGAACAGGAACCGGGCCATCACCAGGAACACGGCGAGGATCACGAGCACGATCGGCAGCATGTGAACGAGGAAGTCGTTGAACGACAGATCGGCCCGGCTGGCGATGATGATGTTGGGCGGATCGCCGACAAGCGTCGAGGCGCCGCCGATGTTCGAGGCCAGCGCCTCGGCCAGCAGGAACGGGATCGGCTGAAGGCCCAGCCGGTCGCAAACGAGCAGGGTCACCGGCGCCACGAGCAGCACCGTCGTCACGTTGTCGAGCAGCGCCGAGGCCCCGGCGGTGACCAGCACGAGCAGCACCAGCACGCCGTACGGCCGGCCCCGGGCGACCTTCGCCGAGCGGATCGCGAGGTACTCAAAGACCCCGGTGCGCCGGATGACCCCGACCACCAGCATCATCCCGAGCAGCAGGAAGATGACATCCCAGTCGATCCCGGTCTCCGGGGAGTAGAAGGCCTCCTCCGAGCCGACGATCCCGAAGCCCAGGACCAGGGCCGAGCCGCCCAGCGCTGCCGCGACCCGGTGCACCCGCTCGGTCGCGACGAGGACGTAGACCCCCACGAAGATGGCGACGGTGACCCACGCGACGAGGGTCATGCCAGCAGGCGCCCGACCAGGCCGTTGACGGTGACGACGCCGACGAAGTGGCCCGCTTCGACGACGGCGACGAGCGGCACGTGCGCGGACGTCATCACCGCGGCGATCTCGACCACCGTGGCGTCGCCATCGACGGCGGGCTCGGGCACGTCGTCGTCGAGGTCGAGGGCGGCCACCAGGTCGGAGACGCGCTTGCCCTTGAGCCGGGCCACCAGGTCGTCGGCGGAGGCCTCATCCCAGACCCGCCCCAGGGACGGGTCGTCGAGCACGTACTGCGGCAGCGCCACACGGAGCACCTGCGAGGCCGGCACCACCACGTACGTCTCGCCGTCGCGCACCACCACGCCGGGTAGGTCCCCTGTGATCAGCAGGCGGAGCGCGTCGATCGCGGAGTCCGCCGGGCCGACCAGGGGGGCCTCCTGGGCCAGCTCGCGTGCGCGCACGTGGCCCAGTCTGCCGTGGGCGGGCATCCCACGGCGGTGGCTTTGCCCTATGCGGAGGCGGGCGCGAGCAGCCCGCGCACCTCGGTCTCGGTCGGAACGCGGCCGGAGACCACGACCTTCTCGTCGACGACCAGCGCCGGGGTGGCCATCACGCCGTAGCCGGCGATGGTGGCAAAGTCGGTGACCTTCTCAATCGTCGCGTCGAGGCCGAGCGTCTCGACGGCCTCCCGGGTGATGCGTTCGAGGTTCACGCAGTTGGCGCAGCCTGGGCCGAGCACCTTGATGATCACAGCGGGGTCCCTCCGGTAGGGGGTCAGGCCAGTAGGGCGTTGAACAGGTAGCCGACCGAGACGATGCCCGCGGCGACGACGCCGACGAACGCGCCGAGCAGCTGGGGCTTCAGCACGCGGCGGAGCAGGATCAGCTCGGGCAGGCTCAGCGCGACGACGCTCATCATGAAGGCGAGCAGGGTGCCCATCGGCAGGCCCTTCTCGTACAGCGCCTGCACGAGCGGCATGATCCCGGCGGCGTTGGAGTACAGCGGCACCCCGATGCCCACGGCGACCAGGACGCCCGCCGCGTTGCCGGGCCCGGCGTACGTCGTGAAGAAGTCCGTGGGCACCCAGCCGTGGATGACCGCGCCCAGGCCGATGCCGACGAGCAGGTACGGCCAGATCTTGCGCAGGATGGTCGCGACCTCCTCGACGCCCATCTGGATGCGCTGGTCGAAGGTCAGGCCGGCGGTGGAGTCGATGACGTGGCCGCCGAGCTTGGTCTCGAAGACGAACGGCTCCACCCACTTCTCGACCCCGAGGCGGCCCAAGACCCAGCCGGCGCTGATGGCCACCGCGAGGCCCGCGACGATGTAGAGGGCGGTGACCTGCCAGCCGAAGAGGCCGAAGAGCAGGCCGATCGCGATCTCGTTGACGAGCGGGCTGGCGATCAGGAAGGACAGGGTGACCCCGATCGGGACCCCAGCGGCGACGAAGCCGATGAAGGCCGGCACCGCGCTGCACGAGCAGAACGGCGTGATCACCCCGAGCCCCGCGGCCATCACGTTGCCGACGCCCTCGCGCCGGCCGCCCAACAGCGCTCGGGTGCGCTCGATGCTCATGTACGAACGCAGGACGGTGACGATGAAGATGATCCCGACGAGCATCAGGACGATCTTGATCGTGTCGTAGACGAAGAAGTGCAGCGTCTCAGTGAGCCGGTCGGTCGGATCCATCCCGAGCGCGTCGTAGAAGAAGCGGTCCCACAGCCAGCCGTTCACCCACAGCGCGAGCACCCAGGCGGCGGCCGCGCCCGACAGGGCCAGCCACCGGCCGCGGGTGGTCGAGGGCAGGCGCTCGACGACGCTCATGGCAGTACCCGCTCAGGCACCCATCCATCGTCCCACCGGGAGGCGCCGACGCCGCCATGCCGATGGTCCTGCCAACGTGCGGGAGACTGGGCCGGTGCCCTCCTCCTCCGCCGCGATGACCGCCAACGCCTGGGTGCGCAGCGCCCGCCTGGCGTCGTTGCCGATGTACGCGGGCGCCGCCTCGGTGGAGGGGCTGGCGCGACGGGCGCTCGGCCAGGACCCGGACGCCGTACGCCGCGACCTGCGCAGGCGCACCACCGAACGCACCCGGCGCACCCTCGGGGAGCTGAAGGGCGGCGCCCTCAAGGCCGGCCAGCTGCTGTCCACAGTCGAGATGCTGTTCCCGCCCGACCCTGAGGGGATGTGGCGCTCGACGCTGCAGGGGCTGCAGGAGGACAACCCCTCGGTGCCGTTCGCGCAGCTCCGCCCGGTCCTGGAGGAGGCGCTCGGCCGCGACTGGACCCGGCTCCTGCCGGCGCTGGACGAGGAGGAGGCCGCCGCGGCGAGCATCGGCCAGGTCCACCGCGGCACCTGGCACGACGGCCGGGACGTGGCGGTGAAGATCCAGTACCCCGGCATCCGCGAGGCGCTCGCCGCCGACCTCCGGGCCGTGTCGTGGGCGACGCGCGGCGTCGCGCTCGTGGCGCGCGGCCTCTCGCTGCCGCCGCTGGTCGCCGAGCTGCGCACCCGGCTCGTCGAGGAGCTCGACTATGTGCACGAGGGCCGGGTGCAGCAGGCCTTCGCGCGGTCGTACGTCGACGACGCAGAGGCGGTGGTGCCGCAGGTCGTCCACGCCGCGCCCCGGGTGCTGGTGACCGAGTGGCTCGATGGGACTCCCCTGGTCCGGCTGGGTGACGACGGGTCGCCAGAGTCGGCGCCGCTGCGCGACCTCGCTGGCGAGCGGTACCAGCGGTTCCTGCTGTCGGGGCCCGAGCGGGTCGGGCTGCTGCACACCGATCCGCACCCGGGCAACTTCCGGGTGCTGCCGGACGGCCGGCTCGGGGTCTTCGACTTCGGCTCCTCCCTCACGCTGCCCGAGGGGATGCCGTCGGCGTTCGGCCGGCTGATGCGGGTGATGCTCGGCGACGACCCGGCCGCGGTGCTGGCCGGGCTGCGGGCCGAGGGGTTCGTCCGCCCGGACCGCCAGGTCGACGCCGCCAAGCTGGTCGACTACCTCTCGCCGTTCTCCGAGCCCGCGCGGCACGAGGTCTTCACCTACTCGCGCGAGTGGCTCGCCAGTGAGTTCGCCCGGGTCAACGACCCGCGCAACCCGGAGTTCGGCGTCGCCCTGCAGCTCGACATCCCCGCCGACCTGCTGTTCACCCACCGGGTGTGGCTGGGGGTCGTGGGTGTCCTGAGCCAGCTCGGCGCCACGGTGCCGGTCCGCTCCGAGCTCAACCGCTGGCTGCCCGGCTTCGCCGAGTAGCCCTCGGCCGCTGCCCCTCCCGCCGGATCCGGGATCCCGGCAGGATGGCCCCATGGATGTCACCGAGACCCTGCTGCCCGGCATCGGGATGCGGTACGAGTTCACGACCGCCTCAGGGCGGCGGGTCGGCTTGGTGGCCCGACGCGATGGCACCGCCGAGCTGGTCGTGTACGACACCGTCGACCCGGATATGTGCACCGAGATGATGGCCCTGACCCCGGTGGAGGCAGAGACCCTCGCGGAGCTCCTGGGGGCGCCGCGGATCGCCGAGCGCTTCGCCGATCTGACCCGCGAGATCCCCGGCCTGGTGGCCGCGCAGGTCGAGATCTCGGACGGATCCCGGTTCGCGGGGCGCACCCTCGGCGAGACCCGTGCGCGCACCCTCACCGGGGCATCGATCGTGGCCGTCGTCCGCGCTGACGAGGTCTCCGCGTCCCCCAGCCCCCAGTTCGGGCTGCATGCCGGCGACGTGCTGGTGGTCGTGGGGACCGACGAGGGCATCACAGCTGTGCGGCGGATCCTGTCCCAGCCGGCGCCGTAGCCGATCCCAGGGCTGCGCCGTGAAGTCCGACCCCATCTTCCTCCTTGAGTTCGGCGTCCTGCTCCTCCTGCTCGGGGCGGCGGCGGCGGTGGCCTGGCGGATCGGCCTCTCGGCAGTTCCGTTGTTCCTCCTCGCCGGCCTCGCGATCGGCGACGGCGGCCTCCTGGCGACCCCGTCGGCTGCCCCATTCCTCGAGGTCGCCGCCGGTATCGGCGTCGTCCTGCTGATGCTCACCCTCGGACTGGAGTTCTCCGCCCAGGAGTTCAGCGAGGCGCTCAAGCGCCATGCGCCCAGCGGGTTGGTGGACCTCGCGCTGAACGCCACCCCGGGGTTGGTGGCCGGGCTCCTCCTCGGGCTGCCCTTTCCCGGGGCGCTGGCGCTGGCCGGGATCACCTGGATCTCGTCGTCGGGAATCGTCTCCCGCACCCTCGTCGACCTGGGGCGCCTGGGCTACCGCGAGACCCCTGCGGTGCTCTCGATCCTGGTGCTCGAGGACATCGCGATGGCGGCCTACCTCCCCCTGTTGGGGGTGGTCCTGGCCGGGAGCGGCGTGCTCGCCGGGGTCGGCGGCGTCGCGATCGGGGTCGGCGCGGTGTCCGTCGCGCTGCTCCTGGCCCCCCGGGTCGGCCCCTCGATGGCCCGGCTGCTCACCCACGACTCCAACGAGCAGGTGCTGCTGCGCGTCCTGGGCCTCACCCTGGTGGTCGCGGGGGCGGCGGAGCTGCTGGGGGTCTCCTCGGCGGTCGGCGCCTTCCTGGTCGGGTTGGCCATCCCCGGCGAGACGGCGACGACGGCCCGCACGGTGCTGGAGCCGTTGCGCGACCTGTTCGCCGCAGCGTTCTTCCTGTCGTTCGGCTACTCGACCGACCCCGCCGACATCAGCCCGGTGCTGCCGGCCGCGCTGGGGTTGGCGGTCATCACCGCCGCCACGAAGACGGCCACCGGCTGGTACGCAGCGCGGCGGGACGGGGTGGGCTCCAGGGGCCGTTGGCGCGCGGGCACGGCGCTGATCGCCCGAGGCGAGTTCTCGGTCGTGATCGCCGGCCTCGCCGTAGGGGCCGGGATCCTCGAACTCGGTCCGATCGCCACGGCGTACGTGCTCGTCCTGGCCGTCACAGGGCCCGTCGTGGCGCGCCTCGTCGGCCAGCGCCGTGACCCCTCGCCCAGACCCACCTGAGCAAGCCCAGCACGACGTCGACCGACCGCCCCGCGAGGGCGGCCTCCGAACGTCGGGTCCGCTGCCGCGCGGACTCCGCGTGTGCGACGCTGAACCTCCGATCAGGCGGCTCGCGGACCCGGAGGAACGATGACGGTCCACGGGCGTTCCGACCCCCGGCCTGCCGGGCCGACCGATCCGCTCGCTCCGTACGTCCCCCGCCTCGTGGTCGACTGGCTGCGCACGACCCCGAACCAGCGGCACCGCGTCCTTGAGGGGTCGCTGGCCTTCGTCGACATCAGCGGGTTCACCAAGCTCACCGAGCGGCTCGCCCGCGGCGGCAAGGTCGGGGCCGAGGAGATGAGCGACACCCTCGACGCGACCTTCGCGGCCCTCCTGGCGGTGGCGTACGAGGACGGCGCCGGCCTGGTCAAGTGGGGCGGCGACGCGGTGCTGCTGCTGTTCGAGGGGCCCAACCACGCCGAGCACGCCTGCCGCGCGGCCCACCGCATGCGCGCCACCATGCGGCAGGTCGGCCGGCTCACCACGAGCGCCGGCCAGGTGACGCTGCGGATGTCGGTCGGCATCCACTCCGGCCGCTTCGACTTCTTCCTGGTCGGCGACCCGGCCCACCACCGCGAGCTGCTCATCAGCGGCCCCGGGGCGACGCACACCGCCGAGATGGAGGCCGTCGCCGACGCCGGGCAGATCGGCCTGAGCGCGGCGACGGCGGCGCTCGTCGACCCGCGGATCGTGGGCGCCGCCAAGGGCGACGCCTTCCTGCTGCGGTCCGCCCCCTCCCTGGACTCGGCGGGGGTACGCATCGCGCCGGACACCACCGGGCTCGACCTCGGCCTGGTGCTGCCCCCGCCGATCCGCGAACGGCTGCTGGCCGGCCCCGGCACCCCCGAGCACCGCACGATCACCGTCGCCTTCGTCGAGTTCTCCGGCACCGACGCCCTGCTCCGGCGGTCGGGGCCCGAGGGCCTGACCGACGCGCTCGACGAGTGCGTCCGCAACGTGCAGCACGCCGTGGCCGAGCACGGGGTCACCTTCTTCGAGACCGACATCAACCGCGACGGCGGCAAGATCATGCTCACCGCCGGCGCGCCCACCACCGCCGACCATGACGAGGAGCGCATGCTCCGGGCGGCGCGGCGCATCGTGGATCGCATCGGCGCCCTGCCGCTGCGGATCGGCGTCAACCGGGGCGGGGTCTTCGCCGGCCGCTTCGGGCCGCCGTTCCGCCGCACCTTCTCGGTCAAGGGCGACGCGGTGAACCTCGCGGCCCGGGTGATGGGCAAGGCCCGGCCCGGCCAGGTGCTGGCGACGCTGCCGGTGCTTGAGCGGTCGCGGACCGTCTTCGACGTCGAGCCGCTCCCGCCGTTCGCGGTCAAGGGCAAGTCCCGGCCCGTCGAGGCCGCCAGCGTCGGGCCGATCGCCGGGACCCGCGATGAGTCCGCGACGCAGCAGCCGCTGGTTGGACGCGAGGCGGAGATGGGGGTGCTGCTCGCCGCGCTGGCCGAGGCCCGGAGCGGGAACGGCCAGGCGGTGCAGCTCGTCGGCGAGCCCGGGATCGGCAAGTCCCGGCTGGTCTCGGAGGTCCGCGCGCACGCCGATGACCTGAGCACCCTGGTGACCCCGTGCGCGGAGTACGAGGCCGGCACGCCGTACGCGGCGTTCCGCACCCTGCTCGGCGAGGTGCTGCAGGCGCCGCGGGGCGCCTCCCCGGAGAGCGTGCACGGGTTGCTGGTTCAGCGCACCGCTGCGCAGGCGCCCGACCTGCTGCCCGTGGGTGCCGGCCCTCGGCCCCCTGCTGGACGTGCGCATCCCTGACTCGCCTGAGACCAGCCGGATCAGCACGCGGTTCCGCAAGGCGCGCCTGGAGGAGGTCGCGGTCGACCTGCTCGCCGCCCTGCTCACCGCGCCCACCCTGCTGGTGTTCGATGACGCCCACCTGATGGACAACGCGTCCGTCGACCTGCTGGGCCGGCTGGTCGGGAGCCTCAGCGGTCGGCCGTGGCTGGTGCTCATCACGCGGCGGGACCTGCCCACCGGCTACCAGCCCGAATCGGACACCGCGGTGACCACGGTGCGTCCCGGGCCGCTGGACGCCGAGGCGGCGCTGTCGCTCGCCAGCGGAGGCCTCGATGACGATGCGCTGCCGCCCCACGAGCTCGCGCTGCTGGCCGAACGCGCCAACGGCAACCCGTTCTTCCTGCGGACCCTGGTGGCCGCGGCCCGAGCCAGCGGCGGCGTCGACGCGCTGCCCGATTCGATCGAGAGCCTCCTCAACAGCCAGATCGACCACTTGCCGCCGGGCGAGCGCACGATCCTGCGCCACGCGGCCGTGCTCGGCCTGGCCTTCAACGAGGCCGACCTGCGCGCTCTGCTCGCCGACCGCGAGGTTCCGACCAGCCGGTCGAGCATGCGGAGGCTCGGCGAGTTCATCGAGGTGGAGGGGCACGGCCGCCTCCGGTTCCGGCACGCGCTGATCCGCGACGCCGCCTACGCCGGCCTGCCGATCAAGAGCCGCCGCGCGCTGCACGGCCGGGTCGGACAAACACTCGAGGCGGCTGCGGCGGGCGACGTGGAAGAGCAGGCCGAGCTGCTCGCGCTGCACTTCTTCGAGGCCGGCCGGATGGACAAGGCCTGGCGGTACGGCCGAGCGGCCGCCGACCGCGCGGTGCAGAAGTACGCGTACGTCGCGGCAGCCGAGTTCCTGACCCGCGCGACCACCGCGGCCCGGCACCTCGGCGATTTGGCCCCGCTCGACCTCGCCGAGGCGTACGAGGGGCTGGCCGACGCGCGCCTGCGGGTTGGCGTGCTGGCCGACGCGCGCGCGGCGTACCGCGCCGCACGGCAGCTGGTGCCCGACGATCCGATCCGCACCGCCGACCTGCTGCGCAAGGAGGCCCAGGTCGAGTACCGCCTCGACCGGGTGCCGCAGTCCATGCGGACCCTCACCCGGGCCATGCGGGTGATCGGCATGCGGGTGATCGGCGAGGCGGCCGAGCCCGACGTGATCGCCGAGCGCGCGCGGCTGGACTGCGCCTACGCCCGCTGCCGGGAGAAGCAGGGCCGCTACCGCGAGGCCGTCCGATGGGGCCGCCAGGCCGAGCAGAGCGCCAGCGAGGCGGGCGACCGGCGGGCGCTGGCCGAGGCGTACGAGGCGCTGCACTCCGCCTCGTCCATGGCCGGGCTCGACCAGCCCGAGCCCTACGGCCTGCTGGCCCTGCGACTGTTCGAGGAGCTCGACGACCGCGAGGCGCAGTCCCGCGCGCTCAACAACCTGGCCGTGCTGGCGTGGTTCGAGGGCCGGGGGCCGGAGGCCCTGGCGATGTTCGAGCGCGCCCGCGACACCGCCGCAGAGGCGGGCGACACCCTCGGCGCCGCGGCCTCGGCCCACAACGTCGGCGACGTGCTGCTCCGGCAGGGCCGGCTCGCCGAGGCCGAGGCCGTGCTCAGCCGCCTGCTGCCCACGTTCAAGGGGCTGGGCAGCGAGGACTACTGGGCCTCAACGCTGCGTTGGCTCGGGCTGGCCGCGGTGCGCGCAGGGCGCGTCGAGGAGGGCCGCGAGCAGATCGAGCGGGCCCGGGCCGTCTTCGTCGGGCTCGGGCTCGCCGCGGAGGTGGCCGAGACCGACGCCGCGGTGGTCGAGGCGCTGCTCGCCTCAGCCGAGCCGGCGGCGGCCGTCGAGCTCGCCGCCGACGCCACGGCCCGGGCCAGCGCGCTCGGCGCCGACTACCTGCTCCCGTCGCTGCACCGCCTGCACGGAGCCGCGCTGCTGGAGGCCGGACAGCCCGCCGAGGCGATCGATGCGCTCAACGCCGCGATGCGCGCGTGCGGCACCGAGGGGGCCTCCGAGGTCGGCTTCATCCTCGCCGACCTCGCCCGGGCCAATGCCGAAACCGACCCCGCCGCGTCACTGGCCTACGCCGAGCAGTCCGCTCAGGCGCTGGCCGCGCTCGGGCACCTCGGGTGACGAGGGCGATCCCTGGTGACCGGGTGGCCGGTCACCGCATCTTCGGGTCCTCCGCGAACAGCACCGGGCGGATCAGGAAGCCATGAACGAGTTGCCGTCGCGGTCGATCGCGTTGACGTCGACGCAGAAGCGCTTGCCTTCGGTGATCGTGAGGTTGATCACTCCGGTGGTCGACAGATCGCTCTGCTCGACGCAGCGCCCAGCCTGCTCGAAGACCTCCGAGCCCTTGAGCTTGACGTAGACGGGGTAGTTGACGAAGTCCTCCTCGACCTCGCGCTCGCCAAAGAGGCTGCCGTTGCCAGCGCAGGAGTAGGACGTGCAGTCGTAGTTGTAGTTGTACTCCGCGGCCGCCTCCCCCTCCTCCTCGCCAAGACCATTCAAATGCGGGCACTCCGATGCCAGGCAGGTCAGCACGACGCGGGCCGGGGCCGGCTCACCGCCCAGACCAGTGCCGTACAGCTCGCCGAAATCTCCCGCCAGCTCCACCTCGGTGCCGGTTAGGCACCCCACGTCCTCGGAAGTGCACGCGCGCTGCCCGAAGAGCACGGTCCCGATCGCACCCTGACCGAGGTCGGCCGTGGAGCAGACCGGGTTGTCCTCGCTGAGCACGCAGTCCCCACCACCTGCAGCCGGGGCCTTGATGTCGTTCAGCGGGGTGCCCGGCGTCGCGGCGAAGGCCGTGAACCCCACGGGCAGGGGCAGCGCCACGACCGTCGGCTGACCGCCCTGGAGGGTGAACGGGATCAGGCCGAACGGCCCGGTCGCGGCGACCGGCCAGTTCGTGAGCACGGAGGCCGTACCAGGCACCGTGTGCACCACGCTGACACCGACCACGATGGACTGGCCGGGGCGGAGCCCGCGGGTGGCCAGCGGCTTGGCGATCTTCGCGCTGAGGGTCTGGCCGCTGATCGAGGCCGTCCAACCCGGCAGGCTCGCGGTCGGGGGCCGACACGGTGAAGCCCGCGGGGACCGTCACCCGGACCTGGCCCAGCGAGGTCTGGTAGGTCGAGGTGTTCGTGACCAGGAACTGCAGCGCGATCGGCGTGCCGTACGGCGCGGCGACCGGCGACGTGGCGGTGTCCGGCGAGGACACAGTCGCGGTGAAGCGCGCGATCGGGGTGATCGTCGCCTCGGCGGGAGAGGCGACCGTCAGAGCTCCGACCAGAGCCACCGGCACCGCCGCGGCGGTGAGGGCCCGCACCCAGGTGCGCGAACGGGTGGGTCGGGCGTGGCTGGCGGTCATGGTGCCTCCATCGACGGGATCGGGAGCCGCGGGACCCACGGGACCAAAGGCCCTAGCGCAAGCAGGGTGATCCCCGCAGCATGCTCCGGACCGTACCCGCAGGCAAGAGATTCGAGCCAAGATTCGATCTTGACCCGGCGTCATCACCCGAACGGGTAGGACCCGGGGTGCGCTGAGCACGCGAGTAGGACGGCCGCGACCGCGGACTCCACCGCGGCGGCGACCGCGGGGGAAAGGCCCTCCCCCTGCGCTGCCGTCGCCCGAGCGCCATCGACCTCGACGCCTACCACGACCAGGCTGCGGGGCAGCCGGCCGAGGGCGCGGGACAGCTCGACGGCGGCGGCCAGCCCGAGCGCGTGGGTGCCGCCGGCCGCCCAGCCGCCCGTCGGGAGCGCGCCCTCCGTCGCATCGAGCGTCGACACCGTGCCCGATGCGCGCCCCGAGGTGATCGCGTCCACGACGACGACGCGGCCGGCGCCGACCCAGGTGTCGAGCAGGGTGGAGGGGTCGTCCACCTCCAGCGCCTCGATCCCCGGCCGGCCCATCTCCGCCACCCGTCGGGCGACCTCGATGCCGACTCCGTCATCGCCGCGGTCGGGGTTGCCCAGGCCGATGAGCAGCGCTGTCACGCCTGCTCCACCGTCAGATCGAGGAAGTGGGTGGCGCACGAGATGCAGGGGTCGTAGTTGCGGACGGCCTGCTCGCAGCGCAGGGTCAACTCGGCCGTGGGCAGGTGCAGCCGGTCCTGCACGAAGGCGCGCAGGTCCTCCTCGATGCTCGCCAGGTTCTGCGAGGTCGGCGGCACGATCACCGCGTCGCGGATCGTGCCGTCGGCGGCCAGCTCGTACCGGTGGTAGAGCAGCCCGCGCGGCGCCTCGGTGGCCCCGTGGCCCGACCCCCGCGGCGGGCGGCACCGCGATCGCGGGCTCGGGCGCCCCGTGCCAGCCGTCGATGATGCCGAATCGCCTCGTCCAGGGCGTACACCAGCTCCACGGCCCGCACGATGATCGACCGGAACGGGTTGCGGCACTCGGCGCCGAGCCCGGCGTCACGGGCGGCCTCGCGGGCCAGCTCGGAGAGCTGGGCCTGGTTCAACGTGTAGCGCGCCAACGGCCCCACGACGTACGTCGTCTGCCCGTCCAGCCGGGCGTGCAGGGCGTTGGACCGCGCGACATGCTCCTCGACGGAGAAGTCCCCGAATCGCGCCACGTCGAACTCCCGCCCGCGTGCTGGAGACCACCGAGCCGCCTTCGAGGGGGTAGCCGTGCGGGGAGCGCAGCGCGACGTACTCCTGGGTCTGCTCGAAGTCCGGGAAGTCGAAGCCGGCGACCCAGCCCACGGTCGCGACCGCGTCGTCGAGGGCCCGCTGCAGCTGCGGGCGCAGGGCGAGCAGCTCGGCGCGGGATGGCAGTCGGTAGAACCCGCCGACGCGGACGTTCACCGGGTGGACGGCGCGCCCGCCGACCAGGGTCATCAGCGCGTTGCCGGCCTTCTTCAGCCCGAGGCCGCGCTCGACGAGGTCGCGGTGGTCGGCCGCCATCTCGACGGCGCCGTCGTAGCCGAGGAAGTCCGGCGCGTGCAGCAGGTAGATGTGCAGCGCGTGGCTCTCGATCCACTCGCCGCAGTAGAGCAGCCGGCGCATCAGCCGGATCTCCTCGGTCACCTCGACGCCGCACGCCTGCTCGATCGCCAGGCAGGAGCTCATCTGGTACGCGACCGGGCAGATCCCGCAGATCCGGGCGGTGATGTCCGGGGGCTCGGTGTAGGCGCGCCCCCGCAGGAACGCCTCGAAGAAGCGCGGCGGCTCGAAGATGCGCAGCTCGACGTCGGCCACGCGGCCCTCGCGCACGACGACGTGCATCGCGCCCTCGCCCTCGACGCGCGCCAACGGGTTGGCCTTGAGGACCTGGTCGCCGGAGGTCAGCTTGTGCGTCATGCCGTCACCTCTCCGCGGCCGCCGTGTGGCGGCGGCTCTCGTCGCGGAACTCAGGCGCGCCCGCGGTGAACGTGCGGAAGACCCGCAGCACGTCGCGCTCGGGCATGCCCAGCTCGGCCAGCCGCGTCGCGAGCGAGCCGGTGTTGGCGGTGTCCTGCGGCCCGAAGCAGCCGTAGCAGCCGCGGGAGTACGCGGGGCACAGCGCCCCGCAGCCGGCCTGGGTGACCGGGCCGAGGCAGGGCGTGCCGTGGGCGACGGTCACGCAGACGCTGCCCCGCCGCTTGCACTCGACGCAGACGCTGTGCGCCGGGATGCGCGGGCGGCGGCCGTGGACGAACGCGGTCAAGACCTCGAGCAGCTGGCGCTTGTCGACCGGGCAGCCGCGCAGCTCGAAGTCGACCGGCACATGGTCGGCGATCGCCGTCGAGTGCTCCAGCGTGTCGAGGTACTCGGGGTGGGCGTAGACGATGGAGCGGAACTCGGCCACGTCGGCGAAGTTGCGCAGCGCCTGGATGCCGCCGCTCGTCGCGCACGCCCCGATCGTCACGAGCGTGCCGGACATCCGCCGGATCTCCCGGATCCGCTCGGCGTCGTGGGCGGTGGTCACCGACCCCTCGACGAGCGACACGTCGTACGGGCCCTCCACCACGCCGCGGGTGGCCTCCGGGAAGTACGCGATCTGCACCGCTCCGGCCAGCGGGATCAGCTCGTCCTCGCAGTTGAGGATCGTCAGCTGGCAGCCGTCGCAGGAGGCGAACTTCCAGACGGCCAGGGTGGGCCGCTCGGCGGACATCTCACACCTCCCGGATCGCAAGCAACGGGGCGAGCTCGCTGTAGTCGAACACCGGACCCTCGACGCAGGCGAAGAACTCACGGAACTGGCAGTGCCCGCAGAGCCCCACCCCGCACTTCATGGTCCGCTCCATGGACAGCCGGATCCGCTCAGGCGCGAGTCCCCGGTCGAGCAGCGCCAGGGCGACGTAGCGCATCATCACCTCGGGCCCGCAGGCCAGGGCCAGCGTGTGCGCCGGGTCGACGTGGATGCCCGGGATCAGCGCGGTCACCAGGCCCACCCGTCCGGGCCACCCCGCGGCGCCGTGGTCGACGATCGTGGCGACGTCGATGCCGTGGTCGCGCCAGCGCACCAGCTCGTCCGGGTACAGCTGGTCCGCCGGGCTGCGCGCCCCGCAGAGCAGCGCGACCCGGCCGTACCGCTCGCGTTCGGCGAGCAGCCGGAGCACGGCGGGGCGCAGCGGGGCCAGCCCGATGCCGCCGGCGACGATCACCACGTCGCCGCCCCTGCCCTGCTCGACGCCCCAGCCGGTCCCGTACGGCCCGCGCACCTCGAGCAGGTCGCCCACCTGGGCCTCGACCAGGGCGTGGGTGACCCCCCCGACGTCGCGGATCGTGTGCAGCAGCAAGGCCCCGCCCGGGTCGCCGCTGATCGAGATCGGCACCTCCCCGACGCCGAGCAGCCCGAGCATCGTGAACTGCCCGGGGGCGAAGGTCAGCGGCGCGCCCTCGACCGGCTCGAGGGTGAGCGTCGCGGTGTCGACGGTGTCCTGCCGGCGCTCCACCACCCGGAACGGCCGCGGCAGCATGGGGTCAACGACTGGAGGCACCGGGCACCCCGTACAGGTCGAGCAACCGGACCCGGGCCGCCTGCAGCCGCGAGAGCATCACCTGGGCCACCCGCTGCAGCAGGGCGTATCCGAGGACCGGGTCGGCGTCGCACTTGCCGCGCAGGCAGGTGCCGTCGAAGACGACAGCGCTCGTGTCCTCGACGACGTGGGCGTCGAAGAGCCAGCGGTGCGGCGGGATCAGCCACGACCAGCCGAGCACCTCGCCGTCCTCGACCGTCTCGATGACGACGGCGCCGCCGGCCGGCCGGTGCGCCTCTAGGG
This sequence comes from uncultured Actinomycetota bacterium, assembly GCA_963697565.1. Taxonomy (GTDB): domain Bacteria; phylum Actinomycetota; class Actinomycetes; order CAVWCF01; family CAVWCF01; genus CAWFSE01. The sequence continues at coordinate 290,775 of CAVOOM010000008.1, read as the reverse complement.
CGATCCGGCCGTGCCGGATCACGAAGAACGTCTCAGCCGGGTCGCCCTCGCGGTAGAGGTACTGGCCGGCGTGCATGTGCCGGTTCGCCGCGCAGCCGGCGATCAGGGCGAGGGCCTCATCGTCGAGCCCGGCGAAGAACGGGTGCTCGCGGAGCAGTTCGTCGATGCCGCGCATGTCACGCCTCCGAGATCGTGCCGGTGGGGGCCGAGGTGGTCGAGGTGGCCCGGATCGCGGCCGCCTCGGCCGTCAGGTCGATGGCCGCCGGGCACCAGGTGATGCAGCGGCCGCAGCCGACGCAGCCCGAGCTGCCGAACTGGTCCCACCAGGCGGCCAGCTTGTGGGTCGCCCACTGGCGGTAGCGGGCCCTCGTCGTGGTGCGGACGCTGCCGCCGTTGAGGTGGGAGAACTCCGTGGTGAAGCAGGAGTCCCACACCCGCCAGCGCTCGGCCGCGCCGGACGCCAGGTCGGTGGCGTCCTCGACCGTCGTGCAGAAGCAGGTGGGGCAGACCAGCGTGCAGTTGCTGCACGCCAGGCACCGGCTCGCGACGTCGTCCCACTGCGGGTGCTCGGCGTTGGCGTAGAGGAGGTCGCGGATCCCGTCGGTGTCCAGGCTGCGGCCCATCCGCCCGACCGCCGTCCGCACGACGTCGGCGGCGGCCCCCTCGTCGCCGTCCGTCGCCGGGCGCGCGGGCAGCCGGGCCAGCAGGTCCGCGCCCGCGCGGGCTGCCGGAGCGAACGAGGAACCGGTGGCCCCCGCCGTCGAGCAGCTCGGTCAGCGCGAGGTCGTACCCCTCGCGCGGCTCGGGCCCGGTGCCCATCGACGCGCAGAAGCAGGTCCCGCCCGGGTCGCCGCAGGTGACCGCGACGATGAACACCTGGGCGCGCCGCTCGGCGTAGTGCGCGTCGACCGCGGGGCGGCCGAGCAAGACCTGGTCGTGGATCGCGATCGCATGCAGGTCGCAGGAGCGCACCCCGAACAGCGCCAGCGGGCGCGGCTCGTCCGGCTCGTCCGGCGTGGCCTCGGGAGGCGATCGCCGCAGGAGCGCGCGGGCCGGGAACAGCAGCGACTTCCAGGACTGCGGACCGACCACGTAGCCGAACAACGCGTCGTCGCCGCGCTCGCGCAGCCGGTAGCGGGCGGCGTCCTGCTCGTCGCCGACCCCGCGCGGGAGCCCCTCGACCGACTCGAGCTCCGCGTGGCCGATCACCCCGTCGGCCACGGTGGGCCCGATCACGGTCCATCCGTCGCCGAGCAGCAGGTCGATGAGCGCCTGCAGCCCGGCGACGTCGATGACCACGGGCGTGTCGGCAGCCATGGCACCTCCGCATTGCGTCTGATCCCGACGGTAGAGGCGGCCCGGGTGGCTCGGGCAGGGTCCAACGGCACACCTTGATCAGAAAACGGCCCGGCCCGGAGGGGGCCGGAGGAGGCATGGGAGCCGCTAGCGTGCCCCCCGTCATGGGTGAACGGTGGGTGAACGCGGCGTGAACGAGACGGCGGTACGGACGGGCGTGGGCCGATGGGTCCCCGTCGCGTCCTGGCTGCCCCGCTACCGCCGGCGCGACCTCCCGGCTGACCTGCTGGCGGGCACGGTGGTCGCCGCACTTGCGGTGCCGCAGTCCCTCGGCTACGCCGGCATCGCGGGGGTGCCGGTCCAGGTCGGCCTGTACGCGATCCCGCTCGCCCTGGTGGCGTACGCGATCTTCGGCTCCTCGCCGCACCTGGTTGTCGGGCCGGTCTCCACGGTCGCCGTTCTCTCCGGCTCACTCGTGGCCGACCTGTCGAAGGGCGATCCGGGGAGCGCGGTCGCGTTCACCTCGGCGCTGGCGATCGGTGCCGGCCTGGGCCTGCTGATCGGGGGCCTGGCCAGGATCGGCTGGGCCGCGGAGTTCTTGTCCCGACCGATCGTCACCGGGTTCGTCTTCGGCCTGGTGATCCTGATCATCCTGGGCGAGATCCCCAGCCTGCTCGGCATGCCCGTGGAGTCAGGCGACGTGCTGACCCGGGCTTGGTCAATCGCCACGAACCTGGTGGACCTCGACCCGACCACCGCCGCCATCGGCCTGGCCGCACTCGCGGTGCTCTTCATCGGCGCGCGGCTCGCCCCCCGCGTCCCGTGGGCCCTCGTCGTGCTCATCGTCGGGATCGGCGTCTCCTCGTGGCTCGACCTGGCGGCCCAAGGGGTGGTCACGGTGGGCGACGTGCCGAGCGGCCTGCCGCCCTTCGGGCTCCCCGCGATCTCGGTGACCGACATCCCACCCGTCCTCGTGGGCAGCCTGGCCCTCGCGCTGGTCGGCCTGGCCGAGGGTCTCAGCGCCGCCCGGCTCTTCGCCGCCCGCGAGGGCTACACCGTGGACGCCAACCAGGAGCTGGTCGCGACGGGGGCGGCCAACGTCGCCGCCGGGCTGTCGGGCGGCCTAGGCGTGGCCGGGTCGCTGTCCAAGACGGCGGCGTCCCGGCGCTCCGGCGGAGTCAGCCAGCTCACCGGGGTCACGACCGCCGTCCTGGTCCTGCTCGTCCTCGTCGCCTTGGCGAACCTGCTGTCGCCCCTGCCGCGCGCCGTGCTCTCGGCCATCGTCATCCAGGCGGTCTGGGGGCTCATGGACGTCAAGGCGATGCGCCGCTACAAGGCGATCCGGCGCAATGACTTCGTCGGCTCGATGGCCGCCATGGGCGGGGTGCTCCTCTTCGGTCCGCTGTACGGGCTGCTCTTGGCCGTCGGCCAGGCCGTCCTCGGACTCGTGTACCGCTCAAGCCGGGTCGGCATGGACGTCATGGGCAAGGTGCCCGGCGAGAAGGCCGCCTGGGGCAGCGTGATCCGGCACCCGGAGCGCAAGACCATCGACGGGATCCTGGTGCTGCGGCTGGACGCCCCGCTGTTCTGGGCCAACGCCGCCGAGGTGCAGGCCCAGGTATTGGCCGCGGTCGATTCCGAGCCGGACGTACGCATCCTGCTGCTCGACCTTGAGGCCACCAGCCAGCTGGACACGACAAGCATCGACGCGCTTGAGCTGATGCTGGAGCGCCTTCAAGAGCGCGGCGTCGAGCTGTACCTGGTGCGCGTCTTCTACCAGGCACGACGGGTGCTCACCCGGGCCGGCTTCATCGAGCGGCTCGGCGACGACCACATGTGGCACAGCATCTCCGCGGCGGTTCGGGCCGCGCGGGCGGCCGCCCACCTCGAAGGCAAGGCGCACAACCAGCTCGCCGTCGAGGTCGAGGAGTCGGCCGACGACGTGTACGAGCCGGCCGAGGAGCGGATCGCCGTCGAGTCCTCGGCGGACAACGGCGACGACGAGGCCGCCGCCCCTGAGCCCAAGGCGACGAAGGGGCCGAAGCCGCCGAAGCCGCCCAAGGGAGGCAAGGGAGGCTAGGCGGGCGTTTCGGTGCGGCCGCCGGCCACGGCGTGGACGGCCCCGAGCAGCCCCCTCAGGAAGACCGATTCGAGCGGCTCGACCGCCATCAACGCGGTGACCGGCCGGCTGCGCTCGATCACCTGCAGGACGCGGGCCAGCGCGTGTGGGCCGGCGCCGTCGAGGGTGTCGACGAGCAGGTCGCCCAGCATCCCGCGCTCGACCGCCATAGCGACCATCCGGTCGAAGGTGTTGTCGGGAGTGAACACCCGGTGGTCACGCGGCTGCATCGAGTGGGCGCCGAACAGGCAGACCTCGTCGCAGACGCCGCAGCCGAGGCACGCCTCGGGGTCGACGATGGCCCAGTACTTGCGCTTGCCGTGGCCCTGGTTGTCGACCATGGTGACCGCCTGCGCGGGGCAGGCGCGGGCGCACTTCTTGCAGCCTCGGCACATCTCGAGGTCGACCTGGGCCACCCAGTTAGACGAGACGATCGCGCCGGTGATCCCCTTGCGCCGGATCGACTGCATCATCCCGCAACAGCAGCCGCAGCAGTTGCAGATGTAGCTGACGCCGTGCTTGACGTTGTCCGCGGTCTGAGCCAGCCCCGCGTCCTTCGCCATCTGCAGGATGGCCAGCCCCTCCTCGTTCGAGATCGGCTCGGCGATCCCCGCCCGCACGAGCGCGTCCGCCCCGCCGCCGAAGGTCAGGCAGGTGCGGGTGGGCGCGTCGCAGCCCTCGCCGACCAGCTTGGCGTGCTCGCGGCACGGGCACAGCGAGACGGCCACCGACCGCGCCTCCGCCACGATGTGGGTGGCCAGCTCCCAGTCGAGCACCTCGACCGACGGGTCGTCCGGGATGGACTCCTCGCGGACGAGCGAGCGGCCGATCTGGGTGCTGCCCCGGAAGACCGCGTGCGCGAAGTCGTCGCCGTCGTACATGTACTCGTGGAAGAGGTGGGCGAGCTCCTCCATCGGAGCGTCGTCACGGACCCGCATGAACGTGAACTCGAAGAACCCGATGACGACGGGAGCCAGCGCGACGTAGCGGCGGCCGCGGTGGCGGAAGTCCATCACCAGGCCGCGGCGGGCCAGGTCGGTGACGATCGGGTCGAGCTCGGCCTCGGTTCGGCCCGTCCGCTTGGCCACCTGGGCCAACGACCCCATCGTGGGGATCTGAGCGGCCAGCTCGGCCTCGTCAGCGGTGAAGAGCAGGCGCAGGATGCGCTGGAAGGCCGGCGAGTCCGGGGCGCCCGTCGGCATCCGATCGAGCCGCTCCTGCAGCCGGTGGTACGCGGTATCCGGGTCGACGAGCGTGTGTCCCATGACGGCCTCCACCGGGCGGCGCCGGCGCCACCCCGCCCTCACACCCAAGCGCACCCGGGCGGGACCGCACAGGGTCGAACGTCACCGGGGATGCAGAGCCGGCGCGCTCGACGGTAGGTTGGCCCCGCGGGCCAGACGGTCCGACCAGATCTTCTCGTAGGAGGACACATGGCCGTCGGCCCCGTCGATGTGGTCATCATCGGGTTTCCCGGGAACAAGTTCAGCGGCGAGATCGCACCGGCGCTGATGGAGCTCGTCGAGGCCCGCACGATCCGCGTGCTCGACCTGCTCTTCGTGATGAAGGACGCCGACGGCGTGGTGACGACCATCACGGTCGAGGACCTCGACCCCGAGGTCGGCGCCGCTTTCGCCTCCGTCGAGGTGAACGAGCCGGGCGACCTCGGCCCCGAGGACGCCGACGAGGTCGCCGACGACCTTGAGCCGAACTCCTCCGCGCTGCTCATCGCCTTTGAGAACTCGTGGGCCGCGAGATTCGCCCAGGCCTGCCTCGACGCCGACGGCTACGTCATCGACCAGGTCCGCATCCCGGTCGACGTGGTCCAGGCCGTCGTCGCCCTCGACTAGCCCGCACACCCCCATCCCCTGAACTGAGAGGCAATCGCATGGGACTCCTTCGCATGGCCACCCGCACCGCCGTCGTGGCCGGCACCGCCACCGCCGTGTCCGGTCGCGTGGCGCACCGCCAGTCCGAGAAGTACAACGCCCAAGCGGAGCAGCAGGCGGCCGCGGCCGCGCCGCCGCCGGCCGCCCCGGCCGCCCCGGCCGCCCCGGCGCAGGACGAGCAGACCGCCAAGCTCCAGGAGCTGGCCCAGCTCAACAAGCAGGGCGTCCTCACCGACGAGGAGTTCGCCGCGGCCAAGGCCAAGGTCCTCGGCATCTGAACGCCGCAGCAGCGATCGACCCCGTTCACCCCGCGAGCCGGCGGTGAGCGGGGTCGACGCGTATACCCGGCTGGCGGCGGTCTACGACGAGATCGTCGTCGACCCGACGTACGACCTCTGGGCCGCCTTCCTGCACGAGACGTGGGCCCGGGACGACGCAGGGGTGCGCAGCATCCTGGACGTCTGCTGCGGCACCGGTTTGATGGCCGCCGAGCTGATCGCGCTCGGCTACCGGGTGGTCGGCGTGGACTCCTCGGCCGCCATGCTCGCCCGCGCCCGTGAGCTGCTCGGGCCGGACGTGCGTCCTGATCGAGGAGGCGCTGCCGGCCCTCACCCCGGAGGGGCCCTTCGACGCGGCGGTGTCGAACTTCGATGGCCTGAACTACCTCACCCCCGACGACCTTCGCGCGACGCATGGCGGCCGTGGCGAGCCGGCTGCGCCCCCGAGGTTGGCTCGTCTTCGACCTGCACACCGACGCGATGATGGGGTTCACCGCGGCGAACCCCGTGGTCGAGGGCGAGGCCGACGGGCAGGCCTTCGTCATCCACAGCGTCGTCGACGCCGGCGCCCGCACGTGCGACACCACCATCGAGGTGACCCGCGTCAGCGACGGGGACTCCTTCGCCGAGCACCATCGTCAGTACTTCTTCGCCGACGGCGAGGTCCGCGACGCGCTTGAGGCCGCCGGTTTCGACCTGCTCGCCCTGACCGACGAGTACACCCCTCGGCCGGCCGGCCCGGACACCCTGCGGGCGACCTGGATCGCCCGCCTGCGCTAGCGCGGCGGCACCACGAGCACCGGCACCTGGGCGAACTCCAGCACGTGCTGCACCTGCGCGCCGACGTATGGCTCGCCGATCCGCCCCCGCCCGGCCCCGCCCAGGACGATCAGGTCGGCCGGCCACTCGTCGGCCTGCTCCAGGATCCGCCGGGCCGGCTGACCCTCCAGGGCCAGCGTCTCGACCGTGATGCCGGCGCGCACCCGCGAGGTCGGAGACGCGATGGAGCACCGCCTGGGCCCCGAGATCCCTCCGGCCGCGCAGGGCGGCGGCGCCGCCGCGGCTCGTGAGCGCGCGCTGCACGTCCCCGTCGACCAGGACGTGGACGGCGCGCAGCTCACCCGTCCAGGCGACCGCCGCATCGACCGCAACCCGGGCCGCCGCCAGCCCCGCCGGCGAGTCGTCAACAGCGAGCAGGATGCGCCTCATCGCCAGGCCGCCTTTCCCCGGGCCGGTGCGGCCGCCCAGCGCAGACGCACCCCCTCGTCGTGCTCCTGGTCGTCCAACGCGATGGTCAGCGCGAGGCGCGCGGACTCCAGCCTCGGGGTCCACCGATCGCGCACCGCGCGCAGCTGCCGCCGGGTGGAGTCGATCTCCGCCCGCACCGCGATCAGCGCGGTGGCGGCGACGGCCTGGTCGGACCCCGCGCGCACCGCCCGCTCGGCGGCCGCGGCCGCCTGTACCAGGGCTGTGTTGGCGGGAGCGGGTTCGGTGGGGACGCGCTCGGGGAGGCGGCATGAGGACCGCGCCGGATAGCGCACCCCCATCGTCTGCCGCCACTCGATCTGCACCTCCGCGTCGGCGCCGTCGCACGCCAGCCGCAGCCCGCGCTCGCCGCTCAGCAGGGCCGCCCGCAGCATCCACCGGTCCAGCTCGCGGACCGCCGCCTCCCACTCCCCCTGGGTCCGCTCCGCGAGGAGGGCGAAGCTCTGCTCCTCGGCGACCAGGATGCGCAGCTTGCGCTCCAGCAGGTCGGCGCCCCGCATCGGCCACCGCAAGCCGACGCCCCAGCCACATCCGGCCGGCGCGCCCGGGCGGCAGCCCTCGCAGCCGCGCGGTCATCGCGGAGCCTCCTGCGGCCCGCGGGCGGCGGCGTAGCGCAGGTCGACGAGCTCCGTCGGAAGCATCGTCAGCTCGCGCCGCGGCAGCTCGCCGAGCACGTCCCACGCCTGGTCTAGGGTCTCGTCGAGCCCGCGGTTCTCAGCCCGGCCCTGGTTGAGCAGCCTGCGTTCGAAGGCGATCTCGTAGGCGATGTACTGGCGGTCCGTTCCGCTGAGGGCGTCCTCGCCCACCATGTCGGAGAGCTCGCGGGCCTGACGGGCCCGCGCCAACGCGGCCAGCAGCTGCGCCGAGAGGTCCAGGTGGTCGGCGCGGGTGCGTCCGGGCCCCGCTCCCTTGCGCATCAGCCGCGAGAGCGACTCCAGCGGGTCGACCGGCGGGTAGACCCCGCGGGCATGCAGGTCCGCCGACAGCACCAGTTGGCCCTCGGTGATGTAGCCGGTGAGGTCCGGCACGGGGTGGGTGATGTCGCCGGCGGGCATGGTGAGCACCGGCAGGACGGTGACCGAGCCGGGGAGCCCGCGGATCCGTCCGCAGCGCTCGTAGAGCGAGGCCAGGTCGCTGTAGAGGTAGCCCGGGTAGGCCCGCCGCGCCGGGATCTCGCCGCGGGCCGCCGACACCTCGCGCAGCGCCTCGGCGTAGCTCGTCATGTCGGCCATCACGACCAGGACGTGGCGGCCGACCGTGAACGCCAGGTGCTCGGCGACGGTGAGCGCGATGCGGGGAGTGAGGATCCGCTCGATGACCGGGTCGTCGGCGGTGTTGAGCAGCAGCACCAGCTCGCCGGCCTGCGACCGCTCCTCCAGCACGTCGCGGGCCGCGGCGGCGTCAGCATGGGTGAGCCCCATGGCCGCGAACACCACGCAGAACGCCTCCCCGCCGGCGGTCGCCTGGGCGGCGATCTGGGTCGCGAGCTCCAGGTGGGGCAGCCCGGCGACCGAGAAGACAGGCAGCTTCTGCCCCCGGACCAGCGTGGCCAGCCCGTCGATCGCCGAGATCCCGGTGAAGACCGGCTCGGCCGGGGGCTCGCGCATCAGGGGGTTCAGGGGGGCGCCAGTGGTCGGCGCGTCGACGGCGCCCAGCACGGGCGGGCCGCCGTCCAACGGGACCCCGCGGCCGCTGCACACCCGGCCCAGCCACCCCTCGCCGACCGGCACACGCAGCGGCGCGCCGGCGAAGCGGACCCGGGTCCGGCGCGGGTCGAGTCCCTCGGTGCCCTCCAGCACCTGGACCACCGCGAGGTCCCGGTCGACCTCCAAGCACGACGCCGTGGCGGTCCGGCCCGCCCTCCATCCGGACCGTGACGTACTCATCCCAGCCGACGCCGCCGACCTCCCCCACGACGAGCAGCGGTCCGCGCAGGCCCCGGATCGCGCCGTGCTCGACGACGCCCCACCCGGTCATGGCGCGGCCTCCCCCGGGGCGAGCCCGTCCAGCGCCGCCAGAACGATGTCGCGGCGGGACTCGACTCCCGCGACGTCGGTGGACTCGGTCTCATCGCGCGCGCGCACCAGCGGACCCCAGTCGACGTCCTCGAGGTCCGAGGCAAGCACGCCGCGCTCGACCAACGCCAGGCACCGGTCAAGGACCACGAGGACCGCGTCGACGAGCGCGGCCCCCTTCTCCAGCGAGCACACCGCGTCGGCGGCCGACAGCGCGCTCTGCTGCAGCGCCGCCTCGCGCAGCAGCCGGCCGGCCAGCAGCACCATCCGCTCGGCGCCTGGCAGCGAGCCCACGCCGACGAGGTCGGCCAGCGCCGCCAACCGGTCGGCGTCGGCGATCAGCCCGAGGACCCGTCCGCGTCGGCGCGCCCAGTCGGGGTCGCCGCGCGCGGCGTGCCAGGCGCCCAGCGGCCCCGCGTCGCGGGAGAACGACGCCGTCCACGACACCGCCGGGTAGTGGCGGGCGTAGGCCAGCTCGCGGTCGAGAGACCAGACGCTGCGGACGAAGCGCTCGGTGTTCGCGGTGACCGGCTCGGTGACGTCCCCGCCCGGAGGTGAGACGGCGCCGATCACCGTGACGGACCCCAGCCCGCCCGCCAGGGTGCGCACATGGCCGGCCCGCTCGTAGAAGGCGGCCAGCGCCGAGCCGAGGCTCGCCGGGTAGCCCTCCTCGGCAGGCAGCGCGCCGGACCGCGACGCGAACTCGCGCAGCGCCTCCGCCCACCGCGAGGTCGAGTCGGCGATCACCACGGCGTGCAGGCCCATGTCCCGGAAGTACTCCGCCACCGTCACGCCGGTGTAGACGCTCGCCTCGCGGGCCATCATCGGCATGTTGGACGTGTTCGCCACCACGACGGTGCGCTCGGCCAGCCGTCCGCCCGTCCGCGGGTCGACCAACTCCGCGAGCTCGGCGACGACGTCGGCCATCTCGTTGCCGCGCTCCCCGCAGCCCACGTAGACGATGACGTCGGCGGCGCACCACTTGGCGATCTGCTGGAGCAGCACCGTCTTGCCGGTCCCGAACCCCCCGGGCACCCCGGCGGTGCTGCCGAGGGCGACCGGGTAGAGCAGGTCGAGCACCCGCTGCCCGGTGACCAGCGGCTCGCTGCCGTCCACCCGCGCGGCGTACGGCCGCGGGCTCCGCACCGGCCACCGCTGCGTCATCGCCACGGGCTGGCCGGCCACGACCGCGAGGGTGGCGTCGGAGGCGTACGCGCCCGCCTCGGCGATCGAGTCGACCGGGCCCTCGACGCCGGGGGGCACGAGCAACCGCAGCCGCAGCGGCCCGGCCCCGCGGACCCCCCCGAGCGCCTCACCGCCCGCCACCCGGTCGCCGACCTTGGCCTCCGGCTCGAACGCCCAGGTGCGCGGGTCGTCCGGCACCTCGACACCCGGGACCAGCCAGGTGCCCGCGCCGAGCAGCGGGCGCAGCAGGCCGTCGAAGACGCCGCCCAGCAGCCCCGGGCCCAAGGGCGCCGACAGCGGCTCTCCACGCGGCCTGGCCTCGTCTCCCGGCTTCAGGCCGCCGGTGTACTCGTACGCCTGGGCGGTCGCGACCGGGCCCGCGAAGGCGACCAGCTCGCCGAGGAGGCGCAGCGGACCGAGCTCCACGACCTCGGCCATCGACGCGCCCGGAAGGCCCTCGACCTCGACCAGCGGCCCGTTCACCCGGACGACCCGCCCCGCCGGGGTGGCTGCCACCCGGTCGCCGCCCGCCGCGCCGCTCACGGCGCCCACACCCCGTCCAGCTCGGCGCCGAGCCGGTCGACGATTCCGTCGGCCAGGTCGTCCAGGGTGTACTCCACCCGCCGGCCGGCGCCCTCGCCGATGACACCGCCCCGCGGGTGCTCGCGAAGGACGGCCTCAGGGCCAAGGTCAACGCGGGCGCGCTGCCGCAGGGCCTCCAGCAGCGCGGGGTACAACGGATCGCCGCGCAGCCCGGACACCGCGTCCCGGGCCCGACGGCGCATGGCCTCGTACGCGTCCCGCTGGGCCGCGAGGACGAGGCCCCGCGCGGTGCGCGCGGCGCGGGCCCGCTCGCCGGCGAGCACGACCGCGGCATCGGCCCGGCCGGTGTCCCGCGCCTCGGCCAGCATCGTGTCGACCTGCTGCTGGGCGTCGGCCATCGTCCCCGCGACGGACGTGTCCGCCGCGGCCAGCGTCGCCGCCGCGTCGGCGCGGGCGCGCGACAGCAGGGCCTCGCGCAGCGGCGCCAGCGGGTCGGTGCGGATCTCGGCGGGGGGCCGGGGGTGCTCGGTCACGGCGGCATCACCACCGTGAGGCGCGTGAGGCGCTGCGCCCCGAGGGCGCCTGCCGCGAGCGGCGTGAGCATGACCAACGCGACGTCGGACGGCAGGGCGGCCCAGCTGGCCCGCACGGCGGCCGGCTCCTCGCCGGGCAGCACCAGCACGCCCGCAAGCGCCAATCCCTGCACGCGCACGGCCTCGCCGATCGCGGCCACGCGGCCCATGTCAGGCGTTCCCGATCAGGATGATCGCGACGATCAGGCCGTAGATCGCGATGCCCTCGGCGAGGCCGACGATGACCATGGCCCGGCCGAACAGCTCCGGCCGCTCGCTCATCGTGGCCAGCGCGGCCGCCCCCGTGTAGGCCACCGCGATCGCCGCGCCGATCGACGAGCCGGCCACCGCGATCGCCGCGCCGAGCAGGGCCGCCCAGTTGGAGTCGGTCGTCGCGGAGTCCGCCGCAGCGACGACCGCCGCCGAGGACTGCGCGGTCGCGGAGTCAGCGTTGCTGGCGGCGACGATCACGCCGACCGCCGCCGCCAGCAGCAGGGCGTTGATGCCGAGGAAGACGCGCAGCGCGGCCCCGGAGCGGGACCGGAGCGCGACCCGCGTGGCCAGGGCGACGACGACGAGGACGGGCAGGGCGACCAGCCAGGTGGTCATGGCACACGCTCCGGGGTGATGGGGAGGGACCAGGGCCGGAAGGGGCGGCCCTCGGCGACGAAGACACGGGAGAACAACTCGTAGTACTCCAGGCGAAGGGCCTGGACGCCGGCCACGACCGCCTGCAGGGTGAAGGTGAGGGCGTTGCCCACGACGAAGAGCGCGATCGCGGCGAGGTACAGCAGGCCGCCCGCGGCCCACAGCCCGGTGGTGCCCTGCCAGATGATCGCGCCGAGCGCGGCATGGGCCAGCCCGAAGGCGGCGAGCCGCGCGAACGACACCAGGTTGGCGCCCAGCCGGACGACCCCGTCGAACAGCTCGACCCCCGCTTGGGCGGCGCCCGCGCCGCCCCCGCCGGATGCGGCGAGCAGCCCCACGTACGCCAACCCCAGGCCGAGCACGGCGACCGCCGCGCCCACGGCCACCAACCAGCTGGCCGGCAGGTAGGCGCCCAGCAACAGCAGGCCCAGGCCAAGGAACAGCGCCACCCCGGCCAGTCCCGACGGGGCGACGACGGCGAGCCGCCAGCCCCCCTCGCGCCAGCGGTTGACCGTGCCGATTGCGTACGCCCCGGCGAGCAGGCACGCGCCCACCCCGATGGCGACCTCAAGGAGCAGCACCGGCTCCTCGAGCGGCTTGACCCACAGCACGGGCAGCACGCCGGTGGGGCCGAAGAACTCGCCGAAGAGCACGCCGAAGACCGTCGCGGAGATGCCGGCGCCGAGGAGGAACGGCCAGGCGGTCCGGAACCGGGCCAGCCGGCGGGGGCGGCCCGCGCGAAGCAGCAGCCCGCCGAGCACAAGCAGGACGCCCTGGCCGGCGTCGGCGAACATCATCCCGTACATGACGACGAAGGCGAGGCCGGCGACCACGGTGGGATCGAGGTCCACGTACGGGACGGTCGCGTACGTGTCCATGAGCGGCGCGAAGGACCGGTTCAGCCGGCCGCGGGTGTGCACGAGGGTGGGCGGGTCGACCCCGCGCGGAGTCGGCAGCGGAGCGACCGCCGCCCCGATCGGCGCAAGCCGGTCGGCGAGAGGGGCGACCTCCGCGGCCGGCATCCACCCGGCGAGCCCGACCACCAGGTCGCGGGGCACCGACGCCGCCGCCCGCTCCTCCAGTTGCGCCTCGCCGGCCAGCAGATCGGCCCGCCCCGACTCGGCGAGGGCGTCGAGGTCGGGGGCGCCTGCGGCCAGGGCCGGCTCGACGTCGCCCTCAGCCGCGGCCCGCTGCAGGAGGCGCGCCGCGGGCCCGATGCCCGCCTCCGCCGCGACATCCAACTCGACGGTCCCCGCGGTGGCGGTCGCGACCAGGACCTCGCGCAGGCTCTCCCGCGGCAGCACCAGCGCCACGCGCTGCATGCGGACCGGCTCGAGGGACTCACGCCACGGCATCGAAGGCCTCCAGCGCGCTCGGCCGCAGGGCGCCGCCGCGCGCGGCCACCTCCAGGGCTGCCCGCACCCGCCAGCCGTCAGCGGCCAGCACGGCCACCGAGCCGATGACGGGCTCGGGGGACGTCAGGGGCCGTCTCAGCAAGGCGAAGCCGTCCCGCTCAACCCGCCGCCACCACGCCGCCTCCGCCTGCCACAGCTCCCCCGGGTCGGTGACCGCGTCGAGAGACCAGGCGGCGCTGGCGGGAAGGGCTGCGGCAAGCTCGCGAAGCGTGCGGGCGTCGGCCCACGCCGCGCCGAGCAGCGGAGCCGCCAGGCGTACCGCGTCCGGCGTTGGCCGCCGTCCCGCCGCCGTGACCTCGCGGGCGACCAGGAGCGCGGCCGCGCCGGCCGCCCAGGGGCTGGCGGCCGGGACGCTCGAGCTGACCCGCGCGGCCCAGGACAACCGCATGCCGAGATGCACCGCCACCGGGGTGTCGGCGCCGGGGTCCCCCCAGGCCGAGCGCGAAAGGGCCTCCCGGACCTGCGCGACCGAGGTCGCCGACGCGATCCGGTTCCACGCCGTGGCCAGGCTGCCGACGCGGAAGGGAGCCTCGCCCTCGGAGCCGGCGAGCTCGCGAAGCCGCTCGTCGGTGTTGGCGACCTCGAAGCCCCCCGCCAGGACCCGCAGGATCCGGGCATCGCCGTGCGGCACCCATCCGCCGAGGACCCGCAGGTGCCACAACAGCGTGGCCGCGATGGCGTGCTGGGCCTCCGCGAGGGTCTGGCCGGGGCGGACCTCGCGTCCATACGGGGTGGCGGCCAGCGCGTCGACGGCCTCGCCGAGGACCGGCCGGGCAGCCAGGCCGCGCGCAGCCGAGGCGCCGAGGCGTCGGCGCGCCATCGCGCGGGCCCGGACGCTGGCGGCCACCCAGGCGGTGGTCACGGCGACCCCGCCAGCAGCTGCGCCGCCTCGGCGCGGGCCTCCGCGAGCACCCGGGCGACGAACTCGGCCTCGCGCGCCGCGGCGACGTCGGCCACGGACGCCGCCTCGCGCGCCGCGTCGGCCAGCCGCTCGCGGGTCTCCGCCTCCGCCTGGGCTCGGGCCTGGGCGGCGGCGTCGCGGCGCTCCGCCTCCGAGGACCGGCGGGCCGAGGAGACCAGGGCGCGGGCCCGCTCGGCCGCGGCCGCGACCCGTGCCTCGGCCGCGACGCTCGCCGCCTGCCGGATCCGGGCCGCCTCGGCCTGCACGTCCGACAGCCGGGCGAGCACCGGCTCAAGCTCGGCCGAGCGCTCGCCGACGCGGTCCGCCGGCACGCCCGACAGCGAGGCGGCACCCGGCGTCCCGCTCGGACGCAGCCGCTCGAGGAAGTCGCGCACAGTCGGCACGGTCACTCCCGCATGTCTCGGGCTCGTGATCATTCTTCGGGCCGGGGAGGGCTGGCGGGAGGGGCTTATGGCACGCGGCGTTGACAGGGGCCCGCTCGCCCCTGCGGCTAGGGTCGGCCGTGATGGGGATCACCGTGGCGGTGACGGGCCCGACCGGCGCGATCGGCCGGCCGGCGATCGAGGCCCTGGAGCGCGAACCGGGAGTCGACCGGATCCTGGGCATGGCCCGGCGGCCCTTCGACCCGGCCGCCAGCGGATGGGCCAAGACCGAGTACCGGCAGGGCGACGTCCTCGACCGCGATGCCGTCGAGGCCCTGGTCGCCGACGCCGACGTGGTCGTCCACCTGGCCTTCCTGATCATGGGTTCCCGCGCGGCCGCCCGTCGGGTCAATGTGACGGGCACCAGCCACGTGGTCGAGGCCACCGTCGCGGCCCCACGGCCGCGGCGCCTCGTCTATACCTCGTCGGTCGCGGCGTACGGCTACCACGCCGACAATCCGAGCCCCCTCACCGAGGACGTGCCGGCGCGCGGCTCGAGCGAGCACTACTACTCCATGCAGAAGGCCGAGTGCGAGGCGCTGATCGCCGGGTCGACGGCTGGCTCAGGGGTCGACGTCTACGTGCTGCGGCCGTGCATCGTCGCCGGGCCCCGCGCCACGACGCTCGCGGACTCGATGCCCTGGAACCGCATGCCCTGGAACCGCATGCCCTGGACCCGCCTGGGCCGGAGCCTGCCGCCCATCCTGACCAGCACGGCGCGGGCGATCCCCGGCCTGCGGCCGACGCTGCCGGATCCAGGGGTGCGGGTGCAGCTGGTCCACCACGACGATGTCGCCGCCGCCGTGGCCGCGGCCACCGCCGGTCGCGGCGCACCGGGCACGTACAACCTGGCAGGCGACGGGGACGTGTCGCTCACCGAGATCGCGCATGCGCTCGGAGCGCGGTCGGTGCGGGTCCCGCAGGCCTCGGTCCGGGCCGCCTCGCAAGCACTGACACGCCTGCCCTACGTCCCCTCCTTCGCCGAGTGGCTGCACGCCTTCCGCACCTCGGTCCTGATGGACACCGCCAAGGCCAAGCGCGAACTCGGCTGGCGGCCGGCGTACACCAGCGAGGCGACGCTCGCCGCCCTGGCCGCGGCGCTGTGACGCGGTGCTGCGAGTCGGTGCTGCGAGTCGGTGCTGCGAGTCGGTGCTGCGACTCAGCCCACCGGGCCGGCCAGCAGGTAGTCGATGACCTCGCTGGCCGGGTACGACGCCTCGCCGGGCGCCCAGCCCTGCGCGAGGTGGACGACGCCGCTGAAGTCGCTGCCGGCGGTGACCAGCGGCGGCTCGACATAGCCGTTGGGCCTGGTCTGCGGCAGCCCGGCCGAGGCCATCAGCGCGTTGCACAGGCAGCGGCGGCCCTCCATGTTCTGCTCGCGTCCGCCCTTGATCCGGGTGTACGCGTCGGCCGGCTCCGCCGGGCAGCGGTAGCCGATCGAGCCGTCCTCCTTGACGAAGGGCGACCGCAGTGCCCCGAGGTCGCACACCGGTTGGCGGGCCTCGTAGGTCTCGGGATCCGACAGCGTGCCGGCCATCTGCAGGACCCGGAAGGGGAAGCCGGTCGGCGACAGCCGCCAGTCGCTGAGCACCTCGAGGTCGCCGGCCAGCGCCTGGCCGAGCACCCGCTGCTTGAGGTCGGGCGCCAGCCCCGACTCCTCGCAGAGCGCGAACGCGGTTCCCACCTGGACCCCGGCCGCGCCCACCGACCGCGCCCGCTGGAGCCCCTCCGGGCTGCCGTACGACCCGGCCAGCCACACGGGCAGGCCGAGCGCCACCACGTCGCGCGGGTCCACCGCGTCCCGCTCGTCGTAGATCGGCTGGCCGGCCTCGTCGGTGCGCCGGGGTCCGCGGGGCGGCGCGTTGTGGCCGCCCGCGCTCGGGCCCTCGATGATGAAGCCGTCCGGGCAGGCCGCCGGGCTCCCCGCCAAACCGGCCGCGAGGTCGAGCGAGGCGATGATCGCCAGCGCCCGGGGTCGGCGCGGCGCGGGCAGCGGGCCGAGCAGGCCGAGCGGGCTGAAGTGCACCGCGGTGTCGCCGTCGGTCGAGCGCGACCCCTGCACCCGGACCGACAGGGACACGTCGTCCTGGCGCTCGAGTGCGCGGAGCAGCTCGGGCAGCTCGCCGGGGTTGCCGGCGCCCATGAGCACGTAGTCGACCCCGGCCAGCATCGCCCCGTACAGCGCGAAGATCAGCGGCAGCTCGATCTTGCGCAGGTAGTTGATGCCGACTGGCCCGTCGTGGCCCTCCTTGGCGAGCCAGACCTCGACGAAGTTGGCCGCCACCGTGAGCTCCTGCAGCCGGTCGGCCGGCTGCAGGGTGAACCGCGGGACCGCCTTGAACAGGTCGGCCTCGGGCTTGCCGCCCTCGACGAAGTACGCGGCCAGGATCCACTCGGCCACCCGCGGGACCGGGAAGTGCGCCAAGGCCCGGCGGACGTCCCCGCCCGGGTCGCCCAGCTGCAGCCGCCGGGCGCAGACGATCTCCAGGGCCGTCCCCGACACGACCCCCAGCTGGCCGGTGCGAGACACGGCGCGGGCGAGCTCCCAGCCCGAGATGGCGACCCCCATCCCGCCCTGGATGACGCTGGGGGGCAACGGGCCCGACAGGGCGGGGCTGGGGGTCTGCGCGAAGGCGCTCTCGGTCACGGCCTCTAGTCTCGGGGACAAGAGCACCGAGTGGCTAGGCTTGACACGCCAGACTCCGGGCACGTTCTTTGTCACTGGAAGACAAGAAGGAGGCACGATGGCCGAGGCGCTGCGCCCGTGGTCGGGGCTCCAGCCGGGCGTCGCCACGCTGCTTCGGCCGGCGCTGCCCGCCGCCATCGACGGCTCCATCGCGGCGATCGACCGCGAGCTGCCCGCCTTCCGGGCCGGGCTGGACGGCGACCTCGGCCGGACCGTCCGCCGCGGCGTCGAGATCGCGCTCAACCGGCTGCTCGACCTGATGGGCACCGACCGCCCGGCCCTCGATTCCCGGGCCCGGCATGTGTACGAGACCCTCGGCGAGGGCGAGGGCGCCCAGGGCCGCTCCCTCGACACCCTGCTGGCCGCCTACCGGATCGGGGCCCGCGTCACGTGGGCCGACCTCGCCGCCGCCGCCGTGCGCGGCGGCGTGGGGACGGACCAGCTGGTCTTGCTCGCCGAGGCGATCTTCGTCTACATCGATGAGCTCTCGGCCGCGAGCGCCTCCGGGTTCGCCCGCCGGCAGGCCGCCGACGCGGGCTACCGCGACGTCCTGCGCTCGCGGCTGGCCGAGGCCCTGATCGACGGGGACGCCGCGAGCGCCCTCCCCCGCGTGCGCCGGCTCGCCGAGGACGCCGCGTGGCCGATCCCCGAGCGGCTCACGGTGGCCCTGGTCAACCTGCCGGGCGGCGGGGACGTGCCGCCGGCGGCGGCCAAGGCCGACCCCGAGGTGCTCATCCTGCCGAAGGGCACCGACCTGCTGGCGCTCATCGCCGAGCCCGCCCTACCGGGGCTCGCCGCCTCGCTGGCCGGGCGGTTCGGCGCGACGGCGGTCTACCTCGGCACCACCCGGGCGCCTGGGCAGGCGCCGCTGTCGTTGGCCCACGCCCGCGCCGTGCGCCGGCTCGCCCTGCAGGGCGTCCTTCCCGACGGCGGCCTGGTGGCCGCCGCCGACCACTTGGCCGAGCTGGTCGTGCACGCCGATCCGACCCTGCTCGACGATCTGGCCCGTCAGGTGCTGGCCCCACTGGAATCGGTGCCGCCAGCTCGACGGGCCGTCCTGGAGGAGACCCTGGCGGCGTGGCTGGCCCACCACGGCGAACGGGCCCAGGTGGCCGCGGCGCTCACCGTCCACCCGCAGACGGTGAGCTATCGGCTCGCCCGGCTGGCCGAGTTGTTCGGAGGGGTGCTGCAGGACCCGCAGAGCCGGCTCGCGCTGGCCCTCGCGCTTGCGGGGCGCCCCACGCGATCGTGAGGCGCCCCGCAAGGCCGTGCTCAGAGCCCGGTCGGGCTCAGGCTGTCGCCGTTCAGGAATCCACGGTGATGTCACGCCCGTGCACGGTCAACGCCCAGATGATCGCCACGTCGAGCACGATGATCAGGATCGACCAGAAGGGCTGGTTCCAGCCCAGCAGGAAGATGAAGTTCGCGATCGCGCTGATCCCGACGATGATCACCGCGATCGTCCGCCCGACCACCCCGCCGCGCAGGACGCCGAGGCCCGCCAGGATGAGGACGACGCCGAGGATGAGGTGGATCCAACCCCAGGTCGTGGCGTCGTACGTGAAGATGTACTCCTGCCCGACGACGTAGACCTTGCCCTCGAGCAGGGCGGCGAAGCCTGCGATCGCCTGGAAGAACCCGACGAGCAGCATCATGAAGCCGGCGAACGCGGTCAGGCCCACAGCCCAGCCGCTCGGCCTGGTCTCACTCATGGCACTTCCCTTCTCATGGGGAGCGTGTTGCGCGCCCTCGACTTCAGGCTAGCCCCGCACGCTGCTGGATACCCGTGACCAAAGCCACCTCGGCTCCGTTCGCACGAGACCCAACAGCACGGGCGCCCGCTGGCCGCGGACCTTGGATAATGGGCGGGCAGACCGCCGAGCGAAGGGCGTCGCCATGACCGCCGAAGGCCCCGAGGGGACGGCCCTTCCCTCTCCGCACCTCACCCACGAGGTGGTCAACCAGGCGCCGCCGCGCGTGGACCTCAATGAGTACGCGGTGAACCCCGTTCTGGTCGAGGCGGTCGACCGCCATGGCGCCGGGTGGGCCCAATCCGAGCTGACCGAGATCGGCGCGCTCGTGGGCAGCGCGTCGTTCCAGCGCGACGCGGCGATCGCCAACACCCTCACCCCGACGCTGCAGACGACCGACCGTTGGGGCCACCGGATCGACCAGGTCGAGTACCACCCGTCGTACCACCGGATCATGGGCGCGGCCGTGGAGCGCGGCGCCCACACCGCGGCCTGGGCCGAGCCGCGCCCGGGAGCCAACGTCGCGCGCGCCGCGGTCTTCATGCTGTTCGCGCAGATCGAGCCCGGGCATGCCTGCCCCATCTCGATGACGCACGCCGTCGTGCCGTCCCTGCAGGTGCAGCCCGACCTGGCCGAGGCCTGGCTGCCCCGCGCGTTCTCGCGCGCGTACGACCCGGCGCTCGACACGCCGGGCAAGGCCTCGGCCATCTTCGGGATGGCGATGACCGAGAAGCAGGGCGGCTCGGACGTCCGGGCGAACACCACGGTCGCCGTGCCGACGGGACCGGGCGGGCCAGGCGCCGACTACCGCATGACCGGGCACAAGTGGTTCTGCTCCGCGCCGATGTCGGACGCCTTCCTCGTCCTGGCGCAAGCGCAAGGACGAGGCGGCGAGGGGCTCTCCTGCTTCCTGGTCCCCCGCGTCCTGCCCGACGGCACGCGCAACGTCTTTCGGATCCAGCGGCTCAAGGACAAGTTGGGCAACCGGGCGAACGCCTCGTCGGAGATCGAGTTCGACGGCACCGTCGCCACGATGGTCGGCGAGCCCGGGCGCGGCGTGCGCACCATCATCGAGATGGTCGCGCGTACCCGTCTTGACTGCGTCCTCGGCTCGGCCGCGGGGATGCGCCAGGCGGTGGCAGAGGCCGCCTGGCACGCGCGCCACCGCTCCGCGTTCGGCCGGGTGCTGGTCGACCAGCCGGCGATGGCGAACGTGCTCGCCGACCTCGCCCTGGAGTCCGAGGCCGCGACGGTCACCGCGATCCGGCTGGCCCGGGCGTACGACGTCGACGCCAGTGACGAGGAGCACGCCTTCCGCCGGCTGGCCACCCCGGTGGCTAAGTACTGGATCTGCAAGCGCGGGCCCCAGCACGCGTACGAGGCCATGGAGTGCCTGGGCGGCAACGGCTACACCGAGGAGTTCCCGCTCGCAATGCGCTACCGCGAGCAGCCGGTGATGGCGGTGTGGGAGGGCTCCGGCAACGTGATCGCCCTCGACATGCTGCGCGCGATGCGCCGCGAGCCCGAGTCGGTCGAAGCGTTCCGCGCCGTGGTGGAGCGTTCCCGCGGGCACCACCCGATCCTCGACGGGCACCTCGACCGGGTCGGCCGCGACGTGCGTGAGCTGGCCGCCGCGGACCCGGGGTCCGCCGAGCGCCGCGCGCGGTCGGTGGTCGAGTCGATGGCGCTCGCCCTGCAGGCGGCTCTGCTCGCCCGCTTCTCCCCCACGCCGGTCAGCGAGGCGTTCATCGAGGCGCGGCTCGGCCCCGATCGCGGCCACGAGTACGGGACGCTGCCCGACGACGCGGCCCTCGCCGGGATCGTGTCCCGCCACTGACCTCCCGCCGACCGATCCTCCCGCGGTCCACGCGGACGCGTTCACGGCTACCTGAGGCCGTTCAAGCGGCATTCGCCCCCGAATGGCAGCTACATTGCCGATTCTGCGGATACGGTGACGCCATGCCGAGGTACCGGATCCGACAGGCCGCCGACCTGCTGGGCGTGAGCGACGACACGATCCGGCGGTGGGCTGACAGCGGGCGGGTTGAGACCACCACCGATGGTTCCGGCCGGCTGGCCATCGACGGCGTGGCGCTCGCCCGGTTCGCCCAGGAACTCGCCGCGTCGGCCGACCCCCTTGAGGGCGGACCCGTCGTGGCGCACTCCGTGCGCAACCGGTTCACCGGCCTCGTGACGCGCGTCGTGCGAGACACCGTGATGGCCCAGGTGGAGATCCAGGCCGGGCCGCATCGCTTCGTGTCCCTGCTGAGCCGGGAGGCGGCCGATGAGCTCGGTCTGGAGCCCGGGGTTCTCGCCGTCGCCGCGGTGAAGGCGACGAACGTGTCGGTCGAGATCCCGAAGCGCCGCTGATCGCGGCGAGCCTGAACAGGAGTGCGGATGCCCCGTACCAGTGCCGCCTTGATCGCGGCCGGGTTCATCGCGGCCGCGTTGGCCGGCTGCGGGTCGGCTGACGAGCTCCGCCTCCCCGTCCCCTTCCGGCGGCTCGGCGTCCGAGCCGTTCACCGGATCGATCACGGTCTTCGCCGCGGCCTCGCTGACCGAGTCGTTCACCCGGCTCGGCGAGCAGTTCGAGGACGCCAACCCGGGCGCCACGGTCGCCTTCAGCTTCGCTGCCTCCTCGGCGCTGGCCACCCAGATCATCTCCGGCGCCCCTGCTGACGTCTTCGCCTCGGCCAGCCAGGCGACCATGCAGCAGATGGTCGAGGCCGGCGCCGCCGCCGATCCGACCGTGTTCGCCGTCAACTCGATGGCTATTGCCGTGCCGCCGGACAACCCTGGCAACGTGACCGGGGTGGAGTCCCTGGCGAGCGCCTCGGTCACCACCGCCCTCTGCCAGCCGCAGGTGCCCTGCGGGTCGACCGCCCAGAAGGTCTTCGGCAACGCCGGGGTCACGGTCAACCCGGTCACCCTCGAGCCGGACGTGAAGTCGGTGCTGAGCAAGGTCGTGCTCAACGAGGTCGACGCGGGAGTGGTGTACGTGACCGATGTGCGCGCCGCGGGCTCCACCGTGAAGGGCATCGAGATCCCCGCCGCGATCAACGCCTCGACCACCTACCCGATCGCGGCGCTGACCGACTCCGGCAACGCGCCGGCGGCAGGGGCCTTCATCGCCTTTGTGCTGTCCCCTGCCGGCCGAAGTGTGCTCTCGGCCGCCGGGTTCGAGAGCCCGTGACCGGCTCCGCTCAGCCGCTGACCACGCCCGACCAGCGGTCCACGCCGCGGATCAGCAGCCGCGAACGCGAGCGACGCCTGGCTGAGGGGGGCGGGCCCCGGTCGACCCCGGCCCCGCTGCTGGTGCCTGCCCTGGTGGCGGTGGCGTTCCTCGTGCTGCCTCTGGCCGGGCTCGTCGCCCGGGCCCCGTGGGGTCGGCTCATGTCGATCCTGAGCGAACCCGCGGTCGCCCAGGCGCTCCGGCTGTCCTTGTGGACGTCGGCGTCCGCGACCCTGATCGCGGTGGCCATCGGGGTGCCGCTTGCGTGGCTGCTCGCGCGGACGGCCTTCCCCGGATTGCGCCTCGTCCGCGCCCTGGTGACCCTTCCCCTGGTCCTGCCCCCCGTGGTGGGAGGAGTCGCCCTGCTGCTGGCCTTCGGCCGTAACGGCTTCATCGGCCAGTACCTCGACGCGTGGTTCGGAGTGACCATCCCGTTCTCCCCTGCTGCCGTGGTGATGGCCGAGACCTTCGTCGCGATGCCGTTCCTGGTGATCGCCGTCGAGGGGGCGCTGCGCTCGGCCGACCAAGGATTCGAAGAGGCCGCCGCCACCCTCGGGGCCTCCCGCATGACGGTGTTCCGCCGTGTCACGCTCCCATTGGTGGCGCCCTCCCTCGCCGCCGGGGCCGTCCTGTGCTGGGCGCGCGCGCTCGGCGAGTTCGGCGCGACAATCACCTTTGCCGGCTCCTTCCCGGGACGCACCGAGACCATGCCGATCGCCGTGTACTACGCCCTCGAGACCGATCCGGAGGCGGCGATCGCGCTGAGCCTGGTGCTGCTGCTCGCATCGGTCGCCGTCCTGGTGGGCCTCCGCGACCGCTGGCTGCGTGGCGGTGCGACCGCGTGACCCCTGCGCTCGCGGGCGGCCTCGCCGTTGACGCGCTGGTGCGCCGCGACGGCTT
This sequence comes from uncultured Actinomycetota bacterium, assembly GCA_963697565.1. Classification (GTDB taxonomy): domain Bacteria; phylum Actinomycetota; class Actinomycetes; order CAVWCF01; family CAVWCF01; genus CAWFSE01. The sequence continues at coordinate 267,636 of CAVOOM010000008.1, read as the reverse complement.
CACCCTGGCTGTGTCCTTCGCCGTCGGCCCCGGAGAGGTGCTCGCCGTCTTGGGGCCGAACGGCGCCGGGAAGTCGACGCTGCTGAGCGCTCTGGCCGGCCTCATCCCGGTGGCGTCCGGCCGGATCAGCCTCGATGGGCGGGTGGTCGACGACGCCGACGAGGGGGTCTTCGTCGAGGCTGCCCAACGCCCCGTGGGCTTCGTGTTCCAGGACTACCGGCTGTTTCCCCACCTGAGCGTTCGGGACAACGTGGCCTTCTCGGCCCGCGCCCACGGCGTCCGGCGCCACCAGGCCGCGGCCGACGCCGGCCAGTGGCTCGACCGCCTCGACCTGGCCGGACTGGCCGGGCGCAAGCCGGCCGACCTGTCCGGCGGCCAGGCCCAGCGGGTCGCCCTCGCGCGCGCCCTGGCGGCCCGGCCCACCCTGCTGCTGCTGGACGAGCCGCTCGCTGCGTTGGACGCCCGCACCCGGCTGGACGTGCAAGCCGAGCTGAAGCGGCACCTGGCCGACTTCGCCGGCCCAGTGCTGCTCGTCACCCACGACCCGCTAGATGCCCTGGTGCTGGCCGACCGGCTGCTCGTGCTCGAGGACGGCCGGATCGCCCAGGATGGCGCACCCGCGGAAGTAGCGCGCCGCCCGGCGACCGACTACGTGGCCAAGTTGGTGGGCCTGAACCTGTACGCCGGGACCGCCGACGGCGCCCAGGTCGCCCTCGCCCACGGAGGGGCGTTCACCGCGCCCGACCTGAACCAGCACGGCGACGTGCTGGTGGCCGTACGTCCGTCGGCCATCGTCGTCAGCGTGAACCGCCCCGAGGGCACCAGCGCCCGCAACACCTGGCCGGCCGTCGTCGCGGGCATGACCCTGCTCGCCGACCGGGTCCGGCTCGACCTGGCCGGCCGACCGTCTGCCCTCGTCGATGTGACCCCCGCCGCAGTGGCCGAACTCGCGCTCGCACCTGGCAGCGCGGTCTGGCTGAGCCTCAAGGCCACCGAGCTGGAGGTCTACCCCCACCGCGGCTGACCGACGGCGCACGGGCGCCGAAACGGGGCAGAATGGAAGCGGCGACCTGGTGCGCCGGCAGCACATCCCTCATGAGGGGAGCACCCCGTGAACACCAAGCAGTTCCAGAAGGTGAAGGCCGGGAAGGGATTCATAGCGGCCCTCGACCAGAGCGGCGGCAGCACCCCGAAGGCGCTGCGGCTGTACGGCCTCGACGAGACCGCCTACTCCGGCGAGGCGGAGATGTACGAACTCATCCACGCCATGCGCACGCGGATCATCACCAGCCCGGTCTTCACCGGTGAACGCATCCTGGGGGCGATCCTCTTCGAGCGGACGATGGACCGGCAGATCGAGGGCAAGGGCTCAGCGGAGTACCTCTGGCAGGACAAGGCGATCGTTGCGTTCCTCAAGGTCGACAAGGGCCTCGCTGACGAGGCCGATGGCGCCCAGGTGATGCAGCCGATCCCCGACCTCGACAACCTGCTGGCGCGGGCGATCGCCCATGGCCTGTTCGGCACCAAGATGCGCTCGGTGATCAAGCTGGCCAACCCGGCCGGGGTCGAGGCCGTCGTAGGCCAGCAGTTCGAGGTGGGCCGCCAGATCCTCGGCGCCGGCCTCGTGCCGATCATCGAGCCCGAGATCGACATCCACAGCCCCGAGAAGGCGGCCGCCGAGGACCTGCTCAAGGAGGCGCTGCTGGCCGAGGTCGAGCGCCTCTCCGCCGACCAGCACATCATGCTGAAGCTCACCCTGCCGGAGCGCGACGGCTTCTACTCCGAGCTGGTGGACCACCCGCGCGTGCTGCGCGTCGTGGCCCTGTCCGGCGGCTACACGCGGGCGGACGCCAACGCCCGGCTGGCGCGCAACCAGGGCGTGGTCGCGAGCTTCTCCCGGGCCCTCACCGAGGGGCTCACCGCCCAGCAGACCCAAGCCGAGTTCGACGCCGCCCTCGACGCGTCGATCGCGAGCATCTACGCGGCCTCGATGGCCTAGTCGCGACGGGCCGGGGCCCTCCTGGCCTTGCGTTTCGGGGCGGCGGGGGTACGGCCCAGCGCCAGTACGTCATCACACGCCGCGCGCAGGCAGCCCATGAACACCTCGGGGTCCGGGATCGCGGCGAGGTCCAGGTTGACTGCGATCTGGGCGATGCCGTCGTAGGTGAACAGCGCGAAGTTGACCGCCGCCCCGCCCTTCGGGGCGAACGGCATGAGCCGCTCCACCTGGGCGCCGGCGAAGTAGACCGGGATGGGCGGGCCGGGCACGTTGGTGGCCGCGAAGTCGGTGCCCTTCATCAGCCCGCCGGCCAGTGCCGTCGCCACCGGCCGGGGCAGCCGGGCGAGCACCTGGTAGACGGGCTGGCTCAGGGCGAGGGCCGGCTCGTCGCGGGCCTGGCGCAGGAGCGGCCCGACCGTCGCATCTGACAGCCGGGTCGGCCCCGCCGACGGGCACCGGGAAGCGCGCGGGCACCCATGCGTTGCCGCCGGCGCTCGCATCCCCGGCCGGGCGCACGTTGATGGGCATGTTGACCCGCAGGCTGTCGACGACGACCCCGTGCTCGCCGTGGTAGCGGCCCAAGGCGCCCATGACGATGGTGACGTAGGCGTCGTTGACGGTGGCCCCTTGCTCTTGGCAGCCGCCCGCAGGTCCGCGAACGGCGACCTCGACATAGTCCAGGTGGGACGAGAGCGAGCGGCCGGTCATGATCGGGCTCAGCGGCTTGGAGGCCGGCGCGAGCACCCGGGTCGTGGAGCCGGCGAACCCCAGGGCCTCCCCGGCCGACGCCTGGGGATGCCGGATCGCCCGGTACGCCAGGCCCGGCGTCGCCGTCGCCACCGCCGTCACCCCCCGCAACAGCGAGCTCGACTCGTACTGGATGCCCTGGAAGACCCTTGAGAGCGGGTCGAGCTGCCCGGCCTTGGGCGCCTTCGGTTTCGGCGGTGGCCACCGGGTCTGGCGAGCGTTCCAGATCGAAGAGCGCGGCCGCGAGCTGAAGGGCGCCCATGCCGTCGGTGATCGCGTGGTGGATCTTCAGCACCACGGCGGCCTTGCCTTCGGGGAGCCCGGAGACCAGCGTCAGCTCCCACAGCGGCCTCGCCCGGTCGAAGTCCTGCTCGGCCATCCGCCGGGCGGTGGTCAGCGCCGGCCGCAGGGTGCCGTCCTCGACGGGCGCCCGGTGCCACCGCAGGTGGTACGACAGATCGAAGTTGGGGTCGGTCTCCCATCGCGGCGGGGTCGGCGACCACGAGCTGCCGGAGACCCGCTGGCGGAACTTCGGCACAGCCAGGGTCATCCGCTCGATCCGGTCGATCGCCAACTCGCGGTCGGGCTCGCGGTCGAGAACCAGCAGCGCGATGATCACCGAGCGCAGAACGGGATCGCCCTCGATGCCGTACATCACCGCATCGAACGCCGCCAGCCGCGGCTGCCTGTCCATGGCGATCTACTCCGCGGGCGGGCCGCCCGCCTCCACGGCGACCTGCTGAGCCTCGGCAGCGGGAGCCTCGTCGTCGGCCGCCGGCTCGACGGCGGAGGAGTCCGTCCCGCCGCCGGCCCCGACCAGCACCTGCACGATCGCAAGGAGCGCCACCAGCAGCAGCGTTGACCAGAAGAGCCGCGCGAACGAGACGTCGTTGCCCCAGAGCAGCACGAGGACGACCAACACCCCGACGGCCACCCGCACCCAACCGGCGTTGGCCCGGACCCACCGTCCGGCGTTGCCCACCGGTCCGTCACCGACGGCCGCACCGGCGTTCTCAAGCGCGCCGGCGACCGTTGTGCGGAAGGCCGTCCCGGAGCGGTTCGCCCCGGCGAACCACCCGGCGGCCACGAGGAACAGCCCGATCCAGATGAAGACCTGCCAGCCCCGTTCGAGGTAGGCCAGCAACGTGTCGTAGAACACCGTGCTCGCCGGGCCGAAGACCGTCCCGGCCAGCTCGTTGACGAACAGCTGCCGGCCGATCGACAGCATCAAGGCCAGCACCAGCATGTTGGCCACGAGCAGGATCCCGATGGCCACGGCCATCGGCGGGCGCCGCCGCCACAGCAGGAACGCCGCGAAGTAGAGAGCCGCCACGACGGGCAGGAGCCACTTGGCAACCGGGTTGGCGAACGCGTAGATCGTGCGCGCCTGCCTCAAGCCAGGCGCCTCGAGCAGCACGATCTGCTTGTCGATGTCGGGGATGGGCAGGTTCTCCACGACGGTCAGACCGCGCGCCACCAGGCGCTCCTTGACCACGTCGATGACCTCGGAGAGATCGAGGACGACCTCATCGCCCTGCAGCGAGATCGCCCCCCCGTCTTCCCCCTCAAGGAGTCGCACGAACCCTTGCTGCGCCTTGGTGTTGACGGTGATCCAGATGTCAGCGAAGGCGTCCGACGCCACGAACTCGCGGACCTGGCGCTCGATCAGCCCGTTGACGGCGCCGGAGATGGGCCCGACCAGCAGCTGCAGCCGCGGCCGGTCGGTGATCACGCCGGCGAACGCCTCGTTGATGAGTTCCTCAACGTCGACCTGCTGCTGGATCGCATTGGTCACCTTGGTCGCGACGGCGTCCTGCACCTGCGGGGAGTTGACCAGCGGGCCGACCGTGTCCAGATAGCGCTGGGTGTCGGTGAGCGTGCGCTGCCCCCAGAATGCGAGCGCGGCCGGAATGGTCAGCAGCGCCGCCAAGACGACGCAGATGACCGCAGCGATGGACCTACCCCGAGACTTCTGCATGGGCTATGTCTACTTGATCGAGGTCACCCGCGCGGGGGAACCCGCTGGCGCCTACCCTGCGGGGATGACCCAGCAGCCGACCACGAGCGTCCGGGTGGACGCGTGGACCTGGGCGATCCGGCTCTACCGCACGCGATCGGCGGCGAGCGCCGCCTGCAAGGCGGGGCACGTCAAGGTCAACGGCGCCGGGGTGAAGCCGTCGCACCCGGTCCGCCCGGGCGACACCGTCCGGGCGTACACCCCCGGCGGCGAGCGCATCGTCGTGGTGACCGGGCTGATCGACAAGCGCGCAAGCGCCACCGTCGCGGCCCAGCAGTACGAGGACCGGACACCCCCTCCCCCGCCCAAGGAGGACCGGCCCGCCCCGGTCGTGCGCGAGCGCGGCTCGGGCCGGCCCACGAAGCGGGACCGGCGCCTGGTCGAACGCCTGCGCGGGCGCGCATGAACCAGCGACAGGGGCGAGCGGCGGGCGACGCACGCCCCGTGGCCCTGATCACAGGGGCCTCGGCCGGATTGGGGCGGGCGACCGCCGACCTGCTCGCGGCGCACGAGTGGACCGTCGTCGGCGCCAGCCGCAGAGGCACCGCCGGGAAGGGATGGGGCGGGTTGGTGATGGACGTCGACAGCGACGAATCGGTCCGCGCCGGCGTGCAGGGGATCGTCGCCGACCACGGCGGCATCGACGCGCTGGTCCTGGCGGCCGGCTGGGGGTTGGCCGGTCCCGTCGAGACAACGACGCTGGCCGAGGCCAGGGCCCAGTTCGAGACGAACTTCTGGGGGGCCGTCCGGGTCACCACCGAAGCCCTTCCCCACCTGCGAGCGCGAGGAGCGCGCATCGTGCTGGTGAGCAGCATCGGCGGGCAGGTCGCCATCCCCTTCCAGGCGTACTACAGCGCCAGCAAGTTCGCTCTGGAGGGATGGGCCGAGGCCCTGGCCTACGAGGTGGCGCCGTTCGACGTGGGGGTGACGCTGGTCCAACCGGGCAACTTCCGTACCGAGTTCACCGCCGGCCGACGCCTGGCCGCGGCGCCCAGCGGGCCGTACTCCGCGGCCCTCGCGCACGCCATCGAGGTTATGGAGCGCGACGAGCAGGCAGGGGCTGACCCCGCCGCCGCGGCCAAGGCCATCGCCGGGCAGCTCGACGCCGCGCGGCCCCGCCGCCGCATCTCGGTGGGGCCGAGGCGAGACCGGGTCGCGTTGGTGGCCAAGCGCGTGCTGCCGCACCGATGGTTCGAGTCCGTCGCCAAGGGCGGCCTGGGCGTGTGATGGCCGAACGGCGCCGCCCCAGGCGGGTCTAGCCTGCCCCTGTGCGCTTCGCCGTGGGCATCCCCAATCTCGGCGAGTACGCCGACCCCCGAGTGCTGGCGGAACTCGCCAGCCTCGCGGAGCGGTCCGGCTGGGACGGGGTCTTCTGCTGGGACCACCTCAGCCGGTACGGCGAGCCGGCCACCGACCCGCAGATCGCGCTGGCCGCGATGGCGCTGGCCACCGAGCGGGTGCGCCTCGGCGCGATGGTCACCCCGCTGGCTCGGCGCCGCCCGGCCAAGGTCGCCCGCGAGACGGTGGCGCTCGACCGGCTCTCCAGAGGTCGGCTGATCGTCGGAGTTGGGCTCGGCTCGCATGACGAGGAGGAGTTCGCCTCCTTCGGCGACCCCGGCGACCGGGTGACCCGGGGCCGGATGCTCGACGAGGCCCTCGAGGTGGTCACCGCGCTGTGGACCGGCGAGCCGGTCGCGCACGATGGGGAGCACTACCGCGCGCACACCACGACGGGCTTTCGGCCCACCCCCCTGCAGCAGCCCCGGATCCCGATCTGGGTGGCCGGCACCTGGCCCGCCCGCCCGGCCTTCCGCCGCGCCGCGCGCTTCGAGGGGGTCTTCCCGACCTTCCGGGGGACCTCGGTCCCGCAGACCGTGGCGCCCGAGGTCCTCGCCGAGGCCGTCGACTACGCCCGTGCGCACCGGGACCCCGCGCTGCCGCCCCTGGACGTCGCCATCGAGGGCTCGACACCTGCGTACGCCCCCCTGCGCGAGTACGCCGACGCCGGCCTCACCTGGTGGGTCGAGACGATCGGCTGGTTCCGCGGGACGCCCGAAGAGATGCGCCGCGTCGTCGCCGCCGGCCCGCCTTCGCTCACTTGACAGCGGATGCGTTGTTGTCAACCGCTTGACAAGGCCGCTACCTTTTGTCAAGCAGGCGGGGCGGGCGCGGCGGAGGGCGACTGATGACCAACATGACCGACGGCACCGGGCCTGCCCCGACGTCCACCACCGAGTGGCGGGACCGCAAGCGCTACCTGTGGCTGATCGGCCTCGTGATGCCCGCGCTCGCCTTCGTCGCGGTCGGCGGCCACGCCTGGACCGGCTGGAGCGGCTGGTTGTGGATCGGGCCGCTCGTGGTCCTGGGGATCGTGCCGGTGGTGGACCTGCTGGTCGGAGTCGACCGCTCCAACCCCCCCGACGAGGTGATCGCGGCGCTCGAGGCCGACCGGTACTACCGCTGGATCACCTACTTGTTCCTGCCTCTGCAGTACGCCGGGCTGGTCGCGGCCTTCTGGGTGATCGCGAACGGCGACCTGTCCACCGCCGACAAGGTGGGCCTGGCGGTGACGATGGGCTTCCTCTCCGGCATCGGCATCAACACCGCGCACGAGCTCGGGCACAAGCGCGAGCCCGTCGAGCGCTGGATGGCCAAGATCGCGCTGGCCCCGAGCTGCTACGGCCACTTCTACATCGAGCACAACCGCGGCCACCACGTGCGGGTGGCCACGCCGGAGGACCCGGCGAGCAGCCGCATGGGCGAGAGCTTCTACGCGTTCTGGCCCCGCACGGTCTTCGGCTCGCTGCGCAGCGCCTGGCGCCTGGAGAAGCGCCGCTACGCGCGCCGGCAGCAGGGGCCGTTCCGCCTCGACAACGACGTGCTCAACGCGTGGCTGCTCTCCGCCGCGCTGTGGGCCGCCCTGGTCGCCTGGCTTGGCGTCGGGATCCTGCCGTACCTCGCGCTCCAGGCGGTGCTGGGCTTCACGCTGCTCGAGCTCGTCAACTACCTCGAGCACTACGGCATGCTCCGCCAGCGGGTCGGGGCTCCCGGCAAGGAGCGGTACGAGCGGGTGGAGCCCACCCACAGCTGGAACGCCAACAACATCGCCACCAATGTGCTGCTCTACCACCTGCAGCGGCACAGCGACCACCACGCCAACCCCACGCGCCGCTACCAGGCGCTGCGGGACTACGAGGACGCCCCGCAGCTGCCGACCGGTTACGCCGGGATGATCCTCGATCGCGCTGGTGCCCGCGTGGTGGCGCAGGGTCATGGATCCGCGCGTCCTGGCCCACTACCAAGGGGACGTCTCGCGGGCGAACCTCTCCCCTCGCAAGCGCGCGAGGCTGCTGGCCCGATACCCGGCCCCGCCCGTTCGCCGCGCCCGGCGATCGGCCCATCCCGCGGCCTCCGTCGGCACCGTGCCCGAAGGGCCGGCCCGCGGGGGCCGCTGCCCCGGCTGCGGCTATGTCTACGTCGAGTCGGTCGGCGACGAGCGCGAGGGCTTCGCACCCGGAACGCCCTGGTCGCAGATCCCGGACACCTGGTGCTGCCCCGACTGCGGGGTCCGCGACAAGGTCGACTTCATCTCACTGGAGATGTGACTTTCGCCACATGCCCGGGCCCACCGATCGGGCCTAGCGTGGCCCCATGAACACCTCGACGCTCCAGCACCTGGATCGGCCTGAGGACACCGGGCCGGCGACCAGCGAACGGACCCCCCCGACCCCTGATGACGAGGTGCGCTTCTGGGCCCTCATCGACCTGATGGAGGACACGCTCACGGAGTCGTGAGCGCTCCCGGCCTCCGCCGGGCGCGGCCGAGATCAGGCGGGGTTCAGCCGAGCCCGTGCTCGGCGAGGCTCTGCTGCTCCTGCGCGCGGAACTGCCCGAACCGGGGCAGGAACTTGTCCCAGTCGATGATGTGCGAGTCGATCTCGGGCCCGTCGATGCAGGCGTGCTTGCGCACCATCGCGCCATCGATGACGACGGGCACCATGCACGCGCCGCACATCCCGGTGGCGTCGACCATGATGGAGTTCAGGCTCGCGACACAGGGCACGTCGTACCGCACGCTCAGGTCGCTGACCGCCCGCATCATCAGCGGCGGGCCGATCGTCACGACCTCGGCGACCGTGCGCCCCTCGCCGCGACGGTTCGCCTCGAGCATCTCCTCCAGGGGCCCGGTCACGAACCCCGGCACGCCGTACGACCCGTCGTTGGTCGTGTAGACGACGTCCAGCCGGTCGCCGTACTCGGCCTGCAGCAGACCCACCCGCTCGTCCGGCCCGGTCCAGAACATCAGGTCGCGGCTGCGGAAGCCGGACACCAAGCGTGACGTGGTTGCCGGCCGCCAGGTGCTCCCTGATGATCGGGAAGGCGGGCGGCAGGCCGAGTCCGCCGGCCGTGAAGACGACCGTGCTGCCCTCGTCGTGGCGGTGGACGTCGCTGGGCCGCCCGAGCGGGCCGGCGATGCCGGTGAAGGCCTCGCCCACCGACATCTGGTTGATCTCGATGCTGCTGGTGCCCACGCCCTGGACGACCAGGCTGATGGTTCCGGCGTCGGCGTCCCAGTCGGCCAGCGTCAGCGGGATCAGCTCGCCGTCGGGTCGCGGCAGCACGCGGACGAACTGCCCGGCCCGCGCGGCGCGCGCGATCGAGCGGCGAGTGCACCGTGAACTCGTCGATGCCGTCGCTGAGCTCGCTCTTGGCGAGGATCGTCTGCGGGGCGGCCGCGAGGTCGGAGTACTCGCGGGCCCGCTCGACCCTGGCCTGGATGTCGGCCGGCGCCAGGTCGACCGCGCCGAGGATCTCGCGGGCCGCGGCCTGGCCGTCGCCGGCGGCGAGGATGGCCGTCGACCCGCCGCGGGCTGCGTCGCCGCCCGTGTAGACCCCGGCCAGCGTCGTCTCCTGCGACCCGCGGTGGTCGAGGTCGATGGTGCCCCACTTGGAGGTGTGGAGGCGGGGCTCGGAGTCCTTGATGATCGGGTTGGCGTCGTTGCCCAGGGCCATGATCACGAGGTCCGCGTGCATGACCTCGGTGCTCGCCGGTGGCCATCGGCCGGCGGCGTCCGGACGCGTCGGGCTCGCCCAGCTCCATCACCTCGAGCGTGGCGGCCGTGACGAAGCCGGTCTGCTGGTCGCCGAGGAACTCCGACGGCGAGCGCAGCACCTTCAGCGCGATGCCCTCCTCCAGGGCGTGGTGCAGCTCCTCGACGCGGGCCGGCATCTCGCTCTGGGTGCGGCGGTAGACGATCGTGACGTGGCCGCCCAGGCGGTGGGCCGTGCGGGCGGCGTCCATGGCGGTGTTGCCGCCGCCGATGACGAGCACCTGCTTGCCCTCGGTCTCGGGCAGCGGCGTCTCGTAGTCCGGCCGCAGGCCCTGCATCAGGTTGACGCGGGTGAGGAACTCGTTGGCGGACATCACGTTGAGCAGGTGCTCGCCGGGGACGTTCATGAACCTCGGCAGCCCGGCGCCGGTGCCCACGAAGATGCGCCAGAAGCCGGCGTCGCGCAGGTCCTGCAGGGTCGCAGTCTTGCCGACGACGAAGTTCTCGACGAACTTGCCGCCGAGCAGCCGGATCTTGGCGACCACGTCGTCGATGAGCTCATTGGGCAGCCGGAACTCCGGGATGCCGTAGCGCAGCACCCCCCCAAGCGAGTGGAACGCCTCGAACACCGTCACCGGGAAGCCCTCGGCCGACAGCAGGTAGGCGTTGATGAGCCCGGAGGGGCCCGAGCCGACGATGGCCACCGGCGGCTTGGCCGCGGCCTCCCAGGGGTCGCGCACGCCGGCGAACCGCGCGGCGTCGCCCTCGGGGTTGACGAGCTTCTCGCGCTCGGGCAGGAACCACTCCAGCTGGCCGATCGCGATGGGCAGCTTCTGCAGGCAGACCCCTTGGCACTGCAGCTCCTGCGGGCACACGCGGCCGGTGACGTCGGGCAGCGGGTTGCTGCCCTCCATCAGCTCCAGCGCGTCGCGGAAGCGGCCCTTGCCGATCAGGTCGATCACCTGCGGGATGTGGATCGAGACCGGGCAGCCGCCCTTGGGCTCGCGGTGCTCGGCGAGGAACACGCCGAGCTCGCACGGCTTCTCCTCGCACTGCTTGTCGCGCATCACCTCGAGCCACACGAACAGGTCCACGTCCCGCGCGGTGTAGCCGATGCCCATGTAGCCGAGGTACCCCTGGTTGACCAGCCCGAAGTCGTGCGCCCGCGAGTCGGCCTCGCGGATGTACGGCGGGATCCCGTTCTGCGACGGCCAGTCCACCGACAGGCCCGCGAACATCGGGTAGCGGTCGGAGAGGTGCTCGTCGATGCCCCGGATGAACTTGCGCTTCATCCCCAGCGGCAGGTCCCACAGGAAGCGCATGAGCACCGTGCTGCTGTCGTCGCCCCGAGACAGCATCGACCACAGCGTCTGAACGAACTCGGGGCCGAGCTCCGGCTGCTGGAACTCCCAGGCCACCGCCGCCATGCCGTCGGAGATGAAGAGCTCGCGGAAGGCCCGCGGCTCGCTCAGCAGCCGTCGCTTGAGCAGGTCCAGCTGGTGGTTGAACGACTCGACCGGCTCGGAGTGCTCCAGCACCTCGACCTGCGCGCGGCTGCTCTCCAGCGTGCTGCTCGCCTCGAGGTAGCGGGCCAGGGCCTCCGGCCCCGAGGGCTGCTCGGCGGTCTGCTCGGGCTCCGGAGCGTCATCGGATGATCTCCGCGTCGCAGTTGGCGCGGACCCGGTCGATCCGCTTCTGGATCTCCGGCGTGACCTCCACGGTGTCAGCGGCGCCCGGCACCATCTGGGCGACCTGGCGGGCCTCGCCGCCGATGATCAGGGTGGCCTTCTCGAAGAAGTGCGGGAGCTCCTGGTAGCACGTCCCGCAGTCGTTGCACAGCGGCACGTCGACGGGGTCGAGCCAGACCGGCGCGTCGGCCACGCCGACGCCCGACGCCGCGGGGGCAGGGGCCGCCGCACTCGCCGCGGGGGCGGTCGACAAGCCGGCCAGGGCTCCTCCGCCGAGGCCGGCCGGGGCCTTGCTCGACGTCGCGAGCTCGGACATGGCGCGCGCGAAGTCGTCCAGCGAGCTCTCCCGCTGCTGCATGGCCTCGTCGTACTGCGACTTCAGCGCCTCGAAGTCCGAGCGGTGCAGCGCGGTCAGCTGGGCCTCGTGGACGCCGGAGAGGTACTGCAGCGTCTGCCAGTAGCGCCGCCGGTCCTCGACGAGGGCGACGATCGAGTCCGAGCAGGCGACCTTGATGAGGCGCCGGTCGTGATCGGTCGCGTAGACGAACGGGATCCGCCCCTCGCGGTCCGGCAGCGGCAGCTCGACGTACTCGTCGATCGGGAGGGCGGTCGCCTCAAGATCGGGGGCCAGCCGGCGGAACTGCTTCTTGAACCGCACCTCGCCGAGGGCGAACTCCGCCGGCGTCAGCGGCGTCTTCAGCAGCTGGAGCTGGCCGTCGTCGTCGAGGTACTCCAGCGTGCTGGACGTCCACGTCTTGTCGATGTCGGGGTTGCCCTCGAGCGTGAACCAGTCGTGCAGCGTCGAGCCGCGGCGCGGGTCGTGGACGAAGAGCGGGTGCATCCGGCTCTCGACGGCCAGCCGCGCCCGCGCGTTGGAGGAGGACTCGGAGATGCCGTGCTCGCTGCCGCACGGCGTGTAGACGTCCATCACCGCGGGCGCGGGGTACTCGATCATCCGCATCGTGCTCTGCAGGAAGTGCCCGTGCATCGCCGTGCTGGTGGCGCAGGCGAACACGTGCGGGTGGAACGAGGCCAGCAGGCCGAGCTCCTTGCGCGCCTCGTGCTTGCCGTGGTGGGACCCGCCGAAGCGGGACAGGTCGGAGTCCTGGCCGGTGTAGCTCGACGTCGAGGCCTGGCCGCCGGTGTTGGAGTAGGCGCCCGAGTTCAGGACCAGGACCTTGATCGGCGTGTCACTGGCCAGCACGCGCGACATCGCGCCGAAGCCGATGTCGTAGCTGGCGCCGTCGCCCCCGATGGTCAGCACCGTGGGCAGCAGATCGAGCTCCGCCGAGGTGAACTCCTCCCACGACAGCGTCCGTGAGCTCCCGGTCGTGGACGGCCGGGTCGTACGCGTCGGCCAGCTCGAGCTGGGCGAGGCGCAGGGCGCGCACATCGGCGACGACCTGGGCCGAGATGCCCTCGAAGATCCCCTTGGCCAGCGGCTGGGTGTCCTGGAACAGGCTGTTCACCCACGGGTCGAGGTAGGCGTTGAACGGCATCGTCGAGGCGTAGACGCTGCTGCAGCCGGTGGCGTTGGCGATGACCGTGGACGCCGGGCCGTTGCCGGTGGGACCGCCCTCGTACAGGTAGAGGCGCGTCTCCAGGGTCGCGATGATCGAGGCGATCCGCGCGCGCCGCTCGGGGTCGGCCGCGCCGACCGCCTCGGCTTCTCCTGCAGCCGGGCCACGAGCGCCTCCAGCTCGCGCAGGTGCGTCCGGCGGCGCACGTCGCCCAGGGCGTGGCTCGTCGCCATGACGAGGCGGATCGCGGTGACCTCGCCGCAGCCGCGGCAGCCGCCGTGCCCCCCGGCGGTCGCGTAGAAGTTGGGGTGGTCGAGCATCAGCCGCTTCAGGTCGCCGTCGGGCCCGGTCGACCCCTCGGTGAAGCGCTTGGGGGTGTTCGGCAGCGTCGTCATGAACTCGAAGCGGTCCTGCAGCGTCTCGAGGACGTCGGCGTCCTGGTCGAGCGGCGTGAGGGCGCCGGGTCCGCAGACCTCGATGCACTCCAGGCAGCCGGTGCACTTCCACGGGTCGATGGTGGCCGCGAAGAGCGCGCCCGTGCCCGGCACGTCGTTCTCCAGCGAGTCGAAGAACGGGCGGGTGCGGGCGACCGGGTAGTTCGCCGAGCGTGGCGACGAGGGTGTCCAGGTTGCGGGCCAGCGTGGGCTGGTCGGCGGTCCAGGGTCGTGGCGGCCTCGGCCACCACCTCGTGGAAGGGGCGGGCGGCCTTGTCCTGCCGGTAGGCCTCGCGGACCCGCTCGGCGAGGGCGTACACGTGCGCGCGCAGCGCCTCGCGCTGCGGCTCGCTGACGTCGATCTCCTTGATCGCGGCCAGCAGCAGGTCGTGGATCTCGTGCACGGTGTTGGGGATGGCCGCGTCGGGGCAGACCAGGGCGCACTCCATGCAGCCGGTGCACACGTCGTAGTGGAACTCAGGCACGGTGAGCCGGAAGAGGCCCTTGTCCTTGCCGGCCGACGTGCCGGGGGGCATGAACAGGCCGGCGCCCGGCAGCACCGGCGACTCGCCGATGGTGCCCTCGCGGAACGGCCGGGCCACCAGGTCCTCGTAGTACGCGGGGTCGAACAGCGCGCTCGCGCTGGACGTGCTCGGGGTCGTGCACATCGACGCGGAGAGCGCGACGCTGCGCAGCGTGTGCGCCGGCGCGGTGTCCTCGTCGATCGCGACGAACTCAGGGGTGTCGTAGTCGACGACCGTCGCCGCCTCCATGCCCTCGCGGATGACGGCCATGTTGCCCTCGACCACGGCGTCGCCCTTGCCGCCGAACTTCTTGGCGATCTGGGCGCGCGACCTTGTCGTGGATCGCCTCGACGGAGGCGCCCTGGGCCACCCGGTCGACGTGCCCCACCACCGCGCCGATGAACGCGATGCCCATCATCCGCAGCTCGAGGTCGGGCGACGGGGCGTGCCGCTTGGCCACGCTGAAGGCGTCGACGACCAGGAAGTGGATGCGCTTCTTGCGGATGGTCCGGCGGGCGTACCGCGGCAGCTCGCGCCAGACCTCCTGCGGGGAGAGGTCGGTCTGCAGGATGAAGGTGCCGCCCTCGACCAGCCCCTTGAGCGGGTCGGTGTGGATGAACGACTTGTGGTCCGGCGAGATGACGATCTCGACGTCCTCGAGCTCGGCGTTGGTGAGGAGCACCGGCTCGGGGCTGAGGGTGATGTAGTAGTTGGTCGGCGCGCCGCTCTTCTCCGAGCCGTACTTCGGCGCGGACTTCGAGTGCATCCCGAGGACGCCGGCGAGGATGTCGGTGAGCAGCTTGCCGGTCGCGATCGTGCCGTAGCCGCCCACGGAGTGGAAGCGGATGCGCATCGCCGAGGGCGGCAGCAGCACCGGGTTGGGCTCGGTCTCCAGGGCCATCAGCTCGGTCTCCGGGTACGCCTCGCGCAGCCGGGCCTGGATCTCGGCCATGTGCGGGGCGGGGTCCTTGGAGAAGAACTGCGACCCCAGGTAGATCAGCGGGGCGCTCGCCCCGTCGACCATGTGCTGGTACGCGGCGATGATGTGGCGCGGCTGCACGTCGTGGCCGCCGAGGCCGAAGATCGCCGTGGTCAGGCGCGGGACGGAGTCCAGCGCCGGGATGTGCGTCGTGCTGCGGGCTCTCGGCGTTCGCGGCGGCCTTGAAGAGCGCCGACGTCACCAGGCTGGTCAGCGCCGTCTGGTCCGAGCGCTCGAGGACGGTGACGGCCTTGGCCCCCGCGAGCGCCTCGACGAGCTCGGCCTCGGGGAAGGGCTGCAGCAGCTTGACGGAGACCACGCCGACCTTGAGGCCGCGCGCGCGCAGGTGCGGGATGCACGGCGCGCACGTCGTCGGTGATCGAGCCGAGCCCGACCATGATGTAGTCGGCGTCGTCGCAGTCGTACGTGAGGAGCGGGGCGTACGTGCGGCCGGTGAGCGTGGAGTACTCGTCCATCGCCTGGCGCACCAGCGCGGGGACGGCGCTCGCGAAGTGGGTGCGGTGGTCGACCGCCCCGGCCTGGAAGTCGGGCTGGTTCTGGACCGGGCCGGTGAGCCCGGGGTTGTTGACGTCGATCAGCGCGGGCACCAGCTGGCGGGTGCCCTTCTCCAGGGCGTTCACCCACTGCCGGCGCCACTGGCCCGCGCAGCTCCTCGGGCACCCACGCCAGCGTCTCGCCGACCAGGTCGCCGGCGCTGTCGCCCTCGACCCGCTCCGCCTGGGCGTCGAGGTGGGCCGTCAGCGCCTCGAGGTCCTGCGGCCGGAAGTCGTCGCGGTGGCGGTCGAGGTAGGCCTGCAGCTGGAAGACCCGCCCCTTGGCGCCGAAGAGCAGCTCCTGGGCGACCGTCGGGGCCTTGATCCGGCCGGCCGGGTCGCCGAGGTAGTCGCGCAGCAGCTCGGGCTCGGGCAGCAGGGCCTCGCTGAGCATGTGGCTGGTGGAGAAGCCGTCCATGGCGTTGGTCACCGGGATCAGCGACAGCGCAGACGTGCGGTAGGCGATCGCCGCCAGGTCGGCCGCCTCCTGGGGGTTGGACCCGAACAGGATCGTGTAGCCCGCCGACAGCAGGGCGTACACGTCGTCGTGGCCGGCCATGACGTTCAGGGAGTGCTTGGAGACCACCCGGGCGGCGACCTGGAGCACGAAGCCGCCGATCTTCTTGCCGACCGTGACGTAGTGCGACTCCATCGCGTAGAGGATCCCCTGGCTGGAGGACGCGTTGGAGATGAACTGCCCCCCGGTCAGCGCCGCGCCCAGGGCGCCGCTCTGGGCCGAGTGCTCGCCCTCGGGCTCGAAGAAGAACGGGTGCTTGCCCCACACGTTGACGCCGCCCTCGGCGCGCACCGCCTCGTACAGCTCGGAGATCTCCGTCGAGGGCGTGATGGGGTAGCCGATGACGCCGCCGCACACGTGGCTCATGACGTGGGCGACGGCGCCGTTGCCGCTGATGACGGTGGGGAGACCTGGGTACGTGGGCTGCTGAGCGGTCATGGGCCTGTCCGTAGCGATCAGGGAGTACGTGGAAGCCAGCCTACGACTCTCACTCCCGCGGTCATGAGTCCATCGTCCCGTCCCGGTGGACCTAAGAGCCCGCACGCGGGCGCTTCGGCGCCCTGCGAGGATGATCGCCATGAGCCCGGGTCCGGAACCCACCACCGGCGGCCCGGCCGCCCCGCTCGCGGGCATGCGGCTGCCCTATGACGCGCCCGCCCTCAACGAGTCGGACCTGGCCGCGGACCCGCTCACGCAGTTCTGGCGGTGGCTCGCCGACGCGATCAACGGGGGGGTGATCGAGCCGAACGCGATGACGCTGGCGACCGCCAGCGCCGACGGAGAGCCGTCGGCTCGCACCGTCTTGCTCAAGGACGTCGGGCCGCGCGGGTTCACCTGCTACTCCGACCGGGCCTCCCGCAAGGGGCTTGACCTGGCCGGCAACCCGCGCGCCTCGCTGGTGTTCCCGTGGCTGGCGCTCCAGCGGCAGGTCGTCGTGCTCGGAGACGTCGAGGAGGTCGGCCGCGGCGAGGCCCGTCTCTACTTCGAGTCGCGGCCCCCGGACAGCCGGGCCGCGGCGGCGGCGTCCACGCAGTCGGCCGTCCTGGCGTCCCGCGCCGCCCTCGACGCGGCCGTCGCGGCGCTGACGGCCGCCCACCCCGACGGGGAGGTGCCGATGCCCGAGCGGTGGGGCGGCTTCGTCGTGCACCCGACCTCCGTCGAGTTCTGGCAGGGGCGGCCGCACCGCCTCCACGACCGCCTCCGCTACCGGTTGGCGAACGCGGAGCGGCTCGCCGCGATGGATGACGCGTCCGGCTGGGTGCTCGAACGGCTGTCCCCCTAGCCCTCCTGCCGCCGCTAGGGTCGGCAGGAGACGCACGCCGCGCAGACAGGCAAGGGGCTGGAACTGATGGGCAAGAAGTCGAAGAAGGCCAAGAAGCACGGCAAGTCGGCCGTCCCGGCCGCCGCGGACGTCGCGGTGCCGGCGGCGGAGATGCTGGACGTCGGCTCCGGCCCCGCGCCGAAGATGAAAACCAGGGAGTACGAGGCGGAGATGCGCCGCCTGCAGGGCGAGCTGGTGGCCATGCAGGAGTGGGTCAAGGCCACCGGGGCGAAGATCTGCATCGTGTTCGAGGGCCTGGACTCGGCGGGCAAGGGCGGCACGATCCGGCGGATCACCGAGCGGACGAGCCCGCGGGTGTTCAAGCACATCGCGCTGCCGGCGCCGACCGAGCGCGAGAAGTCGCAGATGTACGTCCAGCGCTACATCGCGCACTTCCCGGCGGCCGGCGAGGTCGCGATCTTCGACCGCAGTTGGTACAACCGCGCCGGCGTGGAGCCGGTCATGGGCTACTGCACCCCGGAGCAGACCGCGAGGTTCCTCGAGCAGGCGCCCGCGGTGGAGAAGGCGATGGTCGACAACGGGATCATCCTGATCAAGTACTGGCTGAACGTCAGCGTCGACGAGCAGACCCGCCGGCTCGGCAACCGGATCGAGGATCCCCGCAAGATCTGGAAGCTGTCCCCCACCGACCTGAAGTCGTACAGCCGCCACTTCGACTACTGCAGGGCGCGCGACGCGATGCTGGCCGCCACCGACACCGAGTGGGCACCGTGGTTCGTCGCCGACAACGACGACAAGAAGCGCGGCCGGCTCAACATCATCAGCCACCTGCTGAGCCAGATCCCGTACACCCCGCTGCCCCCGCAGGACGTGAAGATGCCGCGCAGGCCGAGCGCCCGCGGTTACGTGGAGCCGGGCCTGCCGCTGCGCCGCGTCCCGACCCCCTTCTAGGGACGGGGCCGTCGCGGCGCGTCAGGTCGCGGCGGGGGCCTTCTTGGCGGCGCGCTTGGGCTTCGGGGTGGGCGTCGCGACCTGCTGGGCGGCCGCGATGCCCTCGGCGCCGGCGGCATCCTCGTGCGCGCCGAGCCGGCCGTCGGTGATGGCCGCCATGAACGCCGCGTAGTCCTGCTCAGACTGATTGGCGTAGGTCTCGGCGAACTCCCGGATGGCCCGGTCGAACGACTTGCCCGACCCGAGGTACGCCGAGATCGCAACCGCGTCGCCGGACCGGGCGTGCGCCCGGGCGAGCGTGAGACCGCACAGCAGCGCGTAGCGGGGCAGCCGCTCCTCGTTGAGCGACGCGGGATCCGGCGACCACTTCATATCCCTGAGCTGCCGCACGTAGAAGCTGCGCCCGCCCGGTCCGTCGATCCAGCCGAGGAACGAGTCGCTCGCCGCCTGCATCAACCGCTGTCCGGTGACCACCCGGTGGCCGTGCTTGGTGAACGCCGACTTGCGGGTGTAGGCCTCCAGCACTGAGGCCTGCGCCTGCTTGACCTGCAGCACGATGAGGTCGTCCTCGTCGCGGCCGCGCAGCAGCAGCACGAACGCCAGCAGGCCCACGCTGCCGACCCCGACCACCTTGTGGCCCATGTCGATGATCTCGTAGCGCTTCAGCAGCTCCTGCCGGTCATCCTGGAGCGTGGCCCGGTACTCCCGATACACCGCGTTCACCAGGACCGCGGCCTCGTGGCTGAGCTCGAGGCGGGTCAGCAGCGGCGGCTGGTCGCGGAACCGGCGGTGGCCGTCCACCACCTCGGTGATCTTCGCGATCGCCGACCAGGCGTCGCGGAGCCGGGCCTTGGCCACGGCCCCCTGCATGGTCGCCTCCACCTTGGCCTGCTCCTTCGCCCCCAGCTTGCCCTTGCTGCTGGGCAGCGCCCGCACGGAGGAGACGAGCCCGGCCGCGTCGATGCGGTCGTACCAGATCTCCAACTCGCCCTTGCCCGCGAAGGCCGCCATCGACTCCCGGTAGGAGGCCGCGGCGGCCTCGGCTGCGGCCAGCCCGACCTTCGCCGGAAGCCCGTTGTCGCGGGCCGCCAGGACGAACGACGTCGCCAGCCGCTTGACATCCCACTCGAACGGACCTGGGTTGGTCTCGTCGAAGTCGTTCACGTCGAAGATCACCGAACGGTCCGGGGCGGCGAAGAGGCCGAAGTTCGACAGGTGCGCGTCGCCGCACAGCTGCACCTCGAGCTTCGGTGCGCGGCATCACCGCGAGGTCAGCGGCCATCAGCAGCGCCGCCCCCCGGTAGAACGCGAACGCGCTGGTCGCCATCCGCGCGTGCCGCACCGGCACGAGTTCCTGCACCCGAGAGGTCTCCTGGCCCTCGAGCATCGCCACCGGATCGGCCCGGTCTGCGGGCGGCTGCCAGGCCGACAACTCCTCCCGCGGGGTCTCCGCCCGAGCGACCCGGCCCTTGCGCAGCCGCTCCTCAAGGGTCGGGTGCGGGACCACCTTCTGCGCCGCCGCCTTGGCGATCTGCTGCCGCACGGCCTCCGGACGGTCAGCGACCGCCTGGCTGAACACCCCTTCAACCGTGCCCGCGCCGCGCACGCCGCCCGCGGCCTTGCTCGCCTCGGGAGGGGCCGTACTGCCGGCGGTCTGGTCTTCGCTCATGGCCAGCACCCTATGACGCGATCGTCGGGTCGGCAGGCCCGCTACTGACATCATGGGCCGATGGCCCTGGCCGAGGCGTTCGGCCTCGATGGCTTCGTCCGGGAACGGGACGGCCATCGCATCCTCGATGGCGTGAGCGATCAAATCCACCGGGCCTGCACCACCGCCGTCCTCGGCGCCAGCCGATCGGGCAAGTCGACCTTCCTGCGGATGCTCGACCGCTTTCCAGAGCCGACTGACGGCACCATCCGCGTCGACGGCCAGCCGCTCGCCTCGTACGACGTCCACGCGCTGCGGCGCAGGGTCGGGCTGGTGGCGCAGCACCCAACGATGCTCACCCCGACGGTCGGCGAGGACGTCCGGCTGGCGCGTCCCGACCTCGACGACGCCGGGGCCCGACTCCTGCTGGAGCGCGTCGCGCTGCCCAGCATCGGCCTCGAGGGAGGGGGATCGGCGTCGGCGGGATGGTGGTGATCTCCGGGTTCGTAGCAGCCGGGCGGTGCAAGGAGCTCCCGCGGGGCCGCTCCATCGCGTGGGTGGCCGTGGGCACCGGGACGGCGACCACGGTGGGCGTGCTCCTCATCCTGGGCGTCATCGAGCCGGTGCCGCAGGTCGTGGTCCCCGTCGGCGGCATGGTGGTCAGCGGCGCGATGACGGCGGCAAACCTCACCATGCGCCCCCTTGCCGACATCGCCGCGCAGCGGCGCGCCTCACCCAGCGGGCGCTCTTCGATGATGCCGACCGCCGCACCGCGTCGAGCTGCGCCGGTAGGCGGTCGACCCCGCTCAGCCGGCCTTGCCCGCCGCCTCCGCCCGCCGCGCCAGCGCCAGCTCGCGGATCCGGGCGAGGTCCTCGTCGGTGTAGAAGCCGTTCACGCCGGCGATGGCGGCCAGCTTCATGCCGTGCTTGAGGCCCAGCTTGTAGATCTCCTTGACCTTCTCCCACTCGATGTTGCGTCCGATGGTGAACGTCTCGTAGCGGCCCTCCAGCGCCAGGACGACGGTCTCGGCCAGGCACGCGTAGGCGACCCCCGGGGGCAGCCCGATGTTCTTCATGTGGACGTCACCCGGCAGCTCGATCTCGCCGGACTCGATGACCAACACGTCGGGGCGCTTCGCCACGTCCTCGGCGGACAGGTCCAGCGGCCGGGCCACATCGGTGATCACGCACCCCGGCTTGACGGCCATGATGTCGAGCACCTTCTTGCCCGCGCCCGAAGTGGCGGTGACGATCATGTCCATCTCCGGCAGGAAATCCCCGGGCGTCGCGGCGATGTGGATGGTCGCGCGCGGGGTCTCCTTCTCCAACTCGCCCTTCAGCGCGAGCAGCTTCGCGGTCTCCGGCGAGATCAGGTACAGGTCAT
Source organism: uncultured Actinomycetota bacterium (assembly GCA_963697565.1). Lineage (GTDB taxonomy): Bacteria > Actinomycetota > Actinomycetes > CAVWCF01 > CAVWCF01 > CAWFSE01. Next base: position 246,341 of record CAVOOM010000008.1, on the reverse strand, counting down.
CGCTGGCCAGCGCCAGCAGCCGGGCGCACACGGATCCGATCGCCCCCGTGGCGCCGACGACCATCACCTTGCCGGCGATGCGGCCGTGCTCGTCGCGCTCGGCCAGCCCCAGCCGGTCCATCGCCTCGTGCGCCGCCCAGAGGGCCCCCGACGCGCTGTAGCTGTTGCCGGTGGTGATCGGCAGCGGGGCGCGCTTGGCCACGGTGACGCCGGCGTCGCCGACGACCTTCGTGAACGCGCCGAGGCCCATCACCTGGGCTCCCAGCCGCTTGGCCTGCTCGGCGGCGTCGAGCAGCCGGTCGTACGTGAACTCCGGGCTGTGCGCCATGAGCTCCTTGGGGGTGCCCCCGACCGTGATGAGCCAGCCCTCGGCCTCGTCACCGGTGGTGGACTGGATTCCGGTGACCCGGCTGTACATCATCGGCGGCATGTAGGCGACGACCTTCTCCACGCCGTCCATCACAAGGCTCGGCGCGTACTTCTCGATGGATCGCAGCGGCTCCACCTTGGTGAGGTAGCTCTGGGACAACGGGTGGATGACGAAGGCGAACCGGCTCCGCCGGCGGTAGCCGTTCGGGTAGAGCAGCCGGGGCTCCAGGCCGGCGGAGACCACCATGTCGAGCAGGTCGTCGTTGGTGAGCCGTCCGAGCGGGCTGGACGAGGCCGCGACCATCATGGCCTCGAGCACGGCGGCGTTGACCGTGACGTCGAACGGCTGCGGCGTGGAGTCCAGCACCATGTCGACGTCCTTGGCCGCCAGCTCGGCCAGGCGCGCGTCGGAGATGCCCGCGGAGACCACCGTCTTGCCGCGCAGGTCGTCCACGCCGAAGGCGTCGAGCTCCTCGAAGGTCGCGACGATGACGTGGCAGTCGTCCACCGCGCGGCGGGTGAGCGCCGAGCTGACGCCGCGCCCGGGGCCCTTGACCCGGGAGGTGAGGGACTTCGGCAGCCGGCGCGCCGGCCACATCACCGCGTCGGCCAGCATGCCGCCGAGCGGGACCGAGGCCGCGCGCTTGGGCAGGTCGACCCGCAGCGCGAGGTCGGCGAACTCGAAGTTCTCGGTGTACTCGCGAAGGATGCGAATGGTCCCGCTGTGGTTGCTGCCGCCCAGGACGGCGACGCGCGCGTTCGTGAAGTAGCCCGGCATGAGGGTGTTCACGTGCCGGACCGACCACTCCTGGAGCACGTCGTCGAGGGCCTGGCCGTCGGTGACCGGGATCATCCGGGTGGCCTTCTTCACCTTCTCCACGGCCACCAGGTCGCCGTCGTACAGCCCGATGGCCCGCGCCTCGCGGATCCCGGTCACCGCGATGGCGTCGGCCTCGTCGGCCCACTTCGCGACGAGCTCCTGGGCGGCCTTGACGTCGCCGTTGGTGCCGATCCTGCGCAGGTGGAAGTCGCGATCCAGGAACGACACGTTCACGTCGTAGTCGCGGTCGGAGCCGGCCAGGCTCACGTTGACGATCACGCAGGGCTTGTCGCGGTCCACCCTTGGCTCCTTCGCTCGCTGGGATGCGCGTCGGTCATGTCATGGCCGATGCGCCGTGCTCGGGGTGGGCGCCCATGTAGTCCAGCAGCCGCTCGGCGTACTCGGAGAACGGCGGGCACTCCACCCCGGTGCCCTCGAGGTCGGCGACGGCGTTCGTCGTCGAGTACGTGGTCTGCGCCGCCAGGTAGTCCAGCGCCTCGGCCGGCAGGCCGAGCACCTTCTCCAGCCCGGGCACGTGGGCCACCACCGCCCGGGTCAGGCCGAGCGGCAGGGGAACCCTGATGGGCTTGCGGTGGAGGTAGTCGGCCAGGATCTGCACGACCTCGCCCGTGGTGGGCGGGTTCGGGTCGGTCAGGGCGTAGGTGCGGCCCTCGGACTTGTCCATCACCGAGAGCACGTCCATGGCGTCGAGGACGTAGTCGCGCGGCACGAGCCCGGCCCGCACCACGTCGAAGTCTCCGACGCCGGGGATGAGCGCCACCCGGGGCAGCCGGCTCATGTAGGTGGCGTACATGTACGGGCCGTCGTACTTCTGCGTCTCTCCGGTGCGGGAGTCACCGACGACGATCCCGGGCCGGTAGATCGTGGCCGGCAGCCCGGCCTTCATCGCACGGCGGACGAGGACCTCCGCCTCGAACTTGGTGGACTCGTAGTGGTTGAGGAACTCCTGGCCGAGGTCGAGGTCGTCCTCCCCGAACTCGCCGTGGTGGTCGCCGCTCACGTAGCAGGTGCTGACGTACTGCAGGCGGTGGAAGCGCCGCGCGCCCAGGCAGAACTCGAGGACGTGCCCAGTGCCCTCGACGTTCACGCGCCGGGCGACGCTCTCGGGCACCGCGAGGTCGTAAACGGCCGCCAGGTGCCAGACTTCGGTGACGTCGGCGATCCGGCCGCGGTCGACGTAGTCGATGCCGAGCCCGGGCACCGTGACGTCGCCCTCGACCAGCGAGACCCGGCCCGCGATGTGCGGGTGGGCGACCTCAAGGTCGGCCAGGCGCTCGGCGGCGAGCTCCACCCAGTGCCCCTGAACGAGGCACACCGCGTGGGCGCCCTTGCGTCGGGCCAGGATCTTCGGCAGCAGCGCCGACCCCAGGAAGCCGGGGAACCCGGTCAGGAGCAGTCCGCTCATGCCCTACCTCGCTCCGCTCGTCAAGCCATCGTCCGCCTCGGGGCCCGTGCCGGACGATCTCGCCCAGGCCGGGGCGACTAGTCACAGTCCACACCGTGGGAAGGCCGTCGCGCTAGGCCGAACGGCCCCCACTCCGGGGAACGCAGGACGGGTCAGCTCGGCTGCGGCGGCGAGCAGCCGGTCCGGTATCGATGGTGCACGGCGCTGACCCGCGCTGGCCAGCGCCAGCTGGACCTGCATGGCTCGGTCCTCGATCGCCGGCCTGGGCTACACCATTGTTGGGAGGACCGGACCTTGGGTCGCCGGTCCCGGCCAGGCGGAGGACACTGAGGTGTGCAGAAGACCCAGGGAACGCCGTATCGGGCTGACCCGCGACTGGCGCTCGTCGCGCTGGTGGCCGGCCTGATCCTGGCCCTCGTCGCCGGCTGCCGCGCCGAGCCCGGAGCGTCCGAACTCGCCGCGGTTCCCGAGCGGCTGCCGCAGCCGGCAGTGATCGTTCGGGAGTCGACGCCCCCCGGCGCCGCAGTGGCGACCTTCGCCGGTGGGTGCTTCTGGTGCGTCGAGTCCGTCTTCCAGGAGACTGCCGGCGTCAGCAATGCGATCAGCGGGTACGCCGGCGGCCCCGAGGTGAACCCGACGTACCAGGAGGTCTACACCGGGCGCACGGGCCACCGGGAGGCAGTTCAGGTCTACTACGACCCCGCCGTCATCACCTACTCCGAGCTGCTCGACGTGTTCTGGCGGGCAATCGACCCCACCGATCCTGGCGGCCAGTTCGTCGATCGTGGCTTGCCGTACACCACTGCCATATTCGTCCGCGACGAGGAGCAGCGGGCCGCGGCCCAGTCGTCCAAGGACGCACTGGCCGAAGCCGGCGTGTTCGAGCAGCCGATCGCCACGTCCGTCCTGCCGTTCACCACGTTCTTCGAGGCCGAGGAGTACCACCAGGACTTCTACCTCAAGAGTAAGGACCGGTACGACAAGTACGAGGCCGGCTCGGGGCGCGAGGAGTTCAAGGCGCAAGTGTGGCAGGAGATCCAGGAGACCTCCTGACCTCGGGCTCGGTAGCCCCAACCCAGGCGTTGCCGCCGCGTCCAGTTGAGTCCAGCAGAGTGGATGCTCAAATTGCTGTCAAGCGATAGGCAATAGGAGTGGCACAGGCGCTGGAAGCATGACCATCACCGGACCCCCACTCTCAACGACTTCATCCTTCCCCCGGGGTCTGACAGCGAGAGGCTGAGATCCACGCCCGCGGCGGGCGCGATGCAGCTGGTGCATCCCTTGAAAGGCACCAAACTCATGACCCCCACAGTCGGGGAGCGTGGGTTCGTCGAGCGCCGCGGGACTCGGCAGCCCCTTACACCTCGTTAGCGGGGCCCGTCTCGCAACCAGACGCTTGCTGCCGCAGGACGGCGGATCTGCGCCACCGTCGTCCACCACCGTCCACGCGGTTCTGGTTCGGTGGCTTGCGGTCAAGGTGCGGTCAAACGATCAGAGGCTCGACCACCAAGATCGGTGATCAAGCCTCTGACCTGCACTTGCCTGGTAGCGGGGGCAGGATTTGAACCTGCGACCTCTGGGTTATGAGCCGCCGAAACATCCGACGCCAGCGCGCAGTCCCGGACGGTGCCGGACACCGCTGGACGAAGCGTCTTCGCAGGTCACAGACCCACCGGGGCCCGCCGCCGTCGCCTGACGTCCAGCCATGTCCGGGCGTGTGTTGCCGACATTCGGCCGACATGGCGACCCTGCTTCCCGGCTGACTTCTTCGCTCGACGCGGCCTCGCCAGACCGCCGGCGACGCCGGTGGACGTCCCGCAGACGAAGCCCGTCGACGCGGAGTCGCGGGCCCCGGCGATCGACTTGCCATCACGAGAGGCGTAATCAGGTGTGCGACGGCGTGGGTCGTGAGCCGCCCGCATCAGGGTCGGAACTACCAGAGCGGTCTTGACGGTCAGCCTGGCATCGGGGCTTCGCACTCGGGGCGGACCTGGGCCCCTTGACCGTGGGACTGGGCCCGTGGTCGGGTTCGAGTCGGGGCTGACCGCCCTGTTGACCAGCGGATGCGGAGGCTTGCGATGGCGGTCGTTGAGTACGACTCGGGTCGGCCGTTTCCGGGTGTGATCGGTCGTACGGCGGAGGAGTCGTCTCCGGCGTGGCCGGCGCCAACGCGAGCTCGCGCGGATGCGCCGAACGTGTTGTTCGTGGTGTTGGACGACACGGGTTTCGGCCAACTGGGGTGCTACGGGAGCCCGATCCAGACGCCGAACTTCGATGCGCTTGCGGCGGGCGGGCTACGGTTTTCGAACATGCACACGACGGCGCTGTGCTCGCCGAGCCGGTCGTGCATCGTGACGGGGCGCAACCATCACAGCAACGGCATGGCATGCATCACCGAGTTCGCCACCGGCTACCCGGGCTACAACGGCATCATGCCGTTCGAGAACGGCATGCTGTCGGAGATGCTGGTCGAGCAGGGCTACGGCACGTACATGGTTGGCAAGTGGCACCTGACGCCGAGCGTCTATGAGACCGCCGCCGGCCCGTACGACCGGTGGCCGCTGGGACGCGGCTTCCAGCGCTTCTACGGGTTTCTTGGCGGCGACACCAGCCAGTGGTACCCCGAGCTGGTGTATGACAACCACCCGGTCGAGCCGCCCCGGACACCGGAGGAGGGCTACCACCTGACCGAGGACCTCGTCGACAAGTCGATCGAGTTCATCACCGACCTGCGCCAGATCGATCCCGCCAAGCCGTTCTACCTGCACCTGTGCTTCGGGGCGACCCACGCCCCGCACCACGTGCCCAAGGAGTGGGCCGACCGGTACGCCGGCCAGTTCGACGACGGCTGGGATGCCTACCGGGAGAAGGTGTTCGCCCGGCAGAAGGAGCTGGGCATCCTGCCGGCCGACGCCGAGCTGTCCCGCCACGACCCGGACGTGCCGGAGTGGGAGTCCCTGTCGCCGGAGGCGCGGAGGCTCTACGCGCGCATGATGGAGGTGTTCGCGGGGTTCCTCAGCCATACCGACCACCACCTTGGCCGGCTGCTCGATTTCCTGCGCGAGCAGGGCATCCTCGACAACACGATCGTCATGGTTATCAGCGACAACGGTGCCAGCGCCGAAGGCGGCCCGGGAGGAACGACCAACGAGGCGCAGTTCTTCAACAACGCCCAGGAGACGCTCGAGGAGAGCCTGGCCGTCATCGACAAGATCGGCGGCCCCGAGCACTTCAACCACTACCCGTGGGGCTGGACATTCGCCGGCAACACGCCGTTCCGGCGCTGGAAGCGCGAGACGTACCGCGGCGGCTCCAGCGACCCGTTCATCGTGTCCTGGCCGGCCGGTGTCAAGGCGCGCGGCGAGGTGCGCTCGCAGTACGCCCACATCATCGACATGGTGCCGACGGTCCTCGACCTGCTCGGCGTGGAGCCGCCGACGGCGATCCGTGGCGTCACGCAGTCGCCGATCCAGGGCGTCAGCTTCGCCCACGCGCTCGACGACCCGGCGGCGCCCAGCCGGCACCACACCCAGTACTTCGAGATGCTGGGCCACCGGGCCATCTACAAGGACGGCTGGCGTGCTGTCTGCCCGTGGCCGGGACCGTCGTTCACCGAGGCCGGTACCGGCTTCGGCAACCCCATCTCGGCCGAGACGTTGACGAAGCTCGACGCCACCGGCTGGGAGCTGTACCACATCGACGAGGACCCGGCGGAGAACCACAATCTCGCCACCGAGAACCGCGAGAAGCTCATCGAGCTGATCGGGACTTGGTATGTCGAGGCCGGCAAGTACCAGGTCATGCCAGTCGATGGCAGCGGCCTGGCCCGGATGACCGTCGAGAAGCCGCATGTCGCGTTGCCGCGGAACCAGTACACGTACCGGCCGGGCACCCAGTCGATCCCCAACTTCGCTGCCCCACGCCTGCACAACCGTCCGCACAGCATCAGCGCGACCGTGGACATCCCGGAGGGGGGCGCCGAGGGCGTCCTGTTCTGCCAGGGGACGGCCGCAGGTGGCTACTCGCTGTATGTCAAGGACGGCCGGCTGCACTACGTCCACAACTACGTTGCGCGGGAGCGGTTCACCGTCTCCTCGCCCGACCCGCTCCCGGCCGGGCGCCACGAGCTCCGCTTCGAGTTCGAGCCCACCGGCGCGGCCGACCTGCCGCACGGCCGGGGCGCCCCCGGACGGCTCCAGCTGTACGTCGACGGTTCACTGGTCGCCACCGCCGACGCCCCCTACACCACGCCGTTCATGTTCAACCCCGGCGGCGTCAGCTGCGGCCACAACCCGGGGTCCCCGGTGACCCCGGCGTACCCGAGCCCGTTCAAGTTCACCGGCCGCCTCGAGCAGGTGGTCGTCGACGTCAGCGGGGAACTGATCGTCGACCCCGAAGCCGAGCTACGAGCACATCTGGCCCGCCAGTAGCGCAGTCGTCGCGGCGGCCGTCACGACAGGTCACCGCGACGGTTAACGCCGTGAGCGACCACCTTCGGCGACTCCTGGGTCTTCGACCCAGAGGTCAAACGGCGTAACGCACCGCCTGTGCGGATGTGTCGTCCACGAGCGTCTCGGCACGTCCACCAGCGTCGAGCAAACCGGCGTCGGCGCCACCTTGACGGTCCCCCGTGTCGGCAGGCCTGCCGACATTCTGCCAACACGCAATCAGGGCCATGATCGATGATCATGGCCCTGACCTGCATAAACGTTGGTAGCGGGGGCAGGATTTGAACCTGCGACCTCTGGGTTATGAGCCGCCGAAGCATCCAACGCCAACGAGCAGTCGTGGACGGCGCAGGACAGCGGTGGAACGCTTGTCGTCGCAGGTCACAGGCCCATCCGCGGCCGCAAAGGTCGCCTCGAGTCCACCGGTGTCCGGGCACGTGATGCCGACATTCTGCCGACATGTGATGTTGACCGCGCCGGCCCCTCAGCGCGCTCGTCGAACAGCGCTCGTACTCCGGTCTGGGCCTGTACCCGACCGGTGTCCACGGCTTGCTGAAGCACCGCCGGCGTGCGGGCCAGGAGCCACCTCGGCGAACTCAAGCACTGGTTGGCTGTCCACACCAACGCGGTAACGGCGGTGCTGCTCCTGGTCTTCGGCGTCGACCTGGCCGCCAAGGGACTTCCACGGCTGATCTGACCTCGCCCGCGCCGGTGGGAACCACGACTGCCGCGGGTGCAAAGATCGGGATGCAGGCCTGACACAGAGGAGCGTGGCCGTGACTACGGAGATCACCGAGCTGACGGAGCTTGCGTACGAGGGCGGCGCGCCGTTGACGACGACCCCGGTGGTGGGGACGCCGTCCGGCTCGGTGACGCCGGTCCTGACGCCGTCGGCGGAGCCGGTGCGAGATGGCGAGATCCGGGTCACGGTCCTGGGGTCGGGTGACCCGTTCGTGAAGTCGAGCCAGGCGTCGGCGTCGCTGCTGATCGAGGTCGGCAACCCCGAGCGGGACCTGTTCTTCTTCGACCTCGGGTCCGGTGCCCTGGCCAACTACAACGGGCTGGCTCTGCCGGTGACGGCCACGACGAAGGTGTTCCTGACCCACCTGCACGCCGACCACGTCGGCGACATGCCGACCCTGTGTGGAGCCTGGCCAAGGCCGGTCGACGCGACCCGGTCGAGGTCTGGGGACCCGCCGGGGAGACACCAGAGCTGGGAACCCGCTCCTACACCGAGCACCTCGAGGCGGCGCACGCCTGGGACATGGCAGTCGCTGCGCGGGCACCCCGGCCAGTCCGGGGCTCACACCGAGGTCACCGAGGTGCCCTGGGACCGGACAGCGATGGTCTATGACCGCAACGGCGTGCGGGTCTCCTCGTTCCCGGTCATCCACATCCTCAACGGCTCGGTCGGCTACCGCCTGGACTTCAACGGTCGCAGCGTGGTGTTCTCCGGAGACACCCGCCCCTGCCGCCCACTGGTGGACGCCTGCGACGGCGCGGACCTGCTCGTCCACGAGACGTTTCCCTCACCCGCAGTGTTCGCCCAGAAGGCGGGCGTTCCCGTGGGCTTCGCCGAGCAGGTCGTCAACGGCGCCCACACCAGTCCCACGATGGCGGGCAAGGTGTTCGCCCGCGCGGGTGCACGGATGTCGGTGATGTGGCACCTCGCCGTCGACCACCAGGTCGTTGGCCCGGCCTACGCCGACATGCGCACGCCAGTACGAGGGGCCGGTCACCATCGCCCAGGACCTCACCACCTTCGACATCAGCGCCGACGCCATCGTCACTCGACAGTCGACCATCGACCCGGCCGCCTGGCCCGTCCTGGGTCCGACGAAGGTGACAGGACCGCCCATGGCGCCCGTCCCCGAACCACCGGCCTGGTGGGCCGAAGCGCTCATCACCGACTGAGACCTGACACGTCCCGGCTGATCCGGATTGACTTCCCGACCTCCGGGTTTCCGACCCAGAGGTCAAACAACGCAACGCACCGCGAGGGGAGATCCGAGGTCCACGAGCGTCTCCGCACGTCCGCCAACGTCGGGCCAACCGCTGTCAACCCGACCTCGACGGTGTCCGGTGTCGGCAGGCTTGCCGACATTCTGCCCACAAGGAACAGGGCCATGATCAATGATCATGGCCCTGACCTGCATAAACGTTGGTAGCGGGGGCAGGATTTGAACCTGCGACCTCTGGGTTATGAGCCCAGCGAGCTACCGAGCTGCTCCACCCCGCGTCGGTAGGTCTCAGGGTACGTCACGCGCGGCGCAGGATCCAAATCCGGACGCGCATAGTTGATAGTTCGATCCTCACCGCCGGCTGGTCGCTTAGGTCGCGGGAGCAGCGCGGAAGGCGTTGAAGACCTCTTCCAGGGTCGCGTGCACGCGGTCGCCGCGGATCTCGTCGACGAGGTCGAAGGCCTTGAGGCTGTCCGTGAAGCGGGTGTCCGGGCGCACCAGATGCACCTCCACGTTGCGTGCGTGGGCGAAGTCGATCAGCCCCCGCAGCGACATGCTCGCGGAGTAGTCGATGTCGGCCATGGACGCGCAGTCGATGGCCAGCCATCGGACCGGATCGGGGGCGGCGAGGATCACCGCCTCCACGTCGTCCACGAACCGGTTGGCGTTGGCGTAGAAGAGCTCGGCGTCGAAGCGGTACACCACCAGCCCCGGCAGGCTCTGCGCCCCGGGGGTCGCCCGCTGGTAGGCGGGCTCGCCGTCGCCGTCCTGCGTCAAGACGTAGTCGGCCGGCTTGTACTGGCGGCGGATCAGGTCGAGAAGCGACAGCACGATCGCCAGCACGATGCCCTGGGTGACCCCGACCACGCAGACGGTGACGGCGGTCGCGAGCGCGACCAGGAACTCCACGCGGCTGTGCCGCATGAGGTACTTCATGCCCACGAGGTCGACCAGGCCGACGCCGATCAGGAAGACGATCGAGGCCAGCACGGCCTTCGGCATGGTGGCGAGCAGGCCGGTCGCGAAGACGGTGAAGATGAGGACGACGCCGGCCATGGTCAGGTTGGCCACCTGGGTGCGGCCCTTCAGGTCGTACAGGATCTTCGTCTTGGTGGGGCTGCCGTTGACCACGAACGTGCCGGACAGGCCGGCCGCCAGGTTGGCGCCGCCCAGGCCGACGATGTCCTTGTTCACGTCGACGCGGCTGCCCGTCTTCATGGCGAAGGATCGCGAGGTCGCCGCGCTCTGGGCGAGGATCAGCACCAGGCACCCGACGGCGATGGGGATCACCGTGACCGCGTCGGACCACTCGATGCCCTGCGGCAGGCCGATCGGCGGGAAGCCCTTCGGCACCGAGCCCACCACGGCCACGCCGCTGGCGGACGAGTCGAGCACGGCGGACAGCGCCGGTGAGCAGGGCCACCGCGACCAGGGCGCCGGGCACCACGGGGGCGAGCTTCTTCAAGCCGACGATGATCACCAGGGTCGCGACGGAGAAGCCGAACGTCGCCCACTGGATGCTGCTCAGCGAGGTGAGCAGCTCCCACTGCTGCTGCAGCCAGTTGCCCTTGCCCTTGGGGATGCCCAGCATCTCGGGCAGCTGCCCGGTGAGCACCTGTACGCCCACGCCGGTGAGGAAGCCGATCAGCACCGAGGCGCTCAGGAAGTCGCCGATGAAGCCCAGCTTGAGCACCCGGGCGATCACGAGCAGAGCCGCTGTGACCAGGGCGGTCAGGCTCGCGTACGCGACCCACTCGGGCGACTCCGGGGTGAGCCCGGCGACCCCCAGGCCGGTCAACCCCGCCGCCATCACCGCGGCGGTGGCCGAGTCGGCCCCCACGACCAGCAGCCGCGACGAGCAGAACAGCGCGAACACCATGGTCGGGAAGATCACGGTGTACAGGCCCGTGACGATCGGCATCTGGGCGATGGACGAGTAGCCCATCACCTCGGGGATCGCGACCGCCGACAGGGTCAGCCCCGCGATGACGTCGCGGGCCAGCCAGGTCTTGTCGTAGCCGCGCAGGGACGCGGGCACCAACGAGAAAGCCATGGGCCGGAGGCTAGTGGATCACTCCCCTGGCCGGGTCAGGCGCTCGGAGCCGACGGGGTCGGCGAAGGCGAGGGCGACACCTCGCCGCCGGCGGCGGCCGCCGCACGCGAGATCGCGTCGGCCAACCGCTGCTGCGCCTCGCCGTAGGCGGCGAAGTCCCCCGCCTTGAGCGCGGCCTCCGAATCGGTGAGCGCCTGCTGTGCGTCGGCGAGCGCCTGGGTGAGCGCATCGCCACCGGCTGGCGGCTCGGTCGGCGTGCCCGGGTCCGTCGGCGGCGGGGTCGTCGACCCGTCGCCGCGGAACAGCGCGCTGAGCGCCTCCTCGATGGTGTTCTCGAAGGCGATCTCATTGCCGTACGACGCCAGCACCTTGCGCAGCAGCGGGAACGACTCGCCCTGCGCCGCGCGCACGTAGACCGGCTCGACGTACAGCAGGCCCCCGGCGACGGGCAGCGTGAGCAGGTTGCCGAGCTCGACGTCCGACCCGCCACGTCTCAACAACGACAGCTGGCTGGACACATCGGGGTCGGACTCGAAGTTGTTCTGCACCTGCCCCGGCCCCGGAATCGTCGTCGAGCGCGGCAACTGCAGCACCCGGATCGTACCGAAGTCCTCTCCGGGCTGGGCGTTGACCGCCATGAACGCCGCCAACGTCTCGCGCTTGGCGGGCGCGAACGTCGTCGTCAGCGAGAAGGACGCCTGGCTCTGGCCGGGCATGGCAAGGGTGAGGTAGTACGGCGGCTGCGCCGCGCGGGCCGCCCGCTTGGTCGGGTCCTCGGGGACCTTCCAGAAGTCCTGGCCGCCGTAGAACGCCGCCGGGTCCTGCACGTGGTACTGGGAGAGGATCTCGCGCTGCACCTTGAACAGGTCCTCGGGGTAGCGCAGGTGCTGCATCAGCTCAGGCGAGATCTCCTCGTACGGCTGGACCGCGTCGGGGAAGGCCCCGCGCCAGGCCTTGAGCATCGGGTCGTTGCGGTCCCACTCGTAGAGCGTCACCGTGCCGTCGTAGGCGTCGACGGTGGCCTTGACCGAGTTGCGGATGTAGTTGACCGGGTCGGGCCGCTGCGCCAGCACGCTCTGGGTCGTCACGGTGAGCGCGTCGGTGGTGACCTCGCCGAGCGTCGTGCGCTGGGAGTACGGGTACTGGTTGCTGGTCGTGTAGGCGTCCACGATCCAGACCACCCGGCCGTCGACGACCGTCGGGTAGGGGTCGCCGTCCACCGTGAGCCACGGCGCGGCCTTCTGGACCCGCTCGCGCGGCTGCCGGTCCCACATGATCCGCGAGTCCGAGTCGATCAGGTCGGACAGCAGGATGTTGCCCTCTTGGAACTTCGTCGCGAAGACCAGCCGGTCGAACAGGTTGCTGATCTGCACGCCGCCCTTGCCGGTGTAGCTGTAGTCGCGCTGGCCGGTCGGGCTGGAGTCGTCGGGGAAGTCGAGCTCGAGTTGCTGCGAGCCGACGATCGAGTAGAACGGCGACTTCTCGCCGAAGTAGATCCGCGGCTGCTCGATCCCCAGCGGCCCCTCCGGGGGGATGTCCGCCTCGAAGAAATCCGGGCTTCCGTCGGCCCGGGCGGTGTTGCCATACGCGCCCACGAAGCCGAACCCGTGGGTGTAGACCAGGCGCAGGTTGGCCCAGTTCTGCTGGCCCTCGGGCACCTCGTCGAGCTCGCGGACCGCGACCACCGAGTCGCGGACCCGGCCGTCGATCTCGTACCGGTCGATGTCGAGGGAGTCCGGGAAGCCGTAGAAGCCGCGGATCTGCTGCAGCTGCCGGTAGGTCGGGCTGATCAAGGCGGGGTCGAGCAGCCGGATGTTCTCGGTCGTGCTCAGTGCGGCCTGCAGATCGGACTCGGCCGGCGCCGGCTTGGCGTTGTAGTCGGTGACCTGCACGTCGTCGAGGCCGTACGCAGAGCGGGTGGCCTCGATGTTGCGCTGGATGTACGGGGATTCGCGGGCCGGCTCGGCCGGGCGGACCTGGAACTGCTGGACGATCGCGGGGTAGACGATGCCGATGGCGAACGATGAGAGCAGGAGCAGCCCCGCGCCGATGATGGGCAGCGACCAGGTGCGGCGGAACACGTTGATGAAGAAGAGCGCGGCGCACACGAGCGCGATCACGACCAGGATGTTCTTGGCCGGAAGCAGGGCCTGGGCGTCGGTGTACTGCAGCCCGGTGAGCAGCCGGCCGTCCTGGACCGCGAGCTCGTAGCGGTCGAGCCAGTAGCCGGCTGCCTTCAGCAGCATGAAGACGCCGAGCAGCACGCTGATGTGCGCCGTGGCGGAGGGCGTGGTGCGGTGCCCCGGCGTCTGCAGCCGGATCCCGCCGTAGAGGTAGTGGGTGACCACCGCGGCGATGAGCGACAGGATCACGACCGCGAAGCCGAAGGACACCAAGAACCGAAGCCACGGCAGCTCGAAGATGAAGAAGCCGAGATCGCGCCCGAACTGCGCGTCGGTCTCGCCGAACTCCCTGGCGTTGCGCCACAGCAGGAAGGTGCGCCACTCGGCGGCGGCGGAGCCGCCCGCGAAGAGCCCGAGCAGCGAGGCGGAGACGACGACGGCGGCGCGCTTGGACGGCTCGAGGGCCATCCGGTAGCGCTCCAGGCTCGCCTGCTCGGCCGACGCCGCGCGGAACGGCGGTCGCATCCGGTACGCGACCACCATGTTCGCCGCGACTGCGGCCGCCATCAGCAGCCCGAAGCCCGCGAACAGCCCGCCCCTCACCAGCAGGGTCGTCGTGTAGACGCCCTCGAAGTCGATGGACTGGAACCAGCGCCACTCGGTGTAGAACCCGGCGAAGAGCAGGAAGGCGATGGCGAGCGCGCCGAGCACCACCAGGGTCGGCAGCAGAGCTCGTCCGCGTCCTGGCTTGGTCGCCACGGGGCGGGGTCCGGCGGGTCCACCTTCGGGGGGGTTCGCGAAACTCACCGCTTCAACCTAACCCGGACCGCCGCTCAACGCCGCACCCGGGAGGTCACGGCTCAGCCGCAGGTGGGCGCCTCGCCGCCGGAGACCACTGCGGCCATCCCCGTCAGCGCGTCGGACAGCGTGGTCACACGCACAAGCCGCAGTCCGTCGACGCCCGCCCCCGCGGCGTCCTCGCAGTTCTCCGTGGGGACCAGGAACACCGTCGCGCCGGCGTCCCGCGCTCCCCGCAGCTTCTGCTGGATGCCGCCGATCGGGCCGACCGTGCCGTCGGCGTCGATGGTGCCCGTGCCGGCGACGTGCTTGCCGCCGTTCTCTTGCTCGGCGGTGAGCTTGTCCACGATGCCCAGGGCGAACATCAGCCCGGCGCTGGGGCCGCCGACGCGGTCCAGGCTGAGGGCCACCTCGAACGGCGGCACCTGCACCTCGCCCGGGACGATCCCGATGTAGGCGATGGCCGGATCGGCTGGCGAGGGCTCGGTTGTCACGACCTCGTCAAGCTCTTCGGAGCCATCGGCGGTCTCGCGCCGGACCTTGATCGAGACGTCCTGCCCGGGGGCCCGCGCGCGGATCAGGTCACGGGACTGCACCGCGGACGTCACCGGGGTGCCATCTACGGCGAGGATCACGTCGCCCGCCTGGAGCTTGCCGAGCGCCGGGGCCTCTTGCGCGATCGAGCGCACCACGACCTCGGTGGTCGTGGCGATCCCGAGCTGGTTCATCGCGGCGGTGACGGCGTTCTCCTGAGACAGCTCCATGTCCTCGGCGTTGCGCTGCTCGACCTCCTCGGCGGTCTCCTGGCCCGTGTACAGCGTCCGCTCGGGCACGACCACCGCGTCGGGGTCCACCCAGTCCTTGACCGCCTCCAGCAGCCCCAGCCGGCTGCGCGGGCCACCGCTCTCGGACACCGTCGTGAGGTCCAGCCGACCGTCCGTGGGGTACGTCGTGGTGCCCTCGATCAGGATGAGCGGCTCGCCGTTCTGCTCACCGAGGGTGTCGAACACCGGACCCGGCGACAGCGACACGTACGGCATCGGCAGCCAGGCTCCGACAGCGACCAGCGCCACCAGCACGATTCCAGCGGTCACCTGGACCGCGACCCGACGCGACACGAGAGTGCTCAGCGCTCCGGGTCCGGGTCGGCCGGGTCTTCTGGGGCGCTGGGCGACGACGGCTCGATGCCGGTCTCTCTCTCCATCGCCTGCCGGAAGCGGTCGTGCGCGTCCACAGTCTCGTCGGTGCCCGCGGGCGGGCGCGTGCGGTGGGCGATCTTGAGCCAGAGCAGCGCGAGCACAAAGGCCGCCACCGGGATCAGCAGCCAGACCAGTGCGTCCACAGCGATCAGCCTAGGCCGGTCAGCCCAGCCGGCGGCGGCGCGCGCGGCGAACGGCGACCGCGGCGCCGAGCACGGCGGCCGTGGCGCCGGCGGCCCCCGCCGCGCCGAGCGCGGCCGAGCGCCCGTCGAGCCCGCCCGCGCGGTGGGCGGCGAGCACCTCGGCCAAGACGTCGGCGTTGGTGTGCACCGGCCGCCAGCCTTCGGCACGCAGTCGGTCGCACGCGCTCGCCCAGGGGTAGAGCGCGTACTGCAGCTGGCTGGCCGGCGCCGCTGTCAGGCCGAGCCGCTCGAGCCGCTCGGCCGCGCCGAAGGCGGCTGCCGCGGGCACCTCCAGGAAGCGCCGCCCGATCGCCGCCTCAAGCGCGGGGCGGTCCAGCCAGCCGTCGCAGGCGACCGCCGCGGCAGGGGCGTCCAGACCGCCGGCGGCCGCGAGCTCGACCGCGGAGAGCAGGTCGTCGAGGTGGCACCACTGCCAGGCCGTGCATCCGTCGCGGACGGCGAGCAGCCGCGGCGCGGCGAGGTAGCGCAGCAGCGGGTCGTCGAGCCCCGGGCCCGCCAGCAGCGCCGGACGCAGGACATGCACGCGCATCCCGGGGAGCGTGATGGCGGCCTGCGCCGCCACATCCTCGACATCCAGCAGGTCGGCGACGTCAGGGGCCTCGCGGGTCGCCCGCAGCGGGCTGTCGTCTGCGAGCGGCAGGGGATTGTCGGCCCGCGCGCCGAAGACAACCGCGCTCGTCACCACCACCGCCCGGCCCACCCCCTGCGCGGCCGCCGCGGTCAGCACCGCCCGCGCGGCAGCCCCGGCGGACCGGCCGTCCACGTGGGGAGCGAAGGGCGGCGCCCAGCCGGGCAGGTGCACCACCACATCGACCCCGCTGAGTGTCTGGACGACGTCCGGGTGGTCGATCCGGGCCGTCCGCCAGGTCAGCCGGTCGGCCTCATCCTGCGCCCCCTTCGCCCCCTTCGGCCGGACGGCGTCGATCGCGACCACGGAGCGGTAGTCCTGGCCAGCCGCGAGGCGGCGCGCAAGCAGCGCGCCCGGACCGCTCGCGGCGCCGACCACGGCCACCACGGGGCGGCCGTCGCCGCCCCTCGGCGCGCGGCGGACGCGCTTGGCCGGCTCAGCCATGGCTGCGGGCCGCTCGCGGAACAGCCAAGGGGCGCGCCATCGTTACGGTGGGGGCGTACCCCCCGTCGCACAAGCCCGTGAAGCGCACGGGCCCATCTTGGCCCCAGGAGCCCCCACGTGAGCGATCAGCCGTTCGGCTTCGCAATGCCCTCCGACGACCCCGACGAGCCCGGCGACGGCGGAGCGGGCGGCGACAACCCGTTCGCCGCCTTCGGCTTCGGACCCGCCGACCTCAATGCCGCCAACCTGGGCGCGATGCTGGAGCAGGTCGGCCGGATGCTGCAGTCGGGCGGCGAGGGGCCGGTCAACTGGCAGCTGGCCCATGACACCGCACGGCAGGCCGTGGCCGCGCGGGGCGACGCGTCGGTGCTGCGCACCGAGCGCGAGGCGGTCGACGAGGCCGTCCGACTGGCGGAGGTCTGGCTGGACCCGGTGACCGCTCTCCCGGCGGGGACCTCCGCGGCCCTCGCCTGGAGCCGAGCCGAGTGGGTGGAGGGCACGCTGCCGGTGTGGAAGGGGCTGATCGAGCCGCTCGCCGCGCGGATGGCCGAGGCCTCGACGAGCGCCCTCCCCGCCGAGGCGCAGGCCATGGCCGGCCCGATGCTCGGGATGTTCCAGCAGCTCGGCGGCGCCATGGTGGGCGCGCAGGCCGGGCAGGCGCTCGGCCAGCTGGCCGGCGAGGTGGTCGGCTCCACCGACATCGGCCTGCCCCTCGGCCCGGAGGGCAAGGCGGTGCTCGTCCCCGTCAACATCCGCTCGTACGCCGAGGGCCTGGGCATTCCCGAAGACGAGGTGCGCCTGCACCTCGCCCTGCGCGAGTGCGCCCACCAGCGGTTGTTCGCGCATGTGCCCTGGCTGCGCGGCGCGCTGCTCGACGCCGTAGGTGCCTACGCCGCCGGCATCACCTTCGACGCCGACACCCTGCGCGAGCGGATGGGCTCGATCGACCCCAACGACCCCGCCTCGATCCAGGGAGCCCTGGAGTCGGGGCTGTTCGAGCCCGCCGACACCCCTGCGCAGTCGGCGGCCCTCGAGCGGCTGGAGACGCTGCTCGCGCTGGTCGAGGGCTGGGTCGATGTCGTGGTCGAGGCCGCCGCCACCCCGACGCTCCCCCACGCCGTCGCGCTGGCCGAGACCGCGCGCCGGCGACGGGCGGCGGGCGGCCCCGCCGAGGCGGCGTTCGCGGCGCTGGTCGGCTTGCAGCTGAGGCCGCGCCGGATGCGCGAGGCCGCCGACATCTGGCGGCAGCTCACCGACGCGCATGGGATCCGACGGCCGCGACCTGGTCTGGGAGAACCCGTTGGGACTGCCCGGTCCCGCCGACCTCGCCGAGCCGGCCGCGTACGTCGCGCGGCGGGCCTCGGTGGACGACGAGGTCGCCGGCCTCGAGATCCCAGACGACCTGTCCGGCCTCGACGATCTGTGATCGACCCGCCGCCGACGGCCGCCCATCAAGACGCCCTCGCCGCCCTCTCCTCCTGGGCGGCGCCCGATGAGGCGCAGGGCGTGCTGCGGGAGCGCTACTGCGCGGTGCTGCGCGCCCGACCGGACGCGGTCGACCGCTCCGGCCGGCCCGAGCACCTGACCGCCTCGGCGCTCGTGCTGTCGTCCGACGGCGAGCGGGTGCTGCTCGGCCTGCACCGCAAGGTCGGGCGCTGGCTGCAGATGGGCGGCCACCTGGAGGCCGCTGACGGGTCGCTGTCGGGGGCCGCGCTGCGGGAGGCGCGGGAGGAGTCCGGCGTCGAGGGCCTGGTGCTTCTCGCGGGCGGGCCGGTGCGCCTCGATGCCCACCCGGTGCGCTGCGCCGGGCCCGCCGAGCCCGAGCGCATCCACCTCGACGTGCAGTACGCGGCGATCGCTCCGAGCGGGGCCGTCGAGCGGTTGTCCGAGGAGTCGATCGCCTTGGCGTGGTACCCCGCCGACGCGCTGCCTGCGGACAGCGACGACTCGGTGCGGCGGCTGGTGTCCGCCGCGCTGCGTCGGCGCGCGGAGGTCGGCTAGAACAGCCAGTCCCCACCGTCGTCGAGGTCGTCTGCCTCTGGCTCCGGGGAGGAACCAGGCCCCGCCGATGGCCGGCCCTCGGCCAGCGCGTAGCCGTCGAGGAAGCCACGGGCGCGCTCGGTGCCGGGAAAGCGCGCCACGAGGGCCCAGAAGGCGGGGCCGTGATTGGCCTCCTGCAGGTGCGCGAGCTCGTGCACGAGGACGTAGTCGAGCACGTAGTCCGGCATGGCCTGCAGGCGCGCGGAGACCCGGATCGAGCGGTCGGCGGGCGTGCACGAGCCCCACCGCTGCGCCTGGTTGGCCGCCCACCGCACCGAGGCCGGCTCCGCGACCTGGCCGTCCACGGCGAGGTGGGTGCGCGCCAGCAGCCGGGCCCGCGCCAGCAGCCGGGCGTCGCTGGGGGCCGTGCGGGTGGCCTTGGCCGCGAGCCGCGCCACCATGGTCTCGACCCAGTGGGCCTCCTCGGCCCGGCTCATCCGGGCCGGGATGAGCACCACCACCCGGTCGCCGGAGCGGTAGGCCGACACGGTCTTGCGGCGGCGCGCGGAGCGCCGCACCTCGACCTCGGGCGCGGCGCCCGCTTCGGCGGAGTCGGGGATCGGGCTGGCCATGCGCGGACGCTACCGCCGGGCCCCGACAACCGGCCGCGCCGCGGCCCGGTGCATCAATCGGTCACCGTCGGGCCGCCGGCCGTTCACCCCCGCGAAGTATTTTTCGTCCACATCCTGGGAGAGCAAAGCCGCAGGTCAGAGCGTTACGCACCGAGTTGTCCACAGCGGCATCCCCAGAATCGGGACTCGGGTCCACAGGCTCCCCCGGCGCGGTCCCCAGCCTGTCCCCAGGCTTGTCCACAGGCTGGGCGTCGGATTCGGCCGGTTGGCTTGACGCGCCCCCCGAGTGCCCGCCTAGGTTCACGACCGCACCGAGGCCCCCGGGAGAACTCGCCGGGGTCGTCCGAAAGGGGAAGTCGGACGACCCGGGCGTGCGCCCTGGGGGCCTCGTCTCGTCCCGGGCCGGCGTGCCCCGCGTACGGCCCGACCCGCGTGAGTGAGGCCACCTCCCGCCATTGCGCCCGCGACTCGCGTATGGTTCGCCCCGCAGCCAGAGCACCTCCGGCGGCAGCACCATCAGATGACCGTTCGACAGGGGAGGCCCTCGATGGCTGAGAGCTACACCGGCGAGGCGTACTGCGTGAAGTGCAAGGCGAAGCGGGAGTTCACCGGCGAGGTCAAGGTGAGCGACTCTGGGCGCCGGATGGCCAAGGGCACCTGCCCGGTCTGCGGCACCACCGTCAACCGCATCCTCGGCAAGGCCTGAACCAGCCCCGGCTGTTTCGGCCCGCAGGGACGACGAGGGCGGCACCCCATCAGGGGTGCCGCCCTCACCCATGTCCGGGTCCCCGCGAACCGGCCCGCCGACCCACGCGGTGCGGCAGGATCGCCGGGTGACCGACCCCCGCGCCGCGGTCGAGGCGGCCCTCGCGCGGCTGCTGCCCGGCCTGGACGACCTGCTCGCCTCGCTGGTGGCGATCCCCAGCGTCGGGGGGACGCCGGCGGAATCCGACATCCAGCACGTGCTCGCCGAGCGCCTCGACGACCTCGGCCTCGAGGTGGACCGCTGGCCGCTCGACCTCGCGGGCCTCGCCGCCGAGCCCGGGTTCCCCGGCAGCGAGGTCGCCCGCACCGAGGCCTGGGGCGTGGTCGCGCGGCTGCCGGGGTCTGGCGGCGGGCGCTCCCTGCTCCTGAACGCGCATACCGACGTGGTCCCCGTCGGTGACCCCCGCGCCTGGACCTCGCCGCCGTTCACGCCGACGTACCGCGGGACCGGCGACGAGCGCCGGCTGGTCGGCCGGGGGGCCTGCGACATGAAGGGCGGCCTGGCCGCCGCCTGCCTCGCGGTGGCCGCCGTGTCCGCGGCGGCCCGGTCGGGGGCCCGGTTGGCCGGAGACATCCTGCTGGCGCCCGTGGTCGGCGAGGAGGACGGCGGGCTCGGCACGTACGGGGTGCTGCGGCGCGGGTGGCGGGCCGACGGCTGCGTGATTCCCGAGCCCACCGGGCTCGACCTCGTGGCGGCCAACGCCGGCGCCCTCACGTTTCGGCTGACCCTGCGGGGCAGCAGCACGCATGCGTCCCGCCGCACGGAGGGGGTGAGCGTCCTCGACCACCTCCCGACGGTGCTGGCGGCCCTACGCGCCCTGGAGGAGCGCCGCAACGCCTCGGTCGACCCGCTGCTGGCCAGCTGGCCGCTGGCCTACCCCCTGTCGGTCGGGCGCGTGTCGGCCGGCGATTGGGCCAGCAGCGTGCCCGACCTGCTGGTCGCCGAGGGCCGGTACGGGGTCGCGCTCGGCGAGCCCGTGGACGAGGCGCGGACGGCCTTCGAGGCGGCTGTCGCCGCGGCGTGCGCGGGGGACCCGTGGCTGGCCGCCCATCCCGTCGAGGTCGAGTGGTGGGGCGGGCAGTTCGCGTCGGGCCGCACGGATCCCCAGCACCCCTTGCTCGCGGCGCTCGCGTCGGCGCACCAGGACGCCGGCGGCGCGGCGCCGGTGGCGCTGGGCGCGCCGTACGGCTCCGATCTGCGGCTGCTCACGGGCATCGGCGGGATCCCGACGGTGCAGTACGGGCCGGGAGACTCGGCCGAGGCCCACGCGCCCGACGAGTCGGTGGCCCTGGCCGACGTCGCGCGCTGCGCCCGGGCCCTCGCCCTGCTGGCCGTGGGCTGGTGCGGCGCGGCCTCCTAGCAGGTGCGGGCTGGGGATCGCGCCAGCGATCCACAGGGGCGGGCGGGCACCGTGGCCGCATGCCCGCCGCCCGCGCCCATCCGGTCATCCGCCGCCCGATCCTCAAGGCGCTGCGCCGCGCGTGGCGCGACCCGGCCACCCTGCAGATCGGGGCCGACCCCGCCCGCGCGCGGGTGCTGGCCGGCATGTCCCCCGATGCCACGGTGCTGCTCGGGCGGCTCGACGGCTCGACCGACCGAGACGGCTTCATCGCGGCCGCCCGCGAGCGCGGCTGGTCGGCGGCCGAGGCCGAGCGGCTCCTCGACGTCCTCGACGACGCGGGGGTGCTCGATGACGCCGCGGTCGACGCCGCGGCCTTGCGGGCGATCGCCCGGGCCGACCGCGATCGGCTCGCGCCCGACCTCGCCGCCGCCTCCTTCGTCCGGCCCGGTCGCGGGGTCGCCGTCGCCGTCGCCGCCGCGCGGTCGGCGGCCCGTGTCGAGGTGCGGGGGGCGGGGCGGGCGGGGGCGGCGCTGGCCGGCCTGCTGGCCGCCGCCGGGGTGGGGGCGGTGCGGGTCTGCGACGGCCGGGAGACCCGGGGCGTCGACGTCGGCGCCGGCGGCCTCTCGCTTGAGCACGTGGGCCAGCCCCGCGCCGAGGCCGCGATCGCGGCGTACCGCCGGCACGCGCCGCGCACCCGGCGCGACCTCTCCGGCGACCCCGACCTCGTCCTGCTCACCGACCGCGGCACCTCGGACGCCGCCGATGAGCTGGTCCGGGCCGGGATCCCGCATCTTCCGCTGCAGGTGCTCGATGCCACGGCCTGGATCGGGCCGCTCGTGCTGCCCGGACGGACCGCCTGCCTGCGCTGCGTCGACGCCCACCGGCGCGACCGCGACCCGGCGTGGCCGTCCGTCGCCGCCCAGCTCACGGCGGCGCCGCCCACCGGGGATCCCGGAGTGGACGGGGCCCTGGCCGCCGCCGCCGCGGCCCACGCCGCGCTCGCGGCGCTGGACCACCTCGACGCCACCGCGCTCGGCGGCCGCGCCGAGCTCGCCGGCCGCGGGCTGGTCCTGCGGCTGCCGGGGGGCCTCCCCCAGCGCCTGTCGTGGCAACCCCATGGCTCCTGCGGGTGCCAATGGGACCGCGGCGCCCTGACAATGGCCGGGTGACCCCTTCTCCGCCCCGATCGGCCAGCCGGCCATGACCGACCTGCCGCGCAAGGCGGTGGCGCGCTCCGCCAAGCTCGCGACGCTCCCGTTGGGGTACGCCGGGCGGACCGCGCTGGGCCTGGGCAAGCGGATCGGCGGCAAGCCCGCCGAGGCGGTCGCCGCCGAGCTGCAGCAGCGCACCGCCGAGCAGTTGTTCGCGGTCCTCGGCGAGCTCAAGGGCGGCGCCATGAAGGTCGGCCAGGCGATGTCGATCCTGGAGGCGGCCCTGCCGGAGGAGATGGCCGAGCCGTACCGCGTCACGCTGACCCGCCTGCAGGAGGCCGCCCCGCCGCTGCCCGCCCGCGAGGTCCACGCGGTGCTGGCCGAGCAGCTCGGGCGGCGCTGGCGGTCGAGGTTCGAGTCCTTCGACGACACCCCAGCGGCCGCGGCCTCGATCGGCCAGGTGCACCGCGCCGTGTGGGCGGACGGGCGTCCGGTGGCCGTCAAGATCCAGTACCCCGGCGCCGGCGAGGCCCTGATGTCCGACCTCGTCCAGGTCGGGCGGCTGGCCCGCGTCTTCGGCGGCCTCGTCCCCGGCCTCGACGTCCGCGCGATCACGGCCGAGCTGCGCGAGCGGATCGTCGAAGAGCTGGACTACTCCCTCGAGGCCGAGGCGCAGCAGGCGTTCGCCGACGCCTTCCGCGGCAGCCCGGACTTCGCCATCCCCGAACCGGTGCACGGAACCGCCACGGTGCTGGTCTCCGAGTGGCTGGAGGGCCGGCCGCTGTCGGGTGTCATCGTCGAGGGCACCAAGGAGGAGCGCGACCTCGCGGGCCAGCTCTACCTGCGCTTCATGTTCGCCGGACCCGCCCAGGCGTCGCTGCTGCACGCCGACCCGCACCCCGGCAACTTCCGGATCACCCCGGACGGTCGGCTCGGCGTCCTCGACTACGGCGCGGTCAACCGGCTGCCCGAGGGGCTGCCGACCTCGATCGGGCGGCTGCTTGCCATCGCGCTCGACGGCCGCGCGGACTCGGTGCTCGACGGGCTGCGGGACGAGGGCTTCGTCAAGCCGACGATGCGCCTTGACGCCCAAGAGCTGCTGGACTACCTCGACCCCTTCGTCGAACCCGCCCGCCACGACTCGTTCACCTTCAGCCGCGCCTGGCTGCGCGCCGAGGCCGCCCGGATCAGCGATCCGCGCCGGGAGGGCTTCTCGCTGGCCCTCAAGCTCAACCTGCCCCCGTCGTACGTGCTGATCCACCGGGTCTGGATGGGCGGGATCGGGGTGCTCTGCCAGCTTGAGGCGGAGGTGTCGACGCGCCCCGAGATGGAGCGCTGGCTCCCCGGCTTCGCCGACGAGTAGCCGACCGTCAGAAGTACTCCGAGTCGAGTTTCCCCTCGATGGCGCGCAGGTGGTCGCGGGCGCACCGGTCGCAGTACCACAGCGCCCGGCCGGACTCCACCGAGTACGTCCAGGTGAGCGGCGGCTGCTCCGGCGCCACGGCGCCGCACCAGGCGCAGGCCGTCACGGCGCGCCCAGGTAGAGGAAGCCCGGGCCGTGGTCCTGCACCGCGACCCCCGCCGCCTCAAGGGCCGGCACCCAGTCACCGGTGCAGCCGGGGTCGGCGCCCTCGAAACCGTGGTCGGCCGTGAGCAGGACGGTCGTCTCGTCGAGCAGGCCGATCGCCTCGAGGTGGTCCAGGAAGACCCCGAGGCGGCGGTCGGCGTCGATGAGCGAGGCGACCGCGATGGGCGAGCGCGGCCCGCCCGCGTGGTGGCCGGCGTCGGTGACGATGTGGCTCCACCAGGTGAGCGCGGGCGCGGAGTCCGCGCGCTCCCACAGGCCGAGCGCCTGGGCCAGCCCGGCGTCGTCGATCTGGCTGTTCCAGGCGTAGTCGGCGTCGGCCACCACGAACTCGCGGGTGGCGTACGGGGACTCCAGCGGGCTTGGCAGCTGGGCCGCCAAGGCCTTGGCCCCGCCCACGTCCCGGCCCGCGGTCTGCTCGCCCGCCCGGATGAGCCCCATCGTGGAGTGGGTGGCCCCGCGGTCGACCGGCTCGTCGATGCTCGCGGTGATCGCGCCAGGACGGTGGCGGGCCACCTGCTCGAAGACCGTCACCACCTCGTCGCGGAACCAGTCGGCGCTGCGGTGCCAGGTGCTGGCGTCGTTCGGGACGACGACCGCCCCGGCCGCCCGGTCGTAGAACACGTTGCCGATCACCCCGTGCCGGCCCGGGCCGAGGCCCGTCAGCAGCGAGGTGTGGTTGCACAGGGTGATGCTGGGGAACTCCGCGACCGCCCCGCCCTGCAGGGCGAGCCCGCGCTCCAGCAGCCGCGCGACGTTGGGCAGCAGTCCGGTGCCCGCGTGGTGCAGCAGGTCGGCGCTGGGGGCGCCGTCCCACAGGATCCCCACGACGTGGCGGGCCCCGGCATCCACGTACTCCGACAAGACCCGGCCGTCGAGTCCGGCCAGCGCCTCGGTCGGCACGCCGCTGCAGGCGGCCAGGGTGGGCCCCACGTCAACGGTGCGGGCATGGGCCGCCAGGATGCCGCGCTGGCCCACGCCGTACCCGGACAGCAGCAGGGGGGCCCGCGACTGGATGACGTCCAGCGACCCGTGCTCGCCGAGGTGGCCGCCGCGGTCGGCGAAGTAGTGCCGCGGGGAGTGCACGACCGCGAGGTCCGGGGCCCGCGCCTCGGAGAACAGCGACGACAGCCGCTCGGCGGGCAGCGGGTAGGCGTTGCGCTCGTTGGGCGGCGAGGGGTCGGCGACGACCTCCTCGTACGTGGCGAACCGCAGCGGGTCGGTGTCGGCCACCGGGTCCCGCCCGTCGAGCACCTCATGAGGGGCCCCGACGCGCAGCCGGCTGCTCCCGGCGTGGTTGGCGACGACCACGGCCTCGACCCGGCCCGAGCCGTCGCGCTCGGGCCAGGCCACCAGATCGACGATCGCCGCCAGCGCCTCGGCGCGCAGGACGTCGACGGCTCGGGACAGGTCGGCGGCGGAAGGCGCCTCGGCGCCCGCAGGGGTCACGCGCCGACGCTAGCCTCCGCGAGCCCCCAACGGGCGGATGCCTCCTTGCGGGGGCGGCCGCGGGGACGCTTGGCCGCGACGACCTGGCCGCGCTCGAACCACTCCCCGCCCCAGACCCCCCACGGCTCCTGGCGCCCGACGGCGCCGGCCAGGCACTCGACGCGGATCGGGCAGCCCTGGCAGAGCGACTTGGCGTACTGCACACCGGCGGGGGTCTGCGGGAAGAAGACCTCCGGATCGGCGGTCCGGCAGGCCGCCTGAGCGATGTCAGGCAGGTCCAGCACGACGGACATGGCAACGGACATGACGGGCACCTCCCGGTGCGGTGTGGGGAAAGGCGGGCGGGACGCGCAAAGGCCGCGGTCCCCAAGGGGGCCGCGGCCTGGAGTTCGGCGCCGAGCGTCAGCTCAGCCGAAGGCTCCAGGCTCGCACGGCGCGAGGGCAGCCGGGCCCGCGGGCACGGCGGTCTGCGCGACGGCCTGCGTCGTGGTCTTCACCATGCTCACCTCCGGTCGGCTTGGGCGGCGCCCGAGGGACGTCACCGCGCCCGCTGCCGGGCGCCTGCGGACGAACGTACGGTGCGCGCACCGAGACGCGCAACAGGATTACGGGCGGCTACTCGCCGGAGACCAACCGCAAGACGTCGTCGGCGTAGCGCTCCAGCTTGGCCGAGCCCACGCCGCCGACGCCCGCCAGCTCGGCTCGGGTCTTGGGCCGCAGCTCGGCGATCGCCTCAAGGGTGGCGTCGGTGAAGACCACGTACGCGGGCACCGCCGCGGCCTTGGCGGTCTCAAGGCGCCACGCCTTGAGACCGGCGAGCAGGGCCTCGTCGTACGTGGGTGGGCACCGGTCGCAGCGGCCTCGCTTGCGCTGGGCTCCGCCGGTCAGCCCGGCCCCGCAGCCCCGGCAGCGCGGGACGACGGTGGGCGCGCGCGGCCCCTTCGCGGCGCGGCCCCGCCCGGCCGGCGACTCAGCCGCCCCTTGGCCGAGCGGCTCGAGGAATCGCGAGGGGGCCCGTTCGCGCCCGCCAGCGGACCGCCGGCGGCCCCAGGACACGGCGAGGTGCTCACGCGCTCGGGTGACGGCGACGTAGAGCAGGCGCCGCTCCTCCTCGATCTGCTCAGGGGTGGTGGCGAAGACGAGCGGCAGCGTCCCGTCAATGAGACCGACCGCGAAGACGGCGTCCCACTCCAGCCCCTTGGCCGCGTGGATCGTGGACAGCGTCACGCCGTCGGCCGTGGGCGCGTGCTGGGCGGAGGCCCGCTCGTCGAGCTCGGCGACGAGTTCGGTCAGCCCGGCCTGCGGGTCGCCGGCGGCGACCGCCTCGGCCAGCGCGGCGAGGGCCGCGAGCGACTCCCAGCGCTCGCGCGCGGCGCCCGAGCCCGCCGGCGGCTGCGCGGTCCAGCCCGCGACGGTCAGCACCTCCCGCGCCTGCTCGGGCAGCGCCACCCCCGCGCCCTCCCCCGCCCGGGCCGATCCACGCAGCAGCGTCACCGCCTGGCGCACCTCGGGCCGGTCGAAGAAGCGCTGGCCGCCCCGCACGACATAGGGCACCGCCGCCTCGGCGAGCGCCTCCTCGTACACCTCGGACTGGGCGTTGAGGCGGTACAGCACGGCGATCTCGCGCAGCGGCACGCCCTGGGTGGCCAGGGCCTTGACCCGCTGGGCGACCCAGGCCGCCTCGGCGGCCTCGTCGGCGTGGCCGGCCAGCACCGGCTGCGGTCCCGGCGGACGCTGGCCGACCAGGGTGACCCGCGCGCGGGCGGCCGCGCCGGAGGCCGGCGCCAGCACGGCGTTGGCGAGCCCGACCACCTGCGGGGTCGAGCGGTAGTCGCGGTGCAGGCGCACCACGGTGGCGCTCGGGTAGCGGGACTCGAAGTCGAGCAGGAAGCGGGGGGTCGCGCCGGCGAAGGAGTAGATCGTCTGGCTCGCGTCTCCGACGACGCACACGTCGTCGCGGTCACCGAGCCAGAGGTCGAGCAGCCGCTGCTGCAGCGGGCTGACGTCCTGGAACTCGTCGACCACGAGGTGGCGGTACTGGGCGCGCACCTGGCGGGCCGCGTCGGGCTGCTCGTCGAGGATGCCGACCGCCAGCAGCAGGCAGTCCTCGAAGTCGAGCACTCCGCGGTCGCGCTTGACCTCCTCGTACGCGGCGTAGACCCGCGCGATCTCGGCGGGGGCCAGGCTGGGGGCGGGAACCCGGCCGAGCGCCGCGACCTGCTCGGCGTAGGAGTCCGGCGTGATCTGGCTGACCTTGGCCCACTCGATCTCGCCGGAGACGTCGCGGACCAGCGACGGGTCGGAGCCGATCCGGCGGCGGGCCAGGGCGGTGACCACCTGCGCGGCCTTGCTGGGCTCGACCCGGGGCGGCTCGCCGCCGATGTGGCGGGGCCAGAAGTACCTCAGCTGGGCGAGGGCGGCCGAGTGGAAGGTGCGGGCACGCACCCCCCCGACCCCTAGCGTGCGCAGCCGGTCGCGCAGCTCGCCGGCCGCGCGCACCGAGAAGGTCACCGGCAGCACCTGGCCGGGGGCGTACTCGCCGGCCAAGACCCCGTGGGCGATCCGGTGGGTCAGCGCCCGGGTCTTGCCGGTGCCGGCGCCCGCGAGCACGCACACCGGTCCGCGCAGGGCCTCGGCGACTGCCCGCTGCTCGGGGTCGAGCTCCTCGAGCACCGCCGCGATCCGTTCGGCCACGCTGGGCTCGGGGTCGGCGGGCATGCGGCCATCCCACCACGCCCCTCCGACGACGGGCTGGGGTGGCGCAGATCACCCGGCCGGTCCGCTTGGCCGAGGTGCCGAGAGGGAATCCCGGCCCTAGCGTGGCGGTTAGGCCACGTGGGGCCCGGGCTGACCCGGCGCCGACCGTACGAACCGATGAAGGAGCGCTCGTGCCCGCCACGCTCACGATGTACAGCACCCCCTGGTGCGGCTACTGCTCGCGGCTCAAGTCCCAGCTGACCCGTGAGGGAATCGCCTTCGTCGAGGTGGACATCGAGCAGGACGAGGCCGCCGCGGCACATGTCATGGCGGTCAACGGCGGCAACCAGACGGTGCCCACCCTCGTCTTCCCGGACGGCACCGCGGCGACCAACCCCAGCCTCCGCGAGGTCAAAGCTCGGCTGTCTGCCTGACGGCGGTCAAGCCCGCCCTGCCGACGGCGTCAAGCCCGCCAGGCACCCGGCAGCGGCCCGCCGTTCCAGCGCTCGATCAGCCGGCGCGCGATCGAGACCGGCGGCGGCAGCCGCACCGCCCCCGCCCCCACCTCCGCCCGCAGCGAGTCGGGGGTGAACCACCGGGCCTCGGCGATCTCCACCCCGTCGACGCGGATCTCGGTGTCGTCGGTGTGGGCGATGTAGCCCAGCATCAGCGAGGACGGGAACGGCCACGGCTGGCTGCCGAGGTACTCCACGGCCCGCACCCTGATCCCCGCCTCCTCGCCGATCTCGCGCACCACCGCGGCCTCGGCGGACTCCCCCGGCTCCACGAAGCCGGCGAGCGTCGAGAACCACGCCGGCGGCCAGGAGGCCTGCCGGCCGAGCAGCGCCCGGCCGTCCGGGCCGACCACCACGACGATCACCGCGGGGTCGGTCCGCGGGTAGTGCTCCGAGCCGTCCTGGGGGCAGACCCGGACGTGGCCCCCGTGCGAGACCCGGGTCGGCGCGCCGCACCGCGGGCAGCGGCCGTGCGTCTCGTGCCAGTTGGCCAGCGCCACCGCGTGGACGAGCAGGCCGGCGTCGAGGTCGTCGAGCAGGGTGCCGACCTCGCGCAGCCCCGCCTCCTCAAGGCCCGCCACGGGGGGAGGCGGCTCGTGCACCGCCCAGTACGAGGACCCGTCGGCCCCGCGGCCCAGGAAGAACCGCTCCCCCGTCGAGGCGGCCATCGCGGAGGCGGGCTGCCACGCGAGCCGGGGCCGGTCGGCATCGGTCACCGGGTGCACCAGCGTCCGCCCGCCCCCGACCCAGACGGCGCGGGCCGACGGCGAGCCCCACAGCGCGGCCAGCGCCTCGGGGTTGGCGCGCAGCTCGCCCGCCCGGTCCGCCGCGGCGCGGTTGAGCGCCAGCTGGTCGAGGCCTCCGGTGAGCACGGGCGGAGCCTACGGTCGCCACGGTCCGGCCGCTCCCGTACGGTCGATCGGGTGGCGATCCTTCGGCTGGGCACGTTCAACCTGCTGCACGGGATGTCCGTCGCCGACCAGCAGGTCGACCCCGCCAGGCTGAGCGCGGCCGCCAAGGAGCTGTCCGCCGACGTGCTGGGGCTGCAGGAGGTCGACCGGGCGCAGGAGCGCTCCGGCCTGGTCGACCAGACCGCCCTGATCGCCGAGGCGATGGGCGCGGCGCACTTCCGGTTCGTGCCCGCGGTCCACGGCACCCCCGGCCCGCAGTCGGGCTGGCAGCCGTCGGCGGCCGACGACGGGCAGGACACCGAGGGCCCGACATACGGCGTCGGGCTTGTCTCCCGGCTGCCGGTGGCGCACTGGCGGGTCCGCCGGTTCGAGGCCGCGCCGCACCGGCTGCCGCTGCTGATCCCGGCCCAGCCGCGGCCTCGGGTGATGTGGATCCCGGACGAGCCGCGGATCGCGCTGGCCGCGGTGGTGGACGGCCCCAGCGGGCCCTTCTCGGTGGTCACTGCGCACCTGTCGTTCGTCCCGGGGTACAACGGCCGCCAACTGCGCCGGATCGCCCGGTGGGTCGAGGATCTGCCCCGCCCGCTGTTCCTGCTCGGGGACTTCAACCTGCCCGGCCGGCTGCCGGCCCGGCTTACCGGCTACACGCCGTTGGCGGTCACCCCGACGTACCCCTCGTGGAAGCCGAAGATCCAGCTCGACCATGTGCTCGCCGACGGGCTCGGCCCCGACCGGGTGCGGCGGGTGTCCGTGCGCACGCTGGCGGTCTCCGATCACTGCGGGCTCACGGTCGACGTCGAGCTCTAGGCCGAGTCCCCGCTGCCGGCGGTGAGCAGCCGCTCCAGCTCGGCCGACCCCGGCAGATCGGCGGGGCGCTCGACCCGGTCCTGCCCGACGTAGACGAAGGCCGCTCCGACCTGCCCCTCGGGCACCCCGGAGAGCCGTGCCCACGCCACCCGGTAGACGGCCAGCTGGAGCGCGTCGGCCGCCGCGGCGCCCGTCTTCCAGTCCACGACCTCGTCGCGGCCGTCATCGCCGCGGTAGACCGCGTCGATCCGCCCGCGGACCACATGGCCGCCCAGCACGACCTGGAACGGCGCCTCGATCGCCACCGGCGTGCGGCCGGCGTACGGCCCGGAGCGGAAGGCCTCCTGCAGGGCCAGCAGGGACGCGTCGTGGACGGCGAACGCGTCGTCGGCGGCGCCCTCGAGGTCGATCGGATCGAGCAGCACCTGCTGGCCGAACTGCTCCTCGACCCACGCGTGGAAGCGGGTGCCGAGCGCGGCCGCCGGCACCGGCGGCCGGGGCATCGGCCGGACCAGGGCTGCGGGCGAGGCCCGCCGGGTCCTTGGCCAGCCGGACCACGGCCGACGCCGACAGCGACTCGGGCAGCGGCACCTCGAGGTCGACCCGGTGGGACCGCCGGGCCTCGTCGAGCAGCAGCTCGGCGTCGCGGTCCCACCGGGCGACCTGCTGCCGGCCCGCGGCCGAGAGGTCGCCGTCGGACACGACGTCGTCGGACGGCTCCGGGGACCCCGCCCCGCGGCGTGCCAGCGCCTCGGCCACCCAGGCGGCCGCCTCGCGGCGCGCGGCGAGCGGGACCTCCGCCAGCGCGACCGGCCAGGGGTGCACCCGGGCCGCCGCCAGGGCGGGGTTGGTCTCGCCCTCGTCCGGCTTCGGCTCCCAGCGGTCGACGCGGCCCGACTCGCGCTCGGCGTGCTCGCGCAGGGCCTCGAGGTACTCCGAGGGGCCGCGCGGCTCCTTCTGGGTCGGGCCCCACCAGTGCGAGGAGGCGAACAGCATCCGACGCGGCCGCGTGACCGCGACATAGCCGAGCCTCCGCTCCTCCAGGTCGGACAGGGCCCGGAGGTCTGCCGCGAACGCCTTGGCCCCCGCGGTGTTCCACACCGCGGGGTTCGGCGGGAAGTCGTCGCAGTCGCCGCGGAGCGTCGCGGGCAGCGCCTGCGCCGAGCCCAGCCAGTGCGCGCGCGACCGGGCGCTGGGAAACACCTTGGCCGTGAGGTCGGGCAGCAGGACGACGTCCCACTCAAGGCCCTTGGCCTTGTGGACCGTCATCAGCTTGACCGAGTCGGCGTCGGAGGGACCGGCCGAGTCCAGGCCCCGGTCGTAGGTCTCGGCCGCACGCAGGTAGGCGAGGAACGCCCGCAGGCCGGCCCCGCCGTCCAGGTCGGTGAACCCGGCGGCGTGGGAGAGGAAGGCCGCAAGCGCCTCACCGCGCCCGCCGCGCCCGCCGCGCCCGCCTGCCGCGGCGGCGTCGACCTCGACCTCGAGCCCGGTGACCGCGGCGATCCGGCCGAGCAGGTCGGCGAGCGGGTCTCCGCCATGGCGGCGCAGCGCGGCCAACTCGTCTGCCAGTTGGCGGAAGCGCTCGCGCGCCTCGGCTGAGAACGGGCCACCGCCCGGATTGGCCAGGGCGTCGGACAGCGACACCACCTCGGCGGGGTCAACGCCGGCCACCGCCTCGTCGAGCAGCGCGGCCAGGTCGGCGGCGTCTTCGCCCGCACGAAGCCCGGGCCCGCCGGGCGCCGTCGGGCGCACGAGCTCTTGGGCCCGGCGGCCCAGCAGGACGAGGTCCCGCGGGCCGATCCGCCAACGCGGACCGGTCAGCAACCGCAGCAAGGCGGCGTTGGCGGTGGGGTCGTCGAGCACCTCCAAGGTGGCGACCACATCGGCGACCTCCGGCAGGTGCAGCAGCCCGCCGAGGCCCACCACCTCCAGCGGGATCCCGCGGCTGAGGAAGGCCGAGTGGTAGTCGCCGAAGCGCGAGCGGATTCGGGTGAGCACCGCGATCTCGCGGGCGGGGACTCCGGAGGCGAGGCAGGCGGCGACCTGGTCGACCACCCAGTCCAGCTCGTCCTCGGCCGTGCGGTGCAGGGCCACCGCGATCGAGCCGTCCGCTTCGCGGCCTGGTCTCGGGCTCAGCGGCACCACGCCGGCGTGCACGGCCCGCAGCGGGGCCGACAGGTCGTTCGCGGCGTCCAGCAGCCGCCCTCCGCTGCGGTTGTTGACCGACAGCGGGTAGCGGGGGGCCGGCGCGCCGGCGGCGTCTGGGAACTCCTCCGGGAAGCCGTCGATGTTCGCCACCGAGGCCCCCCGCCAGCCGTAGATCGCCTGGCAGGGGTCGCCGACCGCGGTGACCGGATGGCCGCCCCCGAACAGCGCCCTGAGCAGCACCTTCTGCGCATGCGAGGTGTCTTGGTACTCGTCGAGCAGGACCACGCGGTAGCGATCGCGCTCGGCCTCGGCGACCGAGGGGTACTCCAAGGCCAACCGGGCGGAGAACGCCAGTTGATCGCCGAAGTCCAGGCTGTCGAGGCGCCGCTTCTCGGCGCGCAGGGCCGCCACCAGCGAGGCGAGCTCGCCGCGCTTGCGGGCCGTCTGCGCCGCATCGCGGGCGAACTTCACCGGCTTGGGGAGCGCCGCGATCTCGGCGATCAACGCGGCGTCCTCAGCCCGCAGGCGAGCGAGGTCGACCAGGTGCTCGGACAGCTCCCCGTCGAGGGCCACCAGCTCGCCGATCAGGTGGCCCACCGTGGTGGTGAGCTCGGCGAAGGGACCCTCGGCCCGGCGCAGCACCCGGCCGGCCAGCTGGTAGCGGGTGGCGTCTGCGAGCAGCCGCGCGCCGGGCTCGACGCCGATGCGCAGCCCGTGGTCGCGCAGCAGCCGCCCGGCGTAGGAGTGGTAGGTCGAGACGGTCGGCTCGCCGTGCTCGGCGGCGTCCTCGGCCCCCGCGAAGGCGGCGCGCATGCGCTGCGCGAGCTCGCCAGCGGCCTTGTTGGTGAAGGTCAGCCCGAGCACCTGGTCGGGGCGGACCTGGCCGCTGCCCGCCAGCCAGACGACCCGGGCCTGCATCACCGTGGTCTTGCCGGACCCGGCCCCGGCCACGATCACGCCTGGGGCCAAGGGGGCGGTCGCCGCGGCGAGCTGCTCGTCGGTGAGCGTGAACGGCCGCCAGCCGTCGCGCGGCGCCTCGTACAGCCGGCGCAGGTCGGCGGGATCCCGCAGCGGGGCGGCCGGCGCCGGACCGCGGGCGGCGTTCACTCGATCACCTGGCGGCCGTGGTCCACGGCCGGGCAGGACGCGGTGAAGGCGCAGAAGGCGCACCAGGAGCCGGGGGTCGCGGCGAACCGCTCGCCGGACATCACGTCGACCGCGGCAGCAAGGACCCCGTCGACCCACTCCGGCTCGGCATCGGCGGCCAGCCCTTCCTGCGGCTGGACCTTCGGGTGGCCGGCGTCGTCGATGCGCAGCTGAACGAGCTCGGCCGCGGTGTCCGGGGGCGGCTCACCTGGGGCGGCCGGCAGCAGGCCCGAGACGGCGCCCGATCGAACGGCCAGCTGGTAGACGCCGAGCTGCACGTGCCGGGCCAGCTCGGCGCCGGTCACCGCCTTGGCGCCGGTCTTGAGGTCGACGACGACCACCCGGCCGCCATCGTCGAGCTCGACCCGGTCGAAGCTCCCGCGCAAGACGACCCGGCGGTCGCCGACCGGGACCTCAAGCTCGAAGGCGTGCTCGGCGGCGAGCAGGGTCCTGGGGTTGGCGGCGTGCCAGGCGAGGAAGCGGCGCACGCAGTCCTGGGCCTCGGCGTACTGGCGCGGGCTCTGCCAGCGCGCCTCGAACGACAGCGCCTGCCAGACCCGGGACAGCTGGCCGGAGATGACGTCCTCGTCTGCCTCAAGCCGGTCGGCCGCGACCTCGGCTGCCAGCGCGTGCACGATCGAGCCAAAGCCCAGGGCCGTCGTACGCGCGGAGGCGGCCTTGGCCTCGTGCTCGAAGAACCAGCGCAGCGCGCAATCCTCCATCCGCGCCAGCGATGACCCGGACAGCCGCAGCGGGCGGTCGTCGGGGTACATCGCGACCCCGGGATCGGTGAGCTCCCGCACACCCCACCAACGCTGCGGATCGGCTGCCGGCGCCAGCGCGTGGTCGCCCTCGCGGGCTGCAGCCAACCGGGCCAGCCGCTCGGCGGCGGCCTTGCGCAGCGGCTCCTCGACCGCCGGGTCCGCCGCCACGGACCGCAGCTCGGCGACCAGAGCCCGCAGGGTGAGGGGCCGCACCTGCCGGGACCGGTCGGAGCGCACCTCGACTCCTAGCTCAGCCAGGAAGCGGGAGGCGCGTACGCCGTCCTCGTCCGGGCTGTCGACGGCGGTGACGACCAACCGCCGCCGGGCTCGCGTCACCGCGACGTAGAACAGCCGGCGCTCCTCGGCCAGCAGGGCGGAGGCTGGCAGCGGCTCGCGCAGGCCGTCGGGTCCCAGCCGGTCGGGCTGGAGCAGGCTGCCGCGGGGCCGGACATCCGGCCACAAGTCCTCTTGGACGTCGACGACGCAGACGAGCTCCCACTCCAGGCCCTTGGCCCGGTGGGCCGTCAGCAGCCGGACGGCGCCCCCGCGGACCCCGCGCTCGTCGAGGGAGTCCCCGGGGATCTGCTGGGCGGACAGCTCGGCCAGGAACGCCGCGAGGCCGCGGCGCTCGATGCGCTCCTCGTCGCGCGCCGCGGCGTCGAAGAGCGCCAGGATCGCATCGAGGTCGCGGTCGGCGGCCCGCCCCGCGGGCCCGCCGGCGAGCGCCTGCCGCTCCAGGCGCGCCGCCCACGCGGTGCCGTGCCACAGGCTCCACAGCACGGCGTAGGCGGAGGCGCCTGCCGCGGCGAGGGACCGCGCGTCGGCGAGCAGGGCCGCCAGGCGCCGCGCGGGCCCGGCGACGTCGTCGGCGTGCGCCACCAGCCGCTCCGGATGCTCCACCGCCTCGCGCACAAGCGCGTCCGAGAAGCGGGGCGGGCGGTCCGGAGAGGCGGTGCGTTCCTCGTCGCGCAGGGCGCGGGCGAGGCGCCGCAGCACGGGCGGATCGGCTCCGACCAGAGGCGAGAGCAGCAGCGCGCGCGCGGTCTCGTCGGTGAGCTCCGCGGGGTCTGCGACGCACCGCAGGGCGGTGAGCAACGGCTGGACCGCAGGCTCGCGGGCCATCGGCAGGTCATCGCCCGCGGCCACCACGGGCACCCCGTGGGCGCCGAGCGCCCGCCGTGCGGCCGCGACCGAGCGGGCGCCGCTGCGAACCAGCACGGCCATCTGCGACCACGGCACCCCCTGCTCCAGGTGCGCCCGACGCAGCCGGTCGGCGACCGCGTCGTACTGGGCGCCCGCTGTCGCGTACGTGGCCACCTCGACCGCCCCGGGCGCCGCCCCCTCGACGGCACTGAGGGACCGAAAGGCCGGCAGCCCGCTCGCGGGATCGTGCTCCAGCCCGCCCGGGGCCGGCAGCCGACGGGCGACCGAGCGGCTCGCGGCGACCAGCGCCGGGCCGCTTCGCCGGCACACGCGCAAGGCGAAGACGGGGGCCCGCTCGGCGGCTCCCGCAGACCCTGTGCGCCGGGGAAAGCGGTCGGGGAAGTCGAGCAGGCCCCTGACCTCGGCGCCGCGGAAGGCGTAGATCGACTGGTCGGGGTCGCCGACGACGAGCAGATCGCGACCGCGGCCGGCGAGGACGCGCAGCAGCCGCTCCTGGCCGGGGTCGGTGTCCTGGTACTCGTCGACCACCACCAGGTCATAGCGATCAGCGAGGCCGGCGCCCGCGGGCGACTCGGCCCAGGCCACCGCCGCGGCCACGAGCTCGGAGTAGTCCAGGGCCCCCTGCGCGGCGAGGTTGTCGGAGTACTCGTCGAGGAAGTCGGCGGCGGCCTCCCACTCGGGCCGCCCGGCCGAGGTGGCGGCCTCGGCGCGCAACCGATCGGAGCCCCAGCCCAGGGCGCGCACCCGGGCCAGCAGGCCCCGCACCTCATCGGCGAATCCCCGCGTGCCGAGCGCCGCCCGCAGGTCGGCGGGCCAGCGCACGACCCCATCCCCCGCGACGTCGCCGGCGACGAGCTCGCGGACCACGACATCCTGCTCGGGGCCGGACAGCAGGCGCAGCCGGCCCGACGGCGCCCCGGGCTCGACCGGGAGGGCGCCCAGCAACGCGTACGCGTAGGCGTGGAACGTCCAGGCGAGGTGCCCGGGCGCGACACCGCCCAGCCGGGCGGCGATCCGCGAGCGCAGCTCGGCGGCGGCCTTGCGGCTGAACGTCAGCACCAGGATGCGCTGCGGGTCTCCCCCCGCCTCGACCCGCGCCGCGACGGCCTCGACCAGGGTGGTCGTCTTGCCGGTGCCTGGGCCGGCGAGGACGAGGGCAGGACCGCAGCCGGCGGCCCGCACATGGTCGACGACCGCCTGCTGGCTGGCGTCGAGAGGCCGGCCCGGCCGCCACGACCCGGGGCCGGGGCACCGGGCGGAACAGCGGCCCCGAGACTGCCATCCGCTCCCCCTTCGAGCCCGTGCGGCGGGTCGGCCCCGGGCCGCGCTAGGCCCCCATCTCAGCAGCCGGGCCCGACAGCCCCGAGCCGTCCCACCGGCAGCGCGCCAACTCCACCCGCCCGCCGCGCAGGGGCACCCCCTCGGCCCGCAGCCGCTGGGCGGCCTCCCGCTCATGGCCGGCCGGCAGCGAGCCGTCGGCCCGCACCACCCGCCACCACGGGACCCCTGAGCCGTGCCGGGCCAGCACCCCGCCGACCGCGCGCGCCCCGCGCCCGCCCAGCAGCTCCGCGACGTCTCCGTACGCCAGAGCGCTTCCCGGCGGGATCCGCGCCACCACATCGAGCACCCGCTCCGCGTACGGGGAGGGCAGCGAGGGTCCGGCCACCGGGCCAGGATGGCGCCGATGCCCGCGCGCAGGGACGGGCCAGGCGGCGCCCGTCTGGCACGATGCGGTCGTGCCCGCACCAGGTCCAGCGCCGCTTGAGGTGGCCGAGCCGCTTGAGGTGGTCGAGCCGCCCGCCCCGGGCTGGGTGCGCCGTCCCGCCGACCTCGTCCGGGCCATGCTGACCCTGCTCGCCGTCGCCGCCGTGCTGACGCTGGCCCGATACGCGTCGCAGACCAGCGCCGGGATCGGCGAGGACCTCGACACCGCCACCCGCAGACTGCCCGCCCTCATCGTCGGCGCCGCCGCGCTCGCCGTCTTCCTCGGAGGCCTGGCCCTGCCGATCTGGCTGGGCATCGATCAGTGGCTGCGGCGCCGCCGCCGCGAGTACGTCCACGCCCTCGTCGCCGCCGCGGTCGCTGTGGCCGCGTCGCTGGCGATGGACGCCTGGCTGCGCACCCTGGACCCGGAGAACCCCGCGTCGGCGCTCCTGGGCAGCGGCAAGAGCGGGCTACCGGGGCTGCTCGCCGGGCTGGTGGCCCTGTTCGCGGTGGTCACGCTGGACGGCCGGCCCCTGCTGCGCCTCGCGCTGTGGGGGACCGTCGGCTTCGCCGTCATCATCGACATCATCTCGGGGACCGCCTCGCTCGCCGTCTTGCTGGCGCTGCTGATCGGCCGCTTCGTCGGGCTGTTCGCCCGCTGGGCCTTCGGCACGCCCAACCTGCGTCCCGACGGCGAGCGCGTGGGAGCGGAGCTCCGCGCGCTCGGGATGGACGTCCGCCGCATCGAGCTGCTCGACAACGCAGGCGGCCGCCACTACGTCGCCACCACGCCCCAGCGCTCGTACGACGCGTACGTCATCGATCGCGACCAGCAGGGCAGCGGCCTGATCAGCCGCACCTGGCGGTCGCTGCGCGTCCAGGACGCGGTCCAGCGACGGCTGCCCCTGTCGCTGCGGGGCGTCGTCGACCACGTGGCCCTGATGGCGATGACCTTTGAGCGGCTTGGGATCGCGGCCCCCCGGCTGCTCGCCGTCGGCGAGGTGGGGCCGGACGCCGCCGTGCTGGTGCTCGAGGCCCTCGACGGGGTGCCGCTCTCAGAGCTCGAGGTGATCGACGACGCGCGGCTGGCCGACGTCTGGGCGACGGTGAAGCGCATGCACGCCGCGCATGTCTCCCACGGCGGGCTCACCGGCCACGCCCTCGTCGCGGTGCCCTCGGGGATCGGCCTTCGCGACCTCAACACCGGCGAGATCGCCGCCGGCGAGCTCCGGCGGCGGATCGACATCGCCGAGGCGCTCGCCACCCTGGCTGTCCTGGTCGGCCCCGAGCGGTCCGTGGCCTCCGCGGTCGCCGCCCTCGGCACGGAGGCCACCGCCCGCACGTTCCCCCTGCTCCAACCCATCGCGTTCTCCCCCGGGACGCGGGCGGCGCTCAGGGGCCACGATGTCCTGCCTGCGCTTCGCGAACTCGTCGAGGAGCTGGCCCCGCAGTCGGCGATGGAGCCGGCCCCGATCGAGCGACTGCGCCCGCGCACGCTCGTGACGGTGATCGCCGGCGCACTCGGCGGCTACTTCCTGCTCTCGCAGCTGGGCTCGGTCGACCTGGTGAGCATCGTCACCGAGGCCGAGTGGAACTGGGCGCTGGTGGCCCTCGCCTTCTCGTCGACCACCTACGTCGGCGCCGCGATGGCCCTGGCCGGCTTCGTGCCCGAGACGCTGAGCAAGGCCCGCAACCTGCTCGCCCAGGTCGCCGGCGACTTCGTGTCGCTGGTGGCGCCCCCCGCCTTCGGCTCGGTCGCGCTGAATGCGCGCTTCGTCCAGCGCCAAGGGGTCGAACCCGCCCTGGCGGTGGCGTCGGTCGGGTTGGCGCAGGTGAGCGCGTTCATCGTCCACACGACGCTGCTGATCGTCGTCGGCATCGTGACGGGGACGTCGGCGGGCGTCGAGCTGATCCCCTCCACGACCCTGCTCCTCGTGGTCGGCCTGATCCTGGCGCTGGCCGCATCGACGTTCCTGATTCCGGCCGTCCGCCGGGCGGCGATGGAGCGGGTCCGCCCGGTCTTGGGCCGCATCCTGCCGCGGCTGTTCGAGGTCCTGCAGACGCCGTCGAAGCTGGCCATCGGCATGGGCGGCAACCTGCTGCTCAACCTGGCGTACATCGCCGCGCTGGCGGCGTCGATCCGGGCGTTCGGCGCCGACTTGCCGATCGCGGCGGTGGCGCTCGTCTACCTCGCCGGGGCGACCCTCGGGCAGCGCGTCACCCACCCCCGGCGGCCTGGGGGCCGTCGAGGCCGCTCTGGTGGCGGGGCTGACCGCCGCCGGGCTCGACGGAGGCACGGCGGTGTCGGCGACCCTGCTCTTCCGGGTCGTGACGTTCTGGTTCCCGGTGCTGCCCGGCTACTTCGCGTTCGGCTACATGCAGCGCAAGCAGATGATCTGAGTCGGGTCCCCTGCGCGGGATCAGTACGTCGGCTTGTGCGGCTCGATCTGGTTGACCCAGGCGACCACGCCACCGCCCACGTGCACGGCGTCGGCGAAGCCGGCGCCCTTGAGCACGGCGAGCACCTCGGCCGAGCGCACGCCGGACTTGCAGTGCACGACGATCCGCTTGTCGGCGGGGAGCGTCTCGAGGGCGGCGCCGTTGAGGAACTCGCCCTTGGGCATCAGCACCGCGCCGGGGATGCTCACAATCTCGTACTCCCCCGGCTCGCGGACGTCGACCAGCAGGAAGTCGTCGTCGCCGGCCTCGCGCGCGTCGAGCAGGTCCTTGAGCTCGACGACGTTGATCGTCGAACCCTTCGCGGCGACCGCAGCCTCGTCGGAGATCGCCCCGCAGAACGCCTCGTAGTCGATCAGCTCGGTCACCGTCGGGTTGGCCCCGCAGAGTGCGCAATCGGGGTCCTTGCGGACCTTCAGCGAGCGGTACTGCATCTCCAGGGCGTCGTAGACCATCAGCCGGCCCACGAGCGGGTCGCCGATGCCCGTGAGCAGCTTGATCGCCTCGGTGACCTGGATCGAGCCGATGCTCGCGCACAGCACGCCGAGCACACCGCCCTCGGCGCAGGACGGCACCATGCCCGGCGGCGGGGGCTCGGGGTAGAGGCATCGGTAGCAGGGGCCGTGCTCAGACCAGAACACGCTCGCCTGGCCGTCGAAGCGGTAGATCGACCCCCAGACGTACGGCTTGCCGAGCAGCACCGCGGCGTCGTTGACCAGGTAGCGGGTGGCGAAGTTGTCCGTGCCGTCGACGATCAGGTCGTACTGGCTGAAGATCTCCATCACGTTGGAGGAGTCGAGCCGCTCCTCGTGCAGGTTGACGGTGACGAGCGGGTTGACCTCCAGCACCCGGTCGCGCGCGCTCTGCGCCTTGGACCGGCCGACATCGCTCTGCCCGTGGATGATCTGGCGCTGCAGGTTGGACTCGTCGACCACATCGAACTCGACGATCCCGAGCGTGCCGACGCCGGCCGCGGCGAGGTACATCAGGGCGGGGCTGCCCAGGCCGCCGGCGCCCACACACAGGACCTTGGCGTTCTTCAGCCGCTTCTGCCCGGCCATCCCGACGTCCGGGATGATCAGGTGGCGGCTGTAGCGGCGGACCTCGTCGACGGTGAGCTCGGCGGCGGGCTCGACCAGCGGCGGCAATGACACGGTGTGCTCCTGGGTCGTTCGGGTGCGGGCGCGGCGGGGTGCTTGCGCGTTCAACTTCCTAGCGCGGTCAACGATCCCAGACGACGCGCCATTCCCCCCGGCCGGGTCCGGCCGGTGAGACAGCCCGCGGGCCGGGCGGGCTCAGCCCCGGGTGGCCGCCACCAGCGCGTCGAACAGCCGGGGGTCGTCGCCCACCTCGGGGTGCCACAGCACGCCCAAGGCGAAGCGCCGGTCGGCGCGCTCCACCACCTCGATGGTCTCGTCGTCGGCCCAGCCGGTCACCGCCAGCGAGCCGGCGTCCGCGACGCCCTGGTGGTGGTACGAGCGGACGGTCACGCGGTCACCCAGCACCAGCTGCGCGCGCGAGCCGCGGGCCAGCCGTACCGGGTGGTCGCCGTAGACGCCCAAGGCCGGGCGGTGCCGCTCGTGGCCGACCGCCTCGGGCAGGTGCTGCACGAGGCGTCCCCCCGCGTGCACGGCCATCAGCTGCATCCCCCGGCAGATCCCGAGCACGGGCAGGTCGCGCGCCAGCGCCACGTCGAGCAGCCCCAGCTCGGCGCCGTCGCGCTCGGGGCGGAGTCCGGCGGTCTCCGGGTGCGCCGCCTGGCCGTACCGCGCGGGATCGACATCGGCGCCGCCTGCGAGCAGCAGCCCGTCGAGCACGTCCAGCACCTCGGCGGCGTCGGCCGTCGACGGGGGCAGCAGCACCGGCCGGCCCCCCGCCTCCTCGACCTGCCGGACGTACGCGTGCGGCACCAGCGCCGCCGGGACATCCCAGACCCCCCAGCGCGCCTGCTCGACGTACGTGGTGATCCCGATCAGCGGCCGCATCCCGCCATCCTCCCGGGTCAGAGGGGGGTGACGTAGGCGCCGGAGATGCCGCCGTCGACCAGGAAGTTGGCCGCGGTGATGAAGGAGGAGTCGTCGCTGGCGAGGAACGCCACGGCGGCGGCGATCTCCTCGGCCTCGGCGAAGCGGCCCATCGGGATGTGCACCAGCCGGCGAGCGGCGCGCTCGGGGTCCTTGGCGAAGAGCTCCTGCAGCAGTGGCGTGTTCACCGGCCCGGGCGACAGCGCGTTGACCCGGATCCCCTCGCGGGCGAACTGCACCCCGAGCTCGCGCGAC
The DNA here is from genome assembly GCA_963697565.1 of uncultured Actinomycetota bacterium. Lineage (GTDB taxonomy): Bacteria > Actinomycetota > Actinomycetes > CAVWCF01 > CAVWCF01 > CAWFSE01. Next base: position 204,372 of record CAVOOM010000008.1, on the reverse strand, counting down.
ATCGCCAGCACGCCGCCCTTGGATGCGGTGTACGAGATCTGCGAGGTCGCCGCGCCCATCGTGGCGACGAACGAGGCGGTGTTGATGATCGAGCCCTTGCCGCCGCGCTGCATGTACGGGATGGCCGCCTTGCAGCCGAGGTAGACCGACGTCAGGTTCACCTCCTGCACCCGCCGCCAGGCGTCCAGGCCGGTCTCCAGGATCGAGTCGTCGTCGGGCGGCGAGATCCCCGCGTTGTGAAAGGCGATGTCGACCCGGCCGTACGCCTCGTACGCCTCGGCGTACATCCGCTCGTTGTCCTCCGGCGAGGTGACATCGACGCGCACGTAGCGGCCGCCGAGTTCGGCGGCCGCCGCGGCGCCCGCCTCGTCGTTGACGTCGGCCACCACCACGGTCGCGCCCTCGGACGCGAGCCGGCGACCGGTGGCGAGGCCGATGCCGCTGGCGGCCCCGGTGATGACGGCGACACGGCCCTCGAGGCGGCGCGCGGTTGGGTCGGCCATGGGTCAGACCTCCGTGTGGATGAAGACGTTCTTGACCTCGGTGAAGGAGTCCAGCGCATCCGGGCCGAGCTCGCGGCCCAGGCCGGACTGCTTGAAGCCCCCGAACGGCGTGGAGTACCGCACCGAGGAGTGGCTGTTGACCGACAGGTTGCCGGTCTCGACGCCGCGCGACACCCGCAGGGCGCGGCCGAGGTTCTCGGTCCAGATCGAGCCGGACAGCCCGTAGACGGTGTCGTTGGCGAGCCGGATCGCGTCGGCCTCGTCCTCGAACGGCAGGACCGACACGACCGGGCCGAAGATCTCCTCGGTCCACGCGCGGTCGGACGGCCCGCCGGCCTCCAGCACCGTGGGCGCGAACCAGTAGCCGGGTCCCTCGGGGGCGGTGCCGCGGAACGCGACGGGCGCGCCATCGGGGACGAACGAGGCGACGGCATCGCGCTGCCCGGCCGAGATCAGCGGGCCCATCTCCGAGGTGTCCAGCGAGGGGTCCTCGACCCGCACCCCGCGAACCGCGGGCTCGAGCAGCGCCATGAACCGGTCGTACGCCGAGCGCTCGACCAGGATGCGCGAGCGCGCGCAGCAGTCCTGGCCCGCGTTGTCGAAGACCGCGTATGGCGCCGTCGCCGCCGCGCGCTCGAGGTCGGCGTCGGCGAACACGATGTTGGCGCTCTTGCCGCCCAGCTCCAAGGTCACCCGCTTCACCTGGTCGGCGCAGCCGCGCATGATCCGCTGGCCGACCTCGGTCGACCCGGTGAAGCACACCTTGCGGACGGCCGGGTGCGCGACGAACCGCTCGCCCACGACCGACCCCTTGCCGGAGATCACCGTGAGCACGCCCTCGGGCAGCCCGGCCTCCAACGCCAGCTCGCCGAGCCGCAAGGCGGTCAGCGGCGTCAGCTCGGCGGGCTTCAGCACCACGGTGTTGCCCGCCGCGAGCGCCGGCGCGAAGCCCCAGCCCGCGATCGGCATCGGGAAGTTCCACGGCACGATCACGCTGACGACGCCGAGGGGCTCCTTGAACGTCACATCGAGGCCGCCCGCGACCGGGATCTGCCTGCCGAACAGCCGCTCCGGGGCCGCGCTGTAGTAGGCGAGGACGTCGCGGACGTTGCCGGCCTCCCAGCGGGCGTTGCCGATGGTGTGCCCGGCGTTGGCGACCTCGAGCCGCGCGAGCTCCTCCAGGTGGTCGTCGACGACCTCGGCGAACCGGCGCAGCAGCCGGCCGCGGTCGGCCGGCGACACCCGGCGCCACGGCTCGTACGCGGCGGCGGCGCGCTCGATGAGGACGTCGGCCTCCTCGGCCGAGGCCTGCTCCACCTGCGCGACGATCTGCTCGGTCGCCGGGTTGACCACGTCATGCAGGGCCATCAAGAACCGTCACATTCTCTCGAAGGACCGGAACCGCTCCCAGTCCGTGATCGCCCGGCCGAACTGCTCGAGCTCGACGCGGGCCATGTTGGAGTAGTGGGCGACGACCTCCTCGCCGAAGGCATCCCGGGCGAACTGCGAGCCGTCCCACAGCCGCATCGCGTCGTGGAGGTACTCCGGCACCCGGGTGGCGTCGGTCTGGTAGGCGTTGCCCTCGAAGGCGTCCTCCAGGGTCAGCCCCCGGTCGATGCCGTCGAGCCCCGCGGCGATGATGCCCGCGACCGCGAGGTACGGGTTGACGTCGCCGCCCGGCACCCGGTTCTCCAGCCGCAGCGAGGCGCCGTGGCCCACCAGCCGGAACGCGCAGGTCCGGTTGTCCCGGCCCCACTTGATCGCCGTGGGGGCGAACGAGCCGGTGACGTAGCGCTTGTACGAGTTGATGTTCGGGGCGAACAGCAGCGTCAGCTCCTCCATCCGCGCGAGCTGGCCCGCGACGAACGCCTCCCCCATCGCCGACATCCCCTCGCGGCCGTTGGGGTCGGCGAGCACCAGCGACCCGTCGGTCCCCCGAAGCGAGAGGTGGATGTGGCAGGAGTTGCCCTCGCGCTCGTCGTACTTGGCCATGAACGTGATCGAGCAGCCCTCTTGGGCCGCGATCTCCTTGGCCCCGGTCTTGTAGATCGAGTGGTTGTCGCAGGTGGTCAGCGCGTCGGCGTACTTGAAGGCGATCTCGTGCTGGCCGAGGTTGCACTCGCCCTTGGCCGACTCGCACACCAGCCCCGCGCCGACCATGTCGTTGCGGATCTTGCGCAGCAGCGGCTCGACCCTCGACGTGCCGATCATCGAGTAGTCGACGTTGTACTGGTTGGCCGGCGTCAGGCCGCGGTAGCCCGAGGCCCAGGCGGCCTCGTAGGTGTCGCGGAAGACGATGAACTCGAGCTCGGTCCCCGCGAGGGCGACCAGCCCGCGCTCGGTCAGCCGGTCGACCTGCTTGCGCAGGATCTGGCGCGGCGAGGCGACCACGTCGGCGCCGTTGAGCCAGCGCACGTCGGCGAGCACCAGGGCGGTGCCCGGCAGCCACGGGACGATCCGCAGGGTGCTGAAGTCCGGGTCCATCACGAAGTCGCCGTAGCCCGTGGACCACGACGACATCGAGTAGCCGTCGACGGTGTTCATGTCCACGTCGACCGCGAGCAGGTAGTTGCAGCCCTCGGTCCCGTGGCCGACCACCTCATCGAGGAAGTAGCGGGCGTGCAGCCGCTTGCCCTGGAGCCGGCCCTGCATGTCGGTGAGCGCCACCAGGACGGTGTCGACGCGCCCGGTCTCCACGTGCGCGCGCAGCTCCTCGAGGGTCAGCATCCCCTCGCGCTTGGTTTGGGTCATGACCGGATCTTGGCGCCCTCGGGGTCGTACAGGGGCTCGGCGGAGACTTCGGCCGGCACCCAGTCGCCGAACACGAGCACCTCGGCCGACGTGCCCGGGGCCAGGTGCTCGGCGGGCAGGTACGCGAAGGCGATCGACCGGCCCACGGTGTGGCCCGCGGCGCCGGTGGTCACGCGGCCCACCGTGCGGCCGCCGACCCGGACCGGCTCGTTGCCCAGCACCACGCGGCGCGGGTCGTCGATGACGAGGCAGGCCAGCCGTTTCGACGGGCCGCTCTCGGCGTGCTGCGCCAGCGCCTCGCGCCCGATGAAGTCCTTGTCCATCTTCACGCAGAAGCCCAGCCCCGCCTCGTACGGAGTCTCGTCCGGCGTCACGTCGGAGCCCCAGTACCGGTAGCCCTTCTCGGCGCGCAGCGAGTCGATGGCCTTGTATCCGCAGGCGGTCAGCCCGTGCGGCTGGCCGGCCTCCCACAGCGCGGCCCACAGCCCGGCGCCGTACTCGGCCGGGCAGTAGAGCTCCCAGCCGAGCTCCCCCACGAAGGTGACCCGCAGCAGCCGCACCGGCACGTCGGCGACGGTCGTCTCGCGCATCGTGAGGTAGGGAAATGCCTTGCTGTCCAAGGCCTGCGGGGTCAGCGGGGCCAGGATGTCCCGCGCCCGCGGCCCCCAGAGGCCGAAGCAGGCCTGCGCGCTGGTGACGTCGCGGACCTCGACGGACCCGTCGTCGGGCAGGTGCCGCCGGATCCACGAGAGGTCGTGCTGTCCGAAGGCGGTGCCCGTCACGATGCCGAACGCGTCCTCAGCCAGGTGCGTCACCGTGAAGTCGCACTCGACGCCGCCGCGGGCGTTGAGCATCTGCGTGTACGTGATGCGGCCCACCCCGCGCGCCACCCGGTTGTCGCAGAGCCGCTCCATCACGTCGGCGGCTCCGGGTCCGGAGACCTCGAGCTTGGCGAACGAGGACTCATCGAAGAGCCCCGCCGCCTCGCGGGTCGCCCGGTGCTCGGCCTCGATCGCCGGCGACCAGTGGTGGCCGGCCCAGCCGTGCGGGCGCTTGTCCGGGTCGCCGGCCGCGGCGTTGGACTCGTACCAGTTGACCCGCTCCCAGCCGCTCTTCTCGCCGAAGACGGCGCCGTGCGCCGCATGCCACGCGTTGGCGGGAGTGAGCCGCAGCGGCCGGCCGGACTGCCGCTCGTGGCCGGGGTACTTGATGTCGTAGTAGGTCTCGTAGTTCTCAGTGACCCGCTTGAGGGTGTACGACGGCGAGCGGTACTGGCGGCCGAACCGCCGCACGTCCATCTCCCACAGGTCGAGGCCGGGGTCGCCGTCCAGCACCCAGCGCGCCATCGCCCCGCCCATGCCGCCCGCGCCCGCGATGCCGTGGGCGCAGAACCCCGCCGCCACGAAGAAGCCCCGCACCTCGGTCTCCCCTAGGCAGAACTCGTTGTCCGGGGTGAAGCCCTCGGGCCCGTTGATGAACGAGCGGATCTCGGCGTCGGCCATCGCCGGCACCCGCCGCGCCGCGTTGGCGAAGATCTCCTCCAGCCGGCCCAGCTCCTCGGGCAGCAGCCGGCCGTTGAAGTCCGCCGGGATCGCGTCGAGCCCGTCCGGCCCGAGGGCGAAGGGCCGCGACTCCCGCTCGTACCCGCCCATCACGAGCCGCTCGCCGTCCTCGCGGTAGTAGACGAGGAGGTCGGGGTCGCGCAGGGTCGGCAGGCGGGGGTCGCCTGCGGCCACCTCGCGGACCTTCTGGGTCACGACGTACTGGTGGCTCATCGGGATGATCGGCACCCGCACGCCGACCATGCGGGCGACCTCGGCGGCGTACATCCCCGCGGCGTCGACGACCGCGTCGCACTCAAGGTCGCCGCGGTCGGTGCGCACGACGAAACCGCGCCCTCCGCGCTGGCCCCGGCGCTCGCCGCCGAGGACGTCGATCGACAGCACCCGGGTGCGCTCGGCGATGGTGACGCCGGCCCGGCGGGCGCCCTTGGCCAGCGCGTAGCACAGCTGCGAGGGGTCGAGGTAGCCGTCGGTGGGCAGGAAGGTCGCCCCGAGGACTCCGTCGGTGCTCATCAGCGGGAAGAGGTCGCGGGCCTCGTCGGCGGAGATCCCGTGCAACGGCAGCCCGAACGTCTCGGCCCAGCCCACCTGGCGCTCGAGCTCCTCAAGCCGCTGCGGGCTGGACGCCAGCCGGATCCCCCCGCACTCGACCCAGCCGGGGTCGGTGTCGGGGTCCTCCGCCAACCGGCGGTAGAGGGCGGCCGAGTCCATCATCAGCGCGGTGAGCGTCACCGAGCCGCGCAGCTGCCCGACCAGCCCGGCCGAGTGGAACGTCGAGCCGCTCGTCAGCTCCGCGCGCTCAAGCACCACGACATCGGTCTCGCCCGCCTCGGCGAGGTGGTAGGCGATGCTCGCGCCGCCGACGCCTCCGCCGATCACCGCGATCCGCGCGCGCCCCGGCAGGTCCGCCATGGCTCAGCCCTCCCCTTCCAGACCGCCCGCCAGGGTGTCCAGCAGGGCGTCCAGTCGCGGCCCGATGAGCTCGGCGCGCGCGCTGTCGTACTTCTCCATGCCCCATCCCCAGAAGTCGAAGTCGATGGTGGAGGCGCCGTCCTGGATCGACGCCCACAGCGTCCATCCGTAGCGGGCCAGCAGCGACCACGCCTGCGCCCTGGCGAGCTTCACCGCAGACCCACGCCCCCAGTACGCCGTGACGAGCGCCTCGGTCTGCCCGTCGTCCAAGCCGGACTCCGAGGCGATGTTGCCCAGCTCGAAGGAGGCCTCGTTCATCCCGCTGTACTCGTAGTCGATCAGCCAGATCCGCTCGCCGTCGTCGATGAAGTTGGCGGCCAGCAGGTCGTTGTTGCACGGCACGAGCGGCTCGTCGCCGGGGCGCATGGCGTCCTCCAGCCGTTCCACGAGGGGCTCCAGCGCGAGGTAGTCGTCCGGCAGCCGGAAGCCGCGCTCGCGGACGATCCGCAGGTAGCGCCGACGCAGCTCGCGCATGTCGAACGACCCCTCGAACGCCGGCCCCGCGTGCAGGGTGCGCACGGCGGCGGCCACCCGGGGGATCACGGCGGGGTCGCGCAGATCGGCCGCCTCCAGCGTCCGCCCCTGCAGGAAGCCGACCACGAGGACGTCCACCTCGGGCAGCGCCTGGATCACCGGGGCGCCCACGCCGGCCTGCCAGGCTCGTGCGGTGTTGACGCGCTCCCGGGCGCGGTCGATGGCGAGCAGGCCGCCGGACTCGTTGTCGCTCACCCGGACGACGTAGTCGCCGCCGTCATCGGTGCGCACGCGGTAGTTGTGGTTCGTCAGCCCGCCGCCGAGCTCGGCCACCTGCAGCGTCCGCCCCTGGAAGACCTCGATCTGGGCCAGCAGCGGGGTCAGCACCTCGTCCGGCGCACGGTCCGACGCGGGGTCCACGGCTGGACCCTAGTGACTCAGCCCGCCGAGGTGGTCGCGCCAGGCGGCGGCCACCTGCTCGGGGTGCTCCATCTGCGCGACGTGGCCGCTCTGCGGCAGCACGACGACCGCGCAGTCGCGGAAGTGCCGGGTCGCCTTGTACGCCGCCCGCGGGTGCACCAGCTGGTCGCGCCGGCCGTACACCACGAGCACCGGGCACTCGATGCGCTCGGCGAGCCGCCACAGCGCATCGGGGCCGCGGTCGAGGTAGGCGCGCGGGAGGTCCTGCGCGGAGCGGGTGAGCGCATCGGCCGCGTACGGCAGGGAGAGCCGCCGGGCGATCTCCGCCTCCGCCTCGCGGCGGCGCTCCGGCGGCACGGCGGCCGGGTCTCCGTAGACCATCCGGATCATCCCCTCGGTCCGCTGCTCGGGAGACATCCGGGTGAGCTGGCGGGTCAGGAACCCGCCCACCCCCGGGAGCCCGGTCAGGCCCACCTGGAGCCTGGCCAGCCCGGGGACCAGGTCGGGCAGGGCCGGCGAGATCAGGGTCAGGCTGCGGACCAGGTCGGGGCGGCGGCTCGCGACGGTCGTCGACACCGCCCCGCCGAGGGAGTTGCCGAACAGGTGCACCGGCCCGCGGGCCTCCTGCTCGATCAGGGCGATCACGGCCCGCGCGTGTCCGGCGAGCGTGTAGTCGCCGTCGTCGGGAGGAGGCGAGTAGCCGAACCCGGGCAGGTCGGGCGCCCGGGAGTCCAGCCGGTCGCGGAGCAGGCCCATCAGGTCGGTCCAGTTGAGGGACGAGCCGCCGAGACCGTGCACGAGCACCGCCGGCTCGGCGCCCGGCAGGGCCGGCTCCGACGTGCGCACCGCGAGCGTCCACCCCGGCAGGGCGACCTCGTCGCGGGGCCACGGCTCAAAGGCGATCGGCGGGGTCTGCGGCGCAACCATGGCTCACATCCTGCCCTGCTCGTCCGGGCGGTCCGCCAGGAAGCGCTCATGGATCTCGATCGCCCGCACGGCGAGCTGGGTGGCGCTGGGCTCCGGGGCGCCGTCCGGACGCGCGCCGGGGTCCTCGGCGAGGTACCTCGCCGCCGCTCGTACGGCCTCGTGCCGATCCCGGTCGGCGGCGGTCGGGTAGTCGAACCGCCAGGTGCGGGCCCGGCTGGCGATCAGGGGCTTGTCCTCGCCGGGATCGACCCCCGCCGCCGCGAACACCCGGCAGTCGTACGTGCGGCAGGTCCGGGGCCGGTGCGCGTAGATGGAGCACGCGCCGTCGACCAGCATCGGGCAGTGCCCCCGCTCGTCATAGCCCAGGAGCACGTGGCCTCGCGGCCGGCCCGGCGCCGGGAACAGCAACTCGGCCGGGATGTGGGCCAGGGCGTCGCGCTCGTCGGGCTCGATGTGGATGAACTGCGACGACGTGCAGCAGGCCGTGCACGTGCCGCACGGCACGTCGGACCCGCCGACGCCGCTGATCGCGTCCTTGATCTCGACCAGCCACGCCGAGAAGGCGTCGTCAGACGAGGAGGGCCTCGAGGCGCCGGTTGACGGCGTCGAGCACGGCGCGGACCACGGCATGGCGGGCATCCTCCCGCACCCGGCTGGCGCCCGTGAGCCGCTCGGCGCCGTGCCCGGTGACGAGTGCCACCGAGACCACGATGGCCTGCTCGCCGGCCAACGCGGTGGCCTCGACCCCTTCGATCGCCAGCCGGGCGCCGCCCCCCAGGGCCTGCTCGATCGCGCGCGCGGTGGCCTCGGCCACGGCCCGGTGCACACTCGGCCCGCTCGCGGGCGACTCCGCGGAGCCGACCGCCTGGCCGGACCGACCGGCCAGCCCCACCTCCACCGTCACGCCGAGGCCGGCCGAGGTGAGCGACAGCCGCTCGATCGACAGCCTCGTGGCGGCGGTCGAGGCTCCCGCAGCCGCAGCCGGTCCAGTGGGCGCGGTCGCTGCCTGCGTCGCGGGGGCGGCGGGCACGCTGGTCGAGCGGGCCTGCCCGTACGACACCGAGGGGGCCCGCACCGGCACCGAGTCCTCGACCACCTGGACGCGGTCGGCGTCGACCGCCAGCCCGAAGCCGCTGCGGAGCACCGCGTTGACCGCGTGGGCCACGGCGACCTCATCGGCGTGCGGATCGAGGGTGAGCCGGACCGTGCCGGCGCCCTCAGCGCGGCCGTCGGCGTGCAGGCGCGCGTCCGCGACGCCCGGGATCGCCCGGAGCGCCGCGGCCACCTCATCAGCCACGGCGGTCACGGGACGAGTGTGACAGCAGGGACAGGCGGGGCATGTCACCCAGACGGGCGAACCCGGCGGCCGCAGGCGTTCCCACCGGGGGCTCGGGCCGGTGACTTCGGACCCGGCCCGCGGGCCCTCCCTGCGGCGTACCGTCGAAGTACCGGGTGGGCCGACCGCCCGCCGCAACGGGAGGAGTGGCCATGTCCGAGATGGACCTGCACGACGTGCCCGCCAACCCTGGGGACGATCTCCTCGACGAGCCCGCGGCGGTGGAGGACGAGGTCGAGCAAGCACTCGCCGAGGGCGCCGAGGTCCCGGCGGCCGACCTCGCCGACCAGCGGCACGAGGTCGCGATCGATGACGAGGAGCGCTGACGCGGCGAACACCCCCACCTGAGGTCCCTACCCGCGGGTAGGCTCCGGCCGTGACCGCGAACACCGTTGCCGACTCCGCCGTGCGCGGGGCCCGGCTGCCACGCGGGGAGCGCCGGCTGCAATTGCTGGCCGCCGCGCAGGAGGTGTTCGTCGCGCAGGGCTACCACGCCGCCGCGATGGACGAGATCGCCGACCGGGCCGGGGTCAGCAAGCCCGTGCTGTACCAGCACTTCCCCGGCAAGCTCGACCTCTATCTCGCGCTGCTCGACTCGAGCGCCGACGCGCTGGTGGCCGCGATCCAGGAGGCCCTGGACTCCACGCAGGACAACAAGCAGCGCGTGGCAGCGACCATCCAGACCTACTTCGACTACGTCGCCGACCCCGGCGGGGCGTTCCGGCTGGTCTTCGAGTCCGACCTGACCGGCGAGCCGGCCGTGCGCGACCGGGTCGACCGGCTGACCCACCTGTGCGCGGACGCGGTCTCCCAGACGATCGCTGAGGACGCCGGGCTGTCCGCCCCCGAGGCGCACCTGCTGGCGGTCGGGCTGACCGGCATGGCCCAGGTCTCGGCGCGCTACTGGCTCGCCTCCTCCGGCACCATCCCGCGCGACCACGCCACCCGGCTGCTGGCCGCGCTGTCGTGGCGCGGCATCGGCGGGTTCCCCCGGCAGACCTGACCGGTCGTTCCCTGGTCGCTGTTCGCGCTGCGCGTACCCGTACGGCCCGATGGCCGCGAGCGCACTAGCCTGGCGAACCAGACACCCCGCACGCACATGCACGCAGCCTGGGAGGACCACCGTGGAGGTCAAGATCGGCGTCAAGGGCGCCAACCGCGAGCTCGTCGTCGAGACGGCCGCGAGCGCTGACGACGTGGCCGCCGCCGTACGCGCCGCGCTCACCGATGACGCCGGCCTGCTCGTCCTCAGCGATGACAAGGGCCGTCAGGTGATGGTCCCGGCTGAGAAGGTCGCCTACGTCGAGCTCGGCGAGTCCGAGACCCGCAAGGTCGGCTTCGGCGCGCTGTAGAGCGCCGACTCAGCTGGCGAGTTCGAGGGCGACCTCGAACGGCGATCGGTGCCGCGCGTCGATCACCCAGGCACGCAATCTCTCGGATGCCGTGCCTCGACCGGTCTGGGTCCAGGGCTCGTCGCCCGGGGTGGGCGGGCTGGTGGTGTAGATGGCGCCGAGGGGGCTGGTCCACTTCAGCCGGTTGCCGGGCTGGGCGGTGACCTGCCATCCGGTCTCGTGTTTGAGGCGGTGGTGCCGGCGGCACAGGGCGTGCAGGTTCGCCGCGCTGGTCGCCCCGTGCGGGTACGGGACGGTGTGGTCGAAGTCGCAGCCGGCGGCCTGCCTGCGGCAGCCGGGGAACCGGCACATGCCGTCCCTGACCCGGACGAACCGGTCGAGGTCGGCGGGCGGGTCGTGCCGGGTGCGGCCGACGTCGAGGACCGCGCCCGTGGCGGGGTCGGTGAGGACCCGCCGCCACACCCCGTCTTGGGCGAGCTCGCGGGCCATGCTGTCGGGGATCGGGCCGTGGCCGGCGAGGTGGGCGGGCTCCCCGCCGAGGCCCAGCAGCGTGCCGGCGGGGACGGTGACCAGGATCTGCGGGCGCTGCCCGCGCGGGACCGGGCCGCTCGCCGAGGTCTCCGTGGGGGCTCCCGGGGGGCGCGCCCCTCCGGGGCGAACAGCCACCCCAGCCCCGGCGGGACCCGCCCCCCGTCCGCCTGACTCGCTCACCGTCCCGGCGCACGCGATCCGCACGAGGGCGTCGGCCCGCAGCTGGTCCAACGTCCGGCGCTCCCCCGCTGGGGCCGCCTCGGCCTGGCGGGCGGCCCACGCCGCCTCCCCCAGCGCGGCGTACACCCGCAGCGCGTCGGGGGCGGTCAGCAGGGCCCGCAGCTCGGCCATCCCGTCCTCCAGCGGGCTGACCCACACCCGCCGCTCCCTGCGGGCGGCCTGGTGTCGGGTGTCGGCGCCGGCGGGGTCGGCCTTCAGGACCAGGCGGGCCAGCGCGGCGCGGACCTGCGGCGCGGTCTGGCCCGCCGCCCGCCCCAGCGCCTGCGCCTCCACCTGGTCGGCCGCGCCGGCCATCCCCGGCCGCGACGCCAGCTCGCCCACGGCCGAGGCGACCGCCTCGGCCCGCACCCAGTCCAGCCGCCCGGACCGCAGCGCCTCGAGCACCGCCGGGCGCTCGGCGATCGCCAGGCAGCCGTCGACGCGGGCCTGCGCCGCCCGCGACGACAGCCGCAGCGCCGCGCCGACCTCGAACTCGGCCACCTCGTGGCCCGAGCAGCCCCCCGGGCCGATCACCTCCGGCACCCGCCGGGCGACCTCGGCGACCAGCTCGGCCTGGCGGGCCTGCGCCCACGACACCAGCCGCTGCGTCGCCGCCAGCGCCTCCACCAGCGCCTCCCCGTCCAGCCCGGCCAGCTCCACAGCGGCCAGCGCGGGACCCAGATCCGGCCCCGCCACACGTTCGAACATGTGTTCGATTCTGGCGGAGAGCCCCAGGCCGCACAAGGGGTTTGGGGAATCTGTGGACAGCCACGTGGCTCGCGGCCAACAGCGGCCCTCGCCTTCGGCTCAGGCCGCCAGGCCGAGCGCCTGCATCCTGCGCGTGTGCGCCTCGGTGAGCTGGGCGAAGATCCGGCCGACCTCGGCCAGGTCGAAACCGGCCAGCCCCTCGTAGCCGTCCTCACCGGTGATCCCGCCCACGAGCAGGTTGGCCAGGTTGTCGCGCTCAGCCGCCACCCGCTGGGCCTGCGACAGCATCTCCCCCACCAGCCGACGGCCCCACAACGCGAGCCGGCCGGCCACCCGCGGGTCCTCGGCGATCGCGGCCCGCACCCGGTCGACGGCGAACTCCGCGTGCCCGGTGTCCCCGCAGACGGCGAGCACGAGGTCGCGGGTGTCCGGGTCCAGATGGGTCGACACCTCGCGGTAGAAGTCCGCCCCGATGCCGTCGCCGACGTACGCCTTGATCAGGCCCTCCAGCCAGTCGGCCGGGTGGGTGGACTCGTGGAAGCCGTCGATGGAGGCGACGAAGGGCGCCATCGCCTCGTACGGGTCGGCGCCTAGGTCGACGAGCCTCCCGGCGAGGCGTTCGTAGTGGTGGTACTCCGCGCTGGCCATGTCGGCGAGCGCCGCCTTGTCGGCGAGCGTGGGCGCCAGCGCCGCGTCGGCGGCCAGCCGCTCGAAGGCCGACAACTCGCCGTACGCGAGCACGCCCAGCAGCTCGACCACGCCGACCCGGTACGCCGGGGCGTCGAAGGGGTTCGCGGGGGCTGAGGCGTGCTCGGTCATGGCGGCGAGCCTAACCAGCCACCCGAGCCAGCCATCCGCGTAGACTCCTGCGCATCACCCGGCGCGCGCCCGCGTCGTCCGCGCCTGTCGCGGTCCGCACCTCCGCGCGGCGCGCCCACGAACCCGCGCGCGGGCCCCACGCCTTCCGGCGACGCGTCCCGCGCACCGACGAAGGCAGGACGCCATCAGCAAGCCCACGTTCCGCGACCTCGGCGTGCTCGCCGAGACGGCCGATGCACTTGAGGCCGCCGGCATCATCCACCCGTTCCCGATCCAAGAGCAGACGATCCCGCTCGCCCTCGGCGGCGCCGACCTGATCGGCCAGGCCAAGACCGGCACCGGCAAGACGCTGGCGTTCGGCGTGCCGCTGCTGCAGCGCCTGGTGGCCCCTGGCGATGAGGCGCCCGCCGAGACCGCCATCCCGCCGGCCGAGCTCGGCCGACCGCAGGCGCTCGTCGTGGTCCCCACCCGTGAGCTGTGCCAGCAGGTCGCCGAGGACATCAAGCAGGCCGGCGCCCGCCGCGGCGTGCGGGTCCTCGCGATCGTCGGCGGACGCGCGTACGAGCCGCAGGTCGAGGCGCTGCAGAAGGGCGTCGAGGTCGTCGTCGGCACGCCTGGCCGGCTGATCGACCTGGCCAACCAGCGCAAGATCGACCTGTCGCAGGTGCGCACCGCGGTGCTCGATGAGGCCGACGAGATGCTCGACCTCGGCTTCCTCCCCGACGTCGAGCGGATCGTGGCGATGCTGCCCACCGACCGCCAGACCCTGCTGTTCTCCGCGACGATGGCCGGCCCCGTGCTCAACCTCGCCCGCCGCTACATGAACCAGCCGATCCACATCCGGGCGCACGACCCCGAGGACCAGGGCGCGACGGTCAAGCTCGTCAAGCAGTACGCCTACCGCGCGCACAACCTCGACAAGGTCGAGATGCTCGCCCGCGTGCTGCAGGCCGAGGGCCGCGGGCTGACCCTGGTCTTCTGCCGCACCAAGCGCACCGCCCAGCGCGTCGAGGAGGAGCTGACCGACCGGGGATTCGCCGTCGGCAGCCTGCACGGCGACCTCGGCCAGGGCGCCCGCGAGCGGGCCATGCGCGCCTTCCGCAAGGGCAAGATCGACGTCCTCGTCGCGACCGATGTGGCGGCCCGCGGCATCGACGTCGACGACATCACCCACGTCGTCAACTACCAGTGCCCCGACGACCACTCCACGTACGTGCACCGCATCGGCCGCACGGCGCGCGCCGGCAGGTCGGGCACCGCGATCACCTTCGTCGACTGGGATGAGCTGCACCGCTGGGAGATGATCGACACCACGCTTGAGCTCGGTATCGGCCAGGCCCGCGAGACGTACTCCGCATCCCCGTGGCTGTACTCGGACCTCGGCATCCCGGCGGGCGCCAAGGGCGTCCTGCCGCGGCGACAAGCGGGTCCGTGAGGGCCTTGAGGGCGAAGAGGTCGAGGACCTCGGCGAGACCGGCAAGCACACCCCGAAGTCCGCGCCCCCCAAGCGCCACCACGAGTCGCGCGGCGGCCGCGGCGGGGGCCACGCGGCCGGAGAGGGCGGCGGCACCCGGGCCGCCCGCGCGCCGCGCGAGCGCACCCGACCCGCACCCGCGGTGGCGAGGCGGGAGCGTCCAGCGCGGGCGAGGCCACCAAGCCGGCCGAGCCCGCAGCCCGCACATCGGGCCAGCCGGAGGGCGGCGAGCCAACCAAGCGCCGGCGGCGGCGTGGCGGCCGCGGACGGGGCTCAGGCAGCGGCGGCGAGGGTCAGGCCAGCACGACGACCGGCGTGCCCACCGACGCCCAGCCGTAGAGGAACTTCGCGTTCTCGGCGGTCTGCCGCACGCAGCCGCCCATCCCGAGCGGCAGGCCCATCTGCGTCTCGTCGCTGATCGGCACGCCGTCCTTCACCGGGATGTCGTGGAAGCCGATGCGCAGCTCCTTGCCGTACGCGAAGCGGACCATCCAGTTGAACGTGAGGCCGTACTTCGGGCTCACCGACTGCTCGGACTTCGAGTAGACGGCGTAGGCGCCGGGCTTCGGCAGTCCGCGGCGCCCGATGATCGGGTACTCGCGGGCGACCGTGCCGTCAGCTTCGACGAGCCACACGTGCATCGTCGACTGGCTGTAGACGATCCGCCGCCCCTCCCCTGAGCCCGGCGGCGGCGTGGCCATGGCCGCCGACTCGGCGCCGCTCTCCAGGGGGCCTGCGGTGCCCCCCTCGACGACGGCCGACCCGGCCGAGGCCGCGGGGACCACGGCGGCCGCGGGGGCCGCCGTCGCCGCGGCGAGCGCGAGGTCGGACTCGCGGGTTGCCGTCGAGGTGTCGACCGCCGACTCGACGGCCGAGACCGGGCTGACCGCGAGGGCCGACAGCCGAGCGGCGCCGGGGTCGACGAGGGCCGCGGTCCGGGCCGTGCCGCCAACGGCGAACCCGAGCACGAAGACGACCGCCAGCGCGGCCACCACGACGACGAGGCCATGGCTGCGCGGAGCGAAGGGCCGCTCGCCCGAGGCCATGGCCTGGAGCGAGACGTCAAACGGCACGGCTGTCACGCCGGAGCCTCCTGGGGAAGGAGGGCCGCTGTCCGAAGCACGGCCCAAGGAGCCCGCCCAGCGTGTCTGCGCGCACCCGCGCGATCAAGGAGGCGCGCCGGGACATCCCTCACGTTGTCGTTGAGGTGGAGGGTGTCGTGGTCGAGGGGTCCTACAGGTGCAGGCTGAGCGCCACCCAGGTGCGCTCACCGCAGGCCGGGCAGCGCATGTAAGAGCCGTGGCCGCGCCGCAGGAAGGGCAGGTGCATCGACGGCGCCGCGAGCAGGGCCGCCTGCCGCAGCGAGACCGAGGTGCTCGCCTCGCACTGCGAGCAGGTGATCGTCACCGAGCCCGGGGCCGACGTCGCCGGCTCGACCTGGCTGGAGAAGAGCGCCCGCTTGCCGTCCTGGTCGGGGATCGACTCCGAGCCGACGGGGGCGGCATCCGCGCGCGGGGTGCGCGGCTTAAGCCGGTCGAAGCCCGGGTCCTGCCGGGCGCTCATGCGGGGGCCCCCGCCGCCAGCGCGCGAGCGTGCTCGCGATAGGCCTCGGCGCCCTTGCCCCTGCGGGCGGTCGACAGAACGGTGCGGCCGGCGAGCGGCGCCTCGGCGAAGCGCACGGACTTCGGGATCGGCGGCTCCAGCACCGTCAGGCCGTAGCGCTCGGAGACGTCGGCCAAGACCGCACGCGCATGGTTGGTGCGGCCGTCGTACAGCGTTGGCAGGACGCCACGGACGACGAGGCGCTTGTTGAGGATCCGCTGCACATCGTGGACGGTGTCGAGCAGCTGGCCCACGCCGCGGTGCGACAGCGTCTCGCACTGCAGCGGCACGATGACCTCGTCCGCCGCGGTGAGCGCGTTGAGGGTCAGCACGCCCAGGGATGGGGAGCAGTCGATGAGCACGAACTCGTAGCTCTGGGCGACCTCCTCGAGCGCCTCGCGCAGGACGTACTCGCGGCCAGCCCGGGTGAGCAGGGCGGCCTCCGAGCCGGCCAGGTCGATCGTCGCTGGCAGCAGATCCGGGCCGTCCTCGGTCTCCAGCAGGGCCATGCTCGCGCCGACCCGCCCGAGCAGCACGTCGTGGACGCTCAGGTCGAGGGCTTCGGGGTCGATCCCGAGCGAGAACGTCAGGCAGGCCTGCGGGTCGAGGTCGACAAGCAGAACCCGGTGGCCCTGCTCGACCAGCGCAGCTCCGAGCGAGGCGACCGAGGTCGTCTTGGCGACGCCGCCCTTCTGGTTGGCGACGGCGATGATGCGGGTCACAGCGCTCCCGACGGAAGGGGGTCCGAGGCGACGCCTATTGTGCCCGTAATGAGCAACCCCCCGTTCCTCGACCCTCCACCGGGCACCTGCCGCACCACCATCACGACGGCGCGCGGCTCGTTCGCCGCGCTTGATCTGCCCGCGGCCGGGGCCGAGCGCGGACTCGCCCTGCTGATCCCGGGCTTCACCGGCAGCAAGGAGGACTTCATCGCCGTGCTGGAGCCGCTGGCCGCCGCGGGTTGGCGGGTCGTGGCGTACGACCAGCGCGGCCAGTACGAGAGCGCCCAGCACGGGGCCGGCCGCGACGACCCCGCCGAGGCGTACGCGATCGGCGCGCTCGGCCAGGACGTGCTCGCCGTCGTCGACGCGCTCGGCGGTCGGCCGCATCTGGTCGGCCACTCGTTCGGCGGGCTCGTGGCGCGGGCGGCCGTGCTCAGCGCCCCCGGCCGCTTCGCCTCCCTCACCCTGCTCTCCAGCGGTCCTGGCGCGATGCCCGGCGCGCAGCAGCAGCAGACCCTGCTCCAACTCGAGCAGGCCCTGCCGGTGCACGGGATCGAGGCGGTCTGGCGGGCCAAGTGCGAGCTCGACCGGGCCACCGGCTGGTGGCCCCCCGAGCACCCCGAGACGGCCGGGTTCCTGGAGCGGCGGTTCCTCGCCAACTCGCCGACCGGGCTGGCCGCCAAGGCGCGGCAGCTGCGGACTGCGCCGGATGAGGTGGCCGCCCTGGCCGGGGTGATCGGCCGCCCCGAGGGTCTGCCCGCCCAGGTGGTCTTCGGCGAGCACGACGACGGCTGGCCGGTCAGCGACCAGGAGCAGATGGCGGAGCGGCTCGGGGTGCCCGCCGTCTGCATCCCGGGCGCCGTGCACTCCCCGGCCGCGGAGCGCCCCGCGGAGACGGCGGCCGAGCTGGACGCGTTCTGGCGGTCGGCCGACCGCTGAGCGCGGGCCGGACGGGCTACCCCTCCAGCGGCTCGTCAAGGACGGCGTCCTCGCGCGCCAGCCCGTCCCAGGGCTGCAGGGCGCGGGAGGCCGCCTGGCCCTCCGGGCAGCGCGCCCGCCAGTCGCAGTACTGGCACAGCGGGCCGGTCCTGGCCGGGAAGGCCTCGTCGACGGGTCTTCCGTCCGCCGCCGCGTCGGTGGCATCGCGGGCCTCGAGGGCGATGGCCTCGGCCCGCCTAAGCTGGCGCTCCAGCGACTGCGGCGTGTGCTCCCAGGCCAGGACCCGCGCCGTCGGCAGGTGGTGCAGCTCGACCCGGCGGCACCGCAGCCGCAGCACGCCCGCCGCCGCGAGGGCGTAGAGGGCCAACTGCAGGGAGCCGCGCGCATCATCGACGGTCAGCGCCGAGCGCCCGGTCTTGTAGTCGACGATGACGAGCTCGCGGCCGCCGTCCTCGCTGGGCCGCTCGTCAATCCGGTCGACCCGCCCGGTGACCGAGATCGCCTCGGTCCGGTAGCCCACCGAGCGCTCGACCCCGCGTGGCTCGTCGGCCGGGTCCAGGGCGGCGACGTACGCCGTAACCATCTCGCGGGCCCGGGCCAGCCACTGCGCCGACTGCGCGTCGTCGCGGTAGCCGTCCTCCAGCCAGCCGGTCTGCAGGAGCCGCCCGGCCTCCTCGGGGTCGCGCCGCTCTATCGGCAGGCTCCACCAGGAGGCGAGGGCGTTGTGGATGCTGGCCCCCAGGCTGCTGTGCGCCCAGGGTGCGCCTTTCGGCGGAGTGGGCCGGTCCACGTACGCGAAGCGGTACTTCCGCGGGCAGTCGACCCACGCGCCCAGCTTCGACGGCGAGGTGGTCACCAGTCGGCGCGGCATGCCCGCCAGCCCCAACTGGCCGTCGGCGGCGGTCACGGCGCACCCGCGTATCGGCGGGCTGCTGCTGGCAGTGACTCGAGGGTGAGGCCGACCTCGGCGAGCAGCCGCTCGACCTGGTCGTCAGGGGTGGTGTTGGCGCCGAGCCGCAGCCCCTCCTTGCGCGCGCCGTGGTAGTCGCTTGAGCCCGTCGTCAGCAGGTCGTGCGTGGCGGCGAAGGACCGCAACCAGGCGCGGTCCTCCTCCGCGTGGTCGACGTGGTCGACCTCGACCCCGGCCAGCCCGGCCTCGACCATCTGCTCGAAGTCCTCGTCGGACACGACCGGGCCGCGCAGGCGCGCCAGCGAGTGGGCGAAGACGGGGGCCCCTCCCGCCCCGCGCACCCAGCCGATGGCGTCGAGCACCGGCATCGCGTGGTGCGGCTCGTAGTACGGCCGGCCGTTGGCCAGCAGGCGGTCGAAAGCATCTTGGACGCTGCTTGCACCCCCGGCCCCGACCAGGGCCTGGGCGATGTGCGGGCGCCCGACCGACGCCGCTCCCCCTGCGATCGCCAGCACCTGCTCGTCGGTGACCGCGTAGCCGCCCTCCTCGCGCAGCCGGCGGATGATCCGCCGGGCCCGCGGCACGCGGTCGTCGCGTACCAACGCCATCTGCTCAGCCAGGACGCGGTCGTCCGGCGACGGCGCGTACGCGAGCAGGTGGAGAGTCACCCCGGCGGCCGTCACACAGGTCAGCTCGGCCCCTGGCAGCAAGGCGATGCCAGCCGCCTCGGCCAGCGCACCCGTCTCGGCGACCGCCCGGAAGGTGTCGTGATCGGTGAGGGCCAGCAGGTCCAGCCCCGCGGACACCGCCGCCGCGATCAACTCAGCTGGCGAGTCGGTGCCGTCCGAGGCCCGGGTGTGGGAGTGCAGGTCGGCCTTCATCGCCCGTCAGCGTACGGGCCGGCCGCAGCCGTCAGGCGAGGCGAGGGCTGGGGGCGCCGAAGGGCAGGTCGAGCGAGTGCCCCGGATCCCTGAGGTCGAGCAGCGCCAGCCGGTCGTGCACCACGAGGCCGGCCGTCTCCGGCCAGACCACCGCCCACAGCCAGCAGCCCGCGGCCTCACCCACGAAGGCCGAGCGATCGGCCGCGCCCACCACCTCCCACAACGCGCAGGGGCGCCCGGAGACCTCAACCTTCGCCGCCGGTGGACCGGCATCGAACCCGCGCCCGGATCGGCGCCGTCCAGGCCCGCGAACCGGGCGCCCAGCCCGATCCCAGGTTCCTCCGCCACCAGGACCAGGTCGGCCACCCCTCCCAGCGGCGCCGGGCCGCTCACGGCGACGGCGACTGCCCGGGCCGGGCCCCGCTCGTCCCCCACCTGGCGCACCCCGGTCACCAGCCAAGCCGGCGGAAGCGGCCAGGGCACCCACACCGGGACCCCGCTGGCCCGCGCCGCGGTGACGACGGCTTGCGGCGTCAGCGGCGGGATCGGCTGGAGCGGGGCCACGGCTCCGTGCAGCGGGCACGCCCACGCGCTCGACCGCAGGCCGGGGGCGGCGAGCGGTGAGCCGCAGCGCGGGCAGGTCGGCTCGGCGCGCATACCGAAACCGTGCTCCCGCCGGGCCCGCGGGTCAAGAGCCGGCCGGCGACCCTCCGGTGGCCAGCTCGCGGAACACCGCGCACGCAGGGGTCTCGTGCCGCTCCTGGGTGGCGTAGTCGACCCGGTAGAGCCCGAAGCGGGGGTCGAAGCCCTCCGCCCACTCGAAGTTGTCGAGCAGCGACCAGTGGTAGTAGCCGAGCACCGGCACCCCGTCGGCCATCGCGCGGCGCATCGCCGCGACATGGGAGGTCAGGTACGACGGACGCAGGTCGCCCTTCGCGTCGGCGATCCCGTTCTCCGTCACGATGACGGGCAGCCGGTAGCGCGCCCAGGCCTCGCGGATCACCTGCTCAAACCCCTGCGGGTAGATCTCCCAGCCCAGATCGGAGACCGCGCCGGACGCGACCTCGCGCCGCACCATGCCCGGCGTCCCCATCGAGAACCCCAGCAGGTTGCGCGTGTAGTACTGCAAACCGAAGAAGTCCGTGGAGCCCTTGAGCCCCTCGATCGGCTCGTCCAGCGTGGGAAAGCCGAGCGCCTTCATCCGCGCGCGGCCCTCGTGGATCGAGTCTTGGAAGCTCCAGTTGAACGCCTTGTCCGCCTGGCGGGCGGCGATCCGGTCCAGCGGGTTGCGCGGGCGCAGCGGCTCGAGCCGCGACAGGTGGTTGGCCACGCCGACCATCGCGTACGGGGCCACCGCGCGCAGCGCCTGGGCGGCCGCGGCGTGCCCCCGCAGCTGGCCGAGCAGGGCCCGGACGGCCCGCTTGGGGTCCTTGACCCCGGGCGGGAAGACGCCGTCGACGTAGCCGAAGAACATCACCACGTTGGGCTCGTTGATCGTGCACCACAGCCGGACGTCGGGCAGCCGCCGGGCCGCCTCGGCGGCGAACCGCCCGAACCGGGCGGGGAAGTCCAGCGCGCAGACGCCTCCCCGCCGCGACAGCCACAACGGCAGGGTGAAGTGCAGCAGGGTGACCATTGGCTCGATGCCCGCGGCGAGCAGCCCGTCGATCTCACGCCGGTAGTGGTCCCAGGCGGCCTCGTCCCACAGCGGCGCCCCCGCTCCGCCGTCCTCCGGCTCCAGGCGGGCCCACTCGATCCCCATCCGGTAGGAGTTGGCCCCCAGCCGGGTCATCAGCTCGATGTCGTCGTCGACCCGGTTCCAGTGGTCGGCCGCGGCCCCGCTGCGCTCGCCGTTGGCGATGCGTCCGGGCTGCTGCTCGAACTCCCACCAGTCGCTGTGGCTGTTGCCGCCCTCGATCTGGTGGGCGCACGTCGCGGTGCCCCAGAGGAAGTGGTCGGGGAAGCCCGCCACCACGGGCTTCGGCCGCCTGGCCGACTCGGCTGGCTCGGTCACGTTGGCTCCTCTCCTGCCGCCGCCCAGTCAACCGGAATCCCATGCGGCCGCGCAGCGCCCAGCACGATGTCGCGGCCGCCTCCGGCCGCCGCCCGTCCAAAGGGTCAGCCGCACCGGGAACGTCTCCCCGCGACCCTCCGGCTCCATCCTCAGCCAGGCCACCGGCGACCCCGGCGCGGCAAGCGCGCCCAGAGCGGCCACGGACTCGGCCAACTCCACGCGGCGATCCCGGGGCAGGTAGAGCGCCACCACGGAGTGCCACACGACGGTGAGCCGCTCGCTCGTCGGGGACAGGCCGCGCACCCAGTCGACGGCGTCGGCGCGCTCGACGACGGCTGGGATCCGCGCGGCCACCTCGAGGGCCGCCCGCAGCCGCTCGAAGCGCGGCCGGTCGTCGGGCCACACGTACGCGGTGAGCGCGAGCCGTCCCTCCGTGCTGGCCGGGTCAACGGGGTCGGCGTCGCAGCCCCGCCGGTCGGCGATCCTCCAGGGGGCCTCCGGCGGCACGGCCCCGCGCCAAGCGTCGCCGAGGTCCACCGGGCTGTCGACCGGGCCGCGCCCGGCGATCCGATAGGCGTCGACCCGCAGGTTGAGCCCCGCGCTGGAGCCCACCTCGCGCAGGTTGACGTCGGCCACGCCGCAGAGCGCGGTGGCGTACGCGAGGCCGCCCGCCAGCACCGCGCACCGGCCGACCTCGTTGGTCTGCGGCGTGCGGGCCAGCCAGGGGGTGAGGACCTCCGGCCGCTCGGCGATCAACTGCCTCAGGGCCGGCCAGGCGCCGTCGGGTCCGGCCTCGCCTCCGACCGACGGGAAGTGCAGGGCGAGCTCGGGCGCCTCGCGGGACAAGACCGCCGCGTGGATCCCGCCGAGCAGGCGCAGCGGGAGCAGCGGCGGGGGCGAGGCGGCGAATCCGGCCAGCAGGTCCTCGGTCGGCCCGCCGCGCTCAAGATCGAGGGCGAGGTGCTCACACAGGGAGGCGTAGAGCGCAGATCCGTGCCGGGCGCACTCGATCGCCTGCTCGTGGAAGGCACCGGCGAGTCCGGCCGCCATCGCGCTGTCAGACGGCGGCGGCTGGGGGCGGCCCGCCCGGGCCGTCGAGCACCGGGGTCTGCGCGAGCAGCCGCCGGGCCTCATCGGCCTGGGCGGGCTCACAGGTGACGTCGTACGACGTGGCGACCAGCGACTGGGTGGACACGAAGTCGCGGCGGCCGCCGGAGAAGGCGTAGCCGATCACGCCGAAGACCAGCCCGAACACCCCGCCGTAGAGCGCCGCCCAGAGCATGACGTTGAACGGCCGCTCCGCGAACAGCGCGATGAGCAGGCCGACCAGCAGGCCGACCCAGGCGCCCCCGACGAATCCCGACAGCATCGCCCGCCCCCAGGACAGCCTGCCGACGACGTTCTCGACCATGCGCAGGCCGTTGCCGACGATGGCGACGGCCTCGACCGGGAACTTCTGGTCGGAGAGGAAGTCGACGGCGCGCTGGGCTCCCGCGTAGTCGCCGAAGGTGGCGACAACGGGGTTGCTCGCCTTGCTGCCCATGGGTGCTCCTCGTGAGTCGGATAGTGCTCGATCAGGCGCGCAGTTTGTAGTCCTCCAGCAGCCGGCGGCCGATGATCATGCGCTGGATGTCCGCGGTGCCCTCGCCGATCATCAGCATCGGCGCCTCGCGGTAGAGCCGCTCGATCTCGTACTCCTTGGCGTAGCCGTAGCCGCCGTGGATCCGGAAGGAGTCCTCGACGACCTCCTTGCAGTACTCGCTCGCAAGGTACTTGGCCATGCCCGCCTCGAGGTCGTTGCGGGCGCCGGAGTCCTTGGTGCGGGCGGCGCGGACCATCATCTGGTGGGCGGCCTCGACCTTGACGGCCATGTCGGCCAGCCGGAAGTTCACCGCCTGGTGCTCGGCGATCGGCTTGCCGAAGGTCTCGCGCTGCTGGGCGTAGGCCACCCCCAGCTCGAAGGCCCGGACCGAGACGCCGCAGGCGCGGGCGGCGACGTTGACGCGGCCCACCTCGACGCCGTCCATCATCTGGTAGAAGCCCTTGCCCGGCTCGCCGCCGAGGATCCGGTCGGCGGGCAGCCGCAGGCCGTCCATCACCATCTCGGTGGTGTCGACGCCCTTGTAGCCCATCTTGTCGATCTTGCCGGGGATGGTGAGGCCGGGCAGCACCTCGCCGAAGCCGGGCGGCTTCTCAATCAGGAACGTGGTCATCCGCTTGTAGACGTTGGCGCCCGCCGGGGCCTCGTCGTCGGTGCGCACGAGGGTGGCGACCAGCGAGGACGTGCCGCCGTTGGTCAGCCACATCTTCTGGCCGTCGAGAATGTAACTGTCGCCGTCCGCGCCATCACGAACAGCCTTGGACTTGATCGCCGAGACGTCCGAGCCGCAGTGCGGCTCCGACATCGAGAACGCGCCGCGGGTCTCGCCGGCGGCCATCTTCGGCAGGAAGTACGCCTTCTGCTCGTCGGTGCCGTGCTGCTTGAGCATGTAAGCGACGATGAAGTGGGTGTTGACGATGCCGCTGACGCTCATCCAGCCGCGGGCGATCTCCTCGACGCACAGGGCGTACGTCAGCAGCGACTCACCGAGGCCGCCGTACTCCTCGGGGATCATCAGGCCGAAGATCCCCATCGCCTTCATGCCCTCGACGATCTCCTCCGGGTAGGTGTCGGAGTGCTCGAGCTCCTGGGCGTTGGGGATGATCTCGGCTTCCACGAAGTCGTGGACCGCCTGCAGGATGTCGCGCTGGTCCTCGGTGAGGCCTTCGGTCTGCGCCAGTCGTCCCATGGCTCGCGGGCCCTTTCAGCCGGCGCCGCGCGGGCAGGGGTGCGCGGCGGATACGTCTGAGTATTCCCCTGCCACTGCGCCCCCGGCGACCCGGGGGGCGGAGTGCCGCGCGGGCCGCTCAGCCGGCCAGCGCGCGGGCCAGCCGCAGCGGGCCGCCCTGCACGAAGCCGTGGTCCTCCAGGCACCACAGCTCGGCGATCACCGCCCCGGCCAGGGCCCAGGCGAGGATCCGCTCGCGGTCAAGGCCGGTGATCTCGGCGAGGATCGAGGCACGCCGGCGGGCCTGCCGCTCGGGGTGGTCGCGCACCAGTCCCCCTTCGTGGGGGTTGACCATGAAGGCCGCGGTGTCAAAGGCCGGGTCGCCCCACCAGCCCCGGGGGTCGATCGCCCGCCAGACATCGGCCGGCCCGCCGACGCCGTGGCGCAGCACGTTCTGGTGGTGCAGGTCGCCGTGCAGCAGCAGGTCATCGGGGCCGGGCGCGGACAGCCCGCGGGTGATCCGCTCGGCCCGGTCCAGCAGGTCGGGCGGGATCCGATCAGACCCGGCCGCGCGGTACCGGTCGAACGCCTCCGCGATGGCCTCCAGCGCCGGGCTGCCCTCCGGCCGCCCGGACTCGGCCGCCGACCGACGGGCCGCGGCGTGGAGCCGGGCCAGCAGCCCCGCGGCCAGCGCGGTGGCCGCGTCGTCGTCCGCCGCCGCCAACGGCCGCAGGTCGTCGCCCAGCAGGATCCGCTCGAGCAGCAGGGCTCCCGGGGCCTCCGCGAGCACCCGGCAGACGGGGCTCGGCCGGTCGGCGGCCCCGCGCTCGTACGCCCGAAGGGCCGCGGCCTCCTGCCGGCGGCTCTCCTCGCCGCCGAGCTTGAGCACGACGTGCTCGTCGCCGCGCGACGCGTACCAGACCTCGTGGTACGGCCCGGAGCACCGCTCGACGAGCTCAAGCCCCCACCGCCGGGCCGCCTCGCGCGCCTGCGCGGACGGCTCGGCGGGAGCGGTCATGCGGCGCTCACGCCTCCGGCGGGGTGAACGTCTGGGTGCGCGGCATCCCGGCGGCCCGGCCCTTGGCCGCGATGACCAGGGCCATCTTGCGGGAGGCCTCGTCGATCATCTCGTTGCCCAGCATGGCCGCGCCGCGGGCGCCGCCGGCGGCCGAGGTGAACCACTCGTAGGCGTCGAGGATCAGCTCGGCGTGGTCGTAGTCCTCCTGGCGGGGGGCGTAGACCTCGTTGCACGCGTCGATCTGGCCGGGGTGCAGGCACCACTTGCCGTCGTAGCCGAGCGCGGCGCTGCGGCCGGAGACCCGGCGGAAGCCGTCGACGTCGCGGATCTGCAGGTACGGGCCGTCGATGGCCTGCTTGTCGTTGGCCCGGGCGGCCATCAGGATCCGCATCAGGATGTAGTGGTAGGCGTCGCCGACGTCGTAGCCGGGCGGCTGCTCGCCCACGACCAGCGACTTCATGTTGATGCTGGCCATGAAGTCGGCCGGGCCGAAGATGATGGTCTCCACGCGCGGCGAGGCCTGCGCGATGGCGTCGACGTTGATCAGGCCGCGGGCGTTCTCGATCTGCGCCTCGATGCCGATGCCGCCCACCTCGAAGCCCATGGTCTTCTCGATCTGGGTGAGCAGGGTGTCGAGCGTGACGACCTGCTCGGCGGTCTGCACCTTGGGCAGCATGATCGCGTCGAGGTTCGGGCCGGCGCCCTCGACCACCTCGACGACATCGCGGTAGGTCCAGTGCGTCGTCCAGTCGTTGACCCGGACCACCCGGATCTTGTCGCCCCAGCCGCCCTCGTTGAGCGAGGCCACGATGGTCTTGCGGGCGTCCGGCTTGGCCAGCGGGGCGCAGGCGTCCTCGAGGTCGAGGAAGACCTGGTCGGCGGGCAGCCCGCGGGCCTTGTCGATCATCTTCTGGCTGGACCCGGGGACCGCGAGGTTCGAACGGCGGGGACGCAGCTGGCGGTCGGTCACGTGAGGCCTCCTCAAGCGGCGCCGGACGGCACGCGGCGTGCGTCGGCGCGGGGGAACGGCGAGACAGGTCCACGCTAACCGGGGGTCAGCCCGCGGGCGCCGCCGGGTCCGGCCCGTCGGGGGCGCCCACCGGGGCGACGCGCCCGGCCGACCGCACCACGATCACGAGACCGGCCAGGATGAGCCCGGCCGCCGGGAGGATCCCCCACGGCGGCACCTGGCCGAGCCAGACCGCGGCGACCAAGGTGGCGCCCGGCATCTCAAACAGGATCCCGAGCGACACGATGGTCGGCGAGGTGCGCTTGAGCACCCGGTTGAGCACCGAGTGGCCGAGCAGCTGGGCGGTCGCGGTCAGGGCCAGCAGCTTGAGCCAGGTGTCGGCGTCGTACCCGCCGAGCTGCTGCCCTCCCACCAGGCAGGCGACGAGCAGGACGGCCGCGCAGACCCCGTAGCACAGCAGCGTGTACGAGGTGGTGCTCACCGTTTGGCGCACCCGCGATCCGACGCTGACGTACGCCGCGGCGAACACCGCGCCGACCAGCGCGAGCGCGTCGCCGACGAGCGCCGAGGGGTCGAGCGACACATCGATGCCGGTGAGGACGAGCACCCCCACGAGGGCGACGCCGATCCCGGTCCAGGCCTGGCGCGGTATCCGCTGCCCGGTGGCCTGGGCGATGAGGGCCGCCCAGATCGGCTGGGTCGCGACCAGGGCGGTCGAGGCCGCGACGGTGGTGTAGTCCAGCGACGGGATCCAGGTGCCGAAGTGCAGCGCGAGCAGCAGCCCGGCGAGCGCGGCCAGCCCGAGCTCGCGGCGGGTGAGCCCGGCCAGCTCCGTCGCGGCGGGTCGCGAGCGCGAACGGGGCGATCGCCGCGGTGCCGAAGGCGTTGCGCCAGAAGGCGATGGCCAGCGCCGGGGCCGCGGTGGCCGCGATCAGGGGGGCGGACACCGAGACCGCGAGGACCCCGACTCCGAGCAGCACCAGGTCGGCGGTCGGGGGCCGCTGCAGCGCTCCGGTCGGGGGCGGCGGAGCTGCTGACGTCACGGCGCCCATGGTGGCAGGGTGGCCGCATGCGCATCGGCATCCTTGGGACGGGCGGGGTCGGCCAGGCGCTGGCCACCGCGTGGAGCGGCCTCGGCCACGAGGTCTGCATGGGGGCCCGCGACGCGGCCAACCCCAAGGCCGCGGACTGGGCGGCCGCCGGCCCGGGCCGGGCCCACGGCGCCTTCGCTGACGCCGCCCGGCACGGCGACGTCGTCGTCAACTGCACGGCGGGCATGGCCTCGCTTGAGGCGCTGGCCGCCGCCGGCGCGGAGAACCTCGCGGGCAAGCCGCTGCTCGACGTGTCCGTCCCCCTCGACTTCTCCGGCGGCTTCCCGCCGGTGCTGTCCGTGCAAGGGGCGGACTCCCTCGGCGAGCAGATCCAGCGGGCCTTCCCCGAGGCCCGCGTGGTCAAGGGGCTGAACACCGTCACCGCCGCCGTCATGGTCGACCCGGGATCCGTCGGCGGCGGCGAGCACGACCTGTTCCTCTGCGGAGACGATCCGGCCGCCAAGCAGGTGGTCGCCGCGCTGCTCGCCGAGCTGGGCTGGCACCCAGACCGGCTGCTCGACCTCGGCGGGATCGAGGCCGCTCGGGGCACCGAGTCGTACCTGCCGTTCTGGCTGCGGGTGATGGGCGCAGTCGGCGGGCCGATGTTCAACGTCTCGGTGGTGCGGTGACCCCCATGCGGTTCGGCGTGCACCCGGTCGACTTCGGCCCCCGCGGCCGCGACCCCCGCGCGGTGGCCCGGGACCTGCGAGACGTGGCCCGGGCGGCGGACGACGGCGGCCTCGACCACGTCTATCTGATGGACCACTTCCTCGGTCTGGACTTCCGCCAGCCCGCCGACTCCGCGATCCCTGAGGGGTACGTGTCCCTGGGCTACCTCGCGGCGCTCACCGAGCGGGTGCGCCTCGGCCTGCTGGTCACCGGGGTGACGTACCGACACCCCGGCGTCCTCGGCCAGCAGGTCGCCACCCTCGACGCCCTCTCCGGCGGACGGGCCGTGCTCGGAATCGGCGCCGCCTGGTACGAGCGCGAGCACCGCGCCATAGGCGTGCCGTTCCCCCCGCTCGCCGAGCGGTTCGAGCGCCTCGACGAGTCCTTGAGGTTGATCAAGCAGCTTTTGGTCGCCGGACGACGGGCCGTTTGAGGGCGTGCACTACCGGCTGGCCGAGACGATCTGCGAGCCGCGGCCGATCCAGCCCGGCGGCCCGCCGGTGCTGGTGGGCGGCGGCGGGGAGCGCAAGACCCTCCGGCTTGTTGCGCAGCACGCCGACGGCGAGCAACCTGATCTGCCAGGGTCCGGAGTCGCTGGACGAGGTCGCCCACAAGCTCGGCGTCCTCGACGCGCACTGCGCCGACGTGGGCCGCGACCCGGCCGAGGTCGCGCGCACCCTGCTCTACCTCGGCGACCCGGCCGACCGCGGCTTTCGCCCCGCGATGGAGCGGGCGGCCGCACTGGGCGTGAGCGCCGTCACCGTAGCCGTGTACGACAACCCGGCCGCCGCGACCGAGCGGCTCGCGAGGATGGCGGCCCGGTGGCGCCATCGGCCCCTAGGGAAGGACACCGCCGTGTGCCGCTGGCTCGCCTACTCGGGCTCACCGATGCTCTTGGAGCAGCTGCTCTACAAGCCGGCCCACTCGCTGATCGACCAGAGCCTGCATTCGCGGATGGGGGCCACGACCACGAACGGTGACGGCTTCGGCGTCGCCTGGTACGGCGTCGCCCGACGACGCCTGCCGTCTTCCACGGCACCGAGCCAGCGTGGAACGACCGCAACCTGCGCGAGCTCGCCGGGCACATCAGCACCCCGTTGGCCTTTGCGCATATCCGCGCGTCGACCGGAACCGCCATCCAGGAGACCAACTGCCACCCGTTCCGGCACAGGACGTGGCTGTGGATGCACAACGGGGCGATCCGCGACTTCGACCGGGTGAAGCGCGAGCTGGCGTTCGCGGTCGACCCGTCGCTGTACCCTCTCGATCGAGGGCTCCACCGATTCGGAGCTCTTCTTCTACCTGGCCCTCACCTTCGGGCTCGAGCAGGACGCACCCGCTGGCCGTCGAGCGCGCGGTGGGCCTGATCGAGGAGGTCGGGCGCAGGCACGGTGTCGAGCACCCGGTCCAGTTGACCGTGGCCACCGCCGACGGCGTGCGCATCTGGGCCTTCCGCTACTCCAGCGAGGGCGACTCCCGCTCGCTGTTCTACAGCACCGACGCCCCCACCCTCCGTCAGCACTACCCGGAGAACCCGGTGTTCCGCGAAGTCGCCGATGAGTCGCGGCTGGTGGTCTCCGAGCCCCTGAGCGACCTGGTGGGGGTGTGGAACGAGGTGCCCGAGTCGAGCTATCTCGTCGTGCAGCCGGGCCAGGACGACCTCCGCGACTTCACCCCCCGACCGCCGGATTAGCCGTCCGCCGGCACCGATGGCGGGAACAGCAGCGCGGCCCCGACGAGGAAGCCCAGGGCACCGAGGAAGGTCCCGCCGTTGGCCACTGCGGTGCTGAGCAGCTCGCCGGTGGCGGGCACGACGTACGCCCCGATGGCCGACAGCCCGAACAGGATCGACCCGATCAAGTTCAGCGCAGCGACCCACCAGCCTCGATCGGAGGGCCGCCAGGACAGCCGACGGGGGCCCACCGCCGCGTAGGCCAGCCCGCTGGCCACCAGGAAGCAGACCGAGCCGAAGGCATCGAGGCGCCAGACCACCCCCTCCACGGAATCGTTGCCCAGGGTCTCGGCCATCGCCCGAAAGGTGCTGACGTTGAAGAAGACCGTGCCGACCAGCTGGATGCCGTTGGCCGCGTTGCGATCATCGAGGAACTGCAGGGTTGCCGCGCTGGTGAAGAAGATCGAGCCCACGAAGAAGGTCACGCCGTCCGCCGCTGCGCCGGCCAGTGAGACGTACGCCGGGACGGCCCCCACGGCAAAGCACAGCGAGCCGACCATGAACAGCACGGCGATCCACCACGTACGGGTCCGCGAGGCGGGGACCTCGGTCAATGGTGGAAGCCCGACGAGTTCGAGGCGTCACGGATCGGCGCCGGCTGGGCCTGCAGGTGGGGCAGCTGCCGCTGGATGTCCTTGACCAGGAGGTCGGCCATGTCGTGGGTGAAGCCCATCTTGACCACCACCCGCAGGGCAGCCAGGTCGGTGCGGTCGTCCGGGAAGGAGTACGCCGGCAGCAGCCAGCCACGTTCACGCAGGGAGTTCGAGACGTCGAAGACCGTGTAGTTGTCGATGCCGGGCTTGAGCTTGAAGGCGAACACCGGCAGCTCGTCGCCCTTCGTGATCAACTCAAACGGCCCGAGCTCGGCGATCTGGGCCGACAGCCGGGTCGCCACCGAGCGCGAGTATCTGCTGCACCTTGCGATAGCCGTCGAACCCGAGCCGCAGGAAGTTGTAGTACTGAGCGATCTACCTGGGCGCCCGGCCGCGAGAAGTTGAGCGCGAAGGTCGGCATGTTGTCGCCGAGGTAGTTGACCCAGAAGATCAGGTCCTCCGGAAGGGCCGCGGCGTCCCGCCAGACGATCCATCCGACGCCGGGGTAGACCAGCCCGTACTTGTGCCCGGACGCGTTGATCGACGAGACGCGCGGAAGCCGGAAGTCCCAGGGCAGGTCGGGGTCGATGAAGGGCGCCACGAAGGCGCCCGAGGCCCCATCGACGTGGACCGGGATGTCCCACCCCGTGCTGGCCTGAAGCGCGTCGAGCGCCTGGCAGATCTCGGCGACCGGCTCGTACGAGCCGTCGAAGGTCGACCCGAGGATCGCGACCACGCCGATGGTGTTCTCGTCGCAGAGCTTCACGGCCTCCTCGGCGGACAGGTGGTACCGCTCGCCCTGCATCGGGACGAGACGCATCTCGACATCCCAGTAGTTGGCGAACTTCTCCCAGCAGACCTGGACGTTGATGCCCATGACCAGGTTGGGCCGGTCGAACGGTCTTGCCCTCGGCCTTCCGCCTCTGCTGCCAGCGGCGCTTCAGAGCGAGGCCCCCGAGCATGGCGGCCTCGCTGGACCCGGTCGTCGAGCAGCCGACGGCGTCCCCCTGGTCGGGGGCGTGCCACAGATGGCCCAGGATGTTGACGCACCGCATCTCAAGCTCCGCGGTCTGCGGGTACTCGTCCTTGTCGATCATGTTCTTGTCGAGGCACTCGGCCATCAGCTGCTCGGCCTGCGGCTCCATCCAGGTGCTCACGAACGTGGCCAGGTTCATCCGCGCGTTCCCGTCGAGCATCAGCTCGTCGTGGATGATCTGGTACGCCACATCGGGCGGGAGCTCGGCGTCCGGCAGCCGGTGTCGGGGATGCGGTCCCCCTCAAGCGTGAAGACGGTCTGGACGGCCAGGTCGTCAGCCGAGCGCGCGGGGCCATGGGGGTGCTTGAGAGCCATGGGATGCCTTCCACTGCGGAGTGGTCGAGGCCATCGTGCCGCGGCGATGGCATGGGCCGCATCAGCTTTCGCCGGCGGCACCGGGAGCGGTGTCACATCCGCGCTCAGGACCGGCGCCCCGCTACCCTGCGCACATGTCCGGCGCGGCCCCCCGGGTCTTCATCGCGCGCCTGGCCGGCGCCTCGGTGTTCGACCCGAACGGCGACCAGGTCGGGCGGCTGCGCGATGTCGTCGTCGCGCTGCGGGGCCCGGGGCTCCCCCCGCGGGTGCTCGGCCTGGTGGTCGAGGTGCCGATGCGGCGGCGCATCTTCGTCCCGATCCTGCGGGTCACCTCGATCGATCCCGGCCAGATCGTGACCACCGGCGTCGTCAACATGCGCCGCTTCGAGCAGCGGGGCAACGAACGGCTGGTGATCGGCGAGATCGTCGACCGCAAGGCCCACCTCGCAGGCGACCCCTCCGGCAGCCCGGTCACCATCATCGACACCGCGATGGAGCAGGACAAGGCGCGCGACTGGCTGCTCGTCAAGGTGTTCGTGCGCCGCGGCGGCAGCGGCTTCCGCCGCCGGGGCGAGACCCTCACCGTCGCGTGGGACGGCCTTGTCGGGCTCTCCGACGACGAGCAGGACCAGGCGGCCGACAGCCTGGTGGCGTCGTTCGAGAAGCTGCGACCCGCCGATATCGCCAGCGCCCTGCAGGACCTCCCGGCGAAGCGGCGGGCCGAGGTCGCCGCGGCCCTCGACAACGAGAAGCTCGCCGATGTGCTGGAGGAGCTGCCCGAGGACGAGCAGGTCGAGATCCTGGCCGCCCTGCAGGAGGAGCGCGCCGCCGACGTGCTCGAGGCCATGGGGCCTGACGACGCCGCCGACCTGCTGCGCGAGCTGCCCCCGGAGCAGGCCCAGGAGCTCCTCGATCTGATGGAGCCCGAGGAGGCCGAGGACGTCCGCCGCCTGATCGGCTACGACGACTACTCCGCGGGCGGCCTGATGACCACCGAGCCGGTGGTGCTGTCGCCCGACGCCACGGTCGCCGATGCCCTCGCGCGGATTCGCAACTCCGACCTCTCCCCCGCGCTCGCCTCGCAGGTCTACGTCGTACGGCCGCCGCTGGAGACGCCCACCGGGCGCTTCCTCGGCGTGGCCCACTTCCAGCGGCTGCTCCGTGAGCCGCCGTCGACGCTGGTGTCGGCCGTCGTCGACACCGACCTGGAGGCGGTCGGACCGGAGGCCCCGCTCGGCGCCGTCACGCGCTACTTCGCCACGTACAACCTGGTCGCCCTGCCCGTCGTGGACCCCGGCGGGCACCTCCTGGGCGCCGTCACCGTCGACGACGTGATCGACCACATGCTGCCCGAGGACTGGCGCGAGACCGAGCTCGCCGACGAAGCGGCCGAGGCCGCCCGACAGGCGGCCGACGATGGCGCGTGACCGCCGCCGCGCGAGTGGCCCCCGCCTCGACCAGCCGTACGAGCCGCGCCGGATGGCGCGGCCGACCGTCGACCCCGAGCGGTTCAACGCCGCGTCCGAGCGGATCGCCCGGTTCATCGGCTCCTGGCGGTTCATCGGCTACATGTCGGCGTTCGTCGCGTCGTGGGTGCTGTGGAACGTCTTCGCGCCGGACGACTGGAAGTTCGACCCGTGGCCGTTCATCGGCCTGACCCTGATGCTGTCGCTGCAGGCCTCGTACGCCGCCCCGCTGATCCTGCTCGCGCAGAACCGGCAGACCGACCGCGACCGGGTCACCTTCGCCGAGGACCGCAGCCGCACCGACCGGCTGATCGCCGACGCCGACTACCTCACCCGCGAGCTGGCCGGCCTGCGCCAGGGCCTCGGCGAGGTCGCCACCCGCGACTTCGTCCGCGCCGAGTTCCGCGATCTGCTCGATGAGCTGCTCCAGGAGCAGGCCGAGGCCGAGCGCAAGCGCAAGAAGGAGCGCAAGCGCCGCCGCGACGCCGCTCGGGCCAGGGCCGAGAAGGCCGCCGCACGAGCGCAGGAGGAGGCGGCCAAGGCCGCCGCCAAGGCGGCCAAGGCCGCCGAGCCCCCTGCCGGCTGATCTGCTCCGACGCGCTGGGCGCTTCACCCGGCGGCCGGACCGGCCGACAACCATTCCGTGACCGCAGTCGCGCCCGACCGGCCTGCCCTGAGGCGGCGTGACTCGGCGCTGCGCAGGCGCCTGGGCGAGGTGTTGGTCGCCCGCGGGCACCTGACCCCCGAGCGCCTCGACGAGGCTCTCGCCGAGCAGGTCGAGGACGGCTCCCCGCGCCGCCGGCTCGGGCGGATCCTCATCGACGAGGGCGTCCTCGACGAGCACTCCCTGGCGGTGGCCTTGGGCGACCTGCTCGGGCTGCCCGTGGTGGACCTGAGCCGGGAGACCGTCGAGCCGGACGTGGCCCGGCTGCTGCCCCGAGCCGTGGCCGAGCGCGCTCAGATCGTGGTGCTCGCCCTGGTGGGGCGGGCCGTCCGGGTCGCCGCCGCCGACCCCACCAACGTGGTCGCCCTCGACGATGTGCGGCTGCACACCGGGGCGCACGACGTCGACGTGGTGGTGGCGACCGAGACCCAGGTGCGCGACCACCTGCGTCGGCTGTGGACCCTGACCGATGAGTCCCTCGACATCACCGCGATGGCCGATGAGTCCGACGAGCCGCCGCTGGACGAGCGGGCGCTGCGCTCCGCCGTCGACGACGCCCCGACGGTCCGCCTGGTCAGCGCCATGCTGGCCGAAGCCGTGCGCGAGGGGGCCAGCGACCTCCATGTCGAGCCGCAGCGCGACGGGCTGCGGATCCGGCACCGGGTCGACGGGGTGCTGCGCGACGTGATGCTGCTGCCCAAGGGCACCTCGGCCGCCGTGGTCAGCCGGCTCAAGATCCTGTCCGGGTTGGACATCGCCGAGCGGCGGATCCCGCAGGACGGCCGAGCCCGGATCGCCGTCGACGGAACCGCGGTCGACGCCCGCGTCAGCACCCTGCCCGGGCTGCACGGCGAGAAGGTCGTCCTTCGGCTGTTCGCGACCGATTCCGCGGTGCAGCCGCTCGCCACCCTGGGGCTGGCCGCCGCGCAGCTGGACATCGTCGAACGCGTCCTCGCCGCACCCCAGGGCCTGGTGCTCATCACCGGGCCGACCGGCTCGGGCAAGACCCGCACGCTCTACGCCGCCTTGGCCCGCGTGCTCACCGCCGAGGTCAACGTCGTGACCCTCGAGGACCCGATCGAGCTTCAGCTGCCGGGGATCACCCAGGTCGCCGTCCACCCCCGCAGCGGGATGACCTTCGCGCGCGGGCTGCGCGCGGTGCTGCGGCAGGACCCCGATGTCGTCATGGTGGGCGAGGTCCGCGACAGCGAGACCGCCGAGCTCGCCCTGCAGGCCGCGCTGACCGGCCACCTCGTGCTCACCACCCTGCACACCAACGACGCGCCCGGGGCGCTGACCCGCCTGGTCGACATGGGCGTCGAGCCCTACCTCGTTGCCTCCTCGCTGTCGCTCGTCGTGGCCCAGCGCCTGGTCCGGCAGCCGTGCCCCTCGTGCTCCGGCCCGTACGAGCCGCCCGACGCGGTCCTCGCGGGGCTGGGGCTCGGCCGGGAGTCGCTCGCCGGCGCCACCCCCCGGCGCGGTGACGGGTGCCCCGCCTGCGCCGGCTCGGGCTACCGCGGGCGGCGCGGGGTGTTCGAGGTGCTGGAGGTCACGCCCGTCGTGCGCCATGCCATCGGCGGCGGCGAGGAGGCGCTCGCCGCGGCGGCCGCCGCAACTGGCCTCCAGCGGCTGCGCGAGCACGCCCTGGCCGTGGCCGCGCGCGGCGAGACGACGTACGAAGAGGTGCTGCGGGCCACCCGCGGCTGAGCGCCCGATTGGTGTCCGCGGCGGCCGGCCGTAGCCTGGACCGCATGCCCACGCCCACCGTCGAGCAGGTCCACGCCGCGCTGTCGGCCGTCCAGGACCCCGAGATCCACCAGCCCATCACCGACCTCGGCATGGTCGAGACCGTCGAGGTCGACGCCAGCGGGCGGGTGCGGGTCGTCGTCCTGCTCACCGTCGCCGGCTGCCCGCTGCGCGACACGATCACCCGCGACGTCACCGCCGCCGTCGGCGCCGTTGCGGGCGTGACCGACGTCGACCTGGAGCTCGGCGTGATGGGCGACGAGCAGCGCCGCGACCTCGCCAGCCGGCTCCGGGGCGGCCAGGCCGAGCGCGAGATCCCCTTCGCCCAACCCGGTTCGCTCACCCGCGTGTACGCGGTGGCCAGCGGCAAGGGCGGCGTCGGCAAGTCCTCGGTGACGGTCAACGTGGCGGTGGCCATGGCCGCCCAGGGTCTGCGCGTCGGGGTGCTCGACGCCGACATCTACGGCCACTCGATCCCGCGGATGCTGGGCGCGCACGCCCGGCCGACCCAGGTCGAGAACATGATCATGCCGCCGGCGGCGCATGGCGTGAAGGTCATCTCGATCGGGATGTTCACCGCCGGCAACACCCCCGTGGTGTGGCGCGGCCCGATGCTGCACCGCGCCCTGCAGCAGTTCCTGTCGGATGTCTACTGGGGCGACCTCGACGTGCTCCTCATGGACCTGCCGCCGGGCACCGGCGACATCGCGATCTCCGTGGCCCAGTTGGTGCCCTCGGCCGAGATCCTGGTGGTGACCACCCCCCAGGCCGCGGCCGCAGAGGTCGCCGAGCGGGCCGGGACGATCGCCCTGCAGACCCACCAGCGGATCGCCGGCGTCGTCGAGAACATGTCCGGCTTCCCGTGCCCGCACTGCGGCGACGTGGTCGACGTCTTCGGCAGCGGCGGCGGGCGCACGGTGGCCGACGCGCTCTCCCGCTCCGTCGGCGCCGAGGTGCCCCTGCTCGCGCAGGTGCCGCTGGACCCGCGCGTCCGCGAAGGCGGCGACGACGGGCAGCCGCTGGTGCTGTCCGATCCGGCCGCTCCGGCCGCCAAGGCGCTGACCGCGGTGGCGACCGCCCTGGGTCGCCGGCAGCGGGGCCTGGCCGGGCTCAGCCTGTCGATCTCGCCCGCGGGCTAGGTCGCGTCGGGGTCGATCACCGGGCGCGGGGCGGGGTCTCCCGCGGGCCGTGCGTCGCTGGTCGCGCGCACGTCGCGGGCGGCCGCGTCGAACGGCTCGCGCACCGGGTCGACCACCGCCCGCCGCACGGCGCCCTTCGGGTCGAAGGCGACCTCGGCCACCTCGGGCCCGAGCGTCTCGGTCATCTGAGATCGGGCCTGCACGGCGAGCGCGCGGATCTCGCGCAGCCACTTCGCCCCCTCGGCGGCCGCCTTGGGCAGCCGGTCGGGGCCGAAGACGAACAGCGCGATCACGGCCAGGGCGGCGAACTCCCAGAACCCGATGTCGAACACGTCCGCCTCCCTTCGCCGCCGGGGTACGCGGCCAGCGTACGCGGGGGCGAAGGGCTCGTCGGGCGAAGTGCTAGTCGCTGGCCTCGCCGAGCGTGATCGTGGCCGAGCGCTCCTCGTCGCCGCGCAGGTAGGTGACGCCGATGGTGTCCCCGGGGGCCTTGGCCCGGATCGCGACGATCAGCTCGTCGGCGCCCTGGATGGCGACCCCGTCGACCTCGGTGATGACGTCGCCCGGCTCGAGGCCGGCCTGGTCGGCCGGGCCGCCCGGGGTGATCCCCGGGTTGCCGCGGCTGTCCTGGACGGCGATCCGGGCGCCCTGGCCTTGGTACGTGGAGTCCAGGGTGGCCCCGACGATCGGGTACGACGCCGAGCCGGTCGCGATGAGCTGCTCGGCGACCCGGCGGGCCTGGTTGATCGGGATGGCGAAGCCGAGCCCGATGCTGCCGCTCTGCGCCCCTTGCCCGGCGCCCAGGGTGGCGATCGCGGAGTTCACGCCGATGACCGCGCCGTTGGCGTCCACCAGCGGGCCGCCGGAGTTGCCCGGGTTGATGGCCGCGTCGGTCTGCAGGGCGGCGATGAACGAGCGGTCGCTGCCGGTGTCCCCCCCGGCGGTGACGGGGCGGTTGAGGGCGCTGATGATGCCGGAGGTCACCGTCCCGGACAGGCCCAGCGGGGAGCCGATCGCGATGGCCGAGTCGCCCTGGACCACGCCGTCGGAGTTGCCGAGCGTCGAGGTGGCCAGACCGCCGCGGTCGATCTTGAGCACGGCGAGGTCGTACGAGGTCGAGCGGCCGACGATCTCGGCCTTGTCGCGCGAGCCGTCCTGGAATGTCACGGTGATCTCGCCGGCGCCATCCGCGGCGGACTCGACGACGTGGTTGTTGGTCAGCAGGTAGCCATCGGCGCGGATGACGAAGCCCGATCCCGTGCTCCCAGAGGACCCGTTGCGGACCGCGATCGACACGACGGTCGGCAGCACGGCGGCCGCGATCCCGGCGACGCTCTCCGGATCACGCGCCAGGTCGCCGGCGGGGACCCCGCCCAGGCTGGCGTTCGAGTCGGTGAGCTGCTGGTCGGAGCGCTCGGCGAGGTACCACCCCGCGGCTCCGCCGGCCACGCCGGCCAGCAGGGTGAGCGCGAGGGCGCCGGCCACGATCCGCCCGGTCCGGGACTTGGCCTTCGGGGGCCGGCCGAGGGTGTCGGTCTGCGGCACCCCGTACGGCTCGTACGGCTGGTAGGGCTGAACGGCGCCTCGGGGGCGGCCGGACGGTACGGCGTCTGCCACGCGGGGTCGCCGGCCGGGGGCAGCTGCTCGGTCGGCAGGGTGGCCGTGGCCGTCCACGGGTCGGCAGCAGGCGCCGCGCCGGCAGGGGCGGCCGCGACGGGCGCCTCGGCGGCGGGCGGCTCGGCCAGCGGGCCCGGGGTCTCGGCCGGCGGGTCCACCGGGGGCGTGGGCTCGTCCGGGCCGCCGGTCGCCGGCTGCGACCACCAAGGGGTGTCTGTCATCGAAGCTGTCCTCACTGGGCTGTCCGCGCACTGTTGATGGGTGTGATTGTTCCGCACGATCCTGGGATCTGCCTGTGAGCACCCTGGACGCCCGCCCCCGGTAGGCTTGATCACGTGACCGAGCACGCATCCGCAGCCGCCAGCGAGGCCTATGCCGACATGCTCGCCACCGAAGACGATGTTCTCACCGCGGCCCGCGCACGTGGCGCCGAGGTGGGCGTCCGGGCCGTCACCCCCAGCACCGGCGCGGCCCTGCGCCTGCTCGCCCGCCTGGTCGAGGCCCGCTCCGTCGTCGAGGTCGGCACGGGCGCCGGCGTGTCCGGCGTGTGGCTGCTGCGCGGCATGGACCCCGAGGGCGTCCTCACCACCGTCGATGTCGAGGCCGAGCACCACCGGCTCGCCCGGGAGACCTTCCTCGAGGCCGGCTTCGCCCCTCGGCGCGCACGGCTCATCGCGGGCCGCGCAGCGGAGGTCCTCCCCCGCCTCGCCGACGCCTCCTACGACCTGGTCTTCCTGGACGCCGAGCCGGTCGCCTGGGCCGAGCACATCGCCGAGGCGTCCCGGCTGCTGCGCCCGGGCGGGCTGCTCGTGATCGACGACGCGCTGGCCGGCGGGCAGGTGGCCGACCCGGCCCAGCGCGATCCGGACACCGTGGCCGCCCGCGAGGCGGGCAAGGCCCTGCACGACGACGCGCGCTGGGTGCCCGCGCTGCTCACCGTCGGCCGCGGCCTGCTGGTCGCGGTCCGCGCCTGACCCCGGCGGCCCCGCCCGCCAGCCACGCGATCAACAGGCGGGCGCCGAATCCCGTCGCGCCCTTGACCACCTCGTGCTCGTCGGCGTCGGCGCGCCCCGTGCCCGCGATGTCCAGGTGGGCCCAGGGGCGGTCCCCGGTGAAGGCCCGCAGGAACAGCGCCGCCGTGATCGACCCGCCGCCCCAGGCCGCGGGCCGGTGCGGGACGTGGGCGAGGTCGGCCACCGGCGACGCCAGCGCGGGGACGTACGCGTCGGGCATCGGCATCCGCCACACCCGCTCGCCGGTCACGTCGGCCGCGGACTCCAGGCCGCCGGCCAGCCGGTCGCTGGTCGCGTAGAGCGCCGCGTGGCGCCGACCCAGCCCGAACGTCGCCGCGCCGGTCAGGGTGGCCACGTCGACCATGGCATCGGGGGCCAGCCGCGCGTCTGCGTAGGCCAGGGCGTCGGCCAGCACGAGCCGGCCCTCGGCGTCGGTGTTGAGCACCTCGACCGTGCGGCCGCCGTACGACGTCAGCACGTCGCCGGGGCGCTGAGCCGTGCCGCTGGGCATGTTCTCAGCGCAGGCGAGCAATGCGGTCACCCGCACCGGGGCGGCGACCTCGGGGAGCGCCGCCATGGCCGCGAGCACCGCGCCGGCCCCCGCCATGTCGGTCTTCATCGGGACCATCGCGTCGGCTGGCTTGATCGACAGGCCACCGGTGTCGAACGTGATGCCCTTGCCGACCAGCACCACGTGGGGCCACTGCGCCGAGCCGGGCGGCCGGTAGCCGAGTTGGACGAGCCGCGGCGGGCGCGTCGAGCCCTGGCCCACGCCGAGGATGCCGCCGAAGCCGTCGGCTGCCAGCGCCGGGACGTCCCAGAGCCGGGTCGACAGCCCGCGCTCGGCGGCCACCTCCAGGGCGCGATCGGCCAGCCACTCGGGCGTCTTCAGATCCGAGGGGGTGG
Source organism: uncultured Actinomycetota bacterium (assembly GCA_963697565.1). GTDB lineage: Bacteria > Actinomycetota > Actinomycetes > CAVWCF01 > CAVWCF01 > CAWFSE01. Next base: position 164,513 of record CAVOOM010000008.1, on the reverse strand, counting down.
CCGCCAGGTCGCGGGCCAGCCAGGTGGCCCCGGCGGCGGTCTGCGCGGCGCGGACGGCGGCCGCCAGGTCGGCGGCGGCCCGGGCCACCACGATGAGCTCGCGGGGTTCAGGGGCGCGAACCGGCCGCCGGGGGGGTGCGTACGCGGCGAGCAGCCAGCCTTCGATCAACGCCTGCACGCGAGCCGCGGGCCGCGGGCCGCTGAGCCGGCCGAGGACCAGCTCGACCGCTCCGGCCGGCGACCGCCGGGCCAGCGCCGCGCCGGCGCGGCGCCACTCCGTAGGGGTGTCGCCCGCGCAGCCGACCAGGACCAGCGACTCGCGCGGCCCGTCCTGCAGAAGCGGGATCGCGACGGCCTCGCCAGCGGCGGACTTCGCCCGGGAGCGGGCGAGCACCCGGTCGGGATCGAGCTCCGCGGCGACGACGGCCTGCGCGGCCGCCCGCGTGAGCGTGGGCCGGCCTGATCCGTCAGAGCCGACCAGCACCGCCAGGACCGGTGCTCCCCCCGGGGTCTCCACAAGCCGAGCCGGCGGCGGCAGCCGGCGGATCCACCCACCCGCGGTTCGGGGGCGGAGCTGCGGGGACGCGGGGCCACGGCGCTGGTCCTCTCGCTCGGCAGGAAGGCCGCGGCCCCCGGTTCCGCGCAGCGGAGTCGGGGGCCGGACCGGGGAGGTGAAGAGGGGACTAACTGACCACGGCCTTGAGCTTGTCGCCCAGGTCGCCGGCCTCCTCGGCATTCAACTCGACGACGAGACGGCCGCCGCCCTCCAGCGGAACGCGCATCACGATGCCGCGTCCCTCCTTGGTCACCTCGAGCGGGCCGTCGCCCGTCCGCGGCTTCATCGCCGCCATCTGCGGTCCCCTTCCTGTTCGGTGCGCCCGCGCCCCCGGAGAGGATGGGCGGGCACGCCATTATCCCCGATCCCGGCACCCGCTCGCGCCACCCACCCCCCACCGCGCCTGCCGGACTCCCTAAGGTGCCGCCATGACGACTGCCGTAGCCCCGCGTTTCGCGACCGAGTTGGTCGGCTCCTGGTGCAAGCCGACCTGGCTGGCCGACCACGACCGCGTCTACGGGCACGAGGGCACCTGGTGGCGGCTCGACGGCCAGCAGCGCGCCGACGCCCTCGACGACGCCGTCCGCCTTGCGGTGTACGACCAGGAGCGGGCCGGCCTCACGTACGTCACCGACGGCGAGCAGCGGCGGCAGACCTTCTCCGGCCACTTCTACTCGGGCTTCGGCGGGATCGACTCCGACGAGCAGGGCGCCGTCACCAACTTCAGCAACGACGTCAACGAGTACCTCACCATGAAGAAGCGGGCGGCGACCTCCGACGCCGAGGGCAAGCCCGCCGCCCCGCCGAAGTTCGAGCTGCCCCGGGTGACCGGTCCGCTCACGTGGGAGCAGCCGATCCTCGGCGGCGACGTCGCGTTCCTGCGCGCCTCGACCGACCGGCTCACCAAGGTCACCGTGATCGGCCCGGTCACCTTGGCCCTGCGCCTCGTCGACGAGCACTACGGCTCGCTGCGCGACCTGGCCTTCGCGTTGGCCGAGGTGCTCAACCAGGAGGTCCGGGCGCTCGAGGCCATGGGCGTCGACCTGATCCAGCTCGATGAGCCCGAGGCGCACTTCCGCTACTCGCAGGTCGCCGGCTTCGCCGTCGAGGCCATCGACCGGGCCCTGGCCGGGCTGAGCTGCCGCACCGCGGTCCACATGTGCTACGGCTACAGCAAGAACATCGCCGAGAAGCGCGCGACGCCGGTGTACGCCCAGGCCGTCGCCCTGCTGGCCGCCACATCCGCCGACGAGATCTCGCTGGAGTACGCCCAGCCCGGGCACGGTCCGGAGCTGCTCGCCGGCGCCGCCGGCAAGACCGTCGCGCTCGGGGTGCTGTCCCTCGACACCGAGGCGCCGGTGGAGTCGGCCGACGAGATCGTGGCGCGGGCCGAGGCCGCCGTCGGCGTGCTCGGGCCCGATCGCGTGCGGCTCGCCCCCGACTGCGGCATGTGGTTCCTGCCCCGCCCGACCGCGCTGGCGAAGATCAGCGCCATGGAGGCCGCGGCCCGCGTGCTGCGGCAGCGCTACCCGGACTGACCTCGCCGCCAGCAGCCGGCCAGGTGGTCGTCCACCATGCCGACCGCCTGCTGCAGGGCGTACATCGTGGTCGGTCCGACGAAGACGAAGCCGTGGCGCTTGAGCGCCTTGGCCAGCGCGGCCGACTCCGACGTCTGCGCCGGCAGGTCCCCCATCACGAGCGGAGGCGGGCCAGGCGGCGGCGCGAACGACCACAGCAGCCGGTCGAGCGCGCCCTCCCCCTCGGCATCGAGCAGCCGCAGCGCCGCCCGGGCGTTGGCCATCGCCGCGTCGACTTTGGCCCGGTTGCGGACGATCCCGGCATCGGCCAGCAGCCTGGCCCGGTCGGCCTCGCCGAACGCCGCGACGGCGGGGATCGAGAAGCCCGCGAACGCCGCCCGGAAGGCCGGCCGCTTGCGCAGGATGGTCAACCACGACAACCCGGACTGGAACGCCTCCAGGGTGAGGCGCTCAAACAGCGCGTCATCGCCCCGGAGCGGGCGCCCCCACTCCGCGTCGTGGTAAGCCCGGTAGTCGTCCGAGCCGGACCCCCACGGGCAGCGCGCCAGCCCGTCCGCCCCGGTCACTGCCCCGGTCGGCGAGCCGAGCGACGCCCAGTCGCTCACGGCCCTGCGGCGTGCTCGGCCTCAACCGCCCGCCCCAGGGCCCGCAGCGACGAGCGCACCCCGGCGGCGAAGGCCGGCCGGACGAGCGGCCACCCGGCTCGGCCCACCGCCCCGAGGGGCAGGTCGAGGTCCTCGATCCAGACGAACCGGCTGCGGCCCCCCGGCAGCGGGACGACCTCGAAGATGCCCTGGCCGCGGACCACGCGCCCGGTGTGCTCGACGACGCAGAGCCGCGGGGGATCCCAGTCGGTGATCACCATGGTGTCCAGGAAGCCCAGCCGGCCGGCCCCGGTGAACGCCTCGATTCCGCCGCCCACCCCGACCCCGCCCTGATCGGTCGCGCGGACGGTCGTGCCGAGCATCCACTCGGACTGCCGCTCCCAGTCGGTGACAGCCGCCCAGACGGCCTCGGGCGGGGCATCGACGACCACATCGACCTGGATCCGGCGGCGGCCGGGCGCCGGCGCCGTCATTCGACGGGCCGGGAGGAGTCAGCGTCAGCCGTCTCGCGCGTCGGCCACTCGTGCTCGATCCGGTCGAGCAGGGCGTCCACCTGATCCATCCGGTATCCGCGGAAGCCGACGCTGAAGCGCACCTGCGCGAGGTCCTCGGCCACCAGCGGGCGATCCGCCGGCAACGCCAGTGGCGGGCGATCTGGCGCGGCGGGCGAGGCGGCGCCGGCACGTCCCGAGGCGACGATCGCCACCCCCGCGAGGATGGCCAGGCCGATGACGAGCTCAAGCACGGGCATCTGCCGATCGTGCCACGCTGGGCGCCTGAGCACCCGTCCACGCCGACCCGAGGAGCACCGTGCCTCTCACGCTGGGGCCCCGAGCCTTCGCCGACGACGAGCTCGTCGTGATGGCGATCATCAACCGCACCCCGGACTCCTTCTACGACCGTGGCGCGAACTTCTCGGAGCAGGCGGCTCTGGAGTCGGTCGACCGCGCGGTGGCCGAGGGGGCCGGGATCGTCGATATCGGGGGGGTCAAGGCCGGGCCGGGGCAGGCCGTGGACGCCGCCGAGGAGATCCGGCGGGTCGCCGCCTTTGTCGCGGCGGTCTCCTCCCGGCACCCCTCCCTCGTGATCAGCGTCGACACCTGGCGAGCCGAGGTGGGCCGGGCCGCCTGCGAGGCCGGGGCGCACCTGATGAACGACGCGTGGGGCGGCCACGACCCCGGACTGGCCGCCGTGGCCGCCGAGTACGGGGCCGGCATCGTCTGCACGCACACGGGGGGCGCCACCCCGCGGACCCGCCCCCATCGCGTGGAGTACGCCGACGTCTCGGCCGACATCGTCCAGCGGACCACCGCCGAGGCCGAGCGCGCGGTGGCCCTCGGTGTTGCCCGCACAGCCGTCCTGGTCGACCCCGGCCACGACTTCGGCAAGAACACCCGCCACTCGCTTGCGGCCACCCGGCGGCTGCCGGAGCTGGTCGCCACCGGCTGGCCCGTGCTCGTCTCGCTGTCGAACAAAGACTTCGTCGGAGAGTCGCTCGATCTCCCGGTGGGCGAGCGCCTGACCGGGACGCTCGCGGCGACCGCGGTGTCGGCCTGGCTGGGCGCCCGGGTCTTCCGCGCCCACCAGGTGCGTGAGACGCGCGAGGTTCTCGACATGGTGGCCGCCATCCGGGGCGACCGGCCGCCGGCGGTGGCCAGGCGCGGGCTCGCCTAGCGTCCCTTACACACCCCGTACGCGGCAGCCACCCCCGTCCTGACCTGCGCCTGGTGCTCTAGGAACACGCACCACCCGCCGACGTACCCCAGCCCAGGAGGACCACCGTGAACAGCAACCCGCTCCCCGCCCCGTCCCGCACGACCCGCACCGCCCGCGCGGCCGCCTGGGTGGCCGTCGGCGCCGTCGGCGCCAGCATGCTCACCGGGATCGCGGTCGCCGCCGATCGGCCCGCCTCCGCGGCCGGGTCGTCCGTGGCCAGCGCGACCGCCGGCGTCGAGTCGGGCCCCCGCGACCTGATGCGCCGCGCCGGACGCGTGCTGCACGGGGAGTTCGTGGTCGCCGACCGCGAGGGGGCCACCCGGACGATGCTCGTGCAGTCCGGCGAGGTGACCGCCGTGGACGGCGCCACCCTCACCGTGAAGAGCAAGGACGGCTGGACCGCGACCTGGACGACGACGGACGAGACCAGGGTCCGCGAAGGCCGTACGAAGGCGGCGGTGTCCGACATCTCCGTCGGCGACCGGGTCCGGGCCACCGGAGACCGGGTCGCGGAGAAGAAGGGCGCCGCCAAGATCGTGCTGATCGGCGCCGGCCCGCAGGCGGCGCCGGCGGGCTAGCCGGAAGCGGTCAGGGCGTGGACGGCCTCCTCGACGGAGGTCGTCCACGCCACCGCGTCCCGGGCCTCGGGCAGCACAAAGGCCGCGTCCGCGAGCCGGTCGACGAGCGCCCGCAGCGGCGCGAGGTCGCCGTACGGGTCTAGGACGACCACCGGCTTGGCGTGCATCCCGAGGGCCCGAGACGTCCACACCTCCAGCAGCTCCTCCAGCGTGCCGATGCCGCCGGGGAGGGCGAGGAACGCGTCGGCGCGGTTGTCCATGACGCCCTTGCGCTCGCGCATGTCCTCGGTGACGACCAGGACGTCGGCGGCGAGGTCGGCGACCTCGCGATCGGCCAACGCCCGCGGGATCACGCCGGTGGTGTGGCCGCCCGCCTCGCGGACCGCGTGGGCCACCGCCCCCATCATCCCGACCGAGCCGCCCCCGCTGACCAGGTCCAGGCCGGCGGCGGCCAGGGCGCGGCCGACCTCATCGGCGAGGTCGAGGTACCGGCGGTCGATGGCGTCGCTGCTGGCGCAGTAGACGCAGACGGCGGGCACGCGCGCACCGTACCCGCCCCGGCGGGCGCCCGCCGCGGGTCGCCGCGTCAGTCGCCGGCGGCCTTCTGCTCGGCCTCGATGAGCGCCGAGATCGAGGCCTCCTCACGTCCCCGCTGCCCCTCGCGGTCGAGGTCGCTCGCGACGATGTGCGCCACCGCCTCGTGGGGGTCGTCGGTGACGAGCACGAGGTCGAGGTCGGCGGCGGCGATCTTCCCTTCCGGCAGGACGGTGGACCGCATCCAGTCCAGCAGGCCGCCCCAGTAGGCCGAGCCCATCAGCACCAACGGGAACGCGGTCACCTTGCGGGTCTGCACGAGGGTCAGCGCCTCGAACAGCTCGTCGAAGGTCCCGAAGCCGCCGGGAAGGACCACGAATCCCTGGGCGTACTTCACGAACATCGTCTTGCGGACGAAGAAGTACCGGAAGTTGATGCCCAGGTCGACCCACTGGTTCATCGACTGCTCGAAGGGCAGCTCGATGCCGAGGCCCACCGACACCCCGCCCGCCTCACAGGCGCCCTTGTTGGCGGCCTCCATCACCCCGGGCCCCCCGCCCGTGATGACCGCGTACCCGGCCTCGACCAGCCCGGCGCCGAGCTGCTCGGCCAGGGCGTACTCGGCGTGGTCGCGGCCGGTGCGCGCTGAGCCGAACACCGAGACCGCGGGGCCGAGCTCGGCCAGCATGCCGAAGCCCTCGACGAACTCGGCCTGGATGCGCAGCACGCGCCATGGGTCGAGGTGCACCCAGTCGCTCGGGCCGCGGCTCTCCAGCAGCCGCTGGTCGGTCGTCGAGGCGGGGACCTGCTCGCGGCGCAGCGTCACCGGGCCGCGCTGGCGCTCAGGGATGTCGCCGTCGGCGCGGCGGACGAAGCCGTTCATGCCCGCAAGGGTAGGCGCGCCCTGCGTTCAGCACCTTCGAGCCGACTGGGGTTGCGCGAAAGTTAGTTGTATGTTCAACTACTACTTGTTGAACCTTCAACCACTTAGGAGCCCCTCATGACCACCGCCACCGCCCTCACCCCGACCACCGGAACCTGGGTCCTGGACCCCGCCCACACCCGCCTGGGCTTCGAGGCCCGCCACGCGATGGTGAGCAAGGTCCGCGGCAGCTTCGGGATCTTCGAGGGAACCCTCGTCCTCGACGGCGAGAACCCGGCCAACTCCCAGGCGACCGTCGTCATCGACGCGGCGAGCATCAGCACCGGCAGCGCGGACCGCGACGCGCACCTGCGTTCGGCCGACTTCCTCAACGTCGAGGAGTTCCCCACCCTCACCTTCACCTCGACCGCCGTACGCCACGAGGGCGACGCCTTCGTCATGGTCGGGGAGCTGACCATCCGCGGCACCACCCGTCCGGTCGAGATCCGGGCTGACCTCGAGGGCGTCGTCGACGACCCCTGGGGCAACACGAAGATCGGCTTCGAGGGGCTGGCGTCGCTCTCGCGCAAAGACTTCGGACTCACCTGGAATGTCGCGCTCGAGGCCGGCGGCGTGCTCGTGAGCGACACCGTCAAGATCGTGCTCGACGTGCAGGCCGCCCGGCAGGCATGAGCTCCGACTGCTCGGGTGCCGCTGGACCAGCGGCACCCGAGCAGCGGCGTCACCCGAGCAGCCAGGCCAGCATCCGGCGCTCGCAGGACTCGATCTGGTTGATCGGCACGTGCTCCTCGCGGGTGTGGGCAAGCGCGGGATCCCCCGGCCCGAAGTTCACGGCGGGCACCCCCAGCGCCGAGAAGCGGGCGACGTCAGTCCAGCCGTACTTCGGCAGCGGCTGGCCGCCCACCGCGGCCACGAACGCCTGGGCGGCGGGCCGGTCCAGTCCTGGCCGGGCGCCCTCGCCGGAGTCCACCGTGCGCAGGTCGTACCCGTCGAACACCTCGGCGAGGTGGGCCTCGGCCTCGGCCACCGAGCGGTCCGGCGCGAAGCGGTAGTTGACCGTCACCACGCACTCATCCGGGATCACGTTGCCGGCCACCCCCCCGGCGATCCACACCGCGTTCAGCCCCTCGCGGTACTCCAGGCCCTCGACCACCGGCCGCCGCGGGGCATAGGCGCGCAGGCGGTCGAGCACGTCCGCGGCGCCGTGGATGGCGTTGTCCCCCAGCCACGAACGGGCCGAGTGCGCCCGTCGTCCGGCCGTGCGCACCTCGACGCGCAGGGTGCCCTGGCAGCCGCCCTCGACCCCGGCGTTGCTCGGCTCCATCAAGACGGCGAAGTCGGCCGCCAGCCAGTCCGGGTGCCGTTCGGCGACCCGCTTGAGCCCGTTGCGGACCTCCTCGACCTCCTCGTTGTCATAGAACACGTACGTCACATCGCGGACCGGCTCGGCGACGTGCGCCGCCAGGCGCAGCGCCACCGCGACGCCGCCCTTCATGTCGCACGACCCCAGCCCGTGCACGAGGCCATCCGCGCTGCCGCCCTCGATCCGGCCCGGGTGGTTGCCGGCCGCGGGCACCGTGTCGAGGTGGCCGGCGATCACCACGCGCTCGGCGCGGCCCAGCTCCGTGCGGGCCACCACCGTGTCGCCGTCGCGGGCCACCGCGAGGTGCCCGCAGCCGCGCAGCGCGGCCTCGACCGCGTCGGCGAGGGGCTTCTCGTGGCCGGACTCCGAGAAGACGTCGACGAGGGCCAAGGTGAGCGGGCCGGCGGGGAGCCCGAGGTCGAGGCGGGGGGTGAGGTCCACGCGCTGAGCCTAGGCCGGGGCGGCCTAGGCTGGCTGGCCATGAGCGACCAGCGCACCGCGTACGGCATCGGCCTGGCGACCGAGGACGCCGCCACCGGCCAGCTGCTCGACGTCTGGTACCCCTCCCCCGCGCTGGGCGAGCGGCCGGCCGGAGCGCCTGCCGAACTGCTCGCGCTCGAGGGCGCCGACGAGGACCGCGGCACGAGGTCCCACGTCCTCAGCCGATCGATCGATCTGGACGTGCCCCCCGCCGACGCCGCCGACGTCTACCTGCGCCTGCACCTGCTCTCCCACCGGCTCGTGCGCCCGCACGGGCTCTCGCTGGCCGGTGTCTTCGGCCTGCTCGCCAACGTCGTCTGGACCAGCCACGGGCCGTGCGCCGTCGACGGGTTCGAGGCGACCCGCGCGCGGCTGCGGCGCCGGGGATCGGTGGCGGTCTACGGCGTGGACAAGTTCCCGCGGATGACCGACTACGTCGTGCCGACGGGGGTGCGGATCGCCGATGCCGACCGGGTGCGGCTCGGAGCCCATCTGGCGGCCGGCACCACGGTCATGCACGAGGGCTTCGTGAACTTCAACGCCGGCACCCTCGGCGCCTCCATGGTGGAGGGCCGGATCAGCGCCGGGGTCGTCGTCGGCAACGACTCCGACATCGGCGGCGGCGCCTCGATCATGGGCACCCTGTCCGGCGGCGGCAGCGAGGTGGTCTCGGTGGGCGAGCGCTGCCTGCTCGGCGCCAACGCGGGTATCGGGATCAGCCTCGGCGACGACTGCGTGGTCGAGGCCGGCTGCTACCTCACCGCCGGCTCCAAGATCGCCCTCCCCGATGGCGGCGTGGTCAAGGCGCGCGAGCTGTCCGGCCGCTCCGGCCTGCTGTTCCGCCGCAACTCGCAGACCGGGGCGCTCGAGGTGGTCGCCCGCAGCGGCTCCTGGGGCGGGCTGAACGCCGACCTGCACGCCAACGACTGAGCCACCCGCCGACCGTGCGCCGACCCGCCGTCCGTCCAGCCCTGGGGGTGCTGGCTATCGCCGGGGCGGGTCTGCTGACGATCGGGGCGGCCTCCGCCGTTCAGTGGCCGACGGCGCTGGGGCCGATCGTGCTGAGCGAGCGCTGCTCAGTGGCCGGGTCAGCGGTCGTCTACACCCCGGAGGAGGTGCGCGCCGCCTGGGGCGCTCCGCCACCCGAGCTGGCGCCCGCTGTCGGCGGGTCCCAGCAGGCGGCGCTGTCCTGCACGGTGCGGCCCGCCGAGGCCCCCCTCCAGTCCGCGGGGGACGACGGGCTCACCGACCGAGCCCGGGCGGTCCGCGACGCGGCCACCGCGGCATTCGGCCCGCTGCCGACCGGCGGCTACCAGCCGGGCGGGGTCACCAGCGGGCACATCTCCGGCTCCGCGCACTACGACGGCCGGGCCGTGGACCTGTTCTTCCGCCCGGTCGGCGACCCGGACCAGAACGCCAAGGGCTGGGCCCTGGCCCACTGGCTCGTCGCGCACGCCTCGACGTACTCGGTCGCCACCGTGATCTACGACGACCGGATCTGGACCGCGCGCCGCTCCACCGAGGGCTGGCGGCCGTACGCGCACCCCAGCGGTGACACCGGCAACGCCGTCCTGCAGCACCGCGACCATGTGCACGTCGATGTCGTGCGCGGCAGCGCGGGAGGGATCAGCGGGCAGCGGTGAGCCGGGCGCAGCCCGCCTCGATGCGCTCGTCGGTGGCCGTGAGGGCGACGCGCACGTGGCGGGCAGCCGGTGGGTCCGTAGAACTCGCCGGGCGCGACCAGGATCCCCCGCTCGGCCAGCCAGCGCAGGGTCTGGCGGCAGGGCTCGTCCCGGGTGGCCCACAGGTAGAGGCCCGCCTCGGAGTGATCGACCCGGAAGCCCGCCTCGCGCAGGGCCGCCAGCAGCAGGTCGCGGCGCGCTGAGTAGCGCGCCCGCTGCCGCGTCACATGCGTGTCGTCATCGAGCGCGGTCGCCATCGCCGCCTGCACCGGCGCGGGCACGAGCAGCCCGGCGTGCTTGCGCGCCTCGAGCAAGGCGCCCACGACCGAGGCGTCACCGGCCACGAACCCCGCGCGGTAGCCGGCCAGGTTCGAGCGCTTGGACAGCGAGTGCACAGCGAGCAGCCCCTCGTGCGACCCCCCGCACACGTCCGGGTGCAGCACCGACACCGGCCGCTCGGTCCACCCCAGTTCGGCGTAGCACTCGTCGGACACGACGAGCGCGCCCCGCTCGCGCGCCCACGCCACCACCTTGGCCAGGTGCTCGGCGGGCAGCACGCGCCCGGTCGGGTTGGACGGCGAGTTCACCCACACCAGCGCGACCCGGCGCGGCCCGAGGGCGGTCATCGCGTCCGAGCGCACCGGCTCGGCGCCGGCCAACCGGGCGCCGACCTCGTACGTGGGGTACGCGAGCTCAGGCACGACGACCACGTCGCCCGGGCCGAGGCCCAGCAGCGTGGGCAGCCAGGCCACCAGCTCCTTGCTGCCGATCGTGGGCAGCACCTCGGTGGCAGGGTCCGCGTCGGCTCCCAGCCGGCGGGACAGCCAGCGTGCCGCAGACTCGCGCAGGGCGGCCGTGCCGAGGGTGGTGGGGTAGCCGGGCGCGTCGGCCGCCTCAGACAGGGCGCGCTGGACCACATCTGGCACCGAGTCGACCGGCGTGCCGACCGACAGGTCCACCACGCCTCCGGGATGGGCGCGCGCGAGCGCGGCCTCGTCGGCGATGGTGTCCCAGGGGAAGTCCGGCAGCCGCCCGGACCTGGCACGCGCCGCCCACCAGGAGGCGGGCGGCGCGTCGGGGGGCGGTGTCACGGCGCGGTGGCCGCCGACCGCGTCAACGCGGGACGGCTCAGTGCTCGACGGCCTGCGGCGGCAGGGCGGCGACGAGCGGGTGGTCCTTGTCGATCTTGCCGAGCTTGGAGGCGCCGCCGGGCGATCCGAGGTCCTCGAAGAACTCCACGTTGGCCTTGTAGAAGTCCTTCCACTGCTCCGGGACGTCGTCTTCGTAGAAGATCGCCTCGACCGGGCAGACCGGCTCGCAGGCCCCGCAGTCGACGCACTCGTCGGGGTGGATGTAGAGCATCCGGCCACCCTCGTAGATGCAGTCGACCGGGCACTCCTCGACGCAGGCCTTGTCGAGCAGATCCACACAGGGCTGCGCGATGACGTAGGTCACGGTTCCTCCTCCTCAGCCCCTCGCCGACGCGGGGGCGGCCGACCACCGACGCCTAGTATCGCGAAAGACCCAGCCCGCGTCTCGCCGGGGGTGCCGTGCCCGAACCCGTGTCGCCTGCAGCGGCCGCCGACGCCGTCGGCCGCCGGATCAGCGTGCGCCACCGGGTGCCCGACCCCGCCGGCGGCGACCGTCCCCGGCTGACCGACGTCGTGGGCACCTTGGAGCGGGCGGGCGACGTCCTCGCCGTGCGGCGGAGAGACGGCTCGCTGGCCGAGGTCCCGGCGGCGGCGGTGGTCGCCTTCCGCGTCGTCCCGCCCACAGTCGGCCGCCGCGGGCGCACGGCCGCTCAGTGGCCACCGGCGGAGCTTGAGCAGGTCGCGGCGCTCGGCTGGCGCGCCGCCGAGGAGCGGTGGGTCGGGGGTGCGCGCGGCGGCTGGCTGCTGCGGGCCGCCGGCGGGTTCACCGGGCGCGCCAACAGCGTGCTGCCCGTGGGCAGCCCCCCGCTCCCCCTCGACGACGCGCTCGCCGAGGTCGTCGCGTTCTACACCGAGCGCGGGCTGGCGCCGCGCTTCCAGCTGCCCACCGGGACCGAGGCGCTCGCGGGCGAGCTCGAAGCGCGCGGGTGGACCGGGTACGACCCGGTGCTCGTCCTGGCCGCCGACCTCGCGGCGCTCGCCCGGACCGGCGACGCGGTCGATCGCGTGCGCATCGACGCCGCTCCCGATGACGCGTGGGTCGACGCGTACCACTACCGCGGCGGCACGCTCCCGGAGGGCGCCCGCTCGGTGCTCACGCGAGGCGACGCACTCGCTTTCGCCTCGGTGCGAGACGTCGCCGGGGATGTGCTGGCCATCGCACGCGGCTCGCTGGACGACAGCTGGCTCGGCGTCACCGCCGTCGAGGTGGCTCCCGGCGCACGCCGGCAGGGCCTCGGCACCCTCGTGGTCGTGGCGCTCGCGGCCTGGGCACGGGAGCGCGCGGGCCGCTGGGCGTACCTGCAGGTAGCCGAGGAGAACGCCGCCGCGCGATCTGCGTACGGCCGGGCCGGCTTCGTCGAGCACCACCGCTACCACTACCGCCGGCTGGACCCCCGATGACCGCCGGGTGGGACGCCGCCGCGTACGACGCCCGCTTCTCCTTCGTCACCTCCCTCGGCGCGCCGCTGCTCGACCTGCTGGACGCCTCGGCGGGCGACCGCGTGCTGGACCTCGGGTGCGGCACCGGCCACCAGGCCGCCGAGCTCGCCGCCCGGGGCTGCGTGGTGACCGGCGTGGACGCCGACCCGGCGATGGTCGCGTCCGCCCGCGGCGCCCACCCTGAGGTCTCCTTCCTGCTCGGCGACGCCCAGGTGTCGCTGCCCGGCGGGCCGTACGACCGGGTGCTGTCGAACGCCGCCCTGCACTGGATGCCCGCGGCCGACGCGGTGTGCCGCAACGTCCGCGCCGCGCTGGTCCGCGGCGGCTGCTTCGTCGCCGAGCTGGGCGGCCAGGGCAATGTCGCCGCGCTGACCGAGGCGATCCAGGCCGCGCGGGCCGACCTCGGGTTGGGCCCCGCCGGCAACCGCTGGTACTTCCCCAGCCCGGCCGAGCACGCCAGCCGCCTCGAGGCCGCGGGCTTCACCGTCCGGATGATCGAGCGGTACGAGCGGCCGACCCCGCTTGCGGCCGGCGACACCGCCGCCGACTGGGCCCGCATGTTCGGGCAGGCGCTCCTCGACGACGTCCCCGAAGCGCGGCGCGCGGAGTTCGACGCGGCCATTGACGTGCACGCCGCCGCGGCCGGGCTGCGCGGGCCGGGCGACGCGTGGACCGCCGACTACGTGCGGGTGCGGTTCATCGCGGTGGCGGCCTGATCGGCGGCGCCTAGGCTGGGCCCCATGGTGATGCGGCTGTACGAGACGCGCGCGAAGGCGGTGCGCCCGATCGAGCCCGCGACGCCGGGCCTGCTGCGGGTGTACTGCTGCGGGCCGACGGTCTACCGCGACGCCCACGTCGGCAACCTGCGCACCTTCCTGCTCGGCGACCTGATCCGGCGGACAGCGGAGATCCAGGGCCTGCAGGTGCGGCTCATCCAGAACATCACCGACGTCGGCCACATGGCCGCCGATGACGACCTCGACGCCGGTGGCGAGGACAAGCTGCTCGCCCAGGCCGAACGCGAGGGGCGCGATCCGTTCGCGGTCGCCCGGCACTACGAGGGCCGCTTCCACCAGGATCTCGCCCGGCTCAACATCCGCCCGGCCGACGCGTACCCGCGGGCCAGCGACTGCATCGACCTGATGATCGACCTGATCGCCCGGCTGGTCGAGCGCGGCCACGCCTACGTCGGCGGGGACGGCTCGGTGTTCTTCGACGCCCGCTCCTTCCCCTCGTACGGGGCCCTCAGCGGCAACCGCCTGGACGCGCTGCGGCCGGGCCACCGGTTCGAGGGCGGCGTCGACGAGGCCAAGCGCTTCCACGCCGACTGGGCGCTGTGGAAGCGGGCCGGCGAGCGCAGGCAGATGGTCTGGGACTCGCCGTGGGGGCCGGGCTTCCCGGGCTGGCACATCGAGTGCTCCGCGATGAGCCTCGACCTGCTCGGCGAGCGGATCGACGTGCACACCGGGGGGATCGACCTGCGCTTCCCGCACCACGAGGACGAGCGGGCCCAGTCCAACGCGGGTGCCCCGAGCGGGGACGAGGAGCAGGAGGTCGTCCGCCACTGGGTGCACGGCGAGCACCTGCTGTTCGAGGGCCGCAAGATGGCCAAGTCCACCGGCAACGTGGTGCTGCTCGAGGACGTGGTCGCGCGCGGGCTCGACCCGTTGGCGGTGCGGTTGGCCTTCCTCTCGGCGCGCTACCGCACCCAGCTCGACCTGACCTGGGCCGGCCTTGAGGCCGCGGATCGGCAGCTGGCGCTGTGGCGGCGCGCGGTCGCGGAGTGGGCGGAGTCGCCCTCCGCGGCCATGCCCGCGGGGGTGGCGGCGGTCGTCGACGCGTTCGCCGACGACCTCGACACCCCCCGCGCCTTGCAGGCCCTTCGGGCGATCGAGCGCGACCCGGAGGTCCCGGCCGGTGCGCGGTTCGAGGCCTTCGCCCACGTCGACCGGCTGCTCGGGCTCGACCTCGTCCGCGACGTCGGCCGCCCCCGCGACGAGCCGGTCCTTCCCCCGGGGGCAGCCGCCCTGCTCGAGGAGCGGCAGGGCGCGCGCTCGGCGCGGGACTGGCCGGCCGCCGACCGGCTGCGCGACGAACTGGCCGCCCTCGGGGTCGTCGTACGCGACACCAAGGACGGCCAGACCTGGTCGCCTGCGGTCTAGCGGTCGGCTACGCGGGAGCCGGGGCCGCCGGCGGCGTCGTCGCCGGAGGGACGACGGGGGCCGCGGGCGCCGGGGCGGGCGCCGGCGCCGGGCGCCGGGGCGGCTCGGCAGTAGATCTTGTTGGCGGCGTTGTACGACGTCTTGACGTCCTCGCGCTTGACCTCGGCGCCACCCTGCTTGAAGACCCGGGTGACCACGATCTTGAAGCCCTCCACGCCGTCCTGCGGGACGCAGCCCTCACCCGTGGAGTACTCGGTCTGGAAGGGCTTCGGGTCCGTGCGCGGGCCCGCGATCGCCTCGATGTCGTAGACCTTGGTGCCCCAGATCGAGACGGTGACCGTCGAGTTCGTGTACGACGTGTCGACCAGCAGGCCGTACGGCGTGTCGTTCTGGAACTTGAGGTCGACGCTCGGCCAGGCGACGGTCGCCTCGCGGCCGGCCGGGTATCGGCTGATGTAGAACGAGTGGGCCTTGTGCTGCACATCCTTGAGGCCGGCGAAGAACGCCGCGTTGTACGTCGTCGTCGCGACCTGCGAGACGCCGCCGCCGAAGTCCTTCTCGAACTTGCCGTTGTTGATGATGATGCCCTCGGCGAACCCGTTGGCCTCCGTGCGCTCGCCCACGACCTTGTTCATCGAGAACGTCTCGCCGGGCAGCACGACGGTGCCGTCGATGAGGTCCGCGGCGCGATGGATGTTCTGCAGGCGGTATGGGGCGAAGGGGTACTTCGTGGTGAAGGTCGACACGACCTCCTTCACCCCGAGGGCGTTCGCCTTCTCGGTGGTGAGCTTCGGCTGCTGCTCCTCAAGCGTCACAGCGGCCACCCGGCTGCCTTCGGGGTTCGGCAGCACGGCCAGCACCGCGTCGGCGAGGCCCTGCGGCGGGACCGACGCCCCCGCCACCGAGGGGACGACTGTGGGCGTGCCGCCCTGGAGGGCGAAGGAGGCGTCCTTGGGCGCGGTCTCGACCGGGGCGAGGACGGGGGCGAGCGACTCCTTGAGCACGGCCGCGTCGATCGCCGGGGTCAGCTTGCCGTCGACCGGGGCGAGCGTGAGGGCCGGGGTGATCTTGGCGGGGGCCGCCGGGATCTGCTGGCCGCCCACGGCGACCACCACCTCGGCGGACACCGCGGGGACGGCGAACTCGGCCAGCGCCCGCTGCACCTCGGCGTCGGTGATGCTCGGCTGCTGGGTCGCGGCGGGCAGGGCGATCGGCTCGGTCTCCAGGAGGTAGCCCGCCTTGAGCGCCTTGGCGGACCCGGCCTGGTCGAGCGCCAGCCCGGTCACCGGTGCGACCGGGGTGGCCTTGGCCCCCTTGAACACCACGCCGCCCTCGGTCAGCGGGCGGTCGGTGGTCGCCGCCAGCGCAGACACCGCCGCGGCGAGCTTGGCCTCGTCCGCCGCCACCACCGGCTCAGCCTCGCTCGACCCGAAGATGCGGGTCACCAGGGTGACCGGGTTGAAGGTGCGGCCGTCCACCGCGTCGACCGTGGCCTCCACGTCGAACGACAGGCCGGCCGCGGCCGGGTCGACGGACTGCGGGGCGCCGTCCACGAGCACCGGGATCGGCGCCGCCGCGCGGGCGCCGAGCTCCGCCTGCAGCTTCTGGACCGCGGCCGCGCGGTCGAGGCCGCCGATCGGCACCCCGAGGACCGAGGTGCCGCGCGCCACGTCCCCGCCGTTGAGCAGGATCAGACCGAGGTAGGCGACCCCCAGCAGCCCCGCGGCGATCAGCAGCACGCGGGTGGGAAAGGGGTGGCCGTGGCCCGCGGTCGGCTGGTTGCCGCCCATCGGCGGAGCCTGGGTGATCTCGTCGCTCAAGACAACTGCTCTCGGTGCGGGCTCACCGGCGACACGGCCGAGCAGGGGTCGGCCAAACCAGCGGCAAAGGGGTTCCCGCGCTCGCGCGGGCCTGTCAATGGTAAGCGACGCGGCCGGGCCCCCCGCGGTTCCGCGTGGCGGCCCGGGCGATTCGGGCCGTTTTCGGGCGAACCGGGCGCCCCTCCCGCGTGGGTCAGCCGGTCGGAGCCGAGGCGCGCGACGACAGCCGCGCGTTGTCGACGACGATCGCGGCCGGGCCCTCGACGAGCCGCAGGGTGTTCAGCGAGGCCTCCCCGAAGGCGCTCTTCGTCGCACTGGACAGGGCGAGCACCCCCACCACGCGGCCGCGCACCCGCATCGGCATCGAGAGGAACGTGGCCATGGAGCCCTCGTCGTCGGCCCCGAGGCGGCCTTCCGGGTCGGCGATGCGCGGGGTGAGGTCGGCGACCCCCACCGCGCCGCCGCCCACCTGGGTCGCCGCGCCTGCCACCGCGTTGAGGAACTCGCCGTACTGCTGGTGCGAGCACTCCCGCCCGACGGAGAGATAGGCCGTCAGGTCGTCGAGCATGCACACGGCGGCGAGGTCGTAGTCGACCACCCGGGTGAGCACCCCGAGCACGGCGGCGACCGACTCCTCGAAGCCGTTGGCCTCCGCGGCGATCGAGGTGACCTCCGCGGCGATGGCCGTCTCGAAGAGCTTGCGGTCCAGCAGGTCGCAGACCCGGCCGAACACGTCGTCGTCGGTCAGCTCGAGCGGGTCCGGGGTGAGCCGGCCGCGGCCCCCGCGGGAGGCGTCTGCGGCGGCGATCGCCGCGCGGACGGCCTCCACCAGCTCGGGGGCCTCGAAGTCCTTGGTGAGGAAGCGGTCGGCGCCGGCCTGGCTGCCCCAGTAGCGGTCGCTCGCGGCATCGAGGGACGTGAGCAGCAGGACCGGGAGGTCGGCGGTCTGCCAGTCGTCCTTGAGCACCCGAGCCGCCACGTACCCCGACACCCGGGGCATCTGCACGTCGAGGACCACCGCGTCTGGTTGGTGGGCGAAGACGGCCTGCACGGCCTGGATGCCGTCCTCGGCCTGCACGACGGTGAAGCCATCGCGCTCCAGCACCGTCGACACGATGCGCCGCAGCGTGGGGCTGTCGTCGGCGATGACGACTGTGGGCATGGCTCCTCCTGGCGGGGTCACGGGGCTTCGGTCATCGGCCGACGAGCCTGCGCACCGTGTTGATGAGTTCGGCTTGATCGAAGTCGCTCTTGAGCAGGTACGCGCTGGCGCCCGCGTCCAAACCGGCCCGCTTGTCGGCGTCGCCGCCTCGCGAGGTCATGATCACCACGGGTACGTCCTCCCACCCGCGGGTGCGGCGAATGGTTCGGGTCAGCGTGAAGCCGTCCATCCCGGGCATCTCGACATCGGACAGCACGAGGTCGACCGGCGCCCCCGCGAGGCGGCTCGCGCCGTCGGCTCCGTCGACCGCCGTCTGCACGTCATAGCCGGCTCCCTCCAGGATCACCCGCTGCAGCTCGCGCACGCCGATCGAGTCCTCGACCACGAGGACCCGGGGACGCGCGCCCGAGGGGGCCGCCGAGGCCGTGGCCTCGGCGCCGCCCGCAACGGCGGGGACGGCGGGCAGGTGGGCGGCGCCTCGGCCCAGGGCGGACAGCGCGAGCTCGCGCACATCAAGGAGCAGCACCACCCCGCCCTCGCCATCCAAGGTGGCGCCGGTGATGTGGCGCAGCCGGCCCAGGAACCCGCCGAGGTCCTTGACCACGAGCTCCAGCTCGGACTCCAGCGCGTCCACCGCCCAGGCCAGCTGCTCGTCGGCCGATCCGTAGCGCACCACCACGGCGGCGCGCGGCGACCGCTCCCCCGGGGCCCCCACCGCCTGCCCCAGGTCGGCCAACGGGATCTGGAGGCCGTGGCGCACCACGACCGTGGCCCCGGCCACGGAGTGCGCGGTGACGCTCGCCAGGTCGAACGTCTCAACGACATGCGCCGTCGGCAGCGCGTACCGCTCGTCGCCCACGCGGGCCACCAGGCAGCGCATCACGCCGAGGGTGACCGGCAGCGTCATCACGAAGGCGGTCCCCTCGCCTGGGGCGGTGTGGACCGCCACCGACCCGCCGAGGTCCTCGACGGCGGTACGGACGACATCGAGCCCGACGCCGCGGCCGGACGTGGCGGTGACCTCGTCTCTCGTGGTGAACCCGGCGGCGAAGAGCAGTTGGAGCAGTGGCTGGCCGGAGAGGGTGGAGTCCTCGGCGAGCAGCCCGCGCGTGACGGCAGCTGCCCGGACGGCCGATTCGTCGATTCCCTCGCCGTCGTCGGACACCTCGATGACCACCACGGCCCCCGAGGCGCGGGCGCTGAGCCGAACCACCGCCTGCGCTGGCTTGCCCGCCGCCCGACGGGCCTCGGGCGACTCGCACCCGTGATCCACGGCGTTGGCGACCAGGTGGCGGAGCGCGTCCGCCACCCCGTCGAGCACCCGGGCGTCGAGCTCAACGTCGTCGCCGTCGACCACGAAGGCGACGTCCTTCCCGGTCGCCCCGGCGATCTCCCGGACGAGCTGCGGGAAGGCGGCCGCGACCCGGCGGACCGGGACCATGGCGAGCCCCATCGCGCCCTCCCGGACCCGCGCGAGGCGGGAGCCCGCATCCTCACTGGCGCTGCGCAGCTCGCGGGTGGCGGCGTTCAGCCGGTCGTCAAGCGACACCAGGGTGTGCACCGCGTCCGCCAGGTCGGCCCACACCGCGCCGTTGAGCACCGCGCGGCGCAGCCAGTCGACCACCTCGCGGTGCTCCGCCCCCCAGGCGGACAGGTCGCCGATGCGGCCCTCCATCCGGCGTGCGTCGAGCTCGGCCTCTCCCACGACGTCGAGCAGGGCGTGCACCCGTCGGGTCGGCACGCGGACGGACTCGCCGCGGCGGCCCGCCGGGCCGTGACCGGCGGCTCCGCCGTCGGCCTCGCCCTCCAGGTCGGCCGGGGCCGCGCTGAGCCGGGGCACCGCCACGGGGTCCTCCCCGGCCAGGGCGGCGTCCAGCGCGGCGACCAGCGCGGCCAGGTCGCCCTCGGCCACCGGGCGAGGCACCCCGGGCAGGGCCCGCCCGATCCCCTCGGTGGCGGCGAGCAGGACGTCCACCAGGTCGCGGCGCACCGTCAGCCGGCCGTCGCGGATAGCCCCCAGCAGGTCCTCAGCTCGATGCGCGACGCCCACGACCGCGTCGAGCCCGAGCATGCGGGCGCTTCCCTTGACGGTGTGGGCATCGCGGAACAGGGCAGCCACCGCCTGCCGCGGAGAACCGTGGCCCTCAAGGGCGAGCAGGCCGTCCGAGAGCGACCGCAGCCGCTCCTCGACCTCTTGGCGGAAGCCGGCGACGAGTTCGGGGTCGTCGGCCCAGTTCATGACGTCCGGAACTGCGCGATCGACGCCCGCAGCTCACCTGCGAGGACGTTCAGCTGCGAGGCCGCGGCGGCCGACTGGTTGGAGCCGACCGCGTACTGCCGCGACACATCGGAGACCTGGGTCATCGCGGTGACCACCTGCTCGGAGGCCGAGCGCTGCTGCTGGGTGGCGATCGAGATCTCGCGGGCGGCTGTGGTCGTCTCGTCGACCATGCCGGAGATCCGCTCCAGGGCCTGGACGACGTCGCGGGCCAGCCGCGAGCCCTCGTGCACCTCGCGGGCGCCGTCCTCGCTGGCCAGGATCGTCGCGTTCGTCTCGGTCTGGATCTCCGCCACGATCGTCTGGATCCGCCCCGCCGACTCCTGCGAGCGCTCCGCCAGCTTGCGCACCTCGCTGGCCACCACCGCGAACCCCCGCCCGTGCTCCCCCGCCCGCGCCGCCTCGATCGCCGCGTTCAACGCCAGCAGGTTCGTCTGGTCCGCCAGATCGTCGATCACCTCGAGGATCCGCCCGATCTGCTGCGACTTCTCCCCCAGCGACAGCGCCCGCGCCGCGATCGAGTCCACCCGCGAGGCGATCGCGTCCATCGCCGCCACCGACGCCGACACCGCATCCCGGCCGTCCTCGGCGTATCGCAGCGTGTCGGCCGCGTAGCGGGCCACCGCCTCGGAGGTGTCGGCGATCTGCGCCGCCGTCGCGGCGAGCTCCTCGATGGTCGAGGTCGTCTCGGCCACCGCCGACGACTGCTGCGTCGCGCTGGCGGCATGCTCCTCCGCGGTCGCCAGCAGCTCGCCGGCCGAGGAGGCGATCTGGTCGCCGCCCGTCCGGACCTGGTCGACCAGCTGCCTGAGGTTGTGGAGCGTGCTGGTGAAGGACATCGACAGCGAGGCGATCGCCTCGTGCGCCTCGCCGGCGGGAATCGGAGACGTGATGCCGAGGTCCCCGTGGGCCGCCCGGTCCAAGGCCGCCGAGAGCTGCTGCACCTGGGCCTCGAGTGCGGCGCGCTCGGCCTTGGCCTGCTGCTCCAACTCGACCGCGGAGACGCTGATCTCGCCGTCGATGAGCACCATGCCCGGCAGCGCCAACAAGGCCACGAGGCCGATGGGCAGCGCGTTTCCGGTCCAGGTGTCGGTGAACCACCCGGTGAAGGCGACCGAGGCGGCCAGCGACCCGGCGAAGACCGCGAGCCGCCAGCCCCCGAAGACCATCGAGGCGAAGAGCACGACCAGGGCGAGCAGGACCGAGCCGGCGCCGAGCAGGCCGCCGCTCGTGCAGGCCAGGGCGGTGATGAGCAGGACCTCGGTGACCAGGAGCCCTTGCGTATACCGGCGAACCTGGCGCGGTGAGGGGGTCCGGCCCAGGGCGCGGACCGAAAGAGCGGTCGCGAGGGCCGCCCCGAGGGCGCTGACGGCGACCCACACCCAGAAGGCCGCCCACTCCACGGAGGCCGCCAGCACGAACCGGTCGGTGATGTAGGCCGCGCCGATCGCCATGGCGAGGCCGCCCCACATGGCGACCGAGTTGATGGCGACCAGCCGTTTAGAGACCTGCATGCACATGGCATCGGCGGCCGCACCGCCGGGCTGTAGCCCGAACAGGTGATGCCGTCACGCCGCCGCCTCAGCGGCCGGCGGCCTCGGCGCCGAGTGACAGCACCGCCGCGGCATCCAGAAGCGAGACCGGGCCCCCGTCGTCCTGCAAGACGCCGGCCAACAGGTCCGCCACCGCGGAGGCGGCGGTGGGCGGCGGCGGGGCCACCGTCCACTCAGCCTGGGGCAGCGGCCCGGGGACCTGGTCGGCCAGCAGGCCGGCCTCCACGTCGTCGAGGGTCAGGACCACCAGCCGCGCACTGGTCGCCAGCGGCACGGTCTCGGCGCCGAGGAGGGGTCGCAGGTCGAGGACCGGCAGCACCCGGCCGCGCCAGTTGGCGAGCCCCACCAGCCAGCCCGGCGACGCGGGCACTCGAGTCGTCCGGGGCACATGGACGACCTCGGCGACATGCGCCATCGGAACCACGTACCGGGCGGACCCGAGCCGGAGCACCACGCCGCTGCCCACCCAGACAGCCGGTCGGGCGTCTGCGAGGACGGCCGGGTCGGGTGCTGCGACGGACTCCACGTGCCGGTCATCGGCCCCTAGGGGCCGGCGCTGAAGTGCTAAGGCGCCTGGACGGTGGCCCGCAGGTCGAGCACTCGAGGCGGCGGGCCCGCCGCGCGGGCGGCCTCCAGCACATCGGTGATCTCGCGGCCGATCAGCTCGTGCCGCTCCATCAACGCGTCGCGCGAGCGCCTCGACCAGGTGGGCGTTCTCCTCGAGCAGCCCCTTGACCCGGACCTTCTGATCCTGCAGCAGCTCCTCGACACGGCCGCGCCCGTTGGGGTCGGCGAGCACCCGGCCCACCATGTTGGTGTCGCTGAAGGCCGAGTTCTGCACCGCCGCGTACGAGACCAGCGTCCCCATCATGCCGACCGAGCCGACCATCTCCGCAGCCACGTTGGTCGCGTACAGCAGGTCCCCCCCGGGTCCGGTCGAGACGTCGCCGAAGAAGATCTCCTCGGCGCACTGACCGCCCAGGGCGATCTGGATGAGGCCGAGCATCTCCGTGCGCGAGCGGGTGTAGACGTCGTCGACGTCGCCGTGGGCGAGCATGCCGAGAGCCCCGCGGCGCTTGATGATGGTGAGGATCTCCATCCGCCGGGCTGGGGCCACCAGGTACGCCGCGGTCGCGTGCCCCGCCTCGTGCGTGGCGATCAGCCGCTTCTCGTGGACGGTGTAGGCGACCGGCTGGCCCATCCCGACCTGCTCCACCATCCGGGCCCGCTCGATGTCCTGGCGGTTCATCGCGGGGGCCCCGCGGCGCATCGCGTTGATCAGGGCCTCGTCGAGCAGGTGCTCGATCATCACCGGGGAGTAGCCCTGGGTCGCCGCCGCCAGGGTGTCGCGCTGCTCGTCGAGCTCCAGCTCGGCCTCGTGGGACTTGCGGGCCAGGAAGTGGTCGATCAGCTCGCGGCGGGCGGCCTTGCTCGGCAGCTCGAAGGTGAGCCGGCGGTCGAAGCGACCCGGTCGCAGCAAGGCCGGGTCGAGAGCGTCGGCGCGGTTGGTCGCGGCGATGACGAGCACGTTGGTCGAGGGGGGCACCGGCCGCTTGAGCTGCCGGTTCGGGGCCAGGTACAGGTTGATCCAGTCGACGAACTTGGCCTGGAACTTCTGCATGCCGGTCACCTCGTCGAACGACTGCATCTGGACCAGCAGCTCGTTGACGACGCCGCCCACACCCTCGGAGGTGATCGACCGGTTCACCACCGGTCCGGCGGCCGCCACCGCGTACCCGGCCGGCAGGCCCTCCAGCCCGCCGCAGCACAGCTCAGTCGAGCGGGCGGACTCCGGCATCACGGTGGCCGACAGGCCGCCTCGGGAGGTGGCGATCGCGTCGATCTCCTCGATGAAGCCGATGGCGCCGCCCTCGCGCGCGGGCCGCCTTGCGCAGCTCCTTGAAGTACGAGCGGATCTTGCGCGCGGTCGCGCCGTAGTACATCGACTGGAAGCTGGTGGCCGAGACGAAGAGGAACGGGACCCCCGCCTCGCGGGCCATCGCCTTGGCCAGGTGGGTCTTGCCCGTCCCAGGAGCCCCCTCGAAGAGCAGGCCGCGGCGCGGGGTGCCGCCCATGTCGTCAGCGAACGCCTTGTGGGCGAGGAACAGGTTGAGCGAGCGGACCACGTCCTCCTTGACCGGGTCAATCCCGATCACGTCGTCGAGGGTGATGTCGATCTGCTCGGGCCGGTAGAGAACGTGCGGCGATCGCCCGGCGCCGATCGTGGTCCCCAGCAACAGCACCAGCAACGCGGCGAAGAACAGCAGCGGCACGAGGACGAGGGGGTCGATGTCCGGAATGGGCAGCGAGTCGACCGGGTCGCCGATGAGGATCCGCCACCACAGGAACGCCGCCGGGATCCCCAGCACGATCGCCATGGTGCCCAGCCGCTTGCGTCGCAGCCGCTCGCGCGAGACCCCGACGTCGGCGCGCCGGGAGTCGAGGAGGGTCGGCACCGAGCCGTCGGTCGGGCTGCTGGCGTCCTGCGGTGCGGCCACGGTGGGGTCCTCTCGCCGGCGTCCGCCCGGGTGGGCGGCCTCCTGGGGCGATCCTCCCCGCGGCGCGCCGCGCCCGTCACCCGCTGTCACCCGGGCGGGTCACCATCGGCGACGCTCGCTCGCACAGAGCCAACGGTGGTCACTCTCGGTGACCGAGACCGCGCGGTGGCCAGGCTCGCTACGCCACCCCGGCGAACAGGTCGGTCTCCCGGCCCTGCCCGTCGTACGGGCCGGCGGGCTCGCCCTGGACGAGCCGGAAGAACTCCAGGCCCATCGCCTCCGGGCCGATCCGCTCGGCGACCGCGAAGAACGGGCCCTCGGCCACCACCTGGGTCTCGTGGGCGCGCAGCGCGTCCATCTTGCGCGGCTCGTACGCGACGCCCGTCGACCACCGTCGTCACCAGGGCGTCGTCGACCGCGAACGGGAACTCATCGGCGCTGGTGACCCCGAAGAACCCGGACTCGCCCGCGGCGACCAGCGCGTCGATCCCCTGCTGGATGAACGACCGCGGAATCGCCGTCCAGTAGATCTTCGGGATCGCCCACGCCTCGCCCAGGTCTGGACGGTACGAGGGGGCCGCTGCCAGCTGCGCGCCGTACATCGCGACCCGGTGGGCCTGGACGTGGTCGGGGTGGCCGTAGCCACCGAAGTCGTCGTACGTCACGAGCACCTGCGGCCGGACCTCGCGGATCACCGCGGCCAGCTCGGTGGCCGCCTCGCGCAGGTCGGCGCGCCAGAACGAGTCGGAGCGCTCGTTCGGCTCGGTGCCGACCATGCCGGAGTCGCGCCAGCGCCCGGGTCCGCCGAGGAAGCGGTGGTCGGTGACGCCGAGCCGGCGCATCGCCTCGGCCAGCTCCTCCTGCCGGTGCTCGCCCAGCTCGTCGTCGTGGTGGGCGGCCAACGTCTCCAGCTCGGGGACGAGGACCTCGCCCTCCTCGCCGCGGGTGCAGGTCACGAGGGTCACCTGGGCCCCCTCGTCGGCGTACCGGGCCATCGTCACGCCGGTGCCGATCGTCTCGTCGTCGGGGTGCGCGTGCACCAGCAGCATGCGGCGCGCGGCCGTGGATCCTGAGTCGCTCATGGGGGCCATTGTCGGGGAGGATCTCGGCCATGTCCTCGCCAGCCCCCGCGGTCGCCGCCTTCCCCCGCCGCAGCGCGCTGACCGGGCGGTTCACCCACGGCTCACCACGCGCCTTCCACGTCTCAGCAGACGGTTCGCTGGTGGCGTTCCTGCGCTCGAGCGGACCGCAGGACCCAGCCTGCGCGCTGCACGTCCTGGACGTGGCCTCCGGCGCCGAGCGGGTGGTCGCCGATCCGCGCGTCCTGCTGGCAGGCGGCGGCGAGTCGCTGTCCGCCGAGGAGCGGGCCCGACGCGAGCGGATGCGCGAGGGCGGCGCCGGGATCACCGGGTTCGCCGCCGACCGGTGTGGGACACGGGTGGCGTTCGCCCTCTCCTCTCGGCTGTTCGCCGCCGACCTGGCCTCAGGCGAGGTCCGCGAGCTGCCTGCCGCGGGGGCGGTGGTCGACCCCAGGCCCTCCCCCGACGGCGCGTGGATCGCCTACGCGGCTTCCGGCGGCCTGCATGTCGTCGGCGTGGGACGGCTCGGGCGAGAGGGCTCTCGCCGAGGCCGACGGCGAGCACGTCGCCTGGGGGCTCGCCGACTTCATCGCCAGCGAGGAGCTCGACCGCTTCCGCGGGTTCTGGTGGTCGCCGGACTCCGACGTCCTGCTCGCCGAGCGGGTCGACGAGACCCCCGTCGCGACGTGGTGGATCAGCGACCCGGCACACCCGTCGGCACGGCCGCGCGAGCACCGGTACCCCGTGGCCGGGACGGCGAACGCCGACGTGTCGCTGTGGCGGATCGGATTGGACGGCGTCCGCGCCGAGGTGGCCTGGGACCGCGAGGAGTTCCCGTACGTCGCCGTGCAGTGTCCTGGACGTCGGATGGCCCGGCGCTGGTCCAGGTGCTGACCCGCCGGCAGGAGCGAGCCCAGGTGCTCGCGGTCGAGGATGGCGGGGCCCGCGTCGTGCGCGAGCAGGCCGACCCCTGCTGGGTCGACGTCGTGCCCGGCGTCCCCTGCTGGGACGGCGCCGGGCGCCTCGTCACCGTCGAGGTGGTCGACGACACGTACACGCTGCTCGCCGACGGCGAGCCGCTGACGCCAGCCGGTTTCCAGGTGCGCGGGGTGGTCGGCGCAGAGGAGGGCGATCTCCTCGTCCTCGGCTCGGCCGAGCCGACCGAGCGGCACGTGGTGCTCGTCTCCGCCGCCGGCGTCACCACGCTGACCGCCGAGCCCGGCCTGCACACCGCCCGCAGGGGTGGCCAGACCACGGTGCTGTCGTCTTCCACGCCCGAGGCGCCTGGAGCCGTGGTCCGGGTG
Organism: uncultured Actinomycetota bacterium; assembly: GCA_963697565.1. GTDB lineage: Bacteria > Actinomycetota > Actinomycetes > CAVWCF01 > CAVWCF01 > CAWFSE01. Next base: position 138,131 of record CAVOOM010000008.1, on the reverse strand, counting down.
CTCCGCGGCGGGGCCGAGGTGGCACGGATCGCCTCACTCGCCGAGGAGCCCGAGATCCGAGCCCGCCCCGCGCTGCTCACGGCCGGTGCACGGGGCATCCGCGCCGCGCTGCTGCTGCCCTCGTGGTGGCGGCCCGGCGACCCCCCGCTGCCGGTGCTCATGGACCCGTACGGCGGTCCCCACGGCCCTCGCGTGCTTGCCTCGATGCCCGCGCACACCGTCTCGCAGTGGTTCGCCGAGCAGGGGTACGCCGTCCTCGTGGTCGACGGCCGCGGCACCCCGCGGGAGCCCTCGTGGGAGCGGGCGGTGCGGTTCGACATCGCCGACGCCGGTGCTCGAAGACCAGGCCGACGGCCCTGCTCGCCGTCGCCGCCGAGCACGAGGCGCTCGACCTGTCGCGGGTGGCGATCCGAGGCTGGTCGTTCGGCGGCTACCTCGCCGCGCTGGCGGTCTTGAGGCGGCCCGACCTCTTCCACGCCGCCATCGCCGGGGCGCCCGGCGTTGACTGGTCGTTGTACGACACCGCCTACACCGAGCGCTACCTCGGGCTCCCGGACGAGCACCCCGAGGCCTACGAGCGATCGTCCCTGCTGCCGCTGGCCAGCGGCCTGTCCCGGCCGCTGCTGCTCATCCACGGCCTCGCCGACGACAACGTCGTGGCGGCGCACACGCTGCGGCTTTCGACGGCGCTGCTGGCCGCCGGCAAGGCGCACGACGTGCTGCCGCTGACCGGCGTCACGCACATGACGCCGCAGGTCGACGTCGCCGAGAACCTCTTGCGGCTGCAGGCCGAGTGGCTCAGCCGGGCGCTTGCTCGCTAGTTCTTCTTCGCGCGGGAGCGCGTCTTCTCCCGGTCGTTGGCGTTCAGGACGACCTTGCGGATGCGCACGGTCGCCGGCGTCACCTCGACGCACTCGTCCTCGCGGCAGAACTCCAGCGCCTGCTCCATGCCCATCTGCTTGAACGGGATCAGCGGCACGAGCACGTCGCTGGAGGACTGACGCATGTTCGTCAGCTTCTTCTCCTTGGTGGCGTTGACGTCCATGTCGTCGGAGCGGGCGTTCTCGCCCACGACCATGCCCTCGTACACCTCGGTGCCGGGGCCGACGAACATCGTCCCGCGCTCCTGCAGGTTCGCCAGCGCGAAGCCGGTCGTCGGGCCCCGGCGGTCGGCGACGAGGGACCCGGTGGGCCGCGTGCGCAGCTCGCCGTGCCACTTCTCGTACCGCTCGAAGACGTGGTGCAGCAGGCCGGTGCCCCGCGTCTCGGTGAGGAACTCGGTGCGGAAGCCGATCAGCCCGCGCGCCGGCACGAGGTACTCCATCCGGATCCAGCCGGTGCCGTGGTTGACCATCTGCTCCATGCGGCCCTTGCGCAGCGCCATCAGCTGGGTCACCACGCCGAGGTAGTCCTCGGGGATGTCGATGGTGAGGCGCTCCATCGGCTCGTGCACGCTGCCGTCGACGATGCGCGTGACCACCTGGGGCTTGCCGACGGTCAGCTCGAAGCCCTCGCGGCGCATCAGCTCGACCAGGATCGCCAGCTGCAGCTCGCCGCGGCCCTGGACCTCCCAGGTGTCGGGGCGCTCGGTGGGCAGCACGCGGATCGACACGTTGCCGACGAGCTCGGCGTCGAGGCGGTTCTTGACGAGGCGGGCGGTGAGCTTCTTGCCGCTCTCCCCCGCCAACGGCGAGGTGTTGATGCCGATGGTCATCGAGATCGACGGCTCGTCGACCGTGATGACCGGCAGCGGACGCGGGTCCTCGGGGTCGGCCAGGGTGTCGCCGATGGTGATCTCGGGGATCCCGGCGATCGCCACGATGTCGCCGGGCCCGGCCTCCTCGGCAGGCACCCGCTCGAGGGCCTTGGTGACCAGCATCTCGGTGAGCTTGACCCGCTCCTGGCTGCCGTCGTGGCGGAACCACACGACGCTCTGCCCCTTGCGCAGCGTGCCCTCGTGCACCCGGCACAGGGCGAGGCGGCCGAGGTACGGGGAGGCGTCCAGGTTCGTCACGTGCGCCTGCAGGGGCGCGCCCTCGTGGTAGGTCGGCGCGGGGATGGACCGCACGATCGTCTCGAACAGCGGCTGCAGGTTCTCCGAGTCCGGCATGGTGCCGTCTCCGGGCCGGGTGAGCGACGCGCGGCCGGCCTTGGCCGCGGCGTAGACGATCGGGAAGTCGATCTGGCCTTCGTCGGCGTCGAGGTCGAGGAACAGCTCGTACGCCTCGTCGACGACCTCGCCGATGCGGGCGTCCGGGCGGTCCACCTTGTTCACCACCAGGATGACGGGGAGCCGCTTCTGCAGCGCCTTGCGCAGCACGAAGCGGGTCTGCGGCAGCGGGCCCTCGCTCGCGTCCACCAGCAGCAGCACGCCGTCGACCATCTCCAGGCCGCGCTCCACCTCGCCGCCGAAGTCGGCGTGGCCGGGGGTGTCGATGATGTTGACGAGCACATCGGAGCCGTCGGGCATCCGGTGCAGCACGGCGGTGTTCTTGGCCAGGATCGTGATGCCCTTCTCACGCTCGAGGTCCATCGAGTCCATGACGCGGTCATCGACGTCCTGGTTGGCGCGGAAGGCGCCGCTCTGCCAGAGCATCGCGTCGACGAGGGTGGTCTTGCCGTGGTCGACGTGGGCGACGATCGCGACGTTGCGCAGGCCCTCGCGACGGCGGGCGGTCGCGGGGTCGTGCGGGGTCTGGGCCTGCTCGGGCATGCGGGAGCGCTCGATCCTGTGGGGGGCGGTCGCACCAGGGTACCCGCCGGCGGTCACCCCCTCAGCCGCGAAGCGGCCAGCGCCGCCGCAGACACCCCCGCCTCCGCCAACCCCGCCGGGAGCGGCGACCCGGTCGCCTCGGCCGCCACCAGCTGGGCCGCTGCCGGCGCCGTCTGGATCCCGAACCCGCCCTGCCCCGCGCACCAGATGAACGACGGGAGGTCGGGATCGGGGCCGAGGACGAGCACCCGGTCCGGCGCGAAGGTGCGCAACCCGGCCCACGCGGAGCGGACGTGGCGCACGTCCAGGGTCGTCGCCTCGCGGAGCCGATCGAGGGCCAGGGCGACGTCGGCCGGGTCGGCCCGGGCGTCGCAGGGATCGCTGGGGGTCTCATCGGCCGGCGACACCAGCAGCCCGTCGCCCTCCGGCTTGAAGTACCAGCCCTCGTCGATGTCGTGGACCAGCGGCCACGCCCGGCCGTCGACGCCTGCGGGCAGGCCGACCGTGAACGCCGTGCGCCGCAACGGCCGCAGGCCCACGCGGGCCACCCCCGCGCGGACCGCCAGCTCGTCGGCCCAGGCGCCCGCGGCGTTCACGAGGAGGCCGGCCCGCACCGTACGGCCGGCGGCAGCCAGCGACCACGCTGCGCCGTCCCGCGCGATGGACCCCACCTCTGCAGAGCGCGCGATCTCCCCGCCCGCCGTGCGCAGCCCGCGCACGTAGCCCTGGTGCAGCGCCATCACGTCGAGATCGAGCGCCTCCGGCTCGTACGCGCCCCACGCGGCCGCGGTCGGACGCAGGACCGGGCACAGCACGGCGATCTCGGCCCGGTCGACCAGCCGGATGCTGGGCACCATCGCCGCCCCCCGCCGCGCGAGGTCGGCCACGGCGTCGCGCCGGTCCGGGCCGCCCACCTCCAGCATCGGCCGCGGCGCCAGCAGGGGGGCGTCGGCGAACCCCGCCGGAGGTGCCTCGAAGAACGGACGGCTGGCCAACGTGAGCCGGCGCACGGCCTCCTCGCCGTAGTTCTCGAGGTACTGCGCCGCCGACCGCCCGGTGGTGTGGTGGGCGAGGGCCGCCTCGCGCTCCAGCACGATGACGCTCGCCCCGACGCGCGCGAGCTCGTACGCCGCGGAGACCCCGGCAATGCCCCCGCCCACCACCGCCGCGTCGTACGACCGGGCACTCATGGCAGCAGCCTGGCACGCGCCCATGGCAGGGTGCTCCCCATGAGCCGACTGCTCACCGAGCCCGAGATCGCCCGCCAGCTGCTCGACCTGCCGGGCTGGCGGCTCGCCGACGGCGCGCTGCGGCGGTCCATCACCGCCGCGACGTTCCCGGAGGCGATCGCCATCCTGGACGAGGTCGCCGAGCTGGCCGAGGAGATGGACCACCACCCCGACGTCGATGTGCGTTGGCGCACGCTGCACGTGGCCCTGTCGACGCACTCGGCTGGCGGGGTCACCCAGCTCGATGTGGAGCTCGCGCACCGCATCTCAGCGGTCGCCGCCGACCACGGCGTGCACACCGACGACGCGGTCGACCGCAAGCCCCGGCTGGAGATCTGCGTCGACTGCGCCGAGCCGGCTCGCCTGGTTCCCTGGTGGGCGGCCGCGCTCCGCTACGTGCTGGTCGGTGACGAGGAGCTCGCCGACCCCGACGGCGCCGGCCCGCGGATGTGGTTCCAGCAGGTGGCCGCGGCGAAGGCCGGCAAGAACCGACTGCACCTCGACCTCTACCTCCCCCGGCACGAGGCGGCGGCCCGCCGCGACCTGCTCGTCGCCCTAGGCGGGCGCCTGCTCGCCGAGCACGAGTCGTTCTGGGTGCTCGCCGATCCCGAGGGCAACGAGGTCTGCCTCTACGTCGAGGCATGAGAGGGAGTCGAGCCGATGGCTGAGAGCGCCCCCTTGGACATCGCGGGGATCTGCGCCGGTCTTCAAGGCAAGATCCGCGGCAAGCCGGTGGCGGTCACGCTCTTCCGTGACGAGATCCACCCCGCGTACGCGACCAGCCCGCGGGTCGACGCCTGCGGCATCCTGCGCATTGCCCGGGACGAGGATCGCGCCGTCCACATGAACGGCGCGATGCACGACTGCTCGCACGGCTCGTTCCTCACCGGCTTCGACGAGGGCACCGAGGTCATCGCCAGCGGCCGGCTGCTGCCGCTCTACATCTCCGCGTACACCGACGAGGCCGGCCTGGCCGTCAACAGCGGCCGCTTCAAGCTGCCGCTCGGCGCGGTCAAGGGCCTCGGCGCGGCGCCGCTCGACGCGGTCCCCGAGGGCGCCGAGGTCGAGTGGATCGTGGTCGTCTGCGAACCGGTGTGGGCCTCGCAGATCGCCGCCGCGCGGGCCGTCGAGGACGGGGTGCAGCCGAGCGCGGCGGCCGGATCGTCGTTCTGCACGGACGCCTTCGTCACGCCGTTCTTCGACGACAACGTGATCCTCACCACCGGCGACTTCGGCGGGCGCATGGCCAACAAGCTGCGCCCCAACGAGATGTTCGTCATCGTGCCGGCGCGCTGGGCCAACAACCTCGTGCCGATCCTGACCGCGGCGCCGGATGTGAAGGGCCTGTACGAGGCCACCCGCACCCCCGAGTCGGAGTACTGGGCCCGCAAGCAGGACCGGGAGGCGAAGGCCGCCGCCCGCTCCGCCGCCGCGGCCGCGGGCGCCATCACCGACGCCGCCGCAAAGGCCGGGTTGAAGACCAGCATGGAGTGGGACGACGAGGCGGTCGCCATGGTGGCCAAGGCCCCCCGCTTCGTCCGGCGCTTCGCGGTCGGCAACCTCGAGGACTACGCGCAGCAGAACGGGTACGACCGGGTGACCGAGGCCGTCGTGCGCGAGCAGATGGCCGCCGCCGGGGTGGGCGGCGTCGATGGCGGCAGCTCGGGCGGCCGCCTCAGGCGCCTGTTCGGCCGCAGGGCTGAGGCTCACTCAGCCCCAGGCGGTCCCCGGGAAGGACCCGCCCGTCTCCTCCAGCAGCTGGCGAGCCGCCATCCGGCCGGTCTCCACAATGAGGTCCAGCTGGTGGAACTCCAGCAGCCCCACGCCCATGGGCGGCGGCGTGATGACGGCGGCGCCCTGGGCGAGCGCCGTCTCCACCGCGCCGCCGCTGCCGATCATCATCGTGCGCAGCATCGTGTCGCCCAGTGGCGGCGTCCGCGGCGGCCCCGCGCGGCGCGGTCCGCCCCCTCCCCCGCCCATAGCGATGTTGACCGCCAGCACCGGCCCCTCGTCGCGCTCGGTGAGCAGCCCCACCGGGAGGTTGTCGAGGATGCCCCCGTCGACCAGCAGCTGGTCGCCCGAACCGGCGCGGCGGGAAGAGCACCGGAAGCGCGAGCGAGGCCTGGATGGCGTCGGAGAGCCGCCCGGTTCGGTGGACGTGCTGGCGGCGGGCGAGCAGATCGGTGCTCACGCAGCTGAACTGGTGCGGCAGCTCCTCGATCAGCACCTCGCCGAACTGCCGCTCGATCTCGCGCCCGGCCCGTCGCCCCTTGGCCAGGGAGACCGTCGGGAGGGTGTAGTCGCTGAACGGCGAATGGCGGACGAACCCCTGGTAGCAGACCGCCTGGATCTCCTCGGGGCTGTGCCCCGCGGCGTGCAGGCCGGCGACGATCGAACCGAGGCTGCACCCGGCCACGCGGTCGACGCGCACCCCGGCCTCGGCCAGGACCTGCAGCACCCCGATGTGCGCGAAGGCCCGGGCCCCGCCGCCCGCCAGCACCAGGCCCACCGAGGTGCCGGCGATGCGCGCGGCCACGGGCCGCAGCGCCCCGCTGAGCGGCTCGCCGAGCGCGTACGTGATCTGCCAGGGCTGCAGCAGTTCGGACCACTCACGCACCCGCTCGCGCACCGGGCGGGGCCCAACCAGGACCAGGTCGGCGCCGTGCAGGTCCACCTCGGCGGCGGTTGCCGGGTCGATGTCGCCGGACACCAGGACCACGTGGTCGGCCTGACGCAGCGCGAATCGCCAGCCGTCGCCGTCGGCCAGATCCGCGACGAGCACCACCCGATCGTGGTCGCGTTCTGCGCGCAGCACCCCCTCGGCATCCAGCCGGCCTGGGATCGCCACCGTCAGATCGCGCCGGAGCTCACCGACGAGCGCCTCCGCGACCGCCGCGGCGGGCGCGCCCTCGTGCAGTCCCAGCACCGCCACCACCGACGGCCGGGAGCCCACGGCGAGCTGCGGGGCCTGGGGCGACTGGAGCTGTTCGGCGAGCACGCGCGTGAGCACCGAGAGCGCCTCCGGATCCGCGCGGACCGCCGAGTCGAAGACCGACCGCGAGATCTCAGCCAGGGTGCTGTCGCGCCGGGCCCGGATGGACGCCGATCGCGTCCCCCCGGTGAGCAGCGCGAGCTCCCCGATGGCCGATCCCGGCCCCAACTCCCGCACCACCGCGTCGTCGACGACGACCTCCAGCCGCCCGCTGGTGACGAGGTACAGCGAATCCGCCGCGTCCCCCGCGCGCATGAGCCAGCCGCCCGCGGGCAGGGTGATCTGCCGGGCCGAGTCCTCCAGCGCGGATCGGACCTGCGCCGGGAGGCGGCCCAGCAGCGGCAGCGCCTCAGTCCCACCGCCATCGCTCGGCTCGCCCCGCCGTGGGAGCAGGATCACGGCTCGCGCCGCGTCACCCTCGTCGGCGGCCTCAACCCGGGACTCGGGGATCCGGCCGATGGCGGCCGCCGCCGCCGCGCACACGGCGAAGCAACCGGCGGCGAACAGCCACCCCGGCCTCAGGTCGTCGGCCGCGGTGGCCGGCGCGGGGGTGCCGATGATGACGACGAGCAGCGCGATCCCCAGCACCCCGCCGATCTGCCGAGAGCTGGAGACCACCGCTGAGGCGGTCGCGTATCTGCCCCCTGGCACGGAGGCGAGCGCGGCGCTGCCCAGGAGCGGCAGGACGGCCCCCGCGCCGATCCCGCTGAGCACCTGGCCGGGCAGCCAGACCCCGAGGAAGTCCGGCTCCAGCCCCGTCTGGTTGTAGTACCAGGCGTACGCCGCCACCCACACCAGCGCGCCCGGGACGATGAACCGCCGGTAGCCGCCAGCCGCTGCCCGCGGTCCCAGCACGGCGGCCACGACGGCAGCGACCAGGGCGCCGGGCACGAGCGCGAGGCCCGCCTGCAGGACGTTGTAGCCCCAGACGTACTGCAACCACAGGATGTTCACCAGCAGGTACGCGTAGAAGCCCACGCCGGCGAACGCGGTGGCCACGTTGGCGACGGTGAACGGCCGGATGCGCAGCAACGCCGGGTCCAGCAGCGGGGATCGGTGGTGGCGCGAGCTCCACACGAAGGCGGCCAGCGCAAGCGCCGCGCCGATCACGCACGCCAGGATCCCGACACTGGTCCAGCCCCAGTCGTTGCCCTGGACGATCGCCGTGGTGAGCAGCGCCAGCGCGAGCGCGAACAGCGACGCTCCGCGCAGGTCCGGGACCGTCCGCCGCCCTGGAGCCCGGCTCTCGACGAGCTGGCGGCGGGCGGCCAGCAGCGCCAGCAGCCCGACCGGCAGGTTGATCAGGAAGGCCCAGCGCCAGTCGCCGATCTCGATGAGCAGTCCGCCGACGGGCGGCCCCAGGCCGGCCGCCACCGCCGCCGATGCCCCCCACAGGCCGACGGCGTGGGTGCGGTGCTCGGGGTCGAAGGCCTGGACGACCAGGCCCAGCGAGGCCGGGACGAGCAGCGCCGCGCCCAGGGCCTGAAACGCTCGGGCCGCGATCAGCCACTCAACGGTCGGGGCCACCGCGCAGATCACGGAGAACACCGTGAAGACCAGGACGCCCCAGGCGAAGGCCCGGCGCCGCCCGATCAGGTCCGCCATCCGCCCGGCCGGCACGAGGAACGCGGCGAACACGATGTTGTATGAGTTCAGGACCCAGGACAGCTCGCTGATCGAGGTCTCCGGGAAGGACGCCCGGATGCTGGGGAACGCGACGTTGACGATCGTCGCGTCGAGGAAGGCGAGGAAGGCCCCGAGCGAGGCGACCAGCAGCACGGTGCGGTCGGTGACCCGCCCTGACCGGACGACAAGCGGCTGCGGACCTGCCGCCACGTCCTCGTGGCTCGTCGTGGTCGGCATCCGTGCCTTTCTGCCATCCGGGGGCGAACCTCGCACCGGCTCGCCAATCTAGAGGCGCGCGAGGCATTGCGCAGCGAAGTCGCGCGGCAGGCCGCCGTACGGAGGCTGTGGCACAGTGGCCGCCGTGCAACGAGAGCAGGCAGAGGCGGTCGTGGCGGCGCTGCGGGGGCGAGGCATGTTCGCCCACGTCCGCGGCCAGGGGATGTACCGGGCCGCCGTGCGGGTCGTCCTGCCTGAGGGCCGCGAGGCGATCTGGGACAGCGACGGGGCCGCCGGGCTGGAGGCCCAGGTGATGAGCAACGGGGTCCTCGTCGGCTTCGTGCCGACCATCCCGGGCTCCGAGGACTGGGACACCGCCCGCGTCGTCGAGGCGATCGCCACCGAGACGTACGCCTGAGCCGATCGAGCCGTCACACTCACCGGATGGACGACTCCCCGTCGCTGCGCTGGCTGGCCTTGGGCGAGCAGCACGTCCCCCCCGGCCGGGAGTGGCTGAGCCCCCTGGAGGCCGAGCGCGCGGCGGGTATGCGGTTTGCCAAGCGCCGCAACGACTTCCTGGTCAGCCGGTGGACCGCCAAGCAGGCGCTTGCCTACGCCCTGCACCCCGCGGCGGCCGACCCGCACCGCGTCGAGGTGCGGCCCGCACCCACCGGCGCCCCGCTGGCCTTCGTCGCCGGCGACCCCGCCCCCTGCTCGATCTCGCTCACCGACCGCGCCGGGTGGGCTGTCTGCCTGATCGGCCCGTCGGACCGGCTGGTGGGCTGCGACCTCGAACTCGTCGAGGAGCGCTCGCCGGCCTTCGTCGCCGACTGGTTCACCCCGGCGGAGCGAGCGGTGGTGGCCGCCCCGAGAGACGGACCACGACCTGCTGGCGAACCTGATCTGGTCGGCGAAGGAGAGCGCCCTCAAGGTGCTGCAGACCGGCTTGCGGCGCGACACCCGAACCGTCGAGGTCACGCTGCACGACGAGCAAGTCGGCGAGTGGCGCGCCCTGACCGTCGAGGCCGTCGAGGGCGCGGTCTTCCCCGGCTGGTGGTGCCGGCACGGCGACTTCCTGCTCACCGTCGCCGCCGACGCGCCGCTGGCGCCACCGGCATCGCTGCTGAGCCCCGAGCCCCTGCGGGACGCCGTTCCGACGCACTCCTGGATGGACGAGCTCAGCTGACCCCTTCACCCAGCTCGCGGGCCAGCCCGCGCTCCAGGGCGTCGATGACGTACGGCCGCAGGTCGGCCCCGGCGATGATCCGGTCGACCGAGCCCATGGCCAGCGCCCGCTCGATGCTGTGGATGCCGTCGAACTCCGCGGCCACCTCGCCGAGCTTCTCCGAGCGCACCTGCTGCATCACCCGCTGCAGCTCAAGCCGCAGCCGGCCGTCGCCGCCCGCCGCGGCCACCCGCTCGGTCAGCTCCAGCACCCGCTGGTCGGCGCGGGCCCGCTTGTCGACCTCGTGGGCGAAGACGACGGCCGCTGCCGGGGCTCCGCCGATCACCGAGGCGAAGGAGCCCTCGACGGCGGCGATCTCCAGCGAGGCGTTGAGGGTCTTGGAGAAGACCACGAACGCCCCACCGTGGTAGCGCGACACCACGACGAAGACGATCGGCCCGCGGAAGTTGGTGACCGCGCGCCCGATCTCGGCGCCGTACTCCAACTGCCACTGCCGCATCGACTCCGGTGAGCCGTCGAATCCGGACAGGTTGGCCAGCACCACCATCGGGCGGTTGCCGCTGGCGGAGTTGACCGCGCGCGCGACCTTGCGGGACGCCTGCGGGAACAGCGTCCCCGAGGTGTAGCTGGACGGGCCGTCGGCGGGCACGAACCCCGACCGCGGCACCGCCGTCGACTCCAGGCCCAGCAGGCAGACCGGGATGCCGCCGATTCGGCCGTCCCACACGATCGCGGTCTCGCCCCAACGAGCCCAACGCTCCAGCGGCTCGCAGTCGGCGTCCAGCGTGGCCCGCATGATGGCCCTGATCTCGAAGGGCTTCTTGCGGTCGGGGTTGCGCTCGGCCGAGAAGACGTCGCCGACGCTGGTGAAATCGCTGCCGGCCAACCGGGGGTGCGGCGCGGTGCGGACGTCTCGGTCGACCGGGTCGGACGTCGGGGTACGTCGCGGGAACCGCTCGCCCGGCGCCACGTACGTGACGTCGTAGTGCCGGAACAGCAGGTCGCAGGCTCCGGCGAGATCCGGCGCCCAGTACTGGCCCTGGCCGTTGGGGCCCATCACCCGCTCGTAGCCGCCGATGCCGAGGTTGTCCTCGGCCGAGACCCCGCCGGAGAAGTCCAGCGCCTGCTTGCCCGTCAGCACCATGGCGCTCTCCGGCGTCATCACCAGGATGCCCCGGGTGTGCATGAGCATGGTCGCCTCGGCGTTCCAGTACGGCTGGGCTCCGACGTTGATGCCGGTGACCACGACGTTGACCTCGCCGCCGCCCTGGGTGAACTCGATCAGCCTGCGCAGCACGGCGCCGATCCAGTCCATGTTCTCGGTGCCGCTGGTCATCGAGATGCGCGCCCCCGACGAGATGGCGAACCACTCAAGCGGGACCCGCATCTGCTCGGCGAGGTCGATGGCCGCGTTGATCCGCCGGCACTCCGGCTCCGCCAGCGCACCGAGGCTGCGGCTCGGGTCGCCGAGGAGGATGACCCGGGCCATCCCCTCGGGGTAGGTCGACGTCCAGTTGCGCACGACGCCGACGACCAGGTTGGCGGTGTTCTCGCCGTACTCGCGCTGGACGGGCACCAGTCGCCCGTCTTCGTCGAGGTCGTGCTCGATGAACTCCCCCGGCGGCAGGTCGGAGTCGCCGTCGCCCGGCGGCGTGATCAGGCGGACGATCTCGTACGGGTAGGTCGCCCCGCGCCGGGTCGCCTGCAGGACGCGGCGGCGGTACTCCGACAGCGGCTGCACCGGCTCGGGGACCGGGTCGGTCCGCCGCACCGACACCTCGCGGGAGCCGGGGTCCGACACATGCAGGACCTGCTCGACCAACTCGCCGGTGGCGGGGTCGGCGATCCGGGCGCGGACCAGGACCTCCTCCAGGCCGAGGCCGCGCGCGGTGGGAGCGAGCCGGTGCGCCACGTCGCGCCAGACCCCCGGGGGCAGGTCGAGCGGCGGCCGGACGAACACGATCACCCGGTTCTGCAGGAGCCGCTGGGCGGCCGGGCGGTGCGACTGGAAGAGCCGCATGGCCGACAGCGCCTGCGCCAGGATCCGCTCCATCAGCGGCAGCCCGATGATCCGCCCCGAGGGGTGGCGCGCCGGGGTGAGGTCGCGGACCTCGGCGAGGGCGAACAGCCGCTCGTCCTTGGGGTTGTCATGCGCGACCCCGTGGAACAGGTAGACGTCCTCGACCGACTCCAGCCGCTCGAGGCGGAAGTTCTGCAGCCGCCAGAGCTCAAGGCGCTTGGCGATCATCGGGTGCATGTCGCGGTGCAGCAGCTCCTCCTGCAGCCGGCCCTCAGCATCGGTGCGGAAGGTGACGTGATGCGTCACCGGTCCGCGCGCGCCCACCCCGTCCGTGGTGATCGCGACGTCGACGCGGTGCAGCGGGCGCCCGGCGTCCACGCCGTCCAGCACCTCATGGGCCAAGGCCGCGGTCTGGTCGGCGCTCAGGGGCGACCCGGACCGCCAGGTCTGCACGTCCAGGACGACGTCGGCCTCGGCGGGGACGTCGGCGAGGTGCCCGCGGAGCCCGTTGGCGAGCGCGGCCAGCCCCTCCAGCGGGACGTACGCCATCACCAGGTGCACCTGGTGGCCCTCGTGCGCGTAGTCGGCCGTGCAGATCGGCACGCCGCTCACGGTCTGGGTCGCGACGTTCTCGATCGCCCGGATCCGGTAGTAGCGGCGGACGGCCGTCTCCAGCAGCGCGCCCTGGAGCTCAGGTCCGGCGCCTCGGTACCACCGCTGCAGCAGCGGGCGCAGGGGCTGCGGGCAGGAGACCAGGCTGGCGATGAGGTCCGCCCGCTCCGGTCCGCCCGGGTCGCGGCGCAGTGCCGCGTAGGAGGTCTCGGCCGTGGCGTACCCCAGGGCCTGGACCCGCTCGACCTCCGGCTCGGCGAACCACCGGAACTGCGCCTCTTGGGCGAGGTCGGCGATCGTCGGGTAGCGGCCGTCGGTGGCCGCCACGAGCCGGTCGAGCATGCGGCGGACCGCGTCGAGGTCGCCGATGCGGCGCATCATCCGGTCGCGGTTGGCGATCCCTCGCTCCAGCAGGGACGCGACGACGGGGACGGCCTCCCCGAGCCGCTGCTGGGCCCGGAAGATGCGCAGCAGCGCCTCGTCGAGGGCCGGCGACGGCTCCAGGCCGGGGACTCCGTATCGGGCGAGCACCCGCCGCAGCCGGTCCAGGAAGGGGGCGGGCAGCGTGTCGCGCGAGCGGCCGGGAGCGCGCAGGTACGAGGCGAAGTACTCCTGCGGGCTGCGGGCCAGGGCCTGCTCGTCGTCGTCGTCGCCCTCGTGCTGGCGGCGCGAGAGCGCGCAGAGGTCGGCGAAGAGCCGAAGGATCTCCCCTTCGCGGTCCATGACCTGCGGGTCGTCGACCGGCAGGTCGGCCAACGGGCCGCCCGCCCGGGTGACCAGGCGCTGGATGTCCTTGGGGTCGGTGTCGTAGCCGAGCAGGTACGCGTGCAGGGTCTCGAGCACCAGGCCGGGTCTCGTCGGCTCCGGGTCGCCCTCGGCCAGGTCAGGCAGGGCGAGGTCGAGCTGCTGCGCCGCGGGCGCGTTGCCGGGGTCCGGGGCCGTCTGGTCCTCGCCGAGCTCAAGCTCGAGCAGCGCCTGCCCGGCGTCGACCTGGGAGTTGACCAGCGCCGCGACCGAGCGGACCCGGCCGGCGAACGGCGCGGCGACCGCCGTCTCCATCTTCATCGCCTCGAGCACCGCGATGGTGTCGCCCACCGCGACGCGGTCGCCGGGGCGGACCGGCAGCGCCAACACGACGCCCGGGGCTGGGGCGCGCACGGTGCCGCCGTCGTCACGGGTGAAGGTGTGGGTGACCCCCTCGACCTCGACCGAGTGCACCGGCCCGTCCACCACCGACAGGGTGCGCACCTGGCGGCCGCCGACCGCGAGCAGGCTCTCCAGGGGTCCGCGCGGGGTGACCGTCAGATCGAGCCGGCGCGCGCCGGTGTCGATCCGGTAGTCGTGCGGGCCGAGCCGCAGCACGCGCAGCGGCACCTCTTGGCCCCGGTAGCGGAACCTGATCCGGTGGCCCTGGTCGCGGCGGACCTCGGGACGGCCGCGGGCTGCCGTCGCGAAGAAGGCCTTGCGGGCGAGCTCGTGGTCGCGTCGCGTACGCGTCGATCGCGGCCTGCAGCAGGGCGACCTCGGCATGCTCGGTCGGGAAGAGCGTGCGGTCGGCGATCCCGCGGTCCAGCCAGCCGGTGTCCAGCCGGCCGAGCGCGAAGTCCGGATGGTTGAGCACCGCGAGCAGAAACGCCTTGTTCGTGCCGCCGCCGTCGATGACGATCGTGGTCTGGTGAAGCCCGCGGACCAGCCGCGCGATCGCCTCCGCGCGGTCCTGCCCCCAGGCGACGAGGGTGGCCAGGATCGGGTCCAGGCCGGCTGGGCACGACGTCGCCCTCGGCGACTCCGGCGTCCACCCGCAGACCCGGCCCGGACGGGAGCCTCAGCTGGCGGATCCGGCCTGGGGTGGGGACGAACCCGCGCTCGGGGTCCTCCGCGCGCAACCGCACGGACACCGCGTGCCCCGCCGGCTCGGGGTGATCGCCCGGGAGGCGCCGGCCGGCCGCCACCTCCAGCCCGCACTTGACCAGGTCGAGGCCGGTGACGACCTCGGTGACGCCGTGCTCGGCGCCCAGCTGGGTGTCCACACCCAGGAGCAGCGCGGGCGCGTCGTCCGGGCCGACCAGGAACTCCACCGTCCCGACCCCGCTGAAGCCGGTGGCCGCCGCGAGGCGGGACGCGGCGTCGCAGAGCTCGGCGACCCGCGGGCGCCGGCAGGCCCGGGGAGGCCGACTCCTCGACGATGGTCCGGTTGCGGCGCTGCAGCGTGCACTCGCAGAGGCCCGCGGCCCACACGGTGCCCTGGCCGTCGGAGATCACCTGGACCCCGAGGTGCCTGGCCTCGGGGACCTTCTGCTCGAGGAAGACGCGCGGGTCGCCGAAGAGGAGCCCGGCCTCGGACCGGACCGCCTCGAAGGCCCCCGGCAGGTCGGCCGCCGAGGAGACCCGGCGGACGCCAAGCCCGTCCCGGCCTGCTGCGGCGGCCTTGACGAAGAGCGGGTAGCCCAGCCGGGCCGCCCACCCCAGCGCGCTCTCGACGTCCTCGACCTGTCCCTCGGACCAAGGAACGGAGGCGATCCCCAGCTCCTCGGCCAGCAGCTTCGCCCCGATCGGGTCGCCCAGGCGGTCCAGCGCCTCCAGCGACGGCCCGACCACGATGAGGCCGAGCCGCCGGCTGACCTCGCAGATGCCGCGCAGGGCGGGGCCGAGGCCCCGCCCGAGCCACACCGCGTCGGCCGCTGACTCGCGCAGGGCCGCCTCGACCCGGGCCAGATCGCCCACACTCGGCCCGATCCCGTACGCCTCGTCGGCGTCCCGCACGTACCGGGACTGCCGATCGGCGTCGACGTACAGGGCCAGGGTCGCCGGCCGCTGGGGCCCGAGCTCGGCGATGGCGTCGAGCAGCCGGACCGCGGCCGGGCCGCGGCCGAGCAGGGCCAGCCGCCGGAACGGCAGGGGCGGTCGATCCGCAGTCTGGGCCCTGTTACTCGACATGGCACTCGACATGGCGCTCAACCCGCCGAGGCCACGGCGCGCAGCGGCGCCAGCAGCGCCTCATCGACCGCCTGCGGCAGCTCGATCGTGCGGTAGCCCTCCAACCGCACGAACACCCGCCCCTCGCCGTCGAGCACCTCGGCGTCGACCCCTCCGCCGGCGCCCTCGGCCGTCACCGCCGCGAGGCGACCAGCCGGCTCGGCCGGATGCCCGAGCACGACCACGCGGTCGACGTGCGCGGGCAGCGCCAGCAACCCGTGCTCGGCCAGGGCGGCCACGGCCGCCGTCTGGAAGCACAGCTCGACGAGCCGAGGATCGGTGACCGTCGGCTGCGAGTCCGGATGGTGGCCGGGGACCAGCCCTTCGGCGTAGCGGCCGAGGATCGCCGAGCCGTCACGCCACACGTCGTCGACCACCTGGTAGGCCGGGCCATGGAAGAGGACCTCGTACAGCGGTCCCTGGCCAACGCTGGGCCCGGACGGGTCGCCCGGCGCCTGACCGGTCGCCTCGGCGGGCAGGGGCGCCCGCCAACCGGACCCGACCGGTGAAGTGCGTCGTCACCTCGGGCTCCTCGCGTCCGGGCAGCGTGCGGCTGGCCTCGAGCCGGCACCGCGCGACGACGTCGTCGCCATCCCGTACGAAGGTGGCGCTGATCCGCAGCGTGCGCGGCTCATCGCGGTAGAACTTCAGCGGCCGCAGGAAGTCGACGTCCTCGATCGCCACGACGTGGCGGTCCGGGAAGGCGAGCCCGGCCAACTCGGCGAAGGCCTCCATCCCCATGACGCCGGGCAGGACAGGGGTCCCCGAGATCCGGTGGTGGTCCAGGAACGGCTGGGCCGTCGGATCCAACGTGGTCTCCACGACCAGCCCGCTGTGCACGCCCATCTCGACCACCTGGCCGATCATGGGGCCTGCGGCAGACACGTCGATCGCGTCGACGTCGAGCCCGCCGGCCTCGGCGTACTCGGCGGTCATGATCCCCAGCCGCTGGGCGACGACGATCTCGTCGCTCGTGCCGCCGGAGATGAGCTCGCGCCGCACGGTGGCGATCCCGGCCTCGGGCGGCAGCATGTCGATGCCCGCCGCCTCCATCATCACCGGGATCGAGCCGCGGGTGGCCATGCCGATGCCGCCCCAGGCGGTCCAGTCGATGGCGATCCCGCGGGTGTCCGGCTGCGACGTGCGCAGGTTCGAGGCGAGCTTGCACAGCAGGTCGTTGCCTGCGGCGTAGTCGGTCTGGCCCAGGTTGCCGAACCGTCCGGCCACCGAGCTGAAGGCCACCACCGCTCCGAGCGGGCGCCCGCGCAGGGCGGACATCAGGGCGAACCAGCCGTCGCTCTTCACGGCGAACACCCGGCTGAACTCGTCTGGCTCCTTGTTGGCCAGCCGTCGGCTGATCTCGATGCCGGCGGCGTGCACCAGCACATCGACCCGGCCGGAGTGCTGGAGCGCCTCGTCCATGACGGCGCCCACGGCGGCGACATCGCCCAGGTCGACGCTGTGGTAGATCGCCTGGCCTCCCGCCGCGGCCACGGCCTCGAGGGCCGCCAGCGCCGCGCTGCGCCGCTCCAGGGAGGCGAGCTCGCGCTCCACGGCCACCGGGGTGACCTTCTCCCCCGCCGCCTTGTGGCGGGCGATCAGGTCCTGCTTGAGGCCCTCGCGGTCGGTCGCGTACCGCACCAGGTCCGGGTCGGACGGGTCCGGCTCCGGTGTGAGGTCCAGCAGGTGGAAGACGCCGCCCCCGCCGGCCTTGGCGAGGTCGGCCACGATGGCCGACACGATGCTGCCGGCGGCGCCCGGTGACCACGTACACCGTCGACCCGTCGAGGGTGAGCCCCGGCCGGCCGTCGTCGGCCGGCCGCTCCTCCAGCCCGATCGTCCAGCGCTCCTCGTCGGCGTAGCCGACCTCGACGCAGCCGGGATCACGCAGGGTCTCGCCGATCAGCAGCTCGGCCAACGCCGCGGTCTTGCGGCTCGGCGCCAGGTCGACCGCCTTGACGAGCGCGTCGGCGGCCTCCCGGCGCGTACGCCTTGGCGAACCCGGTGACGCGCTCCGCCGAGCGGGTTGACCGCCCCGGCCGGGTCGTAGCCGTGCTGCCCGCCCATCCGGGTGGCCGCGACCAGGAACGGCGAGCCCTCGGCGACGCGCCCGCATGGCCGTGTACAGCAGCCCGACCCGGATCCGCAGGGCCTCGCGCCAGGCGTCGAGGTCCAGCTCCGCCGACCGGGCCCTCGGCGTCGAGGGCCGGCAGCCAGTACACGCCGGTGACCGGATCCTCCGCGCTGAACTCGGCCAACCGCTGGCCCAGCGTCTCGGCGTCGGGCGCGTCGGCGACGGCGAGGACCGCGACGCCGAGCTTGCCGAGCTGGCTGACCAGCGCGTCGCCCACTCCGCCCTGGTCGGCCATGACCACGACGCGGGCGGTCTCGTCCAGCCGCACCCCGGTGGGACGGCACCGGTCGAGGGCCGGGCGGAGCACCGGAACGGGCACCCGCCGCGGGATCTGCTCGGCGGCCTCCAGGCTGCCGGACAGCACCGGGACCTCCGGCAGGGCGGCCGCGGGCGGCGGCTCCGCGGCACCCGCGCCGCCAGCCGGGCAGGGTGGTCGCCCGGTCCCGGACGAACCCGACCACATGCGTCAGCGTCGGGTAGTCCCGCAGCTGCAGCGAGTCGTCCCGCTCGATCGCGAACGTCTCCCGGATCGCGGCGAACACCTCCGCCTGCTTCACCGTGTCGACGCCCAGGTCCGCCTCCAGATCCAGGTCCAGATCCAGCATCTCCTGCGGGTAGCCCGTCTTCTCCGACACCACCGACAACACCTCGGCCACCACCGGGTCCACCCCCGCCGGGGCGGCCGCCGCGGCGGGCGCGGCGGGAGCAGGCGGCCGCGGCGGGCGCGGCCGCCGGCAGGTTCGTGCCCCGGTCCCGGACGAACCCGACCACATGCGTCAGCGTCGGGTAGTCCCGCAGCTGCAGCGAGTCGTCCCGCTCGATCGCGAACGTCTCCCGGATCGCGGCGAACACCTCCGCCTGCTTCACCGTGTCGACGCCCAGGTCCGCCTCCAGATCCAGGTCCAGATCCAGCATCTCCTGCGGGTAGCCCGTCTTCTCCGACACCACCGACAACACCTCGGCCACCACCGGGTCCACCCCCGCCGGGGCGGCCGCCGCGGCGGGCGCGGCGCCGGAGCAGGCGGCCGCGGCGGGCGCGGCCGCCGGCAGGTTCGTGCCCCGGTCCCGGACGAACCCGACCACATGCGTCAGCGTCGGGTAGTCCCGCAGCTGCAGCGAGTCGTCCCGCTCGATCGCGAACGTCTCCCGGATCGCGGCGAACACCTCCGCCTGCTTCACCGTGTCGACGCCCAGGTCCGCCTCCAGATCCAGGTCCAGATCCAGCATCTCCTGCGGGTAGCCCGTCTTCTCCGACACCACCGACAACACCTCGGCCACCACCGGGTCCACCCCCGCCGGGGCCGCAGCCGCGGCGGGCGCGGCGGGAGCAGGCGGCCGCGGCGGGCGCGGCCGCCGGCAGGTTCGTGCCCCGGTCCCGGACGAACCCGACCACATGCGTCAGCGTCGGGTAGTCCCGCAGCTGCAGCGAGTCGTCCCGCTCGATCGCGAACGTCTCCCGGATCGCGGCGAACACCTCCGCCTGCTTCACCGTGTCGACGCCCAGGTCCGCCTCCAGATCCAGGTCCAGATCCAGCATCTCCTGCGGGTAGCCCGTCTTCTCCGACACCACCGACAACACCTCGGCCACCACCGGGTCCACCCCCGCCGGGGCAGCCGCGGCAGCGGGCGCGGCCGGCGCGGCCGGCACGGCCGGCATGACGGGGACGACCGGCGCGACCGGCGCGACCGGAGCCGCGGCTGGCACCGCCACCGGCACGGCCGGCGCCGCGGGAGCCGTCCTCGGCGCGGACCAACCCCGGTCCACGACGCGCAGCCGCCGCTGGACGACCTCGAGCTGCGGGTCGTCCTGCCCGCTCAGGCCGCGCAGCCACGCGCCCCACGCGGCCGGATCGACCACGCGGTAGCCGTGGCCCAAGGCAGTGGGCTCGCGGTGGGCGCCGTCGGGCACCGGGGTCCAGCGCAGCAGCGTCATGCTGATCTGCGACCCGAACCCGGCCGCGAGACGCAGGGCGAAGCGCACCGGGTACGCCCCCCCGGTCGACAGGTTGAGCTGGCCCAGCTCGGGGTCGATGTCGCGGAAGTTGGGGATAGGCGGCACGAGGCCGGTCTCCAGCGCCTTGACCGCGACGACGTCCTCGATGCCCACGCCCATCGGGTGGCCCGTGAACCCCTTGGTGTTGGCGATGACGATCCGGTCGGCATCGGCGCCGAAGACCTGCCGCAGCGCGTTGATCTCGGCGGCGGCGCTGCCGCCGCGGGCCGGGGTGTACGTCTCGTGCGAGACGAAGACCGTCTCCGGCGCGAACTCGTGGCGGCGTACGCCGCGCGCCTCGGCCTGGGCGACCAGGCTCTCCATGAGCTGGCCGATGTGCTCGACGTCCAGGCGGGTGCCGTGGAAGGCGCTGTTGGCCGTGACCGACGACAGCACCTCGCAGATCGGCTGGATCCCGCGTTCGCGGGCCGCCTCCGCCGACTCGACCACGAGGCCGGCGGCCCCCATGCCCATGATCATCCCGTGCCGGCGGTTGTCGAACGGCAGCGCGGCGTTCTCGACGACGTCGTCGGTGGCCGCGGCGCCGGAGGCGAGGAAGCCGGCATCCGACCCAGTCGACGAGGTGGTCGGCGGTGACGTCGTCGCCGGCGACGATGACGACCCGGCGGCAGCGGCCGGCGCGGATCCAGTCCTCGGCCAGGGCGATGGCCTGCGTGGTGCTCGCGCAGGCGGAGTTCACCTGGGTGTTCGGCCCGCGGGCGCCGATGATCTCGGCGAACTGCGAGTGCCCCATCGACAAGACGCGGAACAGGAAGCGGCGGTCGAACTCGTAGCCCTCCTCGGCGAGCAGCGCCTCCAGCTCGCGGGTGCGGTGGTCGAGCTCGGCGGCGACCGGCTCGGCGTCGGTGACCCGGGCACGCAGGGACCGCAGCCCCTCCAGCTCGTGGCGGCGGCCCTGGTCGGTGTAGTGGCGCTCGAGCTCGTCGGCGAAGGCGTCAAACCCGGGGAACGCGGAGGCGAAGATCACCCCGGTGTCGTCGCGCATCGAGTCGGGCAGGCCCCAGCGCGAGGGCAGCTGGGTGCCGAGCGAGGTGAGCCGGTAGTGCTGGACGAGCGGGATCCCGGCGTCGCGCAGCGCGTCGAACCCGGCGCCGATCGCGAGCCGGGTGACCGTGTCGAGCGCGCGGTCGCGCTCGGGGTCGACGCCGAACTCCTCGACGAGGTCGAGGTGACCGGCGCGGCCGGCCAGCTTGAGAACGTCGGCCGGGTCGTCGATCGACTCGAACCGCCCGCCCCCGTCGCCCTTGACCAGCCGGGTGATGTGCTTGTCGAGGATCTTGTGCCGGAACCGGGTGGGGATCAGGTCGATCAGCTGCTCGCCGCCGAGCAGCCGCGCCACGTTGTGGTCGTCGAACACCCGCTCGGTGCCGGGCAGCCCCAGGGCCGCGCCGGTGATGGCCACCGGCTCCATCGGGCCCGTGCCCGAGCCGCCGGAGCGGCGCGGGAGCGGTGCCCTCCATGATCTCGCGACCGTGCTCGAGGAAGTCGGCGAACAGGTGGCCGAGCTCGACGTAGCGGTCGGTGGTCATGGCGGCTCCAGAACGGGCAGGGGTCGAGGCGGTCGAGATGGTCGGCGGGGGCCGCGGCGGGAGCCGGGGCAGGCGCCGCGATCGGCGCAGGGCCGGCGCGGCGGGGGCCGGCGGCGCCGAGGCCGGCCGCGTACAGCCCGGCCAGGGCCTGGTTGAAGGACGGCACGTCGCCGGCCTTGGGGTGGTTGGCGAACAGCGCCTGGGCGTCGTCGTGCGTGGCGCCCAGGACGTCCTCGGCGAAGCCGTGCAGCGCGCGCTTGGGGCCGACCTCGACGAACATCCGGGCGCCCGCGTCGTACAGGGTCTCGAGCCCGCGGACGAACTGCACCGGCTCGGCCACCTGGCGGCCCAGGATGTCGAGCATCTGCTCGTCGGCGCCGGGCCCGGTGGGGTAGAAGGCGCCGTCGACGTTGGCGACGATCGGGCGCACCGGGGCCCGCAGCTCCATTCGGGCCAGCGCGACCTTCAAGCGGCTCGCTCGCGGGGGCCACGATCGAGGTGTGGAACGCGTGGCTCACCGGGATCCGCACCGCGGTGAAGCCCGCCTCGGCGAAGGCGCCCATCACGCCCTCGACGGCCGCCGTGGCGCCGCCGATGACCGCCTGGCTGGTGCTGTTGACGTTGGCGACGACGACGTAGCCCTCAGCCCCGTCGACGATGCGCTCGATCTCGGCGAGCGGGCCGAAGACCGCAGCCATGGCGCCGTTGTCGCCGATGGACAGCGTCGCCATCTCGTGCCCGCGCGCGCTGACCGCCTCCAGCGCCGAGGCGAAGGTCAGCGACCCCGCCGCGACCAGGGCGGCGTACTCGCCGAGGCTGTGGCCCATGACCATGTCCGGCTCGACCCCGTACGCCTGCAGCAGCCGGTAGAGGGCGATGTCGGTGGCGAGCACGGCGGGCTGGGTGATCTCGGTCTGCAGCAGCTGCTGCTCCAGCTGCTTGACCGCGGCCGGGTCCTCGGCGTCGATGAAGATGAAGTCGGTCAGCGGCCGACCGAGCAGCGGCGTCATCACCCGGTCCGCCTCGGCGAAGGTCGCCGCGACGATCGGCTCGGTGGCGCGCAGCTGCTTGAGCATGTTGACGTACTGAGAGCCCTGGCCGGTGAAGAGGAACGCGGTCTTCGGGGCCGGCGCCGCGGCCGAGGAAGACGCCGCGGGAGCGCAGGGCCCGCCAGATGGCCGGCTGGCCTGCGGCAAGCGCCGCCTTGGCCTTGCCCGCCTTGTCGGCCAGCTCGGCGGCGTCGGCGAAGTCGAGGGCGATCCGCACGGGTGCGGCCAGGTCGGCGGCGGCCGGCGCGGCCGGCGACGGGGCATCGCCTCGGCCGGCGGCGTCGGCGACCCGCCCGAGCCGGTCGGCGAGGGAGGCCTCGTCGGCCGCGCCGAGGACGACCAGCCCGCGGAGCGGGGCCTTGGCGGGCCCGGGGTCCGCGGCGGCGCTGACCGCTGCCGGCGCGGGCGCCGAGGCGGCGAAGGTCCTCGTGGTGCCGGCGCGGAGGCGGCCGGGGACGTACTCCTCGAGCACGACGTGGAAGTTGGTGCCGCCGAAGCCGAACGCGCTGACGCCGGCGGCGCGCACGCCGCTCGGGGGCGTCGGCCACTCGCGCAGCTCGGTGTTGACCAGGAACGGGCCCGCGGCGAAGTCGATGTTGGGGTTGGGGGCGGCGAAGTTCAGGCTGGGCGGCAGCACCTTGTGGTGCAGCGCGAGGGCCGCCTTGAACAGCCCGGCGGCGCCGGCGGCGGCCTTGAGGTGCCCGATGTTGGACTTCACCGAGCCAAGCGCGATCGACCCCGGCGCGGCCCCGGCCGCCCCGAAGACCGACGTGAGCCCGTCGACCTCGGCCACGTCGCCGACCCGCGTCGAGGTGCCGTGCCCCTCCACCAGCGTCGCGCTCGCCGGGCTGAGGCCGGCCTGCCGCCAGGCGCGCTCGACCGCGAGGCGCTGCCCGATCGGGTTCGGGGCGGTGATCCCCTTGCCCCTGCCGTCGCTGGAGCCGGCGATGCCGCGTAGGACCGCGTAGACCCGGTCGCCCGCGGCCTCGGCGTCGGCGAGCCGCTTGAGCACGAAGACCGCGGCGCCCTCGCCCATCACGAAGCCGTCGGCCCCGTCGGCGTACGGCCGGGTGCCGGTCGCCGACAGCGCGCCGATCTTGCAGAACTTCACGAACGCCGCGGCGTTCATGTTGCGGTCGATGCCGCCGGTCACCAAGGTGTCGAACTCATGGGCGAGCAGCCCGTCCACGCCGGCGGCGATCGCGGCCAGGGCCGAGGCGCACGCCGCGTCGGTGACGAAGTTGGGGCCGCGGAAGTCGAAGACGTTCGCGATCCGGCCGGCCAGGACGTTGCCGAGCTCGCCGGGCATCGTGTCCTCGGTGATCGGCGGCGTCGCGGCCATCATCCGGTCGTGCGACTCGGCGAGCAACGCCGCCCGGACGTCGGCAGGCAGCGCGGCGAAGCTGGGCGACTGCTCGAGGCTCTGGGCGAACTCGGGGAAGCTGATCCGCAGCGCGGTGAGGTAGTGCTTCTCGCCGGCGAGGGCGTTGCCGAAGATGACCGCGGTCCGCTCGTGGTCGAACGACCGCTCGGGCCAGCCGGCGTCAATGAGGGCGGCGCGCGTGCACGCGACCGCCCACTTCTGGCCCTCGTCCATCGCCGCGGAGACCAGCGGCGGGATCGGCAGCTTCCAGCCCAGCGGGTTCCAGTCGAATTCGCGGACCCAGCCGCCGATCTTCGAGTACGTCTTCTCCGGCGCGTACGGGTCGGCGTCGTAGTAGAGGGCCGGGTCCCATCGCCCGTCCGGCACGTCGGTGATGCTGTAGCGGCCGCCGGTGATGTTGGCCCAGAAGGCGTCCGCGTCGATGGCGTCCGGCATCACCGCGCCCACCCCGACGATCGCCACGGCCCGGTGGGCGTAGTCCTCAGCAGCTCCGACGGTCATGGCGTGCTCTCCTGCGTGTGGGTGGGTCGGGTCGGTACGGGTCGGGTCGGGTCGGTCACGCGTGGTGGCCGTGCTCGGCTCGGCGGTAGACCGCGGCGACCGCGGCGTCCATGTCCGGGATCAGGCCGACCTGGGCCGCCTGGATCTCGCTCACCCGGAGGGCCTGCGCGAGCTGAGGCAGGTGCGCGGGGTCGGCCCCGCCTGCGCCCACCACGAGCCGCATCCCCTCGGTGGAGACCCGCTCGGCGGCCTCGCGCGCGAAGATCCGCGACAGCGTCGCGAGCCCCTCGGCGTCGAAGCCGCGCTCGGCCTTGTCCGACAGCGTCCCGGCCGCGGCACGCGCGGCGCGGCGGGCGAAGGACGCGGCGGGCTCCGCGTAGGCGATCAGCTCGCCGAGGCGGAACAGGATGTGCTGGTTGCGGGTCAGCCGGCCGACCCGCGCCCACTCGAGCAGCCCGCCCAGCGCGTGCAGGCCCAGGGCGGCGACGTCGGCGCCGACCGCCGGCGCGGAGGCGTGCAGCCGCTCAAGGGCGAGCGCCGCGTCGCGGTAGTACGCCCCTTGCGTCTTGAGGTGCTGCTGCCAGCGGTCGCGCCCGATCGTCATCTCCATGATCTCCGAGGTGCCCTCGTAGATCGTCGTGATCCGGACGTCGCGCTTGATCTTCTCCACGAGGTACTCGCGGGTGTATCCGTAGCCGCCCATCGCCTGGATGCTGGCGTCGGCCGCGGCGTTGGCGCTCTCCGTCGCGAGGTACTTGGCGATGGCGCCCTCGGTGTTGAGGCTGCCCTCCCCCGCGTCGATGCGCTCGGCGGTCTCCTCGATGTAGGCGCGCGACGCCTCCAGCCGCACGGCGTGGGGAACGATCAGCTTGTGGGTGTAGCCCTGCTTCTCCGACAGCGGCCCGCCCGCCTGGATCCGGGTCGTGGAGTACGTGATCGCGCGGTCGAGGGCGGCCCACCCGGCGCCGAGGCCGAAGGTCGCCGACGTTGAGGCGGGTGTAGCCGAAGACCTGCTGGGCCTGCCACAGCCCTTGGCCCTCGACCTCGCCGACGAGGGCGTCGGCGCCGACCTCGACGTCCTCGAGCACGAGCGCCGCGGTGTTCGACAGCCGGATCCCGTGCTTGTCCTCGGGCTTGGCCTGGGTGAAGCCCTCCGCGCCCCGCTTGACCACGAACCAGGTGGGGCCGCCCGGGGCGTTGGCCAGGATCGTGTATCCGTCGGCCACCCCGCCGTTGCTGATCCACTGCTTGCGGCCGGTGATCCGGTAGCCGGTCACCACGTCGCCGTCCATGATCGGCGTGGCCTTCGTCCGCAGCGAACCGAGGTCGCTGCCGGCCTCCGGCTCGGTCGCGCCGTACGCGTAGAGCGCGCCGTCCTCGGCGACCTCTCCGAGCCAGCGCGCCTTCTGCTCCTCGGTGGCCCCGACCGTGATCGGGTCGGTGCCGAGGAACGTCGCGAGCACGCTGGTGGCCACCCCCAGGTCGATACCGGCCATCGCCTCGCAGACCCGGTAGACGTCGAAGGCGCTGGCGCCCATCCCGCCGTACTCCTCGGGGACGAAGACCAGCTGGATCCCCAGCTCCTCGCCGCACATCAGGCGAACGGTGTCGACCGGGCACTCGTCGAGGTGATCCAGCTCAAGCAGGCGCTCGTCGGGCAGGTGCCGCGCCGCGAACTCCCGGATGGCCTCAAGGGTGAAGTCGAGGGTCTCGCGGTCGAGACCGACTACAGGAGCGACTGACATAGGGCGCGGGCCTTTCGGGCGCGTAGCGATAAGCCCCCGGACCGAGGTCCGGGCAACCGGGATGCCCCCGAGTCTGCCGAAGCCGTCAAGTCCGGCGGAGAGTCGAACGGCCCGCGTTGGGGGGTCAAGGGGCTCGACCGGGGCCGTCCGGCCTTAGGGTGCGGCCATGCCCAGGCTGACCGATGTCCGCGCTCCGATCGATCGCTTCCTCAGCGCCTTCGCCGGCGAGCTGACGCCCGAAGACCGATTGGACTTCCACGTCGCGCGGCACTCCCCCGAGGGCGACACCTGGTTGCGGGTCGAGTCGCACACCACCCCCCTGCTCGCGCGGCTGGTCCTCGAGGAGTACGTGATCGGCGGGCGGATGCGCGGAATCGTCGTCATGGCGTTCCCGCGCCCCGAGTACGAGCTGCCGATCTTCACCGTGCAGCTCGGCGGGGTGGGCGACCGCTCGATCGCCCTGCTCGACATCAGCCCCACGGTGCCCGACGCGGATCTGTCCCCCCTCGCGCCGGTCGCCGAGCGGCACCGCGCCGCGCTTGGCCTGGAGCCCACCGAGACGGCCTGGCTGCAGGGCATCTGCTCGCCGCACCTGCTCCACGCGAACTACCGCGAGCTGGACGAGGAGCGGTTCGTGGACGCGGTGGGCGACTACGCCGACGTCTGGCTGGACGCGTTCTACCGGCCCGGGCCGCCGGCGGCCGAGGGGCCTCGCCGCGACCTCACCGCCAACGCGATCTACAAGTTCAAGCACCAACTCCACCACCACGACCCCGCCTACGGCTTCTTCGCGCGCGCCTGGGGCAAGGCCGCCGCTGACGCGTTCGTCGAGATCGAGTGCGGCGACGACCCCGCCTACGTGCACCGCGTCCCAGGCGAGGACGCCCCGAAGCCGTGGGTCGACGCGCAGCGGCGGATCGTGTGGGATGAGCCGGCGCAGACCGAGGTGCTCTCCGCGCCCGAGGGCCAGCAGGCACCTTGGCGGGAGCGGGTCGAGTCCGGCGCTTCTTCCGACGGCTTCGGGATCGTCACCCTCGAGGTGCTCCGCAGGTACTGAACCGCATCACCCCGCGCTCCGGCAGCGTCCCATCGCCGCCGGGCCGCCTGTGGAGGAGTCCCCCGCGGAAGACTCGTCCACAAGCCGCTCGGCCGCTGCCGCGGGCTGGCCGGACCGGCTGGCCCGCGGCTCGCTACCCCTCGTCAACGAGGGAGATGGCGCCTGTGGGGCACAGGTCGGCGGCCTCTTGCGCCTTCCCCACCAGGGCGTCAGGCAGGCGCTCTTCGCCACCGACGAGCACATACAAGTACCCGTCCGCCCGGATCTCGAAGATCTCGCGGGCCACGTTGGTGCAGGTGCCGGTGGACGCGCAGACGTCGTAGTCGACGGCGACCTTCATGGGCGGGCTCCCTCGCGAAAGGACGTAGGTGGCGCGGCGCCCTTCATGATGCCCGAACCTGCCGATCTGCCGCGCGCGCCGCGAGCGCTGCCCGAGGCTTAGCAGGGCCCGTGGCGGGAGGGGGTGGAAGCCGGTGAGGGAGGAGGCACCCTGTGGATGAGTCTTCCGCGGAAGACTCATCCACAGGCCGTCAGCGCGGACACCGAGACTCACTAGCCTCGGTGGATGGAGATCGCCGTCCGCCGGCTCGGGCCAGACGACGCAGAGACCCTTGCGCTGATCGCTCGGGAGGCTGCCGACTTCGACCTCGCCGACCGCAGCAATCCCGAGCCGCCGCTTGCCCCCGCCGACGCCGAGGCCTACCTCGCCAACCCGGCCGTGCTGCATTGGGTGGCCGAGCGCGAGGGGCACGTCGTCGGCGAGCTGCTCTGCCACCTGCTGCCGATGCCCTCGGGGGTGGGCCGCGAGCTGCTGCTCTACGCAATCGGCGTGCGCGAGGCGCACCGTAGGCAGGGGGTCGGCCGGGCGCTGATCGCCGAGCTCCGCGCGTGGGCCGAGGGGGCTCGGCTGTCCGACGTGTGGGTCCTGGCCGACAACCCCGACGCCGAGGCGTTCTACGCTGCGTGCGGCTTCCGCCGCGGGGAGGACGACGAGCAGGGCGTGCTGATGCTGATGACCGGCCAGGCGCCAGGAGCAGGGTGAGGCTTCGATGACCACGCGAGAGCTGTTCAGCGACGAGGAGTGGGGCAAGGTCACGGCCCTCGCGGGTGAGGTGATCGTGGCCGCCTGTGTGTCCGACGGGCATCTGATGCCCGGTGTCCGCGAGCTCAAGGCTGGCGTCGAGGCGCTCTCCGACGGCGCCAAGCGCTACCCAGACAATCCCGTCCTCCAAGCGCTGCTATCCACGGCCCCCTCATCCCCGTCAGGGGAGCCGCACGACCCGCACAAGGTCGACGACGCCGCGGGGGCGCTCGCCCTCCTCGTCGCGGGAATCGAGGCCGGCGTCGCCGTGGCGCGCGCACACCTGTCCCGGGAGGAGTACGGGCAGCTCCGCGAGGTGCTCACCGCATCCGCGCACGCCGTGGTCGAGCGCCTCGGCGCCGGCTTCATGGGCGGCGGAGACAAGGTCACCGCCAGCGAGCAGGCGTTCGAGGACCGACTGGCCGCGATCCTGGCGTAGGGCCGTGGACGAGGCGCGTCGGCGACGTCCGGCGCGGGCCGAACGGGGGCCGCGGCCCCGGGGCAGCAGCCCATGGGCTGTCGGCCACACGTTGAAGCCGTACTCGACCCGGTTCGGCGCCGTCAGGGCATCACGAGAGCGGCGCACGCCGGTAGCGCTCGTAGATCACGCGGGAGCCGAACTCCGCTGTCTCGACCAGTTCCAGTCGGATGCCTTCGGCGACGGGCGGGAAGAAGGACGTACCACCGCCGACCACGATCGGGTGACGGAACATGCTCAACTCGTCGACGAGGCCGAGCTCGATCGCTGTCGCGGCCAGACCGGCGCCGCCGATCCCCACGTCCTTGTCGGTCGAGGCGAGCGCACCGGCGATCTCTTCGGCCAGCGTCGCCTCAGCCAGGCGGGCATGGCCCTGAACGCCGTCGAGCGTTCGGCTGAACACGACCTTCGGGATGGCGCACCAGGCATCGGCGAACGCGGCGCCGAGCGGGGTGTCGCGCAACGACGCGTCCGTCTCCCACACCAGCCATGGTCTCGTAGAGCCTGCGACCCAACAGGAAGCCGCCGAGCTGGCGACCTGCTGGAGGTGGAACCGAAACAGCTCCTCGTCGGGTTCGGACCAGTCGAACCCGCCGTCGCGGTCGGCGATGAAGCCGTCCGCTGAGACGCCCATCGAGTAGATCAGCAAGGCTCGAGCCCCCCAGTCGCTAGACGTTGAACCTGAACTCGACCACGTCGCCGTCGGCCATCACGTAGTCCTTGCCCTCGATCCGCACCTTGCCGCGGGCCTTCGCCTCATGCATCGACCCAGCCTCGACGAGGTCGTCGAAGGCGACCACCTCGGCCTTGATGAAGCCGCGCTCGAAGTCGGTGTGGATGACCCCGGCGGCCTTGGGCGCGGTGTCGCCCTTGTGGATCGTCCAGGCGCGGGCCTCCTTGGGCCCGGCGGTGAGGTACGTCTGCAGGCCCAGGGTGTCGAAGCCGACCCGCGCCAGCAGCTCGAGCCCCGGCTGCTCCTGGCCCATGGACTGCAGCAGCTCAAGCGCCTCGGCGTCGTCCAACTCGGCGAGCTCGAACTCGATCTTGGCGTCGAGGAAGACCGCCTCGGCGGGCGCCACGAGCGCCCGCATGCGGTCCTTGAGGTCCTCGTCGCCGAGCTCGGAGTCGTCCATGTTGAAGACGTACAGGAACGGCTTGGCGGTGAGCAGCGACAGCTCGCGAAGCACCTCGCGGTCGAGCCCCGAGGCGAAGATCGTGACCCCGCGCTGCAGGGCGTCCTGCGCCTGCTCGGCGGCGGCCAGGGCCTCGGCGCGGTCCTTGTTGATCCGCGCCTCCTTCTGCAGTCGGGGAACGGCCTTCTCCAGGGTCTGCAGGTCGGCCAGGATCAGCTCGGTGTTGATGGTCTCGATGTCGGCGGCCGGCGACACCTCGCCATCGACGTGCACCACGTCGGGGTCGTCGAAGACTCGGATGACCTGGCAGATGGCGTCGGCCTCGCGGATGTGGGCCAGGAACTTGTTGCCGAGGCCTTGGCCTTCCGACGCGCCCCGGACGATGCCGGCGATGTCCACGAACTCGACCGTCGCCGGCAGGATGCGGGCCGAGCCGAAGACCTCTGCGAGGACCGCCAGCCGCGGATCGGGCACGGCCACGACACCGACGTTGGGCTCGATCGTCGCGAACGGGTAGTTGGCCGCCAGCACGTCGTTCTTCGTCAGCGCGTTGAACAGGGTGGACTTGCCGACGTTGGGGAGGCCGACGATCCCGATCTGGAGGCTCACGGGCGGCGAGTCTAGGCGGGGCGGCGCGATGGGCCCGCATTCTGTCGGTGCCCCCCGAGACCATGGCGGCATGGACCTCTCCGCCCTGCTCCTCCTCGCCCTCGGCATCGCCGTCGGCGTGGCCCTCGGGTACGCCGTCGGCTGGACCCTCGCGCGCAACCGGGCCGGCTCGGCCGAGGCCAGGCTCGCGGCCACCCGCGCTGAGCTCGACTCCGAGCGCACGCACGCGGCCGAGCGGCTCGTCGCCCTCCGCGACGACCAGCAGCGCCTGGCCGAGCAGTTCCAGGCGCTGGCCTCCGACGCCCTGCAGCGCAACAACACCGCGTTCATCGACCTGGCCCAGGAGCGGCTGGCCCAGTCCCACCAGGCCCAGACCGCCGAGCTCGCCAAGCGCACAGTCGAGGTGCAGACCCTCCTCACCCCGATCAAGGAGACCCTCGGCAAGGTCGAGCAGCAGATCGAGCGCACCGACCGCGAGCGCGCCACGTCTCACGCGTCCCTGCTGGAGCAGGTCCAGCTCTCCCGGCACACCGCCGAGGCCCTGCAGGCCGAGACCCGGGGCCTGGTCCAGGCGCTGCGCGCGCCGCAGGCCCGCGGAGCCTGGGGCGAGCTGCAGCTGGCCCGCATCGTCGAGCTCGCCGGCATGGTCGAGCACTGCGACTTCGACACCCAGGCCACCCAGTCCGGCGACGACGGGGTCCAGCGGCCCGACCTCGTCGTGCGCCTCGCCGGCGGCAAGCAGATCGTCGTCGACGCCAAGGTCTCGCTGTCGGCCTTCCTCGAGGCCAGCGCCTCTGACGACGACGAGACCGCCCGCACCCGCATGCAGGCGCACGCACGGCATTTGCGCACCCACGTCGACCAGCTCGCCGGCAAGGCGTACTGGCGGCAGTTCTCGCAGAGCCCCGAGTTCGTCGTGATGTTCGTGCCTGGTGAGTCGTTCCTCGTCTACGCCCTTGAGCACGAGCCCGCGCTGCTTGAGTACGCGATGAAGAAGCAGGTCATCGTGGCCACCCCCACGACGCTGCTCGCCACCCTGCGCACGGTGGCCTTCGCGTGGCGCCAAGACGCCCTGGCCGACAACGCCCGGCTGGTCTTCGAACTCGGCCGCGAGCTGTACGAGCGGCTGGGCACCCTGGGCGGCCACCTGGACAAGCTGGGCCGCTCGGTCAACGCCGTCGTGCGGGACTACAACACCGCGATCGGCTCGTTGGAGACGCGCGTCCTCGTGAGCGCCCGCAAGCTCAAGGACCTCAAGGTCGCCGAGGAGGACCTCATCGAGCCCGCTGCCCTGCACGACGCCGTCCGGGTGCTGTCGCACCCCGACCTGGTCGCGCACGCGGCCGATGCCCGGTCCGTGCGTGCCCTCCCCGCCGGGGGGCACGACCACCCGGCCCCCGCCGCGAGCGGGTAGCCCGACGGGCCGGGGGCCCTCTGCGTACGATTCGCGCGTGACCGAGCCCACCCCCCCGCCGTCTGCGCGGGTCACCCCCGCCGCCTCTGGGCCGGTGGGGCTCACCGCGGTCGGCATCGTCGTGGTGTCCCTCGGGGCCTGCCTCGTGGCCGGGCTGATCGACACCTTCCTCGGCGACGGGATCTCCTGGATCTTCGGCGCGGTCTTCATCCTGGTGTCGATGTACACCGCCGCCCAGGCCCGCTACGCCGACCGCTGGGTCGCCGTGATCAACGCGCCGCTCGTCTTCGTCGCCACCTTGCTCATCACCAGCCTGGTCGGCCCCGGCGAGGGGTCGTTGACCGGCAAGGCCCTCGACGTCGGCACGGCGCTCGCCGAGAAGGCCCCGCTGCTGTGGGTCGGCACCGGCGCCGCCCTGCTCATCGTGGTGCTGCGGCAGATCCGCCACCGCTGACCGGCGCTCAGCCGGCAGCCCTCAGACGCGGGCGGCCTTGAGGTCGCGACGCAGCTCCGGCGGCAGCGCGAACAGCAGGCTCTCCTCCGCGGACTGCACCTCGGACACCGCGTCGTATCCCCGCTCGGCCAGCCAGCCGAGCACGCCGTCGACCAGCACCTCGGGCACGGATGCGCCGCTGGTCAGGCCCACGGTCTCGACGCCCTCCAGCCAGGACTCGTCGATCTCGCTGGCTTCGTCGACCAGGTGGGCCGTCCGGGCCCCCGACTCGAGGGCCACCTCGACCAGGCGCACGGAATTCGACGAGTTGCGCGAGCCCACCACGATGACCAGGTCGCACTGCGGCGCGATCTCCTTGACCGCGACCTGGCGGTTCTGGGTCGCGTAGCAGATGTCATCGCTCGGCGGATCGATGAGCAGCGGGAAGCGCTCCTTGATGTGGCCGATCGGTCGTCAGCGTCTCGTCGACCGACAGCGTGGTCTGCGACAGCCAGGCCACCTTGGCCGGGTCGCGGACCTCGACGCGGGCGACGTCCTCCTCGCCGTCGACGACCTGGATCGCGCCGGGGGCCTCCCCAGTGGTGCCCACGACCTCCTCGTGCCCCTCGTGGCCGATGAGCAGGATGTCGTAGCCCTCGGCGGCGAACCGCTTGGCCTCCTGGTGGACCTTGGTCACCAGCGGGCAGGTGGCGTCGATCGTCTTCAGCCGGCGGGCCGCGGCCTCCTCGTGCACCGAGGGCGCCACCCCGTGGGCCGAGAACACCACGATGCTGCCCTCCGGCACCTCCTCGGTCTCCTCGACGAAGACCGCGCCCCGTGCCTCCAGGGTCTCGACCACATGCTTGTTGTGCACGATCTGCTTGCGCACGTAGACCGGCGCCCCGTAGAGGTCCAGCGCCTTCTCAACGGTCACCACCGCGCGGTCCACGCCCGCGCAGTAGCCGCGTGGAGCCGCCAGCAGCACGCGCTTGGCGGCCGCGGGCGCTTCGGCAGCCGACGGGCGGGGGGCGGTCGGGTCGGTCGGGAGGTCGCTCACCCCACCATGCTAGGCGGGCGGCCTAGGCTGCGCCCCATGGCGCTGCAGACCTCGGCCGAGCAGCCGATCCCGGTCCGCCAGGCCTCGCAGCTCATCGCGGGCTGGATCGCGCGGCTGGGCGAGGTGTGGGTCGAGGGCCAGGTCGCCGAGCTGACCCGCCGCCCCGGTCAGGGCTTGTCCTTCCTCACCCTGCGCGACCCCTCGGCCAACGTCAGCGTCTCGGTCACCTGCCCGCGCCGGGTGCTGGACGCCGTTCAGCCGCCTCTCGTCGAGGGCGCCCGCGTCGTCGTACGCGCCAAGCCGGAGGTGTACGTCGGGCGGACCTCCCTGGCGCTGGCCGCCGGCGAGATCCGCCACCTCGGGGTCGGCGAGCTGCTCGCCCGCATCGAGCGGCTCAAGGCCGTGCTGGCCGCCGAGGGCCTCTTCGCGGCCGAGCGCAAGCGCCCGTTGCCGTTCCTGCCGCGCGTGATCGGGCTCATCTCCGGGCGCGGGTCGGCCGCCGAGCGCGACGTCCTGGAGAACGCCCGGCGGCGCTGGCCGGCCGTGGAGTTCCGCGTCGAGAGCGTCGCCACGCAGGGCGCGTACGCCGTCACCGAGGTCACGGACGCGATCGGCCGGCTGGATGGCGACCCCCAGGTCGACGTGATCGTGGTGGCCCGAGGCGGCGGCTCGGTCGAAGACCTGCTCCCGTTCTCCGATGAGGGGCTGGTCCGCGCAGCGGCCGCCTGCCGTACGCCGCTGGTGAGCGCGATCGGCCACGAGCAGGACTCCCCGCTGCTGGATCTGGTCGCCGATGTGCGCGCGTCCACCCCGACGGACGCCGCCCGCCGGCTCGTCCCCGACGAGCGCGAGGAGCGCGACCGGATCACCCACGCCCGGCGCCGGCTGCACAACGCCGTCGACGGCCGGCTGGCCGCCGAGCACGCGTGGCTGCGGTCGATGCGTTCACGGCCCTCCCTCGCCGACCCGGAGGCCGGGCTCGCCGAGCGTCGCGACTTAGTTCGCGCGCTGGCCGCGCGGTCCTGGCGGGCCGCCGCCGGGCAGGTGGCGCACGCGATCGCCGACGTGGGGCACACCCGTGCCCGGGTCCGCTCGCTGTCGCCGCAGGCCACCCTCGACCGCGGGTACGCCGTGGTTCAGCGCCGCTCCGACGGCGCCGTGGTGCGCGATCCGGCCGAGGCCCCGGCGGGCGAGGCCCTCCGGGTGCGGCTGGCCGGCGGCGAGCTGGCGGCCATGGCCGTCGCCGGGGCCGGCGACGCGGCCGCTCCCGGCGGCGGCGCATAGGCTGCCCGCGTGCCGAAGACGCCCCCCGACGAGACCCCCGGCTACGAGCAGGCCCGCGACGAGCTCACCGAGGTCGTCCGGCAGCTGGAGGCCGGCGGGGTGACGCTGGAGGAGTCGCTGCGGCTGTGGGAGCGCGGCGAGTACCTCGCCTCGGTCTGCGAGGAGTGGCTGGACGGCGCCAAGGCCCGCCTCGAGGCCGCGCGGGCAGCCCGCCAGTCGGAGGGCGCCGCCGAGTCGCCCGCGGATGGGTCAGCCGGCCCGCAGTGACGCGGCCAGCCGCTCAAGCTCAGCCCAGCCCGCCGTGCCGCCGACCACCAACGTCGAGCCGGTGACCGCCGCGGCCAGCGCCCGGCGGGACTGCCCGGGGACCTCCCAGCGCTGATACGTCTGGCCGTTGACCGTCGACTCGCCCGCTCGGACGGCGTCCGGCGCCACCTCGTCGAGCAGCGCCTCAGGGTCGGCGTCGGTCTGGGCCACCGCGGCGTACTCGTCGCTGGTCGTCACGAAGCCCAGCGTCCACACGTTGGCGGGCGGCGCCGGGTCGTAGCGCGCCACCGTCGGGACCCAGCCGCGAGGCACCGGCTCGGGGGCGTACACCTCGTACGGCGCGGACTGCCGCGCCTGCGCCAATGACGGGCCCGGGTCGACCGGCTTCACCTCGTCCGGCTTCGGCCGCCAGATCAGCAGCAGGATGACTGCGACGACGACGAGGACCAGCCCGAGTGAGCGGACCATGTCCCCGAGGGTCTCGAACCCGCGCAGTCGCTTCGCCACCCCCGCATCCTCCCAGGGGAGCTAGCCGAGCGCCGCGCGAGCCTCCGCGATCGCGTCGACGACCAGGTCGATCTCCTCAGCGGTCGTGAAGAAGTGCGGCCCCACCCGGATGCCCGCCCCCGGCCGGTGGTCCACCACGATCCGCCGGGCGACCAGGGCGTCGTGGACCTC
Organism: uncultured Actinomycetota bacterium; assembly: GCA_963697565.1. GTDB lineage: Bacteria > Actinomycetota > Actinomycetes > CAVWCF01 > CAVWCF01 > CAWFSE01. The sequence goes on along the minus strand of CAVOOM010000008.1, from coordinate 102,714 downwards.
GCTCGACCGTCCGGGGTCGATCGTCACGTGCCCGCCGCGCTGCGCCGGATCCAGCGGCGACCGCACCGCCCACCCCCGCTGCAGCGCGGACTCCAGCAGCCGCTGGGTCAGCCACTGCGACCGCTCGCGGATCCGGTCGACGCCCGCGGTGAGCACCGCCTGGTAGCCGGCCGAGGCCGCGTACGCGGACGGCACGTTGTGGGTGCCGCCGGTGAACCGGGCGATCCCCTCGGCGTACTCGATCGGGCCGAACTCGAAGCCGAACGGCCGCGCGTGCCCGAACCACCCCACGGCCGCCGGGCGCAGGCGCTCGGCCACCTCCGGACGCATGTACAGCCAGCCGGCGCCCGGGCCGCCGCAGAGGTACTTCACCGATCCGCCCACGCAGATGTCGGCGCCCAGCGCCTCCACGTCCACCGGCAAAGCGCCTGCGGCCTGGTACGCGTCCAGCAGCACCAGCGCGCCCACCTCGTGCGCGCGCTCGATCACCGGCCGCACGTCGACCAGGGTCGACGAGCGGAACATCACCAGGCTGATCGGCACGATCAGCGTCCGCTCGTCGATGGCCTCGACGATCCGCTGCACGTCAAGGTGCACGCCGTCGCCAGCGCTCGGCACCACGACGAGCTCGGCGCCGAAGCGCTGGTGCTCGTGCCACAGGTAGCCCGAGGACGGCCACTCCAGGTCGCTCATCACCACCCGGTTGCGGGACCCGCCGAAGTCCAGAGCGGACGCGATCGCCGAGACCAGGTCGGTGACGTTCTGCTTGAGCAGCACCGAGCCGGCGGGAGCCCCGATGATGGCGGCCACCTGGTCGCCGATCCGGGCCATCTCCGGGATCCAGTGACCCCACGCGACGACGCCGTCCCGGGCCCACTCGGCCGCGTACCGGGCCAGCTCGGTCGCGCTGTCGCGGTGCATGGCGCCCAGGGAGTTGTTCACCAGGTAGGTCGAGGTCGCGAGGATCGGGAACTCTTCGCGCATCGCGAGCAGGTCGCTGTGGGGTCCGGTCTCGGTCATCGGGCCAGGGTGGCACGTTGGCGGCGATGCCCGCCTCGATACGATCCGGGCAACATCACACGACGAGAGGGTGGCCGATCGTGTCCTCCGCACCGCCCGAGCTCGGCACCCCCGACCGCAACCTGGCGATGGAGCTCGTCCGGCTCACCGAGGCCGCCGCCATGGCCGCCGGCCGCTGGGTCGGCCGCGGGGACAAGAACGGCGCCGACGGCGCCGCGGTCAACGCCATGCGCGCCCTGATCGGCACCGTCGACATGAACGGCATCGTCGTCATCGGCGAGGGCGAGAAGGACGACGCCCCGATGCTCTACAACGGCGAGCGCGTCGGCTCGGGCAACGGCCCGGAGGTCGACGTCGCGGTGGACCCGATCGACGGCACCACGCTGTGCGCCAAGGGGATGAGCAACGCGCTCGCCGTGATGGCGGTCGCGCCCCGCGGCTCGATGTTCGACCCCTCGGCCGTCTTCTACATGGAGAAGCTCGTCACCGGGCCGGAGGCCGCCGACGTCGTCGACATCACCGCGCCCGTCGCCGAGAACATCCGGCGGGTGGCCAAGGCCAAGAGCGAGGACGCCGAGGACGTCACGGTCTGCATCCTCGACCGCCCCCGCCACGAGGGGATCGTCCGCGAGATCCGCGAGGCGGGCGCCCGGATCAAGTTCATCTCCGACGGCGACGTCGCCGGCGCGATCATGGCGGCCCGCGAGGGCACCGGCATCGACCTGCTGCTCGGCATCGGCGGAACCCCCGAGGGCATCATCACCGCCTGCGCGATCAAGACGATGGGCGGCGTCATCCAGACCAAGCTGTGGCCCACGCGACGACGCCGAGCGGGCCAAGGCCCTCGACGCCGGGCACGACCTCGACCGGGTGCTCAGCACCGACGAGCTCGTCAGCGGCGACGACGTCTTCTTCGTCGCGACCGGGATCACCGACGGCGAGCTGCTCCGCGGCGTCCGCTACAAGGGCGGCGGCGCCACGACCGCACTCCCTCGTCATGCGGTCCCGCTCGGGCACCATGCGGCTGATCGCCAGCGAGCACCAGCTCACCAAGCTCGGCGTCTACTCGGCGATCGACTTCGAGCACGCGGTCTGACGCCTTCGGACGTACGGTGGCGGGATGCCTGATCCCGCGATGCCGGCGCCCGGCAGGCCGGCCCTGCTGCTTGAGGGCGTCGTCAAGCGGTTCGGCGCGCTGACCGCGGTCGACGGCCTCGACCTGGAGGTCCCCGCCGGGATCTGCCTGGGCCTGCTCGGGCCCAACGGCGCCGGCAAGTCCACCACGATGCGGATGATCACCGGCCAGGCGCTCGCCGACAGCGGGCGGATCGAGGTGCTCGGGCTGCCGATCCCGGAGCGCAGCAAGCAAGCCCGCGCCCTGATGGGCGTGGTGCCGCAGCAGGACAACCTCGACGAGGAGCTCACCGCGCGGGAGAACCTCGAGGTCTTCGCCACCCTCTACCGGGTCCCCCGGCGGGGGCGTCGGGCCGCGGTGGACCGGGCCCTGGCCCTGGCCCAGCTGACGGACCGCGCCGAGGCGCAGGTGACCGCGCTTTCGGGCGGCATGCGGCGGCGGCTGCTCATCGCCCGCGGGCTCGTGCACTCCCCCAGCCTGGTGCTGCTGGACGAGCCCACGGTGGGGCTGGACCCGCAGGTGCGCGGCGACCTGTGGGCACTCATCGACGGACTGCGCGCCGACGGGGTCACGGTGCTGATGTCGACGCACTACATCGAGGAGGCCGAGCGGCTGGCCGACGACGTGGCCGTGGTGAGCCGGGGCCGGGTCATCGCCCAGGGCTCCCCCGAGGCGCTGCTCGACCCAGCACGCCGGACGGCAGGCCCTCGAGTACTACGGCACCCCGGCCCGGCTCGCCGAGTACGAGGCGCATCGCGCAGGCCGCGGGCCTGCCGACCCGCCGGACCGGCCCCAGCGTGTCCGTCCTGCGCTCCGAGCAGATGCCCGCCGACGTCGCCGCCGCGCTCGGCGACCACGTGGAGCGCGCGGCCAACCTGGAGGACGTGTTCGTGCTGCTCACCGGAGAGGTCCTGGACTGATGGCCGCCGTCACCGCCGCCGCCCCCGCCGCCGCGCCGTCCGGCTCGCTTCGAGCCCGCGGCCTTCATCGGCGTGTGGACCCGCGAGGTCGCGATCTTCCGCCGGCTGTGGATCTCGTCGACCTTCTCGGCCGTCGTCGAGCCGACGATCTACCTGCTCGCCTTCGGCTTCGGCATCGGGGCGCTGGTCAGCACGGTGGGCGGCTACCCGTACATCGAGTTCATCGGCACCGGCTCGGTGGCGACCGCCGTGATCTTCTCGTCGGTGTTCGCCGGGATGTTCACGACCTTCGTGCGCCGCGTCTTCCAGAAGTCGTACGACGCGATGCTCGCCACCCCGGTCGACGTGCCGGAGCTCGTGGTGGCCGAGGCGCTCTGGATCGCGGCCAAGACCGGCGTGTACGGGTGCTTCCCTCTGCTCGTCGCGATGGCCTTCGGGCTGCCGCCGTCGTGGGGCATGCTCGCCGTGCCGTTCATCGCCTTCCTCAGCGGCCTCGGTTTCGCGTTCATGGGCCAGTGGATGAGCGGCATCGTGTCCGAGCATCAACTCGTTCAGCTACATCACCTCGGCGGTGCATCACCCCGCTGTTCCTGGTCGCCGGCACGTTCTTCCCGATCACCGGGCTGCCCCAGTGGGCGCAGACGCTGGCCTGGCTCAACCCGCTGTACCACTGCGTGGAGCTGGTGCGCAGCGCCGTCTTCGGCTGGGAGCCGATCGCCAACCTCTTCAGCCTGCTTACCTCATCGGCTTCGCGGCTCTGTGCGGCTGGCTGGCAGTCCGGACCCTGCGCAAGCGGCTCATCGGCTGAGCCGCCGTACCCTGGGGCCATGCCCGAGTTCGCGTACACCGACCTGCTGCCGCTCGGCCCCGACGAGACCGAGTACCGGCTGCTCACCGCCGAGGGCGTGTCCACCGTCGAGGCCGGCGGGCGCACCTTCCTGCAGGTCGAGCCCGAGGCGCTGCGGCTGCTCGCGTACGAGGCCATGCGCGACATCGCGCACCTGCTGCGCCCGGCGCACCTGCAGCAGCTGCGCAGCATCCTCGACGACCCGGAGGCCTGCCCCAACGACCGCTTCGTCGCCCTCGACCTGCTGAAGAACGCCAACATCGCGGCCGGCGGCGTGCTGCCGATGTGCCAGGACACCGGCACCGCGATCGTCATGGGCAAGCGCGGGCAGCACGTCCTGACCGAGGGCGACGACGAGGAGGCGCTGTCCCGCGGGATCTACGACGCCTACACCCGGCTCAACCTGCGCTACTCGCAGCTGGCGCCGCTGACCATGTGCGAGGAGCGCAACACCGGCAGCAACCTGCCGGCGCAGATCGAGCTCTACGCCGACACCGCGCCCGGGCACGAGCTGACGTACAAGTTCCTCTTCATGGCCAAGGGCGGCGGCTCGGCCAACAAGTCCTTCCTGTTCCAGGAGACCAAGGCGGTCCTGAACCCCGCGTCGATGACGCGCTTCCTCGACGAGAAGCTGCGCTCGCTCGGCACCGCCGCCTGCCCGCCCTACCACCTGGCGATCGTGATCGGCGGCACCTCCGCCGAGTACGCGCTGAAGACCGTGAAGCTCGCCAGCGCGAAGTACCTCGACACCCTGCCGACGAGCGGCTCCCCCAGTCGGCCACGCCTTCCGCGACCTCGAGCTCGAGGCCGAGGTGCTGCGAGCTGACGCAGGAGTTCGGCATCGGCGCGCAGTTCGGCGGCAAGTACTTCTGCCACGACGTCCGCGTGGTCCGGCTGCCGCGCCACGGCGCCTCGCTGCCCGTGGCGATCGCGGTGTCCTGCTCGGCCGACCGCCAGGCGCTCGGCGAAGATCACGCCGGACGGCGTCTTCCTCGAGGAGCTGGAACGCGACCCGGCGCACTTCCTGCCCGACGTCACCGACGAGCACCTCGGCGACGACGTCGTGCAGATCGACCTCAACCGGCCGATGGCCGAGATCCGCGCCGAGCTGTCCCGCTACCCGGTGAAGACCCGCCTGTCGCTCACCGGCCCGCTCGTCGTCGCGCGCGACATCGCCCACGCCAAGATCAAGGAGCGGCTGGACGCCGGGGAGCCGATGCCGGACTACCTCGCGACCACGCCGTCTACTACGCCGGCCCGGCCAAGACCCCCGAGGGCTACGCCTCGGGCTGCGTTCGGCCCGACCACGGCCGGCCGGATGGACTCCTACGTCGACCAGTTCCAGGCGGCCGGCGGCTCGCTGGTCATGCTCGCCAAGGGCAACCGCAGCAAGGCGGTCACCGACGCGTGCGCCAAGCACGGCGGCTTCTACCTCGGCTCGATCGGCGGCCCGGCCGCGCGGCTCGCGCAGGACTGCATCAAGAAGGTCGAGGTGGTCGAGTACCCCGAACTCGGCATGGAGGCGATCTGGCGGATCGAGGTCGAGGACTTCCCCGCCTTCATCGTCGTCGACGACAAGGGCAACGACTTCTTCGCCGAGACGGCGACCCCGCTCGGCAGCCGGATCCCGGTCGGCCCGCCCGCTTAGGGCTCGAACGGCACGCGCTGGCCTGGCTGAACGACGAGCACCTGGGTCTTGGCCGCAGACCTCGCCACGGCCTCCGCGAAGTCGTGTGGCGGCCGGTGCATCAGATGGGGCCGGAACCGCCCCATGCCGACCGGGTAGAGCGTGCCCCAATGCACGGGCACCGCATACCGAGGTCCGATTCGCCGCACGGCCTCGGCTGCGTCGTGCGGATGCAGGTGACCCGGTCCGAGATTCGGCCCCCAGCCCCACACCGGGAGCAGCGCGACGTCGATCTCGCCGGAGGCCGCCAGGGACGAGAGGCCGCCCATGCCGTCGAAGAGCCCCGTGTCCCCGGCGAAGTAGACGCTGGCGGGGCCACGCTCGATCAGGTAGCCGACGGCGTCCGCCCGCAGCGTGCTGCCCGGCCTGCGGCCGTCGTGGATGGCGGTCACAGCAGTCACGGTGACCGGGTCCCCACCTGCGTCCTCCCGATGCGAAACGCCCGCGCCGAGTTCCACCACCCGCGGAAACCCCTTGGCGCGCAACCACTCCCCGGCTCCTGCGGGCACGACGTACGTCGGCGCCGGGCCGAGGTGGCGCAGCGAGGGCAGGTCGCAGTGGTCGTGGTGCAGGTGGCTGATCAGCACGAGGTCGACGCGGTCGTGGTCATCCGGGTCGTGCCGCTCGGCCACCCGCCGGAGGAAGACCACCCGGGGCAGCAGCACAGGATCGGTGAGTACGCGGAAGCCACCGAGGTCGACAAGCACGGTCGCGTGGCCGAGGAAGGTGATGGCCGGAAGCACGTCCCCAGCCTGCCGGATCCCCGCCGCGAACGCGCGAACGCCCGCCCCGCACTGCGGGACGGGCGTTCGTCGAGCGGGCCGGCTCAGTACCAGTGCCTCGCCTGGAAGTGCTTCCAGGCGCCGCACGGCGAGCCGTGACGGCCGCCGATGTAGTTCAGCCCCCAGGTGACCTGGGTGGCCGCGCTGTCACGCCAATCGGCTCCGGCCGAGGCCATCTTGCTGCCCGGGAGGGCCTGCGGGATGCCGTACGCGCCGCTGGCGTTGCCGGCGTTGGTGCGCCATCCGCTCTCGCGGCTCCACAGCATGTCGAGGCAGGACCACTGCTCGCCGGTCCACCCGCGGGCGGCGGCCAACTGCTGGCCGATCTCACGCGCGCTGCCCGCGGCGACCGCAGGTCGCGACGCCACCGAGCGCGAGGCTCGCGCCGCGGCGGCCCTGCGGGCGGCCTCGGCGGCCGCCTTGTCCGCGGCTGCCTTCTCGGCGGCCACGCGCGCGGCCTCGGCAGCGGCCTGCTCGGCGGCCACCCGGGCGGCCTCGGCAGCGGCGGCGGCGGCCGCCTGCTCGGCCGCGATGCGCTCCTGCTCCGCGGTCCAGACCGCGAGCTGGTGCGCTGACAACTGGTAGCCCTTGAGGGCAGTGAGGTCGGTGTAGGCCACTCCGGAATCGGTCTCGGTAGGCGGGGTCGCGGCCTGGGCCGTGACCGTGAGCACGAGGGCCGAGGCGACGCCGATCGCGGCGCCGGTCCTGAGCAGGCTTGCGTTCTTGATGCGCTTCATGGAATTCCTTCCATTGGCGACGCGCGCCAATGACGAAGGCACACGCGCTGTGTCACCCCAACCACGGGTCCCCGCACGCACTCGGGGGGACTCTGACCTCTCGCCGCCGGCGCCATGGGGCCGACTCGGTCCGCAGCGCCATGGGGCCGCGGCCAGGGAGCGGGGCGCCGCGATGAGGGCGCCCAGGAGGCGGCGCGCGAACCGCGGACTCAAGGGACGAGGCCGACGGCGCCGGGCTGTACCGGCCGCCGCGCGCGGGGTCTTACGGCTTCGAGAGTGACGGGCGCCGGAGGAGGATGTCCAATCGAAGCGGCGTGATGATCGTCACAGCGCGTCCCGTTACCGCTCGATCGAGGGGATTTCGCTCACCCAGAGTGACGGATCGGACACGATTTCGCCCAATCGCTCCTCAGAGCGGCAGCTCCTCCAGCATCTCGGTGACCAGGGCCGCGATCGGCGAGCGCTCGGAGCGGGTCAGCGTGACATGGGCGAACAGCGGGTGGCCCTTGAGCTTCTCGACCACCGCGACCACGCCGTCGTGCCGACCGACCCGCAGGTTGTCGCGCTGGGCCACGTCGTGGGTGAGGACGACCCTGGAGCCCTGCCCGATCCGCGACAGCACCGTCAGCAGCACATTGCGTTCGAGCGATTGGGCCTCGTCCACGATGACGAATGCGTCGTGCAGGGATCGGCCCCTGATGTGCGTGAGCGGGAGCACCTCGAGCATCCCGCGGTCCACGATCTCCTCGACGACCTCGGTCGTCGTCAGCGCCCCGAGGGTGTCGAAGACCGCCTGGCCCCACGGGCTCATCTTCTCGGCCTCGCTGCCGGGCAGGTAGCCGAGCTCCTGGCCGCCGACCGCGTAGATCGGCCGGAACACCACGACCTTGCGATGCTGCCGGCGCTCGAGAACGGCCTCCAGCCCAGCGCACAGCGCCAGCGCGGACTTGCCGGTCCCAGCCCGCCCGCCCAGCGAGATGATCCCGACGTCGGGGTCCAGCAGCAGGTCGAGCGCGACCCGCTGCTCAGCGCTGCGGCCGTGCAACCCGAACGCGTCGCGGTCGCCGCGTACCAGGCGCACCGACTTGTCCGGCATCACCCGGCCAAGCGCGCTCCCCCGGTCGGAGAGCAGCACCAGGCCGGTGTGGCACGGCAGGGAGCGGGCGGCGGCGAGATCAAGCCGCTCCTCGCGGTACAGCAGGTCGAGCTCGTCGGTGGCGACCTCAAGCTCGGTCATCCCCGTCCAGCCCGACTCGACCGCGAGCTCGGCGCGGTACTCCTCGGCGACCAGCCCGACGGCGCTGGCCTTGACCCGCATCGGCAGGTCCTTGCTGACCAGGGTGACGTCGTACCCATCGGCGGCCAGGTTGCTGGCCACCGCCAGGATGCGGGTGTCGTTGTCCCCGAGGCGGAAGCCGGCGGGCAGCACGGTGGGGTCGGTGTGGTTCAGCTCCACGCGCAGAGTGCCGCCGTGGTGGCCCAGCACCAGCGGCTCGTCGAGACGGCCGTGCTCGATGCGCAGATCGTCCAGCAGGCGCAGCGCGCTGCGGGCGAAGTAGCCGAGCTCGGGATGGTGGCGCTTGCCCTCCAGCTCGGTGATGACCACGACCGGCAGCACGACCTCGTGCTCGGCGAAGCGGGTCAGCGCCAGCGGGTCGGCGAGCAGGACGCTCGTATCGAGGACGTACGTCCGGCGGCCATCGGGGGCGTCGCCGCTCGCGTTGCGCGGCTTCGTGCTCGTCGAGGAGACCGCCACTCTCTCGCCTCTTCCGGTTCGGTCGGGAAGGTGCTGTGCGCTGCGGCCGAAGGTACGGCGCGAGGCGCCGCGGATCGCCACGCCACGCCGACGAGGGCGGCGATTCGGGCGCGCGCAATCCGCCGTTCAGGAGCCGAAGCGGCGGGCTCGGACGGCGTACGCCCGGATCGCGCGCAGGAAGTCCACCCGGCGGAAGTCCGGCCAGTAGGCCTCGCAGAAGTAGAACTCCGAGTGCGCGCTCTGCCAGAGCAGGAAGCCGCTCAACCGCTGCTCGCCCGAGGTGCGGATGACGAGGTCGGGATCGGGCTGCCCTCGGGTGTAGAGGTGCTCGGCGATGTGCTCGACGGTGATGGCCTGCGCGAGGTCGTCCAGCGACGTGCCGCGGGCGGAGTGCTCGGTGAGCAGCGACCGCACGGCGTCGGCGATCTCGCGGCGGCCGCCGTAGCCCACCGCGACGTTGACCATCAGGCCGGTGTTGGCCGCGGTGGCCTCGGCGGCGGCCTTCAGCGCCAGCGCCGTGGACTCCGGAAGCAGGTCGAGCGCCCCCACCGGGTTGATCCTGCGATTGGCCGCCGCCGCGCTGTCGACCAACGCGCCCACCGTGGACTCGATGATGCGCAGCAGCGGCAGCAGCTCTGAGTCCGGCCGCGCCAGGTTGTCGTTGGAGAGCAGCCACAGGGTGACCACCTCGACGCCGAGCTCGTCGCACCAGCCGAGGAGCTCCTCGATCTTGTCCGCGCCGGCCTGGTGCCCGTGCGCTGTGCTGGCACCCGTGTCCCTGGCCCAGCGACGGTTGCCGTCGAGGATGACGCCGACGTGGCGAGGGATCCGCTCGCGATCCAGGCTCGCCGCCAGCCGGCGCTCGTAGGCGCGGTAGACGAGGTCTCGCGCCCCCATCGCACCTCCCGGCTTCGCCGCTGCAACCGCTGGTGAGGCTACCCCGAGCAGGCCGGCCGCGGGGATCATCCGAACCGCTCGATCCTCGGCACCCAGGCCGGAGGCGGCCCCGAGCGTCCGTCCACAGATCGGCGGATTCCCTTGACGCCGCAACGGTTCCTCCCTAGACTCGAACACATGTTCGAACGTGTGGCGGGGCCGGATCTCGGTCCGGCGCTGGCCGGTGGAGCTGGCGGGCTGGACGGGAGGCGCTGGTCGAGGCGCTGGCGGCCTCCCAGCGGCGGTCTCCTGGGCGCAGGCCCGCCAGGCGGAGCTGGTCGCCGAGGTCGCCCGGGGGCCGGAGGTGGCCGCGCGGGCTGCTCGGGCTACGAGGTGGCCGAGTTCGAGGTCGGCGCGGCGCTGCGGCTGTCGTCGCGGGCGGCGCAGGCCCGCGTCGACGGCTGCCTGGCGATCGCCGAGCGCCCGGCGGTGCTGGAGGCGCTGCGGTCCGGGCGGCTGGACTGGGTGCGGGCCGAGGCGGTCGCCTCGGCGGTGGGCGAGCTGGCGTCGCGGCCGGGGATGGCCGGCGCGGCCGACGCGGTGGAGGCGCAGGCGCTGGGGCGGGCGCCGGGCCAGACCGCGCCGCAGGTCCGCGCCGCGCTGGCCCGCCTGGTGCTCAAGGCCGACCCGGCCGGGGCGGACGCCCGGCAGGCGGCGGCCCGCAGGGAGCGGCGCGTGTGGGTCGGCCCGCTGGAGGACGGGATGGCCGAGCTGCGGGCGCTGCTGACCGCCCCGGACGCGCTGCGCGTGTACGCCGCGCTGGGGGCCGGATGGGCGGCCCGCTGCGCCGACGCGACCCCGCCGGACGCGCAGCACGGACCGCGGCGGCCGGGGAGCCGCCCGTGGAGACCGGTCCGCTGCCGACCCTGGACCAGTGCCGCGCCGACGCGCATGTGCCGGTTCCCCGGCTGCCGGGCGGACGGGGGGTGGGTCCCGCCGGGGCTGGGTGGCTTTCGCCCCGGAGGGGCGCGCCCCCGGCCGCACCGGCGACCGGCCCGACCGCGCGGGCAGCGCCCGAGATCCTGGTCACCGCCCCCGCCGGCACCGCCGGCCTCGGCGGGGAGCCCGCCACCTGCCGGCTACGGCCCGATCCCGACGCCTGGCCCGCGAGCTCGCCCAGGACGGCATGGCGGCGGGTGCTGACCGACCCCGCGACGGGCGCGGTCCTCTACGTCGGCCGCATCAGCACGACCCGCCCGCCGACCTCGACCGGTTCGTCCGGGTCACGGACGGCATGTGCCGGTTCCCCGGCTGCCAGCAGGCCGCGGCGGTGGCAGTCGCTGCGCGCACCTGGGCGGCCTGGCTGCCGGGGCGGGTGGCATCACGAAGCGGGCCCGCCGCCGCGACCACCCCCTGGCGGCGACACCTACACCCGCGGCCGGCCCTCCGCACGGCGCCCGCGCACGATGCGCGCCTGCGACCGACTCGACTCCAGCTGCGCCTGAGTCACCCCGGAGCTCGTCGCCTGACCCCGACCGCCCGCCCCGGTGGGAGCAGGATCACTTCAGTCCGGATTGCGCAAACCTACGGTTCCGTAGGTACCGTCTCCTCATGGACCGCGAGCCGCATGAGACCCTGCGCGAGCGGGCCGATGCCTTGCGCGAGGTGGCCGACCACGTCGAGGCGCGGCTTGAGAACGCGTACGACTCATTCGCCGACCGCCTCGGCGCCCGCGTCGAGGGAGTCGTCGAGCACCTGCCCCCGAACGCCAAGCCGCACCTGCGCGGCTGGCTCCACCTGGGTGCGTTCCCCGTCTCGTTGGTCCTGGGGATCATCCTCGTGGTGTTCTCCGACCCCGGCTCGGAGCGGGTGTCGACGGCCATCTACGCGGCCACCTCGGCGCTGCTCTTCGGGATCTCGGCGCTGTACCACCGCGGCAACTGGTCTCCCCGCACCAAGGATCTGCTCAAGCGCTTCGACCACGCCAACATCTTCTTGATCATCGCTGGCACGTACACGCCGCTCACCGTCGTGCTGCTCACCGGCTCAAGCCAGACCACGCTGCTCTGGGTGGTCTGGGTCGCGGCCCTCGCCGGCGTGATCTTCCGGGTCACGTGGCCGCATGCCCCGCGATGGCTGATCGTTCCGGCGTACGCCGGCCTCGGCTGGGCCGCGGTGTTCTACCTCGGGGACTTCCTCAGCGCCGGCGGGGTGGCCGTCTTCACGCTGATCGCCGTGGGCGGCGTGCTCTACACCCTCGGCGGCATCGTGTACGCGACCAAGCGGCCCGACCCGTCGCCGCGGTGGTTCGGCTTCCACGAGGTCTTCCACACGCTGACCCTGCTGGCGTGGACCTGCCACTACATCGCCATCTCGCTGGCCGTCTACACCCACCCCTAAGGGGGCGACTCAGCCGGTCGGCGGGCCCTCGGCGCGCACCCGCTCGACATGGGTCATCGCCTCGCGCAGGTCGGCGAGCCAGGTCTCGGTGTTTCGGCCCACGAGCCGCACGCACCAGGCGAGGGCGTCGGCACGCGACCGCGCCACCCCGGCGTCCACCAGCGTGTCGAGCACCTGCCGCTCGGGCTGCCGCAGCCGCGTCATGACCGGGACCGCCAGGTGAGTGAAGCGCTCGGTGCGCTCCCCCACCCGGGCGCCCCACGCCACCGATCGGCCGCTCAGGCCCTGCAGCTCGCGGGCGATGGCCATCCGCTGCTCGCGGGTCCGCTCGCGGAACTCGCGGATCCGCCCCGCGGCCGCAGCGGCGACCTCCGCTTCGCGAGGACTCCAGCGGTCTCGGGCGGCGACAGCCGGCCGACGACGGTGATCTCCTCGCGGTCGATCACCACCTCGGGCGCGTCGAGGAACCAGTCGGACGGCAGCCGGCCCGCCAGCCAGCCGCGCACCTCATCGGGAGAGCTCAAGGATTCATTCATGTAATGATGATTACACCATTACCCAGATAGTCAACCCCTGAGCACGACCACCGGGCAGTCCGCGTGCTGCACCACATGCGTCGAGGTCGAGCCGAGCAGGGCTCCGACGACGCGACCGTGCCCGCGCGAGGAGACGACCAGCAGGCCGACCCGCGCCGAGGCCGCCACCAGCACGTGGTGGGCGGAGCCGTGGATGGCCCGGCAGTCCACCTCGACCCCCGGCTCCGCCCCGAGCACCCGCTCGACATCGGCGGCCAGCTCGCGGCGGACCGCCTCGCCGTACTCCTCAAGCGGCGGCACGATCCCCGCTTCGACGCCCTCGGGCCGCGGAGCGTGCGTGAGCGACCAGGCGCGCACGACGTGCAGCGGCCAGCCGCGCAGCCGCGCCTCCTCGGCGCCGAAGACCAGCGCCCGGTCGGCCGAGGCGGACCGGTCGTGGCCGACCACCACGCCGCTGGTCAGCCCCTCGTACGGGTCCGCCTGCTCGCTCATAGCCGTGAGCCTACGAGCGCGGCGAGCTCCGCGGGGGCGGTCACGGGCGCGGCGCACACGAACCGCCGGCACACGTACGCCGCCGCGCGCCCCCCGACCAGCGGCCGATCGCGCAGGAGCGCGACGCCCGGGGCCTCCGCCGGGTCCCCCACCGCGACGACCAGCCCGGGCGCGGCGCCCATCAGCGCGGTCCGCAGCAGCGCGGAGGCGGCCGCGTCGCCCCGGGCGCCCACGACGGCCACCTCACGGGGCCCGTCGAGGGCGGCCTCAGCCGCCGCCAGCCCCCAGCCGATCGCCCGCGGGTGCCGCGGCCCGATCGCGCGGACCACGCCGAGCGCCCGCTCGGCCGCCGCGCGGTGCGGCTCGCTGCCGGTCAGCGCCGCGTACGTGAGCAGCGCCTGCGCGGCGGCCGTCCACCCCGAGGGGGTCGCGTTGTCACCGGGATCCTGCGGGCGGGCCACCAGCACCTCGGCGTCGTCAGCGGTGTCGTGGAAGCCGCCCTGGCCGTCGGCGAAGTGCGCGAGCACGACGTCCAGCAGCACCCCGGCGAAGGCCAGCCACTCCTCCTCGCCGGTGCACTGGTAGAGCGCCAGCAGTCCCTCGGCCACATCCGCGTGGTCCTCCAGCACACCCGCGTGGGCGCCCGCGGCCCCTGCGAGCGAGACCCGGACCAGCCGGTCGCCGTGCTCTCCCGCCCCGAGGTGGACGGACACCAGCAGGTCGGCCGCGGCCTCGGCCGCCTCCACCAGGTCGGTGCGCCCGAGCAGCGTGCCGGTCTCGGCCAGCGCCGCGATGGCCAGGCCGTTCCAGGCCGCGACCACCTTGTCGTCGCGGCCCGGCTGCACGCGCAGCGAGCGCGCGGCGAGCAGCCTGGCGCGTACTGCGTGCCAGCGCTGCGGGTCGTCGGGATCGCTGCAGGAGCCGAAGGGTCGAGGCGCCGTGCTCGAACGTGCCGACCGCGGTGACCCCGAGCAGCGCGGCCGCCCACGTCCCGTCGTCGGGGCCCAGCACCTCGGCCAGCTGCGCCGGGGTCCACACCGCGTGGCGCCCCTCCTCGCCCTCGCTGTCCGCGTCGAGCGCCGAGGCGAAGCCGCCCTCCGCGGTGCGCAGGTCGGCGACCAGGAAGTCGCAGGTCTCCTCCGCGATCCGCCGCCCGAGCGGATGGCCGGTGGCCCGCCACCAATGGAGGTACGCCCGGGCGAGCAACGCGTTGTCGTACAGCATCTTCTCGAAGTGCGGGACGACCCAGTCGGCGTCGACGGAGTACCGGGCGAAGCCGCCGGCCAGCTGGTCGTAGATCCCGCCGCGCGCCATCGCCTCGAAGGTCCGCTCGGCCATCGCGAGGGCGTCGGCGTCCCCGGTGCGCGCGTGGTGGCGCAGCAGGTGCTCCAGCGTCATCGACGGCGGGAACTTCGGCGCGCCCCCGAACCCGCCGCGGGCCGGGTCGTACGTCGCGGCCAGCGCCCGCACCGACTCGGCGAGCTCGGCCTCGTCCGGGGGGCCAGCCTCGGCCAGCTCCGCGGGCACGGTCTGCGCGGCCGCGAGGTGGGCCACCAGCCGCTGGCCCGCGATCAGCACGTCCGCGCGCCGCTCGCGCCAGGTCCGGTCGACGGCCTGCAGCACCTCGGTGAACGACGGCGAGCCGTGGTGCGGCCGTGGCGGGAAGTACGTGCCGGCGTAGAACGGCTCGGCGTCGGGCGTGAGGAACACCGTCATCGGCCAGCCACCGTGGCCGTTCAGCTGCTGCACCGCGGCCATGTAGACGGCGTCGACGTCGGGCCGCTCCTCGCGGTCGACCTTGACGTTGACGAAGGCCGCGTTCATCACCGCGGCGGTCGCCGGTGTCCTCGAACGACTCGTGCGCCATCACGTGGCACCAGTGGCACGCGGAGTAGCCCACGCTGAGCAGCACCGGCACATCGCGGGCGCGGGCCTCGGCGAAGGCCTCCGGCGACCACTCCCACCAGTCGACCGGGTTGTCCTTGTGCTGCAACAGGTACGGGCTGGTCGACGCCCCGAGCCGATTGGTCACGCGTCCTTACCGTCGGCCGGGTCGGCAGGGGTCTCACGCGGCAGCGGCGCCGGGCGCTTTGAGTGGGTGGGCACGTCGAGGTCCTTGGGCACCTTGCGGATCGAGCGGGACATGAACCACAAGATGAGCACGGTGGCCACCGCGAGGAACGCGAAGACGAGGAAGCCCAGGGTGCCGGCGCCGACCCGATCGGGGTCGACGGGGTCGGCCGCGGACAGGGTCGAGAGCAGGGCGGTTCATCGCTCCTCCATGGCCATCGGGCTCGATCGGGATCGCCGCAGATCGTGCTGGCGAGGTGCTCGCGGACGCCCGCGAACAGGTCGTCCTCGGGTAGCGCAGTGTCGACCAGGGACCGCGCCCGCTGGTAGTCCTCGCTGGGCCACGCGGCCTGCTGGACCTCCATCGGGATCGCGAACCAGCGGCCGGCCGGGTCGATCTGCGTGGCGTGCGCGAGCAGGGCGGCGTCGCGGACCGGGAAGTACTCGGCGCACTCGACCCGCGTGGTCAGCCGCTCCGCGTCGCCGGGCTTGTCCACCCAGTCGGCCAGCCAATCGGCGTACGGCGACTCGAGGCCGGCCGCCAGGACCGCCTCGTGCATCGCCTGCAGGCGCAGCTTGTGGAAGGTCAGGTGGTAGTAGAGCTTGAGCGGCTGCCAGGGGTCGCCGGCGGAGGGGTACGCGTCGGGGTCGCCCGCCGCGTCGAAGGCCGCCACCGCGACCTCGTGGCAGCGCACGTGGTCGGGATGCGGGTAGCCCCCGTGCTCGTCGTACGTCGTCATCACGTGCGGGCGGAAGGCGCGCACGATCTCGACGAGCGGCGCGGCGACCTCCTCCAGCGGAAGGTCGGCGAAGCAGCCCTCCGGCAGGGGCGGGCGCGGGTCGCCCTCGGGGTAGCCGGAGTCGACGAAGCCAAGCCACGCGTGCCGCACGCCGAGGATCTCCGCGGCCCGGGCCATCTCATGGCGGCGGACGTCGGCGATGTCGGCGAGCACGGCAGGGTCGTCGACCAGCGCCGGGTTCAGCACATCGCCCCGCTCGCCTCCCGTGCAGGACACGACGAGCACCTCGACGCCCTCGGCCACGTAGCGGGCGGTCGAGGCCGCGCCCTTGCTCGACTCGTCGTCGGGGTGCGCGTGCACATGGAGCAGGCGCAGCGGCGTTTCGGGCACGCGGGGGACCTCGTGTTCGGCGGGGTGCTGGGGATCGGGCACCATCGTCTCACCCCGACCACCCACGAACGGAGGCGAGCGGATGGCCCAGCCGGAGGAGCCCGTCGAGCAGACCCTCGACGCCCGGTACGGCCGCCGCGCGCCCCGCTCCACCCGGCGCAAGGCCGTGCTCATCGTGGCCGGACTCGTCGTGCTGACCGCCGCCACGCTGCTGGTGTGGGCCGCCTTTGTCCGCGTGCAGCCGGGCGTCGAGGCCCTCACGGTGTCCTACGACGTCCGCTCCGACCGCGAGGTGACCGTGCGGGTCGAGGTCACCAAGCCCGACGGCCGGGCCGCCGAGTGCACCGTGGTCGCCCAGGACGTCGACGCCCGCATCGTCGGCAGCGGCACCATCACGGCGCCGGCCGCAGGAGCGCGGGCCTACGTCGACACCGTCCTGGAGACCACCCGGCTGGCCATCCTGGGCAAGGTCGAGTCCTGCCGGCTGCTCGACTAGCCTCGGCGCTTTCGCCCCTCGCTTCCTGCCGCACCCCGCATCGAAGGAGTCCGCCGTGACGACCTGGCTGTCCCAGGACGCGTACGACAAGCTCAAGGCCGAGTACGACCACCGCACCGGCCCGTGGCGACACGAGATCAAGGTGCGCATCGAGGCGGCCCGCGAGGAGGGCGACCTCAAGGAGAACGGCGGCTACCACGCAGCGCGCGAGGAGCAGGGCAAGAACGAGGCCCGGGTGCGCCAGCTCAAGCAGCTGCTGGAGACCGCCCAGGTGGGCGACGCCCCAGCCGCAGACGGCACGGCGCAGGCCGGCATGGTCATCTCGGTTCGCTTCCTGGGGGGGCCGCTGGACGGCGAGGAGGAGACCTTCCTGCTCGGCTCCCGCGAGGCGGCCGGCACCACGGAGCTGTCGGTCTACTCCCCGCAGTCCCCCCTCGGCGGCGCCGTGATGGGCCAGGCGATCGGCAGCGAGGTGACGTACACGCTGCCCAACGGCCGCGAGCTGACCGTCAAGGTGCTCGACGCCGTGACCTACACCGGCGGCTGAGCGGGCTCAGCCGCGCAGCGCGGCCTCGGCATCGTCGACCGAGATCGTCCCGGCCGCCAGATCGGCCAGCACCTGCGCGCGATCTGGCGCCGCCTCGGCGGGGACGGCCAGGCCGAGCCTGCCGAGCAGGTCGGCGTACCGCTGGCGGGCCGTGGGGTAGGAGACGCCGAGGTGGGCCGCGAGCTCGCGCATGTTGCCGCGCGAGACGAGGAAGGCCCGCAGCGACTCCTGGTCCTGGTCGGACAGCCCGCAGTACGCGCACGTTGCGAACTCGCCGGTGATGCCCGTGCCGCAGGACTGGCAGCCCAGGCCGGTGATCACCAGCGCGTCGGCGCACACCGGGCAGGTCTGCGGGGCGCGGCGAGGGGCACCGGCCGGAGGGCTCACGGCAGCTCGACCTTCAGCGCCGACCCGCGCCCGGTGACGGCGAGCGACGCGGCGCCCTGGCCCACGACACCGGTCTGGCGCTCCCCGGTGCCCTGCTGCGACTTCGGCGTGGCACCCGCCCCGGTGACCTGGGCCGACGACATCTCGCCCGAGGCCGTGACGGCGACATCGGATCCCGGGAGCAGTCGGACCAGCGCCGACGACAGCTCGGCGCGGACCGTGGAGTCGCCCGCGACCAGGCTCGCCTCCACGTCCAGCTTGGACGTGGTCACCGCCGCGGCGAAGGCGCCGCGCTGGTCGCGCACCTTGGCCGACGAGGCCGACGCGCGCAGGTCGAGGGGGCCGGTGAGTCCGGACACCTGCACATCGCAGGCGATCGCGTCCACCGAGACGGGCAGGTCGGGCCGCACCCGGACGTCGACCCGGGTCGGCCGGAGCCAGCCCTGCTTGATCCGGCCGAAGTAGAAGCCCAGGCCGTCGGCGGCCGGCACCCGCACCCGCAGCACCCCGCCGACCAGCTCGGCGGTGTGCGGGCCCTCGGCGACCGCCCCGGTGATGCCGTGGTCGGCGATCACCCGCAGCTGGACGCCCTCGGCGCGGATCTCGACGGCGGTCACCGCGGCCTCGACGGCGGTGGCGGCCGGGGCCGGCTCGCCGGCCTCCTCGGCGGCGGCGGGCGCCCCGCCCCACGAGCTGGTCGGGATCGCCTCGCCATCGATGAGGCGGGCGGCCTCGGCGGGGTCGACCTCGCCGGCGGCCACCTTGGTCAGCAGTTCACGCAGGTCATCAGTCATGCTTGAAGTGTGAAACGGAAGTTCACTGGATTGTCAACACAGTTTGCTCTTTAGGCAGTCCGAAGCGCGTAACCGAGCGCCTGCAAGTGGACGACCACGTCGGCGGTGTGCTGCGGGCCCTGGGTCTCGAGCTGCAGGGCCACCTCGACCTCGTCGACGGCGATCCCCGGCTCGGTGCGCATGTGCTCGACCTCGACGACGTTCGCGCCGGATCCCCCCACCGCCGCGAGCAGCACCGCGAGGTTGCCGGGCTTGTCGGGGATCCGCACCCGCAGCGACAGGTAGCGGCCGGCCGCCGTCATGCCGTAGCGCAGCACCCGCAGCAGCAGCAGCGGGTCGATGTTGCCGCCGGACAGCACCACGACCACCGGCGGCTCGAAGGCCGCCGGGTCGTCCAGCACCGCGGCCATCGCCGCGACCCCGGCCGGCTCCACGACCAGCTTGGCCCGCTCCAGCGCGAGCAGCAGGGCCCGAGACAGCGACGCCTCGGAGACCGTGACGATGCGGTCGACGTGCTCGCGGACCAGCGCGAACGGCACCTCGCCGGGCTGCCCGACCGCGATCCCGTCGGCCATCGTGGCCATCGTCTCGAGCCGGATCGGGTGCCCCGCCGCCAGAGACGGCGCGTACGAGGCGGCGCCCTCCGCCTGAGCCCCCACGACGACGACATCCGGTCGCAGCGCCTTGACCGCCAGCGCGACCCCGGCGATCAGCCCGCCGCCGCCCGTGCACACGACGATCGTCCGCACGTCGGGGCACTGCTCGAGGATCTCCAGCCCGACCGTGCCCTGGCCCGCCACGACATCCGCGTGGTCGAACGGGTGGATCAGCACGGCCCCGGTCTGCTCCGCGTACGCGCGCGCCGCGTCCAGCGCCACGTCGATGGTGTGCCCGCTGAAGCGGACCTCGGCGCCGTACGCCCGGGTCGCGGCCACCTTGGGGATCGGCGCCTCCTCGGGCATGAAGACGGTGGCGGTGCAGCCCAGCAGCGAGGCGGCCAGCGCGACGCCCTGCGCGTGGTTGCCGGCGCTCGCCGCGACCACCCCGCGGGCGCGTTCCTCGTCGGAGAGCCCTGCGATGCGCGTGTACGCCCCTCGGATCTTGAACGACCCGGCGCGCTGGAGGTTCTCGCACTTGAGGTGGACCGGCCCGCCGACCCGCTCCGAGAGCGGGCGCGAACCCTCCAACGGGGTCACCCGCGCCACCCCGCGCAGCAGCTCGCGGGCGGCCTGAACGTCCTGCAGGGTCGGCATGACGCGAGTGTGGCGCCGTGCGACGCTGGGGGCATGGCTCTCGGGGCAGTCCCCCGCTCCCCCCGCCGCGGCTCCCCCGCGCGGCCGCCCGGCCCGCCCGCCCGGCAGGCCTTCGGCGCGCTGCTCGCCCAGCGCCGGCCCCCGCACCGCTTCCTGGCCGAGGCGGTCGGCACGTACGGCGGCCTCGCGCACATCCGGGTGGCCGGCGAGCACGCCTACATCGTCGGCGACGCCGACCTGGTCTGGCTCATCTTCGTGACCCACGGCCGCGACACGATGAAGGGCCGCGCGCTGCAGCGGGCCAAGCCGCTCCTCGGCGAGGGGCTGCTCACCAGCGAGGGCGAGCTGCACCGCAGGCAGCGCCTGCTGGTCCAGCCGGCCTTCCACCACACCCGGATCGCCCAGTACGCCGAGCAGATGGCCGTGGCGGCCGAGGAGCACGGCCGGGGATGGGTGGACGGCCGGCGCGTGGACCTCGCCGAGGACCTGTCGGCGCTCACCCTCGACATCGTGGGGCGCACCCTCTTCGGCGCCGACCTCAAGGGCGACGCCCGCGAGGTCGGCGAGGCCCTGACCGCGGTGATCGACGGCTTCCGCCAGCAGCTGCTCCCCGGGGCCGCGGCGACCGGCTGACGCGACCGGCGGCGCAGCATCCGCGACGAGGTGATGACGCTCGTGCTGGCCGGGCACGAGACGACCGCGAACGCGCTGGCGCTGGGCGTTCTGCCACTTGTCCCAGCACCCGGACCGCGCCGCGTGGCTGCAGGACGAGGTGGACGCCCTGCCCGACCGGCGCCTCGCCTTCGGCGACCTGCCCGCCCTGCCGCGCACCCGGGCCGTCATCGCGGAGTCGCTGCGGCTGCACCCGCCCGCCTGGACGATCGGCCGCCGGCTGCTCGCCGACGTGCAGGTGGGGCCCGAGGCCGGCGGCTGGCTGCTGCCCGCCGGGTCGATCTGCCTTGCCAGCCAGTGGGTCCTGCACCGCGATCCGCGCTACTGGGCCGACGCGGCGTCCTTCGACCCCACCCGCTGGCTTGAGGCCGACAGGGCCTTCTCCGAGCAGGCGCCCGGGCAGCCCCGCGGGGCCTGGTTCCCGTTCGGGCTGGGCTCGCGGGTGTGCATCGGCGAGGACTTCGCCTGGACCGAGGCGGTCCTCGTGCTCGCGACGCTGGCCCGGCGCTGGGCGCCCGCCGTCGACCCGGACTGGCCGGAGGACGAGGACGCGGGGGTCACCCTGCGTCCGCGCGGCGGGCTGCCCGCGACGCTCCGCTTGCGCTGAGCGGCGCGGTATATATAGTTGCCTGATGCAAGCAACGACCCCGCGGGCCCCCGCGCAGCAGCGCGACCTGGTGTCCTCGCTCTACGACGTGGCCACCCACGCCCGCCGCTTCCAGGAGCGCGACCCGGTCGACACCGGGGCCGTCCGCCTGCTCTACCTCGTGCCAGGCCATGGGCGCGGCCCGGCCGTCGACGGTCGCCACGGCTGCCCGGCTGGACCTGTCGACGGTCAGCCGGCACCTGCGTGAGCTCGAGGACCACGGCTACGTCCGGCGCTCCGCCGACCCCGAGGACGGGCGCGCGGCCCGCTTCGAGGTGACCGCCGAGGGCGAGTCCGCCGTCGCGCGAGGTGCTCGACAACCGCGTCGCCGCGCTCAGCCCGGTGCTCGACCGCTGGGACCCGCGACGACCGCGACACCCTGGCCCGGCTGCTGCGCCGCCTGGCCGACGACCTGGCCGCCGAGCACTGCGGCGCCCGCCCCGCCCCTGGAGACCCCGCATGAGCGCCGAGCCCACGCCCGAGCGCGAGGCGCCGGAGTCGCTGTTCCTGACCGGCCGCCCGCTCTACATCGTCATCGGCGCGCTGATGATGACCACCCTGCTGTCGGCGCTCGACCAGACGATCGTGTCCGTGGCGCTGCCCACGATCGTCGGCGAGCTCGGCGGCCTCGAGCAGATCTCCTGGGTCGTCACCGCGTACCTGCTCGCGGCCACCGCGACCACCCCGCTGTGGGGCAAGATCTCCGACCTCTACGGCCGCAAGCCGGTGCTGCAGTCGGCCGTGGTCATCTTCCTGGTCGGCTCGATGCTCTCCGGCGCGGCCCAGGAGATGTGGCAGCTGATCCTCTTCCGCGGCATCCAGGGCCTCGGCGGCGGCGGCCTGATGGTGCTGTCGATGGCCGTGATCGCCGACATCATCCCGCCGGCCTCGCGCGGCAAGTACCAGGGCCTGTTCGGCGCGGTCTTCGGGGTCGCGTCCGTGCTCGGACCGCTGATCGGCGGCTTCTTCGTCGAGCAGCTGTCCTGGCGCTGGATCTTCTACATCAACCTGCCGCTCGGCGTGGCCGTGCTCTTCGTGCTCGGCGCCGTGCTCAAGCTCCCCAAGCGGGACGCCCACCCGATCATCGACTACCGCGGCGCGGTGCTCATGGTCCTCGGCGTGTGCTCGCTGCTGCTCGTCGCCGAGTGGGGCGGCCGGCGCTACGACTGGATCTCCCCGCAGATCGTCGGGCTGTTGTTCGCCGGGGTCGCGCTGCTCGTCTGGTTCGTGCTCTGGGAGCGGAGGGCCGCCCGAGCCGATCGTGCCGATGCGGCTGTTCGCCAACCCGGTCTTCCGGGTCGCCGCGGCGGTCGGCTTCGTCATGGGCTTCGCGATGTTCGGCGGGATCGTCTTCCTGCCCGTCTACCTGCAGATCGCCCGCGGCGCGACCCCGACCGAGGCCGGCCTGCAGATGCTGCCCCTCATGCTCGGCCTGCTGGTGGCCTCGATCACCAGCGGCCGGATCATCAGCCGGATCGGCCGCTACCGGATGTTCCCGATCATCGGCACGGGGCTGGCGTCCCTGGGCATGTTCGTGCTGTCCAAGTCCGAGGTCGACACCCCCTACGCGCAGGTCGCGCTCGGCATGCTGCTGCTGGGACTCGGCCTCGGCAACGTGATCCAGGTGCTCGTCCTGGCGGTGCAGAACTCCTCGCACCCGCGCGATATCGGCGTGGCGACGTCGGGCTCCACCTTCTTCCGCCAGGTCGGCGGCTCCTTCGGAGTGGCCATCTTCGGCGCGATCCTGTCGGCCTCGCTGGCCACGCGGCTGCTGGATGCCATCCCGCCCGGCCCTCCGCGACCAGATCCCAGCCGGCTCCCTGACCGGCTCACCCGAGAAGATCGCCGCGCTGCCCCCGGAGATCCGCGACGCGGTCCGCGAGGCGTTCGTCGCGTCCCTCGACCAGGTCTTCCTGTGGGCGGTGCCGGTCTGCCTGGTCGCGTTCGCGCTGGCGTGGTTCCTGCCGGAGCGGCCGCTGCGCAGCGCCGACGACGTCCTGGCGGAGATGGCCCGCGCGCCTCAGCCCGCCGACCAGTAGGCCGACCCGGCCAGCAGCAGGGCCGCGGCGCCGACGACCCCCGCCTCCTGGCCGAGCAGCGGAGCCTCGATCGGGACATCGCGGACGAAGTCGAGCCCGGCGTGGTCGGCGTACGCGGCGCGAAGCGGCTCGAACAGCAGCGGGCCCGCCTGGGACAGGCCGCCGCCCACCACGACGGCCTCCACGTCGAGCAGCGAGACCGCGGACGCGATCGCGACGCCGAGGGCCCAGCCGGCCCGGGCGTACGCCGCCACGGCGATCGGGTCGCCCGCCCGCGCATCGTCGGCCAGCGCGCGGGCGTCCGGCACCGGCGCCGAGGGGCGCCAGCCCTGGTCCTGGGCCCACCGGGCCAAGCGGGGGCCGGCCGCGATCGCCTCGAGGCAACCCCGCCCGCCGCACGCGCAGTCCGGCCCTGCCGGGTCCACCACGACGTGCCCGATGTGGCCGGCGTTGCCCGTCGCGCCGTCGATCAGCCGGCCGCCGAGCACGAGCCCGCCGCCGACCCCGGTCGAGACGACCAGCCCGAGGAGCGACCCCCGACCGCGCCCCCGCCCCCGCCAGTGCTCGGCCACGGCCAGGCAGATCGCGTCGTTGTGCAGCCGAACCGGGAGCCCGGGGTAGCTGTCCTGCAACCGGGCCCGCAGCGGGAAGCCGCGCCACCCAGGGATGTTCGAGCGGCGAGACCGCGCCTGCCGGCCAAGTCATCGGGCCGCCGCACCCCGCGCCCACGCCGGCGATCAGGCCGGCGTCCGGGGCGGCCCGCAGCGCGTCCTCCAGCACCGCCTCGACGGTGGCCCAGAGCTCCTCCGCGCCGCCCTGCGGCGGGGTCGGCCGGACGGCGCGCGGCCCGGCCAGCGACCCATCACCCCGCACCACGGCGGCCGCCATCTTCGTCCCCCCGATGTCGAGGGCGAGCACCGCGTCCACCGTCGGCTAGCCCCCGGAGACGGGCACGACGGCCGGCTCGCCGACGACGAGCACCGACGCGGTCCAGCCGTGCAGGTGGTTGCGCCCGCCGACGGGGCCGATCTCGCCGGCGCCGTAGAAGCCGGCCACCCCCTCGACGCCGAGCTGCTCGCGCACCACCCGGGCGTCGTGGCCCGGGTCGGAGAAGAACTGCGGCCCGCGGCCGTCGCAGGAGAAGACGAGCGCGCCGGCGAGCGGGTCGATGCCGCCCCGGCGGCGGAAGTCCCAGAGCAGGCTCGCCAGGTCGGCATCGGCCACGTCGGCGTCGCGGACCTGGAACTGCACGGTGCGGCCGACCGCCACGACGTCGCCCACCGCGATCGACTGCGTCTCCTGGTCCACCCCGACGATCCCCCGCACCAGGAAGTCGCCCATGCTGTGCGCGTCGGTGTACTCGTCCATCGCGAGCCCCACGTGCAGCCCGCCGCCCGAGGCGAGGGCCTGGTCCTCGGGCTCCAGCCCATCGATGACGGTGCGCAGCTTGGCCAGCGCCGGCCGCCCCGCCAGGCCGAGGATCTGGTTGCCCTCGGCCGCGGTGACGGTCATCGGCGGTCCGACCGGCCGGCAGCCCTGCGACACCAGCGCGCGGACCCCGGCGAGCGGGCCGCCGCCGGACCGGCCGCCCAGGACCACCCCCACCGCGCCCCTGGCCACGATCCGGCCGTCGAGCAGCAGCCGGGTGTCGCCGGCCCGCTCACCGCCGGAGGCGAGCCCGCCCACCAGCGGCAGCCCCCGCAGCGACACCGTCGAGCGCTCCACGAAGCCATCGATCGGGAACGAGTACGGGTCGGCGAGCAGCAGCCCGACGCTGTCGGCGTCGTCCAGCACCGGCATCCCCAGCACGGCGAGCGACTCGCCCGTCCGCAGCGTCTCCAGGTGGTACGAGCGCAGCCGCACCCCGGGCAGCTCGGCGGCCCAGACCGCGACCCCGGGGCCCTGCTCGACGCTGCGGCCCGAGGCGAAGACGCCCGCGGCCGTGCACCCGATGCTCATCGGCGCCCCCACCGCCGTGGCCGCCCGGGCGAGGGCCGCGCCGGCGAGGTCGGGATCCGGGCCGGAGGCGAAGGCGACCACCAGGTCGGCTCCGGCCCCGCCGAGTCCGACCAGCGCCTCCCGCGCGGCCTCCTCGGCCGCCCGCATCAGATCGGGGCCGGTCGCGAAACCGGAACCTGCGCGCGCCATGGCATCGATCTTGCCTGAGGAAGCCCCCTCGGCGCGCCACCCCTTTGAGCGAACTTCGCCGACAGCACCTCGGCGGCGGCGGGGTGCGGCCGGGCCAGCCTCGTCGTACGGTCCTGGGGTGGACACCCACAGCACGACCGCCGCGCTCCCGCCCAACCCGCCCCCCGACCTCCCCGCCACGCTGGGCGCGCTGCGCGCGTCCGGCCACGAGCTCCGCTCCGTGAAGGACGAGCTGCGCGACAACCTGGTGGCCCGGCTGCGCGCGGGGCTCGACCCGCTGCCCGGCATCGTCGGCTTCGACGACACGGTCCGGCCCGAGGTCGAGCGCGCGCTGCTGGCCGGGCACGACTTCGTGCTGCTGGGCGAGCGCGGCCAGGGCAAGACCCGGCTGATCCGCACCCTCGTCGGGCTGCTCGACGAGTGGATCCCCGTCCTCGCCGGGACCGAGATCAACGAGCACCCGTACGCGCCCATCACGCCGTGGGGTCGGCGCCAGGTCGCCGAGCACGGCGCCGAGACGCCGATCGGCTGGCTGCACCGCTCGCTGCGCTACGGCGAGAAGCTCGCGACCCCGGACACCAGCGTCGGCGACCTGATCGGCGACGTCGACCCGATCAAGGTGGCCGAGGGCCGCTCGCTGGGCGACCCCGAGACGGTCCACTACGGGCTGGTGCCCCGCACCAACCGGGGCATCTTCGCGGTCAACGAGCTGCCCGACCTGGCCGAGCGGATCCAGGTGTCGCTGCTCAACGTGCTGGAGGAGCGCGATGTGCAGGTGCGCGGCTACCAGCTGCGGCTGCCGCTCGACCTGCTGCTCGTGGCCAGCGCCAACCCCGAGGACTACACCAACCGCGGCCGGATCATCACCCCGCTCAAGGACCGGTTCGGCGCCGAGATCCGCACCCACTACCCGCTCGAGCTGGCCGACGAGGTCGCGCTGGTCGAGCAGGAGGCCCGGCTGGCGGCCGTCGTCCCGCGGCACCTGCTGGAGGTGCTGGCCCGCTTCACCCGGATGGTGCGCGAGTCGGCGGCGGTCGACCAGCGCAGCGGCGTCTCCGCGCGGTTCGCGGTCGCCGGCGCCGAGACGGCCGCGGCGTCCGCGCTTCGGCGGGCCGCCATCACCGGGGACGATCCGGCGGTAGCCCGGGTCTGCGACCTGATGGCGGTGGCGCCGGCCCTGCGCGGCAAGGTCGAGTTCGAGGTCGGCGAGGAGGGCCGCGAGTACGAGGTGCTGGAGCACCTGCTCCGCCGCGCGGTCGCCGAGGAGTTCCGGGAGCGCCTCGGCGGCGCCGACCTCGACGCGCTGGTGGCCCGCTTCGACGATGCCGGCAGCGTGGTCTCCGGCGAGCTGGTCCCCGCCGCCGTGCTGCTGAGCGAGGCCGGCCCGGTCGAGGGGCTCGGCCGGATCATGGCCGCGCTCGGCCTGGAGCCGTCCGTCGAGGTCCCGGGGTTCGCCGCCGCGGCCCTGGAGTTCGCCCTTGAGGGGCTGTGGCTGACCCGCCGGATCGGCAAGGACGACGTCGGGGGCCGAGTCCGCTACACGGCGGGCTGACCCGGCCGTGGCGCGCGGCTACCGCTACGGCCGCTACGACGGCGGCCCGGACCCGCTCGGCCCGCCGGCCGACGTGGCCGCGGCCGTCGACGCCCTCGGCGAGGACGTGCTGGCCGGCGCCTCGCCGCTCGAGGCGCTGCGGGCGATGCTGCGGCGCGGCACCGAGGGCCGGCGGGGGCTGGACGACCTGCGCGCCCTGGCGCGGCGCCGGCAGCGCGAGCTGCGCCGGTCCGGCCGGCTCGACGGCACGCTTGAGGAGGTGCGCCGGTTGCTGGCTGAGGCCCTCGACGCCGAGCGGACCACGCTGGAGTACGACCCCTCCGACGACGCCCGGCTGGCCGAGGCCGAGCTCGCCTCGCTGCCTGAGGAGACCGCCGCGCAGGTCCGCGACCTCGCGTCGTACGCGTGGCGCAACCCGGCCGCGGCGCAGGCCTACCAGCAGATCCGCGAGCTGCTGCAGCGCGAGGTGCTCGACGCGCAGTTCAAGGGGATGCGCGACGCGCTGCAGCAGGCGCCGAACGACCCCGAGGCGATGGCGCGGATCAAGCAGATGCTCGCCGACCTCAACGCGATGCTCGACGCCGACGCGCGCGGCGAGCACACCCAGGACGACTTCGACGCCTTCATGGCCGAGCACGGCGACCTCTTCCCCGACCGGCCGGAGACCCTGGACGAGCTAGTCGAGTCGCTCGCCCGGCGGGCCGCGGCCCAGCAGCGGCTGCTCGACTCGCTGTCACCCGAGCAGCGCGCGGAGCTCGGCCAGCTCGCCGAGCAGGCCTTCGCCGACCTCGACCTGGGCGCGGAGATGGCCGGGCTGCAGGACCGGCTGCAGGCCACCCGGCCCGACCTGTTCCGGCCCGGCCGGCCGGCCGTCGATGGGCGGCGACCAGCCCCTCGGCTACGCCGACGCGACCGAGGCGCTCGCCGAGCTGGCCGACCTCGAGGCGCTGGAGGAGGCCTTCGGCCAGGGGGCCGACGGCGCCGACCTGGCACGACATCGACGAGGAGGCCGTGCGCCGGGCCCTCGGCCGGCAGGCGGTCGACGACGTCCGCCGGCTGCGCGAGATCGAGCGCGAGCTGGAGCGGCAGGGCTACCTCGTCCGCGACGGCGGCCGGCTGGAGCTGTCGCCCAAGGCGCTGCGCCGGCTCGGGCTGGCCGCGCTGCGCCGCATCTTCGGCGACCTCGACTCCGCGCGCCGCGGCGGCGACCACGACCAGCGCGACGCGGGCGCAGGCGGGGACGCGACCGGGGCGTCGCGGCCGTGGGAGTTCGGCGACGAGCAGCCGCTGGACGTCGTGCGCACCGTCTCCAACGCCGTCCTGCGAGGCGGGCCGCGGTCAGGCCCGGTGGCGCTGTCGGTCGAGGACTTCGCCGTGGTCGAGACCGAACGGCGGTCGCGCGCGGCCGTGGCCCTGCTGGTCGACCTGTCGTTCTCGATGGTGCAGAACGACCGCTGGGCCCCGATGAAGACCACGGCCCTCGCGCTGCAGACCCTGGTCGAGACGCGCTACCCGCAGGACGCGCTGCAGGTGATCGGCTTCGACCGGCTGGCCCGGGTGATCCCCGGGCCGAGGCTGGCCGGACTCGAGTTCGACGAGGTGCAGGGCACCAACCTGCAGCACGCGCTGATGCTCGCCGGGCGGTTCCTTGAGTCGCACCCCGACGCCGAGCCGGTCGTCCTGGTCGTGACCGACGGCGAGCCCACGGCGCACCTGCTGCGGGACGGCACGCCGTGGTTCTCGTGGCCGCCCGACCCCGAGACCCTTGAGCTCACCCTCGCCGAGGTGGACCGGATGACGCGGCGCCGCGCCACCCTCAACCTCTTCATGCTGGGCGACGAGCCGCGGCTGCGGCGCTTCGTGGACGAGGTGGCCCGCCGCAACGGCGGCCGGGTCTTCGCACCGTCGGCCGAGCGGCTCGGCGAGTTCGTCGTCCGCGACTTCCTGCGCGCCCGGGCGCGCGTCGCCCGCCGGGGGGCGTGACAGGATCGGGCGGCCATGAGCCCCCCGACTAACCCCGCGAGCCAGCCGCACCGCTCCCGGTGGCCGCTGTCGGACCTGCCGCGCGAGGTGCCGATCCTGGTCGGGGTCAACTTCCTGGTCGCGGTCGGCTTCGGGATCGTCGCCCCGGCGCTGCCGCTGTTCGCCAAGGAGTTCGGCGTCGGCAACCTCGCCGCGGGCGCGGTGATCTCGGTGTTCGCCCTGATGCGTTTCGTGTCCGCGCTCGGCGCGGGGCGGCTGGCCGACCGGATCGGCGAACGCCTCGTGCTCGGCTTCGGCATCGGCATCGTCGCGGTCAGCTCGCTGCTGGCCGGCCTGGCCCAGTCGTACGGCCAGCTGGTCGTCCTGCGCGGGGCGGGCGGTGTCGGGTCGGCGATGTTCACGGTGTCGAGCGTCGCGCTGCTGCTGCGCGTGGTGGCCCCGGACCAGCGCGCCCGGGCCGCCGGCGCGGCGACCGCCGGGTTCCTGATCGGCGGCATCACCGGCCCGGCCTTCGGCGGGCCCCTGGCCGCGTGGTCGCTGCGGGCGCCGTTCTTCGTCTACGCGTTCACGCTGACCCTCGCCGGCACGCTCGCCCTGGTCGCCCTCCGCCACTCCTCGCTGCGCGCCCTTGAGCAGGCCCGCGACGAGTCCGAGCCGATGCCCCTCAAGACGGCGTTCCGGTCGCGCGCGTACCAGGCGGCGATCGCGAACAACTTCTTCAATGGCTGGGCGCTCTTCGGGCTGCGGGTCTCGCTGGTCCCGGTGTACGTCGTCGAGGGGCTCGAACTGGGCGCGCAGTGGACCGGCTGGGGGCTGCTCGTCTCGGCCGCGGTGCAGGCGGTGCTGCTGATCCCCGCCGGTCGGCTCGCCGACAGCCGAGGGCGCAAGCCGTTCCTGCTGCTGGGCGCGAGCCTGAGCCTGGCGTCGATGGTGCTGCTCGCCGCCGTGGAGACGCCGGCGTCGTACCTGCTGTCGATGGCGCTGTTCGGGGCAGGCTCGGCCTTCATCGGGACCGCGGGCAGCGGCGTGGTCGGAGACGTGATCCACGGCCGCGGCGGCAAGCCGGTCGCGGCGTTCCAGATGGCCAGCGACGCTGGCGCCTTCATCGGCCCGCTGGTCGGCGGGCTGCTCGCCGACGATTACTCCTTCGCGGTGGCCTTCGGCGCGACTGCTGCGATCGCCGCGGTCGCGGTCGGCGCCGTGGCGGTGATGCCCGAGACCCTTCCGAAGCGCCGGGCCCAGCAGGCGGAGACCGCGGGCGGCTGAGCCAGTCCAGCCGTCTGCCGCCTTGCGCGGCAGCCCGCTCCCCGCACAGAGTGGGGCCATGGCCCTTGGCGACGACGCAGATGACAACAGTTTCCCGATGCCGCGACCGAACGTGATCCCGACGCTTCGCTACGCGGACTGCGACGCCGCGATCGAGTGGCTGGTCCACGTGCTCGGCGCGGAGCCGCGCACGGCCTTCCGCAACGACACCGGCGGGGTCATCCACGCCGAACTCCAGTGGGGCAACGGGCTGCTGATGCTGGGCGACCAGCCCGCCGCCGACGAGCCCGGGCGCCTCGCCGTCGAGACCGGCCCGTCCTGGACTTACCTCGCGACCGATGACGACCCCTCGGTGGCCGCCGCCTTCGAGCGCGCCGTCGAGATGAAGGCCGAGGTCGTGCAGCCGCTCACCCAGCAGGAGTACGGCGGCTCCGACTTCACCCTGCGCGACCCGGGCGGCCACCTGTGGAGCGTCGGCTCGTACCGACCCGGGGCCGGTTCCTCCGCCTAGTAGCCCGGGGCCGTTCGCCGCCAGGGGCGCAGCCGCTCAAGCTGCGCGGCCAGGCCGAGCAGCAGAGCCTCCCCGCCCTCGGGCGAGACCAGCTGGACCGACAGCGGCGTGCCCGCCTCGGGGTGCACCCCGGCGGGGACCGAGGCCGCCGGCCAGCCGGCGAAGTTCCAGGCGGCGCCGAAAGGCGCGTAGCGCAGGTTGGCGACGACGTTGCGCGTCCAGCCCCGCTCCCCCCAGCGATCGGCCGCGATCGGAGGGTTCGCCAGCACAGGGGCGAGCAGCACGTCGTAGCGGGCGAAGAACTGCAGCGCCTGCATGCGCCAGGCGTCGGCTTCCTCCGGCAGCGGCGGTGAGTGCCGCTTGACGCGGGCGCCCAACGCGGCGTGCACCCGGGTGCGCCGCTCGAGGTCGGCCTGGGGAAGCAGCTCGGCCTCGTCGTGGGCGCCTGCGTACCAGCGCTTCAGCGTGTGCCAGACCGCCGAGGTGGGCACCGCCAGCTCGGCGGCCTCGATCTGGTGGCCGGCCGCCTCGAGGAGCTTGGCGCTACGGATGACCGCCTTCGCGTGCTCGCGATCCACCGTGACGCCCGGCAGCGGCGCCTGGATGGAGACGGCGATCCGCAGCGGGCCCTCCGGCTCGCGGACCTCAGCCAGCTCCGGTCGGTCGGCCATCACCGACAGCAGCAGCGCGGCGTCCTCGACCGTGGTGGTGATCGGGCCGTTCTCGCTCATGCCGTACCAGTCGGTCGGCCCGAGAAACGCCGGCACCACACCGCGTCCCGGCTTGATGCCGAACAAGCCGCAGCAGGCGGACGGGATCCGGATCGAGCCGGCCCCGTCGGCGGCGTGCGCCACGGGGACCATGCCGGCCGCGACTGCGGCGGCTGCCCCGCCCGACGAGCCTCCGGGCGTGCGATCGAGCGACCACGGGTTGCGGGTGACGCCGTACACCGAGTCGGTGGCGCCGAAGACGCAGAGCTCCGGGACACGCGTGATCCCGACCACGACGGCGCCGGCGGCCCGCAGCCGCCCGACCACGGGGTGGTCGGCGGGCGAGGGGCGGTCCGAGGTCGCGGCCGAGCCCACCCGCATCGGCTCGCCGCGCACCGCGACGTTGTCCTTGATCGCGATCGGCACGCCGGCCAGCGGCAGGTCGGGCAGCCGCGGATCGGCGGCCAGCGCGGTCGCCTCGGCGAGCGCCCGCTCGGCCCGTACGACCTGGAAGGCGCCGATCCGGTCGTCGTGCGCGGTGATCCGACCCAGCGAGGCGGCGACCGAATCTGCCGGCGACAGCTCGCCGGAGCGGACCAGCCGGGCGATCCCGGCGGCGGTGGAGCGGGCGGCGAGGGCTGATTCGGTGTGCGGGGTGGTCATGACCCGATGCTAGGCCGTGGCAGCGGTGAGGTGCCCGGCCAGCAGGCGGGCCGCGGCCTCGGGCGACTCCGCGGCAAGCAGCCCGGCGGCCGCCAGAACATAGCGGCGGTCGACCACGGCCCGGGCCCGCTCGGGTGGCCGCCAGCCGCCGCCCGCGTCGTCCAGCAGCGTCGCGAGCACGTCGGCCTGCGCGGCCTCGGGCAGGTGCCGGAACACCCCTCCGGACGCCACCACGAGCCGCACACCCGACAGGTCCTTCGCCGGGCGGCGCACGTCGCCGTCCAGGCTGGCCCTTCCGTGGCGGCGCAGCGCGGTGAGCCCGGCCAGGACGCCCAGCCGCTGGTCGGCGCCGCGGCCCACCTCGTCGTCGGCCGCCGGCACCCACTCGGGCTGGGCCGCCCGGTTTCGCGCCGCCTCGGCCAGCGGGCCGGCCTCACCGGGCTGCAGCAGGCGCTCGGACTCAGCGGCCTCGGCGACGCCCGGCGCGCCCCACCGCACGCCGAGGTCTCCCTCCACGGTGCGCTCCCGCCACATCGGCTCCACGACCTCACGGTGCAGGGCGCCCTCCTCGGCGTCGGGCTCGACGACTGAGTACACATCGGTGGTCGCCCCGCCGACGTCCACGACGAGCACCTGGCCGAGGCCGGCGACGGCGCCCGCCCCGTCGGCGAGCAGCTCGACGCCGGCCAGCACGGCGTCGGGTGTCGCGCAGCGGACCGCGCGGGCGAAGGCCGGGTCGACCGACAGGTGCTTGCCGCCGATCACATGCCGCAGGAACACCGAGCGGATCGCCTCCCGCGCGGGGCGCGGGTCGAGGTGGCCGATCGCGGGGAGGACGTTGGCGGTGGCCTGGACGTCGACGCCCCCCGACCGCAGCAGGGCCTCGGCTTCCTGCCTCGCCTCGGTGTTGCCGGCGAGCACCACGGGCACCGGGCACCGCCGGCCGGCGAGGGCGGCCGCGTTGGCGAGCAGCACCTCGGCGTCGCCGCCATCCGTCCCGCCGGCCAGCAGCACCACGTCGGGGCCGGCCGCCAGCAGGTCGTCCAGCGCCTCGTCGTCCAGCCGCCCGGAGGCGACGTGGTGCACGCGGGCGCCCGCCGACAGCCCGACCCGCCGACCGGCCTCGGCGGTCACCGCGCGCTCGTACCCGACCACCGCCAACCGCAGCCCGCCCCCGGCGCTGGAGCAGATCCGCAGCGCGTCGCGGCCGTCGCCCCCGGCCTCGGCCACGGCGGCCCGTACCCCGCGCATCACGTCGTCGGCCAACGTGGTCGGGTGCGCCCCGGTGCCGAGCAGGTCGCCCTCTGGGCCGACCAGGGCGGCCTTGGTCCAGGTCGACCCGACGTCGACGCAGGCGTGCCGGCCGGCCGGCCGCCTGATACCGCTACTCATCGCTCGCGGACCTCGCTCAGCCGAGGGCCAGGTCCAGGTCGCCCAGCAGGTCCTCGACGGACTCCAGCCCCACCGAGAGCCGCACCAGGTCGGCCGGCACCTCCAACGGGCTGCCCGCGACACTGGCGTGGGTCATCCGCCCGGGGTGCTCGATCAGCGACTCGACTCCGCCGAGCGACTCGCCCAACGTGAAGACCTCCGCGCGGCCACACACCGCCAACGCGGCGTCCTCGCCTCCGCGCACCCGGAACGAGACCATCCCGCCGAAAGCCCGCATCTGGCGCGCGGCGACGGCATGCCCGGGGTGGCCGTGCAGCCCCGGGTAGAGCACCTCCTCGACCGCCGGGTGCCCCAGCAGGTGCTCCACCACCCGCTCGGCATTAGCGCAGTGGCGATCCATTCGGACGGCGAGGGTCTTGATCCCGCGCATCACCAGCCACGAGTCGAACGGCCCGGCGACGGAGCCCATCGCGTTCTGGTGGTAGGCCAGCCGCTCGGCCACCTCGGCGTCGGCCGCGACCAGCCCCCCGCCGATCACATCGCTGTGACCGCCGAGGTACTTCGTGGTCGAGTGCACGACGACGTCGGCGCCGAGCGCCAGCGGCTGCTGCAGATAGGGCGAGGCGAAGGTGTTGTCCACGACCAGCAGGGCGCCCGCGGCCCGAGCGACCTCGGCGAGCGCGGCGATGTCGGCGATCCCCAGCAGCGGGTTGGTGGGCGTCTCGACCCACACGACCTTTGTTTGGCCCGGGCGGACCGCCGCCGCCACCGCCGCGGGGTCGGAGAGCCGGGCGGGGGTGTGGTCGAGGCCCCACCGCTGCAGGACCTGGGCAAACAGCCGGTACGTGCCGCCGTAGGCGTCGTCGGGGATCACCACGTGGTCGCCAGGGCCGCACACGGTGCGCAGCAGGGTGTCCTCGGCGGCCAGCCCCGAGGCGAACGCGAGGCCGCGCACCCCGCCCTCGAGCGCGGCCAGGCACTCCTCCAGGGCCGTGCGGGTGGGGTTGCCGGAGCGCGAGTACTCGTACCCGCCGCGCAGCCCGCCCACGCCGTCCTGCTTGTAGGTCGACACCTGGTAGATCGGCGGGACCACGGCTCCCGTCGTCGGGTCCGGCTCCTGCCCTGCGTGGATGGCGAGCGTCTCGAATCCGGTCATCCCCGCAGCGTACGGGCGGACGGGACCGGCGGCGGTGGCCGGCTCAGCGGGTGGAGAACGCGCTGACCGACCGGGTCATCCGCCCGGCCAGCCCGGCCAGCTCGTCGGCCGAGTCTGCCGCCTGCTGCGAGCCCGCGGCGTACTGCCGCGACACATCGGAGACCTGGGCCATCGCGGTCACCACCTGCTCGGAGGCCGAGCGCTGCTGCTGGGTGGCGATCGAGATCTCGCGCGAGGCGACCGTCGTCTCGTCCACCATCTCGGCGATGCGGTCCAAGGAGTCCGCCGCGCCCCGGGCCAGCCGGGTCCCCTCGTGCACCTCGCGGGCGCCGTCCTCGCTGGCCAGGATCGTCGCGTTCGTCTCGGTCTGGATCTCCGCCACGATCGTCTGGATCCGCCCCGCCGACTCCTGCGAGCGCTCCGCCAGCTTGCGCACCTCGCTGGCCACCACCGCGAACCCCCGCCCGTGCTCCCCCGCCCGCGCCGCCTCGATCGCCGCGTTCAACGCCAGCAGGTTCGTCTGGTCCGCCAGATCGTCGATCACCTCGAGGATCCGCCCGATCTGCTGCGACTTCTCCCCCAGCGACAGCGCCCGCGCCGCGATCGAGTCCACCCTCGATGCGATCGCGTCCATCGCCGCCACCGACGCCGACACCGCATCCCGGCCGTCCTCGGTGAGCCGCAGCGTCTGGTCGGCCGCCCGGGCGACCGCCTCGGAGGTGTGCGCGATCTGCGCCGCCGTCGCGGCCAGCTCCTCGATGGTCGCGGAGGTCTCGGCCACCGCCGACGACTGCTGCTGGGCGGCGGCAGCCTGCTGGGTGGCGGTGACCCGCAGCTCGGTGGAGGCCTGCGAGAGCAGGGCTCCGTTCTGCTGGGCCTCGGCGACCAGGTCGCGCAGCCTGGCCAGCGTGTCGTCGAACCCGCCGGCCAACGTCAGCAGCGTCGCGTCCGCCAGCCCGTCGACGGGCACCCGGACCGCGAGGTTGCCCTGGGCGGCCTCGCCGAGGGCGCCGGAGATCGCCTCGATCCGCTCCTGTAGCGCGTCGCGCTCGGCCTTGGCCTCGGTGTGCGCGGCCGCGTCCCGGCGCAGCCGCCGGATCCAGCCGAGCAGGGCGAATCCCAGCAGGAGCACCGCCGCAGCGAGCATGGCCAGGACCAGCGGGGGCTGCGCCCGCCATCCCACCGGGACATCGGGGGCGGTGCCGACGACGAACCAGTCGTTGTCGTCGGCCCCGCGGAAGGTCGACTCCTCGGTGAGGCGGGCGAACGAGGACCGCTGGCCGTCGAGGCTGAGCGAGCCAGAGTCGGCGCCTCGGCGCAGGGCGGCCAGCAGCTCGGGGGCCGCCGGCGGGGCCTCGGCCAGGGTGTAGACGCCCTCGGGGCTGATCAGCTCGCGGCCGGAGTACGCGTCGACGACCCGAACGGCCAGATCGGCCTCCGCGCCGCCGAGCTGCTGGAGGAGCTGGGTCAGCGGGGTGTCGAGCGCCACGACCGACGTGCCGCGCTTGCTGCCCGGGGCCCCGATGACGACGGCGGTGGTCACCACGGCCCGACCGTTCGCCTTCGAGACCAGCGGCACCGACTGGTAGACCGAGCCGGGTTGCAGCCGGGCCGCGGACTCCAGCCAGGGCGCGTCGGAGGCGTCGACGGACAGGGTGGCCGGGGGCACGGGGCGCCGTCGACGATCCGCAGGTACTCAGGCCCGGCGGTGGACCGATAGGAGGCGCTGTCGACGAGTCCGGGCAGGACGCGCTGGAGGTCGGCCAGGGCGTACGTGGCCCCGGTGAGCGCACCCGCGCGGGCCGTCTGCTCCGCTTTCGTCTCGCCCTCACCCGCGGGGGCGGCGTACGCGGCGAACGACGGGACCCGGCTGACGACCGAGGCCGCCAACCGCGCCTGGTCGAGGGCCTGGGCGACGCGGTTCGAACCGTCTCGCGAGGCGGCGGCCAGGCGGACCTGGAGCTCGACGGCGGCGGTGTCGGCCTGCGCGGCGGCCTGCACCGCGAGCACGCCGGAGCCAGCGAGCAGCGCGCCGCCGGCGACCGCCGCGACCAACCGCCTGCTGGGCACCTGCCGCCCTCCCCTGCGCATGCGGGCACACCGGCCCGAGTCCTTAGGACAGCCATCGGCAGCGGCGCCGGCCGGGTTGAGCCATCCGGGTGACCGGTGGCGGAACACCGGAGCCTCCCCCATCGTTGAGCCAGACACCCACCCCCCAACCCCGCCGTTGATCAAGCAGCCTTGGCTCGCTCGATCCCCAGCCCCGGAGGACCCCGTGCTGTTCAGCCGGTTCGCCAAGACCCGCCTGGTGACGCCCGACGAGGCGCTGCCCGGCCGCGCCACCCGGCCGTACGCCGTCCCGGCCACGCACGCCGTCCTCGGCACGCCGCTGGAGGGCCCCTGGCCCGCGGGGCTCGAGGTCGCCTACTTCGCCCTGGGCTGCTTCTGGGGGGCCGAGCGCGTCTTCTGGCAGACGCCCGGCGTCTACTCCACCGCCGTCGGCTACCAGGGCGGCGCCACCCCGCACCCGACCTACGACGAGGTCTGCTCGGGGATGACCGGCCACACCGAGGCCGTGCAGGTCGTGTACGACCCGGCCGAGGTCTCGTACCGCGCCCTGGTAAGCGCTTCCTGGAGGCGCACGACCCGACCCAGGGCTACCGCCAGGGCAACGACACCGGGACGCAGTACCGCTCCGCGCTGTACTGGACGACCGCCGACCAGCAGGCCACCGCCGAGGAGCTGGTGCGCGCCTACCAGCCGGCGCTCGACGCCCGCGGGTACGGCTCGGTGACGACCGAGGTGGCCGCCGCCGAGGGCCGGGCCTTCTACTACGCCGAGGACTACCACCAGCAGTACCTCTACAAGGTCCCCAACGGCTATTGCGGCCTCGGCGGCACCGGCGTCACCTGCCCGATCTGACGGAAGCCGCCGTACGCTCGACGCGGTGACCGCAGACCCGACGCACCCGCCGCTGCGCCTGGAGCGCGACCGACCACGTCGTCTCGCTGATCCTCAACCGGGCCGAACGGGCCAACGCCTTCACCGAGGAGATGTGGGAGGGGCTGCCGGCCCTCGTCGAGCAGGCCGGGGCGATGGCCGCAGCCGGCGCCCGCGTGCTCGTGGTCCGGTCGGCCGCCGAGCGCGCGTTCTCGGCCGGCGCCGACCTCGAGGAGTACCGCGCCCACGCCGACGACGCCGAGTGGGGCCTGGGCAACCACGACCGCGTGACCCGGGCCCTCGACGCCGTACGCGACAGCGCGCTGCCCACCGTCGCCGTCATCGCCGGCGCGTGCGTCGGCGGCGGGGCCGGGCTCGCGGTCGCCTGCGACCTGCGGGTCTGCTCAGACGACTCGGTGTTCGCGATCACCCCGGCTCGGCTCGGGCTCGTCTACCCGTACGCCGACACCCTGGCCCTCGTGCAGCTCATCGGCCCCTCGGCCGCCCGGCGGATGCTGCTGACGGGGGCCCGCTTCGACGCGGCATGGGCCGTGCGCGCGGGCCTGGTCGACGTCTGCGTGCCACGGGCCGACCTCCCGGCCGCCACCGACGCGCTGGTGGGCGAGCTCGCCGCCGCCTCGCCGGTGGCCGTCCGCGGGATGCGCTCGACCATCCGGTGGGCCGCGGCGGGCCGGCGGCCCGACGAGGCGCAGGTCGCCTCGGCGGCGACAGCGCTGGTCCGCGAGTCCCTGCAGTCCGCCGACCACCGCGAGGGGACGGCGGCCTTCCTCGAGCGCCGCCCCCCCGCCTTCTGAGTGAACGGAGGGGCGCGATGGACGCCACCGAGACCTTCTGGCACCTGCACCGGGGGCTTCCCCGCCAGGCGCCAGGCTCCGATGCGACCACCCGGCGGCTGCTGTCCCTCGCGGACCCGCTGCCGACGGCCGGCGAGGCGCTCGATCTCGGCTGCGGACCGGGCCGCGCCAGCCTGGTGCTCGCCGAGCGGACCGGGCTCCACGTCACCGCGGTCGACACCAGCGCCGAGTTCCTCGCGCGAGCTGGAGCGGGAGCGCGGCCGAGCAGGGCCTCGCCGAGCGGATCACCCCGCGGCTGGCCTCGATGGACGCGCTCGACCTACCCTGCCGGCAGCGTGGACCTGATCTGGTCGGAGGGGGCCGCGTATGTGATCGGCTTCGACGCCGCGCTGCGCGGCTGGCTGCCGCTCCTGCGCGACGGCGGCACCCTGGTCCTCACCGAGTGCGAGTGGGTGACCGAGTCGCCGTCGATGGAGGCGCTCGCCTTCTGGACGGAGTACCCGCGGATGCGGACCACCGCCGAGAACGTCCGGGCCATCGAGTCCCGCGGCGTGACCCTGCGCGCGACGTACCAGCTGCCCGAGTCCGACTGGTGGGACGAGTACTACACGCCGCTTGAGGCGCGGATCCGCGCCTTCGCCCCGGCCAACGAGGAGGAGCGGGCGATGGCCGCGGCCGAGCTCCACGAGATCGAGGTGCGCCGCCGCTGCGCGGAGGAGTACGCCTACACCGGCTACGTGATCACCAAGGGCTGACCCAGCGAAGTCAGCGCGCGAGGTGGGCCAGCACGTCCTGGCGCGTGATGACCCCGGTCGGCCGGCCGTCGTCGACGACGATCGCGGCGTCGGCCGACTCCAGGGCCGCCACGGCGGCCGAGACGGGCTCGCCGGCGCCGATCATCGGCAGCATCGGGGACATGTGCCGCTCGATCGGGTCGGCCAGCTCCGCCCGCCCGGCGAAGAGCGCGTCGAGCAGGTCGCGCTCGACGACGGAGCCGACGACCTCGGCGGCCATCACCGGCGGCTCGGCCTTGACCACCGGCAGCTGCGAGACGCCGTACGCGCGCAGGATGTCGATGGCCTCGCGCACCGTCTCGTGCGGGTGGGTGTGCACGAGCGCGGGCAGGTCGGTGCCGGACTTGCCGCGCAGCACGTCGCCCACCGTGCGCCCCTCGTCGGTGCGCAGGAACCCGTAGTCGGCCATCCACTCGTCGCTGAACACCTTGGACAGGTAGCCGCGCCCGCCGTCCGGCAGCAGCACGACGACGACAGCCTCCGGCCCGGCCGCCCGCGCCACCTCGAGCGCCGCCCAGGTCGCCATGCCGCAGGAGCCGCCGACCAGCAAGCCCTCCTCGCGGGCCAGCCGCCGGGTGGTGAGGAACGAGTCGCGGTCGCTCACCGCGATGATCTGGTCGCAGACGTCCCGGTCGTACGTCGTCGGCCAGAAGTCCTCGCCGACGCCCTCGACGAGGTACGGCCGGCCGGTCCCGCCGCTGTAGACCGACCCGACCGGGTCGGCCCCGATCACCTGGACCGCGCCGCCGGAGACCTCCTTGAGGTAGCGCCCGGCGCCGGTGATCGTGCCGCCGGTGCCGACGCCCGCGACGAAGTGCGTGATCCGGCCCTCGGTCTGCTCCCACAGCTCCGGCCCGGTCGTCTCGTAGTGCGACAGCGGGTTGTTCGGGTTGGAGTACTGGTCGGGCTTCCACGCCCCGGGGATCTCGCGGGCCAGCCGGTCCGACACCTGGTAGTACGAGCGCGGGTCCTCCGGGTCGACCGCCGTGGGGCACACCTCGACCCGCGCGCCGTACGCGCGCAGCACGTTGATCTTGTCCTGGCTGACCTTGTCGGGGCAGACGAAGACGCACGAGTAGCCGCGCCGCTGCGCCACCAGCGCGAGTCCGACGCCGGTGTTGCCGGAGGTCGGCTCGACGATCGTGCCGCCCGGCTGGAGCAGGCCGTCGCGCTCGGCGGCCTCGACCATCTTGAGCGCGATCCGGTCCTTCACCGAGCCGCCGGGGTTGAGGTACTCGACCTTGGCGAGCACCTGCCCCTCGATCCCCTCGGTCAGGGCGTGGAGGCGGACGAGGGGCGTGTGGCCGACGAGGTCGACCACCGAATCGTGGACCTGCATCCCCCCACCGTAGGGCCGGGCTCGCGGTGGGGGCGACAGGAGGACTTACAGTCGTGCGTATGGGCAGGGCCTCTCGGGCACGCAAGCTGGCGACCGCCGCCGCGTACGGCGGGGGCGGCCTCGGCGCGGCCACGGCGGGGTTCGTCGGGGTGCTCGTCGCCGAGGCGCAATGGGCGCGCCGGGCGATCGGGCTGCCCACCACCGACCCGCACGAGGCCGACGGCGTCTACGCCCCCGAGGCGGGCTCCGCGCCGGCCGGCCCCCCGATCAGGTACGCGATGCTGGGCGACTCGAGCGCCGCCGGCCTCGGCGCCGACCACCCGCTGCACACCCCGGGGTCGCTCATCGCGCAGGGGCTGGCCGCGCTGACGGGGCGGCCCGTCGAGCTGCGCAGCGCCGCCGTGGTGGGCGCCGTCTCCAGCGACCTCGACGCCCAGGTCGAGGGGCTCTCGGAGTGGGCCCCCGAGGTCGCCACGATCATGATCGGCGCCAACGACGTGACGCACGTGGTCCTGCCCGCGGTGGCCGTCCGCCACCTCGACCAGGCGGTGCGCCGGCTGCACGGGCTCGGCTGCCAGGTGGTGGTCGGCACGGCTCCCGACCTCGGCACGATCCGCCCGGTCCCCCACCCGCTGCGCTGGGTGGGGCGCACCTGGTCACGCCAGCTCGCCGCCGCGCAGACGGTGGCGGTCGTGGAGGCCGGCGGCCGCACGGTCAGCCTGGGCGACCTGCTCGGCACCGAGTTCGACGCCAAGGCCGAGGCGATGTTCAGCGCCGACCGCTTCCACCCGTCGAGCGAGGGCTACGCGCGCCTCGCCGCGGTGCTGTTGCCCAGCGTCGCTGCGGCGATGGGCGCGGCGCTGCCCGAGTACGGCGCCGAGCCGGAGGCCGCCGCCCGCCGAGTCGTGCCGCCCGCGTACCGCCGGGGTCGGGTGCTGCCGGTGGCCGAGGCCGCCGCGGCCGCCGCCGACGCCGCCGGCACCGAGGTGTCGGGCACCAGCGTGGCCGGGCAGGACCGGGGCGCGCGCGGCCGCTGGGTCGAGGTGCTGCGGCGCCCGGCCGCCGTGATCCGGGACCGGCTGGGAGGCGACTCAGAGCAGGGCGGCGAGCTCGCGGACGTCGGCGACGGCCTGCGCCAGGACGGCTGAGGCCGCCGAACGGCCCGCCCGCGTCCAGACCGCATCGTCCGGTCCGAGTCCCTCGCACGCGGCCACCAGATCCGCGCCGGTGACCGCGACCTGGTCGCCGACCGCGAGATCGCCCAGCCGCGGCACCGTGCGCCATGCCGGGGGCTGCCCGGCGGTTCGTTCGGCGATGCCCTGCTCGGCGTCGGCGAGGGCCTGGGCCAACCCGTGGGCGCGGTCCGCAGCCGTCGCAGCGCCGCCGATCGGGCGGGCCAGCCGGGTGTCCGCCAAGGTGCGCAGCCGGTCGGCCAGCCGTTCGACCGATCGGCCTAGGTCTTCGGACCCTGGGGCGGCGCCGGCCATTCGGGGAGGGTAGCCGCATGCCCGGGGACTGCTGACCTGAGGACCCGGGTTGTCGCCCGCCCCCCGCGGGTGACAGGGTGGGACAGGCGCCGCCGGCGCACTGGCCCCGTCGTGGAGGAGGACCCCATGACCTTGCACCACTCCGAGGAGACCCACGCGAATCTCGTGGCCCGGGTGCCATCGGCAACCGGGCGCGAACTCAAGGAGTGGTACGCGGTGATGGAGGCCGGGCCTTCGTTCACGCGGTTCGAAGAGCGGGTCCACTGGCTGCAGGACGAGCATGAGCTCTCCCACGGCTACGCCACCGCCATCGTGCACGAGTACGACAAGACGCGCGCCGCCCGCCGCGTCGGCTAGCCCCACCCGTGCACGCCGAAGGGCCGCCCCCAGCGGGGCGGCCCTTCGGTTCGTGTGTGCGCGAGGCGTCAGTCGCGGCCCTGCAGGATGGCCAGCATCCGCAGCAGCTCGAGGTAGAGCCAGACCAGGGTGACCATCAGGCCGAAGCCGGCGCGCCAGGCCTCCTTGGCGGGCACGCCCATCTGGACGCCCTTCTCGATGGCGTCGAAGTCCAGCACCAGGGAGAACGACGCGAGCGCGACGCCGAGGCCGCAGAGCAGCAGGCCGACCCCGCTGACGCCGTAGAAGCCCCAGCCCTCGCCGACGCCGAAGAACGACGAGACCAGGCTGGCCATGGCGATGATCAGGTACGAGACCATCGCGATCATCATCATCTTCTTGAACTGCGGGGTGGCCCGCAGCCGGCCGCTCTTGTAGAGCGCGAGCATCACCGAGAAGGCGACCAGCGTGCCGAGCACGGCCTGGCCGACGATGTTCACGCCGTCGGCGAATGCCTGGTACCAGGCCGAGATGCCGCCGACGAAGACGCCCTCGATGGCCGCGTAGACCATGATCAGGCCGGGGTTGGTCGACCGCTTGACCGCGATGACCATGCCGAGGATGAAGGCCACGATCGCCGCGCCGAACACGACGAGGGTGTTCTCGGCGAGGTAGAGGAACGACGGCACCGCGGTGGCCAGCAGGATGACGAACATCCCGGCGGTCTTGATGACGACGTCGTCGATCGTCATGGCCAGGCCTGCGGGGCCGCCGGCCGGGCGGGCGTACATCTCCTCCAGCTGCTGCGGGCTCACATCCGCCGGCGGCGGCGCGGTGCCGAACGCGGCGCTGCCTGCCGGCACGAACGCGTCGTCGCGCGAGAAGATCGGATTCCTGCTCTGCATGTGTCCTCCCTGGAACCCGGTTTCGGGTTTCGTGGAACAACGGTAAGCGATCCGCGGGCCAAAGGCCACGCGGGACGCGTCGGCGGGCGGCCCACGCGGGCGGCGCCTGGCGTAGCGTCCCCGGCATGCCGCCGGAGCCCGCCGTGGTCAGCCTGAGCGACGTCGACGCAGGCAACTGGCGCGACTGCGCCGCCCTGGAGGTCACCGAGGACCAGCGGGCCTTCGTCGCCCCGGTCACGCGCTACCTCGCCATGTGCGCGTACGGGGACACGCCCTGGCGCCCGCTGGCGGTGGAGGCCGACGGGCGCGTCGTCGGCTTCGCCATCTGGGCGGTCGACCCCGACGACCGGTCGTACTGGATCGGCGGCCTCGTGGTCGACGCGGCCGAGCAGCGCAAGGGGTACGGGCGGGCGGTCGTCCAGGCCCTGCTCGATCGGGCCCGCGCCGGCGGCCACCCGTCTGCCGCGCTCAGCTACCAGCCGGCCAACACGGCGGCCCGGGCGCTGTACGCGAGCCTCGGGTTCGCCGAGACGGGGGAGACCGACGACGACGAGGTGGTGGCGCGCCTACCGCTGGACGAGCGTCCGTAGGGCGCGGTGCCCCCGGTGGGAGTCGAACCCACACCGGTAGCCCTTTTAAGGGGCCTGCCTCTGCCAGTTGGGCCACGGGGGCGCGCCGCTCAGCCTACGGAGCCAGAGCCGCCCTCCTGGTACGTCTGGCGCGGGTAGATCGCGTGCGCCCCGGCGACCCGGTCGAGGAAGAGCAGCCCGGCGAGGTGGTCGAGCTCGTGCTGCAGGCAGCGCGCCTCGAAGGCGTCGGTGGCCACGATCAGCTCGCGGCCGGTGACCGGCTCAAGGCCGCGGACCACGAGCCGGGTGGCCCGCTTCACGTCGCCGGTGAAGTCGGGCACCGACATGCAGCCCTCCCGGCCGCGCTCGTTGCGCGAGGCCTCCTGCAGCTGCGGGTTCACCAGCACGTACGCGCCGTGGTGGGTGCGCGCCTTGGGGTGGGCGGAGACGTCCACCGAGAACAGCCGCCAGCCGACCCCCACCTGGTTGGCCGCCAGCCCGACGCAGCCTGGCGAGACGCGCTGGGTGGCGAGCAGGTCGGCGGCCAGCTGCGCGACGGCCGGGTCACGGGGGTCGACGTCGACGCACGGCGTGGACAGCACCGGGTCGGGAGCCGCCACGACGGGAAGCACGCGGCCGGCCGGCAGGTCGACCGCGAGGAGCGGCCCGGTCACAGGACGTCGGCCTCCGCCGGGCGCAGCGACGCCTCGACGCCGAGGTCGCGCGCGGTGGCGGCCAGCCGCCCGGTGAGCGCCTCGACGTCGCAGGAGGCGGGCAGCTCGACCTCGACGACGAGCAGGTAGAGCCGGCCCGCGAGCCGGGTGGTCAGGTCGGTCACGTTGCCGCCCGCGTCGGCCAGCACGGAGGTGACGGCCGAGACGATGCCGGGGCGGTCGGCGCCGTGGACGGTGAGCAGGTA
Source organism: uncultured Actinomycetota bacterium (assembly GCA_963697565.1). Lineage (GTDB taxonomy): Bacteria > Actinomycetota > Actinomycetes > CAVWCF01 > CAVWCF01 > CAWFSE01. Next base: position 58,007 of record CAVOOM010000008.1, on the reverse strand, counting down.
CGGGCTGCCGACGGCCTCCGGCTCGGACTCCTCGGGGACCTCGCGGACCGACACCAGCAGGTCGGGCACGGCGGGGGCGAGGGCCGCCTCGACCTCGGCGGCGGTGCCGCTGCCGGCGACGATGAGCGTCATCGCGAAGTGCCCGCGCAGCCGGGTCATCGAGGAGTCCTCGAGGTTGCCCCCGAGCCCGGCGAGCGCGCCGGTGACGGCGGCGATGATCCCGGGGCGGTCGTGGCCCAAGACGGTGACGGCGAGCTGCGGCATCCCCGCAGCGTACGGGGCGAGTTCAGCGGTAGACGTCGCGCCGGTGGCCGATCCGGATCACCTGGATGAGCAGGACCCGGTCGTGGACCTCGTAGACGATCCGATAGGCGCCGACCCGCACCCGGTAGACGGACTGCTCGCCGGCCATCGCGACGCACCCCGGCGGGCGCGGCGTCTCGGCGAGCAGGTCGATCGCCGCCCGGACGCGCTGCTGCTCGGGGCGGGGCAGGGCCGCGAGGGCCTTGGCGGCCCTTCGGGCGATCTCGACCCGGTAGCCGGCCGATCACCGCAGGCCGAGTTCGGCCTTGACCTCGTCCCAAGGGACGAAGTCGTCGTCCTCGCGGGCCGCCGCGAGCTCGGCCCGGTCGAGGGCGTCGTCGGCGTCCTCGAGCAGCCGCTCGAAGACGTCGGGGTCCACGATCACCGCGACCCGGCGGCCGCGGCGCGTGACGTAGACCGGCTCGCCCGACGCCCTCGTGGCCTCGATGAGCTCGGCCAGGTGCTCGCGGGCCGCGCTCACCGCCATCTCGGTCATGTACGAATCGTACAACTCATGCTCCTAGGACCTGGCCAGCACGCCGCTCACAGCGAGGCGGCGCGGGCGAGGACGTCGTCGAGCATGGCGGGGGTGAGCCGGCCGGTGAAGGTGTTCTGCTGGCTGGGGTGGAAGCAGCCGAGCAGGGTGCGTCCGGACGGCAGCGCGGCCTCGGCGCCGTGGCCGAAGCGCGGCTTGCGGCCCGCCGGCCGGTCGCCGAGCCGCGTGAGCGCGGCCAGCGCGGCGTCCCAGGCGAAGGCGCCCAGCGCGACGTACACCCGGGTGGTCGGCTGGCACAGCGCGAGCTCGCGGTCGAGCCACGGGGCGCAGGCGTCCCGCTCCGCCGGGCTCGGGCCGGTTCGCCGGCGGCGCGCACCGGACGGCGGCGACCAGCCGCGCCCCGATCAGGCGTTGCCCGTCGCCCGCGCGGGTCGAGGTGGGCAGGGCGGCCAGGCCGACCCGGTGCAGCGAGGCGAAGAGCACGTCGCCGCTGCGGTCACCGGTGAAGACGCGGCCGGTGCGGTTGGCCCCGTGGGCACCCGGCGCCAGCCCGATGATGACCACCCGCGGCGCGGGGTCGCCCCAGCCGGGGATCGGCCGCCCCCAGTACGGCTCGTCGGCGTACGCGCGGCGGCGCTCGAGCGCGACCGCCCTCGCGCCACTCGACGAGCCGAGGGCAGGCGCGGCAGACCGACTGGCGGGCCTCGAGGACGGGCAGCGACCGGGCCGACGCCGCCAGCCGACCGACGTCCTCCGCGGTGCGCGCGACCGGGGTGCGCGCGGTCGCCGGGTCGCCCGGCCATCCCGTGCCGGGGGCCGCGTACGGCTCCCGGCGCTCGGTCAGGCGAGGCTCCGGCGCAGGAACTCCCAGGTGCGGGTGAGCGCCGCGTCGGCGTGGGCGGCGTTGTAGACCTCGGGCCGGTCGTCGTTGGCGAAGGCGTGGTGGCTGCCCGGGTAGTCGAACGTCTCGACCTGGCCGCCGGCGGTGGCGATCGCGTCGACCATCTGCTGGATGCCCTCGGCGGCCGACGTGCCGTCGTCCTCGCTGCAGTGGATCTGGGCGCTCCGGCCGTGGTAGCGCGACCAGTCGGGGTGGTAGTCCGGCCACGGGGTGGCGGGGTAGAAGCCGCTGGTCGCGGTGATCCGGTCGGAGACCGTCGGGGCCAGCAGGGCCAGCCCGCCGCCCATGCAGAAGCCGACCGCGCCGACGTGGCCCGACGTGGTCAGCGGCAGCGCGTGCAGGTACTCGGCCGCGCCGGCGATGTCGAGGGCGGCCTTGCCGACGTCGAGGCCCATCATCAGCTTGGCCGCCTCGTCCGGCTCGGTCGTGCGCACCCCGCGGTAGAAGTCGGGGACGAGGGCCACGAAGCCCTCGGCGGCGAACCGGTCGGCCATGTGCCTGATGTGGGGCACCATCCCCCACCACTCCTGGATGACGACGACGCCCGGGGCCGTGTCCGGCTCGGCCCCCTCGGGGAGGGCGAGGTAGCCCTCGCAGGTGCCGCCATTGCTCGCGAACTCGACGATCTGTCCCATGGGGCGAACCTAGCCCGCGGCGGGCCTACCGGACGAGCGACCAGGCGATCCCGTCGAGGATGTCGTGCTCGCTCACGACGACCTCGGCCGCTCCGGTGCGCCGCACGATCGCGTCGAGCACCAGCGCGCCGCCCGCCGATGACGTCGACGCGTCCCGGGTGCATGACCGGGATCGCCGTCCGCTCGTCGTGCGACGACGCCAGCAGCCGCTCGGTGATCGCGTGCACGTCGTCGGCCGGCAGCCGCGACAGGTGGATCGCCGCGGGGTCGTACGCCGGCAGGCCGAGAGCGATCCCCGCGAGCGTCGTCACGGTGCCGGCGAGCCCGACCAGCGTCGCGCCGGTGTCCAACGGCACGGCCGCGGCCGCCTGATCGAGCAGAGACCGCGATGTCGGCGCGGGCCGCGGCGACCTGGGCAGCCGTCGGCGGGTCGTCGTGCAGGTGCCGCTCGGTCAGCCGCACGCAGCCCATGTCCACGGATCGCGACGCCCGCACCGAGGAGTCGCCGAGGACGAACTCGGTCGACCCGCCGCCGATGTCGACGACGAGGTACGGCCCGGCGATCCCGGCGGCCTGCAGCGCCCCGGTGGGGCCGCGGAACGACAGCGCGGCCTCCTCCTCGCCCGACACGACCTCCGGCTCGACGCCGATCCGCTCGAGGACGCCACGCACGAAGTCGGCGCGGTTCTCGGCGTCGCGCGACGCCGACGTCGCGACGAAGCGCACCTCGGTCGCCCCGAGCTCGGCGATCCGCGCCGCGTAGACCTCGCACGCCGCGAACGTCCGCGCCAAGGCGGCCTCGGACAGCCGCCCGGTGCGGTCGACCCCCTCCCCCAGCCGGACGATCTCCATCCGCCGGTCGAGGTCGGCGGCCGCGCCGGTCGAGGGGTCGAGGTCGGCCACGAGCAGGCGGATCGAGTTGGTGCCGCAGTCGATCGCGGCCACGCGGCGCCTCACGGCCCCTGGTCCTCGGCCCGCCGGCACGCACGATCCGCCGGCCCACCAGTCCGGCAGCAGCGCGAGCGCCTCGTCGCCGAGCGGGTTCACCCCGGGCCCGGCGGCGAGCGCGTGGCCGACGAGCACGTGCAGGCACTTGACCCGGTCCGGCATGCCGCCGGCCGAGATGCCGTCGATCTCGGGGACCGCCGGGCCGAGCGCCGCCCGGCGGGCCAGGTAGTCCGCGTGGGCCGCGCGGTACGCCGCGGCGAGGGCCGGGTCGTCGGCGAGCCGGTCCTGCATCGACCGCATCAGCCCGGACGACTCCAGCGTGCTCACCGCGCCGGTGGCGCGCGGGCAGGTCAGGTAGAACGTCGTCGGGAAGGGGGTGCCGTCCGGCAGCCGCGGCTCGGTCTCGACGACGTCGGGCGCTCCGCACGGGCAGCGGTGCGCCACACCTCGTACCCCCCGCGGCTCGCGCCCCAGCTGCGCGGCGACCGCGGCGCGATCGGCCGCCGAGAAGGATCCGAGCGCCGCGCTCACGGCGCCAGGGTGCCCGCGTCGGCAGCCCGCACGCTGTCCCACAGGCCCGCGTACCAGGGCCGCTCGGCCGGCTTCGCGACCCCTGAGACGCCCGGCGAGGACTCGGGCGCCTTGGGCTCGCCCAGGACGAGGTACGCGGTCTCCCCCGGCATCACGAAGTACAGCCGCTCGCGGGCCTGCTGCTGCGACGTACGCCGGGTCCTTCCAGCGCTCGCGCTCGGCCTGCAGCGCGGAGACCCGGTCCCGCTCGTCGGAGACCCCGGCCCGCAGGGCGGCGATCTCGGCGCGCTGGGCGAGGTACTGCCGGATCGGGACGAGCAGCGAGACGGCCACGGCGACCAGCACCAGCGCCAGGATCGCGGCGCGCGGGGTGAACGTGGACCGCCGCAGCACCGCGCCCGTCCGCGGCCCGTCGGCCGCGGTGCCGCGGACCGGCCGGGCGCCGGGGCGCCGCCCCCTTCGGCGTCGCCCCGCGCCGACCCGAATCGCGGGTGGTCCCGCGGTGCGGGCGGGCAGCGCTGCCCGACGAGGTGGCCGTCACGGCGACGAGTGTGCCTGATGGGACGGGTGTGACGTGGGAGGCGGTGGCCCGACCCGCGGACCCTCAGCCGGTGAAGCGGGGGAAGGCGGCGCGGCCGGCGTAGCGGGCGGCGTCGTCGAGCTCCTCCTCGATGCGCAGCAGCTGGTTGTACTTGGCCACCCGCTCGGAGCGCGCCGGGGCGCCGGTCTTGATCTGGCCGCAGTCGGTGGCCACCGCGAGGTCGGCGATCGTGGTGTCCTCGGTCTCGCCGGAGCGGTGGCTCATCATGCAGCGGTAGCCGCTGCGGTGCGCCAGCGCGACCGCGTCGAGGGTCTCGGTCAGCGTGCCGATCTGGTTGACCTTGACCAGCAGCGCGTTGGCCGTGGCCGTGTCGATGCCGCGCTGCAGCCGCTCGGGGTTGGTGACGAACAGGTCGTCGCCGACGATCTGCACCCGCGAGCCCAGCGCCTCGGTCAGCGTCTTCCAGCCGTCCCAGTCGCTCTCGTCCAGCGGGTCCTCGATCGACACGAACGGGTACGCGCCAACCAGCTCGGCGTAGTAGGCCGTCATCTGCTCGGCCGTCCGCGCCTGGCCCTCGAACGTGTACGAGCCGTCCGTGCAGAACTCGCTCGCCGCGACATCCAGCGCGAGCGCGATGTCCGCGCCGAGCCGGTAGCCGGCCTTGTCGATCGCCTCGGCGATCAGGTCGAGCGCGGCGCGGTTGCTGGGCAGGTCGGGGGCGAAGCCGCCCTCGTCGCCCAGGCCGGTGGCGAAGCCCTGCGCCTTGAGCACCGACTTCAGCGAGTGGTAGACGTCGGCGCCCCAGCGCAGCGCCTCGCGCGAAGGTCGCCGCCCCGATCGGGGCGACCATGAACTCCTGGATGTCGACGCCGGTGTCGGCGTGGGAGCCGCCGTTGAGGATGTTCATCATCGGCACCGGCAGCACGTGCGCGTTGGGCCCGCCGACGTAGCGGAAGAGCGGCAGCTCGGCGGAGTCCGAGGCGGCGCGCGCGACGGCCAGCGAGACGCCGAGGATCGCGTTGGCGCCCAGCCGGCTCTTGTCCGGCGTGCCGTCGAGGTCGATGAGCGCGTGGTCGATCAGCCGCTGCTCGCTGGCCTCGTAGCCGATGACCTCCGGGCCGATCTCGTCGATGACCGCGAGGACCGCCCGCTCGACGCCCTTGCCGCCGTAGCGCCCGGCGTCGCCGTCGCGCAGCTCCACGGCCTCGTACGCGCCGGTGGACGCCCCGCTGGGGACCGCGGCGCGGGCCTGGGTGCCGTCGTCGAGCAGCACCTCGACCTCGACGGTGGGGTTGCCTCGGGAGTCGAGGATCTCGCGGGCGTAGACGGCGTCGATGCTGGCCACAGAAGGCTCCTTGCTCGGTTGGTCCGTGAGAGCCCAGGCTATCGGGCGGCGCCGCCAGCCGTGCGCCCGGCAGCCGCCCGCTCGGCCGCCCGCACCTGCCCGGCGTACCCGCGGGCCGCCTCGCGCAGCGCCGCCTCGGCGTCGATCCCGGCCCGCCGCGCGGCGACGGCGGCGGCCAGCAGCACCTGCCCGACCTCCTCGGCGCTCGGCTGCCCGCCGAGGGCGGCCAGCGGCTCCGGCTCGACGTGGATCCCGCCCTTGGCTGCGCGGTCCATCAGCCGGGCGGCCAGCGACAGCGCCGGCATGCCCATCGGCACGCCGTCGACGACCGACTCGCGCTGCTTCTCGTCGCGCTTGAGGGTCTCCCAGTTGGCCTCGACCTCGTCGGCCGTCACCGCCTCGGCTCCGCCGAAGACGTGCGGGTGCCGCCGGATGAGCTTGTCGACGATGCCCCCGGCGACCTCCTCGATGCCCCAGGGGTCGTCGGCGTCCTCCTGGGCCACCCGGGCGTGGAAGACCACCTGCAGCAGCAGGTCGCCGAGCTCCTCGCGCAGCCCGGCGCGGTCGCCCGACTCGACCGCCTCGACGGTCTCGTGCGCCTCCTCGAGGAGGTACGGCAGCAGCGACTCGTGCGTCTGCTCGGCGTCCCACGGGCAGCCGCCCGGGGAGCGCAGCCGATCCATCACCGCGACCAGCTCAAGCAGGCGCGAGGCCGGCATCAGGCCCCCGGCCCGCCCACCGGCTGAGACAGGTCGTCGGCGGCGGCCACCACGGTGACCTGCTGGCTGTCCCACTGGCCGTACCGGGGGCTGATCTCGACCCCGATCTCCTCGCTGAGGGCGGCGGCCTCGGCGCCGATCTGCTGCAGGCCGTTCTCCGGGTCGATGGCCTCGCCGACCTTGTCGATCTGCACCTGGATGCGCGCGAAATCGCTGGCCTGCTTGGGCGACAGGCCACGCTCGACGAGCGTCGCCTCCCAGGCCTCGGCGCCCCCGCGCTCCCGGATGAACGCCTGGATCTCGCCCTGCGTCACCTCGACGTCGTACGTCGCGGCCAGCTCATCGAGCAGCGCGGAGGCGACGCGCACGTCCAGCTGGCGGCGCATCAGCTCGCGGATGTCGGGCTGGAGTCCCGCCGCCTGCTGCGCCTCGGCCGCCTGCAAGGCCGCGGTGTTGACCTCGTTCTCGGTGATCCGCTCGGTGCCCACCACGGCCGCGGCGCCCGGCTGCAGCGGGTTGCACGCCGTGAGCGCGAGCGCCCCCAGCGCGGCCGCGGCGGCGAGGGCCGCGCGGCGGGCCCGGCTCGGGGTACGGGAGGTGGTGGCGTTCACGGCGTCCTCTCAGTCAGCCCGCGGGGGCGCGGACCCGGCGTCCGCCAGGAGCACGGACTCGACGAGCTCTCGGCACCAGGCGATCAGCTCGGCGCCGACCACGGGCTGCCCGCCGACCACGGCGGTCCGCGGGCGCGGCACCAGCATCGTACGGTTCTGGGCCTTCACCAGGGTGCCCGGGTAGAGCCGCTGCAGCCGGAGTTGGCGCGACTCCGGCAGGTCCACCGGGCCGACCTTGAGCCGGTCGCCCTGCGCGACGAGCTCGGTCAGCCCGGCCGCGCGGGCCAGCACGCGCAGCCGCGCGACCTCGAGCAGCGTCTCGACCGGGGCCGGCAGCAGGCCGTACCGGTCCAGCAGCTCGTCGCGCACCGACTCGATCTGCGGGTCGCTGGCCGCCTCTGACAGCCGCCGGTACATCTCCAGCCGCAGCCGCTCCTGCGGCACGTAGTCGTGCGGCAGGTGGGCGTCGACGGGCAGCTCGACCCGCATCTCGGCGAGCTCCTCGACCGCCTCGCCGCGGTACTCGGCCACCGCCTCGCCGACCAGCCGGACGTAGAGGTCGAAGCCGACGTCGGCGATGTGCCCGGACTGCTCGCCGCCGAGCAGGTTGCCCGCGCCGCGGATCTCCAGGTCCTTCATCGCCACCTGCATGCCCGCCCCGAGCTCGGTGTGCTGGGCGATCGTGGCCAGCCGGTCGTGCGCGGTCTCGGTGAGCGGCTTCTCCGGCGGGTAGAGGAAGTACGCGTACGCCCGCTCGCGGGCCCGGCCGACGCGGCCGCGCAGCTGGTGCAGCTGCGAGAGCCCCATCAGGTCGGCCCGCTCGACGATCAGCGTGTTGGCGTTGGGGATGTCGAGCCCGGTCTCGACGATCGTGGTGGAGACGAGGACGTCGAACTCCTTCTCCCAGAAGTCCACGATGATCTGCTCGAGGCCGTCCTCGTCCATCTGCCCGTGGGCGGTGCGCACCCGCGCCTCGGGCACCAGCTCGCGGATCCGCGACGGCGGCCCTCTCGATGGACTCCACCCGGTTGTGCACGAAGAAGACCTGCCCGTCGCGCAGCAGCTCGCGCCGGATCGCGGCGGAGATCTGCTTGGGGTCGTACGCGCCGACGTACGTGAGGATCGGGTGCCGCTCCTCGGGGGGCGTGGCGATCACGGACATCTCGCGGATGCCGGTCACCGCCATCTCCAGCGTGCGCGGGATCGGGGTGGCCGACATCGCGAGCACGTCGACGTGGATGCGCAGCGCCTTCAGGGGCTCCTTGTGCTCGACGCCGAAGCGCTGCTCCTCGTCGACGACGACCAGGCCGAGGTCCTTGAAGCGGACCTCCTTGCCGAGCAGCCGGTGGGTGCCGATCACCACGTCGATCGTGCCGTCGGCGAGGCCGTCGAGCACCTGGCGGGCCTCGCGGTCGGACTGGAAGCGCGACAGCGCGCGCACCACGACGGGGAACTGCGCGTAGCGCTCGGAGAACGTCGAGAAGTGCTGCTGCACGAGCAGGGTCGTGGGGACGAGCACCGCGACCTGCTTGCCGTCCTGCACGGCCTTGAAGGCCGCGCGCACGGCGATCTCGGTCTTGCCGTAGCCGACGTCGCCGCAGATCAGCCGGTCCATCGGGACCGAGCGCTCCATGTCGGCCTTGACCTCGTCGATGCAGGCCAGCTGGTCGGGCGTCTCGACGTACGCGAAGGCGTCCTCGAGCTCGCGCTGCCACGGCGTGTCCGGCCCGAAGGCGTGCCCGGGCGAGGCCATCCGCGCGGAGTAGAGCCGGATCAGCTCGGCGGCGATCTCCTTGACCGCCTTGCGGGCGCGCGACTTGGTCTTGCCCCAGTCGGAGCCGCCGAGCCTGTGCAGGCTCGGCGCGTCGCCGCCGACGTAGCGGGTCACCTGGTCGAGCTGGTCCATGGGCACGTAGAGCAGGTCGCCGGGCTGGCCGCGCTTGCTCGGGGCGTACTCGACGACGAGGTACTCGCGGGTGGCGCCGGCGACCGTGCGCTGCACCATCTCGACGTAGCGGCCGACGCCGTGCTGCTCGTGGACGACGTGGTCGCCGGGCTTGCAGCTGCAGCGGGTCGACGACGTTGCGGCGCCGCGACGGCAGCCGGCGCATGTCCTTGGTCGACGACTTCTGCCCGACCAGGTCGGACTCGGTGAGCACGAGCAGGCGCAGCCCGGGCGCGGCGAAGCCGTGCTCGAGGCTCCCGGTGGCCACGTGCACGACCAGCGGGTCCGGGGCGGCGGCGAGGTCGGCCTCGAGGCGCGCGGGCACCCCGGCCTCGCCCAGCCGCTCGACCAGCCGCTGCGCGGGGCCGTGGCCCTCGGTGACGAGGACGACCCGCCAGCCGTCGCGGAGCAGGCCGCCCACGTCGGCGAGCGCGCGGTCGGTGTCGCCGCGGTACTCCTCCGCGGCGCGGGCGTCGAGGGCCAGCACCTCGGCGCCGCCGAACGCCTCGGGATCGAGGTCGGCGAGCTCGGCGTCCGAGCCGAACGGCGTCAGCGTCCACCACGGCGCGCCCGCCGCCGACCGTGTGCGTGCGGATCTCGGCCAGCGAGCGGTACGTCGCGGCGCCGAGGTCGAGCGGGGCGGCGCCGCCCACCGCGGCGGCCCCCCAGGAGGCCGCGAGGAACTCCGCCGAGGTCGCGACCAGGTCGTGCGAGCGGGTGCGCACCCGCTCCGGGTCGCACACCACGACCACCGATCGCGGGGGCAGCTGGTCGACGAGCAGCTCCATCGCCTGCGGGACCAGCACCGGGGCCAGCGACTCCATGCCCTCGACCGCGATGCCCTCGGCGAGCTTCACGAAGACCTCGCGCAGCTCGGGGTATGCCGTCTGCTCGTCGGCGAGCGCCGCGGCCCGGGCCCGTACGCCGTCGTCGAGCAGCAGCTCGCGGCACGGCGGCGCGCACAGGCCGCCCTCGGCCACCTCGAGGCTGCGCTGGTCGGCGACCTTGAACCAGCGGATCTCCTCGACGGTGTCGCCCCAGAACTCCACGCGCAGCGGGTGCTCCTCGGTGGGCGGGAAGACGTCGACGATCCCGCCGCGCACGGCGAACTCGCCGCGGCGCTCCACCAGGTCGACCCGCGTGTACGCGGCGGCGGCGAGCCGCTCGACCACGTCGTCCAGCCCGGCGTCCTCGCCGGCGTGCAGGGCGACCGGGCGCAGGTCGCCCAGCCCCGAGACCAGCGGCTGCAGCAGCGATCGGGCCGGCGCCACGACGACGCGGGGGCGCGGCGCGGCCGGGTCGTCCTCGGGATGCGCCAGCCGGCGCAGGGTCGCCAGCCGGCGGCCGACGGTGTCGGAGCGGGGGGACAGCCGCTCGTGCGGCAGGGTCTCCCAGGCCGGGAACTCCAGCACCGACTCGCCCGGGAGCATCGCGCGCAGGGCGGCGGCGAGGTCCTCGGCCTCGCGCGCGGTGGCCGTCACGGCGAGCACGAGCGGCGCGGCGCCGTCCGAGGCGAGGGCCGCCAGCACGGCGGCGCGGGCGCCCGGCGGCGCCTCGAGGTCGAGGGCGGGGCGGTCGCCGGCCCCGGCGGCGCGCACGGCCTCGGCGAGCGCGGGGTCGCCGCGCAGCACCTCCAGCAGGCCGGTCAGGCTCACAGCGGGTGGGCTCCCGTCAGTCGTTGAAGGTGTTCTGGGCGCGCTCGAGTCCGTCGGCGAGCAGCGCCTCCACCGCGTCGGCCGCGCGGTCGACGTGGAACGCGAGGTCCTTGCGCTCGGCCGCCCCGAAGTCGCGCAGCACGTAGTCGGCGGGGTCCTGCCGGCCGGGCGGGCGGCCGACTCCGAAGCGCACCCGGGCGAACTCGCCGCTGCCCAGCGAGCGGCGCATCGACTTCAGGCCGTTGTGCCCGTTGTCGCCCCCGCCGAGCTTGAGCCGCAGCGACCCGTACGGCAGGTCGAGCTCGTCGTGCACGGCGACGATGCGCGTCGACCGGCACCTTGTAGAAGTCCCGGAGCCCGGCCACCGGGCCGCCGCTGTCGTTCATGTACGACAGCGGCTTGGCGAGCACGACGCGGTGGCCGGCGAGCCGGCCCTCGAGGACCTCGGCGCGGCGGCCCTTGGCGGACTTGAAGCGCCCGCGCATCCGCTCGGCCAGCAGGTCGACGACGAGGAAGCCGGCGTTGTGGCGGTTGCCGGAGTACTCCTTGCCGGGGTTGCCCAGGCCGACGACCAGCCAGGCCTCCCCGGCGTCTCCGGACACGTCCTCCGCTCCCGCTGGGCGCCGCGCCCGCAACAGGCGGATCAGGCCTCGACACCCTCGGCGGCGGCGGCCACCTCGGCGGCGGCGGACTCGGCGGCCTCCGCGGCGGCGGCCACCTCTTCGGCGTCGAGGCCGGAGCCGGCCGACTCCGACTGCGGGCCGACCACGTGGATGACCAGCGCGGACGGGTCGGTGACGAGCACCGCGTCCGCCGGCAGCGCCAGGTCGCCGGCGTACACCGAGTGGCCCGCCTCGGTCTTGTCGACGTCGACGACGATCGCCTGCGGGATCTTGGTCGCCTCGACCTCGAGGGCCACGGTGGTGAGCACGGTCTCGACGATGCCGCCGCCGATCGCCGCGCCCTCGGTCACGACCGGGACCTCGACGGTGACGCGCTGGCCGCGCTTGACGATGATCAGGTCGACGTGCTCGATGATCTGGCGGACCGGGTCGCGCTGCACGGACTTCGGCAGCGCCAGCTCGAGGCCGGAGTCGAGGTCGAGCTCGAGCAGCACGCCCGAGCGCTTGAGCGCCTGGGACAGGTCGTGGCTGGGCAGCGACACGTGGCGGGTCTCGCCGCCGTGGCCGTAGACCACCGCGGGGACCTGGCCGGCGCGGCGGGTGCGGCGGGCGGCGCCCTTGCCGAACTCGGTGCGGGTCTCGGCCTTGATGCGGACCTCGGACACGGTGGTGCTCCTTCTCGTCGGCTCAGCAGGCGCCTGCGGCGCGGGTACGGGTGGTGCGCTTGTCGCGTGGGGCCTGGCGAGGAGGCGCTCACATCACGACGCGATCGCGCAGTGCGATCGAAGCGGTCCGATCGGCACGTCGATCACGGCGTCCGCTGAGCGGAGGCCCTCGCCGGGCAACCCGCACAGACTACTCGCCCGGCCCGCGCGCCCCCAAACGCGGCCGTTGCCCGTCGGCTCAGGCGTGGCCGTCGAAGAGGCTGGTGACCGAGCCGTCGTCGAAGACCTCGCGGATCGCCCGGCCGAGCAGCGGGGCGATCGACAGCACGGTGAGCTTGTCGATGCGCTGCTCCTCGGCGATCGGCAGCGTGTTGCAGACCACCACCTCGGAGATCCGGCTGTTCTTGAGCCGGTCGATGGCCGCGCCGGAGAAGACCCCGTGGGTGGCGGTGACGATGACGTCGGCGGCGCCGTTGTCGAAGAGCGCGTCGGCGGCCTTCACGATCGTGCCGCCGGTGTCGATCATGTCGTCGACGATGACGCAGGTGCGGCCCCGCACATCACCGACGACCTCGTGCACCTTGACCTCGTTGGCCACCATCGGGTCGCGGCGCTTGTGGATGATCGCCAGCGGCGCGTTCAGGGTGTCGGTCCAGCGTTCGGCCACCCGGACCCGGCCCGCGTCCGGCGAGACGATGGTGATCTTCGAGCGGTCGATCCGGTTGCCGACGTACTGGGCGAGCAGCGGCAGCGCGAAGAGGTGGTCGACGGGGCCGTCGAAGAAGCCCTGGATCTGCGAGGTGTGCAGGTCGACGGCCATCAGCCGGTCGGCGCCCGCGGTCTTGAACAGGTCGGCCATCAGCCGGGCGGTGATCGGCTCGCGGCCGCGGTGCTTCTTGTCCTGGCGGGCGTAGCCGTAGAACGGGATGACGACGGTGATCCGCTTGGCCGACGCGCGCTTGAGCGTGTCGACCATGATCAGCTGCTCCATGATCCACTTGTTCAGCGGCGCCGAGTGGCTCTGCAGCACGAACGCGTCGCAGCCGCGCACCGACTCCTCGAACCGCACGAAGACCTCGCCGTTGGCGAAGTCGTACGCGCTTGTCGGGGTGAGGTCCGACGCCGAGCTCGGCGGCGACCTCCTCGGCCAACTCGGGGTAGGCCCGGCCCGCGAAGAGCATCAGCTTCTTCTCGCCGGTGGCCTTGATGCCGGACATGGCTACTCCCCTGCCTCCCCTGAGTCGCCTGCGCTGCGGGTCCCATCCTGGCCTGCGGCCTCCCGGGCCGTGCGGGCGGCCTCGGCCGAGGCCGTCCCGCCGCGCTTGCGCTCGACCCAGCCCTCGATCACCCGCTGCCGCGCCCGGCCCACGGCCATCGCCCCCGGGGGCACGTCCTCGGTGATCACCGAGCCGGCCGCGGTGTAGGCGCCGTCGCCGACCTCCAGGGGGGCGACGAGCATGGTGTCGCTGCCGATCCGGACGTGGTCGCCGATGGTCGTGCGGTGCTTGGCCACGCCGTCGTAGTTGACGAAGACGGTGGCCGCGCCGATGTTGGAGCCCACGCCGATCTCGGCGTCGCCGACGTACGACAGGTGCGGCACCTTGCTGCCCTCGCCCACGACGGCGTTCTTCAGCTCGACGTAGGCGCCCGCGCGTGACCCCGCGGCCGAGCACGGTGCCGGGGCGCAGGTACGTGAAGGGGCCGACGCTCGCCTGCGGGCCGACGACCGCGCGGTCGGCGTCGCAGCGCCGGACGTGGGCGCCCTCGCCGACCAGGCAGTCGCGCAGGGTGGTGTCGGGGCCCACCTCGGCGCCGGCGGCAACCAGCGTCTTGCCCGAGCAGCTGGGTGTGCGGCTGGACCACGGCATCGGGGCCGAGTGACACGTCGACGTCGATCCAGGTGGTCGCGGGGTCGACGACCGTGACGCCCTCGCGCATCCACCGCCCGACGACCCGGTCGCGCAGCAGCCGGGCGGCCTCGGCGAGCTGCGCGCGGTCGTTGACGCCGAGGATCTCGTGCGGGTCCTCCGCGGCGACCGCGGCGACGCGGCCGGCCCTGCGCGCGCAGGATCCCCAGCACGTCGGTGAGGTACTCCTCGCCCTGGGCGTTGTCGCGGGTGAGCTCGGCCAGCGCCGCCGCGAGCTCGGCGGCCTCGAACGCGTACATCCCGCTGTTGATCTCGCGCGACCGCGCGCTGGCCGTCGTCGGCGTCCTTCTGCTCGACGATGCCCGCCACCGAGCCGTCAGCGGCGCGCAGCACGCGGCCATACCCGGCGGGGTCGTCGAGGACGGCCGACAGCACGGTGGCGCAGCGCGCCGCGTCGACGCGTGGGCGGCCGACCAGCCGGGCCAGCGTCTCGGCGGTGAGCAGCGGGGTGTCGCCGGCGACCACGACGACGGTGCCCGTGAGCGGGGGCAGCGCCTCCAGGGCGACCCGGACCGCGTGCCCGGTGCCGTGCTGCTCCTCCTGGACCACCGGCTGGGCCTTGGGGGCCACCGCTGCGAGGTGCTCGGCGACCGCCTCGCGCCCGTGGCCGATCACGACGGCGAGGTGCTCGGGGTCGAGCGTCCCGGCCGCCGCGAGGACGTGGCCGAGCAGGGTGCGGCCGCCGATCGCGTGCAGGACCTTCGGGGTGGCCGAGCGCATCCGGGTGCCCTCGCCTGCGGCCAGCACGATCACGGCGGCCACCGGAGCGGTGCGGGCGGCGGTCACGCGGCTCCTCGGGTCGGACGCGACGGGCGTGCGGGCGGCTCGTCCGCTGGTCGGCGTGCCGAGGATACCCACCGGGCCGGGGCCCGCGGGGGCAGTCCAGCGGTCGGCTGGGCTCCCGGGCAGGGACTCGAACCCCGATTCACGGCTCCAAAGGCCGCTGTCCTGCCGTTAGACGACCCGGGATAGCGGCCACAGGCTACTTCCCGCGCCGCGGGCGGCCCTCGGCCGCGTGGGCTGGACTCCGAGGTTACGGTGCCGTACCTTACGGTTGCGTAGGTTACGTAGGCGTAGCCAGAACCTCGCCGCCGATCACCCGACGACCCCGCTTGGAGCCGCCCGATGACCGCGACGCCCGAGACCACCCCGCTCGAGGCCTCCCCGCTCGACCTCGAGGCCCCCGCCCCGCGCGGCACCCTCTCGCAGGACCGCCAGAGCCTGACCGAGCGGGTGCTCCTCTTCCTCTTCATCGCGATCCCGCTGCTGGCGGTGGTCGCCGCGATCCCGATCGCCTGGGGCTGGGGGCGTGGGCTGGCTCGACCTCGCGCTGCTCGCATCACGTACGTCATCGCGGCGGGCGGCATCACGGTCGGCTTCCACCGGCACTTCACCCACGGGTCGTTCAAGGCCAACCGGCCGCTGCGGATCGGGCTGGCCGTCGCCGGGTCGTACGCCATCGAGGGCCCGCTCATCCGCTGGGTCGCCGACCACCGCAAGCACCACGCGTTCAGCGACCGCGAGGGCGACCCGCACTCCCCGTGGCGCTTCGGCACCTCCACCTGGGCGCTGACCAAGGGCCTGCTCTACGCCCACATGGGCTGGCTGTTCGACGTCGAGCAGACCTCGCAGGCCAAGTACGCCCCCGACCTGCTCAAGGACCGCGACATCGTCCGCATCTCGCGGATGTTCCCGTGGTTCGTGGCGGGCTCGCTGCTGATCCCCGCCGTCATCGGCGGGCTGCTCACCTGGTCGTGGTGGGGCGCGGTGACCGCCTTCTTCTGGGCCGGCCTGGTGCGCGTCGCGCTCGTCCACCACGTCACCTGGTCGATCAACTCGATCTGCCACGTGTGGGGCAGCCACCCGTTCCTGTCCCGCGACCGCTCCGGCAACGTGTGGTGGCTGGCGATCCCGTCGCTGGGCGAGTCCTGGCACAACCTGCACCACGCCGACCCCACCGCGGCCCGGCACGGCGTCGAGCCCGGCCAGGTCGACATCAGCGCCCGGGTGATCCGCTGGTTCGAGCGCGCCGGCTGGGCCACCGACGTGCGCTGGCCCAAGCCGGAGCGCCTCGCCGCCCGCCGAGCCCCGGCCGCCTGATCGCCGGCGGCGCGGGGACGGGCAGGCATGATGGCCCGGTGAGCGACGGGGAGAGCCGACCGCGCGGGCGGATGTCCGGCAAGGAGCGGCGCGCGCAGCTGATCGAGGTCGGCCGCAAGCTGTTCGCCGAGAAGGGCTACGACGGCACCTCGGTCGAGGAGATCGCCGCCGTCGCGGGGGTCAGCAAGCCGGTCGTGTACGAGCACTTCGGCGGCAAGGAGGGCCTGTACGCGGTCGTCGTCGACCGCGAGGTGCAGCGCCTCCTCGACGGGATCACCTCGGCGCTGACCGGGGGATCCGCGCGGGTGCTGCTCGAGCAGGCCACCTTCGCCCTGCTCGACTACATCGAGACCAACACCGACGGCTTCCGGATCCTGGTCCGCGACTCCTCCGTCGGGTCGTCCACCGGCACCTTCTCCAGCCTGCTGTCCGACGTCGCCGGCCAGGTCGAGCACCTGCTGGGCGTCGAGTTCAAGTCCCGCGGGTTCGACGCCAAGAACGCCGCGCTCTACTCGCAGATGCTCGTCGGCATGGTCGCCCTCACCGGGCAGTGGTGGCTCGACGCCCGCAAGCCCAAGAAGGCCGAGGTCGCCGCGCACCTGGTCAACCTGGCCTGGAACGGCCTGTCCGGGCTGGAGCCGAAGCCCCGCCTCGTCAGCCGGGACTAGCCCTCGA
Source organism: uncultured Actinomycetota bacterium (assembly GCA_963697565.1). Lineage (GTDB taxonomy): Bacteria > Actinomycetota > Actinomycetes > CAVWCF01 > CAVWCF01 > CAWFSE01. Next base: position 41,386 of record CAVOOM010000008.1, on the reverse strand, counting down.
AGGCGCGGTGGTCCGTGCCGCCAACCCGCGCAGGTCCGGTCGTGACCTTGGGCCCTGCCTCCGCACGGGTCCCGGCGGAAGGGTGAGAACCAGGGTTCACCCGTGGCTGGCTCGATGCGGAGGCGGTCGATGTCGTTCTGCACGTCGTGCGGCAACGCCGTAACGGCGGGGGCCCGCTTCTGTGCCACCTGCGGACACCCCGTGTCCTCCTCCGACACCGCACCGCGGCCGTCGCCTCCCACCGGACCGCCACCCGGACCCACCGGACCGCCAGCCCGGACCCACCGGACCGCCACCCGCGCTGCCTCCGCGCGGCCGCCCCACCGGGCCCCTCGGAGCCGTCCGGCCGCACCTCCCGCCGGGGACTCTTCGCGGCAGGAGCCCTCGCCCTCGCGGCGCTGGCCGCCGGCGCCTTCTGGTTCTTCGGCCGGCCCGACGACACCACGGCATCTCCATCGCCTTCTGCCACACCCGGAAGCACGACCACCGCCAGCCCCGCCCCGACCCCGGCGCCCACCCCCTCGGAGTCCCCGTCACCGACGCCGGGAGCAGCGCGGTGGATCGGTCAGGAGTACCGCGGGGACGGTGATCCCGCCCCGGGGCAGGGCGTCTCCGAGATCGGCGGGGCCTTGCTCGAGGCCCCGGATCGCGGCGTCTCCCTGGTGTCCACCCCCGAGGGCTTCCAGTTCTGGTACCTGCAGCTCACCCGGTACGAAGGCCCCGTGCCGGTCTGGCGGGTCCTCGACGCGGTCCCCGCACTGGGCGACCCGTACACCGACGTGATCGTCCTCGGCGCCACCCAGTGCACCGTCGACGGCGTTCAGGGCACGGGTGTCGTGGGGTCGTTCGTCGCCGAGGACGAGCCGACGCTCACCCGGCTGATCGGCGGCTACCGCGTCGACACCGCGGTCGAGCGACTCGTCGTCCTGACGGCCGCGGCGGCTTGCGCCAACGAGACCTACGGACTCTGAGATGGCCCCGACCCACCTGGCGCCCCGGTGACCGCGCGCTCGCCGGGCCTGTCGTCGCCGGCCGAGGGCTGGCTCACCGGAGGGCTCGCCCTCCTCGCCCTGCTCAACGTCGCGCCCCTGCTCGCCTGGGTCTTCGGCCTCGGTCAGTTCTCGACGTGGTTCCTGCGCGTCACCCTGCCCGCGCTCGTCGCGATCGCGGTGATCGCCGTCGTCGCCTTCCGCACGACGGCCTTCGTCCGGCTGCGCCTCGTCCTGACGCTGGGCTCGCTGGGAGGGCTGCTCGGCACGATCGGCTACGACCTCTTCCGCGTCCCCTTCGTCTTGGGCGGGCGGCAGGTGCTGGCCCCGATCGAGTCGTACGGCGTGCTCCTGCTCAATGCGAACACGTCCAGCGACCTGAGCGCCTTCGCCGGGTGGACGTACCACTTCGCCAACGGCATCTGCTTCGGCATCGCCTACGCCGCGGTGGCCCTCGGGCGGCCCGTGTGGTGGGCGGTGGTCTGGGCGATGGTGCTGGAGACGGCCACCCTGGTCACGCCCTTTGCCACCTACTACGGACTCACCGGCAAGTGGGATGTCATCGCGATCGCCTACGCCGCGCACATCCCGTACGGGCTGCTGCTCGGCTGGATGACCGCCCGGCCGCTCGCGCGCAAGCAGCAGCTCGACGAGATCGGCCGGTGGGCCGTGCCCGCCGCCCTGATCGGGCTACTGGTGGTGCTGCTTGGCTGGCACCGGCCTTGGTCGACGTCGCCCGCGCAGGAGACGCCGCAGTTCGACCTGGGGTCGGGCCGCTTCGACCCGAGGTGGGTGCGGATCCCCGCCGGCACCTGCGTCCCGGTGGTCAACACCGGCGATGAGGACCTCACGATCACAGGCGGCCCAGAAGATCAGACGGTCCCGCCCGGCGGCCAGGTCGAGGTGTGCCTCGACAAGCCGGGCGTGTTCCGGCTCGGCGTCGCCGGGCGAGCCTGGTCCGGCGGGTATGTCATCTCCGACCCGCAGCTTCCGGCCGCGTCCGGATCGACCGGGTAGCCCGTCGTGACCGAGTACGCCGCCACCCACAGGGTCCCCACGACCGGCCTAGAGGCCTGGGAGCGGCCAGACCCGGGTGTGCCCGCGGTCGCCCGGCTCGACCCGCACCTCGACGTGCAGCTCGTGCGCACGTGGGGCCGGTGGGCGGAGGTGCGCTGCTCCAACGGCTGGGGCTGCTGGGTCGACGCCGCCGCCTTCTCGTCGCCCTGGCGCCGCTGGCCCAACCAGTCGCGCGGTCGGGCCGGTCGGGTCGTACGCCGCGGTGTTCAGCGCTGCGCACCCGCAGGGCCGCACCCCCGCGGAGATCGTGGCGCGCGGGTCGGCGCGGGGCGGGGCCGCAGGCCTCCGGTTCGGGGTGGTGCTCGCCGGCGCCATCACGGTGGTCGTCGGGGCCCTCCTGCCGTGGCTTCGGCTGCCCGGACTTCCCGGGTTCGGCAGCCCGGACTTCCCGGTGCAGGCCCTCGTCGGAGACCTGACGGGGTCGTCCGGCCCGGTCTCGATCGCGGTGGTCCTCGTCGCGGCCGCGGTCGTCGCACTGGTCGCCGCGAGCCGTCCATCGCTGGGGAGGATCCGCCGCCTGGCCGGGTGGCTCGTCGTCGTCATCGCGACCGTGTTCGTGGCGCAGGTGCAGCGCAACCTGGCCGCCCTCGCGGCCGGGGGCCCCGATGCCCCCACCGTGCTGGGCACGGTCGGCCTCGGCGTCATCGTCGCCTTCGTCGGCGGCCTGCTGATCGCGCTGGGTCCAAGCCCGAAGGCGCGGACATGACCGCCTCCGCCCCTGCCGCCGGGCCGAACCCCCAGTCGTTGTCCGCGATCCTGCGCCAGTTCCCGGGCTGGGCCGCCGGCCATGTGCCGTCGGTCGTGACCAGCGCCATCGGCGCCGGCGTGATCGGCTACGTCGTCAACGTCTGGCTGATGGCGGCGCGCTACGACGGCTCCCAGGTGCTCCCGGGGTCGGCCGCGACCGGCCCGGGCAACTTCCTGCAGGGCGCGCTCTTCTGGGCGCTGCTGTCGATGCTGGCGTTCTCCCTCGTCGGCTACCGCCGCGCCGTCGGCGGGCCGCGGTTCTGGCGCGACGTGCGGGGCCTGCCCAAGGGACTGGCCTCGCTGGTGCGCGCCGACGGGGCCACCGCGCGCGTCCATCTGCTGTGGGGGGCGGCCGCCGGCATGGCCGCCGCCCTGCTCATCGGCCCGTCGCTGGGGCTCGTGCTCTCGCTCGGCGTGCTGGTCGCGTTGCCGACGATCGTCGGCAACGTCCTGTCGAGCGGCGCCTACCGCGCGGTCAACTCGGTCCTCGGCCGGGTCTCGCCGAGGTCGGCACTGCCGCCGGAGAGCGGGATGCTCTCGACCGCGGTCGGCATCCTCGGCACCGCGTTCGCGCTCACGGCCGCCTTCGTCGTGACTGACACCGCGCTGAAGGTCGCCCTCACACTCGGCCTGGCCGCCGCCGCCTTCCTGCTCAGCGCGCGCACCCGCACGCCCCCGCCGACCGCGGCCCTGATCCTGCTCGCCCTCGCCGCAACCGCTGGCGCGTGGGATTCGCTCTTCTCGGCCACGGCCGCCTGGGCCGACGACGGCGGCTACTTCGAGTGCGGCCAGTCCTGGTCGCAGTGGTGGAGCGCGTGCGCCGGCTCGGAGACCGTCAAGCAGGCCGCTGTGGTCGGCGGCATCGCCGCCGCGGCCGGCGGCGTCGCGGGCTCGTTCGCCGGCCAGGTGGTCGGTCAGCTGGCCGCATCCGGATCCCCCGATGACGGCGACGCCGCGCTTGCCGACTGGGTCGACGCGCTGCTGGACGACCCGGCCTACGCCGACTTCCAGGCGGCCCACCCGGAGGTCCCGCTGGACCCGGACGGGTTCGAGCAGTACGTCCGATGGCGGCTGGAGCAGGGCCTGGGTGTCCCGCCGCTGCCCGGCGCGGCGACCACCCCCGCAGGCGAGGGCGGTGGGCAGGAGCAGCGCGACTACTGGAGCCCCGGCGACCCGGTGCGGACCCCCGTCGACACGTCCAAGCTGCTGCCGATCACCGACCCGCGGATCGATTCGCTGCCCACCGACGGGAAGGGGAACGTGAAGTACGGCGGCGAGTGGATGCCCCAGGCAGAGGCCGAGGCGCGTCTGGAGAAGGATCTCGCCTGGACCAAGGAACGCGTGCAGGGCCAGCGGCTGGTCGACACGTTCAAGGACCTGCAGACGCGCCTCGCCGGAGAGCTGGACGACGCCACGCGCGCCACCCTCGAGGCCCAGCTTCGGGCGACGACGATCGCGATCAACGAGAACTTCCAATCCAAGTCGATCCTGAAGGCCGAGGGCCGCAGCCCGACGGCGGCGGCCTACGACGCGGCGCTGCGCGCTGAGTACGACCGCGTCGACGGCGACTTCGTCGACAAGCTCAACGAGATGGGGATCCGCCGGGGCGGGCGGGAGCTCACCGTCGATCAAACGCGGACCGGCGGACCCGAGGGCGACGTCCTCGACTTCCGCAACGCGAGCAGCCGGGGCACCTCGGGTATGGACCGAGACGTCGGGCTCAACGAGAGCCGCGTGCGTGCGCTCGCCGACCGGCTGGCTCGGCTGGAGCCGGGCTCGCCCGAGGCGATCGAGGTGGCCGAGCAGTTGCGGGCCGCGCAGGCGCAGGGCCGGATGACCATCGATCTGAACCAGGCGGCGCAGACCCTGCGCGCGCAGCTGGAGGCGGCCGCGGGCTCACCCGAGGCGGCCAGGATCCAGGGCCAGCTGGACCGCGTGCAGGCCGACCTCGACGCCGGGCGCACGGTCGTGACGCTGGCCCCGAGCAGGTGGAACGACCTGGCATCGGTGGTGTACGAGGGGTCGTACCGGACCGTCACCGGCGGGGACGCCGAGCGGGCATTCCAGGGTGTGACGCAGGCGACGAACCCGGAGGCGTACCGCGATCTCGCGGTCCTGGCCAACGACCCGGCGAAGACGCCCTTCGACCCCCAGTGGGCGGCGCAAACCGCCGATGTCACCCGCTTCAAGGCCGAGCACCTGCAGCACCTCGTCGACACCGGCGTGATCACGCAGGCGACCGCTGACCAGGAGATCGCCCGCGGCACGGCGAAGGACCTGAACTCCAAGCTGCTGCCCCAACTGCGCACCGACGCCAACGTCGACCCGGCCAAGCTCGACCGGCTCGAGCGACTCACCAACGTCCTCGACCGCGCGGGTCGCGGCGAGATCCCCCCGGGCCAGATCGACCAGCAGCTGCGCGCAGCGGTTCCCGAGATCCCGGGGCTCACCCTCGACAAGGCGAACCTGATCGCGACGTCGAACCTCGAGGCCGCCACCAAGTGGCGCGAACCGATCGTGGGCCCCCGGGGGCTGGGCACGCTGGGGGCGGTCTCCGACCTCGGGACGGTCATCCAGCACACCGAGGAGAACATCGGCCGTGGCCTGGACCCGACCGAGGCGGCGGTGGTGGCGACCGCCCAAACGATGGCCGGCAACGCGGCGATGGCGTCGGGGGTCGCCGACCCGCGGTCGTCGTTGGTGGGGCAGGCGCTACTCCCCACCGAGCTGCGGGGGATCCTCCCGGACGCGGTCGTGGAGAACTTCGCAGGCACCGGCTACGAGGCGGCGCGGGCGTCGGCGCTGGCGGTGCACGACAGCCTCGCCGCCGGCCGCCTGGACACCCAGGCGATCGACCGCTTTGCCGAGAGCGTCGCCAACCGGGAGGGCACCGATCCGTTCAAGGGGTACGCGATGGTCGGTGAGGCGTTGGGTGAGGAGATGGCTCGCACGGACGGCGGCAGCCTGTGGTCGGACCTGGACCAGATCCGCAGCTCCGGGGCCGGCACCGCGGTGATCAACGAGCGCCTCGATGCCTTCGTCGCATCCGTCGAGGGGGGTGAGCACGGCGCCCCGCTGGAGGGCATCGCCTACCTCACCAACATCGCCGCGGAGGTCATCGTGGACCCAAGCAAGTGGATGAACGACGTGGCCAACGACTGCCAGTCGATCTGGGACAACGGGGTCGGGGACGACTACTGGTCCGAGGCGGTCGACACCAGTGTCAGCGCCATCACGCGTACCCCGCTCATCGGCACCGTGGCGCAGGGCGTCGCGGAGATCGCGAGCGGCATCGGCGAGAGCGGCGTGTCCGGGTTCGCCACCGAGATGGCCGAGGGCGCCGCCGCGCTCGCGTCCGAGTCCGCGGAGGCCGTTTACCACTCGGCCGGAGCCGCCGCCTCCTGGATCCGAGGCGCGCTGTGAGGGACCCCGTGCAGACCTTCGTGCTCTCCGACTGGCAGGTGGCCACCCTGCTCGCGCTCGGCGGCCTCCCCGACCCCGCGCCCGGGACCCCGTTGCGCGTCGTCCGGCAGTTCCCCCGACCGCTCGCGCCCGGAGAGCCGGGCTGGGATGCGCTCCCGCGCGGGGGCTGGTGGTCCCGGACGGGGACGCCTGGCGCGTCAACCTCGCCATCCGCGGCGTCCTGGCCGCCTGCGTCCGGCCAGACGAGGTGATCGACGTCGGCGTGAGCGACCCGGCGATCCCCGGCTTCTCGATCGTGCGGCGCGGGCCGATCGTGGCCGAGTGCACGGTGGCCGCGGACGGCACGACGAAGTTGGCCTTCCCGCTGACGCGCACCGCGGTGATCGTGACGCTGGTCGGGGCGCTGTCCGGAGACCGGCCCGAGCCGCCGCCCACCGGATTCCGGTTCCGCGGGGGCGCCGGCGAGGCATTCGTGCTCGCCGCGGCGCTGCGCGCGCTGCGTGAGGACCCGGTTCCCCTCACCGCCGCATCGGGTCCGCGCCGCCGTCGCCCGCGACCTGGGGATCCGCGGCTACGTCCTGCCGTTCGCGATCGCCGCCGGGCCGGAGCACACCGATGCGCTCCACGACCCGCCGCGGTCGACGCGGCGCTCGCGACGCTGGTGGACGGCGGCCACCTCGACCAGCGGGCCGGACGGCCTGGCGCCGTCGGCTGCCGTCCGCGAGGCCTTGGCGGGTGACCCGACGGCCGTCGTCGGCATCGGCCGGACGGAGTTCACCGACGGCCGGCCGGCGCACACGGCGATGACGGCGACCCGGGTCGGCGAGCGGATCCTGCTGTTCCGGGTGGTGTCCCCCGCCGGGGCGCCCGTGGCGTTCGAGTGGGCCGAGGTCGACCGGGCCACCCTGCGCTGGCTGGTCTTCGGGATGTGCCTCACCCAGGACGAGCTGAGGCTGCTGGAAGCCGGGCGAGAGGCCGGTGGCGATGCGGCGCCGGCAGCCGCCCCCATCCAGACCACCACCTGGCAGCCCACGCATGATGTGCGCGCCGAGGGCGGCTGGGCGTACGAGGCCCCCGATCCGGCCCAGGCGCCCGTCGCGCCGCTGGATCCCGCTCTCCCCGTCGTCGTCGACCGGGTCTGGGGCGGCTGGGCGCACATCGTCTGCGAGAACGGCTGGCGTGCCTGGGTCGCCACGCGCGACCTCGTAGCCCGCCGCTGACTGCTGACGCCGTCCGGGCTACTGGCCCGGACCGATCCGCCCGGCCAGCACGTCCTCGGCGTAGTGGCAGGCCACGTGGTGGCCCGGCAGGATCTCGCGCAGCGCCGGCCGCTCGTCGTCGCAGCGGGTCTCCTGCCGGAACGGGCACCGGGTGTGGAACCGGCACCCCGCGGGCGGGTTGGCGGGCGACGGCAGGTCGCCGGTGAGCAGGATGCGCTGGCGGCTGTCCTCGATGACCGGGTCCGGGATCGGCACCGCCGACATCAGCGAGATCGTGTACGGGTGCAGCGGCCGCGCGTACAGCTCATCTGAGGACGCCGTCTCGACGAGCACGCCGAGGTACATCACCCCGACGTTGTCGGCGATGTGCCGCACCACCGCCAGGTCGTGGGCGATCACCAGGTAGGTGAGCCCCAACTCGGTCCTGCAGCTCCTCCAGCAGGTTCAGCACCTGGGCCTGGATCGACACGTCCAGCGCGGAGACCGGCTCGTCGGCGATCACCAGCTCGGGGTTGACCGCGATGGCCCGGGCGATCCCGATCCGCTGGCGCTGGCCGCCGGAGAACTCGTGCGGGTAGCGCGACCCGGCGTTGGTCGGCAGCCCCACGATGTCGAGCAGCTCGCGGACCCGGGCCTGCAGGGCGGCCTTGTCACCGCCCAACCCGTGGGCCCGCAGCGGCTCGCTGATGATCGACTGGATGCTCTGGCGGGGGTCGAGGCTGGACATCGGGTCCTGGAAGACCATCTGCATCCGCTGGCGGGCCGAGCGCAGCGCCTCGCCCTTCAGCGAGGCGATGTCGACCCCGTCGAGCTTGACGACGCCTGCAGTCGGCTCGACCAGGCGCAGGATGGCCCGGCCCAGCGTGCTCTTGCCGCAGCCGGACTCCCCCACCAGGCCGAAGGTCGTCCCGCGCACGACGTCGAGGTCGACCCCGTCGACGGCCTTGACCGCCCCGACCTGCCGGTCGAAGAGGATGCCGTCGCGGATCGGGAAGTGCACCTCGAGCCCGCGGACCTCGAGCAGCACGTCCTCGCGCGGGGACGTGATCGGTCATGGCTGCTCCTCGAGGACCCGCTCGGCCACCGGGTGGTGGCAGCGCAGGTCGTGGACGCCGGACGTCCCGATCGGGCCGAGCCCGGGCGCCTGCTGGACGCAGGCATCCACCGGCTGCGAGCACCGCGGGGAGAACGCGCAGCCCTGCGCCCACGGCAGGACATCGCGCGGCGAGCCGGGGATCGGAGTCAGCGGGGTGCCGCGCGGGTGGTCGAGGCGCGGGATCGACGCGAGCAGGCCGTGGGTGTACGGGTGGCGGGGGTCGGCGAACAGCTCGCGTCGCGGCGCCGACTCGACGATCCGCCCGGAGTACATGACGTTGACCGTGTCGCACAGCCCGGCCACCACGCCCAGGTCGTGCGTGATCATGATGAGCGCCGCCCCGGTCTCCTCGGTCAGCTGCTTGAGCAGGTCCAGGATCTGCGCCTGGATGGTCACGTCGAGGGCCGTCGTCGGCTCGTCGGCGATCATCACCCGCGGCTGGCAGGCCAGCGCCATCGCGATCAGCGCGCGCTGCCGCATCCCCCCGGACAGCTGGTGGGGGTAGTCCTTCAGCCGGCGGTCCGGGTCCGGGATGCCGACCCGCTCAGAGCAGCGACGCCGCCTCGGTGCGGGCCTCGCCGCGTGTTCATCCCGCGGTGCCGGCTCGAGCACCTCGGTCACCTGCAGGCCGATCGTGATCACCGGGTTGAGCGAGGTCATCGGGTCCTGGAAGACCATCGTGATGTCGCGGCCGCGGATGTCGCGCATCTGGTCGGTGGTCATCGTGAGCAGCTGCTGGCCGTCGAAGGACACCGAGCCGGCCACCCGCACGCCGGTCGACGGCAGCAGCCCCATGATGGCCAGCGACGTCACCGACTTGCCGCAGCCGGACTCCCCCACCAGGCCGATGGTCTGCCCGGCCTCGACGGTGAACGAGACACCGTCCACGGCGCGCACGTCGGCGCGGTCGCGGCCGCCGAACGTGACCCGCAGGTCCTCGACCTCGAGCAGAGCCACGGCTACCGCCGGTACTTCGGGTCGAGGGCCTCGCGCAGCGACTCGCCGAGCAGGGTGAAGCCGAGCGCGGCGATGACGATGGCGATACCTGGGAAGAACGCGAGGTGCGGCGCGACCGACAGGTAGCGCTGGGTGTCGGCCAGCATCCGGCCCCACTCGGGGATCGCCGGGTCGGCGCTGCCGAGGCCCAGGAAGGCCAGGCCCGCTGCGTCGATGATCGCGGTGGCCAGGACCAGGGTGCTCTGCACGATGACCGGCGAGATCGAGTTGGGCAGGATGTGCGACGCCACCGTGTTGCGCCGGCGCAGGCCGAGCGAGTGCGCCGCCACGACGTAGTCGGCGTCGCGCTGGGCCAGCATCGAGCCACGCAGCAGCCGCGCGAAGACCGGGATGTTCACGACGGCGATGGCGATCATCACCGAGCTCAGGCTCTGGCCGAGCACGGCCGCCACCGCGATCGCGAACAGCAGGCCCGGGACCGACAGCATGATGTCGGTGATCCGCATGACCAGGCCGTCGACCCAGCCGCCGAAGGACCCCGCGAGCACGCCCATGATCACGCCGACGGTCATCCCGATGAGCAGCGAGACGACGCCGACGATGAGCGACTGGCGGGCCCCGTACAGGACCCGGCTGAACTCGTCGCGGCCGAGGTCGTCGAGGCCGAACCAGTGGTCGGCCGAAGGCCCCGGGATGTTGGTCGGGGTGACGATGCCCTTGCCGGGGGTGTCCGACGGCCCGTAGGGGGCGATGAGCGGGGCGAAGATCGCGACCACCAGGAAGAGCACGACCAGGACGAAGCCGATGATGGCAACCGGGTTGCGGCGCAGCCGGATCCAGGCGTCGCGGCCCAGGCTGGTGCCGGTCGTCTCGCGCACCGCCAGGTCGCCGAACTCGGTCTTCATGCTGTCGACCGTGTAGAGGTCGCTGGGCTGGCCGCGGCCCGGGCTGTCGCGGCGGTTGGGCTTCGGCATGCTCATTGCACACGCACCCGCGGGTCGATGAAGCCGTAGGCGATGTCGACGATCAGGTTGACGATCGAGAAGATGATCGCGATGACGAGCGTGAACCCGACGATCACCGAGTAGTCGCGCACGAAGATGGACGAGTAGAGGAAGCCGCCGACTCCGGGGAACGCGAACACCGTCTCGGTCAGCACGGCGCCCGAGAGCAGCAGCCCCAATTGCAGGCCGATGATCGTGGTGACCGGGAGCATCGCGTTGCGCAGCACGTAGCGCCGGTCGATGGTGCGCTTGAGCAGGCCCTTGGCCTCGCCGGTCCGCACGTAGTCCTCGTTGACCACATCGAGCACCGAGGCGCGGGTGATCCGGACGATGATCGCCAGCGGGATCGTGCCGAGCGCGATGGCGGGCAGGATCAGGTGCTGGGTCGCGTCCCAGGCCGCCGGCAGGTTGCCGGTGAGTATCCCGTCGAGGACGTAGAAGCCGGTGGGGTACTCGGTGTCGAGGCGCGGATCCTGCCGGCCGGAGGTCGGCAGCCACCCCAATTGCACCGCGAAGATGTACTTGAGCAGGAACGCCAGGAAGAACACCGGGATCGCGATGCCCAGCAGCGAGCCGACCACGCTGGTGTTGTCGACCCAGGTGCCGTGTCTTCGGGCCGCGTAGTAGCCCAGCGGGATCCCCAGCCCGGTGGCGAAGATCATCGCGCCGATCGCCAACTCGATCGTGGCGGGGAAACGCCGCTTGAGCTCGTCGACCACCGGTTCGTTGGTGCGCACCGACGAGCCGAAGTCGAGCACGACCGCCCGCTGCAGGAAGGACAGGTACTGCTGCGGCAGCGGGCGGTCGAGCCCGTAGAGCTTCTCGATCCGGGCGACCGACTCCGGCGTCGCGCGCTCCCCGAGGAGGGCCTCGGCAGGCCCTCCCGGGAGCGCGCGCAGCCAGATGAAGAGCAGGAGCGACAGTCCCAGCAGGATCGGGACCAGCAGCACCAGCCGCCGGGCGATGAACCGGATCATCGAGGAATCAGCGAGCCCTCTCGATCAGCTGAACGAGACGGTCGAGAAGTCCTCGTTGGTGACCGGGCTGGGCACGAAGCCCTCGACGTTGTCCTCGAAGGCCAGCGTCGGCTCGGTGTGCGCGTAGGGCAGCGCCCGGCAGGAAGTCCATGATCTGCCGGTTGATGTCCTGGTACTGGGTCTCGCGCTTGGCCTGGTCGGGCTCGGCCTCCGCCGCGTCCAGGGCCGCGAAGATCTCGGGGTTGTCGAAGCCCCACTGCTTCAGCGGCGCCTGGAAGAAGGTGCCGATGAAGTTGTCCGGGTCACCGAAGTCGCCGGTCCAGCCCAGCAGGTAGATGGCAGCCGAGCCGCCGTCGACGGCGTCGAGGTAGTCGGGGTTCCACGGCGCCGTCTTCGGCACGACCGTGATGCCGACGGCCTCGAGGTCGGCCTTCATCAGCTGGAAGTTCGCCGCGGGGTCTGGCATGTACGGACGGCTGACGCCCGACGGGTACCAGAACTCCAGGGTCAGGTTGCTCTGCCCGGCTGCGGCCAGCAGGCTCCTTGGCCTTCTCCGGGTCGTAGGCGTACTCGGTGACGTCGTCGGCGTAGCCGAAGACCTCCGGCGGCTGGAACTGCGTGGCCACGTTCGAGCCCTCGGGGTACTTCGTCGTGATGACGTTCTCGCGGTTGATCGCATGGGCGATGTGCCTGGCGGACGCGGACGTCCTCCAGCGGCTTGATCGCCTGGTTGAAGCCCGACGTAGGCGACGTTGAAGGCCGGGCGGTTCAGCAGCTGGTAGCCGGCCTCCTTCAGGGCGTCGATGTCGGACGGGTCGACGAGGTCGTAGCCGTCGATGTCGCCGGCCTCGAGGGCCTGGCGGCGGGCCGGGCCGTCGGCGATCGGCTTGAGGATGACGGTCTCGATCTGCGCCTTCTCGCCCCAGTAGTCGTCGTTGCGGACCAAGACGAGCTTGTCGCCCTTGATCCACTCGTCGAGCTTGTACGGGCCGGTGCCGATCGGGTTCTCGGTGCCGAAGGTGCCGGTGAAGGTCGGCGAGTCGGCGGTGCCGCCCACGTCGTTCGCGCCGTACTTCTCAAGCGCCTCCGGGCTGGCCATCGCGAACGACGGCAGCGACAGCGCGCTGAGGAACGTCGAGGAGGCCCGGGTCAAGGTGACCTCGGCGGTGGCGTCGTCGACGGCCTTGCAGGAGGAGTAGAGGCTCTCGCCGAGGGAGTCGGACTCGTTGTTCTTGAAGCCGCCGAAGACGGTCAGGTAGTAGTACGAGACCGTGTCGGCCTGCTGGAGGCCGGTGAAGTTGTACCAGCGCTCGAAGTTGGCGCAGACCGCCGTCGGCGTTGAAGTCGGTGCCGTCCTGGAACTTCACGCCCTCGCGGAGCTTGAAGGTCCACACCTTGCCGTCGTCGCTGGCGTCGTAGGACTCGGCGAGCTTCGGCACGATGTCGGTGGAGCCGGGGGCCGTGTCGACCAGCCCCTCGAAGATCTGCCGGATCGCGCGCAGCGACTCGCCGTCGCTGACGTAGGCGCCATCCAGGATGACCGGGTCGGCGGAGGAGCCGAACACCAAGAGTGTCGCCCCCACCGGAGTCGTCGCTGCCACTGTCGCCGCCGCAGGCCGCCAGCGACAGGGCGAGTGCCCCTGCCATGCCCAGGGCCACCAGGCCCCGGCGAGCCATCCGTCGTTCCACGTCGTCTCCCTCGGTTACGAGTGCGCGGCCGCGATCGGCCGTTGCTGGCACCGTAGGCCGCTACCCGCGGGAGCGGTCCGGGAGGCCGCGGATTCCTGGTCCCGATTCGGTAACGGGGGACGCGGGCCACCCGGGTCGGCGGCCCGTCGGACCGGTTTATCTCGACGTCAAGAGACTATGCTGACCACGTGGCGGAGGCTCGCGAGTCCTATCCCCCGGCTGCGCACCCCCAGGCGGAGGCCGACGAGGTCGACCGCCTGGTCGAGGCCTGGCGACGCGAGCGCCCCGACCTGGACGTCAGCCCGCTTGAGGTGCTCTCCCGGGTGACCCGATTGGCCCGCCACCTCGACCGCGCCCGCCGGGCCGCCTTCGAGGCGCACGACCTGGAGGGGTGGGCCTTCGACGTGCTGGCCGCGCTGCGCCGGGCCGGCGCCCCGTACGAGCTCTCCCCCGGCCAGCTGCTCACCAGCACGCTGGTGACCTCCGGGACGATGACCAACCGGGTCGACCGGCTGGCCTCCGACGGCCTGGTCGAGCGGCGGCCCGACCCCGACGACCGGCGCGGGGTGCTGGTCCGGCTCACCCCAGCCGGGCTGGCCGCCGTGGACGCGGCCCTGACCGACCTGCTGCGGCACGAGCACGCGATCCTCGCCGCGCTGGAGCCGGCCGACCAGAGGCGGTTGGCCGCCCTGCTCCGGGAGCTGACCGGGCCGTTCGACGCGGCCGAGGCCGCCGAGTAGCCGAACCGCTTGACGATGAGCGGCGCTGCTCAGCCGGCCCGCTCCGCGGAGTCGAGCCACTCGTCCTCCAGCGCGGCCCGCTCCTCGCCGAGCGCCCGGAGCTGCTCGTCGAGGGCCTGCACCCGCTCGTGGTCGGTGGCGTGCACCGCCAGGTCGGCGTGCAGCTGCTCCTCCTGCTCGGCCAGCCGGGCCAGCCTCCGCTCGATCCGCTGCAGGTCCTTGCGGGCCGCCCGCTGGGCGGCGGCGTCGGCAGGCGCGGGGGGCGCCAGGTGGCGCGGCCGCGGCGCGCTCGCGCTCGTGGGCCTCGGCGCGCAGCGCCAGGTAGGCGTCCACCCCGCCGGGCAGGTCGCGCAGACGTGCCGTCGCCCGGCAGGGCCACCACCCGGTCGCAGACCCTTTCCAGGGTGTAGCGGTCGTGCGACACCAGTACGACGCTGCCGCCGAAGCCGTCAAGGAGGTCCTCGAGCTGGGCGAGGGTGTCGACGTCGAGGTCGTTGGTCGGCTCGTCCAGCAGCAGCACGTTCGGCTCGTCCATGAGCAGCCTCGCCAGCTGCAGCCGGCGGCGCTCGCCGCCGGAGAGGTCGGCGACGGGCGTCTGCATCCGGTCGCCGCGGAAGCCGAGCCGCTCGACCACCTGCTGGGCGGTCAGCTCGCGGCCCTTGCCGAGGGTGACGAATCGCCGCACCTCCTCGACCGACTCAAGCACCCGGTGGCCCGCCGGCAGGTCATCGAGCTCCTGGGAGAGCAAGGCGCTGCGCACGGTGCGCCCCCGGACGACCCGCCCGTCGGTCGGCGGGAGCACCCCGGCGAGCGCGCGCAGCAGGGTGGTCTTGCCCGAGCCGTTGGGGCCGAGCACGCCGACCCGGTCGCCCGGGCCGAGCTGCCAGGTGACGTCGCGCAGCACCTCCACCGGGCCCGCCGACAGCGTCACCCCCTCGAGCTCCAGCACCGTGCGCCCCAGCCGGGACGAGGCGAACGACACGCAGCTCGGCCCGGTCGCGCGGCGGCGGCTCGTCGGCGATCAGCGCGTTGGCCGCGTCGATCCGGTAGCGCGGCTTGGAGGTGCGCGCCGGGGGCCCGCGGCGCAGCCAGGCCAGCTCCTTGCGCAGCAGGTTCTGCCGGCGGGCCTCGGACTCGGCCGCGACCCGGCCGCGCTCCGCCCGTGCGAGCACCCACGCGGCGTACCCGCCCTCGTACCCGTGCACCTGGCCGTCGGCGACCTCCCACGTGCGCGTGCAGACCTCGTCGAGGAACCAGCGGTCGTGGGTGACCACCACGGTCGCGGCCTTCGACTCGGCCACCACGCGGGCAAGCAGCGCGACCGACTCGACATCGAGGTGGTTGGTGGGCTCGTCGAGCAGCAGCACGTCGTGGTCGTCGGCCAACAGGGCCGCGAGCGCGACCCGCCGCCGCTCCCCGCCGGAGAGCGGGCCCACCGGTGCGTCAAGGTCGAGGTCGCCGACGAAGCCCTCGATCAGGGCGCGCGCCCGCGGGTCGCCGCGCCACACGTGGTCCGGTGCGTCGCCGACCACGGCATGCCGGACGGTCCAGGCCGGATCGAGGGCGTCGTGCTGCGCCAGCCGTGCGACCCGCAGCCCGCCCACCCGGATCACCCGGCCCGCATCGGGCTGCTCGTCGCCGGCCAGCACCCGCAGCAGCGTGGACTTGCCGCCGCCGTTGAGGCCGACGACCCCGATCCGGTCCCCGGCCGCGACGCCGAGGGTGACGCCGTCGAGCACCGTGCGGGTGCCGTACGCGATGCCCACGCCCTCCGCGGCGAGCAGCGTCACGCGCGGTCCCCCGCGCCGTCACCCGTCACGAGTCGGGCGCCATGGACGGGGCCCTGGGCGCGCTTGACCGTGCGGCACACGCCTCCGGCGGTCAGCGCGACCGCGAGATCGAGGGAGTGCTCCTCGTCGCGCGCGAGGAAGGCGCAGGTCGGCCCGGAGCCCGAGACCAGCGCGCCGAGGGCCCCGCATTCGGCGCCGAGCTCCAGCGTCATCGCCAGCCGGGGCTTCAACGCCAGCGCGGCGCGCTGCAGGTCGTTGGACAGCGCCCGGCCGAGGGCGACCGCGTCGCCCGCGCGCAGCGCCTGCATGAGCGCGTCGGCCACCCGCGGCTCCGGCAGCACCTGCTCGGCGCGCAGCCGGTCGAGCTCGCCGAACACCGCGGGGGTCGACAGCCCGCCGTCGGCCAGCGCGAAGACCCAGTGGAAGCCGCCCCGGGCGAGCGCCGGGGTCAGCCGGTCGCCGCGCCCCACCCCCACCGCCGTGCCGCCCATCAGGGCGAAGGGCACGTCCGCCCCCAAGCGGCCGGCCAGGGCCAGCAGATCGGAGCGGTCCGAGCGCAGCCCCCAGAGGGCGGCGCACGCCAGCAGGGCGCCGGCCGCGTCCGCGCTGCCGCCGGCCATCCCGCCCGCCACCGGGATGCCTTTGCGCAGGTGCAGGGCGACATCGGCCGCGACCCCGGCCTCCGCCGCCAGCAGGCGCGCCGCCCGCGCCGCGAGGTTGGTCTCGTCGAGGGGGACGGCATCGACGCCCTCGCCCTCGGCGGTGAGGGTGAGGCCCGACCCCGGGCGGGCCACGACGTCGTCGTACAGGCCGACCGCCTGGAAGACGGTGACGAGGTCGTGGTAGCCGTCCGGCCGCACCGCGCCGACGGAGAGCTGGAGGTTCACCTTGGCCGGGACCCGCGCGGTCACGGCCTGCCTGCTCACGGAACCGACCCTAACGGCGGGCGCGGGCGCCGGCCTCCGCGATTCGGGCGAACGCGGCCACATCCAGCTGCTCCCCCCGCGCCCCGGGGTCGACCTCGGCCGCCACCAGGACGGCCTCGGCCGCGGGCGGCGAGCCGGCCCAGCCCGCCAGGGCCGCGCGCAGGGTCTTGCGCCGCTGGGCGAAGGCCGCGTCGACCACGGCGAAGACCTCTTCGCGCGAGGCCGTGGTCTGCGGCGGGTCGCGGCGCACCAGCGAGACGAGGCCGGAGTCGACCCGGGGCGCCGGCCAGAACACCGTGCGCCCCACCGAGCCGGCCCGGCGGACCTCGGCGTACCACCGCGCCTTGACGCTCGGCACGCCGTACGTGCGCGAGCCCGGCTCCGCGGCCAGCCGGTCGGCGACCTCGGCCTGGACCAGGACGAGCACCCGCTGCAGCGAGGGGAAGCGCTCCAGCAGGTGGAGCAGCACCGGGACCGAGACGTTGTACGGGAGGTTGGCGACCAGCGCGGTCGGCGGCGGGCCGGGCAGCGCGTCGATCTGCAGCGCGTCAGCGGCCACCACCTCGAGCCGGTCGGCGTACTCCGGGGCGAAGGCGGCGACGGTGGCCGGCAGCTCGGCGGCGAGGACCGGGTCGATCTCGACGGCCACCACCCGGCGCACCTCGGGCAGCAGCGCGAGGGTCAGCGAGCCCAGCCCCGGGCCGACCTCGACCACGATGTCGTCGGCGCCGACCCCGGCGGTGCGCACGATCTTGCGCACGGTGTTGCCGTCGATGACGAAGTTCTGGCCGAGCGTCTTGGTGGGCCGCACCGACAGCCGCGCGGCGAGGGCGCGCACATCGGCGGCCCCCAGCAGGCGGGCCACCGTCGGCTCAGCTGAACAGGCGGGAGCCGCAGGTGCCCCAGGGAGCAGCGCCACGCGCCTGTAGAGCAGTTGGGCGCGGGCGGTCTGCTCGTCGGGGGAGGCGTCGATCGGGTTGCCGGAGCCACCCACGCTCGCCCAGGCGCCGAGGGTGAACTGGTAGAGGCCGAAGTACTTGCCGCCGCCGCCGATGGCCCGCGGGTTGCCCCCGGACTCGCAGCGGGCCAGGGCCGCCCAGTTCAGGCGCACTGGACCGACGCCCGAGGCGCTGGCCGGAGGGGCGGCGCGGCTTCGGGGCCGGCTTGGGCGCGGGCGGGGGCGGCGGTGCGGGCTTGGTGCCGACCAGCACGAGCCGGTCGACCGGGGCGGTGGAGACCACCCGGCTGACGAGGGTCTTGGACACGACGGCTCCGTCGCGCAGCGCCGTGGCGTAGGTCTCGGTGGCGACGCCCGCCACGCCCTCGCGGGCGACCTTCGTGGAGCCGACGAGCAGGGTGGCGTCGTCCTGTCGGACCTCGGCGAAGGGCACCGGCACCTGGATGACGTCCTGCCCGGCGGCGACCCGGGTGACGGTGACGACCAGGCCCGCGGTGGGCGCCGAGCGCAGGTCGGCGGAGACCTCGTCGGAGGCGCCGACGGCGACCCCGGCCTCCGTGAGGACATCGGCCACGGACGGGGCGGTCGTCACGAGGTCGCGCCTGGCGCCATCGGCAACCACCGCCACCGGCTTGGGCATCCGCAGGGCCACGTCGAAGCCCTCGCGCGGCAGCCGGGCCGAGCGGGAGACCGAGAACCACGCCCCCTCGGCCCGCAGGCCGATCGCCTGGACGGCGTCGCCGACGGTGCGCGCGGTGGTCCAGGCCTGGGTCTTCTCGCCGTCCACCCACAGCGTGACGGGTCGGCCGTACGCGACGGCGACCAGCTGGCCCTCTCCGAGCGGGGCGTCCAGGGCGGGGGCGACCACGTCGTGCCCGCTCAGGGCCAGGCCCTGGTCGGCGAGCAGGTCGCCCACGGTGGCGGCGTACGTGCGGACCGAGGCGGCCTCGCCGTCGATCTCCAGCGTCACGGTCTTGTCGGCGACGACGAAGGCGGTGAGACCGCCCACGAGGCCGACGAGGAGCAGACCCTTGAGCAGGAGGGCCAGACGGCTGCCGGACACACGGCTCCAGACGTGGACGGTTCCGGCAGCGGGCGGCGATCGGCGCAGCGAACGCGCCGGACACGGGGGCCGCGTCTGCGGCCCGCCCCGGTTGGACTCCCCGACGGTATCGGCGCCCCGAGGGGCGTACCAAACCCAGCCGTCCACATCGTGGACACGTGTTCCGCCAGTCGGAACGCACGTCAGCCCCGCGGGGCCGGCTCCCACGGGCCGAAGACCCGCAGCGCGGTGGCCGTCGTCGCCGCTGCCAGCGCGTCGGCATCGACGGCCATCACCTCGGCCATCGCCCGCAGCGTGAGCGGGATCAGGTAGGAGGCGTTCGGCCGCCCCCGGTAGGGCATCGGGGTGAGGTACGGGGCGTCGGTCTCGACCAGCAGCTGGCCGATCGGGGTGGCCGCCAGCGCCTCGCGCAGCCCGGCGGCGTTCTTGAAGGTCACCGGGCCGGCGAAGGACAGCACGTAGCCGCGCTCGGCGCAGTGCCGCGCCATCGCGAGGTCGCCGCTGAAGCAGTGGAAGACGACGCGCTCCGGGGCGCCCTCGTCTTCGAGCACCCGCAGCACGTCGTCGTGGGCGTCCCGGTCGTGGATCACGAGGGCCTTGCCGTGCTCCTTGGCCAGGCCGATGTGCCGGCGGAAGGACTCCTCCTGCGCGGCCCGGCCGTCGTCCCCGGTCCGGTAGAAGTCGAGCCCGGTCTCGCCGATCGCCCGCACCCGCTCGTCGGCGGCCAGTCGGCCGATCGCGTCCCAGGCGGCCTCCAAGGCAGGTCGCCCGCCGGCGGCCTCGATGCGCGGGGCCTCGTTGGGGTGCAGCGCGATGGCGGCGACCACCGACGGCACCCGGCGCGCGACCTCCACCGCCCACTGGGAGCCCGGCACGTCGCAGCCGACCTGCACGATGCGGGTGACCCCGACGCGCGCGGCCGCGGCCACCGCATCGTCAACCGACAGCCCAGCGGCATCCGCGTCGGCGCGCGCGCCGTCGCCGAGGTCGAGGTGGCAGTGGCTGTCGACCGCGTCGGCGGCCAGCGGCTCGGGCGGGTCGGGGTAGGCGCCCTGCGGCATCGGCCTACTGCCCCTCCGCCTCGAGGCGGGCCAGCTCGTCGTCGACGATCGACTCGTCCAGCTTGCGGAACACCGGGGTCGGCGGCTGCAGGGGGGTGCCGGCCGGAAGCGGCTTGGACTCCCACGTCGCCTGGGTCTGGTAGTCGCCCATCAGCACCGGGTAGTCGGCGTTGCCCTCCTCGGAGACCTCGCGGATCTCCGGCATCGCGGCCCAGACCCCGGTGCCGCCGAGGAGCTCGTGCACCTGCTGCGAGGCGTGCGGCAGGAACGGCGTCAGCAGGGTGTTGCAGTCGCTGACCGCCTGCAGCGTGGTGGCGAGCACCGTGCGCATGCGCTCGTCGTCGGTGTCCTTGAGCTTCCAGGGCGCCTGGTCGGAGACGTACTTGTTGGCCTCGCCGACGACGCGCATCGCCTCGGCGATGGCGGCCTTCTGCCGCGAGCGCTCCAGCAGCGAGCCGACCGAGCCGAACGCCTCGCGGGTCGTCGCGAGCAGCTGGTGGTCGGCCTCGGTCAGCCCGGACAGCTCGGGGATGGAGCCGACGTTCTTGGCCGCCATCGAGATCGAGCGGTTGACCAGGTTGCCCCAGCCGGCGACCAGCTCGTCGTTGTTGCGGCGCCGGAACTCCGCCCAGGTGAAGTCGGTGTCCTGCGCCTCCGGCCCGGCGGCGGCGATGAAGTAGCGCAGCGAGTCGGGGTCGTAGCGGGCCAGGAAGTCGCGCACGTAGATGACCACGGAGCGCGAGGACGAGAACTTGCGGCCCTCCATCGTGAGGTACTCGCTGCTGACCACCTCGGTCGGCAGCTGGAGCTCGCCGAGCGGCCCTGGCGCCCCGCCGCGGCCGCCGAGCCCGTCGTACCCGAGCAGGATCGACGGCCAGATCACCGAGTGGAAGACGATGTTGTCCTTGCCCATGAAGTAGTACGACCGGGCCTCGGGGTCGCACCACCACTGCCGCCACGCCTCGGGGTCGCCGGTGCGCCGGGCCCACTCGACCGACGCCGACAGGTAGCCGATCACCGCGTCGAACCACACGTAGATCCGCTTGTCGGTGCGCGACTCCCACCCGTCGAGCGGGATAGGGACGCCCCAGTCGAGGTCGCGGGTGATCGCGCGCGGCTGCAGGTCGTCGAGCAGGTTCTGGCTGAACTTCAGGACGTTGGGCCGCCAGTCGTTGCGGGTCTGCAGCCAGCCGCCGAGCGCCTCGGCGAAGGCCGGCAGGTCGAGGAAGAAGTGCTCGCTCTCGACGAACTCCGGCTTCTCGCCGTTGATCTTGCTGCGCGGGTTGCCGAGGTCGATCGGGTCGAGCTGGTTGCCGCAGGAGTCGCACTGGTCGCCGCGGGCGCCGTCGTAGCCGCAGATCGGGCAGGTGCCCTCGATGTAGCGGTCCGGCAGCGTGCGGCCGGTCGACGGCGAGATCGCGCCGAGCGTGGTGCGCGCCACGACGTAGCCGTTGCGGTGCAGCGTGCGGAAGATCTCCTGGGTCACGGCGTAGTGGTTGCGCGTCGTCGTGCGGGTGAACAGGTCGTACGTGAGCCCGAGCCCCTGCAGGTCCTCGACGATGACCCGGTTGTAGCGGTCGGCGAGCGCGCGCGGGCTCAGCCCCTCGGCGTCGGCCTGCACCTGGATGGGCGTGCCGTGCTCGTCGGTGCCGCTCACCATCAGACGTTGCGACCGGACATCCGCATGTAGCGGGAGAACACGTCGCTGGGCACGCCGAAGCCGGAGACATGGCCGATATGGCGCGGGCCGTTGGCGTACGGCCAGGCGACCGCCGTCAACACATTGCGGGGCATGGCCCGGATCTTAGGGCCGGGCCGATCTTGTGCGGCTTGGCGTCCCCGTGTGGGTTAGGCCTCGCGGAGCCGCGGGGCCCGCTGCGCAGGCGCCTGCCGGGGGCGCGGAACCGGCGACACCGCGGGCGTGGCGAGCGCCTCGGGCGCCTCGCCGCCCACCCGACGGCCGTGCGCGATGTCCCACGGCGGGGCGGCCACCTCGGCCGTTGCGCCGCAGGAATCGCAGCACTCGCCTCCGTACGGGGAGACCGAGCCGGCGCCCTCGCGGTACCAGGCGGTGTGCTCGGCTCCGCCGTCGTCGGACCAGCGTTGGACCCGGTAGACGGCCCGCCACTGCGCGCCGCACGCGCGGCACCCCAGCCGGAACGCCTCGTACGAGACCTCGGTCTCACGCATTGGGGCCACCTCCCCGGGTCCACCGGCGCCCGCCCGCCGATACCGCCAGGGTGCCCCCGCGGGCAGGCCGAGGACAGGGACTTTCGGACCCCATCCCCCCGCCTTCCGGCACCTCCAGCGAGGTTCGGTCGGCTCAGGCCAGCGAGGCGTCGTAGACCGCGCGGCGGGGGGCGCCGGTGATCGCGGCGACGGCCGCCACCGCATCGCGCCGCGACTCCCCGCCGGCCATCCGCTCCGCGACCAGGGCGGCCAGCTCGGCCGGGGTGGGCTCGGCGGCGCGCGCCGGGGCTCCGCCGACGACCAGGGTGATCTCGCCGCGCACCTCGCCCTGGGCCCAGCGCGCCAACTCGCCCAGGCCCCCGCGGACGACCTCCTCGTACGTCTTGGTGAGCTCGCGGCAGATCGCGGCGGGGCGCTGCGGGCCGAACGCGTCGGCGAGCGCGTCAAGGGCGGCGGCCAGCCGGTGCGGCGCCTCGAAGAAGACCAGCGTGCGGGTCTCCCCGGCGAGCTCGCGCAGCCGGGCCGCGCGCTCGCCGGCCTTGCGCGGCAGGAACCCCTCGAAGCAGAACCGGTCGACCGGCAGGCCGCTGACGGCAAGGGCGGTCAGCACGGCGCTGGGGCCAGGCGCCGAGGTCACCCGCACCCCGGCGGCCACCGCGGCGGCCACCAGCCGGTAGCCCGGGTCGCTCACGCTCGGCATCCCGGCGTCGGTGACCAGTAGCACCCGGGCGCCGGCCAGCAGGTCGTCGATGAGGCCCGGGGTCCGCTCGGCCTCGTTGGACTCGTGGTACGACACGACGCGCCCCGTGACGGCGACGCCCAGGTCGGCCGCGAGCCGCCGCAGTCGGCGGGTGTCCTCGGCGGCGACCACGTCGGCCGCGGCGAGCTCGCGGCCCAGCCGGGGCGAGGCGTCCGACGGGTCGCCGATCGGGGCGCCGGCCAGGACCAGCACGCCGGAGGCCTCGGTCATGCCGTGATCCTCGCACCCCCTCTTACGATGGCGCGTGTGACGACGGTCGAGGCGGCGCCCGACCGAGCGGGGAACCGGGCGCGCCTGCTGGGCTGGGCCGGGCCGCTCGGCGTGATGGCGATCGGCGGCTGGATCCGGTTCAGCGCGCTCGGCCGGCCGGATGCCGTCATCTTCGACGAGACGTACTACGCCAAGGACGGGCTGTCCCTCACCCTGTTCGGGTACGAGCGCAAGGCCGTCGAGGGCGCCGACGAGCTGCTGCTGCAGGGCCGCACCGACATCTTCACCGACTCCCCCGGCTACGTGATCCACCCGCCGCTCGGCAAGTGGGTCGCCGGCGGCGGTCAATGGGTGTTCGAGGTGTCGCCGGCGGCGTGGCGGTTCGGCTCGGCGGTGCTGGGCACCCTCGCGATCCTGCTGCTGGCGCGCATCGTCCGCCGGATGACCGGCTCGACCCTGCTGGGCTGCATCGCCGGCCTGCTGCTCGCCCTCGAGGGGTTGTCGATCGTGCTGTCGCGCACGGCGATGCTCGACGGGCCGCTGGCCTTCTTCGTGCTGGCCGCGTTCGGCTGCCTGGTCATCGACCGCGACCACCGGCGCGCGGGCACCGGCCCGAGGTGGCGGCCGTGGCGGGTGGCGGCGGGCGTCTGCCTCGGCCTGGCCTGCGGCACCAAGTGGTCGGGTGTCTTCTACCTGGCGGCGTTCGGCGTGATGACCGTGCTGTGGGACCGCGGCGCGCGCCAGCAGGCCGGCGAGCCGAGCCCGACCAGGGCCGCGCTGCGCCGCGACGCGCTGCCCGCCTTCCTCGCGATCGTCCCCACCGCGATCGTGACGTACGTCGTCACCTGGTCGGGGTGGCTGCTCACCTCGGGCGGCTGGGACCGCCAGTGGGCGGCGAACAACAGCCCCTCCGGCAACGCGGTCGTGGACGCGTTCCGCTCGCTGTGGCACTACCACGGCGGGATGCTCAGCTCGGCCCGCGCCATCACGTCGGACCACCCGTACGAGTCTGAGCCGATCGGCTGGCTCGTCCTCGTCCGCCCGGTGTCCATGCACTACGACGGCGAGGCGACCGGCTGCGGGGCCGACCGCTGCGTCTCTGAGGTGCTGGCGCTGGGCAACCCGGCCATCTGGTGGGCTGGCCTCGCGGCCCTCGCGGCCTGCCTGTGGTGGTGGGGCGCGCAGCGCGACTGGCGCGCGGGCGCCGCGCTGCTCGGGGTTGCCGCCGGCTGGCTGCCCTGGGCGCTGTCGGGTGATCGGACCGTCTTCTCCTGGTACGTCGTGGTCGCCGCGCCGTTCGTCTGCCTGGCGATCACCTTGGCCATCGCCCGGATCCTCGGCCCCAACGAGCCCGGCCGGCGCCGGATGTGGGCCGCCATCGCGGTCGGGGCGTACCTGCTCGTGGTGCTCGCGATGTTCGCCTGGTTCGAGCCGATCTGGACCGGCGAGGTCATCTCGTACGACGCCTGGCGGGCGCGGATGTGGTTCTCCTCCTGGATCTAGCCGGTCGGCGTACCGTCGCCGCATGTGCCGGAACATCACCGAATTGCGCGGCCTGGAGCCGGCCGCGACCGCCGAGGAGATCGAGGCGGCGGCCCGCCAATACGTCCGCAAGGTGAGCGGGATCAGGAGGCCAGGCGCAGCGGCTGAGGCGGCCTTCGAGGCGGCGGTCGCCGAGGTCGCCGCGGTCACCGCCGGGCTGCTCGAGGCGCTTCCGCCGCGCAAGCAGCCGCCGGCCGCCCTTCCTCCGCTGCGGCGGCCCGAGGTTCGGGCCCGCCTCGACGCCCGCTGAGCGGAGCCCTTACCTCGGTCGGTCCCCGGGTCTAGATTGCGCGGCAAGCGCCCGCGCCCCGAGGAGGACCGATGCCACCGTCGACGCTGCTCGCGATCGGCACGCGCAAGGGCCTCTGGCTGGCCCGCAGCGACGACGGCCGGCGCACCTGGACGGTCGAGGGACCGCACTTCCTCGCCAGGGAGGTCGCCGCCGTGGCGGTCGACACCCGCCGCGACCCGGTGCGCCTGCTCGCCGCCACCCACAGCGAGCACTGGGGCCCGACCGTGATGCGCTCCGACGACATGGGCGCCACCTGGCAGGAGACCGAGCACGGCGCGATCCGGTTCCCTGCGGACACCGGCGCGGCACTGGCCCGCATCTGGCAGCTGCAGCCCGACTCGGCAGGGCGGCCCGACGTGGTGTGGGCCGGCTGCGAGCCGATCTCGCTGTGGCGCAGCGACGACGGCGGCGAGTCGTTCGCCCTCGTCCGCGGGCTGTGGGACCACCCGCACCGGCAGGACTGGCAGCCCGGCTACGGCGGCGCCGCGGTGCACACCGTCCTCACCGATGCCGCCTCGGACCGCGTGCTCGTGGCCATCAGCGCCGGGGGCGTCTACGCCAGCGACGACGGCGCGACCGGGTGGGAGCCGCGCAACCGCGGCATCTCGGCGTACTTCATGCCCGACCCGGATCCGGAGTACGGCCAGTGCGTGCACAAGATCGCCCCCGATGCGGGTGACCCGCAGCGCCTGTACGCGCAGAACCACTTCGGCGTCTACCGCTCCGACGACGCGGGCGGCCAGTGGACGTCGATCGCCGAGGGGCTCCCCGCCGACTTCGGCTTCCCGGTCCTCGCCTCCCCGCGCGAGCCGGGCGCCGCGTGGGTCGTCCCGCTCGTCGCCGACGGCGAGCGCGTGCCGCCGGGCGGGCGGCTGCGGGTCCACCGCACGACCGACGCCGGCGCCACCTGGCACGAGTCCCGCTCCGGCCTGCCCGACGACAGCTGGACGGTGGTGCTGCGTGACGCCGCGTGCGTCGATGCCGCCGACCCGACCGGTGTCTACGTCGGCACCCGCGACGGCTGCGTCTACGCCAGCGCCGACGGCGGCGAGACGTTCTCGGTCGTTGCCGCCCACCTTCCCGATGTCCTCGTCCTCCGCGCGGTGGAGCTCACGTGAGCCCCGCGATGGCCGAGCTCGTCCTGCCGGGCAGCCTGGCCGAGCTGGCCGGCGGCGCGCGGTCGCTCGCGGTCGAGGCTCCCGGGGGGACCTTGGGCGATCTCCTCGATGCCCTGGCCCGCGACCACCCGCCGCTTGAGCGCCGGATCCGCGACGAGACGGGTGCGCTGCGCCGCTACGTCAACGTGTACGTCGACGGGGCCGACGTGCGGGCCTCCGACGGCCTGGCGACGGCGGTCGGCCCGGGGGCGACCGTCCAGGTGCTGCCGTCGATCGCGGGCGGCAGCGAGTCCGGCCCCGGATCCGAGCAGCCGACGACGTACTCCCTGCAGTTCCCTGGCGTCGAGCGCGAGCCGATGCCGGGCCAAGGCGACGAGGGCACGATGCTCACAGCCCTGCTGGACTGGCATCGGGCGACGCTTGCCGCCAAGTGCTCGGGGCTCACCGCCGAGCAGTTGCGCGAGCGCGCGATCCCGCCGTCGACCATGAGCCTGCACGGGCTGGTGCGGCACCTAGCGGGGGTGGAGCGCTGGTGGTTTCGCGAGCAGTTCGCCGAGCGCGGGATCGCGCCGCTCTACACCTACGACGAGGACGACGACGAGGACTTCAACGACCTGGCGGGCGACTTCGCCGCGGACCTGGCGGTGTGGGCCGCGGAGTGCGAGGCGGCCCGCGCCATCGTCGCGCGCTCGTCGCTGGACGACACCGGCACCCGGCGCTCGACCGGCGAGCCGGTCTCGCTGCGCTGGATCCTGCTGCACCTGATCGCCGAGTACGCCCGGCACAACGGCCACGCCGACCTGCTGCGCGAGCGCCTCGACGGGGCCACCGGGTACTGACCGCGCCCCCCGCCGGCACCCGATGCGCACGCACGGTGAGCGGCCTTGAACAGCGCGTGCCGAATCCGGCCCCAGCCGGGTGAACGGCCTCCCCGCGCTCGCGCGGCCTCGTTAGCGTCACGTCCGTGATCACGAAGCGGGCCGCCACCGGTGCGGCGCTGACGGCCGCCGCGATCCTCTGGCTCGCCGCCCCCGCGGTCGCCGACGGCCTGCCCCGGGTGGTCTTCTGCGACGACTTCACCTCGGTGGACCCCGCTCAGGTCTCGTTCTGCATCGAGGACGCCCAAGGCGCCGTCCTGGGGGGCGGCGTCTCGCCCACGGCTGACGTGCTGCCCGCGGTGGTCGCCGACCCCGAGGCCGTCGGCGGCTGGCGGCTGGCCATCCCCGAGGGCTGGGCAGGCACGGCGGTCATGGGCGCTCCCCCGTTGGTCGCCACCCCGCCCGCCGCCGCGACTCCGCCGCGGCCCGCGCCGGTGCCGGCCCCCGCGACGGCGGCTCCCCGCGCAACGGCGCCCTCGGCTCCCGCGACCGCGTCGACCCCGGTGGCGGAACCGACGCCGGCCGAAAGCCCCGCAGCCGTGGCGGCCCCGTCCGCCGAGTCATCGACCACGGCTCCGCTCGCCGCCGCACCGGAAGCGAACCTGGCCGCGCAGGACACCGGCTCGCAGGGATCGGGCGCCGCCTGGTGGCTCGGCACCGCCGCGCTGTTGGCCGCTGCTGCGGCGGCCGCCCTCGGCCTGCGGAAGCGCAGGGCCAGCGACAGCGCGAGCGGTATGGGTGGAGCTGAGGGGATTTGAACCCCTGACCCCCTCGATGCGAACGAGGTGCGCTACCGGTCTGCGCCACAGCCCCTTGGTACGCCAGGGAGGATAGCAACCAGCCCGATCAGGGCCGAATCGCTGAACGCCGCGCGGCTACTGGCCGGCGGCGCGGCGGCGCTGGTCGTAGCCGCGGTCGTCGGCGGTGTGGTCGACCTCGGCGGCCAGCGCCGTCTCGAAGTCCTCGTCGACGCGGGTCTGGTCGAACAGCTCGTCCTCGGCGCGGCGGCCCGCGGAGTACGTGCCCGGCTGGGTCAGGTCGACCTGGCGCACCGAGCGCGGCGCCTTGGGCGCCGTGACGTACGTGGGCACCGGCACCGGCACCGGCTCCCACACCTGGTCGGCGACAGCGTCGTAGAACTCGGCCGGCTGCGAGGACTCGAGGTCGGCTGCCGCAGCCGACGCGAACACCTCGCGGGCGCGGGCTGCGCGCCGCCCCTCTGAACCGGCCACCGCGCCGGCGACGGCGCCCGACACGGCCGCGCGGCCGGCCGACTCGCGGCGCAGCCGCCGCAGCCGGGCCTCGCGGGCGGACGCGCGGCGGGCCTCCTGGCGCAGGTGCACCACGAAACCGGCGGCCAGCAGGAGCGGCAGCGCGATCAGCCACACCGGTAGGACGCCAAGGAGGGAGAGGCCGGCCACCACGAGGAGCACCCCCGCCAGGACGGCGAGGGTGCGGCGGCGGCGCTGCGCCTGAGACGCACGGGCCTCGGCCCGGGACCGGGTGGCCGATGAGCGGTGCCCCCCCGTCACGACGACGTCCACCACGGGCTGGCGGCGGGGCTGCAGGACCTGGCGCTGATCGGGCATGTCGGTCCCCCGGCGAGACAGGATGCGCATGGCGTCATGGAAGCGGTCGACCGACCGGGATTCGTTGGCCTCGTCATGGCGCCGCACCCACATCGGCACGAGCACGAGCGCCCACAACGCGATGATGACCGCGTAGATGACGCCTGCTCCCACGGGGCGCAAGGCTATGCGCCGAACGGCTGCCGGTCCCGCACCGCGCCCGCGTGTCGCGCCTGCGAGATCAGCGTCCGAGCCACCGGGCGAGCAGCCCGCCGGGGACTTCCTCGGCCGTCAAGGCGTACGAGACGTGGTCGCGCCAATCCCCATCGATGTGCAGGTAGCGCGGTCGCAGCCCCTCCTCGCGGAAGCCGAGCTTGTCGACGACCCGGCGGCTGGCGGCGTTCTCCGGGCGAATGTTCACCTCGACGCGGTGCAGTCCGACCGTGCCGACCAGGTGGTCGAAGGCCATCGCAACAGCCGTCGGCATGACCCCCCGGCCGGCCACCGCCTCGTCGACCCAGTAGCCGAGGTAGGCCGAGCGCAGCGACCCCCACGCGATCCCGCCGCAGGTGAGCTGCCCGGCCAGCCGTCCCTCGTACTCGACGACGAACGACAGGGTGCGCCCCTCGCGCGCCTGCGCATGCAGCTGCCGCACCATCGTCGCGAAGGTCGGCGGGGTGTCGCTCGGCACCGGCGAGCTGGCCTCCCACGGCGCCAGCCAGGCCGCGTTGCGGGCGCGCACCTGGAACCAGGCCCGCTCGTCACCGCGTTCGACCGGCCGGATCGACACCGGCCCCGACGACAGCCGGACCTTCCAGGAGTTGCGGCTCACGCGCTGCGCGCCGATCCGCTCACCGGTGGTCGCCGCCGCGGAGCTGGTCGACGGCGTGCCCGAGGACCGGGAGCAGCGTCTGGACGCCGTCGCGGGCGCCGCCCACCGAGCCGGGCAGGTTGACGATCAGGGTGCGCCCCGCGACCCCCGCGATCCCCCGCGACAGCACAGCGGTCGCGACCCCCGCCTCGACGCCGCTCGCCCGCACCGCCTCGGCGAGCCCTGGCGCCAGCCGGTCGGCCACCCGGGCGGTCGCCTCAGGCGTCGCGTCGTCCGGCCCGAGTCCGGTGCCGCCGGTCGTCAGCACCAGGTCGTACCCGTCGGCGACGGCCTGGCGCAGCGCGGCCTCGACCGCCTCGCCGTCCGGCACGACGATCGGCTGGTCAACGTGCCAGCCGGCCGCGGCGAGCTCCTCGACGACCGCCGGGCCGCTGCGGTCGGGGTAGACCCCGGCGGCGGCACGCGTCGAGACGGTGACGACCAACGCACGTCCGGTCATGGTTCCTCCCGCTGCCAGCGGCCGCCCGAACCGCCTGACTTCTCCTCCACCCGCACCTCGGCGAGGACGGCGCCCGGGTCGACGGCCTTGACCATGTCGATGAGGGCGAGCCCGGCGACGGCGACGCAGGTCAGCGCCTCCATCTCGACGCCCGTGCGGTCTGCGGTGCGGACGGTGGCCGAGATCGAGACGCGGTCGTCCTGCACGGCGAGGTCGACGTCCACCCCGTGGATCGCGATGGGGTGGCACAGCGGCACCAGGTCGGGGGTGCGCTTGGCGGCCTGGATCCCGGCGATCCGGGCCACCGCCAAGGCGTCTCCCTTCGGCACCCCGCCATCGCGCAGCAGCGCGACCACGTCGGCGGACACCCGCACGTGCCCGGAGGCCCGGGCCGCGCGCACGGTGACGTCCTTCGCGGACACGTCCACCATGCGCGCGTGGCCGCGCGCATCGAGGTGGGTGAGCGGCCCCTCGGTCACACCAGCCGCCGTTCGAGCACCATCACGGCCACCGGCTCGCCCTCGTTGATCCGGCCGACGTCATCCGGCACGACGAGCAGCGCGTTCGACTGGGCCAGCCCGCCCATCAGGTGCGAGCCCTGGCCGCCCACGGGGGTCGCGACGTAGCGCCCGTCGCGCACCTCGAGCCGGCCGCGGACGTACTGCCGCTTGCCGACCGGGGAGTCGAAGCCCTCCATGCAGATCGCCCGCACCATGGGCCGGTGCAGCGGCTCGGCGCCGAGCATCCGCCGGATCACCGGGCGGACGAAGACCTCGAACGACACGAACGCCGACACCGGGTTGCCAGGCAGCGTGAAGATCGGGGTCTCGTCGGGGCCGACGTGCCCGTGGCCCTGGGGCTTGCCGGGCTGCATGGCCACGGTGCTGAAGTCGACGGTGCCGAGCCGGGTGAGCACCTCCTTGACCACGTCGTAGGCCCCGACGCTGACCCCGCCCGTGGTGACCACCAGGTCTGCGCGGATCAGCTGGTCCTCGATCGTGTCGAGCAGGGTGCGCGGGTCGTCGGGGACGATGCCGATCCGGTACGCCAGCGCGCCGGCCTGGTGCGCCGCCGCGGAGAGCATGTAGGAGTTCGACTCGCTGATCTGGCCGGGCCCGGGGGTCGTCCCCGGCTCGACCAGCTCGCTGCCGGTGCTGAGGATCACCACGCGCGGCTTCGGCCGTACGAGGGCTCGGGCGCGGCCCACCGCGGCGAGCATGCCCAGCTGCGCCGGGCCGAGGCGGTTGCCCGCCTCCAGCACGGTCTGCCCCGCCTGCACGTCCTCGCCGCGGCGGCGGATGTGCGCGCCGGGCTCGGGCTGCTGGGTGATCGAGACGCCGGTGATGCCGCCGTCGGTCCACTCCAGGGGGACGACCGCCTCCGTGCCGAGCGGGACCTCGGCCCCGGTCATCACCCGGGCCGACATCCCCGGCTGCACGGTGAACTGCGGCGGCGTGCCCGCCGGGACGTCGCCGACCACCGGGAGCACGGCGGGGGCCCCCTCATGGGCGCCCTCGACGTCGGCGACCCGCACCGCGTAGCCGTCCATCGCGGAGTTGTCGAACATCGGCAGGTCCCAGGGCGCCACCACGTCCTCGGCCAGTACGCAGCCGTCGGCGTCGAGCAGCTGCAGCTCCAGCGGCTGCAGCGGCTCCACCCCCTCCAGGACGTCGGCGAGGTGCTGGTCGACGGACTTCACGCGGTCTCCCCCTGTGGGTCGGTGTGCTCTTCAGTGCGCTGGGCCGGTTGCGTCAGTGAGCGCGCGCAGAACTCCTGCAGCCACGCGCGGAAAGGCGGCCCGAGGTCGTCGCGTTCGACGGCCAGCTCGACCACCGCCTGGAGGTACGACAGCTTGTTGCCGGTGTCGAAGCGCCGGCCGTCGTAGATGACCCCGTGCACCCCGCCACTGCGGCGCTCGCGGCCCCTGCTGGCGAGCCCCTCGTGCGCCAGGACGCGCAGCGCGTCGGTGAGCTGGATCTCGCCCCGCTCGTCGGCGACCCCCTTGGCCAGCACCCCGAAGATCGAGGCATCGAGCACGTAGCGGCCGATCACCGCGAGGTTGCTGGGCGCGGTGCCCGGGGCGGGCTTCTCGACGAGGTCGACGACGCGCACCACGTCCGGCTCGTCGGTCGCCTCGACCGCCGCGCAGCCGTAGCGGTGGATCTCGTCGGCCGGCACCCTCATGAGCGCGACCACGCTGCCCCCGTACGCGGAGCGCACCGCCTTGAGCCGGCGCAGCAACTCCCCGCCGTCGGCAACGAGGTCGTCGCCGAGCAGCACCGCGAAGGGCTCGTCGCCGACGTGCTGCTCGGCGCAGCCGACCGCGTGGCCGAGCCCCAGAGCGTCGCCCTGCCGCACGTAGTGGATGCGCGCCAGCTCCGTGGGGGCTCGCACGAGCGCCAGCGTCTCGGCGTCACCGCGCTCGGCCAAGGTGAGCTCCAGCTCCACGGCCTCGTCGAAGTGGTCCTCGATGGCCCGCTTGGTGCGCCCGGTCACGACGAGCAGGTCGGTGAGGCCCGCCGCGGCCGCCTCCTCCACGACGTACTGGATGGCCGGCTTGTCGACGACCGGCAGCATCTCCTTCGGCGTCGCCTTGGTGGCGGGGAGGAATCGCGTGCCCAGCCCCGCGGCCGGGATGACGGCCTTGGTGAGGGCGCGATCGACGGTCATGTCCCGAACCCTAACGAGGACAGGCCACACTGCCGGGGTGAGCGCGCTGGACGGAAGCCGGGACAAGGCGGTCCGGCGCGCCCTCGCCCGGCAGCGGCGGCGCTCGGCGGTGCTCGGCGCCGACGCCGGGCCGGCGCTTGCGCGGCGGGTGCTCGCGCTTCCCGAGGTCGCTGCCGCCCGCTGTGTGGCGGCGTACTCCTCCTTCGGCACCGAGCCGCCCACCGAGGCGCTGCTCGACGCCCTGCGCGACACGGGCAAGCGGGTGCTGCTCCCGGTGGTGCTCGACGACCTCGACCTCGACTGGGCTGAGTACGCCGGCCCGGAGTCGCTGGGCTTCACGCTGCGCGGCATGGCCGAGCCGGTCGGCCAGCGGCTCGGCCCCGACGCCATCGGCGACGCCGCCGTCGTGCTCGTGCCCGCGCTCGCGGTCGCCCGCGACGGGGTGCGGCTCGGCAAGGGCGGCGGCTCGTACGACCGCGCGCTCGCGCGTACGCGGGCTGGCGCCCTGGTGGTGGCGCTGCTCTGGGACGGCGAGCTGCACGAGGCCGGCGACCTGCCCGCCGAACCGCACGACCACCCCGTCAACGCCGTGGTCACGCCCAGCGCGGCCACCCGCCTTAGGGCTTCAGGGTGAGGGTGTCCTCGGCGTAGAGCAGGACGGCGGCCTCGCTGAACGGCCACGCGTTGGTGTCGCCGTCGCGCCAGGGCTCGACCTGGTCCCAGTAGTTCGGGTGGTAGACGTGGCCGCTGTTGCCGGTGAGCTGCACCCAGCGCGACTTGTCGAAGTTGGACAGGTCGATGACCTGGCGCATCGAGGGCACCCAGTCCACCTCGTACCCCTCGTACGCCGTCCACCCGGTCGCGTTGACGATCGAGTCGCCGCCGGAGGTCTCGATCGGCCCGCGGTTGAAGATCCACTCGATCGGCGCGATCCCGGACTGGCCAAAGGTGCCGTTCTCCAGCGTCAGCGTGTGCATCGCCCCCCAACGCCACGCCGCCGGGTCGTCGCCGAACCGCTTGGTCAGCTCGTCGTCGGCCGCGCGCATCGCGTTGGCGAGCGCCTCGTCGCGGCCCTCGCGCTGCGGCGTCTGCCGGTCGTCCCACCAAGGGTCGTCCGGCTCGTCGAGCAGGCCGCGGACGACCTCGAACCAGCGGTCACCGCCGTCGGCGCGGGCGTCCTCGGGCAGCTCGTCGTCGAACACCGTCGCGAGCAGGTTGCGCCAGGTCGCGTTGAAGAAGGCCGCCGGCGCTGAGTCTCGGCCCTGCTGGAAGTCCCAGCCGTCGAGCAGCCGCTGGGCCTCGGCGGTGTCGCGCCCCACCGACACCTTGAGCAGCGCGGGCACAAGGAACGACGCGTTCTCGTTCCAGTTGTCCATCTGGATCTCGGCCATCCGCTGCGGCGTCATCTCGGACTCGGCGCCGACGAGGTCCTTGATCCGCTGCTGCCGGGCGCCGTACGACCAGTCATCGGTGAGGAAGTACGGGTACGTGCGGGTGTCGATCACCGCGGCGTTGGCGGTGACGATGAAGCCGTCGTCGGGGTCGGTGACGCTGGGCAGCGCCTCGAACGGGATGTAGGACTCCCAGGTGTAAGCGGGGTCCCAGCCGGGCGCCGGCCAGCGGCCGTCGCCGGTGGCCCGCACCGGGATCCGGCCGGGGGCCTGGTAGCCGATCGTGCCCTGGGTATCGGCGTAGATCATGTTCTGCGAGGGCGACTCGAACAGCTCCGCGGCCGCCCGGAAGTCCTGCCAGTCCGCCGCCTGGTTGAGCAGCAGGACGGCGTCGGCGGTGCGGCCCGGGTCGAGCGCGGTCCAGCGCAGCGCCACCTCGTAGCCGTCGCCGCGCGCCGGCGGCTTGGCGCGGGGCCGGGGCGTCCACCCCGACCTGCCCGTACCGGGCGAAGTCCTCGTCGAGGTCGGCGACGTCCGACAGCAGGGGGCCGTGCTCGGTGGAGCGCACGGTGATCACCAGGTCTTCGCCCCCGGCGACCTTGATGACCTCGCGCCGCGACGTCAGCGGCTTGTCCTGCGCGCCGACCCGGTAGGTGTCGCCCTCGACCTTCTCCAGGTAGAGGTCGCTGACATCCGGCCCCAGGTTGGTGAAGCCCCAGGCGACGTCGGCGTTGTGGCCGATCACCACCCCCGGGTGCCCGCTGAAGGTGTAGCCCGCCACCTCGTACGGGCAGGCCGCCGTCACGGGCGCGCAGTGCAGGCCCATCTGGTACCAGATGCCCGGCAGCGAGGCGCCGAGGTGCGGGTCGTTGGCCAGCAGCGGCTCGCCCGTCGAGGTGCGGTCGCC
This sequence comes from uncultured Actinomycetota bacterium, assembly GCA_963697565.1. Lineage (GTDB taxonomy): Bacteria > Actinomycetota > Actinomycetes > CAVWCF01 > CAVWCF01 > CAWFSE01. The sequence goes on along the minus strand of CAVOOM010000008.1, from coordinate 6,812 downwards.
GGAGACGACCCACGAGTTCGACCCGATGCCCGAGCCGCTCGGCCCCATCAGCGGGGGCACGGCGTCGAGTGCCTGCAGCACCCGGCGCAGCGCCGGCATGGCGGCGATAGGCGGCGCCGGCGTGGGCTGGGCCACCGGCTCGGCGTCCTGGTCGAAGGCCCCGCCGACGACCGCGCCCTGCGTGACGATCGGCTCGTGGTCGGCGAACGGGAAGTCCGGGTAGAGGCTCTCGGTCCGGTCGACCCCGACCTCCGCGGAGATCAGGCTGCGCTGGATCTCCTCCTGCATGTTGCCGCGCAGGTCCCACGACATCGCCTTGAGCCATGCGACGGAGTCGGCCGGGGTCCACGGCTCGACCTCGTACCCGCTGTTGGTCAGGCCGAGGATGACGTACTCAAAGGACAGCTCGCGGTTGGACTTGCCCTTGAGGTAGGCGTTGACGCCCTTGGCGTACGAGTCGAGCGCCGCGCGCGTCTCGGCCGACAGCAGCGGCAGCTCCTGCTCGGCGACCCGCCGCCAGCCGAGGGTGCGGATGAAGGCGTCCGTCGACGCCGCGGGCTCGCCCAGCATCTCCGCGAGCCGGCCGGCGGTCACGTGCCGGCGGACGTCCATCTCCCAGAACCGGTCTTGGGCGTGCACGAAGCCCTGGGCGAAGAACAGGTCGTCGCTGCTGGACGCGTAGACCTGCGGGATGCCGTGGGTGTCGCGCACCACCTTCACCTGCCGGTCGAGGCCCGGGACGGCTGAGCGACCCGTCGGTCTGCGGCCAGGAGGCGCGGGTCAGGAAGACCGCGGCCCCCGTCGCCGACGATGAGCAGCAGGCAGACGACAGCGGCGATCCAGGCGAGGACCTTGGGCCAGCGGCGGCGCTTCATGGCGCCGACGGTAATGGGTCAGCCGGCGATCGCTGCGCCGACCCACGCACCAGCGGCGACCGCGGCGAGGCTCGCCGCAACCGTGAGCAGCGAGTAGACGCCGAGACCCGCCCAGCGCCGCTCCCCGCGCATCACGTCGAGGTCGGCGGCGAAGGCCGAGAAGGTCGTCAAGGCGCCCGCGAGCCCGGCTCCCAGCAGCAGGTAGGCCCGCTCCCCGCCGGCGATCAGCACGACTCCGAGCAGGAACGAGCCGACGACGTTGACCGCGAACGTTCCGTAGTTGCGCTCGGCGGCCATCCGGGCGACCCGGGGCGCCAGCCAGGCCCGGCCCAGCGCCCCGACCGCCCCACCGGCGGCGACCAGCGCCAGCGCGCCCACCCCGTTCACGCGCGCCCGCTGACGAGCTTGGTGCCGAGCATGACCGCGGCCAGCCCGGCGAGCACCGAGGCCACGGCGTAGGCAAGCCCGAGCGCGGGCTCTCCCGCGGTGAGGAAGTCGCGCACCTCTGCGGCGAACGCCGACATCGTGGTGAAGCCGCCCAGCACGCCGATCCCCACGAAGGGCCGCCACCGGTCATGGCGGCGATCGCGCGCGATGAAGCCGACCAGCAGCCCCATCAGCAGGCACCCGAGCACGTTCACCGCGAAGATGGCCCACGGCCACGCGGGCGGGCCTGCCCACGGCGCCTGCTCGGAGATGAGGTAGCGCGCGACGGCGCCGACCGCGCCGCCCGCGGCGACCTCCCACTCGAGCTCGGCGAGACGCGGCCCAGGCATGGCGGGAACCCTAGCCAGGGCCCGTGCCGGAATTGGCGCGGTGCGCGCGCGGCCGTACGATTGGCACTCGGCACCGGAGAGTGCCAACCACCGTCGAGGCTGGACCGGCCTGGACCGGCAAGGCGTCGAAAGGGAGCATCGTGCCGACCTACCAGTACGTGTGCACCAGCTGCGAGACCCCGCTCGAGGTCGTGCAGTCCTTCAGCGACCCCTCGCTCACCGAGTGCCCGGCCTGCGACGGCGGCAAGCTGCGCAAGGTCTTCTCGGCGGTCGGGGTGGTCTTCAAGGGCTCCGGCTTCTACCGCACCGACAACCGGGCGGGCGCGAAGGCAGGCGCGGCCGCAAGCGGGGACGCCAAGCCCGCCCCCGCGAAGGCCGACTCGGCGCCGGCGGCCAAGGGCGAGTCGAAGGCGGCCGGCACGACGTCCCCATCGACGTCGTCGTCATCGTCCTCGTCGACTCGTCGTCGTCGTCCTCGGCGTCCTCGTCTTCGTCTGTCGTCATCGGCCAAGCCCCCGGCCAAGTCCGCCTGATCGCGGCCGGCATCGCGGCTGTGGACAACCGCGGAGGGGCCCGCCCGCGCGGCTAGCGTTGGCCCGTGACCGAGCCCTCGCCACGCCCCGACCCCCGCGCCGAGATCGGCGTCCTCGGCGGCTCCGGCTTCTACGCCTTCCTCGACACCGCCGACGAGGTCGAGATCGACACCCCGTACGGCCCGCCGAGCGCGCCGCCGGTGCTGGGCACGATCGGCGGGCGGCGGGTGGCGTTCCTGCCCGCGCCACGGCCGCGACCATGAGTTCCCCCCGCACCGCATCCCCTACCGCGCCAACCTGTGGGCCTTGCGCGCGCTGGGCGTGCGGCAGGTCCTCGCCCCCACGGCCGTCGGCGGGCTGCGCCACGAGCTCGGGCCCGGGGCGCTCGTGATCCCCGACCAGCTCGTCGACCGCACCACCACCCGTATCGGCACCTACTACGACGGGCCCGGGGCGGTCCACGTGTCGCTGGCCGACCCGTACTGCCCGGCCGGGCGGGCGACGGCAGTTGAGGTCGCGCGGTCCGCCGGCTGGCAGGTCGCCGACGGCGGCACCCTGGTCGTGATCGAGGGGCCGCGCTTCTCCACGCGCGCCGAGTCGCGGTGGTTCGCCTCCGCCGGCTGGTCGGTGGTCGGCATGACCGGGCACCCCGAGGCGGCCCTGGCCCGCGAGCTCGACCTCTGCTACACCAACCTGTCGCTCGTCACCGACCTCGACGCCGGCGTCGAATCCGGCGAAGGAGTCACCCACGCCGAGGTGCTGGAGGTCTTCGCCCGCAACGTCCGCCGGCTGCGCGACCTGCTCCTCGAGGTGATCCCGCGGCTGCCGGAGCAGCGGACCTGCGCGTGCGGCTCGGCCACCGAGGGCCTGCCGCTGCCGTTCGACCTGCCGTGAGCGGCCCGCTCCGACCAGCAAGCCGGGCGCCGGCTCTCCGCCCGGCGCTGGACTCGGCCTGGGCCGGCCTGCGACCCGTCCGCCGCTGGCTGCGCCGACGGCGCCGCGCCCTGGGCGCCGTGGCCTCCGGCGCCGCGGTCTTCACCGCCGTCTCGGCGCTGTCCCCACCGGCGCCGGCGACCGTCCCCGCCGTCGTGGCGGCCCGCGAGATCCCCGCGGGGTCAGTGCTGCAGGCCGCCGACCTGCTCCGCGCGGAGGTGCCCGAGGCGCTCGCCCCCGCAGGCGCGCTCACCGACCCCGGCGCCGCGGTCGGGCGCCCGGTCGGGGGCGCGGTCCGGCCCGGCGAGGTGCTCACCGACGTCCGCCTCGTCAGCGGGGCGGCCACCGCGGCAGGGGGCGGGCCAACCGATGCCGCGAGCGGGCTGGCCGCGGCCCCCGTACGCCTCGCCGACGCCGAGGCCGCGCGCCTGCTCCGCGCCGGCGACCTGGTCGACGTCCTCGGCGCCACCCCCGAGGGCTCCGCCGACGTCATCGCCGAGGCCGTCCGCGTGCTGTCCGTGCCGCGGCCACCCGAGGGCGGCGGGTTCCTGGCGGGCGACGGCGCGGCGGGGGGCGCGCTCGTCGTGCTCGAGGTCGACCGCGACACCGCCCGCGCCCTGGCCGGCGCCGCGGCTGCCGGGGTCCTGTCCGCCGCCCTCGTCGGCTAGCCACGGGCCCGGTCTCGGCGCCGCTCGCTACGGTGGGAGCCCCGCGCCGAACACGAGAGGACGCTCCACATGCTCAAGGGCTTCAAGGACTTCATCATGCGTGGCAACGTCGTCGACCTCGCCGTCGCCGTGGCCATCGGCGCGGCGTTCACCGCCGTGGTCGCGGCCATGACCAAGGCCGTCATCCAGCCGCTGATCGGCCTCGTGCTCGGCGGCGGAGTCGACGGGGGGCAGTTCACCGTCAACGGCCAGGTCTTCGACCTCGGCCTCCTCATCAACGCCATCATCACGTTCGTCATCACCGCGGCCGTCATCTACTTCGTCGTCGTGGTCCCGATGAACAAGGCCCAGGCCCGCTTCGCCAAGCCCACCGAGGAGGAGCTCACCGAGACCGAGATCGACCTGCTCAAGCAGATCCGGGACTCGCTGTCCAAGACCGAGTGACCGATTCGGCCCGCGGGCTGACCGCGGCCGAGGTCGCCGAGCGGCACGCCAGCGGCCGCGCGAACGACGCCCCCGACCCGCGCAGCCGCAGCCTGCAGGACATCGTCCGCGCCAACATCGTGACGAGCTTCAACCTCGTCATCGGCATCCTCTGGGCGTTGATGTTCATCGCCCAGGCGCCGATCCAGGACACCCTGTTCGGCTTCATCATCGTCATCAACTCGGGGATCGGGATCATCCAGGAGTACCGCGCCAAGCGGACCCTGGAGCGGCTGTCGCTGGTGGGCGAGGCCAAGCCCGTGGTGCGCCGCGACGGCGCCGACGTCGAGGTCCGCCCCACGGCCGTCGTCCTCGATGACGTGATCGTGCTGCGGACCGGCGACCAGCTCGTGGTCGACGGCGCGATCCTCGAGGAGCAGGGCCTCGAGATCGACGAGTCCCTGCTCACCGGCGAGGCCGACCCGGTCGCCAAGGACGCCGGCGACGAGGCGCTGTCCGGCTCGTTCGTGGTGTCCGGCAGCGGACTCATGCAGGCCACCCGGGTCGGCGCCGACTCGTACGCGACCCGGCTCGCCAGCGAGGCGCGCAAGTTCACCGTCACCCGCTCGGAGCTGATGGGCTCCATCATGAAGTTCGTCCGGGTGATGTCGTACATCCTGATCCCGGTCGGCGCGCTGCTGTTCTGGTCGCAGTGGCAGGCCACCCCGGACTGGCAGACCGCCCTACCGGCACGGTCGCCGGGGTCGTCACGATGATCCCCGAGGGGCTCGTGCTGCTCACCAGCGTCGCGATGGCCGTGGCGGTGGTGCGGCTCGGCCGGCAGCAGACCCTCGTCCAGGAGATGCCCGCGGTCGAGGTACTGGCCCGGGTCGACGTCGTCTGCGTCGACAAGACCGGCACGCTGACCGAGCCGGGGATGCACCTGCAGGACGTGGTCGTCCTCGACCCCGGGGCTCCCGTGGACGCGGCGCTCGGGGCGCTCGGCGCCGCCGATGACAACCCCAACCCCACCCAGACCGCTGTGGCCGCGGCGTACGCCTCGCCCGGCGCGGGCTGGCACTGCGACGCGATCGTGCCGTTCTCTAGTGCGCGCAAGTGGTCGGCCGCGCGCTTCGGCCCGCAGGGCTGGTGGGTCCTCGGGGCGCCCGAGATGCTGCTCGCCGACGGCGACCCCGACCGCGCCCAGGCCGAGGCGCTTGCCGGCTCCGGGGCCCGGGTCCTGCTGCTGGCCCGGTCGGCCGACGGGTGCGCCCCGGATCCCGACACCGGCGCCGGCGACCTCGCCCCGGCCGCGCTGCTGGTCATCAACCAGCGGCTGCGCGGCGATGTGGCCGACACGGTCACGTACTTCCTCGACCAGCAGGTCCACCTGAAGGTGATCTCCGGCGACAGCCCCGCCACCGTGGGGGCGATCGCCCGGCAGGCCGGCATCCCCGGCGCCGAGGACCCGTACGACGCCCGCGGGCTGCCCGAGGACCGCGAGGCGATGGCCGAGGTGCTCGACACCCACTCGGTCTTCGGCCGGGTCACCCCCGCGCAGAAGCGGGCGATGGTCGGGGCGCTGCAGAGCCGGGGGCACACGGTGGCGATGACCGGCGACGGGGTCAACGACGTGCTGGCGCTCAAGGACGCCGACCTCGGGATCGCGATGGGCTCCGGCGCGGGGGCGACCCGCGCGGTCGCGCAGATCGTGCTGCTGGACAACCGGTTCGCGGTGATGCCGTCGGTGGTGGCCGAGGGCCGCCGGGTGCTCGGCACATCGAGCGGGTCAGCGACCTGTTCCTCACCAAGTCGTTCTACGCGTTGGTGCTCGCGGTCCTGACGGGCATCGCGACCCTGCCGTTCCCGTTCCTTTCCCGGCACCTCACGGTGATCTCGGCCCTCACCATCGGCGTGCCCGCGTTCTTCATCGCGCTGATGCCGAACAAGGCCCGGTTCCGGTCGGGCTTCTTCGCCCGGGTGCTCTCCTTCGCGATCCCTCCGGCGTGATCTGCGCGGCCGGGGCCTTCACGTCGTACTACGCGGCGCTGGCCACGACCGCAGCGTCACCAGGCCCGGGTCTCCGACCCTCACCTTGGCGATCATGACGCTGTACGTGCTGTACCTCGTCGCGCGCCCGATGGACCCCCGGCGGTGGCTGATTGTCGCGGTGATGGCCGGGGGTTTCCTCGTCGCGCTCTTCGTCCCGTGGCTCTCCGACTCCTACCCTCTCCACCTCGGCGGCCAGTCCCTGGTCCGGGAAGCGGTCGTGATCGGGGCCGCCGCTGCACCGCGCTGTGGGTGACCCGCGGCCTGGTCACCCGCTGGCGCGCGGCGCGCGGCGTCGCTGTCGGCACCGGCGACGTCGCCTAGCCGCCGGTCAGCCGCCGTGGTGGGGCGGGACCTCTGGCGGAGGCGCTCCAGGTCGTCCGGGTCGGCTGTTGTACGGGTCGGCCGGGTCGCGCTCGTCGGAGGTGGTGTCCGGCAGCAGCGGACGGTCGTCCTGCTCGCTCATGGCACGACGGTAGCCGGAGGTGCCAGGATGGGCACGTCCCTCCCGTCGAGTACCGCACGATCATCGAGCCGTTCCGGATCCACTCGGTC
>CAVOOM010000007.1:0-771068 GCA_963697565.1 uncultured Actinomycetota bacterium | reverse complement strand
CCCGATGTCAGCTTCGACCTGAGCATCGTCCCGTCGTGATGGGTCGGGCGGTGGGCCACGGCCTGCCGCCCGGCTGGGGGCGTTGACCTCGCCGGCACCGAGAGGAGAAGCCATCGACGCGCAGGAGAACGTCGTCCCGGCGGTTGCCGCGTCACTACTCCAGCGCCATCCGTGCGCTGAGCCTGGCGCAGAAGCCCGGCAACGGTGTTCCCGCATACCTCCGCTCGGTGAACCGTTGGCTGGGCCGGCGCGCCGCCGCCCTGGCCTATGTCGCATCCCTGACACCGACGCAGGTGACGCTGCTCAGTGGGGCGGTGTCATTGTCGGGCATCGTCGTCTTGGCGATTGGCCCGCCCGATTGGGGCGTGGCGATCACGGTCGCCGTCCTCCTCCTTCTGGGCTACGCCCTCGATTCGGCCGATGGCCAGTTGGCGCGGCTGACCGCCTCGAGTTCCTTGGCCGGGGAGTGGCTCCGCCACGTCGTGGACGCCGCGAGGCTGCCATCTGTGCACCTGGCGCTAGCCGTCTCGCTCGCGCGACGTGACGATGTCCCGGAATGGTCGGTCGGGGTCGCGCTTGCCTTCATGCTGGTGTCGTCGGTGTGGTTCTTCGGACAGATCCTCGCCGAGAAGCTCTCACGATCAGCCCGGGAGCTGCCGGGTGCGAATGCGCCGGCCTGGGTGTCCTTCGCCAACTTGCCCTGCAGCGTAGGGACGCTGTTCTTGGTGCTGGTCCTTTCTCCCTCTATCATCGGTCTTCCTGGCGGCCTATGTCGTCCTCTCCCTGGCCACCCTGGCCACTGCGGTCCCGTCGCTGCTGCGCAAGTACCGGGCTCTTGCCGCGGCCACGCCAGCCGAGTCGAGTGAGAAGGGATCGAGGTGAGCGCACGCTTGGCCACGACCACCTTAGGGAACCCATGCCACTCCCGGCCAGAGGCAGATGAGCTGCCGAGCCCACCTTTGCCCGGCCTGGCCGGTGCTCGCGTTGCTGTGGGGAATACCGGTGTGGTGGGCCCTGGGGTTGACTCCCTTCTACCTGTTGCTGGGGGCGGTCCCGCTCGCCGCCCTGCTCGTCCGCCAGCGGTCGGTGGTCCTGATGCCGGGGATCATGCCCTTCATCGCTTTCACGTTGTGGACCATCCCCTGTGCTGTCATGTTGGACACCTCCGGTCGCATGCTCGGCTACGGCCTGCGGTTGGGTCAGTTCGTAGCCATCTGCCTGGTGATGGTCTACGTCGCCAACGCACCTCAGAGCCTGACTCCTCGCCGGATCCTCGACGCGCTGACGTGGTACTGGGTTGTTGTGATCGTTGGCGGCTACCTGGGGATGCAGTTCCCCGAAGCCCGGATCACGTTCACTGCAGGGCGTCTCCTCCCTGGCAGCGTCCTTTCGAACGAGTACGTCAGCGACCTGGTCTTTCCCGCTTTCGCAGAGGTGCAGGCCCCCTACGGAGCGGTTGAGCCGTTCCTCCGTCCCTCCGCGCCCTTTGCCTACGCCAACGGGTGGGGTGCCGCCATGGCGTTCCTGACCCCGGTCGTCCTCGGTGCCGCCATCTACCGAGGGACCCGACGGGCGCTTGTGCTGACCCTCGTGGGGTTGGCGGCGGCGATCCCTCCCGCGGTTGCGACCTCGAACCGAGGGATGTTCATCGCCCTGGGCGTGGCTGTCGGCTATGTCCTGTTGAGGTTGCTCTTCCGAGGGCGGATCGCGCTCGTGGCGGGCGTCGCGGTCGGCGCCGGTGTCGCCGTGGCCGCCCTCTGGCTGGCGGGCTTCGTCGATCGCATCACCGAGCGTCAGGAGGTCGTGGACACGGGAGCGGGACGCGCCAATCTCTACGCGGAAACGCTGCAGCGCACTCTGGACTCCCCGCTCCTCGGCTACGGTGCGCCTCGCCCATCGCTGACGAGTGAGATCGCGGCGGGCACTCAGGGCGCCGTGTGGAACGCCATGTTCAGCTTCGGTCTCGTTGGGCTGCTGTTGTTCCTCGTGTTCCTCTTCGGTGCGGCGATTCGCACTGCTCCGGCTCCGTCGCCGGCGGCGCTCTGGATGCATGCCGCGGTGGTTGTCGCGGTCGTCATGAGCGTCTACTACGGTCTGGACCGATTGCTGCTCCCGATCGCCCTTGTGGTTGCGCTGCTGTTGCGGGAGCGGTACGCCCCGAGCTCCGACTTGTGGTCGGGCCGCGCGCGAGCATGAGCCAGCGGGAGGCGCTGCCCAAGGCAGGTGCGGTGAGCCTGCTCGGGTCAGCGTTCGCCGCGGTTGTCGCGCTCGTCGTCACGGCGATCGTGTCGCGGAGCCTGGGGACCGCGGACACGGGGCTCTTCTTCCAGGCGATTGCTCTTTTCACCGTGGCCTCGGAGGTCCTGAAGCTGGGCACGGGCAGCGGAATAGTGAACAGCCTGGCCGAGCAGTCGGCGTTCGGTCGGGTCGGGCAGCAGACGAGGACGCTCGTGCACGCCCTCGTGCCGGTGCTCTTGTTGTCGCTCGCGGTGACCTCTCTGGCGGTTGCGCTGGCCGGTCCGATCGCTGAAGCGGTCGGCTCTCCGGAGGCGAGCGACGAGCTCGCAGCGCTGATCGGTCTTCTCGCGCCCTTCCTCGTCGTGTCGGCTCCGCTCGGGGTGCTCCAAAGCCACCTCCGGATGGTCCGCGGCATCCTTCCCTTCACCCTGCTTCAGAGCGTCGGATTGCCGCTCACGCGACTGATCCTGGTCGCGGCCGCCGCGGTGGCGCTCGGCGCGGGGGTCACCGGCACCACGCTGGCCTGGGCGGCCCCCCTTCCGATCTGGCTCGTCGTCACCCTCGCGCTGCTCGTCCGACCTGTGGCGGCCGATCTCCGACAGCGATCCGGACGCCGTGGGCACTGGGCTGAGGACTCGCGCGCCTTCTGGGCTTTCAGCGCAGCCCGAGCGGTAGGCGGCGCAGAGGAGGTGGCCCTGCAATGGGCCGACGTCCTCATCGTGGGGGCCCTTGCGTCACCCGCGGAAGCAGGGGTCTACGCCGTGGCCACGCGCGCCGTGCGTGCCGGGCAGGTCGTCGACCGCGCGGCCCGCATTGCCGCCAGCCCAACCATTGCGGCGTTGCTCGCGCGGGGGGAGCGCAGCCAGGCGAGCGCCCTGCACAGATCTGCAGCCCGCGCGCTCATCCTCGGCACGTGGCCGTACTACCTGCTCCTGATCCTGATGGGGCCGGCTGTCATGGGTGTGTTCGGTTCGGGCTTCCAGCAGGGCGCACCCGTCCTAGTCGTGCTCTCCTTGGTGATGATGATCGCGGCCGCGGCGGGCATGCTGCAGAGCATCTTGATCCAGGGTGGCCGACCCAGCTGGCAGATGTGGAACAAGGCGCTTGCGCTGGCCCTCAGCATCGGCCTCAACATCGTGCTTGTGCCTCGTCTCGGGATCATGGGGGCGGCACTCACCTGGGCAGTCGTGGTGCTGGTCGACACGCTGATTGCCGGAGTGCAGGTGCACCGGTCCTTGGGAGTCCGCCTGCAGCTGGGGGCACTGATGCCCGCGATGGCACCCCCCCTGCTCGTCTTCGGGCTAGGCGGACTCGTGGTGAGGTTGAGCCTGGGTGCCACACCGCTCGGCCTCGCGGTGCTCCTGGTGGTCGGTGGCGGCGTCTACCTGGTCGCGCTGTGGGTGCTGCGCGACCGCCTAGGTATTCAGCCGGTCTGGGCGCTGCTGTCGCGGCGCTGGTCGTCGAGAGCCTCTATCGCCTGACCCCCAAGCGGGCTTGTCGGCTGGGGGTGCACGGATCAGTCGGGACAGGAGATGTGGCTGCCGGCTACCTGGCGGCCGCGGACTGCCGCGGACGGTGGTCCTTGTGGGCCCCGGTGCAATCGGATCGGATCAGGATCGGGATCATGGCGAGGCCGCGAGCGCGGGCTCCTCGCCGCCGAGGAACTGGCTCTCGTACAGGTCGAAGTAGACCCCGCGACGCGCGAGCAGCTCGTCGTGCGAGCCCTGCTCGACGATGTCGCCGCCGTCCATCACCAGGATCGTGTCGGCGTCGCGCACGGTCGAGAGCCGGTGGGCGATGACGAAGCTCGTGCGGCCCTGGCGCAGCCGCTCCATCGCGTGCCGGATCAGCACCTCGGTGCGGGTGTCGACCGAGCTGGTGGCCTCGTCGAGGATCAGGATCACCGGGTCGGACAGGAAGGCCCGCGCGATCGTCATCAGCTGCTTCTCGCCGGCCGACAGGCTTGAGGCGTCGTCGTCCAGCACCGTGTCGTAGCCGTCCGGCAGGGTCCGGATGAAGCGGTCGGCGTTGGCGGCGCGGGCGGCGGCGTGGATCTGCTCGTCGGTGGCGCCCGTCGCGCCGTACGCGATGTTGTCGCGGATGGTGCCGCCGAAGAGCCAGGTGTCCTGCAGCACCATGCCGAACAGCGCCGCGGAGGTCGTCGCGGGTCATCGTCCGGGTGTCGACGCCGTCCAGGCTGATGAGGCCCCGGTCGATCTCGTAGAAGCGCATGAGCAGGTTGACCAGGGTCGTCTTGCCGGCGCCCGTCGGCCCGACGATGGCCACCGCCTCGCCGGGCGCCACGTGCAGGCTGAGGTCGTTGATGAGCGGCTCGTCGGGCAGGTAGCGGAACGCGACGTGCTCCAGGTCGATCGCGCCGCGCGGCGCGGGCACGCGCTGCGGCTCGGCCGGGTCGGCGTCCTCCTCGTCGGCGTCGAGCAGCTCGAAGACCCGCTCGGCGCTGGCGACCCCGGACTGCATGAGGTTGACCACCGAGGCGATCTGCGTGATGGGCATCGTGAACTGCCGGGAGTACTGGATGAAGGCCTGCACGTCGCCCAGCGGCATCGCGCCCGACGCGACCTGCAGCCCGCCGATGACGCAGATCGCGACGTAGTTGAGGTTGCCGACGAACGCCATCGCCGGCTGGATGATCCCGGAGACGAACTGCGCCCGGTAGCTCGACTCGTACATCTGCGCGTTGAGCCGGTCGAAGTCGGCGATGGCCTGGCCCCGGCGGCCGAAGACCTGCACGAGCTCGTGGCCGGTGTACATCTCCTCGACGTGGCCGTTGAGCTGGCCCGTCCAGTCCCACTGGGCGACGAAGTGCTTCTGCGACCGCTTGGCGATCAGCATCGTGATGACGAACGACAGCGGCACCGTGATCAGCGCGATCATCGGCGAGCAGCGGCGAGATCCAGAACATCATGATCAGGACGCCGATGACGGTGAGCACTGAGGTGATGAGCTGGGTCAGCACCTGCTGCAGCGTCGTGGAGATGTTGTCGATGTCGTTGGTGACCCGGCTGAGCAGGTCGCCGCGGGCGTGGGTGTCGAAGTACGACAGCGGCAGCCGACCGAGCTTGCCCTCCACCTCGCCGCGCAGCGCGTAGACGGTGCGCTGGGTGACGCCGGCCATCAGGTAGCCCTGGGCCCACAGGAACAGCGAGCTGAGCAGGTAGAGCACGCTGATGAGCGCGAGCAGGCGGGCCAGCTGGGCGAAGTCCACGCCGACGCCGGGGGTCACGGTCATCCCCGAGATCAGGTCGGCCTGCTGGTCCTGGCCGGCCGCGCGCAGGGCGTCCTCGGCCTGCTGCTGGGTGATGCCCGGCGGCAGCTGCTGGCCGACGACCCCCTCGAAGATCAGCGTGGTGGCGGTGCCGAGGAGGTACGGGCCGAGCACCGACAGCGCCACGCTGATCGTGCCGAGCGAGATCACCCCGGCGATCGTGACCCGCTCGGGGCGCAGCCGGCGCAGCAGGCGCTTGAGGGACCCGGAGAAGTCCTTCGACTTCTCGGCGGGCACGGTGAGTCCGGCCATCGGGCCGCCCCGCCCCGGCCCGCCGCCGCCGAACCCCGGACCGCGCATCCCCGCGGCCGGAGGCCGGCCGTGGCCGCCCATGGGCATGCTCACGCCGCGTCCTCCTCGGTGACCTGGGAGAGCACGATCTCGCGGTAGGTCGGGCAGGTCGCCATCAGGTCGGCGTGCCTGCCGATGCCCGCGACCGCGCCCTTCGTCGAGCACCACGATGCGGTCGGCGTGCATGATCGTGCTCACCCGCTGGGCCACCACGAGGACCGTCGAGTCGCCCGTCTCCCGTCGCAGGGCGGCGCGCAGCCGCGCGTCGGTCGCGAAGTCCAGGGCCGAGAAGCTGTCGTCGAACACGTACACCTCGGGGCGGCGGACCAGCGCGCGCGCGATGGCGATCCGCTGCCGCTGCCCGCCGGAGAGGTTCGCGCCGCCCTGGTCGATCGGGGCGTCGAGCCCCTCGGGCATGGCCCGGACGAAATCGGCGGCCTGCGCGACCGTCAGGGCGTGCCACAGCTCCTCGTCGGTGGCGTCGGGCCGGCCGACGCGCAGGTTGCTGCCCACGGTGCCGCGGAAGAGGAAGGCCCGCTGGGGCACCAGCCCGATCCGCGACCAGAGGTCGTCGCGGGCCAGCGCGCGGACGTCGACGCCGTCGACGAGGACCGCGCCCGAGGTCACGTCGAAAAGCCGCGGCACCAGCGCCACCAACGTGGTCTTGCCCGATCCGGTCGACCCCACGATCGCCGTCGTCTCGCCCGGCGCCGCCAGGAAGGAGACGCCTCGCAGCACCGCCTCCTCGGCCCCCGGGTAGCGGAACTCCACGTCGCGGAACTCGACCGTCCCGCGGCCGGTGGGGGCCTCGGGGGAGTCGGGGTCGGCCACCGTGGGGACGACGTCCAAGACCGCGCCGATGCGCTCGGCCGATGCCGCGGCCCGCGGCACCATGACGAACATCATCGTCGCCATCATCACCGACATCAGGATCTGGATGATGTACGCGAGGAAGGCCGTGAGGTTGCCGATCGGCATCTCGCCGGCGTCGACCCGCTGGCCGCCGAACCAGATCACCGCGACGCCGGACAGGTTCATGATGAGCATCAGGCTGGGCATCATCAGGGCGAACAGCCGGTTGACGGTCAGCGCGGTCGACGTGAGGTCGGCGTTCGCCTCGGCGAACCGGCTGCTCCTCGTGCTCGGTGCGCACGAACGCCCGGATGACCCGGATGCCGGACAGCTGCTCGCGCAGCACCTGGTTGACCCGGTCGATCTTGACCTGCATGACGCGGAAGAGCGGGATCGCCCGCGACATCAGCAGCCCGATGACGACGGCCATCAGCGGGACGATGACCAGCAGCAGGGCGGACAGCGGGACGTCCTGCCGCAGGGCCATCACGATCCCGCCGACGCACATGATCGGCGCCGTCAGCATCACGGTCAGCCCCATCAGCACGAGCATCTGCATCTGCTGCACGTCGTTGGTGTTGCGGGTGATCAGCGACGGCGTCCCGAACTCGTTGACCTCGCGGGCCGAGAAGGTCTGCACCGTGCTGAACAGCGACGAGCGGACATCGCGGCCGAACCCCATCGAGACCCGCGCGCTCCAGTAGGTGGAGACGATCGCGGTCGCCCCGAGCACGAGGGTGACGGCGAGCATCACGCCGCCCACGCGGATGATGTACGCCGTGTCGCCGACAGCGACGCCCTCGTTGATGATCCGCGCGTTGAGCTCGGGCAGGTAGAGGTTGCCGATCGCCTGGATGAGCAGCAGCACGGCGACGAGGACCAGCGGGCGGGAGTACGGCGTGAGGAACCGCCGCAGCAGCTGGCGCACGCGCGACCTCCCTGGTGCCGGGTTGCTGGGGTGGACCCGGGGTCGGGCCTCGGCGCAATCTACGCCGCACAGCGAGGAGGCGCCCGCTGTCACGGTGCCCTGACGGCCCTACGGTGGGGACATGGAGAACCTGGTCCTGCTGCTGATCGCGTTGGTCCCCGTCGCGGTCGTCGTGTCCTGGCCCTGCTGGCGCTGCGCGCCCGCGGCAAGAAGGGGCGCAGTGCGTGGACCGAGCCCGGCGGCCCGGGTCCCGACGAGGAGACCCAGCAGTAGGCCGCCCCGGCCTCCGCCAGGTTCACCGGTGACACCGATGGGCGACGAGGGCGCGGTTCGGCCCGACGAGTGGCTGACCGACAACCTCGCCAACTGGGATGAGCGGGCGCCGGCGCACGCCGCCTCGCCCGACTACGCCTACGCCCGCTTCGCCGCGGATCCGGCGTACCTCAGCGAGGTCGTGCGCTTCGACCTGCCGCTGCTCGGCGGCATCGCCGGGCTGCGCGGCGTCCACCTGCAGTGCCACATCGGCACCGACACCGTCTCCCTGGCCCGCCTCGGCGCCCGGATGACCGGGCTGGACTTCTCGGGGGCCTCGCTGGCCGAGGCCCGCCGCCTCGCGCAGGACGCCGGCGCCGACGTCGACTTCGTCCAGGCGGCCGTGTACGACGCGCCCTCGGCCCTGGGCGGCGAGCGCTTCGATCTGGTCTTCACCGGCATCGGCGCGCTGTGCTGGCTGCCCGACATCCGCCGATGGGCCGAGGTCGTCTCGGCGCTCCTCAAGCCGGGCGGCCGGCTGTTCCTCCGCGAGGGCCACCCGATGCTGTGGGCCATCGATGAGCACGTCGCCGACCACCTGGCCGTGGGCTACCCGTACTTCGAGACCGAGCACCCGCTCATCGAGGACTGGCCCGGCACCTACGTCGAGACGGCCGCCGAGTTCGAGCAGAACCGCACCCACTCGTGGAACCACGGCCTCGGCGAGATCGTCACCGCCCTGCTCGACGAGGGGCTGGCGATCACCGGGCTCACCGAGCACACCAGCGTTCCGTGGGAGGCGCTGCCCGGCCAGATGGAGCGGCGGCCCGACGGCGAGTGGGTGCTGGCCGAGCACCCCGAGCGGCTGCCGCTGACGTACACGCTCCAGGCGGTCAAGCCCGGCTGACGGCGGCAGGCGCGCCTGCCGGTCGCCCCGCCAGGGCAGGATGGCCGGATGCGCGTCGAACACCTCTCCGCCGCCGACCTCGAGCGGCGCACCCGGCTGAGGCGCGCCAAGGCCTTCGCCACCGGGCTGCTGGTCTTCGCCGCCGTCGTGTTCCTGATCGTCCGCCCGATCGCCGCCGACGGCGTCGTGTGGGCCGGGTACGTCGAGGCGGCGGCCGAGGCGGCGATGATCGGCGCCCTCGCCGACTGGTTCGCGGTGACCGCCCTCTTCCGCCGGCCGCTGGGCCTGCCGATCCCGCACACCGCGCTGATCCCCACCCGCAAGGACGCGCTCGGCTCGAGCCTGCAGTCGTTCGTCTCGGAGAACTTCCTGTCGGCGGCCGTGGTGCGCGAGCGGCTGGCCCAGGTCGGGGTCACCGCCCGGATCGGCGCCTGGCTGGGCGACCCGGAGAACGCCCGCATCGTCGCCAACGAGACCGCGACCGTGGTGCGGGGCGCGATCGAGGTGCTGAGCGACGACGACATCCGCGAGGTCGCGGAGTCGGCCATCGGCACCCGGTTGCGCGACGCTGAGGTCGGCCCGGTGCTGGGCCGGCTGCTGGGGCAGATCGTCGAGGACGGCTCGCACCACCAGCTGGTCGACGTCGTGGCCGACCGCTCCTCGGAGTGGCTGCGGCTGCACGAGGACGCGGTGCTCAGGGTCGTCCAACGGCAGGCGCCCCCGTGGTCGCCGGAGTTCGTGGACCGCGCGCTGGCCCGCAAGCTGCACGCGGAGCTGGTGCGCATCGCCGACGATGTGGCGGCCGACCCGCGCCATCCGGTGCGCCTGGCGCTGGACGACTACCTGGCGAGCGTCTCGCGCGACCTGCGCGAGGACCCCGACACCGACCAGCGAGTGCGCGAGGTCGCCGAGCGGCTGATGCAGCACGACGCCACCCGCGAGGCGCTCGGCTCCCTGGTGGGCTCGACGCGGTTGGCCGTGCTCAAGCTCGTGGACGAGCCGAACAGCGCGCTGCGGCTCACCACCGCGGAGGCGATCGGAGCCCTCGGCCGCAAGCTGCAGTACGACCCCGAGATGCGCGACAAGGTCGACGGCTGGGCCGCCTCCGTCGTGGAGCACGTCGTCGTCACGTACCCGGACCAGATCACGAGCGTCATCCGCGACACCGTCGAGCTGTGGGACGGCGAGGAGACGGCCCGCCGGATCGAGCTGGTGGCCGGCCGCGACCTGCAGTTCATCCGGGTCAACGGCACCATCGTCGGCGCCCTGGCCGGCCTGGCCATCCACTCGGTGCGCGCTGGCGCTCGGCTGACGGCCACGCTGACCGGCCCCCTCGCGTCAGGCCAGGCCCACGGTGGCCGGGCCGCCGGCGGGGTCGAGGCGCAGGACGACCTCGAACGGGATCCGCAGGACCCGGCCCGGCGAGGCCGGCCACGGCAGCCGCTTGACGGCGACGAGCGACCCGGACTGCTCGATGCGCACGGTCGCCAGCCGGCGCGCCTCGCGCGGCCACGCGAGCAGCCGGCCTCGCACGGCCGGGCCGGCCCGCGGGCGCACCGCACCGGGGGACACCCACGCGAGGGTGGCGTCGGGGAGCAGGGGGACCGCCGGGGCGTTCGCGCCGTCCCCGCGGAGCCAGCGGGCGACGGACCTCGCCGCGTGGGCCCCGTCCAGCGCGCACACGTCGGCCGTCTCGACCGGGTGGGCGACGTTGCCGATCGCGAAGACGCCGGCGACGGACGAGGCCATGGCCTGGTCGACGAGGGGGAGGCCGCCGGGCGACATGGCGAGCCCGGCGCTGCGGGCCAGCTCGTTCTCGGCGGCCCAATCCCCGTCAGCACCACCCAGTCGCACGCCGATGAGGCGTCGCTCTCCGGTGGCCAGATCCTCGACCTCGACGGCCTCCAACCGGTCCCGGCCGATGATGCGAAGCACCCGGGTGCGCGTCGCGACCGGCACCCGCAGCGCCGCGCGCCCGGCGAGGTGGAAGGCCGCGTACGACTCGATGGCCTCGTGCTCGGTCGTCATCAGGGCGACTGATGCGCCGGCCTCGCGCAGGGTCAGCGCCGCCGACCACGACACGAGCTCGGCGCCGACGATGACCGCGCGCCCCGGCAGCCTCCGCCCGTAGAGGTGGACGTGCTGCTGCAGCTGCCCGGTGGTGAGGACCCCGGGCGGGCGGTCCCCGGCGATCAGCCGCGCCGAGCGGGGCCGCTCGCGCGCTCCCGTGGCCAGCACGACGGCGCGGGACTGCAGATGCACCCGGCCCAGCGGGCTGGTCACGTCGAGGCTGTGCGAGCCGGCCCAGCCGGTCGCCATCGCGCTTGTGCGGATCTCGGCGCCCGCGGTCATCGCGGCATCGAGCAGCCGCCGCGCGTACTCGGGGCCGCGCAGCGAGCGGCGCAGGTCGCGCAGGCCGAACCCCGGGTGGTCGCTGTGCCGCGGGATGCCGCCGGGCACCCGCTCGCGCTCCAGGACGACCACCCGCCCGACGTCGGCCCGCGCCAGCTCCCGCGCCGCCGCGAGCCCCGCAGGCCCGGCGCCGACGACCACGACCTCCGCGGTCTCGACCCCGGTCACAGCGCGCCGCCGAGGAGCGACTCGATGTGGGCGCCGCAGGCGAAACCCTGGCAGCGGCCCATCGTCGCGCGGGTCCGCCGCCTCAGCCCGTCGAGGTCGGCGGGCGGGATCGCCGACGCCATCGCGTCGCGGATCTCGCCGGAGGTGGTGCGTTCGCAGAAGCAGACCACCTCGCCGTACGCCGGGTCGGCCTCAATGCGCGCGCCGTCCTCGTACGGCCGGGTCTGCTGCTGGCCGAGGGGCGGCATCCGCGGCGGTTCGGGCAGATCGGTGCGCGGGCGCAGCTCCAGCCCGGCCTCGGCGAGCAGGGCGGCGGCGTGCTCGGCCAGGGCCATCGAGGCGGTGAGCCCCGTGGACCTGATCCCGCCCAGGCAGAGGTAGCCCATGCTTGGGTCGACCCGCACCTGGTAGTCGCCGTGCTCGGTGGCCGCCCGCAGCCCGGCGTACGTGGCGGTGACCTCCTCGTCGAGCAGGCGGGGCATGAGGGCTCGGCCCTTGCTCAGCAACGCTTCAAGCCCTGCGACTGTGGTGGCCGTGTCTCGCTTGTCGTCGAGGTCCTCGGCGGTGGGGCCGAGCATCACGTTGCCGTACACGGTCGGCGCGATCAGCACCCCCTTGCCGCGTGACGAAGGCACCGGCAGCACGATCACCGGGGCGAGCGGGCGGGCCTGCTTGTCGAAGACGATCAGCTCGCCGCGGCGCGGGGTGATGGTGAACGCGCCGCCGCCGAACGACCGGTCGAGCGCGTCGGAGCCGAGCCCCGCCGCGTTGACGACCCAGCGCGCGCGGACCGGCCCGCGCGACGTGTTGAGCACCGTGACGCCTGTGTCGCGCGCCACGCCGCGCACCTCGTGCCGGAGGAGGAGGTCGACCCCCCGGGCCGCGGCCTCGGTCGCGAGCGCCAGGGTCGTCGTCCAGGGGCAGATGATCGACTCATCGGGGACGCGCAGGCCGCCGAGTGCGCCGGGAGAAAGCGCGGGGAGCGCGGCCGCCACCTCCGCGGCGCCGAGCAGGGTGCAGCCCTCGTAGCCGTTGGCCTGCGCCTTGGCCAGCAGCCCCGGCAGCAGCGCGGCCTCCTCCTCCGTCCACGCGACGAGGATCGCCCCGGTGCGTTCGACGGGGATGCCCACCGCCTCGGCGTACGCCCCGAGCAGCGACTGCCCGCGCCGGACCAGCCGCGACTCCAGCGATCCGGGGACGGCGTCGAAGCCGGTGTGCAGGATCGCCGTGTTGGCCTTGGAGGTGCCGTCGCCGACGTCGGCCCGGGCCTCCACGAGGGCGACCCGCAGGTCGCTGCCGACCAGCTCGCGCGCGACGGCGCAGCCGACCACGCCGGCGCCGACCACCGCGACGTCGTACGGCCGCTCCTCAGGCTGGGCGGTCACGAGCCGGCCCGGGCGCTCTCGGCCGCGGCGGCCCGCCACCGCTCCATCCGCTCGGCCGCCTGGTCAGCGGGCAGCCGAGGCTCGTACATCGCAGCGGGCTGCCATCCCGTGACGGCGTCCGCCACGGACAGCCCGGGGGACAGGGCCAGCCGGCAGGCGGCGGCCGCGCCGAGCGCGGTCGCGTGGGGCGACGGGTAGACCTCGACCGGCGCCCGCAGGAGGTCGGCCTGCGCCTGCAGGAGCGCGGACGACCGGGCGAGCCCGCCGTCGACCCGCAGGGCGCGCAGCGGCGCGCCAAGGTCGGCGGCGGCGACCGCGGCCAGGTCGGCCACCGCGGCGGCGATGCCCTCGATGACCGCGCGGACCAGATCGTCGCGGCTGCTCGCGAGCGACAGCCCGGACCATGAGCCGCGCGCGTCCGACCGCCAGTGCGGCGCCCCGAGGCCTGCCAGCCCGGGGACGAAGACCACCCCCGGGTCCGCCCCGCGCTCGGCTGCGGCGTCCGCCCCGGCGGGGGAGTCCAGCAGGCCGAGCCCGACCAGCCAGTCGATCGCCGCGCCCGCCGTGAAGACCTGCCCGTCGACGCACCACGCCGCCTCGCCGCGCAGCCGCCAGGCGGCGGACGTGGTGAGGCCATGCCGAGACCGGATCGGGCCGCCCGCGTTGGCCAGCAGGAAGGCCCCCGTCCCGTACGTGCACTTGGCGTCGCCCGGCCGCAGGCACGCCTCGGCGAGCAGCGCCGCCTGCTGGTCGACCATCAGGCCCGCCAGCGGGAGGTCGGCGCCGAACGCCGCCGTGGTGCCGACCGCCTCGTCGCAGGCCGCGATGCGCGGCAGCCGCTCGTCGGCCAGCCCGAAGGCCTCGAGCAGCCACGGGTCGTACGCGACATCGTCGAGGCCGGTGAGCATCGAGCGGCTCGCCGTTGAGGTGTCGGTGACGAAGGCGCCGCAGAGCCGGTGGACCAGCCAGGCATCGGTGGTGGTGGCGACGCCGTCGCGGGTCCAGTGCCGCCGGATCCAAGCGAGCTTGGGTGCGACGAAGTACGGATCGAGGACGAGTCCCGTGCGCTCGGCGATCTCCGCGGCGTGTTCGGCCAGCTCGTCGCAGATCACCTGTGAGCGGCTGTCCTGCCAGACCATCGCGGGCGTGAGCGGTTGACCGGTGTCCGGGTCCCAGGCGAGGACGGTCTCGCCCTGGTTGGCGAGCGCCACGGCGTCGACCGGGCCGGCCTCGGCCACCGCCCGGGCACCGGCCCCGAGCACGGACGCGAGCAGCTCGTGCGGGTCGACCTCGACGGCGCCGCCCGTGCGCGACGACGGTGACCGGTCGCTCGCAGAGCGCGACGACCGAGCCGTCGGGCTCGACGACGACCGCCTTGGTCGACGACGTCCCTTGGTCGATCGCCAGGACCCGCACGTGGGCCATCCTGCCGATTCGGAGCCGCGCGCGGCTCCGAATGCGCCGATGGCAGGGCCCGCTGGCCCCGCCCCTCGGGCGCGAACGAGTGCGTCAGGCCTGGCTGGAGAGCAGCGAGTCGAGGCCCTCCGGGAGCTGGAGGTCGGAGCCTGCCGCGCCTCCGGTGAGGCCGTTCAGGAGGTCGCCGAGCCCTCGGGCAGCTCGGAGCCGCCCTCGCCCCCGGTGAAGCCCTCGACCAGCGGGCCGAGCAGGTCGGTCCAGGAGCCGCCGTCCTGGGTGTCGAGCTCGCCGGCCGCACGGGACAGCCCGCGGAGCAGGCTCGCGGCCTGGTTGAGCGCCTCGCTCACCTCGTCTTGCGGCCCGGCCGTGGCCGCGCCCTCAAGCCGGTCGGCGACATCGGCCAGCAGTTTCGCTGCCTCGGCGGCGTCTCCGTCCTGCTGGGCGGCGCTCGCCGCCTGCAGCTGGGTCGACACATCGGCCTGCTGCAGCGCGGCCGCGAGCCGGACGTTGGCGGCATCGGCGTCGGCGGCGCGCGGGCTCCACGCGGCGCCCAGCGCCACCCCCGCGGCCAGGGCCCCGGCGAGGCCCAGGGCGATCAGGCCGCGGCGCGCGCCACCGGCCCGCTGGGGGCTCGGCGCGGCCTGGGGGAGGTCGAGGACGACCGTGTCCTGGGTCTGCTGGCTCACTGCGGGCTCCTGTCGTGGTGGCGTGCTTGCGATAGACGCTACGCGCGCCGGCGCGGTTCCGGGATGGCCCGGCAGGTCACAATCCGGGCCGGACGATCACGATTCGGTCCGTCGCGGCACAATCGCTAGATGGCCGTGGACCTGCCGGTCGAGCCGAACGCGCCCGACTACCGACCCGCCGACGGGCGGCCCTTCCGGCTGACCCTGGGCCTGCGCTCCCTCGACCTGCGCGACTGGATCGAGGTCGACGCCCACCGGGCCGAGGAGCTGCGCCTCAAGGATGAGCTGCTTCGGACCCGGCACGACGAGGTGGTCGCCTGCCGCCCGGCGGGGGCGGCACCGAGCCGCGAGCTGTTCGGGCTCGTGGCCGAACACCTGCTGGAGCGCTTCCCCGGGCTGGTGGAGCGGGAGGGGGGCGCGATCCGCGATCGGCAGACCGGCTGGCTGGTCGACCCCGACGCGCTGCACCCGGTCGACGCGGCTGGCCGGCTCGTCCAAGAGGACCTGTGCTTGATGGTGCGCCAGCCGGAGGGCTGGGTGCTGGAGGCGGCCAGCCTGTGCGCCCCCAGCCGCTGGACGCTCGCCGAGAAGATGGGCCGCACCCTGCTGGATGTCCACGAGCCCGTCCCCGGCTACGCCGAGGTGATCGGTCGGCCCGACCGACGCGATGTTCGACAAGTTCACCCCGGAGCGGCCGGTCTGGCGGATCAACTGGACGATCCTCGACCGGCCCGAGCTGTTCCAGCCGGCCCCCGAAGGACGCAAGACGGGGGGCGCCGGGGTCACGGCCGAGAACGCCGGCGAGGCGCTCACCTTCCGGGTCGAGCGGCAGACCATGCGCGTGCTGCCGCGTACCCGCGCGGTGCTGTTCGGCATCCGCACGTACGTCCGGCCGCTGGCCGAGCTGGCCGCCGATCCGCGCTCGGCTTCGAACCTGGCCGCCTCGCTGCGGGCGACCGACCCAGCGTTTGCCGCGTACAAGGGCTGGCTGGTCGTGCAGGATGCCGCGCTCTCGTACCTCGACACGCGCGCGCAGTCTGGTGCGGCAGGGACTCCTGGGGCACAATGAGTCAAGCGCTGACGCGCGGGCTTTGATCGGCTGGGGACGCTGGGGAAGGCGAATCCCGATCGATCAAGGAGAGACCGTGACGCCTGCGCCCACTCGGACGGCGACCACTCGTGGCGTCGTCTACGTGCATTCCGCGCCCTCGGCTGTGTGCCCACACGTCGAGTGGGCGCTCTCCGCCGTGCTCGGCACCCGGGTGTCGCTGGAGTGGACCCCGCAGCCCGCGCAGTCCGGCACGTACCGGGCAGAGTTGTCCTGGCAGGCCGAGCCCGGCACCGCAGCCCGCCTGGCCTCGGCCCTGCGCGGCTGGTCGCACACGCGCTACGAGGTCACCGAGGAGCCCAGCGCGGGGCTTGAGGGCGAGCGGTTCTCCGCCACGCCGGACCTCGGCATCTTCCACTGCATCGTCGGGGTGCACGGCGACGTGCTGATCCCCGAGGACCGGCTGCGCGCCGCGGTGTCCCGCGCCGCCTCGACCGGCGAGCCCATCGAGGACGAGCTCAGCCTCCTGCTCGGCCAGCCGTGGGACGACGAGCTCGAGCCCTTCCGGTACGCCGGCGACGGCGCCCCCGTCCGCTGGCTCCACCAGGTCGTCTAACCCAACACAACGATTGAGGCGGGGGTCTTACGTTCCACAGGTGGAGTCGCCCCGCTCGCGTGTGTGGCGCCTGTGGATGACTCCAGCGGCCGCTCGTCCCGTTCGGCCACCCTGGCTGCATGATCCCCACATTGGCATCTCTCGCTGAGCGGCAGAACTCGGTCATCACCACGGCGCAGGCGCGTGAGTGCGGCTACTCGCCCGATGAGATCCGAGGCCTGGTCCGCAGCGGTACGTGGATGGCCATTCGACGGGGCCGGTACGTGGATGCCGAGCAGTGGGCAGAGCTCGATCCACGCGACCGCCTGGCGGCCAGGGCCGCCGCGGTGCTGCTGGGCTTCCGCACCACCGTCGCCGCGGTCAGCCATCTCACGGCCGCCGGGCTCTTGGAGCTGCCCGTGAGGGGCATGTCGCGCCGACCCATCGAGGTCACAACCGCATCAGGCAACCCGCGACGCGTGACTGGGCTTGTGGTGCACGCGCATCAACTGCCTGCGTCCGATTTGGCCATGGTGGGCGGCTGGCTGCTGTCGACATCGCCCTCGCGTACGGTCGCGGACTGCCTGCGTACGGTCCCCTTCGAAGACGCGGTGGCACTGGCCGATGCGGCTCTCCACCGGGGGATCACTGAGATCGAGGCGATTCGGCGCGCCCTCGGGAACCCATCCCGACCAGGCCTGCGGGCGGCTGAGCGCGTGTTGCGCGCCGTCGATGGACGCGCGGAGTCGCCCGGTGAGAGCCGGGCCAGACTGCAGATCGAGGCGGCGTTCCCGGGTCAGTTCGATCAGCAGGTTGTGGTGGCTGGGGCCTCGGGCCGTACGTATCGACTCGACTTCGCGCACCGGGCGCTGAAGGTCGCCGGCGAGTACGACGGGAAGGACAAGTACGGAACCCGTGACGACGTGGTGGCGGAGAAGGTCCGCGAGGATGACCTCAGGGCTGTGGGCTGGCAGTTCTTCCGTCTGGTCGCCGAGGACCTGGCCGTTCCGGGGCGGGTGCGGTCAGTCGTCGGCCGAGCCATGGGCCTGGCGGTGCGCGCCTCGTAGCCCCCGGGCGACCGCGAGGCGCAGGACCCATCCACAGCAGGTGTCCCACGAAAGCGGGCGGGGTCACATGCCCGAACGTATGACCAGCGCCTCAATCGTTGTGTTCAGAGGGGGATGTTGCCGTGCTGGCCGCGGACGGCGGGGGCGGCGGCGATGGCGGCGGCCAGGGCGCTGCGGGTGACGGCGGGCTCGACCACCTCGTCGACGAAGCCCAGCGCGACGGCCTTGTCGAGGCCGCCGGCGAGCAGCTCATGCTCCTCGGCGAGCTCGAGCTCCAGCTGCGCCCGCAGGTCCTCGGGTGCGTCGGCGATGCGGCGGCGGTGCAGGACGCGTACGGCCGCGACCGACCCCATCACCGCGACCGTGGCCCCCGGCCAGGCGAAGACCCGGGTGGCGCCCAGGGCGCGGGCGTTCATCGCGATGTAGGCGCCGCCGTAGGCCTTGCGCGTCACCAGCGTGATGCGCGGGACCTCGCACTCGGCGAACGCGTGCAGCAGCTTGGCGCCGCGCCGCACCACGCCGTCCCACTCCTGGCCGACGCCGGGCAGGTAGCCGGGCACGTCGACCAGCACGAGGAGCGGCACGCCGAACGCGTCGCACATGCGCACGAACCGCGCCGCCTTCTCCGCCGAGGCCGAGTCGAGGCAGCCGCCGAGGCGCATCGGGTTGTTGGCGACCACGCCCACGGTGCGGCCGCCCAGCCGGCCGAGGGTGGTGACGATGTTCGGCGCCCACTTCTCGTGCAGCTCGACCGCGGAGCCGTCGTCCAGCACGCCGGCGACCAGCGGGTGCACGTCGTACGCGCGCTTGACCGACTCGGGCAGCAGGCCGCCCAGATCGAGGTCCGCGACCTCGCCCAGGGAGCCCTGCGCGCCGAGCAGGGCTGCGACCGCCCGCGCGGAGGCCACCGCCTCGGCGTCGCTATCCGTCGTGATGTGCACGACGCCGCTGCGCCGCCCGTGCGGCTCGGGGCCGCCGAGGCGCAGCATGTCGACGTCCTCGCCGGTGACGGAGCGGACGACGTCGGGCCCGGTGACGAACACCCGCCCCTCGGGGCCGAGGATCACGATGTCGGTCAGCGCCGGGCCGTACGCGGCGCCGCCAGCCGCCGCCCCCAGCACCACCGAGATCTGCGGGATGCGCCCGGACGCGCGGGTCATGATGGCGAAGACCTCGCCGACCGCGTGCAGCGACGAGACGCCCTCGCGCAGGCGGGCCCCTCCGCTGTGCCAAAGGCCGACCACGGGGATGCCGTCGGCGAGCGCGCGGGCGTACGCGGCGAGGATCACCTTGCACCCGGCGGTGCCCATCGCGCCGCCCTGGACCCGCGGGTCGGAGGCGAAGCCGACCACCGGGCTGCCCTCGACGCGGCCGATCGCGGCGAGCATGCCCGAGTCGTCCTCGGCGGTGATCGGCGTGCACGAGCCGCCGTCGAAGAGGTCCTCGAGGCGGACCCGCGGGTTGCGGGGGTCGCGCTCGACCGCGAGGGTCGGCGCGGCCTGGTCGGGGCGGTCGGCGATGACGGTCACTCAGGCGCTCCTGAAGGCCAGGGCGATGTTGTGGCCGCCGAAGCCGAATGAGTTGTTCAGCGCCGCGATCGCGCCGCTGGGGAGTGGTCGGGGCTCGCCGGAGGCGATGTCCAGGCGGACCTCGTCGTCGGGGTCGTCGAGGTTGATGGTGGGCGGCGCGACCCGGTGGTGCAGGGCCAGCAGCACGGCGATCGACTCGACCGCCCCCGCGGCCCCGAGCAGGTGGCCGGTCATGGACTTGGTCGCCGAGACCACCGCGGTGTCGGCGGCGTCGCCGAGGGCCGCGTGGATCGCGGTCGCCTCGGCCACATCGCCCTGCGGCGTCGAGGTCGCGTGGGCGTTGACGTGGGCGATGTCGCCGGCCGACAGCCCGGCATCGGCCAGCGCGGCCACCATGGCGCGGGCGGCTCCCGTGCCCACCGGGTCGGGCTGGGCGATGTGGTGGGCGTCGGAGGTCATCCCCGCCCCGGCGAACTCGGCGTAGACGCGCGCCCCGCGGGCCGCCGCGTGCTCGGCCGACTCCAGCACGACGATGCCCGCGCCCTCGCCGAAGACGAAGCCGTCGCGGCCCTTGTCGTACGGGCGCGAGGCCCGCTCCGGCTCGTCGTTGCGCTTCGACAGCGCCATCATCGCGGCGAACGCGGCCAGCGGCAGCGGGTGGATGCAGGCCTCGGTGCCGCCGGCCACGACGATGTCGGCGCGGCCGTCCTGGATCATCCGCGCGCCCATGGCCACCGCCTCGGCCCCCGACGCGCAGGCGGAGACCGGCGTGTGCACGCCGGCCCGGGCGCCGAGCTCGAGGCTGACGACGGCGGCCGGGCCGTTCGGCATGATCATCGGGATGGTGAACGGCGAGACGCGCCGCGGGCCCTTCGCCTTGAGCGTGTCGTACGCCTCGATGAGCGACACCGCGCCCCCGATGCCCGACGCCACCACGACGCCGAGGCGCAGCGGGTCGGCGTCGGGCGCGCCGGCGTCGGCCCACGCCTCGCGGGCGGCGATCAGGGCCAGCTGCTGGGATCGGTCGAGCCGGCGCGCCTCCACCCGGTCGAGGACGGCGCTGGGATCGACGGCGCACGGCGCGCCGATGTGCACCGGGAGCTCCTCGACCCAGTCGCCCTCCAGCGTCCGGACGCCGGAGCGTCCGGCGAGCAGGCCGTCCCAGGTCGTCGCGACGTCGCCGCCGAGGGGCGTGGTCGCGCCCAGCCCGGTGACGACGACGCGGCGGTTCGGGGCGCCCTGCTGCGAGGTCACGCCGCGACACCTGCCTGCTGGATGTAGGAGACCGCGTCACCGACGGTGGCGAGGTTCTTCACGTCGTCGTCGGGGATCTTGACGCCGAACTTCTCCTCGGCGGCGACGACCACCTCGACCATCGACAGCGAGTCGATGTCCAGGTCGTCGGTGAAGTGCTTGTCGGGCTGGATGTCGCTGATCGGGGTGCCGGCGACGTCGTTCACGATCTCGGCCAGGCCGGCGAGGATGTCCTGCTCGGTCATGCGGGTTGCTCCTTGGGTCGTTCCGGTTGGGATCCCGCCGGCGGCGCCAGCGGGGGTCTGCGTGTGCGAGGTCAGGGGAGGCGGACCACCTGGGCGGCGTACGCGAGCCCGGCGCCGAATCCGATGAGGAGCGCGAGGCCGCCGCTGGGGATCTCGCCGCGGCCGAGCATGCGCTCCATGGCCAGCGGGATCGAGGCCGCCGACGTGTTGCCGGTCTCGACCACATCGCGGGCGACGACGACGTGCTCGGGCAGGCCGAGCTTCTTCGTCATGGCCTCGACGATGCGCAGGTTGGCCTGGTGCGGGATGAACGCGGCCAGGTCGCCGGCGGCGACCCCCGCGCGGTCGAGCGCCTCCTGGGCCACCGGGGCCATCGAGAAGACGGCCCAGCGGAAGACCTGCTGGCCGTTCATCGACAGGGTCGGGAACGCATGCCCCGGGTCCTCGCGGAGCGCGTCCCAGGAGACGTTCTGGGTGATCGCCTCGGCCTGGCCCCCGTCGGCGCCCCACACGACGGGGCCGATCCCGGGCTCCGCGCTGGGGCCGACGACCGCCGCCCCCGCCCCGTCGCCGAAGATGAACGCGGTGCCGCGGTCGGTCGGGTCGATCATGTCGGTGAGCCGCTCGACCCCGATCACCAGGACGTGGCGGGCGCTGCCCCCTCGGACGAGGTCGTTGGCGACGGCCAGGCCGTGGCAGAACCCGGCGCAGGCGGCCGACAGGTCGAAGGCGGCGGCGGAGGTCGCCCCCAGCCGGTGGGCGATCAGGGTGGCGGCCGCGGGGGTCTGGTAGAGGTGGGTCACGGTGCCGACGACGACCGCGTCCAGCCGGTCGGCGGTGATGCCGCTGGCGGCCAGGGCCTTCTCGGCGGCGGCCACGGCCATGTCCACGACCGTCTCGCCGGGTGCGGCGTGCCGGCGCTCGGCGATCCCCGAGCGCTCGCGGATCCACTCGTCGGTGGAGTCGATCTGCTCGCAGATCTCGGCGTTGGTGACGATGCGAGCGGGGCGGTAGCCGCCCACGCCGAGGATGCTGGCGTGGCCGTGGCCCTCGGCCGGCCGGATGGCCCTCACGCCGGGATCGCCTCGGGATGCAGCCGGACGAGCGGCTGACCGGGGGACACCGGGTCGCCGTCTTCGACCAGCCACTCGACGACGGTGCCGCCGTGCGCCGCGACGACGGCGTGCTCGTCGCGGAGGGTGATCACCGCCCCCACCCGGGCTCCCACCTCGAGGCTGTCGCCGAGGCCGCTGGCGCCGTGGGCCTTGAAGGTCCCCTTGGTCGGGGCCACGACCAGCCGCCAGGAGGGCGCGTGGTCGAGCGTGCCGGGCGACGCGTGCCGGGCGATCAGGTCGCGGGCGGCGTCGAGGTCGGCGGGGGTCTTGAGGGCGACGACCTCGACGCCGGGGAGCGCGCGCTTGACCAGGGCTGTGAGGGTGCCGGCCGGCGGGACCTCGATCACCGCGGTGACGCCGAGGTCGGCCATGGTCTGCATGACGAGGTCCCAGCGCACCGGCCGCGCGACCTGGCCGACGATGCGATCGAGCGCCTCGTGGCCTTGCTGCACCACGCCGCCATCGCGGTTCGACAGCAGCCGGATCCGCGGGTCGTGCGTCGTGACGGCGCGTGCGTACGAGCCGAGCACGTCAACGGCCGGCGCCATGTGGTGGGTGTGGAACGCGCCCGCGACCTGCAGCGGGATCACCCGGGCCTTGGCGGGCGCGTCGGCGGCGAGCGCGGCCAACTGCTCGAGCGTGCCCCCGGCGACCACCTGCCCGGCGGCGTTGTGGTTGGCGGCGGTCAGGCCGTGTCGCTCGATCGCGGCGATGACCTCGTCAGGGTCTCCGCCGACGATCGCGCTCATGCCGGTGGGGGTCACGGCGGCGGCGGCCGCCATGGCCCGCCCGCGCTCGCGGACGAGCACCATCGCCTGCTCGGCTGAGACCACCCCCGCGGCGGCCGCGGCCGTGATCTCCCCGACCGAGTGGCCGGCCCCGGCGCCGACGACCTGGAAGGCGTCCGAGGGGTGGGGGAAGAGGGTCAGCAGGCTGACCAGGCCTGCCCCGACGAGCAGCGGCTGGGCCACGGCGGTGTCGCGGATCTCGTCGGCGTCGGCCTCGGTGCCGTACCGCACCAGGTCGAGCCCGGCGCAGGCCGACAGCCACCGCAGCCGCTCCTCGAAGCGCGGCAGCTCGAGCCAGGGGGCGAGGAAGCCGGGCGACTGGGCGCCCTGGCCGGGCGCGACGACGATGAGCACCCCCCAAGGGTGCCGACTCCGGGCGGCGGATCCGGGTGCCGACGCGAACACACCTCAGGGCGTGAGTTTGGAGGTTTCCTCCAAATCGGCGAGCCGACCCAGCCCGCAGGCGATGCGCAGGGC
This sequence comes from uncultured Actinomycetota bacterium, assembly GCA_963697565.1. Lineage (GTDB taxonomy): Bacteria > Actinomycetota > Actinomycetes > CAVWCF01 > CAVWCF01 > CAWFSE01. The sequence continues at coordinate 748,126 of CAVOOM010000007.1, read as the reverse complement.
GTACGCCCCGCGGGGATCGGTCGGCGCGAAGCCGGACACCTCGGCGATCCGCCGGAGGCGGTAGCGCACCGTGTTGGGGTGCACGAACAGCGCCCGGGCCGCGCCCTCGAGGGAGCCGCCCTGGTCGAGGTACGCGGTGACCGTGTCCAGCAGGTCACCGCCCGCCGCGGCGAGCGGGCGGTACGCGTCGTCGACGAGTCGGCGCCGGGCGAGCGGGTCGCCGTCCAGCGCCCGCTCGGGCAGGAGGAGGTCGGCCAGGGCCGGCCGGGGGAGCGCCGGCCACGCGGCGGCGGCCCGCAGGGCGGCGAGCGCCTCGGCGGCCGAGCGGGAGGCGCCGGCCAGGTCGGGGGCCACCGACCCGGCGACGACCGGCCCGGGCCCGAAGTCCGCGCAGACGGCATGGGCGGCCGCCAGCGGGTCGTCGGCCCCGGCCACGAGCACGACCAGCCGGTCGCCCTGGATCCCGGCGACGACCTGCAGGCGCGCATGCCGGGCCGAGCGCTGCACCGCCTCGGTCACCTCGTCGGGGGAGGCGTCGGGCGCCTGCCCCAGCACGGCGCAGACGCCGCGGGCCGCAGACCAGCCGATGGCGGCCGCGCGCGACACCACCGCGTCGTCGACCTCTCCGCGCAGCACCGCGTCCACGACGAGGGCCTCGATGCGGGCGTCCCAGGCGCCGCGGGACTCGGCCGCCTGCGCGTACACCTGGGCCGCCGCGAAGGCGATCTCGCGGCTGTAGAGCAGGACGGCCTCGCGCAGCTCGGCGGCCTCGGCCGGGCTGGGGGCCAGCTGGTCGACCCGGACCTCGACGGTGCCGATCGTGGCGCGGATCATCTCGACGGTCTGCTGCAGGGTGACCGAGCGGGCCAGCTCGCGCGGGGCGGTGCCGAAGACCTCGGCGGTGATCGCCAGCTGGCTCGCCCGGCCGGCGATACCAGTCGACGAAGGCCGCGATCCCAGCCTGCGCGACGAGGCCGACCCACGAGCGGTCCTCGGCCGACATCGCGCGGTACCAGGGCAGGTCCTCGTCCATCCGCTGCACGGCGGCCTGGGCGAGGTCGGCCGTGGCGCGCTCCAGCCGTCGTGCGGTCTGCGCGCGTCTGGCCACGGGAGGCAGCGTAGGGCGTGCGGATTGTGGACAGCCCACAATCGAGCGGCACCGCTGCGATTCCGGGCCCGCGCTATGGTGGTTGACGGTTCAACGAGAGGGAGGCAGGTGGGCGCCATCGAGGTGCGGCGGTCCGGTGAGCGGTTCGAGACCCGAGCGGGCTGGCTCGCAGAGCCGGCACTCGTTCTCGTTCGGGCCGCACTACGCGCCCGACAACACCCACTTCGGCCTGCTCCTCGTCTCCAACGACGATGTGGTCGAGCCCGGGACCGGCTTCGAGACCCACCCGCACCGGGATATGGAGATCGTCACCTGGGTGCTCGACGGCGGGCTGGTCCACCAGGACTCCGAGGGCCACCACGGGGTCATCTACCCAGGCCTGGCGCAGCGGATGAGCGCCGGGCGCGGCATCCGGCACAGCGAGAAGAACGACTCGTGGCGGCTGTCCGGGGCCGAGCCGCACCGCGACCCCGTGCACTTCATCCAGATGTGGGTCGCGCCCGACGAGCGCGGGATCGACCCCGGGTACGAGCAGCGCGACATCACGGCCGAGCTGGATCGCGGCGGGCTCGTACCCGTGGCGAGTGGGATGGCCCGGCATGAGGCGGCGATCCGGATCCGCCAACGCGACGCGGCCCTCACGCCGCGCGGCTCAGGGATGGCGAGTCGGCCCCGCTGCCCGCAGCGCCGTACGTGCACCTGTACGTCGCCCGGGGATCCGTCGACCTGGAGTCCGCCGGACTGCTGGCGACGGGCGACGCCGCGCGCATCGCCGGCAGCGACGGCCCGAGGGTCACCGCAGCGGGTGGGCCGGCCGAGGTCCTGGTCTGGGAGATGCACGCCTCGCTGGGCGCCCACTGACCCCCCGGCCCGGTCGAGCAGCAGGCGGCTCCGTCAGGCGTCGCCCATGCCGGCGCCGGGGTCGGCGGCAGCCACGTCGAGCAGCCGGTAGCGCTCGATCGCGGCCGCGGGCAGCCCCGGGTCGACCTCGGCGCGCCGCGCCAGCAGCTCCAGCACGCGTACGGCGATCGACTGCGCGTCGACCTTGAAGTGCCGGCGCAGCGCGCCGCGGGTGTCGGACAGCCCCCAGCCGTCGGTGCCGAGCGAGGCGGCGTCCGCGGGCACCCACGGCATGATCTGGTCCTGCACCGCCCGCAGGTAGTCGCTCACGGCCACCACCGGACCGGGCCGACCGGCGAGCCGCGCCGTCACGTACGGCGTCTGCGGCTCTGCGGCGGGGTGCAGGAAGTTGTGCTGGTCGGCGGCCAGCGCGTCGCGGCGCAGCTCGTTCCACGACGTCACCGACCAGACGTCGGCGTGCACGCCCCAGTCCTCGGCGAGCAGCCGCTGCGCCTCCAGCGCCCACGGCACGGCGACGCCCGAGGCGAGCACCTGGGCCCGCGGGCCCGGAGCGTCGGCCGGCGCCGGCGCGTACAGGTGCATGCCCCGCAGGATCCCGTCGACGTCGACGCCCTCGGGCTCGGCCGGCTGGAGGTACGGCTCGTTGTAGACCGTCAGGTAGTAGAAGACGTCCTCGGGCTGCTCGCCGTACATCCGGCGCAGCCCGTCGCGCACGATGTGGCCCAGCTCGAAGGCGAACGCCGGGTCGTAGGCCACGACCGCCGGGTTCGTCGAGGCGAGCAGCGGCGAGTGGCCGTCCTCGTGCTGCAGGCCCTCGCCGTTGAGCGTGGTGCGGCCAGCGGTGGCGCCGATGACGAACCCGCGCGCCATCTGGTCCCCGGCCGCCCAGAAGGCGTCGCCGGTGCGCTGGAAGCCGAACATCGAGTAGAAGATGTAGACGGGGATCATCGGCTCGCCGTGGGTGGCGTACGAGGTGCCCGCCGCGGTGAAGGAGCCGACCGAGCCGGCCTCGTTGATGCCCTCGTGCAGGATCTGGCCGGTCTGGCTCTCCTGGTACGACAGCATCAGCTCGCGGTCGACCGAGAGGTACTGCTGGCCCTGCGGGCTGTAGATCTTCAGCGTCGGGAAGAGCGAGTCCATGCCGAACGTGCGCGCCTCGTCGGGGATGATCGGCACGAACCGCGCCCCGATGTTCTCGTCCCTGATGAGGTCCCTGAGCAGCCGGACGAAGGCCATCGTGGTGGCGACCGGCTGGTTGCCGGAGCCGCGCCTGACGACGTCGTAGACCGGGTCGCCCGGGAGCACCAGCGGCTTGGCCGCGGTGCGGCGCTCGGGCAGGTAGCCGCCGAGGGCCTGGCGGCGCTCGTGCAGGTAGCGCGCGATGTCGCTGTCCTGGCCGGGGTGGTAGTACGCGGGCAGCTTGGCGTCGATCGCCTCGTCCGGCAGCGGGATCCCCAGCCGGTCGCGGAAGACGATGAGGTCCTCGAGCGTGAGCTTCTTCATCTGGTGGGTGGAGTTGCGGCCCTCGAAGTGCGAGCCGAGGGTCCAGCCCTTGATCGTCTTGGCCAGGATCACGGTCGGCTGGCCGGTCGTCTCGGTGGCGAGCTTGTACGCCGCGTAGAGCTTGCGGTAGTCGTGCCCGCCGCGCTGCAGCGCCCAGATCTCCTCGTCCGACCACGACTCGACCATCCGGCGGGTGCGCGGGTCGCGGCCGAAGAAGTGCTCGCGGATGAAGCCGCCGTCCTCGGTCTTGTACGTCTGGAAGTCGCCGTCCGGCGTGGTGTTCATGATGTTGACGAGCGCGCCGTCGCTGTCGGCGGCCAGCAGCTGGTCCCACTTGCGGCCCCAGACGACCTTGATGACGTTCCAGCCGGCGCCGCGGAAGAACGACTCGAGCTCCTGGATGACCTTGCCGTTGCCGCGCACCGGCCCGTCGAGGCGCTGCAGGTTGCAGTTGATGACGAACGTGAGGTTGTCGAGCTCCTCGCGCGCGGCGAGGCCGATCGCGCCCAGCGACTCGACCTCGTCCATCTCGCCGTCGCCCAGGAACGCCCAGGTGTGCTGCTGGGAGGTGTCCTTGATTCCGCGGGCGTGCAGGTACTTGTCGAAGCGCGCCTGGTAGATCGCGTTCAGCGGGCCGAGGCCCATCGAGACGGTCGGGAACTCCCAGAAGTGCGGCATCAGCCGCGGGTGGGGGTACGACGACAGCCCGCCCGCGGGGTGCGACAGCTCCTGGCGGAAGCCGTCGAGCTGGTCCTCGGTGAGCCGGCCCTCGAGGTAGGCGCGCGCGTACATCCCCGGCGAGGCGTGGCCCTGGAAGAACAGGTGGTCGCCGCCGCCGGGGTGGTCCTTGCCGCGGAAGAAGTGGTTGAAGCCGACCTCGTACAGCGAGGCCGACGAGGCGTACGTGGAGATGTGGCCGCCGACGCCGACCCCCGGGCGCTGCGCGCGGTGCACCATGACGGCGGCGTTCCAGCGGATGTACTGGCGGATCCGGCGCTCGACCCACTCGTCGCCGGGGAACCACGGCTCCTGCTCCGGCGTGATCGTGTTGATGTAGTCGGTGGAGCGCAGCGAGGGCACCCCGACGGAGCGCTCGCGGGCGCGCTGCAGCAGCGACAGCATGAGGTAGCGCGCCCGGTAGGGGCCGGCCCGGTCGATGACGTCGTCGAGCGACTCTCGCCACTCGGCCGTCTCGTCGGGGTCGACGTCGACCAGCTGGGTCGGCAGGCCGGCGTGGATCAGGCGTTCGCGTTCGCGTTCGGGTCCGAGGGGCACCGGGCCATCGTGCTACGTCGCGGGCGAGTCCGTCACCTCGGACGCGATCGGGCCGCCCGCGGGCACCGCGCCCAGCGAGGCTGGATCGGTGAAGGAGCGCCGCATCTCGCGGGCGAGGCCCCCCGCCTGGAAGCCGTCCACGAAGCGGTGGTCGAGGGTGCACGTGAGGGTGATCCCGGGCCGCACCACGGGGGCGTTGTCCTCGACGAAGACCATGTCGCGGATGGCCCCGACCGCGACGTAGATCGGCACCCGGGCGAAAGGGGTGAGCGGCACGAACGCCTCGTCGATGCCCAGCATGCCGACGCTCGTGACGATGGCCGCTCCGAAGGGGAAGGCGGGCTGCCCGAAGGCGGGCTTGCCGAGCCCGCTGGTGACGAATCCGGAGAAGGACAGCACGCGGCGCAGCGCCCACGTCGGCAGGACCTTCATCGTCTTCTTGGACTTCTCGTACGCCTCGTCCTGGCCGGACCGCAGCCGCGTGGCGCGCGCGTGCAGCTCGCGGCTGACCTCCACGACCGACTTGCGGTCGGCGTCCTCGACCCGAACCTGGGCCAGGTCGCCCCCCTCGTCCATCTGGACGAGGAAGGACACCACCACGTCGTCGAAGGGGATGTACCGCCCGAAGGCGATGCGCCCGTTGAGGGTCGGCTCGGCCGCCAGCGCGCGGCCCACGGCCGCGCCGACCAGGGCGGTCACCGTCACGCGCTCGCCGGTGCGCTCGCGCAGGTCCTCGAGGTAGCGCAGCGCGGCCGTCGCGTCGACGGTCATCGTCCCGTGGATGACGCCGGCCTTGGACGGGCGCCAGGTGGCGATCGTCATCTTGCGCCGGGTCGTCATGGCGGGTCGCCCGTTGATCATCTTCTTGGCCACGTGATGCTCCCCGACGCCCAGGACAGACAGCCGCCGGGCCCCGGCGGCCCGACCCCCCGACCTTACGGCGCGCCGCCCCGTCCTGCCGCCGGTCGAGGGAACCGCGCCCCCGATGTGCCGATGTGCTTGCGCCCGCGCGGCGGCTCCGATGAACTACTCGACACGACGCCGTCCACCCCGTACCTGGAGGTCATCTCGTGAGCGCGACCGCGGACTCCGCGGAGCCCGACCGCTCGGCTGCGGCCCGGCTTGGCCTGCGGGCCGGGATGGTGCTGCTGGAGATCGGCTGGGACGACGACTGCGATGAGCCCCTGCGGGCGGCGATCGAGGCGGTGATCGGGCAGCCCATCGTCGACGAGGACTACGAGGACGTGGTCGACGGCGTGCTGCTGTGGTGGCGCGAGGACGACGGCGACCTCGTGGACGCGCTCGTGGACGCCCTCACCCCGCTGGCGGCCGGAGGCGTGGTGTGGCTGCTCACGCCGAAGTCCGGGCGGGACGGGCACGTCGAGTCGAGCGACATCGGCGAGGCGGCCCCCACCGCAGGGCTGTCGGCGACCAGCACGGTCGCCGCCGCCCGGGACTGGACCGGCACCCGGCTCGTCGCGCCCAAGCTCGGCCGACGCTAGCCACCGGTGCTCAACCGGCTGGCCTCGCTCGCCTTCTGGGGCTTCATCGCGGTGAGCTCGGTGCTGCTCTTCCCGCTGGCGCTGCTGCTGTGGTTGGTGACGCTGCCGTTCGACCGCCGCGGCGTGGCGCTGCACCGCTTCACGTGCTTCTGGGCATCGCTGTACACCTGGCTGAACCCGCTGTGGCCGGTCACCGTGCGCGGACGCGAGCGGATCGACCCGCAGACGACGTACGTCATGGTGGCCAACCACCTGTCGCTGCTCGACATCCTGGTGCTGTTCCGGCTGTTCCGGCACTTCAAGTGGGTGTCGAAGATCGAGAACTTCAAGGTCCCGTTCATCGGCTGGAACATGCGGCTGAACCGCTACATCCCGCTCAAGCGCGGCGACCGGGCGAGCGTCATCGAGATGCTCGCGCGCTGCGAGGAGACGCTGCGCTCGGGCTCGTCGATCCTGATGTTCCCCGAGGGCACGCGCGCGCCGGACGGCCACCTGCAGGCGTTCAAGCCGGGCGCGTTCGACCTCGCGATCCGGCTGGGGCTGCCGATCCTGCCGGTCGTGGTGACCGGCACCGCCGATGCGCTGCCCAAGCACGGGTTCGTGCTCCGCGGCCACCAGACGATCGGGATCCAGGTGCTTGAGCCGATCCCGCCGGAGTCGTACGAAGGCCTGGATGCGGCCGCGCTCGCCGCCAGGACCCGCGCGATGTACGCCGTCCACCTCGGCGAGCCGCCGCTGGCCGACCCGGTCTGAAGGCGACTTGCCGACGTCGGGCCGGCCGCGGCGAGCGCGCCCGCGTCAGCCGCGGCGGAACAGGTCGGCGATCCGGCTCAGCCCGCCGAGGTACCTCGTGGCCGCGCCGAGGGCGGCGCCGCCGGGGATTCCCGGCACGTCCTGGATCAGGGGGGCCAGCCGGAGCAGGCCCGGGAGGTCGTGCACGCGGAGGTCGCCGGAGCGGTACATCGCCCCCACCTGGCTGGTGCGCCCCGAGGTGATGTCCAGGATGAGGCGGGCGGAGGCCTGCACCGAGGGGCCGGCGGGCTCGTCGAGCTCGACCGCGGACCAGTCGCCGGCGGTGGCGCCGAACCCCCAGACCCCCGAGTCGGTGGATGCCGAGAGCGAGGCGGTGGCCCCCTTGCGTGCGGTCAGGGCCCCCGCGCTGTCCACCAGCGCGATCAGCCCGGCGTCGAGCAGGTCGTCGCCGACCTCGACGCCGCACGGCTCAAGGTCGAGCGCGCTGCAGGCGAGCTGGTAGACGGCCGCGTGCAGGAGCGTGGCCACGGGCAGCGCGCCCAGCGGTGACGCGGTCAGCAGCAGGGCGTCCTCACCGGCCGCCTCGAGGTCGCCGAACCACTGCACCGCCGTGTCGAGGGCCACCTGCACAGCCTGCAGCGCCTCCTCGCGGGACGCGTCCGCGTGCTGGGTCGATGAGGGCTCGGCCTAGCGCCGACTGGTCGACGGTGTGAACGCGGCCCTGCCGGGCGTCGTCGAGGATGTCGTCGAGGGTGCGCGCGTCGTCCCAGGCCCCGAGGTGGACCACGATGTCGTGCCCGCTCCAGCCGGCCTTCCGCGACGGCAGGCCCAGGTCCGCCTCGGCGGCGACGTCGAGGAACGCCTGCCAGCCGCCGATGACGCGCTCGCCGAGCCCGGCCAGGTCGGCGGTGGCCAGGCCGCGCGAGCCGGGGCTCGGGATGAGCGGCGCGGGGAGCTGTGACACGCTGGCAGCCTGCCACGATCGGCGCCCCGTTCGCAACCGAGAGGACCCCCGCATGCCCGAGGTCGGCCACGAGGCCCCCGACTTCTCGCTCAGCAACCAGCACGGCGAGACGGTGACGCTGTCGCAGTACCGCGGCCAGAAGAACGTCGTCTTGATCTTCTACCCCTGGGCCTTCACCGGGCCCTGCACCGGCGAGCTGTGCGCGATCCGCGACCAGATCGCCGACTTCGACAACGACGACACGGTCACCCTCGCGGTCTCCTGCGACGCCAAGTTCTCGCTGCGGATCTTCTCCGAGCAGGAGGGCTACGCCTTCCAGCTGCTCTCCGACCACTGGCCGCATGGGGCCACCGCTCAGGCGTACGGCGTCTTCAACGACGAGCGGGGCGCGGCCCTGCGCGCCACGTTCATCATCGACAAGGCCGGCGTCGTGCGCTGGAAGGTCGTCAACGCGATCCCCGACGTCCGTGACCCGCAGGAGTACAAGAACGCGCTGGCCAACCTCGCCGGCGCCGCCTGACCTCTCGATGGCGGACCGGGCCGCCCCCCAGGTCGGCTGCCTGCGCTGCGGGCGCCGGCAGTCCGATCCGGGGCGCGGGCCCAGCCCGTGGAAGCGCGGGGTCGCCGAGGGCCGGCTGGTCCTGATCTGCCCAGACTGCCAGCGTTCGCCCGCCTGGCCGGACGTGCTCGACCGCTGCGCTAGCTGCGGGTCCACGGCCCTCGTCCGCCGGCTGGGGGAGACGGCCTGCCGCTCGTGCGGGCACGAGGGGCCGGGGCTGCCCGGCCCAGAGCAGCCGCCCACGACGGCGGGGGATCCGGCGGCCGCGCTGTCCGCAGACGTCGACGTGGCCCTGCATCGCGTGTTCGAGACCCAGCCGGACCAGCGAGAGGGCTGAGTCCCGCTCGAATTGCGGAGTGCCCGAGGCGACGGTTCCCTGGAGTCACCGGCCGCGGCTTCAGTGGGTCCGAGACCACTGCGGCCGCGGCCGTTCCACGTCCGCCGGTAGGCTCCCCGCCGATCGGGGCGCATAGCTCAGCGGGAGAGCGCCTGCCTTACAAGCAGGAGGCCGGGGGTTCGACACCCTCTGCGCCCACCGACGGTCTACGCGGCGCCAGCCGGTCGCGCCTCGCGCGGCGATCCGGTCAGCGGCTCGCCTCGGGGGTCTCGGGGTCGCCGAGATGGCGTAGGAACCAGTCGCGGGCCAGCTCGGCGGCGGCCTGCAGCGTGCCCGGCTCCTCGAACAGGTGGGTCGCGCCCGGGCACGATCTCCAGCCGGCTCTCGCAGCGCAACCGCGCCTGCGCCTGGCGGTTGAGGTCGAGCACCACCGTGTCGCGGCCGCCCACGATGAGCAGCGTCGGCGCGCGGACCTCCCGCAGTCGCGGGCCGGCGAGATCGGGGCGCCCACCCCGCGACACCACCGCGGCCACGTCCGCCGCCGGCTCAGCGGCCGCCCACAGCGCGGCAGCCGCCCCGGTGCTGGCCCCGAACAGGCCGATCGGGAGCCGGCCCAGGCCGGGATCGGCGCGCGAGGTACCGCACTTGCGTCTCCCAGCCGGCCCGCCAGCAGCTCGATGTCGAACACGTTGGCGCGGTCGGCCTCCTCGTCGGTCGTGAGCAGGTCGAACAGCAGGGTGGCGAGTCCGGCCTCGTTGAGCACCGACGCCACATAGCGGTTGCGGGGGCTCAGCCGGCTGCTGCCGCTGCCGTGAGCGAACAGCACCAGGCCGCAGGCCCCTGAAGGGGCGGTGAGGTGGCCGGCCAGCCGCAGCGGACCGACGACGACCTTCACCTCCTCGTCCCGCGCCGTCCCGGCCGAGGGCCGATCGGCGGCGCGCTCCAGGCACGCGGCGACCTCCCGTCGCTGGTCTGGCTGAAGTCGTCGTAGAACTGACCCACGCCGAAGAACGACGGGGGGTTCAGCAGGCAGAAGAGCTCGTCGGCCACGCCGGCCAGTCGCTCCGCCCACTCGGTGGGGGCGACCGGGACCGCAAGGATCACCCTCCGGGCGCCCTCGGCCCGGGCGACGCGGCAGGCCGCAGCCGCGGTGGATCCGGTGGCGACGCCGTCGTCGACGACCACGACGACGCGCCCGGCCAGCGGGATGCGCCGGCGGCCGGATCGGAACAGCTGCGCGCGGCGCGCCAGCTCAATCCGCTCCCTGGCCTCGACCGCCTCCAACTGCTCGGCGGAGACGCCGGCGTGGCGTACGACGTCGTCGTTGACGACGCGGATTTCGTCTTCTCCGATCGCTCCCATCGCCAGCTCCGGCTGGAACGGCACGCCGAGCTTGCGCACGACGATGACATCGAGGGGCGCCCCAAGGGCGCAGGCAACCTCGTACGCCACCGGGACGCCTCCGCGAGGCAGCCCCACGACCACGACGTCGGTGCCGCGCAGATGGTCCAGCGCCGCCGCGAGCAGGCGCCCGGCCTCGTGGCGGTCCGCGAATCCGGTGAGCGGACCCCTTGCCCGTCCACCGGGTGCCCCGACGTCATCCCTCCGGCGGGGTCTCGACGTGGCCGACTCCCACACGATCACCACCCCGCATCCGGCCGCGGGCTCGCCACTCAGTCCCAGTGCGAGTGTGCGCCTGCTGGCCGTGGCGCGGTAGGGCACAAGGTCGACGGGTGCATTCCTGACGGCGGAGTGCCTCCGCTCCGGTGGTCGCGGCGCGCCGGCTTTGGAACACTCGCCCGGTGTCCCGTGACCCGCACCCGCCCACCTCCGCGATCGCCGCGGCCTCCGCGTACGAGCATCGCCGCGGATCTCGCGGCCGGGCGGACGACGTCGGTTGAGCTGACCCAGGCCCTGCTGGACCGAATCGCGGTGGTCGACGGCCCGGGGCCGGTCCACCTGCGCGCCGTGCTCGCGCTGGCCCCCGACGCCCTTGAGCAGGCGGCCCGGCTCGATGCCGAGCGGGCCGCCGGCAAGTCCCGCGGGCCGCTCCACGGGATCCCGGTCCTCGTCAAGGACAACGTCGAGGCCGTGGGGCTGCCCGGGACGGCCGGCTCCCTCGCCCTGGCCGGGCGCACGGTGGTCCGCGACGCCCCGATCGTGGCCGCCCTCCGCGAGGCCGGCCTCGTGGTCCTCGGCGCCGCGAACCTCTCGGAGTGGGCCAACCTGCGCTCGCCGCGGTCGGCCAGCGGCTGGTCGGGGGTCGCCGGCCTCACCGGCAACCCGTGGGCGCTCGACCGCAGCGCCGGCGGCTCGTCGTCGGGGTCGGGCGCCGCGCTGGCGGCAGGCCTGGCTCCGCTCGCCCTCGGCACCGAGACCGACGGCTCCATCACCTGCCCGTCGCTCACTCAACGGCGTGGTCGGACTCAAGCCCACGGTGGGCCTGCTCTCCACCGAGGGCGTCGTCCCGCTGAGCAGCAGCCAGGACTCGCCGGGGCCGATGGCCCGCACGGTCCGCGATGCCGCGCTGCTCCTCGATGCGCTGACCGCCTCGACGGCGTACGCATCCGGGGTGGAGCAGATGCCGGTCGGCGACCTCCGGCTGGGCGTCGCCACGGGGTGGCTGAGCGGGCACCCCGGCACGGATGCTGTCTTCGCCTCGGTCCTGGAGTCGCTCACGCGGCCGGCGCCGTGCTCGCCGAGTCATCGGTCACCCCGGTGGCGGGAGTCGGCGCCGACGAGCTGACCGTCCTCATCGGCGACCTCAAGGACGACCTGGACGCCTATCTGGCGGCCCGCCCGGGCGAGGGGGTGCGGTCGGTCGCCGAGGTCGTGGAGTTCAACCGCGCCCACGCCGACGCCGAGCTGGCGCATTTCGGGCAGGAGTTCCTCGAGGCGGCCCTGGAGTCCGGCGGCAAGGGGGCCGAGGGGTACGCGGAGGCCCGGGCCCGCTGCCTCGCCTGGGCCGTGGACGAGGTGCTCCAGCCCGCCTTCGAGGGCGAGGGGGCCCCGGAGTTCCTGCTCGCCCCGGCGTACGCGCCGGCGTGGAAGAGCGACCTCGCGGCGGGAGACCACTTCCTCGGCGGCGGCCTCGCCAGCGCCGCGCCGTCCATCGCCGGCTGGCCGGTGCTCTGCCTGCCGATGGGCCTCGTCGCGGGCTCCCGGTGGGCCTGGTGCTCATCGGGCGGCCGCACAGCGAGGCACGGCTGCTGGCTGCGGGCCACGCCATCGAGCGGCTGTTGGGCCTTCGGGACCGCGGCGCCCTCACCCCGACCTGGACGCCCCCCAGCCGAGGGTGAGCTCCCGAGTCGGCCCGCCGCGATGCGCTGTGACCAACGGCACTGCCCGCCTGCGCCGCCGGTCCTAGCCTGAAGGTGGAGGCAGAAGCCGGGATCCCGGCGGTGTCGCGGGATCCCTTGGAAGAAAGGGGCCCCACGATGTATGCGCGCACGATCGTGGCCTACCTGGTCCCAGGCAAGGCCGATGATGCGATCCGGATCTTCCGCGACCAGATCGTCCCGGAGATCCGCCAGCAGCCCGGGTACGTGAGCACGGCGATCTACCTCGACCGCGCCACGAACATGGCCCAGACCGTCAGCCTCTGGGAGTCCAAGGAGGCCGAGGCGGCCACCGCGCAGAACTCCGAGTACCTCGGCAAGGTGGTCGGGATGCTCAAGGGCTGCCTGGTCAACCGCGACTTCGGGCACTGGGAGGTCGGCCACTACGACCAGGCCTGAGCCGTCGGCGGGTCATCGCCTCCGGTGAGCGACGGGCCGGTCTGGCCGCCGGTGGACCAGGTCATCGCCTAGCCTCGCGGCTGTGAGCGAGACCTCCACGCTGGCCGACGTCGTCAGCGTCTTCGATCGGCTCTTTCCGCGCTCCCTCGCCGAGTCATGGGACGCGGTCGGCTTGGTGTGCGGCGACCCGGCGCGGCCGGTGCGGCGGGTGCTCTTCGCCGTCGACCCGGTCGCGGCGGTGGTCGACGAGGCGCTCGACTACGGCGCCGACCTGCTCGTGACGCACCACCCGCTCTACCTGCGCGGCACGTCCACGGTGGCGGCCGACACCGCCAAGGGCCGCGTCGTCCACCGCCTGATCGAGGGCGGCTGCGCGCTCTTCAACGCCCACACCAACGCCGACCACGCCGACCCCCGGGGTCAGCGACGCGCTGGGCCGGGCCCTCGGCCTGGCCGACCTCGAGCCGGTCACGGCGCTGCCCGCCGAGCCGGTCGACAAGCTCAACGTCTTCGTGCCGCACGCCGACGCGCAGCGGCTGATCGACGCGCTTGCCGCCGCCGGGGCGGGCGGCATCGGCGCGTACGAGCGCTGCGCGTACACGACCGACGGCACCGGCACCTTCCGGCCGCTCGACGGGGCCGCTCCCGCGATCGGCGAGGTCGGCCGCATCGAGGTGGTCGAGGAGACCAGGGTCGAGATGGTGCTCCCTCGCCGGCTGCGGTCCGCGGTGCTGCGCGCCCTGCTGGCCGCCCACCCGTACGAGGCAGCCGGCCTTCGACGTCATCGAGACCGCGGCGCTGCCCGGATCCACCGGGGCGGGCCGGATCGGGCGGCTCGCGCGGCCGATGCCGCTGCGTGACTTCGCAGCCCACGTCGCCTCCGCACTGCCCCCGACCGCCGTGGGGGTGCGGGCGGCCGGCGATCCAGACCGGGCGATCGAGCGGGTCGCGGTGTGCGGGGGAGCGGGCGACTTCCTGCTGGAGGCGGTCGCCGCCAGCGGGGCCGACGCGTACGTCACCGCGGACCTGCGCCACCACCGCGCGGGGGAAGCCCTTGAGGACGCCGCCCTGGGCGGGGGCCCCGCCCTGCTCGACGCGACCCACTGGGCCACCGAGCACCCCTGGCTGGCCGAGGCCGCCGCCCTGCTCGTGGCCGGGCTCGGCGGCGGCGGGGATACCGTGGGCACGCGCGTCTCGATGACGTGCACCGACCCGTGGTCGATCCAGGCCCCGAGCGCGAGGAGCACCCGCTGAACGCCGACCCCTCCGACCAGCTGCGCCTGCTCGATGTGCAGGAGTTCGACGCCAAGGCCGACCTGCTGGCCCACCGCGCCCAGACGCTTCCGCAGCGCGCCGAGGCCGACCGGCTCGCCGCCGAGCTCGCGATGATCGGGGACCGCGTCGTCGTCATCGAGACCGAGGTCTCCGACATCGAGCGCGAGGTGGCCAAGGCCGAGGCCGATGTCGAGCAGGTCCGCCAGCGCGCGGCGCGCGACCGCGCGCGGCTCGATGCCGGCGTGGGCACCGCCAAGGAGCTGGAGTCGCTGCAGCACGAGATGTCCTCGCTGGCCCGCCGGCAGTCCGAGCTGGAGGACCTCGAGCTTGAGGTGATGGAGCGGCTGGAGGCCGCCCAGGCCGCGCTGTACCGCGATCGCCGCCGAGCGCGACGACAAGGAGTCGCGCCGCCGGGCGCTCGATGAGGAGGCCGCGGCGCTGCTCTCCGACCTGGACCGCGACCGCGCCTTCGCCCTTGAGTCGCGGGCGGCGGTGGCGGCCGGCATCCCCGCCGACCTGATGGCGCTCTACGAGAAGATCCGCGCCCGTGAGAACGGCGTCGGCGCCGCCGCGCTGCACCAGCGGCGCTGCCAGGGCTGCCGGCTGGAGCTCACCGCGAGCGATGTGAGCCGGCTGCGCGACGCGGCGCCGGACGAGGTGCTGCGCTGCGAGCAGTGCCAGCGCATCCTCGTGCGCACGCCCGAGTCGGGGCTGTGAGCCCGAAGCGACGGGCGGGCCGCTCGTGACCGGCCGCTTCATCGTCGAGGCCGACGGCGGCTCGCGGGGCAACCCCGGCCCGGCGGCGTACGGCGCGATCGTCCGCGACCCGGAGACCGGCGAGGTGCTCGCCGAGCGCTCCGAGGCGATCGGGGTGGCCAGCAACAACGTGGCCGAGTACCGCGGGCTGATCGCCGGGCTCACCGCTGCGGCGGAGCTGGACCCGGCCGCCGCGATCGAGGTCCGGCTGGACTCCAAGCTCATCGTCGAGCAGATGTCCGGGCGCTGGAAGGTCAAGCACCCCGACATGCTCGCCTTGGTGAAGCAGGCGTTCGCCGCGTACGAGCCGACGCTGGTCACGTACACCTGGGTGCCCCGCGAGCAGAACAAGGCGGCCGACCGCCTGGTGAACGCCGCCCTCGACGGCCCCCGCGCGCCACGGGCCGGCGCCGCGGCTCGGACGGCCCCGCGGCCCGAGCAGGGGGTCCTCGCCCCCGCGGAGCCGGCCGCCGACGCCCAGGCCTCGCGGACGATGCTCAGGATCGCCGGGTGGGAGCAGCAGGATCCGCCGACCCGCCAGCTGCTGCTGCGCCACGGCGCCACGCCGCACACCGCCGACCGCCGGTTCAGCGGCATGGGTGGGGAAGACCCGGGGCTGTCCGATGAGGGCCGCGAGCAGGCGCGCCGGGCCGCCGAGGCGCTGGTCGACCGCGGAATCGAGGTGATCGTCGCCTCGCCGATGCGCCGCACCCGGCAGACGGCCGAGACCGTGGCGGCGGCGCTCGGCCTGGAGATCGAGTGGGACGAGGGCTTCGTCGAGGCCTCGTTCGGCGCGTGGGAGGGGCTGACCTTCGGGCAGGTCATGGAGCGCGCGCCCGACGACCTGCAGGCGTGGCTCTCCTCGACCGCGGTGGCGCCGCCTGGCGGCGAGTCGCTCGATGCGGTCACCGTGCGGGTGCGGCAGGCCCGCGACCGGCTGCTGGCCCGCCACGGCGGCCGCCGGGTGCTCACGGTGAGCCACGTGACCCCGATCAACACGCTGGTCCGGCTGGCCATCGACGCCCCCGCGTCCTCGGTCTACCGGATGCGGGTGCTGCCCGGTGCCTTGAGCGCCGTGGAGTGGTACGCCGACGGCGCCGCCTCGCTGTACGCGTACAACGACGACGCGCACCTGCGCTAAGCCCCTCGCGGCCGCTAGCCGTGGAAACGAATCGACGCCAGGGCGGCGATCGGTTTCCACGCCTCGCCCCGTCGCCGGGGTCAGACCACCTGGGCGACGTCGAGGGCGCCTGGCCTCGCCCCCGGCTCGACGGAGAATCCCAAGTCCCGCAAGGCTCGGACGAGGTCGCGCTCGGTGCGCGGGTCGGCCTTGGCCACGAGGAGCGCGCGGACCAGCCGGCCCTTGGTCGCCTTGTTGAAGTGGCTGACGACCTTGCCGGTGGCGGGGTCGACCACCCGCACGCTGACGGTCCGCTCGGCCATCGCGCCGGTCGGGCGCCACAGCGCCGCGTACGGCGTGGAGCGCAGGTCGAGCAGCAGGCCGGCGCCGGCCGCGTCCTCGAGCGCGGCACCCAGCGGTCCGCGCCAGACGGCGGGGAGGCCCCCGATGCGGGGCAGCCGGACGTCGGCGGACAGCCGGTACGCGGGAATGCGGTCGCCCGGGCGGACCGCGCCCCACAGCGCGCTCACGGTGACGACGCGGCGGTTGGCGCGGGCGCGGGCCCCGCGGTCCAGGGTGGTCAGCCCCAGCGCCTCGTACAGGACGCCGGTGTAGACGTGCGCCGCCGGCGCCGCAGGGGCGGTCAGGAGGGCCGCGTTGCGGTCGAGCTCGCCGTCCAGCCCACCGGGCAGGCCCAGGACCGCGCGCGCCGCCGGCCGGTCGGGGACGACCCGAGCGCGACCAGGGCCCGCACCAGCCGCTCACGGATCGGGTTCAGCGCCGGGAAGGAGAGCGCGGCCAGGTCGAGGGGCGCGCCTTTGGCGGCGGAGGCCTTGCCCTCGGACGGCGGCAGCAGGACGAGCACCCGCGCACCCTACGGGGCGGGCCCGGCGCGGCCGGACGCCTCGCCGGGGAGCGCCGGCGGCCGGTACCCTGGCCTTACGGCGGACGAGCCGGCCGGGCGGCCGCGTCGGCGCCGGTTCGGCCTTCGGGCCGAGCCGACGTCGCCGAGGAACGTCCGGGCTCCACAGGGCAAGGTGGTGGGTAACACCCACCCGGGGTGACCCGCGGGACAGTGCCACAGAAAGCAAACCGCCACGCGGCGGGCCTCGGCTCCTCGCGCGGTAAGGGTGAAACGGTGGTGTAAGAGACCACCAGCGGCCGGGGTGACCCGGCCGGCTCGGTAAACCCCACCTGGAGCTAGGTCAGAAGGGACCCGCGCTGCGGCCTCGTGCCGAACGGCGGGAACTGCGCAGGCGTTCGAGGGCGGCCCGCCCGAGCCTGCGGGTCGATCGCATGAGCCTGTCGGCAACGGCAGGCCGGAGATGGATGGCCGCCCATCGGGATGCCGCAAGGCGCCCGTGGACAGAACCCGGCGTACAGGCCGACTCGTCCGCCGCCCACGTCAGGTCTTGGGTTGGCCACCAGTTCCTCGTGGCCAGCCTCGCCTTCCTCAGCAGGCCAGGCAAGCCCGATGGACGTTGGACCGCGATCACGTAAGAGGTCGAGACCGAGTCGCCCACCGCCAGCCTGAGATGCACCGGCTCGGCGTAGTCATCCGGAACCCGCCCATCAGGGTAGACATGGGGCACCAACAGCGAACTGATCCAGCGGTCTTCTGGGGAGGCCAGGCTGACACCCAGGTCGAGCTCGACCTGGTACCCCCACGATCGGAATCGGTGGGCAAGGGCGAGGAGGTCCTCCTTGCGGAAGACGGCCATGTGACCGTAGTCGCGAGTGGCCCGCTGCCTGGTCAATTCGTACTCCGTCGTGTGGACCAGGACCCCTCCTGGCGCCAAGAGGCGGGCTGACTCAGCCACGAAGTCCATGCCCCTTTGTGGACTGCCGAGGTGCTCGATCACGCAGCTGCTCCACACGAAGTCGAAGGCCCCGTAGTCGAGGTCGTCGGGGAGTGCGTTCATGTCGACTGGACGAAACGAGACGAGTCGCTCGAAGTCAGCCGGAGAGCAGATCTCAGGGCGAGCCACTCCCGCGAGCGAATCGGCATGCTGGCCGCCCGCCCCCCAGGTCTCGGCGATGTCGCCCGTTGGGGCGTCAGTCGCCAGGACGGACAACCCCAGACTGGCGAGGACTGCTGCGATCGGCTCGGTGCCGACGCCGAACCCGATGGCTCGCTTGCCCGGCACCAGAACACCCCCAAGCCTGCCTGCCTCCAGGATCGCGGCCCACTCCCAAGCCTTCCTGTGGATCAGGTCTCCTCCCTGCGTCCAGCCTGCCCAGCGCTCGAGGAGCGGGTCAGACTCGACCTGCAGCATGCGTGCCCAGCGCTGGTATTGCGGGTCCGAGAAGTGGCTTCGCTGGCAGGCGCGCCAGGTCGTCGAGGAGAACTTCGAGCCGGCACCGAGGGGGGGCCTGTCGCGGACGTCCACGGTCGCGAGCAGCCGGGCGCTTGCCAAGCCCTCGGGCCTGGACAGGACCGATCTCCCATTCCGAGCTGGACATCCCGGAGCTCCATTCTGCTGACGGCCGATGAATCTTGGGGCCTGGGCCGGTGGGCTACTTGCCGGTGCTTGCGGCGCGTCCCCCCGAACGCCAGGCAACGCTGGAAGCGCGTCGTGATCGTCATCATTCCTGACAGTCGGGGACGGGAGGGACATGGCCTTGTGACCGGCGGGGCTGACCCGGATGGGGCTGGCTGGGTGGTCAGTAGGTCTGGGCGAGGTTCCAGTACTCGGTGGAGGCGAGGATGAGGCCGATGATCTGCTCGTCGCGGTAGCCGTTGAAGATCATCTGGGCCCAGAAGGCCCGCCCGGCGGGGTCGGAGCCGCGGTTGAGGAGCCACTGGTAGATGTCGTCGACGCGCATCTGCAGGGCCTCGGTGCTCAGCAGGATGCCGCTGGTGAGCTGGGCCTTGTCGACGCCGGCCTTGACCCGGGCGACCCAGAAGGCGTAGCCGACGGGGTCGGGGTCGCGCAGCAGCACGTCGGCGTACATGGCGGTGACCCACCCCTCGGGGGTGCCTCCGTTGATGGCGTAGTACTCGGCGCTGGCGGTGATCAGCCCCTCGAGGGCCTCGATGGTGAGCCCGGCGTTGAGCCGGGACACCCAGAAGACCAGCCCGGCGGGGTCGGTGCCGCGGCCCAGGTACCACTGGTACTGGACGGCGACCAGGTGGGAGCGGAACTCATACGAGGAGGTCAGCGAGTCGGCGATGGCCGGGCGCGGGGTGCCGGAGTCGATCGCGGCGACCCAGTACGCGTAGCCGCCGGGGTCGGGCTCGCGGTTGAACAGGTCCCAGTACGCCGACCACACGAAGTGCTCGGTCTGCGACGCGTGCCACCACCCCACCGCCAGGCTGTGCAGGTCACCGGCGGCGATCGCCGTAACCTCGATCAGGCCGTCGGGGACGGACGTCTCGCCGTAGTAGTTGTCGCCCCAGGCCACCACGGTCCCGTCCGACTTCAGCGCCAGGCTGTGGTTGCCGCCGGCCGCGATCGCGACGACGCTCGTCATGCCGGGTGGCGGCGTGGCTTGGCCCAAGAAGTTGTTCCCCCAGCCGACAACCGTGCCGTCCGCACGAAGCGCCAGGCTGTGCCACTCGCCAGCAGCGACGGAGGTCACTCCGCTGAGCCCGGCCGGCACGTTGGCCTGCCCGTAGGAGTTGTCGCCCCAGGCGACGAGGGTGCCGTCGGACCTCATCGCCATGCTGTGGCTTCCTCCGGCCGCGATCGCGGTCACCGCGGTCAAGCCGCTGACTATCGGGTCTGGGGCGTTGTAGCCCCACGCGACGACGGTCCCGTCTCCCCTCAGCGCCAGGCTGTTATCGCCGCGAGCGGCGATCCCGGTCACGCCGGTCACGCCGGCGGGGACCGTGGTCTGCCCGAAACCGTTGTAGCCCCATCCGACGACGGTGCCGTCGGACCTCAACGCCAGGCTGTGTTCTCTCCCGGCCGCGATGTCGACCACGCCCGTCAAGCCGGCAGGGACCGTGGTCTGCCCCCGGCTCTCGCTGCCCCATGCCACGACCGTGCCGTCGGACGTCAGCGCCAGGCTGTGATATCCGCCTGCCGCCACGTCGGTCGCTTCGCCCAGATCGGGGACATCGGACTGCCCGGCACTGTCGCTGCCCCAGGCGACGACGTACCCGGGTTGGATCCCGGCTGCGGCGGGGACGCTCACTGCGAGCGGGGCGGCGAGGGCGGCCAGGACGGCCAGCGCGGTCACCGCCACGGTTGCGCGCCGCCAGGTCGCGGGCGGCGATCCCAGGGTTGTCGTGTGCGTGCGCATGACCGGCACCTCCCCGTCACGCGGCGCCGGGTTCGCCAGTGGCTCCCCGAGAACCTGGGCGGCCAGGACGGCGGTTCTCGGATCTGCGCCTCACCGTCTCACCCCCCACTCTCCGCCGCTAGGCGCGGGGACGGCCAGGGGAGCAGGTCCCGTCCCGAGACCGTGCTCAGGCGTGCCAACCCGGAGGGCCGCGTCCGCCGTCCGGCGGGGCGCGGCCCTCCGGGCTGGGTGTCAGTGGTCGATCTGGGCGAGGTTCCAGTACTCGGTGGAGGCGAGGATGAGGCCGATGATCTGCTCGTCGCGGTAGCCGTTGAAGATCATCTGGGCCCAGAAGGCCCGCCCGGCGGGGTCGGAGCCGCGCTGCAGCAGCCACTGGTAGATGTCGTCGACGCGCATCTGCAGGGCCTCGGTGCTCAGCAGGATGCCGCTGGTGAGCTGGGCCTTGTCGACGCCGGCCTTGACCCGGGCGACCCAGAAGGCGTAGCCGACGGGGTCGGGGTCGCGCAGCAGCACGTCGGCGTACATGGCGGTGACCCACCCCTCGGGGGTGCCTCCGTTGATGGCGTAGTACTCGGCGCTGGCGGTGATCAGCCCCTCAAGGGCCTCGATGGTGAGCCCGGCGTTCAGCCGGGACACCCAGAACGCCAGGCCGGCGGGGTCGGTGCCGCGGCCCAGGTACCACTGGTACTGGTTGGCGACCAGGTGGGAGCGGAACTCATACGAGGAGGTCAGCGAGTCGGCGATGGCCGGGCGCGGGGTGCCGGAGTCGATCGCGTCGACCCAGTACGCGTAGCCGCCGGGGTCGGGTTCGCGGTTGAACAGGTCCCAGTACGCCGACCACACGAAGTGCTCGGTCTGCGACGCGTGCCACCACCCCACCGCCAGGCTGTGGGAGCCGCCGGCGGCGATCGCCGTCACCTCGATCAAGCGGTCAGGGATCCCGACCTCTCCGTGCGAGTTGTCGCCCCAGCCAACGACAGTGCCGTCGGACTTGAGCGCGAGGCTGTGGCCTCCGCCGGCGGCGATCGCGGTCACACCGGTCAAGGCGGCTGGCACGCTTGCCGCCCCCCGCGAGTTGTCCCCCCACGCGACGACCGTGCCATCGGCCTTCAGCGCCAGGCTGTGGAACGCGCCCGCCGAGACCGCCACCACGTCTGAGAGCCCGGCTGGCACTGCGCTCTGCCCCAGATTGTCACGTCCCAAGGCAACCACGGTCCGGTCGGACTTGAGCACCAGGCTGTGGAACGCGCCAGCCGAAACTGCGGTGACGCCCGTCAACCCAACCACCGAGATTTGGCCGTCGCCGTTCGTGCCCCAGCCGACGACGGTCCCGTCAGACTTCAGCGCCAGGCTGTGGGCGAAACCCGCGTCTATCGCGGTCACCCCCGTCAGTCCGGCAGGAACCGGCAGTTGGCCGAAGTTGTTGTAGCCCCAGGCGACAACCGTGCCGTCGGACTTCAGCGCCAGGCTGTGTTGGCTTCCCGCGGAGATCGCCGTCACACTGCTGAGGCCGTTGGGGACCGCGGTGACAACACCGCTGGAGCCCCCGCCCCAGGCGACAACCGTGCCATCGACCTTGAGGGCCAGGCTGTGGAAGTCGCCAGCCGAGACGGCGATCGCCTCGCCGAGATCCGGCACGTCCGTCTCGCCGTTGCCATCCCAGCCCCAGGCGAACACGTACCCGGGCTGGATCCCGGCCACGGCCGGGGCGCTCACCGCGAGCGGGGCGGCCAGCGCGGCCAGGACGGCCAGCGCGGTCGCCGCCACCGTTGCGCGCCTCCAGGTCGTGGGCGGCGATCCGAGGGTTGTCGTGTGTGTGCGCATGACCGGCACCTCCCCGTCACGCGGCGCCGGGTTCGCCAGTGGCTCCCCGAGAACCTGGCGGCCAGGGCGGCGGTTCTCGGATCTGCGCCTCACCGTCACCCCCACCATGGACTTTGCGGCCGCACGGGTACAGAGGACATCGTCCCGACCGGACGAACCGGGGCTTACGCAGCGCTCCGGGTTCCACACGATTGCGCACTCGTCGCCTCTCCCACCGACGGCGAGCGCGGCCGCCCCGACTACGCCATCGCGCTCGATCGCCGGGACGATGGCCTCTGGCAGGCCCGAGCCCCGGCAGCGACGGTTGGGGTGTGGCGACCGCCGTCGTGAGCGTCGTGGGCCTGCGCAAGACGTACGGCCCGACGCAGGCGGTCGACGGCGTCTCGTTCGAGGTTGAGGCGGGGGAGATCTTCGGGATCGTGGGACCCAACGGGGCCGGCAAGACGACGACCGTGGAGTGCCTGGAGGGCCTGCGCACCCCAGACGGCGGCGCGGTGCACGTCCTCGATCTGGACCCGCAGCGCGAGGGCACGGCGCTGCGCGAGCGGATCGGCGCGCAACTGCAGGAGAGCGCGCTTCCCGCGCGGATGCGGGTGGGCGAGGCCATGGACCTGTTCGCGTCCTTCTACGAGCACCCGCTGCCCGCCGAGGGCCTCCTTGAGGACCTCGGCCTGGCCGAGCGGGCGCGGGTGCCGTGGGCCAAGCTCTCGGGCGGCCAGCGGCAGCGGTTGGCGATCGCGCTCGCCTTGGTCGGGGACCCAGACCTGGTCTTCTTCGATGAGCTCACCTCGGGCCTGGACCCGCAGGCCCGCCATGCCACCTGGGACCTGGTCCGCGCGGTCCGCGACCGGGGCAAGACGGTCGTGCTCACCACCCACTTCATGGAGGAGGCCGAGCGGCTGTGCGACCGCGTCATGGTGATCGACGGCGGGAAGGTCGTGGCCCTCGACACGCCAGCGGCCCTCATCGAGTCCCTCGGGGCCGAGCACCGCGTCTCGTTCGCCTGCGACCACGCGGGTGACGATGTCCTGGCGGCGCTCCGCGCGCTTCCCACCGTGACCCGGGTGGAGCGCTCCGGCGACCGGGTGGTCGCGTACGGGGAGTCGGACCGCTCGCTCGCGCCGATCCTGGGCGTGCTCGAGCAGGCGGGGGTGGGGTTCCACGACCTGCGGACCGAGCAGCCGTCCCTGGAAGACGTCTTCCTCGCCCTAACCGGCCGGGAGATGCGAGAGGCGCGGACATGACGACCGCGGCTCGCACCGCGCCCCCGGCGCGCAACCGGCACCCGTCGCACCCGACGCGCGGGCTGCTGCCGATGATGGGCGTGCAGGCCAAGCTGTACCTGCGCGAGCCCATGGCGACGTTCTTCACGATCGCCTTCGCCCCGCTGATGCTGGTGCTGTTCGGCCTGATCTACGGCAACGAGCCCGACCCGGACCTCGGCGGGCAGGGGGCCATGGACGTCACCGTCCCCGCGTACATCGCCCTCGTGATCGTGTCGGTCGGCCTGATCGCCATCCCGATCCAGACCTCCACCTACCGCGAGCTCGGCATCCTGCGGCGGTACCGCGTCACGCCGATGCGGCCCCTGACGTTTCTGATCGCCGACGTGGCCGCCTACTACCTGATGACCCTGATCGGGACGCTGCTGCTCATCGGGGTGGGCATGGCGGCGTTCGGGGTGCGGACTGGAGGGCAGCCTGCCCGCGGTCCTGGCCGGCTTCACCCTCAGCGCGCTCGCCTTCTTCGCCCTGGGCTACCTGGTGGCCAGCCTGGCCCCCTCTGCGCGCGTCGCCCAGACCGTTGGCATGGTCCTGGCCTACCCGATGATGTTCCTGTCGGGAGCGTCCCTGCCGTTGGAGTTGCTCCCGCCCGGGCTCCAGACCCTCGCCAACTTCATCCCCCTCACGTACGTCGTCAAGCTGATGCGGGGGCTGTGGTTCGGGGAGCCCTGGGCCGACCTCAGGTTCGACGTGTTGGTGCTGATCGGCCATCCTCGTCGCGGCGACCGCGCTGTCGGTGCGCTACTTCCGCTGGCAGTAGCCGCCGTCAGTCGCGTACGGACTGCAGGTGGTCGACCACCTTGGCGCAGGCGCGGCCCAGCGCGGCGAACTCGGCCGGGGTGAGCTGGTCGACGAGATGGGCACGGACGGACTCGACGTGGTCGGGCGCTGCGGCCTGGATCGCGGCCCAGCCCTGCTCGGTCATCACGGCCCACTGGCCGCGGCGGTCCTCGGTGCAGTCCTCGCGGCGGACCAGCCCGGCCGCCTCCATCCTCGACGACCTGGTGCGATAGCCGAGACCGCGATGACAGCGACCGCTCGGCCAGCTCGCTCATCCGCAGCCGGCGGCCTTCGGCTTCAGAGAGCCGGACCAGGATCTCGTAGTCGGGCATGGTGATGCCGTGCTCGGCCATCAGCTCCCGCTGCAGCTGGTCGGGGAGGAGCTCCACGGCGCTGATGAAGGCCCTCCAGTGCCGCTGCTCGTCAGCCGTCAGCCAACGAGTTGTTCTGGCGGTGGTGGTGCGCGTGGCCGAGGTCATGGCGCAATCGTACCGCAAGTAGTTGAAATGCGTACAATTAGGTGTCGAGCTCCCAGATCCGGATCCCGCCGAGGATCCCGGCCGCGTTGGGCACGATGACGGCGCGGGAGCCGAGGTCGCCGATGATGCGCTTGGCGTTGCCGCCGCCCACGTACACGGTGTCGAAGAAGAGGAACGAGTCGAACGTCTCGATGGCCAGGCGCACCCGCTCGTTCCAGCGCTTGGGGGAGATCTGCTGGCGCGCCGCCTCGCCGATCTGCTCGTCGTAGTCCTGGCCCTTGCGGAACGGCGAGTGCGACAGCTCCAGGTGCGGCATGAGGTGTCCGTTGTCGAACAGCGCCGTGCCGACCCCGGTGCCCAGGGTCATCACGAACTCGACGCCCTCGCCGCGCACGACCGCGCAGCCCTGGACGTCGGCGTCGTTTGCGACCTTGACCGGTAGGTCGAAGGCCGCGGCCAGCGACGTCGCCAGATCGTGTCCGCTGCCAGGCCTTGGACATCTTGGGATCGACCGAGCCGCCTGGCCCGGTGCGCACCAGGTTGGGGGCGTTGAGCACACGGCCGTGCCGGACGAGGCCGGGGAAGCCCACGGTCACCCGGTGGGGAGCCGGCAGGGGGGCAGTGAGCTCGACGAGCGCGGCGACCAGCCGCTCGGGGGAGCACGGGTACGGCGTGGGCACGCGCACGCGCTCGGTCACCATGGCGCCGTTCGCGTCGAGCAGGCCGGCCTTGAGCCCGCTCCCGCCGACGTCGATCGCCAGCGTGCGGACGTCGCTCGGCCACTCCATCGGGTTGTGCGCAGCGCTCGTCATGTCGCTCCTCAGGGCAGCGTGAGGATCTCGTGGCCGGTGTCGGTCACCAGCACGGTGTGCTCGAACTGGGCGCTTCGCCGGCCATCCTGGGTGACGACCGTCCAGCCGTCCGGCCAGATCGTGTAGTCGATCGTCCCCA
Source organism: uncultured Actinomycetota bacterium (assembly GCA_963697565.1). Lineage (GTDB taxonomy): Bacteria > Actinomycetota > Actinomycetes > CAVWCF01 > CAVWCF01 > CAWFSE01. The sequence goes on along the minus strand of CAVOOM010000007.1, from coordinate 722,811 downwards.
GCGTGAGCATCGGCTCGATCGTGAACGTCATGCCCGGCTCCATCACGGTGGTCGCCCGCGGGTCGTCGTAGTGGGTCACCACGAGGCCGGAGTGGAACGCCGTGCCGATGCCGTGCCCGGTGAAGTCGCGCACGACGCCGTATCCGAAGCGCTTCGCGTAGGACTCGATCACCCGGCCGATGACGTTGAGGTGCCTCCCGGGCGCGACCGCGCGGATAGCCCGCATCGTCGCCTCTCGGGTGCGTTCGACCAGCAGGCGCGACTCCTCGTCGACGTCTCCGACGAGGTACGTGGCGTCGGTGTCGCCGTGGACCCCGCCGATGTAGGCGGTGATGTCGATGTTGACGATGTCGCCGTCGTTGAGCGCGTGGTCGTCTGGGATGCCGTGGCAGATGACCTCGTTGATCGAGGTGCACAGGGACTTGGGGTATCCGCGGTAGCCCAGGGTCGACGGGTACGCGCCGTGGTCGAGCAGGAAGTCATGGCCGACCTGGTCCAGCTCGTCAGTGGTCACCCCGGGGGCGATGTGGCGGGCGACCTCCTCCAGCGCCTGCGCGGCGATCCGGCCGGCGACCCGCATCCGCTCGATGGTGTCGGGGTCCTTGACCTCGGGCCCCCGGTAGGGCGTGGGCGCCTTGCGGCCGACGTACTCCGGCCGTTCGATGTGCGCGGGTACGGCGCGAAGCGGCGAGACGGTTCCGGGGGCGAGCAGGGGCACGGAACGGCAGTCTAGGAGGGACTGGAGGAAGGGAGCGCCCATGGCTATCAAGGCGGGTCGCGAGGGCTGGTACTTCTGCCTCAAGTGCCACCAGGTGGAGCGGGCCGACGAGGGGCATCCCAACGCCGACCGGCTGGGGCCGTACGAGACCCGCGAGGAGGCGGAGCGGGCTCTGCAGATCGCTGCCGACCGGACTGAGGCATGGGACACCGACCCCGAGTGGAACGACGACTGAGGGGCCAGCCACGCAATCGTGCCCGCCACCCCAATGGGGCGGCGGGCACGGCTGCGTGCGGTTCCGGCTAGGCCTTCTTCGCCGGTGCCTTCCTCGCGGGCGCCTTCTTGGCGGGCGCGGCCTTGCGGGCACGGGTGCCTTCTTGGCGCGGCGGCCTTCTTGGCGGCGCCGGACGGCCTTGCGACGGTGGCGCCTTCTTGCGGGGGCCTTCTTGGCAGGGCGCCTTCTTGGCGACGGCCTTGCGGACCGGTGCCTTCTTCGCGGGAGCCGCCTTCTTGGCCGGCGGCCGTCGAGTGACCGTCCTGGCCGCGGAGGTAACGCCCTTGGCCACGGCCTTCTCGGCCCTGACCACGCCCTGGACCGCCTTGGGACGGCGGCCTTGCTTGGCGGGGGCCTTCTTGGCGGGCCTTCTTGGCGGGGCCTTCTTGGCGGGGGCCTTCTTGGCGGGCGCCGCCTTCTTGGACGGGAGCCTTCTTGGCGGGTGCCGCCTTGCGGACGGGAGCCTTCTTGGCGGGTGCCGCCTTGCGTGGCCGGAGCCTTCTTGGCGGGCGCTGCCTTGCGAGCCGGCGCCTTCTTGGCGGGTGCCGCCTTGCGGACGGGAGCCTTCTTGGCGGGTGCCGCCTTCTTCGCCGGGGCCTTCTTGGCCGGGGCTGCCTTCTTTGCCACGGTCTTCTTTGCCGCAGCCTTCTTTGCGGGTGTCGCCGCCACGCAAGCCTCCTGGTGTGTGTTCCCGGCAGGGTCGCCGGAACGTGTCGGGGAACAGGGTCGCACTACTCGCGCGTGCATGCACGGTTACCGCACGCATTCACGGGGACCGTGTCGGCCCGTCTGACGTTGGCGCGTCAGGCGCCGATCGCTCGTCCGACTGATCGCGGAGTCGGACGGCATCGCGCTGTCGCTGCGCATGCTCATCGGTTCGCGCGTCGTAGCGCCAAAGCGACGGCAGCGCCGCGATCAGCAAACCCGTTGCGGCGAAACAGAGCACGCCCCCGCTCACGATGGAGAGGCGAAGTCCGGCGAGCTGCGCGACGGCGCTGGCGCGCACTTGTCCGAGCGTCGGGCCAACGGAGTACGACAGCAGCTCGATACCGGCCATGCGGCCGCGCAGCTCGTCGGGAATCGTCTGGTTCCACATCAGGGTGCGGAACAGTCCGCTCGACATGTCCGCGGCCCCCGCGAGGACCAGGAAGGCAAGCGCCAGCCGGATGTCGGTGGCCAGGCCGAACGCCGCGATGGCGATTCCCCAAGCCATTGCCGACAGGAAGATGGCACGCCCGTGGCGGTGCACCTGTCCGGTCCATCCGCTGGTCAACGTCATGAGCAGCGACCCCACGAAGGGCGCGGTGTAGAGCAGTCCCAGGGCCCACGGCGCACCCAGGTCATCAGCGACGAAGGGGAAGAGCGCCATCGGAAACGCGAACAACATCGCGACGGTGTCGACGAGGTAGGTGCCGAGCAGGTCCTTGCGCCCCCACGCGTACCGCACGCCCTCGGCGATGCCCGCGAGCGAGGGCCCCTCCGTCCGGACGCCGGGGGGCACCGGCCGGAGCCGCCACAGGAGCACCAGCGACACCGCGTAGGTCGCGACGTCCAGGCCGTACGCCGCCGAGACCCCCAGGCCGGCGATGAGGAAGCCGGCGAAGGCCGGCCCGGCGAGGCTCGCCAGCTGCCACTTCATCGAGTTGATGGCGGCCGCAGCCGCCAGCTGATCGTGGGGCACCACGCGCGGGATGATCGCGTCGAGCGACGGCCGCTGCAGCGAGTCGAGGGTGGCGAACATCGCGGCGACGACGTACAGAACCCACAGCCGTGGCTCGGGAAGCAGGCCGTTGGCGAGCAGGGCCGCGGAGCAGAGGAGCAGGGCGAACTCGCAGCCGATCACGATGCGCCGCCGGTCGTGGGCGTCGGCGATGGCGCCGCCCCACAAGCCGAAGACGATGAGCGGCACCAGCTCCACGGCTCCGAGCAGCCCGACCGCGAGGTATGACCCGGTGAGCTCCTTCACCTGGAACGGCAGCGCGACGTACGTCGTGAGCGAGCCGATCGAGGTCACGGCGCCCGCGCCTACAAGCAGTCGGAAGTCGCGCGAGCCCCGCAATGGGGTCAGGTCCACCCGCGCGCTGCGCGCCCACCCGGTCCCCGCCACGGCCACCCATCCTCGACCGGGCGCGCGGCCGCGTCGACCGGTTTACCGCGAGGGGGCGGGCCCGCTGATCCGGTCGAGCAGTCTCGCCAACCGGGCCCGGGCGCCCGCGGTCGCCTCGGGAACCGGCGCGCCCGCCGCCACGCTGACCAAGTGCTGCACGGAGTCGAAGGAGATCTCCGGCACGACCAGGTCGGCCTCGACGACTGTGAGCGATTCGTGGGCCACGGAGTGCAGCTCGGCGTCGCCCCCGTCGATCGACAGGATCGTCGCCCCGGCGCGCCGCGCATCAGCGGCCCGCTCCAGCAGCTGCTCGGGGGCGTCGTCCTCGGCCACGACGAAGACCGTCTCGCCGCGCCCGGCGGCCTCGAGCCGCCTCAGCGTGATCGCCAGGTGGGCGGGAGCCCCAGGCGGAGGGGCGTAGCGCACGAGCGTGGGCGCCAGCTCCGGGATGCCGGCGAAGCGGGACTCGTCGTCAAGGTGGGCCGCCAGGTGCCACGGCTCGCTGTCCGGTGTGCCGACGAGCAGCAGCCCGCCCGGGCTCCGCGTCGAGGTCCGCAGCGAGCGCGCGAAGTCCGAGGTCCGCTCGATCCACCCGCTCGTGGCGAGCAGCTCGCGCAGCACGAGCACCCGGGAAGCGTCCACGGGGGTCATCGAACCACCGCGCACCGGTGCCTGCGAGGATGCCGGGCATGTCCGATTCCGCGTCGCCGTCGCCCGCCAAGCCCGCAGCAGCCTCGCCGCACGACCTGCCCGCCGTCGACTCGCTCATCGTCGGCGTGCTCGGCGGCACGGGCGAGCAAGGCCGCGGCCTCGCCCACCGCTGGTCGCTGGCCGGCCAGCAGGTCATCGTCGGATCGCGCTCCGCCGAGCGCGCCGAGACCGCAGCCGCCGAGTTGGGCCACGGCGTCCGCGGCCTGGGCAATGCGGCGTGCGCCGCGGCCAGCGATGTCGTCGTCGTCGCCGTGCCCTTCGACGGCCACCGCGAGCTGCTGGAGTCCGTCGTCGCCGAGCTGTCCGGCAAGGTCGTCGTCGACTGCGCGAACCCGCTCGGCTTCGACAAGCAGGGGGCCTACGCGCTCGCGGTCGACGAGGGCTCGGCCGCGCAGCAGGCGGCGGCGGTGCTCACCGAGTCGCGGGTGGTCGGCGCGTTCCACCACATCTCCGCGGTGCTCCTGCTGGACGAGGCCGTCGACCGCGTCGAGACCGATGTCCTCGTCGTCGGCGACGACCGCGAGGCCACCGACCTGGTCCAGGCGCTGGCCAACCGGATCCCCGGCATGCGCGGGATCTACGCCGGCCGGCTGCGCAACGCCCACCAGGTCGAGGCGATGACGGCGAACCTGATCTCGATCAACCGCCGGTACAAGGCCCACGCCGGACTGCGCGTCACCGACCTCTGAGCGATCGCCGGCGCCGACCGGACCGGCCGCGCGCCTCTGCCGTCAGTGGTACGTGTGCTCCTCGCCGGGGTACGAGCCGTCGACCACCTCGGCGGCCCACTCGCGAACGGCGCCGCCGAGCAACGCGCGCAGGTCGAGGTACTGCTTGACGAACCGCGGGACCCGCTCGGTCAGCCCGGCGAGGTCCTGCCACACGAGCACCTGCGCGTCGGTCCCCGCCCCGGCGCCGATGCCGATCGTGGGGATCGACAGCGAGGCGGTGACGCGCTCGGCCAGCTCGGCCGGCACCACCTCGAGGACGACCGCGAAGGCGCCGGCCGCCTCCAGGGCCTTGGCGTCGGCGATGAGCTTCTCGCCTGCGCCCCCGCGGCCCTGCACCCGATAGCCGCCAAGGGCGTTGACCGACTGCGGGGTGAGCCCGAGGTGCCCCATCACCGGGACGCCCGCGGAGACGAGCGCGTCGACCTGGGGGAGCACCCGCTCGCCGCCCTCGAGCTTGACGGCGTGCGCGCCGCCCTCCTTGACGAAGCGCGCCGCGGTGTCGAGCGCCTGGGCCGGCGAGGACTGGTAGGACCCGAACGGCAGGTCGGCGACGACCAGCGAGCGCCGCGTGCCGCGGACGACGGCCGCCACGAGCGGCATCAGGTCGTCGACGGTGACCGGGAGCGTCTGCTCGTAGCCGTAGACCACCATCGCGGCCGAGTCGCCGACCAGCAGGACCGGGATGCCCGCGTCGTCGAAGAGGCCCGCGGTGAGGGCGTCGTACGCGGTCAGCATCGGCCACCGCTCGCCGCGCTCTTTGGCGGCGGCGAGGTCGCGGATGGTGATGCGGCGGGTCTGGCCCCCGCCGTAGAGCGGCTCCGGCGAGCCGGCTCCAGCCTGGGCGGCTGCGCTCATGATGAGCTCCTTTCGCCTCGAGGCCCCATGCGGGGTCCCCGGACGAGTCCATGGTGACACCTCAAGGGGCCGCGGGCCAGTTCGGCGGGCTGGCGCGCCGCCGGACCGTCGCCAGACCGCCGATCGCCACCGATACGAAACGGTTGCGTATCGGTACCGGCGGTCCTAGCCTCGCCGTCGTGACCGACTCCGCCGCCCCTGCCCCCGCCGCCCCGCACGACGACGCCTACCCCCGCCGCTGGGCCGCCCTCAGCGTCCTCGTGGTCAGCCTGGTGGTCGTGGTGCTGGACAACACCGTGCTCAACGTGGCGCTGCCCACGATCCAGCGGGATCTCGGGGCCTCGACCGAGCAGCTGGTGTGGTCGGTCAACTCCTACACCTGCGTCTTCGCCGCGATGCTCTTCACCTGGGGCGTCCTCGGCGACCGGTACGGACGCAAGCGGATCCTGCTGATCGGCCTGGTCTTGTTCGGCGCGGCGTCGCTGGCCACCGCCTTCGCCCAAGACCCGATGCAGTTGATCGTCCTGCGCGGATTCATGGGGATCGGCGGCGCCTCGGTGCTGCCCGTGACCCTCGCGATCATCACCGTGATCTTCCCGCCCCATGAACGCGGCAAGGCGATCGGGTTCTGGGCCGCCGCCGTCGGCGGCGCGGTCGCCCTGGGACCGGTGCTGGGCGGCTTCCTGCTCGAGCACTTCTGGTGGGGCTCGGTCTTCCTCATCAACGTGCCGATCGTCCTGGCCGGCGTGGTCGGCATCGTGCTGCTGGTGCCCGAGAGCCGCAACCCCAACCCGGGGCGGCTCGACCCACTGGGCGCGCTGCTCTCGTTCGTCGGCCTGCTCCTGCTGGTGTACGGGCTGCTCCACGGCGGCGACACCCGCGACTGGACGGCGCCGGGCGTCTGGGTCCCCCTGGTCGCCGGCCTCGGGCTCCTGGTCCTCTTCCTGTGGCTGGAGGCGCGCAGCGACCACCCGTCGCTCGACCTGGGGCTGTTCAAGATCCGCTCGTTCGCCTCGGCCCTGGCCGCCGTGTCGCTGGCCTTCGCCGCCCTCTCCGGGACTCTGCTGTTCCTGACGTTCTACCTGCAGACCCTGCGCGGATACTCGCCGCTGCAGGCGGGCCTGTGCATCCTGCCGGTGGCGCTGGGCCAGGTGCTCGCCGCTCCGCGCAGCGCGAAGATGGTCAACCGCTTCGGGGCCCGCCGCGTGATCTCGTTCGGGCTGATCGTGGTGGCCTTCGTGTTCGTCGGCATCGGCCGGCTGGAGACCGAGACGCCCCTGTGGCTCGCCCTCATCGTCTTCTTCTTCCTCGGCTTCGGGCTGGGCAATGTGGTGGCCCCCTGCACCACCCGGATGACGCTGGCCGTGCCCCCGGCAAGGTCCGGAGCCGGGTCCGCGGTGCAGAACACCGTCCGCCAGGTGGTCGCCGCGCTGGGCATCGCGGTGATCGCGTCCGTCGTGGCGACCGTGTACGCATCCTCCATCGAGGCCGACCTCGCCGGCCTTCCGCCCAAGGCCCAGGACGCGGCCGGGGACTCGGTGCAGGCGGCCTACGGCATAGCCGACGAGCTCGCCGCGCTCGGCCAGGATCAGGCCGCGCAGACCCTGCGCGCGGCGGCCGAGAGCTCGTTCCTCTCCGCGCTGGGCGCGGCCGCCCTGATCTCGGTGGTCCTGGTCGTCTGCGCGCTGGTCATCATCCTGCGGTTCCTGCCCGCCCAGGCTGACGCGGTGGCGTGGTCGGCGGGCGCCTCCGGGCAGATGACCGACCCCCGGGCCCAGTCCAGGCGCATCCACTGACACGCCGTCAGGCGCCGAGGCGGTGGGCTGTGACCGACGTCGGCGAACGAAGGTCTCCAGCGGGCCAGGGCAACCCCCGGGGAACCACTAGCCATGGGGACCGCCGCTGCCCCCGCACGCATCGGACGGCCGCGCTCGGCGGAGGCCGACCGTGCCATCGTCCAGGCCACCCTGGAGCTGATCGCCGAGGAGGGGCTCGCGCCGGTGACCGTCGAGGCGGTGGCCGCGCGCGCGGGCGTCGGCAAGACCACCGTCTACCGCCGCTGGGCGGGCAAGGACGAGCTGGTCGTCGACGCGCTGGCGTCGCTCAACGACGACCTGGAGCCGATCGGGGCCGGCCCGGCGAGCGAGCGGCTGATCCGGCTGCTTGACCAGTTGCGGCTGCGAGCGCAGGGCACGGTGGGCGGGCGGATCTTCCCCGCGATGGCGGCGTGCTCCGGCACCCATCCGCAGCTGTGGGCGCTGTTTCACGAGCGCGTGCTCGAGCCGCGGCGGGAGCTGCTCCGTTCGCTGCTTCGCGAGGGGGTGCGCGCCGGCGAGCTGCGCGGCTGATCTCGACATCGAGCTGGCGGTCAACCTGCTCGTCGGCGGCATGGTCTACGCCCTGAATCTGCGCCCGCCCGGCGAGGTCGTCGACGACGGCTACGCCGCTCGGCTGGTGGCGCTGGCCTTGGCCGGCCTCAGCGGTCCGTAACCGTAAGAGAGCGTCTCGCGCCAGCGGTTGGTGATCGGCAGCCGGCGGTCGCGGCCGAAGGCGCGCCGCGAGATCTTCGGCCCCGGCGGGTACTGGCGGCGCTTGTACTCCGCCACGTCGACCATCCGCAGCACCCGCTCCACGAGCGCCGGATCGAAGCCGTGCTCCACCAGCTCGCGTCCGCCGCGGTCCTCCTCGACGTAGTCGTCGAGCAGGTCGTCGAGCAGGTCGTACGGCGGCAGCGAGTCGCTGTCCAGCTGGCCCGGACGCAGCTCGGCCGACGGCGGCTTGTCGATGGAGTTCTCCGGGATCGGGGCGACCGCGCCGGATGCGTACGCGATGCCGTTGCGCCAGCGGGCGATCCGCCACACCCAGGTCTTGGGGATGTCCTTGAGCGGCGCGTAGCCGCCGACCGCATCGCCGTACAGCGTCGAGTAGCCGGTGGCGAGCTCGCTCTTGTTGCCGGTCGCGAGCACGAGGTGCCCCTCGGCGTTGCTGATCGCCATCAGGGTCGTGCCGCGCACCCGCGCCTGCAGGTTCTCCTCGGCCAGCCCCTCGAGGCGCAGCGCGCCCTGGTAGGCGTCGACCATCGGCGCGATCGGCTGCACCCGGTAGTGGCAGCCGGTGCGGCGGGCCAGCTCGGCGGCGTCGTCCTGGGAGTGCTGCGAGGAGTACACGCTCGGCATCGAGACCGCGTGGACGTGCTCGGCCCCGATCGCGTCGACCGCCATCGCGGCCACCAGCGCCGAGTCGATGCCGCCGGAGAGGCCGAGCACCACAGAGGTGAAGCCGTTCTTGCGCACGTAGTCGCGCAGCCCGGTCACGGCGGCCTGGTAGACCTCCGCCTCGTCGGAGAGCCGGTCGGCGAGGCCGGCCCGCAGCGGGACGTACGGGGGGAGCGGTCCGTTGCCGTCGTCGTACGCGGGGGCGGGGGCGCCGTCGTCGTACCCGGGCAGGTCGAGGTCGAGGCAGCAGCAGCCCCTCGGAGAACTGCGGGGCGCGCGCGAGCAGGCTGCCGTCGGGCGCCACGACCAGGGAGTCGCCGTCGAAGACGAGCTCGTCCTGCGCCCCGACCATGTTCACGTACGCCAGCGAGCAGCCGGCCTCGGCGGAGCGCCGTCTGGCCAGCGCGAGGCGGACGTCGTCCTTGTTGCGCTCGTACGGCGAGCCGTTGATCACCACCAGCAAGCCGGCCCGCTGGTCGCGGGTGGCCGCGACCGGTCCGCCCTCCTGCCAGAGGTCCTCGCAGATCGCGAGCGCCACGTCGCACCCGTGCACCCGCACGATGCACGGCGCGTCGCCGGGGACGAAGTGGCGGTACTCGTCGAAGACGCCGTAGTTCGGCAGGTGGTGCTTGGCGTAGCGGGCGACCACCTGCCCGCGGTGCAGCACCGCGGCGGCGTTCTGCGGGCTGTTGCGCGGGCGGCCCAGCCCGTCGAGCGCCCCCTCCACGCGGTCGAGGTAGCCGACGACGACCACCTGCTCTCCGCACTCCTGCTCGGCCAGCCGCGCAGCGAGCGCCGCGATGGTCTCGCGGCTGGCGTCCTGGAACGACGGCCGCAGCGCGAGGTCCTCGATCGGGTAGCCGGTGAGCACCATCTCGGGGAACGCCACGACGTGCGCCCCCTGGCCGGCAGCGTGGCGGGTCCACGACGCGATGAGGTCGGCGTTTCCGGCCAGGTCGCCGACGACCGGGTCGACCTGGGCCAGGGCGAGGCGCAACTGGGGCACGGAACGAGGCTAGCCGCAGCCGCTGAGGCCGCGTCCGAGCGGAGCCCGGCGTAACGCGGGCGAAACACGCGCGTAGCACCATGGCCGCGTGGACAAGCAGCAGGAGTTCGTGCTCCGCACCCTGGAAGAGCGGGACATCCGCTTCGTACGCCTCTGGTTCACCGACGTCCTGGGCTTCCTGAAGTCGGTGGCCATCGCCCCGGCCGAGCTCGAGGGGGCCTTCGCCGAGGGCATCGGCTTCGACGGCTCGGCGATCGAGGGCTTCGCCCGGGTGTACGAGGCCGACATGATCGCCAAGCCCGACCCCTCCACCTTCCAGGTGCTGCCGTGGCGCGCAGAGGCGCCCGGGTCCGCCCGGATGTTCTGCGACATCCTGATGCCCGACGGCTCGCCGTCGCACGCCGATCCGCGCTGGGTGCTCAAGCGCTCGCTCCAGCGGGCCGCCGACCTCGGTTTCACCTTCTACACCCACCCCGAGATCGAGTTCTTCCTCTTCGAGGGCCGCCCCCAGCCGGGAGTCACCCCGGTGCCGATCGACTCCGGCGGGTACTTCGACCACATCCCGCAGTCGACCGGCCAGGACTTCCGCCGCCAGGCGATCACGATGCTCGAGGCCATGGGCATCTCGGTGGAGTTCAGCCACCACGAGGGAGCCCCGGGCCAGAACGAGATCGACCTCCGCTACGCCGACGCGCTGACCACCGCCGACAACGTGATGACCTTCCGCCACGTCGTGAAGGAGGTCGCCATCGAGCAGGGCGTCTGGGCCTCGTTCATGCCGAAGCCCTTCGCCGACCACCCGGGCTCGGGCATGCACACCCACCTGTCGCTGTTCGAGGGCGACCGCAACGCGTTCTTCGAGGCCGGCGCCGAGTACCAGCTGTCCAAGGTCGCCCGCTCCTTCATCGCCGGGCTGCTCACCCACGCGGCCGAGATCACCGCGGTGCTCAACCAGTGGGTCAACTCCTACAAGCGGCTCTACGGCGGAGGCGAGGCGCCCGCGTACGTCTGCTGGGGCCACAACAACCGCTCCGCGATGGTCCGCGTGCCGATGTACAAGCCGGCCAAGGGGCAGTCGACGCGGATCGAGGTCCGCTCGCTGGACAGCGCCTGCAACCCGTACCTCGCCTATGCGCTCATGCTGTCGGCCGGCCTCAAGGGCGTGGAGCAGGGGTACGAGCTGCCGCTCGGCGCCGAGGACGACGTGTGGTCGCTGTCGGAGGGCGAGCGGCGCGCGCTCGGAATCCAGCCGCTGCCGCAGAACCTCAACGAGGCGATCCGGGTGATGGAGTCCAGCGAGCTGGTGGCCGAGACCCTCGGCGAGCACGTGTTCGACTTCTTCCTGCGCAACAAGCGCCGGGAGTGGGAGGAGTACCGCGCCCAGGTCACCCCGTTCGAGCGCGACCGCTACCTGCCGCTGCTGTAGGCGGCCGCCCGGGGGAGGGGGCCTGCGTGGTGGCGCCCGCGTCTGGCAGGGTCGCGGTATGAGCCGCCCCGAGGCCTCCGTCGAGACGCGCTTGGCGCGTTGGGGGTTCGCCGACGTGGCCGGATCGCGGCCGCTGCATCGCGCTGCCGCCGCTGGACGGCGTGCTTGACTCCGACCTGCTGCTTGAGGCGCTGGGCGGCTGCCCCGACCCCGACCTGGCGCTCCGCGGCCTCCAGCGGCTCGCCCAGGCGTTGGGCCCGGCCGGGTCGGCCGAGTTGGCCGAGTCGCTGGAGGCCGACGAGCCGCTGCGGGTGCGCCTGTCGGGCGTCCTGGGCGCGAGCACCGCGCTGGCCGAGCACCTGGCCCGCCACCCGGACCAGTGGCCGGATCTCGCCGGCGACCGGGGCGGGCAACGACTGGCGCCGAAGCGGGTCCGCGCCGACCTGCTGGCCGCGGTGGGCGCCGACCCCGAGGCGGCCGAGCCGGTTGCTGACTGCGCCGGCCACGAGGCGTACGACGAACTGCGGATCGCCCACAAGCGGGCCCTGCTCGGCATCGCGGCGCGCGACCTGAGCGGCGGCTGCGGGCTGGACGAGACGGCCGAGGACCTCTCCGACCTCGCCGGCGCCACCCTCGAGGCGGCGCTCGCCGTGGCCCGCGCCGAGCTGCCCGCCGACGCGGCGCCGGCCCGGCTCGCGGTGATCGCCATGGGCAAGTGCGGCGGCCGCGAGCTGAACTACATCTCCGACGTGGACGTCGTGTACGTCGCGGCGGCGCCCGAGGGCGTGGACGAGGCCGCGGCGCTGGCCACCGCGACCCGGCTGGCCAGCGGGCTGCAGCGGGCCTGCTCCGCGCAGACCGCCGAGGGGTCGATCTGGGAGGTCGACGCGGGGCTTCGGCCGGAGGGCAAGTCGGGCGCGCTGGTGCGCACGCTGGCCAGCCACGTCGGCTACTACGAGCGCTGGGCCAAGACCTGGGAGTTCCAGGCCCTGCTCAAGGCCCGCCCGGTCGCCGGCGACCTCGACCTCGGGCGCGCGTACGTCGAGGCCCTGGCGCCGATGGTGTGGCAGGCGGCCACCCGTCCGCGCTTCGTCGAGGACGTGCAGGCCATGCGCCGCCGGGTCGAGGCGCACATCCCGGCGCGCGAGGCCGACCGCCAGCTCAAGCTCGGAGCCGGCGGGCTGCGCGACGTCGAGTTCTCGGTGCAGTTGCTGCAGCTCGTCCACGGCAAGTCCGACATCTACCTGCGCAGCGGCAGCACGCTCGTCGCCCTTGAGTCGCTGGCGACCTGGGGGTACGTCGGGCGCGACGACGCGGCGAGCATGGCGGCGGCGTACCGCTTCCTGCGCACCCTGGAGCACCGCATCCAGCTGCACCGGCTGCGGCGCACCCACCTGGTGCCGACCGACGCGGACGACCTGCGCCGGATCGGGCGATCCATGGGCTTCCGCGGCGACGCCGGCGCGAGAACTCGAACGCGAGTGGCGCCGGCACGGCCGCGAGGCCCGCCGGCTGCACGAGAAGCTCTTCTACCGGCCGCTGCTCAATGCCGTCGCCCGGCTGGAGCCAGGGGAGGCCCGGCTGGCGCCGGAGGCGGCCCAGGAGCGGCTTGAGGCGTTGGGCTACCTCGATCCCGCGGGCGCGCTGCGCCACCTCGAGGCGCTGACGACCGGCGTCTCCCGGCGGGCGGCGATCCAGCGGACCCTGCTGCCGGTGCTGCTCGGCTGGTTCGCCGAGCACCCAGACCCAGACGCGGGGCTGCTCGGATTCCGCAAGGTCAGCGACTCGCTCGGCTCGACGCACTGGTACCTCGCGCTCCTGCGCGACGCCGGGGCGGCCGCCGAGCGGCTCGCCACGCTGCTGGCGTCGTCGAGGTACGTCACCGACCTGCTGCTGCGTTCCCCGGACGCCGTCGCGATGCTGGGCGACGACGCCGAGCTGTCCCCGCGGCCGCGCGAGGCGCTGGTCGCCGAGGCGCTTGTCCGCCGTGCGCCGCCAGGACGACCCCATGGCGGCGGTGGCGGGCGTTCGGGCGATGCGCCGGCGCGAGCTCTTCCGGGTGGCGGCCGCCGACGTGCTCGGCCTGCTCTCCGTCGAGGCCGTCGGCGACGCCGTGAGCGACATCACCGCGGCAGCGGTCGTCGGGGCGGCGGAGGCGGCGACCCGGGCGGTGGAGGCCGCCCGCGGAGGCCCGCTGCCCACCCGGGTCGCCGTGCTCGCCATGGGCCGGCTGGGCGGCCGCGAGTGCGGGTACGGCTCGGACGCCGATGTGCTCTTCGTCCACGATCCCCTTCCCGGGGCCGCCGAGGCCGACGCCGCGCAGGCCGCCCTGGCGGTCGCCAACGAGTTGCGGCGGCTGCTGGCCGAGCCGTCCACCGATCCGCCGCTCGAGGTCGACGCGGACCTCCGCCCGGAGGGGCGGCAGGGGCCGCTGGTCCCGTCGCTGGCGTACTGCGCGCGCTACTACGCGGGCCGCGCCGCGGTCTGGGAGCAGCAGGCGCTGCTGCGGGCCGAGCCGCTGGCGGGGGACCCGGAGGTGGCCGCGGCGCTGCTCCTGCTGACCGACCCCCTGCGCCACCCCGCGGGCGGCCTCGATGAGGCCCAGGTGCGCGAGATCCGACGGATCAAGGCGCGGGTCGAGGCCGAGCGGATGCCGCGCGGCGCCGACCCGAGCACCCACACGAAGCTCGGGCGCGGCGGCCTCGCCGACGTCGAGTGGACCGTCCAGCTCCTCCAGCTGCTCCACTCCGACACCTATCCCGAGCTGCGCACCACGCGCACCCTCGATGCCCTAGAGGCCGCCACAGCGCGCGGGCTGGTCGAGCCAGCCGACGCCCACGTGCTCGGCCACGCGTGGCGGATGGCCAGCCGGGTCCGCAACGCGATCGTCTTGGTGAGGGGCCGCGCCTCCGACACGCTGCCCTCCGATGTGCGCGAGCTCGCGGGTGTGGCGCGGCTGGTTGGCTACCCTGCGGGGCAGACCGGGGATCTGGCGGAGGACTACCGCCGCGCCACGCGGCGCGCCCGAGCCGTCGTCGAGAAGGTGTTCTACGCGTGAGCGCAGCTGAGCAGGCCCAACCGGCACGGCAGCCGGGGGTGCGCGTCGTCCTCGCCGTGCGCGAGGCCCGCGCCCTGCTCCTGGCCCAGGCGACCAGCGACCTGGGCGACCAGGTGGCCCGCGTCGCCATCGCGCTCCTGGTCCTCGAGCGCACCGACCAGCTCGTGCTCGCGGCGCTGGCGCTGGCCATCGCGTACGTCCCGGGGATCTTCGGCATGGCGGTGCTCGGCTCGCTCGCCGACCGGCTGCCGCGGCGCGCCCTCATGCTGTGGTGCGACCTCGCCCGCGCGCTGCTCGTGGCGATCCTCGCGCTGGTGGCGATCCCGGCCATCCCGGTGTGGGTGCCGCTGCTGATCCTGCTCATGTCGGAGACGGTCACCGCGCCGTTCGCGACCGCGCGCGCGTCGTTGTACGCCGATGTGCTGCCGGACCGCGAGCGGCTCGTCGTGGCCCAGGGGATGAGCCGCTCCATCCAGCTGTCGGCCCAGGTGGTCGGCTTCATCATCGGCGGCATGGCGGTGGCCCTGGTGGGGTCCCGCCTCGCGCTGTGGTTCGACGCCCTGACCTTCCTGATCTCCTACCTCCTCGTCCGCACCGCGGTGACCCCGCGGCCCGCGGCCGACGTCCCCGGCACGTCCGCCCGGCTGATGGCCACCGACCTGCGCACCGCGATCCGCGAGCTGCTGGGCGACCCGGTGCGGCGCTGGCCGGTGATCCTCGGGTGGCTGTCTGCGGTGTTCCTCGTGGCCCCTGAGGCCGTCGCGCTGGGCTGGACCGACGACCAGAGCCCTTTGGTCGGCGGGCTGCTGCTGGCCGCTGTCCCGGCCGGGTCGGCGGTCGGCCTCCTGCTGCTGCCCCGGCTGTCCCTGCAGCGCCAGACCGAGTTGGTGCTTCCGTTGGCGGGGCTGTCCTGCCTGCCGTTGTTCGCCACCTCGATCAACCCGCCGGCCGCGGTCGCCTGGGCGCTGTGGTTCATCTCCGGCGTCCTGCAGGCCTTCGTGCTCACGATCATCGCCCTGGTCACCGTCCTGACCCGGCGGGAGCGCCGAGGCCGGGTGCTCGGCCTGGCCGCGTCCGGCTTCAACGCCGCGACCGCGGTGGCCTTCGTGCTCATCGGCTGGATCGCCGGGGTGATCGGTCCGGCGAAGGCGGTCTCGCTGGCGGGCGCCGCCGGGATGCTCGCGGTGGCGCTGATCTGGCGCGCCTGGCCCGCCGCGCGGCTGGCGGGGGCGCTGTCGGCCAGCGACGCCGAGGAGGCCCTCCGCGAGCAGAGCACCGCGCTGCGCGAGCAGGTCGCGGCGCAGCTGGCGGCCGAGGAGCGCGTCGTGCTCCCGGTCTCGCCCGACGACCAGCCCACGATCGTGCTCGACCGTCGGCGAGGTCGCCGCGGGCGTATCGACTCCCGCAGGACGAGCCCGTCGCCGCGGCGTCCGACCGCTAGGCGGGGCTACGCATGCGCTGGGGAGACCTGTACGTCCGGCTGTCGACGAGCGAGCGGGCCGGCATCGCGGCGGCCTCGGCGTCGGTGCCGATCAGCCTGGTGCCGCTGCTCAAGCCCCGCTCGCCGTTGGACCAGGGGCTGATCACCGGGCTGTCCTCGGCGATGAACTACGCGTCCACCGCGGTCATGCACGACTTCGTCCTGAGCGTGTCGCAGGGGGCGCTGCGGGCTGTCGGGGCCGGCACCGATGTACGCAGCACGGCCCGTACGACCCTTGCGGTCGACCTGGTCGCCCTGGCGGCCGGGTTCGGCGTGCAGGCGGCGCTGCCGCGCCGCGAGGACGAGTCGAACCGGCGGGCGTGGCCCGCACCACCGCGCGCCGCGTCTCGCTGGCGTCGCTAGCCGGGGTGGTGGCCGGGTTCCCTCGACGTCCTGCCCGGGCCGGCCGGGCCAGACCGCGCCGCGGGGCGGGCGCTCCGCAGCATCCCCGCCGTGGTCGCCGCCGGCTCGGGGGTCGCGGTGGCGGCGCAGTACGTGCGGATGCGCCGCGCCCTGGCGACGGGGGCGGACCTCGACCGCGACCGCACCTCGGCCGGCCTGAAGTCCTTCGGGGTCGGCGCGCTCGCCGCCACCGGCGCGGTCGCGCTCGCGGCCGTCGAGCGGGGCATCGCCGGGATCGCGGACCGGGGCATCCAGCGCGTCACCGGGCAGGCCGGCCAGGGCTCGGCGGCGAGCCACCTGGCCTCTCGCTGGCCGCCCTCGGCGGGGCCCTCTACGCCGTCGGCTCGCAGGTCTACCGCAAGGTCGAGCGGTCGGAGACGGTCCCCGACGCCGCCCTGGCCGACCCGCCGGCCTCGCCCCTCGTCAGCGGGGGCCCGGGCAGCGCGGTCGCCTGGGGCCCGCTCACCCGCGAGGCCCGCCGGCACCTCGCCGCCGCCACCCCGGCCGCCACGATCGAGGCGGTGATGGGCGAGCCGGGGCAAGACCCGATCCGGCTCTACGTCGGACTCACCAGCGCCGACACGTACTCCGAGCGCGTGGCCCTGGCGATGGCCGAGCTCGAGCGCACGGGAGCCCTGGACCGGTCGCTGCTGGTGCTGTGCTCGCCGACCGGGACCGGCTACGTCAACTACGCGGCCAGCTCCACGTGGGAGTACCTCACCCGCGGCGACTGCGCCTCCCTCACGCTGCAGTACTCGGTGCGGCCCTCACCGCTGTCGCTCGACCGGGTGGACGAGGGCCGCGAGCAGAACACCGCGATGTGGCTGGCCGTGGCCGAGGCCCTCGGGCAGCGCGCGCGGGCAGACCGCCCGCGGGTGGTGCTGTTCGGCGAGAGCCTCGGCGCCCACACCAGCCAGGACGCCTTCCTGCACTCCGGGCACGCGGGGCCTGCGGGCGCTCTTCGTCGAGCGCGCGCTGTGGATCGGCACCCCGTACGGCAGCCGCTGGTCGCATGAGATCCGCGACACCGCGCGCGGAGACGTCCGCCCGGGCGAGGTGCTGCGGATCACCCGCGCCGAGGACCTCGACACCCTCGCCCCCGAGGCGGCAGAGGCGGCCCGGTACGTCCTGCTCTCCCACGATGACGACGGCGTGGCGCTCTTCAGCCCCGAGCTGCTGCTGCGCAGCCCCGAATGGCTGGGTCCCGACCGCCCGGCCGTGGTGCCCCCGCAGGCGGCGTGGTCGATCCCGATCACCTTCCTGCAGACGGCGATCGACATGAAGAACGCGATGAACGTGGTGCCCGGGGAGTTCGTAGCCAGCGGCCACGACTACCGCGCCGACCTCGCCCGGGCGGTGCGCTTCGCGTACGGCCTGTCCTGCACGCGACGACCAGCTCGCGGCCGTGGAGGCGGCGCTGCGCCAGGAGGAGCTGGATCGCGCGGCGATGTGGCCCGACTCCTGAGCCTGCGACCGGCGGGTACGACGACGCGCTGACCGCCCTCCACCACCCCCGCCCCTGAGGCGGCAGACTGCGGGGATGGGCGAGCTGTCGGAGCGAGACGTCGCGCGGCTGCGCACCGCGAGCCTGCTGCTGTCCGTTCAGCCGTTCCAGCGGCCCGCCGAGGTGGCGCACTGGTTCGGCGCGATGCAGGCGCAGGACCTGGCGAGCGGGCTGTGGTCCTTCGGGGTGCGGCTGCCGCACCTGGATCTCGCTGGCGTCGAGGCCGCCGTGGAGGCGGGCGAGGTCCTGCGCACCTGGCCGATGCGGGGCACGCTGCACTTCGTCGAGGCGTCGGACGCCCGCTGGCTGCTGGCCCTGACCGGGGTGCGGGCCCTGGCGGGCGCAGCGGCGCGCCGGGCGTACCTCGGCCTCGACCTGGAGACGGTGACCAAGGCCGCCGACGTGGTGGGGGAGCGGCTGGCCGGCGGCGGCCGGATGACGCGGGCGGCGCTGGTCGAGGAGATGGGGCGGGCGGGCATCGAGACCGCGGGGCAGCACGCGTACCACCTGCTCTGGTACGTCTCGCAGATCGGCGTGACCTGCGTGGGCCCGAACGAGGGCAAGGAGCAGACGTTCGTGCTGCTCGACGAGTGGGCGCCCGAGCAGCGCGCGCTGGAGGGGGACGAGGCGCTCGCGGAGCTGGCGCTGCGGTACTTCCGCAGCCACGGGCCGACCACCCGCCAGGACTTCGCGGGCTGGGCCGGGATCACCGCCGCGGAGGCCAAGGCCGGGATCGCCGGGGCCGGCGAGGCGCTGGCCGAGGCGGAGTACGCCGGGGCCCAGGCCTGGATGTCAGCCGACCTCCCCGACCGGGCCGCCGCCATCGTGGCGGGCGGTGACGCCCAGCGGGTGCGGCTGCTGCCGGGGTTCGACGAGTTCCTGCTCGGCTACAAGGACCGGTCGATCCCGCTGCCGCGCGAGCACGCGCAGCGCATCGTCCCCGGCAACAACGGCATCTTCCAGCCGACCGTGGTGCTCGACGGGCGGGTGGTCGGCACCTGGAGGCGCAGGGTGAAGCGCACGGTCAAGACCACCAGGGTCGAGGTGCGACCCGAGCCCTTCGCGCCCCTGTCGGCGCGAAGGGCCAAGGCGCTCGAATCCGCCGCCGCGGAGTACGCGCGCTACACCGGCCTCGAGCTCTCGCTCGTGCGGCCGGAGGGCTAACCGGCGTCAGGCCGAGGGGAAGGCGCCGAACATGACGAACGCCCCGGTCGGGTCGGTGATGCCCGCGAAGCGCATCGGCCCCATGTCCATCGCCGGGAACGAGACGGTGGCGCCCCGCTCGGTGGCCCGGGCCAAGGTGGCGTCGCAGTCCGCGACGGCGAAGTAGACCCCCCAGAAGCTCGGGACCTCCGCCGGGACGCCCTCGGGCATCGCCATCGCGCCGGCGTTGCTCTTGTCGTCGCCGGGCTTGCTGTCGAGGTTCGCCATCCAGTAGCCGGGCTGGCCGGAGTCCACCCAGCGCCACCCGAACACCGCTGCGTAGAACGGCATGGCCGCCTCGAGGTCGCGGGACTGCAGCTCGTTCCAGGTCTGGGCGCCGGGGACGTTGAAGAGCTCGGCGCCCTGGTGGTCCTGCGGCTGCCAGAGGCCGATCACCGCGCCGCTGGGGTCGGCGACCATGGCCATCCGGCCCTGGGTCATCACGTCCATCGCGGGCATGACGACCTGCCCACCCGCGGGGCCGACCTTCGCCAGGCGAGCGTCGAGGTCCTCAACGATCACGTACGAGTTCCACTGCGAGGGCACGCCGGCCGCCGACATGTCCGGCGGCAGGGGCCCCATGCCGGCGACGACCTTCCCGTCCTTGAAGAACTGGGTGTAGACGGGGCCCATCGGGGTGGGCATGTCCTGCGACGTCCAGCCGAACAGGTCGGAGTAGAACGCGCGGGCGGCCTCGACATCGCTGGTCATCAGGTCGACCCAGCCGACCAGTCCATCGGGATGCAGCATGGGGTGTCTCCTGCCGTTGGGGGGTTGTCGGCACCGTACTGCGGCGACGGGCCGCCCGGCCATAGCCCGGTCGGCTCCACGGCTGGGGGGTGCGCCTGGCCGGGATTAGCGCCTCAGCCCGCTGGCGCGTCGAGGCGCGGCAGGTCGAGCAGCAGCCGGAGCGAGCGGTAGATGGCGTCGATGTCCTCGGCATTCTCGCCGTTGGGGTCGACGAGGTCGTGCTTGTAGCCGGCGCTCTCCGGGAAGACGTAGTCGAACCGGTCCACAGAGGGCTGGTTGAGGCGGAGCAGCCGCTCCAGGTGCCGTTCGACCGCGTTGACCCCGACGTTGCTCACCGCGCCGTCGTTCTCGTTGGTGATGACGACCAGCCGGTCGAGCGACGTGTCGCGGCGCGGATCCGTCGTTTGGGCCTCCCGCCCGATGGACAGGAAGGCCCCAAGGGAGCGCACGGAGTACCTCGGGTACGCGTACGGCGGTTTCGCGAGCCGCTCCCGCTTCTCGCTGTCCCACCAGAGGTAGACGTCGGTGGCCAGCCGCGAGAACCGGGCCAGCGGGGCCACCGTGGACTCCGGGAGCACCTTGGGGATCACCAGGGGAGCGATGAGGACGGCGCGGTTCACGTCGTTGCGCTCGGTCGCCAGCCAGGCGGCGAGGGTGCCGCCTCCGGACAGGCCGACGACGGTCACCTCGTCGCCGAGCCCGGCGGCGATGTCCACGGCCAGATCGGCGGTGTGCACGAGGTCGTCGGGGCGGACGTCGGACAGCGCCTTGGTCAGCCGATCCCGGTGTCCGTGCCCGGGCAGCCGGGGGACGACGACGCTGTAGCCGGCGTCCGCGTACGCCTGGGCGATGGTGTCGAACTGCTGCGGGCAGTTGGTGTAGCCGTGCAGCAGGACGACTGAGCGCTCGGTGCGCTGCCCCGGTGAGAGGACCCGCGAGCGGCAGACCGGGTTGATCTCGGGCCCGTCGGCCGCTGTGAGGGTCGGTCGCCCGGGCCATCGCCTCCTCGTACGACGCCGCGGCCTGGCCCGCGGTGGCGAGCGGCCGGTCCAGGATCGGGGTGAAGAGCAGGACTGCCGCCACGGTCAGGACGGCGCCGGTCGTTGGGAGGGCCACTGCGCGGACCGGGTGCCGCCCGCGGTAGTCGCTGAGCCAGCTCAACGCCCGCACCGTGATCCACTCGCCCTTCTGCGCTCGCAGAGTGCATGTATTGGTCTGACCATTCAACCCGCTGCCGGCTCAGTGCGCGAACCCGACCCTCCGCCCACGCCTCCGTGGCCCGCGTGGCAGGCGATGTCCGGGCAGCGGGCGGCGGGACGGGCCGCTCAGTCACACTCGCGGCCAGGGGAGTCCCGGCGGTCTTAGCCGTCCGCCTGCGGCGGCGCTTGAGCGGGCCGGGTGGCCAGCCAGTCGAGCAGGCGTTCGCGCATGGTGATCCTGAGGTCCAGGGGCACGTCCTGGAAGCTGCTCGACGATCAATGCAGCCTCGTCGTCGAGGAGCCTCGGCTCGAGGGCCAAGGCGTCGTCGAGCTCCTGGCTGGCTCGTTCATCGTGTCCCAGCCCGGCGAGCGCCAGGCAGCGGATCAGCGGGCCCCAGACGTCCTCGGGGTGGGTGAGGAGGCTGGCCTCGGCGAGCATGCCGGTGTGATCGCCGGCCTTGAGCCGGTCGAGGGCAAGGTAGACGTGCTGGTATCCGGGGTGGTGCGGGTTGAGCCGGTTTGACTCGCGGATGGCCTCCAGGCCCCTCTCCCACGCACCGCTGAGCGCCAACAGAACGCCGGACGCGTAGAGGATTGACGGGTGGGAGGGGCTCAGCTCGATCGCGCGGCTGGCGTCCTGGCGGCACTGGTCGGAGTGCCCCCGAGCGTAACGCCACCCCCGCGAGGACGGTCCACGCGTGTGCGTACCCGGGTTGCAGGGTGAGCGCCGTGCGCGCCCTCCGCTCAGCATCCGCAAGGGCGGCATCGCGGTCCGGCGTCCACGCCATGATCGCCATCACGTACTCAAGCGAGCCGAGCATCGTCAGCAGGACGACGTTCTCGGGGTCGACGCCCAACGCTGCGCGCAGATCGCGCACCGCGGCCTCGGTGTCCGCCCGCGTGCCGCTGTCGAGGTAGCGGTAGTAGGAGAGCGTCGCCGCGTGGGCCGCCGGGATGCGGGTCCCCGCGCGGCGCACGGTGAGGTCACGCAGCACCACCCCGCGGAAGTCGCCAACGGTGGCGGCGATCCTGCGCACCAGGTTGTCCTCGTCGTGGAATCCGGTGACTGCGCTGCGCTCCTGTTCGCTGACGTCGGACCACAGCACCTCGCCGGTCTCGCCGTCGGACAGCCGGATCATCACGCGTAACAGCGTCGAGGTCGTGCGGACGGCCCCGGTCAGCACGTACTCGGCGTCGAGTGCGCGTGCCACCGCACGCGCGTCCACCTGGATGCCGACGCCCTGCTCGCTGACCGCCGGCCCAATCACGCGAAGGCCCGGGAACGCACGCAGAGCGTGGATCAGCGACTCGGTGAGGGCCAGGGCGATTGGCTCGCCGCTGCCCTCGGCCCGCGTGTCGACGAACTGCACGACCACGAGCCCCGGCTCGAGTGCGCAGCTCCCTCGTGGCGCTGGAGTCAGGTCCCGGTAGGTGAACCTCGGGACATAGCCTCCTCTGGGCAGCTCGATGACCAGTCGCTCGGCTGAGCCTGTCCCGGAGTAGTAGCGCTCCAACGCGGTGCGCAGGCGGTTGGCCTGCACCCGAGCCGCTGCGTCGGTCGCCGAGTCGAAGGCCTCGCTTCGACCCAGGGCGTAGCGGGCGACGGTGCGCCCCTTGAGCAGGTCGCCGCGTCCAGCCAGCGACTCGGCCACCACGTAGGCCAGGAAGTCCCGCGACCTGGTGGCCCCCCGGAGTTCCTCGCTGTCCAGGATCCGTCGAAGGGCGGCGACGATGGCCACCGGATCGGGCTCCTGGTCGACGCTGCGGTCCGTGCCGGCCCAGTCGTCGTGGCCTACGGAGGAAGCAGAGCCCACCACGTGGGCGATATTCGTCCCGAACGGCGGCAAAGGCAAACGCGGCGAATCGCGTGGGACGTGCCGCGACGCGGGCGTCGCGGGGCTCGGGGGCAGGCCGGCGGTGACGTGCGGGTCAGGCTCCCGGGGCCCGTGAGGATGTGGCGGCCGCAGCCTCGTCTCGGCGGTAGTAGCGGACCAGGGTGAGCACCCGGGCGCAGGACTCGACCAGGAGGAATCCCAGCAGCCCGGCGATGGTGCCCCGGAAGACGTCGCCATCGGGCAGCAGGTCCTGCTCGGCCACGAGCTTGATGACGATCAGCAGCCCTAGCGCCGCGAACGACTCCAGGCTGTAGCGCAGGATCACGCCCCTGTGGGCCGGGACCGATGCGACGTACGTGGACCGCGCCCGATAGGCGCCGAACGCGAACCCGGCGACGCCGCCGACCAATGCGATGACCGCGTGGACGGGGTCGCCCTCCAGGTCGGTCACGAGCAGGGACCCGACGACGAGGAGAGCCACCGCCGGCTCGAGGACCTGCATCCTGAGCGTGCGGAAGCGCTCGCTGCTCTGCAGCTTGATGCTCGGATCTGACTTGACCACCGCGGTGCCCCGCCGGCTCTCCCGCACGATGAGCACGAGCAGAACCAGAAGGAGGAGGGATGAGTAGTTCTCCACGCGGCCTGCTCCTTGCGGTCAGTCTCCAATCGTACGAAGCGCGCCCGGGCGAGCGACCACGCCCGGGCGAGCGACGTAGGTGGGCTAGAGGTTCTGCATCCCGGCACTTGTCATCGCGGTCTTGCGGTCGCGGCGGAGCAGGATGACCGCGGCGACCAGGGCGCTGAGGAAGACGACCACCTGCACCGCGAGGTCCGCGACAGCGAGGGTGCCCGACGGCTGGGGCAAGAACACGGACATGTCCCAGATGCCATGGGCGACCATGGCGACGGCCAGCAGACCGCGCACCCGCCGGAAGAGGTACAGCACAACTCCCAGAGCGGAAGCCTGCACGCACTGGTTGAGCACCACCGCGGCTGGGGACCCGTTCAGCAGGTTGGTCAGGTGGAAGAACCCGAACCACAGTGACGAGATGAGCATGACCCACGCCTCGGGACGCAGGTTGGTGCGCAGGCTGCGCAGGATGATGCCGCGGAACAACGTCTCCTCGGCGAAGCCCACCAGGATGCCCGCCGCGAGGATCGCCAGGATCAGGTCGCCGGGTGCCTCGCTCCAGTCAGCGACTGCGAAGTGGACCACGACCCCCAGCACGAAGAGCACCAAGGGAACCCGCAGGGCACCGGACATGGGGAGCCTCTCCGGATCCTTGAAGACCCAGTCCCACCGCGCCCAGACCAGGAAGGCGATGAGGACCAGGGTCCCGCCGATCAGCGGGATCACCGCGGTTCGGAAGGCGTTCGCGCCGCTGTCGAACCAGTCGTCGTAGTCGATCCCGGAGGTCGACGAGAGCCCGATGAACACCGCGACGTACGCGATGAACACCCCGATGGCCACGGGCACGGATGGGGCAACCCGCCAGGTCGGCGCCTGCTCAGTCGCCCTGGTGTCGCCGGCGCTGGTGCTCATACCTGGAACTCCGATCCGGGAGGAGTGAAGGGCACCGCTCACGGGTGCCTAGGGACCGTAACCCCGATCACGCGTCCCGGCCTGCCGGCCAGGCGCTGTAACAGTTACTCGCTGCGCCACCCACCTCTCGCGGGCTCACCTGGCCGGATCTGTAGAGGCGACGAGGGGCCCCACCCGCAACGGGTCGGGCCCCTCGTCGTGAGCGAGCGTTCCTCAGAGCTGACTGGTTGGACTGCTGCCTCTCGCGCGCGGGCGTCGCCGCAATCAGCCGTGGGCCGGCTCAGATGTCGTAGTACATCTCGAACTCGTGCGGGTGCGGGCGCAGCCGGATCGGGTCGACCTCGTTGGTGCGCTTGTACTCGATCCAGGTCTCGATCACGTCGCTGGTGAAGACGCCGCCCTCGAGCAGGTAGTCGTGGTCGGCCTCCAGGGCGTCGAGGACGTCCGTGAGGGAGCCGGGCACCTGCGGGATGTTGGCGGCCTCGTCCGGCGGCAGCTCGTACAGGTCCTTGTCGACCGGCTCGACCGGCTCGATCTTGTTGCGGATGCCGTCGATGCCGGCCATGAGCATCGCCGAGAACGCGAGGTACGGGTTGCTCGAGGGGTCCGGCACGCGGAACTCAAGGCGCTTGGCCTTCGGGTTGGAGCCGGTGATCGGGATCCGGATGCAGGCCGAGCGGTTGCGCTGGCTGTAGACCAGGTTGACCGGGGCCTCGAAGCCGGGGACCAGGCGGTGGTAGGAGTTCACCGTCGGGTTGGTGAAGGCGAGCAGCGACGGCGCGTGCTTGAGCAGGCCGCCGATGTACCAGCGCGCGGTGTCCGACAGGCCGGCGTAGCCGAGCTCGTCGTAGAACAGCGGGTCGCCGTCCTTCCACAGCGACTGGTGGCAGTGCATGCCCGAGCCGTTGTCGCCGAAGAGCGGCTTCGGCATGAAGGTGACGGTCTTGCCCGCCTCCCAGGCGACGTTCTTGATGATGTACTTGAACAGCATCAGGTTGTCGGCGGAGTGCAGCAGGGTGCTGAACTTGTAGTTGATCTCGGCCTGGCCGGCGGTGCCCACCTCGTGGTGGCTGCGCTCGACCTCGATGCCGACCTTGTCCAGCGCCACGCACATCGCGTCGCGCAGGTCCGCGTAGTGGTCGACCGGCGGGACGGGGAAGTAGCCGCCCTTGTACCGGGTCTTGTACCCGCGGTTGCCGCCCTCCTCCTCGCGGCCGCTGTTCCAGGCGCCCTCGATGGAGTCGATGAAGTAGTAGCCGGCGTTCTGCTTGGTCTCGAAGCGCACGTCGTCGAAGATGTAGAACTCCGCCTCGGCCCCGAAGAACGCCGTGTCGGCGATGCCGGATCCGCGCAGGTACGCCTCGGCCTTCGCCGCGATGTTGCGGGGGTCGCGGCTGTACGGCTCGTCGGTGAACGGGTCGCGGATCGAGAAGTTCAGGACCAGCGTCTTCTCGGCCCGGAACGGGTCGAGGAACGCCGTGGTGGGGTCCGGAATGAGCTTCATGTCTGACTCGTGGATGGCCTGGAAGCCGCGGATCGAGGATCCGTCGAACATCTGGCCTTCGGTGAAGAAGTCAGCGGTCAGGGACTGCGCGGGGACGTTGAAGTGCTGCATGACGCCCGGCAGGTCGCAGAACCGGACGTCGACGAAGGCGACATCCTCATCCTTGATGTACCGGAGCACCTCGTCGGCGTTGGCGAACATCCATCCTCCCTCGGGACGGCGTGCCCGGTGCGGCCGCCGTCATCTGGGGAGGACCCTAGGCAGGGGGGGTTTCCCGGCCGTGTCCCGATTGTTTCGCGGGTGTTACGGGCCCCTCGCGCCCGCGCCAAGCGGGCCGCCGCGCTCGGGGTTAGCCTCGTGGCGTGACCGACGAACCCACCCGACCCGCGACGCCGGCGCAGCCGCCGGCCTCCGGGCTGACCCGCCGCGAGGTGGGCTCCTGGCTGGAGGGGCCGGGCGCGGCCGGGGACGAGGTGGGCGCCGGCTACCGCGGCGAGCGGCTCGGGCTTCCCCAGGCCGGCCCGGGTGCGGTCAGCGGATTCGGCCGTCGGCTGGGGGCGCTCTTCATTGACTGGTTCGGATCGCTGTTCGTCGCCGGCTGGATCGTGGGCACCTCGGTGTGGGCCGACAGCGCCGCCGCGGCCGCCGACCGCAGCCTGGTCACCCTCGCCGTCTTCGGGCTCGAGGTGGCCGTGCTCACCTGGCTGGCCGGCGCCTCGTTCGGACAGCGCCTGCTGGGGCTGCGGGTGGTGCGCCTGGACGGCTCGCCGCTCGGGCTGTGGCGGTCGGTGGTGCGTACGGCGCTGCTCTGCCTGGCGATCCCGGCGCTGATCTGGGACCGCGACGGCCGCGGCCTGCACGACAAGGCGGTCGGCTCGGTGGCCGTCCGCGCTCGCTGACGCTGCTTCCGCCTGCGTACGGTCAGGTGGGCATCTTCGGCAGCTTGGCGCCCTTGGGCAGCGGACCCTTGGGGATCGGCACCGGCTGCTGCATCGCGCCGAGGGCCTTCAGCCGGTAGTTGAGGTCGGTGACCTCGCTGGGCCGCAGGGTGCGCGGCAGCTTCATCACGGCCGAGGAGAGCTTGCGCAGCGGCACCTCGCCAGGTCCGGTGCCCACGATGAGCTCGTGCAGCGGGGCGTCTCCGATCACCCGCTGGGTCTTGCGCCGCTCGTTGGACATCAGGTTGGCGACGCGGCTGGGCGCGCCCTCGCCGATGAGCACGACCCCGGCCCGGCTCGTGACGCGGTGCACGATGTCCTGGTTGCGGGTCACCGCGACCGCGGGGGTCACGGTGTAGCCCTTGCGCAGGCTGTTGAGCACGGCTGCGGCGGCGCCCGGCTGGCCTTCGATTGAGTGGATCGCGGCCGCCTCCGCCCGGCGGCCGAAGACGATCGTGGTCACGAGCAGCGCCACCGAGAAGCCCAGCAGGCCGAGCCAGAGCGGCTGGCCGATCACGAACCCCAGCGCCAGCATCGCGCCGAAGACGCCGACCATGATCGCGAGGAGGATCCAGCCGATCTTCGGGTCGTTGCGCCGCGTGACGACGTACGCCTCGCGGATCTGGCGGGTCCGGGCGAAGCGCTGCTTCTTCGGCTTGGCGGCTGCGTCGGGCATGGGAGCAGGGTACGGGGGCGCCGGCCGCCGACCCAGCCGGGCCGTCCGCTACGCCTGGTCCGGCGGGGGTCCCTCGGCCGCGCGCTTGGCGGCCCGCTTGGCCGCGCGCTCCTCCCGCACCCGCTCTTCGATCACCGCGGCCTCCTCGGGCGTGGGGGCGGTCCCGCCTAGGCGCGCGGGCAGCCACCAGGCGTCCTCGGGGGAGGAGGGCCGGTCGGGGTAGACGGCCTGGATGCCGTCCAGCAGCGTCCACCATCTGCTCGCGCACCCGGGCCGTTACCTCGGCGCGTCGTCCTGCCGCGAGACCGCGACGGGGTCGCCGACGGCGATGTAGACCGGGATCGTGGCCAGCGAGACCGGGCGCCGGCGGCCGTAAGTGAGGACGCGCTGCGACCCCCACATCGCCATCGGGATGATCGGCACTCCCGCCGCGGCGGCCATCCGGGCGGCGCCGGTCTTGAACTCCTTGATCTCGTACGAGCGGCTGATCGTCGCCTCCGGGAACACCCCGACCAGCTCGCCG
Organism: uncultured Actinomycetota bacterium; assembly: GCA_963697565.1. GTDB lineage: Bacteria > Actinomycetota > Actinomycetes > CAVWCF01 > CAVWCF01 > CAWFSE01. The sequence goes on along the minus strand of CAVOOM010000007.1, from coordinate 695,153 downwards.
GCCTTGAGCGCCGCCAGGGCCGCGCGGTAGGAGGCCGAGCCGGCCTCGCGGTCCACCGGGATGTGCTTCATGCCGCGCATCAGCGGGCCGGCCACGGGGTTCTTGAAGATGGCGTCCTTGGCCATGAAGCGGATGAGCCTGCGGTGGTCGTGCGCGGGGATCCCGGCGAAGGTGAAGTCGAGGTGCCCGGTGTGGTTGATCGCGACGACCGCGCCGCCCCGCGCCGGGACCTTCTCCGAGCCGGTCACGGTGAAGCGCAGCCCGGCGAGGGCGAACATGGCCTTGGCGGCGACGATCACGGGCGGGTAGACGAGCTCGGCCATGCGGTCAGCCCTCCCGGGCGGCGCGGGGGACGAGGACGGTGATCGTCTCGCCGGGGCGGATAGCGGCGGGCCGCTCGACCCAGCCGGTGACCCCGCGGCGGCCGAGGGCGGCCTTGGGGAAGTCGGACGGCCGGGTGCCGGCGTGCCTGCCGACCTCGGCGCCGGCGGTGGTGCAGGGGAGGTTCTCGCCGTTGAGCGCGATCACGGCGCCCCCGGAGAAGACCAGGCGGGTCAGCTCGGGCAGGTGGGTCAAGTCCGGCAGGCCCGACCGTCGTGACGTTGGCCCCGACCCACCCTCCGTCGACGCGGTCGACACCCATCGCCGCCGCGATGGCGGCCAGCTCCGCCTCGTCGATGAGCGACAGCTGGCGGTTGTTGCGGATCTCGGTGCCCTTGGGGTGCACCCGGGTCTCGCGCACGGTGGAGCGCATGGTGAGCCCGTGGTGCCGGTCTCCGACGACCCCGCCGAAGTCGAGTGCCAGCACGTCGACCCGGGCCGAGTCCGCGGCGCCCGGCGCGCCCACGAAGATGCCCGCCACCGTGGCGAGGGTGGCGTCAGACACGGGCCGCCAGCGCCTCGCGGTAGAGCCGCCCCGCGCGGTACGACGAGCGCACGAGCGGCCCGCTCATCACGCCGGCGAAGCCGAGGCCGCGCGCCTGCTCGGCGTACGCGTCGAACTCGGCCGGCTCGACCCAGCGGGTGACCGGGTGGTGGCGCGCCGACGGCCGGAGGTACTGCGTGATCGTGATGAGCTCGCAGCCCGCGTCGCGCAGGTCGGTGAGGGCCTGGCCCACCTCGGCCGCCTCCTCGCCCATGCCGAGGATCAGGTTGGACTTGGCCACGAGTCCGGCGGCCCGGGCGGCGGCGATGACCTCGAGCGAGCGGTCGTACCGGAAGGCCGGGCGGATCCGCTTGAACAGCCTAGGGACCGTCTCCAGGTTGTGGGCGAAGACCTCCGGCGCGGCGGCGAAGACCTCGGAGAGCAGGTGCTGGCGCCCGGAGAAGTCCGGCGCCAGCAGCTCCACCCCGGTGCCCGGGTTGACCCGGTGGATGGCGCTCACCGTCTCGGCGTACAGCCAGGCCCCCTCGTCGGGGAGGTCGTCACGCGTGACCCCGGTGACGGTGGCGTAGCGCAGGCCCATTGTCTGCACGCTTCGGCGACGCGGCGCGGCTCATCGCGGTCGAGCGGGTCGGGCTTGCCGGTGTCGATCTGGCAGAAGTCGCAGCGACGCGTGCACTGGTCGCCGCCGATGAGGAAGGTCGCCTCGCGGTCCTCCCAGCACTCGTAGATGTTGGGGCAGGCGGCTTCCTCGCAGACCGTGTGCAGGCCGCCGTCGCGGACCCGCTGCCGCATCGCGGTGAACTCCGGTCCGGTCCGCAGCCGGGTCTTGATCCACTCCGGCTTGCGCTCGATCGGCACCTCGGCGTTGCGCACCTCAAGGCGCAGCATGCGCCTGCCGTCGGGGGTGACCGTCACCCCGGCAGTCTAGAAGCCTCCCGCCCCTGCGGGGTCAGGCGGCCGGGGCCCTGGTCAGCCGGATCACGGGTGCGCCTGCGCGGGCGAGGTCGAGGCCGTCGGGGGTCTCGACGATGTCGAGCGGCTCGGCGAGCGCGGCGACGAAGGCCTGCTCGTGGGCCATCGCCTCCGGTGGCCCGGCCATCATCGTCATGCCGACCACGCCGAAGGCCAGCACGTCGCCGGAGACGGTGTACGACCCCATCAGGCGGTTGATGCCCCCGCACCCGTACATGCGCCCCTCGGGGTCGAAGCCCAGCTCGGGCTGGCGGACCCAGGCCGGCGGTTGGCCGAGCAGCTCGGCGTTCCAGTCGCCAAGCAGCGCGCCGTCAGCCATGGCCGACCCCTTCGGCGGCGAGCACGCCCGGGTGGGACAGGGCCGCCAGTAGGTGCGGCAGGACGGCGTCGGCGGCCTCGGCGACCGTCATGTCGCGGCCTAGCTCGGCGGTCAGCGAGGTCACGCCGGCGTCGGCGATGCCGCAGGGCACGATCCGGCCGTACGCCGACAGGTCGCAGTCGGCGTTGAGCGCGAACCCGTGCATCGCCACGCCCTGGGAGACCCGGATCCCGATGGCCGCCACCTTGCGGTCGGGACCGCGCTCGTCGGCGGCGACCCACACGCCCGAGCGCCCTGCCACGGCGGTGGCTGCCAGGCCCAGGTCGGCGCAGGCGGCGATCAGGGCGCCCTCGATCCGCCGGACATGCCCCACCACATCGAGCGGCTGGGGGAGGCGCACGATGGGGTAGCCGACCAGTTGGCCGGGCCCGTGCCAGGTGATCTTGCCGCCGCGGTCGACATCGACGACAGGGGTGCCGTCGAAGGGGCGCTCCCACGGATCGGTGCGCCGGCCGGCGGTGTAGACCGCCTCGTGCTCCAGCAGCAGCACGGTGTCCGGGATCGAGTTGGCGACCCGCGCGGCGTGGAGGGCGCGCTGGAGGTCCCAGCCCTCGGCGTACGGGATGGCGCGCTCGCCCCAGCCGAGCCGGCGCACGTCGAGGGGGGCACGCCCCGAGGGTACGGCCGAAGTGCCGGGTCCATGGGGCCGCGACTACGCTGTGCGACCGAAACGCCGTTCCACGATGCGGCACCGCGCCTCCCACCCATTGGATGGTCGATGAGCACTCCCCGCCGGCTGGCCGCACTCGTGTGCGGACGGCGCACCAAGTGGCTCGTCCTCGCGCTGTGGTTCGTCCTGGCAGGCGTCGGCGGGGTCTTCGGACCGAAGCTCACCGAGGCGCAGGTCAACGACGCAGCCTCCTTCCTGCCAGCCGACTCGGAGTCGACGCAGGTCATCGAGCTGCAGGCGGCGTTCACCGGCGGCCTTGAGACGGTGCCGGCGGTCGTCGTCTACGAGCGCACGTCGGGGATCACCCCCGAGGACTTCGCGGCGGCCAAGGCGCAGGCGGCCGAGATGGCCGAGCTCCCCCTGGTCGAGCAGGAGGTCGTCGGGCCGATCCCGTCGGAGGACGGCCAGGCGCTGCAGGTGATCGTCCCGATCACCTTTGAGGACGGCTTCGAGCTCGGCGAGGCGGTCACCGACCTGCGTGCCATCACCGCCGACAGCCCAGAGGGGCTGACCGCGCTCGTCGGGGGGCCCGCAGGGCTGAGCGGGGACATCTTCGAGGCGTTCGGCGACATCAACGGCACCCTGCTGCTGGGCACGATCCTGGTGGTGATCCTGGTGCTGCTCGTGACCTATCGCAGCCCGGTGCTCTGGATCGTCCCGCTGCTCGCGGTGGCCCTGGCCGACCAGCTCGCGCAGGCGATCAACTACTTCCTCGCCGACGCCGGCGTCATCGTCGTCAACGGCCAGACCCAGAGCATCTTGCTGGTGCTCGTCTTCGGCGCAGGCACCGACTACGCCTTGCTGCTCATCGCGCGCTTCCGCGAGGAGCTGCGGCGCCACGAGGACCGCCACGAGGCGATGGCCGAGGCGCTGCACAAGGCCGGGCCGGCGGTGATCGCGTCCGCGGCGACCGTGGCGATCGGCCTGACCTGCCTGCTCTTCGCCTCGCTGGAGTCCACCCGCGGGCTCGGGCCGGCCGGCGCGGTGGGCGTGCTCTGCGCGCTCTTCGCGATGATCACCCTGCTGCCCGCCCTGCTCGTGATCTTCGGTCGGCCGCTCTTCTGGCCGTTCATCCCGCGCTTCGGCAGCCCGTCGCACGAGGAGTCCGGCTTCTTCGGCCGGATCGGCCGCGGCATCGCGCGCAAGCCGCGCCTGATCTGGGTGGGCACCGCCCTCGTGCTCGGCATGGTCGCCCTCAACGCGGTCAACATCAACGCCAACGGGCTGTCCACCGAGGAGCAGTTCAAGACGGCCACCGAAGGCGTCCAGGCGCAGCAGGTCATCGAGGACCACTTCGCCAGCGGGGTCGGCTCCCCGGTCGTGGTCATCGGCCCGGCGGACCAAGCCGACGAGATCTCCGCCGTCGTGGCGGCCGACCCGGCCATCGCCGACGTCGCCGAGCCGCTCGTGCAGGGGGAGTACGTCGAGGTGCTCGGCACCCTGTCGGTCCCCCCGGACTCGCCGGAGGCCTTCGACGCCATCGAACGGCTGCGCACCGACCTCGACGCTGTCTCCACCGACGTGCTGGTCGGCGGGTCGACCGCCGTCGACAAGGACGTGCAGGCGGCCAACGCCCGCGACCGGCTGGTCGTGATCCCGATCGTGCTGGCCGTGGTGCTGGTGATCCTGATCGTGCTCTTGCGTTCCTTGGTGGCGCCCGTGCTGCTCATCGCCACGGTCGTGCTGTCGTACTTCACGACGCTGGGGATCTGCGCGTTCGTCTTCTCGAACGTGCTCGGGTTCCCCGGCACCGACAGCGCCTTCCCGATCTTCGCGTTCATCTTCCTGGTGGCGCTGGGCATCGACTACAACATCTTCTTGATGACCCGCGTGCGGGAGGAGTCCGTCCGGATCGGCACCCGCCCGGGAATCCTCAAGGGGCTGGCGGTGACCGGCGGGGTGATCACCTCGGCCGGCGTAGTGCTCGCCGCGACCTTCCTGATCCTGACCAGGCTGCCGCTCGTCGGCCCAACCCAGATCGGCGTGGCCGTCGCCATCGGCGTGCTGGTCGACACGCTGATCGTCCGCTCGATCCTGGTGCCGGCCCTGTCGTACGACTTCGGGCCGCCGATCTGGTGGCCGTCGGCGCTCGCGCGGCGCGGCGACCCGCCGCCGCCGGCCGAGGTCGAGGACGCCCCGCGCGAGCCGGCCCCGGTCGGCTAACGCGGCGGCTTCGGGTCTGGCACGCTGCCCCGCATGGACTCCGAGCTGCGCGTGGCCCTGGCCGGGTACGGACTGGCCGGCCGCGTCTTCCACGCCCCCCTGGTCACGGCCGCCGACGGGCTCGCGCTGACCCACGTGGCGACGTCGGCGCCCGAGCGGGTGGCCCAGGTGCGCGCCGATCTGCCCGCGGCCCGGGTCGTCGCCGACGGTGACGCGCTGCTGGCCGCGGCCGACGAGTGGGACCTGCTCGTGGTGGCCACCACGAACGTGTGGCACGCGCCCCTGGCGATCGCCGCGCTTCGGGCCGGCAAGGCGGTCGTCGTCGACAAGCCGCTCGCACCGACGGCCGACGCCGCCCAGGAGGTGCTCGACGCCGCCCGGTCGAGCGGGGCGCCGCTCACCGTCTTCCAGAACCGCCGGTGGGACGCCGAGTTCCTGACGCTGCGCACGCTGGTCGAGGAGGGCGCGCTCGGCGAGGTGCTGAGGCTGGAGACGCGTTTCGAGCGCTGGCGCCCGCAGGCGCGAGCCGACGCGTGGCGCGAGCACGCGCCGGTCGACGAGGGCGGCGGGCAGCTCGTCGACCTCGGCCCGCACCTGGTTGACCAGGCCGTGCAGCTGCTCGGCCCGGTCGAGTCGGTCTACGCCGAGGTCCGCTCCGTGCGCGGGGGCGCCGACGACCTCGCGTTCCTCGTGCTGCGGCACGCCTCGGGTGCGGTCACCCATGTGTCGCTCGGGGCGGTGATCGCGGCCCCGGGTCCCAGGCTGCGCGTCTTGGGGACCGCGGGGGCGTTCGTCACCGACCACCTCGACGGGCAGGAGGACGCCCTGCGCGAGGGTCTCCGACCGGGTGAGCCGGGCTGGGGGGTCGTCCCGATGGAGCGTTGGGGCCGCCTCGTCCACGGCGACCGGGCCGAGCCGACGCCGAGCGAGCGCGGGCAGTGGGACGCGTTCTACCCGGCCGTGCGCGAGGCGATCGTGGGGGGCGGCGCGATGCCGGTGGACGCCACCGACGCGGTGGCGGTGCTGCGGGTCCTCGACGCCGCCCGGGCTCTCGGCCGAGACCGGGCAGGCGGTCAGGTTGTGAGCGGCCCGACCGGCAGCCGGGTCTCGACCGCCTCGCCCCCGATCCGATCGATCCGGTAGGCCGCCGATCCGCTTGCGGCGATCTCGTCGCTGTCGGCCAGCACCGCGACCGGTTCGGCGCCCTCGTACAGGATCCCGATCCCGTCGTCGGTGGCGTACGTGGTGGGCATGGCCCCCTCGGCGACCAGCCGGTGCACGGCGGGGCGGCGCTGGGCCTCGCTGTCGTAGTGCACGCCGTTGCCGTACGGGAGCCAGGCCAGCGCGTTCAGGACCGGCTTGAGCTCGGGCCCGAAGGAGTCGGTCGGCCCGCCGACGTGCCAGCAGATCGACCCGGCGCTCGTGCCCGCGAGGACCGTGCCGGACTGCCAGGCCTCGGCCAGCGCCTCGTCGATGCCGTGCACCCGCCACAGCGCGAGCAGGTTGGCGACCGACCCGCCGCCCACCCAGATCAGGTCGCTGGCGGCGATCCGCTCGCTCGGGACGGCGTTGGGCATCCAGAACAGCTCCAGGTGCGAGACGTCCACCGACCAGCCGCTGAGGGCGGCGTACGTGCGCAGGAGGTACTCGCGGTGGTCGCCGCTGGCGGTCATCAGCAGGCAGACCTTGGGCCGCTCGACGCCGGTGAGGCGCAGGGCCTCGGCGAACAGCGCGCCGGGGCGCATCGTGCCATCGGGGGCGGTCACGAATCCGCCGCTGGTCGCCAGGATGCGGGGGGTGGGGGCCATCGCCCCAACCTATGCCGGTCCGCCGCCCACGGCTCGCCGGCCGAGGTCGGCCAGCGCGGCGTCGGCCGCCCGCCGGCCGGAGACGAGCGCGCCCTGGATGGAGCCGGAGTCGCGGTGGTCGCCGGCGACGTACAGCCCGTGCTCCAGCCGGACCGGCCGGCGGAAGTCGTGCGGCGGCGGCATGGCCGGCAGGGCCTCGGGGATCACGTACGTCGCGACGTGCTCCCAGCCGCCGGGCCGGACGCCGTGGAGCCGCGCCGCATGGGCGCGCGCCTCCCGCTCGGCCTCCGCGGAGCCGTGGCGGCCGAGCGCGGATGAGGAGACCAGCACGCGTCCGGGCGCGTACGACGGGGCGGCCTGGCTCAGCACCACGGTGTTGACCAGGGGCCCGCCGCGGTCGCCGTCGAGGACCAGCACCGGCTCGCCTCGGGTCAGCTCGGCTGGGCGCTGGTCGGCGAGGTGGTACCAGGTCGTGACGGACCGCATGGCGGGCGCGTCAAGCGATGGGAGCAGCCGGGCGGCCGTGCCCGGATCCGTCGCGACGATCACCGCCGACGCCTTGAGGGGGCCGTCCGCGCAGACCACCCCGTCGGGCGCCACCCGGGTGACCGGGTGGTTCAGCCGTACCGTCCCGGCTGGCAGCCTCGCGGCGAGCTGCTCGGGGATCGCCTGCATGCCGCGGGCAGGAAGCGCGGGCGTCCCGCGGACGAACGACCGCAGCACGAGGTCGAGGAAGCGCCGCGAGGTGGCCAGGTCGGCCTCGAGGAACACCCCGGAGAGGAACGGCCGCAGCAGCCGATCCACGACCGGGCCGGCGAGCCCGGCCTCGCGCAGGGCGTCGGCGGCGGACTCGTCGGGCTGGCTGGTCAGTCGCGCGCCGCCGTCGCGGGCCACACCCATGGCGTACCGGGCCAGCCGCGCCTTCGCGGCCGGAGATCCGACCGGGGCCAGCGCCGATGCCAACGCCCAACTCGGCCGACGGCGGGGGTCGGCCAGCCGATGCGGCCGGCCCCGCACCCAGACCACCGCCCCCGGAGCGAGCGGGCGCAGCTGGAGGGCGTCGTGGTCGAGGACGCGGGCGGCCTCGGGGTAGGCGGGGTTGTGCACCTGGAAGCCGCGATCGAGGATCAGCCCGTCGGCGCGGTCGCTGCGCACCCGCCCGCCGACCCCGTCGGAGGCCTCGAGCACCGCGCACTCCAGGCCGGTCCCGGCGAGGCGAACCGCGGCGGCCAGCCCGGCCAGGCCCGCACCGACGATGACGACGTCCACACGGCTGACCGGCACCCGGGCACCGTACTGGCGGGGCGCGCCCGCCGCCCCCTGTGGACGGCGCGGGCTGTGGACGGCCGACGCGGGGGAGTCGCCGAAGCGAGCACGCTGGTCCCATGGACGACGAGCCGCCCGACGACCGGGGCCCGACCCACGTTCCGACCGGCCACCCGACCGCGGGTGCCGCCCCGCAGCCCCGGCCCCCGGCCCTCGCCGGCCACCTGTCGTGGCGTGCCTCGGGGCCCGACCTGTGGCGCTGCGCCGAGGCCGGGTCGGGGGGCCCTCGGCTGGTTCGCGCCCCCACCGCGGCCGAGCGGCACCCGGGGGCCGCGGCGGGCACGGGACCCGGCGGGCGCCGACGGAGTGCCCGATCGGCCCGCGCAGGCCCGGTTGATCCCGGGCCGGGCGGCGGTCGACGCCGAGGGCGTCGCGTGGGTGGTCCACGACGACCCGGGTGGACGGCCGGCGCACGATCTCGCGAGCGGTCCCTCGAGCGTGTCCGGCGCACGCGGGCGGTCGGCGATCGGGGTCGCTCAGCGCCGAGGGCGTCGCCGACGTCGCCCGCGCCCTGGCCGCCCTGCATCGGGCTGGCCGCACCCACGGATCGCTCGGACCGCGGCTGGTGCTGGTCGGGGCCGACGGCGGCGGCTGGCTGCTGGACACGGTCGGGGCTGTCGGCTCGGTAGAGGACGACGTCGCCGGGCTCAGGGCCCTCGTCGAGTCGGCGCTCGGTCCGCTCGCCGGGGTGATCGGCGACGGCGATCCGCCCACGACGGCCGAGGGCTGGGCCCGCCGGCTGCGTGCCGGGCCTGAGGCGTGGCCGTTGGCCGGGCTTCGCGCGCAGGCTCGCGCGGCCCATGAGGGGCGGGCCGCGGCAACCGGTCGAGGCCCCGGCCGCATCAGGGTCTTGCGCTGGGGGCGCCGCGGGTGGGCGCTCGCGGTCCTCGCCCCGCTGCTGTTGGTCGCCGCGCTGGGGGCCCTCGGGTCGGGCCGCGCTCCCCACGGCGGAGCCGACCCCGGCGAGCGCGGCGTGAGCGCTCCCGCGTCTCCGGCGTCCGCCGCCAGTTCCCCGGCGGGGCCGTCGGCCGATCCCGCGCCCGGCCCGGCGGCGGCGGATGAGGACTGGCGGGCTGTGCTGTCGGCCCTCGATGCGGCGCGGGCGCAGGCGCTGGCCGACGCCGACCCGCGGTTGTTGGCCGCGGTCGTGGCGGCGGGCTCGCCCGCCGCCGCCGCCGAGGAGGCCCGGATCGAGGGGCTTGCCTCGGCTGGGCTGCGCGTCCGCGGACTTGAGCGGGAGCTCGTGTCCGTGGTGCCGGCGGAGCCGCCGGCACCAGGGGGCCCGACGAGCGGTCAGGTTTGGCTTCGCGTCGTCGACCGCCTGTCGCCGCACCAGGTCGTGGACTCGACGGATGGGGTCGTCGAAGAGCGCCCGGGCCGAGCGGAGGCGGCCTGGAGCGTGGCCCTCCAGCAGGTCGAGGGCGGCTGGCGGATCGCCGAGGTGGTGCCGGCATGACCCCCCGGGAGGGCTCCTCGCCCGCCTTCAGGAGGCGAGCTCGGCCGCGAGCGCCGCCTCGATCGACGGATGCCGGAAGGTGAAGCCCGAGGCCAGCAGCCTGGTGGGAAGCACCCGCTGGCTGCCCAGCACCTCGACCGAGAACTCCCCGAGCACCGCCTTCAGCGCCGCCGCCGGCACCGGCAGCGCCGCCGGCCGGTGCAGGGCGTGCGCCAAGGCGCGGGTCGCCTCGGCGTTCGTCACCGGGGTGGGGGCCGTCAGGTTGACCGGGCCGGCGAGGTCGGGGTGGTCGATCAGGTGGCGGAGGGCGCGGATCTCATCGGTGAGCGAGATGAACGACCAGTACTGCCGGCCGCCGCCGAGGCGCCCGCCGACCCCCAGCTGGAAGATCGGGAGCAGGCGCTTCCAGGCGCCGCCGCCGCGGGCCACGACCAACCCGGTGCGGGGGTGCACGACGCGGATGCCGGCGGCCCGCGCCGGCTCGGCGGCCGCCTCCCAGGCCTCGACCACGTCGGCGAGGAACCCCGCTCCCCGGGGCGCCGTCTCGTCGACGGCTTGGTCTCCGGTGTCCCCGTAGAAGCCGACCGCGGACGCCGACACCAGCACGGCCGGAGCCGGATCCAGCGCCGCCACCGCGTGGGCGATGGCGGTGGTGCCCCGTACGCGGCTGTCCAGGATCTCCCGCTTGTAGGCGTCGGACCAGCGGCGGTCGCCGACTCCGGCCCCCGCGAGGTGGACGACCGCGTCGGAGCCGGCCAGCCCGGCCAGATCGACGTGGCCCCCGACCGGGTCCCAGGACGCCTCGCCGGCCGACCGGGACGGGCCGCGGACCAGGCGGACCACCTGATGCCCGTCGCGGGACAGGTCGGCCGACAGCGCCGAGCCGATGAGCCCGGACGCGCCGGTGATCGCGATCTTCATCGGCCTATCGTCTCGCCGGCCGACCGCTCCGGCCACCGGACGACAGGGGCGGGACGGCGTGGGGGTGCGCCTCCGCCGGTCCCAAGTGCGGCGCCGAGCCGGTCAGATCCCGAGCTCGGCGTCGAACGAGGCCTCCTCGAGGCGGGCCTTGACCGCGACCAGGAAGCGCGCGGCGTCTGCGCCGTCGACGAGCCGGTGGTCGTAGGTGAGGGCCAGGTAGACCATCGAGCGGACGGCGATCGAGTCGGTGCCGGTGTTGTCCGACACGACGACCGGGCGCTTGACGACCGCACCCGTGCCGAGGATCGCGGCCTGCGGCTGGTTGATGATCGGGGTGTCGAACAACGCCCCGCGGCTGCCGGTGTTGGTGAGCGTGAACGTCCCGCCGGACAGCTCGTCCGGGGTGATCCGGTTGGTGCGGGTGCGCTCGGCGAGATCGGCGATCCGGCGGGCGAGGCCCGCGATGTTGAGGTCGCCCGCGTCGTGGATCACCGGGACGAGCAGGCCCCGCTCGGTGTCGACGGCGACCCCGAGGTGCTCGGACTCGTGATAGGTGACCGTGCCCGCGGCGGTGTCGATGCTCGCGTTCAGCGTGGGGTGCTGCTTGAGCGCCTCGACCGAGGCCTTGGCGAAGAACGGCAGGTAGGAGAGCTTGACCCCCTCGCGGGACTCGAAGTCCCGCTTCACCTTGTCGCGCAGCTGGGCGATCCGGGTCACGTCGACCTCGATCACCGAGGTCAGCTGAGCCGTCGTCTGCAGCGACTCGACCATGCGGGTGGCGATCAGCTTGCGCAGCCGGCTCATCGGCTCGGTGCGGCCGCGCAGCGGCGAGGGCGCCGCAGCGGGCTTGGCGGCAGGAGCCCCCGCGGCTGGAACCGCGGGCGGCGTCGGGGCCGCTTGGGCCGCTGCCTTGGCCTCCGCGGCGGCGCGGGCCGCCGCCTCCAGCACGTCGGCCTTGCGGATGCGCCCGCCCACCCCGGTGCCGGCCACCGTCGCGAGGTCGACGCCGTGCTCGGCGGCGAGCTTGCGGACCAGCGGGGTGACGTACGAGGCGTCGCCGGACTCGGCGGCGGCCCCTGCCGGGGCGGCGGCCGGGGCCGCAGCGGCGGGAGCCGGAGGAGCGGCGGCTGGTGGCGCGGGGGGCGCGGGGGGCGCCGCGAAGGCCGGGACGGGAGCGAATGTCGGAGCCGGCTCGGCTGCGGCGGGGGCCGGAGCGGCGGGCGGCGGGCGCCGCCCCCGCGGCCCCGACGATGCCGAGCTGGCCGCCGACGGCAACCGTGGCGTCGGCCGCGACGGTGATCTCCAGCAGCACGCCCGCGACCGGCGACGGGATCTCGGTGTCGACCTTGTCGGTGGAGACCTCGACGAGCGGCTCGTCCACGGCCACCGGCTCGCCGACCTGCTTGAGCCAGCGGGTGACCGTGCCCTCGGTGACGCTCTCGCCCAGGGCGGGGAGCAGGACCGGCGTGGCAGTGCCGGTGGCCGGCGCGGCGGCGGGGGTGTGCACCGGCTCCGGCTCGGGGTGGGCCGCGGGCAGGATGATCGACGGGGCGGGCGCGAAGGCCGGCTCGGGAGCCGCCGGCGCCTCGTACGTGGGCGCGGGCGCGGCATAGGCGGGCGCCGGAGCCTCGTAGTCCGCGGGGCCGGTCGGAAGCGCATCGGTGGCGTCGGCGGTGTCTCCGATCACGGCGAGCTCGCCGCCCACCAGCACCACGGCGTCCTCGCCGGCGGTGATGCGCAGCAGGATGCCCGACGCCGGGGCCGGGATCTCGGTGTCGACCTTGTCGGTGGAGACCTCGAGCAGCGGCTCGTCGGCGTTGACGTACTCACCCTCGGCCTTGAGCCACCGGGTGACCGTGCCCTCGGTGACGCTCTCGCCCAGTTGGGGCATCGTGACGGAGACGGCCATGGCGTTGAGGGGCTCCTTCGGCTGGTGCGGTGCGGGTGCGGTGCTTGGGCTTGCGGGCTACGGGGTCATCCTGTCCGGTCAGCCGTGCGCGTGCAGCGGCTTGCCGGCCAGGGCCATGTGCGCCTCGCCCATCGCCTCGGAGAGGGTCGGGTGGGCGTGGATGAGCGAGGCGACGTCGTCGGCGTGCGCCTCCCAGTTGTAGATGACCTGCCCCTCGGCCAGCAGCTCGCCGACCCGGCTGCCGACGAGGTGCACTCCGACGACCGGGCCGTCGACGAGGGCGACCAGCTTGATCGAGCCGGCGGTCTTCAGGATCTGCGCCTTGCCGTTGCCGGCCAGGTCGTACGTCACGGTCGTCACCGCGTCGTCGCCGTGCGTGGTGCGGGCCTGGGCCTCGGTCAGCCCGACCGAGGCGACCTCGGGCTCGGAGTAGGTGACCCGCGGAATCCCGGCGTAGTCGATCGGGCGGGTGGCCAGGCCGGCGATCGTCTCGGCGACCAGGATGCCCTCGGTGAACCCGACGTGGGCGAGCTGCAGCGTCGGGATCAGGTCGCCGACGGCCCACACGCCGGGCACGTTGGTGCGGCAGTAGTCGTCGACCAGGACGAAGCCTCGGTCCATCGCGACGCCGACCTCGTCGTACCCGAGGCCGGCCGAGACCGGTCCGCGGCCGACGGCGACGAGGAGCAGCTCGGCCTCGAGCGTCTTGCCGTCCTCGAGGGTGACCCGGACGCCGTGCTCGGTGCGCTCGACCCCGCTGAACCGGGCCCCGAGCTCGTAGCCGATGCCGCGCTTGCGGAACGCCCGCTCAAGCAGCTTCGACGACGACTCCTCCTCGGCGGGCACGAGGTGAGGCAGGGCCTCGACGATGGTCACCTGGGCGCCGAACGAGCGCCACACGCTGGCGAACTCGACGCCGATGACGCCGCCGCCGAGGACTACGACACTGGCCGGCACGCGGTCGAGGGTGAGCGCGTGGTCGCTGGTGATCACCCGCTCGCCGTCGATGGCGAGGGTGGGCAGGGACTTGGGGACCGATCCGGTCGCCAGCACGACGTTGCGGCCGACGTAGTCGGTGTCGCCGACGCGCACCGTGGTCGGGCGAGACGAGCCGGCCCTCGCCCTCGACGTACGTGATCCCGCGGCTCTTGACCAGGCCCTGCAGGCCCTTCCAGAGCTTGGCGACGACGCCGTCCTTGTAGGCGTTGACGGTCGGCATGTCGATGCCGTCGAGGGTGGCTCGCACGCCGAACTGCTCGCTCTCGCGGGTCAGGTCGGCGACCTCGGCCGCGTGCAGCAGGGCCTTGGTCGGGATGCAGCCGTTGTGCAGGCAGGTGCCGCCCAGCTTGGCCTTCTCGACGAGGGCGACCTGGAGCCCGAGCTGCGCGGCCCGCAAGGCGCACGCGTAGCCGCCGCTGCCACCGCCGAGGATCACGACGTCGAAGGCGGGTGCGCCAGCTCCTGAGGTCTCGGTCACCGCGCGGGGCTCCTTCTAGATCGTCGGATCGTTTCGCCGGCCGGCCCGCGTCTGCTCGCGTGCCTCGGCTGGGTCGGGTCATTCTCACACCCCGCGGGGTGCGGCGGGTAGCCGGGTTTCCTGTCATGCCGCGGCCCCGCGCGCCCCGTACGGTTGGGGGCTGGAGGTGGTCCGCCGTGGGGTGGTTCAACCGGATGCGCCGCAAGGACAAGCCCGGCACGCTGCGCTCGTCGTCGAGCGACGACCGCCGGCACCTTGAGGAGTGGGTGCGCACGCACACCGGGGTCGAGGCCTTCGTCGAGCCGCGCACGGCCGTCACCGACACCACGGTGGTCCTGGTGGCCAACACCGGGGAGTGGACCCGTCGGCGGGTCCCGAGCCCGCAGGTCCTGCATGAGTGGGCCAACAGCCTGGGCATCCCGTCGTACGACGCCGCGGTCGTCGGCTACCCGCAGCGGATGCGGGACTGGACGTCGCGCCGCAACGCCGAGCGCAAGCGACTGCTCGCCGAGGACTGAGTCCTCAAGGGCCTAGCTGGACCTAGCCCTTGGCCGGCTTGCCCTTCGCGGCGGCCTTGGCCGCCCGCTGCTGGGCCTTCTCGGCCTTCTTGGCCTGGCCCGTCGCGGACTTCGCGGTGTCGTCAGTGTCGGTGTCATCGGCGTCGGTGTCATCGGCGTCGGTGTCATCGGCGTCGGCGCCGGGCTTCTTCCCGCAGTCGCTCTGGGCGGCGGCGGCGACGATCGCCCCGTGCTGCGGCCCGGCGTTGGCGGGGTCGCGCGCCACCGACGAGACGTACGCGCCGTGGTTGCGGACATCGGCCGGACACGGCGGCGCGGTCACCGGGGTGCCGGGGTGCCTGGGGTGGCCTCGGTGGCCTCATCGGTGTCATCGGCGTCGTCGTCGGCGGGCGGCGGGACCACGGGCGGCTCAACTTGGGGAACCTCGACCGGGGGAACGTCCGCGGGCGGCTGCTCGGCCGGGGGTGCGTCCGCGGGCGGCTCGCCGGCGGGCTGCTCGACCACCGGGTCGGTCGGCTCGTCGGCGGCCAGGACCGTGGCCCCGGCCGTGCCGGCTCCGATCAGCAGGCATGCCACGACGGCCGGCAACGCCTTGCCGGCTGCGGATGCGGTGAACTGGCGAACGCGCATGGGACTGCCCTTCCGTTGCGGTCACTCAGCACGGTACTCGGCGTCGCGCGGGCGCATCCTTGAGATCGGGATGCTCCGGACCGCCTGGGGTCACCCAGATGGCGCACCCGCGAGGGCGCGGCGGGCCCGTCTGGGCTAGCCGCCGGCCAGCGTCTCGGCGTAGGTGACCAGCGTGCGGACCGCGACCCCGGTGCCGCCCTTGGGCGTGTGGCCGTGGGGGGAGCCCTCGTTGTACGAGGGGCCGGCGATGTCAAGGTGCGCCCACGGCAGCCCGTCCTTGACGAACTCGCGCAGGAAGACGCCGGCCGAGAGCATCCCGCCGAAGCGCTCGCCGATGTTGGCGATGTCGGCCACCGGGGAGTCGAGGCCCTTGCGCAGCTCGTCGGGCAGCGGCATCGGCCAGAACAGCTCACCGGCGGCGTCGGCGGCGGCCAGGACCGCGGCGCGCAGGTCATCGTCGTTGGCCATCACCGCGCAGACCCGCGTGCCGAGCGCGATCAGCTGGGCGCCGGTCAGGGTCGCGCAGTCAATCACGGCATCCGGGTCGTCCTCCCCGGCGCGGACGAGGGCGTCGGCCAGGATCAGCCGGCCCTCGGCGTCGGTGTTGAGCACCTCGACGGTGCGGCCCCCGTACATCGTCAGCACGTCTGAGGGGCGCTGGGCCTTGCCGCTGGGCATGTTCTCCGCCATCGGCGCGTACGCCGTGATCGACACCGGCAGCCCGAGCCGGGCGATGGCGAACGTCGCGGCCAGCACCGCCGCGGCCCCCGCCATGTCCGACTTCATCGTCTGCATGCCCTGGGCGGGCTTGATCGAGATGCCGCCGCTGTCGAACGTGATGCCCTTGCCGACCAGGGCGAGGTGGCGGGTGGCCCCCGCGGGGCGGTAGGCGAGCCGGACCAGGCGGGGCGGGTTGGCCGAGCCCTGGCCGACGCCGAGGATGCCGCCGTACCCGCTGCGGGCGAGGGCCTTGTCGTCCAGGACCTCGATGGCGACACCGGTCGCCTCGGCCTCGGCGCGCGCCGCGTCAGCGAAGGCGGCCGGGGGCAGGTGGTTCGGGGGGGTGTTGACGAGGTCACGGGTCCAGCGCACGGCCCCCGCGACCGCCTTGGCGCGGGTGAGGGCGGCCTTGGCGCCGCGGTCCTTGGCCAGGTCGGTGGCGACGGTGAGGGCGCCGACCGGCTGCTGCTGGCCCTTGGCGCTGGCCCCCCGGAACTGGTGGAAGGCGTACGCCCCGAGCAGGGCGCCCTCAGCGACGGCGCCCACCTGCTCGGCGGTCGCGGCGGGCAGCGCCACGGCGGCGCGGCGGGTCCCGGCCAGGGCTCGGGCGGCCGCGCCGGCAGCCCGGCGGAGCGTCTCCAGCGGGTACACCGACGCCTCGGGGCCGAGGCCGACCGCCAGGACGACGGGGGCGCCGAGCCGGGCCGCGGAGGTCTTGGTCACCTCGTCGCTGGCGCCGGTGGCGCCCACGGCGGCGAGCTGGGCCAGCAGCGTCTGGCCGGACTTGCCGCCCGAGGCGGCCCCGGGGACAAGCACGGGACCGCGGCGGCCTTGGGCCACCCCGACGACGAGGACGTCGGCCTTGAGCTTGCTGGCGGGGTCTGCGGTGAGCGTGATCGTGGGCATCGACGGAGCCTAGCGGCGGCGGCCGCGGGGGGAGCGCGATGCCCGCCGCGTCGGGTCCATCGACATGGGCGAGGGCCCGCGCGAAGCCGCGCACCGCCGCGGTCGCTCGGGGTACGTTCGGCGGGTGCCCGATCTGCTGCGCTCGCCCCTGCATTCCCGGCACGTGGCCCTAGGGGCCAAGCTGGCCGACTTCGGCGGCTGGGAGATGCCCATCGAGTACCCCGGCGGCGGGGTGCTGCGCGAGCACGCCGCCGTCCGCGAGGCGGTCGGCGTCTTCGACGTCAGCCACCTCGGCAAGGGCGATGTGCGCGGCGCGGGCGCGCGGGCCTTCGTCGACTCGGTGCTGACCAACTCACTGGACCGAATCCAGCCCGGCCAGGCCCAGTACACGCTGTGCTGCGACGAGTCCGGCGGCGTGGTGGACGACCTGATCGCGTACCTGCGCGCCGACGACCACATCTTCCTGGTGCCGAACGCCGCCAACACCGCCGAGGTGCTGCGCCGCATGGGCGCCGCGGCGCCCGCCGGCATCGAGGTCGTCCCGAGGCACCGTGACCTCGGAGTGATCGCCGTCCAGGGCCCGCGCTCCGCCGAGGTGCTCGACGCGCTCGGGCTGCCCACCTCCCACGGCTACATGTCGTTCGCCGACGCCGAGTGGGGCGGCGCTCCCGTGGTCGTCTGCCGGACCGGCTACACCGGAGAGGTTGGCTACGAGCTGCTGCCGACGTGGGACGCCGCCGGCCCCCTGTGGGACGCCCTGCTGGAGGCGGCCGCGCCGCTTGGCGGCCTTCCCGTCGGGCTGGGCGCGCGCGACACGCTGCGCACCGAGATGGGCTACCCGCTGCACGGCCAGGACCTGTCGTTGGAGATCACCCCCGTGCAGGCCCGGATCGGCTGGGCGGTGGGGTGGGCCAAGCCGGCGTTCTGGGGCCGCGAAGCGCTGCTGGCAGAGAAGGCCGCCGGCCCGGCGCGGCTGCTGCGCGGTATCCGCGCCCTCGACCGGGGCATCCCGCGGGCGCACATGCAGGTCCTCTGGCGCGACGGCGCGGTGGTGGGCGAGGTCACCAGCGGCACCTTCTCGCCCACGCTGCGGGTCGGCATCGGGCTCGCGCTGCTCGACGCCGCGGTGGCCGAGGGGGACGAGGTCGGCGTGGACGTGCGCGGCCGCGCCAGCCGGTTCGAGGTGGTCCGCCCGCCGTTCGTGGACACGTCCACCCGGGGCTGACCGCGACCTCGACCCCGCCGCCGCCTCGGGCGCCTCGACGCCCGGGGGCCGGCCGCTCACGGCAGGGCGAGCACCGCCAGCGCCGCCAGCGTCGCGGCCTCCACGCAGGCCCCGAGCACATCGCCGGTGATCCCGCCGAGCCGCCGGACGCACCGGGCGATCAGCAGGGCCGCGGCGGCCAGGCCCGCCAGCACCGCCAGCGGCCCGATCGGCCCGTACGCCAGGCAGGCCCCGGCCACCGCGGCGGTCACCGCCACCGCCGCGGCGGGGGGCACCGTCCCGGCCACGGCGGCCCCGAGCCCGCCCGACCGCGCAGCCGGCACCCCGCGGACGCATGCCCAGGTGGCGGCCAGCCGTCCGGCGGCCGCCGCGCCGACCCAGGCCCAGGGACCGGCCTGCGCGGCGAGGCCGATCTGCGCGAGCAGGACGAGCAGGACGGCCACCACCCCGAACGGGCCGATGTCTGAGCGCCGCATGACCTCAAGGGCCTGCGCCGAGGGTCGCCCCGAGCCGAGCCCGTCCGCGGTGTCCGCGAGCCCGTCCAGATGCAGTCCCCGGGTCGCGGCCGCGAGCAGTCCGACGGCGGCGACCGCCCCCAGCCAGGGCGAGCCCCAGACCGCCTCGGCTCCCCAAGCGGCCGCTCCGGCCGCGGCCCCGAGCACGGCGCCCACCGCCGGCGCCCACAGCATCGCCGCGCGGCCCACGGCGGGATCGACCACCCGGGGAGCCGGGACGCGTACGGCCGTCAGCGTGCCCACGGCCAGCCGCAGCCCGTCGCCGCGCACGGCGGTCACCCCTCGGGGTCGGACGTGGCGTTCGCGCGGTCTGCGCCAGGGACCTCGCGGTCTGCGACAGGGACCGCGCGGTCGGTGACCCCGGCCTCGTCGAAGGTGGCCATCTCCGACAGCGTCGCCCCCGCGGCGCGGAGCAGGGGCAGCGCCAGCAGGGCCCCCGTCCCCTCGCCCAGCCGGAGCCCGAGGTCCAGCACCGGGTCGAGGTCGAGCCGCTCGAGTGCGGCCTGGTGGGCGGGCTCGGTGGACCGGTGCCCGGCGAGCCACCAGCCCCGCGCCCGGTACGCGATGCGGTGCGCGACCAGCGCGCAGGCCCCGGAGACGACGCCGTCGAGGAGCACCGGGGTGCGCCGGACGGCCGCCTGCACGAGGAAGCCGGTCATCGCCGCCAAGTCGGCCCCGCCTACCGCGGCGAGCAGCTCGATCGGGTCGCCTTTGCGCTCGCGGCCGCGCCGCGCGGCGTCGCGCACAGCGGCGCACTTGCGCATCCAGCCCGCGTCATCGATCCCGGTGCCGCGACCGACCAGCTCGGCCACCTCGACGCCGGTGAGCAGGGCCGCCAAGGCGGCGGCGGGAGTGGTGTTGCCGATGCCCATGTCGCCGGTGATCAGCAGATCGGCGCCCCCGTCGACCTCCTCGTCGGCGATGGCGAGGCCGGCGGCGAAGGCGCGCTCGGCCTCCTCTCGGGTCAGCGCGTCCTCGATGGAGATGTCGCCGGAGCCGCGGCGCACCTTGTGCCGCAGCACTTCCGGCGGGATGGATGCGCCAAGCGCGGCGTAGTCGGCGTCCACGGCGAGGTCGACCACCCGCACCGTCGCGCCCGAGAGCCGTGCCAGGACGTTCACCCCGGCGCCGCCTGCGAGGAAGTTGAGCACCATCTGCGCGGTGACCTCCGGCGGGTACGCCGAGACGCCGGATCTCGCGACCCCGTGGTCGCCGGCGAAGATCACCACCCGCGCCCGCTCGATCGGCCGAGGGGGGCAGGCGCCCTGCACGCCGCACAGCCACACCGACAGATCCTCAAGGCGTCCCAGCGCCCCGGCGGGCTTGGTCAGCCGCCGCTGCCGGGCGGCCGCCTCGTCGCGGGCCGCCGGGCTGGGGGCCTCGACGGCGGCCGCGAGGGCGTCCAGGTCAGCGGGGGTCACGGGATTCCCTTCGGTAGAACGGCCCGCGGTGGGCCCCGGCGCGCGCGATCACGGCAGCGGCAGCGGGCGGCCCGCGACCATCAGCACGGTCTCGTCGCAGGCGGTGGACACCGCCGCGTTCACCTGGCCCAGCAGGTCGCGGTACAGCCGGCCCGACCAGGTCGCGGGCACCACGCCGAGGCCCACCTCGTTGGAGACCAGCACCACCTGGACGGCGCGGGTGTTGCGCAGGGCGTGGACCACCTCCTGCGCCGCCCGGGCCACCTGCTTGGCAGCCTGCGCTGCGGACGGCCCGGCCTCGTCCCAGGCCCCGTGCTCGTCCAGCAGGCCGGCCAGCCACAGCGCCAGGCAGTCGACGAGCACCGCCTCCCCGGGGGCGGCCGAGGTGATCGCCCCGGCGACGTCGAGCGTCTCGGCCGTCCGCCAGCCCCGGGGGCGGCGCGCCCGGTGGGCGGCGACCCGCTCGGCCCACTCCAGGTCGCCGGGCCGCTCACCCCCGGTGGCGACGTACGTCACCGCGGCCGCTGAGGCGAGCATGTTCTCGGCCTCGCGGGACTTGCCGGAACGGGCCCCCCCGAGCACCAGGACGCGTCGCGGGGCCGCCGGAAGCGGCGAGCGCACAGAGGCCGCGCCCAGGGACAGGACGTCGCCGTCCAACCCCGGCCGCGCGCCCCACGCCGCGAGCCTCCGCGACAGGGACGCCTCAGGCGGGTTGTGGTGGGTGAGGTGCACGGCGACGACCTCGGTGGCCCCGTCGACGGCGCCGGCGGCGCGCAGCCGCCCGAGCACCTGGGGGAACGTCGCGAGGTCGAGGTGCCGGGTGCCATGCTCGAGGTGGTCGCCGAACGACTCCTCGAGCAGCACGGCGTCGAAGCGGGCCCCTCCGAGGTCGGGCAGCGCGGGACCGGTGTCGGTGGCGTACAGCAGCCGGCCGGCGCCGTCGGCCCGCGCGATGTCGTACAGCAGGGCCTCGCCGCTCCAGGCGTCCCCGTGGTCGGCCGCGAGCGCGCGCACGACGTGGGCGCCGAGGTCGAGGGTCTCGCCGGCGGCCAGCACCCGCAGCTCCACCGGGTCGTCGGGTGCGAGCCACTCGCGGCACGCCTCGACCGCGGCGGCGGGACCGGCCACGAGCAGCGGCTCTGCCCGCCCGGCCCAGTGCCGCCACAGCAGGGCGGCGGGGGCGACGTGGTCGGGGTGGCTGTGGGTGAGCAGCAGGGTGCGCACCCGGTCGAGGGGGTGGCCGACGCGCTCGGCGGCCCGCGGGGCCTCTGGGCCGCAGTCCACGAGCAGGACGTCGTCGATGAGCGCGGCGGTGGGTGCGCGCAGCCGTCCGGCGGCGCGGTCCGCAGCGCAGGTGACGCACCGGCAGAACGGGTTGGGCCGGCCGTCCGCCCCGCCCGTGCCCAGCAGGACGACCTGCATCACGCGGCCCCGGCGGGAGCGAAGGCGGGTGCGGCGTCGAACGCCGCGCGCCGCGCGGATCTCCGCAGCGCCCGCAGCAGCGGCGCCCCGAAGACCAGGATCAGCACGGCCGATCCGATCGCCCGGGGCAGGTCGACTCCCAGCGAGGTCGCCAGCGAGAAGGCCAGGAACCGCCCGAGGTTCTCGCCCAGCGGGGCCCCGGCCACGAAGGCCAGCTGCTCGGTCAGCCCGCCGGTGAACGGCCAGAACCACAGGTTGAGCAGCAGCCCGTACGCGAACCCGGCGAACGCGGCGTAGCCGGCGAGCAGCACCGTCTCGCGCCGGCCGGAGGCTCGGGGGAGCAGCCCCGCCCCGAGGCCCATCCAGGCGGCGGCCAGCATCTGGAACGGCAGCCACGGGCCCACCCCGCCGGTGAACAGCGCCGAGGCGAACATCGTCGAGGCGCCCAGCGCGAAGCCGAACCCAGGGCCGAGCGCACGGCCGCCCAGCACGATCACCACGAACATCGGCTGGAAGCCGGTCACGCCGCCGGACAGCGGGCGGAGCACCGCCCCGGCGGCGGCGAGCACGCCGAGCATCGCGATCGCCTTGGAGTCCATGCCGCCGTCGGCCACCTCGGCCAGCACCACGGCGAGCAGCAGGGGCAGCAGCAGCGCGAACACGTACGGGGCGTCGAGGTCGTGCCCGAGGCCGGCGCCGGGGTCCACGAAGAACGGCCAGGTGTACGCGATCAGGCCGAAGGCGCTGGCCAGGATCACCGCGGCAGTGGAGCGCGGCCCGAGGGCGATGGCCCGGGGGCGGCTGGCCGGGCCAGCGGTCCGAGAGGTGGTCACAGCGGCAGTCATGCCGGCTCCCGGAGCGCGGCGACGACCTCGCCGACGGTCAGCCAGGGCAGCGGCGCGAGCACCTTGGCCACCTGCGGCGCGAACGCGGGGGAGGAGGACACGACGTCGGCGACCGGGCCGTCCACCACGATTTCGCCCTCGGCGATGACCACCGCGCGGGTGGCCACCTCGGCCACCAGCTCGACGTCGTGGGTGGCGACCACCACCGCGCGCCCGGCGGCGGCCCGGGCGCGCAGCACCTCGACGAGTCGGGCCTTGGCCGCGTAGTCGAGCCCCCGGGTGGGCTCGTCGAGGAGCAGCAGCGGCGGGTCGGCGACCAGCACGACCGCGAGCGCGAGGGCCAGCCGCTGGCCCTCGGACAGGTCGCGGGGGTGGGCGTCGCCGGGCGTGTCCGGGTCGATGGCCGCCAGCAGGGCGCGGGCGGCGCCGGGGGCCGCCCCGGAGTCGCGGTCGGCGTCGTCGCACTCGGCCGCGACCGTCTCCGCCCAGAGCAGGTCGCCGGCCTCTTGCGGGACCAGGCCGACCGCGCCGAGCAGCCCGGCGCCGGAGAGGTCCGCCGGGTCGCGGCCCGCCACCCGCACCTGCCCCGAGTCCGGCCGCCGGGTGCCGGCGAGCAGCCCCAGCAGGGTCGACTTGCCGGCGCCGTTGCGGCCCATGACCGCCACCACCTCGCCGGGACGCACCTGCAAGTCCGCGCCCCGAAGGGCGACCTGCCCGCCGTACCGGACGACCACCTGCTCGACGGACGTGGCCGGCACGCCCTCGGGCCGCGGGCTGCGCGCCGGGGGGACCGCGGCGGCGAGGCGCGCGCGCAGGGCGCCGGCCGCGCGGCGCGCGTCGCGCACCGACAGCGGCAGCGGGTCCCAGCCGACGGCGCGGCCGAGGGCCACCACCGGGGGCGCCACCGGCGAGAAGGCCATCACCTGTGCCGGCAGCCCGACCTCCAGGGCGGCGCCGTCGCCGGGCACGTGCACGACGCGGTCGGCGTACTGCACGACGCGCTCCAGCCGGTGCTCGGCCAGCAGCACCGTCACCCCGAGGTCGTGGACCAGCCGCTGGAGGGCGGCGAGCACCTCCTCGGCCGCGCCCGGGTCGAGGGCCGAGGTCGGCTCGTCGAGCACGAGGACCTGGGGGTGCGCCGTGAGCGCGGCGCCGATGGCCACCCGCTGCCGCTCGCCGCCGGAGAGGGTGCGCAGCGGGCGGTTGCGGAGGTCGGCCAGGCCGAGCAGGTCGAGGGTCTCCTCGACCCGGCGCCGCATCACATCGGGGGGCACGCCCATGGACTCCATGCCGTACGCCAGCTCGTCCTCGACGAGGTCGGCGACGAAGCCCGACAGCGGGTCCTGGCTGACGAAGCCGACGACGTCGGCGAGCTCGCGCGGCGGGTGGGTGCGGGTGTCCCGGCCGGCGACCAGCACGCGGCCGCTGAGCCGCCCGCCCGTGAAGTGCGGCACCAGGCCGTTGACACAGCGCAGCAGCGTGGACTTGCCCGATCCGGTGCGGCCGACCACCAGGCAGAGCTCGCCCTCGGGCACGACCAGGCTCACCCCGGCCAGCGCCGGTCGCTCGGCGCCGTCGTACCGGACGGTGACGTCCTCGAACCGGATCACGCGACCGCCTCCTCGGCGACGGCCGGTGAGGCGGCGGTCTGGGGGGCGGCCGGCGCCGGCTCGCGCGGGCGCGGAGTCCGCGGGGCGCGAGGAAGCGGGGCCGGCGGTCTGGGGGGCCGTCGACCTGCGGGGGGCGCGGGCTCCCGCAGGTGGGGCGGGCGCGACCACGGACGGCAGCGCGGCGAGCAGGATCGCGCCGACGGCGAGCAGGCTGACCGTCGGCCACTCCAGCGGGTTGGTCGCCGGCTGCAGCACGATCTGGGCCGCGGGGCCGCCTGCGACGGACATGGCGATGAGCAAGGCGGCGGCGGCCAGCCCGCTGGCGGCGACCGCGGTCTCCGGCCAGGCCCAGGGGTCGGGGCGGTAGCGGGTGCGCGGACTGCGCCGGGACCCCAGGGCGAGCCCGGCTGCGGCCGCGGTCACGCCGGCTGATCAGCAGTGGCGCCCCGGCGAGGGCCGCGCTCCCGGCGTCCAGCAGGCCGTACGCGCCGGCGCAGATGCCGAGCAGCCCGCCCAGCGTCAGGGCTCCCGTCGCGAGGCGCTCGCGCGATGGGCGGTCGGCCGTCCGGCCGAAACCACGCGAGTCCATCGCGGCGGCGAGGGCGAGCGAGCGGTCCAGGGCGCCTTCGAGGACCGGCAGCGCCAGCGAGGCGTACGCCCGCAGGCCCGACTCGGCCCGGCCGCGGAGCCGGCGCGCCTCGCGGAGCCGCTGCGCGTGGATGACCAGCTGCGGGGTCACCGTCAGCGTGACCACGACCGCGACGCCCACCTCGTACAGCGCGCCGGGGAGCGACTTGAGGAGGCGGGAGGGGTTGGCCAGGGCGTTGGCCGCCCCCAGGCAGGCGATGATCGCGAACAGCCGCAACCCGTCGTACAGGGCCGCGACGAGGGCCTCCAGCGTGACCGGCCCGCCCAGCCGTACCCCGGCCGCCCATTCCGGCAGGCCGACCTCGGGCAAGGCGACCAGGACCGTTCCCGGTCCGGGTGCCCCGAAGACGACCTCGAAGGCCAGCCGGATGGCGATGAACACCAGCCCCAGCCGGAGGAAGGCCTGGAACGAGCGGGCCCACGGGGCGTCGGTGCGGCGGGCGGCGACCACCCACGCGGCCACCGCCACGACCAGCCCGAGGAGCAGCGGGTTGGTCGTACGGGAGGCCGCGGCCGCCAAGCCGAGGGCCCACAGCCACCACGCGCCGGGGTGCAACGCGCGGGGGAGCCGGCTCTGCGCGAAGGCCGCCGAGGCGCTCATCGCTCGCCCCGCATCCGCCACCACGCCGCGCCGCCCAGGCCGACCACCAGGCCGAATCCGGCGAGGGCGGCGAGGGGCGGGCCGCCCGGAGCGTCAGTGGAGGTGCTGGCGCGGGCGGCCAACGCGGGGTCGGCGACCTCGGCCGCGGCAGCGACGGGCTCGCCGCCGGGGGCTGCGTTCGCAGGGGCTGAGCTTGAGGGGCCCGCTTCGGTGCTCGGGACAGGGGTGGCCGGGGGCTGGCTCGCCGCGGCGGCCTCAGGGGCGCGGGGGGTCGGGCTCGGCGGGCGGCTGGCGGCCTGGTGCGGGCGGCTTAGGAGCGGGCGCGGGAGGAGCCGCGGCGACCGGGGGTGCAGGGGTTGGCGGAGCAGGGGTGGGCGATGCCACCAACGCGCCGCACTCGGTGCGGGGGTAGCCGTCGATCCCGCACACCAGCCCGCCGGACGTCCGCACCGCCGACCCCCACGGGCCCGCGGCGAGCGCCTCCAGCCCGGTGAGGGCGGGCGTCCTGGTGGCGCAGTAGGCCACGACGCCGCGCGGCGGTGTCTCGCCCGGCGGCCGGGCATCGGAGGTCCCGAAGTCCACGACCACCGCGACTCGCACGCCCCCGGCGACGGGCGGGGTGCCGGCGCAGATGCTGTCGAACGAGGGCGTCGTCCGAGGCTGCGTGCCGCCCGAGCCGGCCACCCCCGACAGGGCGAACCGCCAGCCCTCGACCGCGCCGTCGGCAGGCCGCGACGAGGCGCCTGCGGGGCTGAACCCCCAGGAGGACTGCCCGGGGGCCGCTTTCCAGTACGTCCAGTAGCGGTACGTGTCGGCGTGGGCGGCCGTGGGGGCCGACACCGCGACCGCGGCGGCCAGCGCCGTCCCGGCCGCGACCCCGAGGGCGGCGGCGCGGGCGGCGGCACGCGTGGCAGAGCGCGGGCGGCGGGTCATCTCGGCTCAGGCTCCACCGCGTCGGGGCCGGGGGCGTGGGCGGGGGCGGCGGGGGTCTCGACGCCGGGGTTGCCGCGGCGCCGGCGGCCAAGGGCGAGCAGGCCGCCGCCAAGCGCGAGGAGGCCAAGCGCGACCAGGGCCATATCGACGACCGCGGGCGGAGGCCCGCTGTCGGGCAGCGTCGCCGGGAGTGCGGCGGCCGGCGCGGTCGGGGCCGGGGTGGCCGCAGGCGCGGGCGGGTGTCGGTGTGGGGATTGGCGCCGGGACCGCGGTGGTGAGCAGTGCGGCAATCGCGCTGGCGTACGCCGGGAGGTCATCGACGAGTCCGAGCGCGGCGGCGCTCAGCGCGGCCAGGCCGGGTCGGCCGGCGTTGCCGGTGAACGCTGGATCAGCGGCCCACGCCTGGACCCCGGGGTACAGGGCGGTCGCTTCGGGCCCGGCCACCCCGGCGGCGGCAAACGCCAGGATCACCCAGGGCGCGTCGGACGCGGTGACAGACGCCGACCGGGTCTCCAACCAGGCCACCGCGTTGGAGGCCACCTGGGCGTTGGACAGGGCAGGGCAAAGCACCGCCGGGGCGTCGTCGGCCCACGACCCAGGGGCGGTCGGCGGCAGCACGCCACCGGCGAACCCGAGGACGCCCTGGGCCGAGGCGAGGTCGTTGGGCCCGAAGTAGTCGAAAGCCCCCTCGTCGGCCGATCCGCACGGCACCTGGGCCGACGCGCCGTACACGGACGCGTCTGGGGCCGTCCCGGCCCCGCTAAGCGCCATCAGCACCACGCCGGTGGAGTTGGGATCGCTCGCAGCGGCGCCATCCGGGTAGTACGCCCAGCCGCCGTCGGGGCTGCGGCGCGCCTCCAGCCACTGCTCGGCCCGCGCAGCCTCCGTAGTGCGGCCGATCGCCCGCAGCGCCAGGGCCGCCAGGGCCGTGCTGTTGGTGTCCTCGCCGGTGAAGGCCGCGGAGTCCGGGGCTGGGCAGGGCGCCGCCAGATCTGCGCGGAAGGCGACGTAGCCGCCGTCGGCGCACTGCTGCTTCACGATCCAGTCCACCGCCAACGGGTCCACAACCCCGCCAGCCGCGGTCAGGCCCAGCACGGCGATCGCGTGGTTGAACACTGCGTCGAACTCCAGGAACAGCCGGTCGGGGGCTCCGTACATGCCGACCTTCGCCGGGTCGGTGGTCGTGGCCGCCTCGGCCGCGGGGGCGGCCATTGCGAAGGGCGCGGCAAGCAGGAGCGCGCCGATGAGGGCGATGGCGCGGCGGTGCGAAGACATGACGCCTTTCCGGTTGAGCGGTCCGTGGGTGACCCCGGAGGCGCGCCGAAACGACGGACCCCCGCGGCGTGCCCTGGGGCGCGCGCAACGGGGGCGGGTACGGGTCGGCTCGACCCGGGCTCCGCCCCGCAAACCTCGGCGGTGTGAAGGAGCCGCTCGCTGCGGGCAGGTATCCCGGCTCGCCGGGCCCCGCGGGGCCCGGCCTACGGTTGCGGGTCAGCGCCGGACTTGGACCGGACTTCCCCTGCACGCAAGCGAATTCAGTTGTGCCGCGACCTTCCCACGGGGCGCGCGGCGGAGTCAAAGCCCGCGACTCCCAGGCCCTGCGCAGCGGTACCGTCGCCGCTATGGCATGGACGTGGCGGTACGAGAAGGCCGACGGCTCGTCGGTGGAGGTGGAGCCGGCGTCGCCGTCGTTCCCGACTCAGGGCGACGCCGAGACCTGGGTGGGCGAGGTCTGGCGCGACCTGCTGGCCACCGGCGTCGACGCCGTCACCCTGCTGGAGGACCAGCGGACCGTCTACGGCCCGATGAGCCTGCACCCGCCGACCGGCTAGCCACCGCTCGGTCCCGGCGACCGGACCTCAGGCCGGTCGCTGGCGGGGGCTCATCTCGGCGGTCTTGGCCGGGTCCCGCACGACCACGTCGCCCAGCACCGCGTCGATCGCGGCCAGCGCGTCCGGCTCCAGCCGCATCCCGCTCGCCTTGACGTTGTCTGCCACCTGCTCGGGCCGGGTCGCCCCGATGATCGCCGAGGCGACGTTGTCGTTGGCGAGGACCCAGGCAAGGGCCAGCTGGGCCATGGTCAGGCCGTGGTCGGCGGCGATCGGCTTGAGGCCCTGGACGCGCTCCAGCAGGGTGTCGTTGAGCATCGCGCGGATGAAGTTGCCGCCGCTGGGGTCGGTGGCCCGCGAGCCCTCCGGCGGGGGCTGCCCGGGCAGGTACTTGCCGGTGAGCACCCCTTGGGCCAGGGGGCTCCACACGATCTGGCTCATGCCGAGCTCGCGCGAGGCTGGGACCACCTCGTCCTCGATGACGCGCCACAGCATCGAGTACTGCGGCTGGTTGCTGACCAGCCGGTCGAAGCCCATCTCGGAGGCGACGCGGTGGGCCTCGCGGATCTGCTCGGCGGTCCACTCCGACACGCCCACGTAGAGGACCTTGCCCTGGCGGACCAGGTCGTCGAAGGCCCGCAGGGTCTCCTCAAGCGGGGTCTCCACGTCGTACCGATGGGCCTGGTAGAGGTCGACGTAGTCGGTCTGCAGCCGGCGCAGCGAGGCGTGGCAGGACTCGATGATGTGCTTGCGCGACAGCCCGCGGTCGTTGCGGCCCGGCCCGGTCGGCCAGTAGACCTTGGTGAAGACCTCCAGCCCCTCGCGGCGCTTGCCGCGCAGGGCCCGGCCGAGGACGGCCTCCGCCTCGGTGCCGGCGTAGACGTCGGCGGTGTCGAAGGTGGTGATGCCCGCGTCGAGGGCGGCCTCCACGCAGGCAGTCGCGGCGTCGTCGCCGACCTGCGAGCCGTGGGTGACCCAGTTGCCGTACGAGATCTCGCTGACGAGTAGGCCGCTGCGGCCGAGGTGGCGGTGTTCCATCCCGCCAACCTAGGGCGGGCGGCTCGGTCAGACCACCGGGGCGCCGCGCTTGAGGCGCGGCTTGGGGATCCGCAGGGCGCGCAGCTGAAGGCTGCGCAGGACGCCGTACGCCGACCGCCCCCTTGCGGACCTCGTCGGGGAACCGCCGGGCGAGGGCGCCCCTCAGCCGGAAGCCCAGGAAGGCCGTGTCGGCGATGACCAGCGCGGTCAGCACGAACCACAGCAGCACTGAGATGTTGCGCAGAGCGGGCAACGGCAGCACGCCGAAGATGAGCACGACGATCGCACCGGGCATGAAGAGCTCGCCGATCGACCAGCGGGTGTCGACCCAGTCGCGGGCGTAGGCGCGCACCGGGCCCTGGTCGCGTTTGGGCAGGTAGCGCTCGTCGCCAGCCAGCATCGCCTCGCGCGCCTTGGCCCGCTCGGCGCGAGTCCGCTCCTTGTCGAGCCGGGCGGCCGCCTTGCGGTCGGAGGGCTTCACCGCGGCTTTGCGGGCGGCCTCGGCCTCCTTGCGGGTGGGCGTGGGGCGGCCCTTGCCCGGGGTGGCGGCGCCGCGCGCGGCGGCCGCAGCCGCCTCGGCGGCGGCCGCGTCGGGCTCGGTCGGGGTCTCAGAACGTCGGCGGAACACGCGGCCAGCGTATCCGCGGCCTAGGCTGGGCCTATGGGTCTGTTCAAGCGGCTGTCCGCGATCTTCAAATCCAAGGCCAACAAGGCCCTCGACAAGGCCGAGGATCCCCGCCAGATGCTCGACTACTCCTACGAGAAGCAGCTTGAGCTGCTGCAGAAGGTGCGACGGGGCGTGGCCGACGTCGCGACCTCGCGCAAGCGGCTGGAGATCCAGCTCGCCGCGCTGGAGCAGCAGGGGGCCAAGCTCGAGGGCCAGGCCAAGGCGGCGCTGTCGATGGGGCGCGAGGACCTCGCCCGCGAGGCCCTGACCAGGCGCTCCGGCGTGCAGGGTGAGATGGCCGACCTGGGCACCCAGCTGGCCGCGCTGCAGGCCGAGGAGGAGCGGCTGTCCGCGGCCGCCCAGCAGCTGGCGGCGAAGGTGGAGTCCTTCCGGACGCGCAAGGAGACCATCAAGGCGACCTACACCGCGGCCGAGGCGCAGACCCGGATCAGCGAGGCGTTCAGCGGGATCTCCGATGAGCTGAGCGATGTCGGGATGGCGATCCAGCGCGCCGAGGACAAGACCGCCCAGTTGCAGGCCCGCGCGGGCGCCCTCGACGAGCTGCTCGCCGCGGGGGTGCTTCCGGACGCCACCGGGACGGTCAAAGACGACATCGCCGTGGAGTTGGAGCGGATGTCGAGCACCCACGACGTGGAGATCGAACTCGCGCGCCTCAAGGGCGAGTTGCCCCAGGCCGCCCCCGCCCCGGAGCTCGAGCAGGGCCCGGAGGGCCGGGCGTAGGTCTAGTCCTGCGCGGGGTCGACCGCAGCCGCGGTCGCCGACGCGCTGGCCGGAGCCGCTGGCAGCGCCAGCATCCGGTCGAGCGCGACCCGGGCCCAGTGCGCGGTGTCCGGGTCGACCTCGATCCGGTTGACCACGCGACCCTCGACCAGGGATTCCAGCGCCCACACCAGGTGGGGCAGGTCGATCCGGTTCATCGTCGAGCAGTAGCAGACGGTCTTGTCGAGATAGGTGATCTGCTGCTCCGGGTGCTGCAGCGCAAGCCGGCGGACCAGGTTGAGCTCGGTGCCGACGGCCCACGCGCTGCCGGCGGGGGCCGCGGAGATGATGTCGATGATCCGCTCCGTCGAGCCGACCGCGTCGGCGGCGAGGACGACCTCGTGCGCGCACTCGGGGTGGACGACCACCTGCACGCCGGGGACCCGCGCCCGCACCTCGGCGACCGATTCGGCCGTGAACCGGCCGTGCACCGAGCAGTGCCCGCGCCACAGGATGACCCGGGCCGCGCGCAGCTGCTCCGCGGTTAGCCCTCCGCCGGGCTTGTGCGGGTTGTAGACGACGCAGTCGTCGAGGGACAGCCCGAGCTCGAGCACGGCGGTGTTGCGGCCGAGGTGCTGGTCGGGCAGGAAGAGCACCTTCGCGTCGTCGCCGCCCTCGGCGAACGCCCACTCCAGTGCCCGACGCGCGTTGGAAGACGTGCACACCGCTCCGCCGTGGCGGCCGGTGAACGCCTTGATCGAGGCCGCCGAGTTCATGTACGTGATGGGCACGGTCCGGTCGGCGACGCCGGCCTGCTCCAGCGCCGCCCACGCGTCCTCGACCTGGCTGATCGCGGCCATGTCGGCCATCGAGCAGCCCGCGGCGAGGTCTGGGAGCACGACCTGCTGGGCGTCTGACGTCAGGATGTCGGCGGACTCGGCCATGAAGTGCACGCCGCAGAAGACGATGTACTCCGCGTCCGGCCGGGCGGCCGCCTCGCGCGCCAGCTTGAACGAGTCGCCCGTCACGTCCGCGAACGCGATGACCTCATCGCGCTGGTAGTGGTGGCCGAGCACGAAGACCCGCTCGCCCAGGGCGTCCTTGGCACGCCGGGCCCGCGCGACGAGGCCGGGGTCGCTCGGGGCGGGCAGGTCTCCTGGGCACTCGACGCCACGCTCACTCGCCGGGTCGCTGCCCCGGCCGAGCAGCAGCAGCGCCAGCGGCGTGGGCTCCACGCCGGCAGGCAGGTCGAGGTCGGCGGACACAGGGCACCTCGGGAGGGGTCGGCGGCTGTCTTGGCGGGCGGGAATCGGCGGCGGGATGTGCTGTGGCCCATCGTCGCATAGGGCCTTCACCGGGCGCGCCGACCGCGAGCAGGCGTACGCCGAGGGCTCAGTCGGCGAGGTGGCCCGCCAGGGCGCGCACCACGGTGTCCACGTCCGACTCGTCGTTCACCAGGTGGAACGACAGCCGCAGCCGCCCCGCCCGCATGCTGGCGACCACGTCGGCCTCGGCCAGCCGCTGGGCGGCCCCGGGGAGCACCGGCAGGCTGACGATGGCGGAGTCGCCTGGCTCCAGGCCGAGCCCTATGCGGCATCTCCGGGCCAGGCCCACCGAATGAGCGTGCAGAGCCCGCGGCCCAACCTCGGTGAGCAGGTCCAGCGAGGCGGCCTGTCCGACCCAGGAGTGCCATGCCGGCGAGGTGTCGAAGCGCCGCGCGTCGCCGGCCAGCCGCAGGGGGCTGCCGTAGATGCTGCTCCACCGGTCGGCGCCGGCGTACCAACCGGCCGCGTGCGGCAGGAGCATCGCGGCGGCCTCCTCGTTGAGGGTCATGAAGGCCGTCCCGCGCGGGGCGAGCAGCCACTTGTAGCCGCCGCACACCGTCAGATCGAAGCCGCCGGCATCGACCGGGAGCCAGCCGACCGCCTGGGTGAGGTCGACGAGCGTCCGGGCGCCGCACTCGGTCGCGGCCTGCCGGATCGCGGCGAGATCGGCCAGGGCGCCGTCGGCGGACTGCACCGCCGAGACCGCGACCAGCGTCGTGTCGGGGCCGACGGCGTCGGCGAGCCGATGCAGCGGCGCCTCGCGGACCCGGACGCCACGGTCGGCCTGGGCGAGGAACGGGAAGCTCACGGAGGTGAACTCGCCCTCGGCGCAGAGGACCTCGCTGCCCGCGGGCAGCGATGCGGCGACGAGACCGACGAGGGGGCTCACCTGGCTTCCGACCGCGACGGCCGAGGGCGCGACGCCCACCAGCCCGGCGTAGCCGGCCCGTGCCCGTTCGACCAAGGCATCGAAGGCGACGGCGTCGGCCCGGCCGGTGCGCCACTGCCTGAGTGCGTCGTCGAGGGCGTCGATCGTGCGCCTCGGCGGCAGGCCCAGGGTGGCGGTGTTGCAGTAGACGACCTCGGGGCTGAACTCCGCGCGGGCGTCGTGCGCCGGGCGGGATCCGGGTGCCGGCCTGCCCGCGGGAGATGGGTCTGGCGCAGGCATCGCGTGATCTGAAGCGGCGGGTGTGGTCACCGGGCCAGCATGCCGGGCCGGTTGGGTGATCGGCGTCGCGACGTACTCATGGGATCCCGCGAGCCAAGCGGTACGCGACGATGGCCCCCATGCGCGTGCTGCTGGCCCCGGACAAGTTCGCCGGGACGCTGTCCGCGGTGGCGGCCGCCGCGGCCCTCGCGGCGGGGTGGGCCCGGTCGGCCCCGGCCGACGTGCTCGACCTCGCCCCGCTGTCCGACGGCGGCCCGGGGTTCGTCGAGGTCCTGCACGCGGCCCTCGGCGGGCGGTTGATCCGCCTTGAGGTCGAGGGCCCCCTGGGGGCCAGCACCCCCGCGACCGTCCTCGTCGACGGGGGAGTCGCGTACGTGGAGGCCGCCCAGGCATGCGGGCTCCACCTCGTGGCGCCTGCGGCCCGCGACCCGCTGCGCGCCAGCACCCGCGGCGTGGGCGCCCTGCTGCAGGCGGCCCTCGCGGCCGGGGCCACCCGGGTTGTGGTGGGCGTCGGCGGGACGGCCTCGACCGACGGCGGGCGCGGCGCCGTCGAGGCGCTCGGCCGCGACTGGCCCGCCGATGTCGAGCTGGTCGTGGCCACCGACGTCGACACCCCCTTGCTCGGGCCGATGGGCGCGGCGGCGGCGTTCGGCCCGCAGAAGGGCGCCACCCCCGCCCAGGTCGCCGAGTTGGAGGACCGGCTCGCCGCCTGGGCGAGGATCTGCCGCACGGATCCCGACCTGCCGGGGGCCGGAGCCGGGGGCGGCCTGGGGTACGGCCTGCTGGCGCTGTCGGGGTACCGGGCCCCTGGCATCGACACGGTCCTGGACGCGATCGGGTTCGACGCGCGCATACGGGCCGCCGACCTCGTCATCACCGGTGAGGGTTCGTTCGACTTCCAGTCCCTGCGCGGCAAGGCGCCGGCCGGGGTGGCGGCCCGCGCCCAGGCGGCCGGGCGCCCCTGCCTGGTGCTCGCCGGGCGGGTCGAGGTCGGCCGTCGCGAGGCCGCGGCCGCGGGCATCGAGGCGGCGCACGCCGTGGTCGATCTCGTCGGCTTAGAGGCCGCCTTCGCCGACCCCGCGGCCGGGCTCGCGGATCTAGCCGCCGACGTGGCCCGGCAGTGGTCACGCGGCTGAACGCCGTCCGCTGTGGCACCATGGAATAGCCGCCAGGCGCGCACGCGTTGGCGCAAGTGACCGCCCCCGCACCCCCCGCACCCCCCGGAGACCCAGCCCATGACCGTTCAGG
Source organism: uncultured Actinomycetota bacterium (assembly GCA_963697565.1). GTDB lineage: Bacteria > Actinomycetota > Actinomycetes > CAVWCF01 > CAVWCF01 > CAWFSE01. The sequence goes on along the minus strand of CAVOOM010000007.1, from coordinate 661,197 downwards.
ACCAGACCTCCGCCGACGCCGCCGCTCCCGCGGCCTCGGGTGTGCTTCTCTCCGACCACGCGGCGTCCAAGGTCAGGAGCCTCCTGGAGCAGGAGGGCCGCGACGACCTCGCGCTGCGGATTGCCGTGCAGCCTGGCGGCTGCTCCGGCCTGCGCTACCAGCTGTTCTTCGATGAGCGCTCGCTCGATGGCGACGTCACGCACGACTTCGACGGGGTCAACGTCGTGGTCGACCGGATGAGCGCTCCCTACCTCTCCGGCGCGGTGATCGACTTCGTCGACACCATTGAGAAGCAGGGCTTCACCATCGACAACCCCAACGCCCAGGGCTCCTGCGCCTGCGGCGACTCGTTCAACTAGCCCGCAGCCCCGCGCGGCTCAGCCCGCGCTGCTCGTACGCGAGGGGCCGTCCCCCCCGGGGGCGGCCCTTCGGCGTTCCTCAGGGAGTCGCCGGGTCCGATGGGGTCGCCTGCGACGGCCCGGTCGTGGGGCGGGGCGGCAGCGGGGTGGAGTTGCCGCCCCCTTGGAGCGCGACCACGGCCCCGGCGATCCCGATCACCAGGAAGAGCGCCGCGAGCGCCGCGCCCACCTTGAACCCGGTCCGATCCATCATCAGCCCCCAGCCCACGCGCTCCCGGTGAGGCGAGTGGGGGCGCCGCCACGAGCGTATCGACGGTCCCGCGCTGCGCACCCCGGCGCCCATGGCCCGCCCCCCCGTGTTGACCAAGCAGAGAAGGCGACCCGCCCGCGACGGTGAGCACCCCGCCCCGGCGGCAGATGCCAGATCGCCCGTTCGAGCCGCGGGCTAGGGTGCTGCGCGTCCGGGCCGCGGGGCTGGTCCCCGTCCGGGCGCAGCCCCTCGCCGCCGCCCGCCCCCAGGGAGACCCCGTGCGCATCGCCGTCACCGGCTCGATCGCCACCGACCACCTGATGACGTTCCCCGGTCGGTTCGCCGACTCGCTGATCGCCGACCAGCTGGACAAGGTGTCGCTGTCCTTCCTTGTCGACGAGCTCGACATCCGGCGCGGGGGAGTGGCGGCCAACATCGCCTTCGGGATGGGCTGCCTCGGGCTGCGGCCGATCCTGGTGGGCGCCGTCGGGCCCGACTTCGCCGACTACGGCTCCTGGCTGGAGCGGCATGGCGTCGACATCGGGTCGGTCCGCCTGAGCGACGTGGCCCACACGGCCCGCTTCGTGTGCACGACCGACCAGGACCAGAACCAGATCGCCTCGTTCTATCCCGGCGCGATGAGCGAGGCGCGCGAGATCGAGTTGCGGCCCGTGGATGACCGGGTGGGCGGGCTCAACCTGGTCTTGATCGGGGCCAACGACCCTGAGGCCATGATCCGGCACACCGAGGAGTGCCGGTACCGGGATTACCCCTTCGCCGCCGACCCCAGCCAGCAGCTGGCGCGCATGGAGGGCCCGGAGATCCGCCAGCTGATCGACGGCGCGGCGTACCTGTTCACCAACGAGTACGAGGCCGCGCTGACCGAGTCCAAGACCGGCTGGTCCAGCGACGAGATCCTGCGCCGGGTCGACACCCGGATCACCACCCTGGGCGCCAAGGGCGCGATGGTGGAGCGCAAGGGTGAGCCGACGATCACCGTGGTGTGCCCTGAGGAGGAGCAGAAGGCCGACCCGACGGGGGTCGGTGACGCTTTCCGAGCCGGCTACCTGGCGGGGGTGGCCTGGGGGCTCACGCCGGAGCGCAGCGCCCAGGTGGGATCGCTGCTCGCGACGTACGTCATCGAGACGGTCGGGACGCAGGAGTACGAGCTCGCGCGCGAGCACTTCCTGGAGCGCATCGCCCGTGCCTACGGCGACGATGCGGCCGCCGAGATCTCCCCGCATGTCTCCTGCCCGCGGCCGTGATGAAGCGGCCCTGATCGCGCGGCACGCGACGTCCCGACGGCGGCCCGGCTGATGGCCCAGGATGGCGATCTGGTCGCCCTCGGCGGCGACCTCGAGCCGGAGACCCTGGTCGGCCGCCTACGAGCGCGGCCTCTTCCCGATGCGGCTCGGCGGGCGCCGCGGCCCGCTCGGCTGGTGGTCGCCGGACCCGCGGGGTGTGCTGCCCCTCGAGGGCGTGCGGGTGAGCCGGTCGCTGCGGCGGTCTCTGCGCCGCTTCGAGATCCGGATCGACACCGACTTCGACGGGGTCCTGGCCGGGTGCGCGGCTCCCGGTCGGCACGGCGCCTGGATCGGGCCGGACATCCGCCGGGCGTACGCGCGGCTGCACCGGCTGGGGCTGGCGCACAGCGTGGAGGCGTGGACGCCGGACGGCCACTTGGCGGGCGGCTTGTACGGGGTATCGCTCGGCGGGCTCTTCGCGGGGGAGTCGATGTTCCACCGGGAGCGCGATGCATCGAAGGCGGCGCTCGTCGGGCTCGTGGGCCTGCTCGCCGCCGATGGGCTGCCGCGGCTGCTCGACGTGCAGTGGACCACGCCGCACCTGAGGTCCCTTGGCGCCGTAGACGTGCCGAGATCGGACTACCTCGCCCGGCTGGCGCCCGCGCTTGAGCTGCCGCCGCCGGCCGCATGGGGCGGGCCCGTCAGCTGACGCGGCGAACCAGGTGGCGCGGTCCATCCGGGGTGTCGCAAGTGCCGAGCCAGGCCTGCCCGCGCAGGCGGCACCACGCCGGGATGTCGTACGCGGCGGCCGGGTCGTCGGCCAGCACGGCGATCACAGCGCCGAGGGGGATCTCGCTGATCCGGCGGGCGAGCTCGATGACGGGCAGCGGGCAGCGCTGGCCGCGGGCGTCCACCACGAGGGCGGGGGGCTCGGCGTTATCAGCCGCGTGCGCCGGGTCCGGGGTGCTCACAGCCCCTCCGCCCCCAGTCCGGCCGCGCGCCGCGGCGACGACCCCCGGCAGCACGGCGCAGAAGCGCTCCACGTCGCCGTCGGCGACGCCGCGGGGGAGCGAGACGCGCAGGTTGCCGTGGGTGAGGACCCCCATGGCCACCAGCACATGGCTGGGTTCCAGGACGTCCGAGGAGCACGACGACCCGCTCGACACCGCGAAGCCCTCGCGGTCGAGGGCATCGACGAGCGATTCGCCGTCGGCGTAGAGCAGGGACGCCGCGGCGATGTGCGGGAGCCGGTCCTCGGCGTCTCCCAGGACCACCGCGTCGGGGACCGCGGCGAAGGCCGCCCGGATCCGGTCCGTCAGGGCCCGCAACCGGGGTGACTCGACGGCTGCCTCGCGTGCGGCTGCCTCGAGGGCGGTGGCCGCGGCCAGGATCGCCGGCAGGGCGACCGCCCCCGGCCAGCGGCCCGCTTCCCGCCCGTCAGGCGGGAGCAGCGGGTCGCAGCGCACGCCGGGCCGCACGGCGAGGATCCCGACACCGGAGGGGCCGCCCCACTTGCGGGCGCTGGCGGCCAGCAGGTCCCAGCAGTCGGGCACCGGCTCGCGGCCCAGAGTCTGGGCCGCGTCGACAAGCAGCGGAACCCCGGCCTCGCGGCAGGCGTCGTGGGCCTCGACCAGCGGCTGCCGCGTGCCCACCTCGTGGTTGGCGGACTGGAGGCAGGCCAGGCCCGCGCCCCCGCCGACCGCCTCGCCCCACGCGGCCAGGTCGATCCGCCCGCCGCCGTCCACGGGGACGCGCGCCACCGCCAGGCCGCGCGCCTCGGCCTCCGCGGCGGCGTGCAGGACGGCGGAATGCTCGACTGCGCTGGCGACCAGACGGGGTTGGGCTCGGGGGACGGCCAGCACCCCGCGTACAGCCGCGTGGAGCGCGACCGACCCGGACGGGAGGAAGGCCACCCCGTCGGACCGGCAGCCGAGCACCGCGGCCACCTGCTCGCGCGCCCCGTCGAGCAAGGCGCGGGCCCGCCGGCCGGCGGCGTACCGGCGGCCGGGGTCCGCCCACCCCTGCTCGTACGCCGCCGCCAGGACGGCCCGGGCGGCCGGATGCAGGGGCTCGGCGGTGGCCGCGTCGAGGTAGCCGACAGGCGGGGTGGGCGGTGAGGCCGGGGTCACACCGCGACGCTACCGGCGACCCCCGGCAGGGGGCCGAAATCACGGTTCGGGCACGACCGCTTCACCGACTTGCGCCAACGCGTGGCCACGCCCATTTCGGCCTCCGCACTGCGGTAGTGTGCCGCTCGATCACGGAGGCGCCTGCGCGCCCGGCTCGACCGGGCGTCGTGGGCATGAGATATCGGAAGGCGTGTACGTGAGCCCCTCGCGCACCCCCGGTGGACCCCGCCGCCTGCGTCGCCCGGTGATGGCCGTGGCACTCGCCGGTGGCGCCCTCGCCCTCTCCGGCTGCTCGGCTGAGGCCGCAGAGACCTGGAAGCGCGGCGGCCTGCCCGAGCCCGCCAGCAACTTCGGCCCCAAGATCGTCGACCTGTGGGTGGGCTCCTGGATCGCGCTCATCGCGGTGGGCGTGCTCACCTGGGGACTCATGCTGTGGGCGGTCGCCGTCTACCGCCGCCGCCGCGACGACGAGGTGCCGGTCCAGACGCGCTACAACCTGCCGATCGAGACCTTCTACACGATCGCGCCGCTGCTGATGATCGCGGTCTTCTTCGTGTTCACCGCCCGCGACCAGAGCGAGATCACCGAGCTTTCGGCGGAAGAGCCCGACAACGTCGTCAGCGTGGTCGGCTTCCGCTGGAACTGGACGTTCAACTACGTCAACGAGGACGCCTACGACATCGGCACCCCCACGGACCTGCCGACGCTCTACCTGCCCGAAGGCGAGAAGGTCCGCTTCAAGCTCACCTCGCCTGATGTCATCCACTCGTTCTGGGTGCCGGCGTTCCTGTTCAAGATGGACGTGATCCCCGGTCGGCTCAACCAGTTCGAGCTCACGCCGACCCGGCAGGGCACGTTCGCCGGCAAGTGCGCCGAGCTGTGCGGCGTCGACCACGCCCGGATGCTGTTCTGGGTCAAGGTCGTGAGTCCCGAGGAGTACGCCGAGCACATCAGGGAGCTCAAGGCCAAGGGCCAATCGGGGCAACTGGAGACCGACCAGGTCAACACCGACGCGACCGACGGCCAAGGCCGTACCCGGATCGGGGGCTGAGATGACGATTCTCAACGAGCCGGCGGCCGCCGAGGTCACGTCCTCGGCCCCCGCCGATCCGATCCGCACCTCGCGCGGCCGGATCGTGATCGGCTGGATCACCTCGACCGACCACAAGGTGATCGGCTACCTCTACCTGATCACGTCGTTCGTGTTCTTCCTGCTGGCCGGACTCATGGCGCTCTCGCTGCGCGCCGAGCTGGCGCAGCCAGGGCTGCAGTTCGTGTCCGCGGAGCAGTACAACCAGCTCTTCACGATGCACGGCACGATCATGTTGTTCCTGTTCGCCACCCCGCTGTTCGTCGGGTTCGGCAACGTGATCATGCCGCTGCAGATCGGCTCGCCGGACGTGGCGTTCCCGCGGCTCAACATGTTCAGCTACTGGCTGTTCCTCTTCGGCGGCACGATCGCGGCGGCCGGCTTCCTGTCGCCGGGCGGCGCCGCCGACTTCGGCTGGTTCGCCTACGCCCCGCTCAACGACGCGATCCGCTCGCCCGGGGTCGGGGCCGACCTGTGGATCATGGGCCTGGCCATGGGTGGCCTCGGGACCATCCTCGGCTCGGTCAACTTCGTGACGACCATCTTCACGATGCGGGCCCCCGGCATGACGATGTTCCGGATGCCGATCTTCACCTGGAACATCCTGGTCACCTCGATGCTGGTGCTGATGGTGTTCCCGGTGCTGGCTGCCGCCCTGCTCACGCTGGAGATCGACCGCAGCTTTGGCGCGGTGGTCTTCGCCCCCGAGAACGGCGGCGCGCTCCTGTGGCAGCACCTGTTCTGGTTCTTCGGCCACCCCGAGGTCTACATCCTCGCGTTGCCCTTCTTCGGCATCGTCTCGGAGATCCTCCCGGTCTTCAGCCGCAAGCCGATCTTCGGCTACAAGGGCCTGGTCTTCGCCACCATCACGATCGCCGCGCTGTCGATGGCCGTGTGGGCCCACCACATGTACGTCACGGGCGCCGTGCTGCTGCCGTTCTTCGCCCTGCTGACGATGCTCATCGCGGTGCCAACCGGCGTGAAGTTCTTCAACTGGATCGGCACCATGTGGCAGGGGTCGCTGACCTTCGAGACCCCGATGCTCTTCACCCTGGGCTTCCTCGTGACGTTCCTGTTCGGCGGCCTGACCGGCATCATCCTGGCCTCACCGCCGCTGGACTTCCACCTGTCGGACAGCTACTTCATCGTGGCGCACTTCCACTACACGGTGTTCGGCACCGTCGTGTTCGCGATGTTCGCCGGCTTCTACTTCTGGTGGCCGAAGATGACGGGCAAGCGGCTCGACGAGCGGCTTGGCCAGGTGCACTTCTGGCTGCTCTTCATCGGATTCCACATGACCTTCCTGGTGCAGCACTGGCTGGGGATCGAGGGCATGCCGCGCCGCTACGTCGACTACCTGCCCAGCGACGGCTTCACGACCCTCAACGTGATCAGCTCGGTGGGCGCCTTGATCCTGGGCATCTCCACCCTCCCGTACCTCTACAACGTCTGGAAGACCCACTGGCACGGGGAGCTGGTCGGCGTCGACGACCCGTGGGGCTGGGGCCGGTCGCTGGAGTGGGCGACCTCGTGCCCGCCGCCGCGGCACAACTTCACCTCGATCCCGCGGATCCGTTCGGAATCGCCGGCCTTCGATCTGCACCACCCCGAGTGGTCCGACCATCCGAACGTCCCGGTCGGCGCGGGGGCCTCGGCCGCGGTGTCCGGCGGGGCGCTTACGACCGACGTCGAGCACGGCACGGAGGGTTGAGCACGCCATGAAGGTCGAAGGCATCATCTTCGCGTACCTGACGGTCTTCTTCTTCCTCGTCGGCGGCGTGTACTGGTGGCTGTCCGCCGAGCCGATGGGCAGCACCGCCCTGATCTTCACCGGCTTCATGTCCGCCCTGATCGGCTTCTACGTCCTGTTCACCGGCAGCCGGGTCGACCCCCGGCCCGAGGACGACCCCGAGGGCGAGATCGCCGACATCGCTGGGGAGTACGGCTTCTACAGCCCGCACTCCTGGTGGCCGCTGCCGCTGGGGATCTCGGCCGCCATCGCCGCACTTGGCTTCATCTTCGGCTGGTGGATGATCGTGCTGGGGGCCTTCTTGATCATCTTGTCCTCCATCGGGTTGGTGTTCGAGCACTACCGCGGCGACTTCGCGCACTAGCGCACCCGGGTCAGCCGTCGCCAGGGCGCGAGAGGCCTGGACGTCCCCGGCGACCGCACCGCCACCGCTGCCACCCGGAGTGGCGCTCATCGGCCCCGTTGGGTGACAATCGCGTTCATGTCTGCCGCCATCCGCCGCCGCCCCGGGATCCGGGCCGCGCTGGCGGTCGGCCTGGTGGCCTCTGCGGGCCTGCTCACTGGCTGCCAGGGGGCCGCTGCGAGCCCTGACGACGCCGTAGGCGGCCCAGCGTCTGCTGAGGCCCCCGTTACGGCCAGCAAGGCCGCACAGGCCGCCGTGAAGGCCGTGTCGACCGCGCAGGTGGCGATCGAGCCCGTCGCCGGCAGCGCTGAGGTCCGGCCAGGCCAGCCGGTGCGCGTCCAGGCGGTGGTCGGGAAGCTGACCGGGGTCACCGTGCTCGACGCCGCGGGCGGTGAGCTGCCCGGTGCGCTGGCAGCCGACGGAAGCACGTGGGTGTCGACGGCCGGGACGCAGTTCTCCGGCCAGTACACCGTGCGCGCTGCCGCGGTCGACCCCAATGGCGTGGGCAAGTGGACCGAGGGCTCCTTCGCCACCATCGCGCCCACCGCGCGGGCCTCCGCCCGGATCTCCCCGAGGGCAGGAGCCAACGTGGGTGTCGGGATGCCCGTGATGGTCACCCTGACCGCCACGCCGGGCGATCGCAAGGCGGTCGAGGCGGCCCTCTCCGTCGCGACCTCGCCCCGGGTGGACGGCTCCTGGCGCTGGGTCTCCAAGCGCGAGCTGCACTGGCGCCCGGCGTCGTTCTGGGCCCCCGGCACCGAGGTCACGGTCAATGCGGACCTCGACATGCTCGACCTCGGCGAGGGCGTCTGGGGCGAGGGCAAGGCGTCGTCGAGCTACTCGATCGGGTCGGCGACGGTGTCGACGGTCGATATCGCCAACCACACGATGACCGTGACCCAGAACGGCGCGGTTCTGCGCACCATCCCGATCACCACGGGCAAGCCGGGCTTCGACACCCGGGGCGGCACCAAGGTGATCATGGGAAAGGAGCGCACCCGGATCATGGACAGCGACACCGTCGACATCCCGGAGAACAGCAGCGAGGGCTATCGGCTGGAGGTCGAGTACGCCATGCGGCTCACCAACTCCGGTGAGTTCCTGCACGCGGCCCCGTGGTCCGTGGCCAAGCAGGGCGTGGCGAACGTCAGCCACGGCTGCACCGGGATGAGCAACGACAACGCCGCCTGGCTGTTCTCGGTCTCCAAGATCGGTGATGTCGTCCAGTACGTCAACGGCTCCCGCAAGCTGGAGTCGGGCAACGGCTGGACCGACTGGAACATCCCCTACGACGCCTGGCGCACCGCCTAGCGGTGTGGTCCGCGGCAGAGGCCGGGGCATTGCCCCTTGGCCTATCCGCCGCGCGCCCGTCGCCTCGATCCAGATCATGCGCCTTCCGTGAGGCGCGCACGCTCCTCACGGCCTGCGGGACAACGTCCCGACCTCCGCCTTGCCGGTCGCCGCTGGGGGCGCTGTGAGGCGGGGCCGGGTGGTCCTCCCGCAGGCCGTGAAGGAGCCGGGCGCGAGGCTAAGGCGCACGTCCGATGCGACAGCGACGCGCCTCGGCGGGATAGGCCAAGGGGGGACCACCCGGCCCCTGGCCTTACCCCGACAGCCGAAGGCCAGAGCCGGAACGGCTGAGGGGCCGCTCCCGGGCGGGGGAGCGGCCCCTCAGCGTGGGGTCGGACGCGGGCTAGGAGCCGGTCGGGGTGCGGTCGCGGGCCAGCGCCTCGCTTTGCATGATCTGGCCGAACTCGCTGACCTCGCCCTCGGCCACCTCGGTGGTGCGGGCCGGCTCAAGGGTGTGGTCGCTGTCATGCGCGAGGTGAGCGTCGGCCGCGGCGATCTCGGCCGCGGTGGGCATCGGGATCTGCTCGTCGAAGTAGAACCGCGACAGCCGGGCCCGCAGCCGCTCGGTGCGGCCACCTGGATTTCGGACGCCGTTCTCGTCGGCCGCGACTGGGATGGCCAGGGGCTCGATGACCTGACGTGACGTGAGCACGGCCTTCTCCTCGACGGACAGCGGCGCATGCACCTCGTAGAACTCGCCCTCGGGCGTGCGGCGGATGATGCCGCTCTCGCGCCCGTGCAGCAGCTTCTCTCGGTCGCGGCGCTGCAGGCCCAGGCAGATCCGCCGGGTGATCACGAAGGCGATCGGCGGGCCGATAATGATGAGGACCTGAAGGAACCGCGTGATCGCGTTGATCGACAGGCTGAACGTCGTGGCGATGACGTCGTTGCCGCCGCCGATGAACAAGATCCCGTAGAACGTCAAGGCCATCACGCCCAAGGCCGTGCGGGTGGCGGCGTTACGCGGGCGGTCGAGGAGGTTGTGGACGGAGTTGTCCTTGGTGATCCACTTCTCCAGGAATGGATAGGCGCCCATCGCCGTGAACATCAGACCGGGCAAGACCAGGCCGGGGATCAGGACGTTCCAGGACAGCGTGTAGCCCCACAGCGTGGTCTCCCACGCGGGCGTCATCCGCAGCGAGCCCTCAAGGAACCCGATGTAGAAGTCGGGTTGGGAGCCGGCGGTGATCTGGTCGGGCATGTACGGCCCGTACAGCCAGATCGGGTTGACGGTGGCCAGGGCGCCCAGCAGCGCGATGACCCCGAAGACGATGAAGAAGAAGCCGCCGGCCTTGGCGGTGTAGATCGGGAAGAGCCGGAAGCCCACCACGTTTTCGTTGGTGCGCCCGGGTCCGGGGTACTGGGTGTGCTTCTGGTACCACACCAGCATCAGGTGGACGGTCACCAGGCCGAGGATCGCGCCCGGGATGAAGAGCACGTGCACGGTGTAGAGCCGGGGGATGAAGTCGATGCCGGGGAACTCCCCGCCGAAGACGAACATCGACAGGTAGGTGCCGACGACGGGGATGGAGAGCATGACGCCCTCAGCGATCCGCAGGCCGGTGCCGGAGAGCAGGTCGTCGGGTAGCGAGTAGCCGGAGAAGCCGGCGAGCAGCGCCATCGTGAGCAGCACCACGCCGATCAGCCAGTTGAGCTCGCGGGGCTTGCGGAAGGCTCCGGTGAAGAACACCCGCATCAGGTGGACCATGATCGACGCGACGAAGATCAGCGCCGCCCAGTGGTGGATCTGCCGCATCAGCAGCCCGCCGCGGATGTCGAAGCTGATGTCCAGCGACGAGGCGTACGCCTCCGACATCTTGATGCCGTTCAGCGGCACGTACGAGCCGTTGTAGATGACCTCGGTCATCGACGGCTTGAAGAACAGCGCCAGGAACGACCCCGACAGCAGCAGGACGATGAAGCTGTACAGCGCGATCTCGCCCAGCATGAACGACCAGTGGTCGGGGAAGATCTTGCCGAGGTTCTTCTTGAGGAACTTGTTCGACGAGGTGCGCTCGTCGAGGTACTTGGCCGCGCCACCGCCGGCCTTAGTCGCGATACTCATCCGCGCTCCCAGAAGCTAGGGCCCACCGGCTCGGCGAAGTCCCCACGCGCGACCAAGTATCCCTCGTCATCCACCGCGATCGCCAGTTGAGGCAGTTGGCGTGCCGCGGGACCGAAGACGACGTTGCCGGAATCGGCGAGGTCGAAGGTGGATTGGTGGCACGGGCACAGCAGGTGGTGGGTCTGCTGCTCGTACAGGCCAATGGGGCAGCCCACGTGGGTGCAGATCTTGCTGAAGGCGATGACGCCGTCCACGCTCCAGTCGTCGTTCTGCTGGGTGCGGATCTCCGAGGGGAGCATCCGGACCACGATGACGGCCGCCTTGGCACGAGCGTTGAGGGTGCCGGTCTCCTCCTCGACCTCGGGCAGGTTCTCGGGCACCGCCGAGACCATGCCGCCGACGGGGATGTCGGACAGCCGGATCGGCAGGTACGACACGTCGCTGACGACGCGGACGCCGTCGGCCCAGATCGTCTCGCGCAGCTTGGTGCCGGGCAGCGGGCCGAGGTCGCGGAGCAGGACCACCGCCGGGATCGGCAGCAGGACGAGCGCGGTCAAGAGGCTGCGCCGGATGATGGGCCGGGACACGAACCCCGAGGCGTCGGCGCCCTCATCGAAGAGCTCGGCGGCGGTGGCGGTCTCCTCGGGGGTGGCCCCCAGCGGCGTCCTTGCGCCGACCTCTTCGACGTCGGGCATGAGCTTCTTCGCCCAGTGGATCGCCCCTGCGCCGATGCAGAAGAGCGCGACCCCCAGGGCCAGGCCGAGGAAGAAGTTGGAGGCGTTCGTCGGTCCGATGACCGGCACCGTGATGATCTGGTCGGACGGGAAGGCGACGTAGGCGACCACGAAGCCGATCGTCGACAGCGCCGAGATCAGAAAGAGCGCCGAGACCTGCCGCTCCGCGCGCCGGGCCGCTTTGATGTCGGTGTCGGCGCGGCGCGGCTTGTGCGGGATCTCGACGGACCCGTGCGCGCCGCCCTCCGCCGTGGCGAGGTCCTTGCTGTCAGTGCTCACTTGGACTTGACCCCGATCCAGACGGCGACGGCGGCGAGCGCCCCGAGCCCGACGATCCACACGACCAGGCCTTCGGCGACCGGGCCGATACGGCCAAGGGCCAAGCCGCCCGGGTTGGGCTCCGCGGCTGTGGTCTTGATGAACTTGATGATGGCCCGCTTCTGCTCCGGCAGGATCGTGCGCTCGCCGAAGACCGGCATCGACTGCGGGCCGGTGAGCATGGCCTCGTAGATGTGCACCGGCTCGGAGTTGACCACTGGCGGGGCGTACTTGCCGTTGGTCAGCGCGCCGCCCTTGCCGGCGAAGTTGTGGCACTGCGAGCAGTTCGCCCGGAAGAGCTCCCCGCCCTGGGCCAGGTCGGCGTCTTCGTAGTCGAGCATCTCGGCGGTCGGAATCGCCGGGCCGGGGCCGAGCGAGGCGACGTACGCGGCCAGCGCGTTGATCTGGTCCTGGTCGTAGGGCAGCTCGCCGTACTTCGGGCCGGCGGGCGCCTGCGGGCCCGGGGCGGCCAGCGGCATCCGGCCGGTGCCGACCTGGAAGTCGACGGCGGCCGCGCCCACCCCGATGAGGCCGGGTCCGTTGGAGTTCTCCTTGTCCGCCGCCGAGACGCCCTCGGCGTTCAGGCCGTGGCAGGAGGAGCAGCCCTCGAGGTAGAGCTGGCGTCCCTCCTCGATCTGGGTCGCGGTGGCAGCGCTGGCCGCTGGGGCGGCCTCGGCCTGCGCCGCGCCGGTGGCCAGGGCGTACGCCCCTCCCACCGCCAGCAGGGCGACGGCCAGCAGCGTGAACGCGGCCAAGGGGTGGCGCCGACGGGCGGCGAGGGTGTTCACAGGCGGTCCCTGGTGTCGATCGGGCAGGGCAGGTCTGAGGTGGGCTCGGCGGCCGGGCGGCTCATGGCGGCGGCCTACTTGATCAGGTAGATCGTGGCGAACAGGGCGATCCAGACCACATCGACGAAGTGCCAGTAGTACGACACGACGATCGCGCTGGTGGCCTGCTCGTGGGTGAAGCGGCGTGCGGCGTACGTGCGGCCGAGCACGAACAGGAAGGCGACGAGGCCGCCCGTCACGTGCAGGCCGTGGAAGCCGGTGGTGAGGTAGAAGACCGAGCCGTACGTCGTCTGCAGCGTCACGCCCTCGCCGACGAGCTTGATGTACTCGTAGATCTGGCCGACGACGAAGACCGCGCCCATGAGGAAAGTCACCGTGAACCAGAAGCGCAGCCGGATCACGTCGCCGCGCTCGGCGGCGAAGACGCCCAGCTGGCAGGTCACCGACGACAGCACCAGGATCGTGGTGTTGACGGCCGCGAACGGGACGTTGAGCTTCTCGGTGGCCTCCGCCCAGAACTCGGGGCCGTTGACCGCGCGCACTGTGAAGTACATCGCGAACAAGGCCGCGAAGAACATGAGCTCGGAGGCCAACCAGACGATCGTCCCGACACTGACGATGTTGGGCCGGTTGACCCCATGCGAGGGGGCGGCCTGAACCGCGGATGCTGTCGCCACGAGGCCGCATTCTGGCAGGAGTTGGGCCCGGAAACGACCACGACCCCCCGATCCGTCTCAGATCCCTGTCACGATCCGGCCACAACCGCGCCACCGAGGCGGACGGCGTACCATCCGGGCGTGGCCACCAGCCCTGCCCCCCAGCCCCCCGAGCCCTCGGTGCGCGTGCTCGTCTACAGCGACGATGTCGACGTGCGCGCCTCCGTGCGCACCGCCCTCGGCCGCCGCCCGGCGGCCGGTCTGCCGAAGGTCGAGTACCTCGAGTGCGCGACCGAGCCGGCCGTGATCCGGGCCATGGACGCCGGCGGCATCGATCTGGCGATCCTTGACGGAGAGGCGGTCCCCGCAGGCGGCATGGGGATCTGCCGCCAGCTCAAGGACGAGATCTTCCGCTGCCCGCCGGTGCTCGTGCTCGTGGGCCGGCCGCAGGACGCCTGGCTGGCCGCCTGGTCGCGCGCCGACGGTGTGGCGGCCCACCCGCTGGACCCGGTCGTCTTGGCCGAGGCCGCCGCGGCTCTGCTGCGGGTCCGGCTTGAGCGCCAGCCTGCCTGACCGCGTGACTCCGCCAGAGCAGGTGGACCCGCCCGCTGCGCGGCCCGAGTCGGGTCCGACCCACGCGTGGCCGGACGTCCTGGCCGCCCTGCTGCGGGGTGAGCCGCTGCCCGCCGCCTCGACCGCGTGGGCGATGGACCAGATCATGGCGGGCGACGCGACGCCGGCCCAGGTGGCCGGATTCGTCATCGCCTTGCGGGCCAAGGGCGAGACGGCCGAGGAGATGCGCGGCCTGGTCGCCGCGATGCTCGGCCGCGCGCACCGGATCGAGGTCCCCGGCCCGCTCGTCGACGTCGTGGGCACGGGCGGCGACCGCGCCCACACGGTGAACATCTCCACGATGGCGGCCCTGGTCGTCGCCGGAACCGGGGCCCGCGTGGTCAAGCACGGCAACCGGGCGGCATCGAGCGCCTGCGGGGCCGCCGACCTGCTGGAGGAGCTCGGGGTCGTGCTCACCCTGGCGCCCGAGCAGGTCGCCGAGGTGGCCGTCGAGGCGGGCATCACGTTCTGCTTCGCGCAGGTCTTCCACCCCGCCATGCGCCACGCCGCGGGCCCGCGGCGCGAACTGGGCGTGCCCACGGCGTTCAACTTCCTGGGGCCGCTGACCAACCCGGCGCAGCCGCAGGCCCAGGCGATCGGCTGCGGCGACCACCGCATGGCCGGGGTGATGGCCGAGGTCTTCGCCCGCCGCGGGGTCTCCGCCCTGGTGTTCCGCGGGGACGACGGGCTGGATGAGCTCACCACGACGACCACGTCGTCGCTGTGGCGGGTGCGCGGCGGGGCCGTCGCCCAGGAGGTCGTCGACCCGGCCGCGCTGGGGCTGCCGACCGCGACCCGCGAGGCCCTGCGGGGCGGCGCGGCGGCCTTCAACGCCGAGGTGGCCCGGCGGTTCCTGGCCGGCGAGCGGGGAGCCGTCCGTGACGCCGTCCTGCTCAACGCGGCAGCGGCGTTGGTGGCCCTCGACGAGTCGGAGGGGCCAGGCTCGCCGGACTCCGTCCAGGACCTGCTGGCCCCCGCCCTCGATCGGGCGGCGGCTGCCGTCGACAGCGGCAGCGCGGCGGCCGCGCTTGAGCGGTGGGTCGCGGCAACCCGGTCTCGCCTGGCTTGAGCCGAGCCGGGCCTGGAGCGCCCGACGCCTGACCTACGCGGAGCCGAGGGCGAACGCCGCATCCAGGTCGTGGCGGGAGTACGCCCGGAAGGCGATGTGGGTCTCGGTGCCCTGCACGCCCTCGACCCGGTCGATCCCCTCGGTGACCACCGAGGAGAGCTGGTCGATCTCTCGGACGCGCACCATCGCCACCAGGTCGATATCGCCGGTGACCGAGTAGACCTCGCTCACCCCGGGGAGATCGGCGAGGGCTTCGGCGACCTCGGGGATCCGGCCGACCTCTGCGGACACGAAGACGATCGCGGTGACCATGGCGGCGACGATAGTCCCGTGGCGAGCGGCCCGTCAGCGGGTCGGCCGCAGCCGCCGCCGATCGCGCTCGTCGCCCACCGCGCGGGCGGTCGCCGCCTCCAAACGGGGACGCAGGGCGCCCGCCCCGAAGGCCGGCTCGCACCAGCCGTCCGGGCCGCTATCGCCGGCTTCGACCTGGACGAGGCGCACCCCGTCGGCGTCGAGCCAGCGCAGCACGCGCTCGGCCTCCTCGGGGATGGCGGCCGGCAGCGGGGGAGGAGCCGCCCGGACGACCTCGGCGGTGAGCCGCAGCGCATCGACGTAGGGGCGCGGGTCCGCCCCGGCCGGCGAGGCGCCGGCCGCGGCCAGCCGTCCGTGGCGCACCACCGCAAACTCCCAGCCCGCGCCGTCTGGTCGGGCGGCGACCACCTCGGCGAGGCGGGCCAGCGCGGCCAGCCGCTGGCCCCGGGCGGCCGCCCGGCCCCAGGCGGCCAGCCGGTCGCGGTGCTCGGCGGCCTCCTCGTACCGCTCCTCGGCGGCGAGCCGGGTGATCCGGTCTTCCAGCGAGCGCTGGACGCCGCGGGCGTCGGCGGTGATGGCCGCGCGGGCGGCATCGACGTGCGCCTCGTAGGTCGCGACGTCCTCAAGCCCCTCGCAGGGAGCGCCGCAGCGGCCCATGCCGTACAGGGCGCAGGCCCGGCGGGTGGAGCGCGGGGTGGGCGCGGCTGGCAGCCGGGGAGTGCACTGGCGCAGCGGCAGGGCCTCGTGCAGCGCGGCGACGGCATCGAGGGCCGACCGGCGGGACCCGAACGGGCCGAGGTAGGCGCCACCGTCGTCGCGCACCTCGCGCACCACCGACAGCCGCGGGAAGGGCTCGGCGGTGAGGGCGACCCACATGCTGCGCTCGGGGAAGCGCGACCGGCGGTTGTAGCGCGGCTTGTGCTCGGCGATGAGCCGCAGCTCGCGGACCTCGGCCTCCAGCGCGGTGGCGCACGGCACAACCTGGACCCGCTCGGCCAGGCGGACCATCTCGGCCATCCGGGTGCGCGACTCCGAGGCTGTGAAGTACGACCGCACGCGCGACCGCAGGTCGCGCGAGGTGCCGATGTAGAGCACGCGGCCCTCGGCGTCGAGGAAGAGGTAGACGCCGGGCGCGGAGGGCAGCCCCTCGGCGAGGTGCCGCTTGCGGCGCACGGCGGGGGAGACCCGAGAGGAGTAGGTCTCCAGCTCATCGAGGGAGTGCACGCCCTCGTTGCCGATCCGCTCAAGCAGCCCGTGCAGCACGTCGACCGTCGCACGCGCGTCCGCCAGAGCGCGGTGCACCGGCTGGGTGCTGGACCGGAAGAGCCGGGCCAAGGTGGCGAGCCGGCAGTTGGGGGCCTCGTCGCGGGTCAGGACACGGCGGGCGAGCCGGGCGGTGTCGACCACCCCGGGCCGCGGCCAGTCGATGCCGTGGCGGGACGAGGCCGCCTTGAGGAAGCCGACGTCGAAGGGCGCGTTGTGGGCGACCAGCACCGCGCCGCGGGCGAACTCGAGGAAGGCCGGAAGCGCCGCCTCGATGCGCGGCGCGTCGGCGACCATCGCGTCGGTGATCCCGGTGAGCACCTGGATGAACGGGGGGATCGCCCCAGACGGGCGGACCAGGGTCTGGAACTCGCCGAGCACCTCGCCAGCGCACACCTTGACCGCCCCGATCTCGGTGATGGCGTCGCCATCGGGGGAGGTGCCCGTCGTCTCGAGGTCGACGACGACGAACACCACCTCGCGCAAGGGGGTCCCCAGCTCGTCGAAGGACCCCTGGACCCCCCGCGGGGCCGACCCGGCGGCGCGGGGCGCGGCCTCGGGCCCGCCCGCCAGTGCTCGTAGGGCCGGTGCTGGCATGCCGCCACGGTAGGCGGGGGGTCCGACCGGATCGGCGAGGCGCGCGGCCCGTAGCCTGGGCGCCGCCTCATCGTCGGCCCCAGGAGGATCCGTGCCCGCCCCCGTCCCCACCGCCGACACCCGTTGGCGCTGCATGCAGTGCGGCAACCTGACCCGCTTCGACGTCGTCCGGGCCAGCCGGGTCCGCGAGTACGTCCACCTCGACCTGTCGGGAGAGCCGACCGTCGAGGAGCGCGAGGTGCTGGCAGAGGAGGTCGTCTCGATCCGCTGCCGCTGGTGCGACGCCGCGGACCGGGTCGAGCTGGTGGCGCGCCCCGAGGCGGGCGGTCCGGTTCCGACCGAGGGGTGACCCAGCTGGCCCGCGCGCGAGGCGCGATCATGGGCCCATGACCGGGGACCCCGCCGACCAGACCGCCCGACCGACGCTGCCTTCGCCTGCTGAGCCGACCGCCGCCGACCCGCCCCTGCGCGGTGTGCGCGTGCTGGACCTGACCCGGATGCTGCCCGGCGGGTACGCCTCGATGCTGCTCGCCGACCTGGGCGCCGACGTCGTCAAGGTGGAGGACCGCCAGGGCGGCGACCCCACGCGGTACCTGCCGCCGCTGGCCGCCACCGGGCAGAGCGGCGGCCACCTCGCCCTGGACCGCGGCAAGCGGTCGATCACCGCCGACCTCAAGCATCCCGACGGCCGCGCGCTGGTGGCCGACCTCGCCGTCGACAGCGACGTGGTCCTCGAGTCCTTCCGCCCCGGGGTGCTGGACCGGCTGGGGCTGGGCTGGGCCGCGCTGTCGGCCCGCAACCCCCGGCTCGTCCTGGTGTCGATCACGGCGTACGGGCAGCAGGGGCCGTACGCCGGCCGCCCGGCGCACGACCTCAATGTGCAGGCGCTCTCCGGCGCCCTTTCCTTGGGCCGCGGCCCTGGGCCGGGTGACGGATCTGGCGAGGCCGGTCCCGCAACCCCGTACCTCCAAGTCGGGGACCTCTCGGCCGGGCTGCAGGCGGTCGTCGCGACCCTGGCGGCCCTGCGGGTGCGCGACGCGACCGGCGCCGGGCAGCACTGCGATGTGGCCATGCTCGATGGCGTCGCGTCGCTGCTGACCCTGGCGGCAGGGGCGGCCGGAGTGTCAGGCGAGGCCCCCTCGCCGGTGGACCACCTCACCGGGGCGCTCGCCTGCTACGGCACGTATCGCTGCGCCGACGGCAGGTACCTCGCTGTCGGCGCCTTGGAGCCCAAGTTCTTCGCGCGCATCTGCGTCCTGATCGACCGGGAGGACCTGATCGCCCTGCAGTACGTCCCCGACCGGCAGGGCGAGCTGCGCGCCGCCCTCGCCGCGGTGTTCCTGGGCGACACCCGGGATGCGTGGACGCATCTGCTGGCCGCCGAGGACACCTGCGTCACCCCCGTGCTCGACGTCGCGGAGTTCTTCGCCGACGAGCAGGCGCGGGCCCGCGGGCTCGTCGAGGACGTGACCCTCGCCGACGGCTCGACCTTCACCCGGGTGGGCGCCGTCCCACGCCTTCCCGGGTCGCCGGCCGCGGCCGGGCGCGAGGCTCCGGGTCTCGGCGCCGACCTCGACGCGGTCGCCGAGCGGGTCGGCCTCGGGGCCGCCGAGGTGCAGCGGCTCCGCGACGCGGGGGCGGTGTGACGGCGGCCGGGCCGCCCGGGCGCGGTCCTCGACCAGGTCGTCCGATGGGCGGCGGACGCGCTCCGGGCCCTGCCGCCGGCGGATGTGCCGCCCCGGCTCAAACGGGTGGCCTCGTTCGCCCCGGCTCGCCTGGCAAGTCGCGCGCGAGCCCAGCTCGAGCAAGCGGTCGCGGGCGACGCGGTGTTCCGTCAGCAGGTGGCCGAGCGGGTGCGCGCCGACCACCCGTCGCTGGTGGACGCCCTCGAGGGGGCGCAGCCGGCGCCGGCAGGCTTCGAGCCAGACCTGGTCGGCGCGGCCCTGTGGGTGCTCCGCCCCGACGGGTGGGAGGCCGGGCTCGCCGACGCGGCCGCGTCCCTCGCCGCCCAGGAGGCGGACGTGGCGCGCGCCCAGGGGGAGCGGGCCGAGGACACCCGTTGGGCCCGGCTTGAGCGGGATCTCGCCGATGGCCCGCGCGGATGCGGCGGAGGTGCGCGGCGAGCTCGCTGAGGCCCGCCGAGAGATGGCCCGGGTGCGCCGGGAGCTGCGCGAGGTCCGCGCGGCCAGCGGCCGCGAAGAGGCGCAGGCCAGGACGGCGGTGGCCGCAGCGGAGCAGCAGGCGGCCGATCGGCTCGCCGAGTTGGCCGAGGTGCGGGCCGAACTCGGCCGCCAGACGGCGGCGCGGGCCGCCGCCGAGGCCGCGGCGGACGCCGCGCGGGCCCGGGTCCGCGAGGGCCGGGCGCTGGCCGACGCCCGCGCCACGCTGCTGCTCGAAACCGTGACCGAGGCGGCCCTGGGCCTGCGCCGCGAGCTGGGGCTGCCCCCGGCGGCGGTCCTTCCCGGGGATGTCGTCGCCGCCACCGCGGACCTGCCGGGCGCCGTCACCGGCCCAGGGGCGCGGGCGCGGTCGACCGACGACCCGGCCCGCCTCGACGAGTTGCTGGCTCTGCCACAGGCCCACCTGATCGTCGACGGCTACAACGTGACGAAGTCCGGTTACGGCGAGCTGCCCCTGGAGCAGCAGCGCGACCGCCTGGTGACGGGGCTTGCGGCGCTGGCGGCCCGCACCGGCGCCGAGGTGACCTGCGTCTTCGACGGGGCCGACGCGGGCGGCGCCGCGCCGGGGCTGGCGGCCCGCGGGCTGCGGGTGCTCTTCAGCCGGTCGGGGGAGATCGCCGACGAGCTGATCCGCCGACTGGCTGCGGCCGAGCCGCCGGGACGGGTGGTGGTCGTCGTGAGCAGTGACCGGGAGGTCGCCGACGGGGTCGCCCGTTCCGGCGCCCGCCCGGTCGCCTCGGCGGCCCTGCTGCGCCTGCTCGGGCGGGGCTGAGCCGATCCTCGGGATCTGGCCCTGCCCGGGCGGCCCTGGTGGCCGACCCCTTGACAGCCGCGCCGGCCGAAACTGTCGGAGGGCCTCCCTAGCGTCCTCGGCATCGGGCCACCAGGCCTGGACGAGGGAGGTGAGGGTCGTGCTCATCGACTGCGACAGCTGCTCCGTGCGCGGTTCGGCGTGCGGAGGGTGCTTCGTGGCGGCGCTGCTGGGCGGCCCGCCGCTTGAGCGGGTCGACGGCGAGGCCGGCCACGCGCCGGACGGGTCGGTGCGTGAGGTGGCCTTCGCCGCACTCGCGCCTGAGGAGCAGGCGGCCGTCGAGGTCCTGCGGGCCGGTGGGCTCCTGGCCGAGCCGAGGCCCGGACGGCTGTCCGCCCAGCGGCCCGCGCGCCCGGCGCGAGACCCGGCCCCGTAGGGCTGGCTGATCGTCCGGAACCTGAGACGCGGCGGCGGGGCGAATTGCTCCAGATGGGGCCCCTCGGATACCGTCCCGGATCAGGTGCTCGTCCCCGTCGGCCCCCCGCCGGCGCGAGTGCCACCGCCGAGTCTGGCGAACGCGCAAGGCGATCCCAAGCGCGCGAGCCGGAGCCGGGGAACCACTTCCCTGGGGTGAATCGACCGCGGCACGCCGCAGTCGTAGGGCGACTTCCCCGCCCGAACCCGTCAGCTCACCTGGTAGGCGGACGAGGAAGACAGGAGCCGCCTTCGTGGCGTCCCCCACCCGCGCGCGCCGCTTGGCTGCGCCGCTTGTGTTCAGCCTGTCCGTCGCGGTGGCCGTCACCATGCTGCCGTCGGCCGCCCACGCCGACCCCTCGCGGTCGATCGCCGAGGTCCAGGCCCAGGTCGAAGCCCTTGAGCACAAGGCCGAGATCGCCAACGAGGCCTACCTCGACGCCCGCGGCAAGGCCGATGAGGCCGAGCGCACGCTGGCCGGGCTGAACGACCAGATCGCCGCCCGTGAGGCCGAGCTGGCCAAGCTCAAGGCGAGCGTCGGCGGCTTTGCCGCGACCGCCTACCGCGGCGGCGGCCTCGACAACACCATGCAGCTGCTGCTCGCCGATGACCCGGCGCGCTTCCTCTCCCAGGCGTCCGCGCTCGACGGCGTGGCCCGTCACCAGGGCGAGGTCCTGCGGCGGGTCGGTGTCGCCAAGCAGCAGTTGTCGAACGACAAGATCGCCGCGGCCGCCCAGCAGGAGTCGCTGGCCGCCCTTGAGCAGCAGATGGCCGCCAACAAGAAGGCCGTCGACGGCAGCCTGGCCGAGACCGAGCGGGTGCTCAACACCCTCAAGGAGGAGGAGCGCCAGCGCCTCGAGGCCGAGCGCAAGCGCCAGGCCGAGATCGCGGCTCAGAAGGCCCGCGAGGCCTCCGCCCGCATCGCCGCGCAGCGTGCCGCTGCCGCCGAGGCGGCCCGGGTCGCCGCGGCGTCCCGTCCCTCGCGCGACCAGTCTCGACCCGCTGCCGCCGCGCCCTCGGCCGGTTCCGGCCGCGCCGCCCAGGCCGTCTCCTTCGCGATGGCGCAGGTCGGCAAGCGCTACGTCTACGGCGCCACCGGGCTGAACTCCTACGACTGCTCGGGCCTCACCATGCGGGCGTGGGGTGCCGCGGGCGTCGGCCTGCCGCACTCCTCGCGGGCCCAGTACGGGTCGGGCACCCGGGTCGGGCGCGGGGATCTGCAGCCCGGCGACCTGGTCTTCTACTACAGCCCGATCTCGCACGTCGGCATCTACGTCGGCGGCGGCATGATCGTGCATGCGGCCAATCCCTCGACCGGGGTCCGGATGGCTCCCGGTCGGCTCGATGTCGTACTCGGGCGCGGTCCGGCCGTAGCCCTCTCGCAAGCAGTACCAGGGGCGCCTCCCGTTGCGGGGGCGCCCCTGGCCTTTGCCCACGTTGCCTTGGGCAGCCCGGACTCGCCGCCTACCCTGGGCGGGTGATCTCGCGCCGGCTTCGCTTCGTGGCGGTGCCGGTGGCGGCGCTCGTCCTGGTGGCCGACGCGGCGGCCGGGCTTTCGATGGGGCGCTGGCTGGCCGAGCGGTCCGCGGACGGCTGTCGACCTCGGCGCCTCGGCGGCCCCGCGCGAGCGCGAGTCGGATGCGCCGCGGCCGGGGCTGCGCGCTGCAGATCGGCTGCAGGCCGAGGCCAAGGCCCTGTTGGACCGCCGCGCCGCCGCGGTCCTGGCGGGCGATGCGGCGGGCTACCTGGCGGTGTTCGCGGCCCGGCCCGAGCTGCAGGCCCAGCAGGCCGCGGAGTTCGCCGCGCTCGCCGCCTTGGGGCCGAGCGTGTTCCGCTACGACCTGCTGGACGCCCAGCCGACGGCGGGTGCCGCTGACGCGACCGAGGCCTCGGTCCAGGCCAGGCTCAACTACCGCATTGCGGCGTCGACCGCTCTGATGCCGTGGTGGCTGCGCCGATGGCGATGGTGCTGGATCCCGGGGGATGGCGGCTGGCGGGCGACGAGCCCGCGGACGGCTTGACGCGTTCGACGCAGATCTGGCAGTACGGCCCGCTGGAGGTGGTCCGCGGCACACGCTCGGTGGTGGTGGGGCTGGCCGGCGTCCGGACCGGTTGGTCGCCTCGCGCCGCAGTTGGACGCCGCCTGGGGCAGGGTGGAGTCGGTCTGGGGGCCGGCCGACGCCGACGGGGCGCTGATGGTGGTGCCCGGCCGCTCGGAGCAGCTGGGGGCGCTGCTGGGCACCGACCCGTCGGGTTGGTCTGAGGTGGCCGCCCTCACCTCTGGTGGCCCGGGCGGGGTGGCCCGGCTGTACCTCAACCCCGCGACCCTGGAGGCGCTGGGGCCCGAAGGCCCGCGGCATCGTGTTGGCCCACGAGCTGACGCATGTGGTGACCAGGGCGCCGACCTCCCTGGCGTCGCCGCTGTGGTTGAAGGAGGGCTTCGCCGACTACGTCGGCTTCACCGACTCCGGGGTGGCGCTGCGGATCGCGACCTCCGAGGGGCTGGACGCGGTGCGGCGGTCGGGGACGCCGGACGCGTGGCCGCCGGATGCGGACTTCACGGCCGGCAGCGTGGCGGCGCCCGCCGCGTACGCGCTCGGACATCTCGCCTGCCGGGCGATCGCCGAGCGGTACGGGCGCGACGCGCTCGTCGCCTTCTACCGTGCGGTCGACGCAGGCGCGGCCGACCCGGCCGCCAACGTCGCGGCCGCCTCCCGGTCGGTCCTGGGCGTGGAGGCCGACGTGCTGCTCGCCGCCTGGCGCTCCGACGTCGCGTCGTTGGCGGGCTGATGGACGTCGCCGCTCCAACCGCCGCTGACCGCCGTACGGGCCAAGGCCCCTCGCGCCGGACGATCGCGATCACCGCGGTGCTCCTGCTGGCCCTCGTCGGGGTCCTCGCGGGGGTGCTCGTCCCCTGGGGCTCGGTCTACTCCGGCGGGGCATCCCCGACCGGGGACTTCACCGCCGCGGAGATCGCTCGCGGTCAGGCGTACCGGTCGTCGGTGCGGCCGTGGAGCGACGCGGCGCTGCTGGCCGGGCTGGCGGCCCTGGTGGTGCTCGGCCTGACGTCGCTGGGTGCCCGGCTGGTGGCAGGGGCGGCGCGGCCCTTGGGCGGCGGCTTCTGGGCTCGCGTCGCGGTGGGCGGCCCGGTCATCCTGCTCGTGGTCGCCCTGGTCAGGCTGCCTTTCCAGGCCAGGGTGGAGTCGCTGGCGGCTGCTGCCGGGCTGTCGACCCGCGGCTGGGACGGTTTCCTGGCGGACCTGGCGCGATCGTGGGCGCTGCAGTCGCTGCTGGCCGCCGCGGCCCTTGGCGCGCTCTTCGGCTTGGCCCGCTGGCTGCCGCGCTGGTGGTGGGCCGTGGCCGAGAGTCGGCGCGGCCGCCCTCGTCGCCGCCGTCTCGTACGCGTACCCGGTGGTCGTGGAGCCGCTGTTCAACGACTTCGAGCCGATGGCGGCGGGGCCACTGCGCGATGACCTGCTCGCCTTGGCCGAGAGCGACGGGGTGGCCGTCGACGACGTCCTGGTGGCCGACGCGAGCCGCCGCAGCACCGCGCTGAACGCGTACGTCTCGGGGTTTGGCAGCACCCGACGGATCGTGGTCTACGACACGCTGCTCGCCGAGGCGCCCCCCGAGCAGGTCCGGGCGATCGTCGCCCACGAGCTGGGGCACGCCTCGGCCGGCGACGTGCCTTTGGGGACGCTGCTGGCGGCCGTCGCGGCCGCCGCGGCGACGCTCGGGACCGCCCTCGTGCTGACCTGGCCTGCCGCGCTGCGCCGCGCCGGGGTCGGAGTCGGCGGCCGATCCGCGAGCGGCGGCGCTCGCACTGGCGACGGTGAGCCTGCTCGCGGTCCTGGCGACGCCAGTGGAGTCGGCGATCAGCCGGTCGATCGAATCCCGGGCCGACCGGCACGCGCTGGACCTGGCGCAGGAGCCCGACGCTTTCATCGCCATCCAGCGCCGGTTCGCGCTGGCCAACCTCGCTGACGTGGATCCCCCCGCGGCCCGGCAGTGGTTCTTCGGGACGCACCCCACGGCCCCCGAGCGGATCGCCGCGGCCCGCACCTGGGCACGTGACAACGGTTCTTGACTGCCCCCGGGTTCGGCCCCCTGAGTCGCCGAAGGCCCTAGCCGGCGGAAGGCTCCAGCAGCACCCAGTCGCCCTCACGGTCCGTGACCGTCCAGCCGCTGTCCTTCAGCACGCCGGTGAGCGGGGCATCTCTTGTCAGGCAGCGCTGCATCGGGATCCGCCGCCAGGAACCGGCTCGAACGAGCCGGGCTCGCCTGGATGACCGCGACGTAGTCGGCGATGTAGTCCCCGCCGTAGTAGTCGGCCCGGCCGTCGATGCCCACCAGACCTGGTCGGCGAACCCGAGCACCGCCCCGGACACGTTGTAGCTCGTTGAAGAGGCGAATCGGCTCGGCTCGCGCGTCGAGGCGCTGCGGCGATCCCGAACGGGCAGGGTCTCCGGCAGGGGATCCGCCGTCCACCAGGTCGCCGCAGCCACCGAGCCGCTGACGAGCAGAATCGCGGCCGATACGGCGGTCAGCACCCGGGCCTCGCGCGCGACCGGTGGATAGGGCATGAACATCCCATGCCTCGGCAGCACCGGCGGGCGACGATCGGCGCGAGCAGAAGCGCCGCCGGGAGCAGGTTTCGCAACGCGGTGAAGGCGAACGCCACCAAGCGCGAGCACAGCGAGCACCTCGCTGCGCGCAGGGCGCTGGCCGGGGTCCCTCGGGCCCACGCGACGATGGCCAGCCCGGCGAGAGCCGCGCAGGTCCAGGTGGGTGGACTGTCACGTCCGTCGGCCGCCACTCGATGATGAGTTCCGTGGCGTCCCGGAAAGGAACGACTGCGGTGATGTTGGCCAACCCGAGCGGGCTGATGGCGCCTGCAGCGGTGGCCGAGACCGCGAGCACGAGCCCCTGGCGAGCAGCCCGATCGCGAAGACCGTGGTCCAGCCACCGGCCGACGACCGCCAGGCCGAGCATGGCCGGCACCATCACCCAGAGGCCGTGGACATTGGCGTAGAGCACCACGGCCGGCAGCAGCAGCCACCACCGCGGCCAGCGCCCCTGGCGCGACCGCCGTTGCGCCACATCAGCGGCGAGGAAGGGAACGGGAGCAGCGCCAGCAGCATGGGGCGGTCCTGGACAGCGACCGACAGCGGTCAGCCGCGGCGAGCACGAAGCCGGCGACGCTCGCCCGGGCGGGCAAGCCGCGCAGCGTGGTCCAGGCGAGTGCCGACGAACAGGGCCAAGGTGCCCAACCCGCGCAAGACGATCAGCCCAGACCAGCCCCAGATCGCGTGGAAGCCCGCCCATCACCAGCTCGGCGATCCACTGGGTGCTGCGCCAGTCGGGGTTGTCGAGCCGTAAAGCTCCAGTCCCGGCCGGCCCCGGCGAATCCGAGGTTCGAGGAACTCGCCGGCAAGTCGCACGTGCCAGTAGACATCGAGGTCCCGCAAGGGCCCGATCGTGCCGAGGATCAGGTACGCGGCGGCAACAGCACGCAAAGAGGTGGAGGGGCTCGATCCGCGCGGGGGTCCTCACCGCGTCAGGCGATCGTGAGTCCCTTCACGATCCGGGTTCGCTCGGTCACAGGCTGGGGCCCCGGTGGGACGAAGTGCGGGGGTCAACAGGAGGTTGATGTCCCGCCTGTGATCGCCGCCGCTGATCGTCGCCGCAGCTGGAGTCGTAGGTGTCGCGGACCAGTCGCGCCCAGGGCGAAGACGACGGCCACGATGAGTGCGGCGATGGCGACCACGATCAGGCCGTACTCGACGGCAGACGCTCCTTCGTCCCGGCTCTGCCAGGTGCTCAGTCTTGGAGCATGACGACCTCCTGTGTGATGGCTGCCTCGGGTGCGGTGCAGTCGAGACGGCCAGCTCACGCGGCGCGTGGGCGAGAGCGGGCGATCCCGCCCGCCCCACGCGATTGCGCATGCGCGGGATCAGCAGGTGGTGGTGGTGCTGCCGGTGCCGCTCCGATGCCGTGCAGGTCGAGGTGAACGCGTCCTGACGAGGCCGCCGAGGAGCGAAGACGACGGCGACGATCAGCGCGGCGATGGCGGCCACGAGCAGGCCGTACTCGACGGCCGAGGCGCCCTCGTCCTTGCGGATGGTGGTGCGGATGCGCTGGAGCATGAGGAACCCCTCCGTGGGAATGGTGCTGCCGGCGGGGTGCCGGCTGCGTACGGATAGATCATGCCCAGACCAGGGGCCTGAGCGGGATCGCCCTGCCGGGCACAGCCAGGTGTCCGAACGGATGACCCCGGATGGGGGACGGCCCTGGCCGTCCCGCAGGCTCAGGGCCGTTCCGCAGCCCCGGTCTGGATCAGTCCCAGCCGCAGGGCAGCCATCAGCGCTTGGGCGCGATTGGCGGCGCCGAGCTTCTCGTACAGCTTGGAGATGTGCGTCTTGGTGGTCGAGTCGCTGATGTACAGCCGCCGGCTGATCTGGGACACGCCGAGGCCCTCGGCGAGCAGTCCGAGGACCTCGCGCTCGCGGGGGGACAGTTGGGGTCCGCTCGGCGTCATTCGCCGGCGCATCGCCTCGGCCAGATCGGCCGCGGTGAAGGTGCGCGGCGATGCCGCTGCGTGCCGTGCGGCGGCCACGACCTCGTCAGCCGGGGCGTCCTTGGGGACGAACGCCGAGGCGCCGGCGTCCAGGGCGCCGAAGAGCTGCTCGTCCCCGGCGTACATCGTGAGCACCACGATCCCGAGGTCGGGGTGGCGTTGGCGGGCCTCGCGTGCGGCGTCGAGCCCAGATCCGTCGGGAAGACGCACGTCGAAGATGACGACCTGCGGGTCGAGCGCAGCCAGCATGGCAGCCGCCTCGGCGACCGTGCCGGCCTCGCCCACCACCTGGAAGCCCCCGTCGCTGTCGAAGGCGCGACGCAGGCCCTGCCGGATCAACTCATGGTCGTCAACGAGCAGCACTGTGGTCGGCACGCGCCTCTCCTTCCTGGCTTTCCTCATTCTGGCGGTCGTCGGTCGCCGGGGTGACAGCGGGCGCCCGCCAGGGGTCGTCTCCTCTCGGCGAGCCCAGGGAGAGAGCGGCCCTGACCCGCCCCCGGGGCTCGCCGACGACGACCTCGATGCGGGTGCCGCCGCCCAGGCGCTCCTCGATCGCCAGCGAGCCTCCCAGGCGCTCGACCCGCTCGCGCATGATCTCCAGGCCGTAGGAGTCGCGTCGGCCAGGGGCGAGGCCGCGGCCGTCGTCCTCGACCCGTAGCAGCGCAGAAGGGGGATCAACCACGCAGGTCACCCACAATCGCCGGGCGCGCGCGTGCTTGCGGGCGTTGGTGATCGCCTCCTGGGCGATCCGCATCAACTCGGACTCGGCCTCGACGCGCAGCCGGGTCGGGGTCTCGTCGATGAGCAGGTGAACCGTCAGTCCCGAGACGGTGCCCACCCGCCGGGTGTACTCGCTCAGCGCCGAGCCCAGCCCGCCGCCCTCGAGGAGGTCCGAGCGCAGGTCGAAGATGGACAGCCGCAACTCGGAGACCACCCGGGACAGCTCGGAGCGCAACTCATCGAGCCCGCGTTGCTGGGCTGGCGTCTCGGCCGAGCGCCGCAGGTCGTCGACGGCGTAGCCGAGCGAGGCGATTTCCTGGGCGATCCCGTCATGGATCTCGCGGGCCAGCCGGCGACGTTCATCGGCGGTGGCGATCGTCCGCACCTCGCTGAACAGCAGCGCGGTGTCCAGCCGCAGCGAGGCGTCCTCCACCAGCCGCTGGGCGTCTCGGAGTGCTTCTGTGGAGAACGGGGCCTCATCGCGCTCCACCCCGACCACCCCGATCGCCTTGTCGCCGAGGACGAAGGGAAAGGCCGCGCTGTACCCGATGGTCCGGTCGCTGAGCGATCCGGTCGCCGCGGCGGGGCGCAGCGTCGCCATCGCGGCGGCCCAGACCGGGTGGCCGTCGTCGGGGCCCCAGGGAACGCGGTCCGCGCCAGCATGGGCGAGCGGGACGAGCATGTCGCCCGCGCTGCCGCGCACGAACACCGCGGCTCGTCGATAGCGGGCGGGGGCGCGGAGGTTCTGCAGCAGCACCTGGGCCTGGCTCTGCGCGTCGAGCCCGTCGGAGAGCTGGCGTGACACGGCATGGAGCTGGGCGAGCAGCCGGTACGCCTCGATGTAGCCCCGGTCGGGGTCTGGCGCCTTCGTCGGCTCGACGGATCGCACGCCCCGGCCAGGCCCGCGGCGAGACCCAAGACGACCCACGTGGCGACGTCTGCCAGGTAGGGGCGGACGGGCTCATCGGCCAGGGCGATCGCCCGAGCGGCGAGCAGGGCCAGGGCGGGCAGCCCGATGGCGATGGTCGCGGCCGTGGCTCCGTGGTCACCCCCGCCGCGAACGCCGGAGCCAGCAGGTAGGGAAGCAGCGCGGGGTCAAACGGCTGGGTGAGCACGATCACTGCGGTGGCCGCCATCGCCTCGGCCAAGGGCACCCACCGCGACGCCCGAGCGGGGTACGGAAGGCTCGCCGCCACGGCGATCGCGGTCAGCAAGAGCAGCGAGCCGACCTGCGTCACCTGGGGATCGGCCAGGGCGGCGAGGGCGACCACGAGCACCAGCAGGATCGCGCGGACCGCGAGGGCGAGGCGCGCGGGTCCACCGCCGCGGAACCGCTCCGCGGCGCGAGCGACGGGCCCCGGGTTGGTCGACATGCTCCGACGGTCGCACATCCGCCGCCCGGATTCGTCCATACGCGCCCAGGAAATGACCGGACGGGGGGTACACGGAGGGCCGGTTTCTGCCACGATCAAGGGGTGACTGACCTTCTGCGTTCTCTGAGTTCGGTGCTGTCTGAGGCGGACGGCAAGTTGGCTGCGGGGGCCTCGGCCGCCGCCCGAGTCTGGCCGACCGGCTTCGAGCCGCTCGACACCTACTTGTCCGGCGGTTTGCGTTCGGGGGAGCTGACGCTGCTCGGAGGCCCCCAGGGCCTCGGCAAGACCACCTTCGCGCTGCAGCTGCTGCGCAATGCCGTGGTGGCGGGGGAGGCGGGCCTGTACTTCTCGTACGAGCATGACGCGGCGACCGTGCTTGAGCGCCTGATCGCACTCGAGGCGGCCCAGTACGCCAACGAGGAGGCCGTCTCGCTGCGTCGGATCCGCGAGGCCATGGAGGCCTCCGACGGCCGGCTCGGCGGCCTGGAGGACCGCCTGGCGGGGACCCAGGGCGGCGCGGAGGCCGTGCGCGCGGTGGCCGGATACGCCGATCGGCTGTTCATCCACCGCTCCAGCGGATCCAGCACGTCGGGTGAGGAGATCGCGCGGGTGGTGGCGCAGACCGCGGAGCAGGCTGGGCGCACGCCGCTCGCCATCGTCGACTACCTGCAGAAGGTCGCCGTCCCCGGGAACCTGGAGACCGAGGAGGAGCGCGTCACGGTCATCGTGGAGGGGCTGAAGGACCTCGCGCTCGACGCGGAGGTCCCGGTGCTGGCGATCGTGGCGGCCGACAAGGAAGGCCTCGTGGCCGGCAAGCGCCTGCGGATCAACCACCTCCGCGGCTCGACGGCCCTGGCGTACGAGGCCGATGTCGTGCTCATCATGAACGAGAAGTACGACGTGGTCGCGCGGCACCACCTGGTCTATGACGTGGGCAACGCCGAGCGGTTCCGCAACTACGCCGTGATCTCGATCGAGAAGAACCGCAGCGGCCTCGACCGGATCGACCTGGAGTTCCGCAAGCGCTTCGAGCAGGGCCGGTTCGAGTCCGAGGGGGCCCCGGTGGCCGAGCAGCTGGTGGATGAGCGGGTGTACGTCGAGTAGCCCGCGGGCTACGGCGCCTCGGGGTGGTCGCGGGGGTTGCGGTGCGCGTCGAGGCCGCGCGCGAGGGACCGCACGGCCAGCGCGTCGGTGAGCGGCTCCTCGGCCTCCGCGCCGAGGGCGGCCAGGCCGGCGAGGTCGGCTTCGGTGAATGCCCGATCGGCGCGGGCCACGAGGAGCACCGCCTCGATCGTGGGGACGGGTGCGGCCGCAAGATGCGGCCAGCTGGCCAGCGGGGCGCCAGACATCTTGACCCGCACGATGTCGCTGCCCTCCACGAGCATCCCCTTGTGCGCCCGAGCGACCATCCGGACCAGCCAGGTGTCGCCCGCCATCTCGCAGCGCGCCTCCAGCGTGCGCAGGCCGAACACCCGCCGCCACCCGCCAGATCCCTTCGTCGGGGACGAGCACCGCAGCGGCTGCAGCGCCGGTCCGCTCGACTGCATCGGACACCACGGCCTCGGCCGTCTCCGGAACACCGAACAGCTCGTCGCTCCTGGCCGCAAGCGCGTGCACCGCGGCCATCGCTGACGTTGACGTATCGATCAACGGCCGGGCGCGGCGGGGCAGCCACCGGGGGGGCGAGGTGGGCGGCCGCACCAACACGGGCGCGACCACTGGGCGGAGGCGGATCGGCGATCACCACCGGCGGGGGCGGCGGGGGAGGATCGGGGCCAGACCGGCGCGGCTTGGGGCGCAGCCACCGCGGCCGAGAGGGCGGGTGCGGCCTCGGCCGTCGGCGGCGGCGTCCAGGGGGCCGCGCGCGGGGGGACCACCACCGGTGGCAGCGGGGGCCGGGGCCGAGGCACGTACGCCGGCTCTGCTCGGGCTCCGGTTCGGGCTCCGGCTCGGGCTCCGGCTCGGGTTCGGGCTCCGGCTCGGGTTCGGGCTCCGGCTCGGGTTCGGGCTCCGGCTCGGGTTCGGGCTCCGGCTCGGGTTCGGGCTCCGGCTCGGGCTCGGGCTCCGGCTCGGGTTCGGGCTCCGGCTCGGGTTCGGGCTCCGGCTCGGGTTCGGCTCCGGCTCTGGGACGCGGATCGGTACTGGCTCGGGGATGGTGGATTGGAGGGCCTGTTCCGGCGGTGCCTCGGGAAGCGTGGAAACGTCGAGGTGTGGCGGCGGCTGGCTAGGCGGGGGCCCGGGAGAGGGATCTGAGGGCTTCGCGGCGTCGCGGGTCTGTGGCAGAGCGGCACGGCTCGGCGGGGCCTGGAACAGCCCCTCAAGGGCCGCGGCGAGCCGCGGTCGAGTCACGGGAAGGGGCAGAACGGCGGTGCCCGGCGGAGGGGAGCCCTCCGCGTCGATCCAGGCACTGTCGCTGCCAGCAACCAAGAGCGCGGGACCCTCCCGGCCGCTCGCCCTCAGGCGCTCAACGGCCGCCACTGCGTCAGCAGGCTCGCCAAGATCGAGGACGAAAGCATCAACTTGGTCGTGTCCGTCGATCCACCGATCCAGCAGACCAGGGCGACAGGTGTCGACCTCGTGCTCACCTCCCGCGAGGCTCATCGCCATTGCCGGGTTCCGCGAGACCACCAGGACGCGTGCCATGGCGTCAGTGTCGCCGGTCGAGAGCCACGAAGCAGGCGATCTCGATTACACGTTGGTGAAGGCGTCGATGATGTTGATGGCAGCCGGTCCGAGAATCACGATGAAGAGGGCAGGCAGGATGCAGAAGATCAGCGGGAAGAGGATCTTTACAGGGACCTTCTGCGCCAACTCCTCAGCCCGTTGCGACCGCTTGATCCGCATCTCCCGGGCCTGCACGCGCAGGACGTTGGCGATCGGGATGCCGAACGCGTCTGCCTGAACCATGGCGGTGACGAAACCCCTGAGCTCCGTCACGTCCGTCCGCTCGCCGAGGGCGCGCATGGCGTCGCTTCGACCGGTGCCTATCTGCATCTCCTGCAGGACTCGGAAGAACTCCTCGGCAAGCGGGCCTTCGGTGTTCTTGGCGACCTGCGCGAGCGCTGCATCGAAGCCGAGACCGGCCTCAACCGAGATGCTGAGCAGGTCTAGAGAGTCCGGCAGTTCGCGTCGGATGCGCTCGGAGCGGTTGTAGGCCGCTTGGTAGAGCACCAGATTGGGCGCGAACCAGCCAGCCAGTCCGGCGAGTGCAGTCAAGATGAGCACGGTGATGATCGGGGCGCCGAAGGCGAGCGCGACCAGGAAGGCGAGCATGGCCAGGGCAAGCAGGCCGATCACCTTGAAGGCCAGCACCCGGTCGACATCCCACCCAGGCGGACTCCCGGCCAGCTCCAACTTGCGACGGATCGCGCCGCTGCGTTCATCGGGTGTGAAGCGCCGGCCGACACTCGTGAAGCGGGTCATGGTCGGACCCAGGACTCGCTCACCGAATGGGCGGTCGAGCTCGCGGCGCATTGAGGTGGGCGCCGAGTTGATGGCGTCCACCGCAGCGAGGGAACGGTTCACCGCGGCGCGCTCGGAGGTGAGGGCACCGATCGTCGACAGGCCGATGGCGATAGCTAGGAAGACGCCGATGAGGCCGAGCAAGAGAAGCAGGGTGCCGCTCACCGTCTACACCTCCACCTTGATCGCCTTGCGCAGCCAGAAGACTCCGGCGATGAGCAGGATTACCCCCATGATGATCATCACCCAGCCAAGTGGTGCGCTGACGAGCAGGGAGATGTACTCCGGGCGGACGAGGATCAGGTAGACGGCGAAGACCAGGGGCAGCAAGCCCAAGATCCAGGCGGACAGTCGGCCCTCCGCCGAGAGGACCTGCACCTGCCGACGCAGGCGCTCGCGCTCGCGAAGGGTGGCGGCGACGGTGGTGAGGACCTCGGCGAGGTTGCCGCCGACCTCACGCTGGATCCGGATGGCCATGACGACCCAGGCGAAGTCCTCGCTGCGCATGCGGGCGGCGATCCCCTCAAGGGCGTCCTCCATGGGTACGCCGAGGCGGGTCTCCACCAGCGCCCGGTTCAGTTCCGTCGCCATCGGGGGTTGTCCTTCGCGCACCACGGTGTCGACGGCCTGCGGCATTGAGTACCCTGCCGAGAGGCTGCCGGCGATCAACTGCAGCGTGTCGGGCAGCTGCTCGAGGAACCGCGATGTGCGCTTGCGCTCTTTGCGGGCGAGATACACCCACGGTCCGACAAGGCCCACTGCCAGGCCGATGAGCGCAGGGGCAAGCCGGCCGCCAAACAGAAGCAGCAAGGTCAAGGCCAGCCCGACGGCGATCCCGATGTGGATGAGCAGCCACTCGGCCGCCTTGATCGGGAGTCCTGCCGCCTCCAATTTGCCGCCGAGGACGCCCTCGAGGTCGCGCTTCTCGACCACGCGCCCGGCCAGTTCGACCGCCGACCGCGCGACGCCGCTGTCACCGAGCGAGGTCGAGACCTCGGTCTCCTTGACAGGCTGCCGTCCAGAGAGGCTGTACACGGACAACCTGCTCTTGACGGTGCTGCGTCGCGCGCGGGCGGCTGTGGCGAACGCGATGGCAAGCAGGATGGCCAGCCCGACGAACAGCAGCGCGATGGCCCACGGGAAGATGTTGGCGTTGGCCTGCACCCCCGTTGGCCCTTCGACGGGCTGCGGGCCGTAGTCGGCGCCGGCCTCGCCGGGGGCCGTGACATCGGGGAGCGTGGCGAAGGCGCTATCCGCGACGACCAGCGGCCCGGCGCTCGCGCTCACCGCGATATTGCCCGAAAGCCCCGCCTGGGATGCGGCGGGGGTGACGGTGACGAGCAGCTGGTTCGTGATCGTGGCCGCGGCCTGGGTGAAGGCATCAGTGAGTTGGGCGGTGTCGGTGCTGGTGATGACGGTCCCGTTGCCGGCGGTGGCAATGGCCTGGAGCGGCCCGACGAGGGCCGGGTCGGTGCCGATGGCCACGGCATCGACGGTGGCCCCGGAGGTCTGCACGGCCGCGACAGCCTGTTCCAGCGTGGTGCTGCCGCCTTCGTTCTGCCCGTCGCTGAGCAGGACGACGCTGCGGACTGCGGCGTCTCCGAGGGAGTTCACCGAGAGCACGGTGGCGTCGTAGAGGGCGGTCGCTCCCGTGGCCGTCAACCCGTCAACGGCGCTGCGGACGGCGCGTCGATCGGTGGTCGGCGCGACGACCACCGAGGCCGTGTCCGCGAACGTCAACAGGCCGACCGAGACGTCGCCGGGCACGCTGTCGAGGAACGCGTTGGCCGCGGCCTTCGCCGAGTCAAGACGTTCGCCCTTCATCGAGCCACTGGTGTCCATTGTCAGCATGGCGGAGCGCGCCACGGTGGTATTGCGGCTGCGTGATCGGCTCGGCGGTTGACGGCAATGAGGTTCCGTCGATGCTCACCTGCACCGACGCTGGGTCAAGCGAGGCCCCGGCTGGCAGGTCAGTGGCGGTGAAGACGATCTCCAGCCCGTTGCCGGCCGGCTGCACCGAGGCGATCCGGCCCTCGGGCTGGGCGAGCGCGGGTGCCGCTGCGACGAGAACAAGGAGCGCGGCGCCGGCGAGGGATCCGGCCGCGGCCCGAAGGGCGTGGCCGGCGTTCATGCGCCGAACTTCTCGAACGCGAAGATCGTGGGGTCGACCTCGACGCCGGCGCCCTTGAGCTTGTCCAGGAACTTGGGTCGAAGGCCGGTGGACTTGAGCTGGCCGATCGAGCGGTTCTCCTCGTCGAAGCCCATGCCGTGGTCGAACAGGAACAGGTCCTGCAGGGTGATGACGTCGCCCTCCATGCCGACCACCTCGGTCACGTGCGTGATGTGGCGAGTTCCGTCCTTGAATCGGGCCTGGTGGACGATCAGGTCGATCGCGCTGCTCACCTGCTCGCGGATCGCCCGGACCGGCAGGTCGATCCCTGCCATGAGCACCATCGTCTCGATGCGGGAGAGCACGTCGCGCGGGGAGTTCGCGTGGACGGTGCAGATGGATCCGTCGTGGCCGGTGTTCATGGCCTGGAGCATGTCGAGGGCAGCGGCGTCGCGGACCTCGCCGACCACGATGCGGTCGGGGCGCATACGCAGCGAGTTGCGGACCAGGTCGCGGATCTTGACCTCGCCCTTGCCCTCGATGTTCGGCGGGCGGGCCTCGAGGCGCAGCACGTGCTCCTGATGGAGCTGCAGCTCGGCTGCGTCCTCGATGGTGATGATGCGCTCCTCGTGGGGGATGAACGAGGACAGCACGTTGAGGGTCGTGGTCTTGCCGGCGCCCGTTCCGCCCGACACCAGGACGTTGAGCTTGCCGCGCACGCAGCGCTCGAGGAAGTCCGCCACCGAGCGCGACAGCGTCCCGAAGCCGACCAGGTCGTCGACGAGGTAGGGGTCGGACGAGAACTTGCGGATGGTCAGCAGCGAGCCGTCGATGGCCAGCGGCGGGATGATCGCGTTGACGCGGCTGCCGTCAGGGAGCCGCGCGTCGACCATCGGGCTGGACTCGTCGACGCGCCGGCCGACCCGGCCAACGATCTTGTCGATGGTGCGGCGGAGGTGGGCCTCGTCGTTGAACTGGCCGTCCACCTCGTAGATCCGCCCGGCTCGCTCGACGTAGAGCGCGTCGGACCGTTGACCATGACCTCGGTGATGTCGGTGTCGCGCAGGTACGGCTCCAGCGGGCCGTACCCGAGGATGTCGTCGGCGATCTCCTGGGCGATGCGCGCTCGGTCGGCGACCGTGAGCGGGGTGTCCTCGGCGGCCAGCACCTCTTGCAGCGTGAGCCGCACCTTCTGCTCGAGCTCGGACTGGGTCAGCCGCGAGTCGTACAGCTTGGGGCCGAGGGTGTCCAAGAGCGACTGGTGCACCTGTCGCTTGAGGTCGCCGAACGGGTCATCGACCCGGCGGGAGCGGGTGGCCGGCTGGCCGGTCACGAGGCTGTCTGGCGCGGGGGCGGAGGATCGGTGTCGCCCCGGGACTTCTTGGCCTGGGCGAGGCGGTCGGCAAGGCTGGTCATGGGGTCTTGGCCTTCCTGCGCATGAAGCCGCGCCGGTCGGTGCGCAGCTCCGTCGGGATGGATGCATCCGGCCGGGTCTGGGTGGCGATCTGCTTCTCGGCGAACTGCTTGATGGCGAGGGACACCGGGTGCTTGGCGTCGTCGAGGACGATCGGGACTCCCCGGTTGATCGTGGCGGGCACGTCGCGGGACGAGGGGATCTGGGCGGCGATCGGGGACTTGATGGTCTTCTCGACCTCAGCGAGCGTGAGGCCCACCTTGGAGTCCGCCCGGTTGAGCACCACCCGCCACCGCTCGCGCGGGTAGTTGAGCAGGTCGAGCGTCTCCAGCGTCAGCTTGAGGTTCTTCAGCGCCGGGATGTCAAGCGTGGCCATCAGCGCCACCAGGTCGCTCTGGTCGAAGGCGGCCAGCACCTGGTCGTCGAATGCGGGTGGGGTGTCGACGATGACGTAGTCGAACTGCTGCTTGAGCAGGTGGAGCACCTTGGTGACCAACGCCGCGGTGACGGTGGATCCACCCTCGGGTTCCATGGGAGCCACCAGCGTGGTGAGCCCCGGTGAGTGCGGGGTCAGCAAGGCCTGCAGGGCGGGCCCGTCGAGGCTGTCAGCCAAGGGCACGGCGTCAGCGATGGTGTGCGCAGGGAAGAGCTGCAGGGCGATCGCGACGTCGCCGAAGGCTAGGTCGAGGTCCACCAGGCACACCTCGCGTCGGCCATGGTCGGCCAGCGCGGCGGCCAGGTTCGTGGCCAGGGTGGTCTTGCCGCAGCCCCCCTTGGCGGAGAAGACAGTGACGAGGACGCCCGACCCCTCCTTGTCATCCTCTGGCGCTGGAGCGCCTGCTTGGTCGCGGAGGGCCCGGGTGAGGTCGCGTGAGCGCGCCACGGCGGCGTTCAACCCCGCGAGGTCGCGCTCCTCGACGACCTCACGCACGCCAGCGCGCAGCGACTCGGCCAGCAGGGACGTGTCGATGCGCCGCCTGACCAGCACTACGCCGAACCAAGGCCGAGCCACTCGCATCCGCTCGGCCAAGGCGAGCGCCGAATCCTGATCGATCGTCGGGCCGATGACCACCAGATCGGCGGCGGGGTCCGCGTCGAGCTCACGCTGGAGCGCGTCCAACGAGGTGACCAGCCGCGAGTCGGGGCCCAACGCAGAGCGCAGGGTCTCGGCCGCGGCCGCGTCGTGATCGACGATCAGCGTCATGGTGAAGGGTGCCGTCTTCCTAGGTTCGCGGGGTCACTGGAACAGGTTCTGCGGGTCCACCGCGACGCCTGGGGCGATCGGCACGGACTTGTCGGTCAGGATGGCGAAGTACAGCTCGCCCTGGCTCTGAGCGAAGATGATCTTCTGCGCCTGAGCCTGGTCCACCGCGAGCGTCAACAGGGCGACCGGGTAGGCGGTCTCCACCTGGGTTCCATCGGGGTTGGTCTGCGTCTCGGTCAGCGTGGTGGTCCCGCCAGTGGCGATGACCTGGACGCTCGGCAGCAGCACCTGGGTGGCCTGCTGGCCGGCGTTCGGCTGCCCCTCAGGCCGCGCGGACGTGAGGAAGATCGCCACGTTGGTCCCCGGCTGGTTGTCGAGGAAGGCGGCGGCGCGCTGGGGGTCACCCAGCTGGATGGACACGGCCACCTTGCCCTCGGGAATCACACCAGCTGCCGAGCTCCCTGGGGCACCGAACATCTGCTGCAGGACCTGTTGGCCGAGGAAGATGGGCGCGAGCGTGACCAGGTTGGCGACCGGGGTGATCTCGCTCAGCGCCCCGGGGGCGACCGAATCCGCAGCGACGGTCTTCTTCTCCAGCAGACCAGCAGCCTGGGCGGCGTCGCCGGTGGTGCCGGCGGGGATCTCGGCGGTGGCCACCAAGACGGAGACCGGGTTCTGCCCCTCAAGGGCGCGGTCATTGATCCCCTTGACGTACAGGAAGATCAACGCCGTCCCAAGTGCGGCAACGACAACTGCGGCGATCAGCAGCAGCGTGCGGCGTCCCATGGCTCCTCTATCGGTACTAGGGCCGGTTGAGTGAACGATCTAACCCGCGCCCGGCGACAACTCCAGGTCTCCACCGGAACGTGCTGTCCGGTGCATCGCCTGGCCGCCCCCGCTGACCGTGGGTCGAGCACGCCTTGTGCTCCTTGGGCAGGCTAGCGCGCGGTGGACCGGAAGTGAGGCACCTCGGCGGGGTCGGACCGCACGGGCGAGTCCCCACGTCGGCCGAACGGTGGACCTCGGGTGGCAAGGATTCGCCCGGCCAGCCCTTGCGGGGACGTGCCGGCGTCCGCTATGTCAGCCGGTAGCGACGGTCGTCACGATCGCTGGCCCGGGTGGTCTGCGCTGTGCCCACTCACGCTCTGTCGCCTTGAGGGAGAGCCCGGCGCGGGCGACGAAGGGGATGGCGGCGACCGCGGGAAGCCACGGCTCGGGGGCCAGCGCCAGCAGGGTGAACAGCAGCCCGGTGCCAGTGGTCCCGAGCGCCAGCCGGGCCGAGTAGACAGCCATCGTGCCGGGCGGGGCGGGCGTGTCGCGTGGCCCGCGGAGGTCCGCTCGGTGCGGTCGGCGCACCGAGTGCCGCATGCAGGCGGCCACCACGAGGGCCGCGCAGGCTGTGCCAGAGGCGAAGACCGCCACCACCTCGGTGGCGCGTGACCGGGCTGGGGGCCCGCGACGCCCCGGCCGTGAGAGCGAGGAGACGGCCACG
The DNA here is from genome assembly GCA_963697565.1 of uncultured Actinomycetota bacterium. Classification (GTDB taxonomy): domain Bacteria; phylum Actinomycetota; class Actinomycetes; order CAVWCF01; family CAVWCF01; genus CAWFSE01. The sequence continues at coordinate 622,451 of CAVOOM010000007.1, read as the reverse complement.
CCGACGCACTCGGCGGTGACCCGGACCTTGGACCAGTACGCGTTCCGCCACCAGCCCGGGATCGTCGACAGCCACAGCGAGCCCGAGCCGTCGAGGCAGAAGGCGTTGACCCCGAAGAGCAGGCCGGCGCCGGCGGCGACCAAGCCGGGGACCAGGACCAGCGACGTCCACGGCAGGGCGGCGATGGCGGCGACGACTCCCGGGAGCATCGCCGAGGACGAGCAGTCCCCGCCGCAGGCTGGCCGAGCGCCACACCGAGGCCCGGTCCACGGCAAGCAGCTCAGCGGCGATTGACGGGGCGGCCGCCCGGCGGCTCTGGGTCCGCCCGTCCCGCGACCGCACGCCGTCGCCCGGCCGGCGCAGCGCCCAGGCTGTTGCCCTCGCGCCGGCGAAGCCGGCAAGGGCCAGCGTCGCCAGGAGCGCGAGTCCAGTGACGGCCCACTCCCCCCATCGCCCCTGGCTGCCGGCTATGACCCCGAGCACCACGCGTTGGGTGGGCGAGGACTCGAGCACCTCGGTGAACGGCGTCGGCCTGGATCACCGCGAGGAGCTCAGAGGCCGCGGCCCCGCCGAGGGCCCAGGCCGCCCATCGGCCCGCGCGGGTTGCCCGCATCCCGATCACCGTCCAGGCGATGGCCTGGCCCACGACGGTCATCGGCGACGACGTAGAGGAAGAGGGTCGCCATGCCCGGGGACCGGCCCGGCAGGTCCGGCCGTGACCAGGCTCGTGACCGCGGCGAGTGCGACCACCTGGGTCGCCCACGCCAGGTTGAGAGGCGCGAGCAGCAGCGAAGCCCCGAACCAGGTGCGGGGCCGCACCGGATAGGCAGCCAGTTGTTCGGCCGGGTAGAGCTCGTTCCCGCCCCCGGCGCTCAGCGGCGCCAGCACGGCGAGCGCCGCGAAGGCCAAGTAGAGCGTCGGGCCCAGCAGGGACAGGTCGAACGCGGTCTCTCCGCGGCAGAGAGCGCACGGCCCAGGCAGCCACGACGCACAGGCGGGGAGCACCACGATTACCAGCGCTAACGCCGAGGCGGGCAGAGGGTCGGCGCACCATCCGCCAGCGCAGGGCCACCAGTGCCGCCAACTGGCCCTGAGGCTGCCTCATGACAGCAGCTCGCGGTACCGCGCCGCACCCTCGCGTCCGGCCAGTTCGATCGCCGGTGCCGCGGCGACAACCTGCCCGCGCCGGAGCACCACGGCCTCCTCGCAGGCCAGCACCGCCAGGTCGAGCAGGTGGGTGGAGACCAAGACCGCCGACCCGGTGGCCCGCAGTTCCCGGATCAGGTCCAGGTGGCCTCGACCCCCAACGGGTCGACGCCGTCGAAGGGCTCGTCGAGCAGCAGCACCTTGGGCTCGTGGAAGGCGGCCAGCACGACTGACATCCGCCGCCCCATGCCATGGGAGAAGCCCGCTGTGATCCGGTCGGCCGCGGCGAGCAGGTCGAAGCGATCAAGTAGATCAGTCGCGCGGTCGGTCCACGACGGGTCGAGTCCGCGGAGGCGCGCGGCGAGCGCGAGGTGCTCCCAAGGCGTGGCGCGTGGGATGAGCCCGCCGACGTCGGGGCAGTAGCCGACGATCGCGCGCACCCGATCCGGGTAGCGGGCGGCGTCCTCGCCGTCGATGACCACCGACCCGCCGCTTGGCGGGAGGACACCGCCTAGGACGCGCAGGGTGGTCGACTTGCCCGCGCCGTTGCGGCCCACGAGCGCCACCGACGAGCCGTTGGCGACGGTGAGGTCGAAGCCCGCCACGGCCGTCACCGACCCGAAGGACACGGTGAGGCCCCGAACCTCGACGACGGCGGTCATGGGCTCATGATGCCGTGCCGGGGCGCGGGGCCTCGTGGTCCGGGTGGGGGACTCAGCTGTAGAGGGCCTCGACCTCGTTGCCGAAGTCCTTCAGCACGATGTTGCGCTTGAGCTTCATGGACGGGGTGAGGTGGCCGGTGTCCTCGGTGAAGTCGACCGCCAGGATCTTGAACTTCTTAATCGCCTCCGCGTGCGAGACGGCCTTGTTGGCCTCGTCGACCGACCGCTGGATCTCGGCGAGGACGTCGTGGTCCTCGGCCGCCTGGGCAGGGGTCAGGTCGGCGGGCTTGCCATGGATCCCAAGCCAGATGGGCAGCGACTCGGGGTCGAGCGTCACAAGGCAGCCGATGAACGGCTTGCCGTCCCCGACCACCATGCACTGGCTGATCAGGGTGTGCGCCCGCAGGCGGTCCTCCAGCACGGCGGGGGCGACGTTCTTGCCGCCGGCTGTGACGATGATCTCCTTCTTGCGGCCGGTGATCTTGATGAAGCCATCGTCGTCGATCTCGCCGATGTCGCCGGTGTGGAACCAGCCGCCCTCGATCGCCTCGGCGGTCGCGGCCTCGTTGTTCCAGTAGCCCTGGAAGATGTGCGCGCCGCTCAGCATGATCTCGCCGTCGGCGGCGATCCGGACGCCGGTGCCCGGGAGCGGGCGTCCGACGGTGCCGACCTTGAACTGCGTCGGGGTGCCGACGGAGGTCGCGGCGGATGTCTCGGTGAGCCCGTAGCCCTCGAGCACGGTGAGGCCGATGCCGCGGAAGAAGTGACCGAGCCGCGAGCCGAGCGCCGCCCCGCCGGAGACGCCCCACGCGCAGCGGCCGCCGAGGCGGGCCCGCAGCTTGGAGTAGACGAGCTTGTCGAAGAGGGCGTGCTGGAGCTTCAGCCCGAGGCTGGGGCCTCCGGTGTCCAGCGCGGTGCTGTAGCGGATCGCGACATCAGCCGCGCGGTCGAAGATCGCGCCCTTGCCTTCGCCCGCGGCCTTCGCCTGCGCGCCGTTGTAGACCTTCTCGAAGACGCGCGGCACCGACAGGATGAACGACGGCTGGAACTCCCCGAGGTCGTCGAGCAGGTTCTTGATGTCCGGCGAGTGGCCCATGGTGACGCCGTTGTAGACGCAGGAGATCTGGATGATCCGGCCGAAGACGTGCGCCAGGGGCAGGAACATGAGCGTCGACGAGTCCGCCTCGAACACCTGGCCGAGCGCCCCGACCGCGTTGTACGAGTCATGCAGGAAGTTGGCGTGGGTCAGCATGCAGCCCTTGGGCCGCCCCGTGGTCCCGGACGTGTAGATGATCGTGGCGAGGTCCTTGGCGGCCACCGCCTTGCGCCGCGCCTCGATCTCGCCGTCGGGGACGTCCCGGCCGAGGGTGACCAGCGACTCGATGACGCCGCCGTCGAGGTTCCAGATGTGCTTGAGCCCGGGCAGGTCGCCGAGGACGTCCTCGACGATCCCCTCGTGCTTGTCGGTCTCGACGAAGACCGCGACCGAACCCGAGTCGCCGAGGATCCACTGGACCTGCTCGGCCGACGAGGTCTCGTAGATCGGCACGACGACGCCGCCGGCGGACCAGATGGCGAAGTCCGCGAGGGTCCACTCGTACCGGGTGCGGGACATGATCGCGACCCGCTCGCCGACCTGGACTCCGGAGGCGATCAGGCCCTTGGCCAGCGCGTTGACCTCGGCCAGGAAGTCGCGCGCGGTCACGTCCTCCCAGCGGGAGCCGGCCCGGCGCCGAAACGCGACGTTGTGGGGTGACTTGATCGCGTTGTCGACGATCAGTCCCGAGAGGTTGGCCTCGGGGGCCACCTCTCGCAGGGGGGGGACGATCAGCTCGCGCACGGTGCTCTCCTCGCTGACTGCGGGGCCTCGGAGGGCCGGTGGTGGGTCGGAACCGGTGGTGGACTGCCAGGGCGCCTGGCCCGTCCGGGCTGTGGCGCTTGTCACAGTCGGGCCTTCTCCTGACACTAGAGGTCGCTTGCACGAAAGGCACCCCCTGGGTCAGGCGTTTCCGCTCCCCGCCTCGGGCAGGTGGCATCCTGCGGGGATGCCGACCGTGGACCTCATCGACGAGACCTTTGTCGCGGCACCACCCGAGGTGGTCGCGGCCCACGTGGCCGACCCGACGCAGTGGCGCCGTTGGTGGCCCGCGCGGCGGCTTGAGGTCTTCATGGACCGCGGCGAGCGCGGGATTCGCTGGTCGATCACCGGAGACCTGGTGGGGTCGGCCGAGATCTGGCTGGAACCGGTCCTCGACGGCACGCTCGTGCACTACTTCGTTCGCGCGGAGCCGCCCGGCGGGGCCGCGGAGGGCGGCCCGGCGGCCGACCAGGGCCGGCGGGGGGCCAGGCTGAGGGCCCGTGAGGCGCAGCGCTGGAAGCGGCAGGTGTGGGCGCTGAAGGACGCCCTCGAGTCTGGGCGTCGGCCCGGTGAGCCGGTCGCCGGCCCCGCTGCCGGGCCGACTCCGGCAGTCAAGTCCGCGGGCTGATCGGCCGAACGATCTGGGGTGAGCCCTCTCACCTCCTCCGGCACGCCCGCGGCCAGCCTGCCCGATCGCGTGCGCTGTCCGCGCTGCTCGGCTCTGGCGGCCGCGGGTGCGGCCTGGTGCGGCCAGTGCCTGTACGACCTGCGGACCCCGGAGCCGATGCTCCCTCCCGATCCGGGTCCTGAGGAGAACCTGGAGGCCGCGCCTCCGCCGGGAGATGCCCTCGACGAGGCGCCGCCAGCCGAATCCTCAGGGGGTCGGCATCGGCGCGCGGACGGCCGCGCAGCATCAGGGCCGCTCGTGCCCGCCGGGCCGAATGCGGGCACCGGGCCGGCGGGCTCGGTGGCGGAGGATCCCGCTGCGCTGGCCCAGCGCACCCTGGAGTCGCTCCTGGCGGTGGACCCGGCAGCGTCCGGCTCGGTTCCCGGCGGTGGGTGGGTCGCGCGACTGGCCGAGCCGGGTGCCCGCCTCGGGGTGATGATCGGCGGGGCGCTCGCGGTCACCGTGGCGGCGTTCGCGCTCTTCGCGGTGTTCGGCCTCGTGCTGGGGTAGCCCCGTTCAGCCCGGTCCGCCGGCCTTGCGCAGCAGGTCGAGCTGGGCCCCGGTGCCGATCGCGATCACGACGGCTCCCGGCGCGAGCGTCGTGCTGTCGGCGGGGTTCAGCGAGAACGGGCCCCCCTCGTGGGAGCGCAGCGCCAGCAGCAGCCCGTCACCCACGCGGTGCTCGCGGATCTGCTGGACGGTGGCGCCGTCGAGGGCGGACCCAGGTCGCACGACGACCTCCTCCAGCCGGAACTCCACGTCGGCGTCGTGCATCGCCACGTCGAGGAAGTCGACGACGTGCGGCTGCAGGGCGAAGGCGGCCACCCGGTTGCCGCCGATCCGCTGCGGGTTGACGACATGGGAGGCACCCGCGCGCATGAACTTGCGCTCGGCGTCGTCGGTGCGCACCCGGGCGATGATCACGAGGTCGGGGTTGATGGCCCGGGCGGTCACGGTGACGAAGAGCGAGGCGGCGTCGTCGTCCAGGGTGGCGACGAGGGTGCCCGCGCGTTCGATCCCGGCCCGCCTGAGCTCCTCGTCGCGCGAGGCGTCGCCCAGCAGGTGCGGGTACGGGCAGTCGGCCAGCCGCTCGACGTCGTTGTCGACCACCACGACCCGTTGGCCGGCCTTGGTCAGCTGGTGCGCCGCGGCCCGGCCGACCCGGCCCCAGCCGCAGACAATCGCGTGGCCGGACAATGCGTCGATCTCGCGGTCCATCCTTCGCCTTCCCCATGCGTCGCCCAGCGGGCCCTCGATGGCTGACTCCAGCAGCGCGGTCAACGTGTAGAGCGCCGCGCCCACCCCCACGAGCAGGAAGGCCATCGTGAAGACCTTCTCCGCTGCGCCGAACGGCTGCACCTCGCGGAACCCGACGGTGGTCACGGTGGTGACCGCCTGGTAGGCGGCGTCGAGCCAGCTGAAGCCCAGCAGGACGTAGCCAAGGGTGCCGACGAAGATGATGACGCCCAGCGCGAGCAGCCCGCGGCGCAGGCGGGTGCCCACGGGGGCTCGGACCGGCGCTGGCACGGGCTCATTGTTCCGGTCCGGCGGTTGCGGCGGGGGAGCGATGCCGAACTCGTCGTCCTGCGTGTCGCGCAGCCGAGCCACTACGCTCCCGCCATGGCCGACCAGACCGAGTCCCACATCACCATCTCGAGCGACCCCGCCACGATCATGGCCGTGATCGCCGACCTGTCGACGTACCCCGAGTGGACGGGCGGTGTGCGCGCGACCGAGGTGCTGACCGAGTACGACGACGGCCGCCCGGGCGACGCCCGGATCAGCCTGGAGTCGGGCCCGATCAAGGACACCTACACCCTTGGCTACGAGTGGGACGGCGACAACTCGGTCGTCTGGCAGATCACCGAGCCGGGGACGATGGTGACGGGTATGGACGGGGTGTACGAGCTCGTCGACAACGGCGACGGCACGACCACGGTGATCTACCGCCTCGCGGTCAAAGTCAACCTGCCGATGCTCGGCATGATGAAGCGCAAGGCCGAGAAGGTCATCACCGACAGCGCCCTCAAGGGGTTGAAGAAGCGGGTCGAGGGCTGATCGGGCGCGTCGGCGCGACGCGTCGGACAGGTAGCGTGCGCCTATGCGCGTCCTGCTCTTCACCGGCAAGGGCGGGGTCGGCAAGACGACCACCGCCGCCGGAACCGCCGCCTGGGCGGCCCATCACGGGCTGAAGACCCTGGTGGTCTCGACCGACGCCGCACACTCCCTGGCCGATGCCTTCGGCGCCCCGGTGGGCGGCGAGCCCACCGAGGTGGGCCCGTCGCTGTACGTCCAGCAGGTCGACGCCCAGGCCCGGTTCGAGCGCTCCTGGCGCGAGGTGCAGTCGTACCTGCTGTCGGTGCTCGACAGCGTGGGCGTGGACCCCGTCGAGGCCGAGGAGCTCACCGTGCTGCCCGGGGCCGAGGAGGTCCTGGCGCTGCTTGAGGTGCGCGACCAGGTGCGCTCCGGCCGCTGGGACCTCGTGGTGGTCGACTGCGCGCCGACCGCCGAGACGCTGCGGCTGCTGGCCCTGCCGGAGGCGCTCGGCTGGTACATGGACCGGGTGTTCCCGAAGGAGCGGCGGGTGGTGCGCACCCTGCGCCCGGTGCTCACCCGGGTGGCCGGTGTGCCGATGCCGCAGGACCGGGTCTTCGACGCCGTCGAGCGGCTGCACGCCGAGCTCGCCGAGGTGCGCGAGGTGCTCACCGACGTGGGCACCACGGTGCGCCTGGTCCTGACCCCTGAGTCGGTGGTCGTCGCCGAGGCGCGCCGCACGCTCACCACGCTGTCGATGTACGGCTACCGCGTCGACGGGGTGATCGCCAACCGGGTCTTCCCCGCTGACGGCGCCGACGGCTGGCGCAGCGGGTGGGTCGAGGCGCAGGCCGCCCAGCTGGCCGAGGTCGAGCACTCGTTCGCGCCCATGCCCGTCTACCGCTCGCCCTACCGCGCCGCCGAGCCGGTGGGGGTCGGCGCGCTGCTGGAGACCGCGGCCGATCTCTACGCCGTGCCCGGCGCGCCCGACCCGTTCGCGCTGCCGGAGGCCGCCGAGACCGTCGTGGTCGAGCGCTCGGGCCAGGAGTTCGTGCTGTCGATCGCGCTGCCGTTCGCCGACCGGGAGGACACCGAGCTGGTGCGCAAGGGCGATGAGATCGTGCTGACCGTGGGCTCGTACCGGCGGGTGCTCGCGCTGCCGAGCGCCCTGCGCCGCTGCACGGTCGCGGGCGCCGCGCTGCGCGACGGGCGGCTGCGGATCCGGTTCGAGCCCGACCCCGAGCTGTGGGCGCCGCTGTGAGCGAGCAGGCGCACGCCGCCCCGCCTGGCTCCGGGCCGGGGCTGGGCACCGCGGCCGAGGAGGCCGCCCGGCTGTTCGAGGCGCTCCAGGAGTGGGCCCGGCGCACGGGCGCAGGAGCCTCCGAGCACATGGCGACGGGTTCGCCGGAGTGCCAGCTGTGCCCGGTGTGCCAGCTGCTCTCACTCGTGCGCTCAGCCCAGCCGGAGGTCTTCGCCCACCTCTCGGACGCCTCCGCGTCCCTGCTGTCGGCCCTGCGCGCCGCGATGGACGCCCATGAGCGTGACTGGGCCGCCCGCCGCGGGACCGTCGAGCACATCGACATCGGCTGAGAGCGACACCCATGGGACTCACGATCGGGATCGACATCGGCGGCACCAAGGTCGCCGGAGGGGTGGTCGACGACTCGGGCGCTGTTGTCGCCCGGATGCTGCGGTCCACCCCCTCGCATGACCCCGAGGAGGTCGAGCGGGTCATCGCCGACGTCGTCGCCGAGCTGGCCAAGGGCCGCCAGATCGAGGCCGTGGGCCTCGGCGCGGCCGGCTTCATCGACGAGGGCCGCTCGATCGTGCGGTTTTCGGCCAACCTGGCATGGCGGCACGAGCCGCTGCGCGAGCGGGTGGAGCGGCGCACCGGCCTGCCGGTGGTGGTCGAGAACGACGGCAACGCCGCGGCCTGGGCCGAGTACCGCTACGGCGCCGGCATGGACGCCGATCCGCTGCTTGTCGTCTGCGTCGGCACTGGCATCGGCGGCGGGATCGTGGTCGGCGGTCGGCTGCTGCGGGGCGCCTTCGGGACCGCCTCGGAGTTCGGCCACTTCCGGGTCGTGCCGGACGGGGTGCTCTGCGGGTGCGGCCAGCGAGGGTGCTGGGAGCAGTACGGCAGTGGCAACGCGCTCGTCCGCGAGGCCCGGACTCGGGCCACGGCGAACCCCAAGCGCGCCGCCACGCTGCTCGCGCTCGGTGGGGGGACCGCCGACGGCATCACCGGACGGCACGTGACCCAGGCGGCGCAGCGGGGTGATTCGGTGGCGCTGGCCGCCTTCGGCGTGGTGGGCGGCTGGCTCGGCCAGGGCATCGCCGACCTCGTCGAGACCCTCGACCCGCGGCGGGTGGTCCTCGGGGGAGGGGTGAGCGAGGCGGGGCTGCTGCTGCTGGATCCGACGCAGCGCGCGTATGAGGCGGCGCTGTCGGGTGGGCCGAACCGTCCCCACGCCGAACTGGTGCTCGCCGCGCTCGGCAACGAGGCCGGCGTGGTCGGCGCCGCCGACCTCGCCCGCCGCCGCTAGGTCCGCGCGGGGACGCGTCCTACCGGTAGAGCTGCACCGCCCCGGCGCAGAGCCGGTTGTCGAAGGCGCAGTTGGGCGGGGTCGTCCCGTTCGGGTTCTGGACGTACGTGCCGGTGTAGTCCTTCCAGCGGTACTGGATGATGTCGACGAGTTGCCCTTGTCTTCGACCGCCTGGGCCGCCTTGGTGGCGTCCCAGCAGGTGCTGCCGCTGTTGTAGACGTTGTTGCCGTAGCGGATGCCGCACACCTTGCGCCGTGATCACGCCCACCGCGTCGAAGGTGGCGTTGTTGCCGCCTCCGGTGATGGCTGTGACCACCGGGAACGACACGACCTGGTTGACCAGCGTGCCGAAAGGCGTTCTGCAGGGCGCTGCTGTTGGAGACGCCGGGGTCGGCGGGCAGCAGCGGGTCGGGGATGCTCACGAATACCGCGGTAGCCCTCGAGGGTCCAGCGGCGAGGTCGCCTGCGCGTTGTTGTTGCCACCGTCGAAGTCCACCGCGCCCCAGTTGCCGCTGGAGTCCTGAAGGCAGCCGACCCCGAAGGCCTTGTTGTCGAGCCAGGTCTGGAATGTCGTGTTGGGGTTGTCCTGGGCCGCTTGGACGTCTCCTGCGCACACGGCCCACGGCCGCAGGCCGCCGCCCGTCGTCTGACGCACGTAGCGCGCGGTTGCGCCGTCATTGGGGAGCAATTCGGTGATGCCAATGATCGTCGCGAGCGAGGTCTTGACCGACCGGGAGTTCTTGACGGTGACCTCGATGTAGTTCAGCGGCTGCCCGGTCGTCGGGTCGGTACAGGTGACGGTGACCGAGTCGACGGGTTCGCTGCCGGAGGCGCCGTTGGCCTTGTTGTTCTGCGCGTTGACCTGGTCGGCGACCGTCTTGGCGATGCCGGCCTGTGCGGCTGCCGCAAAGGCCGCTGTGCATTGGGTACCGGGTGCCAGCGACTCGCCGACCTTGGCGGCCGCGGCGAGGGCTGCTGCGTCGGCCGCGACGGAGAGCTGGCGGTTGTTCGCGTAGGCGTTGCCCACATCGACGGCGAAGGCCGCCAACAGCAGGAGCAGGACCGCGCAGATAGCGACCAACACGGCGACGGCGCCCTGATCGCCTCTCGCTGCGGATCCGACGAGGGAGTCCGCGGGCCGCGGAATCGCGTTGCGTCGCCGGCTCAGCTGCTGAATTCGCATCGGTACACCGCCTTGGATTGAACCGTGAACACGTTGCTGAACGGCGGGAAGCCGATCAGGGCGCTCGTCGTGTAGCGGGCCTCGACCACCACGAGCCGATGCCCGTGCTGGTGCTGCTTCCGGTGCACGGGATGTTGCCCTGGGTGGCCGGCGTCACGGTCTTGCTGAACCCGTTCACCACGGGACTCTGTGGGGTGCACGGCGCGGAGGTGCTCCAGCCGCTGGTTGAGATCTTGAAGGCCACGTCGGCGGGGTTCATGGCCAGCCCGCTCAACTGGTTGCGGGTGGAATCCAGGATCCCCTGGCAGGTGCGGTTGTTGCTGCCGTCGTTGGTGACCACAGCCTTGCGGGCGCCTTCGCGGACGGCGTTGTTGAGGGTCAGCTGCTGGCTGAAGATGATCCCGAAGTTGATCAGCCCGAACAGGATGAGGAACAGCAGCGTGCAGATCAGCGCGAACTCGACGGCCGCGGCGCCCTCGTGGGCGCGCGCGAAACCCACAACGCGGGAATGGCCCCGGTGGGGCGGTTTCCTGCGGCGGTCTGGTTGGCGCGTCTGTTTGATCATCGGCTGCCCCCGATCTCTCACCTCCACAGTAGGCGCGATCGGATCCGATGGCCACGCGCGGGGGCGACCGACGGAGGAGTCTGACCGAACGGGTGAGGCCATGGATGGGCAGTTGATATGTCCGTTATGAGATGGTACGGCATCGGCCGAACGGATGATTCTGGCTCGCCAGATGGATTGGGGCGGCAACGGCTGTAACAGCAACCCCTATGTTTACGATATTGCGCGGCCCCGCCCCTTGTGGCTGCCCCCTCGAGGGGCGGGGCCGCGCAATTCGCTGTGTGGACGCAGGCGTCCGGCTACGGTCGCGCGCCGGCGCGGCCTCGCGGCAGGGTGGACCCCGTGCGGATCGCCTCCTGGAACGTGCGTGGGCTCCGCGATGACTCGCGCCTGCTGACCGAGGTGCTGCTCGCCGAGCGCCCCGACGTGCTGTGCCTGCAGGAGGCCCCGCTCGGCTGGCGCGTCGGGAGCCCGGCTGCGCCGCTGGGCGGATCGGTGCGGCCTGGCAGGTGGCGGCGCCAGGCTGCGAACCGCGAGACCGCGCTGCTGGCCTCGCCCTCGGTCGAGGTGCTGGCGGCCGGAGACCTCGCCCTGCCGTACCCCCGAGGCCGCCCGCCGAGGGCCGCCGCGTGGGCCGAGGTGGCGCGGCCGGGCCTGCGGGTCGCGGTTATGAGCGTGCACCTGGGGCTTGCCGCGGTCGAGCGCGTGGAGCAGGCGGCCGTCGTACGCGCGTGGACGGCTCAGGGTGCGGGCTCGCCCGTGGTGATCGCCGGCGACCTCAATGAGCGGCCGACGGACCCGGCGGGCCGGGTGCTGGCTGGGGGCCTGCAAGACGCGGGTGCCGGCGAAGCCGCGCCGACCTTCCCCGCGCGCAGCCCGGCCAGGCGGATCGACGCCGTGCTGGTCGATCCGCGGCTTCGGGTCGTCGCCTGCCGCACGCTGGCCGGGTACGAGCGCGCCACCGACCACTGCCCGCTGATCGTGGACCTCGAACCGCTCAGGCTGAGGGGCCGGGTCAGGTGGCGGAGTAGCCGGGGACGAGCTCCTGGGCCAGCTGCTCCATGAACAGCCCGATGTCGGTGACGACGCCGGTGGCCTGGGCCGAGCCGCGGTCGGACAGCTTGGTCACCGTCGCCGGGTTGATGTCGACGCAGACCAGCGGGATCTTCGCGGGCAGCAGGTTGCCGGTGGCGATCGCGTGCAGCATCGTCGCGACCATGATCGCGTAGCCGACGCCGCCGAGCTCGCCGCGCATCGCCCGCTGCCCCTCGATCACGTCGGTGTAGACGTCGGGCAGCGGCCCGTCGTCGCGCACCGACCCGACGAGCACGAACGGCTTGTCGTTGCGCACCATCTGGGCCATCACGCCGGTCTTGATCAGGCCGGCCTCGACGGCGCCGGCGATCGACCCGTAGTGGCGGACCTGGTTGATCGCCCGGATGTGGTGCTCGTGGCCGTGGTCGACGCCAGAGCCCTTGGACAGGTCGACGCCGAGCGAGGTGCCGTAGATCGCCGACTCGATGTCGTGGGTGGCCAGCGCGTTGCCCGCGAACAGCACGTCGACGTACCCGGCGTCGATCAGCGCCGACATCGCCGGCGCCGCGCCGGTGTGGACCACCGCGGGGCCGCAGACCCACAGGATCCGCTCGCCGGCGGCCTTGACGTCGCGCATGTGCTGGGCGATCTGCTTGACCTGCAGCGCCTGCGGCTTCTCGCTCGAGACCACCGAGTTCATGAACTCGAAGACGCTCTCGTCGGCCTGCTCCTTCGGCGGCAGGATCACCCGTACGCCCTGGGCGCCGCACACCACCCGCTCGCCGGCCCTCACATCGCTGACCGGCACGGTGCGCACCGTCCCGGCCGCCTCGTCGACGACCAGCCCGCAGTCCATCTCGGGGTTGCCGACCCGGATCCAGCGCTCGCCGACGCGGACCTCGGTGTCGAGGTTGGTGGAGGAGTAGAAGTCGATCGGGAACACCCCGTCCTGCTCCACCGCCTTGATCACGGCCTCGCCGGGGTCGACCAGGTTGACCCCGTGGGTCTGCAGCCGCTGGGTGATGCTCTGCAGCGTCACCTCGTCGGGGGCCGTGACGGTGATCCGCGCGTAGGAGTCGTCCTCCGGGCGCTTGCCGACGTCGAAGCGCTCGATCAGGTAGTCGCCGCCGAGCTCCAGGATGTCGTCCAGGGTGCGCGACAGCATCCCCGAGTCCAGCACCTGGCCGCTGAGCTCGACCTTCTCCGACTGGGTCACGGGTTACCTCCGGGGGTGGTGGCGATCGACGGGGTGCTCACGCGCGGCAGGCCGCGAGCCTAGCGACCGCAGGGGTCAGACGACCGCGCCATCGTCGGGCCCGTCGTCGACCCGGGGCCCGTCGCCCATCCGGGCGACCAGCGTGCCGAACCCGGCGAGGAAGCCGACGACCCCCACGACGGCCGGCCAGCCGGCCACGCTCCAGCCGAGCAGGGTGGCCAGCGTCAGCAGGAGGGGACCGCCGACGACGCCCGCCCACGCCCACCGCGTCACGGCGTCGCCTCGGGGATGCGGGGGAGGCGGCGGCGGGATGAAGTGCTCCTCGTCGTCGGGCTCCGCGGCCTCCGCGGGGCCCGACGGACGCCCCTTTGGCGGCGAGCCTGGCCTCGACGTCGGCCCAGCCCGCGTCCGGAGGCTGGGGATCTGCGCGGCCCTCCTCTGCTTGGTCCGGACGATCCGCGGCCCGCCGCAGGGTCCGGCGGCCGGGGCTGGGCTCGTCGTCGGGCTCGTCGTCTGGCGCGGACGTGAGCGCGCCCGACCCGCGGCGGTCCTCGGCGCCCGGGGCGTCCTGGTCGTAGCCGGCCACGATCGCCCGCCAGGCCTCGTCGAGGTCGGGCGGGAGGTCGGCCGGGGCGGCCGCCGCGGTGGCGTCCGCGTCGGCCTCCAGCTCGGCCTCAAGCTCGGGCAGGTGCGCGTCCAGCACCTCGCGCGCCCGCGCGGCGGCGTCGCCTGCCACGAACAGCCGGTCGAGCGGCCGGTCGCCGACCGGCACGTGCAGCAGGTGCGTCAGCCGGCCCTCGACCGGAAGCGCGTACGCCGCGACCCCCGCGTCGGCGAGCAGCCCGAGCATCGCGTCGGCGAGCTGCGGATCGAGATCCGACAACGACTGCCACCGCTCAGCGGGCAGCCCGTTGCCGCGGGCGCCGTGCGGGATCGGGGTCATGGCGGGTGGCGAGAGGAGTCAGCAGCCGGTTCAGGGGCGGGCGGCCGGCGCCAGCCGTCGGACGAACTTCAGGCTCCGCTCCTCGATCAGCGGCGCGTCGTAGTCCAGCGTGGCGACGTGGAAGCTGTCGCGCAGCATGACCTCCTCGACGTCGACCGAGGAGGCGTGCGCCATGATCCACTCGGCGTTGCTCGTCTCGACGACGTGGTCGACCGCGCTCGTGCAGCATGAGCATCGGCTGGTCGACCTTGCCGATGTCGGCGCGGACCGGCGGCCACAGGCCGTGGGCCATCGAGTACGCGGCGCGCAGCGGGATCTTGTCGTAGGCGCTCTCGTCCTGGCCCGGGCTTGGCGATGTCGTTCTTGATGCCGGGGAACGCCGGGATGAACCGGTAGATGAACGGCAGCAGGTGGCGGTCCTTGCGCTCGGAGTGCACCGCCGGGTTGACGAGGACGAGGCCGGCGACCTGGTCGCCGCGGTCCTCGGCCAGGCGCAGGGCCAGCGAGCCGCCCATCGACAGGCCCATCACGAAGACCTGCTCGCAGCGCTCGCGCAGCGCGTCGAAGGCGCGGCTCGACCTCGGCGTACCAGTCCTCCCAGCCGGTCTTGTTCATCTCCTGCCAGGTGGTGCCGTGGCCGGGCAGCCGCGGGAGCCGACACGGTCAGGCCCTCGTCGGCGAGCCGCTCGCCCCAGGCGCCGCATGGCCGACGGGCGAGCCGGTGAACCCGTGGATGAGCAGGGCGCCGACCGGCCCGCCCTCGTGGTGGTACGGCTCGGCGCCGGGAACGAGCGGCATGGGACCTCCTGGTGCGGGTGGGTGGCGCCCGCTGCGCGGCAGTGGGCGCACCGATGGTCGCACGGCGGATGGCCGCGTCGGCAGGGGGGCGCGCGCTAAGGTCGGGGTCCAGGCGATCGAGCGGCTGGACTGAGCGGCGGGGAGGTGAGCGGGTGTTCTACTGGACCCTGAAGCGGATCATCCTGGGCCCGATCCTCCGGCTCTTCTTCCGGCCCTGGGTCGAGGGCCTCGACCAGGTCCCCGAGGACGGCGCGGCCATCCTGGCCAGCAACCACCTGTCGTTCTCCGACTCGATCTTCCTGCCGCTCGTGCTGCCGCGGCGGATCACCTTCCTGGCCAAGGCCGACTACTTCACCGGCAAGGGGGTCAAGGGCCGGCTCACGGCGTTCTTCATGAGGGGCGTCGGGCAGGTGCCGGTCGACCGCTCCGGCGGGCGCGCCAGCGAGGCGGCGCTCGCGAAGGGGCTCGAGATCCTGGCCCAGGGCGAGCTGCTCGGCATCTACCCCGAGGGCACCCGCTCCCATGACGGCCGGCTCTACCGCGGCAAGACCGGGCTGGCCCGGATGGCGCTCGAGGCCAAGGTGCCGATCATCCCGGTGGCGATGATCGACACCGACAAGATCCAGCCGATCGGCAAGAAGATGCCGCGCATCATGCGCGTCGGCGTCCGGTTCGGCCCGGCCCTGGACTTCTCGCGCTACGAGGGCATGGAGTCCGACCGCTTCGTGCTGCGCTCGATCACCGACGAGGTGATGTACGAGCTGATGACGCTGTCGGGCCAGGAGTACGTCGACGTCTACGCGGCCAAGGCGAAGGCGGACGCCGTCAAGGCCGCGGCGAAGGCGAAGGCGGCGGTGGGCGAGGCCCCGCCGAGGAAGTGCGCGCCGAAGACCCGGCCGGCGCCCCGGCCAACGCCGCCTGAGCCTCCCGTCCGTCAGCCCTCGAGGGCCCAGCCCTTCGCCCGGTCGACCGCCGAGCGCCAGCGGCGGTGCGCGGCCGCATCGCGCGTCCCCGGCTCGAAGCGCTGGTCCAGTCGCCAGGTCGCGGCGATCTCGTCGGTGGAGGACCACACCCCGGTGCCCAGCCCGGCCAGGAACGCCGCCCCCATCCCGGTCGTCTCCAGCACCTCGGGCCTCAGCACGGGGACGCCGAGCTGGTCGGCCTGCAGCTGGCAGAGCAGGTCGTTGGCGGCCGCGCCGCCGTCCACCGCGAGCGTCGGCAGCGACAGCGCCGCCTCGCGCACCATCAGGTCGACCACATCGCGGACCTGGAAGGCGATCGCGTCCAGGGTCGCCCGGGCCAGGTGCGCCCGCGTCGTCGCGCGGGTGAGCCCGAGGATCGCGCCGCGGGCGGTGGGGTCCCAGTCCGGGGCCCCCATCCCGGTCAGGGCCGGGACGAACACCACGCCGCCGCTGTCCGGGACGCTGCGGGCGAGCGCCTCGGAGTCCGAGGCCCGCTCGATGATCCCGAGGCCGTCGCGCAGCCACTGCACCGCCGAGCCGGTGACGAAGACGGACCCCTCGAGGGCGAAGTCGCGGCTGCCGTCCGGGTGCTGCCAGGCCACCGTCGTCAGCAGGCCGTGGCTGGACGGGACCGCCTGCGGACCGGTGTTGACCAGGATGAACGAGCCGGTGCCGTAGGTGCACTTGCTGGAGCCGACGGCGAAGCAGCCCTGGCCGAAGAGCGCCGCCTGCTGGTCCCCGGCGATCCCCGCGATCGGCAGGTCGAGCCCGAGGAACGCCGACGGGTCGGTGCGCCCGACCGGGCCGTACGAGGCGACGATCTCCGGCAGCGCCGAGCGGGGGACGCTGAACAGCTCGCACAGCTCGTCGGACCAGTCGCCGGTGGCCAGGTCGTACAGCAGCGTGCGCGAGGCGTTCGAGGCGTCGGTGGCGTGCACGAGGCCGCGCGACATCCGGGCCATCAGGTACGAGTCGACGGTGCCGACGGCGATGCGCCCGCTCTTGACGCCGGCCCACACGTGCGGCTCGTTCGCGGCGATCCAGGCCAGCTTGGTCGCCGAGAAGTACGGGTCGAGGCGCAGGCCGGTCAGCGCGGCGACCCGGTCCTCGTGGCCGTCGGCGCGCAGCTGCGCGCACATGCCCGCGGTGCGCCGGTCCTGCCAGACGATCGCCCGGCGGGGGCTGCCCAGGGTCTCGCGGTCCCAGAGCACGATCGTCTCGCGCTGGTTGGTGATGCCGACCGCGCTGGGCGCGTCCACGCCGGCGTTCTGCGCGTGGCCGAGCGCCTCGGCCACCGCGCCGATCGCGGCTGCCCAGATCTCGTCCGGGGCGTGCTCGACCCACCCGTCGCCGGTGAAGTGCTGGGGGAACTCGCGGTAGCCGCGGGCCGCGATGCGGCCGTCCTCGGTGGCGATGAGCGCGGTGACCCCGGTCGTGCCGGCGTCGACGGCCAAGATGGTCATGCGGCGCACTGTAGGGCGTGGGCGCCCGGCTGCGGTCGGCCACGCCGGGCGCTTGATGGGCCTGTCGGGGTGGGCGCCCGCGGCCCTGGCATGGAAGGGTGGCCGCAGGCGCCGGGCCCACGGCCTGGCGGATGAGCGAAGACCTCAGGAGGTTGTGCGCGATGCGCGTCGGTGTGCTGACCGGTGGCGGGGACTGCCCCGGGCTCAATGCGGTGATCCGGGCGGCCGTCCGCAAGGGCGTCCAGGAGTACGGGTACGAGTTCGTCGGCTTCCGCGACGGCTGGAAGGGCCCGCTGGAGAAGCTCACGATGCCGCTCGACGTCGCGGCGGTGCGGGGGATCCTGCCGCGCGGCGGCACCATCCTCGGCTCCTCGCGCACCAACCCGATCAAGGTCGACGGCGGGGTCGAGCGGATTGAGGAGAACCTCGCCTCGCTCGGAGTCGACGCGCTCATCGCGATCGGCGGCGAGGACACCCTCGGCGTGGCCACCCGGCTGACCGAGCACGGGGTCCACGTCATCGGTGTGCCGAAGACGATCGACAACGACCTCAACGCCACGGACTACACGTTCGGCTTCGACACCGCCGTGAACATCGCGATGGAGGCGATCGACCGGCTGCACACGACCGCCGAGTCGCACCACCGCGCGCTCATCGTCGAGGTCATGGGCCGGCACGCCGGCTGGATCGCGCTGCACGCGGGCGTGGCCGGCGGCGCCAACGTGATCTTGATCCCCGAGGAGCAGTTCGACGTCAACGAGGTCTGCGAGTGGGTGGAGTCGCGCTACCGCAGCCACTACTCGCCGATCATCGTGGTGGCCGAGGGCGCGATCCCGCTCGAGGGCCAGATGGTCACCAAGGACGGCGACCTCGACGCGTTCGGCCACGTGAAGCTGTCCGGCATCGGCGACTGGCTGGCCAAGGAGATCGAGGCGCGCACCGGCAAGGAGGCCCGCACGACGGTGCTCGGCCACATCCAGCGCGGCGGCACCCCGACGGCGTTCGACCGGTGGCTGGCGACCAGGTTCGGCCTGCACGCGATCGACGCGGTGCACGACGGGGCCTGGGGGACCATGGTGGCCCTGCAGGGCACCGACATCGTCCAGGTGCCGCTGTCGGCGGCGACCGAGGTGCTCAAGACCGTCCCGCCGGAGCTGTACGCCGAGACCAAGGTCTTCTTCGGCTGACCCCAACGGTTGAGGCGGGGGTCGCACGTTCCACCGTGCGACCGACCCCGCGTACGTGTGGGCCGGGCTGTGGACACGTACCCTCAACCCGTGCTCGCCGCCCCGTTGACCTGGCCCGACCTCCCCGCGCTCCAGCAGCCGGAGTGGCCGGACGCGGCCGCGCGCGACGCGGCGATCGAGGAGCTGCGGTCCCTGCCGCCGCTCGTCTTCGCCGGCGAGTGCGATGAGCTGCGCGACCGGCTCGCGGCGGTCGCCCGCGGCGAGGCGTTCGTGCTCCAGGGCGGCGACTGCGCCGAGACGTTCGCCGACGTCCGCGCCGACGTCATCCGCGCCAAGCTCAAGACCGTCCTGCAGATGGCCGTCGTCCTCACGTACGGCGCGGCGCTGCCCGTCGTCAAGGTGGGCCGGCTCGCCGGCCAGTACGGCAAGCCGCGGTCCAAGGCGGTCGAGGTCCGCGACGGGGTCGAGCTGCCGGCGTACCGCGGCGACATGGTCAACGGGCTGGAGTTCGCCCCCGGTCAGCGGCGCCCCGACCCGCAGCGCCTCGTCGAGGCCTACCACCGCTCCTCGGCCACGCTGAACCTCGTCCGGGCGTTCACCCAGGGCGGCTATGCGGACCTGCGCCAGGTGCACGACTGGAACAAGGACTTCGTCCGGGACTCGCGGGCCGGCCAGCGCTACGAGCGGATGGCCGGCGAGATCGACCGCGCGCTGACGTTCATGCACGCCTGCGGCGTCGACCCCGAGGAGTTCAAGCGGGTCGAGTTCTTCGCGGGCCACGAGGCGCTGGTCCTGGACTACGAGCGGGCGCTCACCCGCGTCGACTCGCGCAGCGGGCTGCCGTACGACGTGTCCGGCCACTTCGTGTGGGTGGGCGAGCGCACCCGACAGCTGGACGGCGCCCACATCGACTTCGCCGCGCGCATCCGCAACCCGATCGGGCTCAAGGTCGGCCCGACGGTCACCCCGGACGACCTGCTCGCGCTGGTCGAGCGCCTCGACCCCGACCGCGAGCCGGGACGGCTGACGCTGATCGCGCGGATGGGCGCCGGCCGGGTCCGGGAGGCCCTGCCGCCGCTCGATCGAGAAGGTCGCCGCCGGGGGCCGCGAGATCGTCTGGGTCTGCGACCCCATGCACGGCAACACGATCGAGTCCTCGGGCGGGGTGAAGACCCGGCGCTTCGACGAGGTGGTCGACGAGGTGCGCGGCTTCTTCGAGGCGCACCGCTCGGTAGGCACGCACCCCGGCGGGCTGCACGTCGAGCTCACCGGCGACGACGTCACCGAGTGCGTGGGCGGAGGCGGGGGCATCGAGGAGCGCCACCTGGGCGAGCGGTACGAGACGGCGTGCGACCCGCGGCTGAACCGCGAGCAGTCGCTGGAGCTGGCGTTCCTCGTCGCGGACATGCTCGCGTCGCGCTGACCGCTTGCGGTGTCTGATTTCCGCTAGGCGCAGGCGGTCCGACCGGCCAAGATGGGGCCGTGCTCCAGGACCCTGAGGCGTGCTACCGGGCGGTGGCCGGCCGCGACCGGCGCTTCGACGGCCGGCTCTACTTCGGGGTGTCCAGCACGGGGATCTACTGCCGCCCATCTTGCCCGGCGCGCACTCCCCGTCCGGAGAACGTGCGCTACTACGCGTCCTCGGCGGCTGCCGTGGCGGCCGGATTCCGCGCGTGCCGCCGCTGCCGCCCCGACGCGCTACCCGGCTCGCGCGCCTGGGACCACCGCGGCGATCTGGCGGCCCGCGCTCTGCGCCTGATCGGGCAGGGCGCGGTCGACGAGGGCGGGGTTCGCGGCCTGGCGGAGACCCTGCACGTGAGCGAGCGGCACCTGAACCGCGTGGTGGTCGAGGAGGTCGGCGCCGGGCCGCTGGCGTTGGCCGTCACGCGGCGGGCCCAGACCGCCCGCCTGCTCATCGACCAGACCGACCTGACGATGTCCGAGATCGCGTTCGCCTCGGGGTTCGCCTCGATCCGCCAGTTCAACGACGTCATGCGCCAGCAGTTCGGGGTCGTGCCCTCCGCGCTCCGGGGGCGTTCGGCCGACGACGGCCGGCGGGCCGCTCCGGGCCGGCTCGCCCTGCGGCTGGCCTGCCGCGAGCCGTACGCCGCCGACCCGATGCTCGACTGGCTCGCCGCCCGTGCCGTGCCCGGAGTCGAGGAGGTCGGGCTGGCTTCGGATGGCGTCCGCCGGGCGTACCGGAGGGTGCTCCGGCTGCCCGGATCGCTCGCCTCGGTGGAGCTGGCGCCCGTCAGCGGGGGCTGGGCGGCTCGGCTGGCCCTGGCCGAGCTGGCTGGGGTGCGGCCGGCTGTGGGCGCGCTGCGCCGGATGCTCGACCTCGATGCCGACCCCGCGCAGGTCGACGACGCGCTGGCGGCCGATCGGGTGCTGCGCCCGCTCGTCCAGCGCCGTCCCGGTCTGCGGGTGCCGGGGGCGGCGGACGGGTTCGAGACGGCGGTCAAGGCGGTCCTCGGCCAGCAGGTCTCGGTCGCGGCCGCGCGGACCCTGGCCGGTCGGCTGGCGTCCGCGTGCGGCGACCGGGTGCCCGGCGCGGCGGACGACGGGGGCGCGGCCGGCCACGCCTTCCCGGCCGCCGCGGCGGTCACCGTAGATGCCGTCTCCTCGATCGGGCTGACCGCGTCTCGGGCCCGCACCCTGCTTGCGCTCGCCGACGCGGTCGCGTCCGGCCGGCTCGACCTGTCGCCTGCCGCGGACCGCGAGGAGGCGAGGCGGCGCCTGCTCGCGCTGCCGGGCATCGGCCCATGGACGGCCGAGTACGTCGCCCTGCGCGCGCTGGGGGATCCGGACGCCTGGCCGGGCACCGATCTGGTGCTGGCCCGCGAGGTGGGTGCCCGCGGCGGCGACCCCTCTCGGTGGCGGCCGTTTCGCGGCTACGCCGCCCAGCACCTCTGGACCGCGGCCGCCGCGGCGGGCCGGCCCACCGTTCGTCCCGCAGCCAACTCGACCCGAACCCCACCACCTGCCCGCCGAGGAGCACCCCGATGATCGAGACCGTGACCGAGACCGCCGCCCGCGAGACGCTGCCCACGCCGTTCGGCGCGCTCACTGTGGTCGCGGTCGGCGACACGGTGCTTGGCTCCTGCTTCGGCGACCCCGCCGTGCTCGCTCAGCGACTCGAAGGCCTGGCGATCGAGGACGGTCGCATCTCGCCGACGATCTCGGCTGCCGTCGCCGCGTACCTGGCCGGCGATGTCGCGGCGCTCGACGCTGTTGACGTGCGGCAGGCCGGGGGGCCGTTCCGCCAGGAGGCCTGGCGGGCGATGCGCTCGATCCCGCCCGGGCAGACCTGGTCGTACGCGCGGCTGGCCGCCGAGGCCGGGCAGCCGCTCGGCGGTGCGCGCCGCCGGCTCGGCGTGCGCCCGCAACCTGGTCGCGCCGTTCGTGCCGTGCCACCGGGTGGTCCGCTCCGACGGGTCGCTCGGCGGCTACGCGTACGGACTGGAGGTCAAGCGCGCCCTGCTCGCCCACGAGTCCGGTTTGCGGTGGCAGGAGATGAAACCGCATCCCGTGCCACCGCAAACCGGGAGGGCTGGCTAGGCGGGGCGGCGGCCGAGCATCGGGCGGCAGCTGGCGCACGGCGGCGGCCAGCGCGCGCAGGTCGCCGTTGAGCAGGGCCTGCGGCCCGTCGACCAGCGCCTGCTCGGGGTGCGGGTGCACGTCGACGATGATCCCGTCGGCGCCGACCGCGATGGCCGCGCGCGCGAGCGGCACCACGAGGTCGCGCCGGCCGCCCGAGTGCGAGGGGTCGACGACCACGGGCAGGTGCGACAGGCCGTGGGCGACCGGGACGGCCGCGATGTCCAAGGTGTTGCGGGTCGAGGTCTCGAAGGTCCGGATCCCGCGCTCGCACAGCACGATGTCGAGGTTGCCGCGCTGGGCGATGTACTCCGCCGCCATCAGCCACTCCTCGATGGTCGAGCTCATCCCGCGCTTGAGCATCACCGGCTTGCCGGCCTCGCCCACCGCCTGCAGCAGCGCGAAGTTGGCCATGTTGCGGGTGCCCACCTGCAGCATGTCCGCGTACGAGGCCACCAGCTCGACGTCATGGGCGTCGACGACCTCGGTGACCACCGGCATCCCGGTCTGCGCCCGCACGTCGGCGAGGATCCGCAGGCCCTCCTCGCCGAGCCCCTGGAACGCGTACGGCGAGGTGCGCGGCTTGTACGCCCCGCCGCGCAGCAGCGTGGCGCCGGCCGCCTGGGCCATCTGCGCGGCCTCCAGGGTCTGCTCCGGGGTCTCCACGGCGCACGGCCCGGCGATCAGGGTGAACGTGTCCGGCCCGATCGGCACCCGGCGGTCGGCGCCCACGTAGACCGTGGTCATCTGGGGGTGGTGCTGGCGGGACACCAGCTTGTAGGGAGCGGAGATCCGCACGACCTCGCTGACGCCGTGCATCCCGAGCAGGTTGAGCGCCCCGTACGCCTCGACGTCGCCGACGAGCCCGATGATCGTGCGGGTCACGCCGCGGCTGACGAACGCCTCGCCGCCTGCCGCCGCCACGCGGTCCACCACCGCCGCCACATCGGCCTCGGTGGCCTCGGGCGCCATCACCACGACCATGGTCTGTCTCCTTGTGCCGCAACGGGTTCGAGCATGAGAAAAGCCCCCGGGTTCCGGGGGCTCAAGGGTGCGTCAGATGCGTGTCAGACATCCCGCCCGGGAGCCCGGGTGGGAAAGCCATAGATCGCGCTCTGCCGCATGGTGCCGAGGCTAGGCCACCGGACCGGGATGCGGATGAGCCGTCCCACGATGCGGACTCGGGCGAGGGGCCCGGGGTCAGCCCTGGACGCGAGGGATCTGGCCCTCGCGCGAGTGCCTCGGCCCCAGCTCCACCAGCAGGATCGCGGCCAGCACGAGCGAGCCGCCGACGACCAGGCGCAGGGTCAGGGCCTCGCCGTACAGCACGGCGAACATCCCGGCGAAGACCGGCTCCATCGCCATGATGATGGCGGCACGGGTCGCCGTGAGGTGCGCCTGCGCCCACGCCTGCACCGTGAAGCCGATCGCGCCCGCGCCGAGGCCCATGAGGAGCAGCGCCCCCCAGACCCCTGCGTTGGGGGGAGCGGCGATGCCTCCGGTGAGCAGCGCGGGCAGGCCGGCCACCGCGGTCGCGACCGCGCACTGAAGGACGGTCGTGCCGTACGCCTCATCGGGCCGCGGCCACTCCGACAGCAGGGCGATCTGCCCGGCGAACATCAGCGCGCCGAGCAACGTGAGCGCCTCGCCGATCCCGAGCGACAGGCCGCGCAGTGAGATCACCGCCAATCCGGCGGTCGCGAGCAGCACCCCGGCCCAGGCCAGCGGCTCGATCCGGCGCCGGAAGAACAGCGCTGCGAGCAGCGGGGTCAGCACGATCATCATCCCGGTCAGGAACCCCGACACCGCCGGTGAGGTGGTCTGCAGCCCGTACGTCTGCGCAACGAAGCCGGCGCCGAGGAAGAGGCCGATGACGACACCGCGGCGCCGGGCGAGCGGGGACAGCTCGGCCACCGCGCGCGGGCGGATCAGCACCAGCGCGGAGGTGGCGATCACGAACCGCCAGAACAGGAAGTCGAGCGGGTCGATCTGGTCAAGCGCCCACTTGGTGAGGACGAACGACGAGCCCCAGATCACCGTGACGGCCAGCAGGGCCAGCGTGGCCACGCGGCCGTGCGCGTAGGTGGGCACCGGCGGGCTAGATGATGGTGATGGTCACCGTGGACCCGCGCGGGGCCGTGTTGCCGCCGCCGGGGCTCTGCGAGATCACCCGGTTGAGGAAGACCACCGGCGGCTTGTTGACGCTGACCTTGAAGCCCGCGTCGGTGAGGGCCTTCTCCGCGTCGGAGAGCTTCTTGTCGGTGACGTTGGGCACCGGCACGGGGGGCGGGCCGTCGGACACGACGTACTTGACCTCGGTGCCCTTGTTGACGACGGTGTCCGGCGGGGGATCGGAGCGGATGACCACGCCCTTGGGCGCCGTCTCGCTGAACTCGCGGCCGACCTCTTTGCCGCTGAGCCCGACGGACTTGAGGGCCTTCTGCGCATCGGCCGTCGACGCCCCCACGATCTTCGGTACGGGGACGGGCGCGGGGCCCTTGCTGACCCACACCGACACCGGAGTCTGCGGCTTCGAGGAGGTGCCCACCGGCGGGTCGAACCGAATGATCCGGCCGACCTCGACGGTCTCGCTGTACTCCTCGGCCACCGGGCCGAGCGCGAGCTTGGTGCCCTCAAGGGCGGCCTTGGCCTCGTCGGCGGTGAGATTGGCGAGCTCGGGAACCGCGTAGCGCTCCGGGCCGAGCGACAGCACCAGGTCGACCGTGCTGCCTCGCCGCGCGTCTACTGCGGGCTCGGGATCGGTGGAGATGACCAGCCCGGCCGGGACGTCCTCGCTGTAGACGGACTCGGCGACGGCGGTCTTCAGGTCGGCCGTGGCCAGGGTCGCCTCGGCGGTCGGCTGGTCCTGGCCGAGCACGGAGGGGACGGGCGTGTAGCGGCCGCTGCCGAACCACCAGCCCGCGCCGCCGGCGGCCACCGCGAGGACCAGCAGCAGGGCGAGGAGGATCGGGCCCTTGCGGCGCCGCTTGCGCGGGGCCTTGGGCTCCTTGGGGGGCTTGCCGGGTTTGGCGGCCTGGTCGGTCGTGGCCGCGGCAGCGGTGCCCGGCAGCGCCACGACGAGCGTCTGGTGGCCGAGGTCGGCGACGGGCTCGGCCACCTCGGGCAAGTCGCGGCGCACCCTGCGCACGTCGGCCAGGAACGCCGCGGCGTGCGCGGGCCGGCGGCCGGGGTCGCGCTGGGTCGCGGCCAGGACGAGGGCATCGACGGCCGGCGGCGTCCCGGGGGCGAGCGTGCTCGGGGCGGGCACCTGCCCGTTGACGTGCTGGTAGGCCACCGCGAGCGGGCTCTCTCCCGCGTACGGGGTGGACCCGGTCAGGAGCTCGAAGAGCAGCACGCCGGCGGCGTACACGTCGCTGCGCATGTCGGCGGTGCCGCGCTCGACCTGCTCCGGGGAGAGGTAGGCGACGGTTCCGATCAGCACGCCCTGGGTGCTCTGTGCGCTGGCCGTGCTGGCGGCCCGGCTCAGCCCGAAGTCGGCGACCTTGATGCGGCCGTCATCGGCGATGAGGACGTTCTCGGGCTTGATGTCGCGGTGCACCAGCCCTGCGTCGTGTGCCGCCGCGAGGCCGGCCAGGACCGGCTGCATGACGTCGAGGGCCTCGGCCGCGCCGAATCGCCCGCGTTCGCGGAGCAGGTCGCGCAACGTGCGTCCGTGCACGTACTCCATCGCCAGGAAGACCAGGCCGTCGTCGTCGCCCTGGTCGAAGACCGAGACGACGTTGGGGTGCGACACCCTTGCCGCGACGCGTGCCTCGCGCACGAAGCGCTCGACGAACGCGTGGTCCTCGGCGAAGCCAGGGTGCATGACCTTGAGCGCGACCTCGCGGTCCAGCCGGGTGTCGGTGCCTTGGTAGACGGTGGCCATGCCGCCGCGGGCGATCCGCTCGCCCACGCGGTAGCGCCCGTCGAGCAGCCGCCCGACGAGGGGGTCGCTGACCGTCGTCTCCACGCCGTCGAGGGTACCTTTGGCACGGCAGGACGGCCGTTTCCCACGCTGACGCCCCCGCGCGCCCTTGCCCGTGCCCCCGCGCCCCGCGGTACGCCTCGGGCGCCGCCCGGCGGGATTTGGCAGGGTAGGGGGGTGCCCGCCTCCCGCGCCGTGATCGCCCTGACCCCCGACGAGGTCGACGCCTTCCTCCGTGAGGGCCGAATCCTCGTGCTGGTCACGCTCGGACCAGACGGGCTGCCCGACCCGGTGCCGATGTGGTACCTCGTCGAAGCCGACGGCACGGTGGTCATGCGGACCTTCGCCAAGTCGCAGAAGGCCGTCAACCTGCGCCGCGACCCTCGTTTTGCCGCCCTCGTCGAGGCCGGCGAGGGCTACGCCGAGCTGCGCGGCGTCCAGCTGACCGGGGTGGTGGACCTGCTCGACGATCCGGATCTCATCGCCGACGTCGTCGCCGGGCTGGCCGCCAAGTACGAGGGGGTGGCCGCCGAGCACCTCCCCGCGGTGCGCGCGGCGGCCTTGGAGCGGGCCGGCAAGCAGGTCGCCCTCCGGCTGCGGGTGGAGCGGGTCGTGTCCTGGGACCACCGCAAGCCGGCGGTCCCGTGAGCCACCTCGCATACGTCGGGGTCCTGGCGTTCTGCCTGGCCGGCACCGCCTGGCTGGAGGTGGCGCTGCGCACCCGCGTGTACCGGCGCTGGCACCGCTTGCTCGCGACGATCGCCTGCGTCCTGCCGGTCTTCGTGATCTGGGACCTGTACGCGATCGCCCAGGGTCACTGGACGTTCGACCCCGAGCGGACGACCGGGATCGTCTTCCCCGGCGGCCTCCCGCTCGATGAGGTGCTGTTCTTCCTGGTGATCCCGATCGCCTCGGTGCTGACGCTGGAGGCCGTGCGCTCGGCCAAGGGCTGGCCGGTCGGAGATGACCCCTCCGAGCCGGAGGACGCGCCGTGACGTACACGCAACTGGCGGTCGCCGGCGTCCTGGCGACGATCGCGCTCGACCTGTGGGTGCTGCGCACCCGGCTGCTTCGGCGCCGCGTCTTCTGGGTCTCCTACGCGATCATCGTGTTCTTCCAGCTGGTCACCAACGGCGTCCTCACCGGGCTGCGCATCGTCCGCTACGACGGCGACGCGATCCTGGGCGGCGACCTCCCGGTCTTCCTCGGCGAGGGGCGGATCGCGTACGCGCCGGTCGAGGACCTGCTGTTCGGATTCGCCCTGGTGGTGCAGACGCTGGCGTGGTGGGTGTTCTGGGGCCGGCGCGGGGTGCAGCGCGAGCCGCGGTCAGGGCCGCCGCGGCTGTGGCTGCGGGGAGGGGCCCTCGGCTCGGCGGGCGGCGACGGCGCGCCGCCAGGCCGGGAGGGCGACGGCGAGGCGCCGTGATGTCGAGGTCGTGGCCCGCCTGGTGAAGACCTGGTAGTCGATCCGCTCGACCTCGTCGGCGATGCCGCAGTAGAGGACGCGCGCCGCCTCGATGCACGGGCGGCTCGTGGGGTGCAGCAGGTCGATGCCGGGGCGGCTGGCCTCCTCGAGGCGGCGCACGCGCGCGATCTGGAAGCGCATCAGGTCGCGGAACCGGTCGTCGACGTCGCGGCGCTCGACGTCCGCGCGGGTCAGGCCGAAGCGGTCGAGGTCCTCAAGCGGGAGGTAGAGCCGCCCGCGGTCGAGGTCCTCGCCCACGTCGCGGCAGAAGTTGGCGAGCTGGAAGGCCACGCCGAGCTCCTGTGCCCGCGGGTAGGCGTCCTCGTGAACCGGCTCCAACACGGGGACCATCTGCAGCCCGATCACCGCGGCTGACCCGTAGACGTACTCGTACAGGTCGTCGTACGTGGCGTACTCGGTGACCGTGAGGTCCATCGCCATCGAGTGTAGGAACGCCTCGAAGTGCTCGATGGGGATGTCCCACTTCTGGACGGTGTCCACGACCGCCCGGCAGATCGGGTCGCTGCTGCCGCCGGCCCGCACGTCGGAGAGAAACGCCTCGCCCCACTCCTTGAGCTGCGCGGCTGCCGCTGCGTCGTCGCGGCCGAACGCGTCGACGATCTCGTCGGCGTATCGGGCGAACCCGTACAGGGCGTGGACGTACGGGCGCTTGGCTGGAGGCAGGAGCAGGGTCGCGAGGTAGTAGGTCTTGCCGTGCGAGGCATTCAGCTCGCGGCATGCCTCGTACGACATGCGCAGCGCCGGATCGTCGATCCCGGCGGCATCCAACTCGCGCCTGCTCATGGACGCTGAGGCTATGGCGCCGCCGTTTGCGTTGCGCGGCGAGGCTGGGCGCCATAGGAACGTCCTGTGGGGATCACGCTGGCTGGGGAGCGACCGGCCGAACGCAATGGGGTCTTCCGTTGGGCTGAGGGCGACGCGGTCGTCGGCGAGCGCCACGCCGACGACGCGGGCTGGAAGTTCGTGTTCGTGGACACCGGCGGGGTGGAGGACCGGGAGGGGTTCTTGGCGGTCTGCCGGGAGGCCTTCGACCTGCCGGCGGCCGTCGTGCGGTGGGAGCAGCTCGACGGGTGCCTGCGCTCCCTCGACCTTGAGGACGAGGGGCTGCTGGTCGTCTGGGACGGCTGGGCCTCGCTCGCCGACGGAGACCCGGACACCTTCGAGATGGCCGTCGAGGTGTTCCAGGACGCGTGCGTGTCGTGGCGAGATGACGAGGTGCCGGGCTCGGTGCTGCTCGTCGGCGACGGGCCGGAAACCGATCTGCCGGCCGTCTGAACTCGGTCAGCGCCAGGCGCGTGAGCGGTACGAGGGGTCCGGCCCGAGGATCCGCTCGGCGGCGAGCCGGCCGCTGATCAGCACCATCGGGACGCCGACCCCGGGCTGGGTGCCCGAGCCGGTGAAGACGATGTTCTCGCCCATCAGGTTGCGCGGGCGGAACGGCCCGGTCTGCAGGAACGAGTGGGCGGCGGCGAAGGGCGCGCCCATCTCCATGCCGCGCGCGTGCCACTCCAGCGGCGTGGTGAGGTCCTCCACCTCCACTGCATCGCCGAATCCGACGTACCCGGCCCGCTCCAGGCGCTGAACCATCTCGTCGCGGAAGGGGCCGCGCAGCCGCTCCAGTCCTGCCCGCCGTGCAGGTTCGGGGTCATGAACAGCACGTAGTAGATCTGCTTGCCGTCCGGGGCCAGCCCGGGGTCGGTGCGGGTCGGGTTGGTGACGAGGAACGACGGGTCGCTCGGCAGCACCTCGGTGTCGACGAGGTCGCGGAACACCTCGCGCCACGACTCCCCGAAGTGGATGTTGTGGTGGGCGATCTTGGAGTAGGCGGCGGACGACCCGGCGAGCAGGAGCGCGCAGGACGGGGAGTAGCGCAGCGGCCGTCGGACCGGCTGGCCGAGCAGGTCGCGGCGCGCCACGGGCAGGTCGGGGTTGAGCACGACGGCGTCGCAGGCGATGCGCTCGCCGTCGGCGGTGTGGACGGCCACCGCGCGACCGCCTCGCGTCTCGACGCGGGCCACCTCGGTCGAGTAGCGGATGTCCACGCCGTGCTTCTCGGCGGCTCCCGCCAGGGCACGGGGCACGGCGTGCATGCCGCCCTCGGGGAAGAAGACCCCGGCCACGGAGTCCATGTAGGCGATGATCGAGTAGATCGCGAACGCGTCGTGGGGGCTGAGCCCGGCGTACAGCGACTGGAACGAGAAGATCCGCTGGGTCCGCGGGTCCTTGAGGAACTCCGCGGTCTTCGGCGCCAGCCGGCGGAAGCCGCCCATCGCCACCAGCCGCGCAAGGTTCGGGGTGAGCAGGTCGAAGGGCGAGTCGATGTTGCGGTCGATGAAGTCCTTCATCTCCAGCCGGTAGAGCCGCGAGACGAAGTCGACGAAGCGCTCGTACCCCGCGGCCTCGGCCGGGCCGCAGACCTGGCCGATCTCCTCGGCCATCGCGCCCACATCGCTGTGCATGTCGATCTGCGAGCCGTCGGGGAAGTACGTGCGGTAGGCGGGCTCGATGGGCCGGAGCGTGAGCCAGTCCTCCATCCGCTCCCCGACGCAGTCCAGGGCGTCGGCGATGAGGTCGGGCATGGTGAGGACGGTGGGGCCGGTGTCGAAGCGGTAGCCGTCGAGCTCGAGCAGGCCGTTGCGGCCCCCGGGCACGGTCTCGCGCTCGAGCAGGGTGACGCGGCGGCCCGCCCCTGCGAGCCGCAGGGCGGCGGAGAGCCCGCCGAGGCCGGCTCCGACGATGACGACGTGGTCGGTGGGGCCGCTGACGGTGCGCATGATGCTCCAGCGTAGGCGTGGGGGGACCAGGCCGCCTCCGCGCGGCTCAGACCCTGCGAGCGGTCGCGGCCTCGGCGAGCTGATGCAGCACCGTGTGTGCCGGCTCATCGACCGGCCCTGACTCCAGAGCTGACAGGGACTGCTCGGTCAGGTCGCGGATCAGCCCCTCGATGTGGGCGACCGCACCCGTCGAGGAGATGACGTCGCGCAGGGTGTCGACGCCCTCGGGGGTGAGGCCGGGGTCGCCGAGGTGGCGTCGCAGCTCGGCGGCCTGCTCGGGGGTCGCGCGGTCCACTGCGGCGGCGATCAGCACCGTGCGCTTGCCCTCGCGCAGGTCGTCGCCGGCCGGCTTGCCGGTCTCCGCGGGGTCGCCGAAGACGCCGAGCACGTCATCGCGCAGCTGGAACGCCTCGCCCAGCGGCAGTCCGTAGCGCGAGTACGTCTGCGGTGAGCCCCGCGGGCGCCCCGGCCAGCGCCGCGCCGAGGTGCAGCGGCCGCTCGATCGTGTACTTCGCGGCCTTGTAGCGGACCACGCGCATGGCCCGCTCGACCGATCCGCCGCCCACCGCCTGCTCGAGCAGGTCGAGGTACTGGCCGGCCATCAGCTCGGTGCGCATCTCGTCGTACACGGGCTTGGCCCGCAGCACCGCGTCGCCGGGCAGCCCGGAGGCGAACAGCAGCTCGTCGGACCACGACAGGCACAGGTCGCCGAGCAGGATCGCCGAGCCCACCCCGAACGCCTCGGGCGAGCCCAGCCAGGAGGAGCCGCGATGCAGGGTGGCGAACCGCCGGTGCGCGGCGGGGATGCCGCGGCGGGTGTCGGAGCCGTCCATCACGTCGTCGTGGATCAGCGCGCAGGCCTGGAGCAGCTCCAGGGAGGTGGCCGCGTGCACGATCTGCGGGCAGTCGGCCCCGCCGGCCCCGCGCCAGCCCCAGTACGCGAACGCGGGGCGCAGCCGCTTGCCGCCGCGCAGCAGGTCGCGGATGGCGTCCAGCAGCGGGCCGAGCTCGTCGCTCACCGCGTCGAGGCGCGGCTGCTGCACCGCGAGGAAGTCGTCGAGCGCCTTCTGCACGCGAGAGCGCAGGTCCTCGACGTCAAGGGGGCCGCCGCTGGCGGCGGGAGTGGGGGCGTTCACGGCCATTGAGCCTAGGCGGGCAGCCGGGTCCCGGCATCAGCAGACCCCGCAACGTACGCTCCGCGCATGGCCCGAGGCACCTCGTCGACCGCTGGCAGCGCGGTCGCCGTCCGCGATCTGCTCGCGCAGGGCCGCGCGGCCGGCCACGCCGTGTGGTCGTTCGAGTTCTTCCCGCCCTCGACCGACGAGGGCGAGCGCCACCTGTGGCAGGCGATCCGCGAGCTCGAGCCGCTCGCGCCGTCGTTCGTGTCGGTGACGTACGGCGCGGGGGGCTCGACACGCGACCGCACGGTGCGGGTCACCGAGCGGATCGCCTCGGAGACGACGATGACCCCGGTGGCGCACCTGACGTGCGTGGGGTCCTCGCGGGCCGAGCTGCGCCAGGTGATCGGGCACTACGCCGACTCAGGCGTGCGCAACGTCCTGGCCTTGCGCGGCGACCCGCCGGGCGGCCCGGGCAGCCGTGGGTCCAGCACCCGCAGGGCCTGCGCCACGCCGATGAGCTGGTCGCCCTCGTGCGCGAGCTGGGCGACTTCTCGGTGGGGGTCGCGGCCTTCCCCGAGGGGCATCCGGAGTCGGCCGACCTGGAGCAGGACGCGCGCGTGCTGGCGGCGAAGGCCGAGGCGGGCGCGGAGTTCGCGGTGACGCAGTTCTTCTTCGACGCCGACACGTACTTCCGGCTCGTCGACCGGGCGGCGGCCCACGGGTGCGAGATCCCGATCATCCCGGGGGTCATGCCGGTGACGAACGTCAAGCAGATCGAGCGCTTCGCGGCCTTGTCGGGCACCGCGGTGCCCGTCGAGCTGGCCGATCGGCTGCGTGCCGTTGAAGGCGACCCCGAGGCGGTGCGCGCGATCGGCGTCGAGGCCGCCACGGCGATGTGCCGCAGGCTGCTCGACGGCGGCGCCCCCGGCCTGCACTTCTACACGCTGAACCGCTCGACGGCGACGCGCGAGATCGCCGACGCCCTCGGCCTGGCCGCCGCGGGCTGACAGGATCGGCGCATGGAAGGGCCGTTAGCGTGACCGTGCCGACGCGGGCCGACTACCTCGCGCGATGGTCGCAGCTGCATGGCGGGTACGACCCCAGCGAGTCGCGGCTGACCCACCTCTATCTCACGATCGTCTACGCCGTGGCGCGCCCGCTCGCGGCCACCCGGGTGCCGCCTGACGCGGTCACCCTGCTCGGGGTCGGCCTCTCCGGCGTGGTCGTGTGGGTCGCCTCGCTGGGCGGGAGGTGGCCCATCCTGGCGTTCGCCCTCGTCGCGGTCTCGGGGCTGGTCGACTCCCTCGATGGGGCCGTGGCGGTGCTCACCGACCGGGTGACCCGCTGGGGCTACGTGCTGGACTCGGTGGCCGACCGGGTGTCCGACGGGCTCTACCTGGTGGCGCTGTGGGTGCTCGGAGCCGACGTGTGGGTCTGCGTGGCGGCAGGCGCGCTGATGATGCTGCAGGAGTACGCGCGCGCCCGCGCCACCGCGGGCGGCCTGGACGACATCGGCATCGTCACGGTGTGGGAGCGGCCCACGCGGGTCATCGCGACCGCGATGTTCCTGCTCGGTTGCGGCCTCTACCCCTCCGCCGCCGATTCGTGGGCGCAGGCCGGGGCCTACGCGTGGCTGGTCCTGGGCGTCATCGGGTTGACGCAGCTGCTCGCCATGGTGCGCCGCCGACTGGGCTAGCCGTCGGCCCCGTCAGGCCTGGCCGATGAGCTCGGCCACGATCGCCGCGGACATCCCGACGAGGGGCAGCCCGCCGCCGGGGTGCGCAGAGCCGCCCACGAGGAACAGCCCCGGGATCGGGGAGGCGTTGGCAGGGCGCAGGAAGGCCGCGCGGGCGCCGTTGCTCGACGTGCCGTAGATCGAGCCGCCCGGGGCGCGGGTGGCGGCCTGCAGGTCGGCGGGGGTGCGCACCTCGTGCCACAGCAGCCGGTCGCGCACGTCGAAGCCCCTGCGGGCCATGACCGCGAGCACCCGCTCGGCGTACGAGGCGGCGAGCCCCGGCTCGGTCCAGTCGACGCCCCCGGCGGGGTCGTGCCGGGGGGCGTTGACCAGGACGAACCAGGACTCATGCCCGGCGTCGGGCCGCATCAGCGGGTCGTCCGGCGAGCAGACGTAGACGGTCGGGTCGTCCACCGGGTGGGGGCGGTCGCCGAAGATCGCGTCGAACTC
Source organism: uncultured Actinomycetota bacterium (assembly GCA_963697565.1). Lineage (GTDB taxonomy): Bacteria > Actinomycetota > Actinomycetes > CAVWCF01 > CAVWCF01 > CAWFSE01. Next base: position 589,098 of record CAVOOM010000007.1, on the reverse strand, counting down.
GTCGTCGTACGCCTCGGGGAACCAGACGTTGTGGTGCAGCAGCCCGGGCGTGCGGCCCTGCACGGCGAGCAGCAGCACGAAGCCGGACAGCGAGGGGGTCGCCTTGCGCAGGTTCGCCAGCGGACGCTCGCGCCGCGGGTCTGCGACGAGGTCGCGGTAGAGGTGGCTGGCGTCGGCGTTGGCGACCACCACGTCGGCGGCGAGCACCTCGCCGTCGACCAGCCGGACCCCGGAGGCCCGCCCGCCCTCGACGAGCACCTCGGCGACGTCGGCCTCGAACCGGAAGGCGATCCCGCGCTCGTCGCAGCGCTGCTTGAGCGCATCGCCCAGCCGCCGCAGCCCGCCCCCGACATGCCAGGCGCCGAACGTCTGCTCGACGTACGGGACGACCGCGAGCGCGGCGGGTGCGCGCCGCGGGTCGGAGCCGGTGTAGGTCGCGTAGCGGTCGAGCAGGGTGACCAGGCGGGGGTCGTCGAAGTAGCCGCGGCCAAGGCCGCGCAGCGTCGACCACGGCGCGATCGTGCGCAGGTCGTTGAGCCGCCAGGTCTGGCGGACGAGGTCCAGCGGACCGGACAGCGGGGTCTCCAGGAACGGGGTGCGGGTCGCGCGCCAGATCGCGGCGGCGCGCTCCATGAAGCGCCGCCAGTCGTCGGCGGCCGAGCCGCCGAGGGCCGACCCGAGGGCGTCGGCGGCCAGCGCCGGCCCGGCGCCGGGCAGGACCGCGGTGGCGCCGTCCGACCACCGGTAGGAGAACGCCGGATCCAGCGGCTGCAGGTCGACGCACTCCTCGAGCGACGCCCCGGCCCGGCGGACCGCCGTCTTGAGGAACAGGTCGCGGTAGACCGCCGGCAGGGTGAGCAGCGAGGGGCCGGTGTCGAAGGCGAAGCCGTCGCGCACGTACGTGGCGAGCTTGCCGCCCCAGGTCTCGGCCTGCTCCACCACGAGCACCTCGTGGCCCTGCGCTGAGAGCCGCGCCGCGGCGGCGAGTCCGCCCATCCCGGCGCCGATGACGACGACCCGGCTCATGCCGCCGCCTCGATCGGTCGGCCCTTCCAGGACAGTGAGCCTGCCCGCTTGCCTCGCCAGGATTCCGCGGTCAGCCAGCCCAGGGCGGCGATCGAGGCGGGGTGGGCCAAGGAGTCCGGCCAGACCCGGCCGCCGACCCGGCTGGCGACGAGGGCGCGCCCCACCACGCCGGCGGCGTAGCCGGCGGCGCCGACGCGCGAGCCGCGCAGCGCGGCCGCGGCGGGCAGGACGTAGAGCAGCGACAGGGCTCCGACCGCCGCCGCGGCGCCGGCCGGTGAGCCGAAGGCCGACCACAGCGACTTGGTGTAGCCGCTGCGCAGGTCGTCCCAGCCGTCGTACATGCGGCAGGTCGCGAGGTGGGTGCCGTCGACCACGACGCCTCGGCCGCCGGAGCGCTTCACCGCGCGCAGCAGGCCCACGTCGTCGAGCACCTCGGAGCGCACCGAGGCGTGCCCGCCGGCCCGGTCGTACGCGTCGCGCCGGACGGCCAGGAGCTGGCCGTTGGCGGCGGTCAGCGACTCCCGCGGGGAGCGCTCGGCCGCGGCCAACGGCAGCGTGGTGAGCCAGGACCACTGGAGCAGCGGCTGGATGAGCCGCTCGGCCGGGGTGACCGCGACCTGCCGCGGGTAGGGGGAGGCGAGGTCGAGCCCGCTGTCGGCGAGCAGGGCCGCGGTCGCGGCCACGGCGTGGGGGGCGAGGATCACGTCGGCGTCGACGAAGACGAGCACCTCGGAGGCGGGGTTCGCGGCGGCTGCGAGCTGGGCGCAGGCCCAGGGCTTGCCGAGCCAGCCGGCTGGCCGCTCGACGCCGTCAAGCACGCGGAAACGCGGGTCGCCGCCGACCAGCGCGCGGACGAGGTCGCCCGTCCCGTCGGCGGAGCCGTCGTCGAGCACGAGGTACTCGACCCGGCCGCCGTCGTGCTGGGCGAGCAGCGCCTCCAGGCACGGGCCGACCCGGTCGGCCTCGTCGCGCAGCGGCAGCAGGACGCTCACCCACCGCCGCGGCGACGGGGGATCGGCGGGCGGCGTGCGCAGCGTTCGCAGGTTCCACGCGGTGTGCGCGGTGAGGACGGCCGCCCCAGCGGAGCCTGCCGCGACGAGTGCGCGGCCGGCTGTGGTCGCGCGCATCAGTCGCGGCCCACCCACAGCCGCCACAGCAGCGGTACGCCGACGAGCGCCATGCCGATTCCGCCCACGAGGGCGACGGTGGGCCGGTCGAGGAAGAAGAGGTTGGCGACGATGCCGCCGATCCACGTCCACAGCCACAGGGCGAGGGGCTGGGCGTCATTGGCCCGACGGCGTCCGAGCAGGTCGAGGAGGCCGATCAGCACAAGCGAGGTGAGCAGCCAGCCGGCGAAGTTGATCGCCGGGATGCCCTCGATCCCGGGCAGCTCGCGGGAGGGGTCGTCCCACGTCCAGTAGCCCGCGGCGACCATCATCGGGTCCAAGAAGAGGTCCCAGGAGGCGAGGGCGACCGCTCCGACGAGCATCACGCCGGTGCGGCTCTCGGCCACCGTGCGGGCCACCGCCAGCGCCGGGTAGGACATCATCGCCCAGGCCAGCGGGATGACCCACGGCACGCCGAGCAGGGTGGCGCCCAGGGCGTCGGTGTAGGCGTAGTCGCCGAACGGGATGCCCGCCCGCAGGCCGACCGCCTCCACGCCCCAGCCGATGCCCAGGCTGATCGCCAGGTAGCCCGCGGTCCAAAGCGGCCCGCGGTGGATCAGGGCGTGCGAGGCCGACGCCAGGAAGAACACGACGACGGTGGCAATCGTGAGCTGGGTGCGCGCCTGCCCCGGCTCGAAGAGCGGCCAGGCGATCTGCAGGCCCACCACGAGGGCCGCGAGCACCCAGGGGATCGCACGCAGGCCGCCGCCCCCGGACCGGTGGTGGTCCGCGTGCGGGCCGGTGTAGACGCGAACGCTCACGGCACCAGAGCCTAGGTCAGCCGGGGGGTTCGGGAGGCGGGCCGTCCGCCCGGGGGGGCATGGCCGGGGGTGGTTCGGCGGGCAGCTCGAGGCGCTGCCCGGCGTACGAGCCGCCCGCCTCGACCACCGCGAAGCGGGCGAAGAGCTCCTCGGAGTACCAACCGACCTGGTGCGTGCGCGCGACGACCTCGGCGTGCTCGGGGGTGCGGTGGGCGAAGTCGCGCAGGCTCGCCGCGCTGGACCACAGGCTGAAGGTGCCCTGCAGTCCGATCGGCGCCTCTCCGATGCCGAGCGCAAGCAGCAGCCCTGGGCTTTGGCGCAGGCGTGCGCTTACCGGCGGGACTGAGCGCCAGAACGCAGCCGCCCGCGCCGGGTGCAGCCGCGCGCGGGTGACCGCGGCGACCGGCCCGGGGTGCTTGACCGGATGGGGGTCTCCGAACGGCCGCTGCCCCGACCACTCGCCCTTGCTGGTCAGCGGGGTCATCGCGACCCGCAGCCGCTCGTGGGACCTGGCGTCCCAACGGCCGATCACGGCGGACTGCTCGAAGCGCTCGGCCGCCTCGACGGTGTCCCAGGTGGCGAGCAGGGCCCAGTGCCGGAGGTCGGCGTCTCGGACGGTGAAGGTGCGACCGTCGCCGGTGCCGAGCAGCTTGGCGAAGCGCAGCCCGGGCTGGCGGCGCACCGGCCTGCGGTCTCGGGCCATCGCGGTGAAGGCGGCGGGCACGCGCGAGGCGGCCACCCCCCACAGGTGGACGGTGACGAGGGCCGGCGGGGCTTCGCGGCCGGGCTCCGTCACCGCGGATCGCCGGCCTGCGCCGCGGTCTGCACGACCAGGCGGGCCACGGCGCCGGGCGCATCCCATTGCGGCACATGCCCGCAGCGGGGGAGCCGCACCCAGAGGGCGTGGTCGGGCGCGAGGGCGTGGTTCTCGTGGTTGCGCTCGGGAAGGACGTCGTCTCGGTCGCCTCGGACGATGGTGACGGGGACCTCGGCCCCGATCTGGTCGGCCCTCGTGAACTGCCCGCCGAGGATGCCGTCGAGGGCGGCCCGGTAGCCGGGGGCCGCGGCGTGGCGGCGGACCGACTCGACGGCGTCGTCGTACGGGATCGCGCCCGGCGCGGCGGACATCGAGCGGAAGCCCACCGCCCGGACGGCCCGGGATCGCAGCAGGGTGGGGGCGATCGGGGCGGCCGCCCGCGCGGCGATCCGCCCCTGCCGAAGGATGCGCGGCTGGCTGAGCATGGGGCGGTGGTTGAGCCCGGCCGGGGCGAGCGCGGTGACGGAGCGGGCGCGGCCGTCGGCGGCGATCTCCAGGGCGACCCAGCCGCCGAGGGAGTTGCCGACGACGTCGACGCGGTCGAGGCCGAGTGCGTCGAGCAGACGTTCGACGCGGGCGGCGAGCCGGCGCGGTGTGGCCGGCTCGGTGTGGGGGAGCGCGGGGGAGTCTCCGTGGCCGGGCAGGTCGACCGCGATGGTGTCGAAGCGGCGGGCCAGCCGGTCGACCAGCGGGCGCCACACCGTGCGGGCGCTGCCGAGGCCGTGGACCAGGAGCAGGGGCGGGCCCTCGCCGCGGCGGTCGTAGGCGAGCCTGGCCGCGGTGCGCGGGCCCGGGGTGGCGGTCACGCGCCGACCTCGGCCGGTGTGCCGCCGGTGAGGCGGAGCAGCTCGTCGTACGTGGTGGGGAAGACGGTGTGGGGGTGGCCGGCGGCGGCCCAGACCACCGGGTGCTCGGCGAGCCAGACGTCGACGAGGGTGCGGATCGGGGCCGGGTGGCCGAGGGGCGCGACCCCGCCGATCGGCATGCCGGTGGACGCGCGCACGAACTCGGCGCTGGCCCGGCCGACGGATTCGGCTCCGATCAGGCCGGCCACCCGGTGGGTGTCGACGCGGTGCGCCCCCGAGGTCAGCACGAGTAGCGGGGCGCTGTCGGCGTCGAAGAGCAGCGAGTTGGCGATGGCGCCCACCGAGCAGCCGAGTTGGTCGGCTGCGGCCGTCGCGGTGGGGGCCGACGCCGGCAGCTCGAGGGGTTCGCCGGGGGCGCCGAGCGAGCGCAGCAGGGCGGCGATCCGCTGAACCGTGGGGTGGGCGAGGGCATCGACGGGCACGGCGCGGACGTTACCGGGCGCCGGCCGGTTGGCCGCCGTCCACATTCCGGCGCCGTGGGGATTGACGAACGGTCGGGGGTGGGCTGTAGTGTCTGTCCGTGTTCGAACAGGTGTTCGAATGGAGGCGTCCCCCGCGTCCCCCATTCGTCCACCTGGCACCTCAGGCGCCGGACCCGCCGGCCGCGGACTCGACCCCCGCGGACCGGTGGGCCCGGCCCCGATGCCGGACCCGGGCGGGCTGTGGGGAAGCACCCGCCCGGGGTCCGGCGCCCCGGTCGCCGCTTCCCCTGGCGGCCGTCCCGCAACTCACCGGACGGCAGCGACGCCGCGCCCTGAAGGGCGTGGGGAGGAGGAACCAATGACCCGGGTCGTGGGAGAGCCGGTCGAGGTCCGGGTCCAGGCCCGGTGCCCCGGCGCCGAGCCCGTGCAGTTCCTGTGGCGGGGCCGGCTCTACCTGGTGCGGGCCGTGCTGGCCCACTGGGTCGAGGCGCGGGCCTGGTGGCGGCTGTCCGAGCCGACGGGGCTGCCCAGCGCGGGCGCCGAGCGTGAGATCTGGCGGGTGGAGGCCGGCCACGGCCGGGAGGCCTCCCTCGGCGTCTACGACCTCGCGTACGACCCGACCACGCATCCGATCGCGACCGGGCGCTGGACCCTCACCCGTACCCATGACTGAGACCGGAGGTCTCGTGATGCCTCTCGCCCCCGCGGCCGCCCCGCCGGCCTCGCTCGACCTGCTGGCCCAGGCCTGCCGCGCTCTGTCCGAGGCCTCGGCGTCCGCTCGGCCGGCCGACCGCTTCGCCCTGGCCCACCTGGCCGCGCTGCGGATCGCCGCAGCGGTGCTCGCCAGTCGGGCCCGCCCGGCCGGCCGACGGCTGCGCAGCGCGTGGGACCTGCTCGCCCAGGTCGCCCCCGAGCTGCAGGAGTGGGCGGCCTTCTTCGCCGCGGGCGCCGCCAAGCGCGCCGCCGCCCAGGCCGGGCTGGCCCGGGCGGTCACCGCCCGGGAGGCCGATGACCTGGTGCGCGAGGCCTCGGCGTTCCTGACCTTGGTCGAGGGGCTGCTCGGCCTCGATCCGGCGCTGCTCGATCCGGCGCTGCTCGATCCGGCGCTGGCCAGTTCGACCCTGCCGACGCCGGCCGACCGGCCGCGTCGCGCCGGCTGATCCGGCCGCCCGCCGCCTCCCCACGACCCGTGAGCAGCCAAACCATGCCGGACTCCTTCACCCATCTCCACGTCGCCAGCGGCTGGTCGCTCAAGTACGGCGCCTCCGCCCCGGAGGCGTTGGTGGCGCTCGCGGCCGAGCACGGCATGGGCGCGCTGGCGCTCACCGACCGCGACGGCGCCTACGGCGCGGTGAAGTTCGCCAAGGCGTGCCTGTCCGCGGGGATCGCGCCGATCCTCGGCGTCGACCTGGCCGTCGCCCCCTCGGGGGCGCTGCCCGCGTCGGCCACCCCGGCTGGTGGGCGGCGGACCCGGCGCAGCCCGGCCCGCGGCGGGGCCGCGGTCGACCCCGGTCATGCCCGGGTCGTCGTGCTGGCCCGCTCCGGCGCCCGGGGCTGGGCCGCGGTGTGCCGACTGATCAGCGCGGCGCACCTGGGGGGCGAGCGGGGCCGGCCGCTGGCCACGCTCGATCTGGTGGCCGAGCACGCCGCCGGCGGCGACCTGCTCGTGCTGCTCGGCCCGGCCAGCGAGGTGGGGCGCGCGGTGGCGGCCCGCCGGCCGGATCTGGCCCGGGCCGCGCTCGACCGCTGGCGAGACGGCGTCGACCCCGGCCAGCTGCGGGTCGAGGTGGTCTCGCACCACGCCGCGGCCGACCCGCTCGCCGCCCAGCGCCAGGCCGACCTCGGCCGGGCGCTGGGGTCCGGGGGGATGCCGGCGCTGTCGACGGCGTTGGCCGGCCGGATGCTCGGCTTCGCCGCCGAGCACGGGGTGGCGGCCGTCCTCGCCAACGCCGTGCGCCATGCCCGCCCCGACGACGCGGTGACCGCCGATGTGCTCGACGCCGTCCGCCGCCTGGTGCCGCTCGACCGCCGCCACCTCGACCGCCGCGGAGCCCAGGCCTGGGTCAAGCCCGGCGCGCAGATGGCCGCGCTCGCCGAGGCGATCGCCTGCGCCGCGGGCGCGTCGACCCGGGCCGGGGCCCTGTCCGGCAGCGATCGGGCGACCGCGCGGCGGCTGCTCGAGGCGACCGAGGAGGCGGCGGCCGACTGCGTCCTGGACCCGAGGGCCGACCTCGGCCTCGGCGGCATCCACGTCCCCGAGGTGTCGGCGATCCCGAGCGTGGCCGCCGACCGCCGGGCCCCCGACGCCATCCTGCGGGCCCGCTGCGAGGCCGGGCTGGGAGAGCGGGGGATGCCGCCGTCGGCGGCCGTGCGGCGCCGCCTGGACGACGAGCTGGCCACGATCGCCTCGCTCGGCTACGCCCCGTACTTCCTGTGCGTCGCCGATGTGGTCGACCTGATCCGCTCGATGCGGGTGCGCGTCGCCGCCCGCGGCTCGGGGGCGGGCAGCCTGGTCAACTACCTGACCGGGGTCTCCGGGGTCGACCCGATCCGCCACGGCCTGCTCATGGAGCGTTTCCTGTCTCCGCTGCGGCAGGCGCTGCCCGATGTGGACGTCGATGTCGAGTCGGCGCGGCGCACGGAGGTGTACGAGCAGATCCTGGCCCGCTACGGAGGCGACCGCTGCGCGTGCGTGTCGATGGCCGACACCTACCGGGTCCGGCACGCGATCCGCGATGTCGGCGCGGCCCTCGGCCTGCCGCCTGGCGAGATCGACTCCCTGGCCAAGGCCTTCCCGCACATCCGCGCGCGGGACGCCCGGGCGGCGCTGCGCGATCTGCCCGAGCTGCGCCAGATCGGCCGGTCCCTCGGCAACGGCGCGGACGCCGACGGGCGGCTCGACCTGCTCTTCTCCTTGGTCGAGCGCCTCGACGGGCTGCCCCGCCACCTCGCCCTGCACCCGTGCGGCGTGCTGCTCTCCGACGCCACGCTGCTCGACCGCACCCCGGTCGAGGCCAGTTGGCTGGGCTTCCCGATGAGCCAGTTCGACAAGGACGACGTCGAGGACCTCGGCCTGCTCAAGCTTGACGTGCTCGGCATCCGGATGCAGTCGGCGATGGCCCACGCCCTCGACGAGGTCGAGCGGGTCGACGGCCCCGCCGCGCGGCCCGACCTCGATGCCCTGCCCCTCGACGATGCCCCGGCGTTCGCGCTCATCCGCTCGACCCGCACCCTCGGCTGCTTCCAGATCGAGTCGCCCGGCCAGCGTGAGCTGCTCGGCAAGTTCGCCCCGGAGACGTTCGGCGACCTCATCGTGGACATCTCGCTGTTTCGCCCCGGCCCGGTGAAGTCCGACATGGTCACGCCGTTCCTGCGCGCCCGGCAGGGCTGGGAGGCCCCCGAGTACCCCCACCCCGACCTGCGCCCGGCGCTGGCGGAGACCTACGGCGTGGTCGTCTTCCACGAGCAGGTGCTGCGGATCCTCGCGGCGATGACCGGCTGCTCGCTGGCGGAGGCCGACGAGCACCGGCGCACGCTCGGCTCGCCCGACGGCCAGCTACTGGTGCGCGAGTGGTTCTACCCCGCCGCGCTCGGCCGCGGCTATTCGCTGCCCGTCGTCGAGCGGGTCTGGGACGTCCTGCGCGCGTTCGCCTCGTTCGGCTTCTGCAAGGCCCACGCCGCGGCCTTCGCCCTGCCGACCTACCACTCGGCCTATCTCAAGGCGCACCATCCGGCGGCGTTCCTCGCCGGCGTCCTCACCCACGACCCGGGCATGTACCCCAAGCGGCTGATCCTCGACGACGCGCGCCAGCTGGGCATCGCGGTGCTCGGGCTCGACGTCAACCGCTCGGACGCGACCTACCGGATCGAGCGCGTCGGGCCCCACGACGAGCCGCCCCGGAGATCCTCGGCGAGCACCCCCGCCGGGCGCCCGCCGAGCCGGGCGTGCCGGACGGCCGGGCCTATGGCATCCGGCTGTCCCTCGCCGACGTCAAGGGCATCGACGGCGCGGAGATCGCCCGGATCATCGCCGGCCAGCCGTACGCGACGCTCACCGACTTCTGGCACCGGGCCCGGGTCTCGCGCCCGGTCGCGGAGCGGCTGGTCCTGGCCGGCGGGTTCGACTCCCTGTACGGCCTGTCCGCACCGGTTCCGGTGCGGCGCCGGGGCCGGGTGACCCGTCGCGACCTGCTGCTGCAGGTCGCCGACCTCGACCGCTGGAGCGCGCCGCTGCCGGGTGGGCGGCGGCGGGCCGTGGCGCGGGCAGGCCCCCGGGCGGCGATCCCCGGGGCCACCACCGGGGCAGACGGCCGGGGCGGGCTCCGGGGCCGAGGTCGGCGATCCGGCCGTGCTGGCCGCCCGCCAGTCCCAGGCCGGCGCGCCGGTGCGCCCGCCCGCCATGCAGCTCGCCCTCGACCTCGGCCCGGGCGACGGCGAGGCCGGCAGCGGGCTGCCTGACATGACCTCGTCGGAGCGGGTCCGCGCGGAGCTCGAGGTGCTCGGCCTCGATGCCAGCCGGCACCTCGTCGACTTCTACGCGCCGATGCTCGCGGCGCTCGGGACCACCCACGCGCGCGACCTGCTGCGGCGGCGGTCCCAGGCCGAGCTGCTGGTGGCCGGCGTCAAGGTCGCCACCCAGACCCCGCCGATCCGGTCCGGCCGCCGGGTCGTCTTCCTCACCCTGGACGACGGCACCGGCCCGATCGACGCGACCTTCTTCGACGACGCGCAAGGGCCGTACGCCGCCACGCTCTTCCACTCCTGGCTGCTGCTCGTGCGGGGAGTGCTGCGGCGCACCGGCCCGCGCGGCGTCTCGCTGCGGGCGACCGGTTGCTGGGAGCTGTCGGCGCTGCATCCGGCCTGGCTCGAGGGGGGAGCGGCCGCGGTGCTCCCGCTGCTGGTCGAGCCGGAGGGCTGGGGCCCCCCGCCCGACCTGCCGCCGGAGCCGCCTGGGACGGACGCCAGGCCCCAGCCGGGGCCGGCGGAGACCCGGGCCGGCGGCATGGGCCAGCGGCGGGTGCTCGTCCACCCCAGCGGGTTCCGCCAGTCGCCCTACGCCGACGTCAAGCCGGCCGGCGACGCGGTGAAACCCGGAGCCCCGCCGCGCCGGCTGTGGCACTCCAGCCCCGGAAGCGCGGGAGGATGACCCAGCACCCCGCCCGGCCACCCACCCGCGAGAGGCACCCATGAGCCGGCGCCAGCAGCTCGACCGCCCGGGGGCCCCCGACGGCCCGCCGGACGACGACTCCGGCTGCCCGATCCTGCACATCGACATGGACGCCTTCTACGCCAGCGTCTCGCTGCGCGACCGGCCCGAGCTGCGCGGCCAGCCGGTCATCGTCGGGGGCGGCCAGCGCGGCGTGGTGCTGTCGGCGACGTACGAGGCCCGCCGGCTGGGCATCCACTCGGCGATGCCGATGACCCGGGCGCGCCGGATGGCCCCGCAGGCGCACATCCTGGAACCCGACCACGCGCTCTACGCCCAGGTCTCCGCCGCGGTGATGGAGGTGTTCGCGGCGGTCACCCCGCTCGTCGAGCCGCTGTCGCTCGACGAGGCCTTCCTCGACGTCTCAGGCTCGGAGCGCCGACTCGGCAGACCCGCGGCCATCGGCGCGGCCATCCGCGCCCGGATCGCCGCCGAGCAGCGGATCACCTGCTCGGTAGGGGTCGCCTCGACCAAGTTCGTCGCCAAGCTCGCGTCCACCCGCGCCAAGCCCGACGGGCTGATCGTGGTTCCCCGCGACCGCATCGTGGAGTTCCTGCACCCGCTCCCGGTCGGCGCCCTGTGGGGTGTCGGCGAGCGCACCGAGGAGGCCCTCGCCCGACTCGGGCTGCGCACCGTGGCCGATGTCGCCCGCACCCCCCAGCGCACCCTGGAGCGCGCGCTGGGCCCGGCGGCCGGGGCCCACCTGTCCGCCCTGGCCTGGGGTCGCGACGAGCGGCGGGTGACCCCCGGCCAGGCCGAGAAGAGCATCGGCGCGGAGGAGACCTTCCCGGCCGACATCGACGACCCCGAGGTCGTCCGCCGCGAGCTGCTGCGCCTCGCCGAGCGGGTCGCCGGCCGGCTGCGATCGGCGGGGTTCGTGGGGCGCACGGTCAGCGTCAAGGTGCGCTTCGCCGACTTCACGACGCTGACCCGATCACGCACCCTGCGCGAGCCCACCGATGTCGGCCAGGCCTTGTACGCCACGGCCCGCGACCTCTACGAGGGCCTTGGCCTGCAGCGGGCGAGGTTGCGCCTGGTCGGGGTGCGGGCCGAGAACCTGCTCCCGGTGGAGCAGTTGGCCGAGCAGCTGCTGCTCGACGCGCCCGAGGCCGGCTGGCGTGAGGCCGATCGGGCGGTCGACCGGGCCGCGGCCCGATTCGGGCGGGGGTCGGTGCGCCCGGCGGCTCTGGTGCGCCCGAACGACCCGCCCTGAGCCCGGGATTCGCCCGCGTCGCCGGCGGTCCGGGCCTCGGCGATCGGGTGCCGTTCGGTCTCGAACCTGAACCGATCGGTCAAGCCGGGTTTCGCAACGGCCGATGCCTGCTTATGCTGGCCGGGTAGAGCCGCCGGGGGTTCGGTGGCAAGGAGACCGCCGAGGAGGTGCCGTGCCGCTTTCCGAGCATGAGCAGCGCCTGCTTGAGCAGATGGAGCGCGCCCTCTACGCAGAGGACCCCAAGCTGGCCTCGACGTTGCGGGGCAGCGACCTGCGGGCCGTGCAGCGCAAGCGGCTGGTCCTGGGCGCCGTCGGTCTGCTCGCTGGGTTGGCCCTGCTGGTCGCGGGGGTCGCCACCCAGCTCGTCGCGATCGGCGTGGTCGGCTTCCTGGTCATGCTGGGGGCCGCCTGGTACGCCTACACCGGGCTCAAGGCCCCCGCCGCCGCCGATCCCACCCAGGTTGGCGGCTCGGCCCGCGGTTCCGCGGCCTCAGGCCGCGGATCGGCCAAGCGCAAGCCCAAGTCGAGCGGCACGTCGATGCAGCGCCTCGAGGAGCGCTGGCGCCGGCGCCGTGAGGGCGACGACCGGCAGTAGCCCTGCCCCGTCGCAGGTGTGGCTGAGCCCGCGCCACGCCCACCGCCGCTCACTGATCCTTCAGCCCGTTCGACGCGGTCCGGCGGCCCGTCGGGTGGACGCGTGATCCACCCGGATGCTGCTATCCGGCTGGGTGCGACCTCAGCCGGCGCAGGCCGCGCTGCCACCACGCATCGGCGCTGTCCAAGACGTCGTACGCCCGCTGCGACACGCTGCCCGCCGAGCTCAGCACCGAGCGGGGGAGCACCCGGGACCTGAACCGCACCCCGCGTCCCGACTCAGCGCGCATGGCCGTGCACACCGCGCGCGCGTCGTCGGCGTACGCAGCCTCCGGGCCCGGGTCGCGGGCGTACCGGGCCCGTTCCACAGCCAGGGCCATCCGATGGGCGGCGTCGGCCGCGTCGGCCGGGGCGGCCAGGGTCGCCAGCTGCGCCCGGGGTGAGCCTGCGGGCCGGTCGTGGCCCAGGTCTGCGGCAGTGTCGAGGACTTCCGCCCAGGCGGCTTCGGACGAGCCGCGCGCCGCAGCCGACAGCCGCCTGCGACGGCGCAAGGCGCGGGTGGCCGGCGCGGCGGCGACGGCCAGCAGCGCCAGGGCCCCGACCAGCCAGGGCAGCCGCGAGGACGGCTGCCCCTGCGTGCAGCGGCCGCGGCCTCGTCCAAGGCGCGCTCCCGCGGGTTCACCGCGCTGCCCTCGGCGGCCCGGTCGGCCTGGGTGGGGTTGAGCCGATCCTGGGCGGTGTCCGACGGCCCGACCCCGCCCGAGGTGGCCCCCGGCAGCTGGGAGGCGAACGGCGCGTAGGCCGGCGCGGCCACCCCCGCCCCGCCGTTGCCCGGCGTCGGCTCGAAGCGCACCCAGCCGGCCCCGTCGAAGTACAGCTCGGGCCAGGCGTGGACGTCGTGCCAGGTCACCGCCCAGCCCTCGTCGGTCGCTGCGCCCGGCGCGAAGCCGACGTTCACCCGCGCCGGGATGCCGAGCAGCCGGGCCATCACCGCGAAGGCCCCGGCGAACTGCTGGCAGTACCCCCGCCGATCGGTGAGGAAGTCGGCCAGCGCGTCGTCGCTGCGGGGCTGCACGGTCAGGTCGTACGCGAACCCGCCCTCGCCCCGGAACCATGACTGGAGGGCGACCGCGGCGTCGAAGTCGGTGGGGGCGTCGCCGGCGACCTCCTCGGCCAGCTGGGCGGCCAGCGGGGTCACCGGCGGGAGCTCGGTGTAGCGCAGGACGTCCTCCGGCGCCTCCCCGGCCGCCCGCAGCTGGGCGGCGGTCGGGACGGGCTGCACCGACGTGACGGTGTACTCGACGCCCTCGGTCGTGCGGCCCTCGTCGGGGGTGAGCACGTTGAGGGTGGCCTCGTCGTAGCGCCAGTCGCCGTCGATGTCGACCCGCGTCGCGGGGTACGGCAGCGGCAGCCGGTTCTCCTCGAGCGGACCGACGCTGATCGTGGTCGTGACCCGCGAGCTGCGCACGTCGTCGGACAGCCCCGGCGCGTCGGGCAGCCCGTCGGCGACCTGCGCGGAGGCCCGGGCCCGCAGCACGGCCGGTTGCCACTGCAGGCCGTCGAAGGTGTCGAGGGTCACCATCCGCAGGTAGTCCGGCCCGCGCGCCGTGGTCGTGTAGCGGAGCACCTCGGTGTCATCAACGCGGACGAGGTCGCGCTGCAGGGACACCAACGGGTTCACCGTGGCGACGGTGCGGCCCCCCGAGCCGCCGGAGCCACCGCCGGAGCCCTTCCCGAGCACGTTCTCGTCGAGGAAGGGCAGCGCCAGTGGGGCGATGACCGCGGCGGCCAGGGCGATCAGCCCGATCCGGCGGCCCATCGCGCTGAGCGGCTCGGGCGAGATCACGCCGGACCGGCCACGGGTCCCGACGACCCGGCCCCAGCGTCCGATCCGCTGCCGCCCATCGGCGAGGAGCAGGAAGAGGTAGCCGACGGCGCCGATCACGAACAGCGGCCACGGGACGCCGTCGGTGACGACGGCAGCGGGCACGGCGTAGAGCGTGAGCAGCGGCAGCCCGGCGGCCGCCGCCCAGCGCCCGGTCACGGCCATGGCGTCGACCACGAGCGCGATCGCCCCGACGCCGGCGACGCTCAGGGCGACCAGCAGAGGCGTGGTGGGGGCGGGGGCCGACACCACGGCCACCTCATCGAGCGCCGCGGCCAGCGCCTCGCCCATGCGGGCGAACGCGTCCGGGCCGGGGACCACGCCGAGGTACGACTCGTCGCGGGCGATCTGGTTGGCCACGACGGCGAGCAGCGTCGCAGCCTGGGCCAGCACGACGAGGGGCGACGGGGCCCGCAGGACGCGGGCCGTCATCCCAGCCGTGGCCACGGCCACGACCGCCGCCATCGCCGGCCAGAACCAGGTGCCGTTGTCGAAGAGCGGGGACAGCGCCATCGAGGACGTGGCCGTCGCGAGGGCCGCCGCGCCTGCCATCCGGGCCCGGGCGGGCGGCCGCGGCCGGTCGGGGCTCGCGTCCTCGATCGGCGGGCCTGCCGCCGACGGGGTCGCCGAGGGCTGCTGGAGGAGGGCGGTCATCGCAAACCCGCCCCCATGGGCAGCCGCGACACCAGCGGCCACCGGGTCGCCAGCGAGTCCTCAGGGCCGAGGCGCAGCACCCGCCACCCCTGGCCTGCCAGAACCGCGGCCGAGGCGTCGTCGGCGGCCGTCGGGCCCGCAGTCGGGTGCATGAGCACGGCCACGCCGGCGCCGCCGCTGCGCCGCATTCGGGCCAGCTCGCCGGCCTCGGCGGGGTCGAGCCGCCCGAGCACCGCGACGATCAGGCCGTCTCCGGTGAGGCTGCGCAGGACCGGGGCGAGGCCCGCCAGCCGGGCGACCGCTGAGGGCTCCACGACGGCGAGCGCATCGAGCAAGACGCCTTGGCTGTCGCCGACCGGCGAGCCCTCGGCCACGACCGACCGGCCCGAGGCGGTGACCAGGTCGACGGTGTAGCCGGCGCGGGCGAGGTGGACGCCGACCGAGGCCGCCGCGGAGACGGCCCGCTCAAAGGTGCTGGCGGGGTCCGTCGAGGGCGCACCGTGCGCCGCGGACCGGTTGTCCAGCAGGACCAGGGCCCGGCTCTCCCACGGCTGCTCCTCTCGGCGGACCATGAGCTCGCCGAGCTTCGCCGTCGACCGCCAGTCGACCCGCCGCAGGTCGTCGCCGAGGCGGTACTCGCGCGGGGCCACGTCGTCCTCGCCGGCCGAGGCCACCGACCGCGCCCGCGACTCGCCGCTGCCGGCCCACTCGCCGCCGAGCGAGGCCGACGGAAGGACCTCGATCCGCGGCGTGACCGTGACGTGCGTGACGGCCGTGAACGAGCGCGACAACTCGACCAAGCCGAACGGGTCGTTGAGCCGCAACGAGAGCGGCCCCACCGCGTAGCGGCCGCGGCGGGCGGTGCGCAGCGGGTAGCCGACCTCGCGGTGCCCCCGTGACTCCACCCGGTCGAGCGCGAACCTCGCCGACGACCCGAGCGCCCGCGGGACCGAGTCCTCCAGCAGGAGCAGCCCGGTGGGGAGCCGGGAGACGTTCTCCAGCCGCAGCACGACGCGCGCGTCCTGGCCGGCCTCCACCCGGGCGGGCTCGATGCGGCGCCCGCTGGCCAGCTTGTAGCGGGTCCGGCCGACGGAGTACGCGGCCACCATCGGCAACGCGAGCAGGAGCACCCCGACCCGCAGCAGGTCGGCCTGGCCGAGCACCACGGCGCAGGCGGCCGCGGCCAGGCCCGCGGCGGCGAAGGCCCGTCCGCGGGTGGTCAGGCTGGCGATCGCCTCGCGCATGGCCGCCTCACCGCACGCCGTCGGGGACGGGGATCCGCGCGACCAGGTCGGCGATGATCTGCTCGGGGGTGCTGCGGCCGACCTGGGCCTCCGCGGTGAGCAGCACCCGGTGGGCCAGCACCGGGACGGCCAGCGTCTGCACGTCGTCGGGGATGACGTAGTCGCGCCCGTCGAGGGCCGCCCACGCCCGAGTGGCGCGCACCAGGTGCAGGGTGGCGCGGGGCGAGGCTCCGAGGCGCAGCGCCGACGAGGTGCGGGTGGCGGTGGACACCGCGATGGCGTAGCGGCGGACGGCGTCGCTCACGTGGACGGTGCGGACGAACTCGACCAGCCGGGTCACGTCGCTCGCGGTGGCCACCGGCCGCAGGGTGTCGATCGCCGACGCGGCGCCGTGGGTGTCGAGCATCGCGAGCTCGTCGTCGGGGTCGGGGTAGCCCATGGACACCCGCGCCATGAAGCGGTCGCGCTGCGCCTCGGGCAGCGGGTACGTGCCCTCCATGTCCACGGGGTTCTGCGTCGCGATCACCATGAACGGCGCGGCCAGCTCGTACGTGGTGCCGTCGACGGTGACCTGCCGCTCCTCCATGGCCTCCAGCAGGGCGGACTGCGTCTTCGGTGAGGCGCGGTTGATCTCGTCGCCCAGCACGATGTTGGCGAAGACGGCTCCGGGCTTGAACTCGAACGCCCGGATCTCCTGGTTGTAGACGCTGACCCCGGTCACGTCGCTGGGCAGCAGGTCGGGGGTGAACTGGATGCGCCGGACCGAGCAGTCGAGCGACCGGGCCAGTGCCTTGGCGAGCATCGTCTTGCCCACGCCCGGGACGTCCTCGATCAGGAGGTGGCCCTCGCCCAGCAGGGTCGCCAGCGCCAGCCGGACGACCTCGGGCTTGCCCTCGATGACCTGCTGGATCGACTGGCTGATCCGCGCGCACGCGGAACCGAGGTCCTCAAGCCCATCGGAGGGCACGGTGGAGGGGAGGGGCGGCAGGCCGGTCGCTGCTCCGTCGACGGTCACCTGGGGCCTTCCTCGCGGTTCGGGCGGGGGCGTAAGGGATCAACCTAACCCGCGTCGGCCGACCCGGCACGGCGTCTATTCGACGCAGCGCGCACCGGTGTGGTTGCCGTCGCCCGGCAGGACGGGGGTCGCGGCGGGGCGAGCCCGCCGGGTGTGGTGTCATGGCCCCGAGTGCGAAACGTCTGACGTCAGGGGGCCGGCGATGGCGCAGGACTGGGTGTTCGACCACGTGGTCGTCGGGGCGTCCGACGTCGGGGCCACGGCCGCGTTCTTCGCCCTGCACGGCTTCGACCCCCTGGCGACCCGCGTGCTCGGCTCCGCCGAGGCCGAGCGCTACGGGCTGCCGGCCGGCGTGGACGAGGTCGTGCTGGGGGTCGAGGGCGCCGCCGGCGGCCGGGTGCGGATCATCGCCTCGCCGCTGGACCCCGACACGTACTCGCCCTACGCCCCGCGCGCCGAGGCGCTCGACCTCTACTCCCGCGATGTGCGCGCCAGCGTCGCCGATGCGCAGGACGCCGGGTACGAGGCGGCCGGCCCGGTCGCGGACTACGCGTTCGGGCCGATGCGGTTGATCCAGGCCTTGGTGCACGGGCCCGACGACGTGGCCCTGGTGTACGTCGACCTGGACCCGACGAAGTTCCGGTTGCCGAGCGTGCTCGACGCCGACCCCGAGCGGCGGCACTCCGAGCTGCACAGCCTGGTCTGCGTCGTTGACGACCTGGAGGCGGCGACGGCCTTCTTCCGCGACGCGGCCGGGCTCTCGTTGCGTGCGACCTTCCCGCTGACCGAGCCTGCGGTGGCCCGCTTCATGGGGTTGCCGCGCGAGTCGACGATGCGCATGTCGGTGCTCAGCGCCGCCGAGGCGGCGCCTCCGAGGTTCGAGCTGCTGGAGTTCGACGGCGAGCCGGCCGAGGCGCGCGCCTCGCTGCCGCTGCGCCCGGGCTGCCTGCTGCCGGTGTTCACCGCCGCCGACCTCGATGCGGCGGCCGGGTTGCTCGAGGGGCCGCGGCTGGTCGCCGGGGCTCTGGTCGGGCGGACCCCCGGCGGGGTCGAGGTCGAGGTCCGCGGGCGGTGAGCCGGCCATGAGCGCCCCGGGGGCCCGCCAGCCGCAGTACGCCTTCGTCGCCGACGCGCTGCGCAAGCGGATCCTGTCCGGCGAGTTCCCCCCCGGCCACCGCCTGCCGGTCGAGCCGGAGCTGTCCAAGGAGTACAACGTCTCTCGCTCCACCGTGCGCGAGGCCCTGCGCGTGCTCTCCAGCCAGAACCTCGTCGCCACCAGCCGGGGGGTGGCCGGCGGGTCGTTCGTGGTGACGCCCGACACCGCCCAGATCAGCGACTACCTCGCGGCCTCCTTCGGCCTGCTCGCGAGCAGCGCCGATGTGTCGGCGCAGGCGCTGCTCGAGCTGCGCGACGTGCTCGAGGTGCCGGCCGCCCGCCTCGCGGCCCAGCGGCGCTCCGCCGAGCACCTGGCGGCCCTGCGCGACGCCCTCGTCGACCCGCGGGCCGTCGAGCCGGCCGCCTTCCACGAGGGCAACCGCTGCTTCCACCAGGTGCTGCTCGAGGCCAGCGGCAACCCGCTGCTGGCCGCACTCGGCCGGCCCGTTTTCGACGTCCTCGAGGCCCGGCTGGTGCGCTCCGACGCCCCGCCCCGGACGTGGGACCGGGTCTTCGCCGAGCACCGCGAGATCCTCGGCTACGTCGAGGCGGGGGAGGCCGGGGCGGCCGCCGACGCCGCGCACGCGCACCTCGACCACCTGCGGGCCGCCTACGACCAGATGGACGAGCGCCGCGGCCCGCGCCCGGACCGCGCGCACCCCCGGTCGCGACGCGTCCCGCAGCCTTGACCCCGAAACGTCCGACCTTTAGAGTCAACCGACCCCCCAACCCCCTGCGGAGGACGCGAGCCATGGCCATCCACACGCCGGACGTCGGCAACTTCTTCGAGGACTTCGTCGTCGGGGACACCTACCAGCACCCGTTCGGCCGGACCATCACCGAGACCGACAGCTCCTGGTTCACGTTGCTGACGATGAACACCAACCAGAACCACTTCAACACCCACTACGCCGCCTCGAACCCGATCACCGGCGGCAAGGTCATCGTCAACTCGGGCTTCACCGTGGCGCTCGTCCTGGGCCTGTCGGTCATCGACATGAGCCAGGCGGCCATCGCCAACCTCGGCTGGACCGACATCAAGCTGACCCACCCGGTCTACATCGGCGACACCATCTACGCCGAGTCGATCTGCCTCGACAAGCGCGAGAGCGGCTCGCGGCCGTACGCCGGGATCATCACGATGAAGACCCGCGGCCTGAACCAGGACGGCGACGAGATCGTGTCCTGGGTCCGCTCGGTGATGGTGCCCAAGCGCGACTCCGGGATCGGCTCGGGCTACTTCCCCGAGGCGAAGAACGGCCCGATGGCCGTGCCGCCGGCCGACCCGGCCTGATCGCAGCGCGACCAAGGCACGCAGGACCAACCAGAGGGGGAGCGGTGGCGGGGTTGCGCATCACGTACGGGCCGTGGGGGGAGACGCTCGCCGAGCTCGCGGCGGCGGCGCGCTCGGCGGAGCAGGCCGGCGCCGAGGTCGTCTGGGCGCCGGAGATGCACCGCTCGGCCACCATCACCGCGGCGGCGATGGCCGCCG
Source organism: uncultured Actinomycetota bacterium (assembly GCA_963697565.1). GTDB lineage: Bacteria > Actinomycetota > Actinomycetes > CAVWCF01 > CAVWCF01 > CAWFSE01. The sequence continues at coordinate 569,582 of CAVOOM010000007.1, read as the reverse complement.
AGACTCGGACGATCGGGATCGGCACCGCCATCGCGCTGGCCTTCACCCGCAGCCCGATGGTGACCGCCCTGGAGGCGATGGACCTCGATGAGCTGTCCGGCGGCCGGTTCACGCTCGGGCTTGGCACGGGCGTCCAGCGGCTCAACGAGGACTGGCACAACGCCCGCTGGGGCAAGCCGGTCGGCCACCTCCGCGAGACCGTCGCCATCGTCCGGCACTTCATCGCCCACGCCCGCGACGGCGAGCCGATCGACATCGACGGCGAGTACGAGCACATGCGCATCCGCGGCTACCAGCGGCCGTACGCCCAGACCCGCACCGAGATCCCGATCTACCTCGCGGGCATGGGCCCGGTGATGACGCGCACCGCGGCCGAGATCGGCGACGGCTGGATCAGCCACGAGCTGTGCAGCCCGGCGTACGTGCAGGGCCAGGTGCTGCCGGCGATCGCCGAGGGGCTGGAGCGCTCGGGCAAGGGCCGCGACCAGGTCGACCTCGTGGTCTCGGCGTGCTGCTCGGTCGACGCCGACGGGGCCGCGGCGCGGCGCCGGGCGGCCGGCATCGTCGGCTTCTACGCCAGCGTGCGCACCTACGCCGACTTCTTCGAGTTCCACGGCTTCGGCGACCGAGGCCGCCGCGTGCGGGGCGGCGCTGAAGTCCGGCGCGGTCGCCCAGCAGCTCGGCGACCTGGTGCCCGACGCCATGGTCGACGCCCTCACCCTGTCCGGGACGCCGGACGAGGTCCGCGCGCGGCTGGCCGCGTACGACGGCGTCGTCGACAGCGTCAAGCTCACCCCGCCGACCCACGGCCTCACGCCGGACGAGACCCGGGCCGCGCAGGCCGCGGTGGTCGGGCTGATCGGCGACCTCACGGACGGGAACCCCGCATGAGCCAGCGTCTGCCGTTGCAGGACATCCGGATCATCGCCGTGGAGCAGTACGGCGCCGGCCCCTGGGGGAGCGTGCACCTCGCCGACCTCGGCGCCGAGGTGATCAAGATCGAGGAGCCGTCGGCGCGCGGCGACGTCGGCCGCTACGTGCCCCCGTACGCGCAGGGCGAGGACTCGCTGTTCTTCGAGGTCTTCAACCGCAACAAGCGCTCGCTGTCGCTCGACCTCACCACCGCCGAGGGCCGCGCGGTCTTCGAGGACCTCGTGCGGGAGGCCGACGCGGTCTACAGCAACCTGCGCGGCGACGTCCCCGAGAAGATCAAGATCACCTACGACGACCTCAAGCACCTCAACCCGGCCATCGTGTGCTGCTCGCTGTCGGGCTTCGGGATGACCGGGCCGCGGCGCAAGGAGCCCGGCTACGACTACATCCTGCAGGGCCTCGGCGGCTGGATGGACGTCACCGGCGAGCCCGACGGCCCGCCCACCAAGTCCGGCCTGTCGATGGTCGACTACTCCGGCGGCATGGTCGCGGCGATCTCGCTGCTGGCCGGCATCCACGCCGCCCGCCGCGACGGCGTGGGCATGGACTGCGACGTGTCGCTGTACGACACCGCGATCTCGATGCTCACCTACCCCGGGATCTGGGCGCCTCAACACCGACTTCACCCCGCACCGCACCCGCCACTCCGCGCACCCGTCGCTGGTGCCGTTCCAGGTCGTTCCAGACCGCGGACTCGTGGATCGTCGTCGGGCTGCGCGAAGGAGAAGTTCTGGCAGCGGCTGGCCCCCGTGCTCGGGCACCCGGAGTGGGCCGACGACGAGGAGTTCGGCACCTTCGCCGCGCGCGAGCGCAACAAGGTGGCCCTGCTCGCCCAGCTCGAGGAGATCTTCCACACCCGCACGTCGGAGGAGTGGCTCGCCGACCTCTACCCCGCCGGCATCCCGTGCGGGCCGATCAACACCGTCGCGCGAGGCGCTCGAAGAGGAGCACACGGTCGCGCGCGGGCTGATCGTCGAGACCGACCACCCGGTGTACGGCACCGTGCGGCACCCGCGGACCTCGGTCAGCGTGGGCCCGCCGCGCACCGAGCACCAGCGCGCGCCGCAGCGCAACGAGCACTTCGCCGAGGTGCTGCGCGATGATGCTCGACTACGACGACGAGCGGATCCGCGCGCTCGTCGCGGCTGGCGCGTTCGGCGACCCGACACGTGCCGCACATCCCCGCCGAGTACCTCCCGGCCGGGGCGCACCCGGGGGACGTGCGCCGCACGGCGCCGAGATGGCCGCCGGAGAGGGAGCCGAGGGCGGCGAGGTATGACCGTCGCCGCCGAACTCGCCGCGTGGACGCTGGGGCCCTCGCCCGAGCAGGCCACGGCGGCGGCTCGGCGGGCGGCCGTGCGGCACCTGCTCGACGGCGTCGGCTGCGCGCTGGCGTCAGCCCGCTCGGGCGCGGCGGCGCCGGCGGTCACCGTGGCGCTCGGCCTCGGCGGGCCGCCGGAGGCGACGCGTGCTGGGCACCCGTCAGCGGGTCTCGCGCGCCTGCCGCGGCCCTCGCCGACGGAGCCCTGGTGCACGGCCTCGACTTCGACGACACCCACGCGGGCGGCCTCGTCCACGCGACCTCGGTCGTGCTGCCGGCCGCCTTCGCCGTCGGGGAGCAGCAGGGCGCCACCGGCGCCGACGTGCTCGCCGCGGCGCGTCGTCGGCGTACGAGGTGGTCTGCCGCGTCGCGGCGGCCAGCCCGCACGGGTTCCACGCCCGCGGCCTGCACGCCACCCAGGTGGCCGGCACGCTCTCGGCGGCGACCGCCGTCGCGGCCGCCTGCTCGGCCTGGCGCCGGGCACCCTGGTCGACGCCCTCGGCATCGCCGGCTCGGCGTCCGGCGGGCTGCTGGAGTTCCTCGACCACCGGATCGTCGACGAAGCAGCTGCACCCGGGCACGGCCTCGTTGAACGGGCGTGCTCGCCGCGCGCCTCGCCGCGGCCGGCGCGACCGGCCCGGCCAGCGTGCTCGAGGGGCCGCTACGGCATCTAGGCCGCGCTGTCGGCGCAAGCCCGCCGACCCCGGCCTCGGTCCTGGCCGGGCTGGGCGAGCGCTGGGAGGTCGAGCGCATCACGGTCAAGCCCTACCCGTCGTGCCAGCTGATGCACGTCACGCTCGACGCGCTGGCCGCGCCCTCAGCGGCGCCGCCCGGTCGGGGCCGGCGACATCGAGTCGATCAGCTGCGACGTGCACCCCGACAGCGCCTCGATCGTCTGCGAGCCGGCGGCCGACAAGGTCCACCCGCGCTCGTCCTACGACGCGAAGTTCTCGCTGCCCTGGTCCGTGCGCCGCGCTGGTCCTCGACGGCGTCGGTCGGGGTCGCGACGTACGAGCCGGCCTCGATCGGTCGGCCCGAGGTCGCGGCGCTGGCCGCCCGGGTGCGCACCGACGTGGTCGACCGCCGGCGGGGTGGCGGCCGACGCCCCCGGCCACGTCGTGGTCCGGCTCACCGACGGCCGGGTGCTTGAGGGGGCGCGTCGCGCGCAGCGCGGGCGGGCCCGCCGCGCCGCTGAGCGACGCCGAGCTCGACGCCAAGTTCCTCGCCAACGCCGGGGGCGACCGGGGGCCGCGCGCGAGCTGGCCGCCGCCGTCCGCTCGCTCGCCGACCTGCCCTCGCTCGCCCCGATCCTCGACCTCGCCGCGCGCGTCGCGGCGGCCTGACGCACCCGGAGAACCGCATGTCACCGATCCCGCCCGTGGCCATCGAGCCCGAGTCGTTCCCCTGGTACGACTACCGCGGCTACACGTTCTCCCTCGGCCTTCAGGTCGGGCCCGATGACGCGCTCAACAGCGGCCACTCGGGGTCGGCGTTCGACCCGGCCAAGGGCAAGCCCGACGTCGCGGGGCGGCATGGGCGAGCAGGCCGAGACCGCCTACGCCAAGCAGGAGGCGATCCTCGCGGCAGCCGGGCTGACCATGGCCGATGTCACCCGCGTGGTCGAGAACGTCACGATCGCCGGGCTGCCGGCCTACGCCGAGGCGCGCGAGGTGCGCGAGCGGCTGTTCGCGCGCACGGCCCGGCCGTGCATGACCGTCGTCGTCGACCGGCTGGTGCGCGGCAAGGCGCTGATCGAGGTCGAGGTGCACGCCACGCGCGGCGGCGGGCAGGCGCTCGTGCTCGGCTCCGACGGCTCGTGGCGGCGCGAGACCGTGCGCCAGGGCCACGACGGCGCGGTCTACCTGCCGACGCTGCTGCCGATCGGCGCCAGACGGCGAGATCGTCGCCGAGGGCGACGTCGATCGGGCAGTACTTCTACTGCCTGGAGCGCGCGGGCGAGCTGCTGCAGCGGGCCGGGTCTCGACCTGTCGCACCTCGTGCAGACCATCGACTACTCCACGCCCGCCACCCGCGAGCGCTACCCCAAGACCGGCCGCCCGCGCCGCGACCTGCTCGGCCCGGTCTACCCGGGCGCGGCGGGCATCCTGATGAGCGAGCTGCACGCCCCCGGCGTCCTGCTCGCCCTCGACGTGATCGCCTCGGTGCACACCCCCGAGCCGGTCAACCCCGGCTGGTCGCGGTACGACTCGCTGACCTACACCCCCGGCGTCCGGGCCGGCGACACCCTCTACATGTGCGGCTTCGCCGCCCTCGACATGGAGTCCCAGCAGGCGACCCATGTGGGCGACCTGCGCGGCCAGGCCGAGGCGACGTACGACGCGATCGGCGAGACGCTGGCCGCCGTCGGCGCCGGCCTCGAGCACCTGCTCACCACCGTCGAGTACGTCACGCCGGCCGGGCTGCCCGACTACCGCGCGGTGGCCGACGTGCGCAAGGCCAAGCTGCGCGCGCCCTACCCGGCCTCGACCGGCATCGTCTGCGGCGGCCTGCTGCGCGACGAGTTCCTGCTCGAGGTCGTCCCGACCGCCTGGATGCCGCGTGCGTGACGCCTCCTCACCGACGCCCTGCGCGCGCGGATCGGGGAGACCGCCGCCTACACCGCGCCCGAGCCCCTGGGCCGCGCCGCGATCCGCTACTTCGCCCTCGCCGTGGGCGACGCCAACCCGCTCTACACCGACGACGCGGCCGCGGCCGCGGCCGGCCTCGACGACGTCGTGGCCCCGCCCACGCTGATCTGCGAGACCAACCAGTACGTCGCCGGCCGCCCGGCCGACGCCGAGGGCTACCTCGGCCACTCGTGGCACCTCGAGGTGCCCGGCACCCGGCTGGTGCGCGGCGGCAACGCGTACACCTTCCACCGCCACGTGCGGCCCGGCCGACGTCGTCACCGCGACCTGGCGGATCGCCGACATGGTCGAGCGCACCACCGGCTCCGGGCAGGCGATGCTGTCGGTCGTGAGCGAGGCGTCCTACGCCAACCAGCACGGCGACCTGCTCGCCGAGAACCTCGAGACGCTGGTCTTCGTCGAGCTCACAGAAGGCCGCGTCATGAGCGCCCTCGCCCTGCCCGCGGTCGGCGACCCGGTGCCGCCGCTCGTCCGCACGATCGCGCTGCCCGACATGATCGCGTACGCCGGCGCGACCTGGGACTGGCACAAGCTGCACTACGACGCCGACTACCTCGCCGCCAAGCAGGTGCCCGCGCCCGTCGTCGACGGGCAGGTCTTCGGAGCCCTGCTGGCCGAGGCGCTGCAGGACTGGCTGGGCCCGGAGGCGTTCATCCGCACCCTGGCCTTCCGCTTCAAGAACCTCGTGTTCGCCGGCGAGACCGTCCGCTGCGAGGGCGAGGTCACCTCGGTCGAGGACGGCGTGGTGGCCGTCGACCTGCGTGTGGTCGTCGTCGACGGCGACGGCTCGGTGACCAAGGTGGCCGCCGCCCCCTGCACCGCCGAGGTCGTCGCCCGCCCTGAGGGGGCCTGACGCGGTGAGCGGGCGCGGGGTGGCGATCGCCGGGGCGGCCGAGTGCGATCTCGGCGCCACGGGGCTCTCGCTGTTCACCCTGCAGGCCCAGGCCGTGACCCGCGCGCTGGCCGACGCCGGGCTCACCCTGGCCGACGTCGACGGGCTGGCGACCAACGGCCTGGCCCGGTTCTCGGCCACCAGCTCGCCGACCACCTCGGGCTGCGCCCGCGGTGGACCGACTCGTCGTTCGCCGGCGGCTCGGTCTTCGAGATGTACGTCGCGCGGGCCGCCCAGGCGATCGAGGCGGGCCAGTGCGAGGTCGTCGTGATCTCGTACGCCAGCAACCAGCGCTCCGCGCGCTCGCGCAAGCTCGGCGGGGTGATCGAGGAGCACACGCCGGAGGCGCAGTTCGAGGCGCCGCACCACCCCCTGTGGCCGCTGTCGTACTACGCGCTGGCGGCGCAGCGCTACCTGCACGCGTACGGCGCGACGCGCGCCGATCTCGCGGAGGTCGCCAGCGCCGCGCGGGACTGGGCCCTGCTCAACCCGGCGGCGTTCCGCCACGGCGCCGGCCCGCTCCGGTCGAGGACGTGCTGGCCGCCGCGCCGATCTCGTCGCCGCTGTCGGCCGCCGACTGCTGCCTGGTCACCGACGGCGGGGGGGCGATCGTGCTCACGTCGCTGGAGCGGGCGCGCGATCTGGCCAAGGCGCCGGTGGCCGTGCTGGGCTACGGCGAGCTGACGACCCACCAGTCGATGACGGCCGACCGCGACCTGCTCGGACCGGGGCGGCGGAGAGCGGCCAGGCGGCCTTCGCGCGCGCCGGCCTGACCCCTGCCGACGTCGATGTCGCGCAGGTCTACGACTCGTTCACCATCACGGTGCTGCTCACCCTCGAGGCCCTGGGCTTCTGCGGGTTCGGGCGAGGCGCCGTCGCTCATCGCCGACGGCGCGATCCGGCCCGGGGGCTCCTTCCCGCTCAACACCTCCGGCGGCGGGCTGTCGTACTGCCATCCCGGCCAGTTCGGCGTGCTGCTGCTCGTCGAGGCGGTCCGCCAGCTGCGCGGCGAGGCTGGGGCCCGCCAGGTGCCCGGGGCCGAGGTCGCGCTCGCCCACGGCACCGGCGGGATCCTGTCGACCACGCCACGGTGCTGCTGGGGGTGGACCGGTGAGCCCGACGCGCTCGCCAGGTCGCCCCCGCGTCGACGACGACCACGGCGCCGTGGTGGGACGGCACCCGCGAGGGCTGGTTCCTGCTGCAGCGCTGCCATGCCTGCGCCGCGGTGCAGTTCCACCCGCGCTCGGTCTGCGTCGCCTGCATGGCCACCGACCCTCGGTGGGTCGAGGCCTCCGGCCACGGCCCGGGTCGACTCCTTCACCGTCGTGCACCGCGCCCGGCCCCGGAGCAGATCGAGGCCCCGTACGTGGTGGCGCGGGTGCGTCCTCGAGGAGGGCCCGATCGTGCTGAGCCGGCTGGTGGGCGACGACGTGGACGCCTGGCGGTGCGACGACCCCGTGTCACTGCATTGGGAGCCATTGGCCGACGGGCGCCGGCTGCCCGTCTTCGGAAGGGTGCCGCGATGACCCACGCGATTGTGCGGACCGGCGGCGAGGTCCGGCTGGTCGACCTCGCCGAGCCCGCCGGAGCGTCGGCCGCGGCCGACCCGGTCGAGGTCGCGATGCTGGCCGCCGAGGTCACAGCCGAAGGACCGCCAGACCGCCGCCGGGCGGATCCGGATCCCGCTGCCCGACCCGTCTCGTGCTCGGCCACAACGCCGTCGGCCGGCTCGGCGACGGGCGGCTGGCCTTCGTCCGGGGGTCGATCGACGGCGCCGGCGGGTTCCGGGACGGGGTCTTCGCCGACCGGTTCGTGGCCGAGCGCCGCTGGCTGCTCGGCCTGCCGGACGGGCTCGACCCGGCCGTCGCGGCCGCTGGCACCTCCACGCTGATGGACGCGCTGTACGCGTTGGACGATCTCGCCGCGGTCGGCCCGGGGAGACCGTCCTCGTGCTCGGCGCCTCCCAGGGCGTCGGGGCGGCGGCGGTGGCCGTCGCCTTGGAGCGCGGGCTGCCGGTGGTGGCCGCCGCGCGCGAGCCCGGCCACGTCGAGTCGCGGGACGGCCTCACCGTCGTCGCGACCGCTGACCTGCCCGCCGCCGCGATGGACGCCACCGAGGGCCGCGGGGCGGATGTGCGTGATCGACACCGTGGGCGGGCAGCCGACGGCCAGCGCGGTGCGGGCCTGCGGGTGGCGGGCCCGGCACATCGTGCTCGGCTACCTGGCCGGCTTCGCGCCCGGCGACCTCACCGTCACCGACCTGATCATGCGCGAGCACCGGCTGATGGGGATGAACGCGCACTCCGTCTCGGCCCACCGGCAGCGGTCGCTCGCGGCCGAGGCGCTGCAGCTGCTGAGCCAGGGGGTCTTCGTGCCCCAGGTCGCCGCGCGTCCGCTGGCCGAGGGCGTCGAGGCGCTGCTGGGCGAGCCGCCTGCGGGCCGCTCGGTCCTGCTGGGGGAGGAGGCCCGCTGATGGCGTACGACGTCTGCGTGGTGGGCGGAGGCCCGGCCGGGTTGGCCGCCGCCCTCGCGGCCGCCGAGGGCGGGCTCTTCGTGGTCGTGCTCGAGAAGGACGTCCGCCTGGGCGGCGCCCTGCACTACAGCGGGGGACACGTCTCCGGCGCCGGCACCCGGGCCCAGGCGGCCAAGGGGATCGCCGACTCCCGGGAGGCGCACTGGGACGACATCCAGCGGATCTCGATGGGCACCGCGCGCGAGGACCTGACCCGGCTCTCGGTCGAGCTGCAGCCGGGCACGGTGGACTGGTTGGAGGACCTCGGGGTCGAGTGGGACCCCCTCACGCCGCGGCTCGTCTTCGGCCACGAGCCGTACCGCACCGCGCGCACGGTGCACACGTCGCGGATGGCCGTGCCGATCGCCGAGGCGCTGGAGCGGGCCGTTGCCCCCCATGTCGAGTCGGGCCGGATCGAGGTGCGGCTGTCCACGCGCGCCGCCGGCCTGGTCGTGGACGGGGGCCGGGTCGCGGGGGTCCGGACCGAGTCCGGCGATGTGGTCGAGGCCCGCGACACCGTGCTGGCCACCGGCGGCTTCGGGCACAACCCCGAGTTGTTCCGCCGGTACGAGAAGGCCCCGCTCGTCACCTCGGCGGCTCCGGGGTCCACCGGCGACGGGCTCGGTCATGGCCGTCGAGGCCGGCGCCGCGGTGCAGGGAGAGGGCACGTACCTGCCGACCTTCGGCGGGCTGCCGCCCGAGCCCGGCCAGCTGCGGGTCGACTGGGTGCACCGCCCGCACCTGGTCGCCCCGGAGCGCAAGCCCTGGGAGATCTACGTCGACCAGACGGGTCGGCGCTGGATCAACGAGGAGGAGCCGAGCATCGACCGCAAGGAGCGGGTGCTCGTCACGATCCCTGAGATGACCTTCTGGACGGTCTTCGACGCCCGGGCCCTGCGCGAGTCCCGGCCGATGATCCTCGGCATGTCGGCGGAGGAGGTCGATGCCGCCGCCGGGGTTCGCCGGGGGATCACCAAGGCCGACACCATCGCCGAGCTCGCCGAGCGGGCCGGGATCGCCGCCGACGGGCTCGCCGCGACGGTCGCCCGCTACAACCACGCGACCTCGATGGGGCGCGAGGACGACTTCGGCCGGCGGCACCGCCCGGCCCCGATCGCCGAGGCCCCCTTCTACGCGATCGAGAACCACCCGGTCACGCTCATCACCTTCAGCGGCGTCGACGTCGACGCACGACCTCGCGGGTGCGCCGCCCCGACGGGAGCGTGATCGAGGGCCTGCACGCCGTCGGCGAGGTCATCGGCGCGGCCGCCTTCAACGGCAACTCGTTCTGCTCCGGCATGGTGCTCACCCCGGCGCTCGCGCTCGGCCGGCTGCTCGGGGCCAGGCTCGCCGGGGCGCCCCAGCCAGAGATCCCCAACCACCAGCAACCCACGCACGAGGAGCAGCACTGATGGACTTCAACCTGTCCGACGAGCAGCAGATGTTCCGCGACACGATCCGGTCCTTCGTGGACAAGGAGATCGTGCCTGTTGCCTCGGAGTGGGAGCACTCCGGTCGCTACCCGACCGAGATCGTCGAGACCATGAAGGGCCTCGGCCTGTTCGGGATGACGATCCCCGAGGAGTACGGCGGCCTGGGCATCGACATGGTGTCGTTCGCGATCGTCTTCGAGGAGATCGCGAAGGGCTGGATGGGCATCGCCGGCATCCTCGGCAGCCACTCGCTGTCGTCGTGGATGATCGCCAAGCACGGCACGCCGGAGCAGAAGCAGGAGTTCCTGCCGCGCCTGGCCACCGGCGAGCTGCGCACGGGCATCGGCCTCACCGAGCCCGGCGCCGGCACCGACCTGCAGGGCATCACCACCACCGCGACGCTGGACGGCGACCACTACGTCGTGCGCGGCACCAAGACCTGGATCACCAACGCCCGCTACGCCGGCGTGCTGCCGGTCCTGGTCAAGACCGACCCGTCGGCCACGCCCGCGCACAAGGGGATGAGCGTGCTGCTCGTCGACTGCGACAGCCCGGGCTTCACGGTGAGCAAGGACCTGCCCAAGCTGGGCTACAAGGGCACCGAGAGCTGCGAGATCGTGCTCGACGACGTCCGGGTCCCCGTCGAGCGGCTGCTCGGAGGCGTCGAGGGCCGGGGGATGCAGCAGGTGCTGTCCGGGCTGGAGACCGGCCGGATCAACATCGGCTCGCGCGCGCTGGGGATCGCCCAGGCGGCGTACGACGCGGCCCTGCAGTACTCCCGCGACCGCGAGGCGTTCGGCAAGCCGATCTCGGACTTCCAGGCGATCCAGATCAAGCTGGCCGACATGGCCACCAACATCCAGGCGGCCCGGCTGATGGTCTACTGGGCCGCGTCCAAGGCCGATGCCGGCGAGCGCGTCGACATGCAGAGCGGCATGGCCAAGCTCTTCGCCTCCGAGGTCGCGGTCACCGCCGCCCTCGACGCGATGCGGATCCACGGCGGGTACGGCTACAGCCAGGAGTTCGTCGTCGAGCGGCTCTACCGCGACGCCCCGCTGATGACCATCGGCGAGGGCACCAGCGACGTGATGCGGATGGTCATCGCCCGTTCGCTGGTCAGCGGCTCCGAGGTCGTCGGGTGAGCGCCCGCTCGCACCTGTACGTGCCCGGGGACCGGCCGGACGTCCTGGCCAAGGCGCTGGGCCGCGGGGCGGACGCGCTCATCGTGGACCTCGAGGACGCCGTCGCGGTCTCGGCCAAGGACTCCGCCCGCGCGGCTGTGGCCGAGTGGCTGGCCGGGCTGCCGGCCGCCGCCGACAACCCGGTCGAGGTCTGGGTGCGGGTCAACCCGGGCCACGCCGCCCTCGTGGACGTCGAGGCGGTCGCCGCTGCCGGCATTGGCCGGGATCTGCCTGGCGAAGGCCGAGAGCGCGGCCGAGGTCGCGGCGGTCGCCGGGCTGCTGGATCGGCTGGAGGCCGAGCGGGCCATCGCCGCGGGCTCGATCGGCATCGCGCCGCTGCTGGAGAGCGCTGCCGCGGTCCTGCGGGCCGCCGAGATCGCCCAGGCGCCCCGGGTGCGGCGGCTGCAGGTGGGGGAGGCCGACCTCAAGGCCGACACCGGGATCGAGCCGGGCGACGACGAGCGCGAGCTGCTGTGGGTGCGCTCCCAGGTGGTGCTGGCGTCGGCGGCCGCGGGGATCGACCCGCCGGTCGGACCGGTCTCGACGAACTTCCGGGACCTCGACGCCCTGCGGGCCTCCACCGAGGCGGTCCGCCGGCTCGGCTACCGCGGCCGGGCGTGCATCCACCCGGCCCAGATCGCGGTGGTGCACGAGGTGTTCACGCCGTCCCCCGAGCAGGTCGACGCAGCCCAGGCCCTGATCGCCGCGTACGACGCGGCGGTGGCGGCCGGATCTGGTGTGCTGATCGGCCCGGACGGGCGGATGGTGGACGAGGCCGTGGTGCGGCAGGCCCGGCGGCTGGTGGGCTAGGCGGTTGGTGGGTCTGGCCCGCTGAGGCCGCCCCGGGCGGGCCCGCCGTGCAGGGAGTGTGGTGTCCGGGGGGCGCTGCGCCCCTGCTGCGCGGCGCCCCCCGGAGTCGTGGGGGCCGGTCAGCCCTGGCGCGGCCCCGAAGCCCCGGACGCGGGGGCCAGCTCGCCGTTGCCTCCGCTGTCGACCTGCCCGGTGCCGTCGCCGTTGCGCGGACCCGGGCAGGCCAGGACCCGTCGCGCGCGCGCCCTCGGCGCGCACCCGCGTCAGCGACAGCACCGAGGCGGCGCCGCCGACGCCGTCGGCCAGCCGCTCGACGGCGGCCACGAGGTCGCCGACGCGGTCGGCCGGCAGTGCGCGCGCGGCGTTCAGCTGGAACTTGGTGAGCAGCTCGTCGCGGCTCAGCGGGTGCTCCGGCCCGCCCCGGCTGGAGTCGACGCGGTGCTCGAGCAGCGCGCCGCCCTTGGTGCGCACCCGCAGCACGGCGGCGAATCCGTTGGGGAAGATCTCGGTGGCGCGCTCGTCGGCGACGAGCTCGCACCTTGGCCGCCAGCGCGAGCCGGACGGGGTCGGTGAACGTCTCGTCGGTGAAGTCGTCGAGGTAGACGCCCAGGCCGCCCCCGCCGAGGAGCGCCGTGGCCACCGTGAACGGCCCGGAGAACTTCGCGTGGTACGGCGTGCGCGGGCGGATCTTGTCCTCGCGCGGCTCGGCGATGGTGCGCAGCACGGGGGCCGCGACACCGAGCTCCACCGACTCGATGTCGGCGGGGTCGAGGCCGGCGGCGCGCAGGGCCAGGGCGCAGTCGATGGCCGGGTGGGTGAAGTGGTTGCTCGGGTAGGGCTTGTAGACGGTGCGGATGAGCTCCCAGCGCTCGCCGAGCCCGTCGAGCAGGGCCGCCTCGTCGTAGCGGCCGTCGAGGTAGGCGTTGAAGAACCCGAAGCGGCCCTCGAGCACCGTGGGCGGGCCGGTCACACCCTCGCGGGCCAGGGCAGCGGCCGTGATGCCGCCGTGCGCCGCCCAGCCGCAGTGCACGCGCTTGACCGTGCCGCCGGTGCGGTTGGCCTCGATCACGCCGGAGCCCATGCTCGCGGCGATGCCCATGGCGGAGGCGATCTGGTCGGCGTCGAGGCCGTAGAGCAGCCCGGCAGCCACCGACGCGCCGAGCGCGCCGCAGATCGAGGTGGCGTGGAAGCCCTTCTCGAAGAACACCGAGTTGCGGACCTCGGGGACGTACGAGGCCATCCCGATCCGGTTGCAGACCTCGACTCCCGCCGCGACGGCGGCGATCAGCTCGGTGGCGGTGGCGTCGACGGCCTCGGCCGCGGCCAGTGCGGCCGGCACGATCGAGGCGCTGGGGTGGAGCACGGACGGCAGGTGGGTGTCGTCGAAGTCCAGGGCGTGCGCGAGCGTGCCGTTGACCAGTGCCGCGCTCGGCGCGGGCAGCCGCTCGTGGCTGCCGATCACGCCGGCCTCGGGCGTGCCGCCCCAGGCGGCCACCGCGCGCAGCACGGCGCGGTCGGGCTCGGCGAGGCCCGCGGCGCCCTGGGACTCGGCCCGCCCCGCCAGGCAGTTGCCGAGGACGTCGAGGATGCGGCCGCCCACATCGGCGGAGACCGCCTCGGGCAGCCCCTCGTCGCGGCAGGCCGCGGCGAACGCGGACAGCCGCTGGACCTGGGTGGGCTCAGCCATCGAGGCCGCCCTCGGCCGGGATCACCGCGAGCGGGCGAACCGGGGCGCCGGTGGCGCCGACGATGCGGAGCGGGGCCAGCACCAGCAGCACCTCGGCGACCCGCGCGTCGAGCAGTTCGGCCAGCCGCATGGTCTCGACGATGTTGATGCCCGCCTCGACCAGGAGCATCCGGTGCACGGGGAGCGAGGCGTGGCCGGCGCCGGCCTTGATCTGCTCGAAGGCGATGGTCTCGCCTCCGGCGACGGCGCACCTTGCGGTCGATGCAGCCACTGGGCGGCGGCGGTGTCGGGTCCGGGCACGCCGTCGGTCAGGCCGATGAAGGCGTCCTTCTCGTCCCAGCGCCGCGACCACCCGGTGCCGATGAGCACCGCGTCGCCGGCGCGGACCTCGACGGCCGCGGCGTCGGCGGCCGACTGGAGGTCCTCGGCGGTGACGCCGTACCCGGCGGGCAGGTGGTCGACGCCGTGCAGCCGCGCGACGTCGAGGACGACGCAGCGGCCGACGAAGGGCGGGAAGGCGTCGATGCCGTGCTCGGCGAAGCCCTCGTGGGACTGGATGCCGTAGGCGTCGATGCCGCCGAAGACCTTGCCGTCCTGGCTGACGTGGGCCAGCGCGTCGACGTGGGTGCCGACATGGCCGCCGGTGATGATGATCTCGTTGGCGGCCGAGCCCCCGTCGGCGCGGACGTAGTCGCCGTGCCGGCGCTGCAGCGCCATCTGGAACGGCGGGTGGTTCGGCGACTGCGGCATGCCGCGCCGCATCGGCTGGGCGAGGTCGATGATGCGCGCCCCCGCCATCGCGGCCCACAAGGCGGCCCCCTGGGTCTGGCTGAGCATCGTCATGAGTTCTCCCCCTGTGCGATGACGCCGCTGGCCACCAGCGCGTCGAGTTCTGCCGTCGTCGAGTCCGAGCCGCTCGGCCAGGACGGCGCGGGTGTCCGCCCCGTGCGGGCGCCCGGTCCACTCGATCGACCCGGGCGTGTCCGACAGCCGGTACATCACGTTCTGCATGCGGACCGGTCCGAGCACCGGGTCCTCGACGGTCGTGATCGTGTCGAGGGCCTGGTACTGCGGGTCGTTGAAGACGTCGGCGATGTCGTAGATCGGCGCCACCGCCGCCTGGGCCTCCTCGAAGGCCTTGATCACCTCGGCCGCGTCCCGCTCGGCGATCCAGCCGCCGACGTAGGCGTCGAGCTCGTCGGCGTGCTCGGCGCGGGTGGAGCCCGCCGCGAACCACGGCTCGTCGATGACCTCGGGGTGGCCGACGAGGTGCATCACGCGCTCGGCGATCGACTGGGCGCTGGTCGAGATCGCGACCCACTTGCCGTCCAGGGTGCGGTAGGTGTTGCGGGGGGCGTTGTTGACCGAGCGGTTGCCGGTGCGCTGCTGCACGATCCCGAGCTGGTCGTACACGATCGGCTGCGGGCCGAGGATGGTGACGATCGGCTCGATGATCGCCACGTCGATCACCTGGCCGGGCGCGCCGTGCACGTCGCGGTGGTAGAGCGCGGTGAGGATCGCCTGCGAGGTGGTCTGCGCGGTGATCCCGTCGGCCAGCCCGAACGGGGGCAGCGTGGGCGTGCCCTCGGGGTCGCCGGTGATGGCGGCGAAGCCGCTCATCGACTCGGCGAGGGTGCCGAAGCCGGGGCGGCCGGAGTACGGGCCAAACTGCCCGAAACCGGTCACCCGGGCGATCACCAGGCCGGGGTTGATGGCGTGCAGGACCTCGGGGGACAGCCCCCAGCGCTCGAGCGTCCCGGGCCGGAAGTTCTCGATCAGCACGTCGGCGGTCGCGACCAGGCGCTTCATCACCTCGGCCCCGGCGGCGTCGCCGAGGTTGAGCGCGATCGTGCGCTTGTTGCGGGCCAGCATCGCCCACCACAGCGGCACGCCGTCCTTGCTGGGGCCGTGGGAGCGCGACCGGGTCGCCCTTGGTGGGGTGCTCGATCTTGATCACGTCCGCGCCGAAGTCGGCGAGCATGGTGGCGGCCAGCGGGCCGGCGAAGAGGGTGGCGGCGTCGAGGACCGTGATGCCGGACAGGGGGCCCGCGCGGTGGGCCGGTGCGGTCGAGGGCGACGTGCTCGCTGCGGGAGCGTCAGTCGGCGACATGGCTACCCCTCCCCGCCCGTACGGGCCTGGTCGCGCCCCGCGGCACCCGGTCGATCCTCGCGGTGTTCCATCGAATGGAATGCGGTTTCAGAAACTACACGACCCCGGGCGGCCGCGAAAGGAGCCGTCCAGGTATTGGAACGCCGTTGCAACATGTGGAACAGTGGCCCCAGCCAAGGGGAGGAGGCTCGCGTGGCGAGTGGGGACGCGAACGGATCGGCCGGCTCTGGGGGGAGCCAGACGATCGCCACGGTGGAGCGCGCCGCCGACGTGCTGGTGCTGTTCTCCGAGTCCGGCGAGCGCACCCTCGGGGTGACCGAGATCGCCCAGCGGCTCACGCTGTCCAAGGCCGCCGTCCACCGCATCCTCGCCTCGCTGCGGACCCGGGCGCTGGTGGAGGTCGACGAGACCACCCGGCGCTACTCGCTGGGGCCTGCGGCGTTCGCCCTGGGGGTGGCCTACCAGGCCCACATCGACGTGCGCGGCACCGCGGCGCCCGAGCTGCGCGCGCTGTCCGCGGCCACCCACGAGACCGCCACCCTGTCGGTCTTCTCCGGCCACGGGCGGATCTACGTCGACCAGGTCACGCCCGCCCGCGAGATCGTGATGAGCGTGCCCCTGGGCCTGGCCTTCCCGCTGCACGCGGGCGCGTCGAGCAAGGCGCTGCTCGCGTTCCTGCCGGACGCGGAGATCGACGCGATCCTCAGCGGCCCCCTGGAGGCATCCGGCGACGTCGACCCGGCCGCGCTCCGCCAGGAGCTGGCCGAGATCCGCCGCCGCGGCTATGCCGCCACCTCCGGTGAGCGGCAGGCGGGCGCCGCGTCCGTGGCGGCCCCGGTGTTCGACCACAGCGGCCGCCCGGTCGCCGCGCTCAGCGTGTGCGGGCCGGCCGAGCGCTTCGGACCCCACATGGAGACGGCCCAGCGCCTGCTGCCCGAGGCCACGGCCCGGGTCTCGGCCCGGCTCGGCTACCGCGGCGCCAGCTAGCAGCGCTGGACCGGCTAGCCCTTCGCCAGGGCGGCGGCGCGGATCGCGCTGCCGGAGGCCGCCCACACCCCGGGGATGGCCGCCACGTGCTCGAGGGCCGCGCGCAGATGGCGCACCCGGTGCGGCTGGCCCATCAGCCAGGGGTGGATCGTCAGCCCGAGCACCCGGCCACCGCCCGAGCTTGTCGGCCTCGGCGGCCAGCAGGTCGGCGGCATCGGCGACCTGCTCGGCCCACGACGCCTCGCTGTGCAGGTTCTCGCCGATGACGAACGTGTCGGCCAGCTCGGTGGGCAGCGGCATCGCGGTCAGCTCGCCGGCACCGGGTGCGGAACGGGTAGGGCAGGTCGTCGTTGACCCAGTCGGCGAACCACTCGACGCCGGCCTCGGCCAGCAGGTCGGGCGTGACGGGGGAGTTCAGCCGGCCGGGGGAGACCCAGCCGGTGGGCCGGGTCCCGGTCGCCGCCTCAAGGGCATCGAGGGTGCGCGCCACGAGCGCCCGCTCGTCGGCCTCGCCGAGCCCGCCGGCGTGCGGGGTGTCCATCGACCAGGAGTGGCCGATCACCTCGTCGCCGCGGTCGCGCACGAGGGCCATCAGCCCGGGGTCGCGCTCGGCCAGCCGGCCGTTGACGGCGAAGGTCGGGACCAGCCCGGCGGAGTCGAGGGCCGCCAGCACCCGGTGCACGCCCACCCGGTTGCCGAAGTCGCGCAACGTGTAGTGGCGCAGGTCGGGGTAGGGCATGGTCATGTTGCCCGGCACCTTGACCGGGAACCCCTGCGGGTTCAGCGGGAAGAACTGCAGGGGCACCACGACCCACACGGCCAGGCGGGCGCCGTTCGGCCAGGCCAGCGGCGGCCGGTCGACGAGCATCGACCAGTCGTAGCGGTCGTGGTCCATGCCGTACGAGCGGTGCGGGTACTCCAGCGGGCCGGCGGAGCCGGGGGTGAACGCCCCCGTGGACTGGTCGTTCATCGGGTCCCCTCCCCGCTTGCGGCGGCGCCGGCAGCGGCGATGGCCGCCACCGCCGTGTCGTACGACGTGTCGAGGTAGTGCTGGGCGATCTCGCGCCCGGTGGCGAGCCACACGTCCGAGCGGCCCGCGATGTGCTCCAGGGCGCCCTCGAACGCCTTGAGCCGGTGCGGGTGGCTGACCTGGTAGTTGTGGGTCGGGATGCACATGACCGTGCCGGAGGCCGCGCCCTCGTCGTACAGCACGTCGAAGGCGTCCTTGATCATCTGCCCGTAGCGGCGCGGCTCCACCTTGTTGACGACGTAGGCGATGGTGTCGTTGAGCTCGAGGGAGTACGGAATCGAGACGAAGCGCTGCCCGCCGCGCACGGTGATCGGCGTGGGCTGGTCGTCGTGGAACAGGTCGCAGGTGTACGTGCCGCCGAGCTCGGCGAAGAGGTCCAGCGTGTGCTCGGAGTGCGACAGGGCCGGCGCGAGGTAGCCCGACGGCCGGTAGCCCACGGCCCGCTCGATGGTGTCCATCGAGTCGGCGATCATCTCCCGCTCCTGGTCCTCGGTGAGCCCGTAGGTGTAGCGGGTGTTGTAGATGCCGTGGCTGAAGAACTCCCAGTCGCGGGCGGCGCACAGCTCGACGATCTCGGGGTGGTGGTCGATGAGCGCGGTTGACAGCGAGATCGAGCCGCGGATGCCGAAGCGGTCCAGCAGCTCCATCTGGCGGATGTGCCCGACCCGGTTGCCGTAGTCGCGGGTGCTGTAGCCGGGCACGGCGGGGTACGGGTGGGGCCACGCGGTGCGGAAGGCGTTCTTGGGCGGGTCGAGCTCGTAGAACTCGATGTTGGGCGCCACCCAGACCGCGATCCGCGCGCCGCCGGGCCACTCGATCTTCGGCCGGCCGACGTAGGGCCAGGGCTGGTAGTAGCCCGGGTCCTCCTTGCGGGTGTCGACGGCCGCCTCGGTCATGCCCCCGCTCCGTTCAGCCAGCCGTGCACCTCGTCGACGCCCACCACGTCGGCGTACTTGAGCATCAGGTCGGTGAGGTTGGCGAAGTGGTAGCTCTCGTGCTTGTCGGCCACGCACTCCTCCGGGACGATCGTGCGGTAGCCCCGGGAGAGCGACTCCACGGCGGTGGCGCGGATGCACCCCGAGGTGGACCCGCCGGTGAGCACCACGGTGTCGGCCTGGTGCCACACCAGCAGCGACTGCAGCTGGGTCTCGAAGAAGGCCGAGGGCATCTTCTTGAGGTAGATGACGTCCTTGACCTCGTCGATCTCGCACCGCGGGTCGAACTGCGCCCGCTCCGAGCCGAACTTGATGTTCTGCAGGGAGTCCGGGGTGTTGGTGCGGGTGCCCCACACGCCGGCGTCCTCGCCGGACTCCATGTAGGCCACATGCGTCCACACGACCGGCCAGCCGAGGGCCCGGAACCGCCGGGACAGCGCGTTGACGTGCTCGATCTGGCGCGGGTCCGTCTCGTACGCGGTCGCGAACGCCGCGGTGTCGGTGTAGGCGCGCTGCAGGTCGATGTTGACCAGGACGCCCTTGCGCCCGAACCCGAACCGGGCGCGGTTCGGGTTGGCCTTGACGTCAGCCCAGATCTGGCGGGCCGTCTTGTCCGACTGCTCCATGGGGGCCTTTCCGCTCGCTCGGCCCGGTTTGCGGTGGCAGGAGATGACGCGTCATCTCCTGCCACCGCAAACCGGGGAGGGTGTGACGGGGGAGGGGTCACATGCCGTCGGCGTCCCAGCGGCCGCGGGAGCGCGACCGCACGGGCAGCGAGGAGATGATCGGCGCGGGGTACGGGTCGCCCTCGCGCCACACCCGGCCGGCGCCCCAGTTGTGGGCGTTGGCGTCGGTGCGCTCGTCGGGGTGCTCGAGCAGCTTCGGCTCGCGGCCCCAGTCGGTGGCCGGCAACTGGGCGGGGTCGACCTCGCCGTAGTGGACGTGGCCCTCCTCGCCGGGCACGTGGGCGTGGTCATGCGCGTGGTCGTGGTCGTGCTCGCCCCCGTGGCCGCCCTGCAGGTTGGCGGCGTCGAGGGCCTTGGCGATCGCGACCAGGGAGTGGTCGGTGCCCTGGCCCTGCTGGACGTAGCCGGGGTCGGTGTTGCCCTGGTCGCGCTGCCACTGGGCGGAGTTGACCAGGTCGCGCAGGTCGGCGTCGCTGCGCCAGGTCGGGCCGGCGCCCAGGTCGTGGGTCGACTGCGACCAGCGCATCCGGGCGCCGCCGGGGCCGTAGTTGACCGCCTCGCCGCCCCAGCGCACCCACTCGTTCTGGGTGTACCAGTTGAGCAGCTCGCCGTCGGAGCGCAGCAGCCAGGTGGCCCCGCCCTCCATCGTGGTGAAGTGGCCGTGCTTCACGCGGGCCGGGCGGAAGAAGTAGGTGCCCAGGTCGAGGGTGCCGAAGTTGTACTCCATGTGGCCCTGGGTGGTGTACGCCTCCTCGTAGCACGGGTGGTGCGCCAGCCGGTGGTCGGTCCAGCCGGCGGCGGCGTGCACGAGCCGGGTGTAGAAGCCGGTCTCCGGGTCGACGTGGAGGTACTTGATGAACAGGCCGGGCATCGGCCCCGGGTTGGGCACCGCGTCGAACTGCATCGCCTCGGTGTCGATGACGATGACGTCCTCGCGCGCGTCGGCCCAGCGGGGCGCGGCCGGCGAGTCGACCGGGTCGAAGCCGGCGTCGCCGTACTCGCGGTAGTGCAGGATCTGCGACCCCTCGGCGATCCGGATGGCCTCGGTCGGCACGCCCCGGGGCGCGTAGACGTAGGCGCCCTTGCCGATCGTGCGGTCGCCGTACGTCAGCGACCCGTCGAGCACGTAGTACTCGGTGTTGGCGTGGTGGATGCCCGGCCCGCGGCCCCAGTCGGTGTGGAAGTCGACGCGCAGCGACGACGAGCCGTCCTCCTCGTCGACCGACAGGCGGCGCTCGCTGGCGCGGCCCTCGCCGCCGACGAGCTCGGCGGCGTGCCAGATGTAGTCGTCCTCGTGGATCAGCTCGACGTGCGGTCGCACAGGTTCCTCCGGTAGTGGATCAGCGGGTCGGCGTGGGCGGTCTTGCTGCGGTTCAGTCGGCGGCCGTCTCGGCGTGCTGGTCGCGCAGGTCGCGCTTGAGCACCTTGCCCGCGGCGTTGCGGGGGAGCGCGGCGACCTCGACGACCTGCTTGGGGATCTTGTACGCCGCGAGCAGCGGCCGGCAGGTGGGCGTCGAGCTCCTCGACCCCGAGGGACTCGCCCGGCTTGGGCACGACGTAGGCCACGACGGTCTCGCCCCAGGTCTCGTGCGGCACCCCGACCACGGCCACCTCGACGACCGAGGGGTGGCGCAGCACCGCCTCCTCGACATCGCGCGGGTAGACGTTGACCCCGCCGCTGATGATGAGGTCCTTCTTGCGGTCGACGATCCGGATGAAGCCCTCGTCGTCCACGGTGACCACGTCGCCGCAGGTGAGGAAGCCGTCGTCGGTCGTGCAGGCGGCGGTCGCCTCGGGGTCGTTGAGGTAGCCGTTCATGAGGTACGGGGAGCGGGAGAACAGCTCGCCGGGCTCCCCGGCGGCGACCGGCTGCCCCTCGTCGTCGACGACGCGGACCTCGGTGAGGTACCACGGGTGGCCCACCGAGCCGGCCTTGCGCCGCGCGTCGGCCGGGCGCAGGTTGGTGATGATGCCGCCCTCGGTGGAGCCGTACAGCTCATGCACCCCGACGCCGGGGAAGGCGTCCAGCACCCACTCCTTCAGCGCGACGGGCAGCGCCGCGGCGTTGAAGTAGAGGGTGTCCAGGCTGGACAGGTCGTAGCGGCGCAGCGCCTCGTCGCCGAGCGACTTGATCATCTGGGCGTGGGTGGGCACCAGGAACACCGACTGGGCCCGGTCGCGCTCGATCATCTCGAGCAGCGCCTCGGGGTTCCAGGCGCGCAGCATCGAGATGGTGCCGCCGGTGAAGACCGGGGTGTAGCCGAAGGCGAACCCGGCCCCGTGGTACATCGGCGCGACCGCGATCGAGCGGCGGCCGGTGCCGAGTCCCCACTCCAGGGCGGAGGCGTAGAAGGTGAGCACGCGGCTGCGGTGGCTGATCAAGACGCCCTTCGGCCGCCCGGTGGTCCCCGAGGTGTAGGCGACGCAGAACGGCTGCTTCTCGTCGACCACCAGGTGCGGATCGCGCGCCTGCGCGTCGGCGAGCGCGGCCTCGTACGCGGGGCCGAGCGACTCGCCGCCGATGCTCAGCACGCGGTCGAGGGCTCCGGCCGAGGACGCGGCGGCGCCGGACAGCGACTCGTCGAGGATCAGGGCGCGGGCCCCGGAGTGGCCGACGATGTAGTCGACCTCGGGGCCGGTCATCCGCGGGTTGAGCGGCACGAGCGGCAGGCCCGCCTTGGCCAGGCCGGCGGCGATCTCGCAGTACTCCATCCGGTTGCCGAGCAGCACGGCGACCGGGTCGCCCGGGCCGAGGCCCCCGGCGAGCAGCGCCTGCGCGAGCCGGCTGCTGCGCTCGTCCAGCTCGGCGTACGACTGCCGCCGCTCGCCGTCGATGACGGCGGTGGCGGCCGGTGTGGCCCGCGCGAACTCGCGCACCCCCGCGGCGATCGACAGCGGCGCCCCTCCAGCGGCGAGAGCCACTGATCCACCTCCGAGATGCGTTCGGACGGGTAAACGTCGAAATCGAAACACCGTTCCACTCTGCGCGCAAGGGCCGTTCGACCCGTGGACAGGGGCGTGCCGGGGGGCCGGGTGCACCTCGGTGGGGGCCCGGGGGAGGGCTGGGGGAGGGAATGACCCGCCGAGTGGGAAGTTGGGGGGCGAAATGGTTGACAGTGGGGCTGAGTGGGATACGGTGACGCCCACGGCACCGGGCCGGTGGTGGCAAGTGGGGAGGTGAGCGCCGGATGTTCGTCGGCTCTCCCCGCGCACGGCTCGATGACAAGGGCCGGGTGGTCCTCCCCGCCAAGTACCGCGACCAGCTCGCCGGCGGCGTCGTCATCACCAAGGGGCAGGAGGGCTGCCTCTACGTCTTCCCGACCGCGACCTTCCAGCAGATCGCCGAGCAGGCCTGCTGCGGCCTCGGCCGCCAGGCCGGCCTCCCGTGCCGCCCAGCGCATGCTCTTCGCGGGCGCGGTCGACGAGGTGCCGGACCGCCAAGGCCGGGTCACCCTGTCGGCGGCCCTGCGCGAGTACGCCGGCCTCGACCGCAACGTCACCGTCGTCGGCAACAACAACCGGCTCGAGATCTGGGAGTCGGCGGCCTGGGACACCTACGAGGCCGAGCAGAACGAGCAGTTCGCCCAGCTCTCCGAGGAGGTGCTCCCCGGCATCTTCTGATCCGGCGCACGCGCGTACGCGTGCGGCGAGGTCTCCAGCCCGCTCGCCCTCCTGGCGTCCCTTCCCCGGTGCCAGGCGGCGTGCTTCCCCCCACGGAGCGGGCGGGGACCTGGTCGCACGACTCACGGGCCGTCGCGACCGCAACCCAGCACTCCAGCACCAGCCGCGCAGAAGGGTCGAGATGAGCGGCAATCAGCACTCCCGCGGATCGCTCCGCGTCGATGGCGAGCCGGGCCCGCGGGCCCTGGCCGGACTCTCCGCCTTGGCCCTGGTGGCCACGGTCTCGGTGGTGGCCGTGGTGCAGGCCACCGTCTCGGCGCTGGGCTGGCTCTAGCCCCGTGACCACCGATCCGACCACCCCGCTGCACGTCCCTGTGCTGCGCGACCGCGTGCTCGCCCTGCTGGCCCCGGCCGCGGCTGCCCCGGGGGCGGTCCTGGTGGACGCAACCTTGGGGCTCGGCGGTCACAGCGAGGCGCTGCTGCAAGCCTTCCCGGACGCCCGGCTGATCGGGGTGGACCGCGACCCCGAGGCGCTGGACCGCTCCCGGCGACGGCTGCAGGGGTACGCCGAGCGGATCACGTTCGTCCACGCCGTGTACGACGAGCTGCCCGAGGTGCTCGCCCGGCTCGGGCTGCGCGCCGTCCAAGGAGTGCTGTTCGACCTCGGCGTCTCCTCGATGCAGCTCGACCGCGCCGAGCGCGGCTTCGCGTACGCCCAGGACGCCCCGCTGGATATGCGGATGGACCAGACCCAGGGGCTCACCGCCGCCGAGGTCCTCAACAGCTACGGCGCGGCCGAGCTCGCCCGGATCCTGCGGACGTACGGCGAGGAGCGGTACGCGCGCCGGATCGCCGATCGGGTGGTGGCCGAGCGGCAGCGCGAACCCTTCGCGTCCAGCGCCCGGCTGGTCGACCTGGTGCGGGCTTGCGTGCCCGCTCCCGCGCGGCGGACCGGCGGCAACCCGGCCAAGCGCACCTTCCAGGCCCTGCGCATCGAGGTCAACGGCGAGCTCGCCGCCCTGGAGCGGGCGCTGCCCGCGGCCATCGACG
The DNA here is from genome assembly GCA_963697565.1 of uncultured Actinomycetota bacterium. GTDB lineage: Bacteria > Actinomycetota > Actinomycetes > CAVWCF01 > CAVWCF01 > CAWFSE01. Next base: position 545,747 of record CAVOOM010000007.1, on the reverse strand, counting down.
CGCTCGCGGTGGGCGGCCGGATCGTCGTGCTGTCGTACCACTCCCTGGAGGACCGGCTGGCCAAGCACGCCCTGGTCGCCCGCTCGGTGGTCGACGCGCCGCCCGGGCTGCCGGTCGTGCCCGAGTCCCTGCAGCCGCAGCTGCGGCTGCTGGTCCGCGGCTCGGAGCCGGCGACCGACGAGGAGATCGCGGCCAACCCGCGGGCCGCCTCGGTGCGGCTGCGCGCCGCCGAGCGGATCAGGGCGGCGGCATGAGCGCCCTGGGTGCCGCGGCCCGGCCCGCCTCCAGCGCCGGCCGCCCCGCGACACCGGTCCCGTCGGCTGCAGCCGCACGCCCCGCAAGCCGCCGCTGGCCGTGGTCCCCGCTCGCCGCCCGCAGCCAGTGCGCGGAGCCTTCGCCGGCGTCGTCGCGGCCGTGCTGGGGCTCGGGTTGCTCGCCCTGCTCGGACTCAACACCCTGCTGGGCCAGAACGCGTTCGTCATCCAGGACCTCCGGCAGCAGGCGGCTCAGCTGTCGGACCGCGAGGAGGCGCTCCGCCAGGAGGTCGCCGAGCTGGAGGCCCCCGCCCGGCTGGCCGACCAGGCCCGGGCGCTGGGCATGGTGCCGGCCCCGCAGCCGGCCTTCGTCGACCCCGCCACCGGCGCGGTCCTCGGGATCCCCGCTCCCGGGGTCGCCCCGCCCAAGCCTGCTCCGGTCCCCGCCCCGGCCCCCGCGGCTGCCGCCCCCGCCGACCCGGCCGCGGCGCCCGCGCCGGCCCGCCGTCGCGGCGCCCACCCCATGACCCCGCCCCCGCCCACCGCCACCCGCGAGCGGCCGCGCACCGCGCACCCCAAGGGCCCCGCGACCCGTACGCGCCGCGGCCCCGGCCCGCATCACGTCCGCGCCCGGCGGCCCGCCCGACTGCCCGCCGCACGCCGCCTCCCCGGCCGCCCCGCATGCTCACCCTGGGTGACCCGGCCCGCCGGCTGCGCGGCGCGGGCCTGGCGCTCGCGATCCTGCTGACCCTCTTCGCCGGCCGCCTGCTGCAGCTGCAGGCCGTCGAGGCCTCCGCCGCCGCTGACACCGCGGCGGGCCAGCGGTTGACCACCGTCGCGCTGCCGGCGGCGCGTGGCGCCATCACCGACCGCAACGGCGTGCCGCTCGCGGCGACGATGGATGCGCGCGACGTCACCGTCGACCAGACCCTGGTCAAGGACCCGGAGGCGACCGCGGCCGCGCTCGCCGGACCGCTGGCCCTGGATGTGGCATGGCTGGCGGACCGCCTCACCGGTGACCGGCGGTTCGTCTACCTGGCCCGGGCGGTCGAGCCGGAGGTCTGGGACCGCGTGAAGGACCTCAACCTCGCCGGGATCTTCAGCCAGGCCACCACGCCGACGCGAGTACCCCTCCGGGGATCTCGCGGCCAACCTGATCGGCTTCGTGGGACAAGACGGCCAGGGGCTCGGCGGGGTCGAGTCCTCCCATCAGGCGGTCCTCGCCGGCGTGGACGGCTCGCGGACGTACGAGCGCGGACTCGGCGGCCGGGCCATCCCGACGGCGGATGTGGAGGAGCAGCCCGCGGTGCCGGGAGCCCAGGTGCGGCTGACCATCGACCGGGACATCCAGTGGGCCGCCCAGGACGCCATCGCCGCCAAGGTGGCCGAGACCGGCGCCGAGAGCGGCACCGTGGTCGTTCAGGACGTCCGTACCGGCGAGATCCTCGCGATGGCCACCGCGCCGACCTTCGATCCGGCCAACCCCGCCGCCAGCGCGAAGGCCGATCGCGGCAACCGGGCCGTCAGCGAGGTGTTCGAGCCCGGCAGCACCGGCAAGGTGATGACGATGGCCGCCGTGCTGGAGGAGGGCGCCCTCGGCCCGGACTCGGTGTTGACGGTGGAGGACTCGCTCAAGCGCGGGGGGTCGACCTTCAACGACCACAACCCGCACGAGACGCAGCGGCTCACCCTGACCGGCGTGCTGGCCAAGTCGAGCAACGTCGGCACGATCAAGGCCGCCGACACCATCGGCGACGAGAAGCTGCACTACTACCTGGACCGGTTCGGCATGGGGCAGCCCTCCGGGCTGAAGCTGCCGGGGGAGAGCCGGGGACGGCTGCCGGCGGTCAACACCTGGTCGGACACGACGTTTCCCACGCTGGCCTTCGGCCAGGGGTACTCGCTCACCGCGCTGCAGTCCACCCAGGTCTTCTCCACCATCGCCAACGACGGGGTGCGGGTCCAGCCCTCGATCGTGGCGGGGACGACGTCGCCGGAAGGTGTCTTCACCCCGGTCGCCCCACCGGGCAAGACGCAGGTGGTGAGCGCGCAGACCGCGCAGACCCTGCGCGTGATGCTCGAGGGCGTCACCTCCGACGAGGGCACCGCGCCGATGGCCCGGATCCCGGGCTACCGCGTCGCGGGCAAGACCGGCACCGCCCAGCGCGTCGACCCGGCCTGCCGCTGCTACAGCGGGTACACCGCGTCGTTCATCGGGTTGGCCCCCGCGGACGCGCCGCGCCTCGCCGTGTCGGTCACGCTGCAGGACCCGCGTCAACGGCCACTACGGCGGTCGGCTGGCCGGTCCGGTCTTCAAGCAGGTCATGGCGTTCGCCTTGCAGTCGCTGCGGATTCCCCCGACCGGCGCCGACGCGCCGGTCGTCCGGATCACCGCCCCCTGACGGGTAGCCTCGCATCGTGCCTGAGAGCCGCGGCCCGCTCCTGCCGCGTCCCGTCACCACCGCGCATCCGCTGGCACAGGCGGCGGCGGTCGTCGGCGGTTCGCTTGCAGTCCCGACGGCTGGCTCGGTGGCCGTGACCGGCATCACCCACGATTCGCGCGAGGTGCGGCCCGGAGACCTGTACGCGGCGCTGCCCGGCTCCCGCCACCACGGCTCCGATTTCGCCGCCGAGGTCGCGCGGGCCGGCGCCGTCGCGGCGCTCACCGATCCGGGCGGCCAGCAGGCCTGCGAGGCGGCCGGGCTCGCCACCCTGGTGGTGCCTGACCCGCGGGCCGTCCTGGGCGAGCTGGCCGCCTGGATCTACGGTCACCCGGCGCGGCGGCTGCTGACCCTCGGCGTCACCGGCACGAACGGCAAGACCACGGTGACCCACCTGATGGACGGCGGGCTCCGCGCGGCCGGCCACACGGTGGGCCTGGTCGGGACCGTCGGCACCAGGGTCGGCGATGAGTGGCTCGCCGACGGCCAGGACGACGCCGGAGGCGACCGAGGTCCACGCGCTGCTCGGGGTGATGGCCGACCGCGGGTGCACAGCCGTGGCGATGGAGGTGTCGAGCCACGCCATGTCCCTGGGCCGGGTGGACGGCGTCGCCTTCGATGTCGCGGCGTTCACCAACCTCAGCCAGGACCACCTCGACTTCCATGCCGGCATGGAGGACTACTACGCGGCCAAGGCCTCGCTGTTCACGCTCGCCCACGCCCGCACCGGGGTGGTCTGCGTCGACGACGCCTGGGGACGCCGGTTGGCCGCGGAGGCGGATCTGCCGGTCGCGACCTGCTCGGCCGGGGGAGCCGATGCCCTCTGGCGGGCCGCCGAGGTGGAGCTGCGGCCGGAGGGCTCCTCCTTCGTTGTGCTCGGCCCGCAGGGGCAGTCCGCGGCGTGCTCGGTGCGGCTGCCGGGGGCCTTCAACGTCGCCAACGCGCTGGTGGCCGTCGCCGCCCTCGCGGCCGCTGGGGTCCCGCTGGCCGATGCCGCCCGCGGGGTGGGGCAGGTGGACGGGGTGCCGGGGCGGATGGAGCGCATCGACGTCGGACAGCCCTACCTGGCCCTCGTCGACTACGCGCACACCCCGGAGGCGTTGGAGACGCTGCTGGTGTCGCTGCGCCCGGTCACCCCGGGCCGGCTGATCGTGGTCTTCGGCGCCGGCGGAGACCGCGACCGGGGCAAGCGCCCGCTGATGGGCGCGGCCGCGGCGCAGTGCGCGGATGTCGTCGTGCTCACCAGCGACAACCCGCGCTCGGAGGATCCGCTCGCCATCCTCGCCGCGCTCGAGCAGGGCGCCCGTGGGTCCGCGGACGGCGCGCTTGTCCGGGTCGTGCCCGACCGCGGTGAGGCGATCGACGCCGCGACGTCGATGGCCGGCCCCGGCGACACGGTGGTGGTGGCCGGCAAGGGACACGAGCAGGGACAGGAGTCCGCCGGCCAGGTGCGCCCGTTCGACGACCGGGTCGCGCTGCGCGCCGCGGTGGAGGCGAACCGATGATCACGCTGACGCTGGCCGAGGCCGCGGCCGCCCTCGGGGGCGACGCTGCGCGACGCCGATCCGCAGGCGGTCGTCACCGGGGCGGTCGTCGCCGACTCGCGGCTGGTGGCGCCGGGTGGCCTCTTCCTCGCGCTGCCGGGGGAGCGCGCCGACGGGCACGACTTCGCCGAGGCGGCTCACGCGGCCGGCGCCGTGGCCCTGGTGGTGGCGCGCGACGTGACGGGCCCGCGCATCGTCGTACCCGACGTCCTGGCCGCGACCGGACGGCTGGCCCGGGCGGTGATCGATCGGCTCCCCGGGCTGCAGGTGATCGGGATCACCGGCTCGGCGGGCAAGACCGGCACCAAGGACCTCCTCGGCGATCTCCTCGAGCCGAGCGCCCCGACCATTGCTCCCGAGGGCTCCTTCAACAACGAGCTGGGGCTTCCGCTGACCGTCCTGCGCGCCGATCGGCAGACCCGCTTCTTGGTGCTGGAGATGGGCGCCCGAGGCCTCGGGCACATCGCCTACCTGACCGAGATCGCCCCCCCGTCGATCGGGGTGGTGCTCATGGTCGGCACGGCGCACCTCGGCGAGTTCGGCGGGCAGCAGGCGATCGCCGAGGCCAAGCGGGAGCTCGTCGAGGCCCTGCCGGCCGACGGCCTGGCGGTGCTGAACGCCGACGACGCCCGCGTGGCCGCGATGTCGGAGCACACGGCGGCCCGCGTCGTCACGTACTCGACCCAGGGCAGGCCCGCCGACGTCCGGGCGGAGCGCCTGCGCCTGGTGTCCGGGCGCCCCGCGTTCACGCTGGTCGCCCCGCAGGGCTCGGCGGAGGTCGCCCTGGCCCTGGTGGGGGAGCACCAGGCCTCCAACGCCCTGGCCGCGGCCGCCGTCGCCCTTGAGGCGGGGATCTCGGTCGACGAGGTGGCGCAGCGGCTCTCGGCTGCCCGTCCCCGCTCGCCGATGCGGATGGCGCTCCACGAGGGCGCCGACGGGGTGGTCGTGCTCAACGATTCCTACAACGCCAGCCCCGAGGCCGTGCGCGCGGCGCTCAAGACGCTGGTCGAGGTCGCCGAGGGGCGCCGCACCTGGGCCGTGCTGGGCGAGATGCGCGAGCTGGGCGACCACTCCCTCGAGGAGCACGACGCGGTCGGCCGGCTCGCCGTGCGCCTCGATATCGGCCGCCTCGTCTCGGTCGGGGAGGGCGCCCGCGCCCTGCACCTGGGCGCCAGCCAGGAGGGCTCGTGGGGCCAGGAGTCGGCGTACGTCGCCGATGCCGACGCGGCGATCGCCCTGCTGCGGGCTGAGGTGCGCCCGGGCGACGTGGTCTTGGTCAAGGCCTCGCGGGCGATCGGGCTCGACCGCGTGGCCGACGCGCTGATCGCCGACCACCCTGCCGCCGACACCCTGGGAGGCGGCGGATGAGGCAGCTGCTGATCGCCGGAGGCCTTGGCCTCTTCCTCACGCTCTTCGGCACGCCGGTGGCGATCCGGCTCCTGGTCCGCAAGGGCTACGGCCAGTTGATCCGCGATGACGGCCCGCGCACCCACCACACCAAGCGCGGCACCCCGACCATGGGCGGCGCGGTCATCATCCTCGCCGTGCTGACCGCGTACGCGATCTCGCATCTGGTGGTCTGCGCAGGAGCCCACGGTCTCCGGACTGCTGGTGCTGGGCCTGATGACCGGCCTGGGGCTCGTGGGCTTCATCGACGACTTCATCAAGGTGTCCAAGCAGCGCAGCCTCGGGCTGCGCAGCCGGGCCAAGCTGCTGGGGCAGGCGGCCGTCGCCATCTCGTTCGCGTTGCTCGCCCTGCGGTTCCCCGATGAGGGCGGGCTGACCCCGGCGTCGGAGGAGTTGTCCTTCATCCGGGACCTGGGCATCGTGCTCGGCCCGGTGCTGTTCGTGGCGTTCGCCTGCCTGATCATCGCCGCCTCCTCGAACGGGGTGAACCTCACCGACGGGCTGGACGGCCTCGCGACCGGGGCCAGCGTGATGACGTTCGCGGCCTACGCGCTGATCGGCGTGTGGCAGTTCGGCCAGTCCTGCCAGCGCTTCGAGGAGCTCCGCTGCTACGAGGTCCGCGACCCGCTGGACCTTGCGGTCATCGCGGCCGCCCTCGCCGGGGCCTGCGTCGGCTTCCTGTGGTGGAACACCTCGCCCGCCAAGATCTTCATGGGCGACACCGGCTCGCTGGCCCTCGGTGGCGCCATCGCCGGGCTGGCGATCACCACCCGCACCGAGCTGCTTCTCCTGCTGCTGGGCGGGCTGTTCGTCATCGTCACCCTGTCGGTGATCCTGCAGGTCGGCTCCTTCAAGCTCACCGGGAAACGGGTCTTCCGGATGGCCCCGTTGCAGCACCACTTCGAGCTGCTCGGCTGGGCCGAGATCACCATCGTGGTGCGGTTCTGGATCTTCGCCGGGCTGTCGATCGCCTTGGGGCTGGCCGTGTTCTACGCCGAGTGGGTCGTCGGCGTATGACAGACGGCGGTCGCGACGACCCGCCGAACGCGGAGGCGATCGCGTGGCCCGGCCGCGAGGTCGCCGTCGCCGGGGTGGGGGTCTCCGGGCGGTCCGCGGCGCGGGCGTTGCTGGCCCTCGGGGCCCGGGTCACCGTGGTGGACGCGGCGGACTCCGAGGTGGCCCGCGCCGAGGCGGAGCGGCTGGTCGACGCCGGCGCCACCGCGGTCCTCGGCCGCGAGCCGACGCTGCCGGCCGGCTGCGACCTGGTCGTCACCTCGCCGGGGTGGCGGCCCGACCACCCCCTCTTCGCGCAGGCCGCCGCCGCGGGCGTCGACGTCTGGGGCGACGTGGAGCTGGCCTGGCGGCTGCGGCCGGCCGACCGCCCGGCGCCTTGGCTCCCGCTGACCGGCACGAACGGCAAGACCACGACGGTCCGGATGCTGGCCTCGATGCTGGAGGCCGCCGGGATCCGGGCCGTGGCCGCCGGCAACGTCGGCACCGCGCTGCTCGACGTGGTCGCCGGACCGTACGACGTGCTGGCCCTTGAGCTGAGCAGCTTCCAGCTGCACTGGATCCGCAGCATGCGCGCGGAGGCCGCCGCCGTCCTCAATGTCGCCCCCGACCACCTCGACTGGCACGGCTCGATGCGCGCGTACGCCGAGGCCAAGGGCCGCGTCTACGAGGGCTGCGAGCGCGCCTGCGTCTACAACGTCGCCGATCCGGAGACCGAGCGACTCGTCCGGGCGGCCGACGTGGCAGAAGGCTGCCGGGCCGTGGGGTTCACCCTGGGAGCCCCGGGACCTGGGCAGCTCGGCGTCGTCGACGGACTGCTGGTCGACCGCGCCTTCGGCCCCGACCCCCGGACCTCCGCCGAGGAGCTGGCCAGCGTCGACGACGTGCAGCCCACCGCGCCGCACACGGTCGCCAACGCGCTGGCCGCCGCCGCGCTGGCCCGGGCCCACGGCGTCCCCGCGTCCTCGGTGCGGGCGGGGCTGCGCGGGTTCCGGCCCGACCCGCACCGGATGGCCCTGGTCAGCCGGGTGGCCGAGGTCGACTACATCGACGACTCCAAGGCCACGAACGGGCATGCCGCCGCCGCCTCGCTGTCGGCGTACGGCTCCGTGGTGTGGCTGGCAGGAGGACTGGCGAAGGGCGCGACGTTCGACGAGCTCGTCCTGCGGGCCCGCGACCGGCTGCGGGGAGTGGTCCTGATCGGGCGGGACCGGGCCGTGTTGGCCGATGCGCTGGCGCGACACGCGCCCGAGGTGCCGGTGATCGAGATCGCCAGCACCGAGACTGAGGCCATGGACTTCGCAGTGCGCGCGGCGGCCGGCCTGGCCCGACCCGGTGACACCGTGCTGCTCGCGCCCGCCTGCGCGTCCATGGACATGTTTGCCAACTACGGCGAGCGCGGCGACGTCTTCGCCGCCGCGGTGCGCGGCCTTCAGGCGTGAGCGCCCCAGCCCCGGCGTCGCGCCGGACCGCTCCGCCGACCGCGCAGCCGCGTCCCAAGCGCCCCCGCCTCGACCTATCGGCCGCGTTGCGGCCGGTGTCGCGCCTGCTCGACCGCCCGTTGGCCGACTACCACCTGGTGCTCGGGGCGACGGCCCTGCTGCTTGTGCTGGGCCTGGTGATGGTGCTGTCCGCCTCCTCGGTGATGGCCTACGCCGACTCCGGGTCGTCGTTCAGCATCGTCGAGAAGCAGCTCATGTGGGTCGCCGTCGGCGTCCCCCTGATGGTGGCGGCGAGCCGGGTCCCTCCGTTGCTGTGGCGGCGCCTTGCCTATCCGGCCATGGCCATCGCCATCGGCCTGCTGTGCCTGCTGCTGGTGCCAGGCGTCGGCCGCTCCGTCAACGGCAACACCAACTGGATCGACTTCGGCGGACCGTTCCGCATCCAGCCGTCGGAGGCCGCGAAGTTCGCGCTGGTGCTGTGGGGGGCCGATCTGCTGGCGCGCAAGCAGCGGCTGCTCGACCAGTGGCGCCACCTGCTGATCCCGCTGCTCCCGGTGGCCTTCGGGGTGATCGCACTGGTGCTCGTCGGCGGCGACCTCGGCACGGCCCTCGTCCTGATGGCCATCGTGGCGGTGCTGCTGCTGGTGGCGGGCGCCCCGATGCGGCTGTTCGGCTTGCTGGGCGTGGGCGCACTGGGGCTGATCGCCGTGATGTCGGTGACGGCTCCGCACCGGATGCGCCGCTTCCAGTACTGGCTGAACCCGGAGAGCGACCCGCTCGGCGCCGGCTGGCAGGCCTTGCACGGCAAGTACGCGCTGGCCAGCGGCGGCTGGTGGGGCCTCGGCCTGGGGGCCAGCCGGGAGAAGTGGGGCAACCTCCCGGAGGCCCACACCGACTTCATCTTCGCGGTGGTGGGCGAGGAGCTCGGCCTGCTGGGCACGGTGACCGTGCTGCTGCTCTTCGCGGCCCTCGTCACCGGCGGCCTGCGCATCGCGATGCGGGCCCGCGACCCGTTCACCCGCTACGCCGCCGCCGGGGTCACCGGGTGGATCGCCTTCCAGGCGCTGGTCAACGTCGGCGCCGTGCTGGGCATCCTGCCGATCACCGGGGTGCCGCTCCCGCTGCTGTCGTACGGCGGCTCCGCGCTGCTGCCGCTGCTCGCGGCGATCGGCATGCTGCTGTCCTTCGCCCGCGCCGAGCCGGCGGCCGCCGCCGTGCTGGCTCGGCGTTCGGCTGCCCGCGCCGGCCGCCCGGCCGGGCGGACCCGCTCGGCCCGCTCGGCGGGCGCCTCGCGCGGCACGCAGCCGTCGCGCACCTCGGCGGCCCGTCCCGTCGCCCTGACCCCGCGGCCCGGGGCGCGCGCACCAAGCGGCCATGAACGGCCCCGGTGCGGCGGAGGCGCCGTGCGGGGCGCGGGTGGTCCTCGCGGGGGGAGGCACGGCCGGGCACGTCGAGCCCGCGCTGGCCCTCGGCGAGGCCCTGCTTCGTCGTGACTCCACGGTCGAGGTGGCCTTCCTCGGCACGGCCCGCGGGCTGGAGGCCCGGCTCGTCCCCGCCCGTGGGCAGACCCTGGAGCTGATCTCCGCGGTCCCGATTCCGCGGCGGCCCGGCGGCGACCTGGTGGCGGCGCCAGCCCGGGTGCGCAGGGCCGTGGCCGAGACCGCCGCCGTCCTCGACCGCCGGCGGGCCGAGGTGGTGGTCGGCTTCGGCGGATACGTCGCGGGCCCCGCCTACCTCGCCGCCCGCCGCCGCAAGATCCCGGTCGTGGTGCATGAGGCCAACGCTCGCCCCGGGCTGGCCAATCGGCTGGGCGCCCGCTTCGCGGCCGCCGTGGTCACGGCCGGCCCCGAGGTGGCCCTGCCGGGCGCGGCGCCGCTCGGCATCCCGCTGCGCACGGCGATCACCCGGCTTGACCGGGAGGCCGCGCGCCCGGAGGCGCTGGCGCACTTCGGCCTGGAACCGGGCTGGCCGACCCTGCTGGTCTTCGGAGGCTCGCAGGGCGCCCGGCGCTTGAACGAGGCGGCCCTAGGGGCCGCGTCCGCGTTCGCCTCCAGCGGGGTTCAGGTGCTCCACGCCACGGGCCGGGGGCACGCCATCGAACGCCCCGAGCGGGCGGCCGGCGAGGCGCCCTACGTCGTGGTCGAGTACATCGAGCGGATGGAGCTGGCCTACGCGGCCGCCGACCTGGCGCTGTGCCGGGCAGGCGCCCTCACCGTCGCCGAGCTCACCGCCGTCGGCCTGCCTGCCGCGTACGTGCCGCTGCCCATCGGCAACGGGGAGCAACGGCTCAACGCGGAGCCGGTCGTGCGCGCGGGCGGCGGACTGCTGGTCGCCGACGAGGACTGCACGTCGGAGTGGATCGCCGCGACCCTGGCGCCGCTCGCGGCCGACGCCTCACGGCTGCGTGCCATGTCGGAGGCCGCTGCTCGCGGCGGCCAGCGGGACGCCGACGAGCGGCTCGCCGACCTGGTCTTGGCGTTGGTGGCCCGGCGCCGGCAACCCGCAGGGGGGCCGTCGTGAGCGCGTCGTCGCCCGGGCCCATCCCGCCGGCCGAGCAACTGGGCCGGGTGCACTTCATCGGGATCGGCGGAGCCGGGATGTCCGGCATCGCGCGGATCCTGCGGGCGCGCGGCATCCCGGTCAGCGGCAGCGACGCCAAGGATTCGCGAACCCTGTCGGCCCTGCGGGCGCTCGGGGCCGAGGTCCACGTGGGGCACCGCGCCGAGCACGTGGTGGGCGCGGACACCGTGGTCGTGTCGACGGCGATCCGCGAGACCAACGTCGAGCTGGTCGCGGCTCGGGCGGGCGGGGCTCGCATCATCCACCGGGCGCAGGCGCTGGCCGCGACCACGCTGGGCCGCCGGCTCGTCGCCGTCGCGGGCACGCACGGCAAGACGACGACCAGCTCGATGCTCACCATCACCCTGCAGTCGTGCGGGGCCGATCCGTCGTTCGCGATCGGCGGCAACCTCAACGAGTCCGGGGTCAACGCCCACGACGGCAGCGGCGAGCTGTTCGTCGTCGAGGCCGATGAGAGCGACGGCTCATTCCTCGGCTACGCCCCGGAGATCGCCGTGGTGACCAACGTCGAGGCCGACCACCTCGACCACTACGGCACCGCGCAGGCCGTGCACGAGGCCTTCGACGCGTTCGCCCGGCTGGTCCCCGACCACGGCGCCCTCGTGGTGTGCGCGGACGACCCCGGCTCGCGAGCCCTCGGGGACCGCGCCCGAGCCGAGGGGCGGCGCGTGCGGACGTACGGGACCGTCGAGGGCGCCGATCTGCGCATCGACCACCTCGATGTCACCGGCCCGACCTCTCGCTGGGACGCGGTCTGGCGCGGGCGGCGGCTTGGCCCCGTCGCGGTGAGCGTGCCCGGCCGCCACAACGCGCTGAACTCGGCGGCCGTCTTGGCGGTGGCCCTCGAGCTCGGCTTCCCGTTCGCCGATGCGCGCGCGGGGATCGAGCGATTCGTGGGCACGCGGCGGCGCTTCGAGGCGAAGGGCACCGCCTTCGGCGTGCGCGTCTTCGACGACTACGCCCACCACCCCACCGAGATCGCGGCGACGCTGGCGGCCGCGCGGGCCGTGGTGGGGGAGGGCCGGCTCGTGGTGGCGTTCCAGCCGCACCGCTACTCGCGCACCCAGGCATTCCGGGCCGAGTTCGGCCGCGCGCTGGCCGCGGCCGACGAGGTGGTGGTGATGGAGGTGTACTCCGCGGGCGAGGACCCGATCCCAGGAGCCTCGGGGGCCGCGGTGGCGGCCGCCGTGCCGCTGCCCGACGACCGGGTCTCCTTCGAGCCGTCGTGGTCGTCGGTGCCGGGGTGGCTGGCGGCCCGGGCGAACCCGGGCGACCTCGTGCTGACCCTCGGCGCGGGGGACGTGACCATGCTGGGGCCCGAGGTCGTGGAGCTGCTGCGCGAGCGCGAGGTCAGGGGGGCCGCCGGGTGATGGGCTGCCAGGCAGCGCAACGGGGCGAGCGCATGACCGCGCGGGGGGTGTCCGCCTCGCCGCGGCCTCCGGCCGATCGGCTGCTCCAGCGGGCGCGCACCGTGGAGGGCGCCCGCCGGTCGCGACGGGCCGTGCGGCTGGGGGCGATTGCGGCCGTGCCACTGCTGGTCGGCGCCGCCGCCTGGGTGCTGCTGGGCTCGGGCTGGCTGGACGTCCGCTCGGTCGAGGTGGTGGGGGTCGAGCGGGTCACCGACCGGCTGGTCGTGCTGACCGCCGATGTCCCGGCCGGGACCCCGCTCGCCCGCGTCGATCTCGGGGATGTCGAGGAGCGGGTCGAGGCGATCGCCGGGGTGGCCGACGCCGCGGTGCTCCGGGGCTGGCCGCACACCCTGCGGATCGTGGTCGCCGAGCGGGTGGCGGTCGCCGTCGTCGCAGAGCCCGACGGCTCCTGGCGGCTGATCGATGCCGAAGGCCGGGCCTTCGGCACCGCGACCGCCCCGCCGGCCGGCGCCGTGCGCGTGGCCGGAGAACCGGGGCGGGAGCTCGACGACGACCAGCTGCGGGCCGCCGCGGCGGTGGCCGCCTCGCTGCCCGGCGACCTGGCCGCGCAGGTCGCGGCGGTGGACCCGAAGAGCGCCGATGACGTCCGACTGGCGCTGATCGGGGGAGCCGAGGTCCGGTGGGGATCGCAGGCCGAGCCGGCCTCCAAGGCCGCCATCCTGCGGGTGCTGATTCAGCGCCCGGCCGAGGTGTACGACGTCTCGACGCCGCGGACGCCCACCACCTCCTAGCCCGCCTGGCGCGGGCCCGACCGCGGGCCGGGATTCGGCGGGGATTTCGGCGCGGGCTTGCGCGAGCCACCCCGCATTGCCTACCGTGCGGGGCAACCCTCTACCTGACATAACTATCACTGTCAACTAGAGGCTGAGAGTTCTCCGCACGATCGTCGGCCGGCCCGGTGGGGCCCGCCCGGCCCGAAGCAAGGGAGTACCCGCGTGGCCACCCCCCACAACTACGTCGCCGTCATCAAGGTCGTCGGGATCGGCGGCGGCGGCGTCAACGCCGTCAACCGGATGATCGACGTCGGGCTCAAGGGCGTCGAGTTCGTCGCGATCAACACCGACGCCCAGGCGCTGCTGCTCAGCGACGCCGACGTCAAGCTCGACATCGGCCGCGAGCTCACCCGCGGCCTCGGCGCCGGCGCCGACCCCGATGTCGGCCGCAAGGCAGCCGAGGACCACACCGGCGAGATCGAGGACGTCCTCAAGGGCGCCGACATGGTCTTCGTCACCGCGGGCGAGGGCGGCGGCACCGGCACCGGCGGCGCCCCCGTCGTGGCCCAGATCGCGCGGGCCCTCGGCGCCCTCACCGTTGGCGTCGTGACCCGGCCGTTCTCCTTCGAGGGCAAGCGCCGGGCCCAGGCCGCCGAGACCGGCATCGAGTCGCTGCGCGACCAGGTCGATGCCCTCATCGTCATCCCGAACGACCGGCTGCTGAGCATCAGCGACCGGAGCATCAGCGCCATCGACGCCTTCAAGTCGGCCGACCACGTGCTGCTGTCGGGCGTCCAGGGGATCACCGACCTGATCACGATCCCCGGCCTCATCAACCTCGACTTCGCCGACGTGAAGTCCATCATGCAGGGCTCCGGCTCGGCGTTGATGGGCATCGGGTCCGCGCGCGGCGACGACCGCGCGATGCGCGCCGCCGAGTCCGCCATCTCGAGCCCGTTGCTGGAGGCCTCGATCGAGGGCGCCCGCGGCGTGCTGCTGTCGATCGCGGGCGGCAGCGACCTCGGGCTGTTCGAGATCAACGAGGCGGCCAAGCTCGTGCAGGAGGCCGTGCACGAGGACGCCAACGTCATCTACGGCACCACCATCGACGACGCGCTGGGCGACGAGGTGCGCGTGACCGTGATCGCCGCGGGCTTCGACGGAGGGGCCCCGCTGCCGCGCCGGCACGCCCCGCGCCCGGCGACGACCGGCACCCCAGCCGCCGCACCCGCCCCGACCGAGTCGGGCGAGTCGGGCGAGTCGGGCGGAGCCACCCCGGCGGCAGCCGAGACGTCCGCGCACAAGGAGCCGGAGCAGCCGAAGGCCAAGCCGAAGATCGTCTTCGACGACGCCGACGACCTCGACGTCCCGGACTTCCTCAAGTAGTGCCAGGCGCCGACCCGGCCATCGCCTTCGAGCCGGTCGCGTGGGGTCCCGCTGTCACGGCGGGCTTCACCGGCCGGCTCGCTGGTGTCAGCGCGCCCCCGTACGACTCCGGCAACCTGGCCACCCACGTGGGCGACGATCCGCGCCGCGTCGAGGCCAACCGAGTGGCGCTGGCTGAGCGGCTCGGCGCGCGGCGGATCGCGTTCATGCACCAGGTGCACGGCTCCGCGGTCGCCGTTGTGGGCGCCGACCAGGACGGCGAGCCGGTGGCCGACGGCCTAGTCACGGTGGAACGCGGCGTCGCGCTCGCGGTGCTGGTGGCCGACTGCGTGCCCGTGCTCCTCGCCGACGCCGAGGCGGGGGTGGCGGCGGCCGTCCATGCCGGGCGCAAGGGCGTGGCCCTGGACGTGGTGGCCCGGGCCGTGGAGGCCATGACGTCACTCGGCGCCCGGCCGGAGCGCATCCGGGCCGCGCTCGGCCCGTCCATCTGCGGCCGGTGCTATCCGCTCGGCGAGCCCGCCCGGTCGGATGTCCTCGCGGTGGCGCCCGCGGCCGAGGCAACGGCGAGCGGCGGGGAGCCGTCGGTGGACCTGCGGGCCGGGCTGCTCGGGCGCCTGGCCGCCCTGGGCGTGGCGGCCGAGGTGGTCGGCCCCTGCACCGCCGAGTCGAGCCACCACTTCTCCTACCGGCGGGAGCCCGTCACCGGCCGGACCGCCGGGCTGGTGATGCTGCGATGAGCGACGATGCTGCGGTGGGCGACGACCGGCTGGCCGAGCTCGCCGCCAACCTGGGCCGGGTGCGCGCGCGGCTGGCCGCGGCGTGCCAGGCGGCCGGGCGCGATCCCGAGGAGGTGTCGCTCGTGGCGATCACCAAGACCTGGCCCGCCGACGACGTGCGCCGGCTGGCGGCGCTCGGTGTGCGCGATGTGGGGGAGAACCGAGACCAGGAGGCGCGGCCCAAGGCCGCGGCCTGCGCCGACCTAGGGCTGGTCTGGCACTTCGTCGGGCAGCTGCAGACCAACAAGGCCCGCTCGGTCGCCGGCTACGCCGACGTGGTGCACTCCGTCGACCGACCGCGACTGGTGGCCGCCCTCGATCGGGGGGCGGCCGAGGCCGGCCGCGCGGTCGGGGTCCTGCTCGAGGTCGCCCTCGATGGCGAGGCCGGTCGTGGCGGCGCGACCCCGGCCGAGGTGCCGGCGCTTGCCGCCCTGGTCGCCGAGTCGGCCGCCTTGCGGCTTCTGGGGGTGATGGGGGTCGCGCCGCTGGGCGCCGACCCGGCCCCGGCGTTCGCGCGACTCGCCGCGGTCTCCGCGGCGCTGCGTTCGGAGCATCCGCAGGCCGGCTGGATCTCGGCGGGGATGAGCGGCGACCTCGAGGCCGCGATCGCCGCGGGCGCGACACACGTACGCGTGGGCACGGCGTTGCTCGGTCGGCGCGCGCCGCTCGGGTAGCCTGCGCCGTGCGGACCCCATGGTCCGCGGGGAGCACTCACGAGTCGCCTGCGCGCCACGGCAGGGTCGGCCGATCCGAACCGGGTCGGTCGATCGAGTCACGGGGCGCAGGGCGTCGAACGCGAAAGGGTCCGACATGGCCGGCGCGATGCGGAAGATGGCCGTCTACCTCGGCCTGGTCGAGGACGAGGCCGACCGGTTCGACGAGTACGGCGACGCCTACGCCGACGCGTACGACTCCGGCGCGTACGAGGAGCCGGAGCCGCGGGAGACCCGCCGGCCCGAGCCGGCCCGCCCGGCCCCGAGGCCGGGCACCGGCCACGTGTCCACGTCCTCTCGCGAGGACAACACCCGCACGCTGGCCCCGATTCGCGGCAACACCGCCCTCGCCGAGCAGCCGCAGGTGCAGCCGCGTCCAGCCCCCGTGCTGGCCGACCCGGTCGACGCCTACCGGATCACCACGCTGCACCCCCGCACCTACAACGACGCCCGGGCCATCGGCGAGCACTTCCGCGACGGCACCCCGGTCATCATGAACCTCTCCGACATGGGCGACGCAGACGCCAAGCGGCTCGTCGACTTCGCCGCCGGCCTCGTGTTCGGGTTGCGCGGCTCCATCGAGCGGGTCACCGCCAAGGTCTTCCTGCTCTCCCCGGCCAACGTCGAGGTCACCGCCGAGGACAAGGCCCGCATCGCCGAGGCCGGCTTCTTCAACCAGAGCTGATCATCTGCCGAGAGTCACTGCAGCGGGGATGCCTCTCCGTGCCCCCACCAGCCCACCCGGAGCCGTGCGTTGACCATCGTGGGACAGGTGCTGCAGACCGTCGCCTGGCTGTTCCTGCTCGCCCTGCTGTTTCGGCTGGTGATGGAGTACGTGTTCCTCTTCGCCCGCTCGTACGAGCCGCGTGGGATCATGCTGATCCTGGTCGAGGGCACCTACACCGTCACCGACCCGCCGTTGAAGCTGCTGCGCCGGGTGATCCCCCCGCTGCGGATCGGCGGCATCTCGCTCGACCTGGCCTTTCTGGTGCTGTTTATCCTCGTCCAACTGGTGATCTACGTGATCGCCCCCGCTTTGTGAGAGTGACTCGATGGCGCTGACCCCAGAGGACGTCCGCAACAAGCAGTTCTCGACCGTGCGGATGAAGGAGGGCTACAACGAAGACGAGGTCGACGCCTTCCTCGACGAGGTCGAGGCGGAGCTGACCCGTTTGCACCGCGAGAACGACGAGCTCAAGGCCAAGGTCAGCCAGCTCGGGCAGCAGCCCGCCCCGGCGGCCGCGCCTGCGGCGCCTGAGCCGGCACCGCCCGTCCCCGTGCCGGTGCCCGCCCCGGCGGTCGCCCCGAGCGCCGAGGCGGTCCGGATGCTCGAGCTCGCCCAGAAGACCGCCGACGAGCACGTCGCCTCGGCTCGGGTCGAGGCGAACCGGCTGCTGGCTGAGGCGCAGGCGACGCACGCCCGCGCGATGGGCGGCCTGGAGGCCGAGCGCGCCGCGGTCCAGGCCCGGGTCGATGAGCTTCGGGCCTTTGAGCGTGAGTACCGCAGCCGGCTGAAGGCCTACCTGGAGGGCCAGCTGCGCGACCTCGAGGGCCGCGGGCTCGGCGAGCAGGCGGCTCCCCCGGCGGCCCCCGCCGCGCCGCCCGCCCCACCGGCTGCCCCGCCGGCTGCCCCGCCCGCCGCGCCGCCCGCTCCGGCGGTCGCCGCCCCGATGGCGCCCCCAGCCGCTCCGGCCCCGATGGCCGCGCCCCCGGCGCAGTCGGTTCCGCCGGCCCCCCCTCGGCCGGCCTCGCCGTTCAGCGCGCCCCCGGCGGTGGCCCCCCCGATGCAGCCGCCCGGCCAGCCGCCCGTCGGTTGATCAGACCGCCGACTGCCCAACCCGCGGGTTGAGGCGCGGCACGCCCGTACGACACACGAAGGCCCCGGACGCACTCGGCGTCCGGGGCCTTCGGGTCAACTCAGCGGCGGAACGGGTCGCGTGCCGGAGGGGTAGGCATGCTGACCCGGGCGCCGTCGAGTGGGATCCCGGTGAGGCCGAGCACGGTCTGCAGGATGGACAGGGTGGTCTGGCCGCTCTCCACCCCGGCCTCGGTGACCATGGCCCGGTAGATCGTCACGTAGTGCTTGACGGGGGTGTCATAGGACCAGTCGACGCTGCCGAGGTGGACGGCGTTGCCGTGGCCGCCGTGCGGGCCGTCGAACGGGCGGTCCCAGACCTGGATGCCCGCGGGGCCGGCGCTGAAGCGGCCGGCGCGCGAGACATCGTGCAGGGCCGAGGCCTCAAGCAGGGCGCGGCTCTCGCGCTCAGCGAGCACCAGCGCGGGGCGGACGTGGCTGGACAGGGCCGGCCGCGCCACGGCGTAGGGCTTCAGGGTCAGCCCAGCCAGGCTCGGCCCCCCGAGGGGAACCGGGTGCAGCGCCATGTCGCCTCCTTCGCGGCCCCAACGTCGCGGGCTGCTCGTTCACTCCCCGGCGATATCGGCAGCCGCCGGCGGCGACTTGAACGCCGATCGCCGGCGGGTCAGGCCCGGCGCAGCCAGAAGGTCAGCCCGAGGGCAGGTTCCGTGCGCGCTTCGAGCGCCTCGCGGCGGCGCGCCGACGGCCAGGCTGGCCGCCAGCACCTCGTCGGCCAGCAGGCCCGCGTGCTCCTGGAGCGCCTCCGCGGTCTCGCCGGAGGCCTCCCACCAGACCGCGATCCGGTCGCTGACCTCGAAGCCGGAGGCCTTGCGGGCCTCCTGGACGAGCCGGACGACCTCGCGGGCCAGGCCGGCCCGGCGGAGGGCCGGGGTGATCTCCAGGTCGAGGGCCACCGTCTCCCCGGCGGCGGTCGTGACCGACCAGCCGGCCCGGGGCGTCTCGGTGACCACCAGCTCGTCGGCGGCCAGCTCCACCGGCTCGCCCTCGACCTCGACGGTGGCCGTTCCGGTGGCGGCCAGCGCCGCCGCCACCGCGCTGGGATCCGCGGCGGCCACGGCGGCGGCCACAAGCGGGGTGCGCTGGCCGAATCGCTTGCCGAGGGCGCGGAAGTTGGCCTTCACCCCGTGGTCGACGAGCTCGTCGGCGTCGGCGAGGGCGCCCACCGCGACGACGTTGAGCTCCTCGGCGACCTGGGCGCGCAGGTCGGCGGGCAGGCCGGCCCAGCCGGCCGCCGCCACCAGGGCGCGGGGGAGCGGCTGGCGGGTCTTCACCCCTGAGTCGGCGCGGGCGGCGCGGCCGAGCTCGACGAGCCGCCGGACGAGGGCCATCTGCTCGGCCAGCGGCGCGTCGGACCAGCGCCGGGTCGACGGCCGGCCACGCGGCCAGGTGGACCGAGTCGGGGCCGTCCGGGTCGGCGGGTGCGAAGAGGTCCTGCCACACCTGCTCGGTGGTGAACGGCACGAACGGGGCCATCAGCAAGGTGGTGATCCGCAGGCATTCGTGCAGCGTGGCCAGGGCCGAGGGGTCGCCCTGCCAGAACCGGCGCCGTGACCTGCGGACGTACCAGTTGGACAGGTCGTCGATGAAGGTCGCCAGCAGCCGGCCCGCCCGCTGGGTGTCGAAGTCCTCGAGCGCGGCGTCGACCGCCGCGGCCAGCCGGTGCGCCTCGGACAGCGCCCAGCGGTCCAGCACAGGGCGGTCCGCGGGGGCCGGGGCGCCCGCGGTCGCCGGGTCGAAGCCGGCCAGCCGGCCGTACAGCGACTGGAAGGACACCGTGTTCCAGTACGTGAGCAGCGTCTTGCGGACCACGTCGGCGATCGCGTGGTGCCCCACCCGTCGGGCCTGCCAGGGCGAGCCGCTGGCGGCCATGAACCAGCGCACCGCGTCGGCGCCGTGCTGGTCCATCAGGGCGATCGGCTCGAGCACGTTGCCGAGGTGCTTGCTCATCTTGCGCCCGTCCTCGTCGAGGATGTGGCCGAGGCAGAGCACGGTGCGGTACGACGACGCGTCGAAGACCAGCGTCCCGATCGCCATCAGCGTGTAGAACCAGCCCCGGGTCTGGTCGATGGCCTCGCAGATGAAGTCCGCCGGGTACGAGGCGTCGAACTCGTCCGCGCCGCGATGGGGGTAGCCCCACTGGGCGAAGGGCATCGCGCCCGAGTCGTACCAGCAGTCGATGACCTGGGGGACTCGGCGGGCCTCGGCCCCGCAGGTCGGGCACGGGAGCACCACGTCGTCGACGTACGGCCGGTGGGGGTCGAGCGCCGACAGCTCCTGGCCGGCCAGCTCGCCGAGCTCGGCGAGGGAGCCCACCGCGGTGAGGTGGGTGTCGTCTCCGGCGCACCGCCAGATCGGCAGCGGGGTGCCCCAGTAGCGGTCGCGCGACAGCGCCCAGTCGACGTTGTTGTCCAGCCAGTCGCCGTAGCGGCCGTGTTGGATCGTCGCCGGATACCAGCGGGTGTTCTCGTTCTCGCGGAGCAGGGCGTCCTTGATGGCCGTGGTGCGGATGTACCACGACGGCTGCGCGTAGTACATGAGCGGGGTGTGGCACCGCCAGCAGTGCGGGTAGGTGTGCTCGTACGGCTGGTGCCGCTGGAGCAGCCCGCGGGACTCGAGGTCGGCCACGAGGGTCTCGTCGGACTTCTTGAAGAACATCCCGCCGACGAGCCGCAGCCCCTCCTCGAAGTGCCCATCGGGCGTGATCGGGTTGATGACCGGCAGGCCGTGCTCGCGGCCGACGACGAGGTCCTCGGCGCCGAAGGCCGGCGCGATGTGGACCAGGCCGGAGCCGTCCTCGGTGGTGACGTACTCCGCGGTGACGACCAGATGGGCGTCGGGGATGTCGACCAGGTCGAACGGCGGGGCGTAGCGCTCCCCGGCCAGCTGCGCGCCGGTGAGCCGCTCGAGGACCTCGGCGCCGGCGCCCAGGGTCGCCTCGAGCAGCGGCTCGGCGACGATCAGCGTCTCGGAGCCGTCGGCCGTGCGGGCCACCACGTAGTCGACCTGGGGGTGCGCGGCCACGGCCGTGTTGCTGACCAGCGTCCACGGGGTCGTCGTCCAGACCAGCAGGGCCGCGCCGGGGTGGCGCTCGGCCAGCGGGCCGCCGGTGAGCGGGAACCGGACGTAGACGGAGGGGTCGACGACGGTCTCGTACCCCTGGGCCAGCTCGTGGTCGGACAGCCCGGTGCCGCAGCGCGGGCAGTAGGGCGCGACGCGGTGGTCCTGGACGAGCAGCCCGCGGTCGAAGATCTGCTTGAGCGACCACCAGACGGCCTCGACGTAGTCGGAGTCCATGGTCCGGTAGGCGGTGGACATGTCCACCCAGTAGCCCATCCGCTCGGTCATCGACTCGAACGCGTCGACGTGCCGCTCGACGGACTCGCGGCAGCGGGCGTTGAACTCGGCGACGCCGTACGCCTCGATGTCGCCCTTGCCGGAGAAGCCGAGCTCCTTCTCGACGGCCAGCTCCACCGGCAGGCCGTGGCAGTCCCAGCCGGCCTTGCGGGGGACGTGGTACCCCTTCATGGTCTTGAAGCGGGGGAAGACGTCCTTGAAGACCCGGGCCTCGACGTGGTGGGTCCCGGGCATCCCGTTGGCGGTCGGGGGGCCCTCGTAGAAGGTCCAGCGGGGCCCGCCGGCCGTCTGCTGCAGCGAGCGGGCGAACGTGTCGCGCTCCGACCACAGGCTGAGCACCTCGCGCTCCAGCCCGGGCAGGTCGACCTGCGCGGGAACGGAGCGGTAGGCGCCGGTGGAGCCTGGCTCGGGGGTGCTGCTCATGCGGTGGGTCCTCTTCCGTGGCGGCGCTGCGTCACGGAGGGACGACGCGCGCCCGTGGTCGGGCCCGCCCCGCGGTGCCACCCTCCTTGGCGCGGGGGCCACTGGCCCGTACGCGCCCGCTCGAGTCGCCTGCTGCCGGGTCTACTGGGGTCCGCCGGGGCGGACCCGTTCTTCCGGCGGCTCAGGGGTGATGGCGGCTCCGCGCACACCCCCGGGCTCGCACCGTCCCCGGGTCGCTGGTGGCTGCGTGCGGGGCGTCGGGTCCCCATCTCGGCCGTGCAGGTCGAGGAGCAGTCTACGGTCTGGCGGCAGGTGGCCGGCGGAACGCGTCCGCAGGGGCACCCGCGAGGAGGTGGGTGGTGGCCGAGCCGGGGGAGGTCCGGATCCCGGTGCGGGTGCGTCCGGGGGCCTCCCGGACGGCAGTCGGGGGCGCCTACGGGGACGGGTCGCCGCCCCGGCTGGTGGTGGCGGTGGGGGCCAGGGCGGTCGACGGGGCGGCCACCGAGGCGGCGCGCCGCGCACTCGCCGAGGCGCTGGAGGTGCCGCTCCGCCACGTGCGGCTGGTGACCGGCGCGACCTCACGGGACAAGGTGTTCGGCGTCGCGGCGGCCGACGCTGACGACCGCGGGCGGCTCGCGGAACGGGTCCGCACGCTGCTGCGTTGATCATGGTGGGCCGGCGGGCGGCGTGGCGCGTTGTTCGTGGGCAGGGCTGCTCTTATCCTCTGGCGACGACCCGCCCACGATCATCGGGGGAATTCCATGGCCGAGAAGCGCACCGTCGGCGGAAGGCTGCGCGCCGCCGTGGCGGGGGCGGCGAAGGCCGCCACCAAGCGCTCCGCCGCGCCGAAGGTCACCGCACCCGTGGCGAAGAAGGCCGCGCCCGCGAAGAAGGCCGCGCCCGCGAAGAAGGCCGCGCCCGCGAAGAAGGCGCGCGCCCGCGAAGAAGGCCGCGCCCGCGAAGAAGGCCGCGCCCGCGAAGAAGGCCGCGCCCGCGAAGAAGGCCGCGCCCGCGAAGAAGGCCGCGCCCGCGAAGAAGGCCGCGCCCGCGAAGAAGGCGGCGCCCGCGAAGAAGGCCGGCGCCCGCGAAGAAGGCCGCGCCCGCGAAGAAGGCGCCGCGCCCGGCGAAGAAGGCCGCGCCCGCGAAGAAGGCCGCGCCCGCGAAGAAGGCCGCGCCCGCGAAGAAGGCCGCGCCCGCGAAGAAGGCCGCGCCCGCGAAGAAGGCCGCGCCCGCGAAGAAGGCCGCGCCCGCGAAGAAGGCCCCGCCGCTCCCGCGAAGAAGGCCAAGGCCCCGTCGCACGTGGTCCGGGCCGGCGAGACCCCCTGGACGAAGGCCGAGCTGGCCGCGGTGCGCACCGGCCTGGAGGCCGACGTGATCCGGCTGCGGGGCGAGATCGCCACCGCCGAGGATGACCTGGCCGATCTGCTGCGCGACTCCGGCGAGGGCGCCGGCGACGACCAGGCCGACGCCGGGACCAAGACCTTCGAGCGCGAGCAGGAGATGTCGCTCGCCGCGAACTCCCGTGATCTGCTCGACCAGGTCCAGCGGGCGCTGGCGCGGATTGAGGTTGGCACGTACGGCGTCTGCGAGTCCTGCGGCAACCCGGTGGGCAAGGGTCGGCTGCAGGCCTTCCCGCGTGCGACCCTGTGTGTGTCATGCAAACAACGCCAGGAACGCCGCTGAGCGGCGACGAGCCGCCTGCCGCTGCCTCCGCGGGCCGCAAGACCGCGCTGATCTGGTCGATCGCGGCCGTCGGTGGTCGTGCTCGACCAGCTGAGCAAGATCCTCATCGTCGCGACCATGCCGGACCGCGAGCCGATCGAGCTGCTCGGCGGGCTGCTGACCATCACCTACGGCCGCAACTCCGGGGCGGCGTTCTCCCTCGGGCAGGGCCTCACGGTCGTGTTCACCTGGTGGCCATCGGCGTGGTGGTCGTGGTCGCGCGGATGTCTCTGCGGGTGCGCTCGACCGGGTGGGCGGTGGCCCTGGGCTGCCTGGTCGGCGGGGCCCTGGGCAACCTGTTCGACCGGGTGTTCCGCGCCCCGGGCCGGGCCGGGGCGAGGTGGTGGACTGGATCCAGCTCCCCAACTACCCCGTCTTCAACCTGGCCGACTCCTTCGTGGTCTGCGCGGCCATCGCCATCGTGGTGCTCTCCTGGCGCGGCATCGCCTGGAATGGCGCCGGTACCGCCGAATCCGACGCGACGGCCCCCGCGGGGCCGGAGTCCACCAGCCCGACAGACCCCCCGGACCCCACCCCCACCGACCCAGAGGTCCGGGCGCCGTGAGCGGTCTGCGCAGCCTGCCGGTGCCCGAGGGACTGGAAGGTGAGCGGGTCGACGCGGCCCTCGCCCGGCTGTTCGGCGTGTCCCGGACCAAGGCGGCCGACCTGGCGGCCACCGGCCGGGTGACCCTCGACGGGGCCGCGGTCGGCAAGTCCGACCGCGTTCACTCGGGGGGCTGGCTGGAGGTCGATCTCCCCGGGCCCGCACAGCCGCCGCAGATCGTGGCCGAGCCGGTGCCGGGCATGCGCGTCGTGCACGACGACGACGACCTGGTCGTGGTCGACAAGCCGGTCGGTGTCGCGGCCCACCCGAGCCCGGGCTGGAGCGGGCCCACGGTGGTCGGCGGCCTCGCCGGCGCCGGCTACCGGATCTCGACCAGCGGGGCCGCAGAGCGGCAGGGCGTGGTGCACCGCCTCGATGTGGGCACCAGCGGGCTGATGGTCGTGGCGAAGTCCGAACGCGCCTACTCCGCGCTCAAGCGGGCCTTCAAGGAGCGCACGGTCGACAAGACGTACCACGCACTGGTGCAGGGACACCCGGACCCGAGCCGGGGCACGGTGGACGCCCCGATCGGCCGGCACCCCGTGCACGACCACAAGTGGGCGGTCGTCAACGGCGGCCGCGACAGCATCACCCACTACGAGACGTTGGAGGCGTTCCGCTCGGCCACCCTCCTGGAGATCCACCTGGAGACCGGGCGCACCCACCAGATCCGGGTGCACATGAGCGCGCTGCGCCATCCGTGCGTCGGCGACCTCACGTACGGCGCGGACCCGCAGCTGGCCGAACGGCTCGGGCTGGAGCGCCAGTGGCTGCACGCCCGAGGGCTCGCCTTCGAGCACCCGGGCACGGGGGAGCGGGTGGAGTACTCCGCGGACTACCCCCCCGACCTCTCCGCCGCGCTCGCCATCGTCCAGGATGAATCGTGATCACCCCGGGGGCGTTGTGAGCATGCAGATCGCGCCGATCGCCGACGACAGCGAGCGCGCCGAGGCGTACGAGATCCGCCGGGTGGTCTTCGTCGAGGAGCAGGCCGTTCCCGTCGAGCTGGAGCTCGACGAGCGCGACCCCGACGGCCGACCACCTGCTCGCCCGCCAGGACGGCCGGGGCGTCGGCACCGCCCGGCTGGTGATCGAGGAACCCGGCTTCGAGGGCGCCGACCCGGCGTACGGACCGGTGGCGCACCTCGGGCGGATCGCCGTGCTGGCCGAGGCCCGGCACGCGGGACTGGGGGCGGGACTCGTCCGGGGGCTGGAGGGCTGGCGGTTCGACGCGGGCTGCGGCTTGCCTACCTCGGGGCCCAGGTCCACGCCGTCGCCTTCTACGAAAGACTCGGATACACCGCGTACGGCGACGTCTTCGACGATGCTGGGATCGATCACCGGCACATGACCCGCGCCCTTGGCGACGACCCGAAACGGCCCAGGAGACAGCGCCATGAACACCACCTTCGCCCTCGGCGGAGACCTCGAGTGTCCACCGGCTCGGCTTCGGGGCGATGCAGCTGACCGGGCCCGGCGTCTGGGGCGAGCCGGAGGACCGCGCCGCCTGCGTGGCCGTGCTGCGCAAGGCCGTCGAGCTCGGGGTGGACTTCATCGACACCGCGGACTCCTACGGCCCTGCGGTCTCCGAGGAGATCATCCGCGAGGCGCTGCACCCCTACGACGGCGTCGTGGTGGCGACCAAGGCCGGTCTGGCCCGCACCGGGCCCGGCCACTGGCATGTGATCGGCCTGCCCGAGTACCTCACCCAGTGCGCCGAGATGAGCCTGCGCCGGCTGGGCGTCGAGCGGATCGACCTGTTCCAGCTGCACCGGATCGACCTGCGGGTGCCGGTCGCCGAGCAGCTGGGCGCCCTCACCGATCTGCAGGCCGCGGGCAAGATCCGCCACATCGGGCTGTCCGAGGTCACCGTCGATCAGCTGCTTGAGGCCCAGCGGCACGCCGAGATCGTGAGCGTGCAGAACCTCTACAACCTCTCCGACCGCCGCGCTGACCCCCTGGTCGAGCACTGCACCAAGCACGGGGTGGCGTTCATCCCCTGGTTCCCGTTCGCCAACGGCGACCTGGCGCGTCCCGGCGGCCCGCTGGACAAGGTGGCGGCCGAGATCGGCTGCACCCCCGCCCAGGCGGCGCTGGCGTGGCTGCTGCGGCGCTCGCCGGGCATGCTGCCGATCCCCGGGACCAAGTCGATCGGGCACCTCCAGGAGAACTGCTCGGCCGCCGCGATCACGCTGAGCGACGCCCAGTACCTCGCGCTGGACGCCCTCGGCCGCTGACCCCGGGCGGCCCGGGCCGGGCCGGGAGGACTCGATCATGGGGTCGCTCGGGCGGGTCGCGGAGGACGTCGGGGAGTCGGGCTATTGTCGAGTCGCTCGGCCGCCTTCCCCCGGCCACCGACGCACCTGGCAGCACCGCCGCCGCGCCCACCCGACCCCGGGACGGGCCGCCGCCGGCGTGGCCCGCCCAGGGGCCCGCGCGCTCAGGAGGGAACCGCCGGCATGACCGACTCGTTCGTGCACCTGCACGTGCACACCGAGTACTCCATGCTCGACGGCGCGGCCCGGGTCAAGGACCTCTTCCGCGAGGCCGCCCGGATGGGCATGCCGGCCCTGGCGATGACCGACCACGGCAACCTCTTCGGGGCCTACGAGTTCTACCAGGCCGGCAAAGCGGCCGGGGTCAAGCCGATCATCGGCATGGAGGGCTACTACGTCCCGATCGGCACCCGCCACGACCGGGCGCCGTTCAGCTTCGGGGGCGCCGCGGGCCAGGACGTCGGCGACGAGACCGCCGGCAAGGGCAAGGCCAACTACACCCACATGACGCTGCTCGCCGAGACGACGGAGGGCATGCACAACCTGTTCCGGCTCTCCAGCCTGGCCAGCCTGGAGGGGCAGTTCCGCAAGTACCCCCGCTTCGACCGCGAGCTGCTGGAGCGCTACGGCAAGGGCCTCATCGCCACCACCGGGTGCCCCTCGGGCGAGGTCCACCGCTGGCTGCAGGCCGGCCAGTACGACCGCGCGCTCAAGGCGGCCGCCGACTACCGCGAGATCCTCGGCAAGGACAACTTCTTCTGCGAGGTCATGGACCACGGCATCGAGATCGAGCGCCGCACCCGCGAAGACCTCATGCGGATCGCCAAGGCCCTCGACCTGCCGCTGCTGGCCACCAACGACCTGCACTACACCTACGCCGAGGACGCCAAGGCCCACGAGGTCCTGCTCTGCGTGCAGACCGGCAAGACGATGCAGGACGACAAGCGGTTCCGCTTCGACGCCGACGACTTCTACCTCAAGAGCGCCGAGGAGATGGCCGGCGTCTGGTCGGAGCTGCCGACGGCGCTGTCCAACACCCTGCTGGTGGCCGAGCGCTGCAACGTGGAGTTCACCGAGGGCCGCAACCTGATGCCCCGCTTCGGCGTGCCGGAGGGGGAGTCGGAGGAGTCCTGGCTGGTCAAGGAGGTCGAGCGGGGTCTGGTCGAGCGCTTCCCGCAGGGGGTGCCCGACGGCCACCGCGAGCAGGCCGCCTACGAGGTCGGCGTCGTCTGCCAGATGGGCTTCCCCGGCTACTTCCTGGTGACCGCCGACCTGGTGCGCCACGCCAAGAGCCAGGGCATCCGGGTCGGCCCGGGCCGCGGGTCGGCGGCCGGCGCGCTCATCGCGTACGCCCTGGGAATCACCGAGCTCGACCCGATCAAGCACGGCCTGCTGTTCGAGCGCTTCCTCAACCCCGACCGCGTCTCGATGCCTGATATCGACATGGACTTCGACGAGCGCCGCCGCACCGAGGTGATCCGCTACGCCACCGAGAAGTACGGCGAGGAGCGGGTCGCCCAGATCATCACCTACGGCACGATCAAGGCCAAGGCGGCGGTCAAGGACGCCGCCCGTGTGCTGGGACTGCCGTACGCACTCGGCGACCGGATCACCAAGGCGATGCCCCCCGCGGTCATGGGCAAGGACATCTCGCTGGCCGGGGTGTTCGACTCCGGCAACGACCGCTACTCCGAGGCCGCCGAGTTCCGGGCGCTGTACGAGGCCGACGCGGAGGTCCGCACGGTCGTCGACACCGCCAAAGGCCTCGAGGGGCTCAAGCGGCAGTGGGGCGTCCACGCAGCCGGCGTCATCTTGTCGAGCGAGCCGCTCCTCGATGTGATCCCGATCCAGCGCCGCGAGCAGGACGGCGCGATCATCACCCAGCTCGACATGGGCGCCTGCGAGAAGCTCGGCCTGCTCAAGATGGACTTCCTCGGCCTGCGCAACCTCACCGTGCTCGACGACTGCCTGGTCCACATCACGAACAACCGCGGCCAGGAGGTCGTGCTCGAGACCCTCGGCCTCGATGACCGCCCGGCGTACGAGCTGCTGGCCCGCGGTGACACCCTCGGCGTCTTCCAGCTCGACGGCGGGCCGATGCGCGCCCTGCTGCGGGCGATGCAGCCGGACAACTTCGAGGACATCTCCGCGGTCCTCGCGCTCTACCGGCCCGGCCCGATGGGGGCCAACGCCCACATCGACTACGCCGACCGCAAGAACGGCCGCAAGCCGGTGGTGCCGATCCACCCCGAGCTGGCCGAGCCGCTCGCCGAGATCCTCGACGACACGTACGGCCTGATCGTCTACCAAGAGCAGGTCATGGCGATCGCGCAGAAGGTCGCCGGCTACTCCCTGGGGGCCGCCGACCTGCTCCGCCGCGCGATGGGCAAGAAGAAGAAGGAGATCCTCGACAAGGAGTTCGGCCCGTTCAGCGAGGGCATGCGCGCCAACGGCTACTCGCCGGCGGCGATCAAGACGCTCTGGGAGATCCTCGTCCCGTTCTCCGACTACGCCTTCAACAAGGCGCACACCGCCGGCTACGGCCTGGTGTCGTACTGGACGGCGTACCTCAAGGCGAACTTCCCGGCCGAGTACATGGCCGCGCTGCTGACCAGCGTCCGCGACGACAAGGACAAGAGCGCGATCTACCTCAACGAGTGCCGCCGGATGGGCATCAAGGTGCTGCCGCCCGACGTCAACTCCTCCGACGCCGACTTCACGCCGCGCGGCGCCGACATCCGGTTCGGGCTGGCGGCGGTCCGCAACGTCGGCGGCAACGTGGTGGGCGGCATCGTCGCCGCGCGCGAGGCCAAGGGCCCGTTCGAGGACTTCTACGACTTCCTGCGCAAGGTCGACCCGGTGGTCTGCAACAAGCGCACCATCGAGTCGCTGGTCAAGGCCGGCGCGTTCGACTCACTCGGCCAGCCGCGCCGCGGGCTCGTCGCCGTGCACGCCGAGGCCGTCGACGCGTTCATGGACACCAAGCGCAACGAGGCGATCGGGCAGTTCGACCTGTTCAGCGCGGGCACGCCCGGCGAGGGCGCGGTCGACATGGCGGTGCCCCCGGTCCCGGCCGACGAGTGGGACAAGGCCGTCCTGCTCAAGTTCGAGCGCGAGATGCTCGGCCTCTACGTCTCCGACCACCCGCTCTTCGGGGTGGAGCACGTGATCGCCGGCGAGTCCGACTGCTCGATCGCGAGCCTGCTGGCCGACGAGGACCGTCCGGACGGCTCGACGGTCACCCTCGGCGGGCTGGTCACCGGGGTGCAGCGCAAGGTCACCAAGCAGGGCAACACCTGGGCCATCGTCACCCTTGAGGATCTCGAGGGCGCGATCGACGTGATGTGCTACCCGCAGACCTACCAGCTGGTCTCCACGCACGTCGTCGAGGACGCCGTGGTGATCATCAAGGGCCGCCTCGACAAGCGCGAGGAGGTGCCGCGCCTCGTCGCCAGCGAGGTGCGGGTGCCCGACCTGAGCGGGGGCCCGCGGGGCCCGGTCGTGATCCAGCTTCCGGTCAGCAAGTGCGTGCCCCCCGTGGTCGAGCAGCTGAAGGCCGTGCTGGCCGCGCATCCCGGTGTCACCGAGGTGCAGATCCACCTGCAGGCCACCGCCCGCACGACGCTGTGGCGCCTCGACGACCGGCTCCGCGTGTCGCCGACCCCGGCGCTCTACGGCGACCTCAAGGCCCTCCTAGGCGCCGGCAGCGTCGGATGAGCGAGTCGCCCGAGGACGCCGCCCCGTCCGCCGAGTCGGCCGACTCGGGCGACTCAGCCGACTCGGGCGGGTCCGGCGGCTGGCGGGCCGAGGTCGCCGGCGGCTGGCCGGTGGCAGCGGTCTTCGCGCTGGCCGGAATCGGGGTGGGCCTGCTGTGGGTGGCCCTCGCCCCCGACGTGCCGCTCGAGGTCCGCGACAACGGCATCTACCTGGCGACCCCTCAGCCGTGGGAGCCGTTCGCCACCCAGGCCGTCTTCGGGCTGCTGGGTCTGGTGGCCGGGCTCATCGCCGGGGTCTGGGCCTGGCTGCGCGCGCGCCGCACCCCGTTCGGCGCCCTGGCCGGGCTGCTGGTCGGGGGAGCGGGCTGCGCCCTGCTGGCCTGGCGGCTGGGGGTGTGGCTCGGGCCGCCGCCGCTTGCCGACGTGGTCGACACCGTGCAGCCCGGGGACGAGGTCTTCGCGCCGCTGGCGATCGACGCCTGGGCGGTCCTGCTGGCCCCGGCCGTGGGCGCCGTGCTGGCCTACCTCGTCCTCGACCTGCTGCTGGAGGAGCGCCAGGCGCCCGGCCCCGAGCCGGCGCCCGCCGAGGGTGGGCCGCCGGTCACCAGCGCGCCACCGGGGCCGTCGTCCCCGCCGTCAGCCTGACCAGGTCCGCCGGCGCCAGCTCGAGGTCCATCCCCCGCCGGCCGCCGCTGACGAAGACCGTCGGGTGGGCCAGCGCCGAGGCGTCCACCACGGTCGCCAGCGGCTTCTTCTGGCCCAGTGGGCTGATCCCGCCCCGGACGTAGCCGGTGGTCCGCTCGGCGACTGCGGGGTCGGCCAGGTCGGCCTTCTTGCCGCCGACGGCTGCCGCGAGCGCCTTGAGGTCGAGCATCGCCTCGACCGGCACGATGCCCACGACCAACCGCCCGTCGACGCTCGCCACCAGGGTCTTGAAGACCCGGGCGGGGTCGGCGCCGATCGCCTCGGCGGCCTCCAGCCCGTACGAGCGCGCGGCGGGATCATGGGTGTAGGTGTGCACCTCGTAGGCGACCCCCGCGCGAGTCAGGGCCACCGTGGCCGGCGTGCCGGTGCCTCCACGGGTTGCCTTGACCTGGGATGCCTTGTCCTTGCCCATGGCAGCGCACGCTAGCCGCCCGGCCCCCCTCGTGCCGCGGGCGGCCGTCAGTTGGGGGAGAGCGGGATCCGGGTGTACTCGACTCCCGGGACCGAAGGGAGCCGGGTGAGCAGCGACCCCTCCCGCCGCAGCAGGCGCAGGGCCAGCCGCAGCCGCTCGGTGTCATCTCCGGCGGCCAGCAGCGCCTGGTGGTCGGGGAGGTCCAGGATCATCGCGGCCGCAACGAGATACGACAGCACGCGCGGGTCGTCTGGGAGCTGGCCGCCCGCCTCGCTGGCGGCCTCTCCCGCCAGCGCCGAGCGGTAGGCGAGGAATCGCCGGCCGACCGGTTCGGCGAGCACCGCGGCGGCCTCTCCCGGCTCCTCTGGCAGCCACTCGACGACCCCCTGCAGATAGGGCAGCGAGCCGTCCACGCCGACCAGGCGGAATCGCGGGCCTCCGGTCGTCGCGAGCTCGAAGCGGCCGTCCTCGTACGCCTCGATCCGCCGGACCTGCGCCGCGCACCCCACCTCGTGCAGCGCCTCCACGCCGTCGGCCCCGACCTCGCGGCCCTGCCGGATCGCGACCACGCCGAAGCGCTGCTCCTCGGGCGGTCGCTCGGCGAGGTCGCGGACCAGGCGGCGGTAGCGCTCCTCGAAGATGTGCAGGGGGAGGAGCAGACCCGGGTACAGCACCGTGCCCAGCGGGAACAACGGGATCACCGCGCGCTCGGCCACCCCTCGACGGTACGGGCGCGCGGCGGGGCGGGCATCCCGGGCCGCCTAGACTGCGCGGCGTGATCCGCCGCATCGACCTGCGCGGGGCCGAGGTGGACCCCCGCGACGTGCTCCCGCGCGCGGCGCTCGACGTCGAGGCCGCACTCGACGCGGTGCGGCCGGTGTGCGACGACGTGCGGCAGCGCGGCTCGGCCGCCGTCCTGGACGCCACCGAGCGCTTCGACGGGGTGCGGCTCGCCTCGACGCGGGTCCCCCGGGAGGCCCTCGACGCGGCGCTCGCGGCGATGGACCCGCAGGTGCGGGCCGCCGTCGAGGAGGCGGCGCGCCGCGCCCGGCTGGTGCACGAGGCGCAGGCCCGCCGCGACGCCGTCGTCGAGGTCGCGCCCGGCGGCCGGGTGACCGAGCGCTGGCTGCCGGTGCGCCGCGTCGGGTTGTACGTGCCGGGCGGCCTGGTGGCGTACCCGTCCAGCGTCGTGATGAACGTCGTGCCTGCCCTCGTGGCGGGGGTCGGCTCGCTCGCCGTGGCCAGCCCGCCGCAGCGCGAGCACGGCGGACTGCCGCACCCGGCGGTGCTGGCCGCCTGCGCGCTGCTCGGCGTCGACGAGGTGCACGCGGTCGGCGGGGCCCAGGCGGTGGCGATGTTCGCGTACGGCACGGAGGACTGCGAGCGGGTCGACCTCGTCACCGGACCCGGCAACATCTACGTCACGTCGGCCAAGCGCCTGCTCAAGGGCGTCATCGGGATCGACTCCGAGGCCGGGCCCACCGAGATCGGCATCCTGGCCGACTCCGGCGCCGACCCGGCGTTCGTGGCGGCCGACCTGATCGCCCAGGCCGAGCACGACCCCAACGCGTCCTGCCTGCTGGTCACCGACAGCGCCGCCCTGCTCGACGCAGTCGACGCCGAGCTCGCCCGCCAGGTGCCGCTGACCCGCCACCGCGAGCGGGTCGAGACGGCGCTGGCCAACCAGAGCGCGCACGTGCTGGTCGCCGACCAGGAGCAGGGCCTCGCGGTGATGGACGAGTGGGCCCCTGAGCACCTCGAGGTGCTCACCGCAGACGCCCGCCGAGCGGGCGCGCCGGGTGCGCAACGCCGGAGCGGTCTTCGTCGGCCCCTGGTCGCCGGTGAGCCTCGGCGACTACCTGGCCGGCTCCAACCACGTGCTGCCGACGGCCGGCACCGCCCGCCACAGCGGCGGCCTGTCGGTGCAGTCGTTCCTGCGCAGCGTCCACGTCATCGAGTACGACCGCGCGGCGCTGGCCGCCGTCGCCCCCCTGATCGACGCGCTGGGCGGCGCCGAGGACCTCGCGGCCCACGTGGACGCGGTGCGCGTGCGCATCCCGCGCGAGGGGTGACGGTGACCGACCAGGCCGGCGCCGTGACGGGCGCCTCGACCGACCCGCTCGCCGTCCGGCTGGCGGCCCTGCCGCTGCGCGATGACCTGCGCGGTCGCACGCCGTACGGCGCGCCGCAGCTCGACGTCGCCGTCCGGCTCAACGTCAACGAGAACCCGTTCGCGCCCTCCGCCGACCTCGTGGAAGACCTGGCTCGGGCGGTCGCCGAGGCCGCCCACGGGCTGAACCGCTATCCGGACCGCGATGCGACCGCGCTCCGCGGAGACCTGGCCGCGTACCTGCGGGCCCGTGAGGGCGTCGAGATCGGGCCGGAGTCCGTCTGGGCGGCCAACGGCTCGAACGAGGTCATGCTGCAGCTGCTGCAGGCCTTCGGCGGGCCAGGCCGCACGGCGCTCGGCTTCACCCCGACGTACTCGATGTACCCCGACTACTGCCGCGACACGTTCACCGGCTACGTGACCGCCGAGCGCGCCGACGACTTCGGCCTGGATGCGGGTCGGGCGGCCGAGGCGGTGGCCCGGCTGGCCCCCGACGTGGTGCTGCTCGCGTCTCCGAACAACCCGACGGGCACGGCGCTTGCCCTCGACGTGGTCGAGGCGGTGCTGGCCGCCGGGCCGGGGATGGTGATCGTCGACGAGGCGTACGCGGAGTTCCGCCGCCCCGGCAGCCCGAGCGCGCTGACCCTGCTCGGCGGCGACCCGCGGCTGGTGGTCACCCGCACGATGAGCAAGGCGTTCGCGTTCGCCGGCGCCCGGGTGGGCTACCTGGCCGCAGATCCGGCCGTGGTCGCGGCGGTCCAGCTGGTCCGCCTCCCGTACCACCTGTCGGCGCTCACCCAGGCGGCGGCCCGCACGGCCCTGGCGCACGCGTCTGAGCTGCTGGCCGGGGTCGACCTGCTGCGCTCCGAGCGCGACGACCTGGTCGCCTGGCTGCGGGGGCAGGGCCTCACGGTGGCTGACACCGACGCGAACTTCGCCCTGTTCGGCCGCTTCGCCGATCGGCACGCCGTTTGGCGCGCGCTGCTGGATCGGGGAGTGTTGATCCGGGAGACCGGGCCCGACGGGTGGCTGCGCGTGAGCGTCGGCGCCCCCGAGGAGAACCAGGCCTTCCGCACCGCCCTCGCCGCGACCCTTGGGGAGATCCAGGCATGACCCGCACCGCACGCGTTCAGCGCACCACCAAGGAGTCCGACGTCCTCGTCGAGCTCGACCTCGACGGCAGCGGGACGGCCGACGTCGAGACCGGCGTGCCGTTCTTCGACCACATGCTGGCCCAGCTCGGCAAGCACGGCGGCTTCGACCTCAAGGTCCGCACGGTGGGCGACCTCGAGGTGGACGCGCACCACACCGTCGAGGACACCGCGCTGGCCGTCGGGCAGGCGCTCCGCGAGGCCCTGGGCGACAAGGCGGGCATCCGCCGCTTCGGCGACGCGTTGGTGCCGCTCGACGAGGCCCTCGTGCAGGCCGCCGTCGACCTGTCCGGCCGCCCCTACGTCGTACACGTGGAGCCGGAGGTCGTCGAGCTGATCGGCACGTACGACACGTCGCTGACCCGGCACATCTGGGAGTCGATCAGCGCCTCGGCCCAGATCTGCCTGCACGTGCGAGTGCTCGAGGGCCGCAACGCCCACCATGTCGTCGAGGCCCAGTTCAAGGCCGTCGCGCGCGCGCTGCGCGACGCGGTCGCCCTCGACGCGCGGGTGCAGGGCGTCCCCTCGACCAAGGGCGCGCTGTAACCCATGCTGCTCGCGTTCGTCTGCTTCATCGTGGCTGGCTTCTGCGTGGGCGGGTCGTACTCGCTCTACAAGCAGGGCAAGCCCAAGCCGGGGCTTGTCCTCGGGCTCTTTGCCTTGCTCGCCGGGGTCGCCGGCGGGCTCTGGTACGTCGGATCGGCATGAGCCGTCCCTCGGTCGTGGTGCTCGACTACGGATCGGGCAACGTGCGCTCGGCGGTTCGGGCGCTGGAGCGGGCGGGCGCAGACGTCGCGCTGACCGCCGCCTACGACGAAGCCCTCGGCTGCGACGGACTCGTGGTGCCGGGCGTGGGCGCCTTCGCCGCCTGCATGGCGCAGCTGCGCGCGGTCCGCGGCCCTGAGGTGATCGGGCGGCGGCTGGCTGGCAACCGTCCCGTGCTGGGCATCTGCGTGGGCATGCAGGTGCTCTTCGACCGCGGCGTCGAGCACGGGGTCGAGACCGAGGGCTGCGGGGAGTGGCCCGGCGTGGTCGACCGGCTGCACGCCGACGTGCTCCCGCACATGGGGTGGAACACCGTGCGCGCCGCGCCGGGCTCCCGGCTCTTCGCGGGGATCGAGGGGGAGCGCTTCTACTTCGTGCACTCCTACGCGGCGCGGGCGTGGTCCCTGCAGCCGCACGCGCGGATCGCCCCTCCGCTGGTCACCTGGGCCGAGCACGGCGAGCCCTTCGTGGCCGCCGTGGAGAATGGGCCGCTCACGGCCACCCAGTTCCATCCCGAGAAGTCCGGGGACGCCGGCGCGCACCTGCTGGCGTCCTGGGTCCACT
Source organism: uncultured Actinomycetota bacterium (assembly GCA_963697565.1). Lineage (GTDB taxonomy): Bacteria > Actinomycetota > Actinomycetes > CAVWCF01 > CAVWCF01 > CAWFSE01. The sequence continues at coordinate 510,372 of CAVOOM010000007.1, read as the reverse complement.
CCCTGAGTTAGGAGCAGCGCCCGATGTCGAAGGAACGGGCCCGCCGGCGCGCGGAGCGGGAGGCCAAGCTGGCCGAGGAGCACCGCGAGCGGGAGCGGGCGGCCAAGGCGGCCAAGCAGAAGGCCGCCGCAGCGCCTGCCAGCGGGGCGGCAGGCCGGCTGGCTGGCCGTCGCTGCGGCCCAAGCGCACCAACAAGGGGCGGCCGCAGGGTCGCTTCGAGCGAGAGCGCCGGGTGCGCATGGGCATCACCGTGTCGATCGTCGCCGGCGGTCCAGGTCGCCGCCTGGCTGTACAGCCCCTCGTGGTACTTCCGGTTCCTCGTCTTCGGTCTGTCGCTGCTGATCGCCCCGGTCATCTACACCCTCACGACGAACCGGAAGGCCTGACCATGAACGGCCCCGCCGCACCTGCCGCGAGCGCGACCCGCCTCGTGCTGCTGCCCGCAGTCGACGTGGCGGCCGGCCAGGCGGTCCGCCTCGTCCAGGGTGAGGCCGGCACCGAGACGTCGTACGGCGACCCGCTCGCCGCGGCGCTCGCGTGGCAGGACGCAGGCGCCGAGTGGGTGCACCTCGTCGACCTCGACGCGGCCTTCGGCCGCGGCTCCAACCGCGACCTGCTGGCCGCGGTCGTGGGGGCGCTCGACGTGCAGGTGGAGTTGTCCGGCGGCATCCGCGACGACGAGTCCCTCGCTGCGGCGCTCGCCACCGGCTGCCGGCGGGTGAACCTGGGGACCGCGGCCCTCGAAGACCCCGAGTGGACCGCGCGCTCCATCGGCGAGCACGGGGACCGGATCGCCGTCGGCCTGGACGTACGGGGTGAGGTGCTCGCCGCGCGGGGCTGGACCCGCGAGGGCGGCAACCTCTGGGAGGTCCTTGAGCGGCTGGACCGAGACGGGTGCCCGCGCTACGTGCTGACCGACGTCACGAAGGACGGCACGCTGCGAGGGCCCAACCTGGAGCTGCTGCGCGAGGTCTGCGCAGCGACGTCCGCCCCGGTCATCGCCAGCGGCGGGGTGTCCTCGCTGGCCGACCTGGTCGCTCTCAGCGGGCTGGTCGCCGATGGCGTCGAGGGCGCCATCGTCGGCAAGGCGCTCTACGCGCAGGCGTTCACCCTGGAGGAGGCGCTGGCCGCCGTTGCCGGCGCCGCGGGACCCTCCGCCTGATGGGCGCCGACCGGCTGATCAGCAGCGGCGGACCATGGGAGGACGCGGTCGGGTACTCGCGTGCGGTCGTGGCCGGCCCGTTCGTGCTGGTCTCCGGGTCGACGGCCACCGTCGACGGCCAGGTGCGGCACCCCGGTGACGCCTACGCCCAGACCCTGGAGGCCTTCGGGGTCGCTCGCCGGGCGTTGGAGGAAGCCGGGTGCGGGCTAGCCGATGTCGTCCGGACCCGGATGTACCTGCGCCACGGCCACGACAGCGACGCCGTGGGCCGCGCGCACAGGGAGCTCTTCGCGGCGATCCGGCCCGCGGCAACCATGCTCGTGGTGGCCGGGTTCGTCGACCCCGCCATGCTCGTCGAGGTCGAGGTCGACGCCTACTGCGGCTGAACCGCGCTCGCCCCTCGGCTGCTGCTAGGGAGGCGCGTGGGCCCTGTCGTGGGCGCGGGGGTGGTCGGGCACCTGAGTGCCGTCGGGTTTGGGTGTGGTGAAGCCGCCGTGATCACTGCGGGTGAGCTGGTAGCCGCCCTCGTGCAGCAGGTGGTGATGGTGGGCGCAGACGAGGGCGAGGTTGTCGGGGTCCGTCGAGCCGCCGTGGGCCCAGTGGACGAGGTGGTGGGCGTCGCACCAGGGTGCGGGTCGGTCGCAGCCGGCGAAGCGGCAGCCGCCGTCCCTGAGGGCGATGGCGCGGCGCAGGGCGGGTGGCACCGTGCGCTGGGTGCGGCTGTAGGCGAGGGGCTGCCAGTCGCCGGCGGCGAGCAGCGGGTGCAGGGCGGTGTCACAGGTGAGCCGGCGGGCGGACTCGCCGCTGACGGGGCCGATCCCGTCAAGCTCGGCCAGCCGCGCCCACGGCCAGGTGGGTTTGGGGCCTGAGACGGCTTGGGCGGGCGTGGGTTGGGGACGCCGTGTCCCGAGGCGGTGTCCGCTGCCGGGTGTGGAGCCTGCCAGCGCGTGCCCGATGCCGGTGCCGGCGCGCGGTGGTGGGGCGAGTGCGCCGGTGGTGGTGATGAGCAGGGTGTGGGGGCGGACACCGCCGGTGAGGGGGGTGCCGGCGCTGTCGGGGTCGTTGCCGCGAGCGAGGTGGGCGCGGGCGAGGTCGGCCAGGGCCGCGCCTAGACCGGCCGGCGCGTCCCGCGCGGCGGGGCGCGAGGGGAGCGGCGAGACGGTCAACGCGGGCCTCCGAGTCGGTCGAACAGGTGTTCGAACGCTAGCGAAGCCGGAGCGCCCCGGGAAGCCCCGCGAGCCGATCTGTGGATACGAGTCTCCCCAGCGACACCAGCAGATCTCGGGGCTGGCGGCCGAGCGAAGGACACCGACGGGGCGGGGGGGGCTCGCCCGGGCCCGGGCGACGCGACTACAGGGTGATCGCGATCCCGACGCTGTCGCCAGAGGTGCGGCGGAGCTTGCCCATCAGCGTGAAGAACCGGTACTCCAGGCCGTACTTGGCCTTGATCATCACCTGCACCCGCGCCCCGCCCGACGCGTCGAGCACCTCGGCCTGACCCTCGACCTCGTCGCCGTTGGGCGTCCCGCGCCAGTCGCTCGGCGCGATGAGGACCCGGCCGCTGTTGCGGATCCGCTTGAGCTTGCCGGCGCTCTCCAGCGTGGTGACGTAGACCCGCTCGCCGTCATCGACGACCCACACGGGCGTCGGCATCGCCGTGCCGTCCTTCTTGAAGGTCGTCGAGGCGGATGTAGCGGCTGGACCCGATGCGGGCGACCTCCTGGCTCATGGTCTCCACCGTACGGCCGCCTACCCTGGGACGCATGCCCGTCGCCGTCCGCGTGATCCCCTGCCTCGACGTCGACGCAGGCCGCGTGGTCAAGGGCGTCAACTTCACCGACCTGCGCGACGCCGGCGACCCAGTGGAACTGGCCCGCGCGTACGACGCCCAGGGCGCCGACGAGCTCGTCTTCCTCGACATCACCGCCAGCAGCGGCGACCGCGCCACGACGTACGAGGTGGTCTCGCGCACTGCCGAGCAGGTCTTCATCCCGCTCACCGTCGGTGGCGGCGTTCGATCCGTGGAGGATGTCGACCGGCTGCTGCGGGCCGGCGCCGACAAGGTCGGCGTCAACACCGCCGCCATCGCCCGCCCGGGGCTCATCGCCGAGATCGCCGACCGGTACGGCGCCCAGGTGCTCGTGCTCTCGGTGGACGCCCGCCGCTGCCCCCCGGGGGTGTCGACCGACTCCGGGTACGAGGTCACCACCCACGGCGGCCGCCGCTCGACCGGCATCGACGCGGTGGCCTGGGCCGCCGAGGCGTGCGGGCTCGGGGCCGGCGAGATCCTGCTGAACTCGATGGACGCCGACGGCACCCGCGACGGCTACGACCTGGAGATGCTGCGCGAGGTGCGCGCGGCCGTGACGGTGCCCCTGATCGCCAGCGGCGGGGCTGGCCGGCTCGCAGGACTTCCCGCCGGCCGTGGAGGCCGGCGCCGACGCCGTGCTCGCCGCCAGCGTCTTCCACTTCGGCGACCTGACGATCTCAGCCGTGAAGCAGGCGCTCGCCGACCGCGGCCACCCGGTCCGGACAGCCGTCGACGCGCGCTAGCCGCGACCCACGCCGGTCGTGGCGGACCGGCTCAGATGCCGAGCGACGTGCCGCGCAGCTCGTCGATCGCGTCCGGCTCGCCGGAGAACTCCACCCGGGCGTGCTCCTTGCGGCCGAAGGCGAACATCGCGAGCTCCGACGGCGGGCCGGTGATCACGACGGTGCGGGCCGGCTCGGCCGTCTTGGCCACGGACTCGCGACCCTCCGGGGTGCGCAGGGTCACGCCGACGGTCGCGGCCTTGAAGAAGACCTGGCCGCGCTTGCTCACGACCGCCCACAGGAAGCGCTCATCCTCGTCGCGCATGACGCGGGGCTCCCAACCCTCGGCGGCCCGGCGGACGTCCTCGTGGTGGATGAAGTACTCGGCCCCGTTCGCCATCTCGTCGACCTTGCCGATCGAGAACGCGGAGTACCACGGCGCCCCGTGCCGCACCCGAGTGACCAGCTCCGCCCACGGGCGCTTGGCCTCGCCGGCCTGCACGCGCTCGGTCCAGCCGGCCAGCGGCTTGGCCACGATGCCGATGGAGGCGTCGGCCCGGCGCTCGCGGATGACCAGGTGCGCGGCCAGGTCGCGGGTGGTCCAGCCGGCGCACAGCGTGGGGGCGTCCGGACCGACCTCGTCGAAGAGGTCGCAGAGCGCGGCGCGCTCGGCTCGGGCCAGCGTGGGGGAGAGGGTGTCAGGGGAGGTCATGTCCCAATCCTAGGAACGGTGTTCCACATCGGCATCTCGGGTGCCAGGATGCGCCCGTGGAGGACGAGGACTGGCTGGCGGCCGAGCCGCCCGGGGACGAGCCCGCCCCGGCGCACTCCCGCGGGGTGCACCAGCCGGTGTCGCCCGCGCCCACCGAGGACGACGAGCGCCCGCTGCCGGTCAGCTGGGCCTTGCGGATCACGACCGTCGCGGCGATGGTCTGGGTCGCCATCGGAGGCGCCCTCGTCCTCGTCGCCGGCTACCAGATCGGCACCGACGACGCCGTGGCCCAGGCCGGCTGGGCGGACTTCCAGCTCTCCCTCGGGCTGGCCTCGATCGCCCTGGGCGGGGTGCTGTTCCTCGCCGCGGCCTGCACCCGATCGCTGACCACCGCGACCTGGGTGCTCGCACTCGGGATCAACGCCGGCGTGGTCGTCGTCGGGGTGGTGTGGCTTCCGCCGGCCCTGGTCAGCCTCGTGCCGCTGGCGCTCCTCGTCACCCCCGCCGCGAAGGACGCCGCGGTGAGCGAGTCTCGCCGCCGGTCGGCCCGCTTCTCCACGTACGCGCCGTCGGCCGGCTAAGCCCCGGCCGAGGGCCGCGGGCGCGGGCCGGACGGCGCCGGGCAGAATGCGCCCATGCCCCCCGGTGACCCCTCTGCGCTCGACCCTGCCGTCGCCGCCCGGCTGAAGCGCGACGCCCAGGGGCTGGTCGCGGCGATCGCCCAGCAGTGGGACACCGGCGAGGTGCTGATGCTCGGCTGGATGGATGACGAGGCGCTGCACCGCACCCTGACGACCGGCCGGGCGACGTACTGGTCGCGCAGCCGGCAGGAGTACTGGCGCAAGGGCGACACCTCGGGGCACGTCCAGCAGGTCCGGGGGGTCCGCCTGGACTGCGATGGCGACGTCGTCTTGGTCTCGGTGGACCAGGTGGGCGCCGCCTGCCACACGGGGGACCGGACCTGCTTCGACGCGGGCTTGCTGCTCGACTCCGCCGGGGAGGGGCAGTGACGCCGCACGCGGAGCCCGGGCTGGCGGAGTTCCGCGCCCAGGCGCGCGACCGCCGGGTGATCCCGGTCGTGCGCCGGCTGATGGCCGACGGCGACACCCCGGTGGCGCTGTACGCCAAGCTCGCCCAGAACCGTCCCGGCACGTTCCTGCTGGAGTCCGCCGAGCACGGCCGGGTCTGGTCGCGGTACTCCTTCATCGGCGTCCGCAGCGCCGCCACCCTCAGCGAGCGCGACGGGCAGGCCCATTGGACGGGCGCGCCGCCGGTGGGCGTGCCGCTGGACGGAGACCCGCTCGCCGCGCTGCGCGAGACCGTGGCGCTGCTGCACACGCCTCGCCACCCGGGCCTGCCCCCGCTCACGGGCGGCATGGTCGGCTACCTCGGCTACGACATCGTCCGGCGCCTGGAGCGGCTGCCCGCCGAGGCGGTGGACGACCTGCGCCTGCCCGAGCTGACCATGCTCTTCGCGACCGACCTCGCGGTGCTCGACCACGAGACCGGCGAGGTGGTGCTCATCGCCAACGCGGTCAACTACGACGCGACCGACGAGCGCGTGGACGAGGCGTGGGCTGGACGCCGTCGCGCGGCTCGACGCGATGGCCGCGGCCCTGGCCCAGCCCTCGCCGTCGATGGCCGCCACGGTCGACCAGGACGCCGAGCCGGCCTTCACCTCGAACACGCCACCCGGCGCCTACCCCGCGGCGGTGGAGCAGGCCAAGGAGGAGATCCGGTCGGGCGAGGCGTTCCAGATCGTGCTTTCGCAGCGCTTCGAGATGCCCACCGCGGCCGACGCCCTCGACGTCTACCGCGTGCTGCGGGTCGCCAACCCGAGCCCGTACATGTACCTCCTGCGCCTCGAGGGCTTCGACATCGTCGGCTCCAGCCCGGAGGCCCTGGTCACCGTCAAGGACGGCCGCGCGCTGCTGCATCCGATCGCCGGCACGCGCTGGCGCGGCGCCACGCCCGAGGAGGACGCCCACCTCGGCGACGAGCTGCTGGCCGACGAGAAGGAGCGCGCCGAGCACCTGATGCTCGTCGACCTCGGGCGCAACGACCTCGGCCGCGTCTGCGTGCCCGGCACGGTCGAGGTCGTCGACTTCATGAGCGTCGAGCGCTACAGCCACGTGATGCACATCGTCTCGACGGTCGTGGGCCAGGTGGCGCCCGACGCCACCGCGTACGACGTGCTCGCCGCGTGCTTCCCGGCCGGCACCCTTTCCGGCGCGCCCAAGGTGCGCGCGATGGAGCTCATCGACGCGATGGAGCCGACCCGCCGGGGGGTGTACGCCGGAGCGGTGGGCTACCTCGACTTCGCCGGCGACCTGGATGCGGCCATCGCGATCCGCACGGCGGTGCTCCGAGACGGCGTCGCGTACGTCCAGGCGGGCGCCGGGCTGGTGGCGGACTCGGTGCCGGAGACCGAAGACGAGGAGTGCCGCCGCAAGGCGATGGCGGTGCTGCGGGCGATCGCGGTGGCCGGAACCCTGCGGCCGCTGGCGCCGTGAGCGGCCGCCGCGGGCTGGTCACCGCGATCACCCTGCTGGCCGTCGGCGGGGCGCTGCTGCTGGTCTCGGGCGGGCAGGCCTGGTCCACGACCACCACGCGTTCGCCTGGCTTTCCCGAGGTCGTCGTCACCTCGACGGGGACTGAGCTCGCCCCGCTCGTCGTCGCGACGGGGGTGCTGGCCCTGGCGGCTGCGGCCGCGCTCGTCGCCGTACGCGGGTGGGGTCGGCGGATCCTGGGCGTCGTGGTGGCCGTGGCGGGCGTCGCCACCCTCGTCCAGGTGCTCGCCGCGAGCACCCCGCCCGCGGCGGGCGCCGGCTCGTCGGGCGAGATGATCCTGGACGGCTCGCTGTGGTGGCTGGTCGCGGGTGTCGCCGCACTGCTGGTCGCCGGCGCCGGTGTGCTGATCGCCCTGCGCGGCGGCGGCTGGCCGGCGATGGGTTCGAAGTACGACCGCGACCGGCCCTCGGCCGCCTCCGAGCGGTCAGCGGACCCGGGCGACACCTGGGCCGCGCTCGACCGCGGCGAGGATCCCACCACCTGAGCGCCAGGGGCTGGCACAATGCCCACCAGCGCAATGCCAACGAGCCGCCCTGCGGACCAGCGCCGCGCACCGCATCCGCACTTGACGCAAGCATCCAACCGAAGGAGCCCGAGATGGCCGAGCAGCACACAAGCAGCCATGGCAACACGCCCGCGGCGTGGACCACGGTGGTGCTGCTGATGGTCGCCTTCACGGTGGCGTGCGTCGGGGTGCTGCTCCTCAGCGTGCCGGTCTTCATCGCCGGCGTCGTGTTGACCGTGGTGGCCCTCATCGTCGGCAAGGTCATGGCGATGATGGGCTACGGCAAGCAGCCGGCGGACGCCCCGGGCGAGCAGGTTGACGCAGGCGGCCGCGCGGGCTGACCGGCCTGGGAGTGCGGGCTGACGTGGCGCTTGCACAACCCGAACACCGCCTTGACCGTCCTCGGCTATCAGGGGCGCCACGCTGGTCCCCGTGAGCGCGCCCGTACCCCCGCAGCCGGGGGGCCGCGGCCTGGTGCTGGTGGTCGAGGACGAGCCGGCGATCTCCGACCTGATGCGGCTCTACCTGACACGTGACGGGTTCGGCGTCCAGGTGGAGCGCGATGGCGAACGCGGGTTGGCCGCGGCCCGTCGGCTGCGGCCGGCGGCGATCATCCTGGACGTCGGGCTGCCGGGGATCGATGGCACGGAGGTGTGCCGGGCCCTGCGGGCCGAGGGGGACTGGACGCCGCTGCTCTTCGTCACGGCCCGCGACGACGAGGTCGACCGGGTGCTGGGCCTTGAGCTGGGCGCCGACGACTACCTGACCAAGCCGTTCAGCCCTCGCGAGCTCGTGGCCCGGGTCCGCGGCGTGCTGCGCCGCGCGGCGGGGCCGGCCGGAGCGGAGGCGGCGCTCCGCGTCGGCTCGGTGACCCTGGACCCCGCCGCCCGCCGGGTGTGGGTCGCAGCCGACGAGGTCGTCCTGACGGCCACGGAGTTCGAGCTGCTCTGGCGGCTGATGCGGCGGCCCGGACGGGTCTACAGCCGCGACGAGCTGCTCTCCGTGGTCTGGGGGTACGCGGCGGCCGCCGGCACCCGCACCGTCGACGTCCACATCGCCCAGTTGCGGGCCAAGCTCGGCCCGGCCAGCCCGATCCGCACCGTTCGCGGCGTCGGCTACTCCGTTGAGGCCCGGTGAGCGCGGCCACCGCCGGCCGCCGCCGCCGCGGCGGCGGGGCATCGCCTTCCAGGTCACCGTCCTCACCACGCTCGTGGCCGCGGTCGCGGTGGTGGTCGCTGGCCTGGTGTCGTACCCGTTGATCCGCTCGGGGGCCGTGGCCCAGGCGGCCGACACCCTGTCGCGGCAGGCCGACCTGGTGGCCGCGGCCGCCGATCGCGACGGGGCCAACCCGGCGCACGCCGCAGGCGTGGGTACGCATCCTGCGCCGGCAGGGCATCGAGGCCAGCGTCGTCCCGCGGCAGGGCCCGATCCCGCCTGCCGTTGCCCCGGCCGACGCCGCGGCGGTGCGGGCCGGGCAGTCGGTCTCGCGCGTCGAGCCCGGCGAGCCCGAGGTGCTGGTCGAGGGCCGGCCCCTCGCGAGCGGGCGAGGCATCGTGCTGTCCCAGCCGGTCACCGAGGCGCGCGCCGCGGAGGCCGTCGCCGTGCGGCGGCTGCTGGTGGCGCTGGTGATCGGACTGCTGATCGCGGGGGTGGCCGGCTGGCTGCTGGCCCGCCGCCTGGCCCGTCCGTTGGCCGGCGCCGCCGCTGCGGCCCATCGGCTGGCGGCGGGGGAGCGCGACGTGCGGCTGGAACCGCAGGGCCCCGCCGAGGTCGCCGACCTCGCCACGGCGATCAACGGGCTCTCCGGCGCGTTGGCCGCCAGCGAGAGCCGCCAGCGCGACTTCCTGCTGTCGGTCTCGCATGAGCTGCGCACGCCGCTGACGGCCGTGCAGGGGTACGCCGAGGCGCTCGCCGACGGCGCCGTCCCGCCCGAGGACGCCGCGCGGGCCGGGGCGGTGGTGCGCGACGAGGCGAGGCGGCTCGACCGGCTGGTCACCGACCTGCTGGGGCTGGCGCGGCTGCAGGCGCAGGAGTTCCCGCTCGATCCGGCGGACGTCGACCTCACCGCGCTGGTGCGTCAGGCGGCCGAGGTGTGGGGCGGGCGCTGCGCCGCGGTGGGGGTGGAGGTCCGGCTCGAGGTGGGTGATGGCGTGCGGGCCTGGGCCGATGCCGGGCGGGTCCGGCAGGCCCTCGACGCCCTGGCCGAGAACGCGCTGCGGGTCACCCCCGAGGGGCGGCCGATCGTGTTCGCGGTGCGCAATGAGCCGGCGGGCTCCGTCGTCGAGGTCCGCGACGGGGGCCCGGGATTGACCGACGCCGACCTCGCCGTCGCCTTCGAGCGCGGGGTGCTGCACGACCGCTACCGGGGGGTGCGCCCGGTGGGCTCCGGGGTGGGGCTGGCCCTGGTCGCCGGGCTGATCGAGCGGATGGGCGGCTGGTGCCAGGCCGGCCACGCGCCCGAGGGGGGAGCCTGCTTCACGGTCTGGTTGCCGGCGCGCGGCGCGTCCTTCGTTCAGCCGCCCCCCACCGGCCCGCGGACTCACTAGTCTGGGTTGCCGACCGACTTTTCGACCGACCCGGCGGCACTGGCCGCACTCGTCGCGTAAGGAGCCCTTGGTGAGCTACGACGCCCCGCCGCCACCCCCTCCGCCGCCTCCGCCCCCGGGCGGCGGCTACCCGCCTCCGCCGCCTGGTGGCGACTCCCCGCCGCCCCCTCCGCCTCCCGGCGGCGGCTACCCGCCTCCGCCGCCGCCGCCCGGCTACGGCTACGGCGGCCAGCCCGCCTACGGGACCCCGCCCCCGAACTACCTGGTCTGGGCGATCCTGTCGACGATCTTCTGCTGCCTGCCGCTTGGCATCGTGTCGATCGTCTTCGCCGCCCAGGTCAACTCGAAGTGGGCCACCGGTGACGCCGCGGGTGCGCAGGAGTCGTCCAACAAGGCCAAGCAGTGGGCGATCTGGTCGGCCGTGGCCGGCGTGATCGTGGGGGTCCTGTACGCCGTGTTCATCGTGGTTCTCGGCGCAGCGAACTTCAGCACCACCTGACCGAGGATTGAGATGAATCCGCCTCCGACCCCGGCCGCGGCCGAGCGCACCCCCGCCCCCATGGGCGCGGGGGTGCGACCGGCTGGCCGGGCGCGGCGGCTGGCCGGCCCGCTGGCCGTGGCCGGCCTGGCCGTGGGCGCCCTGGCGCTCACGGCCGCGGTCGACCCCAACGAGCCGGGCCACTACCCGCTCTGCCCGACCCAGGCCATCGCGGGCGTGGACTGCCCGGGCTGCGGCAGCCTGCGCGCCATGCACGCCCTCGGTCGCGGCGACCTCGGTGCGGCGGCCGACCACAACCTGCTGCTGGTCGCGGCCCTCCCGGTGCTCGCGTGGATCTGGCTGCGCTGGGTCCGCCGCTCCTGGTTGGGGCTTCCCCGCCCGGAGCCGGTGTCCGCTCGATGGGTGTGGGGCCTGCTCGCGCTGGTCGCCGTCTTCGCGGTCGTCCGCAACCTCCCCGGCGTGCCGTTCCTGGGATCCGGCCTCGGCTGAGCGCCACCGGGCGCCGACTGGCGGCGCGAGGGCGCGAGGCGGCCGACGGCGAGGCTTGCGTACGCTGCCCTGCGTGACGGTGCTCGATGACATCCTCGACGGCGTGCGCGCCGACCTGGCCGAACGCCAGGCCGCGCTGCCGCTCGACGCGTTGAAGCGCCGCGCGGAGCGGGCGCGCGACCCCCGTCCGACCCTGGGCCGGCTGCGGCCGGATGAGGGGGTGGCGGTGATCGCCGAGGTCAAGCGCTCCAGCCCCTCAAAGGGCGCGCTGGCGGCGATCGCCGACCCCGCGGCGCTGGCCGCCGACTACGAGGCCGGCGGCGCCGCGGTGATCTCGGTCCTCACCGAGCAGCGCCGCTTCGGCGGGTCGCTGGCCGACCTCGACGCGGTCCGGGCTGCCGTCGATATCCCCGTGCTGCGCAAGGACTTTGTCGTGTCCTCCTACCAATTGTGGGAGGCGCGCGCTCACGGCGCCGACGTGGTGCTCCTGATCGTGGCCGCCCTCGAGCAGCCCGCCCTGGAGTCGCTGGTCGAGCGGGCCCACTCGCTCGGGCTGACCGCCCTCGTCGAGGTCCACGACGAGGCCGAGACCGCCCGCGCGGTCGACGCCGGCGCGCGGGTGATCGGCGTCAACGCGCGCAACCTGAAGACCCTCGAGGTCGACCGGTCGACGTTCTCCCGGCTGGCCCCGCTGATCCCGGCCTCGGTCGTGCGCGTCGCCGAGTCGGGCGTGCGCGGACCGGCCGACCTCATCGAGTACGCCCGCGCGGGCGCCGACGCCGTGCTGGTCGGGGAGTCGCTGGTGACCGGCGACGACCCGCGGGCGGCGGTGCACGACCTGGTCACCGCGGGCCTCCACCCGGCCCTCAACCACGGCCACTCCGATCCCCGCGGGGGTGCGGCGTGACCGAGGTGCTGCCCGACTCCACCGGGCACTTCGGGCCGTACGGCGGGCGCTTCGTGCCCGAGGCGCTGGTGGCCGCCCTCGACGAGCTGGACGCGGCGTACCGCTCGGCCATGGCAGACCCGGCCTTCACCGGGCGCCTGGCCGCCCTGCAGCGCGACTACACCGGGCGGCCGAGCGCGCTGACCGAGGTGGAGCGGTTCGCCGAGCACGCCGGCGGGGCCCGGATCCTGCTCAAGCGCGAGGACCTCAACCACACCGGCTCACACAAGATCAACAACGTGCTCGGCCAGGCGCTGCTCACCCAGCGGATGGGCAAGCACCGGGTGATCGCCGAGACGGGGGCCGGCCAGCACGGGGTCGCCACCGCCACCGCGGCGGCCCTGCTCGGTCTTGAGTGCGTGGTCTACATGGGCGAGGAGGACACCGTCCGGCAGGCCCTCAACGTCGCCCGGATGCGGCTGCTCGGCGCCGAGGTCATCCCGGTGACCAGCGGCAGCCGCACCCTCAAGGACGCCATCAACGAGGCGATGCGCGACTGGGTCACCAACGTCGACGACACCCACTACCTGCTCGGCACCGTGGCGGGCCCGCACCCGTTCCCGGTCATGGTGCGCGACTTCCACCGGGTCATCGGCGACGAGGCCCGGGCCCAGGTGCTGGAGCGGGTCGGCCGGCTGCCTGACGCGGTGGCCGCGTGCGTCGGGGGCGGGTCCAACGCGATCGGGATCTTCTACGCGTTCCTCGGCGACGCCGGAGTCGCCCTGCACGGGTACGAGGCGGCCGGCGACGGCGTCGAGACCGGCCGCCACGCCGCGACCATCAGCGCCGGCTCGCCGGGAGTGCTCCACGGCACGCGTTCGTACCTCCTGCAGGACGCGATGGGCCAGACCATCGAGTCCCACTCGATCTCCGCCGGGCTCGACTACCCGGGGGTCGGCCCCGAGCACGCCTGGTTGGCCGACTCGGGCCGGGCCTCGTACCACCCGGTCACCGATGCCGAGGCGATGGAGGCCTTCGGGCTGCTCTGCCGCACCGAGGGCATCATCCCGGCGATCGAGAGCGCCCACGCGCTCGCCGGCGCCCTGCGCCTCGGCCGCGAGCTCGGCCCGGAGGCCGTGATCCTGGTCAACCTGTCGGGCCGAGGGGACAAGGACGTCGAGACGGCGGCCCGCTGGTTCGGCATCGACCTCGACGACACCCGCGCGGCGCGGCCGTGAGCGCCCTCGCCGGGCTCTTCGCCCGTACCCGCGCCGAGGGCCGCGCGGCCTTGATCGGATACCTGCCGGCCGGCTTCCCCGACCAGGCCACCGGCATCGCCGCGGTTCAGGCGATGGTGGACGGGGGCGTCGACGCCGTCGAGGTCGGCCTGCCCTACAGCGACCCGGTGATGGACGGCCCGGTCATCCAGGCCGCGGCCGAGCGGTCCCTGGCCGGCGGCACGACGACGGCCGACGTCTTCGCGACGGTGCGAGCGGTGGCGGAGACCGGCGCCCCGGCGCTCGTGATGACGTACTGGAACCCGGTCGAGCGCTACGGCGTGCAGCGGTTCGCCGCCGACTTCGCCGCCGCCGGGGGATCGGGCGTCATCACCCCCGACCTGCTCGTCGACGAGGCCGCCGACTGGCTGGCCGCCACCTCGGCCACGGGCGTCGACCCGGTCTTCGTCGTGGCCCCGTCTTCGACCGAGGCGCGGCTGCGCCTGGTGACCTCAGCCTGCGGCGGCTTCGTCTACGCGGCGTCCACGATGGGCGTCACGGGCGCCCGAGCCCAGGTCGGCGTCAACGCCGCGGAGCTGGTGTCCAGGGTGCGCGCGGCCGGCGACCTGCCGGTCTGCGTGGGGCTCGGCGTGTCCACCGGCGACCAGGCCGCCGAGGTGGCGGCCTTCGCCGACGGCGTCATCGTCGGCTCGGCCTTCGTGCGGCTCCTGCTCGACGCCGCCGACCCGGCCACCGGGGTGGCGGCCGTCCGCGGGCTCGCGCAGGAGCTGGCGGCCGGCGTGCGGCGCGCGGCATCGGCAGTGGAGGCCTGACATGGCCGCGGCCACCGATTCCACCGACGCCGAGGTGTCCTCCCCCCGCATCCAGGGCCGGCCCTGGCAGCTGTGGGCCAGCACGGCGGCCCGGCTGATCCTGGCGGGGGTCCTGGCGGTGGCGGGCGGGCTCAAGGTCACCCAACCCGTGCAGGCCGTGATGGCCGTGCAGGCATACGAGATCTTCCCGCCGACGCTCGGGCAGTTCCTGGGGTACGCGCTCCCGCTCTTCGAGCTCGCCCTCGCGCTGCTCCTCCTGCTCGGGGTCGCGACCCGGATGACGGCCCTGACGGTGGGGGGGCTGATGGTGGTGTTCATCGTCGGCATCGCCAGCGCCTGGGCGCGCGGCTTGAACATCGACTGCGGCTGCTTCGGCAGCGGCGGCCAGCTCCGGCCGGGGGAGTCGCCGTCGTACCTCCCCGAGATCCTGCGCGATCTGCTCTTCTTGGGCCTCGCCTCCTGGCTGGCGGTCTTCCCCGCGAGCCGGTTCGCGCTCGACAAGGCCGGCCTGAGCGGCGCGCCACACGACCCGCACCACGGCCTGGTCGAGGCGTTGGGCGGCTACTCGGGGGATGATGAGGACCCGCTCGACCCGGAGGGGGTCGACGGGGAACCGTCTGACCACCTCGATCCGTCCGACCGACCTGAGCCGCCGCGTCGCCCCGACCCCCGGCCCGACCCCCAGGAGCCCGTTCGATGAGCACCAGCCGCCCGGAGCCCAAGCGCGTCGCCCGCGAGCGCCTCGCCGAAGAGCGCGAGAAGCAGCAGGCCGCCGAGAAGGCCAAGGAGCGCACGCCTGCGCCTCCTGGTCATCGGAGTCGTCGTGCTCCTCGTCGTCGGCATCGCCGGGCTGGTGTTCTGGCAGCAGAACAAGCCGGTCGACGCGGCGCGGCCATCCCCGCGGGGGCCGACCCCAAGACCGGGGCGATCAGCGTGGGCACCGGCCCCGTCGACGTGCAGTTCTGGGAGGACTTCCAGTGCCCGGCCTGCGCCGCGTTCGAGGAGCGGGTCGGCGAGACCGTCAACGAGCTGGTCGCCGACGACTCGATCACCGCCGAGTACTTCCTGCTGACCTTCCTCGACGCGAACCTCGGCAACGACTCCTCGCTGCGCGCGGCCAACGCCGCCGGCTGCTCGTCGGATGCCGGCAAGTTCCCCGAAGTACCACGCGAAGGTCTACGCCAACCAGCCGGCGGAGGAGGGCGCGGGGTTCACCGACGCGCAGCTGCTGCAGTTCGGCAAGGACGTCGGCATCGACGGTGACGCCTACAGCGAGTTCGAGACCTGCGTCGAGGAGGTCACCTACCGCGAGTGGACCCAGGCCGTCGGCCAGGAGCAGGCCGGCGCCAACGTCACCTCGACGCCGACCGTCTTCGTCAACGGCGAGGAGCTGCCGCGCGAGGACTACACCGCCGAGGGGCTGAAGAAGGCCGTGGAGAACGCGTCCTGACCGCCCTGACGGCGCTGACGGCCCTGCCGGCACTGCCTGCCGCCCCGGGCTCGGTGATCGCCTCGATCCCGAGCCCGGAGCAGGGCGTCTGGAGCCTCGGGCCGTTCCCCGTGCGCGCCTACGCGCTGTGCATCATCGTCGGGATCATCGCGGCGGTCTGGATCGGCGACCGGCGCTGGCGGGCCCGCGGCGGATCGGCCGGCACGGTCGCCGACATCGCGCTTGTGGGCTGTCCCGTTCGGGATCGTGGGCGGCCGGCTCTACCACGTGGTCACCTCGCCCGCAGGCGTACTTCGGCGAGGGCGGCGACCCGATCGCGGCCTTCAAGGTGTGGGAGGGCGGCCTCGGCATCTGGGGCGCCATCGCGCTGGGCACCGTCGGCGCCTGGATCGGCTGCCGTCGCCGCGGCATCCCGCTGCCGCCGCTGGCCGACGCCGTCGCCCCGGGGGTCGCCGTCGCCCAGGCGATCGGGCGCTGGGGCAACTGGTTCAACGTCGAGCTGTTCGGCGGGCCGACCGAGCTGCCGTGGGGGCTGGAGGTCCCCGTCGACAAGCGGCCGCCCGGCTTCGAGGAGTTCGCCACCTTCCACCCGACCTTCCTCTACGAGTCGCTGTGGTGCCTGGGGGTGGCGGGTGTCGTCGTCTGGGCCGACCGCCGGTTCCGGATGGGGCACGGCCGGGTCTTCGCCCTCTACGTCCTGCTGTACGTGGTCGGCCGGGCCTGGTGGGAGTCGCTGCGCATCGACGAGGCCAACGAGATCCTCGGCCTGCGGGTGAACTTCTGGATGTCGCTGATCGTCGGCCTCGCGGCGCTGGCCTACCTGGTGATCTCGGCCCGAGTGCGCCCGGGCCGCGAGGAGGTCGTCGAGCCGCGGTCGCTGACCCCCGCGGGCGGGTCGACGGACCAGTCCGGAGAACGGGTAGCCTGCCCGCACCGCTGGCCCCCTGGGTCCGGCGGCCGAGGCCAGCGTCGTCCTCGGGTCGCCCCACCGCTTCTCCGCGCGCGGAGCCAGACCCTTGAGGAGACGACTCATGAGCCGCCCCCTGTTCAGCGCTCTGCCCTCCGCCCAAGGCCTCTACGACCCGTCGGGCGAGCGTGACGCCTGCGGGGTCGCCTTCGTCGCCACCCTCAGCGGCGAGCCCACCCACACCATCGTCGAGCAGGCCCTGACCGCGCTGCGCAACCTCGAGCACCGCGGGGCCAGCGGCGCCGAGCCGGACTCCGGCGACGGCGCGGGCATCCTGCTGCAGGTCCCCGACGCCTTCCTGCGGGCGGTGTGCGCCGAGCAGGGGCTCGACCCTGCCCGCGGCCGGCTCGTACGCCGTCGGCAACGCGTTCTTGGCCGCCGACGACGCCGCCGCCGCCGGCACCGTCCAGCGGATCGAGCAGCTCGCCGGCGAGGAGGGGCTGGTCGTCCTCGGCTGGCGCGACCTGCCGACCGCGCCCGGCCTGCTCGGCGCGACGGCCCGCTCGGTGATGCCGCAGTTCCGCCAGCTGTTCGTGGCGGCGGATCCGGCCGGCCCGTCGGCTGGCGCCGAGGGGATCGCGCTGGACCGGCTCGCCTTCTGCCTGCGCAAGCGGGCCGAGCACGAGGGCGGCGTCTACTTCGCCAGCCTGTCGGCGCGCACCCTCGTCTACAAGGGGATGCTCACCACCGGGCAGCTGGAGCCGTTCTTCCCCGACCTGTCCGACCGCAGGGTGGCCTCGGCGCTGGCGCTCGTCCACTCGCGCTTCTCGACCAACACGTTCCCGTCCTGGCCGCTGGCCCACCCGTACCGGTTCATCGCCCACAACGGCGAGATCAACACGGTCAAGGGCAACCGCAACTGGATGCGGGCCCGCGAGGCGCTGCTCGCCAGCGACCTGATCCCCGGCGACCTGACCCGGATCTACCCGATCTGCTCGGAGGGGGCCAGCGACTCGGCGTCCTTCGACGAGGTGCTCGAGCTGCTGCACCTCGGCGGCCGCGCGCTGCCCCACGCCGTGCTCATGATGATCCCGGAGGCGTGGGAGAACCACACCTCGATGGACCCCGCGCGACGGGCGTTCTACGAGTTCCACGCGACGCTGACCGAGCCCTGGGACGGGCCGGCCTGCGTGACCTTCACCGACGGCTCGCTGATCGGGGCGGTGCTCGACCGCAACGGCCTGCGGCCGGGCCGGTTCTGGGTGACCGACGACGGGCTCGTCGTCCTCGCCTCCGAGGTGGGCGTGCTCGACCTCGCGCCGGAGCGGGTGGTGCGCAAGGGCCGGCTGCAGCCGGGCCGGATGTTCCTGGTCGACACCACCGCCGGGCGCATCATCGAGGACGACGAGATCAAGTCCGGCCTCGCCGCCGAGCAGCCGTACGCCGAGTGGACGCACGCCGGGCTCATCCACCTCGAGGACCTGCCGGAGCGCGAGCACATCACGCACACGCACGAGTCGGTCGTGCGCCGCCAGCAGACCTTCGGCTACACCGAGGAGGAGCTGCGCATCCTGCTGTCGCCGATGGCCAAGGCCGCCCTGGAGCCGCTCGGCTCGATGGGCACCGACACCCCCATCGCGGTCCTGTCGGCGCGCCCGCGGCTGCTGTTCGACTACTTCACCCAGCAGTTCGCCCAGGTCACCAACCCGCCGCTGGACGCGATCCGCGAGGAGCTCGTCACCTCGCTCGGCTCCACCATCGGCCCCGAGCAGAACCTGCTGACGGCCGGCCCGGCGACGTGCCGGCAGGTCGTGGTGCCCTTCCCGGTGATCGACAACGACGAGCTCGCCAAGATCCAGAACATCAACCTCGATGGCGACCTGCCCGGGTTCGCCGCAGCCGAGGTCGAGGGCCTGTACGACGTCGACGGCGGCGGCGAGGCGCTGGGCCGCCGGCTGCGGGAGATCTGCGAGGAGGTCTCGATCGCGATCGAGGGGGGCGCCCGGTTCGTCGTGCTCTCCGACCGCGACTCCGACGCCAACCGCGCCCCGATCCCGTCGCTGCTGCTGACGTCGGCCGTGCACCACCACCTGGTGCGCACGAAGCAGCGCTCCCAGGTGTCCCTGCTGGTCGAGGCCGGGGATGTGCGCGAGGTCCACCACGTCGCCCTGCTCATCGGCTACGGCGCGGCCTGCGTCAACCCCTACCTCGCGATGGAGTCGGTCGAGGACCTGGTGCGCTCGGGGGCCCTGCAGGGGGTCAGCGCCGACCAGGCGATCCGCAACCTGATCAAGGCCCTCGGCAAGGGCGTGCTCAAGGTGATGTCCAAGATGGGCATCTCCACCGTGGCGTCCTACCGCGGCGCCCAGGTGTTCGAGGCGGTCGGCCTCGGCCACGAGCTGGTCGACGCCTACTTCGGCGGCACCACCTCGACGCTCGGCGGCGTCGGGCTCGACGTGATCGCCGCGGAGGTCGAGGCCCGCCACCGGTTCGCGTACCCGGCGTCGGGCATCCGCGACGCCAACCGCCCGCTGATGATCGGCGGCGAGTACCAGTGGCGGCGCGAGGGCGAGCCGCACCTGTTCGACCCGGAGACGGTCTTCCGGCTGCAGCACTCGACGCGCGAGCGCCGCTACGACGAGTTCAAGCAGTACACCGACAGGGTGGACAACCAGTCCGAGCGGCTGATGACGCTGCGCGGCCTGTTCGCGTTCAAGGACGGGCGTCCGCCCGCCGGTTCCGCTCGACGAGGTCGAGCCGGCCGAGGCGATCCTGCAGCCGCTTCTCGACCGGCGCGATGTCGTACGGCTCGATCTCGCAGGAGGCCCACGAGACCCTCGCGATCGCGATGAACCGGCTCGGCGCCAAGTCCAACACCGGGGAGGGCGGCGAGGACCCGGAGCGCTTCCTGCCGATGGCCGACGGCGACTCCAAGCGGTCGTCGATCAAGCAGGTGGCCAGCGGCCGCTTCGGGGTGACGAGCGAGTACCTCGTCAACGCCGACGACATCCAGATCAAGATGGCCCAGGGCGCCAAGCCGGGCGAGGGCGGGCAGCTGCCGGGCCACAAGGTGTACCCGTGGGTGGCGCGCACCCGCCACTCGACACCTGGCGTCGGGCTGATCTCACCGCCCCCGCACCACGACATCTACTCGATCGAGGACCTCGCGCAGCTCATCCACGACCTGAAGAACGCCAACCCGCGGGCCCGGATCCACGTGAAGCTGGTGAGCGAGGTCGGCGTCGGCACCGTCGCCGCCGGCGTCTCCAAGGCCCACGCCGACGTCGTGCTGATCTCCGGCCACGACGGCGGCACGGGCGCCTCGCCGCTGACCTCGCTCAAGCACGCCGGCACACCGTGGGAGCTGGGCCTGGCCGAGACGCAGCAGACGCTGCTGCTCAACGGCCTGCGCGACCGGATCGTCGTGCAGACCGACGGCCAGCTCAAGACCGGCCGCGACGTCGTCATCGCCGCGCTGCTCGGCGCCGAGGAGTACGGCTTCGCCACCGCGCCGCTCGTGGTCATGGGCTGCGTGATGATGCGGGTCTGCCACCTCGACACCTGCCCGGTGGGCGTGGCCACCCAGAACCCGGTGCTGCGCGAGCGCTTCACCGGCAAGCCGGAGTTCGTCGAGCAGTTCTTCCGCTACATCGCCGAGGAGGTCCGCGAGCACCTCGCCGCGCTGGGCTTCCGGTCGCTGGACGAGGCGATCGGCCACGCCGAGGTGCTCGACACCGCGCGGGCGGTGGAGCACTGGAAGGCGAGCGGGCTCGACCTGTCGCCGATCCTGCACATGCCGGACGCTGCCCGATGGCGCGCCGCTGCGGTGCACCACCAGCCAGGACCACGGGCTGGAGAAGGCCCTCGACAACGACCTGATCGCCCTCGCCGAGGACGCCCTCGAGCGCGGCGAGCCGGTCCGGGCTCAGCTGCCGATCCGCAACGTCAACCGCACGGTCGGCACGATGCTCGGCTCCGAGCTGACCCGCCGCCACGGCGGGGCGGGCCTTCCGGACGACACCATCGACCTGACCTTCCTCGGCTCCGCCGGGCAGTCGTTCGGCGCGTTCCTGCCGCGCGGCATCACCCTGCGACTCGAGGGCGACGCCAACGACTACGTCGGCAAGGGCCTGTCCGGTGGGCGGATCATCGTGCGCCCGTCCCGGGCGGCCGACGCCGCGGGCTTCCAGGCCGAGCAGAACGTCATCGCGGGCAACGTGATCGCCTACGGCGCCACCGGCGGCGAGGTGTTCTTGCGCGGTGTCGTGGGGGAGCGCTTCTGCGTGCGCAACTCCGGGGCCTCGGCGGTCGTCGAGGGCGTCGGCGACCACGCGTGCGAGTACATGACCGGCGGGCGTGCCGTGATCCTCGGCCCGACCGGCCGCAACCTGGCCGCGGGCATGAGCGGCGGCGTCGCGTACGTCCTCGACCTCGACCGCGCCCGCGTCAACGGCGAGCTCGTCGAGGTCGGCCCGATGTCGGCCGACGAGGCCGCTGAGGTGCGGGCGCTGGTGGCCAGGCACCTCGAGGAGACCGGCTCGACGGTGGCCGCCGCGCTGCTGGCGGACTGGGACACCTCGGCCAGCCGGTTCTCGACGGTGATGCCGCGCGACTACAAGCGGGTGCTCGACGCCCGCGCCCGGGCCCTCGCCGAGGGCCGCGACCCCGACACCGCCGTGATGGAGGCCGTCAATGGCTGACCCCAAGGGCTTCCTCAAGGAAGGCCGCGAGACCCCGCGCCGCCGCCCGGTCGACCTGCGCCTCATGGACTGGCGCGAGGTCTACGAGCCGCCCGCCGAGGGGCTGCTGGAGAAGCAGGCCGGCCGCTGCATGGACTGCGGCATCCCGTTCTGCCACAACGGCTGCCCGCTGGGCAACCTGATCCCCGAGTGGAACGACCTGGTGTGGCGCGACGACTGGCGTGGCGCCATCGAGCGGCTGCACGCCACGAACAACTTCCCGGAGTTCACCGGGCGGCTGTGCCCGGCGCCCTGCGAGACCGCGTGCGTGCTCGGCATCAACCAGGACCCGGTGACCATCAAGCAGGTCGAGGTCAGCATCATCGACCGCGCCTTCGACGAGGGCTGGGTCGCCGCGCAGCCGCCGTCGCGGCTGTCCGGCCACACCGTCGCCGTCGTCGGCTCCGGTCCGGCCGGGCCTCGCCGCAGCCCAGCAGCTCACCCGCGCCGGCCACACGGTCGCGGTGTACGAGCGCGACGACCGCATCGGCGGGCTGCTGCGCTACGGCATCCCCGAGTTCAAGATGGAGAAGTCCGTCCTCGACCGGCGGCTCGAGCAGATGGCCGCCGAGGGCACCCGGTTCCGCACCGGCGTGCACGTCGGCGTCGACGTCACCTGGGCCGACCTGCGCCGGCGCTACGACGCCGTCGTCGTCGCCACCGGGGCCACGGTCTGGCGCGACCTCGACGTGCCCGGCCGCGAGCTGTCCGGCATCCACCAGGCGATGGAGTTCCTGCCGCTGGCCAACCGCGTGTGCGAGGGCGACCTCGCCACCGCGCCGATCACCGCCGCGGGCAAGCACGTCGTGATCCTCGGCGGCGGCGACACCGGGGCCGACTGCCTCGGCACCTCGCACCGCCAGGGCGCGGCCTCGGTCACCCAGCTGGAGATCATGCCGCGGCCGGCCGAGGAGCGGCCCTCGTCGCAGCCGTGGCCGACCTACCCGATGACCTACCGGGTCACCAGCGCGCACGAGGAGGGCGGCGAGCGGCTGTACGCCGTGAGCACCGCAGCGCTTCGTGGGCGACGAGTCCGGCCGGGTGTCGGCCCTGGAGCTGGTCGAGGTCGAGATGGTCGACGGGCGCTTCCAGCCGGTCGCGGGCTCGCAGCGGCAGATCCCGGCCGACCTCGTGCTGCTGGCGATGGGCTTCACCGGCCCGGAGTCGCAGACGCTGGTGGGCCAGCTGGGCGTCGCGCTCGACGGGCGCGGCAACGTCGACCGCGACGGGTCGTACATGACCGACGTCGAGGGCGTCTTCGCCTGCGGCGACGCCGGGCGCGGCCAGTCGCTCATCGTCTGGGCCATCGCCGAGGGCCGCTCGGCCGCCGCGGCCGCCGACGCCTGGCTGATGGGCTCCACCGACCTGCCCGCCCCGATCCCCCCGACCGCCCGCCCCCTCACCGTCTGAGCCCAACCGTTGAGGCGGGGGTCGCGCGTTCGAACGTGCGACCCGGCCCGCTCCCGCGGCGGCCCCGCTGTGGACAAGCGGAATCGGGCGCAGCAGATAGGTTGTGCCGGTGCGCCGCGCCAAGATCGTCTGCACCCTGGGCCCCGCCACGTCCAGCCCGGAGATGGTGCGCCGGCTCGTCGACGCGGGGATGGACGTCGCCCGGCTCAATCTCAGCCACGGCTCGTACGCCGACCACGAGGCGGTCTACCGCGAGGTGCGCCGGGCCTCGGACGAGTCCGGGCGCGCGGTGGGCATCCTGGTCGACCTGCAGGGCCCCAAGATCCGGCTCGGCACCTTCGCCAAGGGACCGCAGCTGCTGCAGACCGGGGCGACCTTCACCATCACCACCGAGGACGTCCCGGGCGACAGCACGCTGTGCTCGACGACGTACGCCGGCCTGCCCGGCGACGTCCAGGCTGGCGACGCGATCCTCGTCGACGACGGCAAGGTCGCCCTGGAGGCGGTCGAGGTCGACGACGTCCGGGTGGTGACCCGGGTCGTCGAGGGAGGCATGGTCGGCGACCACAAGGGCCTCAACCTGCCCGGAGTCGCGGTCTCGGTGCCGGCCCTGTCCGACAAGGACGTCGAGGACCTGCGGTGGGCCCTGGGCCTGCGGGCGGACCTGATCGCGCTGTCGTTCGTGCGCTCGGCCGCCGACGCCGACGACGTGCATCGGATCATGGACGAGGTCGGCGTCCGGCTGCCGATCCTGGCCAAGATCGAGAAGCCGCAGGCCGTCGAGCGCCTCGACGAGATCATCGCCGCCTTCGACGGGCTGATGGTGGCGCGCGGGGACCTCGGCGTCGAGCTGCCCCTCGAGCGGGTGCCGCTCGTGCAGAAGCGCTGCGTGGCGATGGCCCGCGAGGCGGCCAAGCCGGTGATCGTGGCGACCCAGATGCTCGAGTCGATGGTGGGCTCGTCGCGGCCGACCCGCGCGGAGGCCTCGGATGTCGCCAACGCGATCCTCGACGGAACGGATGCGGTGATGCTCTCCGGCGAGACCTCGGTGGG
Source organism: uncultured Actinomycetota bacterium (assembly GCA_963697565.1). Classification (GTDB taxonomy): domain Bacteria; phylum Actinomycetota; class Actinomycetes; order CAVWCF01; family CAVWCF01; genus CAWFSE01. The sequence goes on along the minus strand of CAVOOM010000007.1, from coordinate 486,861 downwards.
CCGCTATCCGATCGAGTCGGTCGAGACGATGGGCCGGATCATCGAGCAGATCGAGGGGGAGGCCCTCGACCACCTGCCGCCCATCGCCAGCGAGCCGCACACCAAGGCCGGGGCGATCGGCCGGGCGGCCTACCAGGTCGGGAAGGTCGTGGGGGCGAGGTTCCTCGTGGCGTTCACCGAGACGGGCACGTCCGCGCAGCGGATGGCGCGCTACCGCTCGGAGATCCCCTTGCTGGCGTTCACCCCGCGGGCCGAGGTGCGCAACCAGCTCGCGCTCACCTGGGGGGTCGAGACCTTTCTGGTCCCGGCGGTCAGCCACACCGACGAGATGGTGCTGCAGGTCGACGCCCGCCTGCTGGAGATCGGCCGCTGCGCGATCGGCGACCAGGTGGTCATCGTCGCCGGCTCGCCGCCCGGCATCCCCGGGCTCGACCAACGCGATGCGGGTGCACCGGATCGGCGACGCCGTCGGCGGCATCCACCCGGCCTACCGCCGCGACTAGCGCCGTACGGCGCTACCGCCGGACCACGCCCCAGCCGGCCAAGAGATCAAGCAGGTCGCCGGGGGAGCGGTCGTACACCAGCGACAGCGTCTGCAGGTCGTCGGCGCGCACGCTGAGCACCTTGCCGTTGTAGTCGCCGCGCATCCGCTGCAGCGCACTCGCGAACCGGGCGAGCGGGCCCGCCTGCTCGGCGGGGATCAGGGCCAGCCGCTCGAGGTCGAGCACGATCCGCTGCGCCTCCGCGGGGGCCTCGGCCGGGTCGGCCTCCGGGAGCAGCTCGAGGATGGGCACCCCGTAGAAGTCGGCGAGCTCGCTGAGCCGCTGCACCGCGACCGAGCGGTCCCCCCGCTCGTACGAGCCCACGACCACGGCCTTCCAGCGGCCCTGCGACTTCTGCTCGACGCCGTGCAGGCTCAGCCCCTGTTGCAGCCGGATGGCGCGCAGGCGGGCTCCCAGCGCGCGGGCGTAGTCGGTGCTCATTGGTCACCTAGCGTGACGAACCCGGACGCTTCGGTCAATCCCGGCTGCTCCACCAGTGTCACGGAGGGCGCCGACGGGAGGGGGCGGCGGGGGGTCCGCAGGCCGCTGGTACGGTCAGGACCGGACCTCAGCCGAGGTCCGCACTCGGTCCGTCACACGACCCAGAGCGCTCCTTTAAGGCCCGTCCGGTGAGGCGGGGAAGGAGGGTGGCATCGCATGTCCCCAGAAGTGTCCTCAGGTATCGCACCTGCCCCCGGCGCGGACGGCAAGACCGTTCTGGACGCCGCCGATGTCCAGCGCGCGCTGACGCGCATCGCGCACGAGATCCTCGAGCGCACCAAGTCCAGCCCGGACCTCGTCCTGCTCGGCATCCCCACGCGCGGCGTCGCCCTGGCCCGCCGGCTCGCCGAGCGGATCGCCGCCGTCGAGGGCCGCGAGGTGCCGGTCGGCTCCCTTGACATCACGATGTACCGCGACGACCTGCGGCTGCGCCCGGCCCGCACGCTTGGAGCGCACCGACATCCCCGCCGGCGGGATCGATGGCAAGTTGGTGGTGCTCGTCGACGACGTCCTGTACTCCGGCCGCACGGTGCGCAGCGCGCTCGACGGCCCTCGACGACGTCGGCCGACCCAGCGCCGTGCAGCTGGCGGTGCTCGTCGACCGCGGCCACCGCGAGCTGCCGATCCGCGCCGACTACGTCGGCAAGAACCTCCCCACGTCGCTCACCGAGACCGTGCGGGTCAACCTCGCCGAGCACGACGGCGTCGACGCCGTGCTCATCGGGCACGAGGGGCAGGAGGAAACCCGGTGAAGAAGCACCTCATCTCGGCCGCGGACCTCAGCCGCGAGGATGCGGTCCTCGTCCTCGACACCGCCGAGGAGCTCGCCCGATTGGCCGACCGGCCGATCAAGAAGCTGCCGACCCTGCGCGGCCGCACGGTGGTGAACCTGTTCTTCGAGGACTCCACCCGCACCCGGATCTCCTTCGAGGCGGCCGCCAAGCGGTTGAGCGCCGACGTCATCAACTTCTCGGCCAAGGGCTCCAGCGTGTCCAAGGGCGAGACCCTCAAGGACACCGCCCTGACCCTGGAGGCCATGGGCGCCGACGCCGTGGTCGTCCGCCACGGGGCGCAGCGGGGCGCCGCACCGGCTGGCCTACAGCGGCTGGATCGGCGGCTCGGTGGTCAACGCCGGTGACGGCACGCACGAGCACCCCACCCAGGCGCTGCTCGACGCGTACACGATGCGCCGGCACCTCGCCGGCGGCGTGGGCGCCCTGGACGGCCAGCGGATCACGATCGTCGGCGACGTCCTGCACAGCCGGGTCGCGCGCTCCAACGTCCTGCTGCTCGCCACCCTCGGCGCCGAGGTCACCCTGGTCGCGCCTCCGACGCTGCTGCCGGTGGGGGTCGAGACGTGGCCCTGCTCGATCTCGTACGACCTCGACGAGCCCGCTGCCGACGAGTGACGCGGTGATGATGCTGCGGGTCCAGCGCGAGCGGATGAACGCGGCGTTCTTCCCCTCGACGGCCGAGTACAGCCGCCGGTACGGCCTCGACGTGCGCCGCGCGGCCCTGCTGCCCGAGCACGCGATCGTCATGCACCCCGGGCCGATGAACCGCGGCATGGAGATCGCCGCCGATGTCGCCGACGGGCCCCGCTCGGTGATCGTCGAGCAGGTCGCCAACGGCGTCAGCGTGCGGATGGCCGTGCTCTACCTGCTGCTCGGCGGAAGCGAGTCGGCGATCGGATCCGTCGACACCACCGAGGGAGCCGCCGCATGAGCGCCGCCGTGATCATCAAGGGCGCCCGCATCCTGGGCGGCGAGCCGGCCGACCTGCGCCTCGAGCGACGGCGTGATCGGCGAGATCGGCGCCGGGCTGTCGGCCAGCGGAGCGCAGGTCGTCGACGCCGACGGCCTCGTCGCCCTGCCTGGGCTGGTCGACCTGCACACCCACCTGCGCGAGCCCGGCCGCGAGGACGCCGAGACGGTCGACTCGGGCACCCGCTGCGCCGCCCTCGGCGGCTTCACCGCCGTCCACGCGATGGCCAACACCGACCCGGTCGCCGACACCGCCGGCGTCGTCGAGCAGGTCTGGCACCTCGGCCGCCGGGCCGGCTGGTGCGAGGTGCGCCCGGTCGGCGCGGTCACGGTCGGCCTCGGCGGCCAGCAGCTCGCCGAGCTGGGCGCGATGGCCGACTCGGCCGCCGGTGTGCGGGTCTTCTCCGACGATGGCAAGTGCGTCTCCGACGCGGTGCTCATGCGCCGGGCGCTGGAGTACGTCAAGGCCTTCGACGGCGTCGTCGCCCAGCACGCGCAGGAGCCGCGGCTCACCGAGGACGCGCAGATGAACGAGTCCGCGCTGTCCGGGGTGCTGGGCCTGCGCGGCTGGCCGGCGGTCGCCGAGGAGGCGATCATCGCCCGCGACGTCCTGCTCGCCCAGCACGTCGGGTCGCGGCTTCACATCTGCCATGTCTCCACGGCCGGCTCGGTCGAGATCGTGCGCTGGGCCAAGGCCCGCGGCGTGCAGGTGACCGCCGAGGTCACCCCGCACCACCTGCTGCTCGACGAGCGCGTCGCCACCTCGTACGACCCGGTGTTCAAGGTCAACCCCCCGCTGCGCGGCGTCGACGACGTGCAGGCGCTGCGCGAGGCCCTGGCGGACGGGACGATCGACGCGGTCGCCACCGACCACGCCCCGCACGCGGTCGAGGACAAGGACTGCGAGTGGGCGGCGGCCGCCTTCGGGATGCTCGGCCTCGAGACCGCGCTGTCGGTGGTGGCCGAGTCGATGGTCGAGACCGGGCTGCTGGACTGGGCCGGGGTCGCCGACCGGATGTCCGCGCGCCCGGCCCGGATCGGGCGGGTCGCCGGCCAGGGCGGGCCGCTTGAGGTGGGCGCCCCCGCCCACCTGGTGTTGGTCGACCCGGCCGCACGCTGGGTCGTCGACCCCGCGAGATCCGCCTCGCGCAGCCGCAACACGCCCTACCGCGGTCGCGAGCTGCCGGCCCGGGTGGTCGCCACCTTCCTCGCAGGGTCGGCCGACCGTCCTTGACGGCGCCCTGGCCGGCGGATGAGCCCGGCCCCGGCGGCCGTCCTGGCGTCGCTCGCGGCCCAGGACTCGCCCGAGACCACCCAGCTCGGCGCGCGCCTCGCCTTCACCGCGGTGATGGCCGGCGTGATCGCCGTCGCCTGCTGGCTGATGTGGCGGGGCTGGGTCGCCCGCGGGCGCCGCCAGGCCGACCTGCCCGCACCCGCGGCGCCGCCCCCCGGCCTCGGCGCGCCCTCGGCCGGCCCGATCGAGGGGCGCTACCTCGCCAGCACCTTCGCGGGCGACTGGCTCGACCGCATCGTCGTCCACGGCCTCGGCTCGACCGCCGCCGGCGACCTGTCGGTGCACCCTGAGGGGGTCCTGTTCGCCCTTCAAGGCGCCGACGACCTGTTCGCCCCAGCCGACGCGATCCGCGGGGCCCGCCTCGACCGCGGCATCGCCGGGTCGGTGTACGAGCTGGGCGGCATCGTCGTGGTCACCTGGGAGCTCGGCGGCCGACTGCTGGACTCCGGGTTCCGCGCCTCGGCGGCCCGCCACCACGATGAGCTCGTCGCCGCCATCGAGGCGCTCGTCCCCACCACAGCCCCGCTGGACAACGAGGAGGCCGGCACGTGAGCCGCGCTCGCACCCCCGCACTGCTCGTGCTCGAAGACGGCCGGTCGTTCAGCGGCTGGTCGTACGGCGCCGAGGGCGAGGCCTTCGGCGAGGCGGTCTTCTCCACCGGCATGACCGGCTACCAGGAGACGCTCACCGACCCGTCCTACCGAGGCCAGGTCGTCGTGATGACCGCCCCGCACGTCGGCAACACCGGCGTCAACGACGAGGACCCGGAGTCGGCGCGGATCTGGGTCAACGGATACGTCGTCCGCGACCCGGCCCGGATCCCGTCCAACTGGCGCAGCCGGCGCGACCTGGGCGGCGAGCTCAGCGCCCAGGGGGTCGTCGGCATCAGCGGCATCGACACCCGCGCGCTCACCCGCCACCTGCGCGAGCGCGGGGCGATGCGGGTCGGGGTCTCCAGCGTGGAGTCAGACCCGCAGGCGCTGCTCCAGCGTGTGCTCGCCTCGCCGTCGATGCTCGGCGCCGACCTGTGCGGCGAGGTGACGACCGAGGCCGCCTACGTCGTGCCGGCGATCGGCGAGCGGCGGGCCGTGGTCGCGGCGATCGACCTGGGCATCAAGGCGATGACCCCGCACCGGATGGCCGAGCGGGGGATCGAGGTGCACGTGCTGCCGGCCGGCTCCTCGGTCGACGACGTCCTCGCAGTCAGCCCCGACGGGGTCTTCTTCAGCAACGGCCCGGGCGACCCGGCGACGGCCGACGCCGCGGTGGCGCTGATGCGCGCGGTGCTCGACCGGCGGATCCCGGTCTTCGGCATCTGCTTCGGCAACCAGATCCTCGGCCGGGCGCTCGGCTTCGGCACGTACAAGCTGCGCTACGGCCACCGCGGCATCAACCAGCCGGTGCAGGACCGCACCACCGGCAAGGTCGAGGTCACCGCCCACAACCACGGCTTCGCCGTCGACGCGCCGCTGACCGCGACCGCCGACGCGCCGGTCGACACCCCGTACGGGCGGGTGTCGGTCAGCCACGTGTGCCTCAACGACGACGTGGTCGAGGGCCTGCAGTGCCACGACGTGCCGGCCTTCTCGGTGCAGTACCACCCGGAGGCCGCGGCCGGCCCGCATGACGCGGGCTACCTCTTCGACCGCTTCGCCGCCCTGATCGCCGACTCGAAGGGCGACCGCTGATGCCGCGCCGCACCGACATCGCCAGCGTGCTCGTCATCGGCTCCGGACCGATCGTGATCGGCCAGGCCTGCGAGTTCGACTACTCCGGCACGCAGGCCTGCCGGGTGCTGCGCGCCGAGGGGCTGCGCGTCGATCCTGGTCAACAGCAACCCCGCGACGATCATGACCGACCCCGAGTTCGCCGACGCGACCTACGTCGAGCCGATCACCCCCGAGGTCGTCGCCAAGATCATCGCCAAGGAGAAGCCGGACGCCCTGCTGCCCACCCTGGGCGGGCAGACCGCGCTCAACACGGCGATGGCGCTGTACGAGCGGGGCGTGCTCGCCGAGCACGGCGTCGAGTTGATCGGCGCCGACGTCGAGGCCATCGAGCGGGGCGAGAACCGCGAGCTGTTCAAGCAGATCGTCGACGACGTGGGCGCCGAGTCGGCCCGCAGCGCCGTCTGCCACTCCCTCGACGACTGCCTGGCCGCCGTCGACGACCTCGGCTACCCGGTGGTCGTCCGACCCTCGTTCACGATGGGCGGGGCCGGGTCGGGCATGGCCTACGACGAGTCCGACCTGCGCCGCATCGCCGGCCTGGGGCTCCAGGCGAGCCCGACCACCGAGGTGCTGCTGGAGGAGAGCATCATCGGCTGGAAGGAGTACGAGCTCGAGCTGATGCGCGACCGCAACGACAACGTGGTCGTCGTCTGCTCGATCGAGAACCTCGACCCGATGGGCGTGCACACCGGCGACTCCATCACCGTGGCGCCCGCGCTCACCCTCACCGACCGCGAGTACCAGCACATGCGCGACGTCGGCATCGAGATCATCCGGGCCGTGGGCGTCGACACCGGCGGCTGCAACATCCAGTTCGCGGTCAACCCGGCGGACGGCCGGCTGATCGTCATCGAGATGAACCCGCGTGTGTCCCGCTCGTCCGCGCTGGCGTCCAAGGCCACCGGCTTCCCGATCGCGAAGATCGCCGCCCGGCTCGCCATCGGCTACACCCTCGACGAGATCCCCAACGACATCACGCGCGAGACCCCGGCCTCGTTCGAGCCGACTCTGGACTACGTCGTGGTCAAGGTCCCGCGGTTCGCCTTCGAGAAGTTCCCGCTGGCCGACCCGGTCCTGACCACGACGATGAAGAGCGTCGGCGAGGCGATGGCCATCGGCCGCAACTTCACCGAGGCGCTGCAGAAGGCGCTGCGGTCGCTGGAGCGCCCCCAGTCGGTCTTCACCTGGGCCGGCGACCCGGGCGACAAGGCCGCCCTGCTGGCCGCCGCCGCCACCCCCACCGACGGGCGGCTGCGCCAGGTGATGGACGCCATCCGCGCCGGCGCCACGGTGGAGGAGGTCCACTCGGCCACCGGCATCGACCCGTGGTTCGCCGACCAGCTGCTCCTGCTGAACGAGGTCGCGGCCGACCTCGCCGCCGCCTCTGAGCTGACCCCCGACCTGCTGCGCGAGGCGAAGCGGCACGGCTTCTCCGACCGGCAGATCGGCGAGATCCGCGGACTTCCGGAGCCGGTGGTCCGCGGGGTGCGCCACGCCCTCGGCATCCGGCCGGTCTACAAGACCGTCGACACGTGCGCCGCGGAGTTCGCGGCGCAGACCCCGTACCACTACTCGTCGTACGACGAGGAGTCCGAGGTCGCCCCCCGCGAGCGGCCCGCGGTCATCATCCTGGGCAGCGGCCCGAACCGGATCGGCCAGGGCATCGAGTTCGACTACTCCTGCGTGCACGCGTCGATGACGTTGCGCCAGGACGGCTACGACACCGTGATGGTCAACTGCAACCCCGAGACGGTGTCGACCGACTACGACACCAGCGACCGGCTGTACTTCGAGCCGCTCACCCTCGAGGACGTCCTGGAGATCGTGCACGCCGAGCAGCAGGCCGGCCCGGTGGCCGGGGTCATCGTCCAGCTCGGCGGGCAGACGCCGCTCGGCCTGGCCCAGCCGCTCAAGGACGCGGGCGTGCCCATCGTCGGGACCAGCCCCGAGGCCATCCACCTGGCCGAGGAGCGCGGCGCGTTCGGCCGCGTGCTCGCCGCGGCCGGGCTGCCGGCGCCCAAGCACGGCACCGCGCTGTCCTTCGAGGAGGCCCGCGCGATCGCCGAGGAGATCGGCTACCCGGTGCTGGTCCGCCCGTCGTACGTGCTCGGCGGGCGCGGCATGGAGATCGTGTACGACACCGAGCAGCTGCGCGGCTACCTCGACAAGCACTCCTCCAGCGACCTGATGCACCACCCGGTGCTCGTCGACCGCTTCCTCGACGACGCGGTCGAGATCGACGTCGACGCGCTGTTCGACGGCGAGGAGCTGTACCTCGGCGGGGTCATGGAGCACATCGAGGAGGCCGGGATCCACTCCGGCGACTCGGCCTGCGCCCTGCCGCCGATCACGCTCGGGCGCGCCGAGATCGAGCGCATCCGGGTGTCGACCGAGGCGATCGCCCGCGGCGTCGGCGTACGGGGGCTGCTCAACGTCCAGTACGCGCTGCTCGGCGACATCCTGTACGTCCTCGAGGCCAACCCGCGCGCCTCGCGGACGGTGCCGTTCGTGTCCAAGGCGACCGCCGTGCCGCTGGCCAAGGCCGCGGCCCGGGTGATGATGGGCGAGACGGTCGCCCAGCTGCGCCGCGAGGGGATCCTGCCCGCGCAGGGCGACGGCGGCACGCTGCCGATGGACGCGCCGATCGCGGTCAAGGAGGCCGTGCTGCCCTTCGGGCGCTTCCACGGCGTCGACACCGTGCTCGGCCCCGAGATGCGCTCCACCGGCGAGGTGATGGGCATCGACGCGCTGTTCGGCACGGCGTTCGCGAAGTCGCAGATGGCCGCCTACTCCGGCGGCCTGCCGACCAAGGGGCGGGCCTTCGTGAGCGTCGCCAACCGCGACAAGCGCTCGATGGTCTTCCCGGTCAAGCGGCTGGCCGACCTCGGCTTCGAGATCCTGGCCACCCCTGGGACGGCCGAGGTCCTCCACCGGTCCGGTGTGGTGGCCACGGTGGTCCGCAAGCACTACGAGCCCGACGACGGCACCCTCGACGCCGTGCAGCGGATCCTGGCGGGCGAGGTCGACCTGATCGTCAACACGCCGTTCGGCGTGGGGTCCCGCCTCGACGGGTACGAGATCCGCACCGCTGCGGTGGCTCGGGGCGTCGCCTGCATCACGACCGTGCAGGGGCTCGGGGCCGCCGTCCAAGGCATCGAGGCGCTCCGCTCGGGCGAGATCGGCGTCCGCTCGCTGCAGGACTACGCTGCGGCGCTCGAGGCCGGTCGCGCTGCGGCGGCGGCGCCGAAGGCGGAGTCAGGGCCGGCAGGCGGCCCGGAGGCGGAGACGCGATGAGCCCGGTACAGGTGCGCGGCGAGGTCCTCTCGCTGCGCCGGGTGGGGGCCTACACCTCGCTCACCATGGTCGCGCCCGGCATCGCCGAGCAGTCCCGGCCGGGCCACTTCGTCGCGCTGGCGGTGGGCGGCGAGGACACCTCGATGCTGCTGCGGCGGGCGTTCTCCATCTTCCGGGTGCAGGAGCGGGGGGTGTACGGCGGCACGGTGGAGATCGTCTTCGCCCCCCACGGGCGCGGCACCCGCTGGATGACCGGGCTGCGCCCGCACGACCCGGTCGACATCGTCGGGCCGCTCGGCCGGCCGTTCGCCCTGCCGCGGGAGCCGGTCACCGCGACCCTCGTCGGCGGCGGGTACGGCTCGGCGCCGCTTTTCGCCCTCGGCGACCAGCTGCGCCAACGCGGCTGCCGGGTGGACTTCGTGCTGGGTGCGGCGACGGAGGACCGCATCTTCGGCGTCCTTGAGGCCAAGCGGATGTCGACCACCGTCGCCATCACCACCGAGGACGGCTCGTTGGGGGAGCGCGGCCGGGTCAGCGACGCCCTGCCGGCCCTGCTCGAGCGGACCGGGTCGCCGGTGGTCTACGCGTGCGGGCCCATGGGCATGCTGCAGGCGGTCACCGAGATCGCCGAGGCGGCGGGAGCGCACAGCCAGTGCGCCGTCGAGGAGTCGATGGCCTGCGGAATCGGCGTGTGCATGACCTGCGTGCTGCCGGTTGTGGGCGACGACGGGCTCACCCGGATGGTCCGCTCCTGCACCGATGGCCCGGTGTTCCGCGGCGACCGGGTGCGCTGGGCCGACATCGGCACCGTGCCCGCGGACTGCGTTGGAGCCCCCGAGCAGGCAGGAGCGCACTGATGACGCGGATGACCGTCGTCCCTGCCCGGAGCGGGTCGTCGGCGCCGCCGGCGGTGGACCTGAGCACGTCGCTGGGATCGCTCGAGCTTCCCGACCCGGTGCTGACGGCCTCGGGGTGCGCGGCCGCAGGCCGCGAGCTGGATCCGTTCCTGGACCTCACCGCGATCGGCGCCGTGGTCACCAAGTCGATCATGCTGCGGCCGCGGTCCGGGCGGGCCACGCCGCGGATGGCCGAGACGCCCAGCGGCATGCTCAACTCGATCGGGCTGCAGGGCCCCGGGATCGACGCGTTTATCGACCAGGACCTCGCCTGGCTGCGGGACCGCGGGGCGCGCGCCGTCGTCTCCATCGCGGGCGGCAGCGTCGAGGAGTACCAGCGACTCGCCCAGCGGCTGCGCAACGCCGACGGCGTCTCGGCGATCGAGGTCAACATCTCGTGCCCCAACGTCGACGACCGCGGCCAGGTCTTCGCCTGCCACGCCGAGCCCGCCTCGGCGGTCGTGTCGGCCGTCCGCCGGGCCACCGACCCGCGCATCCCTGTGCTCGCGAAGCTGTCACCGGATGTCACCGACATCGTCGAGATCGCCCGAGCCGTCGTCGACGCCGGCGCCGACGGGCTCAGCATGATCAACACGCTGCTGGGCATGGTCATCGACACCGACACCCTGCGCCCGGCGCTGGCCGGCGTGACCGGCGGGCTGTCCGGGCCGGCGATCCGCCCCGTCGCGGTCCGCTGCGTGTGGCAGGTGCACGCGGCGATGCCCGAGGTGCCGATCCTCGGCATGGGCGGCATCAAGACCGGCTTGGACGCCCTGCAGTTCATCCTGGCGGGGGCCTCTGCCGTCTCGGTGGGGACAGCGGTCTTCCACGACCCCTCCGCCCCTGCGCGGGTCTCGCGCGAGCTGGCCGACGCCTTGGCCGCCCGCGGCATCGAGCGGCTCTCCGACGCGGTCGGGTTGGCCCATCGGCCAGAGCCGGAGCCGTTCACTGAGGCTGCCGCCGAGCCGTCGGCCGAAGGCGCTGAGGCCGGGCCGGGCGAGGCCGACGATGAGAGCTGACGCGTGAGCACCGCCGAGGCGGCCGGGCGCCGCGCGCCGATCGCCGTCGCGCTCGACGCGCCCGATCTCGCGACGACCGTGGCCTGGGCCGCGGCGGTCGGGCCGTCGGTCTCGACCGTGAAGGTCGGGCTTGAGGCCTACCTGCGCGATGGCGCCGACGCCGTGCGCGCCGTGCGCGCCGCCGCGCCGGGCTGCGCGCTGTTCCTGGACCTCAAGCTGCACGACATCCCCAACACGGTGGCCGGAGCGGCCCACGCCGTGGCCGCCCTGGAGCCGGACTTCCTCACCGTCCACGCCTCGGGCGGCTCGGCGATGATCCGCGCCGCGGCCGACGCGCTGCCGGGCACCCGGATCACCGGGGTCACCGTCCTCACCTCCCTTTCCGGCTCCGACCTGGAGGCGATCGGGCTGCGCGGCCCCGCCCCCGACGCGGTGCGGAGGCTGGCGGTGCTCGCCGTCGAGGCCGGCGCGCGGGCCCTCGTCTGCTCGCCCCTGGAGGTCGCCGCCGTGCGCGCCGAGGTCGGCGACGACGTGGTGCTCATCACCCCGGGCGTACGCCCGGCGGGGTCAGCCGTCGGGGACCAGGCCCGGGTGGCCACCCCGGAGCAGGCCCTCGCCGACGGCGCCGACCTGCTCGTCGTGGGCCGGCCCATCACGGCCGCCCCCGACCCGGCAGCGGCCGCCCGCGACCTCGCCCGCACCCTCACCACCCACAACGGTTGAGGCGGGGGTCACCCGTTCTGCCGTGTGGTCGCCCCCGTTGGCGAGTGACCCTGGCTGTGGACATCTGGCGCGGCAGCGTGCAACAGGGGCTTGTTTGCCGCCCGCTCGCGGCCCCCGCTAGGTTCGGCCCCGCGTCCTGCCCGTCACCTCGACACCCGGATCCCTGAGGAGCGAACGACCTGTGGCCCTCCCGCCCCTGACCCCCGAGCAGCGCGCCGCCGCCCTGGCCAAGGCCGCCGAGGCCCGTACGGCACGGGCGAGCGTCAAGCGGGCGCTCAGGGACTCGAGGACCACGCTCGCGGCCGTGCTGCGCGACGGCCAGGAAGACCCGGTGATCGGCCGGATGCGCGTCGACGCCCTGCTTGAGTCGATGCCGGGAGTCGGCAAGGTCCGGGCCGGCCAGATCATGGAGCGGATCGGCATCGCCGCGAACCGCCGGGTCGGCGGCCTCGGCACCCACCAGGTCGCGGCGCTGGAAGACGAGTTCCGCGCCTAGGCGCGCGGACCTGCGTTACCCAAGCCGCACCGATGACCCGCCTCGTTGTGCTGTCCGGCCCGTCCGGCGTCGGCAAGAGCACCGTCGTTCAGCGGCTGCGACAGCAGCGGCCCGAGGTCTGGCTGTCGGTCTCGGCCACGACCCGCGCGCCGCGGCCGGGGGAGACCGATGGGGTCGAATACCACTTCGTCTCGCCGGAGCGCTTCGACGAGCTCGTCGCCGGCGGCGGGATGCTGGAGTGGGCCGAGTTCGCCGGAAACCGCTACGGCACCCCCCGCCGCCCGGTGGAGGAGCGGCTGGCCGCCGGGCTCCCGGTGCTGCTCGAGATCGAGCTGCAGGGCGCCCGCCAGGTGCGCGCCGCGATGCCCGAGGCGCTGCTGGTCTTCCTGGCGCCGCCGACCTGGGGTGACCTGGTGTCCCGGCTGGTCGGGCGGGGGACCGAGGCCCCGGACGTCGTCGAGCGGCGGCTGGCGACCGCGCGGGTGGAGCTCGCCGCGCAGCCGGAGTTCGACGTGGTGCTCGTGAACGACGATCTCGAGGACGTCTGCCGGCGGCTGGTAGCCTTGACCGAGGTGCACGAGGCCCCGCCGCCCGGCGGGGACGGCTCGGGCGCCTGACCACCAACCGTCAATCGAAGGGCCTCACGTGTCCGGTCAGTTCGCCGCGCCCGAGGGCATCACCAATCCGCCCATCGACGAGCTGCTCGACAAGGTCGACTCCAAGTACAGCCTTGTCCTCTACGCCGCCAAGCGCGCCCGCCAGATCAACGCGTACTACTCCCAGCTCGGCGAGGGCCTGCTGGAGTACGTCGGCCCGCTCGTCGAGACCCACGTGCAGCAGAAGCCGCTGTCCATCGCGCTGCGCGAGATCAACGCCGACCTGCTGACGCTCGAGCGCCTCGACTCCTGACGGCCGCCCCAGCGTGACGCTGATGCCCCCGACCGAGCCCGCCCCGCCCGCACTGGCCCAGGCCAGGGTGGTCCTGGGCGTCGGCGGGGGCATCGCCGCGTACAAGGCCTGCGAGGTCCTGCGCGGTCTGACCGAGGCCGGCCACTCGGTGCGCGTCGTCCCCACCCGCGCTGCGCTGCACTTCGTCGGCGAGGCGACCTGGGCCGCCCTGTCGGGGCAGCCGGTCGCGACCGATGTCTGGGCCGACGCCCACGAGGTGCCGCACGTGCGGATCGGCCAGCAGGCCGACCTCGTGCTGGTGGCCCCGGCGACCGCCGACCTGCTGGCCCGAGCCGCGCACGGGCTGGCCGACGACCTGCTCGCCAACGTCCTGCTCACCGCCCGCTGCCCGGTGGTGTTCGCCCCGGCGATGCACACCGAGATGTGGGAGCACCCCGCCACCCAGGCCAACGTCGCGCTGCTTCGGGCCCGCGGCTGCGTCGTGCTTGAGCCGGCCGCCGGGCGGCTGACCGGGGCCGACAGCGGCAAGGGGCGGCTGCCCGAGCCCGCGGCGATCCTGGCCGCGGCCGAGGCCGCGCTGCGCCGTGGGTCGGCCCCTGCCGACCTGGCCGGGCGGCGGGTCGTGGTCTCCGCGGGGGGCACCCGCGAGCCGCTCGACCCGGTGCGCTTCCTCGGCAACCGCAGCAGCGGCCGTCAGGGGTACGCCCTGGCGGCGGCCGCCGCGGCCCGCGGGGCCGACGTGGTCCTGGTCGCGGCGCACACGGCGCTCGACGACCCGGCCGGGGTCGCCGTCGTCCGCGTCGGCACGGCGCTGGAGCTGCGCGAGGCGGTTCTGGCGGCCGCTGCCGGCGCCGACGCCGTGGTGATGGCCGCCGCGGTGGCCGACTTCCGCCCGGCCGCGATCGCGCCGTCCAAGATCAAGAAGTCCGACGAGGACGAGGCGCCCGCACCCGTGGCGCTGGTCCGCAACCCCGATGTGCTGGCCGAGCTGGTGGCCGCCCGTGATGCGGGTGACCTGCCGGGCGCGATCCTCGTCGGGTTCGCCGCCGAGACGGGCGAGCCCGGCGCCACCGTGCTCGATCTGGGCCGGGCCAAGCTCGCCCGCAAGGGCTGCGACCTCCTCGTCGTCAACGAGGTCGGCGACGGGCTCGCCTTCGACACCCCCGACAACGCCGCCGTCATCCTGGGTCAGACGGCGCCTCCCGCGAGGTGCCCCTGGGCCCGAAGGCGGTGCTCGCCGACGTCGTCTGGGACCTCGTCGCCGAGCGGCTCGCCCGGCGGTGACGACTCGGCCCGGCTCGGATGCCATGGGCCCGATCCCCGGGAGGACGGCCACCTTCCGTACACTCACCTCGATTCCCCGACCGTAGGAGCAGCACTGTGGCGCGTCGCCTCTTCACCTCCGAGTCCGTCACCGAGGGCCACCCGGACAAGATCGCCGACCAGATCAGCGACTCGATCCTGGACGCGCTGCTCAAAGACGACCCGCGCAGCCGGGTCGCCGTCGAGACCCTGATCACCACCGGCCAGGTGCACGTCGCCGGCGAGGTCACGACGTCGGCCTGGGCCGACATCCCCGCCATCGTGCGCGAGGTCATCCTCGGCATCGGCTACGACTCGTCCAAGAAGGGCTTCGACGGCGCCTCGTGCGGCGTCTCGGTGTCCATCGGCTCGCAGTCGCCCGACATCGCCCAGGGCGTCGACGACGCCTTCGAGGAGCGCGCCGAGGGCAGCCACGACCCGCTCGACCGCCAGGGCGCCGGCGACCAGGGCCTGATGTTCGGGTACGCCTGCGATGACACCCCCGAGCTGATGCCGCTGCCGATCGCGCTGGCGCACCGGATCGCCCGCCGGCTCTCGGCCGTCCGCAAGGGGGGCGTCGTCCCGTACCTGCGGCCCGACGGCAAGACCCAGGTCACCATCGAGTACGACGGGCACAAGCCGGTCCGGCTCGACACGGTGGTCGTCTCCTCCCAGCACGCCAGCGACATCAGCCTCGAGGACCTGCTCGCCCCCGACATCCGCGAGCACGTCGTCGAGCCCGAGCTGCACGGCCTCAACCTCGAGGTCGACGACTACCGGCTGCTGGTCAACCCGACCGGCCGCTTCGAGATCGGCGGCCCGATGGGCGACGCCGGCCTCACCGGGCGCAAGATCATCGTCGACACGTACGGCGGCATGGCCCGCCACGGCGGCGGGGCCTTCTCGGGCAAGGACCCGTCCAAGGTCGACCGCTCGGCCGCCTACGCGATGCGCTGGGTCGCCAAGAACGTGGTCGCCGCCGGGCTCGCCACCCGCTGCGAGGTCCAGGTCGCCTACGCGATCGGCAAGGCCCACCCGGTCGGCCTGTTCGTCGAGACGTTCGGCACCGCCGAGCTGTCGGACGAGACGATCCAGGGCGCCGTCATGGAGGTCTTCGACCTGCGCCCGGCCGCGATCATCCGCGACCTGGACCTGCTGCGGCCGATCTACGCCCAGACCGCCGCGTACGGCCACTTCGGCCGCGACGTGCCGGACCTCACCTGGGAGCGCACCGATCGCGTCGACGCATTGAAGGCGGCCGTCGCCCGCTGACGCAGGGGACGGCAGGCCCCGGCCGCGTCGGAGCGGTCTGGTAGACCTCGGGCATGGGGGCAGGCCAGCGAGCAGCCGACGCACCGGGCGGCCCGGCAAGCGCGGAGCCGGAGCAGCTGGCCCTCGTGCGCCCGCGGCCGCCGCGGGCCCGGCCGCGCGCCGCGACCGAGCCGGCGGCCACTGCCCCGATCGCGCGGGTGGCCGTCGACATCGCGCTGCCGCATCTGGACCGGCCCTTCGACTACCTCGTGTCCGCGGCCCAGGACGCCGCGGCACGACCCGGCGCGCGGGTACGCGTGCGGTTCGCCGGCCAGCTGGTGGACGGATTCCTGCTCGATCGGGTGGAGATCAGCGAGCACGTCGGACGGCTGGCCCGGCTGGAGCGGGTGCTCTCGCCGGAGTCCGTGCTCACCCCCGCGGTGGCCCGGCTCGCGCGCGCCGTCGCCGACCGCTACGGCGGCGTGTTCGCCGATGTCGTGCGCCTTGCGGTTCCGCCGCGGCACGCGCGGGCCGAGGCCGCGGCCCCTGACGGCCCGGCGCCCGACCCGACTCCCGTCGCCCCGCCGGGCCCGGAGGCCTGGGCGGCCTACACCCACGGGCCGGCCTTCTTGGCGGCGCTCGCCCGAGGCGAGTCCCCCCGGGCCGTGCTCGCGGCCCTGCCGGGCGCCACGGGCGGCGCGCCGGCCTGGGCCGACCAGCTGGCGCAGGCCGCGGTCGCCTGCGCCGCCTCCGGCCGCCGAGCGATCCTCTGCGTCCCCGACCAGCGGGCGATCCGGCGGGCCGCCGAGGCCTGCCGGGCCGCCGGCCTCGAAGGCGTGGTCGAGCTGGCCGCCGAGATGGGTCCGCAGGCCCGCTACACCGCATTCCTGGCGGCCCTGCGGGGACAGGCCCGGGTCGTGGTCGGGCCGCGTTCGGCGGCGTTCGCCCCGGTCGCCGACCTCGGCCTCGTCGCCTGCTGGGACGACGGCGACGACCTGCACAGCGAGCCGCGGGCCCCGTACCCGCACGTCCTCGAGGTGCTCGCCCTGCGCGCCCACCTCGAGGGCGCCGCCTTCCTGGTCGCCGGCCACGCGGTCACCGCCGAGGGAGCCCTGCTGGTGTCGTCGCGCTGGGCCCGGCCGCTGGCGGCCCCCCGAGCGCCGGCCCGCGCCGCCTGGCCCAGGGTGCGCACCGTCGGCAGCGACGCCGACCTGGCGGCCGACCCGCAGGCGCGCACCGCCCGGCTGCCCCACGTGGCCTGGCTGGCCGCGCACGAGGCGCTGCGTTCGGGACCGGTGCTGGTGCAGGTGCCGAGGCGCGGCTACCTGCCCGCGCTGGCCTGCGCACGCTGCCGCCGCTCCGCGACGTGCGCCGCATGCGGCGGCCCGCTCGGGCTCGGCGGAGGCGGCGCCGCGCTGCCGGCCTGCGCCTGGTGCGCCCGCTCGGCGGGGGCCTGGCAGTGCCCCGGCTGCGGAGGCACGGCGCTTCGCGCGCAGGCCGTGGGCGCCCGCCGCACCGCCGAGGAGCTGGGCCGGGCCTTCCCGTCGGTGACGGTGCGCACCTCGGGCCGGCACACCGGCCCGGGGGCCGCCGGCGAAGGCGTGCTCGACACCGTGCCCGGCCGGCCCGCGCTGGTGGTCGCCACCCCGGGGGCCGAACCGGTCGCCGAGGGCGGGTACGCCGCCGCGCTGCTGCTCGACGGCGATGCCCTGCTGGGACGCCGCGACCTGCGGGCCGAGGAGGAGGCGCTTCGCCGCTGGCTCAACGCGGCCAGCCTGGTGCGCCCGGCCGCGGCGGGCGGGGTCGTGGTGGTCGTCGCCGATCCGGCGCGGGCGGCGGTGCAGGCCCTGGTCCGCGCCGACCCGGCGGGCTTCGCCGCGCGGGAGCTGGCCGCGCGCACGGCGGCCGACCTGCCGCCCGCTGCCCGGGTCGCCGCCGTCACCGGACCGCGGGACGCGGTGGAGGCCTGGGTGGCCGAGTGCCCGGCTGCCTGCCGCCGCCGAGGTGCTCGGACCGGCTCCGCTGCCCGGCTCCGACGAGTCACGTGCGCTCATTCGCTGCCCGCGGTCGGCCGCCGCCGAGCTGTCGGCGGCGGTGCACGCCGCCCAGGCGGCCCGCTCAGCCCGCCGCGCCGAGCCGCACGTGCGGGTCGTCATCGACCCGGTCGCGCTCGGCTGAGCCCGGCGCCCCGAGGGCCGCGGCTACGATCGGCACGCCGCGCCCCAACGACCCGGGAGTCATCGCTGTGCCCGTCCAGCCCATCCGACTGTTCGGCGACCCGGTGCTGCGCACCCCCGCCGCCGCGGTCGTGGACTTCGACAAGGAGCTGCGGATCCTGGTCCGCGATCTGACCGACACCATGCTCGACGCCCCCGGCGTCGGGCTGGCCGCCCCGCAGCTCGGGGTGTCGTTGCGGGTCTTCACGTACTGGGTCGACGAGGTGGTCGGGCACCTGGTCAACCCCACGCTCGACCTCTCCGACGACACCCAGGAGGGCGACGAGGGCTGCCTGAGCCTGCCCGGCCTGTACTTCCCGACCACCCGGGCGATGCGCGTCGTGGCCAAGGGCCAGAACATGCACGGCGAGCCGGTCGTGGTCGAGGGCTCCGAGCTGCTCGCCCGGTGCGTCCAGCACGAGACCGACCACCTCGACGGGGTGCTCTTCATCGACCGCCTCGACCGCGAGAACCGCAAGGCCGCGCTCAAGGCGATCCGCGAGGCCGCCTGGTCGGGCGGGCCCGGGCCCGTGGTCAAGGACAGCCCGCACCCGCTGTTCGGCAAGGCGCTGTAGATCCATGCGCCTGGTGTTCGCGGGCACGCCGGAGCCGGCCGTGCCCAGCCTGGAGGCCCTGCTGGCGTCACGGCACGAGGTGGTCGCCGTGGTGACCCGACCGGACGCCCCCGCCGGCCGAGGACGTCAGTTGCTCGCCTCCCCGGTGGCGCTGCGCGCCGAGGAGGCCGGCCTGCCGGTCCTCAAGCCGAACCGGGTGCGCGACCCGGAGTTCCTGGGCACGTTGCGGGCTCTCGAGCCGGACTGCGCGCCGGTGGTCGCCTACGGCGCCCTGGTCCCGCCCGAGGCGCTCGACATCCCGCGGCACGGGTGGGTCAACCTGCACTTCTCGCTGCTCCCGGCCTGGCGGGGCGCCGCCCCGGTCCAGCACGCGGTCATCGGCGGCGACGACGTGACCGGGGCGTCGACCTTCCGGCTCGAGCAGGGCCTCGACACCGGCCCGGTCTACGGCGTGGTCACCGAGGCGATCCGGCCAGACGACACCAGCGGCGACCTGCTGGGCCGGCTCGCGGTCTCCGGCGCCGGGCTGCTGGTGGCGACCTTGGACGGGATCGAGGCCGGCCGCCTGGTGGCCCAGCCGCAGCCGGCCGACGGCATCTCGCTGGCCCCGAAGCTCACCGTCGACGACGCCCGCGTGGACTGGTCCGCGCCGGCGCTCGGGATCGACCGGCTGGTGCGCGGGTGCACGCCGGCGCCGGGAGCGTGGACGGTCTTTCGCGGTGAGCGGCTCAAGCTCCAGCCGGTGCGCGCGGCCGACGACTCCGAGCCGCTGGCGCCCGGAGAGCTGGCCGCCGATCGCCTGGGTGTCCGCGTCGGCACCGGGTCGCACCCCGTGCTGCTCACCGCCGTCCAGCCCCAGGGCAAGAAGTCGATGCCGGCCGCCGACTGGGCCCGGGGTGTCCGCCTCGAGCCGGGGGAGCGGCTCGGCTGATGGCGCCTCCGCCGCCCCGACGTCCGGGTGGGTCCGGCCGGGGGCGGCCGGGCGCCCCCCGCGCCTACCGGCGTCCGCGCCCGGACGCGCCCCGGCTGGCCGCCTACGACCTGCTGCGCGCGGTCGAGGAGCGCGACGCGTACGCGAACCTGGTGCTGCCTGGGCTGCTGCGCGAGCGGGGGCTCGCCGACCGGGACGCCGCGTTCGCCACCGAGCTCGCCTACGGCGCGCTGCGCGGCCGCGGCCTGTACGACGCGGTGCTCGCAGCCTGCGTCGACCGGCCGCTCGACGAGGTCGACCCCGAGGTGCTCGACGTGCTGCGGCTGGGCGCGCATCAGGCCCTGGCGATGCGGGTGCCCGGCCACGCCGCCGTCTCCGCCACCGTCGAGCTGGCCCGGGCTGTGCTGGGCGACGGCCGCGGGTCGTTCGTCAACGCGGTGCTGCGCCGCGTCGCCGCGCGCAACGCCGACGAGTGGATCGCCGAGGTCGCCCCTGATCGCTCGGCCGACCCGGCCGGTCATCTGGCCGTGGCCCGCTCCCACCCCCGGTGGATCGTCGACGCGATCCGCGACTCACTCGGCGGGTCGTGGGAGGAGACCGAGCAGTTCCTGGCCGCCGACAACGCCCCGCCCGAGGTGGCGCTGGTGGCGCGACCGGGCCGCGCGACCGTCGAGGAGCTGGCGGCGGCCGGCGCGCTCCCGGGCCGGTGGTCGCCGTACGCCGCGCGCTGGACCGGACCGCCCGGAGACCTGCCCGCGGTCCGCGAGGGCCGGGCCGGGGTCCAAGACGAGGGCTCCCAGCTGGTGGCGCTCGCCCTGGCCGGGGCAGCCCTGGACGGCCCCGATGGCCGCTGGCTCGATCTGTGCGCCGGGCCGGGCGGCAAGGCGGCGCTCCTCGACGCGGTGGCCGAGCAGCGGGGCGCCTCGGTCGTGGCCGCCGAGCGACAGGAGCACCGCGCGGCGCTGGTCGCCCGGGTCTTGGGCAGGAGCGGGCGGGTCGTCGTCGCCGACGGCCGTTTCGGGCCGTGGCGGGCGGGGGCCTTCGACCGGGTGCTCGCCGACGTCCCCTGCACGGGCCTGGGGGCGCTGCGGCGCCGACCCGAGGCGCGGTGGCGCCGCCGACCGGCCGATGTCGCCGCGTTGGCGCCGCTGCAGCGCGACCTGCTGGGCGCCGCGCTCGACGCGGCCCGCCCCGGCGGCCTGGTGGCGTACGTCACGTGCTCCCCGCACCTGGCCGAGACGCGCGTGGTGGTGTCCGATGTGCTCCGCCGCCGCGACGACGTCGAGCGGGTCGACGCCCGGCCCCTGCTGCCCGGGGTGCCCGACCTCGGCCCAGGCCCGCACGTGCAGCTGTGGCCCCACGTGCACGGCTGCGACGCGATGTACCTCGCGCTCCTGCGGCGCACCTGAGCGCCGCCTCAGCCGTAGAGTGCGCGCCGTGGGGATCCAGATCGCGCCCAGCCTGCTGTCGGCCGACTTCGCGCGGCTCGGCGAGGAGATCGCGGCGGTCGGCTCGGCCGACTGGGTGCACGTGGACGTGATGGACGGCCACTTCGTGCCCAACCTGACCCTGGGCCTGCCGGTGGTCGAGTCGCTCGCGCGGGTGTCGGCCCTGCCGATCGACTGCCACCTGATGATCGACGACCCCGACCGCTGGGCGCCGGAGTACGCCGAGGCGGGCGCCGCCAGCGTGACCTTCCACGTCGAGGCCGCCCACGCGCCCGTTCGGCTGGCCCGCGAGCTGCGCCGACTTGGGGCCCGCGCCGGGATGGCCCTCAAGCCCGCGACCCCCGTCGACCCGTACGAGGAGCTGCTGGGCGAGCTGGACATGCTGCTGGTGATGACCGTCGAGCCGGGCTTCGGGGGGCAGCGGTTCCTGGACCTCTGCCTGCCCAAGGTGGCGCGCGCCCGCGAGCTGCTCGACCGCCGCGGCGGCGAGGTGTGGCTGCAGGTGGACGGCGGGGTCTCCGCCGAGACCATCGAACGTTGCGCGGAGGCAGGGGCCGACGTGTTCGTCGCCGGCTCGGCGGTCTACTCCGCCGACGACCCGGACGCGACCGTGCGCGCGCTTCGCGCGCTGGCCGAGGCCGCCGCCCGCTGACCCCGGCGCCTCGTCGGGCGCGGGCCGCGACGAGAGCGCGGTGTGGGACGATGGGCGCGACGAACAGCGCGCCCCGGGGTCGGTGCAAGTCCGAACCGGCGGTGACAGCCCGCGACCCGTCCGCGGCCCCCGGCGCCCCATGCCGGCCGGCCCGGGCGGTTGACCCGGTGGAACTCCGGGGCCGACGGTGAGAGTCCGGAGGGGAGGCGGCGCGCCGGAGCCGTCGGCCGCCGCATGCGGCCGGGACGGCTTCGCGCACGCGCCCCGGGATGCGCCGCACGAGCACGCGAGCGCAAGGGATGGATAGCCCAAGAGATGGACAAGGCCAGCACCGCCGAGCGCGAGGCGATGTCCCGCGCCGTGGCGCTGGCCGCCCGCGGGCTGGGTCGCACCTCGCCCAACCCGGTCGTCGGCTGCGTGGTCCTCGATGCCCGGGGCGAGGCCGTCGGCGAGGGCTTCCACGTGCGGGCCGGCGGCGGCGCCCACGCCGAGGTGCGTGCGCTGGCCGAGGCGGGGGATTCGGCGCGCGGCGGCACCGCCGTCGTCACCCTTGAGCCGTGCGCCCACACCGGGCGGACGGGCCCGTGCTCCGACGCCCTGATCGCCGCCGGCGTCGCCCGGGTGGTGTACGCCGTGTCCGATCCGACCGAGGTGGCGTCCGGAGGCGCCGGCCGCCTGCGCGCCGCCGGAGTCGAGGTCGAGGCGGGCCTGCTCGCCGAGGAGGCCAGGCGCGGCAACGAGGCCTGGCTGCTCGCCGCCCGGCTGGGCCGCCCCCACGTCCACTGGAAGTGGGCGGCGACCCTCGACGGCCGCAGCGCCGCCGCCGACGGCACGTCGCGGTGGATCACTGGGCCGCAGGCGCGCGCCGAGGTGCACACCCTGCGCGACCAGGTCGACGCCGTGGTCGTGGGGACCGGGACGGCCCTGGCCGACGACCCCTCCCTCGACGTGCGACCGGCGCCCGCGGACGGCCGGCAGCCGCTGGCCGTCGTCGTCGGCCGCCGCCCCTTGCCGGCCGGCTCGCGGCTGGCCGGCCGGGCGGTCACCCTCGCCACCCGAGACCCGCTTGCGGCGCTCGCCGACCTGTACGAACGCGGGGTCCGCTCGGTGCTGCTCGAGGGCGGCCCGACCCTGGCGGGGGCCTTCCTCCAGGCCGGGGCGGTCGACCGGGTCACCGCCTACCTGGCCCCCGCCCTGCTCGGCGCCGGGCCGGCGGCCCTCGCGGATGCAGGCATCGCCTCGATTGGCGATGCGCTCCGCCTGGAGCTGGAGTCCGTCGAACGGGTCGGCGACGACGTCCGGATTCGAGCCACCATCCCGCGAAAGGAGCGGTGACGTGTTCACCGGAATCGTTGAGGAGCTCGGCGAGGTGGTGGCCGTCGAGCCGCTGCCCGACCAGGCCGCCCGGCTGTCGATCCGCGGCCCGCTGGTGGTCTCGGACGCGGCGACAGGGCGACTCGATCGCCGTCGACGGCGTCTGCCTGACGGTGGTGGACCACGCCGAGGGCGTCTTCACCGCCGACGTGATGGCCGAGACGCTCAGCCGCACCACCCTGGGCGCCCTGTCGCCGGGCCGGCCGGTCAACCTGGAGCGGCCGGTGACCCTGGCCACCCGCCTCGGCGGACACCTCGTCCAGGGCCACGTCGACGGGGTGGGGGTGATCGAGGCCCGCACGCCGAGCGAGCACTGGGAGGTCGTCGAGATCTCGCTGCCGGCCGCCCTCGCGCGCTATGTGGTGGAGAAGGGGTCGATCACCGTCGACGGGGTCAGCCTGACCGTGGTCCAGGCTGGCGCGGACCGGTTCACGGTCAGCCTGATCCCGACCACGCTGGCGGCCACGACGCTCGGCCGCAAGCAGGCCGGGGACCCGGTCAACCTGGAGGTCGACGTCATCGCCAAGCACGTCGAGCGGCTGCTGGGGGCCCAGGCATGAGCACCGAGACCCCGCCTGTCGAGGAGGTGCGCCTGGATTCGATCGAGCGCGCCCTTGAGGAGCTGCGGGCCGGGCGGGCCATCGTCGTGGTCGACGACGAGGACCGCGAGAACGAGGGCGACCTCGTCTTCGCCGCCAGCAAGGCGACGCCCGCCTTGGTCGGCTTCATGATCCGGTACAGCTCCGGCGTGCTCTGCGTCGCGATGGAGGGCCGCCGACCTCGATCGGCTCGGGCTGCCGCCGATGACGATGGTCAACCAGGACCGCAAGGGCACCGCGTACACCGTGTCGCGTCGACGCCCGCGACGGGGTGCACACCGGCATCTCGGCCAAGGACCGCGCCCACACCATCCGGGTGCTCGCCGACAGCGCCACCGAGTCGAACGAGCTGACCCGGCCGGGCCACGTCTTCCCGCTGCGCGCCGTCGAGGGCGGCGTGCTGCGTCGTCCCGGCCACACCGAGGCCGCCGCCGACCTGGCCCGGCTGGCGGGGCTCAACCCGGCGGCCGCGATCTGCGAGGTCGTCCACGACGACGGCTCGATGATGCGGGCCCCCGCGCTGCGCGCGTTCTGCGACGAGCACGGCCTGGCGATGGTCTCGATCGCCGATCTGATCGCCTACCGCCGCCGGTACGAGCGGCTCGTCCAGCGGGTCGCCGAGACCTGGCTGCCGACCGTGCACGGGGAGTTCCGCGCGGTCGGCTACCGCAGCTCGCTCGACGACTACGAGCACGTCGCCCTCGTGATGGGCGAGATCGGCGACGGCGAGGACGTGCTGGTCCGCGTGCACTCCGAGTGCCTCACCGGCGACGTGCTCGGGTCGCTGCGCTGCGACTGCGGACCGCAGCTGGAGGCGGCGCTGGACCGGGTCGCCGCGCGAGGGCCGCGGGGTCGTGCTGTACGTGCGCGGGCACGAGGGCCGCGGGATCGGCCTGGTGCACAAGCTGCAGGCCTACCAGCTGCAGGACGGCGGGGCCGACACCGTCGACGCCAACCTCGAGCTCGGCCTGCCCGCCGACGCGCGCGACTACGGCACCGGCGCCCAGATCCTCGCCGACCTGGGGATCCACTCGATGCGGCTGCTCACCAACAACCCCGCCAAGCGCGCCGGGCTGGAGGGCTACGGCCTGACCATCGCCGAGCGGCTGCCGTTGGAGATCGCGCCGACCCCGCACAACCTGCGCTACCTGCAGACCAAGCGCGACCGGATGGGCCACGACCTGCCCGAGGACCTGCCCGGCGATGAGCCGGCGCCGCCCGCCCCAGCACCCGGAATGGAGGCCTGACCGATGAGCGGATCCGGCAGCCCGGACCTCTCCGTTGACGGCGCGGCGGGCCTGCGCGTCGCCGTGGTGGCCGCGCAGTGGCACCAGCCGGTGATGGACGGCCTGCTGGCCGGCGCCCATCGGGCCCTGGCGGCCGCCGGGGTCACGGACGTCGCCGTGTGGCGGGTCCCGGGCTCGTTCGAGCTGCCCGTGGTCGCCCGCGAGCTCGCCGCCGCCGGCTACGGCGCCGTGATCGCCCTCGGGGTCGTGATCCGCGGCGGCACCCCGCACTTCGAGTACGTCTGCGGGGCGGCCACGGACGGGCTGGCCCGCGTCGCCCTCGACACCGGCGTGCCGGTCGGCTTCGGGCTGCTCACCTGCGACACCGACGCGCAGGCCCTCGACCGCGCGGGGCTGCCGGGATCGCGCGAGGACAAGGGGGCCGAGGCGGTCGAGGCGGCCCTCGCGACCGCCCTCGTGCTGCGCGCGATCAGGGCGGGCGGCTAGGCCGGGCGGTGCCGCCGTAGGCTGGCCCCGACCCACCTGACCCACCTGCCGCGTGCCGCCCTGGGAGCCCGCATGAAGACGTTCGAGGAGCTGTTCGGCGAGCTGCAGGTCCGCGACGCCTACCGGCCGGAGGGCTCGGCGACGGTCCGCCTGCTGGAGGCCGGCCCGCACGCCATCGGCAAGAAGCTGGTCGAGGAGGCCGCCGAGGCATGGATGGCCGCGGTCCATGAGACCGACGAGCGGACCGCCGAGGAGATCGCCCAGCTGCTCTACCACGTCCAGGTGCATGATGCTCGCCAACGGGCCTCACCCTCGACGATGTCTACGCCCGGCTCTAGCCGGCCCGCCTCCGGCCGGCTCCAGCCCCACGACCGCCCACCATCCAGGAGACCGACGTCCCCGTGCTGCGGATCGCCGTCCCGAACAAGGGCTCCCTGGCCGAGCCCGCCGCCGAGATGCTGCGCGAGGCGGGCTACCGCCAGCGCGGCGACGTGCGCGAGCTGGTGCTGCAGGACCCGGACAACGACACCGAGTTCTTCTTCCTGCGCCCGCGCGACATCGCCATCTACGTCGGCTCGGGCCGGCTCGACGTGGGCATCACCGGCCGCGACCTGCTGCTGGACTCCGGGGCCGAGGCCGACGAGGTGCTCGCAGCTCGGGTTCGCCCGCTCGACGTTCCGGTTCGCGCCATGCCCGGCACGGCCCGGGCCGAGTGCCGGCCTCGCGCGGGCTGCGGATCGCCACGTCGTACCCGGGGCTCGTGCAGCGCCACCTGGAGCACCGCGGCGTCCAGCCGCAAGGTGATCCGCCTGGACGGCGCCGTCGAGACGTCCGTGCGCCTGGGCGTGGCCGACGTCGATCGCCGACGTCGTCGAGACCGGCACGACGCTTGCGGCACGCCGGGCTTGAGGTGTTCGGCGACCCGATCCTGGTGCAGCGGGGCCGTGCTGGTGCGTCGCTCCGGATCGGCCGGGCCGACCCGGGCGTGGACCCGCCGTCGACCAGCTCGTCCGCCGGCTGCGGGGCGTCATCGTGGCGCGGACCTACGTGATGATGGACTACGACGTGCGGGCCGAGCTGGTCGATGCCGCCTGCGCGCTGACCCCCGGGATCGAGTCGCCGACCGTCTCGCCGCTGCATCGCGAGTGGCTGGGTCGCGGTGCGCGCGATGGTGCCCCGCCGCGACACCAACCCGGTGATGGACGCCCTGTGGGAGCTCGGCGCCCGCGGGATCCTCGTCACCGACATCCACGCCTGCCGGCTGTGACGGCGGGCGACCGCAGCAAGCCCCCGAGGAGGTCGCCGTGAGCGATGCGCGCCGGCCCGGCGCGCGGGACCTGCTGGCCCACGTGCTCGACCCGGGCAGCTGGCGGGAGTGGCCGACCCCCCTCGTGGCACTGGCCCGCGAGCCGGACGCCGCCTATGCCGCCGACCTCGCCGCGGCCCGTGAGCGCAGCGGCGAACGCGAGTCGCTCATCGCCGGCGAGGGCAGCGTCGGCGGCCGGCGGGTGGTGATCGTGGCGGGGGAGTTCGGTTTCCTCGGCGGGTCCATCGGGGTGATCGCGGCCGAGATCCTGGTGGCGGCCCTGGAGCGGGCGACCCGGGAGCGCCTGCCGGTGCTCGCCGCCCCCACCTCCGGGGGGACCCGGATGCAGGAGGGCACGATCGCGTTCCTGCAGATGGTGAAGATCACCCAGGCGGTGGCCGCTCACAAGCGCGCCGGGCTGCCGTACGTCGTCTACCTGCGCCATCCGACGACCGGCGGGGTGTTCGCCTCCTGGGGGTCGCTCGGCCACATCACGGTCGCCGAGCCGGGCGCCCTGATCGGCTTTCTCGGCCCCCGGGTCTACGAGGCGCTCTACGGCGCGCCGTTCCCAGCTGGCGTGCAGACCGCCGAGAACCTGTACGCCCACAGCCTGCTCGACGGGGTCATGTCGGCTGACGAGCTCGGACGGGTGGCGGCGCAGGCCCTCGGGGTGCTCTGCGGGGACGTCGTCGGCGCGCTGCCGGCGGAGGCCGCGGCCGCGATCGTCAACCGCGCGGACGAGGAGTCCCGGTCGAGCGGCCCGGCCCCGACCGCGTGGGAGGCGGTGACCCGCTCCCGCGACCCGCTGCGCCCCGGGGTCCGGGCGCTGCTGCGGATCGCCGCGACCGACGTCACCGCGCTCAACGGCACCGGGCAGGGGGAGTCGGAACCCGGCCTGCTGCTGGCGCTCGCCCGCTTCGGCGGCCGCCCCTGTGTGGTGCTCGGCCAGGACCGGCGGGCGCAGGGCGCCGACGCCCCGCTCGGCCCGGCGGCGCTGCGCACGGCCCGGCGCGGGATGCGGCTGGCGGCCGACCTCGGGCTGCCGCTCGTCACCGTCATCGACACCGTCGGCGCCGCCCTGTCGCGGGAGGCGGAGGAAGGCGGCCTCGCCGGCGAGATCGCGCGCAGCCTGGCCGACCTGGTCGCGTTTCCGCCGCCCACGGTCTGCCTGCTGCTCGGGCAGGGCGCCGGCGGCGCCGCGCTGGCGCTGGTCCCGGCCGACCGGGTGGTGGCCGCACAGCACGCCTGGCTGTCGCCACTGCCGCCGGAGGGGGCCGCGGAGCTCATCCACCGGACCACCGAGCGTGCGGCCGAGGTCGCCGCCGCCCAGGGGGTGGGCGCGGCGGAGCTCGCCGAGGCGGGCGTCGTCGATGTCCTCGTGGCCGAGCACCCCGACGCCGCCGAGGAGGTCGAGGCCTTCTGCGGGCGGGTCGCCGCGGCGCTGGCAGGGCAGCTGGCAGATCTGGCCGGACTCGACCCCGCCCACCGGCTGGCGGCGCGCGCGGCGCGGTTCCGGGCGGTGGGGCTGCGATGAGCGACCCGCGCTTCGAGGGCCGGCCGGTGCCCGTGCCGCCCCGGGCCGACGACGACGGCTCCGCCGACCTGGCCCTTGCCGCGGCCCTCGCCCGCTGGCAGGACGAGGGCCGGCCGCGCCCGGCCCGCGCGGTGCACGAGGCCCTGCGCCGGGCCCGGCTGCTGGTCCCGGTGGTCGCGGTCCTCGACGAGGGCGAGGAGGGGGCCCACGGGCTCCAGGCCGAGAAGTCCTCGCACATGGCCAGCGTGGTGATCGAGCGGCCGGACGGGGATCGGGGCCTGCCGGCGTTCACCTCGACCCAGGCGATGGCGGACTGGAACCCGCAGGCGCGCCCCGCGCCGGTGGAGGGTCCGCGGGCCGGGCAGGCTGCGCTGGCCGAGGGCTGCGAGGCCCTGCTGCTCGACCTGGCCGGCCCGGTGTCCCATGTGGTGGCCGGCCCCGCGCTGTGGGCGCTGGCCCAGGACCGCGAGTGGGTCGAGCCGCACCGAGACGCGATGCTGGGCGCCCATCTGTCCGAGGTGCTGGCCGACCTCGGGGGGGTCCGCGTCCGCCTGGCGGCGCCGGACGACCCCGCTCCCGGGGGGCCCGAGGTGGTCATCGAGGTCGACGCCCCCGGGGTGGACCTGAGGGACTTCCTGCAGGCGGCGACCGCGCGGCTCAAGGACGATCTGGAGCTGCGGACCCGCCTGGAGGGCGGCTTCGCGCTCGCCGTGCGCGGGTAGGCCCGGGGCAGCCAGGTTCGGTGGGCGCGGATCCCCGCGGCTGAGCGCTACCCGAAGACGGGTCCGGTGAGCCGCTCGCCCGGCCCGTCCCCGGGCGCATCGGGGTAGGGCGAGGCCTCGCGGAACGCCAGCTGCAGGGCCTTCAGCCCGTCGCGCAGCGGGGCGGCGTGCGCGCCGCCGAGGTCCGGCGCCGTGGCGGTGACCAGCCCGGCCAGGGCCTGGATGAGCACGCGGGCCTCGGCCAGATCGCGGTGCCCCTGCGCCTCGGCGTCCTCGGCGAGCCCGCACTTGACGGCCGCGGCGCTCATCAGGTGCACGGCGGCGGTCGTGATCACCTCGACGGCGGGAACCTCGGCGATATCGCGAGCGGCCGCTGCGGCGTCCGACGGCTCCGAAGCGGGATTCACGGCGTCCGGCTGCATCCTGCTACCCTCTCAGCACGACCGGCCGTCCCCTGGGGCGGCCCTCAAGCGGAGGCCACCTCCCACCCGCAGGCCCTCGGGCCGACCGGGTCGCGGTCCGCGCTGACAGGCTCACCCCTGGCGGCGCGCTCGGCGCGCTCGCGCGTCGAAGATCGTGTCAGGCCTCCGCGCGTGTCCGGCTGCGGGGGCCTTTCCCGTGTTCCGGGGGTCGTCGTGCACCGGATCAAGGAGGCCCCATCAGCGTCGAACCGCGGATCAACGATCGGATCCGAGTCCCCGAGGTGCGCCTCGTCGGACCCAACGGCGAGCAGGTCGGCATCGTCCGCATCGAGGATGCCCTGCGCCTGGCCCAGGAGTCCGACCTCGACCTGGTCGAGGTCGCCCCCCTGGCCCGCCCACCGGTCGCCAAGCTCATGGATTACGGCAAGTTCAAGTACGAGGCCGCCCTGAAGGCCCGTGAGGACCGCAAGAAGCAGGCCCACACGGTCATCAAGGAGATGAAGCTCCGGCCGAAGATCGACCCGCACGACTACGAGACCAAGAAGGGCCACGTCGTCCGGTTCCTCAAGGCCGGCGACAAGGTCAAGATCACGATCATGTTCCGCGGACGCGAGCAGTCGCGGCCCGAGCTCGGCTACCGGCTGCTGCAGCGGCTGGCCGAGGACGTGGTCGACCTCGGTTTCGTGGAGAGCTCGCCGAAGCAAGACGGCCGCAACATGGTCATGGTGTTGGGGCCGTACAAGAAGAAGACCGAGGCCATGGCCGAGGCGCGAGCCGAGAAGGAGGCCCGCAAGGCGCGCGACCCGCACGACATCGCCGCCGAGGTCGCCGCCGGCGAGTCAGCGTCGGCCGGCGCCCCTGCCGATGCCACGGCAGACTGCCACCGTTGACGCCACGGCTGACGCCACGGCTGATGCCACGGCCGAGAGCTGATCCGCAGCACCCGCAGCACCCGCACGCACCCATCCCGCACCACCGTCGTACAAGGAGACCCGGCCCAATGCCGAAGCAGAAGACCCACAGCGGGGCGAAGAAGCGCTTCCGCCTGACCGGCTCCGGCAAGGTCATGCGCGAGCAGGCCAACCGCCGCCACCTCCTCGAGGGCAAGTCCTCGAAGCGCACCCGCCGACTGGCCCTCGATGTCGAGATGGCCCCGGCGGACGTCAAGACCATCAAGAAGCTGCTGGGCAAGTAACCGCCCGCGAGCCAATCGTCCCCGGGACGGCTGCGGTGAGCCGCCAGCCGTCCCCCAGCACCAAGGAGAACTGACGTGGCACGCGTCAAGCGGGCGGTCAACGCCCACAAGAAGCGCCGCACCACCCTCGAGCGGGCCAGCGGCTACCGCGGCCAGCGGTCGCGGCTGTACCGCAAGGCCAAGGAGCAGGTCACCCATTCGCTCGTCTACGCCTACGACCACCGCAAGGACCGCAAGGGCGACTTCCGCCGGCTGTGGATCCAGCGGATCAACGCGGCGGCGCGCGCGAACGGGATGACCTACAACCGGTTCATCCAGGGCCTCAAGGCCGCCGAGATCGAGGTCGACCGCCGGATGCTCGCCGAGCTCGCGGTCAACGACCCGGCCGCGTTCACGACGCTGGTCGGGCTGGCCAAGGCCGCCCTGCCGGCCGACGTCAACGCCCCCGCGGCCTGACGTCGAGCTCGCGCTCGACGACCGCGTCACGACGTGCAGGGTGACCCCTTGGCGAGCCCCGAGCCGCTGACGTCCCGCGCCAAGCGGGTGTCGGCGGCCCGGCGGCTGGCCAAGCGGGCCTATCGCTCGGCCGACCGCCGCTTCCTGGCGGAGGGCCCGCAGGCCGTCCGCGAGGCCCTGGCCCGCGAGGCCGCGCACCCGGGCGCCGTGGTCGAGGTGTTCGCCACCGCCGACGCCGCCCAGCGCCACCCCGAGCTGCTCGCCGCCGCACGCGGCTCCGGGCTGCCGGTGCACGCCATCGGCGATGAGGCGATGGCGTCGATCGCGCAGACCGTGACCCCGCAGGGGGTCGTGGCGATCTGCTCCTTCCTCGACGTCCCCCTCGACGTGGCCAGCGCAGCCGCCCGGCTGGTGGCCGTGCTGGCCCACGTGCGCGACCCGGGCAACGCCGGCACCGTGATCCGCGCGGCCGACGCGGCCGGCGCCGACGCCGTCGTGCTCACCGACGCCAGCGTCGACCCGTACAACGGCAAGTGCGTCCGGGCCAGCGCCGGGCAGCCTCTTCCACCTGCCGGTGAGCACCGGCGTCCAGGTGGCCGAGGCGGTGCAGGCGTTGCGGGCCGCCGGGCTGCGGGTGGTGGCCGCCGACGGCAGCGGCGAGGACCTCGACGACGTCGACGCCGCCGGCGGGCTGGCCGGGCCGACCGCGTGGATCTTCGGCAATGAGGCGTGGGGGCTTCCGCCGGAGACGCTGGCGCTCGCCGACGCGGTGGTGCGGGTGCCGATCCACGGAGCGGCGGAGAGCCTCAACCTGGCCAGCGCCGCCGCGGTCTGCCTGTACGCCTCGGCGCGCGCGCAGCGCCGCCCCGGCGGCTGCCGCACCCGGTAGCCCCCGCCCACCAAGCGCTCCTCCCCACCCCCTGGTGTTGATCAAGCAACGTGGGCGGCCGCCTAGACTCGGCGGGCCCGCCGTCGAACCCGGAGATCCCTGTGTCCGCACCGAACAGCAGTTACGACCCCGTCGCCGTCTCGCCCCTGTCGGCTGACGCCGTGGCGGCGGCGGTCGACGAGGCGCTGGCGGCCATCGCCGCCGCGGGCGACCTGGAAACGCTGCGTGAGGTGCGGCTGGCGCACGCCGGCGACCGCTCACCGCTGGCGCTGGCCAACCGCGAGATCGGGGCGCTGCCTCCCGCGGCCAAGGCCGAGGCCGGCCAGCGGGTCGGCGCCGCGCGCGGCCGGGTCCGATCGGCGCTGGAGGCGCGCCAGGCCGAGCTGGAGGCCCAGCGCGACGCCGAGGTGCTGGTGGCCGAGTCCGTCGACGTGACGCTGCGCGACGACCGCCGCCCGATGGGGGCCCGCCACCCGCTCACCAGCCTGATCGAGCGGCTCGGGCAGGTCTTCACCGAGATGGGCTACCGGGTGGCCTTGGGCCCCGAGGTCGAGTCCGAGTGGATGAACTTCGACGCGCTCAACATCGGGCCCGATCACCCGGCCCGCTCCATGCAGGACACCTTCTTCGTCGACGTCCCCGGACTCGGGCGTCGTGCTGCGCACCCACACCTCGCCGGTGCAGATCCGCACGATGCTCGCCCAGCAACCGCCGATCTACGTGGTGTGCCCGGGGCGGGTCTACCGCACCGATGAGCTCGACGCGACGCACACCCCGGTGTTCCACCAGATCGAGGGCCTCGCGATCGACGAGGGCATCACGATGGCCGATCTCAAGGGCACCCTGGACCACTTCGCCGAGGTGATGTTCGGCGAGGGCATCGTGACGCGGCTGCGGCCCTCGTACTTCCCGTTCACCGAGCCGAGCGCCGAGGTCGACCTGGAGTGCTTCGCCTGCCGTGGCGCCTCGGTGGGCGACCCCGACCGGCCCTGCCGGACCTGCTCCAGCGAGGGCTGGATCGAGTGGGGCGGGTGCGGCATGGTCAACCCGCGCGTCCTGGTGGCCTGCGGGATCGACCCGGAGCGGTACTCCGGGTTCGCGTTCGGCATGGGGCTGGAGCGCACCCTGATGTTCCGCCACGGGATCACCGACATGCGCGACATCGTCGAGGGCGACGTGCGGTTCACCCGCACCTTCGGAATGGAGATCTGATGCGGGTCCCGCTGTCCTGGCTGCGCGAGCACGTCGAGCTGCCCGCGGGGCTGTCGGCGCGCGAGGTGGCCGCGGGGCTCGTCCGGGTCGGCCTCGAGGTGGAGACGGTCGAGGAGGTCGCCCCCGGGCTGTCCGGGCCGCTGGTCCTTGGACGGGTCGGGGCCATCGAGGAGTTCACCGCGAGCAACGGCAAGACGATCCGCTTCTGCCGGGTCGACGTCGGCGCGCACAACCCCGAGGACGGGTTGCGCGGCATCGTCTGCGGCGCGCAGAACTTCGTCGTCGGCGACCTCGTCGTCGTGGCGCTGCCCGGGGCCGTCCTGCCGGGTGACTTCGCGATCGCGTCGCGCACCACGTACGGGCACGTCTCCGACGGGATGATCTGCTCGATGCGCGAGCTGGCGCTGGGCGAGGAGGCCGACGGCATCCTCGTCCTCGAGCCGCGCGACGCGGGCGACCTGGCCCCCGGCGACGACGCCCGCCCGATCCTCGGCATCCCCGACGCTGTGCTGGACATCGCGGTCACCCCCGACCGCGGCTACTGCCTGTCAGTGCGGGGGATTGCCCGCGAGGCCGCCGCGGCCTTCGACGCCCCCTACCGCGACCCCGCCGGCGCGGCCCTGGAGCTCGACGCCGAGTACGCCTCCGCGGGCGACGACGGCTGGCCGGCGCAGATCGCCGATCCCACGGGCGCCGACCGCCTGGTGCTGCGGCGCGTCGAGGGGCTCGACCCGGAGGCCACGTCACCGCTCTGGCTGCGCCTGAGGCTCACGCACTCCGGGATGCGCCCCCTGTCGCTGGCCGTCGACGTCACCAACTACGTGATGCTCGAGCTCGGCCAGCCCCTGCACGCCTTCGACCGGCACAAGGTCGCCGGCGCCATCCGCGCCCGCCGGGCCGAGCCGGGCGAGCGGTTGACCACGTTGGACGGGGTGGAGCGGTCGCTGTCCGACGAGGACCTCGTCATCGCCGACGACAGCGGCGCCATCGCCTTGGCCGGCACCATGGGCGGCGGCTCGACCGAGATCGACGCGGCGAGCCGCGAGATCGTGCTCGAGGCCGCCCACTTCGCCGCGCCCGTGATCGCCCGCCAATCACGTCGCCACAAGCTGTCCTCGGAGGCCTCGCGCCGGTTCGAGCGCGGGGTGGACCCCGGCCTTCCGCGCGCCGCCTCGGCCCGAGCCGCCGAGCTGCTGGCCGAGCTCGGCTCGGCCTGGGTGGCGGGGACGACGGAGGTCGACCTGCGTCCGGAGCCGACCCCCCGGCTGCTGGACGCCGCCTACCCGGGGCGCGTGGCCGGGTCCGAGCTGCCCGCGGCCGCGGTGATCCGGCGGCTGGAGCAGGTCGGCTGCGCGGTGACGGAGGCCGACGCCGGCCGCCTCGCCGTCGTCCCGCCGCCGTGGCGGCCCGACCTGGTCGACCCGGCGGACTTCGCCGAGGAGGTCATCCGGCTCGAGGGGTACGACCGCCTGGGCTCCACCTTGCCGCGCGTGCCCATCGGGATCGGGATGACCGTGGGCCAGCGGCATCTGATCCGCGCGACCGTGGCGCTGGCGATGCGGGGCTTCGTCGAGGTCCGCAACTACCCCTTCACCGGCCCTGCCGACCTCGATGCCCTCGGGCTGCCCGCCGACGATCCGCGCCGCAGGGCGTTGCGGCTGGCCAACCCGCTGTCGGACGAGGAGCCGGACCTGCGCACCACGCTGCTGCCTGGCCTGCTCAAGGCGCTGGCCCGCAATGTGGGCCGCGGCCACACCGACGTCTCCGTCTTCGAGTGCCAGCGGGTGTTCCTGCCCGATCCGCAGGCGCCCGCCACCGCGCCGCGGCCCCCGGTCGACCGCCGGCCGACCGACGACGAGCTCGCGGCGCTGGATGCAGCGCTGCCGCGCCAGCCGTGGCGGATCGCGGCGGTCGCGGCGGGGGCGTGGGAGCTGCCCGGTTGGTGGGGTCCCGGCCGCCCCGCGACCTGGTCGGACGCCATCGAGTCGGCGCGGGCCGTGTGCGAGGTCGTGGACGCCCCGGTGTCGGTGCGCCGCGCGGAGCACGAGCCCTGGCACCCGGGACGATGCGCCCAGATCCTCCTGGACGCGCCGCAGGGCCCGCTGCCGATCGGGTACGCCGGGGAGCTGCACCCCCGGGTGTGCCAGGCCTACGGGGTGCCGGCCCGAACGATCGCCCTCGAGCTCGATCTGGACGTGCTGCTCCCGTACATCGAGCAGCTGGAGCAGTCGCCCCCGCTGCGGACCTTCCCGGTGGCCACGCAGGATGTCGCCCTGGTCGCCGACGCGGCGGTCCCCGCCGCCGAGGTCGAGGCGGCCCTGCGGGAGGGCGCCGGCGACCTGCTGGAGTCGGTGCGGCTCTTCGACGTCTACACCGGCGACCAGGTTGGCGCCGGCCGCCGCTCCCTGGCGTTCGCGCTGCGCTTCCGCGCCGCCGACCGCACGCTCACCGCCGAGGAGGCCTCGGCAGCGCGGGACGCGGCCGTGGCGGAGGCCACCCGGGCCACCGGCGCGGTGCTGCGGGGCTGAGGACGTGCAAGGTCCGCCGACCGTCCGCACAGTGAGACGGACGTCTCGCGCGCTTTGAATATTCTTGCCAAAGTCGGTATACCTTCGGTCTGATCGAGACGGAGGGGGAGACATGGCCACGCGAGTCGCGGTGGCCGGCGCGAGCGGGTACGCCGGCGGCGAGCTCGTGCGCCTGCTCGCCGCCCACCCGTCGTTCACACTGGGCGCGCTGACGGCGGCCACCAGCGCGGGACAGCCGCTGGCCGCGGCGCACCCGCACCTGGCCGCCCTCGGCCCGCTCGCCTTCCAGGAGACGACCCCGGACGCCCTGGCCGAGGCCGACCTGGTCTTCCTCGCGCTTCCGCACGGGGAGTCGGCCGCCCTCGCGTCGCAGCTGCCCCGGGGGCTTCCGGTGGTCGACCTCGGCGCCGACTTCCGGCTGTCGGATGCCTCCGCGTGGGAGCGCTACTACGGAGGCGCCCACGCGGGCACGTGGGTGTACGGGCTGCCCGAGCTGCCCGGCGCCCGCGAGCGCATCGCGGGGGCGACGCGGGTCGCCAACCCCGGCTGCTACCCGACCGCCGTCGCCCTCGGGCTGGCCCCGCTGCTGGCCGCCGGCCTGATCGAGCCGGCCGACGTCGTCGTGGTGGCCGCATCCGGGACAACCGGGGCCGGGCGGGCTCCTCGTCCGGACCTGCTGGCCAGTGAGGTGATGGGCTCGATGTCGGCGTACAAGGCCGGCGGCGCGCACCAGCACACGCCCGAGATGGAGCAGACGCTGTCGGCAGCGGCGGGCGAGCCGGTCACGCTGTCCTTCACCCCCACGCTGGCCCCGATGCCTCGAGGGATCCTCGCCACCTGCACGGCGCGACTCGCGCCAGGCGCCACCACGGAGACGCTGCGCGACGCGATGCACTCCGCGTACGCCCGTGAGCCGTTCGTCCGGCTGCTGCCGCCCGGGGCCTGGCCGCGCACGTCGGCGGTCCAGGGCTCCAATGCGGTGCACCTGCAGGTCGCCGCGGACGAGCACGCCGGGCGTGCGGTCGTGCTCGTGGTCGAGGACAACATCGGCAAGGGCGCCGCCGGGCAGGCCGTGCAGAACGCGAACCTGATGCTCGGACTCGATGAGACGGCCGGGCTCAGCGCCGTGGGGGTGGCCCCGTGAGCGTCACCGCGCCGTCGGGGTTCGTGGCCGCCGGGGTGGCCGCCGGGCTGAAGTCCAGCGGCGCGGCGGATGTGGCGCTCGTGGTCAACCAGGGGCCCTCGGACGCCGCGGCCGCCGTCTTCACCCGCAACCGGGTGCAGGCCGCCCCGGTGCTCTGGACCCGCCAGTGCGTCGCCGACGGCCGGCTCGCCGCGGTCGTGCTCAACTCCGGCGGGGCCAACGCGTGCACCGGCCCGGCCGGCTTCCAGGACACCCACGCCACCGCCGAGCAGGTCGCCGCGCTCCTCGGCGCGTCCGCCGGTGACGTCGCGGTCTGCTCGACGGGGCTGATCGGCGAGCGACTCCCCATGGACCTGCTCCGGGCGGGGGTGTCGGCGGCCGCCGCCGCGCTCGCGGCCGACGGCGGCCCGGCCGCAGCCCGGGCGATCATGACCACGGACAGCGTGCCCAAGCAGGCGGTCGCCCGCGGCGAAGGCTGGTCGGTGGGCGGCATGGCCAAGGGGGCGGGCATGCTCGCCCCGGGGCTCGCCACGATGCTCGTCGTGGTGACAACCGACGCCGACCTGCCGGCGGCCTCGCTCGACGCGGCGCTGCGCACCGCCACGTCGCGCACCTTCGACCGGGTCGACTCCGACGGCTGCATGTCGACCAACGACACGGTGCTGCTGATGGCGTCGGGGGCCTCCGGGATCGTGCCCGCGGCCGCCGACTTCGAGGCCGCCCTCGAGGCGGTGTGCGCCGACCTGGCCCGGCAGCTGGTCGCCGACGCCGAGGGCGCGGACAAGGACATCGCGGTCGAGGTGGTCGGCGCCGCCACGGAGGACGACGCCGTCGAGGCGGCCCGCTCGGTGGCCCGCAGCAACCTGCTCAAGTGCGCGATCCACGGGGAGGACCCGAACTGGGGGCGGGTGCTGGCCGCGGTCGGCACGACGTCGGCGGCGTTCGACCCGCAGACGCTCTCGGTGGCGATCAACGGCATCGAGGTGTGCCGGAACAGCGCCCCGGCCGAGGACCGCTCCCTGGTCGACCTGTCCGGCCGCGAGGTGCGGATCGTGGTCGACCTCGCCGCCGGTCCCGCGTCCGCCACGGTGTGGACCAACGACCTCACCGCCGCGTACGTCCACGAGAACTCGGCGTACTCGACATGACGGCCCACCTCGACGCCGGGTTGAAGGCGGCCGTGCTCACCGAGGCGCTGCCCTGGCTGGAGCGCTTCCACGGCACGACGGTCGTGGTCAAGTACGGCGGCAACGCGATGGTCGACGACGCGCTCAAGGCCGCCTTCGCCGAGGACGTCGTGTTCCTGCGCCACGTCGGCATGAAGCCGGTGGTCGTGCACGGGGGAGGCCCGCAGATCACCTCGATGCTCGACCGGCTCGGGGTGCCGAGCGAGTTCCGCGGCGGCTACCGCGTGACGACGCCCGAGGCCATGGACGTCGTCCGCATGGTCCTCACCGGCCAGGTCCAGCGCGAGGTCGTGTCGCTGATCAACGCGCACGGCCCGTTCGCCGTGGGGATGTCGGGGGAGGACGCCCACCTGTTCACCGCCGAGCGCCGCGACGCCATCGTCGACGGCGAGCCGGTGGACGTCGGGCTGGTCGGCGATGTGGTGACGGTCGAGCCGGACTTCGTCCAGGGGCTGCTCTCCGACGGGCTGATCCCGGTGGTCTCGAGCGTCGCGCGGGGGGCCGACGGCAGCACGTACAACGTCAACGCCGACACCGCGGCGGCGGCGCTGGCCTGTGCGCTGGGCGCCGAGAAGCTCGTCGTGCTCACCGATGTCGAGGGCCTCTACCGCGACTGGCCGAGCTCGGACGAGGTCATCTCGCAGTTGACGGCCGACGAGCTCGAGGCGCTGCTGCCGAGCCTGTCCGCCGGGATGATCCCCAAGATGGAGGCCTGCCTGCGGGCGGTGCGCGGGGGAGTGCCCAAGGCGCACGTCTTGGACGGCCGGGTCGCCCACGCGCTGCTGCTCGAGGTCTTCACCGACGAGGGCGTCGGCACGCAGGTCGTGCCTGGGGCGTCGTCGTGAGCGCCCTTGCCGAGGCTGGCCGCGCCGCGCCGCTGCTCGACCGTTGGCGTGCCTCGATCCTGCCGACGTACGGCACGCCGTCGCTCGCCTTGGTGCGCGGGCAGGGCGCCCACGTGTGGGACGCCGACGGGCGGCGCTACCTCGACCTGCTGGCCGGCATCGCCGTCAACGCCCTCGGCCACGCCCACCCGGCCGTCGTCGAGGCGGTCTCCGACCCAGGTCGCCACGTTGGGGCACGTCTCCAACCTGTACGCCGCAGAACCCCCGATCCGGCTGGCCGAGCGGCTGCTGGCGCTGGCCGGGCGGCCCGGGCGGGTCTTCTTCGCCAACTCCGGCGCGGAGGCCAACGAGGCCGCGTTCAAGGCGACCCGCCGCACCGGCCGCACCCGCGTCGTCGTCGCGGCGGGCGGCTTCCACGGCCGCACGATGGGCGCGCTCGCGCTGACCGCGCAGCCGGCCAAGGCCGACCCGTTCCGCCCGCTGCCCGGCGACGTCGCCGTCGTGCCGTACGGCGACATCGAGGCCCTCTCCGCGGCTGTCGACGACACGACCGCGGCGATCCTGCTGGAGCCGATCCAGGGCGAGGGCGGCGTCGTCGTGCCCCCCGCGGGCTACCTGCGCGCCGCGCAGGCGGCCGCCCGGGCGCACGGGGCGCTGCTCTGGCTGGACGAGGTGCAGACCGGGGTGGGGCGCACCGGCACCTGGTTCGCGTACCAGGCCGAGGGAGTCGAGCCCGATCTGGTCACCCTGGCGAAGGGGCTGGGCGGCGGGCTGCCCATCGGCGCCCTGCTGGCCTTCGGCGACGCCGCCGGGCTGCTCGGGCCGGGCTCGCACGGCAGCACGTTCGGCGGCAACCCGGTCTCCTGCGCGGCGGCCCTCGCGGTCCTCGACACCGTGGAGTCCGAGGGGCTGCTCGCCCGGGTGGCCGCGCTCGGCGAGGGACTGGCCGCCGACATCAACGGGATCGGACACCCCCTGGTCGCCGGAGTGCGGGGCCGCGGGCTGCTGCTCGGCATCGTGTTGGCCCGGCCGATCGCGGCCGGCGTCGAGGCCGCCCTGCGCGACCGGGGCGTGCTGGTCAACGCGGTCGCGCCCGATGTCGTCCGGCTGGCGCCCCCGCTCGTGCTCACCGACGACGACGTCGCCGACTTCCTCGCGGTGCTGCCCGCCGCGCTCGACGCAGCGCCTCGCGGCCGCCGAGGCAGACCCGGCGACCCGGGGGGAGGCGTGATGGCCGTCGCCCACACCAAGACCGCGCGCCGCCAGCGCATCGTGGACCTGCTGGGCCACCACCGCGTCCGCAGCCAGGGCGAGCTCGCGGCCCTGCTCGCCGCCGAGGGGGTGGTGGTCACGCAGGCCACGCTGTCGCGCGACCTCGACGAGCTCGGCGCCATCAAGCTGAGGGCCCCCGACGGCCTCGTCTACGCCGTGCCGGCCGAAGGCGGCGACCGCACGCCGGTGCCGTACCCCGACGCGCACGCGGGCCTCACCCGGCTGTCGCGGCTGTGCGAGGAGCTGCTCGTCTCGGCCGACTCCTCCGGCAACCTCGTCGTCCTGCGTACGCCCCCCGGCGCCGCCCAGTACCTCGCCTCCGCCGTCGACCACACCCTGCTGCCGCAGGTGATCGGCACCGTCGCGGGCGACGACACGGTGCTGCTCGTCTGCCGCGAGCCGCTGGGCGGCGCCGAGGTGGCGGCCACCTTCCTCGCCCTCGCCGAGGGCCGCGATGCCGACCTGACCACCGACCGCACCACCGACCCGACCCCCGACCCCAACCCCGGCACCACCCCATCGAACGGAGCACACCCGTGACCGAGCGCGTCGTCCTCGCCTACTCAGGAGGCCTCGACACCTCCGTCGGCATCGGCTGGATCGCCGAGCAGACCGGCGCGGAGGTGATCGCCGTCGCCGTCGACGTCGGGCAGGGCGGCGAGGACCTCGACGTCATCCGCGAGCGCGCCCTGGCCTGCGGAGCCGTCGAGGCCGAGGTGGCCGACGCCCGCGACGAGTTCGCCGACGAGTACTGCCTGCCGGCGCTGAAGGCGAACGCGCTCTACATGGACCACTACCCGCTGGTGTCGGCGCTCAGCCGGCCGGTCATCGTCAAGCACCTCGTCGACGCGGCCAAGAAGCACGGCGCCTCGACCGTGGCGCACGGCTGCACCGGCAAGGGCAACGACCAGGTCCGCTTCGAGGTCGGCATCGGCGCGCTCGCGCCCGACCTGTCCTGCCTGGCGCCGGTGCGCGACCTCGCCCTGACGCGCGACAAGGCCATCGACTACGCCGAGCAGCACGACCTGCCCATCGACGTCACCAAGAAGTCGCCGTACTCCATCGACCAGAACGTCTGGGGCCGCGCGGTCGAGACCGGGTTCCTCGAGGACATCTGGAACGCCCCCATCGAGGACGTCTACTCGTACACCTCGGACCCCACGGTCCAGCGCGACCCCGACGAGGTGATCATCACCTTCGCCGAGGGCAAGCCGGTCGCCATCGACGGCCGCCCGGTGACGATGCTGCAGGCGATCGAGGAGCTCAACCGGCGGGCCGGGGGCCAGGGGGTCGGCCGGCTGGACATCGTCGAGGACCGCCTGGTCGGCATCAAGAGCCGCGAGGTGTACGAGGCCCCGGGCGCCATCGCGCTGATCACCGCCCACCGCGAGCTCGAGAACGTCACCGTCGAGCGCGAGCTGGCCCGCTTCAAGCGCGGCGTCGAGCAGCGCTGGAGCGAGCTCGTCTACGACGGGCTGTGGTTCTCGCCGCTCAAGTACGCCCTCGACGGCTTCGTCGACGAGGCCAGCGAGCACGTCTCCGGGGACATCCGGATGGTGCTGCACGGCGGGCGCGCGACGGTCAACGGCCGGCGCAGCGAGGAGTCGCTGTACGACT
Source organism: uncultured Actinomycetota bacterium (assembly GCA_963697565.1). Classification (GTDB taxonomy): domain Bacteria; phylum Actinomycetota; class Actinomycetes; order CAVWCF01; family CAVWCF01; genus CAWFSE01. The sequence goes on along the minus strand of CAVOOM010000007.1, from coordinate 445,284 downwards.
TCAACCTGGCCACGTACGACACCGGCGACACCTTCGACCAGTCCCTGGCCAAGGGCTTCGTGCAGCTGTGGGGCCTGCCCAGCCGGCTGGCCGCGGCCCGCGACCAGCGGAAGGGCTGACGTGACCGAGCAGCCCGGCTCGCTGCGGCTGTGGGGTGGCCGGTTCGAGGGCGGGCCGGCCGACGCGCTGGCCGCGCTGTCCCTGTCGGTGCACTTCGACTGGCGGCTGGCGCCGTACGACCTGGCCGCGTCGCGGGCCCACGCCCGCGTCCTGCACGGGGCCGGGCTGCTGGACGACGACGAGCTCGCGCAGATGGTGGAGGCCCTCGACGGGCTCGAGCGCGACGTCGCCAGCGGGGACTTCGCGCCGACGCCGGCCGACGAGGACGTGCACACCGCGCTGGAGCGCGGCCTGGTCGAGCGGCTCGGCTCGCTCGGCGGCAAGCTCCGCGCCGGGCGCAGCCGCAACGACCAGGTGGCGACCGACTTCCGGCTCTACCTGCGCGCCGAGTCCCGCCGCGTGGTCCTCGCCCTGGCCGATCTGCAGGAGGCGCTCGTCGACCAGGCCGAGCGCCACGTCGACTCCGCCGCCCCCGGCTTCACCCACCTGCAGCACGCCCAGCCGGTGTCGTTCGGCCACGAGCTGGCCAAGCACGCCCACGCCTTCGCCCGCGACATCGAGCGGCTGCGCGACTGGGACGCCCGCACGGCGTACTCGCCGCTCGGGCGCCGGCGCGCTGGCCGGCTCGTCGCTCCCGCTCGACCCGCTGGCGACCGCGGCCGAGCTCGGGTTCGACGGGGCGATCGCCAACTCCATCGACGCGGTGTCCGACCGCGACTTCGCCGCGGAGTTCCTCTTCGCCGCCGCGATGATCGGCGTCCACCTCTCGCGGATCGGGGAGGAGGTCTGCCTGTGGGCCTCGCGCGAGTTCGGCTGGGCGGCGCTCGACGACGCGTACTCGACCGGCTCGTCGATCATGCCGCAGAAGAAGAACCCCGATGTCGCCGAGCTGGCGCGGGGCAAGGCCGGCCGGCTGATCGGCCACCTGACCGGGTTGCTGGCCACCCTCAAGGGCCTGCCGTTCGCGTACAACCGCGACCTGCAGGAGGACAAGGAGCCGGTCTTCGACGCCGTCGACACGCTGCTGCTCGTGCTCCCGGCGGTGACCGGAATGGTGCAGACGCTGCGGTTCGACACCGAGCGCATGGCCGCCGCGGCCCCGGAGGGCTTCGCGCTCGCCACCGACATCGCCGAGTGGCTGGTGCGCCAGGGGCTGCCCTTCCGCGACGCCCACGAGGTGGCGGGCTCCTGCGTGCGGTACTGCGAGGCGCGCGGCCTCGAGCTCGCCGACCTCACCGCCGGACCAGCTCCTGGAGATCTCCCCGCAGCTGTCCCGCGAGGTGATGGGGGTGCTCACCGTCCGCGGGTCGATGGAGGCGCGGTCGGCGTTCGGCGGGACGGCCCCCGTGCGCGTGGCGCGAGCAGCTGGCGGCCCTGCGCCGCGAGATCGCGGCCGGCCGCTCGTGGGCCGCAGCGAGCGCTGAAGCGCGGGCCGACTGCCGGCCGGTCCTTCTTCGCCCGGCCGCCGTGGGTGGTGGCGCCGGACCTGCTCGGCTGCGTCCTGGAGAGCCGAAGCGACGAGGGCGTGGTCGCGGTCCGGCTGGTCGAGGTCGAGGCGTACGCGGGCGGCGAGGATCCCGCCTCGCACGCCTGGCGCGGCCGCACGGCCGCGCAACGCGGCGATGTACGGGCCGCCCGGGACGCTCTACGCGTACTTCGTCTACGGCATGCACTGGTGCCTCAACATCGTCTGCGAGGGGGAGGGGACCCCGGCCGCGGTGCTGCTGCGCGCGGGAGAGGTGGTGGTGGGGGCCGAGCACGCGACCCGGCGGCGGACGACGGCCCGCGAGCTGGCCCGCGGGCCGGCGCGACTGGCGCAGGCGCTGGGGGTGGACGGCTCGGCCAACGGCGTGGACCTGCTCGGCGCAGACGCACGGCTGCTCGTCCGCGGCCGGCCGGCCGGCGCCGCCCCGACGATCGAGTCGGGCCCGCGGGTGGGGGTGGTCCGGGCCGCCGACACCCCCTGGCGGTTCTGGATCGCCGGCGACCCGGCCGTGAGCGCCTACCGACCCGGCGGCCGGGCGCGGGGCCGCGATGCGGGAGGATCGGGCGCGTGACGCACATCCTCGACGAGCTGCAGTGGCGCGGCGTGCTGGCCCAGACGACCGACCCGGACGCCCTGCGCGCCGCGATGGACGCCGGCCCGGTGACCTTCTACTGCGGGTTCGACCCGACCGCCCCAAGCCTGCACTTCGGCAACCTCGGCCAGCTGATCACCATGCGCCGGCTGCAGCAGGCGGGCCACCGGCCGATCGGGCTGGTCGGCGGGGCCACGGGCCTCATCGGCGACCCATCCGGGCGCACCAGCGAGCGGGTGCTGAACGAGGCCGAGGTCGTCGAGTCCTGGGTCGCCAGGATCCGCTCGCAGGTCGAGCGCTACCTCGACTTCGACGGGCCGGTCGCGGCGACCATGGTCAACAACCTCGACTGGACCGCTGAGCTGTCGGCCCTCGACCTGCTGCGCGACATCGGCAAGCACTTCCCGGTCAACCGGATGCTCGACCGCGAGGCGGTGAGCGCGCGGCTGGCGGCCGGCGGGATCTCGTACACCGAGTTCAGCTACCAGATCCTGCAGTCCCTGGACTTCCTCGAGCTCTACCGCCGCTACGGCTGCGTGCTGCAGACCGGCGGCAGCGACCAGTGGGGCAACATCACGGCGGGCGTCGACCTGATCCGCCGGGTCACGGCGGGGGCGCCGCACGGGCTGGCCCATGCCGTTTCGACGACCCTGCTCACCAAGGCCGACGGCACGAAGTTCGGCAAGACCGCCGACGGCGCCGTGTGGCTCGATCCCGGGCTCACCTCGCCCTACGCCTTCTACCAGTACTTCCTCAACGTCGACGACGCCGACGTGCCGAGCCTGCTGCGCTACTTCACCTTCCGCGGCCGCGACGAGATCGAGGACCTCGAGGCGCAGGTGGCCGCGCAGCCGGCGGCCCGGGCCGGCCAGCGCGTCCTGGCCGAGGACCTCACCGCGCTGGTGCACGGGGCCGTTGAGCTCGAGGCGGCCCAGCAGGCCAGCCGGGCGCTGTTCGGGCAGGGCGACCTCGCCGCGCTGCCGCCGGGCGCGCTTGAGGCGGCGCTGCGCGAGGCGGGCCTCGTCGCCGCCGACCCGGCGGCCACGATCGCGGACCTGCTCGTGGCGACCGGCCTGGCGGCCAGCAAGGGCGCCGCCCGCCGCACGGTGGCCGAGGGCGGGGCGTACCTCAACAACGTCCGCGTCGAGGACCCCGCCGCGGTGCCGGTCGCCGCCGACCGGCTCGGCGGGCGGTTCCTCGTGCTGCGCAGGGGCCGCAAGGCCTTCGCGGGCGTGGAGTACCGCGCCTGAGCGGGGGAGCCGTTGTCGATGCCGCGCGACCCGCTGACCTGCGGCTATGCCACCACGGCGACCCCGATTTGACGCTGGGGCGGCGGCCTCCGTATGGTTGCCCTTGTCGCGCCGAGAGGAACGGACGCCCACGAGGTGGCCGGTCTCGCGCGAACCCCACACCGCATGGCCGTGGTTCGACCATGGCCTCCTGCGCGTGCGAGGTGAGGGGCCCCGCCCCCGGATTTGACTCCGGAGCCCGGCCCCAGATAACTTAGAGAGGTTGCCCCGGAGACGGCCCGCGAGGGTCCGCCTCAGGTGCGCGTCCGCTCCTTGAGAACTCAACAGCGTGCCGAAAGTCAATGCCAACAACCCCGTCGGCACGGGGACAGCAGGCCCATCCGGGTCTGCTCAGTCGTGTCGCGGAAATTCCTTTGGCAAATGGGGCCCGAGCTCGCCAGCCCGGGTCCCCTTCGCTAGAGATCCAACTGAGTGCCCTCATTTCCGAGGGCCCTCCGTAATGAGTCGACAACGCCGGGCTTGCCCGGTTGTGTCTATAAACATTCACGGAGAGTTTGATCCTGGCTCAGGACGAACGCTGGCGGCGTGCTTAACACATGCAAGTCGAACGGTGAACCAGGGCTTGCCCTGGGGATCAGTGGCGAACGGGTGAGTAACACGTGGGCAATCTGCCCCTAGCTCTGGGATAACCCCGGGAAACCGGGGCTAATACCGGATACGACCCTGGCGGGCATCCGCCGGGGTGGAAAGGTTTACTGGCTAGGGATGAGCCCGCGGCCTATCAGCTTGTTGGTGGGGTAACGGCCCACCAAGGCGACGACGGGTAGCCGGCCTGAGAGGGCGACCGGCCACACTGGGACTGAGACACGGCCCAGACTCCTACGGGAGGCAGCAGTGGGGAATATTGCGCAATGGGCGAAAGCCTGACGCAGCGACGCCGCGTGAGGGATGAAGGCCTTCGGGTTGTAAACCTCTTTCAGCAGGGACGAAGCGAAAGTGACTGTACCTGCAAAAGAAGCACCGGCTAACTACGTGCCAGCAGCCGCGGTAATACGTAGGGTGCAAGCGTTGTCCGGAATTATTGGGCGTAAAGAGCTCGTAGGCGGCTTGTCACGTCGGGTGTGAAAACTCGGGGCTCAACCCCGAGCCTGCATCCGATACGGGCTAGCTAGAGTTCGGCAGGGGAGACTGGAATTCCTGGTGTAGCGGTGAAATGCGCAGATATCAGGAGGAACACCGGTGGCGAAGGCGGGTCTCTGGGCCGATACTGACGCTGAGGAGCGAAAGCGTGGGGAGCAAACAGGATTAGATACCCTGGTAGTCCACGCCGTAAACGGTGGGCGCTAGGTGTGGGGGACATTCCACGTCCTCTGTGCCGCAGCTAACGCATTAAGCGCCCCGCCTGGGGAGTACGGCCGCAAGGCTAAAACTCAAAGGAATTGACGGGGGCCCGCACAAGCGGCGGAGCATGCGGCTTAATTCGACGCAACGCGAAGAACCTTACCAAGGCTTGACATACAGGGAAATCCGGCAGAGATGTCGGGTCCGCAAGGGTCCTGTACAGGTGGTGCATGGTTGTCGTCAGCTCGTGTCGTGAGATGTTGGGTTAAGTCCCGCAACGAGCGCAACCCTTGTTCTATGTTGCCAGCGAGTAATGTCGGGGACTCATAGGAGACTGCCGGGGTCAACTCGGAGGAAGGTGGGGATGACGTCAAATCATCATGCCCCTTATGTCTTGGGCTGCACGCATGCTACAATGGCCGGTACAAAGGGCTGCGATACCGCAAGGTGGAGCCAATCCCAAAAAGCCGGTCTCAGTTCGGATCGGGGTCTGCAACTCGACCCCGTGAAGTCGGAGTCGCTAGTAATCGCAGATCAGCAACGCTGCGGTGAATACGTTCCCGGGCCTTGTACACACCGCCCGTCACGTCACGAAAGTCGGTAACACCCGAAGCCGGTGGCCTAACCGCAAGGAAGGAGCCGTCGAAGGTGGGACTGGCGATTGGGACGAAGTCGTAACAAGGTAGCCGTACCGGAAGGTGCGGCTGGATCACCTCCTTTCTAAGGAGCAACTGGCGCCACTCCTCGCGGAGTTGGCGTCCAGACCCACGCCCAGGGCGTACGTCCCTGGGGTGGAGCTCAAGGGTGGAACATTGACCAGTAGGCGTCGGGGCTCAAGCCTCGAGTGAGTACAGCCGGTTCGCCGGCATGGAAACCCTCGAGCGACGAGCTCCCGGCGCCCAGGCACGCTGTTGGGTCCTGAGGGAGCGGGCATCACGCCCGAAACCTCCGGCCCAGGACCCGCTCTTGCGAGCGGGTCTTGGCGGTTGGGACCGCTCCTCGTCGAACGGCCGCGCGTGCGCGGCACGCGACGGGTCTGGAGCCGGTAGTCCCGCCCGTACCTTGAGAACTGCACAGTGGACGCGAGCATCTTATCTTTGTGGCCAAGTTAATAAGGGCGCACGGTGGATGCCTTGGCACCAGGAGCCGATGAAGGACGTAGGAGCCTGCGATAAGCCTCGGGGAGTTGGCAACCGAACTGTGATCCGAGGATTTCCGAATGGGGAAACCCGGCTGGAGTCATGTCCAGTCACCCATGCCTGAACACATAGGGCATGCGGAGGGAACGTGGGGAAGTGAAACATCTCAGTACCCACAGGAAGAGAAAGCAACCGCGATTCCGTGAGTAGTGGCGAGCGAAAGCGGAAGAGGCTAAACCGAGTCTGTGTGACAGCTGTCAGGCGTTGCAGATTCGGGGTCGTGGGACTGCTGAGGAGGGACTGACATCCTTCCAGGGAGTAAGAAACCGTCGTTGTAGGCGAAGGCGTTTGGAAAAGACCGGCATAGAGGGTGATACCCCCGTAGCCGAAACATCGACGACTCCCCAGCATCATCCCAAGTAGCACGGGGCCCGAGAAATCCCGTGTGAATCTGGCGGGACCACCCGCTAAGCCTAAATACTCCCTGGTGACCGATAGCGGACTAGTACCGTGAGGGAAAGGTGAAAAGTACCCCGGGAGGGGAGTGAAAGAGTACCTGAACCCGTGTGCCTACAAGCCGTGGGAGCGTCGTTGGCTTCGGCCAGCCGTGACCGCGTGCCTTTTGAAGAATGAGCCTGCGAGTTAGTGATATGTGGCGAGGTTAACCCGTGAGGGGAAGCCGTAGCGAAAGCGAGTCCGAATAGGGCGACTGAGTCGCATGTCCTAGACCCGAAGCGGAGTGATCTAGCCATGGGCAGGGTGAAGCGCGGGTAAGACCGCGTGGAGGCCCGAACCCACCAACGTTGAAAAGTTGGGGGATGACCTGTGGTTAGGGGTGAAAGGCCAATCAAACTCCGTGATAGCTGGTTCTCCCCGAAATGCATTTAGGTGCAGCGTCGCGTGTTTCTTACCGGAGGTAGAGCTACTGGATGGCCTAGGGGGCCTACAAGCTTACTGAAGTCAGCCAAACTCCGAATGCCGGTAAGTGAGAGCGCGGCAGTGAGACTGCGGGGGATAAGCTCCGTAGTCGAGAGGGAAACAGCCCAGAACACCGGCTAAGGCCCCTAAGCGTATGCTAAGTGGGAAAGGATGTGGAGTCGCATAGACAACCAGGAGGTTGGCTTAGAAGCAGCCACCCTTGAAAGAGTGCGTAATAGCTCACTGGTCAAGTGATTCCGCGCCGACAATGTAGCGGGGCTCAAGTATACCGCCGAAGCCGTGTCATTCACGCTGATAGCTTGAGGACTTGTCCTCCAGGCGCGTGGATGGGTAGGGGAGCGTCGTGTGGCGAGTGAAGCGGCGGGGTGACCCAGTCGTGGACGCCACACGAGTGAGAATGCAGGCATGAGTAGCGAAAGAGGGGTGAGAAACCCCTCCGCCGAATGACCAAGGGTTCCAGAGCCAGGCTAATCCGCTCTGGGTAAGTCGGGACCTAAGGCGAGGCCGACAGGCGTAGTCGATGGACAACGGGTTGATATTCCCGTACCCGCTATGACGCGCCAATGCCGAACCCAGCGATGCTAAGCGCCATGAAGCCGGCGAGCCTTCGGGCGAGCTGGTGGAGTCGCGCGAACCAGACTGGTAGTAGGCAAGCGATGGGGTGACGCAGGAAGGTAGTCCAACCCGGGCGATGGTAGTCCCGGGGTAAGGGTGTAGGGCGAGTGATAGGCAAATCCGTCACTCACGTGCCTGAGACCTGATGCCGAGCCGATCTAGGTGAAGTGGATGATCCTATGCTGCCGAGAAAAGCCTCTAGCGAGTGTCATGGCGGCCCGTACCCCAAACCGACACAGGTGGTCAGGTAGAGAATACCAAGGCGATCGGGCGAACTGTAGTTAAGGAACTCGGCAAAATGCCCCCGTAACTTCGGGAGAAGGGGGGCCGAGGCCGGTGGAGGGACTTGCTCCCCGAGCTGGCGGCGGCCGCAGAGACCAGAGAGAAGCGACTGTTTACTAAAAACACAGGTCCGTGCGAAGTCGCAAGACGATGTATACGGACTGACGCCTGCCCGGTGCTGGAACGTTAAGGGGACGGGTTAGCGACTTCGGTCGCGAAGCTCAGAACTTAAGCGCCAGTAAACGGCGGTGGTAACTATAACCATCCTAAGGTAGCGAAATTCCTTGTCGGGTAAGTTCCGACCTGCACGAATGGCGTAACGACTTCTCTGCTGTCTCAACCACAGACCCGGCGAAATTGCACTACGAGTAAAGATGCTCGTTACGCGCGGCAGGACGGAAAGACCCCGGGACCTTTACTATAGCTTGGTATTGGTGCTCGGAGCGGCTTGTGTAGGATAGGTGGGAGACTTTGAAGCGGGCACGCCAGTGTTCGTGGAGTCAACGTTGAAATACCACTCTGGTCGTTCTGGGTGTCTAACCTCGGTCCGTGATCCGGATCAGGGACAGTGCCTGGTGGGTAGTTTAACTGGGGCGGTTGCCTCCCAAAATGTAACGGAGGCGCCCAAAGGTTCCCTCAGCCTGGTTGGCAATCAGGTGTCGAGTGCAAGTGCACAAGGGAGCTTGACTGTGAGACAGACATGTCGAGCAGGGACGAAAGTCGGGACTAGTGATCCGGCGGTGGCTTGTGGAAGCGCCGTCGCTCAACGGATAAAAGGTACCCCGGGGATAACAGGCTGATCTTCCCCAAGAGTCCATATCGACGGGATGGTTTGGCACCTCGATGTCGGCTCGTCGCATCCTGGGGCTGGAGTAGGTCCCAAGGGTTGGGCTGTTCGCCCATTAAAGCGGTACGCGAGCTGGGTTTAGAACGTCGTGAGACAGTTCGGTCCCTATCCGCCGTGCGCGTAGGAGTCTTGAGAAGGGCTGTCCCTAGTACGAGAGGACCGGGACGGACGAACCTCTGGTGTGCCAGTTGTTCCGCCAGGAGCACTGCTGGTTGGCTACGTTCGGAAGGGATAACCGCTGAAAGCATCTAAGCGGGAAGCCTGCTTCAAGATGAGGGCTCCCACAGGGTGAACCTGGTAAGGCCCCCAGTAGACGACTGGGTTGATAGGCCGGAAGTGGAAGCGCGGCAACGCGTGCAGCTGACCGGTACTAATAGGCCGAGGGCTTGACCACATACCAAGATTTGCGCTTGCGTCCACTGTGCGGTTCCCGAGAGACGGTCGGGACACGGCCACATCTCAATAGAGTTTCGGCGGCCATAGCGTAGGGGAAACGCCCGGCTCCATTCCGAACCCGGAAGCTAAGCCCTACAGCGCCGATGGTACTGCGAGGGGGACCTCGTGGGAGAGTAGGACGCCGCCGAACATTCTTTCAATGAGGGCCATCCCAGTCGGGATGGCCCTCATTGCTTTGTTCTGCACGGTTGCGCCTGTGGCCCAGCCGACCATGATGGCGTCAGATGCGCCGGCGACAACGGAGGTCCCTATGGCGGGCAAGGCAGACGGTCCTCGTTCTGGCGGGTCCGCGGGCGGCCAGCGCTCCTCGGGGGGCGGATCGCGATCAGGGTCCTCGGGCGCGGGCCGGCCGCGGCGCCTCCGGCGGTCGACCGCCGGCGAAGGGCGGGTCGAAGGGCGGGTCGAAGGGCGGAGCCAAGAGCGGGTCCACGGGCGGGGCGAAGGGCGGGTCGAGGGGTGGCTCCTCGACCGGCGGAGGCCGGGGCGGCTCATCTGGTCGGCCGCCGTCCAGTGCCGCTGGCCGCCCGGCCGGGTCGGGCTCAGGTGCGGCGTCCGGCGGTGGTTCACGGACCGGCGGACCTGCGCGCCCGACTTCGGGACGCCCGACGACCGGCGGATCAGGCGGCCGCTCGGCGGGCGGCGGCGGCCGCGGCGGGTCGAGCCGAGATGAGCGCGGCGGCTCGGCCGCGGGTACGCGAAGCGGATCGTCGGGCCGCCCGTCGGGGTCGGGCTCACGCGGCGGCAAGCCCGAGGGGACGCGGACCGGGCCCGCGGCAGGTGCGCGGGGCGGCTCGAGCCGGGGGAGCGGCGGTCAGCCGCCTCGCCGTTCATCTGATGCGCGGGGCGGTCCGCGGGAGGGCGGGCGGGGGCCGGCGGATCGTTCGCGCACCGAGCGGCCGCCTTCGGATCGCGCTCCCCTCGACGCGGGTCCGCCGATCCCCGACGAGATCACCGGCTCGGAGCTGGACCCCGAGGTGCGCCGGGAGCTGCTCACGCTGTCCAAGGTGCACAGCGACCTGGTGGCCCGGCACCTGGTGATGACCGGCGAGCTGCTGGGTGTCCAGCCGGACCTGGCCTACGCCCACGCGCAGGCGGCGCGCCGGTTTGGCAGTCGGTTGGCCGTGGTGCGCGAGGCGAGCGGCATCGCCGCCTACGGCGCCGGCAAGTACGGCGAGGCGCTGGCCGATCTGCGCGCCTACCGGCGGATGTCCGGCCGGCTCGACCACCTGCCGATGGAGGCCGATTGCGAGCGCGGGCTCGGGCGGCCGGACCGGGCACTGGCCGTCGCCTCGACCCCGGAGGCCCAGCGGCTCGACGTCGCGGCGCGGGCCGAGCTGCGGATGGTCGTGTCCGGCGCGCGCCGGGACCTCGGCCAGCCCGAGGCCGCGGTCACCGCCCTGCAGACCCCCGAGTTGCGCCGTCGGGTCGAGGAGGGGTGGTGGGCGCGGCTGGCCTACGCGTACGCCGAGGCGCTGCTGGAGGTCGGTCGCCGCGACGAGGCGATGACCTGGTTCGGCCGCTCGGCGGACGCCGACCGCGAGGGGGACACCGACGCCGCCGAGCGGTTGGCGGAGTTGGAGGGGTTCAGCTTCGCCGAGATCGCCGAAGACGACGAGGCTGGCGCCTTCGACGAGCGGCCCGCATCGGGGGACCCCGAGCCGTTCGACTAGGCCGACTCTGCGCGGTCGAGCGCCCTGAGGATTCCGGCGATGTTGGCCGCGTCGGCGTTGAGATGCTCGAACTTCGCCACGAGCGCCGGGTCGTCGGTGAACGCCCGATAGCGGTCGGCCGTCCGCGCCCGGACCATCGTGACCGTGTGCTCGGCGTCCAGCCCCTGGCTGCGCGCCTCGCTGACGAGGTCGACCCACAGGCGCAGCTCGTCCGCGGACCGCTGCAGCACCTCATCCACCTCGCAGACCGGGCCGAAGTGGCTGAACAGCAGCCTCGTCGGCCGGTACGACCGGAAGCGGTCCAAGGTGTCGAGGGCCAAGGCCAGGTCGAAGTCCGGCGGGGGCGTCGTCGGCCGGAGGTCCTGCGTCTCGGGGATCCAGATGCCGGCGGCGTCGCCGACGTACAGGTCGCCGGTGGCCGAGTCGACCAGGCCGATGTGGTGGCTCGCGTGGCCCGGTGCGTGGTGTGCCTGCAGCGTGCGCCCGCCGCCGAGGTCGATCTCGCCGTACGCGCCGATCGCGTCGATCCGCTCGGCGGAGGTCGGGGCGAGCGGCCCGAAGACGTCGTCGAGCACGCTGCCGAAGACCAGTCGAGCGCTGGCCATCAGCCGGGTGGGATCGGCGAGGTGCCGGGCGCCGCGCTCCTGCACGACGATCCGGGCCTTGGGGTAGAGCCGAGCGAGGTCGCCGACGCCGCCTGCGTGGTCCAAGTGGATGTGGGTGACGACCAGGACCGCGAGATCGTCCGGCCCGACTCCCAGGCCCTCTAGCGCCGCGGCCACGACGGGAGCGCTCGCCGCGGTGCCGGTCTCGATCAGGCAGGGCCGCTCGCCGAGGATCGCGTACGCGGCGGTGATGCCCTCGTAGCCGGACATCCTCGTGTCGAGGGCGAAGACGTCCTGGCCGAGCGGAACGGGCACCGGGGCGGTGTCCACAGGCACGGCGCCTCCTCGCTTGTCCCCAACCTGGCAGCAGGGGCTGCCGGGCGCTGGCTTCGGCTGTGAGCCTAGGACCGCAGCCGCACCCCCGCGTCGAAAGGCCCGCCATGACCGCCTCCCCGGCCCCCGCCCCCTCTCCCGGCGACCCGCCCGAGCCGCGCAACCACGTCGAGCTCGTGGGTCGGCTCGCCGCCGACCCGCTGCCGCGGGTGCTGCCGAGCGGGGACGAGGTGCTCACGGTGCGGCTGGTGGTCCAGCGGCCCGAGGGCTCCGTCGGCCCGGCCGTCGACACGCTGGACTGCGCCGCCTGGACCCCCGGGGCTCGCCGGCTCGTGGGCCGGTGGCGGTCGGGCGACGTCGTCGCGGTCGAGGGCGCGCTTCGCCGCCGCTTCTGGCGCACCCCGACCGGGCCGGCGAGCCGCTACGAGGTCGCCGTCGAAGGGGGGCGCCGGTTGGTCAGGGCCGCGGCGGGAGCGCCTCGGCGTCGAAGGCCCGCATGACCAGGCCGCTGCGCGGCTTGGGACCGAACGACGTGCTCTTGCGGGGCATCCGCACCCCTTCATGGGCCAGCCGCACCACCAGTTCGGCGGGCGCCGCCGGCAGCAGGACGGCGACGCCGTGACCGCCACGCGCGGCCGCGTGGGTGTCGGCAACCGTGTGGTGGTAGCCCACCGCGCGTACGCCGACCGGCCAGCAGGCGCCCAGGACCCCGTGGTGCAGCAGCGACACCGCCAGCGCGCGCCACGACGCCGGCCGGTCGGCCGGGGGGGCCGAGCGCACCGCGGCGTCCCATCCGTCGACCAGCACGGCCCGGCGGGAGCGGGCGTCGGCCACGGCCAGGACGCTCAGCGGCTCGGGCCACCGGGCCGTCGCCACCGTCGCGGCCCAGGCCGCGTCGTCGGCCACCGCGGTCCAGGGGGCTTCCACCACCCGCGCGCAGCCACGCAGGCGTTGGACCGCATCGTCGAAGCCGAGGCCCGAGACCGCGCGATGGATCGGGCCCAGGGCGAGCGGTTGGACCGCCGGCTCGACCAGCAGCGCGAGCCCCCGGTCCCAAGGGCCCGGACCCTCGGCATGGCGCAGCGACCGGGCCACCCGCTGGTAGGCCGCCCACCGGTGGTGGCCGTCGGCCAGCAGCGCCCGTCGCCCGGCGAGGTCGCGGCTGATCGCGGCCAGCGAGTCGGGGTCCTCGACCCGGTGGATCGACTGCCGCGAGCCGTCGGGGGCCCATGCCTCGACCACCGGGTCGCCATCGGGGTCGCGCAGCACGGCGGCCACCGCGCCGTCGGACGCGGGCTCGAGCTGGAGCAGGATCGGCTCGAACTGCGCCCGCGCCCGCCGCATCAGGGCGGCCCGATCGCGCACCGGGCCGGGCATGACCTCCTCGTGGGGGAGCACACCCGATGCGTACCCGCCGACCTCCAGCTCCGGTGCGTGGTGTGGCACAGCCACCGCGGCCAGCAGGCCGACCAGGCTTCCGGCCGCCCCGGACTGGGTGAGCACGTAGTACGCCGGCCGCGCGTCGCGGGCGAGCACGCCGCTGCGGCGCCAGCCGGCCAGCTCCTGCGGCGGCCGCGGCGTACCGGGCCGCGCCGCCGCGCGGGCGCGTCAACCGGATCACGTTGTGCGGGTCGAGGGCCTCAAGCGCGGGCACGGCGCGTCGCTCGACCACGTCGTACGGCGGAGAGGTGACCGCCCCGACCTGCTGGCGGGCGAAGCGCAGCCCCTGAAACGGCGCCGCGTCCAGCCCCGGGGGGCCGCCCTCGGCCGGCCGCACCCGCTTCGCGCTCATCCCATGGATCGTACGGTGGGCGCATGCCCGCACCGCGCCTCGTGGACGCCCATGATCTGCTCGTCCTCGACCTCGATGGCGTCGTCTACGTGGGGCCGGCCGCCGTGGCGGGCGCGGCGGCGGCCCTGCGCACGGTCCGCGCCGCCGGGCTTTCGGTCGCGTTCGCGACCAACAACGCGTCGCGCTCGGCCGAGGCGGTGGCGGCCCACCTGCGTGCGCTCGGTGTGCAGGCCGAGGCCGCCGAGGTGGCGACCGCGGCCCAGGCCGCCGCCGGTCTGCTCCGAGACGAGCTCGCGCCCGGGTCATCCGTGCTGGTGATCGGATCCTCGGCGCTCGCCGAGGAGGTCCGAGCGGTTGGCCTGAGACCGGTGTCTCGAGCCGACTCGGGCGACGGCGCCGGAGCGCGCCGCCCGGAGGCGGTGGTGCAGGGGTACGACCCGGGTCTCGGCTGGGTGGACCTGGCGGCCGCGGCGTACGCCGTGTCGGCGGGCGCGCTGTGGGTGGCCACCAACCTGGACACCACGCTGCCGACCGCGCACGGGCTGGCGCCGGGCAACGGCGCCCTGGTCGGGGCGGTGGCCGCGGCCGTGGGCCGGCCTCCCGACCGGGCAGCCGGGAAGCCCGCGGGCGACCTGCTCAGGCTGGCGGCGGACCGGGTGCAGGCACAACGGCCGCTCCTGGTGGGGGACCGCCTGGACACCGACATCGAGGCCGCGACCCGGGCCGGGTGGCCAAGCCTGCTGGTGCTCACCGGGGTGACGGACGCGGCCGACCTGGCCGCCGCGCCACCGGCCAGGAGGCCCGACCACGTGGGCGCAGACCTCGGCGCGCTGCTCGAGCCGCCCCAGGTGTCGCGGTGGGACCCGGGAAGCGCCCGCTGGCTGTGCGGGCCTTGGGCAAGTTGGGTCGAAGGCGGAGCGGTCCACGTGGAGCGCCGGGCGGCGGGGACGGGTCGCGTCGCGGATTGGCTGGCCGGGGTTCGGGCCGTTTGCGCGGCGGCCTGGTCGGCCGGCGAGGGTGCGGCCCGAGTGCCTACGGAAGTGTGGGAGCAGGTGGGCGGGACCCGCCCGCCGTCCTGAGCGCGCGGGTCTACAGCATCGAGCGGATGTGGAGCAGGTCGCGCAACGGGGCGTCGATCTTGAACTGCCCGGTGGCCCATGCGTGGACGAGTCCGAGCGACCCGTCGACCAGGGCGACGAGGTCGTCGCTGTGAACGGTGATCCGCACCTGGGCCTTGGGCGAGGGCTCGGTGGTGACGTCGGTGAGCCCCTCTTGATGCAGTCGTCCGGTGAAGATCAGGTCGAGATCTGGGACGCGGCAGGACAGGGTGCGATCCAGCACGTGCTGCGCCCGGGTCTCGGGGTCAACCCCGGCGAGCCGCTCGGCCAGCGTCGCCAGCGCGGCACGGCAGTCCTCCTCGCTGGCCATGGTCCGTCCGTCCTCGTCGCTGGAGATTCGGTCGGACGGTAGCGCAACGGCTCGGGGGCCGTCGCGACCCGGTCCGCCCCGAGTGGGCCGGTCGCCTCCGCAGCGGACCGAGGCTTGGGTAACGTGGCCCCATGGTCATGGACGCCCTGCGCGGCTATCTGCAGCTTGCCAACGGACTCACCGACGTGACGCGTCAGCGCGCCCTCGCCGCTGCCAAGGCCCTTGCGGCCAGCGGCACCGAGGTGCTGACGGACGCGTCGTCAGTGCCCTCCAACGTCAGCCGGCAGGTGCAGTCGCTTGCCGACGACCTGCTGGCCACCTCCCGGAGCAACCGCGATCTGCTCGTCGGACTGGTTCGCTCCGAGGTGGAGCGCACGGTGGGCGTGCTCGGCCTCGCCTCCGGCGATGACATGGAGTCGGTCGCCGTCCACGTGCGCAGGATTGAGCGGCGGGTGGACGACATCGATGCCCGGCTGAGGGCGGCCGTCGGCCTGGCTGAGCCCACCGCGGCCGAGCCCGCAGCGAAGAAGGTTCCCGTCAAGAAGCCGGCGAAGAAGGCCCCCGCCAAGAAGGCCCCCGCCAAGAAGGCCCCCGTCAAGAAGGCCCCCGCCCCGACTGCGGCCGCCTCGGTCGCGCCCGCGGTCGAGAGCCCCGGCGCCGGATCGTGACCGAGCCGATCGTCGAGGCCACCTTCGAGGCCACCCCCGAGGCCACCCCCGAGCCCACCTCGGGGGCCGGCGAGTCCGTACAGCCGGCCCTCGACCGGCTTGCCGACCTCGACGCGCTGCCGACCCACGAGCACGTCGAGGTCTACGACGATGTGCACCGGCGGCTGCACGGGGCGCTGTCCGACCTCGACGCCGCGCGCGGCTGAACTCGCCCGGCTGATGGCCCGCCGGGCGCGGCTGGACGCCGAGCTGGTGCGACGGGGACTGGCCCGCTCACGCGAGCACGCGGTCGAGCTGATCGCGGCGGGCCGGGTGAGTGTCGGCGGGCTGACCGCGGCCAAGGCGGCGACCCAGGTGGACCCGGCCGCCGCCCTCGTCGTGTCCGCCGACCCGGGCGACCCCGAGTACGCGTCCCGCGCCGGGCACAAGCTGGCCGGGGCCCTCGACGCGTGGCCCGAGCTGGTGGTGGCCGGCCGCCGGGTCCTGGACGCCGGCGCCTCGACCGGAGGCTTCACCGATGTCGTGCTGCGCCGCGGCGCGGCCTCGGTGGTCGCGGTCGACGTGGGGTACGGCCAGCTGCACTGGCGGCTGCGGTCGGACCCCCGGGTGGAGGTCCGCGACCGCACCAACGTGCGCGACCTGGCGGCCGGCGACGTCGAGCCCGCGCCCGACCTGGTGGTGGGCGACCTGTCGTTCATCTCGCTTGCGGTGGTGCTCCCGGCGCTCGTCGCGGTGGCCGCCGAGGGCGCCGACTTCGTGCTCATGGTCAAGCCCCAGTTCGAGGTCGGCCGCGAGCGGGTCGGCTCGGGGGGCGTGGTGCGAGACCCGGCCTTGCGCGCCGAGGCGGTGCGTAGGATCGGGGCGCGCGGCGCCGAGCTGGGGCTCGGGGCCGCTGGCGTCGTGGCGAGCCCCCTGCCGGGGCCCTCCGGCAACGTCGAGTACTTCATCTGGTTGCGGCGCGGCGCGCCCAGCCTGGACCCGGCGGACGTGGACCGCGCCGTCGAGGAGGGACCTGCCGGATGACCGCCGCGCCGCGCCGCGTCCTGGTGGTGACACACGCCGGCCGACCCGAGGCCCGCCTCGCCGGGATCGAGGTCGCCACCCAGTTGATGGCCGCTGGCCTGGCCGTACGCGTCCCCGAGCCGCACGATCCGGCGCTGTCCTCGCTGGGGCCCGTCCCCGGCGTCGAGGTTGTGCCGGGCGATGACCAGGCCGCGGACGGCTGCGAGCTGGTCGTCGTCATCGGAGGCGACGGCACCCTGCTGCGGGGGGCGGAGCTCGCGCGCCACGCGCAGGCGCCGGTGCTGGGCGTCAACCTGGGCCATGTGGGCTTCCTGGCCGAGGCCGAGGCCGAGGACCTGCACGCCGTGGTCGAGCGGGTGGTCGACCGCCGCTACACCGTCGAGGAGCGGATGAGCCTGGACGTCGTCCTCGTACGCGACGGGGCCGTGGTGGCCCGCGAGTGGGCCCTCAACGAGGCCAGCGTCGAGAAGGCCTCCCGGGGTCGGATGATCGAGGTGGTCGCCGAGGTGGACGGCCGCCCGGTGTCCCGATGGGGCTGCGACGGGGTGGTGTGCGCGACCCCGACCGGGTCGACCGCGTACGCCTTCTCCGCCGGTGGTCCGATCGTCTGGCCCGAGGTGCAGGCCCTGCTCATGGTCCCGATCAGCGCGCACGCGCTCTTCGCCCGGCCGATGGTCACCTCGCCCGACTCGGTCCTCGCCGTCGAGGTCGTGGGGGCCGGCAAGGGCATCTTGTGGTGCGACGGCCGCCGGGCGCACGACCTCGGCGCCGGCGACCGGATCGAGGTGCGGCGCGGGGCTCGCCCGGTCCGGCTGGCGCGGCTCTACACCGCGCCCTTCGCCAACCGGCTGGTCGCCAAGTTCGCGCTGCCGGTCGAGGGCTGGCGCGGGCAGCCGCGGACGGCCGCGCCGTCGGCGAGCGCGGGCCCCGGGGGTCGGGCGCGGGGCGCCCGCCGAGGGGCCCGGGTGATCGAGGAGGTCCGGATCCGCGACCTCGGGGTGATCGAGGACGCGGTCCTGCCGCTGGCGCCGGGCCTCACGGTGGTCACCGGCGAGACGGGCGCGGGCAAGACGATGGTCGTGACCGGGCTGGGCCTGCTGCTGGGCGGGCGGGCCGACTCCGGCGCCGTCCGTGCCGGCGCCGCCCGGACGCTGGTCGAGGGCCGGCTGACGCTCGCCGAGGGCAGCCCCGCCGCCCTGCGGGCGAAGGAGGCCGGGGCCGAGTGGGACGACGGAGTCCTGCTGATCGCTCGTTCGGTGGGCGCAGACGGCCGCTCGCGCGCCCACCTCGGCGGGCGGCAGGCCCCCCTCGCCGTGCTCGGCGAACTCGCCGCCGAGCTCGTCGCGGTGCACGGCCAATCCGACCAGCAGCGGCTGCTCCAACCGGCTCGCCAGCGGGCCGCCCTGGACCGCTACGCGGGCCCGGCGGTCGGCACGCCGCTGGCGGACTACCGCATCGCCTACGCCCGGCTGCGCGAGGTCGAGTCCCTGCTCGCCGACCTGGGCGGCCGCCGCGCCGAGCTCGACCGCGAGGCCGCCGAGCTGCGCGTGGGGTTGGCGGAGGTCGAGGAGGTCGGCCCGGTCGCCGGCGAGGACGCCGCGCTCGCGGGCGAGATCGCGGTGCTCGGCCACGCCGATGCCCTCGCCGCCGGCGCCCGCGCCGCCCAGCTGGCCCTCACCGGCGATGAGCAGCAGCCCGAGGCCGGCGACGCGCTCGGCGGGCTGGCCCAAGCCCGCCGGGCGCTGGACGGGGTGCGCGGCCACGATCCCGCCCTCGATGCGATCGCCGACCGGGTGGCCGAGGCGTCGTACGCCGTCGCTGAGGCCGGAGCCGACCTGGCCGCGTACGCCTCCGCGGTCGACGCCGATCCGATCCGGCTGGCTCGGCTGCAGGAGCGCATGGGGCGGCTCCAGGGCCTGGCCCGACGGCATGGCGGCTCGCTGGACGCGGCGCTGGCCTGGGCCCAGGCCGCCTCGCTGCGGCTGCTCGACCTCGACGGCTCCGACGAGCGGCTGGAGGCCCTGCGGGCCGAGCGCGCGGAGTTGCGCGGGCGGCTCGCCGAGGCGGGGGAGCGGATCTCGGTCGCCCGAGGCGAGGCCGCGGCCCGCTTCTCCGAGGCGGTGTCCGCAGAGCTGTCCGCCC
Source organism: uncultured Actinomycetota bacterium (assembly GCA_963697565.1). Taxonomy (GTDB): domain Bacteria; phylum Actinomycetota; class Actinomycetes; order CAVWCF01; family CAVWCF01; genus CAWFSE01. The sequence goes on along the minus strand of CAVOOM010000007.1, from coordinate 426,556 downwards.
TCGCCATGCCCGACGCGCGGCTGGATGCCGTCGTCGCCCAGTCCGAGGACGCCCAGGACGGGCTGCCGGTGGGGGACCGCACGCTCGCGTACGGCCCCGACGGCCTGGATTCGGTGGAGCTGCGGCTCAGCCCGCACCCCGGAGCCCCGCCCCGCCCCCTGCAGCGGGGGGCGTCGGGCGGCGAGCTGTCGCGCGTGATGCTCGCGGTCGAGGTGGTCTTCGGGGGCGCCGACCCGGTGCCCACCTTCGTCTTCGACGAGGTCGATGCCGGCGTCGGCGGCTCGGCCGCCGTCGAGGTGGGCCGCCGGCTCGCCCGCCTGGCCGAGACCGCGCAGGTGCTTGTCGTCACCCACCTGCCGCAGGTCGCCGCGTTCGCCGACGCCCACCTGGTCGTGGAGAAGGGCGCCGACGGCGCCGTCACCCGCTCCGGCGTGGCCGTCCTCGACGACGCAGGCCGCGCGCGCGAGCTCACCCGGATGCTCGCGGGGCTGGCCGACTCCGAGCTGGGCCGGGCCCACGCCCAGGAGCTGCTCGACCTCGCGGCCCGGGCCAAGGGCGCGGGCTCCCGGGGATAGCCGCCCCGCTCTGGCACGATGGCGGGAACTATGAACCTCCGCGAGCGCCTCTCAGGTCTCCGCCGCCAGCAGGGCGAGCCGGAGCCCGGGGTGAGCGGCGTGGTCCGGCTCGACCACCGCACCAAGAACCTCACCAAGCGCCTCAAACCCGGCGACATCGCGGTCATCGACCATGTCGACCTCGATCGGGTCAGCGCCGAGGCCCTGGTGTCGTGCCAGGTGGGCGCGGTGATCAACGTCGGGCCGAGCATCTCCGGCCGCTACCCCAACCTGGGCCCGGAGATCGTGGTCGACGCAGGCATCCCGCTGCTCGACGAGGTGGGGCCGGAGGTCTTCGGCGCGCTGACCGAGGGCCAGCGGGTGCGCCTCGACGGCGACATCCTCTACCGCGGCGAGGAGGTGGTGGCCGCGGGCCGGCTGCACACCCCCGAGTCGGTCGCCGACGCCATGGAGGACGCCCGCGCTGGGCTCTCCCGCCAGTTGGAGGCCTTCGCGGGCAACACCATGGAGTACCTCAAGGCCGAGCGCGACCTGCTGCTCGACGGCGTCGGGGTGCCCGACATCCGCACCCGGATCGAGGGCCGCCATGCCCTCGTCGTGGTGCGCGGCTACCACTACAAGGAAGACATCGCGACGCTGCGGTCGTACATCCGCGAGTACCGGCCGGTGCTGATCGGCGTGGACGGCGGCGCGGACGCACTGGTCGAGGCGGGACTGAAGCCCGACCTGATCGTCGGCGACATGGACTCGGTGTCGGACGCCTCGCTGCGCAGCGGCGCGGAGCTGGTCGTGCACGCCTACCGGGACGGCCGGGCCCCCGGGCTGGAGCGGCTGGAGTCGCTGGGGCTGTCGGGCGTGGCCTTCCCCGCCACCGGCACGAGCGAGGACATCGCCATGCTGCTGGCCGACGACAAGGGGGCCAGCCTGATCGTGGCCGTCGGCACCCACGCCACGCTGGTGGAGTTCCTCGACAAGGGGCGGGCGGGCATGGCCAGCACGTTCCTGACCCGGCTGCGCGTCGGCGGCAAGCTCGTCGACGTCAAGGGCGTCAGCATGCTCTACCGCAGCCGGATCACCATGTGGCAGCTCGCCGTGCTGCTCCTCGCCGGGTTCCTCGCCGTGGCCGTGGCGATCGCGTCGACGCCCACGGGCCAGGCCTTCCTCGACGTCCTGGGCGCGCGCCTGGACGACTTCGTCTTCTGGGTACAGGGGCTGTTCACGTGATCGATTTCCGCTACCACCTCGTCTCGCTCGTGGCGGTCTTCATGGCCCTCGCGGTCGGGATCGCGCTGGGCGCCGGGCCGCTCAAGGACCCGGTGGACACAGCCCTCGGCAACCAGACCGAGGAGCTGCGCAAGGAGAAGGAGGAGCTGCGCGCGCAGGTGCGCGCCCTCGAGGCGCAGCTGGCCTTCGACCAGGAGCTCGCGACGATCTCCGCGCCGTCCGTGCTCGACGGCACGCTTGCGGGGCGCACCGTCCTGCTGGTGTCGCTGCCGGGCTCCGACGCCGAGCAGTTGGCGCTGCTGAAGGGCGCCGCCGAGGTGGCCGGGGCCCGGGTGACGGGGACCGTCGCCGTGCAGGACTCCTACACCGCGCCCGACCAGTCCGGGATCCTCGGCGACCTGGTGGCCAGGCTCGGCGGTGGCGAGGGCGAGACCCCGTACGAGCGCGCCGCCACCGCCCTGGCCGCCGCGTTGGTGACCGACTCCGAAGAGGCGGCCGGGCAGGCGACCCCGAGTGGGCAGGCCCTGCTGGCCGCCCTCGTCGAGATCGGCTTCCTCGCCGTCGAGGGCGCGCCGGAGCAGCGGGCCACCCTGGTGCTCACCCTGGCCGGCCCCACCCCAGACGAGGCCGACGCGGCCAAGGCCCAGACGGCCGCCTTGCTGCCGCTCGTGGCCGCCCTCGATGAGGGCGGGGCCGGTGAGGTGCTCGGCGGACCGGTCGGCTCGGCCACCGAGGGCAGCCTGATCGCCGGGGTCCGCGACTCCGACGCGCTCAGCGCCGCCATCAGCACGGTCGACGTGGTCAACACCGCCTCCGGCCGCACCGTCGCCGTGCTCGCCCTGGCCGATCAGGCGGCTGGCAAGTCGGGGCAGTACGGGACCGGGCCGGGCGGCGAGTCGCCCGCCTCGCTGGCTGGCGCGGTCCGCTCGCCAGCCGCCGTTCCGTGAGCCGGGCGGTCGGCTTCCGCCGGCCGGCAAGGCGGCTCGCGCAGGCGGCGACCGGAGCCCTCGCGGCGCGGCTCGCCCTGGCGGCCCTGCAGGCGGCGCCGCCAGGGGGCGCAGCGCGTTGGGCCCGCACCAACCACCGCGGCGAGGACGTCACGCTCCTCGAAGGGCCGGCCTTCGCCCTGGCGGGCGCGCTGGCCGCCGGCGCCGTGGGGGGAGGGGCCAGGATCCGGGCCGCCGCGCTCCTCGCCGCGGTCGGGTCCGGGGCCTTCGGCGCGTACGACGACCTGGCGGGCAGCACCGCGTCCAAGGGCTTCCGCGGCCACCTCGGGGCGCTGCGCCAGGGGGAGGTCACCAGCGGCCTGGTCAAGATCGGCGGCATTGGGGCCACCGGCCTGGTCACCGGCGCGCTGCTGCGGGAGGGGCTCGTCGATCGGGTGCTGGCGGGCGGCGTGGTCGCCGGATCCGCGAACCTGGTCAACCTCTTCGACCTGCGCCCGGGTCGGGCGCTCAAGGTCGGGCTCGTCGCCGCGGTCCCGCTCGCCGCGACCGGGGGCCCGGGGGCCGGGGTGGCCGCGACCACCGTTGGCGCCGCCGCGGCGCTGCTGCCCGAGGACCTCGGCGAGCGGTCGATGCTGGGCGACGCCGGGGCCAACGCCCTCGGAGCGCTCATCGGCGCCGCGTTCGCCGCGGGCGCCTCGCGGCGAACGCTGGCGGTCGGGCTCGCGGCGCTGGTGGGGCTCACCGCGGCCAGCGAGCGGGTCTCGTACTCGCAGGTCATCGACGGCACGCCCCCACTCGCGTGGCTGGATCGGCTCGGCCGGCGGGCGTGAGCGGCGACGTGGGCGGAGGCGCGCCCCGGCGACGGCCCGGCCGCCGGCGGTCGGGGGACCGGGTCGCGGGTGGCCACCGGCATCGCGTCGGCGGCGGTGCTGATCGCGACCATCACCGTGCTGGCCCGGGTGGTCGGCTTCGGGCGGCAGATCGTCTTCGTGCGCAGCGTCGGCGTCACCTGCCTGAACACCGCCTACACGACGGCCAACGCGATCCCCAACCTGGTCTTCGAGATGGTCATCGGCGGCGCCCTCGCCGCCGTGGTCGTCCCGGTGTTGGCGTCGGCTGCCCACCGCGGCGACCGGCTGCAGGTGCGCGCCAGCGCCTCGGCCCTGCTCACCTGGTCGGTCCTCGTGCTGGCCCCGATCACGCTGCTCATCGTCGCGTTCGCCGGCCCGCTGACCGCCCTGCTGCTCGGCGACGCCGGCGCCTGCGCGGACTCCTACGGGCAGGTGGCCGACACCTCGGCGCAGATGCTGCGGATCTTCGCCCCGCAGATGATCTTCTACGGGCTCGCGGTGGTCCTGTACGGCCTGCTGCAGGCGCATCGCCGGTTCGCGGCGCCCGCGCTGGCCCCGCTGGTGTCCAGCCTCGTGGTGATCGCGGCCTATCTCGCGTACGCCGTCGACGCGGGGGAGTCGCGCGGCTCGATCGAGGCCCTCACCACCCGGCAGCTCGCCCTGCTCGCGGGCGGCACGACGCTGGGCGTGATGGCGCTGGCCCTGGTGCCGGCGGTCGCGGCGGGGCGGCTGCGGCTGCGGCTGCGCCCGGCCCTGTCGTTCCCCGACGGCGTGCTGCCGCGGGTGCGTGCCCTCGCCGCCGCCGCGATCGGGCTCGTGGTGGCCCAGCAGGTCGCCACCGCCGTCGCGATCCGGCTCGCCAACGACCGCGGCTCCGAGGGTGCGGTCGGGGTGTACGTGCTCGCCTGGACGGTCTTCCTGTTGCCGTGGTCGATCCTGGCCGTGCCGCTGGCGACGAGCGCCTTCCCGCAGCTCGCCGCCCGCCACGACGAGGGGGACCGCGAGGGCTGGTCCGCCCTGACCGCCGGGGTGAGCCGGGGCGTCGTGCTGCTGTCGGCGGTGGCCGCGGCCCTGCTGGCCGCGACCGCGGAACCGGTGGCACGGGTGCTGGCCCTCGGGGCCCCCGGCCCGTCGGCGACCCAGCAGGTCGCCAGCGCGCTGGTGGCGTTCGCCCCGGGGCTGATCGGGTACGGGCTGCTGGCCCACCTGACCCGGGCCTGCTACGCCGCGCACCGCGGGCGTGCGGCGACCGTGGCGGTCGTGGTCGGATGGGGTGTGGTCGTCGCCGTCCAGCTCACCCTCGTGTGGCAGGCGTCGCCCGAGCAGGTCCCGGCGGCCCTCGGCTGGGGATCCACCGCCGGCCTGACCGCCGCCGGGGTGCTGCTCATCTGGGTCTCGCGGCGGATCGGGGGCCCCGCGGCCACCGCGGGCCTGGCGCGCACCTCGTCGGGGGCGCTGCTGGCCGCCGCCGCGGCGGGCGCCGCGGCCCTGGCCGTCGTGCGGCTCCTCGGCGCCGGGTCGACGCCCTGGCAGGCCCTGGCCGTCTGCGCCGCTGCCGGCGCCGCCGGCGCCGCGGCGGGCCTGGGCGTGGCCGCGGTCGTGGACCGCCGGGCCTTGGCCACCCTGCGCGAGCGGAGGCACCGTGCCGCCGCCGGGTGACCGGGTCGCCCTGGTGCTGGCCACCAGCACCGGCGGGGTCGGCCAGCACATCCGCTCGCTGGCCGAGCAGCTCGTCGCGCGCGGCTGGCAGGTCGCGGTGCTCGGACCGGCGGCGACCGAGGAGCTGTTTGCCTTCACCGCGGCCGGGGCGGCCTTCGCCCCCCTTGAGATCGCGGGCGGGGTGGATCCGGTGGCCGACGCGCGGGCGGCCCGGCGGCTGGCCTCGCTCGTGCGCGGCGCAGACGTGGTGCACGCCCACGGGCTGCGGGCCGGCCTCGTCGGGGCCGCGGCGCTGGGCCGGCTGCGGGGCCGCACCGGCCGGCCTCCGGCGTACGTCGTGACCTGGCACAACGCGGTGCTGGGCGGGGGAGTCAAGCGCCGGATCTACGGCTGGCTGGAGGGTGTCGTCGCGCGCTCCGCCGACGTCACCCTCGGGGCGAGCAGCGACCTGGTGGAGCGGGTCCGGGCGCTGGGCGGCGAAGACGCCCGGCTGGGGCCGGTGTCCGCGCCGCCGCTGGGGCCGCCGACGCGGCCGCCCGCAGAGGTGCGCTCCGAGCTCGGCGCCGGCGACCGGCCGCTGGTGCTCTGCATCGGCCGGCTGCACCCCCAGAAGGGCTACCCGGTCCTGCTCGACGCCGCGCGCGCCTGGGCCGGCCGCGACCCGGTCCCGCTGGTCGCGATCGCCGGGTCGGGCCCCTCCGAGGAGGCCCTCGCCGCGCGGATCGCGGCGGAGGGGCTGCCGGTGCGGCTGCTGGGCCGGCGCCTCGACGTGCCCGATCTGCTCGCCGCCGCCTCGGTCGTGGTGCTGCCCAGCGTGTGGGAGGCGCGCGCGCTCGTCGCCCAGGAGGCCCTGCGCGCCGGGGTCCCGCTGGTGGCGACCCGGGTCGGGGGGATCCCGGAGCTGGTGGGCGACGCCGCCCTGCTGGTCCCGTACGGCGACGCCGCCGCACTCGCCGCGGCCGTCGACCGGGTGCTGGACGATGCCGCGGTGGGCGCCGAGCTGGCGGCCCGCGGCCGGCGCCAGGCGGCGACCTGGCCGGACGACTCGGGCACCGCAGACGCGGTGGCCGCCGTCTACGCCGCCGCGCGGGCGGGGTTGCGGTGAGCGGCGTCCGCGCCCGGGTCCGCCGGGGGATCCGGCTGATCGCGGCCCTCGGCGTGGGCGCCTCGCTCCTCACCCCGGTGCCCGCGCAGGCTGCTGAATCGGGGCCTCCGCAGGGCCACGTGCTCGTGCTGGGCGTCCCGGGACTCCGCTGGGCCGACGTCACCGAGCAGGGGACCCCCGCGATCTGGCGGCTGGCCGAGGAGTCGGCCACGGGCGTGCTGTCGGTGCGCAGCGCCCGGTCCCGCACCTGCCCCTCCGACGGCTGGCTCCAGCTGACCACCGGCAACCGCGCCCGCGGCCCCGAGGCGCCGGAGGGGTCGACCGGGTGCCCGCCGCTCCTCGGCGAGACCCCCGAGGGCCGCGGCGCGGTGGTCGACGGCTGGCGGGCGCTCGTGGCGGCCAACGCCGAGCTGCTCTACGACGCCCGGCTCGGGCTGCTCGCGCAGACCGTGCTGGACGCCGGCGGGTGTGTGACGGCCGCGGGGCGCGGCGGGGCCGTCGGCGGGGCGGATCTGTCGGGGCGCGTGGCGGCGTACGCCGCGGACCTCGCCGCCATCGACGACCTGCGCGCCTGGAGCGCCCGGTGCGCGCTTGCCGTCTTCGGCTCGGGGGCGCTGCTGGACGGCCCGGGCGCGGCAGGTCCGGCCGAGCCGCACGACGCGGCCGCGCTGGCCGAGGTCGACCAGTGGGTCGCCCGGATCGAGGCCGCCCGGCCGGCCGGCTCGGTGCTCCTGCTCGCGGGCGTCTCCGAGGTCCAGGACGAGACGGCAGGCACGCACGTCGCCGTCGCCTCCGGCCCTGGGTTCGCGGTCGGCGACCTGGTCAGCGACATCACACGGCGCGCTCCGTACGTCGAGCTGTCCGACCTCGCGCCGACCGCGCTGACCGCCCTCGGGCTCGGCGTCCCGGCCCAGATGCCGTACCGGCCCTGGGAGCCGGCCGCGGGCACCGCCGCCCCCGTCGCCGACCGGGTCTCCCGGTACGTCGACATCAACCTGCACGCGACGTTGGTGCTGGGCTACACCGGCCCGTTCTACCTGCTCCTCGTCGTCGGCCAGCTGCTGCTGTACGTCGTGGCGCTGCTCGTCTGGCGCCGCGCCAGGGATCCGCTGGCCCGCACCGGGGCGCTGCGGGCGGCCCAGGTGGCGGGCGTGGCGGCGGCCGGCGTGGTGACCGCGTCGTTCCTGGCCAACCTGATCCCGTGGTGGCGCTCGGCCTCCCCGCTGCCGGCCCTGGCGGCGGTGGTCGGCGCCTTCACGGTCGCGTTCACCGTGGTGGCGTTCACCGGGCCGTGGCGGCGTTGGCTCTTCGGCCCCGCCGGGGCCGCGGCCGCGGTGACCTTCCTGGTGCAGGCCGTGGACATCACGACGGGCGGGCGGCTGCAGATCATGACGCTGGCCGGCTACAACCCCATCACGGCCGGCCGGTTCTGGGGCTTCGGCAACCTGGCGTACGCCGTCTTCGCGACCGGCGCCCTGCTGGCGACCGCCGCGGCCGTCGGCCCCTGGGTCCGGGAGGGCCGCAAGCGCGCCGTGCTGGGGGCGGTGGGCGGCATGGGCCTGCTGTGCGTCGTGCTCGACGGCGCCGCGCGCTTCGGCAGCGACTTCGGCGGGGTGATCGCCCTGGTGCCCGCCTTCGCCGTGCTCGGCCTGCTGGCGGCCGGGCTGTCGGTGTCCTGGCAGCGGCTGGCCCTCTTCACGCTGGCGGGCGGGCTCGTCGTCGCCGTGCTGGCGTGGGTCGACTACCTGCGGCCGGTGGGGGACCGCACCCACTTCGGCCGGTTCGTCGCCGACCTCGTCGACGGGGACGCGTGGGTGGTCGTCCAGCGCAAGCTCGAGGCGAACGCCTCGCTGCTCACCCGCAGCGTCTTCACGCTGCTGGTGCCGCTGGCGCTGCTCTTCGTGTGGTGGCTGCTGAGGCGGCCCACCGGCCCGCTGCGCACGGCGTTCGACGCCGTGCCGACGCTGCGGCCGGGGCTCATCGCGGTGCTCACGCTGGGGGTCATCGGCGGCCTGGTGAACGACTCCGGCATCGCGATCCCCGGGATGGCGAGCATCGTGGCGATCCCGCTGGCGATCGCCGTGGCGACCAGGGTCCTCGGGCGGGCCGGGCTGGCGGGCCCGCCGGGCGAGGGGCCGCCTGAATCGGGTGCGCCGCCGGCCGCGCTGCCCCCGCGCCGCCTCCGGCGCGGCGCTGAGCGCTGCCCCCTCGGGATCGCTGATAGCCTGAACGCCCGTGGACAGGCGGGGCCTCCCGCCGCACTCGAGTCCCGGGAGCACGCCTTGGCAGCGCCGCAGACGACCAAGCACCTGTTCGTCACGGGAGGCGTCGCCTCCTCCCTCGGCAAAGGCCTCACCGCCTCCTCCCTCGGCAGCCTGCTCAAGGCGCGCGGCATCCGCGTGACCATGCAGAAGCTCGACCCCTACCTCAACGTCGACCCCGGGACGATGAACCCGTTCCAGCACGGCGAGGTCTTCGTCACCGACGACGGCGCGGAGACCGACCTCGACATCGGCCACTACGAGCGCTTCCTCGACCGCAACCTCGGCGCCGCGGCCAACGTCACCACCGGCCAGGTCTACTCGCAGGTGATCGCCAAGGAGCGCCGAGGCGAGTACCTCGGCGACACCGTCCAGGTCATCCCGCACATCACCAACGAGATCAAGAGCCGGATGCGCGCCCAGGACGGGCCGGACGTCGATGTGGTCATCACCGAGATCGGCGGCACGGTGGGCGACATCGAGTCGCTGCCGTTCATCGAGGCCGCCCGCCAGGTGCGCCATGACGTGGGCCGCGACAACGTCTTCTTCGTGCACGTGTCGCTGCTGCCGTACCTCGGGCCCTCCGGCGAGCTGAAGACCAAGCCCACCCAGCACTCGGTGGCCGCGTTGCGCAGCATCGGCATCCAGCCCGACGCGCTGGTGCTGCGCGCCGACCGCGCGGTGCCCGAGGGCATCAAGCGCAAGGTCTCGCTGATGTGCGACGTCGACGAGGAGGCCGTGGTCGCCGCCGTCGACGCCCCCTCGATCTACGACATCCCCAAGGTGCTCCACACCGAGGGCCTCGACGCGTACGTCGTGCGGCGGCTCGGGCTGCCGTTCCGCGATGTCGACTGGACGGCCTGGGACGACCTGCTGCGCCGTGTGCACGCGCCGTCGCGCGAGGTCGTCGTCGCCCTGGTCGGCAAGTACGTCGACCTGCCCGACGCGTACCTGTCGGTCACCGAGGCGCTGCGCGCGGGCGGGTTCGCGCACAACGCCAAGGTGAACATCCGCTGGGTTCCGTCCGACGGCTGCGCGGAGCCGGCCGGGGCCGCCCGGCACCTGGCCGACGTCGACGCCGTATGCGTGCCCGGCGGCTTCGGCGTCCGCGGCATCGAGGGCAAGGTCGGGGCGGTGCGCTACGCGCGCGAGCACGGCCTGCCGATCCTCGGCCTGTGCCTGGGCCTGCAGTGCATGGTGATCGAGACCGCCCGCTCGCTGGCCGGGATCCCCGACGCCAACTCGGCCGAGTTCGACCCCGGCTGCCCGGACGCCGTCATCGCGACGATGAGCGACCAGGTCGACGTCGTCTCCGGCGAGCGCGACATGGGCGGCACGATGCGCCTCGGCCTCTACCCGGCGGCGCTGCGCGAGGGCTCGATCGTCCGCGAGCTGTACGGCGAGCCCGAGGTCTCCGAGCGGCACCGCCACCGGTACGAGGTGAACAACGCCTACCGCGAGCGGATCGAGGCGGCCGGCGTGGTCTTCTCCGGCACCTCGCCGGACGGGCGGCTGGTCGAGTTCGTCGAGCTGCCGCGCGACGTCCACCCGTACTTCGTGGGCACCCAGGCCCACCCGGAGTTCCGCTCCCGCCCGACCCGGCCGCACCCGCTGTTCTCCGGGCTGGTCGCGGCGGCGCTGGCCCGCCAGGACGAGACCCGCCTCGACCTCACCGTCGAGCCGGGCGGCGTGGAGCCGGGCGGTGTGGAGCCGGCGCATGAGCCGGCGCACGCGTGACCGACCTGGTCGACGTCCCCGAGGGGGCGCCGGTGCTGCGCGTCCGGGAGCGGTTCGCGGGCGCCAAGTTCGCGGTGTCGACCGAGACCGTCGAGCTGCCCGGGGCCGAGGTGGTCGAGCGCGACCTGGTGCGCCACCCGGGCGCGGTCGGCGTGGTGGCGCTCGATGAGGACGACCGGGTGCTGCTCGTGCGGCAGTACCGCCACGCCGTGGGGCGGGCGTTGTGGGAGCTGCCCGCGGGGCTGCTGGACCTGCCGGGAGAGGACCCGCTCGTGTGCGCCCGGCGTGAGCTGTGGGAGGAGACCGGCCACGAGGCGACCCGGTGGGACGTCCTCGTCGACGCGTTCACCAGCCCCGGGATGAGCGACGAGTCGGCCCGGATCTACCTCGCCCGCGACGTGCGGCCCTCGGACGGCCCGGCGCACGAGGCCGACGGCGAGGAGCGGCACATGCTGGTCGAGTGGGTGCCCCTCGACACCGTGCGCGAGGGCGTGCTCGCCGGCCGGCTGCACAACCCGCTGCTCGTGATGGGGGTGCTCGCCGCGGGGGTGCTGCGCGACCGCGGCTGGCAGGGGCTGCGCGCCAGCGACGCGGCCTGGCCGGTGGCCCCCGGGCACCTTCGCGGTTTGTACGGAGGGGCGTAGCCGCACGCTCGGCGGGCTCCGGCGTGTACATCCCGCCGCGCCCCAGGGCGCACTACTGTGCTGACGGCGCTGCCGCGGTCCCACCGCCGACACCCCTGGTCGGCACCGCAGGCGCGCGCGAAGGACGTTGATCCAGGTGAAGGTCGGCATCCCCAGCGAGGTCAAGAACAACGAGTACCGCGTGGCCATCACGCCGTCCGGAGTCCACGAGCTGTCCCGCCACGGCCACGACGTGTTCGTGCAGCGCGGCGCGGGGCTTGGCTCGTCGATCCGCGATGAGGAGTACGTCGCCGCCGGCGCCACCATCTTGGACACCGCCGACGACGTGTGGGCCGAGGGCGACCTGCTGCTGAAGGTCAAGGAGCCGATCGCCGAGGAGTACCCCCGGATGCGGCAGGGCCAGACCCTGTTCACCTACCTGCACCTCGCCGCCGACCGCGCCTGCACCGACGCGCTGCTCACCAACGGCGTGACGGGCATCGCGTACGAGACCGTCGAGCTGCCGGACCGGTCGCTGCCGCTGCTCGCGCCGATGTCCGAGGTGGCCGGCCGGATGGCGCCGCAGGTGGGCGCCGCGACCCTCATGCGCGCCAACGGCGGCCGCGGCGTGCTGATGGGCGGGGTGTCGGGCGTCTACGCGGCCAAGGTCGTCGTGATCGGCGCCGGCGTCTCCGGGATGAACGCCGCCGCGATCGCCCTCGGCATGCAGGCCGAGGTGCTCCTGCTCGACCGCAACATCGCCCGGCTGCGCCAGGCCGACGCGATCTACCAGGGCCACATGCAGACGATCGCCTCCAACGCCTACGAGATCGAGCGGGCGGTGCTCGACGCCGACCTGGTGATCGGCGCCGTGCTGGTGCCGGGGGCCAAGGCCCCGACCCTGATCAGCAACGAGCTGGTGTCGCGGATGAAGCCCGGCGCGGTGCTCGTCGACATCTCGATCGACCAGGGCGGCTGCTTCGAGGACTCGCGGCCGACGACCCACGCCGAGCCGACGTACCGCGTGCACGAGTCGGTCTTCTACTGCGTGGCCAACATGCCCGGCGCCGTGCCGCACACCTCGACGTACGCGCTGACGAACGTGACGCTGCCGTACGCCGTCGAGCTGGCCAACAAGGGCTGGCGCCAGGCCCTGGGCGACGACCGCTCGCTGGCGCTGGGGCTCAACACCCACGCGGGCCAGATCACGTACGGCGCGGTGGCCGAGGCCTTCGGGCTGCCGTCGGTGGCGCTTGAGGATGTGCTGGGCTGACGGCCGACTCCGCTAGCGTCGCCAGGGTGGACGCGGCGGGAACCTCGGGGGCGGGCGGCCCTGCGGCGGATGGCGGGCCCAGCGCGCTGGACGCCGCGGTGTCGGCCTACCTCGACCACGTGGCGGTTGAGCGCGGGCTGTCCGGCCACACGGTGGCGGCATACCGCCGCGACCTGCGCCGCTACCGGGCGTTCTGCCGCGCCCGCGGGCTGGCCGAGCCCGATGCCGTGGGCGAGCGGGACGTCGGGGAGTTCCTCGCGGCGCTGCGGTCCGGGTCGGACGGCGGCGCGGTCCTGTCGGCGGCGTCGGCCGCGCGCACGGTCGTGGCGGTGCGGGGGTTCCACCGCTTCGCCGCCCGTGACGGGCTGGCGACCACCGACCCGTCGCGAGGCGTCCGACCGCCGGCGGCCCCGCAGCGGCTGCCCAAGGCGATCGGCGTCGACGAGGTGGCCAGGCTGCTGGAGGCGGCCGGCTCGGCCGGGACCCCCAAGGCGCTGCGGGACCGCGCCCTGCTGGAGGTGCTGTACGGCACCGGCGCCCGGATCTCCGAGGCGGTCGGGCTCGACCTCGACGACCTCGACCTCGAGGCGGGCGCCGTGCGGCTGCGCGGCAAGGGCGGCAAGGAGCGGGTGGTCCCGCTGGGCCGCTACGCCCGCGAGGCGCTGGGCGCCTACCTGGTGCGAGGCCGGGAGGCGCTGCTGAGCGCCGGCCGCGGCCCGGCGGCCCCGGCGGGCGCGGTGTTCGTCAACGCCCGGGGGAGCCGGCTGTCCCGGCAGAGCGCGTGGGCGGTCCTGCGGGAGGCCGCGGCCAGGGCCGGGCTGGCGAGCGAGCACCTGTCGCCGCACACCCTGCGGCACTCCTTCGCCACCCACCTGCTCGACGGGGGAGCCGACGTGCGGGTGGTGCAGGAGCTGCTCGGCCACGCGTCGGTGGCGACCACCCAGATCTACACCCAGGTGACCATCGACCGGCTGCGCGAGGTCTACGCGAGCGCGCATCCGCGGGCCCGGGATTGAGCGGGCGGCAGCCCCACCCCTTGCCCCGGCCGCCCGGCGGGTCCTAGAGTCCGGCACGTCGGCAACTGCCGACAGGTAGCGGAGTCGCCAGGAAGGTTCATAGGCTAATCTCTATGTCGACATTTGATCCCGCCGCGCCGGCGGATGAGCCCACGGCCGAGACGGCTGAGCCGGAAGTGACAGATGGGACGGGGGAGGCGGCCCCGGAGACGGTCCTGGAGGCCGTCGAGGAGGTGCTGGTCGTCCACACCCTGATCGACGAGGTGCCGCCGACGGAGGGCGAGGCGCCGTCGACGGACTCGATCCTCGGGCCCACGGGCCGCCCGCTGCCGGTCTTCCCGCAGCCCGCCCCGCGGCAAACCCACGGGCCGGCCCGGATCCTCGCCCTGTGCAACCAGAAGGGCGGCGTCGGCAAGACCACCACCACGATCAACCTCGGCGCCGCGCTCGTGGAGTGCGGGCTCAGGGTGCTGCTGGTGGACTTCGACCCGCAGGGGGCCCTCTCGGTCGGGCTGGGGGTGAACCCGCACGAGCTCGATCGATCGATCTACACGGTGCTCATGCAGCGGGAGGTCTCGATCGAGGACGTCCTGCTCAAGACCGACCACGCCGGGCTGGACCTGGTGCCCGCCAACATCGACCTGTCGGCGGCCGAGGTGCAGCTGGTGGGCGAGGTGGCCCGCGAGCAGATCCTGGGGCGGGCCCTGGCCCCCATCGTCGACGACTACGACATCGTGCTGATCGACTGCCAGCCGTCGCTGGGCCTGCTCACGGTCAACGCGCTGACCGCGGCCGACGGCGTCATCGTGCCGCTGGAGTGCGAGTTCTTCGCGCTCCGCGGGGTGGCCCTGCTGATCGAGACCATACGCAAGGTGCAGGATCGGCTTAACCCTCGACTTGAACTTGAGGGAATTCTGGCGACTATGTATGACGCTCGCACCCTGCACGGGCGCGAGGTCCTGTCCCGGGTGGTGGAGGCGTTCGGCGACGGCGTGTTCCACACCGTGATCAGCCGCACCGTGCGCTTCCCGGAGACGACGGTGGCCGGCGAGCCGATCACGACGTACGCGTCGAGCTCGGCGGGGGCGGCCGCCTACCGCCAGCTGGCCCGCGAGATCCTGGCCCGCGAGGCCGCGCGCGAGGCGGCCCGATGAGCCGCCGCAGCACCCTGCCGGGCGCCGACGAGCTGTTTCGCGCCACCGACCCCTCGTCCGGATTGGCCGCGGCGACCCGCGAGCGGCCGACGACGCCGGTCGCCGCCCAGGCCGTGGAGCCGACGGGTGACGCGGCGCGGGAGCCGTCCCCGCCGCCGCGCCGCCGCCCGGTGGCCCGCACCGACGCCGCCTCGCGCGCGCCGTCGGGCCGCCAGCGGCACGACGAGAAGATCACGGTCTACGTGTCGGCCGAGGAGCTGCTGGACCTCGAGGAGGCCCGGTTGGCGTTGCGCGCGCGCCACGGGATCGCCGTCGACCGGGGCCGGATCGTCCGCGAGGCGCTGGCCGTCGTCCTGGCCGACCTGGAGACCAAGGGCGAGGCCAGCATCCTGGTGCGGCGGCTCGGCCTGCGCTGACCGGGGGCCGCGCTGGGCTAGCGTGTCGCCCCGTGGCGGCCGTGGCGGAGCAACTCGACGAGGCGGGGCCTCGTGAGCCCGGAGGCTTCGAGGTCCACCTCTCCGTGTTCGAGGGGCCGTTCGACCTGCTGCTCGGGCTGATCGCCAAGCACCGGCTGGACGTCACCGAGGTCGCGCTCTCCCAGGTCACCGACGAGTTCATCGCCTACATCCGGGCCCGGGAGGGCGGCTGGGAGCTCGAGCCGGCGACCGAGTTCCTCGTCGTCGCCGCGACCCTGCTCGACCTGAAGACCGCCCGGCTGCTGCCTCAAGCCGAGGTCGAGGACGAGGAGGACCTCGCCCGGCTGGAGGCCCGCGACCTGCTGTTCGCCCGGCTGCTGCAGTACCGCGCGTACAAGGAGGCAGCGGCGGACTTCGCGCACCGGATGGCGGTCGAGGCGCGGCGGCATCCGCGCGCGGTCGGCCTCGAGGAGCGGTTCGCGGCGCTGCTTCCTGAGGTGCTGCTCGGCATCGGGGCTGCCGAGCTGGCGGCGATGGCCGAGCGGGCGCTGGCGCCCAAGCCTGCCCCGCCCGAGGTGGGCGTCGCCCACCTGCACGCACCCCGGGTGAGCGTGCGCGAGCAGGCGGCGGTGCTGGTGGACCGGCTGCGCCGGGTCCGCACGGCCACCTTCCGCTCGCTGGTCGCCGACACCGGCGGCGACACGGTCACCGTGATCGCCCGCTTCCTCGCCCTGCTCGAGCTCTTTCGCGAGGGGGCGGTGGCCTTCGACCAGGTGGCGGCCCTGGGGGAGCTGCATGTGCGGTGGACCGGGTCCGACGACGGCGGCGTCGAGGTGGACGACGAGTTCGACGAGCCCGAGGTGTACGGCGAGGACGTCAGCGTGCTCGACGAGGTCGGCGCGGACGAGGGCGAGCCCGCGGGGCTGGGCCCTGGCATCGGGGGAGCGGAGACGGCAGGGCCCTTCGACGGCCCCCGTGAGGAGGAGCAGGGATGACCGAGCAGGACGTGGCGGCCGAGCAGCGGGGGCATGGCCGGCCCGCCCGGCGATGCCGCGGGCTCGCCTGAGCCGACGTGGGCCTTGGCTGAGCCCGTCGCGGCCCCGAGCCTGGCCGCGGCGGTCGAGGCGATCCTGCTGGTGGTGGACGAGCCGGTCTCCGAGACGACGCTGGCCCAGGTGCTGGAGCGGCCCCGAGACGAGATCGCCGCCGTGGTGGCGGGGTTGGCGGCCGAGTACGACGCCCAGGGGCGCGGCTTTGAGCTGCGCGAGGTCGCCGGCGGCTGGCGGCTGTACACCCGGGCGTCCTGCGCCTCCGTGGTGGAGCGCTTCATCCTGGACGGCCAGCAGGCCCGGCTCACCCAGGCGGCCCTGGAGACGCTCGCCGTGGTCGCCTACCGGCAACCGGTGTCCCGGGCGCGGGTCTCCGCGGTGCGAGGGGTCAATGTCGACGGGGTGATGCGCACCCTGACCACCCGGGGCCTGGTCGAGGAGGCCGGCGTCGAGCACGAGTCCGGGGCGATCCTCTACCGGACGACGTCGTACTTCCTGGAGCGGCTGGGACTGACCTCGGTGGAGGACCTGCCCGAGCTGGCTCCGATGCTGCCGGAACTCTCGACGGTAGACTTCGATAACAACTCACTCTCAACCTAAGATTGATACCCAGATGCCTGAAGAGTCCGACTTGATCCGCCTGCAGAAGGTGCTCGCCCAGGCCGGAGTGGGTTCGCGCCGCACCTGCGAGCAGCTCATCGCCGAGGGCCGGGTGGAGGTCGACGGGGCGGTCGTGGAGCAGATGGGCGTGCGGGTCGATCCGGCCACCGCTGTGATTCGCGTGGACGGGCTGCGGATCGCATCGGCCCCCGACCTCGTCCACCTGGCGCTCAACAAGCCGCGCGGGGTGATCAGCTCGATGGGGGACCCCCAGGGCCGGCCCAACCTGGCCGACTACGCCACCGACGAGCGGCTGTTCCACGTCGGCCGGCTCGACGCCGACAGCGAGGGCCTGATCCTGCTGACCAACGACGGCCCGCTGGCCCATCGGCTGACGCACCCGTCCTTCGAGGTGCCCAAGACCTACCTGGCGGAGGTGTCCGGCCCCATCGGCCGCGGGGTGGGCAAGCAGCTGCGGGAGGGCGTCGACCTCGACGACGGCCTGGCCCGGGTCGACTCGTTCCGGGTGGTGAGCTCATCGGCCTCGCGGGTCATGGTCGAGGTGGTGCTCCACGAGGGCCGCAAGCACATCGTCCGCCGGATGCTGGCCGAGGTCGGCCACCCGGTGAGCCGGCTCGTGCGCACCAAGATCGGTCCGGTGTCGCTGGGGGATCTGCGGGCCGGCCGCACCCGGGTGCTCAACCGCCAGGAGCTCGGTGAGCTGTACCAACTCGTCGGCTTGTAGACATAGCGATACTTGGCTCTGTCCAGGGTAGGCCGCCCAGGCGTTGTCCCGACGGCGGCATCGACGCAGGCCAGCGAGGTGCCGACACCAGGAATGTCGATCTATCGCCCAGTGGCGGAGGGGTCTCGACCCTGCCCAAAGCAGATCTGTCGACAAGTCGCGGTGACGCGGTAGCCACTCCACGACAACGCGACGCCGCGGCACGTCGCCTTGGTCGGCCCTGCGCCGCTGGCTAGGCTGACCCGAGCATCGGCGGGCCAGAGGACCCGGCGCAGGTGAGGTCTGGAGGGGTCGAGGTGGCGCTGCGCGCGGTCCGCGGGGCGACCCGGCTGTCGGCGGACGACCGCGCCGAGATGGCCGAGGCCGTGGTGGAGCTGGTCAGCGAGATGCTGGCCCGCAACGAGATCGCGACCGACGACCTCGTCAGCGTGATCTTCACCTGCACCCCCGATCTCGTGAGCGACTTCCCCGCGGCCGCAGCCCGCACCCTCGGCCTGGGCGACGTGCCGCTGCTGTGCGCGCAGGAGATGGCCGTGCCAGGCGCCCTGGAGCGCGTGGTGCGGGTGATGGCGCACGCGGAGACCCCGCGCGAGCGATCGCAGATCCAGCACGTCTACCTGCGCGGCGCAGAGGCGCTGCGCCGCGACCTGGCCCAGTGAGCTCGCGGTGAGCTCGCTGCTCGTGGTCGGCAGCGGATTGCTGGGGACGTCGGCCGCGCTCGCGGCCCGGCGGGCCGGCTGGCGGGTGTGGATCGAGGACCGCGACCCGCAGGCCCAGGCGCTCGCGGTGGACCTGTCGGGGGCCGCTGCTGGCCCGCCCCCGGAGGATCCGGATCTGTGCCTCGTGTGCGTGCCGCCCGACGCCACCGGGGGCGTACTCGCCGCCCAGTCCCGTCTCTACCTCAACGCGACAGTAAGTGATGTCGCAAGCATCAAGACCAAACCTTTAGGGGAGGCCGAGACCCTGGGGGCCGACCCGGCTCGGCTGGTCGGCGGCCACCCCATGGCCGGGCGCGAGATTGGCGGCGCACGCGGCGCCAGGGCCGACCTCTTCGAGGGCCGCCCCTGGGTGCTGACGCCCGGTGCTGCCGAGCGTTCACGGGTGGACCTGGTCCGCGAGCTGGCCCTGGC
Source organism: uncultured Actinomycetota bacterium (assembly GCA_963697565.1). GTDB lineage: Bacteria > Actinomycetota > Actinomycetes > CAVWCF01 > CAVWCF01 > CAWFSE01. Next base: position 408,191 of record CAVOOM010000007.1, on the reverse strand, counting down.
CTGCGGGGCCCTGCCCGTGGAGATGGGGGCGCAGGCCCACGATGAGGCGGTGGCGCTGGTGTCCCACGCTCCGCAGGTGGTGGCCTCGCTCACGGCCGCTCGGCTGGCCGAGGCCCCCGACGGGTCCATCCGGCTGGCGGGGCAGGGGCTGCGCGACGTCACGCGCATCGCGGCCAGCGACCCCGGCCTGTGGACGCAGATCCTGGCCGCGAACGCCCCTGCGCTGCGGGCGGTGCTGGCCGACCTGCACGACGACCTCGATTCGGTGCTGACCGCGCTCGACACGCTGGCCGAAGAGCCCCGCGCCGAGCCCGGATCGGGCCCCGATCAGCCCGACCAGGACCCCGCGGCCGACGAAGGCGTGGGGGCGCGGGCGGTGGTCACCGGCATGCTGGAGCGGGGTCGCACCGGGCGCGGCCGGATCCCCGGGAAGCACGGCGCGCCCGCGCAGCCTTACGCGGTGGTGTCCGTCGTCGTCGACGACCGTCCCGGCGAGCTGGCCCGGATCTTCAACGAGGCGGGCGCCCTCGGCGTCAACATCGAGGACCTCTCGATCGAGCACTCCCCAGGGCAGGACGTCGGCCTGGTCGAGCTGGCGGTCGCGCCGGCGGCGGCCGAGGCGCTGCGCGCCGACCTCCGCGCCCGCGGGTGGCGCGTCCACGATTGACCGCGCGATTGATCGCCCGGCCCGGCTGCTGGGTACCCTCAAGGCACGGCCGCGCGCAGCGTCGGCCGACCCCACTTCCGCCGCCGGGCTGACGAGCCCCGCGTCGCCCCCTGTGAGAGGAGCACCGATGGCCGCCGACCTGAGCACGATCGTGGTCGCCGTCGACGGGCCCTCCGGCTCCGGCAAGTCCAGCGTGTCCCGGCTGGTCGCCCGCCGCTTCGGTCTGCGCTACCTCGACACCGGCTCGATGTACCGGGCGGTCGCCCTGGCCGTCCTGCGCGCCGGTGTGGACCCCGCGGACCCGGTCGCGGTCGCCGCCATTGGCAGCGCCGCCCGCATCACACCGTCCACCGACCCCGACGCCCCCGGGATCGCCCTCGACGGCGAGGACGTCTCCGAGGCGATCCGCAGCGACCTGGTGACGGCCGCGGTGAGCCCCGTCAGCGCCCTCCCGGAGGTGCGCGCCGGCCTCGTCGCCCTGCAGCGCGCGACCATCGGCGCGGGCGGCATCGTGGTGGAGGGCCGCGACATCGGCACCACCGTCGTCCCGGGCGCCGACCTGAAGGTCTTCCTCGACGCCCACCCCGAGGCGCGCGCTGCCCGGCGAACCGCCGAGTTGGACCACGACGACGTCGAGGCCACCCGCGAGGCGCTCGCGGCGCGCGACGCCTACGACAGCGGCCGCGAGGCCTCGCCCCTGGCCCAGGCCCCGGACGCGGTCGTCGTCGACGCCACCCACCACGGGCTGGCCGAGGTCGTGGCCCAGGTCAGCGCGTTGGTCGAGCAGGCGCTGGCTGGGGCGCCTCGATGAGCGACGACACCCTCGCGCCCTTCGACGACGAGGCCGCCCCCGATGAGGGCCCGCTGCCGGTGCTCGCCGTCGTCGGTCGCCCCAACGTCGGCAAGTCCACCCTCGTCAACCGCATCCTCGGCCGGCGCGAGGCCGTGGTCGAAGACGTGCCCGGTGTGACGCGCGACCGCGTCCCGTACGACGCCAACTGGGCCGGCCGCCGGTTCACCGTCGTCGACACCGGCGGCTGGGAGGCCGACGCCAAGGGGATGGCCGCGCGGGTCGCGGCCCAGGCCGAGATGGCGATCGACGCCGCGGACGCCGTGCTCTTCGTCGTCGACGCCACGGTCGGCGCGACCGACACCGACGAGGCGGTCGTGCGGGTCCTGCGCCGGGCGGGCAAGCCGGTGGTCCTCGCGGCCAACAAGGTCGACGACCTGCGGGCCGAGTCCGACGCCGCCGGCATGTGGAGCCTCGGCCTAGGCCAGCCTTACCCGGTCTCCGCCCTGCACGGGCGCGGCAGCGGCGATCTGCTCGACGCGATCCTCGACGCGCTGCCGGAGGCCCCCGAGCACGGATTCGGCAACGAGCCCGGCGGCCCGCGCCGGGTGGCGCTGCTCGGCCGCCCCAACGTCGGCAAGTCCAGCCTGCTGAACCGGCTCGCCGGCGAGGACCGCGTCGTCGTCGACAGCGTCGCCGGCACCACGGTCGACCCCGTCGACGAGGTGATCGAGCTCGGCGGCCGCGAGTGGCGCTTCGTCGACACCGCCGGCATCCGCCGCCGGGTCCATGAGGCCAGCGGCCACGAGTACTACGCCTCCCTGCGCACCCAGGCGGCGCTGGAGAAGGCCGAGGTCGCCGTCGTCCTCGTCGACTCCGGCGACGTGCTGTCGGAGCAGGACACCCGGATCATCCAGCTGGTGCTGGACTCCGGCCGGGCGCTCGTCCTCGCGTTCAACAAGTGGGACCTGGTGGACGAGGACCGCCGGCCGTTCCTCGAGCGCGAGATCGAGCTCGACCTGCAGCACGTCGACTGGGCACCGAGGGTCAACGTGTCGGCCCGCACCGGCTGGCACGTCGACCGGCTGGTCCGCGCGCTCGACGAGGCGCTCGGCGGCTGGGACACCCGCATCCCGACCAGCCGGCTCAACGCGTTCCTCGGCCAGGTCGTCGCCGCCCACCCGCACCCGGTGCGCGGCGGCAAGCAGCCGCGGATCCTCTTCGCCACCCAGGCCGCGACCCGGCCGCCGACGTTCGTGCTCTTCACGACCGGCTTCCTCGAGGCCGGCTACCGGCGGTTCCTCGAGCGGCGGCTGCGCGAGGAGTTCGGCTTCCGCGGAACGCCGGTCCAGGTCAACGTGCGGGTGCGCGAGCGGGAGAAGGGCCAGCCGCGCCGCTGAGCCACCGAGGCGGCACTATGTCCCTGTGGGAGCCGCACTCGAGGTCGTCGATCGCCTCCGCATCCCCATGGCCGAGGTGTCCGGGCTCTCCTGCCTGCGCCGTTCCGGCGGGGCGCTGCTCGTGGCGGTCGGCGACAACGACGCGTCGCTGGCCACCGCCGACGTGGGGGCGGACGGCGCGGTCGGGGAGTGGCGGGTGGTCACCTCCGACGAGCTGGGCGCCCGGCCCGATGCGGCGGTGCGGTTCCGCCAGCTCGAGGCCGTCGCGGTCGACGGCGCGGGCCGCGCCTGGGTGGTGACGGAGGGCACGTCTCTGCTGGGAGGCATCGACCTGGCCGCCGGGGCCACGGTCGGCGGGGCATCGCTGGACACGGCCACCCTGCCGGAGCTGGACCGCCACTGGCGCGTGCGCGACGCGTCGCGGTCTGAGGGGCTTCTTCTCCTGGCCCGCGGGCACCTGCTCGTCGCCAAGGAGAAGGACCCTGCGGGACTGGTGGAGTTCGGTCCGGCGGGGGAGGACCCGCTCGGGGTGTCGGGCGCGACCCTGCTGGCCACGGATGCGGCCTTCACGCTGCCCGTCGGCGCTCCGGAGGGGCAGCCCCCCTCACTGGTGGCACTGGCCTGGTGGCCGCTGCCGAAGGGCTCGAGGAAGGCCTTCGCCGATCTCAGCGATCTCGCGCTGGACGGTTCCGGAGGGGTCTGGGTGCTGTCCGACAAGAGCCGACGGATCGGCCGCCTTCGGATCCCGCTCGCGGTGGGCGACGAGGTGCTCCTCGAGCCGCTCGCCGACCTGCCGAAGGGGATCGGCAAGCCGGAGGGCTTGGCCTTGCTGCCCGGCGGCCTCATCGCCGTCGCCGACGATCGCAAGGATGACCGAGACAACCTCTGGGTCTTGCGGGCTTCCGACGCCTGACCGCTCGCGGTGGAGGCGTCGTCGCGCTGGGGTACTCTTCAGCCTGCCCGCGAGAGCGGGTTCCGGGCTGTAGCGCAGCTTGGTAGCGCACTTGACTGGGGGTCAAGGGGTCGCAGGTTCAAATCCTGTCAGCCCGACCGGATCGCCGCAGGTCAGAGGCCGTTTCCGCTTCCGCGGAGGCGGCCTCTCGGCTTGGGTAGGCCCACCTGTGTGCCAACTGCCCTCACGTGCATCGAGCGATCTGCTGCGTATGCCGAGCGGTAGCCGGGCGGCCGTTCCTACCCTGCGTCGGGAGGGGGTTCCTCGCCCGGCAGCTCGGTCCAGCCGGCGCCGTCCCAGAATCGCAGCGAGGCCGGCCCGTCCGGGTCCGGGTACCAGCCTGGCGCCGTGCCGCGTGTGGGGGCCCATGCCGCTGAACCCCGCCCGACCTTCCGGCGGCGAATGACGGCAACCACCGCCAGGACAATGACGAGGGCCGGGACCAACAGGATGAGCAGCAGGATGAGGCTCTCCCACCCCTTGAGGTTCATGCCTCGACTGTAGGCGCGGGGCAGTTCCTCGCGGGTCGCGTGCGCGCTGCGCCGCGTGCTCTTCACCCGCGCCAAACCAGCCCAGGTGGTTGAGGCCGGCCCAGGTCGACCAGTTCACGCACGCACGCCACTCGCCCGTGTCGCGCCGTTACGCCAGCAGCCGCGCCGGGGTCTTCCGTCCGCGGTCGCGGAGGAGTACGGGGGCGGGCTCTTCGAGCTCCCGGTATGAGGTCGGCACGGGGTGACGGTCGGGTCGCGGGTGACCTTCGCCGCTACAGGCCGGGTGCCCGGGCGACGATTCAGGTGGGGAACGGCCCCCGCTGCGTCGATCGCCATCCAGTTCCGCGGCGGGGGCCGCCCAATGCCGCCGAGCGAGAAGCGTCCACCGCCCGTCGATCCGCACCCTCGGCGGGCACCGCAGGTACGTGCGCGCCGAGGTGCTCGCGTTCATCGAGCGGTCAGCTGCGTGCGCCGAGCAGCAGCCGGGGGTCGTCCCCGGAGGGTGCCCTGGGGCGTACGGGCGTGCGGGTGACTAGCGGCCCTGCCGACGGGCGCGGCCGGGGAGCATCCTGAAGGTGACGGGTGGGTCCCCGCCGAAAAGGTGGGCGTCATGAGCACAACGCCGATGGCCACGACGGTTTCCCCAGTCGAATCCTCGATCAGCCACGACCTGAGGATGGCGTGGCTGTGGTGCGGGGTCGCCGCCCTGCTGCTCTGGGGCCCGATGGTGATGTTCTCCGCGTTCGCCCGCCAGTTCGGCTGGGGCGGCTAGCTGTTGCGCCCATGGAGATTGATGTCAGCTGGTGCGGTGCCGTGAGCTGAAGAGGACCTCCGGGAGGAGTGGGGACTGATGCTGGGGATCAGCACTCGGGGGCCGCTGCTGCGGATGGGCAGGTCCTCGCTGGGCTCGTGCGTGCGCGCCATGGACTCCGACGAATCCAGGCTCCTTGAGAACAGCTGCGCCTTCTACGACCGATTCGCCTGCCGGGCACCATGGCCGGACCAGGTGCCGAACCAGTTCTACCTCGTCCTCTTCGTGCTGCCCGTTGCGTCGCTCTACACGGCGCTGCGGGAGCGGGGCTGGAGGGAGTCAGAGGCCATCGACGCTGTCCACGATGCGTTCCTGGCCACCGGAGAGCACGAGCGCGCCGCCTTCACCCTGCTTTTCCGCGCCGGCCTCGGGCGGCGTCTGTTCCTGCGCAGTCTGCGGCCGAACTGGCTTGGGCTCACCCCGCCCCCGGCCAATGAGTGGACCCTGGCCGAACGGACGCCGGACCGGGTCACCATCGAGGTCAGCCGCTGCTACCGCTGGGACGCCTTCCGATTCCTCGGCGTCCCGGAGGTCGCCGGAGTCGGTTGCGACTACGAGGAGTACGTGTTCAGCGGTTCGCCCCACCTCCGCGTGGAATGGACCGGCATGCCCGCCGGGGCCGACCGCTGCCGGGCATGTCTGAACAACGTCTCGGCCGATGTGAGCCGCGACCTCCCCGCCGGGGAGTAGCGGCCTCGGGGAGCGCAGCGCCCCGGCCGCATTCCCTGGTGTTCTGGGCCTCCTCACCGGGGACCTTGGACGCTGGTGGAGCGAGGAGCCCGGGCAAGAGACTGGGGTTGAGGGAGCCTGAGGCAGCGATGCCGCAGGTGCAGCAGGCCGCAAGGAGCGGCCGGGCGGGTCTCAGCCGAAAGGAGGCCCGGCGCGATGACCACGACACTGCACACGCGCAGCGTGCACATTGACGCACCGGTGGAGACGGTCTTCGACTACGTGAAGGACCCCCACCACTTCTTTGAGTCGTTCCCCGAGCGGGATCGCAGCCATATGGCGCTGGGCGAGGTGACGCTCACCCCGGAGGGGGTCGGGTCGACCTTCAAGATGATGGGCCGGATCTTCCTGCTGTTCTACATGGAGTGGGTGCTGACCCGGGAGGAGTACATCCCGAACGAGCGCATCGTGGACCACGCATCCGCCGGCGGGGTGTGGACCTACACCTTCGAGCCCGCCGAACCAACCGGCACCACGCTGTCCCTGGCCTTCGGGTGGTCCAGCAAGGTGCCGCTGGTGGGCGAGCTGATTGACCGGGTCTCATGGGACGGTGACCGCGACCTCGACCTCGTGCTGGACAACATGAAGAAGGCGATCGAGGTCTGACGGAGAAGACCCGTACCGATAGCGGCGGCCCGCACCACCAACACCCGTCCTCCCACGGAGCGTGACGGGCCGGAGGACTCTGCCGCCAGTCGAGGCCACGCGCGAGACTGGGGGCGGCAAAGGGGTGGTACTCATGACAGTCCCTACGGTTCCGCCGACCGCCCAGCCTCCCGTGGACGTCAGCCCTCACCCCGGACGCGGGTGGACGCTCGCCGCGTTCATGGCTCCCCTGGGCTACCTCGTTTGGCTCGTGGTGATGTTCGCCGCGGGCTACCTGGTGACCGGCCTGTTCGACTTCGAGCCCGGCCAGGGTGAGAACTTCGCCGACCAGGGCACCGCCGAGTGGTTCGCCAACGCGGCGTACTTCCTCGTGGTCGCGGTGCCGAGCTGGGTCGGCGTGGGGCTCGCCGCCAAGGCCCGCGCCCTCGGAGCCGGCCCGCCGGCACTGGTGGCGTTCTGGCTCAACCTGCTGATGGGCGTGGGCCTCGCGCTGGCCGGCATCCTCACCGGCGGTCTGTGACCCGTCCTGCTGCCGTGCTGCCGTGCTGCCGGGGCGCCGGGGGCGGGTGACAATGGCGGGGTGAGCGAGATCGCGCGGGTCTCGGACTGGCTGTTCCGCGACCGGGCGACCGGCAAGATCGTGATCGGTCAGTTCCCCAACCTCCCGCTCATTGTCTGGCTGGTCGCCACCTTGCTGGCAGCCGTGACGTCGGGCCAGGTCTCCACCCTCGCCGGGTACGCGGCCACGGTCGCGCTCGTGGTGTGGGCGGCGGACGAGCTGCTGCGCGGGGTCAATCCGTTCCGCCGGATCCTGGGCGCGGCGGTCCTCGCCTGGGTGTTGGTCTCCCTCGTGCGCGGTTGAGCGCGGCAGCCCGTGGCGCTGGTTGACCGTTATGGTCGTTCACCAGGTCCCCACGCGATGAGCGCGGGACGAACGGCCCTATGCCGAGGCGGTCTGTCGGCCTAGCGTCCCCGGCATCGAGGCAGACGGACGTGGGGAGACCGGCCATGGCGACACTGCAGCAGCGGCTGGCGGTCTGCCAGGCCCTGGCGGACCACTTCTTCGACCAGCTGTCCGGCGCCGGCGCGCACGACGAGCCGTTCACGATCCCGTACGACCTGGCGCAGGCCTTCGTCGAGCATCCTGAGCGCCTCGCCGTCATCGGCACCGGCGGTGGCCGGGGGGTGCCAATGGCGGAGAAGCAGTACCGAATGGTCTTGGAGGAGGCCGTTCTCGTCGGGGCGCTGGAGTGAACGCGAGCACCGCTGCATCGGGCTCGCAGCTTCGCTAGCACCTCGAACCGCGGAGGCCCGGCCGTCCCCCGAGAAGGCGGCCGGGCTTTCGCGTGCACGGGAGTCGGGATGCCGCACGAGGCGAAGCATCGGGCCTTGCAGCCCTACATCGGCGCGCCGCGACCGGCCACCATGGAGGTATGACCAGTAGGGGAATGACCCACGAGGACCGCAGCAGGGTCGCGGAAGCCGCCTGGTCGACGCTGCCCAGCGGCGGTCACGACGATGTCCGGCTCAGCGTGCAGTGCGCCCGAGGCCACCACGTCGCGACGGTCTACGCCACCGATGCCGGCCCGGTGTACGTGGCGCCAGTACCGGCCCGTTCGCACGGCGCGTACGACCGCCCGGCAGAGCCCCACGGCGACCAGCGACCGCACCGCTGGTTCGACCTGATCGCCGAAGGACGGGGGGCGGCCGTCGACGATGCCTTGCCCGCGTGGTGCGCCTGCGGCCACCGGACCCTGTCGCGGTCGGCCGTGCTGCTCTGGCTGGGCTCAGGTGAGCATCGGGTCGTGATCGACTGAGCGCCAACGGCCCGGACGCGCTGCTCTGGGGTTTGGATCAGCCGACGGCGGGGAACACCCCTGCCAAGGACGTCCCGATCGGGGACGCGCAGACGCGGGAGCAGCGCAGTGGCGGCCGAAACGCATACCCCCGAGACCTCTCGCGCCGTCGGGCGCGCACCTGCGGGCGAGGCGGCCGACGAGGCCCGTGACTGGCTTCAGCACGCGGCGTGCGCCGGGCGCGACCCCGACCTGTGGTTCCACGCGGGTTCCCGGCGCCGCCGGATCGCCCTGGCGATCTGCGCCGGGTGCGCGGTGGCCCGCGACTGCAGCGAGCTCGGCCGAGAGATCGGCGCCTCCGGCATCTGGGGCGGGCGGCTGCTCAAGGGCACCGGCAACGGCTGACGCGAGGAGCCGTGCACCCGCTCACCCGGCAGGCGGCGCCGCACTCGGGGAGGCGCCGACGTACTGCAGTCGTTGCGCGGGGTGCCGCCACAGCGTCCCCACGGGAACCCATTGCGGCCGGTAGACGTGCTCCACCCCTTGGGCGTCACGCCATCTGAAGTCCTCGCCCTGGCTGAGGTCCAGGTCGAACGCCTGCCCATTGCAGGGTCCTCCTTCGGCCACCCACGTTCTCATCGACATCGGCGTCTCCTGCTCCTGCGGGTCCCCAGATGGGCTGCCCCGACGATAGGCGTTGGGGGCACCGCGTCGGCCGCCTAGCCCGCCAGCCGCTGTTACGGTCTGGCCATGGACTACTTCATCCCCGGCATGATCGCGCTGAGCCTCGTGTTGATCGTGGTGCTGGTGATGGCCGGCGCGAAGGTCATGCGGCGCAAGTAGCCCGTCGGCGGTTCGCGCGGGTGAGGTCTGCATCCCGCGGCCCCGCCACCTGGCAGGCTGTGAGCCGTGTCCGAGCCCAGCACGCCGCCCGCGGCCCCTCGGTCGCTGACGAGGTACGCCTGGCTGTCCATCGCCGCCGCCGTCACGACCATCGGGCTGAAATCCGCCGCGTTCCTGATCACCGGCTCCGTCGGCCTGCTCTCCGACGCCGCCGAGTCGGTGGTGAACCTGGTGGCGGCGATCGTTGCCCTGGTGGCCTTGCGCGTCGCTGCCCAGCCGGCCGACGACAGCCACCACTACGGCCACGGGAAGGCTGAGTACTTCTCCGCGTGGATCGAAGGCGTGATGATCTTCGTCGCGGCGGGGGTCATCGTGGTCAGCGCGGTGCGGCGCTTCCTCGACCCCCAGCCCCTGGAGTCGGTCGGCCTCGGCCTGGCGATCACGCTGCTCGCCACCGGGATCAACGGAGCGGTCGGGGTGCTGCTGCTCCGGGTCGGCAAGCGCCATCGGTCGATGACCCTCGAGGCCGACGGGCACCACTTGCTCACCGATGTCTGGACGTCGGTGGGGGTGATCGTCGGAGTCGCCCTCGTCGCGCTCACCGGGTGGAGCGGCTCGACCCGATCATCGCCTTCGCCGTCGGCATCAACATCCTGTTCACCGGCAGCCGGCTGGTGGCCCGCTCGACGTCCGGCCTGATGGACCACGCGCTTCCGGCCAAGGACCACGAGCGGATCCTTGAGGTGCTGGAGCGGTTCCGCAGCGAGGAGGTGCACTTCCACGCGCTGCAGACCCGCGAGTCTGGCCGCCACCGGTTCATCTCTGTCCACGTGCTCGTGCCCGGGGCGTGGACGGTGCAGCAGGGCCACGACCTGCTTGAGGAGCTCGAGGATGCGCTGTGCGCCACCCTGTCGGACACCGAGGTGCACACGCACCTTGAGCCGCTGGAGGACGAGCGCGCCTACAAGGACGTCCACCTCGGCCTGCCGATGGCCGGAACGGACGACGCCGGCGACTGACAGGCGATCGAGCCGGGTCAGGCCGGTGACCCGCCGAAGGACACCTGCGGGGGAGCGGTGTCATCAGCGGGGGCCTGGTAGAACGAGCGCTTCGACACGCCCGCGACGCCGGTGAAGAACATGGTGGGGACGGTGGCCGCGGCGGTGTTGAGGCTCGACACGGCGTCGTTGTAGTACTGGCGGGCGAAGGCCAGCTGGTTCTCGGTGTCGGCCAACTGCCGCTGCAGGTCCAGGAAGTTGGTGGACGCCTTGAGGTCCGGGTAGTTCTCAGCGACGGCCATCACGTGCACGAGGGCGCGATCGAGCGCTACCTCGGCCTCGGCCCGCTGCTCGACGGTCCCCGACTGGGTGGCGGCCGCCACGCCCGCCCGCGCCGCGGTGACCTCCTCGAAGAGGCCCTTCTCGTGGGCGGCGTAGCCCTTGACCGTCTCGACCAGGTTGGGCACTAGGTCCGCGCGGCGGGTCAGCTGCACGTCGATGCCGCCGAGGGCCTCCTGCGCGGAGATGTCGAGCCGCCGCAGCTTGTTGAAGGCGGAGACGCCGAACAGGACGAGGGCGATCACCACCACGATCAGGATCAGGATCCACCACATCGGCCCGAGGCCTCCTTTGCTGTGCAGTCGTGGTCAGTGTGACGCGCCCCGACGCCGGCGGGGGAGAGGCGCGAGTGCGAGCCGGTCACCAGGAACCCCCGCCGCCGCCGCCCCCACCCCCGCCGAAACCGCCGCCGCCCCCACCCCCGCCCGAGGACGCCGCCTGCGAGGCCTCGTAGGAGGCGATCGAGGTGGACAGGGCGCCGTCGAACTCGCCGAAAGCCCAACCGCCGTGGCCGTACAGCCCGTAGCCGGCGCCCGTGCTGTACGGGTACCAGCCCGGGATCGGCGGCTCCTGGCCGGTTGCCACCCGGTACTTGTCGGCCCACCGGTCGGCCACCCCGAAGGCCACGGCGTACGGGATGAAGGCGATGAACAGGTCCTTGCGTGCGGCGAAGTCGAAGCGGTCCTCGCTGGATGGTGTCGACAGCAGCCGCTCGAACCCGCCCGCACGCGACCAGACCCCGCGGCCGAGGGCGGTCCGGCGGGCACCCACGCCGGACTTCTGCAGGCCGACCCCGCCGAGGGCGAAGGCCGCGAACGGCAGCCCGTGCAGGCTGGGCCCGCCGAGGAATCCGAGGAAGCCGATCGCGGCCAGGGCCAGGGCCACCCACCAGGCCACCCTCCCGATCACCTCGCTGGAGGACTCCTCGGTCAGGCCCGCCTCGCGCGACCAGCGCTCGGTGTCGCCGGCGATGACCTCTCGGGCACTCTTGAGGGCTAACCCTGCGCCGGTCGAGCCATCGGCGAGGAACCAGTAGCCCGGCCGGGTGACCCCAAGGCGCAGGCCGGCGGCGAGGGTCACCGGGTCGGTGCTGGACCACTGCTCGTCGGTGCCTTTGCCTGTCACCAGCCACGAGTCGTCCGAGCGGTGCTCCAGGGTGACGAGCCCGCGATCGGCCATGTACAGCAGGGTCGCCACCAGCGAGTGGTCGCCGACTCCCTCGGTGTCGATGAAGACGGTCTGGACCGGGCCCAGCCCCTGCGGCGGCTCATACATGAGCGGCAGCCCCGGGGTGGGCTCACGCGACGCGCGTGCCCACCACAAGCCCCCCGCGAACGCGATCAGGCTGAGCACGGCGACGGACAGCGCCTGGGTCGCCGAACGGCCGAGAACCTTGTCCCAGGTGACCGACCAGGGCAGGTCGGTCCGCTCCGGCGGCGGCGGGGCCATGGCCGCTCGCACCGTCATGCCGCTGCGGGGCGGGATCCCCTCGGCGGTCAGGGTGATCGCCTCGCCGCCGGCACCCTCAATCCCGCAGGGGCCCACCGCGTTGGGACCGACCCCGCTCGCGCCGGCGGAGCACTGCACCTGCCCCGAGGGGCTCGGGAGCGAGATGCTGATGTCCGCCTTCGCGATCGGCAGCTCCCAGCCCTGGGCGATCACATTCCAGTAGAAGACCGATTGCTGCGGCACCGGGTTGCTGCCCTCGCTGGAGGCGAAGGACCCGGTCCCGGCGGCCGCGGGGGAGATCGCCCCCTCGGTGCTGTACGTGATCCGGTAGACGTGCGTGCCGGGGGTCACGTACACCTCCGGGTCGCCGATCTTCGCGACGAAGTAGCGGTCGGCCTGCTCCCAGAACGTCTCGTACGGGACCACGACGCCATCGGCGGTGATGGACGTCAACTCGGGGACGTGGCGCACGCCCGGGTCCGAGGGGTCGCTGACATCCCAGTAGCGGTAGATGCCGTGTCGGTCGTACGGGAAGTCGGCGGTGATCGTCTCGCTGACGTCGAGGTGGCCGTTGGCCTTGAGGTCGAAGTCGGCCTCGTACAGCGACACGGTGACCGGGTCGTCGACGGGGCCCTCGTCACCTGATCCGGAGTCCAGCAGCGGCCAGAACAGGCCGGCCACTGTGAGCACGGCGACCAGCGCCAGAGCCCAGAACCCCGTCACGCGTCGCACGGGCGACTCCCTCCGCGTGGCCCCAGCGTGGCCGGGACCGTGGGCCACCCGCCAGGGTCCTTTGGCCGGGGGAGGGGATGCCCGGCCCCGTCGCGTGACGATGGCCTCTGGCGGAAGGCGGCCCACCGGCGCAGCCTGGAACCGTGGTCTTCGCCCGGTGGATTGCGCTGGTGGCAGCTGTTGCTCTAGGTGCTGCCGCCTGCGGACAGGGCGGCGACGAGGCCGATCCGAGTAGGTCGCCGAGCGCGCTGCCGGCGCCCTCGACTCACCCTCGCCCTCGGTCGCGCCCACGCCGAGCCCGCCACCCGCGCCCACGACCACTCGCGCACCGACTCCCACACCGGCGCCGAGCAAGACCCCCCGTCCCGTGACCACCCCGCCGCCGACCCCGGTGGCGCCGTCGCCCACCAGCCCCGCCGGCCTGCTGGGCACCGACTGGACGCGCATCCCCACGAGCACCCGCGTCGTCGCGCTGACCTTCGACGCGGGCGCGAACGCCAACGCGCTGCCGTCGATCCTCAGCACCCTCGACAGCACCGGCACGCCCGCAACGTTCTTCCTCACCGGGGCGTGGATCCGCTCGTACCCGGCGCAGGCGCGCCAGCTCGCCGACCGGGGCTCGGTGCTCGGCAACCACACCGACACGCACCCGCACCTGCCGCAGCTCACCGACGCCCAGATCGCGGCCGAGCTGGCCGCCGCCGAGTCGTCGCTGGCCGCCGCGACCGGGAGGCGTTTCGATCCGGTCTTCCGGTTCCCCTACGGCGACCGGACGCCTCAGGACATCGCCGTGGTCAACAACCTTGGCTACGTCTGCGTCCGGTGGACGGTCGACACCCTCGGCTGGAAGGGGACCTCCGGGGGGATCACCGCCGACCAGGTGGTCAACCGCGTGCTCGCCGCCGCCGCGCCGGGAGAGATCGTGCTCATGCACGTCGGGTCCAACCCGACGGACGGCTCGACCCTCGACGCCGATGCGCTGCCGGGCGTGATCGCCGGCCTGCGTGCCCAGGGCTACGGCTTCACCACGCTGAGGGCAATGCAGGGCTGACCACCTGGCCTCCCAGAGTGCGAGCCGGTGGGCCCGACCGTGAGGTCGGGCCCACCGGCGTTGCTCTGATCCGCTGACGCTCGGACCTCAGCCCCTGTTGGCGTTGTTGAGCCGGATGAGCGCCCACGTGCTGCCGTGGTCCGAAGGCCACAGCCCGCCCGGGGTGCGGTCGGCCTGCCGGTCGCCCACGACATCGGCCCAGAGCGCGGTGAAGCCGGCGCTCAGGAAGACGTCATCGATGCGGTGGTCGAGCGTGCTGGCCGTGTTGTCGAGCGTGCTCTGCCCGCTGGTCCAGCCGGCCGAGCCGCAGGGTCGCCAGGGGTCGGACGAGCGGCCAGACCTCACGCAGCCCGACCGAGGTCAGGTTCCCGTACGCGACGACGTTCTGGTCGAGGAAGTCGTTGGGGGGCGTGGTCCGCAGGCCGTTGCACATGGTCGGCCTGGCGTTGATGTCGCCGACCAGCACGACCGGGTACGGCGAGGCCTTGAGCGCGGCGGCCAGCTCCTGGGACTGCGGATTGCGGAACTGGTCCTTGAGCGTGTCCGGGACCCCGTAGGCCTCGAGGTGCGTGTTGGCGAACCGAAGCGTGCGTCCGCGCACGGTCACGTCCACGGCCGACCAACCGCGCGGTACGAAGATCAGCTTGCCCGCCACGTTGACCGGCAGCAGGACCTGGTACGTGTGGTTCTGGGTAGGACCCAAAGTGATCCGGCCATGCCTCAGCGAGGACGAGCGGACCAGGATCACATCGCGTTCGGTGAAGGTCGCCAGCCGGAAGCCGGTGGCGCCGAGGAACGGCAGCGGGCCGATGCTCGACGGGCCAGGGGCGTTCGAGAAGTTCGTGTTGGCCGTCACCAAGGTGTACGGCGTGCCGAGGGCCTTCAGGTCGGCGAGCAGAAGCGCAAGGGCGTCGTAGTCGACGACGAAGGGGCCAGTCGGCGCGAAGGTCGGGCGGCGTAAGCGGCTGGCGCGGACGCCCAGATGGACACCTCCTGGAGCCCGACCAGGTCAGGCTGCTTGGCAACGATCTGCCGGGCCACGGCCTGCGCCCGGGCGGGGATGTCACTGGTGACCATCTCGTTCCAGATGGCGGTGGCCGCGGCGATGGCGCCCTCCGGGCTGGAGACCCCGAACAGCGGCTGCAGGTCGGCGCCGAAGTCCATGTTGTACGTCTGGACTCCGAGCACCACCGACGATGGGGTGTGCGGGCCTCCGGTGTTCGCGGCGGCCGCAACCGGCGCCGATGCGCTGAGGGCGAGGACGGCGACGGCCGCGAATGCGGCGCGCCATCGGGCGTGCGGTCTGTTCATGGCTCTCTCCTTGAGAGGACAGTTCCGACACCCGCAGTCGACCGCCGCATGGGGACTTTCGGCAGAGGCTTAGTGCCCTCACTCGGCCCAGAGGCCGGACGGCCCTACCGGGGCGCGGCCGGGCGGCCGATCCTGGCCAGGTGAGCGCCGTCCCCGATCGCTTCGAGATCGTCCTGCCTGACTGGCTGCGTGAGCGCGTGGCCGAGCCGATCAGCATCGCCGAGCAGGACGAGCGGATGCGCTTCGTGGTCGGGCTGTCGGCGGCCAACGTCGCCCACGGCACCGGCGGGCCGTTCGCCGCGGCCGTCTTCGAGTCCGACGGCGGCCGGCTGGTCTCGGTCGGCGTCAACGAGGTGGCCTCGTCCGGCAACTCGATCGCCCACGCCGAGATGATCGCCATCGCGCTGGCCGAGGCGGCCGGCGGCGGGTACGACCTAGGGGCCAGCGGCGAGCCCGCGCACGAGCTGGTATCCAGCACGGAGCCCTGCACCATGTGCCTGGGCGCCGTGGTGTGGTCCGGGGTCTGGCGGGTGGTCTGCGCGGCAAGGGACGAGGACGCCCGGCACATCGGCTTTGACGAGGGGCCCGAAGCCCGCCGACTGGGTCGCCGCCCTGGAGGCGCGCGGCATCGCCGTGGTCCGCGACGTGCTGCGCGCCGACGCGGTCGAGGTTCTGGAGGCGTACGCGAGCGGCGGCGGCCCGATCTACAACGCGCGCCAGCAGGGGGAGTAGCCGAGCAGTCGCCGGCCCCCGAGCCCGGGGGTCA
Organism: uncultured Actinomycetota bacterium; assembly: GCA_963697565.1. Classification (GTDB taxonomy): domain Bacteria; phylum Actinomycetota; class Actinomycetes; order CAVWCF01; family CAVWCF01; genus CAWFSE01. The sequence goes on along the minus strand of CAVOOM010000007.1, from coordinate 392,460 downwards.
GCCCGGGGGTTGCGGAAGGCGGAACAATAGTGTTCCATTCGGGACATGGACATCCGGGCTGAGGAACGCGCCGCGCGGTCGCGGCGGCAGATCCTGGAGGCGGCCGCGCGGGTCCTGGGCAAGGACCCCTCGGCGTCGTTGTCCGAGGTCGCGGCGGCCGCCGGGGTCGGCCGCACCACGCTGCACCGGCAGTTCGGCTCTCGGGAGGACCTCCTGGTCGCCCTGGCCCTGGAGGCGATCGACCGGCTGACCGAGGCGCTCGCGCAGGCGCGCCCGGGGGAGGGCCCGGTGCCGGAGGCCTTGGCCCGGATCGCCGAGTCGGTCTTCCCGATGGCCGACGAGTTCCGCTACCTGGACCTCGGCCCTGAGCTGTGGGAGCTGCCGCAGCTCAAGGGCCGCTGGTACAGCGTCGAGCAGGCCCTCGACGAGGTCGTGCAGCGAGGCCAGCGCGAGGGCGACCTGCGCAGCGACCTCCCCGCGGCGCTCGTCGCCGACCTGTTCGCCTCGGCGCTGTGGTCGATCAACGACTCGATCCGCGACGGCCGGGTCGCCCGCCGAGACGCCGTGCCCGGCCTGCTCTCCGCGCTCCTGCACGGGGTGGCAGCAGGAGGCCCGCGGTGAGCACGCCGGCGAGGCAGGCGGGTTCGGACGGGGTCGTCGTGCGCACCCCGGCCCCGAGGTCGCGTCGGCCGATGCTGCTGTTGGAGACCGCCACCTTCATGAGCGGGGTCGGCAATGGGATCGCGAGCGTCGCGCTGCCCTGGCTGATCCTGGAGCGCACCGGAAGCGCGGCCGCCGCCGGGATCGTGGCCGCGGCCACCGCCCTGCCTCTGCTCGTCACCGCCCTGCTCTCCGGGACGGTCATCGACCTGGTCGGCCGCCGTCGCACGGCGATCGTCTCCGACCTGCTCAGCGCCCTTTCGGTCTTGGCGATCCCGCTGGTCGACTCCCTCGGGGGGCTCACGGTGGCCTCGCTTGCCGGCCTGGCGATCCTTGGGGCGGTCTTCGACCCCGCGGGGGCGGCGGCTCGCGAGATCGATGCTGCCCGAGACGGCCGGGCGCGCCGGCTGGACGCTCGACCGCGCCAACGGCGTCCACGAGACCCTCTTCGGCCTGTCGTTCCTGATCGGGCCGGGGGTCGGCGGGCTGCTCATCGCCACCGTCGGCGCGAGCGGCGCGCTCATCGGGACCGGCATCGGCTTCCTGATCGCGGCCGCCTGCGTCGCCCTGCTGCGCGGCCTTCCCGGCAGCGGCCGGCCCGACCACGCCGAGCGCCCGGACGGCATCTGGCGGGGCACCCGCGAGGGGCTTTCCTTCGTCCTCCACGAGCCGCTGCTGCGGCCGCTGGCGATCCTCATCATGCTGGTGGTTGCGCTGTATTACCCGGTTGAGGGCGTGATCCTGCCGGTGTACTTCCAGGAGCTGGGATCCCCCGGGCAGCTCGGCGCCGTCCTCATGGTGATGAGCGGCGGCATGGTGGTCGGCACCCTCGCGTACGAGCCGCTGGTGCGCCGGTTCACCAAGCGCTGGCTCTTCGTCGGCTCGATGCTGGGGTCGATCCTGGCGCTGCTGGGGATGGCCTTCCTGCCCCCCATTCGGCTGGCTGCTCGCCGCCGCCGCCCTGACCGGGATGATGTGGGGTCCGGTGCAGCCACTGCTCAACCACGCGATGCAGACCCGCACCCCCGACCGCCTGCGCGGCCGGGTCAACGGCACCGTCGCGTCGGCTTCGATGGCGGCTGGCCCGCTGGGGTTCCTGGTGGTCGGCGGCCTGGTCGAGGCACTGGGGCCCCGGGACGCGTTCCTACTGTTCGCCGGCGCGCTGGTGGTGGTGGCGCTGGCGATGACGCCGCTGCGGGCCTGGCGGCTGCTCGACGCCGAGCCGGTGGAGGGGTCCGCGGCGGCCGGCCACTCGCCGCGCCGGCGGCTACAGCGGACGCGCCAGAAGCGCGCTGACTGCGGCGAGCACGAACGCGGCCAGCTCGACCAGACCGATCACCGCGGGCCGCAACCCCCGCCCGGGGATCAGGTGCGCCCGCGCCGCCAGGAAGGCGAACGGCACGACCAGCCACCAGCCGGACGGGAGCCCCCACCACACCGCCAGTCCGACCGACGCGGCGAGCGAGCCCCAGGCGAACAGCACCGAGGCCCGCGCGTAGCGGGGGTCGGCGCGCTCGCGGATCAGCGACTTCACATGCAGCGTCGAGCCCGCCAGCACCAGCGCGCAGAAGGCGACCAGCACCCAGACGTGTGGCGGGGCCTCGGCGAACGGCAATGCCCACCCGCCTTCAGGGGTCGCGCCCACCCCCCACACGACCGCGACCATGGCGCTGCAGTCGGCGACGAAGACCAGGTCGTTGGCCAGGGCGCGCTCGTCGCCGCGCCGGGCGTAGAAGACGTTGATCGCGAACAGCGCGACGTACGCCATCCCCACCCACAGCAGCCAGGGCCGGGCGACCAGCAGCGCGATCACGCACGGCAGCACCACCAGCAGCCACACCGCGAACGGCCGGCGGAATCGCTCGCGCAGCCGTGGCGCCCGCGTGAGCGGACGAGCGCGAGGGCCGCGTACGACAGGGGGAACGCCGCGATCCAGGCCACCGCGAGGACGAGCAGCCACGGCGTCCAGGTCGCCTGGGTGAGGCCCAAGGCGAGCGGCAGGCCGAGAAACGCCCACGCGCCGTGCTGCGGGGGCAGGTACGCGCTCACCCGCCGATGGCCGACATGGGCCTCGCGGGCTGCAGGAAGCCGGGGTCGTCGATCCCGTGGCCGGGCTGCTTGCCCTCCAGGCAGACCCTGAACCGGCGCTCGATCTCGGCGTCGTCGGCGCCGGCGCGGATCGGGCCGCGCAGGTCGGACTCCTCGCGGGCGAACAGGCACGCGCGCAGCTGCCCGTCGGAGGTCAGCCGCACCCGGTCGCACGCCCCGCAGAACGGCTGCGACACCGAGGCGATCACGCCGACCGTGGCCGGCCCGCCGTCGACGAGCCACTCCTCGGCGGGGGAGCTGCCGCGGCCCGCGACGGGGCTCAGCGCGAAGGCCTCGCCGAGCCGCTCCAGGGTCTCGGCCGCCGTCACCATCGCCGTGCGCTGCCACTCGTGCTGGGCGTCGAGCGGCATCTGCTCGATGAAGCGCAGCGTGACGCCCTCGTCGAGCGCCCACCGCAGCAGGTCGACGGCCTCGTCGTCGTTGACGCCGCGCATGAGGACCGCGTTGACCTTCACCGGGCGCAGCCCCGCCGCCTTCGCCGCGGCGACGCCGGCCAGCACATCGACGAGGCGGTCGCGGCGGGTGATGGCGGCGAAGCGCTCGCGGCGCAGCGTGTCCAGGCTGATGTTGACCCGATGCAGACCGGCGTCGGCCAGCGGGGCCGCGAGTCCGGGCAGGCGGAGCCCGTTGGTGGTGAGGGACAGCCGCGGCGGCTGGGGGAGCGCGGCCAGCGCCGCGACCACCTCGACGATGTCGGGTCGCAGCAGCGGTTCTCCGCCGGTGAGCCGGACCTGCTCGATGCCGAGTCCGACGGCCACCCGCACGATCCGCACCAGTTCCTCGGTGGTCAGCACCTCGGCGCCGGGGATCCAAGGCAGGCCTTCGGCGGGCATGCAGTACGTGCACCGCAGCGAGCACCGGTCGGTCAGGGAGACCCGCAGGTCGCGGTGCACCCGGCCATGCCGATCCACGAGCAGGCCGGTGGGCGGTGCCGCGGTCACGGGGCGCCCACCCATTCGTCGGTCCCGTCGGCGAAGCGCTGGTGCTTCCAGATGGGCAGCCGCGCCTTGACCTCGTCGACGAGGTCGGCGCAGGCGCTGAACGCCTCGCCGCGGTGGGGCATGGACACTGAGGCCACCAGGGCGAGGTCGCCGATCTCCATCGGCCCGACCCGGTGGCTCACGGCGATCCGGATCCCCGGGTGGCGGGATGCGATATCCGCGGCGACCTCGGCCAGGACAGCCTCGGCGCCGGGGTGCCCGGTGTACTCGAGCCGGCTGACCGCTCGGCCCCCATCGTGGTCGCGGACGACCCCGGCGAACGTTACGACAGCGCCGGCCGCAGGGTCCGCGACGGCGGCCTCGTGCTCGGCGGCGACGAGCACCTGGTCCGTGACTGTGCACGTGACGACGGCTGCGCCTGGCCGGGCCGTGACCGTCATCGGTGCTCCCTTCGTTCCCCGCATGGTAGGCCGGTTCACCGCCCTAGGCTGAACGCATGCTGGACGAGTGGACCGCGGCGCTGGCCGCCGATTTGGGACTGGACGCCGACGCGCTGGCCGCGCTGGATGTGGATCTGCTGCTCGATGTGGCCAAGGAGGCGGCCCAGTCGGTGACCCGGCCGGCCGCGCCGCTGACCACCTTCCTGGTGGGCTACGCCGCGGCCCGGGCGGGCGGCAGCGCCATCGATGTGATGGCCGCCGCCGACACCGCCCGCGGCACCGCGCGTCGCTGGCTGGATCGGGCCGAGTAGAGGTCCCGACCGGCTAGCACTTCTTCGGCGCGCCGGGGCGCGCATAGCGCACCCAGTTGATGACGAGGCAGACCAGCGCGAAGGCGACGCCGATGCTGTAGAAGGCCTGCGGCGACATCAGGGTGAGGCCAATGCCGAAGAAGAACGGCCCGTAGGCGGCGATGGCCGCGGTCCAGCCGATGACCCCGCCCGCCTGGCGGCGCTCGAAGATCATCGGCATCTGCTTGAAGGTCGAGGCGTTGCCGATGCCGGCGAACAGGAAGATCGCGAGCATGCCCCAGATGAAGTGCTGTCGGTCCGAGGTGAGCGCCTCGGCCGACGACAGGTCGGGAGTGAGGAAGGGGATCGTGTAGAGGATCGACGCGATGATGCCGATCCCGCTGACCATCGTCCAGCGGGCGCCGCCGTACTTGTCGGTGAGCGGGCTGAACAGCACGCGGGCGCCCGCGCCGACCAGCGGGCCGAGGAACACGATGCTGGCGACGACGGGCAGCGTGTAGCCGGCGACGCAGCAGGGCCCCGCCTGGGGCGGCGCCCTCGACGATGTCGGGGTTGCCCGCGCCGTACAGGTTCTTGAGCAGCAGCCCGAACTGCGCGCTAAGCCCGGCGAAGGTGCCGAAGGTCATGATGTAGAGCATCGTCATGAACCAGGTGTCGGCGTTGCCGAAGATGTCCAGCTGCTGGCGGATGTTGGCCGTGACCGGGACGCTCTTCAGCATGGTCCACGCGAGGATCGACGCGATCACCACGAAGGGCACGTAGACGAGCGCGGCGTTCTGGTACCACACCTCGTTCTCGACGCCCTTGGCCTTGTCCACGAAGACCTGCGAGGCGCCGATGACGCCGACGCCGACGACGAGCGGGGTGAGGAACTGCACCAGGCTCACGCCGAAGTTGCCGATGCCCGCCTGAACGCCGAGGGCCGTGCCCTGCTTGCTGCGCGGGAAGAAGTACGAGGTGCTCGGCATGAAGCCCGAGAACGCCCCGCCGCCGATGCCGGCGAGCGCAGCCAGGCAGAGCAGCCACCAGAAGGGCGTGTCCGGGTTGCCGACCGCCTGGGCCCACCCGATGAGCGGCAGGACCAGGAGCAGGGTGGTGATCGTCACGAGCTTGCGGGTGCCCATGAGGGGAGGCAGCACCATCCACACCAGCCGCAGGGTCCCGCCTGCCAGTCCCGGCATGGCGGTCAGCCAGTAGAGCTGGTCCTTGCTGAGGTCGAAGCCCAGGTTGTTGAGGATCGGGGCCAAGGCGCTGGCGAGGAACCAGGTGGCGAAGGCCAGGATCAGCCCGAAGGTGGTGATCCAGAGGGTGCGCCAGGCGAGCGCCTTGTCCCAGGTTGCCTCGTTCTCGGGATCCCAGTTGTCCAGCCATTCCTTGCCGCGCTTGGCGGCTGCGGGGGCGGGGGTGGTCATGTACGGGCTCCTGTCGATTCGAGGGTGGTGTCCGCGGCGTCGTCCGCGGCAGTGGGTTCTGGGGCGGCCAGTGAGGCCTCGACCGGTCCGTCGTGCTCGAACCGGTCGCGCAGCTCGGGGCTGGCCCGGTGCAGCATGCGCACGACCGTGAAGTGCATCCACAGCGCCGCGATCAGGGTCATCAGGAACAGCACGACGAACGTCGACTGCGGCAGCCCGGTCCAATCGCGCACGGCGACGAACAGCGGCGGCAGGAAGAAGCCGCCCAGGGCCCCAAGCATCCCCACGAGCCCTCCCACGGCGCCGACGTCGTTCGGGAAGTACTCCGGAATGTGCTTGTAGACGGCGGCCTTGCCCAGGCCCATCGCCGACCCCGACGATGAACACCAGGATGGTGAAGGGCCCACGCCGAGCGAGTACGGGAGCACCTCGCGCGGGCCGCTGGGGGTGTCCAGGACGATGTATCCGAACGGCGCGGCCAGGAAGAGCAGCGCGCCCAGCATCGTGAGCGAACGTCCAGTACATCAGCCGGCGCGAGCCCGTCCGGTCCGACAGCCAGCCGCCAAGCGGCCGCAGCAGCGAGGCCGGGAAGATGAACAGCGCGGTCAGTAGCGCGCCTCTTGCAGGTCGAGCCCGTAGACGTCCACGTAGTACTTGGGCAGCACTGCGGCCAGCGCGACGTACGCGCCGAAGACGACGACGTAGTAGAGCTGAACCGCCAGACCCGCAGGTACTTGAGGGGGCGGAACATCTCGCCGAGCGGCCGGTCGCTGCCCGGTCTGCGATCGTGCCGAGGCGCGATAAGGAAGACGGCGATCGCCATGGCCACAAGCAGGATCGAGTACAGGGCGGGGATGAAGCGCCAGCCACCGGGCAGCAGGCCGCCGAGGTAGACCGAGCCTGCGGTGGCGGTGATCAGGACCGGGCCGATGAACTTGGTCAGCGACGCCCCGACGTTCCCGGCGCCGAAGATCCCCAACGCTAGGCCCTGGTTGCGTCGCGAGAACCACGCGGCGTTCCAGGAGATCCCGACGCTGAACAGGTTGCCGGCGAAGCCGACGAGGAAGGCCAAGAAGAGCAGCAGCCCATAGGTCAGATTGAGGTGGGCGATCAGGAACGCCGGGATCGCGGTCAGTGCCAGCATCACGACGGTGACGCTCCTGCCGCCGACCCGGTCGGCGAGGACGCCCAGCAGGAGCCGCCAGATGGCCCCGTTGAGGATGGCGACGGCCAGGAGCCAGGCGACTTGGGAGTCCGTGAGCCCGAACTCCTTCTGGATCGGGACGCTGAGCACGCCGAACATCAGCCAGACGGCGAACATCAGGGTGAACGAGACCGTCGACAGCACGAGGACCCGGATCGCCCCGGGGGCCTCGTGCGGTTTGCCGGCGGTCTGCTCGGGGGTGGTCATGGACGCTCCTGGGCCGCGGGTGGGTACGGGAAAGACTCCGTTCGCGACGCTAGGCGGGGGTTTCGTCTGGCATTAGATTCGAATGACCCAAGAAAATGAGGCAATTGCTGAGAACGCATGTCACATAGGACTAATGTCCCTAGGCGAGCGGGAAGCCGGCCCGAAAACTGAGTGGGGCCAAAACAAATAGTCGCCCGCGGCTGGCCAACTCAGGAGGTGCCCATGGGAGCCGACCCTTACACCCATGCCCGACGCGACGATGTACTTGAGGCCCTGCGCGCGCTCGACCGGCCGGCCGCGGCCGCCGAGGTGGCCGCGGTGCTCGGCCTGCACCCCAACACCGCCCGTGGGCACCTGGAGCTGCTGGTCCACCTCGGCCAGGTGGCGCGAGCGACCGAGCAGCGCGATCGCCGGGGCCGGCCGCGGGTGCTCTACACCGCCTCCGCCATGACCCCGGCCACCGTGGAGGCGTTTCGCACGCTGGCCACCGTGCTGGCCCTGGAGCTGGCGGCGGTGGCCAAGGGCGACCCAGACGGCGCTGCCACGGCGAGTCGGGAGTGGGCCGACTCGTTGGTCAAGGCCGGTCGGCTGCGGCCGGAGGGCGATCGCGACGCATCCGTGCGCGAGGTGGGCTCGCTGTTCGCCGACCTCGGCTTCGGTGTGTCGACCGAGCCCCTCGGCGACCGCCTCTACCTGCGGCGCTGTCCGTTCGCGGCCCAGATCGATGACCTTCCCGCCATCTGCGAGCTGCATCACGCCCTGCTGAGCGCGGCCTTCACCGCCACCGGCGGCCACGTCGAGGTCCCGACCCTTGATGTGCTGCCTCGCCCAGATCTCTGCGTCGCCGCGCTGCGCGACGTCCCGCGACCCGTTCCGCCCCTTCCGTCCCAGGAGGACCCCGCATGACCGAGACCCGCCCTCCCCGGCCCGCGATCGACGGCCCGGCGGAGGACCTGCTGCTGCGCGCGGGGCGGTTCTTCGCCGGCGGCAAGGTATCGCCGGACGGCCGGACCGTCACCAAGGAGGGCGGCCGCGGGGGCGACGTCTTCTACCGCGACCGGTGGAGCCACGACAAGGTCGTGCGCTCCACGCACGGCGTGAACTGCACGGGCTCCTGCTCTTGGAAGGTGTACGTCAAGGACGGTGTCATCACCTGGGAGACCCAGGAGACCGACTACCCGACCGTGGGCCCGGACCGCCCCGAGTACGAGCCCCGGGGTTGCCCCCGCGGCGCGGCGTTCTCCTGGTACACGTACTCGCCGACCCGGGTCCGCTACCCATACGCGCGCGGCGTCCTCGTCGAAATGTTCCGCGAGGCCAAGCAGCGGCTCGGCGACCCGGTTCTGGCCTGGGCGGACATCCAGTCCGACCGGGCGCGCCGCCGCCGCTATCAGCAGGCGCGCGGCAAGGGCGGCCTGGTCCGGGTCACCTGGGCCGAGGCCACCGAGATGATCGCGGCCGCCCATGTGCACACGATCAAGGAGTACGGCCCGGACAGGGTCGCCGGCTTCTCCCCGATCCCGGCGATGTCGATGGTGTCGCACGCGGCCGGCTCGCGGTTCATCGAGCTCATCGGCGGCGCGATGACCTCGTTCTACGACTGGTACGCCGACCTGCCCGTCGCATCGCCGCAGGTCTTCGGCGACCAGACCGACGTGCCGGAGTCAGGGGACTGGTGGGACGCCTCGTACCTGCTCGTGTGGGGCTCGAACGTCCCGGTCACCCGCACCCCGGACGCGCACTGGATGGCCGAGGTCCGCTACCGCGGCACGAAGGTGGTCACGGTCAGCCCGGACTACGCCGACAACACGAAGTTCGCCGACGAGTGGATGGCCTGCGCGGCCGGCATGGACGGTGCGCTGGCGATGGCCATGGGCCACGTCATCCTCAAGGAGTTCTTCGTCGACCGGCGGGTGCCGTTCTTCGTCGACTACGTGCAGCAGTACACCGACCTGCCGTTCCTGGTGAAGCTGGAGGAGCGCCCAGACGGCGGCTTCACCCCGGCCACCAACCTGATGGCGGCCGACCTCGGCGACACCGGCGAGGGGGCTGCCCTCAAGACGGTCCTGCTCGATGGCCGCAACGGCGAGCCGGTGGTGCCTAACGGCTCGCTCGGCTTCCGCTACACCGACTCCGGCATGGGCAAGTGGAACCTCGACCTCGAGGGAGTCGCCCCGATGCTGACGGTGGCGGGCGACGGCTCTGAGGCCGTCGAGGTCGTCCTGCCTCGCTTCGACTCCGCCGATGGATCTGGGGCCGAGCTGCGACGCGGCGTGCCCGCGCGCCGGGTCGGCGGGCACCTGGTGACCACGGTGTACGACCTGATGCTGGCGCAGTACGGCGTGGCCCGCCCTGGGCTGCCCGGCTCGTGGCCGACGTCGTACGACGATGTCGAGCACCCGGGGACCCCCGCATGGCAAGCAGAGTTCACCGGGGTCAGCGCCGAGCAGGCCGCCCGGGTCGCCCGCGAGTTCGCGCAGAACGCCGAGGACTCCGGCGGCCGTTCGATGGTGATCCTGGGCGCGGGGGTCAACCACTGGTTCCACGGCGACGCGACCTACCGCGCCATCCTCGCGATGCTCATGCTCACCGGCTCGATGGGCCGCAACGGCGGCGGCTGGGCCCACTACGTCGGCCAGGAGAAGTGCCGCCCGTCCACCGGGTGGGCCACCCTGGCGATGGCCACCGACTGGTCCCGTCCGCCTCGGCAGATGGCCGGCGCCGCCTACTGGTACGTGCACACCAACCAGTGGCGCTACGACGGCTACGCGGCCGACTCGCTCGCCTCGCCCACCGGCAAGGGGCTGTGGGCCGGCAAGCACACCGCCGACCTGCTCGCCGAGTCGGTGGCGCAGGGCTGGATGCCGATGTTCCCGCAGTTCGACCGCTCCAGCCTCGACCTCGCCGACGAGGCGGCTGCCGCGGGTGTCGAGGCCCCGGCGTACATCACCCAGCAGCTGGCCAGCGGCGACCTGCACCTGGCCATCGACGACCCCGACGCCGAACGCAACTGGCCGCGCGTCCTCACCGTCTGGCGGGCCAACCTGCTCGGATCGTCCAGCAAGGGCAACGAGTACTTCCTCAAGCACCTGCTGGGCACCTCCAATAACCTGCGGGCCGACGAGACGCCGGAGCCGATCCGGCCGAAGACCGTCGCGTGGGCGCAAGAGGCGCCCCAGGGCAAGCTCGACCTGGTCGTCTCCATTGACTTCCGGATGACCTCGACGACGCTCCTGTCTGACGTGGTGCTGCCCGCGGCCACCTGGTACGAGAAGGCGGACCTGTCCAGCACGGACATGCACCCGTTCATCCACGCCTTCACCCCGGCGATCGACTCGCCGTGGGAGACGCGCAGCGACTACGCGGCGTTCTCGGCGATCGTGCGCGACTTCTCCAGGCTGGCCAAGGACCACCTCGGCGTCCGTAAGGACGTCGTGATGATGCCGATGCAGCACGACACCCCTGGGGAGACGGCCCAGCCCGGGGGAGTGGCCCATGACTGGCGGGGCACGGGGGAGGTCCCGGCGCCCGGCAAGACCATGGGCACGCTGGCCGTGGTCGAGCGCGACTTCGGGGCCGTCGCCGAGAAGTGGCACGCGCTCGGGCCCCTGGTCGAGACGCTCGGCCTGACCCAGAAGGCGGTCACGGTCGTGCCCGATGTCGAGGTCGCCGACCTCGCCGCCCGGCACGGCGTCTACAGCAGCGGGGTGGCCGCGGGCCGACCGGCGCTCGACACCGACGTGAAGATGGCCGACACGATCCTGGCGCTCGCCTGGACCTCCAACGGCCGGTTGGCCGTCGAGAGCTTCAAGGTCCTCGAGAAGCGGGTCGGCAAGAAGCTGCACCACCTCGCGGAGGGCAGCGAGGAGAAGCGGATCACCTACGCCGACGCCCAGGCCCGGCCGGTGCCGGTCATCACCAGCCCGGAGTGGTCGGGGTCGGAGACGGGCGGCCGCCGCTACGCGCCATTCACCGTCAACGTGGAGCAGCTCAAGCCGTGGCACACGCTGACCGGCCGGATGCACTTCTTCGTGGACCACGCCTGGCTGGCCGAGATGGGCGAGCAGCTGCCGGTCTTCCGGCCGCCGCTCGACCTGACCCGGATGTTCGCGGAACCGGCGCCCGGGTCGTCCGTCGACGAGTTCGGAGGCAAGGCCCTCGCGCTGCGCTACCTCACCCCGCACTCGAAGTGGTCGATCCACTCGGAGTACCAGGACAACCTGTTCATGCTGTCGCTGTCGCGCGGTGGGCCGACCATGTGGATGAGCCCCGCCGACGCCGACTCGCTCGGGGTCGCCGACAACGACTGGATCGAGGCGGTCAACCGCAACGGCGTCTTCGTGGGGCGCGCGATCGTGTCCCACAAGATGCCCGCCGGCCTCGTGTACGTCTACCACGCGACCGAGCGCACGATCGACGTCCCGCTGACCGAGACGACCGGACGGCGCGGGGGCATCCACAACTCGCTCACCCGGCTGTTCGTCAAGCCGTCGCACCTGGCGGGCGGATACGCGCAGACGTCCTTCGGCTTCAACTACCTCGGGCCCACCGGCAACCAGCGCGATGAGGTGACGGTCGTCCGTCGCCGGTCGCAGGACGTGGAGTACTGATATGCCGGAGCGGCGACGAGTCGAGCGAGGCACGAGCGAGACGAGGAGTGCGACCACATGAAGGTCATGGCCCAGATGGGCATGGTGATGAACCTCGACAAGTGCATCGGGTGCCACACCTGCTCGGTGACCTGCAAGCAGGCGTGGACCAACCGCGCGGGGGTCGAGTACGCCTGGTTCAACAACGTCGAGACGCGCCCGGGCCAGGGGTACCCCCGGACGTACCAGGACCAGGACGAGTGGCGCGGCGGCTGGCGGCTCGACGCCAAGGGCCGGCTGCGGCTGCGTGGGGGCGGCCGCCTGCACCGGCTGACGAAGATCTTCTCCAACCCCAAGCTGCCGTCGATCAGGGACTACTACGAGCCCTGGACGTACGACTACGAGACGCTCGTCAACGCCCCGCTTGGGGAGCACCTGCCGGTGGCCCGGCCGATCTCGCTCATCACCGGCAAGCCGATGAAGGTCGAGGCGTCGGCCAACTGGGACGACAACCTGGGCGGCAGCGAGGCCACCCTCGCCGGCGACCCGATCCTCAAGCGGCTCAGCGAGCAGATCTCCACCGAGCTCGAGCAGACCTTCATGTTCTACCTGCCGCGGATCTGCGAGCACTGCCTCAACCCGGCGTGCGTGGCCTCGTGCCCGTCCGGCGCGATGTACAAGCGCGCCGAGGACGGCATTGTGCTGGTGGACCAGGACCAGTGCCGTGGCTGGCGGATGTGCGTGTCCGGCTGCCCGTACAAGAAGGTCTACTTCAACCACAAGACCGGCAAGGCCGAGAAGTGCACCCTGTGCTACCCGCGGCTCGAGGTCGGGCTGCCGACGGTGTGCTCGGAGACGTGCGTCGGACGGCTCCGCTACCTCGGCCTCTTCCTGTACGACGCCGACCGGGTCCTCGAGGCGGCCACCGCAGCGAATGACCAGGACCTCTACGAGGCCCAGCTGTCGATCATGCTGGATCCGCATGACCCCGAGGTGATCGCCGCGGCCCGCGCGGAGGGCATCCCGGACGACTGGATGCAGGCGGCGCGCAAGTCGCCGGTCTACGCCCTGGCCAAGGAGTACCGCGTCGCGCTGCCGCTGCACCCGGAGTACCGCACGATGCCGATGGTCTGGTACATCCCGCCGCTGTCGCCGGTGGTCGACGCCCTGCGCGAGACCGGGCACGACGCGGAGAGCAGCGACAACCTCTTCGGGGCCATCGAGGCGCTGCGGATCCCGATCCAGTACCTCGCCGAGCTGTTCACCGCGGGCGACACAGCCGTGGTCGACGGGGTCCTGAAGAAGCTCGCCGCCATGCGTGCGTACATGCGTGACGTCAACCTCGGCCGCGAGACCCGCCCGCAGATCCCCGAGGCGGTCGGCATGACCGAGGAGTCGCTCTACGCGATGTACCGGCTGCTGGCCATCGCCAAGTACGACGACCGCTACGTCATCCCGAGCGGCTACGCCGTGCCCGCCAACCTCAGGGGCCAGGCGGAGGAACCCGGCTTGCTCGCTCGACTTCGACGGCGGACCGGGGATGTACCTCACCGGGTCCGGACCCTTCGGTGAGGCCTCAGGTACCCCGGTGCCGGTGGCCGTGGAGACCTTCCACGCGCTCAAGGAGCGGCAGTCGTCGGAGAACCTGTCTGGTACCCGCGGGGGCCCCGGCCGGGTCAACCTGCTCAACTGGGACGGCCAAGGCAGCCCGCAGGGGCTCTTCCCGCCGGACGCCACGCCCCCGGTCGCCGGCGCGGGGGAGGAGTGGGCATGAGGGCGCGCTTGGTCAAGACCCGCAACGGGCGCCGGCCGACGGTCATCCGCGAGCGCGACCGCCGCATCTGCTGGCAGGCCGCATCCCTCCTGCTGGCCTATCCCGACGAGGCCCTGGTCGCCGACCTCCCAATGGTCCGCGAGGCGGTCGAGGCGCTGCCCGCGGCGCTGGCCGAGCCCTTGGGCGCCCTCGCCGACGACCTCCTGCAGTCCGCGGCGCAGGGCCGGCTGATCGACGCCCAGGCCCGCTACGTCGAGACCTTCGACCAGAAGCGCCGCCGCACGCTCTTCCTCACCTACTGGACCGCGGGCGACACCCGCAACCGCGGGCAGGCCATCCTGCGGTTCACCGGCGCGTACCGCGAGGCGGGCGCCGCACCGCCCCAGCACGAGCTGGCCGACCATCTCACGGTGGTCCTTGAGTTCGCCGCCACGGTCGATCCGGCCGGCGGGGGCGAGCTGCTCGCCGCGCACACGACCCCCATCGCCATGGTGCGGGACTCCCTCGCCGAGCACGGCAGCCCGTATGCGGGAGTGCTGGGGGCCGTCGCCGCGACCCTTCCTGAGCCCGGGCCGGATGGCCTGCGCGAGGCCCGGCGGCTGGCCATGGCCGGCCCACCGGCCGAGGCCGTCGGCCTTGACCTCACGCCGTACCCGCCCGCAGGCCAGAACCTGCTGCCCCTTCTGGATGGAGCCGCGCGATGAGCCCGCTGAACCTCTTCCTGTGGGATGTGCTGCCCTACATCACGATCGCCGTCTTGGTTGTCGGGGTCTGGTGGCGGTTCCGCTACGACCGATTCGGCTGGACGACCCGCTCGTCGCAGCTGTACGAGGGGTCGCTGCTGCGGATCGCCAGCCCGCTGTTCCACCTCGGGATCCTCGCCGTGGTTGGTGGCCACGTGGTCGGACTGCTGGTCCCCGAGGCCTGGACCGACTGGCTCGGCATCAGCGAGGGCATCTACCACGCGTTCGCGGTCACCCTGGGGGCTGTCGCCGGGCTGGCCACCCTCGCCGGCGTGTCCATGCTGATCTACCGCCGCCGCACCACCGGCCCGGTCTTCATGGCCACCACGAAGAACGACAAGGTGATGTACATCTTCCTGGTCGGCGCGATCTGCCTGGGCCTGCTCACCACGATGGTGGGGGCCGGGATCATCGGAGACGGACACAACTACCGCGAGGACGTCTCGGTCTGGTTCCGGTCGATCCTCGTGCTGCAGCCGCAGGGCGAGCTGATGGCCGCTGCGCCGCCGTCCTTCCGGGTTCACGCGGTCGCCGGCATGCTGCTGTTCATGGTGTGGCCCTTCACCCGGCTCGTCCACGCCTTCTCGGCGCCGGTGGGCTACCTGTTCCGGCCGTACGTCGTCTACCGCACCAAGGACGCCGGGCTGACCGGACCGCAGGGCCACGCCCCGCGGCGCGGGTGGGAGCGGGTCGGATCCTGACCGCGCCCCGGTAGGGTCGCGCAGGTGGAGGTGCAGGAGACCGAGGTCCAGACCGATCGGATCTGGACGGTCCCCAACGTGCTGTCCTTCTTGCGGCTACTGGGCGTCCCGCTCTTCCTCTGGCTGATCCTCCAGGACAACGAGACAGCGGACTACTGGGCCGTCGGGCTGCTGATGGTCAGCGGCTTCACCGACTACCTCGACGGGGTCCTGGCCCGCCGGCTGCACCAGATCTCGCGGCTGGGCCAGCTGCTCGACCCGCTAGCCGACCGTCTGTACATCATCGCGACCCTGCTCGGCCTGGCGCTGCGCGACATCGTGCCGTGGTGGCTCGTGATCGCCCTGCTGGCCCGCGATGTGGTGCTCGCCGCAACCCTGCCGATCCTGCGCCACCTGGGGTACGGCCCGCTGCCCGTGCACTTCCTGGGCAAGGCGGCCACCTTCAACCTGCTGTACGCCTTCCCGTTGCTGCTGCTGGGGGACGGCACCGGCACCCTGGCCCTGGTCGCGCGCGTCGTCGGCTGGGCCTTCGCGATCTGGGGGTCGGCCCTCTACTGGTGGGCGGGGCTGCTCTACCTGTGGCAGGTGCGCCAGCTGGCTCGGGAGGCGAGGCGCGGAACCCCTGCCGCGACGCCCGCGTCTGACCTGCCGTGACCACGCCGCCCACGTCCAGCCCGTGGTCGACCATGTCGCTGCTGGACCGGCTGACGGCCGACGCCCTCGATCCGGACTACGCCCGGACCGCTGAGGAGGGCCGCGGCGTCGGCGGTCCGCGCTCCTGGATCGCGCTGATCGTGGTCTTCGCCCTCGCTGGCCTGCTGCTCGCCGCCGCCCTCGTCCAGGTTCGGCGCTCGGCCCCCGATGTGGCCGTGGCCCGCGCCGGGCTGCTCAACGAGGTGGCCGCGCAGACGGCCGAGACCGACGCCCTCGCCGAGGAGGCGGCGGCTCTGCGCAGCGAGGTCTCCGGTCTCCGCGAAGAGCGGCTGGGCTCCGCGGACGCCGCCCGCCTCCAGGCGCTGGAGCTCGGCGCCGGGGGAGCGGCCGTGGTGGGCCCGGGCATCGAGGTCGTGCTGGACGACGCGGCCGACCCGCAAGGCGACGATCCCACGCTGGCCCGGGTGCTCGACCGCGACCTGCAGATCGCGGTGAACGGGCTGTGGGCCGCCGGCGCCGAGGCCATCACCGTCAACGGCCTGCGGCTGACCAGCCGCTCGGCGATCCGGTCCGCGGGCGATGCGATCCTCGTCGACTACCGGCCCCTCACCACGCCGTACACGCTCAAGGCCATCGGCGACCCCAAGCGCCTGGAGCCGCGGTTCGTCACCGGACCTGCCGCCGAGTCCCTGCGTACCCTGCAGAGCACGTATGGATTGAGCTTCGCCGTCACCAGCCGGGATCGGGTCGTGCTTCCCGCGGCCGCCCTGCCGGACCTGTCGTACGCCCGGGAGGCGCCGTGATCGCCGTCGTCGGCCTGATCGTGGGCGTGATCGCCGGACTGCTGCTCCAGCCTGTCATCCCGATCTGGCTGCAGCCGTACCTCCCGATTGCCGTCGTGGCGGCGCTGGACGCCGTCTTCGGAGCCGCCCGCGCCATCGTGGACGGGGTCTTCAGCGACCGGGTGTTCGTCATCTCGTTCGTGTCGAACGTCCTGGTGGCCGCGCTCATCGTCTTCCTCGGCGACCAGCTCGGCGTGGGGGCGCAGCTGTCCACCGGCGTCGTCGTCGTGCTCGCCATGCGGATCTTCGCCAACGCCGCCGCCATCCGACGCAAGCTGTTCGGCGCATGAGCACCAACCGCTCCTGGGTGCGCGTGCGCGGCGCCCTGCGCCCCAAGCGCGACGCCAGCCACCTGCTCGTCGGCGCGCTGTTCGCGCTGCTGGGTTTCGGGATTGTCGTCCAGGTCGGCGCCGCCGATGACAACCTCGCCACCGCCCGCCAGTCCGACCTGGTCGGCATCCTCGACGACCTGTCGGTCCGCTCCGACCGTCTGCAGGCCGAGCTGCGCGACCTGTCCGCCACCCGCGACCGCCTGCGCTCCGGCTCGGCCGGCGACGAGGCCGCCCTGGCGGAGGCCGAGCGGCGGGCGGCCGTGCTGGGCATCCTCGCCGGGACGGTCGCAGCGGAGGGGCCCGGCCTGGTGGTGACCATCGACGGCGTGGATGACGCCGCTCTGCTCCTTGACACCGTGCAGGAGCTGCGCGACGCGGGGGCCGAGGCGATCCAGCTCGGCGACGTGCGGGTCGTCGCCTCCACCTACTTCACCCAGGCCCCGGACGGCCGTGTGCAGGTCGACGGCGTCACCGTGGACGGCCCCTACGAGTTCCGGGTGATCGGCGACCCGCGCACCCTGGCTGCTGCGCTGCGGATCCCCGGCGGGGTTCTCGACAGCGTCCGCGGGGGCGGCGGCGACGCCACGGTGGAGGAGCAGGAGACCGTGACGGTGGACGCGTTGCGGGCGCTTTCGGCGGCTGGCTACGCTCAACCCGCGCCCTAGGCGGCTCCGGCCGTCCGCGGACGTCCCATCCCTGCTGCGCGGAAGGCGAGCGAGTGAACCCCGAGGACCTGAAGTACACCGCGGAGCACGAGTGGGTGCGGGTCGATGGCGCGGAGCCGGGCACGGTCCGGGTCGGCATCACCGACTACGCGCAGGAGGCCCTCGGCGACATCGTGTACGTCTCCCTGCCCGAGGTCGGGGCCCGGCTGGACGCCGGCCAGGCCTGCGGCGAGGTCGAGTCGACCAAGAGCGTGAGCGACATCTACGCCCCGCTCAGCGGCGAGGTGACGGCCCGCAACGAGGCGCTGGACGGCGCCCCGGAGCTCGTCAACAGCGACCCCTACGGCGAGGGCTGGATGTTCGAGTTGCGGCTCGCAGACGTCGGCCAGGCCGCCGGGCTGCTGGACGCCGCGGCCTACGCGGCCTCGACCGCCTGAGGACGGCCAGGAGGCCCGCCCCGGCCAGTTGACCGCGGGCCTCCGCCCTGCCTACGCTTCTCACCCTCAACCAGACGTCGAGAGGTGGCCGCCATGCCGGGCGATGAGGCGGGGATGGACGACACCACGACGCTGCACGGCCTCGGCGCTTCGGGGGCTCCCACGGGCGCCCCCGAACCCGCCGACGAGGCCGCGGAGGCCGAACGGGAGGCCAACGCGGTCATCGAGGCGCTGCTGCCGGGAACGGCCTTGCTCGTCGTTCAGCAGGGACCGTCCGCGGGTGCCCGATTCCTGCTCGACGCCGACACCACCACGGTGGGCCGCAACCCCGACAACGAGATCTTCCTCGACGACATCACGGTGTCCCGCCACCACGCGCGGTTCGTCCGCACCGAGACCGGCTTCTTCGTCGAGGACGTCGGCAGCCTGAACGGCACGTACGTCAACCGCTCGGCCGTGGAGCGCGTGGCGCTGGCTGGTGGCGACGAGGTGCAGATCGGGAAGTTCCGGATGGTGTTCCACGACGCCGCACCGCAGCAGGCGGGGGAGGGGGCATGACCTCGTCGGCCCAGCGGGTCGCGCCGGCCCGGGCGTACATGTCGATCGGCGAGGTCCTAGGCAAGCTCCGCCCGGACTTCCCCGACGTCACGATCTCCAAGATCCGGTTCCTCGAGTCGGAGGGCCTGGTCGAGCCGCAGCGGACGGCGTCGGGCTACCGCAAGTTCAGCCATGACGACGTCCAGCGGCTGCGCTACGTGCTGTCCGCCCAGCGCGACCAGTACCTCCCGCTGCGCGTCATCAAGGAGCACCTGGAGGCCCTCGACCGGGGCCTTGAGCCCGCCGCGGCTCCAGGCACCGCCCCGCGGGTCCCGCTGTCGGCGGTGCGCGGCGACGGCTACCCCACCGCCGCCGACTTCGCGCGCGACCCCGACGAGCTGCGGCTGAGCCGGGCTGAGCTGCTCGACTCGTCCGGCCTCGGCGACGAGGCCCTCACGCAGTGCGAGCAGTACGGCCTGATCGGCCCGCGCAGCGGCTCGGCCTACTACGACGGTGACGCCCTCACGGTGGCGCGCACGGTCGCGCGGCTGGCCGACTTCGGCCTGGAATCGCGCCACCTCAAGGCGTTCAAGTCGGCGGCGGATCGCGAGATCGGCCTGGTGGAGCAGGTCGTGACCCCGATGCTGCGGCAGAAGGGCTCGGAGTCGCGGGCCCGCGCCGAGGAGGTCGTCCGCGAGCTGGCGGCGCTCTCGGTGACCCTGCACGCGTCGCTCGTGCGCTCCGGCCTCGGTCCCGGGCTGCCGCGCTAGTCTGGAAGACGTGCTCCCTCTCGACGTGGTTGGCGTGCGGGTTGAGATGCCGTCCAACCAGCCCATCGTGCTGCTGCGCGAGGCCGGCGGCGACCGCTACCTGCCGATCTGGATCGGTGCGGTCGAGGCCAGCGCGATCGCCTTCGCCCAGCAGGGGGTGACCCCTCCTCGGCCGCTCACCCACGACCTGCTCCGCGACGTGCTGACGGCGTTGGGACGCGAGCTGCAGCAGGTGCGGATCACCGAGCTGCGCGACGGCGTCTTCTACGCGGTGCTGGCCTTTGACGGCGGGGTCGAGGTCAGCGCCCGCCCGTCGGACGCCATCGCCCTGGCCCTGCGCACCGGGGCGCCGATCGTGGGCGCCGAGCAGGTGCTCGAGGACGCGGGCATCGAGATCCCCGACGAGCAGGAGGACGAGGTCGAGAAGTTCCGCGAGTTCCTGGACACCATCTCGCCCGAGGACTTCGCCGGCCCCGAGGGCCCTCCGCAGCCGGAGCAACCCTCACCCTGAGGTAGAGGGTTCGATCTCTCAAGCCAGCATCGAGACTTTGCCCCGGCGTGTCGGGGCGTCGCGCGTTGACCCGTCCCCCGGTTGGTCCTAGCGTCGGGCTCGCCGGTATCGCGCCGGCGTAGTTACCGCGCTGTTGTTCGCGGCCGCCTACGGCCGCCACCCGACGGAGGTCGTCGTGACCACACCCGAGAGCCGCCCCGAGACTCGCCCCGCTGCCGCCGACGCGGAGTTGCGGGCCGGCCAGCAGGGGCTGCTCTTCGACGACGACGTCGCCCCGCTCCCCGAGGGCGTCGGCTACCGCGGCCCCACGGCCTGCGCGGCCGCCGGCATCACCTACCGCCAGCTCGACTACTGGGCCCGCACCGGCCTGGTCGAGCCGGGGATCCGACCCGCGGCCGGCTCCGGCTCGCAGCGGCTCTATGGCTTCCGCGACATCCTGGTCCTCAAGGTCGTCAAGCGGCTGCTCGACACCGGGGTCTCCCTGCAGCAGATCCGCTCCGCCACGGGGGCCGTCCGCGAGCTCGGGATCGACGAGTTGGCCCGGGTCACCCTGATGAGCGACGGGGCCTCGGTCTACATGTGCACGTCCGCCGACGAGGTCGTCGACCTGCTGCGCGGCGGGCAAGGCGTCTTCGGGATCGCGCTGGGCGGAGTGTGGCGCGAGCTGGAGGGCTCCTTGGCTGACCTGCCCGGCGAGCGCGCTGACGACACCCCCGGCGACGTCGCGGCCGACGCCGCCGAGCCTCACCCCAGCGACGAGCTCGCGCACCGCCGCCGGGCCCGCAAGACCGGCTGAGCCGACCCGCGTCCGGGCCGGTAGCCTCGGCCGGGTGACCGGCGCGCACCCCTCCCTTTCCGATTTCGCCCCCTTGCCCTTCGCCCGGCGGCACATCGGCCCCGATCCCGCGGCGCAGGCCGGCATGTTGGCCGCCTTGGGGTTCGCCAGCCTTCGCGACCTCGCTGCCTCGGCCGTCCCCGAGGCCATCCAGTGGGGTGACGCGCTGGCGCTTGACCCGGGGCGCACCGAGCCCGAGGTGCTGCGTGAGCTCCGGTCGCTGGCCGCACGCAATGCTCCCCGCGTGTCGATGATCGGGATGGGCTACCACGGCACCGTCACGCCCGCGGTGATCGTGCGCAACGTGCTGGAGGACCCGGCCTGGTACACCGCCTACACGCCGTACCAGCCCGAGATCAGCCAGGGCCGGCTGGAGGCGCTGCTGAACTTCCAGACGATGGTGCAGGACCTCACCGGCCTGCCTACCGCGGGCGCCTCGCTGTTGGACGAGGGCACCGCGGCGGCCGAGGCGATGACGCTGGTGCGGCGGGCCTCGCGCTCGGAGTCGGCGGTGTTCGTCGTCGACGCCGACACCCTTCCCCAGACCATCGCCGTCCTCAAGACCCGCGCCGAGCCGCTCGGGATCCACGTCGAGGTGCTCGACCTGTCGGGCGGGTGGCCCGCCGCGGCCCCCGCCTGCTTCGGTGCCCTGCTGTCGTACCCGGGCAACCTGGGCGAGGTCCGCGATCACCAGGCGCTCATCGCCGAGATCCACGCCGCCGGGGCGCTCGCGGTCGTCGCTGCCGATCTGCTGGCGCTGTGCGCCCTGCGGCCACCGGGTGAGATCGGCGCCGACGTCGTGGTGGGCTCGACCCAGCGCTTCGGTGTGCCGCTGGGCTTCGGGGGCCCCCACGCGGCCTTCGCGTCGGTGCGTTCGGGCCTCGAGCGCCAGCTGCCCGGGCGCCTGGTCGGCGTCTCCGTCGACGCCGACGGCCGGCCGGCCTACCGCCTGGCGCTGCAGACCCGCGAGCAGCACATCCGCCGGGAGAAGGCCACCAGCAACATCTGCACCGCGCAGGTGCTCCTGGCGGTGACGGCCGAGCATGTACGCCGTCTACCACGGGCCCGACGGCCTGGCCGCGATCGCCCGGCGCGTGCACCGCCAGGCCGCCGTGCTCGCCGCCGGCCTGCGCGGGGGAGGGGTCGAGGTCGTCCACGACGCGTTCTTCGACACGATGCTGGCCCGGGTGCCCGGCCGCGCCGCCGAGGTCGTCGAGCGGGCCCGCGCCTCCGGGATCGATCTGCGGTTCGTCGATGCCGACCAGGTCGGCGCCTCCACCTCGGAGGCCACCGAGGACGCCCACCTGGTGGCGGTGTGGGACGCGTTCGGCCTGGGCCTCGGCCTCGACCGACGTCTGCACGGCTCGACCATGAGACCCCCGACGCGCTGCCGAAGGGGCTGGTCCGCCGGACTCCGTACCTCACCCACCCGGTGTTCTCGGCCCACCGCAGCGAGCACGCCCTGCTGCGCTACCTGGCCCTGCTGTCCGGCAAGGACTACGCGCTCGACCGCGGCATGATCCCGCTGGGCTCCTGCACCATGAAGCTCAACGCCACCGCGGAGATGGAGGCGATCACCTGGCCGGAGTTCGCCGACCTGCACCCGTTTGCGCCGCTCGACGAGAGCGAGGGCATCAGGGAGCTGATCGCCCAGCTGGAGGCCTATCTGGTCGAGATCACCGGCTACGACGCGGTCTCGCTGCAGCCCAACGCGGGTTCGCAGGGCGAGCTCACCGGGCTGCTGGCGATCCGGGCCTACCTGCGGTCGCGGGGCGAGCCCGGCCGCGACGTGTGCCTGATCCCGAGCAGCGCCCACGGCACCAACGCGGCCAGCGCCGTGATGGCCGGCCTGCGGGTCGTGGTGGTCGGCTGCGATGAGCAGGGCGACGTCGACCTGGCCGACCTGCGGGCGAAGATCGCCGAGCACGGCGATCGGCTGGCCGCCTTGATGATCACCTACCCGTCCACCCACGGGGTGTTCGAGCAGGCCGTCACCGAGATCTGCGCGCTGGTGCACGACGCCGGCGGCCAGGTGTACGTCGACGGCGCCAACCTCAACGCGCTCGTCGGCCTGGCCAAGCCGGGCAAGTTCGGGGCCGACGTCAGCCACCTGAACCTGCACAAGACGTTCTGCATCCCGCACGGCGGCGGCGGGCCGGGCGTCGGCCCGGTCGGCGTCCGCGCGCACCTCGCGCCGTTCCTGCCCAACCACCCGCTGGTCACCGAGGCCGGCCCACCCACGGGGATCGGCCCGGTCTCGGCCGCGCCGTGGGGGAGCGCCCTCGTGTTGCCGATCTCGTGGGCGTACATCCGGCTGATGGGCGCCGCCGGGCTCACCGAGGCGACCCAGGTGGCCATCCTCAACGCCAACTACGTGGCGCACCGGCTCGGCCCGCACTTCCCCGTGCTCTACACCGGGCCCGGTGGGCTCGTCGCCCACGAGTGCATCCTCGACCTGCGGGGCATCACCAAGGAGACGGGCGTCACCGTCGACGACGTGGCCAAGCGGCTGATGGACTACGGCTTCCACGCCCCGACGATGTCGTTCCCGGTGGCCGGCACGCTGATGGTGGAGCCGACCGAGTCCGAGGA
This sequence comes from uncultured Actinomycetota bacterium, assembly GCA_963697565.1. Lineage (GTDB taxonomy): Bacteria > Actinomycetota > Actinomycetes > CAVWCF01 > CAVWCF01 > CAWFSE01. The sequence goes on along the minus strand of CAVOOM010000007.1, from coordinate 369,194 downwards.
CCTCGTCGAGCTCGACCGCTTCTGCGACGCGATGATCGCCATCCGGGCCGAGATCGACAAGGTGGGGTCGGGGGAGTGGGACGCAGAGGACAACCCGCTGCGCAACGCCCCGCACACCGCCCTGTGCCTGGCGGAGGAGTGGACCCACCCGTACTCGCGCGAGGTGGCGGCGTTCCCGTCGGACGCGTCGCGCGCCGCGAAGTACTGGCCCCCGGTGCGGCGCATCGACGGCGCCTACGGCGACCGCCACCTGGTGTGCTCGTGCCCGCCGGTGGAGGCCTTCGCCTAGGAGGCGTCGGGGGAGTAGGGGTCGAAGAGCCCTGGCTGCTCGGCCATCCAGTCGGCGAGGACCACCGCGAACCCCGCCTCCTGCAGCGCGGCTGTGACCCGGACGTCGTCGTCGACGATGACCGCGACCTGGCGCTCGCGCGCCAGCCGCCGCACAACCGCCACCTTGACCAGCCGCGCGGGGCGTCGATCGTCATCTGGGCGCAGGTACACCGCACCAGCCGGAAAACCGTTGTCCGCCAACCACTTCTCGGTGGCGGCGCGGCAACGCTCGGGGCGCCCGCTGACGTACGCGATGACGTGTTCGGTCGCGAGCCGATCGGCGGTGGCCCTGCCCTCGGGCAGCACCTGGTCGGCCCCGGCGGCGTCGAAGAAGTCGTCCCAGCGCTTCGGCTTGGTGCGCACGAGGTGCAGCCGGTGGCGGACGTCGGCGAGCACCCCGTCGAGGTCCAGCACCGCGTACGGACGCTGCGGAGCGGCGTCTGGCGCCGCGGTCGAGGACACCCCGCGAACCTAGCGGGAGCCGCCCCATAGAGTGCTGGTCATGGCCATCGACCCTGCCTCCGTCGCGACCCTGCTGCCCGACACGGTGCCCATGGTGCGCACCCTCGACCTGGAGTTCGTCGATCTCTCGCATGAGCGCGCGGTGCTCCGGCTCCCCGACAACCCGTTGTGGCACAACCATCTCGGCGGCCCGCACGCCGGGGCGATGTTCACCCTGGGGGAGTCGGCCAGCGGCGCGATCGTGTTCGCCAACTTCGGCGACCTGCTGGATCGCGCCGTCCCGCTCGCGGTCGAGTGCACGATCCGCTACCTGCGGTTGGCGATGGGCGCGGTCGACGCAGAGGCTGTGCTGGATCGCCCGGCTGCCGAAGTGGTCGCCGAGCTCGACGCCGGCACGCGCCCGGAGTTCCCGGTGTCGATCACCATCCGCGACCACGCGGGCGAGACCACCGGCGTGATGACCGTGCTGTGGACGCTCCGGCCGCACCGCAAGGCCTGACCGGTAGGCCCTGCCGCTAGGGCAGCTCCCAGGTGTGCACCGGCTCGTTGCTGTGCATGCCCACGAGGTAGTCCAGGGTCATGCGCCGCAACGCCTCCCAGCGGTCGAAGCCGGCCTCCTCGTACGCGTTGACCGTCGCGACCTGCCAGGTCGCGCCGTTGCGGCCGGTGATGCACCGCTGCTCGATGATGCCGAGCAGCCGGTGGGCCACCGCGGGATCGACACCCCAGGCGGCCAGGCCGGTGTAGGCGAGGGGGAGCAGCCGGCGCAGCACGAGCTCGGCGACCGGCACCTCGCCCAGGCCCGGCCAGTACAGCTCCGCGTCGAGCCCGCGCTGGGCGCCCTGGAGGAAGTTCTCCTCGGCGGCGCGAAACGACATCTGCGACCAGACCGGCCGGTCGAGGTCGACCAGCGCCCGCATCGCGCCGTAGTAGAGCGCGCCGTTGGCCATGATGTCGACGACGGTGGGGCCGGAGGGGAGCACCCGGTTCTCGACCCGCAAGGTGCGGGACGCCGTCCACGACGTCGTAGACCGGCCGGTTCCAGCGCCACACCGTGCCGTTGTGCAGGCGCAGCTCGGGCAGCAGCGGCGTGCCGCCCGCCGCGAGCACCGCCTCGGGGTCCTCGTCCTCGATGACGGGCAGCAGGGCGGGGAAGTAGCGGATGTTCTCCTCGAACAGGTCGAAGACGCTGGTGACGTAGCGCTCGCCGAACCAGACCCGCGGACGCACGCCCTGGGCCTTGAGCTCCGCCGAGCGGGTGTCGGTGGCCTGGGTGAACAGCGCGATCCGGGTCTCGCGCCACAGCTCGCGGCCGAGCAGGTAGGGGGAGTTCGCGCCGAGGGCCACCTGCACGCCGGCCAGGCACTGCGCGGCGTTCCAGTGGTCGGCGAAGGCGTCCGGCGTGACCTGCAGGTGGAACTGCACGCTCGTGCAGGCGGCCTCGGGGGCGATCGTGTCCGCCCACACCTCGAGGTGCTGGGCGCCGTCGATGTCGATGTGCAGGTCCTCACCGCGGGCGGCGAGCATCATCGCGTCGAGCAGGTGGTAGCGGGGGTTGTTGCTGATCGCCGAGCGCGACAGGTGCTCAGGCCGCAGGGTCGGCAGGATGCCCACCATCGCCATCGAGGCGCCGGCTTGGTGGGCGCTGGCATCGGCGGTGTTGAGCTGGTCGCGGACGTCGGACTCGAGGTCCTCGGCGGCCCGGCCGATCAAGGTGCGCGGGTGGACGTTGATCTCCAGGTTGAACTGGCCCAGCTCGGTCTGGAACGCGGGGTCCTCGATGTGCGCCAGCACCTCGGCGTTGAGGAGCGCGGGCTGGCCGGTCGGGTCGACGAGGTTGAGCTCGATCTCGAGCCCGGTCATCGGCAGGTCGAAGGCGAACCTCGACTCGGCGAGCATCCGCGCCAGCACATCAAGGCAGCGTGTGCACCTTGTCGCGATAGCGCTTGCGGTCTTCGCCGGTGAAGACGGTGACCTGGATCTTCTCGCCCACGGGCACAGACTGCCGTATGCAGGACGCGGCCGTCTGGCCGTTGGGACAGCCGGGCGTGCCCGCCGCCCCGGCCGTTCAGGCCGCGGTGCGGGCCGCGAGCGGCCGACGCAGGGAGAGGAACCCGGCGCCGGCCAGCAGCGCCAGCAGCAGGCAGCCCGCCCACAGCAGGTCGCCGTACCGCTCGTACACCGAGGTCCCCAGCAAGGGGGCGACGACGAAGGCCAGCGAGAAGGACAAGCCCGAAGACGCCCTGGTAGCGCCCGCGCGCGTCCGAGGGCGCGAGGTCGGCGACCAGCGCGGGCGGGATGCCCGCGAGCAGCACCTCGCCGAGCGTCCACACCACGACCGTGGCCATGAAGCCGGCCAACGAGTCGGCGAAGGCGGTCAGCCCGAAGCCGACCCCGAGGACGACCATCGACAGGGCCGCCACCCGGAGCGGGTCGTGGCGCCGCAGCCGGGCGGCGACGAGCGGCTGGACCAGGACGATGACGACGCCGTTGGTCGCCGCGATCACCCCGTAGGCGGCGAGGCTGAGGCCGGCCGCGGTGGTGGCCAACGGGAGCACGATGAGGCCCTGGAAGTACACGACGGCGTTGATCGAGGTGATCCCGCACAGCCGCAGCATGAGGCCGTCGCGCAGCACGACGCCGTAGCCGCGCCCGCTGGGCTCCTCGGGCGGCGTTCCCCATCGGTCGCGCGGGGGATCGCGGCGGATGAGGACGTAGACGAGGACGCCGAACGCCGCGAAGGTCAGCGCGTCGACCACGAAGAGCAGCCCGAAGCCGCGGGAGGCCAGCAGGCCGGCGGTGACCCCGGCCACCGAGAAGCCCAGGTTGATCGCCCAGAACAGCAGCGCGTAAGCCCGCGGCCGGTCGTCCGGCGCCACGACGTCGGCGACTAGGGCCGAGGAGGCCGGGCGGTACATGTCGCCGAAGAACCCCAGCAGCAACGAGGCGGCCGCGATCGCGGCGGTGGACCGGGCGGCGCCGAGGAGCAGTAGGGCGGCCGCGGCGGCCAGCGTCGCCACCAGCAACGTGCGTCGTCGGCCGAGGTGGTCGGCCAGCCAGCCGCCGATCGGCTGGCTGGGCAGCGACCCAACGCCGTAGGCGGCGAGCACCCAGCCGGCCTGCGACGGCGACAGCCCGCGTTCCTGTGTCAGGTAGAGCACGAGGAACGGCTCGACGAACGTCCCGACCCGGTTGACGAGCGTGCCGGCCCAGACCACCCAGTAGGCGCGCGGGAGCGCATAGGGGCCGCGGCTTCCCGCCTTGCCTCATCGCGTGACCCGCCTCCCGCGTCTTAGCGTGGCCGGCCTCACGCCCGCCAGGCCGGATTCGACCCCACGGCGGCACCCTTCGCAGGGGAAACTAGACCCATGCCCCTCCCAGCTGCGAGCCGCAGCGCAGAGGAGCACCACGCCCTGGCCGACCACCAGATCCTGCTGCTGCTAGAGACTGATCCGTCCCGAGGGCTCAGCCGGGCCGAGGCCGGCGAGCGGCTCCGGCGCTACGGCCCCAACCTGCTGCCCGCGGCAAGCACGGGGGGCCCGGTCCGCCGCCTGCTGCGACAACTGCACAACCCGCTGATCTACGTGCTCCTCGTCGCTGGCGCGGTCACGGTCGCCCTGGGCGAGACGGTCGAGGCCGCCGTCATCTTCGGCGTCGTCGTCATCAACGCCGCTCGTCGGATTCATCCAGGAGTCCAAGGCGGAGGCGGAGCTCGACGCCCTGCGGTCGTTGGTGCGCACGTCCGCACGGGTGGTCCGGGCGGGCCGCACCGAGTCGGTGCCGTCCGAGACGCTCGTTCCCGGCGATCTGGTGGCCGTCGAGGCGGGAGACAAGGTCCCCGCCGATATCCGCCTGCTGGGGTCGCCGAGTTGCAGGCGGACGAGTCGGCCCTCACCGGCGAGTCCGTTCCGGTGGTCAAGGACGAGGTGGCGCTGCCGATCGACACCCCGGTCGCGGATCGGCGCAACATGCTCTACTCCGGCACCCTGATCACGACCGGCTCGGGGGCGGGGATCGTGGTGGCCACCGGGTCGCACACCGAACTTGGGGAGATCCACCGCCTGGTCGGGTCCGTCGACCCGCTCGCCACCCCGCTGACGAGGCGGCTGGCCTGGTTCAGCAAGGTCCTCACCGTCGTGATCTTGGGCCTCGCCGCCGTCACCTTCGCCGTGGGTGTGCTTCGGGGTGAGCCCTGGCCGGAGATGTTCAGCGCGGCGGTCGCGCTGGCGGTAGGCGCGATCCCGGAGGGGCTCCCGGCCGCCGTGACCATCACGTTGGCGATCGGCGTCGGGCGGATGGCCCGTCGGCGCGCGGTGATCAGGCGGCTCCCGGCGGTGGAGACGCTTGGCAGCACGACGGTGATCTGCACCGACAAGACCGGCACCTTGACCCAGAACCAGATGACCGTCCGCTCGGTGTGGACCGCGGCGGGCTCGTACCGGTAGGCGGCCAAGGGTACGACCCTGCGGGAGAGGTCACCGGTCCGGACGGCGCGGTGGCGTCCCTGGCCGCCGACGAGGCGCTCGCCTGGACGCTGCGGGCGGGCGCGCTGTGCAACGACGCATCCCTGCACCAGGACGACGGACGGCCGTGGCAGGTGGTCGGAGACCCCACCGAGGCGGCCCTGTTGGTGGCCGCGGCCAAGTCCGGACTGGCGCCCGCAGAGCTGGCCCGGGGCTACCCACGGCGGGACACCGTCCCGTTCACCTCCCAGCGGCAGTTCATGGCCACCCTCCATGACGAGGTCGGGGGAGGGGAGGACGCCGTGGTGCTGGTGAAGGGGGCGGTCGAGCGAGTCCTCGCGTTCTCCGGCGCCCAGATGGACGCCGCGGGCGTGTCGAGGCCGGTCGACGGGGGAGCAGTCCTGGATCAGGCCGCCGCGATGGCCGCCACCGGGCTGCGGGTGCTGGCTACCGCGGTGCTCCGCCCCACGGGCGGCTTTCGGTTCGAAGCCGAGGGACTTGAGGGCCGGCTCGTCTTCACCGGGTTGCAGGCCATGCTCGATCCGCCGCGCCCCGCTGCGGTCGCGGCCGTTCGCTCCTGCCAGGTGGCCGGGATCGACGTCAAGATGATCACCGGCGACCATGCCGCCACCGCGGCCGCTATCGCCGAGCAGGTCGGCATCCTCCACGAGGACAACCGCGACGCGGTCCTGACCGGTGCCGACCTCGCCGTGCTGCCGGCGGAGGAGGTCGCCGACGCCGTGGCCGCGACGGCGGTCTTCGCCCGGGTCACCCCGGAGCAGAAGCTGCGCCTGGTGGACGCCCTGCAAGCCCGCCGCCAGGTGGTGGCGATGACGGGGGACGGGGTCAACGACGCGCCGGCGCTGCGGCAGGCCGACATCGGGGTGGCCATGGGGTACGGCGGCACCGAGGTGGCCAAGGAGGCCGCCGACATGGTGCTCACCGACGACGACTTCGCCACGATCGAGGCCGCCGTCGAGGAGGGCCGCGGCGTCTTCGACAACCTGGTCAAGTTCATCGTCTGGACGCTGCCCACCAACATGGGCGAGGGCCTGGTCATCCTCGTCGCGATCCTGCTCGGCACGGCCTTGCCGATCCTGCCGGTGCAGATCCTGTGGATCAACATGACCACCGCCGTGGCCCTGGGGCTGATGCTGGCTTTCGAGCCGAAGGAGCCGGGGATCATGACGCGGGCGCCCCGGGACCCGCACCAGCCGCTGCTGAGCATGGCGCTGGTCGTCCGGATCCTGCTGGTCTCGGCGGTGCTGGTCGGCGGCTCGTGGTGGGTCTTCCAATGGGAGCAGGCCAGCGGGGCGTCCCTGGCCGAGAGCCGCACGGCCGCGGTCAACCTGTTCGTCGTCGTGGAGGCGTTCTACCTGTTCAGCTGCCGCTCGCTGACCGGGCCGGCCTGGCGGATCGGGCTGTTCAGCAATCCGTGGCTGATTGTCGGCGTCTGCGTCCAGGCCGTCGGCCAGCTGGCGATCACCTACTGGCCGGTGATGAACGAGATCTTCGGCACCGCGCCGATCCCGGCGGCGGCCTGGGCGCGCATCCTCGCGGTGGGGATCGCGGCCTGGGTGGTCGTCGCCCTGGACAAGCGCTGGCGCGGCCTGGGGATCTGAGGGGAGTCCCTGCCCGGGGCCGAAATCAGCGAAGTGACATAATGGGCATTATCGGCGGTTGCGTACGCCTGGGACCGGCCCGAGCGGGGCCTGCTGTGCGTGCGCCTAGGGCTGGGTGGCGACCCGCAGGCCCAGCGCGATCAGCACGGTGCCGCTGGCGCCCTCGAGCGCCACCCGGACCCGCGGGCGGGTGAAGACGCGCCGGGCGCGGCCGACGCCGAGCGCCAGCAACGCGTACAGCGTGAACTCCACGGTGACCTGCAGGGTGGCCAGTGCCAGCGTCGTCGGCAGCACCGGGTAGCCGGCCGGGATGAACTGCGGGAAGAAGGCGATCATGAAGATGGCGGCCTTGGGGTTGGCCAGGTTGGTCGCCATCCCCTCGGCGAACAGCCGGCGCGGGCCAGGCGCCGGGCGGCCATCGAGGGCGGGCAGGATCCCGCGCCGGACGACTGGGGACTCATCGGCGGGGTCGGGCCGCGCGGGCGGGCCGTCGGGCTTCGCCCGGCGGTGCTCCCGGACCGCCTCGCGCAGCGCCAGCGCCCCCAGCACGATGAGGAAGCCGGCGCCCGCGACCTTGAGCACGGTGTAGGCGACCTCGGAGACAGCCAGCAGGGCCGAGAGCCCGACGGCGGCCAGGACGGCCCAGGTGAACAGCCCGGCCTCGATGCCGGCGACGAGCGGGAGCGCCGTCCGGCCGCCGAGGGTCGCCGACCGGCGCAGGATCACCGCGATCGCCGGCCCCGGGCTCGCCGAGATCAAGAGCACGGCCAGCAGGAAGCCGGGCAGCACGGCGATCAGCTCGGTCGGCACGCGGCCCAGTCTGCCCGCACACCCGGGCCGTCCCCAAGCGCGTTCCCGTGCGGCCCTGTGGATGGCCGCAGCGGGCGGACGCCGCGATCGGGAAGGCTTGGGCCATGGCCTTCACCGACCTCCCCCCGCAGTGGGCCGACCGGCCCATCCACCACCCGGCGCTCGTCGCCGACGTGCTCGACCTGCTGGTCCCGCTGTCCGACCGCCGGGCGGGCGCCCTGCTGCTGGCCCTGTGCGATGAGCAGGGCCGGCTGCTCCAGCCGTGCCTGGTCGAGGGCGACCCAGGGTGCGCCGAGGCCCGGCGCGCCCCGGGCTTCTTCGCCGAGGTGCTCGCCGGGCTCAGGCCGGGCGGCTCGATGCTCGTGGGCATCGCCAGGTCGACCGGGCTGCTCGGCGCGGCCCACCGACCTGGAGTTCGCCGCCGCCTCGCAGGCCGCCTGCGCCGAGCACGGCCTGCGGCTGCTCGGCGTCCACGTGGTGACCCTTGACGGCAGCCGGCCGCTCCCCCGGCTATCCGCGGAGGCCGCCTAGCGGCACGATGGGTCCGTGCCCCCGGACCGCGCCGCCCACCCGTACTTCCGCGACGGCGGGCCCCGGGGTCGGCCGCTCGCGTTCGCGCACCGAGGCGCCGCGGCGCACGCCACGGAGAACACCGCGGAGGCGTTCCAGCGGGCGGCCGAGCTGGGGTTCACCCACCTGGAGACGGACGTGCGGGCCACCCTCGATGGCGTCGCGGTCGCCTTCCACGACGAGACGCTCGATCGGATCACCGACCTTCGCGGCCCGGTCGCCGACACGAGCTGGCCGCAGCTGCGGTCGGCGGCGCTGACCGGGGCCGGCTCGGTGGCCCGGCTCGACGACCTGCTGGGCGACTTCCCCGATCGCTGCTTCAACATCGACGTCAAGGACGTCCGCGCCGTGGGGCCGCTCGCGGCCGCGGTGCGCCGGTGCCGCGCGCACGAGCGGGTCCTCGTCGCGTCGTTCAGCGAGCGGCGGCTGCAGGAGGCCCGCCGGGCGCTTGGCCCGACGGTCGCCACCGCGGTCGGCCCGCGGGGGGTCGCCGCGGTCCGGGCGGCCTCTGCCGGCGGCCCGCTGCGCTCGATCCCGCACGGCCCTGGGCTGGCGCTGCAGGTGCCGGAGCGGATGGGCGTCCCGCTGGTGGACCGCCGCTTCGTCGCCGAGGCGCACCGGCGGGGGCTCCAGGTGCATGTGTGGACCGTCAACGAGCCGGCCCGGATGCACGCCCTCCTCGACCTCGGGGTCGACGGGCTGGTGACCGACGACGCCCCCGCGCTGATCGGCGTGTGGAACGCTCGCGGGGGGTGGCCCACGCCGGCAGCCGGGCGCGTCGCGTCGCCGAAAGGCCCCGCGTAGCGCGGCAACGCGCCATGATGCCCGGGTGACCGACGTCCGGCCCCAGCCGCTGTCCGATCCCGCCGCCCGCCGCCGCGAGCAACGCGGCTGGTACTGGTACGACTGGGCCAACTCGACGTTCTCGACCACCGTCGTCACCGTCATCCTCGGGCCGTACCTCACCTCGGTGGCCAAGAGCGGCGCGGTCGACGGGTCGGTGCAGTTCCTGTGGTTCGACCTCGACCCGAAGGCCTACTTCCCCGCCTGCGTGACCGTGTCGGTGCTCCTGCAGATCTTCGTGCTGCCCGTCGTCGGCGCCTTGGCCGACCGCAGCGCGCACAAGCGCGAGCTGCTGGCCGGCTTCGCCTACGCCGGCGCCACGGCCACCATGCTGCTGATCTTCGTGACCGGCGGCGACTACCGCCTGGGCGGAGCGCTCTTCATCTTCGCCAACCTGATGTTCGGCTGCGCGATCGTCGTCTACAACTCGTTCCTGCCGGATATCGCCGAGCCGGATGAGCGCGACCGGGTCTCGTCGCGCGGCTGGGCGATGGGCTACGCCGGTGGCGCGCTGCTTCTCGTCTTCAACCTCGTGCTGGTGCTCTTCGCCGAGGACTTCGGGCTGACCGACCGCCAGGCAGCGCGGTGGTGCCTGTTCTCGGCGGGCCTGTGGTGGGCCGTCTTCACGGTGATCCCGATGCTCCGGCTGGTGAACCGCAAGCCGTACCACGTGGTGGCCGCCGAGGGCTGGGTGGTCACGGCGGGCTTCCGCCAGCTCGGCCGCACCCTGCGCGAGCTGGTCGGCTTCAAGATCACCGTGCTGTTCCTCGTCGCGTACCTGCTCTACAACGACGGGATCCAGGCGGCGATCGCCTTCGCCGCCACTTTTGGCAGCGAGGAGCTCGGCTTCGGCGACGAGGTCCTGATCGGGGCGATCCTGCTCGTCCAGGTGGTGGCGTTCTTCGGCGCCCTGGCCCTGGGCCGGATCGCCGCCCGCAGGGGCGCCAAGGCGACCGTGCTCGGGGCCTTGGTGGTCTGGTCGGTGGTGGTCGCCTACGCGTTCGTCATCCCGGCCGGCAACGCCCCGTTGTTCTTCCTCCTCGCGGCGGCCATCGGCTTCGTGCTCGGCGGCAGCCAGGCGCTGTCGCGCTCGCTGTTCAGCCACCTGATCCCGGGCGGCCGCGAGGCGGAGTACTACGCCGTCTACGAGGTCTCGGACCGCGGCACCAGCTTCATCGGATCGCTGATGATCACGATCGTGCTGCAGACCACTGGGTCGTACCGGTTGGCGATCCTGGCGCTGGTCGTCTTCTTCGTCGTTGGTGGGCTGCTGCTGTCGCGGGTCGACTTCCGCCGCGGCGCGCTCGCGGTGGGCAACCAGGCCCCCGAGATCATCTGACCCCTCCCCCGCATCCAGAGCGGCCCTCAGAGCCGAATACCTCAACGTGGGGCTGTGTCCGACACCCCGCGGCGGGAATCCCCTGAGGGCTTTTCGTGTTGTACGGCATGGCCGACTCCACGGACGGCCTGAGGAGGTCAGCGACATGGGTGAGCGTTCCCTGCGAGGCAGTCGCCTCGGGGCGCTGAGCTACGAGACCGATGCCGGCGTCGAGTTGGCGCCGCGGCAAACGGTCGTCTTCGACTGCCCCAACGGCCACGAGGTCGAGGTGGTGATGGCCGCGGAGGCCGTGCCCCCCGCCGCGTGGGAGTGCCGGTCATGCGGCGCGATCGCGCGCCGCCGGGCCGCCGGCGAGGACGACGCGAAGCCGGCCCGCCACCAGCGGACCCCCTGGGACATGCTGTTGGAGCGCCGATCCATGGACGACCTGGAGACCCTGCTCGACGAGCGGCTGACCGAGTTGCGCGACCTCGGCGGGACCCGGCGCGTGGCACCCCGAGACCACCGCAAGCACCTGCAGGCCGGCGAGACCCGGCCGCGCCGCAAGTCCGCCTAGCGCGCGTGCCAGTCGGCTCTGGCAATTGACGTGGTGCAGAGTGGTGGCCCATGGCGATTCGTCGGAGGATGGCCGACAAGCTTCTGATGCAGGCCAGGCATGAATACAGCCCGAGGCGGCGCTTGGTTGCGCTCCTGTTCTTAGCCCCCATCTTCCTGTTCGTGTTGCCCTCTCTTCTCCTCCGAGTGGGGGCAAAGATTGACGAGTGGCTGCACTGGTCGCCGATCGTCCCCCAACCATTCAACTTGATCCTTGGGTGTTTGCTGATACTGCCCAGTTGGCTGTTTGCCATGTGGTCTATTCACAGCCAATTCACCATTGGGAGGGGAACGCCCGTGCCGCTCATGGCTACGCAGAAGCTCATCACCCAGCCTCCCTACGCTTACTGCCGCAATCCCATGGCCCTGGGTGCCCTCGGCACATATCTGGGCGTTGCAGTCCTCTTCGAGTCAATGGGCGCCGCGATCCTGACGCTGTTCTTCGCAGGCTCGCTGCTCACCTACGTCAAACGCGGGGAAGAAGAAGAGATGCAGAGCCGATTCGGTGTGGAATACCTGGACTACAGGCGGCGAACGCCCTTTCTGATACCGCGTTTTCGGCACCGCTCCTAGTGTCGGCAAGCCCGAGCTGATGCGGGTGCTGGGCGAAATCGCGGTGCCGACCCGCGCAGGAATCGACCTGGGTGCCATCCACATGCGCTGGAGGGCAGGAAGCCATCAGGTGCGGCCGAGTCCGCGCGTACTCACCGGCCCGGAGGCAGGGCGAGCGGCGGCCCCCCGGGGGGCTCATCGTCCGGCTCGTCGTAGGCCCAATGCTCGTCCCGGATGACCTCGCCCGCGACCACCGTGCCCTGCCACCCGGGGAACGCCCCGAACCGCGTCGTGCGCACGCGCACCGTCGCGGCCGTCCGGCGGCGGACGAGCTCGGCCACCGGGGGGAAGAGCAGCACCAGCCCGGCCGCCCCGGTCAGGAAGCCCGGGAGGAGCAGCAGCAGCCCGGCGACCGTGCGCACCCCCAGCCGACCCGCCTGCGCCAGCGCGGCAGGAGCTCGGCGCCGCTGACTGCGCCACGGCCTCCCGGCGCGCCCGCCGCGCGGTGTCGCGCAGGACCCATGCGCCGAACACCGACAGCGCGGCGGCCAGCAGCAGGGTCCAGCCCCAGCCGATCTGACCGGCCAGCCAGATCGCCACGAACAGCTCGACGAACGGCAGGGCGACGGCGCACAGCCAGAGGAACCGGCGCAGGGCCAGCCGGTAGCGCAACCGCCGCTCAGGGTCGGCCATCCCCGATCACCTGCCGATCCGGCGGCGGAGCCGGTCGTAGCGTTCGGCGGCCCCCCAGGCGGTGACCCGCCAGAGCGCCTCCCCCACGATGGCCCGGCTCATCTTGCTGTCGCCCCGCTCGCGCTCGACGAAGGTGATCGGCACCTCGACGACGCCGAGCCCCGCGGCCAGCAGCCGCTGGGTGAGGTCGACCTGGAAGCAGTAGCCCTGGGAGTCGACATCGTCCAGGCCCATGACCTCCAGGGCCGCCCGACGGTACGCGCGGAACCCGCCGGTGGCGTCGTTGACCGGCAAACCGAGCCAGAGCCGCACGTAGGCGTTGCCCCCGCGTGAGAGGACCTCGCGGGAACGCGGCCAGTTCACCACTCGGCCGCCCGACACCCAGCGGGAGCCCAGGGCGAGGCCGGCGCCCGGGTCGCGGTCCAGGGCGGCGAGCAGATCGGGCAGCTGCTCAGGCTGGTGCGAGCCGTCGGCGTCCATCTCGACGAAGATCGAGTAGTCCCGGTCCAGCCCCCAGCCGAAGCCGGCGACGTAGGCGCGGCCGAGGCCCTGCTTGGCGGAGCGGTGGAGCACGTGCACGTGCGGGTCGGCGGCCGACCTCTCGTCGGCCTGCTGGCCGGTGCCGTCCGGGCTCGCGTCGTCGACGACCAGCACGTCGGCGTTCGGGGTTGCGGCCCGGATCCGGTCGAGGAGGGGCAGCAGGTTGAGCGACTCGTTGTACGTGGGCACGACGACCAGCACCCCGGTGCCGTCCACCGCCGTCATGGCCTGCTTCCCTTCGCGTCGCGGCGCCGGAGTAGGGCCGCGGCCACCGCGGCGACACCGATCAGCACCAGAAGTCGGTCCGGCCACTCTCCCAGACGCGTCGCCGGGGTGAGGTCCTCCGACAGGGCGATGCTCTCGACCAGGTGGCCCGGCTCGTACTCCGCCAGCTCGGCGGCCACCGACCCATTGGGGAGCGCGAAGCCGGTGATGCCGGTGGTGGCGGCGACCGCGACGCTGCGGCCGTGCTCGATGGCGCGCAGCCGCGCGATGGCCCACTGCTGCTGGAGCTGGCCTGTGAAGGTGTACGTGGCGTTGTTGGTCTGCACCACGATGGCCTGCCCGCCGAGGGCCACCCCTTGGCGGACGATCGCGTCCTCCGCGACCTCGAAGCAGATCGCGATCCCGATCGGGAGGTCGGCGATGGTGAGGATCGCGGGATCGGTGCCCGGCTCGAAGTCGCGCGGCTGCAGGGCGATCCGGTCGGTGTAGCGGGACAGCGCCGAGCGGAACGGGATGAACTCGCCGAACGGCACCAGCCGCTGCTTGACGTAGGTGTCCCCCGGGCCGGTCTCGGGATCCCAGACGACCGCGGTGTTGCGGACCCGCAGCTCGTCCTCGGTGCGCTCCACCGAGCCCACCAGCGTCGGGACCCCGACGGCGGCCACAGCGCGGTCGACGAGCGCCTCGGCGGCCGGGTTGCGGGTCAGGTCGACGTCGCTGGCGTTCTCCGGGAGCACCACGAAGTCGGGTTGCGGCGCGCGCCCCGCCTCCACCTCCGCGGTGAGCTCGCCGAGCTCGCGCAGGTGGTTGCGGAGCACCTGCTCGCGTTCGCCGAGGAAGCCGATGCCGATCCGCGGGACGCTGCCTTGCACCACCCCCACGGTGGCGGTCTCGGGGCCCCCGGCGGCGCGCGGGACCACCAGTCCCAGGCTGAGCACCGCGACGGCGGCGGCGGCCGAGGCAATGGCCCGGCGAGGCGCCTCGCGGACACGCAGGGCGGCCTCGGCGAGCAGCGCCCCCGCGAGCGCCCAGGCGAAGGAGACGAGCGGCGCCCCGCCCCAGGCGGCCAGCCCGGCGGGCGGCGCGTCGGGCGAGGCGAAGGCCAGCCGGGCCCAGGCCAGGCCACCCCAGGGGATCCGGGCCCGCACCCACTCCTGGAGCAGCCAGAGCCCCGCGAAGGCCAGCCAACGCCAGCCCAGCGCCCGGGTCAGGGAGACCAGCGCCGCGCAGCCCGCCACGTACGCCGCCTGCAGGGCCGCCAACAGGATCCAGGCGTCCGCGCCGATCGCGCGCATCCACACCAGGACGACCAGGAAGAACGCGAACCCCGACAGCCCGCCGAGCCAGAGGGCGCGGCGCGGGGGGACGCTCCACCACAGGGCGGCCATCCCCGCGAGGCACGGGACGGCGAGGGGCCACCAGCCGTACGGCGGGAACGCCAGCCCGAGCGCGGCCCCGAGCCCCAGCGCCGCCGCGGCGCGAGCAAGGGTCGGGGCGGACGGCATGCGACGGGACGCTACCCGGCCGCGGGCACCACGACCGTTCCGTGCGCGACCACCGCGACGACCGGCGGGTCGAGGACGGCCGCCGCGGACTCCGAGCGCTCGGGGTCGGCGCGGCAGACCACCCGCGCCTCGAAGGCGATGCCCCGGCTGCGCGTCCCGGCCCGGTCGACCTCCGCCGTCACCTCGACGACGTCGCCCGCGCGCACGGGGGCGCGGAACTCCACCAGGTCGTACGCGGCGAACAGCCCCTCGTCGCCGTCGGTCTGGATGCACAGCTCGGTGGCGGCGTCGCCGAACAGCCCGAGCACATACGCCCCGTCGACCAGCGCCCCGCCGTAGTGCGCGTGGCTGTGCGAGACGTAGCAGCGGTGGACGACGCGGGTGCCGACGGGGCTGCTCATGGGGTGGCTCCTCCGGAGGATCGGGCCGGGTGCCTGCTGGTGACCAGGGCGTGGGTGAGGTACGAGGCCACCACCCCCGGGGTGGCCCCCTTGGTGAAGACGCGGTCCACCCCGAGATCGGCCGCCGCGGCCTCGTCGAAGCGCGGTCCGCCGGCGATGAGCAGCGGCCGCCGGGAGGCCGGGAACGCCTCGCGGAAGGCCGCCGACATCTCGCGGGTGTTGGTCAGGTGCGAGTCGCGCATGGTGACGACCTGCGAGACCAGCACCGCGTCGGCGTGCTCGGCCCGCGCCTGGGCGACGAGGTCGGGGATCGACACCTGCGCCCCGAGGTTGACCACCTTGATCTCGCGGTAGTACTCCAGCCCCTTCTCCCCCGCCCAGCCCTTGACGTTGAGGATCGCGTCGATCCCCACGGTGTGGGCGTCGGAGCCGATGCACGCGCCCACGACCACGAGTCGGCGGCGCAGGCCGGACTTGATCGCCTGGTTGACCTCCTTGGGGGTCAGCAGGGGGTACTCGCGCTCCACGATCTCGACGAGCGTCGGATCGACGAGGTGCGAGCATCGGCCGTACACGACGAAGAACGTGTAGTCGGCGCCGATCGGCTTGGCGTGGGCGACGAGCGCCGGGTCGAGGCCCATCTTGCGGGCCAGCTGCAGCGCGGCGCCCTCGGCGCGCTTGTCGTGCGGGAGCGGCAGGGTGAACGACACCTGGACCGCCCCGTCGCCGGTCGTGTCGCCGTACGGGCGGAACAGCCGCTTCTCGGGGGGTCGGCGCGAGCCGGTCATGTGCCCTCCTCCAGCAGCTCAGACGCGGGGTTGTAGTACTCCGAGCCGTGCTTGACCACGCCGTCGAGGCCGCGGCCCCCGCCCGGCGGGCGCTTCATCAGCCCGAAGGTGCCGTCGGCGATCGCCTCCAGCAGCGAGTGGTCGTCGACGATCGCCTGGAGCAGCGCGACCGCCTCGTCCAGCACCTGGTGGGCGCGCCGCACGATGAGCCCGTCGGGGGCGGGCCGGAAGTCCTCGCGCAGCCCCCCGGCCGCGTTGAGCACGTAGCGGACGTTCTGCAGGGCCAGGTCGCGGTCGGACAGCCACGGGGTGTGCACGGCCTCGGTCATCATCCCGACCAGCAGGATCCCCTGGCCGGTCAGCGCCCCGGCCAGGTTGAAGAACCCGTCCAGCAGGTAGCCGCCGAAGATGTCCCCGGTCATGTGCCGGGTGGGCGGCATCCACTTGAGCGGGGCGTCGGGGAACAGCTCGCGCGCCAGCAGCGCATGCGCCAGCTCCAGCCGGAACGAGTCGGGCCGGGCCGGGTCGATCTCGAAGGCGTGCCCCAGCCCGATCAGGTCGTCGGTGAGCCCCGCCTCCTTGGCGAAGTACTCGTTGAGCAGCTGGGAGACCGTGACCGTGTGCGCGGCGTCGACCGCGTCGTCGGTGGTGAGGTAGTTGTCCTCGCCGGTGTTGATGATGATCCCGGCGCGGGCGTGGATCTGCCGGCTGAACCGCTGGTCGACGAAGGTGCGGATCGGGTTGATGTCGCGGAAGAGGATCCCGTACATCGAGTCGTTGAGCATCATGTCGAGCCGCTCGAGCCCGGCCAACGTGGCGATCTCCGGCATGCACAGGCCCGAGGCGTAGTTGGTCAGCCGGATGTAGCGGCCGAGCTCGCGGCTGACGTCGTCGAGGGCCGCGCGCATCAGCCGGAAGTTCTCCTGCGTCGCGTACGTGCCGGCGTAGCCCTCGTGGGTCTCGCCCTCGGGGACGTAGTCGAGCAGCGACTGCCCGGTCGAGCGGATCACCGCGATCACGTCGGCGCCCTCGCGGGCGGCGGCCTGCGCCTGCGGGATGTCCTCGCGGATGTCGCCGGTGGCGACGATCAGGTAGATCCATGGCTTGGGCGGATCGCCGTAGCGGCGGACCAGGCGCTCCCGCTGGCGGCGGTTGCGGTCGATCTGCGCGATCCCCCGTGCCGCCGCCGCCCGCGCAAGCCGCCGGGCCCGCGCCGCGTCGCGTCCCTCGGGGACGGCGAAGGTCAGGGCTCCGGTCGCCGCCTGCTGCGCGACGGCCAGCACGTCCGGCTGGCCGGAGCGCGCCAGCGCGTCCCAAACCGGCAGGGCGACGCCGTGCTCCAGGCCGACCTGCTCGCGCACCACATCGACGAGCCGGTTGGCCCACGGGATGCCCTCAAGGTCGGCGCCCTGCAGCCCGGCGAGGCGCAGGACGGCTCGCTCGACCGAGACGGTCGTGTGGGTCCGGGACAGCCGGACGACTGGGGCCCCCGCCTTGCGCGCCAGCGCCCGGGCGTGGCGGACGGCGCGGGGGTCCAGGTCGAGCAGGCCGTGCGGCCTCCGGGCGCTCATGCGGCCTCCACCTCGTCGGTGTCATACACGGTGGCGCCGCGCACGACGGTGCGCAGGCAGCGCGGCAGGGTCAGCCCCGGCGCGACGTCGGGCAGGCCCGGCACCCGGCTGCGCGGGTCGGTCGACCAGGCGCGGACGCGCTCGTCCGGGGCGCGGACCACGAGGTCGCCCGCCTCCCACAGCGCGTATGTCGCCGGGGCGCCCGGCACCAGGAGCCCGGCGTCATCGCGCCCGGCGGCCCGCCAGCCCCCGCGGGTATGGGCGGCGAAGGCGGCGCGCACCGACAGCCGCGACTCCGGGGTCTGGTGGTAGGCGGCCGCGCGCACGGCGGCCCAGGGGCCGAGCGGGGTGACCGGTGAGTCGCTGCCGAGGGCGATCGGGACGCCGGCGGAGAGGAACGCCGCGAACGGGTTCATCCCGCGGGCCCGCTCGGAGCCCAGCCGCTGCACGTACATGCCTTCCTCGCCGCCCCAGAGCGCGTCGAAGACCGGCTGGACGCTGGCGAAGACGCCCGAGGCGGGCGAGCACGGCGATGCCGTCGGACGTCGATCATCTCGACGTGCTCAAGCCGATGCCGGGCCGCCCTGTAGCGCGTCGACCCCCACCCGCTCGGCGGCCTCCTGCAGCCCGGCGAGCACGGCGTCCATCGCCCCGTCGCCGATGACGTGGAAGCCGCCCTGCAGACCGGCCTGGGTGCACGCGACCACGTGGTCGCGGACCTCGGCCGCGGTGAGGTAGCCGCACCCCGTGTGTGCGAGTCGTCGGCGTAGACGGTGCGCAGGCACGCAGTGTGCGAGCCGAGCGCCCCGTCGGCGAACAGGTCGCCGGCAGCGCCCAGCGCGCCGAGCTCGCGGGCCCTGTCGACGCCGCCCAGCTCGCCCCAGTAGCCGATGACGTCCGGCCCGCCGCCCTCGGTGGCCAGGGCCAGCATGGAGCGGAAGTCGTCCTCGGAGGAGATCTCCGGCCCGCCCATCTCGTGCAGCGCGCCGATGCCCAGCTCGGCCGCCCGCCGCAGCGTGGCGCGCTGGGCGTCGCGCCGCTGCCCGGCGGTGATCGCCTCCAGGGCCACCGCCCGGGCGGCGTGGTGCGCCTCGCGGCGTGAGCACCCCGTCGAGGTCGTACCCGGCCAGCCCCCGCAGGTCGGGCGCCGCCGCCAGCAGCGCCGACGAGGCGACCGCGGAGTGCACGTCGATCGCGGGTGAGGTAGACGACCCCGCCGTACGAGGCGCGGTCGACCTCCTGGCGCGTGGGCGGGCGGCCCTCCGGCCACCCCGTCTCATCCCAGCCGTGGCCCAGGATCACCCCGCCGCGCAGGTGCCGCGCGTGCCGTTCGAGCCGGTCCAGCGCGTCGGCGAGCGAGGGGCAACCGGTGAGGTCGAGCCCCTCAAGCGCGATGCCGGTGCTGGTCGCGTGGACGTGGGCGTCGACGAAGGCGGGTGTCACCAGGGCGCCCTCCAGGTCGACGACCCGCAGGTCGGCCCCGCCCGCGGCGGCGATGTCCGCCGCGGCGCTGTCGGAGCCGGTCCAGGCCACCGTGTCGCCGTCGGTCAGCAGGGCGGTCGCCCCTGGGTCGGCGGGGGTGTGGACCTGCCCCCCGCGCAGCAGCACGCGGGTCACGGGCGCGTCTCCTCGCGCGCCAGCCGCGCCTCGAACAACCCGCGTGCGCCGGGGCTCCCGCGCAGCACGTCCAGGGCGTACGCCGCGTGGCCGGGCACGTAGCCGTTGCCGACGAGCATCGTGACGTCGGCGGCGAGCCCCTCCGCCCCAAGCGCCGCCGCAGTGAAGGAGGTGGCCATCGAGAAGAAGATGACGACGCCGCCCTCGGCGGTGGCCAGGATCGCCCCGTGCTCGCAGCCGGGGACGTCGACGCACACGACCGTGATGTCGGCCGGCCCCCCCGCTGACGCCACCGCGTCGGCGAGTGCGACGGGATCGCGCGCGTCGGCCAGCGTGACCGCGTCGGCCAGGTCGGCGCCTCGGAGGCTCACGGCCTCCGCCTCGATGGGGACGACGCCGATCGTGCGGGTCGCCCCCGTCGCGCGGGCGGCCGCTAGGGCCAGCGAGCCGCTCTTGCCCGCGCCGCCGATCACCGCGACCACGGTGGGCAGGCCGCGTCCGATCCGGTCGGCCACCACGCGGGCGACGAGGGCGGGGGCCCCGCACACGTCGAAGACGCTCATCGCCAGGTCGGCCGGCAGGTCGTCGGGAAGCACGGCCGCGATGGAGCGGCCGAAGAGGATCGCGGTGCCGTCGCACGGGACCCGCTCGCTGCGTCCGTCCCAGCGGGCCAGGCCGTCGTCAATCCGCAGGGGGGTGAGGGACAGGGAGACGAGCGACGCGATGCGGTCACCCGGGCGCAGCCCCAGCGGGGACTCCGGCCCGACCTCGTCGACGACCCCGACGAGCATGCCTCCGGATCCGGTCACCGGATTCTGCATCTTGCCGCGCTCGGCGACGATGGCCAGGACCGCGGCGCGGACGGCCGCCCCGTCGCCTCCGTGCGACTGCTCAAGCTGGCGGTAGGACGCGGCGTCGAGGTTGAGGGCCTCGACGCGGACCCGCACCTCGTCGGCGCCCACCGCCGGATCCGGGTCGAGCACCCGCGCCGCCTGCGGCAGCACTCCGGGCGGGTCGACGACGCGGTGCAGGCCGATGGGAGACGTGGGGGGCACGGGGCCATCCTTCCAAGATCCCGGCGGGGATGCCACCATTGCGGCCGAAGCCCTTGGGGCGAAATCCGCCACGCACCGAAGATCCTCCCGTCAATCCATGCAACGGCCGCAAGTCCTGCCGTATCCTCCGGTGATGCACCTGTCCCGCGCCGAGGAGGCCGCCGTGCCCGTCGCCCACGTCCCGTCCAGCCCGCACCTGCGGTCCGCCCGGGCCGCCGGCCAGCCGTACGACTACATCGCGCGGCCGCTCGCCGAGCCGGACTGGCGGCGGCTGCCCGGCTGGGCGGACGTCACCGCCCAGGAGTGGCGCTCGGCGCAATGGCAGCGGGCCCACTGCATCAAGTCCAGCAAGCAGCTGCGCGACCTGATGGGCGGCCTGCTGGACGACGCCTTCTACGACGACCTCGAGCGCGATCAGCGCGAGCGGGCCACGATGAGCATGCTCGTGCCGCCGCAGATGCTCAACACGATGGCCCCCGCCTCGCACGACAGCGGGGAGCCCTCGACGGCCGAGTTCACCGCGGCCTTCCGCGCCGACCCGGTCCGCTGCTACATGCTGCCGATCTACTCCGACCGGGACGCCGGCTGGCCCAGCCACCCGCACTCCAGCCGCGACTCGCTGCACGAGCACGACATGTGGGTCGCCGAGGGGCTTACCCACCGCTATCCCACCAAGGTGCTCGCCGAGCTGCTCTCCACCTGCCCGCAGTACTGCGGCCACTGCACGCGCATGGACCTGGTCGGCAACTCGACCCCCCAGGTCGACAAGCTCAAGCTGGTCCTCAAGCCGCAGGACCGCTTCGAGGCGATGGTCGACTACCTGCGCCGCTCCCCCGGGGTCCGCGATGTGGTGGTGTCGGGCGGCGACGTGGCCAACCTCCCTTGGGCGCGGCTCGAGTCCTTCATCACCTCGCTGCTCGAATTGGAGCATGTCCGCGACATCCGGCTGGCGACGAAGGCCCTGATGGGCCTCCCCCAGCACTGGCTGCAGGACGAGGTCGTCGAGGGGATGACCCGGGTCGCCGCCACAGCCCGCGCGCGCGGCGTCGGACTGGCCGTCCACACGCACGTCAACGCCGCGCAGTCCGTCACGCCGCTGGTGGCCGAGGCCTCGCGCGCCCTGCTCGCCGCCGGGGTGCGCGATGTGCGCAACCAGGGCGTCTTGATGCGCGGGGTCAACGCCGAGGTCGAGGCGCTCCTCGACCTGTCGTTCGCCCTGATGGACGGCGCCTCCATCACGCCGTACTACCTCTACATGTGCGACATGATCCCGGCGAGCGAGCACTGGCGGGTGTCGCTGCGCGAGGCCCAGCGCCTGCAGCACGGGATCATGGGCTGGCTGCCCGGCTTCGCGACCCCGCGGATCGTGTGCGACGTCCCGTTCGTCGGCAAGCGCTGGGTGCACCAGGTCTCCGAGTACGACGAGCTGCTCGGCATCTCGTACTGGACGAAGAACTACCGGACCGGGATCGAGGCCGACGACCCCAAGGCGCTCACCCGCCGCTACGAGTACTACGACCCGATCCACAGCCTGCCGGCCGAGGGCCAGGCGTGGTGGCGCGAGCACGTGGTGACCTCGGCGTAGCCGCAGGGGTCACAGCGGGGCGGGCCGGTCCTCGTACGGGGTGGACAGCACGACCGTGGTGCGGGTGGAGACGTTCGCCGTCGCCCGGATCTCCGAGAGCAGGGTCTCCAGCTCGGCTGGAGACGCGACCCGGACCTTGAGGATGTACGACTCGTCGCCCGCGACCGAGTGGCACGCCTCGATCGCGGTGAGCGGGGCCAGCCGCTCCGGGGCGTCATCGGGCGCGGACGCGTCGATCGGCTTGATCGACACGAACGCCGTGAGGGGCAACCCGAGGCTCTCGGCGTCGGTCTGCGCGGCGTAGCCGGTGATCACCCCGCGCTCCTCCAAGCGGCGCACCCGCTGGTGCACGGCCGAGGTGGACAGCCCGGTGGCCTTGCCGAGGTCGGTGTAGGACATCCGCCCGTCGCGCATCAGCAGGGCGACGATGCGCCGATCGAGCTCCTCCACGGGGCCAGGCTATCTGCGGCTACTGCAGGCGGGTGACCGTGCCGTCCGCCGAGCGCTCCCAGCTGGCCGGGGGGATGAGGCCCACGCCGGGCGCGGGGTGCTCGACGACCGGGTAGCCCGGTCCTTGGTCGGTCCAGTCGGTGCCGTCAGCGGCGGCCGAGGTGGCGAGGCCGAGGACGCCGGCGCCCACAAGGGCTGCCAGCGCGGCCCCGAAGATGCGTCGATTCATGATGGTGGTGCTCCCGTCCGCGGCGTGCGCCGGGCGGGGACCATCCCCGACCCGAGTCAGACGGGTCGGTCTCGCCACTCACTCCCCGGATGGCTCGGCGACCGTGTGCCCGCAGCCTCCCCCTCCAAGGCGGTGCGGGCGCGCCATCCGGATCAACGCTTCCCGGGGACACCGTGCCCCTCCCCCGGCCCGCTGCCTAGCCCTCCGCCCCCGATTTCACCCGGACGGCCCATGCTCTGCCTGGGCGCGGGCCGCGGAGTCGCCCGCCTGCCACCGGATCGAGGGCAGGGCGCGGGCTGTCGCCGCAGACCGTGCGGAGCCGCGCCCTGGGTCTCGGCGACGCGGCGACCAAGGCGACGGGGCGCGGCGGATAGGTCAAGGCGCAGTCCCGCGCCCGCCGCTCGCGAGGCTACAGAGAGCGGCCGATGACGACGCGCTGGATCTGGTTGGTGCCCTCGACGATCTGCAGCACCTTGGCCTCGCGCATGTACCGCTCGGCGGCGAAGTCCTGGACGTAGCCGTAGCCGCCGAGCACCTGGACCGCGTCGGTGGTGACGCGCATCGCGGTGTCGGTCGCGAACAGCTTCGCCATCGCGGCCTTGGGCCCGAAGGCGCCGCCCCGGTCGCGCAGCCGGGCCGCGTCAAGGTAGAGCGCCCGGGCCGCCGACACGGAGGTGGCCATGTCGGCCAGCAGGAACGACAGGCCCTGGAACTCGCCGATCGGGCGGCCGAACTGCCGGCGCTCCTTGGCGTACGAGGCCGCGAGGTCGAGGGCGGCCTGGGCGAGCCCCACCGCGCAGGCGGCGATCCCGAGCCGGCCGCCGTCGAGCGCACCGAGCGCGATCTTGAAGCCCTCGCCTTCGGCGCCCATCCGCCGCGTCGGCCGGGACCCGCGCGCCGTCGAGGATGATCTGCGCCGTGGGCGAGGAGTTCGGCGCCCATCTTGCGCTCGGGGGCGGCCGCCGACAGCCCGGGCGTGCCGGCCTCGGCGAGCAGGCAGGTGATCCCCCGCGGGCCGTCGTCGGAGGTCCGGACCATCAGGTTGTAGAAGTCGGCCACGCCCCCATGGGTGATCCACGCCTTGACCCCGTCGACGACGTACGTCGTCGCCGTCCGGCACGGCGCGGGTCACGAGCGCCGCCGCATCCGATCCGCTGCCTGGCTCGGACAGGCAGTACGCGCCGAGCAGCGTGCCGCCGAGCATCTCGGGCAGCCAGCGCTCCTTCTGCTCGGCGGTGCCGTACTGCGCCAGCGGGAAGCACGCCAGCGTGTGCACGCTGACCCCGATGCCGACGGACAGCCAGGCGCGGGCCAGCTCCTCCAGGGCCTGCAGGTAGACGGCGTACGGCTGGCCGCCCCCGCCGTGCTCCTCCGGGTAGGCGAGCCCCAGCAGCCCGGCGTCGCCCAAGGTCCGGTAGACGTCGCGGGGGAACTCGGCGGCGGCCTCCGCGGCGTCGACCCGGGGGGCGAGCTCCGCGGCGGCGATCTCGCGGGCCAGGTCGAGCAGGGCGCGGGCCTCGTCGGTGGGCAGCTCGCGCTCGATGACGGGCAGCAGCATGGTCACGCCTCCAGGATCACGAGTTCGCGCGGACGCAGGTTGAGCCGCTCGCCGCCGGACTCCGTGCACACCACGATGTCCTCAATGCGGGCGCCGTGCTGGCCGGGCAGGTAGATGCCGGGCTCGATCGAGAAGGCCATCCCCGGCTCAAGCGGCCTGCGGTTGCCGGCGACGATGTAGGGCTCCTCGTGCGTCTCCAGCCCGATGCCGTGGCCGGTGCGGTGGATGAAGCGCTCGCCGTACCCGGCCGCCGTGATCACCGAGCGGGCCGCGGCGTCGACCGCCTCGGCGGTGACGCCGGGGCGGACCGCGTCACACGCGGCCAGCTGGGCGGCGAGCAGCACCGCGTAGTAGTCGAGGAACTCCTGCGGAGGCGTGCCGACGGCGTACATGCGGGTCTCGTCGGAGCAGTAGCCCGTCGGGGTGGTGCCGCCGATGTCGATGACCACCGGGTCGCCGGGCTGGATCACCCGGTCCCCCACCTCGTGGTGCGGGCTGGCGCCGTTGGGCCCGCTGCCGACGATGACGAAGTCGACGGTGATGTGCCCTTCGGCCAGGATCGCGTCGGCGATATCGCGCCCCACCTCTCGCTCGGTGCGGCCCGCCCGCAGCCACTCCCCCATGCGCGCGTGCACACGGTCGATGGCGGCGGCCGCCTCGCGCAGCGCCTCGACCTCCTGGGGCGTCTTGCGCAGCCGCAGCTCGCGCAGGACGACCTGCCCGAGCACCTGCTCCACCCCCGGCATCGCCGCGCGCAGCCGGAGGACCTTCTCGGCCCACATGTGGTCGTCGAGGGCGACGGCCCCGGCCGAGGGCAGCAGCGAGGCCACCAGGGCGAACGGGTCGTCGGTCTCGGCCCAGTCCAGGACCTCGACCCCCAGCCGCGGCAGCGGCGAGGCCTCGGCCGCGGGCCGCTCAAGGCCGGGGACGACGACGCTGATGGGTCCGGCGGCGGGCACGACCAGGCAGGTGAGCCGCTCCAGCGGGATCGCGTCGTAGCCGGTGAGGTAGCGCAGGTCCGGGCCGGGTGTCACGAGCAGCCCGTCGAGCTCGGCGGCGGCGACCGCCCTCTGCGCCCGGGCCAGGCGTTCGGCGATCGCGGTGGTGTGGTCAGTCACCCGCCCACCGTATGCCCGCTGCGGCAGGATGGCGGTGTGCCCGAAGAAGCAGACGCCGAACCTCGTGCCCCCTTGCTGCTGCTCGACTCCGCCTCGCTGTACTTCCGCGCGTACTTCGGCGTGCCGGAGTCCACGACGGCTCCGGACGGGATGCCGGTGAACGCCGTCCGCGGCTTCCTCGACATGATCGCCACGCTCGTCCGCCGGGTGCGCCCGGGCGGGCTGGTGTGCTGCTGGGATGACGACTGGCGGCCGGCCTGGCGGGTCGAGCTGATCCCCTCGTACAAGGCGCACCGGGTGGCCGAGCCGGCCACCGGGGCCGAGGAGGTGCCGGACACCCTGTCGCCGCAGGTGCCCGTCATCGCCGACGTGCTGGCCGCGCTCGGCATCGCCCGGATCGGGGCTCCCGGCTACGAGGCCGATGACGTGATCGGCACGCTGGCCACGCGCGCCGCCGGCCCCGTCGTGATCGTCACCGGCGACCGCGACCTCTTCCAGCTCGTCGATGACGCGCGCGATGTGCGGGTGCTCTACACCGGCAAGGGCGTGGCCAAGGCCGATGAGGTGGACGAGGCCTGGCTGCGGGCGAAGTACGGCGTCGACGGGCCGGGCTACGCCGACCTGGCCGTCCTGCGCGGCGACCCTTCGGACGGGCTGCCCGGGGTCGCGGGCATCGGCGAGAAGACCGCCGCCGGGCTGCTGCAGCGGTGGGGGTCGCTGGAGGGGCTCCTGGCCGCCCTCGACGCCGGTGACCCCGCCGTCGCCAAGCGGCCCGCGCTGGAGGCCGCACGCGGCTACCTCGCGGCCGCCGGCCCGGTGGTCCGGGTGGCGCGAGACCTCGCATTGCCGGAAACCGGTCTAGCGCTGCCCGCGGCGCCAGCTGACCCGGACCGGCTCGCGGACCTCGTGGAGCGCTACGGCGCTGCGTACGAGCGTGGCCCGCCTGCAGGCAGCCCTGGACGCCGTGGGGTGAGCGAGCAGCGCGGGCTCAGCGCCGCGGAGGCGGCCGCCCGCCTGGCCGCGGGGGGCCCCAACACCCTGCCCGCGGCCACCGTGCCCTCGCCGTGGCGCCGCCTCGGCGCGCAGTTGGTGCACTTCTTCGCCCTGATGCTGTGGGCGGCGGGGGCGCTGGCGTTCGTGGCAGGCCTCCCCGCCCTCGGAGTGGCGATCTTCGTGGTGGTCATCGTCAACGGCGTCTTCGCCTTCGCGCAGGAGTACCGCGCGGAGCGGGCGGCCGCCGAGCTGCGCAACCTGCTGCCGAGCCGCGCCCGCGTGGTCCGCGACGGCCGCCCGCTCGAGATCGACGCCACCGAGTTGGTGGTCGGCGACCTGGTGCTGCTGGAGAGCGGCGACCGGATCTCAGCCGACCTGCGCGCTGGCCGGGTGCACGCGCTCTCCGTCGATGCGTCGATGCTCACCGGGGAGAGCGTCCCCGTCTCGGTCGGCGGCGGAGATCCGCTGTCGGCGGGGACGTTCGTCGTCGAGGGTGACGGCTCCGCGATCGTCACCGCCATCGGCGCCGACACCCGGCTGGCCGGCATCGCCTCGCTCACCCAGTCGGCCCAGCGCCCGGCTGGCCCGCTGGCCGTCGAGCTGCGGCGGGTCGTCCGGATCATCGCGGTCATCGCGGTGGCCGTGGGTGCGGCGTTCTTCGGCCTGGCCTTGCTGCTGGGGGTCGATCCTCGCGATGGGTTCGTCTTCGCCATCGGCGTGACCGTCGCGCTGGTCCCCGAGGGGCTGCTGCCGACCGTCACGCTGTCGCTGGCCTTCGGGGCGCAGCGGATGGCGCGCCGCCATGCCCTGGTCCGCAGGCTGGAGTCGGTCGAGACGCTGGGCTCGACGACCTTCATCTGCACCGACAAGACCGGGACGCTGACCCAGAACGAGATGGCGGTGGTCGAGGTCTGGACGCCCCGCGGCGTGGCCCGGGTCAGCGGGCGCGGGTACGGCCCCGAGGCCCACGTGGACGCGGACCCCGAACTGCTGGAGCCGCTGCGCGACCTGGCCGTGGCCGCGGTGCTGTGCTCGGCGGGGCGGGCTGTCGAGCGCGACGGGCGCTGGGTCGCGCAGGGCGACCCCATGGAGGCCGCGATCGACGCGTTCGCGCGCCGCCTCGGCGCCGAGGGGCCGGCGCACGCCCACGCGCTGCGTTCGGACCGGCGCTTCCCGTTCGACCCGCGCCGTCGGCGGATGTCGCTGGTGACCGCAGGACGGGTGCTCGTCAAGGGCGCCCCCGACGCCGTGCTCCCCCGGTGCCTGGCTTCCCCCGAGGAGGCCCGCGCGGCCGAGCGGGCGCTCGATGATCTCGCGGCCCGGGGCCTGCGCGTGCTCGCGGTCGCCGCCCGCCACCTCCCCGAGGACGGGGCGTTGCCCGCGAGCGCCGATGTCGCCGAGGACCGCCTGCAGCTGCTCGGGCTGGTCGGCCTCGAGGACCCCCCGCGCCCGCACGCGGCCGCGGCGATCGCCGCCGTGCGCCACGCCGGCATCAAGGTCGCGATGATCACGGGCGACCACCCGCAGACGGCGGCCGCGATCGCCCGCGAGGTGGGGATCTGCGGTCCCGAAGGGCCAGTCCTGGTGGGAGCCGACCTCCCCACCGAGGGGCGCGAGCTCGCTGCCGCCCTCGACCGCGACGGGATCGTCGTGGCCCGGGTGTCGCCCGAGCAGAAGCTGCAGATCGCCCGCGCGCTGCGCCTGGCCGGCCATGTGGTGGCCATGACCGGCGACGGGGTCAACGACGGGCCGGCGCTTCAGGAGGCGGACATCGGCATCGCCATGGGCCGGTCCGGCACCGATGTGGCCCGAGAGGCAGCCGATCTGGTGCTGCTGGACGACGACTTCGCGACGATCGTCGCCGCGGTCGAGCAGGGCCGGGCGACGTTCGCCAACATCCGGCGCTTCCTCACGTACCACCTCACCGACAACGTCGCCGAGCTCACCCCGTTCGTGGTGTGGGCCCTGTCGGCCGGCCAGATCCCGCTGGCCCTCGGGGTCTTGCAGGTGCTCGCCCTCGATATCGGCACCGACATCGCCCCGGCCGCCGCCCTGGGCGCCGAGCCGGCCAGCCGCCACGCCCTTGAGGGTCTGCCACGTCGCGGCCACCTGCTCGACCGCTCGGTGCTCCGGCGCGCCTTCGGCGTGCTGGGCCCCACCGAGGCGGTCGTCGAGATGGCGGCGTTCTTCGCGACGTTCTGGGCCGTCGGCTGGCGGCCCGGAGACGGGTTCCCGGAGGGGTCCACGCTGCTGATGGCCTCAGGGGCGGCCTTCACGGCGGTCGTCCTGGGGCAGGCGGCGAACGCGTTCGCCTGCCGCAGCGCGTCGCGTCCCCCGTGGCGGCTCGCGCGACCGGCCAACCGACTGCTCATCGGCGCGGTGGCCGCGATGATCGTGCTGCTCGTCGGCTTCCTCTTCATCCCGCCGATCGCGGACCTGCTGGGCCAGGCCCCGCCCGGCGCCGCGGGCTTCGCGGTCGCGCTGCTGGCCGTACCCGCAGTGCTGGGCGTGGACACGCTGGACAAGGCCGTGCAGCGGCGGCGGCGGCGGAGTGAGCCGGCCCAGGGTTTGCGGAGCTAGGGCCGGGGCAGCCGCAGGTGCGCCAGGCCGCGGTCGAGGTCGACCCGGCTGCGCGGCGGGGCGCCCTCTTCGTCCTCGTCGCGCCACACCCGCTCGTGCTCGCGCTGGTCCGCTGCGTGCTTGGCCGCTGGGTTGAGCGCCACGTTCAGGACGTCCAGCCCGACACCGGTGACGGCGCCGCGACGCTTCGGGTGGAGCCGATCCGGGTCGGGCTCGCGCGGGGTGCGGCCCCTGAGCAGGTGCTCGATGACCGCGGCGGCGAGGAGCAGCACCACCAGCCCGGGCAGCGTGAGCGCGAAGACCATCCCCATACCTCCAGGGTACGGCCCCCGTCAGCCCACCGAGGAGTACGCGACCACCCCGCGGCGGATGGCCTCGACGGCGCTGAACGCCGCCTGGCGCACGCCCCCCTCGGCGGGAGCCGCGTCGGCCACCTGGCCGAGCAGGTCGGCCAGCTGCTTGGTCCAGCGGACGAAGTCGCCGGCCTGCATGCCGGACTCGGTGAGCACCCGCTCCAGCCGCTGCCCGCTC
This sequence comes from uncultured Actinomycetota bacterium, assembly GCA_963697565.1. Taxonomy (GTDB): domain Bacteria; phylum Actinomycetota; class Actinomycetes; order CAVWCF01; family CAVWCF01; genus CAWFSE01. Next base: position 340,170 of record CAVOOM010000007.1, on the reverse strand, counting down.
GCCCAGCGGTAGGCCGCCCACGCGAAGCCGAGGTCCGGCTCGCGCTGGAAGGCCAGCCCGTGGTCCCTCTCCGCCAGGTCGAGCCGCCCCCACAGGTGGACGGTCTCGGCGAGGGCCTCCTGGGTGCGCCCGCTGGGCACCTTGGGGGGCGCCGCGTCCTCGGCCTGCCGCGACTCGTACACGAGGGCGGACGCGCACGCGGCCAGCTCCGCGGGCGTGAGCCCGTCCCACACCTCATCGCGCAGGCACTCGGCGGCGAGCAGGTCGAACTCGGAGTAGAGCCGACCCAGCCGCAGCCCCTCCTCGGTGACGCGGTCGCCGTCGAGGTAGCCCAGCGACTCCAGCAGGCCGCACACCCGGTCGAAGGTGCGCGCGATCGTGTTGGTGCGCCCCTCGACCCGTCGCTCCAGCTGCTCGGTCTCGCGGCGCAGCCGCCAGTAGCGCTCGGCCCAGCGCGCGTGGTCCTCGCGCTGGTCGCAGCCGTGGCAGGGGTGCGCGCGCAGCGCCGCCCTGAGCCGCAGCACCTCGGCGTCCTCGTCCGCGCCGCCCCCGCGGCTTCGCCGAGGGCGGGCGGCCGCGTCGTACCCCTTGGCGCGCAGCGCCGACGCGAGGTCGCGCCGCATCTGGCCGTTGCGGGCGTTGAACGCCTTGGGCAGCCGCAGCCGGTCGACCGGGACCACGGCGTGCGGCACGTCGACCACCGAGAGCCGGCGGACCTGGCCGGAGGCGGTGACCACCACGGGCCGCGGGCTCTCGGTGGGCGGCCCGCCCGCCGACGAGCGCTGCACCACCACGGCGAAACCGGCCTTGCGCCCGCCGGGGATCGGGATCACGTCGCCGGGCTGCAGCCGCTCCAGCGACTGGGCCGCGGCGGCCCGCCGGGTGGCGCCGGCGTCGCGGGCGAGGTGCGCCTCGCGGTCGGACAGCTCGCGGCGCAGCCGCGCGTACTCCTCGAAGTCGCCGAGGTGGCAGGACATCGAGGCGCGGTAGCCGTCGAGGGCGTCCTCCTGCTTGCGCACCTGACGCGCCATGCCGACGACCGCCCGGTCGGCCTGGAACTGCGCGAAGGAGGACTCAAGCAGCTCGCGGGCGGTGTGCCGCCCGAACTGGCCGACCAGGTTGACCGCCATGTTGTACGAGGGGCGGAAGGACGAGCGCAGCGGGTACGTGCGGGTGCTGGCGAGGCCGGCCACCGACCGCGGGTCGAGGTTCGGCTGCCAGAGCACGACGGCGTGCCCCTCGACGTCGATGCCCCGCCGTCCGGCCCGCCCGGTGAGCTGGGTGTACTCCCCCGGCGTGACGTCGACATGGGCCTCGCCGTTCCACTTGACCAGCCGCTCAAGCACGACGCAGCGGGCCGGCATGTTGATCCCGAGGGCCAGCGTCTCGGTGGCGAAGACCGCGCGCACCAGCCCCCGCTGGAAGAGCTCCTCGACCACCTCCTTGAAGATCGGCAGCAGGCCGGCGTGGTGGGCGGCCACTCCGCGCTCGAGGCCGTCGAGCCACTCGTGGTAACCGAGCACGGCGAGGTCCTCATCGGGGATCCCCTCGCAGCGCTCCAGGGCCACCGCCCGGATCTCGTCGCGCTCCTCGGGCGTCGTCGAGGCGGATGCCCGCCCGCAGGCACTGCTGCACCGCCGCGTCGCAGCCGACCCGGCTGAAGATGAAGGTGATCGCCGGGAGCAGGTCGGCCCGGTCGAGCCGGTCGATCACGTCGACCCGGCTGGGCGTGTGCTCCGAGCGCGGCCGGCGCCCGCCGCGTCCCGGCCGCCGGTCCCCCAGCCGCGTTGTCCGCTCCTCATCGCGCGCGACGCGGACCAGCTCGGGGTTGACGATCTCCTGGTCGTCGTCGATGAACAGGTCGTGCAGCCGGTCGCCGACCATGATGTGCTGCCACAGCGGGACCGGCCGGTGCTCCTCGAGCACGATCTGGTTGTCGCCCCGCACGGTGGCGAGCCAGTCCCCGAACTCCTCGGCGTTGCTCACCGTCGCCGACAGCGAGACGAGTCGGACGGCGTCGGGCAGGTGGATGATCACCTCTTCCCACACCGCGCCGCGGAAGCGGTCGGCGAGGTAGTGCACCTCGTCCATGACGACGTAGCCGAGGCCGGACAGCGTCGACGACCCCGCGTACAGCATGTTGCGCAGGACCTCGGTGGTCATCACGACGACGGGCGCCTCGCCGTTGACGGTGTTGTCGCCGGTCAGCAGGCCGACCAGATCTGCGCCGTGCCGCTCCACGAGGTCGTTGTACTTCTGGTTGCTCAGCGCCTTGATCGGGGTGGTGTAGAAGCACTTGCGGCCCTCGGCCAGCGCGAGGTGCACCGCGAACTCGCCGACGACGGTCTTGCCCGCGCCCGTCGGCGCGCAGACCAGGACGCCGCGGCCCTCCTCCAGCGCCTCGCAGGCCTCGACCTGGAAGTCGTCGAGCGGGAATCCGTACGTCTCGCGGAATCGCGCCAGGTGGGCATGGCTGCGGGGCGCCGGCGCCGCGAGGCGGCGTACCGCTCGGCCGGGGAGGGAACCTCCGGCTCATCCATGGATCGAGCCTATGTGCCGCCAGCGTCGGCCGCGCCTCCCGCGCTGGCCGCAGCGACGAGCACCTTGAGCGCGCCGGGGACGGCCTCGACCGCGAGCGGCAGCGCTGCGATCCGCTCGCCGTCGGCGTACGCCATCGCCCCGGGCGACGTGAGGTCGACGCGACGCGCGGTGTGGACGCTGACCGCGGGGTGGTTGATGTGGGTGCCCTTGTAGACGGTGGGGAACACCCGGAGGAACTCCGGCTTGGAGATCTTCGACAGCACGGTGACGGTGAGCAGCCCGTCGTCGACCAGCGCCCCGGGGCACACCCGCATCCCCCCGCCGTACGACTGGCCGTTGCCGACCGCCACCAGCATGGCCTCGGTCTCCATCCGCTCGCCGTCGAGGTCGAGGGTGAACGGCAGCGCCTTGAAGACGCTCAACTCGGCCACGATCGCGACGTTGTAGCGCATCCGGCCGCGCGGCCAGGTCATCCGGTTCGCGCGCTCGTTGACCAGGGAGTCGAAGCCGCTGCTGAGCACCCCCGCGAACCACCGCTCCTCGGAGTGGTGCAGCACCCGACCCGCGTCGATCGTGCGGACGGCCCAGTCGGCCACGAGGTCGGCGCCCTGGACGGGCTCGTGGATGGGCAGCCCGAGCAGGCGCGCGAAGTCGTTGCCGGTGCCCGCGGCGATGATGCCGAGTGGGAGCGGGCTGCCGGCGACCACCTGGACGCCGAGGTGGACCATGCCGTCGCCGCCGAGCACGACCAGCCCGTCAAGCCCCTCGGCCACGGCCTGGCGGGCGAGGTCGAGGGCCTCGATGGCGTCGCGGCCCACGATCGTGCGCACGGACAGGCCGCGCTGGGTGAGCCGCTCGGCGACGGTGGTCGCGTAGCGCTTGCCGCGCCCCTTGCCGCTCGTGGGGTTGACCACGAGTCCCACCCTGCGCGCGCGCCCGGCGCCGTTCTCGGTCATGGACCGGACGGTAGCGGCCCTGACTCGTCGAGCGGGGACGCCACGTCGTCGTCAAGGTCGTCGTACGACGGCTCGGCGGAGGCGTGCCGTCGCCGGCGGCGGTCGTTGACCCAGGCGATCGCCCAGGCGATCGCGACGAACCCGAGCATCGGCAGCGCGAGGATCGTCATGGTCCAGGGGTCGCCCGTGGGGGTCGCGACGGCGGCGAAGACAAACACCCCCAGCACCATGCCTCGCCACCACGAGCGGAGCCGCTGGGCGGTGAGGATGCCGACCACGTTGAGCATCACCAGGACGACCGGCAGCAGGAAGGCAAGCCCGAAGACCAGCAGCAGCCGCACGGTGAACGACAGATACCGGTCGACCTGGATGAAGTTGCCCACGCCCTCGGGGGTGAAGCCGATCAAGATCTCCAGGCCGCGCGGCAGCAGCCAGTAGCCGAAGGCCATGCCAGCCAGGAACAGCGGGACCGCGGCGGCCACGAAGACCAGGGCCCAGCGGCGCTCGCCTCGATGCAGGCCGGGGGTGATGAACGCCCACAGCTCGTACAGCCAGATCGGGGACGCGAGCACCACGCCGGCCAGCAGGGCGACCTTGACCTGCAGGGTGAAGGCGTCGGAGATTCCGGTGAGGACGAGTCGGACGTCGTCTTGCCCGAGGCTGTCGACGAGCACGTCGAAGGGCCGCTGGAGCAGCGCGAAGAGCTCGGCGTAGAAGACCCAGCCGACGACCGCGCCGACCGAGATGGCCAGCAGCGAGATCCCGAGCCGGTTGCGCAGCTCGCGGAGGTGGTCGGCCAGCGGCATCCGGCCGTCGGCTGCCCGCTCGCGGCGGGCGGAGCGGCTCAGGGCGCTGCTCAGGGGTTGACTGGCCCGGCCGGGTCGGCGGGCGGGGCGGCGGGCTCTGGCGCGGGCGGCTGGATCGCCTGCGGCTCCTGGGTCGCCTCCACGGGCGTCGTGCTGGGGGCGTCGTCCTTCATGGCCTGGGTCTCGGACTTGAAGATGCGCAAGGAACGGCCGAGCCCGCGCGCCATCTCCGGCAGCTTCTTGCCGCCGAAGAGCAGCAGCACGATGAGCAAGAGGAGCGGGATTTCCCAGCCCTTGAGATTCATGTGGCCCTCACGCGTGGACGACGGGTCCCACCGATGGTAGCCCGGACCGGTCTGAGACCGGCGCTGCCGTCAGCGGTGGACGGCGAAGTCGGCCGCGAGGTGGTCGTGCCCCTCGAGCCAGAGCGCCAGGTCGAGCAGGTCGTCGTAGCCCAGCGCAGGGCCGTCGTGGTCTTCCATGGCCTCCGCGGGGATCTGCCACGTCTCCGCGGCCACCCCTCCGGAGATCAGCAGGGCCACGATCTCCTCGTCGGCGTGCTTGCGGACCTCATCACCGCACGCCGGGCAGCCGAACGCGTAGAACGACCACTCCGTCTTGGTGCAGACGACGAGCCGCATCTGGGTGGGGGTCAGGTCCACGTCGCCGCAGGTCGCGCAGGAAGCCTTGATCGTGGTCACCGGCGCACCTCCCAGCACGCGTGGCCGCTCGGGGGCGGTCCCGGGCGGGGCCGTCGGCGGTCTTCCCCCTCCCCTTCGGCTTGCGCCGGGCGCGACTTGAGGGCAATTCGTCTTGAGGGCTACTCGTACTGCGCGAGCGCGGCCGCCGCCTCCACGCGCACGGAGTCGCGCAGCTCCGTGGGCTCGACCACGCGGGCGCGGCCCCCGAGCCGGAGCACGAAGCGCTCGGCCCAGCGGGCGTCAGGGGTGCGCAAGACGATCCGCTGGCCGCCCCCGTCCTGATCGGTGCTCGACTCCAGCGGGTAGTAGTCGGCCAGCCAGCGCATCCCGGGCTCCACGTCGAGCGCCACCACCACGTCGTGCGGCCCGGCAGGGAAGGACCCCGCCCCCGGGGCCGGGATGTCCGGGAGGTCGTCGGCGGGGAGCGGTCCGACGGGCGCCTCGAGCGCCTCGGCCGTCACGACGCGGTCGAGGCGGAAGGTCCGGACCTGGCCGATGCCGCGGTCGTACGCCTGGAGGTACGTCCACGGCGCCGTGGCCACGACCCGCAGCGGATCCACCGTCCGCTCGGCCACCGTGTCGCGCGCAGGGGTCCAGTACGAGATCCGCAGCTGGCGGCCGGCCCGCAGGGCGTCGCCCACGGTGTCGGCGACGCCCTGGTCAGGAGTCGGCGCCGGTCCGGCGACCACGCCCACCTCGTCGCCGAGGGCGGCCTCCAACTTGGCCAGGGCCCCGGACACCGCGTCGGACCCCGCAAGTGCAGGGGCGGCGGCGAGCGTGCGCAGTCCGACGACGAGCGCGACCGCCTCGCGCACATCGAAGCGCAGCGGCCGGTCGGCGTGCTTGGGGTCGACGACGGTCACGTCGTCCTCTTCGAAGTACTCGATGTCGAGGCACCACTCGGGCTGGCCGGGGATCTCGGCGCACGTCGCCAGGCCGAGGTCGAGGTCGAGCTGCCTGACCGTGATCCTGAACTGCTTGGCGGCCTCCGCCTTCGACACGCCCGGGCGGGCCGCCAGCCACGGCACCAGGGCCAGGATGCGGGCCAGCTGGTCGATGGCGCTCATCGGTCCTCCCCCGCCAGGCGGCGCAGCCGCTCGACCACGGCGGCGCGCGCCGCCTCGGGCGCGTCGACGATGACGGCGGCGCCGTACTCGAGCACCTCGTCGGCCAACCGCTCCGGGTCGGCGAAGGCCACCTCCAGCACGTCCCACCCGTCGGCCTCGGCGGTCGGCGTCACGGCGCCGGCCCGCATGCGCAGCCCGTGGCCGACACCGGGCCGCACCCGGAGGCGGGCCGTGCCGCCGGCCCCCGTGACGAGGTCGACCATGCTGGACAGGTCCACGTCGGCGGGCCGGTCGTAGGCGTGCTCGGGGCCGCTGACCCTCACCTCGCCGGCGATGCGGTCCAGCCGGAATGCGCGCGGGGCGTCCCGGTCGAGGTCGTGGCCGGCGACGTACCAGCGGCCGCGGCGGGAGACCAGGCCCCAGGGGTGGAGCCGGCGCCGCACCGGCGGGTCATCGGCGCGCGCGCCCGCCGCGCGGTACGCGAACTCCGCGACCCTGCGGCGGTGGACGGCGGAGGCGAGGGGCCCGAAGGCCGCCTCCCCGCCAGCCAGTTGGGGGGGCGGCGCGAGCAGCGGGTCTGCGGCGGCTTCGGTGACATCCACCCCGAGGGCCTCCAGCTTGCGCAGGGCGAGGCTGGCCGCCCGGACGGCGCCCGTCTCGTGCCACACCCGGGTGGCGAGGGCCAATGCCGCAGCCTCGTCCGCCGTGAACGTCAACGGCGGGAGCCCGTACGCCGCCTTGTCGATGCGGTACCCGTCCTGGGCGTCGTCCCCGTCGGGCACCGACACGGTCACCAGCGGAACCCCCAGCTCGCGGAGGACCTCCTTGTCGCGCTCGAACATCCGCTCGAAGGCCTCGTCGCTGGGCGAGGCGGCGTAGTCCTCCAGCGACGCGCGCAACTGGGCGCGCGTGACGTAGCGCTCGTGCTGGCTCAGGCACAGCAGGAGCTCGAAGATGCGCTCGGTCTTGACCGCTGCCACGGAAGGCAACCTACCGGCGGCGGTAGGTTGCCCCGGTGATCCGGTGGCGGACGGGTGTGGTGGCGTCGCGATCGCGTGCCTGGTCGGGCGCGGTCGAGCTGGCGGTCACGCTCGATGACGGCGCCGAGGCGCGCGCGCTGGCCTATCCGGCGCTCGTCGGCGACCCGCAGCCCGGTGACCGCGTGCTGCTCAACGTCACCACGCTTGAGCTGGGGCTGGGCACGGGCGGGTACGCGATGGTCGTGGCGCTCCCCGACCGCCTGCCGCCAGATCCTGCGACCGGGCCGGGGCACATGGTGAAGGCGCGCTACACCCCGTTGCAGACGGTCGTCCTGGGCGTGGACGAGCAGGAGTCCGAGCACCACGCGGCGCTGCGCGATGCCGACGACCTGGCGGGCATGCCCGTGGTCGTGGCCGACCTGCACAGCGCCCTGCCCGCGGTGCTGGCGGGACTACGGGCGGACGCGCCCGAGGCCCGCGTGGCGTACGTCGCGACGGACGGCGGGGCGCTGCCGCTGTGGTTCTCGCGCACGGTTGACGGGCTCCGGGAGGCGGGCTGGCTGGTCGGGACGGTGACCGCGGGCCAGGCGTACGGCGGCGACCTGGAGGCCGTGACGCTGCACACCGGGCTGCTGGCGGCGCGGCTGGTCCTCGGGGCCGACATCGCCGTGGTGGCCCAAGGCCCGGGCAACCTGGGGACCGGCACCCGGTGGGGGTTCTCGGGGGTGGCCTGCGGCGAGGCCGTCAACGCCGCGGCGGTGCTCGGCGGGCGGCCGGTGGCGGCGCTGCGGGTGTCCGGCGCCGACGCGCGCGAGCGGCACCGCGGGGTGTCCCACCACAGCCTGACGGCCTACGGGCGGGTCGCGCTGGCCCCCGCCGACGTGGCGGTGCCCGCGCTCGAGGGACCGCTGGCCGAGCTGGGCGCGCTCGTTCGGGCCCAGTCCGCGCCCCTGGCACCCCCGCACCGGCTCGTCGAGGTCGGGCTCGCCGGGCTGCCGGAGGCGCTCACCCAGTCGCCGGTCGGCCTGTCGACGATGGGCCGCGGGCTGGCCGACGACCCGGCCGCCTTCTTGGCCTCGGCGGCCGCCGGGCGGCACGCGGCCGCTCTGCTCGGCTAGCGCGCGGCTAGCGGACGGCGAGCAGGTCGATGATGAAGACCAGCGTCTTGCCGGCCAGCCGGTGGCCGCCGCCCTCGGGGCCGTACGCCAGGTGCGGCGGGATCACCAGCTCGCGGCGGCCGCCCACGCGCATGCCGGGGATGCCCTCCTGCCAGCCCTGGATCAGCCCGCGGAGGGGGAACTCGATGGACTCCCCGCGGTTCCAGGACGCGTCGAACTCCTCGCCGGACTCGAACTCCACACCGAGGTAGTGCACGTCGACGGTGTCGCCGGGCTTCGCCTCGGCGCCGTCGCCCACGACGATGTCGCGGATGACGAGCTCGACCGGGGCCTCCCCGCCGGGGAACTCGATCTCGGGACGCTCCAGAGCCATTACGAACCCACCTTCACCAGGTCGACGACGAACACCAGGGTCTGCCCGGCCAGCGGGTGGCCGCTGCCCGCCGGGCCGTACGCGTACTCCGCGGGGATGATCAGCTCGCGCCGCCCGCCCTCCTTCATGCCGGGCAGGCCGGCCTGCCAGCCCACGATCAGCCCGTCGAGCGGGAACTCGGCCGGCTCGCCGCGCTTCCAGGACGAGTCGAAGACGTCGCCGTCGCCCAGGAGACCCCGTGTAGTGGACCGTGACCAGGGCGCACGGCTTGGCCTCGGCGCCGGTCCCCACGACGAGGTCGACGACGACCAGCTCGGTCGGCGGCTCGCCCGCTGGCGTCGCGATGACCGGCTCAGATCCGAGCTCGCCGGTGACGGCGGGGGTGTTGGCGGGCGGCGTTGCCGCCGTCGGCACCTCGGGCTGGGGCGGGCACTCGGTCGAGCTGGCCGACGGGCTGACGGCGCGCGGTCGCCGCTCGGAGTCGTCAGATCCGCCGCAGCGGAGAGCAGCAGGGCGGCCGAGAGGGCGGCCGCGGCAAGGGCACCGCCGCGGCGGGTGAGGTGGGTGCGCACGGGTTCTCGTTTCGGTTGAGCGGAGCATTCACCGTACCCGGCTGCCGGCTGGTGGCCGACTGCGGCCGCTAGTGCTCGTCGCCCCCGGTGAGGTGCTTCTCCAGCAGGTCGGCCGAGATGGCCACCGCCGAGAGGGTCGAGGCCAGGTCCGTCGCCTCGAACCCGCGGATCAGGGTCTCGTGCACCACGGCCAGCTTGCGGACCGAGGGCTCCCCGTACGGATAGATGGCCAGGCCACCGCCACCGGTGACGGCGGACATGGCCCCGAGCGCCAGCAAGACCTGCTCGTGCGACAGCTCGGCCACGTCGGCCACCGGCGACGTGATCTGGAGGTACTCATCTTGGGCGAAGGTGTAGAGCTTCAACTCGACCACCTGGGTGCGGCCGCCCTCGGTGTCGATCTCCACCAGCAGGGTGTCGCCGGTGTCTGTGTGCTGGCCGTACTGACTGCCCACAGCGGCCTTGATCTGCGGCCACGTGCTCATGGAACCCCCTTCGGCCCCCGGTTGGGGCCATGAGTCGACCCTAGGGCAGCGACCGCCGGCCCGCAGCGGACGCCCGTTCACATCGACTGGATCAGCCGCTCCACGCGCTCGTCGACCGAGCGGAACGGGTCCTTGCACAGCACGGTGCGCTGGGCCTGGTCGTTGAGCTTGAGGTGGACCCAGTCCACGGTGAAGTCGCGCCGCTTCTCCTGGGCCTTGCGGATGAACTCGCCGCGCAGCCGCGCGCGGGTGGTCTGCGGGGGCAGCGACTTGGCCTCGAACACGGCCAGATCTGTGGTCACCCGCTCCACCAGGCCCTTGCGGTCGAGCATGGCGTGCAGGCCGCGCCTGCGGTCGATGTCGTGGTACGCCAGATCGAGCTGCGCGATGCGGGGGTGCGACCACTCCATCGCGTGCTTCTCGCGATAGCGCTCGATCAGCCGCAGCTTGACCACCCAGTCGATCTCGCGGTCGACGAGCCCGAGGTCGCCGGTCTCGACCGCGGTCAGCGTGCGGTCCCACAGCTCCAGGATCTGCTTGGTGGTCACGTCGTCGTAGCCGCGGCGGGCGGCGAAGTCCTGGGCCTTCTGCCAGTACTCGCGCTGGATGTCGAGGGCGCTGGCCTCGCGGCCGTTGACCAGCCGGACCGTGCGGCGGCCGGTCAGGTCGTGGCTGATCTCGCGGATCGCCCGGATGGGGTTCTCCAGCGTCAGGTCGCGCATCACGACCCCGGCCTCGATCATCCGCAGGACGAGGTCCGCCGAGCCGACCTTGAGCAGCGTCGTCGTCTCGCACATCGAGGAGTCGCCGACGATGACGTGCAGGCGCCGGTACTTCTCGGCGTCGGCGTGCGGCTCGTCGCGGGTGTTGATGATCGGCCTCGACCGGGTGGTGGCCGACGACACCCCCTCCCAGATGTGCTCGGCGCGCTGGCTGACGGCGTAGACCGCCCCCCGCGGGGTCTGCAGCACCTTGCCGGCGCCGCAGATGATCTGCCGGGTCACCAGGAACGGGATGAGCACGTCCGCGAGCCGGCCGAAGTCGCCCGCGCGCCCCACCAGGTAGTTCTCGTGGCAGCCGTAGGAGTTGCCGGCCGAGTCGGTGTTGTTCTTGAACAGGAAGACGTCGCCGGGGATGCCCTCCTCGTGCAGCCGGCGCTCGGCGTCGACGAGCAGCCCCTCCAGGATCCGCTCGCCCGCCTTGTCGTGCGTCACCAACTCGGTGATCGAGTCGCACTCGGGTGTGGCGTACTCGGGGTGGCTGCCGACGTCGAGGTAGAGCCGCGCGCCGTTGCGCAGGAAGACGTTGCTGCTGCGGCCCCACGACACGACCCGCCGGAAGAGGTACCGCGCGACCTCGTCGGGCGACAGCCGCCGCTGGCCGCGGAACGTGCAGGTCACGCCGTACTCGGTCTCAATCCCGAAGATCCGGCGGTCCATGTCGGCGATCCGCGGTCAGCCGGCGAGCAGGGCGTCGAGCCGGGATCCGCTGAGCCGTCGGAAGGCCCGGCGCGTGCGGCTGCGGTCGAGCACCGCGACCTCGAGCTGCGATGAGCCGATTGCGCGCGGCTCGCCGTTGTCGCGCGAGAGCGCGTTGACGGCCAGCCGGATCGCGGCGCCGAGCTCGAGGCCGTCGGTGTAGCCGTCCTCAAGGACCGCCGAGATCGCCTCCGCCGACCCGCCCATCGCGACGTAGCCGTGCTCGTCGCCGACCGAGCCGTCGAAGGTGAGGCGGTACATCTGGTCCTCGGCCGCCGTCTCTCCCACCTCCGCCACCACGATCTCGACCTCATAGGGCTTGGCGGTCTCGGTGAAGATCGTGCCGAGGGTCTGGGCGTACGCGTTGGCCAAGGCCCGTCCGGTCACGTCTCGGCGGTCGTAGGAGTAGCCGCGCAGGTCGGCGAGGCGCACGCCCGCGACGCGGAGGTTCTCGAACTCGTTGTACTTGCCGACGGCGGCGAAGGCGATCCGGTCGTAGATCTCGCTGACCTTGTGCAGCGCCCGGCTCGGGTTCTCGGCGACGAAGACGATGCCGCCGTCGTACTGGCAGACGATGACGCTGCGGCCGCGCGAGATGCCCTTGCGGGCGTAGTCGGCCTTGTCCTTCATGATCTGCTCGGGCGAGACGTAGAACGGCATGCTCATCGGTGCGGCCCTCCCGTCAGGCGCCGAGCGGCGCGGTCGGGCCGCCGGGCCGCTCCTGGCGGCCGGCGACGATCGAGGTGACGACGTCGCCGAGCACGTCGTCGGGGATCCGGCGGTAGCCCTGCGCGGTGCAGACGGCGACCACCGGGTAGATCCGCCGGGCCATGTCCGGCCCGCCGGTCGCGCTGTCGTCGTCGGCGGCGTCGTAGAGCGCGTGGACGCACACGGCCACCGCCTCGTCCTCGGAGAGGTCGTCGCGGTAGAGCTTCTTGAGCGAGCCGCGGGCGAACGACGAACCGGACCCGACGGCGTGGAACTCGTGCTCCTCGTAGCGTCCGCCGGTGATGTCGTAGGAGAAGATCCGCCCGGTCTCGACCTCGTCGTCGTAGCCGGCGAAGAGCGGGACGACCGCGAGGCCCTGCATGGCCAGCCCGAGGTTGCCGCGGATCATCGTGGCCAGCCGGTTGGCCTTGCCGTCGACTGACAACGGGGTGCCCTCGATCTTCTCGTAGTGCTCGAGCTCCACCTGGAAGAGCCGCACCAGTTCCACCGCCAGGCCCGCGGTGCCGGCGATGCCGACGCAGGAGTGCTCGTCGGCGGGGAAGACCTTCTCGATGTCGCGCTGGGCGATCACGTTGCCCATCGTGGCCCGGCGGTCGCCGGCCATGATCACGCCGCCGGGGAAGGTCGCCGAGACGATCGTGGTGCCGTGCGGCACGTCGACGACGGTGCCCGGCACCCGCCGCCGGCCCGGAAGCAGGTCGGGGGCGTGCTCGCCGAGGAACTCGGTGAACGACGAGGTGCCGGCCGCCATGAACGAGCGCGGCAGCCCGCCGTTGGCCGACTCCGCGCCCCCGCGGGCGCTCGGCACTACTGGCCGCCCTTCTGCACGAAGGCTCGGACGAAGTCCTCGCTGTTGGTCTCCAGCACCTCGTCGATCTCGTCCAGGATCGCGTCGACGTCGGCGTCGAGGCCGGCCTTGCGCTCGGCGGCATCGGCGGCCGCGGTTGAGCTGGCCTCCTCGACGACCTCCTCGGTGTCGCTCGGCCGCGCAGACGCGCGCTCCTGGCCCCCGGTGTCCTGGCCCGCCATGTGTGCCTCCTCGTCGACTGATGCCGACCCTAGCGGCGGTCCGGCGCCAATGCGTCGAGCAGGTCGCGCGCCGTCGGGCAGCGGTCGAGCAGCGCCTCGACATGCACCCGAGTCCCGCGCAGCGGCTCAAGCGTGGGCACCCGCTGCAGCGAGGAGTAGCCGGGCACGTCGAAGATCACCGAGTCCCAGGAGGCGGCGGCGACCTGATCGCCGTACCGCGCCAGGCACTCGCCGCGGAAGTAGGCACGGGTGTCCTCCGGCGGGTGGCCGACGGCGTGGCGGACCTCGTCGTCGCTGACGAGTCGCTCGATCCGGCCGGCCGCGACGAGCCGGTGGTAGAGCCCACGGTCGGGCCGCACGTCGGACCACTGCAGGTCGACGGCGGCCAGCCGGTGCGAGGACCAGTCGAGGCCGTCGCGGTCGCGGTAGCCGTCCAGGATCTGCTTCTTGGCCACCCAGTCCAGCTCGCGCGCGCACAGCAGGGGATCGCGGGCCAGCCGGTCCAGGACCGACTCCCAGCGATCCAGGACATCCAGGGTCACCGGGTCGGCGTCCGAGCCCAGGCGGTCCTCGACGTGCTTGCGGGCCAGCTCGAGGTACTCCCCCTGCAGCTGCAGGGCGGTGAGCTCGCGGCCGTCGCGGAGCTTGGCGCGGTGGCGCAGGGTCGGGTCGTGCGAGATGGCATGGATCTCATGCACCGGACGGGCCAGCGTGAGGTCGCCGGGCAGCACGCCGTCTTCGATCATGGCCAGCACGAGCGCGGTGGTGCCGAGCTTGAGGTACGTCGAGACCTCGCACAGCGTGGCGTCGCCGACGATGACGTGCAGCCGGCGGTACTTCTCCGCGTCGGCGTGCGGCTCGTCGCGGGTGTTGACGATGGGCCGCTTGAGGGTGGTCTCCAATCCCACCTCGACCTCGAAGAAGTCGGCGCGCTGGCTCAGCTGGAACCCGTGGGTCGAGCCGTCCTGGCCGATGCCGACCCGCCCGGCGCCGCACACCACCTGGCGCGAGACGAAGAACGGGATCAGGTGCCGCACGATGTCGCTGAACGCGGTGGCGCGCCGCATCAGGTAGTTCTCGTGCGTGCCGTACGAGGCGCCTTTGTTGTCGGTGTTGTTCTTGTACAGCGCGATCTGCGGCCCGCCCTGGACGGCCACCTGGCGGGCCGCCTCGGCCATGACGAGCTCGCCGGCCTTGTCCCAAACCACGGCGTCGCGCGGGTTGGACGCCTCCGGCGCCGAGTACTCGGGGTGGGCGTGGTCGACGTACAGGCGGGCGCCGTTGGTCAGCACCACGTTGGCGAGACCGAGGTCCTCGTCGGTGAGCAGCCCGGGGTCCGCGGCGTCGCGGGAGAGGTCGAAGCCGCGGGCGTCGCGCAGCGGCCGCTCCTCCTCGAAGTCCCAGCGGCGGCCCACCCGGGCCGCCGCCTGGGCGTAGGCGTTGACCACGTGCGTCGAGGCCACCATCGCGTTGGTGCCCGGCTCGGCGGGCACGAAAATCCCGTACTCGGTCTCGGTGCCCATCACCCGCTGGGCGGTCACGGCGTGGCCATCAGGAGGTTGGAGGGAGTCGGCGGGCTAGAGGTACTGGCCGGTGTTGGCCACGGTGTCGATGGACCGGCCCGGCTCGGCGCCCTGCTTGCCCTGGATCAGGGTGCGGATGAAGACGATCCGCTCGCCCTTCTTGCCCGAGATCCGCGCCCAGTCGTCGGGGTTGGTGGTGTTGGGGAGGTCCTCGTTCTCCTTGAACTCATCGACGCAGGCGATGAGCAGGTGGCCGACGCGGATCCCGCGCTGGTTCAGGTCGAGGAAGTCCTTGATCGCGCACTTCTTGGCCCGGGAGACGATGTTCTCGATCATCGCGCCGCTGTTGAAGTCCTTGAAGTAGAGGATCTCCTTGTCGCCGCCGGCGTACGTGACCTCGAGGAAGCGGTTCTCCTCGCTCTCGGTGTACATCCGCTCAACGGCACGCTGGATCATCGCCGTCACGGTGGCCAGCGGGTCTCCCCCATGCTCGGCCAGGTCGTCGGCGTGCAGTGGCAGGTCGGGGGTGAGGTACTTCGTGAAGATGTCACGCGCGGCCTCGGCGTCCGGCCGCTCGATCTTGATCTTCACGTCCAGGCGGCCGGGCCGCAGGATCGCGGGGTCGATCATGTCCTCGCGGTTGGAGGCGCCGATGACGATGACGTTCTCCAGGCTCTCGACGCCGTCGATCTCGCTGAGCAGCTGCGGGACGATGGTGTTCTCGACGTCGCTGGAGATTCCCGAGCCGCGGGTGCGGAACAGCGAGTCCATCTCGTCGAAGAAGACGATGACCGGCGTGCCCTCGCTGGCCTTCTCGCGGGCCCGCTGGAAGACCAGCCGGATGTGGCGCTCGGTCTCGCCGACGTACTTGTTCAGCAGCTCGGGGCCTTTGATGTTGAGGAAGTACGAGCGGCCCTCCCCCGCGCCGGTGCGCTCGGCCACCTTCTTGGCCAGCGAGTTGGCGACCGCCTTGGCGATCAGCGTCTTGCCGCAGCCGGGGGGGCCGTACAGCAAGATCCCCTTGGGCGGTCGCAGCTGGTGCTCGCGGAACAGGTCGGCGTGGAGGTACGGCAGCTCGACCGCGTCCCGGATCGCCTCGATCTGCGAGCCGAGTCCCCCGATGGCGCCGTAGTCGATGTCGGGGACCTCCTCGAGGACGAGCTCCTCGACCTCGGCCTTCGGGATCCGCTCGTAGACGTACCCGGACCGGGCGTCGAGCAGCAGCGAGTCGCCGGCGCGCAGCGGCTGGTCGTGCAGCGGCTGCGCGAGGCGCACGACCCGCTCCTCGTCGGTGTGCCCGATCACCAGGGCGCGGTGGCCGTCCTCGAGCAGCTCCTTGAGCATGACGATCTCGCCGACCTGCTCGTAGGCGAGCGCGGAGATCACGTTGAGCGACTCGTTGAGCAGGACCTCCTGGCCGCGGCGGAGGTCGCCCCGCTCGACCTCGGGCGAGACGGCGACGCGCATCTTGCGCCCGGAGGTGATGATGTCGACGGTGCCGTCGTCGTGGGTCTCGAGGAACACCCCGAAGCCCGACGGCGGCTGCGCCAGCCGGTCGACCTCGGCCTTGAGCGTGATGATCTGCTCGCGGGCCTCGCGCAGGGTGGAGACAAGGCGCTGGTTCTGGCTGGTCGCCGCGGCGAGGTCGGACTGGATCGCGGCGATGCGGTCTTCGAGCGCGTGCAGTTGGCGGGCCGTCGGCGCGTCCTCGTGCCGTGCCCTGCCGTAGTCGTCCTGGGCCGTCACGCTGCCACCTCCCGGTGAGGCCACGCGCGCCGCAGGAGGCGCCCGGGCCGGATCGCTCGGTTGTGCGTAGGCCAACCTAATACGGCATCGGCGCAAGCGAACCTCAGCGCGAGTGGCCGCGTGTCGGCATCGGTCGGGTCACGATCCGGTGACACCGCCTGCGGCGGCCTCCCAGTCCTCGCCGTAGGCGCCCTTCGAGGGCCGGCGCCGGCGGACCGGCGCGGCGACCCCGTCGGCCATCCGCCGGGTGGCCACCAGGAAGCCGGTGTGCCCGATCATCCGGTGGTCGGGGCGCACCGCGAGGCCCTCCACGTGCCAGGTCCGGACCAGGGTCTCCGACGAGACGGGCTCGGTGAACCGCCCGCTGGCCCGCAGCGCCTCGACGGTCCGCGACAGTTGCGTGGTGGTGGCGACGTAGGCGACGAGGACCCCGCCGGGCACCAGCGCGCGCTCGACCGCCTCGACGCAGTCCCACGGGGCGAGCATGTCCAGCACCACGCGGTCCACCTCGGTTTCGGCGAGGTCGTGGGCGAGATCGCCAACCGTCAGCCGGAAGGCCGGATGGGGGGCGCCGAAGAAGGCCTCGATGTTGGCCTGGGCGATCGCCGCGAAGTCCGCGCGCCGCTCGTACGAGGACACCAGGCCGCCGTCTCCCACCGCGCGCAGCAGCGAGCAGGTGAGCGCGCCGGAGCCGACCCCCGCCTCCACCACGCGGGCCCCGGGGAAGACGTCGGCGAGCCCGATGATCGCGGCGGCGTCTTTGGGGTAGACGACGGTGGCCCCGCGCGGCATCGACAGCACGAAGTCGGACAGCAGCGGCCGCAGGGCGAGGTACGCCACCCCGCCGGTCGAGGTGAGCACGACCCCCTCGGGCCCCCCGAGCAGCGCGTCGTGCTCGACGGACCCCTTGTGGGTGTGGAACACCTTGCCGGGCTCCAGGGTGATGGTGTGCATCCGCCCCTTGGGATCGGTGAGCTGGACGCGGTCGCCGGGCTTGAGCGGCCCCCGGCGATGGTCGGCGGGCTGAGGCGGGAGGGTCACGGCGGTCGAGGGTACGCGGGTCGAGCGCGCGGCCCGTGGGAGCAGCCCGTCCGGTCAGCGGCGGCTGAGCGCGCGGCCGACATCCTCGACCGACAGCACGCCGAAGACCCGCCCGTCGGCGTCGACGACGAGCCGCTCCCCCGGGCCGCCGAGTGCGCGTACGAGGTCCTCGCCCTGCAGGTCGAAGGCCACCGGTGAGCCGGGCTCGATCCGGCGCGCCAGGTCGCCGACCGGCACCCAGGGTCGGCGGTCGACGGGCGTGGCCCGGACCGCGGCCTCGGAGACGATGCCAATCGGCCGGTCTTCGCGGTCGACGACCACCAGGGCGCCCGCGCCGTCGGCCTGCAGCCGCCGCAGCGCCTCGGCCAGCGGCACATCGGCCAGGACCGGGAGGGCCCGCCGGGCGAAGGCCGCCGCCCGCAGCTCGGGCAGCCGCTCGCGCAGGCGGGCCGAGGCCAAGCGCCTGGGTGGCCCCGGACCAGATGAACGCCGCGATCAGGGCGGCCCAGAGCAGGCCGAGAAGCGAGGGCTGGCCCCCGCTGGCGAAGGCGACGGCGATCGGCACGGCGACCACGAGCAGGGCCAGCCCACGTCCGACGTAGGCCGCCACGCGGGTGCCGGCGTTGGGCCGACCGGTGGCCGCCCAGACCGCGGCCCGCAGCAGCCTTCCGCCATCGAGCGGCAGGCCCGGAAGCAGGTTGAAGCCGGCCACCAGGAGGTTGGCGATGGCCAGCTGCATGAGCAGGACATAGGCGATGGTGCCGTCCTGGACGGCCAGGGTGGCCGCGAGCGCCACTCCGCCGATCACCAGCGACAGCAGCGGGCCGGCCGCCGAGACGAGCAGCTCGCGAGCCGGTGTGGGCGGCTCCTCGGCGATCTCGCTGACGCCCCCGAGCAGGTGCAGCGTGATCCGCCGGACCGGCAGCCCGAGCCGCAGCGCGGTCAGCGCGTGGCCGAGCTCGTGGACGAAGACCGACGCGTAGAGCAGCACCGCGAAGACGAAGGCGACCAGGTGGGCCTCGAACACCCCGATCCCAGGCACCCGCGCCGTCACCGCGGGCGCGAAGATCACGGTGATCACCACGGCCGCCACGACCCAGCTGGCCGAGGCGTACACGGGGATCCCGGCGACCGAGCCCAGCCGCTGACCGGGATTGGCCTGGCGGTCGCGCTGCTCCGGCTCCTCCATCCCTCGATGCTAAGCGCTCCCCTCGGCCGCGACCCGCTGTCGGACGGGTGGCGTACCTTCGCGGCCATGCCAGGCCCCCACCCGCCGACCGCCGGCCCGTCGCTGTCGCCCTCGCGCGCCGCGGACTTCATGACCTGCCCGCTGCTCTACCGCTTCCGGGTGATCGACCGGCTGCCCGAGGAGCCCAGCCCCGCCGCCACGCGGGGGACCGTGGTGCACGCCGCCCTGGAGCGGTTGTTCGACCTGCCGGCCGCCGAGCGCACCCCGGAGGCGGCGCGGGGGCTGGTCGAGCCGGAGTGGCTGCGGCTGCTCGAGGCCGAGCCGGAGCTGGAGCGGCTGTTCGCCGGGTCAGGGGACGCCGAGGGGGTGGCAGCCCAGGTCGCGGAGTTCCTCGGCGGCGCGCGCGACCTCGTCGACGCGTACTTCCGGCTGGAGGACCCCCGCCGGCTGGAGCCCGCCGAGCGCGAGCTGCACGTCTCGACCGCGCTTGAGTCGGGCCTGGCCCTGCGCGGCTACGTCGACCGGCTCGACGTGGCCCCAAGCGGCGACCTGCGGGTCGTCGACTACAAGACCGGAAAGGCCCCGGCCGAGGGCTTCGAGGGCAAGGCGCTCTTCCAGATGCGCTTCTACGCCCTGGTGCTGTGGCGCATGCACGGGCGGGTCCCGAGCATGCTGAAGCTGCTCTACCTCGGGTCGGGGGTCGAGGTCACCTACACCCCCGATGAGCGCGACCTGCGCGCGACCGAGCGCAAGATCGAGGCGCTCTGGCAGGCCATCGCCCGCGCCCACGAGACCGGCGAGTGGCGGCCCAACCCCTCCCGGCTGTGCGACTGGTGCGATCACCGGGCGCTCTGCCCGGCCTGGGGCGGCACCCCTCCCCCGCTGCCGGTCGCGCCAGCCCCGGAGGCCGCGGTGGACGACGCCGTCGACGAGGCGCCGAGCCCCTCGACCCCGGTCGACGAGGTCTGAGACCAGGGTCGGCTCAGGGTGGGCCCGGAGGCTCAGGGCGCACCCGCCCCGTAGGTTGGGCACACGTGCGCGGCCGCCCCTGGCCGCGTGCGCTTGCCGTCGGAGGACCCCGTGACCACAGCACCCGATCAGCAGCCCGTCGCCCCGGCCGGGGGTATCGCGGCGCGCGCCGAGTCGTTGACCAAGGTGTACGGCTCGGGCGACACCCAGGTGGTGGCCCTCGACGCGGTGTCCTGCTCCCTGGAGCGGGGCCGCTACACGGCGATCATGGGCCCGTCCGGCTCCGGCAAGTCGACCCTCATGCACTGCCTGGCCGGGCTCGACGAGGCCACCTCCGGCGAGGTCTGGATCGGCGACACCGCCCTGGCCGGGCTCAAGGACAACGACCTCACCAAGCTGCGCCGCGACCAGGTCGGCTTCGTGTTCCAGGCCTTCAACCTGATCCCCACCCTCACCGCGCTTGAGAACATCACGCTGCCGATGGACATCGCCGGCCGCAAGCCCGACCAGGCCTGGCTGGACCGCGTCATCGACACCATCGGCCTGCGCTCGCGGCTCGGCCACCGCCCCAGCGAGCTGTCCGGCGGCCAGCAGCAGCGGGTGGCGTGCGCCCGCGCGCTGGCCTCGCAGCCCGCGGTGATCTTCGCCGACGAGCCCACCGGCAACCTCGACTCGGCCTCCAGCGCCGAGGTGCTGGGCTTCCTGCGGCAGTCGGTGGACGAGCTGGGCCAGACCGTGGTGATGGTCACCCACGACCCCGGCGCCGCCAGCTACGCCGACCGGGTGATCTTCCTCGGCGACGGCCGGATCGTCGACGACATGGCCGACCCGACGACCGACCTCGTCCACGAGCGGATGAAGCGCTTCGACGTCACGGGGGCCGACCACCCGGCCACCCACCCGGCCGCAGGGGCCTGATCCATGCTCAAGGCCACCCTGCGCAACCTCGGGGCGCACAAGCTCAGGCTGCTCATGTCCGCGCTCGCCGTGGTGCTCGGCGTCGCGTTCGTGGCCGGCACCTTCGTCTTCACCGACACCCTCGGCAAGACCTTCAACGAGCTGTTCACCCAGACCGAGACCGACGTCGTCGTCACCCCGGACAGCGCCTTCACGCCGAACCAGACCGCCGGGGTGGCCCCCTCCCTGCCCGGCGAGATGCTGGCCCAGGTGCGCGCGGTCGACGGGGTGAAGCGGGCGGAGGGCAACGTCCTGGTGGACGGCGTCACCCTGGTGGACCGTGACGGCGAGGTGATCGGCACCCCAGGGGCGCCGCACTACGGCGTCTCCTGGTCCGACGACGCGGCCCTGTCGCCGCTGAGCCTCGTCGAAGGCCGCGCGCCCGTGGGCGACGACGAGATCGCCATCGACACCCAGGCCGCCGAGCAGGCCGGGGTCGAGGTCGGCGACACCATCCGGGTCGTGACGCCCGGTCCGTCACTGGAGCCGAAGATCGTGGGGGTCTTCCGGTACGGCACCACCGGCAACCTCGCCGGCGCCTCGCTGACCGCCTTCGAGCCGAAGGTCGCCCAGGAGCTGCTGCTCGGCGGCGACCGCTGGAGCGAGATCGACGCGTTGGCCGAGCCCGGTGTCACCCAGCAGGTCCTGGCCGAGCGCGTCTCGGTGGCGCTGGGCGACGGCGCCAAGGTGCAGACCGGCGAGGAGGCCCAGGACGAGGCCGCGGCGCAGCTGACGCAGGCGCTGTCGTTCATCAACACGTTCCTGCTGGTCTTCGCGTTCATCGCGCTGTTCGTCGGGTGCTTCATCATCCTGAACACGTTCTCGATGCTGGTGGCCCAGCGCACCCGCGAGCTCGCCCTGCTCCGCGCGATCGGCGCCAGCCGACGGCAGGTCACCGGCAGCGTCCTGGGCGAGTCGCTGGTGGTCGGCATCGTCGGCGGGTTGGGCGGGCTGCTGCTCGGCCTGGGCCTGGCCGTGGGACTGCGGGCGCTGTTCGCGGCCCTCGGCATCGAGATCCCGGCGGGGTCCCTCGTGATCGCGCCCCGCACGATCATCGTGGCGATGGTGGTCGGGATCGTGGTGACGGTCGGCTCGGCCTACTTCCCGGCCCGCCGCGCCGCGCACATCCCCCCGGTCGCCGCCATGCGCGACGACATCGCGCTGCCGACCCGTTCGCTGCATGTGCGGGCCGTCGCCGGAACGGTGCTGGCGGCGTTGGGGGCCGCGGCGCTCGCCCTCGGCCTGGCCGGGACGGGCCGCAGCCGCTTGCCCTTGTCGGTGTCGGGGCGCTGCTGGTCTTCGTCGGCGTCGCGGTGCTCTCCCCCAGCATCAGCCGCCCGATCGTCGGCTTCCTCGGCGCGCCCGTCCGGCGGCTGTGGGGGGCAGTCGGAGTGCTGGCCGTCGGCAACGCCCAGCGCAACCGCCGGCGCACGGCCTCCACGGCGTCGGCGTTGATGATCGGGTTGGCGCTCGTCGCCGCGATCGGAACCCTCGGGGCGTCGACGACCGCGAGCACCGACGCGACCATCGACCGGGTGATCGGCGCCGACTACATCGTGCTCAACCCGGGCTTCCAGCCGTTCAGCACGGAGGTCGCCGCGGCGGTCGCCGAGGTCGACGGGGTGGGCTCCTCGGTCGGGATCATGCAGACCCCTGCTCTCGTCAACGGCAGCCAGGTGCTGATCACCGGGCTGGAGTCCGGGCCGGCGTCCAGCGTGGTCTCCTTCGAGCTGGTGGACGGGACCTTCGAGTCCGTCGACGAGGGCATGGTCGTCGACGAGGAGACCGCCAAGGCTGAGGGCATCGCGGTCGGCGACACCGTCGAGGTGACCTGGCTGTCCGGGCCGAAGAGCTACCAGGTGGGCGGGATCTACGTCGGCGAGGGCACCTTCACCGGCTACGTCGTGGGTCGCTCGCTCGTCGTGGCGGCCGGCAACCCCGATCTCGACTTCATCGTCTACGTCAAGGCCGAGGAGGGTGTGGACGCCCACCAGCATCCGTCCGGACTTGGAGGCGGCCCTTGAGCCCTTCCCGACCGTGGAGCTCACCAGCCAGGCTGAGTTCAAGGAGCAGATCCGCAGCCAGATCAACCAGCTGTTGGCGCTGGTCTACGCGCTGCTCGGCCTGGCGGTGGTGATCGCGATCCTGGGGATCATCAACACGCTCGCCCTGTCGGTGATCGAGCGCACCCGCGAGATCGGGCTGCTGCGGGCGGTGGGCATGACCCGCGGGCAGCTGCGCCGGATGGTCCGGCTCGAGTCGGTCGTGATCGCGGTGTACGGGGCGGTGCTGGGCATAGCGCTCGGCCTGGCCTTCGGGGTGGCGCTGCAGCGCGCCCTGGTGGACCAGGGCATCGAGGTGCTCTCGGTCCCGTGGGGCCTGCTGATCGCCGTGCTCGTGGTGGCGGCGTTCGTGGGGGTGTTCGCCGCCGTGTGGCCGGCCCGCCGTGCGGCGAGGCTTGATGTGCTGCAGGCCGTCACGACGGAGTAGCGACCAGCCGGTCCAACAGCGCGGCGTCCAGCGCGCGCAGCGACTCGACCACGTGGCGGCGAGGCCCCGGCTCGATCGCCACGACGAACGGCACGGCGACCACCAGGCAGCCGGCGGCCTCGGCGGCGGCGATGCCGGTGGGCGAGTCCTCGAGCACGACACACCGTGCCGGCCTCGGCGCCCATCCGGCGGGCCGCCTCCAGATAGGGGTCCGGGTTCGGCTTGGTGCGCGCCACCTCGTCGCCGGCCAGCGTGAAGGCGAAGTGGTCGGCGCCCACGTGCTCCAGCACGGCGTCCACGAGGACGCGGGGGGACGACGAGACCAGCGCGCACTGGATCCCCGCGCGGACCAGGTCGTCCAGCAGGCCGACGGCGCCGGGGCGGTAGTCGGCGCCGGCCCGCAGGCGGCCGGCCATGGATTCGACGAGCAGCTCGGCGATCTGCTCGCGGCGGGGCGTCCGAGCCGGCGCGCTCGCCGAGGTAGCGGGCCGCCTTGGCCATCGGCCCGCCCACGACGTGGGCCTGGTCCTGAGCGGTCCAGCTATCCCCACCCAGCCGGGCGAAGACGTCGGCCTCCGCGTCGTTCCAGAGGTGCTCGGTATCCACGAGCAGGCCGTCCATGTCGAAGAAGACGGCATGCAGCGAGCGGCCAGCCGCGGCGGCGGCTGCGGCGGCGCTGCCCTGGGGGGCGCTCATCGGGCGTTGAAGTACTTCGCCTCGGGGTGGTGGACGATGATCGCCGACGTGGACTGCTCGGGGTGCAGCTGGAACTCCTCGGAGAGCTCGACTCCGATCCGCCCAGGGGCCAGGAGCTCGACCAGCTTGGTCTGGTCCTCCAAGTCGGGGCACGCCGGATATCCGAACGAGTAGCGCGATCCCCGGTAGCCCTGGCGCAGGATGTCGTCGAGGTCGCCGGAGTCCTCGCCGCCGAGGCCCAGCTCGTCGCGCACCCGCGCGTGCCACAACTCGGCCAGTGCCTCGGCCAGCTGGACGGACAGTCCGTGCAGCTCGAGGTAGTCGCGGTAGGAGTCCTTCGCGAAGAGCTCGTTGGCCGCCTCGGAGACGCGCTGGCCCATCGTGACCACGGTGAAGGCGACCACATCGGTCTCGCCGGACTCGCGGGAGCGGAAGAAGTCGGACAGGCACAGGTGCCGGTCGCGGCGCTGCCGCGGGAAGGTGAAGCGCACCCGCTCCTGTCCCTCCAGCGGGCCCTCGTGGTGGAGCACCACGAGGTCGTCGCCTTCGCTCACGCAGGGGAAGTACCCGTACGCGACGGCGGCCTCCAGCAGGCCCTCGGTCTTCATCCGCTCCAGCCACATCCGCAGCCGCGGGCGGCCCTCGGTCTCGACCAGCTCGCTCGTACCCCGGCCCCTCGGCCCCGCGCGTCGGCTTCAGCCCCCACTGGCCGAGGAAGGTGGCCCGCTCATCGAGGTAGGCGGCGTACTCGGCGAGCGCGATGCCGCGCACGATCCGGTCGCCCCAGAACGGCGGCGCCGGCACCGGGTTGTCCGCGGCCACATCGGAGCGCGAGGGCAGATCCGCTGGTGCGGTCTCCTCGAGCCGGGCGGCCGAGCCGCGTACCACCCGCTGCTTGCGCTCCGGCAGCGCGGCGCCCGGGGTGCCGGCCTTGACCGCCATCAGGGCGTCCATCAGGCGCAGCCCCTCGAAGGCGTCCCGGGCGTAGCGCACCTCCCCGGCGTAGACCGCCGCGAGGTCCTGCTCGACGTACGCGCGGGTCAGCGCCGCCCCGCCGAGGAGCACCGGCCAGCGGGCGGCGACCCCGCGGGTGTTCATCTCCTCGAGGTTCTCCTTCATGATCATGGTCGACTTCACCAGCAGCCCCGACATGCCGATCGCGTCGGCGGAGTGCTCGTGGGCGGCCTCCAGGATCGCGCTGACCGGCTGCTTGATCCCGAGGTTGACCACGGTGTAGCCGTTGTTGCTCAAGATGATGTCGACGAGGTTCTTGCCGATGTCGTGCACGTCGCCCTTGACCGTCGCCAGCACGATCACGCCCTTGCCGCCGGCGTCGGCGCGCTCCATGTGCGGCTCGAGGTAGGCGACCGCGGCCTTCATCACCTCGGCGGACTGCAGCACGAACGGCAGCTGCATCTGGCCGGAGCCGAACAGCTCCCCCACCGTGCGCATCCCCGACAGCAGGGTGTCGTTGACGATCTCCAGCGCCGGACGCTCGGCCAGGGCGTCGTCGAGGTCGGCCTCCAGCCCCACCCGCGCCCCGTCGACGATGCGACGCTCGAGCCGGTCGAAGAGCGGGAGCGCCGCGAGCTCCTCGGCCCGCGTGGCGGCCGACGACTGCGCGCTCACCCCCTCGAATAGCTGCAGGAACCGCTGGAGCGGGTCGTAGCCCTCGCGCCGCCGGTCGTAGACCAGGTCGAGGGCGACCGAGCGCTGCTCATCGGGGATCCGGGCCATCGGCAGGATCTTCGACGGGTGCGCGATCGCCGAGTCCAGCCCGGCGCGGACGCACTCGGCGAGGAAGACCGAGTTGAGCACCTGGCGGGCCGCCGGATTGAGGCCGAAGGACACGTTGGACAGGCCGAGCGTGGTCTGCACGTCCGGCCAGCGCGTCTTGACCTCGCGGATCGCCTCGATCGTCTCCAGGGCGTCGCGCCGGGTCTCCTCCTGGCCGGTGGCGATCGGGAAGGTCAGGCAGTCGATCAGGATGTCCTCGATCCGCATCCCCCAGCGGCCGGTCAGGTCGGCGATCAGCCGCTCGGCGATGCGCACCTTCCAGTCGGCGGTCCGTGCCTGCCCCTCCTCGTCGATGGTCAGCGCGACGACGGCCGCCCCGTGCTCGACGACAAGCGGCATGATCCGGGCGAACCTCGAGTCCGGGCCGTCGCCGTCCTCGTAGTTGACCGAGTTGATCAGAGCGCGCCCGCCGAGCTGCTCAAGGCCGGCCTCCAGCACCGCGGGCTCGGTCGAGTCCAAGACGATTGGCAGCGTGCTCGCCGTCGCCAGCCGGCTCGCCATCACGCGCATGTCCTCGACGCCGTCGCGGCCGACGTAGTCCACGCAGAGGTCGAGGAGGTGGGCCCCCTCGCGGCTCTGCTCGCGGGCGATCTCGACGCAGTCATCGAGCCGCCCCTCGAGCATCGCCTCGCGGAAGGCCTTGGAGCCGTTGGCGTTCGTCCGCTCGCCGATGGCGAGGTACGCGGTGTCCTGGCGGAACGGCACATGCACGTACAACGACGACGCGCCCGGCTCGGGGCGGGGGCGGCGCGGCCGCAGCTCGCGCCCGCGGACCCGCTCGACGACCTGGCGCAGGTGCTCGGGGGTGGTCCCGCAGCAGCCGCCGGCGAGGGCCAGCCCGTAGTCGCGTACGAACGTCTCGTGGGCGTCGGCGAGCTCGGCCGGGGTGAGCGGGTAGGTCGCGCCGTCGGCCCCGAGCACGGGCAGGCCAGCGTTGGGCATGCAGGCCAGCCCGATCCGGGCGTGCCGGGACAGGTGGCGCAGGTGCTCGGACATCTCGGTGGGGCCGGTCGCGCAGTTCAACCCGATCAGGTCGATGCCGAGCGGCTCGAGGGCGCTCAGCGCCGCCCCGATCTCGGAGCCCAGCAGCATCGTTCCGGTGGTCTCGACGGTGACCTGGGCGATGACGGGCAGGTCCGCCCCGGCGGCCGTCAACGCGCGCCGGGAGCCCACGATCGCGGCCTTGGCCTGGAGGAGGTCCTGCGCCGTCTCGATGAGGAGCGCGTCGGCGCCGCCGGCGATCAGCCCGGCCGCCTGCGCCTCGTACGCGTCGCGCAGGTCGGCGTACGGCGCGTGGCCGAGGGTGGGCAGCCGGGTGCCCGGTCCCATCGACCCCAGGACGTACCGGGGGTGCTCAGGGGTGGACCAGCCGTCGGCCGTCTCGCGGGCGATCCGGGCGCCGGCGAGTGCCAGCTCGTGGATGCGCTCGCTGATGCCGTACTCAGCCAGGTTCGCCAGGTTGGCCCCGAAGGTGTTCGTCTCCACGGCGTCGCAGCCGACCGCGAAGTAGGCGTCGTGGACGTGGGCGACCACGTCGGGGCGGGTGGCGTTGAGGATCTCGTTGCAGCCCTCGTACCCCTCGAAGTCGTCCAGGCGAGAGGTCCTGGGCCTGCAGCATGGTGCCCATGGCGCCGTCGGCGACCACGACCCGCTCGGCGAGGGCGGTGCGCAGCGAGGAGCGGCCCGGGGTCGGGCGGGGGGACGACATGATGCGACCAGGGTACCGGCCCGGGTGCGGGTGTCCGTGCGCCAGCCGGTGCGCGAAGTAGGCTGGCCCGGGCCCGCTGATGGGCTGCGCAGCGAGGGCGGGGAGGCTGGACGTGATCGAGTCGGAGGGCATCCCCGAGCTCATCGACCCGGTCATGATCTGCGCGTTCGAGGGCTGGAACGACGCCGGCGACGCCGCCAGCGGCGCGGTGGCCCACCTCGACGAGGTCTGGCAGGCGGAGTACCTCGCCGAGTTGGACCCCGAGGACTACTACGACTTCCAGGTCAACCGGCCCACGATCGCCTTCGGGGCCGACGGGGCCCGCGAGCTGGAGTGGCCGACCACGCGGGTGACCGTGGCCCGGCTCCCGCTGCAGCAGCGCGATGTCGTGCTCGTCCACGGCATCGAGCCGAGCATGCGCTGGAAGTCCTTCTGCCAAGAGCTGCTGGCCTTCGCCGACGAGCTGGGCGTGGAGATGGTGGTCACGCTGGGAGCCCTGCTCGCCGACACCCCGCACACCCGGCCGATCCCGGTGACCGGGACCGCGACCGAGGAGGCCGTGGCCGAGGCGCTGGGCCTGGAGACGTCGCAGTACGAGGGTCCGACCGGGATCGTCGGCGTGCTGCAGGACGCCTGCGCCCAGGTCGGGCTGCCGGCCGTGTCGGTGTGGGCGGCGGTGCCGCACTACGTCGCCCAGCCGCCGTGCCCCAAGGCGACCGTCGCCCTGCTGCGCAAGGTCGAGGACCTGCTCGACATCCAGGTGCCGCTCGGCGACCTCGAGGAGGAGTCCCGCGCCTGGCAGACCGGGGTCGACGAGCTGGCCGAGGAGGACGCCGAGGTCGCCGACTACGTCCGCTCGTTGGAGGAGGCCCGCGACACCGCCGAGTTGCCCGAGGCGAGCGGCGACGCGATCGCGCGTGAGTTCGAGCGCTACCTGCGGGGCTTCTCCGGGCCCGAGCCGGGGCGCTGACCGCAGCGCGACCTACAGCGCCACTCCCAGCAGGGCGGCGGTGAGGTCGCGGACCAGGCCGGGGGCGGCGCCGTCTTCCCCGCCGCGCAGCCGGGACTCCTCGGCCCAGCGGTCGATCGCCGCGAGAGCCGACGGCGCATCCAGGTCGTCGGCGATCCGCTGCCGTACCCGCTCGAGCACGTCGCCTGCCGGCGGTCCGGCGGCGCGGCCGACCGCCACCCGCCAGCGAGCGAGCCGCTGCTCGGCATCGAGCAGGCCCTCCTCGGTCCACTCCCAGTCCTCGCGGTAGCGGTGGGCCAGCAGCGCCAGCCGGATCGCCATCGGGTCGCGCCCGGCGCCGCGCAGGGCCGAGACGAACACCAGGTTGCCGCGGGACTTCGACATCTTCTCGCCGTCGAGGCCGACCATGCCGGTGTGCACGTAGGCCCGGGCGTACGGCCACTCGCCCGTCAGCACGTGCGCCTCAGAGGCGCCCATCTCGTGGTGCGGGAAGACCAGGTCCCGCCCGCCGCCCTGCACGTCGAACGACATCCCCAGGTGCTCCAACGCGATCGCGGTGCACTCGATGTGCCAGCCGGGCCGCCCGTGACCGAGGGCGGAGTCCCAGGCGGGCTCCCCTGGGCGCTCGGCCTGCCAGAGCAGGCAGTCCAGCGGGTCCTTCTTGCCGGGGCGGTCGGGATCGCCGCCGCGCTCGCCGAAGACGGCCAGCATCTGCTCGCGATCCCAGCCGGCCACGTCGCCGAACCGCGGGTCTGAGCCGACCGAGAAGTAGATGTCGCCGTCGACGTCGTAGGCGACCCCCCGGTCGATCAGCGTCTGAACATGGCGGACGACGAGGTCCATCGACTCCACGGCCCCGATGTAGTGCGCGGGGGGCAGCACGTGCAGCGCCGCCATATCGGCCCGGAACAGCTCGGTCTCGCGGGCGGCCACCTCCCGCCAGTCCTGCCCGGTGGCCACGGCCCGCTCCAGCAGCGGGTCGTCGATGTCGGTGACGTTCTGCACGTACGTGACGCCGTGGCCGGCGTCGAGCCAGGCGCGCTGCAGCAGGTCGAAGGCCACGTACGTCGACGGCGTGGCCCATGTGGGTGGCGTCGTACGGGGTGATGCCGCAGACGTAGAGGCCCGCCGTCGCGCCGGGCGCGGTGGGTCGGACCTGTCCGGCGGCGGTGTCGAAGACCCGGACGGGGTGGCCGCGACCGGGCAGCGCCGGTGGGCCGGGCGCGCTCCACGACTCCATGGTGGCGAGCCTATCCGCGGGATCTGGCGGTCGTCCGCCCGCTAGAAGGGCGGCCAGGGCACCGGGGGCCAGTCGCCGCCCGGCTCGGGGTGGCGGCCGTGGCGAAGCAGCGCGCGAACGCGGCGGCGGGTGGCACGGCGCTCGCGCGGCGACAGCAGGTCGGTCAGCACGCGGGCCAGGGACGACGAGGGGTCGTCGAGGGCGTCGTCGACGGCGCGCACCCGGTCGAGGTCCTCGTCGGGGATCCGGTCGCCGGCCCACCCCCACAGGACGGTCCGCAACTTGTCGTCCTCGGAGAACGCCACCCCGTGGTCGATCGCCCAGAGCCCGCCGTCCCGGTCGGGCAAGAGGTGGCCGCCCTTGCGGTCGGCGTTGTTGATGACGGCGTCGTAGACGGCGACCGTGCGCAGCCGCTCGTCGTGGGAGCGCACCAGGTGGACGAGGTCGACGTCGTCGTCCACCTCGATCCACCACTGGACCATCCCCGGCCCGAACGGCCCGTCGCGGAACACCGTCGGAGGCACGACCCCCCAACCGCCCGCGTGCGAGACCTCGTACGCCGCGACCTCGCGGTGGGCGAGGGTGCCGTCGGGGAAGTCCCACAGCGGCCGCTCCCCCGCGATGGGCTTGTAGACGCACGCGGCCTCGATCCCGTCAAGGGCGACCCGGCAGTAGAGCGTGGCGTTGGAGGCGTCGACGATGCGGCCCTCGACCGACAGGGCGCCGCGGGCCAGCACCTCGACGACGGCCTCAACGGTGAGGACGTCGTCCGGGCCGTCAGCGCCGGCGGTAGCCATTGGACCGCGGGCAGACATGGCCCTGCGGGTCGAGCGGCTGCTGGCAGAACGGGCAGGGCGGACGACCAGCGGCGACCAACGCCTGCGAGCGGCGGACGAACTCGCGGGCCGCCCCCGGCGTCAGCCGCACGATCAACCGGTCCAGGAGGTCGGCGTCGTCATCCTCGTCGGCCGTGTCGTCCGCGCCTCGTCCTCGCCCTCCGCTGCGATTGCCAGCGCCTCGATGACCAGCCGGGAGTCGTCTTCGTCCCACGCCAGGGCGAGCGTGCCGACCTGGAACTCCGGTGCGATGGGGGCCTCCAGCGGCGACTGGTCGGCGAGCTCGGCCGGGGCCACGGCCGGCACCTCGGTGTCGCCGCGCCGCAGCACGGCGTCGAGGATCTCGTCGGCCCGCTGGGCAAGCGCGGCAACCTGGGCCTTCTCCAGGGCCACGCGTGGTCAGCCGGAGGCCCTCGCGGGCCTGCAGGAAGAATGCCCGTTGCCCCGGCTCGCCGACGGTGCCCGCCACGAAGCGCTCGGGAGGGTCGTACGCGAAGACCTGCGGCATGACCGGCGACCCTAGCCCGATCCCGCGGGGCCGGCGCCGCCGCCCACGGCAGCGTCGCTGGACGGCGGCTTCCGCTTGCGGCCCTTGCGCGGCGCTGGGGGCACCAGGCCCTCGACTCCGCCTCCGGTGTCGTTGACCCGCAGCACGAACGGACGCAGCTCGGTGTAGCGGATGGCCGTGATCGAGCACGGGTCCACCGAGATGCGCTGGAACTGGTCGAGGTGCAGGCCGAGGGCGTCGGCGACGATCCCCTTGATCACATCGCCGTGTGAGCACGCCAGCCAGACCGCGTCCGGGCCCAGCCGGGCGTTCCACTCACGGACCGCCTCGACCGCCCGGGCCTGCATGGCGGCGAGGCCCTCTCCCGCGACGCCCTCGGGATCAGCGCCAGGGAAGACGGCGGCGCTCGGGTGCGCCTGCACGACCTTCCACAGCGGTTCCTTGGCGAGGTCCTTCAGCGCCCGGCCGGTCCAGTCGCCGTACCGCGCCTCGCCGAGCCGCTCGTCGGTGGCCGGCTCGACGGCTCGACCATCGGCCACGGCGCCAGCCGTCTGCTGGCAGCGCTCCAGCGGGCTGGCGACGATCGCCGCCAGCGGCAACGCGCTCAGTCGCGCGGACACCGCCTGGGCCTGCGCCTCCCCCACCTCGTCCAACCCGATCCCCGGCGTCCAGCCAGCCAGCACCCCGCTGGCGTTGGAGGCCGTGCGCCCGTGGCGCAGCAGCAGGACCGTGGACACCCCATGACCCTAACCAGGGGCTACGCCGTGAGCACGCCGGCGGCCAGCAGGAGCAGGAGCAGCGTGCCGACGGTGATCCGGTAGATCACGAACGGGATAAACGTCTTCGTGCTCACGTAGCGGATCAGCCAGGCGATCACCGCGTAGCCGATACCGAATGCGATCAACGTGGCCAGGATCGTCGGACCCCAGGCGGGGGCGGGCCCGGAGCCGATCTTGGTGGCCTCGTACAGCCCGGAGATCAGCACCGCGGGGATGGCGAGCAGGAACGAGTAGCGGGTCGCCGCCTCGCGGGTGTAGCCCATGAGCAGGCCGGCCGTGATGGTGCCGCCCGAGCGCGAGACGCCGGGGATCAGCGCGGCGGCCTGGGCGAAGCCGAAGGCCACGGCATGCGGCAGGGTCAGTTGGTCCAGGGTGCGGTTCTTGCGGCCCCGGGTGTCGGCAATGAACAGCACGATCGCCAGCGCGATCATCATGCTGGCCACCAACCAGAGGTTGCGGGCCACGGTCTCAATCTGGTCGGCGAAGGCGAGCCCGAGCACGCCGATCGGGATCGTCCCGAGGATGACGAACCAACCCATCCGCGCGTCGGGGTCGGCGCGCAGGGCCGGGTTCACCAGGGACCGCGTCCAGGCCGAGATGATCCGCCCGATGTCGTGGCGGAAGTAGATGATCACGGCGCTCTCGGTGCCGATCTGGGTCACCGCGGTGAAGGCGGCGCCCGGGTCCTCCCAGCCGAAGACCTGGCTGACGATCAGCAGGTGCGCGCTGGACGAGATCGGCAGGAACTCGGTGAGCCCCTGCACGACCCCGAGGACGGCGGCCTCGAAACCACGAGATCACTCGGCGAGACCGCTGGCCTCGAGCGCGTCGGCCACGGTGCGCAGGGTGGCGATGCGATCCTCCAGCGAGCCTGCGTAGGTGGCGACGGTGAGGGTGGTGACGCCGGACTCGGCGAAGGCGTGGAAGCGGTCGCGGATCCGCTCGGCCGGGCCGATCAGCGAGGTCTGGTCGATGAACTCCGCGGGCACGGCCGCAGCGGCGCCGACGTAGTCGCGGGCCAGGTAGAGGTCCTGCACCTGGGCGGCCGCCTCCTCGTACCCCATCCGCGAGGCGAGGGCGTTGTAGAAGTTCTGCTCGCGGCTGCCCATGCCGCCGACGTAGAGGGCGGCGTACGCGCGCACCGGCATCGCGCAGGCCTCGAGGTCGTCGCCGATGACGACGGGGACTGTGGGGACGACGTCGAACCCGGCCATCTCCTGGCCGGCCTTGGCCCGCCCCGCCTCGATGTGCTGCAGCGACTCCTTGGCATGCTCGGGGGCGTAGAAGATCGCCAGCCAGCCATCGCCGATCTCGCCGGCCAGCTCGAGGTTCTTGGGGCCGACAGCGGCCAGGTAGACGGGGATGGTCTCTCGGGCCGGGTGGACGGTCAGGGTCAGCGCCTTGCCGGGGCCGTCCGGCAGCGGCAGCGTGAAGAACTGGCCGTCGTACGTGAGCCGCTCGCGGCGCAGCGCCTTGCGGACGATCTCGACGTACTCGCGGGTGCGGCCGAGCGGCTTGTCGAAGCGGACGCCGTGCCAGCCCTCGGAGACCTGCGGCCCGGAGACGCCCAGGCCCAGCCGGAATCGCCCGCCGGACAGCGTGTCGAGGGTGGCCGCGGTCATCGCGCAGTTGGCCGGCGTGCGGCCGGGGATCTGGAACACGGCGGAGCCGACGTCGATCCGCTCGGTCTGGGCGGCGATCCAGGTGAGCACGGTCGCGGCGTCGGAGCCGTACGCCTCGGCGGCCCACACCACGTCGTAGCCGATCCGGTCCGCCTCGCGGGCGAGCACCAGGTTGTCGGCGTCGTTGCCCATCCCCCAGTAGCCGAGGTTCAAGCCGAGCTTCATGTCATCTCCACCGGGTCAGGGTCAGGTGGGCGGGCCCCCTATGCGGGCGCCTGGGGCGGCGCGTCGCGCCCCCATGCCATGTTCGAGCCTAACGGGCGCGGATAGCCTCACCGACATGGAGCAGCGACGCGTCGGATCGAGCGGCCTGGCGGTGTCCCGGCTGGGTCTCGGCACGATGACCTGGGGACGCGATACAGACGAGCACGAGGCACGTGAGCAGCTCGTCGCCTTCGTCGAGGCGGGCGGCACGCTGGTCGACACGGCGGCCGGATACGCCGCCGGCGACAGCGAGCGGGTGATCGGGTCGCTGCTGGGCGAGGTGGTCGCCCGCGAGTCCGTGGTGCTCGCCACCAAGGGCGGCATCCACCGCCGGGGCGACCTGCGCCTGGTGGACACCTCGCGCCGCGGCCTGCTCGCCGATCTCGACGCCTCGCTGGGGCGCCTCGGCCGTCGATCACGTGGACCTCTGGCAGGTCCACACCTGGTCGGACGAGACGCCGCTTGACCGAGACGCTGAGCGCGCTGGAGCACGCCGTGGTCAGCGGCCGGGCCCGCTACGTGGGGATCTCGAACTACTCCGGCTGGCAGACCGCCCAGGCCGCGACGCTGATGGCCGAGCGAGGGCTGCCGTTGGTCTCCACGCAGGTCGAGTACTCGCTGGTGCAGCGCGGGGTGGAGCGCGAGGTGATGGGTGCCTGCGACGCGCTGGGGCTCGGGGTGTTCCCCTGGTCGCCGCTCGGGCGCGGCGTGCTGACCGGCAAGTACCGCCATGGCACGCCTGCCGACTCCCGCGCCGCCTCGCCGCACTTCGCGTCGTTCGTGCAGCCCTACCTCGGCGCGGACGGCCGGCGGGTCGTGCAGGCGGTGTGCACCGCGGCGGAGGGCCTCGGGGTCGCGCCGCTTGAGGTCGCGCTGGCCTGGGTGCGCGACCGGCCGGGCGTGGTGGCCCCCGTCGTCGGGGCGCGCACGGCGGCCCAGCTGCGCGGCATCCTGCAGGCCGATGTCGCTGGCCCTTCCCGATGAGATCCGCGAGGCGCTGGACGAGGTCTCGGCGCCGTTCAGCGGCTACCCGGACCAGGCGCGCTGGCGGTAGCCGGCCGCGGCTTGCGTTCCCCCGAGGCTCACAAGTCGTCGTCGTCCTCGTCGCCGAAGGCGTAGACGTCCACGGGCAGCACCTCGTCGTAGGTGTCGTACAGCGCGTCGTCGTAGGCCATCAGCGCATCGCGGGCGTGCTCGTACGCGGCGAAGACCGCCGGGTCGCTCTCGCCGTCACGGGCCTCGATGGCGGCCAGGTGGTGCTCAAGGGCCTCCTGGACGGTCACCAGCAGCTCTCGAACGGCCTCAGCGGTCGCGGCGGGGTTGGGCGGCTCGTCGGACACGTGCGCACCGTACTGCCCGCAGCGCCCACCGACGTGGGTGCGCGATGGTCAGCCGGACAGCGCGAGGACCGCGAAGCAGACCGCCAGCACGGCCGCTGTCGGAGTCATCAGCAGGCGTTCGACCCGGCTGCGTGAGGTGAGGTTGGCCAGGGTGTTGAGCGCCAGCATCACGGCGAGGAACCAGAAGAACGCGGTGAGCAGGCCGGCGGGAATGCGGCGGCGGGCCCGATCCCCAGCCGCCCGAGGATCGCCAGGATGCCCACGAGGTAGCCGCCCACGACCACCAGGCTGATCGCCCGGAGGCCGGCCGGGAGCACGCCGGGATGGCGTCCCCCGTAGGCCGCGGCGCCCCAGGGCGCGCCGAGCGCCAGACCCACCTGGAACACCGAGAGCGCCACGAGCAAGGCGAGGGCGAGCCACGCCGCTACAGGCATGGACGCGATGCTAGGTCCGTGGTGGACACGCCGGGAGCGCGGCGCGCTCGGTGGTGGCGCGACGGCCCTCGAGCCGCGCACCATGGGCCGCGATGGCCGAGTACGAGGTGCGCGAGCTGCGGTTTCCGCGCGGGACGACCCGCGAGGAGGCGCGCGCCCTGCTGACCGAGCACGCGGAGTACGGGCGTTGGGAGCTGGCTCGGCGTGCGGCTGTGGCCGGATGGCCGTCGTCACGTCTGGCTGCGCCGGCGGATCATTCGCGTCGTGCGGACGATGTGATCGCGGGACCGCGGATGGTGCACGACTCCCCGCCCAGCGGGGGCGGCTCGGTCTCGTAGACGGCGCCGGTGGGGCTCCGCCAACGCAGTCGGTTGCCCGGCAGCGCCTCCACCCGCCAGCCGCCTTCGTGCTTGACCCGGTGATGGCGCCGGCACAGCACGTGCAGGTTGTCGGCGCTGGTCGGGCCGTGCGGGTAGGGCGTGGTGTGGTCCAGATCGCAACGGCGCGCCCGGGCGCGGCAGCCGGGGAAGCGACACATCGCGTCGCGCGCCCGCACGAAGCGCTCCAGGGGCGCCGGCGGGTCGTGCCGGGTCGCCCCGACATCGAGGACGGCCCCGCTCGCGGGGTCGAACAGGATGCGCTGCCAGGTCGCCGAGCGGGCGATGTCGCGCGCCATGCTCGCCGGGATCGGGCCGTAGCCGGGCATCCACCCGGGCTCGTCGCCGAGGCCCAGCAGCGTGCCGGCGGGAACGGCGACCTGGACGACGGCCGGAACTCCGGCCGCCGAGCGCACCGGACGCCGACAGCAGCAGCCCGACCAGCGCGTCTGCTCGGCGGGCGTCGATGCCGCGGTCGTCGTTCTCCCCGGCGGTCTTGGCCAGCGCGTCGACCGCGGCGTAGGCAGCCACGGCGGCGTCGGCCGGAAGGATGGCGAGCAGCTCGGCCATGCCATCGTCCAAGGGCCGCAGGCACACCGAGCGCTCCGCTCGCCGCACCTGGTGCCGGCACTCGGCCCCGAGCGGGTCGTGGCGGGCGACCAGCCTGCGCAGCGACGCCCGCAGTTGCGCGCAGGTCTGCTGGCCGGCGCGTACGAGGGCGTCGTCCTCGACGCGGCGGGCGATCTCGGGCGGGAGAACGGCGACCGCATCAGCCAGGGCCCGCGCCTTGGCCCAGTCGAGGTCTCCGCGGCGCAACGCGGCCAGGGTGGCCGAGCGGGGCCCCGACCACTCCACGGCCAGGTCGACCCGCTCGCTGGCGACCGGGGCACTCAAGGCGAGCAGCGGTCCCACCTCAAGCGCCGCGAGCTCACGCGCGGTGAAGGCCTCGGGGAGATCGGGCTCCGCTGAGGGGCGTTCGGCCAACTCGGCGATCAGGTCGATCTGCCTGGCCTGCAGCCAGGCGATCGCCCGCGCGCTGGCCTCGATCCCCGCCACGCAGCTCGATGCGCGAGCCGACTCCCTCATCCAGCCGCACCAGCGCGGCGACCGCCTCGGCGGGGCTGGACGGGTCGAACATGTGTTCTATTCTAGGGCAAACCCGTTGCAGCGCAACGATTTCTGTCCACAGATTTCGTGCACAGGGCGGCCGACCGCGCTGGCTCCGCTAGGCCAGATCGAGGAAGCGATCGAGCACGCGCGCGCCGAAGCGCAAGCCGTCGACCGGCACCCGCTCGTCGATGCCGTGGAACATCCCGGCGAAGTCCAGGTCGGGCGGCAGCTGCAGCGGGGCGAAGCCGAAGCCGCGGATCCCCAGCAGCGAGAACGCCTTCGCGTCGGTGCCGCCGGACAGGCAGTACGGCACGACGCGCGCGCCGGGGTCGTGCTCGGTGATCGCGGTCGTCATGGCCTCGACCAGATGGCCCTCGAAATCGGTCTCCAACGCGATGTCGCGAACGAGGTGCTCGCGGGTGACCCCGGGGGGCAGCAGGGAGTCGATCTCGGCCAGGAACTCGTCCTCGTACCCAGGCAGGAATCGGCCGTCGACGAACGCCGCCGCGTCGCCGGGGATCACGTTGTGCTTGTAGCCGGCCTGGAGCATGGTCGGCTGCGCGGAGTTGCGCAGCGTCGCTCCGACGATGATCGCCAGGCTGCCCAGACGGTCGAGCAAGGCGGCCGGGTCGTCGGGGTCGACGTCGATCCCGTACGCGTCGGCGAGCTCGTCGAGCAGGCGGCGCACGGTCTTGGTGAGCCGCACCGGGAACTGGTGCCGCCCGATGGCCGCGACCGCCTCGGCGAGCAGCGTGACGGCGTTGTCGTCGTTGACCATCGAGCCGTGCCCGGCCCGCCCGCGCGCGGTGAGCTTGAGCCAGGCGATGCCCTTCTCGGCCGTCTCGACGAGGTACAGCCGCCCGGCTGGGGTCGTCAGTGAGAACCCGCCGACCTCGCCGATGGCCTCGGTGCAGCCCTCGAACCAGTCGCGCTGGTTCTCCACGAGCCAGTGGCCGCCGAATCGGCCGCCAGCCTCCTCGTCGGCGAGGAAGAGCACGACCACGTCGCGGGGTGGCCTGCGGCCCTCCCGAACGCGAGAGCGGACGACCGACAGGATCATCGCGTCCATGTCCTTCATGTCGACGGCCCCGCGTCCCCAAACGCAGCCGTCGCGGATCTCGCCGGAGAACGGGTCGACCTGCCAGTCGGCGGCGTTGGCCGGCACCACGTCGAGGTGGCCGTGCAGGAGCAGGGCGTCGCGGCTTGGGTCCTCTCCCTCCAGCCGCACCATCAGGCTGGTGCGCCCTGGCGCCGACTCGACGATCGCCGGCTCAAGGCCGACGTCGGCGAGCCGCTCGGCGACGTACTCGGCGGCTGCCCGCTCCCCTGGCCCGGAGCCGTCGCCGTAGTTGCTCGAGTCGATGCGCAGCAGGTCGCGGCAGAGCTCGACGACCTCGTCGGCGGCGCTGCTCGGCGGGGTGGTTGCAGTGGTGGCGGCGGGGTCCACGGGGCCATCCTGCCGCCCCTGAGGGTTTCTGGGCAGTCCGAGCGCTCGGGTATAGTCGCCGCACCACGTCCGGGTGGCGGAATAGGCAGACGCGCTAGCTTGAGGTGCTAGTGCCCTTTATCGGGCATGGGGGTTCAAGTCCCCCCTCGGACACCAAGCTCGGCCCCTGATCTAGTGGACGCGGTTCAGGCCTTCCAGACTCGCTCGACATCCGCCCAGGTCAACACCCCGAAGACGCGCCCGAGGTCGTCAACCACGACCCACTCGGCGACGGTGCCCTGCGCCGCCAGCGCATCGACCAATGGCAGCCCGACCAGGCTCCACGGAATCCACTCCTCCGGGTGGACGCGTCGTGCCGCGTCGCTCACCGAGATCCATGGGCGCTGGTCGGGAGGGGTAGCGGCAACGGCCGCTTCCGACACGATCCCCACGGGTCGATCGGCGCGATCCACGACCACAAGCGCGCCGGCGCCCGAGTCCTTCAGGTGCCGGAGCGCCTCGGCCAACGGGACCTCCCCAACCACGGAGTCCGCCCTGCGGGCCAGTACGCGGGCATTGAGCCGGGGCAGCCGGTGGTAGACCGAGGCGGCGCGCAGGGCTTGTGTGGCCCCCGCCCACATGAACACCGCGAAGAGGCCCAAGAAGGCGACCCCGCACCAATCCAGTGGCCCTTCCACCCGACCGAGGGCCAGCCAGACGGGCACAATGCCCACAGCGATGCCCCGTCCCGACCAGCCGGCGACACCCAAGCCGAGGGCTCGGCGACCGGAGGCGGCCCAGACTGCGGCGCTCAGTAGCCGACCTCCGTCAAGCGGGAGCCCGGGCAGCAGGTTGAACGCCCCAACTCCGAGGTTGGCAGCGGTTAGTTGAACGAGCAGGACGCCTGCGACGGTGGGCTGATCGACGGCCCCGAGACCCGCGAACCCCAGCCCCAGGAACCCCAGCCCCAGGAACCCCAGCCCCAGCGACACTGCGGGGCCGGCGGCCGAGACAAGGAATTGCCCTCGCGCGGTCGGGGCCTCCTCAGCCAGGTGGGTGCCGCCGCCGATCAGGGTGAGCGATATCTGCTGGACGGGCACCCGCAGGCGTACAGCCGCCACCGCGTGTCCGAGTTCGTGCAGGAAGATCGATAGGTAGAACAACAGCCCGGTGCCCAGCGCCATGACAAGGACGTGGGTGGGACGTACGTCAGGAAGCAGCGAGGCGAATCCCGGCCCAACCAGCGCGGCGACGAACGCCACGGCCACGAGCGAACCGGCATGTGCCCTCACGGGGATCCCCGCCACCGATCCCAGGCGAAGTCCCGAGGACGGTGGCGCGTCTGCCAAGGCGCTCACCACACCATCCTCGGCGCCCGGAAGGTCGTGCTTGACTACACGGCTGGCGGCGACGCGACGCGAGGTCGCGCCATGCCCCGCCCCACCCGCCTCCCACTGAGGCGCGGATCCCCGCCCTTGCGGTCTCAGGGGGTTGTCGCGGATCCGCCCGTCACCGACTTCGGCGGCTCACGAGGAACGGGTGGGGGTCAAGGTCATCCGCGCCAGGCCCCAAGCCGCCAACCGGCTGTGCAATCCGTTGACGTCGGTCCTCGGACACCAGTCAAGAGGCCTCTGACCTGCGGAGACGCAGGGAGGAGGCCTTCTTGCTGGGCGGGGCGTCAGCCGAAGTCCAAGCCCGCGTGTGACGACGACGGCTCGATGTCGGGAAGCCGCACCATGCGGAACGCGTTGACGAACCCGAGCAGGCAGGCCAGCACGGGGATGAGCATGGCGACCTGAAGCGCCAAGGCCCTGGCGTCGTCGTTGATGGCGAGGATCTCGGCCTGGACCTCCGGTGGCTCATCCACGAGGAGCGCCTGGAGTTGCGTGTCGCTGACGACCTGCGCGTCCTCCTCCATCGCGGTCGCGATCGTCTGCTTCTGGTCGTCGGGGATCAGCGTGCTGGCGTCGGTCAGCGCAGTGAACGCCCACGCCATCGTGGCCAGCATGATCCCGCCGGCCATGGCCAGTCCGAGGGAGAGGCCGAAGTTGCCACCCGCAGAGTTGACGCCCGCCGCCTCGCTGGCCCGCTCCTCCTCAATGGGCGCCAACGTGTAGTTGTTGAGTTGGGAGACCAGCAGTCCCAGGCCCGATCCCGCGATCAGCAGCGGCACCAGCAGCACCAGCGCCCCCTGGCCGGCCTCGGCACGAGGCACCACGGGAACGACCAGGATCATGCCGAGAAGGGCCAGGCCGAAGCCGGCGCGGATGATCACAGCGGCCCGGCGCCTGCCAGCCCGGCGACCCGCGATGAGAGCGACGATGAACATGCTCAGCGACAAGGGGGCGATCGCCAGACCCGCTTCGAGTGCGTTGTACTCGAGGGCGATCTGCAGGAAGAGCGGGATCACGATCATCGACCCGCCCAGCGCCACCTGCTGCAGCATCTGCTGGCTGATCCCGACCCGGAAGTGAGGCAGGGCGAACAGGCCGGGATCGAGGAGGAACGCCTTCCCCTCACGCTTGCGCCGGACCAGCCAGCGAGCCAGCCCAACGAGCCCGACGGCGCCCACAGCGAGCAGGGCGAGCACCGCCTCGCCGCCCTCCTGCCAGACCAGGATGCCGAGCACGACTCCACCCATGCCGACCACGGACAGCACCGCCCCCACGCCGTCGACGCTGCGGTCGCCGGTGTACGCGACGTCCTTGACGAGCTTGATGCCCATGAGGACCACGGCGATGATCACGGCCTCGAGCAGGAAGTTGAGCCGCCACGACCAGAACGTGGTGATCACGCCGCCGATGAGCGGGCCGATGGCCGCGGCGATGGCCATCGACGCGCCCACCAGCGCGTACACCTTGGCGCGGGCCGCGCCTTCGAAGTTGCCGTGGATGAGCGACTGCATCGCGGGCAACAAGAGCGAGGCGCCCAGCCCGCCGATGACCGCCCAGAAGACGATGATCGCGGTGACGCTCTGCGCGAGGGTCATCGCCAGCGCGCCGACGGCGTAGGCCACCAGCCCGATGACGTACGCCCGCTTGCGCCCGATCAGGTCGCCGACCTTGCTGTTGATCAGGATGAAGGCCGCCGACACGAGCGCCTCGAGGGCGATGGCCGACTGCACGCTGCTCACGGTTGTGCCGAGGTCCTCGGCGACCGCCGAGATCGACACGTTCATGATCGTCGTGTCGACGACCAGGACGAACATCGCCATCGCCAGCAGGAGGGGCAGCAGGCGGCTTGGCGGCGCGTCCGGCGGGGTCGAGCCAGCCTCCGGCGATGGGGTGGCGTTTCCGCCCGAGTCGTCGGTCATGTCGGGATGGTCTCAGGTGCCCTGGCCATCCATCGGGAGGCCGCGCAGGGAACCCCTGCCTTCCTGGGACGTCGACGCCTCGTTCGGGGTCGCGGCCGCTGCCCCTAGGCTGATCGTGAGCGACCGCGTCGTGGTCGGCCGCGCCAAGAGGTGGAGGCGTCATGGCCCTGACGAGCGCTGGATCCACCGACACCAGCGGCTATCCGACGCCCGCGATGTCGGTGGCGCAGATGTTCTACCGGCGCGTCCTGGCAACCCCCCACGCGGAGGCGTTCCGCTTCCCCACCGAGTCCGGGTGGGCCTCGGTCACCTGGGCCCAGACGGCGGAGACGGCCAAGACGATGGCGGCCGGCCTGCTGGCCCTCGGGATCCAGCCCGAGCAGCGGGTCGCCATCGCCTCCTCCACCCGAGTCGAATGGCTCTACGCCGACTTCGCGATCGTTTGCGCGGGGGCCGCGACGACGGCGGTGTACCCCTCGACGGCGGGCGACGACATCGCCTTCATCCTGTCCGACAGCGGCACCCGGATCGTCTTCGCCGAGGACGACGCCCAGGTCGCCAAGCTCCGCCTCCAGCGCGACCACCTGCCCGACGTGATCCGGGTGGTCACCTTCGACGGGACGGCGGACGGGGAGTGGGTGCTGAGCCTGGCTGACCTCCAGGCCCTGGGCGCCAGGCACCTCGTCGACCACCCGACCTCGGTCGACGAGGCCGTGGCCGCCGTGCAGCCCGAGCACCTGGCCACGCTGATCTACACCTCGGGCACCACCGGCCGGCCGAAGGGGGTGGAGCTGCCCCATCGGTGCTGGACGTACCTCGGCGCAGGGGCTGAGGCGATCGGCATCCTGCGTGCGGACGACCTGCAGTACCTCTGGCTGCCGCTGGCGCACTCCTTCGGCAAGATGCTCGCGGCGGTGCAGCTGCAGATCGGCTTCGCCTCGGCGGTCGACGGTCGACTGGACAAGATCGTGGACAACCTCGCGGTGGTCCAGCCCACGTTCATGGCCGGTCCCCCTCGCATCTTCGAGAAGGTGCACGCGAAGGTCGTGCAGACGGTCCAGGAAGAGGGCGGGATCAAGCTCAAGCTGTTCAACTGGGCGTTCAGCGTGGGCGAACGGGTTTCGCGGGCTCGGCTCGCCGGCCAGTCGCCAGGCCCTGCGCTGCAGGCCCAGCACGCGCTCGCCGACCGGCTGGTGCTGTCGAAGGTCCGGGCTCGGCTCGGCGGACGGATGCGCTTCATGGTCTCGGGGAGCGCCGCCCTCTCAAGGGATATCGCCGCCTGGTTCCAGGCCGCCGGACTGGTGGTGATCGAGGGGTACGCGCTCACCGAGACCGGGGGCGGGGCCTGCATCGGCGACCCAGACCATCCGGTGCTCGACGCGATCGGGCCGCCGCTCGTCGGTTCGGAGGTCAAGATCGCCGACGACGGGGAGATCCTCATCCGCGGCCCGCACGTGATGCGCGGCTACCACAACCTCCCCGAGGCGACGGCCGAGGTGCTGACTGCCGATGGCTGGTTCGCCACGGGCGACATCGGCGAGCTCGATGCCAAGGGACGGCTGCGGG
Organism: uncultured Actinomycetota bacterium; assembly: GCA_963697565.1. GTDB lineage: Bacteria > Actinomycetota > Actinomycetes > CAVWCF01 > CAVWCF01 > CAWFSE01. The sequence goes on along the minus strand of CAVOOM010000007.1, from coordinate 297,434 downwards.
TCACCGACCGCAAGAAGGACCTGATCAAGACCTCCGGCGGGAAGTACATCGCGCCGCAGTCGATCGAGGTCATCTTCAAGGCCGTCTGTCCGCTGGCCAGCCAGATGCTCGTGCACGCCGACCGGCGCAACTACGCGACCGCCCTGATCGCCCTGGACCCCGATGCGCTGGCCCAGTGGGGGCGGGCGCAGGGCCTGACGGCCACCGACTACCCCGCGATGGCCGCAGACCCGGCGGTCCGCGGGTATGTGCAGTCCTGCGTCGACGAGCTCAACGGCCGGCTCAACCGCTGGGAGACCATCAAGGACTTCCGCATCCTCGACCACGATCTGTCGGTCGAGGGCGACGAGCTGACGCCCAGCCTGAAGGTCAAGCGCAGTGCCGTCGAGGCGCGGTACGAGTCGCTGCTCGACTCGATGTACGACGGTCAGACCCGAGGCTGATCGAGCCAAGGAGCGGGTGCGATCCGTACGCTCAGCCGATGACCAACGCGCCCATGCTCTACCCGGATCTGCCCGACCAGCGCCGCGCGCAGATCCGCCGCGATGTCGTGACCGGGCTGCTCCTGGTCTTCTTCTGCTGGTGCGGGTTCCAGGTCCACGACACCGTGTCGTCGCTGTCGGCTCTGGGCGAGGGGGTCCGCTCCGCCGGCACCGCCGTCGAGGACGGGTTCGCGTCGGTCGGCGGCGCGGTCGGGGGTATTCCGATCGTCGGAGACGACCTCGCCAACGCGCTCGACGGAGTGGGGGCGGGGACGGGCGGCAACCTCGCCGACCTCGGCCAGACCGGGGTGGACGCTGTTGAGCGCACGGCGCTGCTGGCGGGCTTCGCCGCCGCGCTGCTGCCGAGCGCCGTGCTGCTGGTGGCGGTGCTCCCCCGCCGCATTCGCGGCATCCGTGAGATGACGGCAGCTCGCTCGATGACCGACCTGTCCCTTGACGACCCCGAGCACCGTCGGCTGCTGGCGATGCGGGCGGCCTTCGGACTGCCCTTCCGCGACCTGCTCCCCCACACCCGCGATCCCTTCGGCGACCTGGCCGCCGGCCGGTACGACGCGCTGGTGGCCGCGGCGCTGGCCGAGGTGGGCCTGTCGCCAGTCCGACCCGCCTCCCGCTAATGGCGCACGAGCACCGCTTCGAGGCGGTCGTGTGGGAGTACCAGGGCGGTCAGGGGTCCTGGCACTTCATCTCGGTGCCCACCGACGTCGCCGATGCGATCGCCGACGAGGCAGGCGACCAGACGCGCGGTTTCGGCTCGGTCCGCGTAGACGTGCGCATCGGCCAGACCCGTTGGCAGACGTCGCTCTTCCCTTCCCAAGCCCGCGGCACGTACGTCCTCCCCGTGAAGAAGTCCGTCCGCGAGGCCGAGGGGTTGGCAGAGGGCACCCCGGCCACGGTGCGGCTCACGATGCTGGACATCGGGGACAGGTCCCTCTAGCCGCACCGCCTGGGCGCTGTGACGGGTTGGGCGCAGGCCTTTGAGGGCGGAGATCTTCCGGCTGGTGTTCGCTGTGCTGGCGGCCGCGGCCCCGACGCGTACGTCGATGGGGTCCGTCGGGGTCATCGCTCCTCCGCCTCGGCGCGACGCAGCCGATCGCACAAGACCCTGAGCATCGGGATGGCCACCTCCGGATGCTTCTTCAGCAGCGAGTCAAAGGTCCACTTCGGCAGGGCGAACGTCGTGACCGAATCCGGCCCGGCCACCACGTCAGCCGTCCGGGGGCCGCCGTCGATGAGCGAGAGCTCGCCGAAGTACTCTCCGGCGCCCAGGGTGGCCACCGCGGCGCCGTGAACGCGAACCACCACCGTTCCATCAAGCACCACGTGCATCTCGACTCCCTCAGGCGAGAACGCCTTGAATCCGGTCACCGAGTCGCCTTCGCTGACCACCTCGGCGCCAGCCCAGTACTTGGCCACGTGCCCCGATTCGGCAACCTGCTTGAGCACCCGGTGGCTCAGCCCGGAGAACAGGTCGACCGCCCCAAGCGTCGATGCGATGTCTTGAGCGGCCATGACCCGTCCTTCGTTGGCGAGGCGACCTCGCGACCCTATCGCCGCCAGAAGTCCAGATAGCCGCGTCAGAGCCGGGCGTGCAGACGGGCCGCCTGCTCGCGGGCCTTCGCGCGCACTTCCTCGGCATCCACGCGCGTCGGCCTCCCGTCGGCGAAGACGACCTCGCCATCCACGGTGATCCGCCTCGGCATGATCCCCGGCGTGAAGGCGATGTGCCACGGGTCCATCGGGTCGTACGACCAGGTCACCTCGTCGCGCGCGAGCCTCCGGAACGAGATCCCAGCCGTTGGCCAGCCACGACCAGGCCAGGTCGGGACCGCACGTCACGTCGGCCGACCGGGCCATGACGTACGCGAGCCGGAACGCCTCCAGCACGTTTCCGCCGATCCCGTCGGTGCCGAGCACGACGGGGTTGCTGAACCGGGCCGGCTCCGCGTACCCGACGGCGTTGTTGAGGTTCGACATCGGGTTGTGGACGATCGTCCCGCTCAGCGCGTGCTCGGTCGGCAGGTGGACGCAGTGGGCCAGCAGCCAGCGGTCGCCGGTGAGGCCGGCCAGCCGGTTCGGGGCGTCGAGGTCGCCGACGCCCTCGCAGACGTGGATGTGGACGCCGACGCCGAGGTCCTCGGCCAGCCCGGCGGCGGCGGCGAACGACTCGTCGGAGCAGGTGAACGCGGCGTGGATGCCCACCAGGCCCCGGCCGCCTGCGCGGATGAAGCGCTCGTTCTCGGCCAGTCCCCTGCGCGCGCCCTCGGGCCCGTGGCGGTCGGTGATCCCGTACGCGAGGAGCGAGCGCACCCCCACCTCGGCGCAGGCCTCGGCGATGACGTCAAGGCTGCCCTCGATGGCGTTCGGGGACTCGTGGTGGTCGACGATCGCCGTCGTGCCGTTCTCCAGCGCCTCAAGGGCGCCGAGCATCGCCGACCAGCGGATCATCTCCAGGTCGAGGGCGGCATCGAGGCGCCACCAGACCTGCTCGAGGATCTCCTGGAAGCTCGTCGGGGTCTTGGGCGGCGCCGGCATGCCGCGGGCGAGCGTCGAGTAGAGGTGATGGTGGGCGCAGACCAGGCCCGGTGTTGTGGCAGACAGCGTGGTGGCCGACATCACGACCTCCCTTCGTCGGCCCGCCTTGAGGGTCCATTGGCCCTTCCGGCACGGCCGTCGATGACTGAATCCTAGCGAGGCAGCCCTCGCACGCGGGTGCTGTCCGAAGGAGCGGATCGATGACGGCAGTCCCCAGCGGCCCACCGGCAGACCACACGGCGTACGACCGGACGGTCCGCCGGTTTCGCGAGACGGGGACGATCCTGCCGACCTTCGCCGAGCTGATCGATCCGCCCACGATCCCGGCCGCGACCAGGGCAGGGCTCGCCTCGGTCGACCCGGACGCGCCGGACCCGCGCAACCTGTTCCGCGTCCACTGGCACAACGCAGGCGACCGCCGCGACGTGGTGGCCGTACCGGAGCACCTGGTCTTGCCGACCGCGTTCACCGGGGTGGAGGCGCCGATCGTGGTCGCCTTGGGCGACCGCTTCCCGATGATCGCCGCGCACAAGGTCCTGGCCGCCTACGCCTGCCTGGTCCCGCGCCTGGTGACCGGCGAGTTCGACCCGACCACCCAGCGGGCCATCTGGCCGTCCACCGGCAACTACTGCCGGGGCGGGGTCGCGATCTCACGGATCCTCGGCTGCCGCGGCGTCGCCGTGCTGCCGGCGGGAATGAGCCGTGAGCGCTTCGCCTGGCTGGAGCGCTGGGTCGCCGACCCGGCCGACATCATCCGCACGGAGGGCACCGAGAGCAACGTCAAGGAGATCTACGACGCCTGCGCCGAGCTGGCCCAGGACCCGGCCAACGTGATCCTCAACCAGTTCTCCGAGTACGGAAACCACCTCGTGCACTGGGCCGTGACCGGGCGGGCCCTCGAGCGGGTCATCGAGGCGCTGGCCGAGCGGTCGCCGGGGCTGCGCCCGGCCGCGTTCGTGTCAGCGACCGGTTCCGCGGGGACGATCGCGGCGGGCGACTGGCTCAAGGAGCGCCACGGCACGAAGATCGCGGCGGTCGAGGCGCTGGAGTGCCCGACCATGCTCCGCAACGGCTTCGGCGAGCACAACATCCAGGGCATCGGCGACAAGCACATCCCGCTGATCCACAACGTGATGAACACCGACCTGGTCGTGGACATCTCCGACCAGGCGACGGACCGGCTGCTTGTGCTCCTCAACACCGACGCCGGCCGCGCGTACCTCGCCTCGCGTGGCGTGCCGGAGGCCGTCCTCGCCCTGCTGCCCTCTCTCGGCATCTCCTCGATCTGCAACATCCTCGCCGCGATCAAGACGGCCAAGCAGCTGGGCCTAGGCCCCGACGACGCGGTGGTGACCGTGGCCACCGACGGCGCGGCGCTCTACCTCACCGAGGTGGACAAGGTCCTGGCCCGTGACTACCCCGCGGGCTTCGGCGCGGTGGAGGCCGCCGAGGCGTTCGGGCGCTACGTCCTGGGCGCCGGCACCGATGATCTCCTCGAGCTGACGCCAGCCGAGCGGGAGCGGGTCTTCAACCTCGGCTACTTCACCTGGGTCGAGCAGCAGGGCACGCCGTTCGCTGACTTCACGGCGCGGCGCGAGCAGGGCTTCTGGCGTCACCTGCGCGACAGCATCCCGGTTTGGGACGACGCGATCCGGGAGATGAACGCTCGGGCCGGGGTCGGGGTGAGCGCGTGACGGAGGACGCCCACCGCTCGGCCGCGGCGCTGCCGAGCGCCCTCGTCTGCTCCGGGTGCGGTGAGCGCATCCGCGATGACGGGCCGCTTGCCCTGGCCTGTCCCGGCGCGAGCCCGGGCGACGACATCGACCACGTCCTCGTCCGGGTGCTCGACCCGGCGGGAGGCGCGTTGGCGGAGGACGTCGGCGCGCCCAATCCGTACGTGCGCTGGCGCACGCGCTTCCACGCCTACCACCGGGCGCGGGCGGCCGGCTGGAGCGATGCCGACTACGTGGCCCTCGTCGAGCGCCTCGACGCCGCGGTCGCCCGTGCCGACGGCCGAGGCGACGGGGCGGGCTTCCGGATCACCCCCTTTGCACGCAGCGGGCGACTGTCCGACGCCCTCGGGCTCTCCCCCGCCGGCGGGGTGTGGGTGAAGGACGAGACCGGCAACGTCTCCGGTTCGCACAAGGCGCGGCACCTGTTCGGAACGATGCTGGAACTCCAGGTGGAAGACGCCCGCCTCGCGGCGCAGGGCCGCACTCCCGCCGGGACGGGGGGCGCGCCGCTCGCCATCGCCTCCTGCGGCAACGCGGCGCTCGCCGCCGCAGTCGTCGCGCGTGCCGCGGGCCGCCACCTGGACGTCTTCATCCCGGGTGACGCCGATCCCGTGGTGGTCGAGCGCCTGCGTGACCTGGGGGCGACCGCCACCGTGTGCGAGCGCGAGCCGGACGCCTCCGGCGACCCGACGTACCGGGCGCTGCTGCGGGCCGTCGGCGCCGGCTCGGTCCCGTTCACCTGCCAGGGCAACCTCAACGGCCTGGCGATCGAGGGCGGCGAGACGCTGGGGTGGGAGATCGCGACCGCGGTCGGCTCCCCCGGCGGACCCGCCCGGCTCGACCGGGTCGTGGTCCAGGTGGGCGGCGGGGCGCTGCTCTCCTCCGTGCTCGCGGGCCTGCGGTACGGCGGCGCGGCCCTGCCGCGGATCCACGCCCTCCAGCCCGCGACGGTCCACCCGTTGGCCCGCGCCTTCGAGCGCGTCCGGGCGCGGGTGGCGGCGGGCGAGCCGCTCGACGCGTGCTTGCGGACGCCGCCCGACACCGTTCGGCGTTCATGTGGCCGTGGGAGCCAGCGCCGCACAGCGTGGCCCACGGCATCGTCGACGACGAGACGTACGACTGGCGGGCCTGTGTCGAGGGCCTGCTGGCGAGCGGCGGCGGCCCCACCATCGCGGCGGAGGCGACGCTCGAGGAGGCCAATGCCCTGGCCCGGGAGGCGACCGGCGTCGACGTCGATCACACCGGGTCATCCGGGCTGGCCGGCCTGCTCGAGTTGGCGAGAACCCGAGCCATTCACCCCGACGAGAACGTCGCGGTCCTCTTCACCGGCGCCGTGCGGCGCCCGCCTACGCCGGCGCCCGGCGACCTCCACGCCACGAGCGGAGCAATCTGATGCGCAGCTTCCTAGGTCGAGACATCCTGTCCCTCAAGGACTTCAGCCGGGACGAGTTCACCCGCGTCTTCCAGGTCGCCGACGAACTGGCCCCGTTCGCGCGGGACCGCCGCAACACCGACCTGCTCAAGGGCAAGTCCCTGCTGACGGCGTTCTACCAGCCCAGCACCCGGACCCGGCTGTCCACCGAGGCCGCCATGCACCGGCTCGGCGGGCACGTGCTCGGCTTCTCGGACTCGAAGATGACGCGTGCCGGCGACTTCTACCAGGAGTCGATCAAGGACACGTTCCACATGCTGGAGTACTACGCCGACGTCATCGCCATCCGCCACTTCCTGCAGGGCGCTCCGCACGAGGCGGCGAAGTGGTCGTCCGTGCCGGTCATCAACTGCGGGGACGGCTGGGGCGAGCACCCGACCCAGGTCCTCACCGACCTGTACACGATCAAGCGAGAGATGGGCAGCCTCGACGGGCTCACGTACCTGCTCGTCGGCGACATGCGGATGCGCACGATGCACTCGATCCTCTACGCCCTGTCGCAGTACGACGCCGAGGCGATCGTCGTCGGGCCGCCGGAGATGTCGCTCCTGCCCGAGTTCAAGGCCGAGCTCGACGAGCTCAACGTGGCCTACCGGGAGGCGGGCGACGTCCGCGACGTGATCGGCGAGGCCGATGTCATCTACATGGAGCCGGTGGTCCAGGCCGACTACACGGCCTCGCGCGTCGAGCGTGAGGGGGACACCGGGCGCACCCCGCCGGAGTACGTCGTGACGAGGCAGCTGCTGCGCGAGCAGGCCAAGCGGTCCTCGATCATCCTGCACTCGCTCCCCCGTATGGACGAGCTGCCCGAGGACGTGGACGCCACCCGCCACCAGCGCTACTGGGTGGAGGCCTTCAACGGCGTGTGCCTGCGGATGGCGCTGCTGTCCCTCGTCCTCGGCGCGGCGGAGTAGGGGCCGGCCATGCAGACCGACCTGCGCGGACGCGACCTGATCAGCCTCCAGGAGTGGACAAAGGAGGAGATCGACACCGTCCTTGAGGTCGCCCTGCAGCTGAAGCGGGAGCGGGCCCTCGGGATCCCCCACCCGCTGCTGCGCGACCGCGTCCTGGCCATGCTGTTCTTCTTCTCCTCGACCCGGACCCGCGCGTCGTTCGAGGCGGGCATGGCCCAGCTGGGCGGCCACGCCCAGTTCATCGAGAGCCGGACCACCCAGATCGCCCACGGGGACACCCCCAAGGAGATCGGCGAGATCCTGGGCCGCTACAACGACGGGCTCGCGATCCGCAACGTCGACTGGGGCGTGGGCAACCAGTACATCCGAGACGTCGCCGCCGCCAGCCGGGTGCCCGTCCTCAACATGCAGTGCGATCTGTTCCACCCCCACCAGTCACTCGCCGATCTGCTCACGATCCACGAGAAGAAGGGCGACCCGCGGGGCCGCACCATCGCGATCAGCTGGGCCTACGCGGCCAGCTACCAGAAGCCGATCAGCGTGCCGGTGGACCTGTCGCTGCTGACCACCCGGTACGGCATGAACGTCCGGCTGGTCCACCCGCCCGAGTTCCGGCTCCCGGCCGACATCGTCGAGCAGGCGGCCGAGAACGCCCGGCGCTCCGGCGGATCCTTCGAGCAGATGGACGACTTCGACGCCGGGATGCGCGGGGCCGACATCGTCTACGCCAAGTCCTGGGGCGCGATGCTCACCGCCAAGGACGAGGCAGAGGGCGCCGAGATCGCCAGGCGATACACCGACTGGATCGCCGATGAGCGGCGGATCGCGATGGCGGCAGCCGACGCGATCTACATGCACCCGCTTCCCGCCGACCGCGGGGTGGAGGTCGCCGACGCCGTGATCGACGGGCCGCACTCGGTCGTCTACGACGAGGCCGAGAACCGGCTGCACGCGCAGAAGGCGGTGATGGCGCTCACGATGCGGTGATCCCGGACTGGGCGACGCATCCTGCTGAGCGCGTCGGCGCGCCTAGAGTCGGGTCGACCGCATCGCCGCACCCGCCGGAGCCGTCCCATGCGCGAAGTCCTGCCCGCGCTGCTCGCCGCGTACGCGCGGGGCGAGCCCGTCGCGCTGGCGACGCTCGTGCGAACGTGGAACTCGGCCCCGCGGCCCCCGGGCTCCTCGCTGCTGGTCACCGAGGAGGGCGGGGTCGTCGGGTCGGTGAGCGGCGGCTGCGTCGAGGGGGACCTGTTCGAGGTCGGCCGCCAGGTCCTCGCGAGCGGCGAGCCCGTCGTGGCGACGTACGGCGTCAGCGACGAGGACGCCTTCGCCGCGGGGCTTACTTGCGGAGGAAGCCTCGAGGCCTTCGTGCAGCGGGTCTCACCCGAGAGCTGGCCCGGGCTCCCCGCGGTGGCGGCGAGCATCCAGGCCGGGGAGCCGGTCGCGGTGGCCACCGTGGTGCGCGGTCCCGCGCACGTCGGGCGGCGCCTGGTCCTGCGCGGCGGCGCGATCGAGGGGTCGATGGGTGACCGCCGCCTCGATTCGTCGGTGGGCGCCGAGATGCTTGGGCTGCCCGTGACCGGGGAGACTCGCTGGCTCGCCTACGGGCCCGAGGGCGAGCGGGTCGGAGCTGCCTTCGAGGTCTTCGTCGCGTCGTACGCGCCGCCGCCGCGCCTCGTCGTCTTCGGCGCGACCGACGTGGCCGGCGCGCTGTGCCGCGCGGCGCGGCCGCTCGGCTACCGCACCACGGTGGTGGACGCGCGACCCGTGTTCGCCACCCCTGAGCGACTCCCGGACGCCGACGAGGTCGTCGTCGACTGGCCGGACCGATGGCTGGGGGCCCATCCGGTGGACGAGCGCACCGCGATCTGCGTCCTCACCCACGACCCCAAGTTCGACATCCCTGCGCTTGCCGCGGCGGTCCGCACCCCCGCGGGGTTCATCGGGGCGATGGGCTCGCGGCGCACCCACGCGGACCGCGTCGCGAGGCTCCTCGAGGCCGGCCTCAGCGACGAGGAGATCGCACGCATCCACTCACCGATCGGGCTGGACCTCGGCGCCTGGACGCCCGAGGAGGTCGCCCTGTCGATCGCGGCGCAGCTCGTGCAGGTGCGCCGGGGCGGGTCCGGCGCTCCGCTGTCCGGTGGCACCGGTCCGCTGCACGCCGGGGACGGCCCGTGACCGCCCCCCTGGGGCTGGTGCTCGCGGCCGGAGCGGGCCAACGGCTCGGCGGTCCCAAGGCGCCGGTCGCCGTGGCCGGCGAGCGCCTCGTCGACCGGGCGGTCCGCGTCCTGCGCGAGGGCGGCTGCGATCCGGTGCTCGTCGTCCTCGGCGCCTGGGTGGGCGACGTCCCCGGGGCCGAGGTGGTCGTCAACGCCGACTGGGCCTCGGGGTTGGGGTCATCGCTGCGTGCCGGGCTGCGGGCCGCCGAGGCGTACCCGGCCTGCGATCGGGCCCTGGTGACCCTCGTTGACCTGCCGGGGCTGACCGGCGCCGCCGTCGCCCGCGTCGCCGCCCGCCCGGGTGACCTGGTCGCCGCCGCGTACGGAGGTAGGCGCGGCCATCCGGTGGCCTTGGGGCGCGCGCACTGGGCGGCAGTCATGCAGGAGGCGTCCGGCGACCAGGGCGCCCGGGACTACCTGGCCGCCCATCCGGTGGCCCTGGTCGAGGTGGGCGATGTGGCGTCTGACGGCGACCTCGACGCATGGTGACGAGCCGCGGGGACCTTCGGCACTAGGCGGGGGCGGCCGTCCCCGCGAATGTCGGTGGCAGGCCGCAATTCTCGTCGCGCTGCTGGCGCCGACCGATTGGGGGCGTCATGGAGTTCGTGCTGAACGGCCAGCCGATGACGGTCCCGGTGGCCGAAGGCGCGACCCTGCTCACGCTGCTCCGCGAGGGGTGCGGGGTGACCTCAGCCAAGGACGGCTGCGCCCCGGAGGGCTCGTGCGGCGCCTGCACGGTGCTGGTGGACGGCAAGGCCGTCGTCTCCTGCGCGCAGCCGGCGTCGCGCTTCGAGGGCCGCGAGGTCATCACCCAGGAGGGCCTCGACGCGCAGCAGCGCGAGGTGTGGGCGGAGTGCTTCGTGGCAGCCGGCGCGTCGCAGTGCGGCTACTGCTCCCCCGGGATCCTGATGAAGGCGGAGTCCCTGCTGCGCAAGAACCCCGCGCCGACGCGCCAGCAGGTGACCGCGGCGCTCGCTGGCAACCTCTGCCGGTGCACCGGCTACGTCAAGGTCGTCGACGCGGTGCTGCTGGCGGCCGGCGTGCGCGCCGGCGGCCCGCTCCCGGCCGTGGATCGCAGCGGACGCGTCGGCAGCCGCACGGCGCGCTACCAGGGCCGCGAGCTCGCGCTCGGCGACAAGCCGTACGTCAACGACCTGTCGATGCCCGGGATGCTGCACGGCGCCGTCCGGTTCTCCGACCACCCGCGCGCGCGGGTCCTGCGGATCGACGCCTCCAGGGCGCTGGCGCACCCGGGGGTCGTGGCGGTGCTGACCGCCGACGATGTCCCTGGCGAGCGCAACCAGGGCGAGATCATCCCCGACTGGACCCAGCTGGTCGCGGTGGGCGAGACCACCCGGTACGTCGGTGACGTGCTGGCGCTGGTCGCCGCGGAGGACCGCGCCGCAGCCCGCGACGCCGCGGCCCTCGTTGAGATCGAGTACGAGGTCCTGGCGCCGCTCACCGACCCGGCGGCCGCGCTCGCGCCGGACGCGCCCCAGCTGCACGCGCACGCGCCGGGCAACGTGCTGTCGGTGTCCACCGTCAAGCGCGGCGACGTGGACGCCGCGCTGGCCGGCGCCGCGCACGTCATCACCGACACGTACACGACCCAGCGCATCGAGCACGCGTTCCTCGAGCCGGAGGCCTCGCTGGCGTACCCGACGGACGAAGGGGGCATCCACTTCTTCAGCCAGGGCCAGGGGATCTGGAGCGACCGCCGGCAGGTGGCCGGGCTGCTCGGGCTTCCGGTCGAGCAAGGTGCGCGCGACCCTGGTGTCCAATGGCGGCGCGTTCGGGCCAAGGAGGACCTGAACGTCCAGGGCCACGCCGCGCTGCTCGCCCTGCGCACCGGCCGGCCGGTGCGCCTCACGCTGAGCCGCGAGGAGAGCCTGCGCTTCCATGTGAAGCGGCACCCGCTCACGATGACCTACACCGTGGGATGCGACTCGCGAGGGCCGGTTGCTCGCCCTGCGGGCGCGGATCACCGGCGACACCGGCGCGTACGCGAGCGTCGGCGCGGCCGTCCTCGACCGCGCCTCGGGCCACGCGACGGGGGTCTACAAGTTCGACGCCGTGGATGTCGAGGGCCGGGCGGTCTACACGAACAACGTGCCGTGCGGGGCGATGCGCGGCTTCGGGGTCAACCAGGTGATGTTCGCCCTGGAGGGCATCGTCGACCGGCTCGCCGAGCAGGTCGGCCTGGACCGGTGGCAGATCCGGTGGCTCAACGCGCTCGACGTCGGTGACGCGTTCGGGACGGGGCAGGTGCTCGGCCCCGGCGTGGGCATCAAGAAGACGCTGCTGGCGGTGAAGCCCGCCTTCGACGCGGCGCGCTTCGCCGGCATCGGGTGCGCGGTGAAGAACACCGGCATCGGCAACGGCCTCGTCGACGCCGCGCGGGTCGTCCTGCGCCCCGAGCCCGACGGCTCCGTGACCCTCTTCCACTGCTGGACGGAGATGGGCCAGGGGGTGCACACGGTGCTCTCGCAGATGGTGTGCGAGGAGCTCGGGCTGACCCCGGACCTCGTCCATGTCGTCGTGGACACCGAGCACGAGCTCGGCACCGGGCAGACGACCGCGTCTCGCGGCACGACGCTCGGGGGCCGGGCGGTCCTCGACGCCGCGGCCAAGGTCAAGGAGGCGCTCGGCGGCGGCACCCTGGCCGACCTCGCCGGCCGCGAATTCCCGGGCGAGATGGTCGTGGACTGGACGACCCCCAACAGCCGGCCCCCGGAGGAGCGCGTCACGCACTTCGCGTACGGCTGGGCCACCCAGGTCGTGGTGCTCGACGACGAGGGGCGCATCGACAAGGTGATCGCCGCCCACGACGTCGGCCGGGTCATCAACCCGCTGCTGCTTGAGGGGCAGATCGAGGGCGCGGTGCACATGGGCCTCGGCCAGGCCCTCTCCGAGGAGTACGTCGTCGTGGACGGCGTACCGGTGACGACGACGCTGAAGTCGCTCAACCTCATCCCGCCGACCGGCATGCCGCCGGTGGAGTGCATCTTCGTCGAGGAGCACCAGCCGGAGGGCCCGTACGGCGCCAAGGGGGTCGGCGAGATCGGGCTGGTGCCCACCGCCGCCGCCGTCGCCAACGCGTTGCACGCCTTCGACGGGCGGTGGCGCACCGCGCTGCCGATGAAGGACTCGCCGGCCGCCCGGGCGGCCGTACCGAGGCTGGCGCACATCCGATGAGCGGATCTGACCAGGAAAGGGGTGGGTGGGCATGGCCGTGACCAGTGAGGGGCGCGTGGCGCTCTACCTCCAAGACAAGCATCCGCTGCGCGACGGGATGCACTACGCGCAGTACGCCGAGGAGCGCGGGTTTGAGGCGGTCTGGCAGGCCGAGAGCCGCCTGGTTCGCGAGGCGACCGTCCCGATGGCCGCGTTCGCCGCGGTGACCTCGCGGATCAAGGTGGCCTCCGGGGTCATCCCGATCTGGACGCGCAACGTCGGCCTGCTCGCCGCCACCTTCTCGACGCTCGACGAGCTCGCGCCGGGCCGGGTCATGCTGGGGCTCGGCGCCTGGTGGGAGCCGCTTGCCACGAAGGTCGGCGTGGACCGCCGCCGCCCGCTGCTGGCGATGCGGGAGACGGTCGAGGCCACCCGGCGGCTGCTGGCCATGGAACGGGTGACCTTCCACGGCGAGTTCGTCCACCTCGACGACGTCGAGATCGACATCGTCCACGGCGACCGCTCCCCCAAGCATGTGCCGATCTACGTCGGCGCCACCGGGCATGCAGATGATGGAGGTCGCCGGCGAGATCGGCGACGGGGTCGTCCTCAACTACATGGTCGGCCCGGCGTACAACAAGCAGGCCCTGGCCGCGTTGGCGACCGGAGCGGCCCGCGCGGGCCGGACCATCGACGACATCGACCGCCCGCAACTCGTGGTGTGCTCGATGGACCGCGACCGCGCGGTGGCCCTCGACCGCAGCCGAGAGCTGCTCACGCAGTACCTCGGCCAGCAGCCGCACATCATGAAGGCGAGCGGCGTCGACCCGGCGCTGATCGAGGAGATCGGCAAGATGCTCACCTGGCCGGCCTCCCCGGAGGAGATCAAGAAGGCGATGCGGCTCGTGCCGGACGACGCCGTGCAGCAGATCTCGGCCTCGGGCACCCCGGATGAGTGCCTGGAGAAGGTCGCCGAGTACGTCGCGAACGGCGCGACCTGCCCGATCCTCTACCCGCTCGGCGACGACGTGGAGCTGATGATCGACACCTTCGCCGTGCGATGACCGTCCGGGCGGTGTCAGCCCTCGTGCAGCCACGGCGTGAAGCAGACGCCGATTAGCACGCCGTCGGCCGACTGGAGCCGGGCGATGACCTGCTCCCAGGGCTCGGTCCGGGCGGGGTGCAGCGAGGGTGTGGCCCGCGTCGACGAGGCGCTGGGCCGCCGCGGCTACGTCGTCGACCTCGAACTCGATGCTGGCCTGCGGAACCGGGTGGGAGTCCGGCCACTCCGGAGTGCCGAAGCACGCCTGGGCCGCCTCGGCGAGCGGCCAGACCCCGAAGTGCTTGGCGCCGGCGCATGGACTCGGAGAACAGGTACCCGCCCGCGCCCTCGCCCTTCGCGGCGTGCAACGGCAGCCCGAGCGAGTCGACCAGCAGGCGCCGGTCGGCGGCCGGGTCAGAGGTCACGACCGACACGCTGGCGACGAACCGCACGTCGATCGGCGCGCGCCAGCCGACCGGGCGGCGACCATGCCGCGCCGTCTCGGCGCCGGCGTCCGCTGCCGGCGGCGCTTCCGCTTGCGCGGCGCGAGGAAGGCGTTGGCGAGGTAGCCCGTGAGGGTGCCGAAGATCCCGACCCCCAAGATGATGATGAACGACCCCGAGCAAGCGGCCGGGGTTGGTCACGGGGAACTGGTCGCCGTAGCCCACGGTCGAGATCGTCACGATCGTGTACCAGAGCGCGTCCGACGCGGTCTTGATGTTGGCGTCGGGGTCGCCGGACTCGAGCCTGAGCATCCAGAGGCTGCCGAACTCCAGCACGAGGAAGGCGAGCAGGAGCAGGCTGAGCAACGCGCTGCCGGCCCGCTCCGCGAGCAGGGACCGCGCCCGATATTGCGGACGCCGTACTCCCTGAGCAGCCGGTACACCCGGATCAGCCGGAAGACGCGCAGGATCTTGAGCTGCATCAGCGGCAGGCTCGCCAGCAGGTCGGCCCACCCGAACTGTCGGAAGAAGTAGCGCGGCTTCGACTCGGCGGTCCAAAGGCGCAGCAGAAGTCGAGGAACAGGACCCCGCTCAGCAGGGCGTTCATGGCATAGCAGCACGTACTCGAGAGCCTTGTCGTCCACGATCGCAGATGCAGCACCATGTTGAGGATCGACAAGACCGACAGGCCGGCGATGAAGATCTCGTAGCCGGGGTTCTGGAGCTCCTCTCGCTCCGCGGCGTTGAGGGCGGCCTCGCCCGGATCCAGGGTCTCGATGATCGTGGTGTCGGCCGGCATGGGCTCCTCCTCGGATGGGCGCAGGAACCGTACCCCCCGCGTCCCTGGATGGCGGGCGCCCGCACGGAGTGGCTGCCAGACTCCGACCACGACGAGAGGGCGGGAGGCAGTCGATGCTGCAGGCGGCGGAGGTCGGCAACACGCTGAGCAAGGCGGAGTACCGCGAGGTGGTGCCGCGACTGCGACTCGACCTGGTCAACGCGCAGTACGACCTGAAGGGCGCGGACTTCCCCGTGGTCGTCATCATCGCCGGCGACGACCGGGTGGCGGCCAACGAGGTGGTCAACCGGCTGAACGAGTGGCTGGACACCCGGTTCATCCGCACCCATGTGTTGGGCGGGCGCAGCGAGGCGGAGCTCGCCCGGCCGCAGTTCTGGCGGCTGTGGCAGTCGATCCCGCCCAAGGGATCCATGGCCATCTGGGCCGGCGGGCTGCTCCGGCAGGTGGTCGCGCACTTGGCCGGCGAGGTCAGCGACCTGGACTTCGAGTCCTGGGCGTCCCACCTCGAGGGCCTGCAGGACGCACTCGTCGCGGACGGGGCGCTCGTCGTCAAGTTCTTCCTGCACACCCCGGAGCGCGAGCAGCGCGTTCGGCTGAAGCGCGCCCAGAAGGACCCCGCCCTCGGGTGGCGGGTCGACCAGCGGGACTGGGCGGCCCTGGACACCATGCCCGAGGCGCGCCCGGTCGTCGAGCGGCTGCTGCGCAGGCTGTCCGCGGCCGGCGCCCCCTGGACGGTGGTCGAGGCCACCGATGCCCGCTACCGCGATGTCACGGTCGCCCGAACCCTGCTCAGCGCGCTCACGGCGCGCCTGGCGCAGCAGCCCGCGCCGGGGGTCGCCATGTCGCCGGAGCTCTTCGCCCCGGGGGCAGACCAGCTCACGGTGCTATCCCACAGTGACCTGTCCGCCAGGCTGGAGAAGGACGACTACCGCAAGCGCCTCAACCGGCTGCAGGCCCGCTTGCACGGGCTCTCGCTGGAGGCCCGGGAGCGCGGCATCTCCACCGTGTTGGCCTTCGAGGGCTGGGATGCGGCCGGCAAGGGCGGAGTCATCCGCCGGGTCACCCAGTCGCTGGAGGCCGGCGACTACCGGGTGATCCCCACTGCCGCCCCCACCGGTGAGGAGCGCCGCTACCACTACCTCTGGCGCTTCTGGCGCGACCTGCCGCCGGCCGGCACCTTCGCCATCTTCGACCGCACCTGGTACGGCCGGGTGCTGGTCGAGCGGATCGAGGGCTTCGCCTCGGACGCCGAGTGGCAGAGGGCCTACGACGAGATCAACGACTTCGAGGAGCAGCTGGCTGAGCGCGGCTACCTCGTCCAGAAGTTCTGGCTGCACATCTCACCCGATGAGCAGCTGGCGCGCTTCCAAGCCAGGGAGGACACCCCGTACAAGCAGCACAAGATCACCGAGGAGGACTACCGCAACCGCGAGCGGTGGTCGGAGTACGAGCAGGCCGTGGACCAGATGGTGCTGCGGACGTCCTCGGATGGCGCCCCGTGGTTCGTCATCGCCGCCAACGACAAGCTCAGCGCGCGCATCGAGGTGCTGGAGAAGGTCACCGCGGGGCTCAAGCTGGCGCTCCGGAGGCTCTAGTCGGCGGCGCGATCGGGTCCTGCGTAGGCTGTCGGGCCGTTGGCCCGTAGCGCGACCTGCTCACCAGGGGTTGGCTGGAGACGAGAGAGGTGAGTCCCGTGCGGGTGGCTCACATCAAGGCCGCGGCCATCGTCGCCGGTGGGGTGCTCCTGCTGAGCGGGTGCGCGGCCCAAGGTCCCTCTGCGGCCGCACCCAGCGAGCGCGCCACCCCCTCGGCGCGAGCCACCACGCCCACGCCATCCGTGACGCCGATGCCTCCTGCCCCGACCCCCACGCCGACCCCGACGCCCACCCCAACCGTCGTCGCTCCCCCGAGCGCCGCGCCCGCACTGGTCCCGGGGCCGGCCCTCTGGAAGCCGGGCGACGTGGCGCCCGACGTCCGCAAGCTGCAGGCGCGGCTCAAGCAGATCCGCTGGTACTCGGGCAACGTGACGGACAACTACGACGCCGCCACGGTGAAGGCGGTCAGTGGCTTCCAGCGCAAGCGCGGCTTCCCCGTGACCGGCGAGGTCGACGAGCGGACCTGGGCCCGCCTGCTGACGATGACCCGCGAGCCGACCAGCGACCAGCTCAACAACGTCGCCCCCTCACCGGTGGCGGCCGCCCCCGTGCAGCTGGATGCCCGCTGCCTGCAAGGCCGGGTGGTGTGCATCTCGAAGTCCGCACGCCAGCTCAACTGGGTGATTGACGGGCAGGTCCAGGCCACTTTGGCGGTGCGGTTTGGATCTGAGTTCACCCCGACACGCAATGGGACATTCAGCATCTACTGGAAGCACCGCGACCACGTGTCGAAGCTGTACGGCAGCAAGATGCCCTTCGCGATGTTCTTCAGCGGCGGCCAGGCGATCCACTACTCGTCGGATTTCGCCCGCCGCGGATACAGCGGCCGATCGCACGGCTGCGTCAACACCCGCAACCTCGCGGGCACTGAGGCGCTGTTCAACGCCGTCGTGGTCGGGGACACGGTCGTCGTCTACTAGGCCGCCTCTCCGTCGCCTGGCCCCCCCCGCGTCATCGGAACCTCAGAATCAGATCGTGAAGGCTCGCGACGCCAAGAACCTGCGGTTCGTCGGCCCCACGACGTAGAAGTTCGGCGTCTGCGACGAGGGCATCCGCGCGCTAGTGAGATCCCGCAGCTCCTTGAGCGAGCCCCTGAAGGCTCCGCCCGCCCAGACCCTGAGCAGCTTCTCGGTGAACAGGCCGTTGACCCGGCCGTCAAGGCTCTCCTGGTTGTCCATGCAGCCGGAGATCAGGGCCACCGTCGCGGCCACCTTGGTGGCCGACCGCGGCGGCGTCGCCCGCTGGATCCGGTCGTAGGTGCGTCGGTGCGCGGCGTAGGTCCTCTCCTCCACGTCCAGCGGCATCCGCCGGCTGGCGGGGTCGGCCTTCTTGGCCACCTTCGGGATCGCGAACGGCCCTTCCGCTCCCTTGGAGACGGTGCCGCTGTGGCAGGAGTCGGACAGCATGACCACCCGGGACTTGGCCGGGAAGAGCGACCACAGGGCCCAGAGCTCGTCATCGACCAGCATCCGGTCGTAGAGCACCCAGGTTTCGTCGTAGCGGTCCGCAGCCTCGCCGATCTCGCCGGCGTCGGCCGTTGACTCGTCCCCGTTGCGGTCAGGCACCTGCGATCCGTGCCCCGAGTACGTCAGCCAGAAGATGTCGCCGGCGGCCATCGCCTTGGCCGCCGCGGTGATCGCGGCCGTCACCTTGCGCGCGCTGGCCTGCCCGGTGAGCAGGGTGGTCGCGCGGTAGCCGAGCGACTCGGCCACCGCCTGCATGGACCGGGCGTCGTTCTCGCAGGCCCGCAGACGGCCGGACCAACCCGCGTACGCCTTGGGGTCCACGGAGTTGAGGCCGATGTGCAGGGAGTATCCGTTCGACATGGTGCTCCTCGGGGGTGGGCGACGGTCGCTACGTGGGCGTGGCAGATCAGCGGTCGGGCTTCTTGGGGTCGATGACGGCCACGAGGTCGGACACCGGCGTCATGGTGAGGTCGGCGTCGGCGGGAACCACGGTCACGCGGTACACCCCCTCGCCCAGCGGCGGGACGGTGGCCCGAAACGACCCGTCCGCGCGGCGCCGGGCCGTCCGCCGACGCACGGTGCGCCCAGTCGCGGTGTCGACGACCGCGATGCGTACGGCGGCGGGCGGTCCCGCCGTGGACACCGCGATCTCCAGCGGCTGCTCCACGGTCAGCAGGGTCGGAGCGGTCAGGGAGAAGCCGTCGAAGGGCGAGTCCCGGTAACGGTCGAGCCGCTTGCGGGTCACGGCCCCGACGACGTGCGAGAGGACCGCCTCAGCGTTCTGCAGGGATCCGTGCTTGGTCGACACGTAGGTCTCGCGGGGGTCGTCGGACATCTCGATCGGCGTGGCCGAGACCCGCGGCACCGTCCCGTCGCCGCCTTCGTCATCCCCCTCGTACGTTCCCAGCATCTTGACGCCGCCGCCGACGAGCCGGGCGGACTGGTCGGTGGGCTGGAAGATGCCGACGATCGGCGTGATGCGGTAGCCGTCGCGCAGGTACGCGTCGTCGTCGCGGTGCAGCGTGACCGCGGCCTCGATCTCGCGGTGGAAGCGCAACGCATCGGCGGACTTCGCCGGGTCGACCCCCGGGAGGGCCGTCTCGGCAGGGCGCACGAGATGACCGCCAACCTGGACCGACGGGTAGATCGGCAGCAGCTGGTGGATCGAGGGGAACGAGCGCAGCAACCCGGTCAGGTCGATGGACAACGGCCCAAAGCCCTTCTGGAACCCGTTGACCAGGGTGTCGACAGCGTTGAGCGAGCCTCGGTACGGGGTGCCGAAGGTGACCAGGTGTCGAGTGCTCCGCCATCCGTCGTGCCGTTCAAGGAAATCGCGTGCGACCAGGCCACCCATCGAGTGCGCCAGTAGGACGAGCCTGGCGTCGCTGTTACCGCTCTCCCGACGCCAGGCGTCGAGCCAGCGCGGCGCCTGCTCGGCCAGGTGGCGACCGTGGACCCGATTGTCCCGACGCCAGTCGTAGGGGAAGTCGAACCAGTTCTTGCCCTCCTCAAGCGTGAGCTCGGCGAACAGCCGCTCCTTGATCGCGCTGTATCCGTCGATCGCCCACAGGCCGGGGATCAGATGGAGGTCCGGGATCAGGCGTGGTGCCGTGACGCCGTCCCCGAGGTCGTCCTTGGCCGGGTCATCCATTCCCCGGATCTCGAGGTCCTTGATGCTGCGGCCGAGGGTGAACAGCGCCGCGATGGCCGCGCCGGGGCTGATCGCCCAGACATCCTTGCCGCCGCGCTGGAGGACGCTGCCGGTGATACCCGGCAGCAGGACGATCACGTCACCGAACCTGCGTCGCGTCATCGGTACTCCTTCGCTAGTCGGCCCTGTAGGCGTCGCGTCGGGCCGCGGTGCCGACGTCGCCGTAGAAGACGGCCCCGAATCCGGCCAGGTCGGCCAGCCCCCACAGGTCGTCGACGGTGCGCCGCCGGGCCTCCAGCACGGCAAGGCCGACGTTCTGCAGTTCGACAACGGCTGGGTAGAACGCCTCGACGAATCGGGATGCGCCGCGCACCGTGACCGGCCAGCCGAAGCCGAGGCAGCCCGCGGCGCCCCCAGCGAGGAAGGCTGCCGCGACCCCGTTGCTGCCGGATGCGGAGTTGCTGAGGCGACGCCCGGCGGCGGAGCGAGCGCTCCAACAGGCGCTCATGACCGCCAGGCTCGGCGGGGCGGCCCACGGCAACTCCACGATGCTGCGTGTGCGCAGCGGGCCGTCCGCGAGAACGAGGCCGCTCTCCCCGGGACGCGCCGGCGCGAAGCCGCCGTGACCCGAGAAGTGGACGATGTCAAAGCGGGTGGCAGCCACCGTCCGCGCGAGGGCGTCGTGGGTTGCGTTGTCGCCCTGCAACACGTCCAGGGTGAGCTCACCCATCTTCCCGAGGTCGCGGATGGCGGCGAGCTCCTCGTCGATGTCGCGCATGTCCTTGGATGGGTCGACCACAGCGAGCACGGCGATCGTGGTGTCCTCCTGCACGGGGTCGCGCAGCGGCCGCGGCCGGGTCCGGGTCGAGACAATGCGGCCGAAGGGCCACCGCAGGACCAGTGGGCCCTCTTGGTCGAACAGCAGCTCCCATGGCAGATGGAGCGCGGTCTCGTCGGCGTCCACCATCAATGCGGTCGGTGGGTGTTCAGAGAGGAACGCCGACCCAGCAGCGCCGAGAAAGGCGTCATAGAGCCGACGCCCCAGTCGGTGGGCGGTCCGCGTGACCTCGCGAGGGTCGCTGCGCCTTCCCTGCGTCCACTCGTCCAGGACCAGCAGGTCGGCGCGAAGCGCGAGCTGCGTCGCCTGACGGAGCGTCACGTCACGCCGCCAGCTGATCGGGGTGCCTTCCTCGTGCATCCGCACCGAGTACCGAATCGCTTGCGGCGCTCCCGTCGAGGCAGGGGTGGTGCGCGAGACGCTGAGGGTGACCACTCGTGGCAGCGCGACTCCGGTCTGCGATCGGTAGCCGCCCAGGAAGGCCATGGTCTCGTCCTCCCATCAGGTGGCACGAGGTTGTTGTTGAGCGTAGGGCTGCCTTCCCTTAGGCGGAAGGGCCAGCAGGGTGACGCCGCACCAATCCCGGCGGGTGTGTGGCCCGGCTGGTGAGCGGTCAGCCAGGCTCCCCTGTCGCCGGGGCGGCGCTCCGCGCGCCGCGCCGCCAGAGCAGCAGGGTCCCGGTGCCGAGGATCAGGGGCCCGAGGATGGTGAAGGCCCGCCACACGATGAGCCCGGCGACGATCTCCGGCTCCCACTCGAGTCCGGCGATCTCGGTCCAGGTGGCCAGGAGAACCGCGTCCAGGACGCCGAGGCCAACCAGCGGCATCAACGTGAGCGGGTAGGAGATCAAGAAGGCCCCGACGATGTCGGGAGCCGTCAGGACTGTGGCATCGACGCCGACGAAGCGCAGCGACAGCGTCAGCACGAGGGCATCGCACAGGACCATGCCCAGCAGCGCCGCCATTGACGGGAAGAGCCCCTTGCGCAGCGTCTCTGCCATCCGCCCGCGGAAGTCCACCGTGGCCATCTCCCAGACCTGGGGGTCCACGCTGGAACGGACGCGCGTCACCACGCGGCCCGCGGTGCGACCGAGCCACGCCGCGAACGCGTCGCCGCGGATGATGAGCGCGAGGCTGACCAGGACCGCCACCGCGATCAGCGCTGAGGACAGCGCCGCGAGCACCTGGCCTCGCTCCACGCCCTGGAAGGACAGCACAAGCAGCCCGACGGCCGGCGCCAGGAACCGCACGCTGTAGAAGGTCAGCATGTTCAGGGTGACCCCAGCCATGCCGTCCACGGGGTTGATCTGCCAGGACTTGAACATCGACACCCGGATGACCACGTCGGCGGGCGGCGGGGCCACGGTGCCCATCAGGTTGGCGGTGACGTCGTTCTGCATCGACCGCTTGAGCCCCAACCCGGGCACGAACCGGGCCAACGGGACGGCGTTGAGCGTCTGCCGGGCGAGGAAGGCGACGGCCAGCACGACGAGCGCGGCCACGCTGAGCCGGCCGAGGGCGTCGCCGACCTGGGCCCAGTCGATGGCACCGACGAGGCCGACGATGATCCAGGCGGCGGCGAACGACACCACGATCAAGATCAGCGGGCGCACCCACGGCCGCCGTCGCCGATCGGCTGGAACGCGGTCTGGCACTTCCTGCTGCCCGCTGTCTGCTTCGCTCATCGCCGGGAGTCGGACCTGCTAGCGGACGGTGATCCGCGCGGGCTCGCCATCGGCGTCCAGACCTGCGGGCACGTGGGCCACCTCCTGGCTCGGTACGGGCAAGGCGTGTCTAGCACAGGCAGTCGGCGTCCAGCTGGCCTAGCAGCCGCCCGGCCGCCCCCAAGAGGGCCAGACACCCACGGGTTTGCCGGATCGGTTGACGTGGGGCCTTCGGCGGAGCAGCGTGGCCAACAGGTCCGAACGCCCAACCCCTGAAGGAGGCACGTCGTGGCCGAGAGCGTGTACAAAGTCGTCGAACTGGTCGGCACCAGCACTGAGTCGTGGGAGAAGGCGGCGGCTGCCGCCGTTGCGAAGGCCTCCCAGACCCTGCGCGGCCTGCGGATCGCCGAGGTCTCCGAGATGGACATGCAGATCGAGGACGGCCAGGTCGTCGCCTACCGGGCCAAGATCAAGCTGTCCTTCAAGTTCGAGGACTAGCCGGCCGGCGAGGCGCCGCGGCGACCGCGCGGGCCACCCCGGCTGGCGCGTCGCGGCGGCGGCGTGCTGTCCTGTAACCCGTAGCCACGGGAGGCCGCCTTGCGTCAGACCGAAGTCACCCTGCACGGCCACCGCGTGGCCTACCGCGAGGCGGGCGACCCCGCGCTGCCCGTTCTGCTGCTCATCCACGGGATCACCTCCAGCAGCTCAACCTGGGACCCGGTCATCCCGGCGCTGTCTGAGCACGCCCACGTCATCGCCCCCGACCTGCTCGGGCCACGGCGACTCAGACAAACCGCGCGGCCGACTACTCGCTCGGCGGTTTCGCCAGCGGGCTGCGCGACCTGCTCGACCACCTCGGCCACGAGCGGGTCACCATCGTGGGCCACTCGCTGGGCGGCGGGGTCGCCATGCAGTTCGCCTACCAGCACTACGAGCACTGCGAGCGGCTGGTGCTTGGTGTCGAGCGGGGGGCTCGGCCGCGAGGTGAGCCCGGCGCTGCGGGCGGCGACCCTCCCCGGCGCGGAGTTCGTGCTCCCGCTGATCGCCAACAACCACGTGCGCAACGCCGGTGTGGCCGCGGCCCGGCTGCTCGGGCGGATCCCGATCCGGCCCCGCCCCTCCGTGCAGGAGGTGGCGCGCGGCTACGCCTCGCTGTCCGAGAGCACGGCGCGCACCGCCTTCGTGCACACGCTGCGCAGCGTCGTGGAGCCGGGCGGCCAGCGGGTGAACGCCAGCGACCGGCTCTACCTGGCCGAAGGCCGGCCCGCCCTCATCGTCTGGGGGGCGCTGGACACCGTGATCCCGGTGTCCCACGCGTACGACGCCCACGCAGTCATCCCGGGCAGCCGCCTCGAGGTCTTCGAGCAGTCGAGGCACTTCCCGCACATGGACGAGCCGGCCCGCTTTGCCCGGGTGCTGCTTGAGTTCCTGCACACGACCGAGTCGGTGCCGATCGACCGCGCGCTGCTGCGTGACCGGATGGCCGCCCGCCACCGCGAGGTGGTCGACGCCATGGAGCAGGCCCTGCTGAAGGCCGAGGAGCAGGCTGAGGAGCAGAAGCGGGTCAAGGAGGCCTGATGGCGGGCGCTCGGGAGCGCCTCGACCTCACCTTGGGGAGATCGCCGAGACTGTCGGCGAGCCCGATGTGGTGGATCGCGACGGCTTCGCCGTCGGCGGGACCGCACAGCGTCCCGGTGTGGGGCGTGGTGGTCGACGGGGTCGCCCTGTCGTACGCGGATCCCGCGTCGCGCCGGGTGCGCGACCTGGCAGAGGACCCGCGCTGCGCCGTCCACCTGGAGAGCGGCTCAGACGTCCTGATCGTCCACGGCCACCTGCAGGATCTCGGTGAGTCGGCGGCCGATCCGGTTGGCGTCGCTGCGTACGCAAGCAAGTACTCCGCTCCAGAAGAGGCGGAGTACCTGCCGGGCGCGCCGCAGATGTCCGGCGTACGCCTGCTCGCCCTGCGCCCGGTGCGCGCCATGGCTTGGCGGCTGGACGACTTCTTCGGCAGCCAGCGCCGCTGGTCAGCCGGTTGACCATCTCCTGCTTGATCAACCAACTCAGGGAGACCAGATGGCCGACGACCCCGCAGGCGACGCAGCAGACGGCCCCCTGCTCGTGCTGTACGGCGCGCAGTGGTGCCCCGACTGCCGGCGCAGCAAGGCCTTCCTCGCCGAGCAGCGGGTGCCCTTCCACTACGTCGACCTCGAGGCGCATCCGGAGGAGAACGCGGCTGTCGAGCGGTACAACGACGGCAAGCGGATCATCCCGACGATCGTCTTCCCCGACGGCAGCCACCTGGCCGAGCCGTCCAACGAGGAGCTCGCCGACAAGCTCGGCCTCAGCCGCGAGGCGGCCGCCTCCTCGTACGACCTGGTGATCGTCGGCGGCGGGCCGACCGGGCTCACCACCGCGATCTACGCCGCCCGCGAGAACCTCCACACCCTCGTGCTCGAGCGATCGGCCCTGGGCGGGCAGGCCGGCGTCACCGAGCGGCTCGACAACTACCCCGGCTTCCCCGAGGGGATCGGCGGCGCCGAGCTCGCCGACCGGTTCGCCCGGCAGGCCGCCCGCTACGGCGTGGAGCTGCTCCCCGCCGTCGACGTCACGGGGCTCAACGCAGAAGACGGCGCGGTGACGGTGCGCACCTCGACCGGGCAGGACCTGCAGGCAGGCGCCGTCCTCGTGGCGACCGGCTCGACGTACCGGCGGACCGGCGCCGAGGGAGAGGCAGACCTGATCGGCGCCGGCATCCACTTCTGCGCCACCTGCGACGGGCCCTTCTACCGCGACGCCGACGAATTGGTGGTGATCGGCGGCGGCAACTCGGGCTTCGAGGAGGGGCTCTTCCTCACCCAGTTCGCCAGCCACGTCACGGTGGTCGAGCGCGGGCCGCAGCCGAAGGCCTCCCGGCTGCTCCAGGACAAGGTGGCCGACCACCCGAGGATGACCGTGCTCACCGAGACCGAGGTCAACGCCTTCGTCGCCGACGACAACGACAAGCTCGCCTCGGTGGTGTTCACCGGGCCGGACGGGGTCGTCACCGAGCACCCAGCCGCCGCGGCCTTCGTCTTCGTCGGCCTCGACCCGAACACGGGTTGGCTGGACGGCCAGGTCGACCTCGATGCCGCCGGCTTCATCACCACCGACCGGATGATGCAGACCTCGCTCGCCGGCGTCTTCGCGGCCGGCGACGTGCGGTCGGGGTCGACCAAGCAGCTCGCCTCGGCGGTGGGCGAGGGCGCGGCCGTGGCGCTGCAGATCCGCCACCACCTCGATGCGATGTCCGCCGGGAGGTAGTCCCGTCCGCGGCCGGTCGCTAGCGTGCGGCCATGCAGAGCAGCGCGAAGACCGTCGATGCCTACCTGGCCGAGCTGCCGCCCGACCGCGCGGAGCTCGTTGCCGAGGTGCGTTGGCTCGTCCTGGAGGCCCTGCCCGAGGGGTACGAGGAGGGCATCGGCTTCGGGATGATCACCTGGACGCGTGCCGCTGTCGGTCTACCCCGACACGTACAACAAGCAGCCGCTCGTCTATGCGGCCTTGGCCTCGCAGAAGAACTACGTCTCGCTCTACCTGATGTGCGCCTACATCGGCGCCGGCATCGGCGAGGACGAGATCCGCGCGCGCTGGGCCGGGGGCAAGCCGCTCAACATGGGCAAGTCCTGCGTCCGCTTCAAGGCGCTGGGCGACCTCGACCTGCCGCTGCTGCGCGAGGTGATCGCCCAGCACAGCGTCGAGGACTTCGTCGAGATCGCGAAGGCGGCCCGCCGCCGCTAGCCGGCGGACCGGCCCGCAGACCGCGTACGACTCGGAGTCGAAGCGCTCGAGCGCCCGGGCGAATGAGCGCGTCGTGCCCGGCCAGAGCGCGGAGACGTGGCCGTGGGCGTCCTGGTACCAAGACGTGCAGCCGCCCGTCGCCCAGACCGTGCGCGCGATCCGCGGCTCCAGCCAGGCGTTCCAGGCCGCCTGCGCCTCGGGCCGCACCTCGGCGCGCGTCCAGCCCCACGCGCGCATCTGCCGCACGGCGTCGGCCACGTACGCCGCCTGCGCCTCGAGCATCAGCACCATGCTGCTGGCCCCCAGCCCGGTGTTCGGCCCGGTCATGAGGAACAGGTTCGGGAAGCCGGTGACCGTGGTGCCCCGGTGGGCCTGCGGGCGGCCGGCCCAGTGCTCGGCCAGGCTGCGGCCGTCGGCGCCGAACGTGACGCGCGTGCTGGCCGGCTCGGTGACCTCGAAGCCCGTGGCGAAGATGAGCACATCCGCCTCGTACGACGACCCGTCCGCGGCGACCAGCGTGCCGCCCTGCACCCGTTCGAGCGCCGAGGGGACCAGGGACACGTGGGGCTGCGCGATCGCGGGGTAGAAGTCGTCGGAGAGCAGGATCCGCTTGCAGCCGATCGCGTAGCCCGGGGTCAGCAGCTCGCGCAGCGCGGCGTCAGGCACCTGGTCGCGCAGGTGCCGCGAGGGCCTCGCGGTGGGAGACCTCCAGGAAGGAGGTCCGCTCCGTCATCGCGATGCAGCGCAGCTCGCGCACCGCCCACTGGGCGCGTCGGGCCGCGCGCTGGGCCGCCGGCGCCCGCGGAACAAGGCGCGCTCCCGGGCCGAGATCGCGCGGTCGCGCCGCGGCAGGATCCACGCAGGCGTGCGCTGGAACACCACCAGACCCTCGACCTCCCCCGCGATCGCCGGGACCACCTGGATGGCGCTGGCACCGGTGCCCACGATAGCGACGCGGCGGCCGCGCAGGTCGAGGTCGGCGGGCCAGCGGGCGGTGTGCACCACCGGGCCGGCGAAGGTCTCCAGACCCGGGATCGCAGGCGCCGACGGCTCGCTGAGCCCGCCGCCGGCCGAGACCACCACGTCCGCCAGGACGGCTCCCAGGGTCGTCTCGACCCGCCAGGCGTGCTCCTCCTCCACCCACGTCGGCCCGGGTCGACTCGCAGCCGAAGACCGTGCGCTCGACCACCCCGTGCTCGCGGGCCACCCGCCGCAGGTAGTCCCAGATCTCCTGCTGGGGGGCGTAGGCCCGCGACCAGTTCGGGTTCGGGGCGAAGGACAGCGAGTAGAGGTGGCTCGGGATGTCGCAGGCGCAGCCGGGGTAGGTGTTGGCCTGCCACGTGCCGCCCACGTCGGGGGCCTTCTCGAGCAGGACGTGCTCGACGCCGAGCCGCTGCAGGGCCACCGACACCGCGATCCCGCCGAAACCCGCGCCCACCACCAGGACCGGGACGCGGTCGGGAAGCGTGGGCTCCGGTCATGGGCCCACCCTGGCGCCCAGCGGTCCCCCGCTGGCCACCGGCCACCGCTGCGCTGTTCGCTACCGTCCGGGCATGGACCCGATGGCCGCCCCGCACCCGGGCCGGCCCCAGCACGTGCGCTCCTTCCACCCCCGGCGCAGCCGGATCACGGCGGTGTCCGCCGACGCGATCGAGCGGCTCTGGCCGGTGTGGGGCGTCGACCTGGACGGGACGCCGTACGACCTGGTGGCCGCCTTCGGCGGGCGGCCGGTCGTGCTGGAGATCGGCTCCGGGATGGGCGAGGCGGCCGCGCAGATGGCCGCGGCCGATCCGGAGCTCGGGGTGCTCGCCGTCGACGTGCACACCCCGGGCCTCGGCGCCCTGCTGCGGGCCGTCGAGGAGGCCGGCCTCGACAACGTGCGGGTGGGCCGCGGCGACGCCGTCGAGCTGCTGCGCGACATGCTGCCGCCCGCGTGCCTGGCGGGGGCCCGCATCTTCTTCCCCGACCCGTGGCCCAAGGCCCGCCACCACAAGCGGCGGCTGATCCAGCCGGAGTTCGCCCTGTTGCTCGGCAGTCGGATCGCGCCGGGCGGCTTCGTGCACCTGGCGACGGACTGGGAGCCGTACGCCGATCAGATGCGGGCGGTGCTCGACGCCTGCGAGTTGTACGAGGCGGCCGACCCCGTGGACTTGCCGCTGCTCGGCGTACGCCCGGAGACGCGGTTCGAGCGGGCTGGCCGGGCCAAGGGCCACGCGGTCACCGACCTGGTCTACCGCCGGGTCTAGGGCAGCTGGCCGGCGTGGGCGAGGGCCATCCGCAGCAGCCGGTCATGACCGCCGGTCATCTGCTCGGCCAGCAGCATGGTGGCGGCCTCGGCCGGGGTCACCCAGGCCAGGTCGAGGGCGTCTTGGGAGGGCTGGCAGTCGCCGTCGACCGGGACGATGTAGGCCAGGCTCACCGCGTGCTGCCGCGGGTCGTGGAACCCGGTCACCGAGGGGTCCGGGAAGTACTCCACGACCTGGAACGGCGTCGCGGCCACCGGCAGGCGCGGCATCGCCAGGGGGCCGAGGTCCTTCTCCAGGTGCCGGATGAGCGCGTCGCGCACCCGCTCGCCGTACAGCACCCGGCCGGACACCAGCGCCCGGCTGATGCTGCCGTCCGGCATCGCGCGCAGCAGCAGCGCGATCTCGGCGATCCGGCCCAGCGCGTCGACCCGCACCGGGACGGCATCGACGTAGACCATCGGCAGCCGCTCGCGGGACTGCTCCAGCTCGTCGCGGGTCAGCCAGCCCGATGAGACCTCCGTGTCCATGCTCACGGGGTCAGTCTGCCCTTCCCGGCCGGGCCTGCGCGCGCGACCCACGGGCTAACGTCGCCTCTGTGCCAGAACGGGCCGACTGGCGAAAGCGCCTGCGCCAGGCCGTGAACGCGGTCCTGGGCGGGACCCTGCTCGGCCTGGCCGCGGCCAAGGCGGGTTCGGCTCGGCTCTCCCCCGGCCCCGACCGCCTGGTCCTCGCGACCGGATACCGGCGCGGCTTCCCGCGTGCCGTGGCGTTCACCGTGGGCAACGTGGTGGTGACCCGGCTCGACCGCGAGGCGTTGCTCGCGCGGCCCGCATTGCTCGCGCACGAGGCGCGGCACGCCGGCCAGTGGGCCTGCTGGCTGGGCCTGCCGTTCCTGCCCGCGTACGCGGTGGCGAGCGCCTGGTCGTGGGTGCGCACCGGTGACCCGTGGTCGCGCAATGCCTTCGAGCGCCGTGCGGGGCTCGTCGCCGGCGGCTACCGCGAGGCGCGGCCCCGCCCGCTGCTCCGCCGCCGCTAGCGGCGCGCCAACTCGGGACCTTGGCCCTGTGGACCAAACCCTCTCGCCTTGTGATAGACACTCTCTCACCAGACGCGTATGGAGGGGAGACACGATGGCCGCGGTTGAGGATCGGTACGGGTACGGCGTGGACTACTACGGCTACCGCAAGAAGTTCGCGGTGCTTGTGCCGTCGACGAACACCACCGTCGAGGCGGAGTACAACCGGATGCTGCCCCCGGGCGTCATCACCGCCACCCGCGGCTGCGTCATCGACCCGTTCGTCGTGACCAACGAAGACGAGTTCGTCGCCATGGTCAAGGCGATCGGCGCGGCCACCGAGCAGGGCCTGCGCGACGCGCTGACCCTCAAGCCCGACCACGTGGTGTTCGGCTACTCCGCCGAGACGTTCTGGGACGGCAAGGAGCGCTCGGACCGCGAGTTCCAGCGCTACAACGACATCGCCCAGGAGGTCGCCGGCTGCAACATCACCTTCGGCGCCCAGGCGATCCAGGACGCGCTCGCCCTCTACCCGGGGACGAAGCGGATCGGCGTGATCAGCCCGTACATGCCGATCGGCAACTCCATGGTCGAGAAGTTCATGGGCGACATCGGCTACGAGGTCGTCCGGATGGCCGGCCACTCCTCCCCCGGGCCGGTGGAGATCGCCCACGAGCCCTTCGCCAAGACCCGCCGCCTCGTCCAGGAGGTCGACGGCGACGACGTCGACTTGATCCTGCAGGCCGGCACCAACCTCGCGTTCGTGCCGCTGGCCGCCAAGCTGGAGACCGAGCTCGGCAAGCCGGTGCTCGCGATCAACGCGATCACCTGGTGGCACGCGCTGCGCTCCAACGGGATCGAAGACCGGCTCGACGGCTTCGGCTCGCTGCTCGCCGAGCACTAAGGCGCCGTGTGGTGGGTCCGTCGCTAGCGGGCCCACCACATGAGCAACAAGCCCAATCCCGCCGCATCGAAGACGAGCAGGGACGCGAGCCACGCGACCCCCCTGGGCGGCCAGCCCTCGCCGCGCACTCCCCACGCGAGCAGCACCATCCCGAGGGTCGTGCCGGCCCAGCTCATCAGCAGCAGCGGATGGATGGCCGCTCCGTCTTCGTTCCACCACGGCAGCGTGATCACGACGAAGCCGTACGCCAGGTGCATCCAGGCGATGTACGCGACCAGGGCGGGCGCGGCCCGCTCGCTGTGGTCCATGGCCCCAGGGTACGAAGGGGACCTGCGCCTCTGCCGGGCCCCGGCGCGGCGTGTGGACCGTGGCCCCATGACCAAGGGAACAGCGGCACGTCGCACCACCCTGGCCCTGGAGGCCTTCACCGTGTTCGGGGCGGCGATCGGCGTCCAGGGCTTCCTCTCCGGATCCTTCGACCCCCTGGTGGCGGACCTCTCCGAGGCCTTCGCCCTCATCGACGGGCCGACCATCCCGGCGCTCGCCCTCGGCGCCCTCATCGGCGTTCCCCAGGGGGCCGCGCTGGTGATGGGCCTGCGCGGGAGCCCGCGCGCGCCCGGTGCCGCGGTTGCGGTCGGAGCCGTCCTCGTCGGCTGGGTGGTCGCGCAGTACCCGCTGGTCGGTTGGGGCAGCCCCCTGCAACCGGCCTTCGCCGCGGTCGGCGCGGCCGAGGTCGCAGCCGCCCTGCTGTGGCGCCGCTCGGTGACCGCGGCCTAGGCCGCTGGGCCTTCGCTTCGCTGGGGGGCGTCGATCGAGAAGGCCAGCAGGGGCAGGCCGTACCAGCGATCGACCACGCCGCGGGGCTGCATTCCCAGCCGCCGCGTGACGGCGATCGAGCGCGCGTTGCCCTCGCGCACGACCGCCCAGACTCGCTTGTCGCCGTGGTCCCAGGCCCGCGGCAGGCACGCCGCCGCGGCCTCGGTGGCGTACCCGCGTCCCCAGGCGTCCGGGTGCAGGTGCCAGCCGACCTCGATGTCGGCCGTCGGCGTGCCCTGGTGGTCTGGCATCGGGCGAAGCAGCACGGTCCCGACCGGCGGTCCCCCGGCCATCGGGCAGAGCGCCCAGATCCCGTACGGCCCGTCGATCAGGCCGTTCCAGCGCACGATCCGCTCGTACGCCTCGGCGAGGCTCTCCAGCGGGGCCGGGACCGCCCCGAGCCACTGCGCGACCTCGAGGCGGCCGTAGATGTCGAGCACCACGTCGGCCTCGTCCTCGTCCCAGGCGCGGATGAGCAGCCGCTCGGTGGTGAACACGCCTCGACGCTAGTCCCGCGAAGGCGCCGCACCCGACGGCTCCTGGACACAATGGGGGCATGACGACCGAGGCGCCGCACGCGTACGACGCGATCGTGGTCGGCAGCGGCTTCGGCGGCGGGGTCGCGGCCCTGCGCCTGGCGGAGTCGGGGCGGCGCGTACTGGTGGTCGAGCAAGGGCCGGCGGCTCACTCCCGCCGACCTCGACGCTGGGGCGGAGTCGACCCGGCGGCTGCTGTGGGAGCCGCGGATCGGGCTGCGCGGATACTTCCACCAGACCCTGCTCCGGCACGTGTTCTTCGTCGCGGGCGTCGGCGTCGGCGGCGGCAGCCTGGTCTACGCCGGGGTGCTGCTGCGCCCCAAGGCCGCCTTCTTCGAGCATCCCGCCTGGGCGTCGACCGGCGTCGACTGGGCGCAGCGACCTTGAGCCCGGCTACGCGGAGGCGTCCCGACGCTTCCGCGCGCAGCCCAACCCGACCCACGGCGCGCAGGACGACTGGCTGCGCGGCGCTGCCGCCGCGCTCGGGGTGGAGGACGACCTGGGGGCCGACTCCGCAAGGCATCGACTTCGCCTCCTGCACCTCGTGCGGTCGCTGCCTCACCGGCTGCGCCGTCGGGGCCAAGACCTCGGTGAGCCAGGCGTACCTCGACGAGGCCGAGCAGCACGGCGCGCGGGTGCTGCCCGAGCGGACCGTCACGCACGTCGAGGCCCTCGCGGGCGGCGGCTACCGCGTGCACGCGCGCGGCTCGCTCGCCCGCGGGGTCTCCGAGACGTGGACCGCTCCCACGGTGGTGCTCGCGGCCGGCGTGCTCGGCACCACCAGGCTGCTGCTCGCCTCCCGCGACCGCTACCGCACCCTCCCCCGCGTCTCGGCGGCTGCCGGCACCCGCGTCCGCACCAACAGCGAGGCCTTCGTCGCCATCATGCAGCCAGACTCGTCGGTCGACGTGTCGGCCGGACCGACGATCAGCAGCGACTTCTGGCCCGACGCCGACACCCACGTCACCAACAACCGCTTCCCGCCGTCGTACGGGTTCATGCGCTGGTACATGGGGCCGCTTGTCGACGGCCGCGACCAGCGCGAGCGCCGGCTGACGGACCCTCGCGGCGATGGTCCGGGACCCCGCGTCTGGGACTGCGGCCGCTGGTGGCGCGCGACTGGAGCCGGCGCGTCACCATGCTCACGGTCATGCAGAACGTCGACAGCGAGTTGCGGCTGGAGTACCGCCGCACCGCCGGCGCCTGGCGGATCACCACGGCGATCCCGCCGGGCGGCAGGCACCGCCCGGCGTACCTGCCGCAGGCGCAGGCTTCCGCGCGAGCGTTCGCCGCGGCCAGCGGCGGCACGGCCGTACGGCACGCTGCTGGAGTCGCTGCTCGGCAAGTCGGCGACGGCCCATGTGCTCGGCGGAGCGTCGGTCGCGTCCGACCCGACCCAGCGGGGTCGTTCGACCCTGACCACCAGGTGTTCGGCCACCCGGGGCTCTATGTCGCCGACGGCGCCGCCGTGCCGGCCAACGTCGGGGTGAACCCCAGCCTCACCATCACGGCGATGGCGGAGCGTGCGATGAGCCGCCTGGCTGCCAGCGGCTGAGCTTGGCCGGGTCGGTCCAGGGGGTGCCGGCCGCATCGGTGTCGGCGACGAAGGCGTGCAACAGCCCACGCGACTGCTCGGTCGACGCCGAGGACATGAACTGCGCCGCCTCGACGTCCATGCCGCGCGCGAGCGATCGGCTGGCCCCGTCGTAGACCGCCCGCTTGACGCCGGCCACCACCCCAGGCGCGAGCGAGGCGATGCGCTGTGCGGTGGCGACGGCCTCCTGGAGCAGGTCCTCGGGCGGCGCGGTGCGGGTGAGCAGGCCGAGGCGCAGGGCCTCGCCCTGGTCCACCGGCCGGGCCTCCAGCATCAGCTCGATGGCCTTGGCCGGACCCACCAGGCGGGCCAGCCGCTGCGTGCCGCCGCCGCCCGGGAGGAAGCCCAGGGTGGTCTCGGGCAGGCCGTACCGGAAGTCGCCCTCGGCGGCGATGCGCAGGTCGCAGGACAGCGCCAGCTCGAAGGCCCCGGCCAACGCCGAGCCGCCGATCGCGGCGATGACCACCTGGTCGAGCCGGCCCAGCCCGCCGAGGGTCGCGTGCATCCGGGCCACCTGCAGGATCCCCCGCGCGGGCGAGCGGTCGATCCCGGCGCCCGCGCCGGGGATGCGCGCCAGGCCGCGCACGGCCGCGTACGCAGCGCGGGCGGCACGCGGGCTGAGGGTGACCGCCACCTCCTCACTGCCCTGGGCGATCTCGGCGATGTCGTAGTGCAGCGGCCAGCCGTTGTCGCCGGCGCCGGTGAGGACAAGCGCCCGGACCGACCGGTCGCGCCGCAGGCCCTCGACGAGGTCGGTGAGCGCCACCACCGTGGCCGCGTCGAGGTACTGGTCGGGAGGGCTGTCCAGCGTCGCCACCAGGACTGGCCCGTCGTGCCGCAGGGAGAGGTGACCGGTGCTCATGCGTGGTGAGTCTCCACCCTCCGGGGCGGTGGGCGGGCGCAGGGCGTAGCAGGCGACGGCCGCGGCCGCGGCCACGTTGAGGGAGTCGACCCCGGCCTGCATGGGGATCCGCACCTGGGCGTCCGCCGCCGCGAGGGCGTGACGCGACAGGCCGGGGCCCTCGGTGCCAACCAGCAGCGCGACCCGTTCGGGGGGTTCGGCAGCGATCTGCTCGAGGTCGACGGCGCCGGCTGCCGGGGTCAGGGCCCACAGGGCGAAGCCGTGGTCGCGCAGGGCCGCCAGGTCGGCGGGCCACCTGTCGCGCGGGCGTGCGGCACCGTGAAGACGGCCCCCATCGACACCTTGACCGCGCGGCGGTAGAGCGGGTCGGCGCAGCGCGGATCGAGCACGATGCCCTCAAAGCCCAGTGCCGCCGCGGAGCGAATCGCCGCGCCGACATTGGTCGGGTCCACGACGCCCTCGAGGACGAGCAGCCGGCGCGCGGATGCCGCCAGGTGGGCGATCGAGGGCAGCGGCAGCCGGCCCATGGCGGCCAGCGCGCCTCGGTGCACGTCGAAGCCGGTGATGTCCCGCAGCACCGCGTCGTCGGCGACGTAGACGGGCGCCTCAAGCGGCTCCAGGAGGTCAGCGAGCGGCTCGACCCAGCGCTCGGCACACAGGACCGACCGCACCGGGTGCCCGGCCTGGACCGCCCGGCGGATCACCTTGTCGCCCTCGGCGACGAACAGCCCGAGGCCGGGCTCGACCGCGCGCCGCCAGTCGGCGTCCGTCAGCCGCAGGTAGTCGGCGATCGCTGGATCGGCGGCGGAGTGCACGACCTGAGGACGGGGCATGGCGCCCAGGATCCCTCGCCGGGCGCCCCCAACGGCGCCTGGGGCGGATCTCACCTGCTCGGGACGTCAAGCGGACCGCGTCCCGGGCCGAAACTCCGAGGGTGAGTGGCCGACGTAGGCGGCCCGTCTCGCACGCTGCGGCGTGGGCGGGTCTGCTCGGCGTGGCCGCGGCATGCCTGCTCCCGGCGGGTCCGGCGGCGGCCGAGTCCGCGGCCCAGGCGCAGGCCGAGGCGAAGCGCGCAGCGGGCGAGGTCGCAGCGCTGCGCCCGCAGCTACAGGCCGCCCTGCGCTCGTACGACCAGGCGCTGGCCGGGGTGTCCGGAGCGGTGACGGCGGGGATCGGCGCCGACCAGCGCGCCTCGCTGGCCCAATCGCTGGCGGCCCAGGAGCGGCGTACGCAGAGCGCCCGGGCGCGCGCCCTCTACATGGCGGGAGGCACCGCCGCGCTGTACGCGACCGTCCTGAGCGCGCGCTCCCCCGGTGAGGTGCTCCGGCGCGGAGATGGCATCCGGTCGGTGCTGGCGGCCGGCGCGTCGCGGGCCGAGGCGGCCGAGGCGGCCGCCTCCGACGCCCAGCTGGTGGCGGTGGCGGCCGACCAGACGGCCGAGGCGGCCACCCTCGGGCTCGGCGACGTCGAGGCGAGATACGCGGCGCTGCAGGCCGTGCTGGACGACGCGACCAGCCGGCTGAACGCCTTGTCGGCCAAGGCCAAGACCCTGGCCGCCGCGGAGCAGGCCGCCGCCGAGCTGGCCCGGGCGCGGGCCACCGCCGAGGCCGCCGCCACCGCGCGGGCGGCAGCCGCCCGTGCGGCGCCGGTGCCCTCGGACATGTTCAGCCTCTACCGGGCGGCCGCGCCCACCTGCCCGGGACTCCCGTGGCCGGTCCTGGCCGCCATCGGCCAGGTCGAGACCGGCCACGGCCGCAACACCAACGTGAGCAGCAAGGGCGCGACGGGTCCGATGCAGTTCCTGCCGTCGACCTTCGCCGCGTACGCCGTGGACGGCGACCGCGACGGCGCGCTCGACATCCGCTCACCGGCGGATGCCGTCTTCACCGCAGCGCGCTACCTGTGCCGCAACGGCGGGGGCAGCCCGTCCACGCTGCGAGGCGCGATCTGGAACTACAACCACGCCGACTGGTACGTGGCGATGGTGCTGCGCATCGCGGCGCAGCTCGCCGCTCAGTCCGGCGAGCCCGGGCCGTCGGTGACCGCGGGCTGACCGGCCGGATCGGCCTGGCGGGCCAGGTTGGAGCCGAAGGCCCCGCCGATCGCCTCCATCGCCTTGGTGAGCTCGGCCGGAACGACCCAGACCTTGTTGGACGCGCCCGCCGCGATCTGCGGGAGCGCCTGGATGTACTGGTAGGCCAGCAGCTTCTCGTCTGGGTCGCCGGCGTGGATGGCCTCGAAGACCCGCGCGATGGCCTTGGCCTCGCCCTCGGCGTGCAGGATCGCGGCCTGGGCCTGGCCCTCGGCGCGCAGGATCTGAGACTGGCGCTCGCCCTCGGCGGTGAGGATCTGGCTCTGCTTGTAGCCCTCGGCGGTGAGGATCGACGCGCGCTTGTCGCGCTCGGCCTTCATCTGCTTCTCCATCGACTCCTGCACCGAGGCGGGCGGGTCGATGGCCTTGAGCTCGACGCGGTTGACGCGGATGCCCCACTTGCCGGTGGCCTCATCGAGGACGCCGCGCAGGGCGCCGTTGATCTGGTCGCGGCTGGTGAGCGTGATCTCGAGGTCCATCCCGCCGATCACGTTGCGCAGGGTTGTGACGGTGAGCTGCTCGATGGCCTGGATGAAGCTGGCGATCTCGTAGGTGGCGGCCTTGGGATCGGTCACCTGGTAGTAGATGACCGTGTCGATGCTCACCACGAGGTTGTCCTCGGTGATCACCGGTTGCGGCGGGAACGACACCACCTGCTCGCGCAGGTCGACGAGCGGCTTGAGCTTGTCGACGAACGGGATGAGGATCGACAGCCCGGCGTTGAGCGTGCGGCTGTAGCGGCCGAGGCGCTCGACGATGCCGGCGTGCGCCTGCGGGACGATCCGGACGGTGCGGGCCAGGGTGATGAGCACCAGGAGCAGCAGCAGCCCGGTGATGATCAATCCGGCGATGGTTCCGGTGTCCATGAGCGGCTCCCTGGCGGTCGGTCAGTCGGACTCGAGGACGACGGCGGTCGCCCCGTCAATGCGCACCACGTCGACCTCGCGGCCGACCTCGATCACGTGGGTGCGGGTCGTACGGCCGGGCCGTCCAGGTCTCGCCGCCGAGCTTGATCAGACCGGCGTCGCGGCCCACGGCCTCGATCGACCACGGCCTCGGAGCCCAGCAGCGCGTCGACCCCGGTGCGGATCTCGGCCGGCTGGCGCAGGTGGTTCAGGGCGATCGGCCGGACCAGGCCCAGCATGGCGAGCGAGACGACCGCGGCCACGATGACCTGGAGGGCGACCGGGCCGCCCAGCGCGGCCGTCGCGGCGCCGGCCAGGCGCTCCGGCGGCACAGCATGATGAAGATCAGGTCGAGCGTGGCGATCTCGATGACGGCCAGGCCGAGCGCCGCCACGACCCACCAGACCCAGGCGCTCCATGAGCCCCACTCTCGACGAGGGCGCAGCGCGCGCGCCGACCAACGGCCCGCCCAGCGGTGGACCGACAACGCGATCCCGAAGCACTCCGACAGCGGGCCGTCGCGGAGCACCTCGTCGAGCGGCCCGGACGGCCACCACCCGGCCGCGCGCGCAGCAAGAGCGCGTGGGTGAACCCGATCGGCATCTCCTCGACGTGGTGGGTCACCAGGACGCTGACCGGGGCCAGCGGCTCGGCGGCGAGTCCGCCCAGGCGGCCACGAGGTCCTCGCGGGCCGCCGAGGTCGAGCCCGGCCGCCGGCTCGTCGAGCAGCAGCAGCTCGGGGTCGGACATCAGGGCGCGGGCGATCTGCACCCGCTTGCGCTCCCCCTCGGACAGCGTCCCGAAGACCCGGTCCGACAGCTGCGCCGCGCCCAGCTGCGCCAGCAGGCCGCGGGCCCGGGCGTCGTCGCCGGCGTCGTACCGCTCGCGCCAGCGGCCGTCATGCCGTACGCAGGCGGTGCGCACGACGTCGAGCGACCCGCTCGCCGGCTGGGATGCGCTCGGCGAGGGCGGCGCTGCGCCAGCCCGATCCGCGGCCGCAGCTCGAAGACGTCGACCGCGCCGAGCCGCTCGCCGAGCACGTCGACGGTGCCCCGCGTGGGGTGGATGCAGCGTCGCGGCGACCTGGCAGCAGGGTGGTCTTGCCGGCCCCGTTGGGGCCGAGCACCGACCCACCGCTCGCCCGTCGTCCACCGACCAGTCGACGCGGTCGAGCAGGATCGGCGCCGCCGCGCACGACCGTGACGCCGGACAGCCCGAGCACGTCACCCATGCCCCGGAACCTATCCGCGGCGCGGGCCGGACGTGCACCCGCCCGTCGCCCGCCTACGCTGGGCCGATGGCCGAGACCCAACGCCGCTGCGCTCGCGGGCGTCGGTCTCGACCGGCTGGCCGTCCGTGCGGCCGTCTGGGGCAACGCCTGCCTGCACGGCGACGCGAGCCCCGACCTGGCGGGCGAGCGGATCACCGGTGGCGGCCCGCCGCAGCGCATCCAGTGGGGCGACGGGGCTGAGCCCGAGTCCTGGCCGGTCGCGCTGGCCCGCTGGTCGTCGCGCGGAGTCCGCGGCCTCCGCCTGGCGCTGCCCGTCCCTGGCGACGTGGCGGGGGCTGCCGGGCCCCGCCGCGGTGGCCCGGGCCGCGGTTCGGGCGGGCGCCGCGGTGATCCTCGTCGGGGGGCCCGCCGGTGGTCTTGGTGCCCGAGCCCGGCCGGGCGCAGATCGACTGGGCGCGTGCCTGGCCGAGCGAGCCGCCCCCGGCCTCCCGGCCCGGGCTCGCCGAGGCCGACCGCGCGCTCCGCGAGTCGCTGCGTGCGGCCGCCGAGGCCCTGTCCGCCCTCCAGGTGGCCCGCTGGACCGACGACGGCGGGGACGTGCTCACCGCGCTCCGCACGGGGGCGCTCGACGGGGAGGGCCTCCCGGCCCCCTACCCGCCGCGTGCCCGGCAGGCGCTCGCCCAGGCCCGCCGGCTTCGCGCGGTCTGCGCCACGGCATTGGCAGATGACGGCGGAGCGGTGGGGAGGGCGGACTCCGACGCACGGCGATCGGCGCTGCGC
Source organism: uncultured Actinomycetota bacterium (assembly GCA_963697565.1). Taxonomy (GTDB): domain Bacteria; phylum Actinomycetota; class Actinomycetes; order CAVWCF01; family CAVWCF01; genus CAWFSE01. The sequence goes on along the minus strand of CAVOOM010000007.1, from coordinate 258,609 downwards.
GGCCTGGATCGGGCCGCCCGGGTGGCCGAGATGGCGGCCTGCAACGCATTGCTCGACCCTGAGCCCGGATAGGGTCGCAGCGCTATGACGCCAGGGGATCCCCCGGCCCACCCGGCCGCCGACACGCTGCTGGTGACCCTGACCGGCCGTGACCGCCCAGGGGTCACCGCGGCCCTGTTCGAGGCGCTGGGCCGCCACGAGGTCGTCGTCGCCGACGTCGAGCAGGTGGTCATCCGCGGCCGACTCGTGCTCGGCGTGCTGCTCTCCCCCGCCGCCCCGCGGCTGGCCGACACCGTGCGGGCCGTCGGCGGCCGATCTCGGCATGCAGGTGGAGGTCGAGACGGGAGCGGCCGAGGAGGACGCCAGGCGGCGCGGACGCGTGGTCGTCACCGTGCTGGGCGCCCCGCTGCGCCCCGCGGCGTTGCAGGGCATCGCCGAGCGGGTGGCCGCGCTCGGACGGCAACATCGACCGGATCGTCCGGCTCGCCTCGTACCCGGTCACCTGCCTTGAGCTTGAGGTGTCGGGGGCCGACGTGGCGGCGCTGCGCGCGGGCGCTGTCGCGGGCGGCCGCGGCGCTGGGCGTCGACATCGCGGTGCAGGAGGCGGGCCTTCGCCGGCGCGGCTCAGCGCCTGGTCGTGATGGACGTCGACTCCACGCTGATCCAGGACGAGGTCATCGAGCTGCTCGCCGCCGATGCCGGCTGCCTGGACGAGGTGGCCCGGGTGACCGAGGCGGCGATGCGCGGGGACCTCGACTTCGCCGCAGTCGCTGCAGGCCCGCGTCGGGCTGCTGGCGGGGCTCGACGCCCGCGCGCTGGAGGCGGTCCGGCAGCGGGTGCGGCTCACCCCCGGCGCCCGCACCTTCGTCCGCACCCTGAAGCGGCTGGGCTACCGCGTCGGGATCGTCAGCGGCGGCTTCAGCGGCCGTGACCGACGGGCTGGTCGACGACCTGGGCCTCGACCACGCCCGGGCCAACGTGCTCGAGGTGGTCGACGGCCGGCTCACCGGCCGGGTCGTGGGCCCCGTGGTCGACCGCCAGGCCAAGGCGCAGGCCCTGGCGGACTTCGCCGCCGCCGCCGGCGTCGACGCTGGAGCAGACGGTCGCCATCGGAGACGGCGCCAACGACCTCGACATGCTGGCCGCCGCCGGCCTCGGGATCGCCTTCAACGCCAAGCCCGTGGTCCGCGACGCGGCCGACACCGCGCTGTCGGTGCCGTACCTCGATGCCGTGCTCTACCTGCTCGGCATCACCCGCGATGAGATCGAGGCCGCCGACGCCGCGGCCGGCACCCCGACGCCCGCCCCGCCGCTGGCGCCCTAGCCGCGCGGCACCACGAAGCGCCGCAGCGAGGCCTTGCCCGCGGCCAAGGCGCTCCAATCACCGTCGAGGTCCATGACGGCCAGCCCGCAGGTCGGGTACTTCGTCTGCACCGCGCTGAGGGCCCCGAGTCGCCGTGGTCGCACAGGGCCAGGACGAGGTCCTCGCAGCCGGGGTTGTGGCCGACGAGCAGCACGCAGCCCACGGCGGGGTCGGTCTCGCGCAGCAGGGTGGCGAGCCGCGAGGCGGGGGCTTCGTAGACGCGCTCGTCGAAGCGGACCGCCGGCCCGGGCTCGGCGAAGTGGGGCGCCAGGCGCTCCCAGGTCTGCCGGGTGCGCGTGGCGGTCGAGCAGACCACCACCTCGGGGCGCAGGCCGTGCTCATGCAGCCAGTGCGCCGCCGCCGCGGCGTCGCGCTCGCCCCGCTCGGCCAGCGGCCGCTCGTGGTCGGCGACCCCCTCGGGGTAGGCCGACTTGGCATGCCGCAGCACCAGCAGCGTCTTCATCGGATGACCCCGCCTCCGTCGTTCGCCGACCCGTCACGGGCCCTTGCCGCGTGGGTACGCCTAGCCTGCCCCGGCCGGACGGACCCGCGCAGCCCAAAGCGCCGATCGCGACCCCGTACGGCCAGCGCCGGTCAGCGGATCGGGCCGCCCATCGCGTGGACCCCGCCGTCGACGTGGACGATCTCGCCGGTGGTGGCGGGGAACCAGTCCGACAGCAGGGCGACGCAGGCGCGCGCCGCCGGCTCGGGGTCCGCCACATCCCAGCCGAGGGGCGCCCGCTCGGCCCAGATCCCCTCGAACTCCGCGAAGCCCGGGATGCTCTTGGCGGCCATCGTCTTGATCGGGCCGGCGGCCACCAGGTTGACCCGGATCCCCCGGTCGCCGAGGTCGCGGGCCAGGTAGCGCGCCGTGGACTCGAAGGCCGCCTTGGCCACGCCCATCCAGTCGTACTTGGGCCAGGCCACGGTGGCGTCGAAGTCCGAGCCCACCACCGACCCGCCGCCGGCCATCAACGGCAGCGCGGCCACCGTCAGGGCCTTCAGCGAGTACGCCGAGACGTGCACCGCGGTGGCGACGTCCGGCCACTCGGTGTCCAGGAAGTTGCCCCCCAGGGCCGCCTCGGGGGCGAACCCGATCGAGTGCAGCACGCCGTCGAGGCCGTCGACGTGCTCGCGCACCCGACCCTCCAGCGCCGCGAGGTCGTCGGGCGAGGACACATCGAGCTCGACGACCGGGGCCGTGCGGGGAAGCCGGCCGCTGATCCGCTGGGTCAGCCGGAGCACCCGGCCGTACGACGACAGCACGACCTCGGCGCCCTCGCTCCTGGGCCAGGCGCGCCACGTGGAAGGCGATCGAGGCGTCGGTGAGGACGCCGGTCACGAGCAGGCGCTTGCCGGTCAGCAGGCCCATGCGGGGACGCTCCGTTTCGGGGTGGTCGAGGGGTGCGGGCGACGGCTCATCCGGGTCAGTGGCCCATGCCCGAGCCCGCCGTCCACCGGCAGCACGGCGCCGGTGATGTACGCGGCCTCGTCGGAGCACAGGAAGCGCACGGCGGCCGCCACCTCGGCGGCGGAGGCATAGCGGCCCAGGGGCACCTGCGCCGAGGATCTGGGCGCGGCGCTCCTCGCCCAGGGCCCGGGTCATGTCGGTGTCGACGAACCCGGGCGCCACCACGTTCGCGGTGATGCTGCGCGAGCCGAGCTCGCGGGCCAGCGAGCGGGCCAGCCCGACCAGGCCGGCCTTGGACGCGGCGTAGTTGGCCTGCCCGGCCGAGCCGAGCAGCCCCACGACGGACGACACGAAGACCAACCGGCCCCATCGGGCCCGCAGCATCGACTTGCTGGCGCGCTTGGCGGTGCGGTAGGCCCCCGCCAGGTTGGTGTCGATGACCTCGGCGAAGTCCTCCTCGGACATCCGCAGCAGCAGCCCGTCCCGGGTGATCCCGGCGTTGGCGACCAGGATCTCGACCGGCCCCTGCCGCTCCTCGACGGCGGCGAAGGCCGCCTCGACCTGCTGGGCCGAGGTCACGTCGCACGCCACCGCCGACAGCCCCTCGGGGGCCTCGCCGGAGCGAGAGGTCACGGTGACGGCGTGGCCGGCCTCGGCGAGGGCGTGGGCGATGGCCAGCCCGATGCCCCGGTTGCCCCCCGTGACCAGGGCCGAGCGTCCCACGAGTGCCTCCTGCCGTTGACCGTCCGGCGACGCTAGCGGCTGCCGACGCCTACTCGCGAGTACACCGGCCCGGTCGTCCCCTAGGGTCGAGCCGACCCCTATTCGTGGAGGAGCGCCGGTGCCCGTCGTCGACCCGGACTTCATGGTGCTGCCGCTGGCGGCCTGCACCGACGCGGCGCTCGCGCGGGCGCAAGCCCTCGGGGCGGCGCATGCCGAGGTGCGGGTCGAGAGCAACCGCGCGCACCTGCTCCGCCTCCGCGACGGCCGGCTCGAGGGATCGCACGACGGGATGGACTCGGGCCTGGCGGTCCGCGTGGTCGTCGACGGCTCGTGGGGGTTCGCCGCCTGCGCTGAGCTGACGCCGGAGGCGGCTGCCGACGCGGCCGTACGCGCCGTGCAGCTGGCGCGGGTCAGCCGGGGGCTGAACAGCCAGCCCGTCGAGCTCGCCGCCGAGCCGGTCCAGCCGAACGGCGTGTGGGTCTCCTCCTACGTCGTGGACCCCTTCGCCGTGCCCGACGCGGACAAGATCGCCCTGCTGGCCGAGTGGAGCCGCGGGCTGCTCGCCGCCGACGGGGTCGACCACGTCGACGCCAGCGTGTACGCGGTCAAGGAGCGGCGCTACTACGCCGACCTCGCCGGGACCCGCACGGTCCAGCAGCGGGTCCGCCTGGAGCCGGTGGTCACCGCGGTGGGGGTGGACCGCGCCACCGGATCGTTCGAGAGCATGCGCTCGCTGGCCCCGCCGGTCGGCCGCGGCTGGGAGTACCTCACCGGCGACGGCTGGGACTGGGCGGCCGAGCTGGCGGCGCTCCCGGGGCACCTGGCCGAGCGCGTCGCCGCGCCGTCGGTTGAGCCGGGGACGTACGACCTGGTCATCGATCCCTCGAACCTGTGGCTCACCATCCACGAGTCGGTCGGCCACGCCACCGAGCTCGACCGCGCGCTGGGCTACGAGGCCAACTACGCCGGCACGTCGTTCGCGACCCCCGACCTGCTCGGCACGCTGGAGTACGGCTCGCCCGCTGATGAACGTCACCGGCGACCGGGTGGTCGAGCACGGGTTGGCCACCACGGGCTGGGACCACGAGGGCGTGGAGGGCCAGTCGTTCGACCTGGTGCGCGAGGGGATCCTGGTCGGCTACCAGCTCGACCGCTCGATGGCCGCGCGCATGGGGTTGCCGCGGTCGAACGGCTGCGCGTACGCCGACTCGCCGCTTCACGTGCCGCTGCAGCGGATGCCCAACGTGTCGCTGCAGCCGGACCCCGGCGGCCCCTCCACCGAGGCCCTGATCGCCGGCGTGGAGCGCGGGCTGTATGTCGTGGGCGACAAGAGCTGGTCGATCGACATGCAGCGCTACAACTTCCAGTTCACCGCCCAGCGCTTCTACCGCATCGAGTCCGGGCGGATCGTCGGCCAGGTCAAGGACGCGGCCTACCAGGCCACGACGACGGACTTCTGGGGGTCGCTCGCGGCCACCGGCGGCCCGCAGACGTACGTGCTCAGCGGCGCGTTCAACTGCGGCAAGGCCCAACCCGGTCAGGTGGCGGCCGTCTCGCACGGCGCCCCGACGGGGGTCTTCACCGGCGTCCGGGTGCTCAACACCCTTGAGGAGGCCGGCCGATGAGCGCGCCCACACCGCAGGAGCTCGCTGAGCGGGCCCTGGCGCTCTCGCGGGCGGACGACTGCGTGGTCCTCGTCGAGGCGAGCGCCCACGCCAACCTGCGGTGGGCCTCCAACACGCTGACCACCAACGGCGACACCCGCAGCGTCGACGTCACGGTCATCTCGTTCCTGGGCGCGTCCGGGGGCAGCGCGGCCGGGTCCGTGTCGCGGCAGGGCCACGACATGGAAGGACTGGTGCGCGCCTCCGAGGTGGCGGCGCGGGAGGCCGGGCCGGCCGAGGACGCCGCGCCCCTGCTTGCGGGCGGCGCGTCGGCGGACTTCGCGGAGCCGCCGGAGACCACCTCGGGGGCGGCCTTCGCGTCGTTCGCGCCTGCCCTGGGCGAGCGGATGCGCGCGGCTGCGGCCGACGGCGTCGAGTGGTTCGGCTACGCCGAGCACGAGGTCGACACGCTCTACCTGGCCTCGTCGACCGGTCTGCGGCTGCGCCACGCCCAGCCGCAAGCGCGCATCGAGATCACGGCCAAGAGCCACCAGCGCACCCGCTCCACCTGGGTCGGCGCGGGCGGACCGTCCGTTGACGCGGCCGATCTCGGGGCCATGGACGCCGATCTGCGGACCAGGCTGGGCTGGCAGGCGCGGCGCATCGACGTGGCCCCCGGGAGGCACTCCACGATCCTGCCGCCGAGCGCGCTGGCCGACCTGATGGTCTACCTGTTCTGGTCGGCGGGGGCACGGGACGCCTTCGAGGGCCGCACGGTCTTCAGCCGGCAAGGCGGCGGCACCCGGATCGGCGAGACGCTCAGCGAGCGCGCGCTGCGGCTCTTCAGCGACCCGGCCTACCCCGGCCTGGAGTGCGAGCCGTTCCTCGCGGCGGCGGCCTCGGGCGCCGCGTCTTCGGTCTTCGACAACGGCCTGCCGCTCGGGGCGGTGGACTGGCTGCACGACGGCCGGCTGGCCGCCCTGCTGCAGTCGCGGCACTCCGCGCGCCTCACCGGGCTGCCGGTCACCGCCCCGACGTCGAACCTGATCCTCACCGACCGGGCTGGCTCGGCGGACCTCGACGGCATCGTGGCGGCCACCGACCGACGGCCTGCTGCTGACCTGCCTGTGGTACATCCGGGAGGTCGACCCGCAGTCGCTGCTGCTGACCGGGCTGACCCGAGACGGGGTCTACGTGGTCCAGGGCGGAGAGGTGGTCGGGGCCACCACGAACTTCCGCTTCAACGACAGCCCGGTGGGCCTCCTGGGCCGCCTCGCCGAGGTCGGCGCGACCGTCCCGACGATCCCCCGTGAGTGGGCCGACAACTTCCTGCGGGCGGCCATGCCTCCGGTGCGCGTCGACGACTTCAACATGTCGACGGTGAGCCAGGCCTCCTAGCGGGTCAGCCCTCGTCCTCGAGGCGGAAGCCGACCTTCAGGCCCACCTGCCAGTGCTGGACGGCGCCGTCGGCGATCTGGCCGCGCACCTCCGTCATCTCGAACCAGTCGAGGTGGCGCAGGGTCTGCGACGCGCGGGCGATCCCGTTGCGAATCGCCTCGTCGATGCCCTCGGTGGACGTGCCGACAATCTCGGTGACGCGGTAGGTGCGGTTTGCCATGGGCGCATCATGGCCCACGAACCGCTCCAGCGACATGCCGGGGCGCTTCAGCGGGCGTACCTTCGAGCCATGGCCCGCCGCACCGACCCCGTCCACCGGGTCTCCGGCGTGCGTCGCCCCCTGAGCGAGGACGTCCAGGGGCGCACCCGCCGCTACCTGATCTCCATGGCGATCCGCACCGGGTGCTTCGTCGGCGCCGTCCTCGCCGACGGCTGGCTGCGCTGGGTGCTGATGGTCGGCGCGGTCTTCCTGCCGTACATCGCGGTCGTGGTGGCCAACGCCGGGCGCGAGCGGATCGTCGAGCCGCCTCCGGCGCTCCTCGGCGACGAGCGTCGGCAGCTGCAATCGGGCCCCCGTGGCTGAGGCCGGGTCGACCGGTCTGCGGCTCGACCGTGACATGAATCCGTGTCATCATGAAGCCCTCGCCGGGGATGTCCTCGGCGACCCCGGAACGCGATGCCGGGCGGCTTCCCCCGTGGCCGTCCGGCATCGCCCTTGTCCGGCCCCATGCGCGCCCCTCCCCCGCTGAGCCGGATACCGTCGACCGCGTGCTGCGCAAGGTGATCGGGCTGACGCTCTTCACGGCCGTCCTCGCGACGGCGTTCATCTTCCTCGGCCGCTGGCAGCTGAGCCGGCTCGATGAGCGCCGCGCGGACAACGCCCAGGTGACCGCCGCGCGCGACGTCGCCGCCGTCCCGGTCGACGCCCTCGCCGAGCCCGGGACGCCCCTCGACCCGGCCCTGGAGTGGCGCCGGGCCACCGCCACCGGTCGGTACGACGCCGACGGGACGATTCTGGTGCGCAACCGCGCGTACCAAGGCGCCAACGGGCTGCTGGTCGTGGTTCCGCTCATCACGCCGGCGGGTGATGCCCTGCTCGTCAACCGGGGGTGGATCCCCGCGGCGGCCACCGCCACCGGGCGCCCCGAGGTGCCGCCGCCGCCGAGCGGCGAGGTGGCGGTCGAGGTGCGGCTCCACCCCGCCGAGCGGCCCCGGCCGGCCCAGGACCTGCCGGCCGGACAGGTGCTCTCGATTGACACCGCGGGCCTCGCCGAGGACGTGGCCGTGCCCGTGTACGGCGGCTACGGCGATCTGGTGGAGGAGCGGCCGACGGCCGACCCCGCCCCGGCGCTCCCCGAGCCGCCCACGGTGGACGAGGGGCCGCACCTGGGGTACGCCATCCAGTGGTTCTGCTTCGCGGTCATCGCCGCGGTCGGCTACGTCATCCTGCTCACCCGCGGGCTGCCGGAGCGAGACCCCCTGCCCGCCCCGCGGGCGCCCGCTCCCCCGGCGGCCGGGCCGCCGGCCTGACCGTCGCTCAGACTGCTGCCTCGGTCTGCTGCGGCTGGAACTGGGTGCGGTAGAGCTCGGCGTACAGCCCGCCCGCGGCGAGCAGCTCGTCGTGCCGCCCGCGCTGGACCACCCGGCCGCCGTCGACCACCAGGATCAGGTCGGCTCCCCGCACGGTCGACAGCCGGTGGGCGATCACCAGGGAGGTCCGGCCCTCCAGGGCCCGCTCCAGGGCGCGCTGCACCGCGGCCTCCGACTCGGAGTCCAGGTGGGCCGTCGCCTCGTCCAGCACGACGACGTCCGGCGCCTTGAGCAGGAGCCGGGCGATGGCCAGGCGCTGCTTCTCCCCCCCGGACAGCCGGTAGCCGCGGTCGCCGACGACGGTGTCCAGGCCATCGGGCAGCGCGGCCACGAGGTCGCCGATCTGGGCGTCGGAGATCGCCGCGGCCAGCTCTGCCTCGGTGGCGTCCGGTCGCGCGTACAGCAGGTTGGCGCGGATCGTGTCGTGGAACATGTGCGCGTCCTGGGTCACCACCCCGATCGCGTCATGCAGCGACTCCATCGTCACGTCGCGCACGTCCCGCCCGTCCACCCGGATCGCGCCGTCGGTGACGTCGTACAGCCGCGAGACCAGGCTGGTGACGGTGGTCTTGCCGGCGCCGGAGGGGCCGACCAGGGCCACCATCTGGCCCGGCTCCGCCCGGAATGACACCCCGTGCAGCACCTGGCCGGAGGGCGCCGACTCCAGCACGGCCACCGACTCCAGCGAGGCGAGCGAGACCTCGCTGGCGGTCGGGTAGCGGAAGTCGACCGAGTCGAACTCCACCGAGGCCGGGCCCCGCGGGAGCGCCTTGGCGTCGGGCCGGTCCTGCACCATGGGCGGCAGGTCGAGCACCTCGAAGACCCGCTCGAAGGACACCAGCGCCGTCATCACGTCGACCCGCACGTTGGACAGCGCCGTCAGCGGTCCGTACAGCCGCCCGAGCAGGCCCGCCAGCGCGACGAGCGTCCCGACCGTGAGCACGCCCTCGACCGCGAGGACGCCGCCCACGCCGTACACGAGAGCCGTGGCCAGCGAGGCCACGAGCGTCATGGCGGTGAAGAAGACCCGGTTGCTCATGGCGATCCGGACGCCGATGTCGCGCACCCGGTCGGCCTTGGCCGCGAAGCCGGCGTCCTCCTCCGCGGGCCGGCCGAAGAGCTTCACCAGCAACGCCCCGGAGACGTTGAAGCGCTCGGTCATCACCGTGCTCATCGAGGCGTTCAACTGCATCGACTCGCGGGTGAGCTCCTGCAGTCTGCGCCCGACCCACTTGGCGGGAACCAGGAAGACCGGCAGCAGCACCAGGGCCGCCACCGTGATCGGCCAGGAGAGCGCGAGCATCGCGATGACGACGAGGACCAGGGTGATCAGGTTCGACACCACCCCAGACAGCGTCGACGTGAACGCCTGCTGCGCCCCGATCACGTCGCTGTTGAGCCGGGAGATCAGGGCGCCGGTCTGGGTGCGGGTGAAGAAGGCGACTGGCATCCGCTGCACGTGGGCGAACACCTGGGTGCGCAGGTCGTAGATCAGGCCCTCGCCGATCCGCGACGACCACCAGCGCCCCACCAGGGTGAGCAGGGAGTCGGCCACCGCGATCACCGCGACGATCAGCGACAGCCGGATGACGACCGCGGAGTCCCCGGCGGTGACCCCGTCGTCGATGATCCGCTTGAACAGCAGCGGGGTGGCGACAACCAGAACCGCGTCGATGACCACGGTGACCAGGAAGAGCGCGATCCAGGCCCGGTACGGGCGCGCGAACGCGGCGATCCGACGGACCGTGCCCGGCGCGAGCCGCTGGCCCACCACTGAAGGGTCCTTGCGGAACGACGAGTACGCCGCATAGTTGCCGTGCATGCTCACGCGGATGTGCCTCTCGAGGGAGAACGCCGGCAAAGCCCGGCGTCGCCCTCAACGCCGGAGGGCCCGTCGATCTTCCCCCAGCCGAGGCGGGGCTCAGCCCCCGGCGCCCTTCAGCGCTGCCGCCATCGCGGTCAGCAGCCCCGCCTGGGTCCGGCGCTCCAGGTCCAGCTGGGCATCCAGGTCGTTGACCTGAGCGGCGCCCAGCAGGGGCTTGAGCGCGCTGACGGCGCTGGCCGGCGCCGACAACACCGCTGCGGCGAGGTCGCGGGCGGCGTCGTCCAACTCGTCGCGGGGAACCGCGGTGTTGGCCAGCCCCCACGCCACCGCCTCCGCCGCGCCGATGAACCGCCCCGTGGCGCACACCTCCAAGCGCGCGGGACAGCCCAACGAGCCGGACGAGCGGGTGCGTGCCGGTGAGGTCGGGCACGAGTCCCAGCGAGGTCTCGCGCATGGCGAACTTCACGTCGTCGGCGACGACCCGCAGGTCGCAGGCCAGAGCAAGCTGGAACCCGGCCCCGATCGCGTGCCCTTGCACGGATGCGATGGTCACCAGGTCACCGCGCCGCAGCCACCGGAAGCCTTGCTGGAAGGACTCGATCGCCGCCAGCAGCTCGGGCTGCCGGGAGGGTGGCCAGGCGGGCCACGCTCTCCTCTCCCGGCACCCCTTCGAGGGTGAACATCCGCCGGTCCATGCCGGCCGAGAACGACCGGCCCTCACCCCGGACGATGACCACCCGCACCGGTTCGGCGAGGGTGTCTCCGATCGCGCGAAGAGCGGCCCAGGTGCTCGGCGTCTGGGCGTTCAGGGCATCAGGACGGGTCAGCGTGACGGTGGCCAGCGCGCCGTCCACCTCCAGGCGCACTCCTCCGCGCTCGAGCATGCCGCGGGTCGGGGCCGGTCAGGTCGGCGCTCAGGACTTGGCCTTTCCGCGAGTCGCCCCGCCACGTCCGCGCATCGTGACGCCGGCCTCGCTCAACACCCGGTGCACGAAGCCGTACGAGCGCCCCGTCGACTCGGCGAGGGCGCGGATGCTGACGCCCGACTCGTACTTCTTCTTCAGATCCGCGGCGAGCGTGTCGCGCTCGGATCCGCTGATTCGGCGGCCCTTGGGGAGTTCAGCCATGGTTTGCCTCCCGGCGTCGACCTCGGCGCCGGAGTGCGGCGCACCCCTCCATGATCACGCATCCGGCGGCAGGCGGCCACCTAAACGGACCGGCTGGCGGACTTCGGCCGGATCAGGCCAGCGCGACCAGATCGAGGTAGTCGGCGCTCCACAGGTCCTCGACGCCGTCCGGCAGCAGCACCACGCGCTCGGGCTGCAGCGCGTCCACGGCGCCCTCGTCGTGGGTCACCAGGACCACCGCGCCGCGGTAGCCCGACAGCGCCCCGAGGACCTCCTCGCGGCTGGCCGGGTCGAGGTTGTTCGTGGGCTCGTCGAGCAGCAGCACGTTGGCCGAGGAGACGACGAGCGCAGCGAGAGCCAGCCGGGTCTTCTCGCCCCCGGACAGCACGCGCGCGGGCTTGTCGACCTCGTCGCCGGAGAAGAGGAACGAGCCCAGCACGCGGCGCGCCTCGACCTCGGGCAGGTCGGGCGCGGCCGAGCGCATGTTCTCCAGGACCGACCGCTCCGGGTCGAGCGTCTCGTGCTCCTGTGCGTAGTAGCCGAGCCGCAGCCCGTGCCCGGGCTCGACCTCGCCGGTGTCGCCCTCCTCGACTCCCCCCAGCATGCGCAGCAGGGTCGTCTTGCCGGCGCCGTTGAGCCCCAGCACCACCACCCGGGAGCCGCGGTCGATCGCGAGGTCGACGTCGGTGAAGACCTCGAGCGACCCGTATGACTTGGACAGCCCGGTCGCGGTGAGCGGGGTCTTGCCGCACGGGGCCGGCTCGGGGAAGCGCAGCCGGGCCACCCGGTCGGCCCGGCGCTGCTCGGTCAGCCCGGAGAGCAGCCGCTCGGCGCGCTTGTCCATGCCCTGGGCGGCCTTGGCCTTGGTGGCCTTGTAGCGCATCCGGTCGGCCTGCGCCTTGAGCGCGGCGGCCTGCTTCTCGGCGTTGTCGCGCTCGCGCCGGCGCCGCCGCTCGTCCTGCTCGCGCTGCACGACGTACGCCTTCCAGCCGACGTTGTAGACGTCGAGGCGGGCCCGGTTGGCGTCGAGGGCGAAGACCCGGTTGACGGTGGCCTCGAGCAGCCCGACATCGTGGCTGATCACGACCAACCCGCCCTTGTGCGCGCGCAGGAACTCCCGCAGCCAGCCGATCGAGTCGGCGTCGAGGTGGTTGGTGGGCTCATCCAGCAGCAGGGTGTCGGCGCCGCTGAACAGGATCCGGGCGAGCTCGACGCGCCGCCGCTGCCCGCCGGACAGGGTGCCGATCGGCTGGGCCAGCACCCGCTCCGGCAGGCCGACGCTGGCCGCGAGCGAGGCCGCCTCGGACTCGGCGGCGTAGCCCCCCTCGGCGGTGAACTCCTCCTGCAGCCGGGCGTAGCGCCGCATCGCCTTGTCGCGGACCTCGTCGTGGGCCGACGCCATCCGCTGCTCGGCCTCGCGCATCCGGGTCGCGATCACATCGAGGCCGCGCGCGGACAGGATGCGGTCGCGCGCCAGCACGTCGAGGTCGCCGGTGCGCGGGTCCTGCGGCAGGTAGCCGACGGTGCCGGAGCGGGTGACCGCGCCCACGAAGGGCTCGGACTCGCCGGACAGCACGCGCGTGAGCGTCGTCTTGCCGGCGCCGTTGCGGCCCACCAGTCCCACCCGGTCGCCGGGGCCGATTCTGAAGGTCGCTTCCTCGAGCAGGATGCGCGCGCCTGCGCGCAGCTCCACTCCGGTCGCGGTGATCATGGGGACCGCAGTCTATGCGCCGCCGCGCGGTTCACCCACATGGCGCAGTCACGCCGTATCGACAGCCAACCCGGGCTGTTACACGTGAAGCGGCGGCTTCACCCGTTTGGAGCAACAGCAACCGGTCCGCCGGTCCCGAAACACCAATCGTGGCGATGTTTCGTGGGCGAGTCCGGGACGAGGACGGTTTCACCGTCATCGAGCCGCTCATCGCCATGGTCTTCTTCGCAATCGTCTCGCTGTCGCTGCTCGCCTTGATGCTGACCACCACGGACCTGGTCCGCAACGGCCGCGCACGCAGCGCCGCCGTGGGCCTGGCGACTTCGGAGTTGGAGGTCGCGCGAGCCACCGAGCTCACCGCGCTGGCCCAGGGGCAGGTCTCGTCGACGCGCACTGTGGGCGGCGTGGACTACACCGTGACCCGCGACGCGTCCTTCGTCCCGCTTGGGGCGAGCGGCCCGTCGTGCGGGGCCTCCGGCGGGCTGGACTCGGTCCGGGTGACCGTGCGGGTGTCCTGGCCCGGGATGAGCGCCGCCACGCAGCCAGTGCAGGCCTCGACCCTGCTCACCCCGACGATCGGCACCTTCGACACCTCCGCCGGCGCGATCGCCGCGTCGACCCTCAACCGCGACGGCCTCCCCCGATCGGGCGTCACCCTCACCGCCACCTCGACGACCACCGTGGGGCGCACGTTCAGCCAGGTCACCACCACCGAGGGCTGCGCCCTCTTCGGCTTCCTGCCGGCTGACACCTACATGGTCTCCGCGAGCAAGGCGGGCTATGTCGACCTGCGCGGCGAGGCGGCCCCCGAGCAGCTCGTGTCGGTGGTTCCGAACACGACGGCCAACGTCTCGTTCGCGTACGACCAGGCGGCCACGCTAGACCTCACCCCTGCCGACGACACCGACCACCCGGCCCCGGCCGAAATGCCCTTCACGCTCTACAACAGCGCCGTCTACCTGAACTCGACCGCCACCGGCGTGTACGCAGGCACCGTCCTGCCTCGCTCGGTCCCGGGCCTCTTCCCCTCGCTCGCCGGGTATGTGCCGTGGGCGGGCTCCTGCCTGGACGCCGACCCGGCAGCGCTCCGGGCCGCTGCCGCGGTGACGAACGCCGGAGGGACCGGGTCGGCGACCGTCCCGGTGGGCGCGGTCGAGGTGGGCGTCGTGCGCGTGGGTCCGGACCGCCCGTTCACGCTGACCGCGACCCACGCCGCAGATGCGGGCTGCCCCTCCGGGGAGACGTACACGTGGTCGTCTCCTGGCGGCCAGGCCGGGCTGTCGCTGCCCTTCGGCACCTGGACGCTCACGGCGACGGACTTGTCCGGGACGTCCGCGCCCAAGGTCGTCGTGCTCGACCCGGCCGACACCGATCCCGCCCTTGTCACGGTGGCGCTCCCATGAGGCGGCTGCTGCGGGCGCTCCACCGCGAGGACGCGGGGATGACGCTGGCCGAGCTGATGGTGGGCATGCTGCTGACCAGCATGATCGCCACGGCCGCCGTGACCTTCCTGGTCGCATCACGCAAGCAGGTGGGATTCCACACGCGCGTGTCTGAGTCGGCCATCCAGGCCAACCGGGCGGCTGACTGGCTCTCGCGCGACCTGCGGATGGCGATCGCCCCGCAGACCGGGGTGCAGGCGTTCCAGGCCGCCGGGCCCGCCTCGGCCACGTTCTACTCGAACATCAACAGCGGACGCGCCCCGTGGAAGGTGACCTACCGGGTGACGTCGGGCGCGCTGATCCGCGAGACGACCCCCCCGGCCGGCACGACCGCGCCGTACACCTGGCCGTCCAGCGGGATGACGTCGCGCACCGTTGCCCGCGGCCTTGACACCACGCAGCCGCTGTTTCGCTGGCTCACGGCGGCCGAGATGCTCAAGCCCGGGGTCTGCGGTGAATCGTCGTCTCCGTGCGCCACGCCGCTGGCGTTGACGTCCGGCTCCCTGTCGAGCGCGAACCGCGACCTGGTGGCCGGCGTCGACTCGCTGATCCGCGTCGCCACCGGTACGGCCGGACAGGCACGCACCCCGACCGTTCAGCAGATCCGCATCGTCATGCCGAACGCGGGAACCACCGCCGTGATCCGATGAGGAGCGTGACCCCGTGACCAAGCTGCGACGACGGATCACCGGCCTGAGCGCCGGTCGGGTCGGCCGGGCCGATTCCGAGCGCGGCTCCGCACTGGTGATCACCCTCGGCGTGATCATGATCATGACCGCGGTGACCGTGCTCTTCGCCACGCAGGGCATTGTCGGCCTGCGGGACAGCTCCACCGAGGCCGAGCGCCAGGCGGCGTTCGCGGCCGCCCGGGCCGGCGTCGACGACTACGTGGCCTTCCTGAACGAGGACGACCTCTACTGGACGCGCGCGATCTCGACCGTGGGCGGCCCGTTCGCCAACCGGGCGGCGACCGGATGGGCTCCCGTCCCCGGGGCGACCGACGGGTCGCGCTTCCACTACTCCGTCGACGCCTCCCAGGCCGGCATCTACGGCACCATCAAGGTCACGTCGACCGGTCGCAGCGGGGACGCCGACCGAACGGTCGAGGTCCTGGTCCGCAAGGCGAAGTTCATCGACTTCCTGTACATCTCGGACAAGGAGCTGGTGGACCCCGCCGCGAGCCCGGCTTCGTACCCCAACGGCCAGTCGCAGATCAACGCCTGCAACGTCTACTCGTGGCAGGGCGGCTGGAACAAGCGACCCAGCAACTGCCCCAACATCTTCTGGCGCGATGGCGACGTCCTCGACGGCGACGTGCACTCCAACGACATGCACTACGTGAGCAAGAACCCGAACTTCAAGCGCGGGCTGTCCTCCGGCTGCCCCAACCGGCGCGCGGGTGACGCCTGCTACAACAAGACGCTCTGGGTCCCCAACAGCACCAACGGCGCCAACCCGACCCTCGGTCAGCCCCCGGTCGGCGGCACGATCCTCGCGCTGCCGCCCACGAACCAAGAGCTGCGTCGGGTGGCCGACCCCTCGCTGGGCGGCAACGGCTGCGTCTACCTCGGGCCGACCCGGATCCTCGTCAAGTCCAACGGCAAGATGGACGTCACCAGCCCCAACACCGCGGCCAGCGGCGCGTGCGGTCCGGGCACCAACCTGAACCTGCCCCCCAACGGCGTGATCTACGTCCGCACCATCCCGGCCGGCACCCCGGCGTACAGCCAGGCGACCTCTTTGCGGTGCGCCCGTCCGTGGGTGCGGAGCCCGAATGCGTCGGGCACCGCCAACAGCGGCGGCAAGGACTACCCGCGCACTAACGACGTGACCCCCTACGACTGCCACAACGGCGATGTCTTCCTCGAGGGGACCCTCAAGGGCCAGCTGACCATCGGCGCCGAGAACGACATCATCATCACCGGCGACACCCAGTACTCGACCGGGGTGACCGGCAGCGACGTGCTCGGCCTCATCGCGCAGAACTTCGTCCGCACCTACCACCCGGTCACCTCGAAGCCCTCGTCGAACCAGACCTCGTCGTCCCTGGAAACCTGCCCCAACCCCTGCATGCAGAACCTGAAGGTAGACGGCGCGCTGCTGTCGGTCGCGCACTCAGTCGGCGTGCAGAACTGGGACTACGGCCAGAACAAGGGGTCCTTGAGCGTGCGCGGGTCGATCGGTCAGTACTTCCGCGGCGCGGTCGGCACACTGAACGGCACCGGCTACATCAAGGACTACAAGTACGACCCCCGGCTGCGCTACCTGTCGCCGCCGTACTTCCTGGACCCCGTGGCGACCGCCTGGAAGCCACTCGAGACCGCCGAGCGCGCGAACCCGTCCGGACTGCCCTCCTGACGGGCCGGTGCGCCGGGCTGCCCCCCGCCCGCACCACGCTCGGCCCACGTGAGAGGGGCGGCCACCGGATCCCGGTGGCCGCCCCTCTCGCCTGTGCGCTCAGACGTTGAAGCCCTCAGACGTTGAAGCCCAAGGCCCGCAGCTGTTCGCGGCCCTCGTCGGTGATCTTGTCCGGGCCCCACGGCGGCATCCACACCCAGTTGATCCGGATGTCGTCGGCGTAGTCGCGCAGGGCCACATGGGTCTGGTCCTCGATCACATCGGTGAGCGGGCACGCGGCGCTCGTGAGGGTCATGTCGATCACGATCGAGCGGTCGTGGTGGGTGATGCCGTAGACGAGGCCCAGATCCACGACGTTGATCCCCAGCTCGGGGTCGACCACGTCGCGCATGGCCTCCTCGAGGTCCTCGGTGGTCACGGTGTCAGCCATCGGACTTCTCCCCGATCGGTGCGTCGGCGACGGCCCGGGCCGCCGCGTCTTTGAAGGCCATCCAACCCAGCAGCGCGCACTTGACGCGCGCCGGGTACTTCGCCACGCCGGAGAACGCCACGGCATCCTCCAGCACGTCCTCGTCGGGCACGTACGCGCCCTTGCCCTGCATGAGCCGCAGGAACTCCTCCCCCGCGGCGAGCGCCTCGGTCAGCGTGCGGCCGCTGACGAGGTCGACCATCACCGAGGTGCTCGCCTGGCTGATCGAGCAGCCCTGGCCGTCGTGGGAGACCTCGGCGACGACGCCGTCCGAGAGCCGCACGCGCAGGGTCACCTCGTCGCCGCAGGTGGGGTTCACGTGGTGCACCTCGGCGTCGTACGGCTCGCGCAGCCCGCGCCCGTGCGGGTGCCGGTAGTGATCCAGGATGATCTCCTGGTACATCGACTCCAACTGCATCACGCGACCCCGAAGAAGCGCTGGGCATGGCGCACCCCGGCGGCCAGCGCCTCGATCTCGGCGGGCGTCGTGTAGAGGGCGAACGTCGCCCGCGTCGTGGCCGGCACCCCGAAGCGGCGCATCAACGGCCAGGCGCAGTGGTGCCCGACCCGGACCTCGACGCCGAGGTCATCGAGCACCTGCCCGACGTCGTGCGGGTGGATGTCCTCGACGGCGAACGAGACCGCTCCGCCCCGGTCGACGTTGTCCGGCGGGCCGATGACGCGCACCCCTGGGATCTCCGCCAGGGCCTCCAGCGCCAGCGCGGTCAGGGCGGTCTCGTGGTCGCGGACGCGGTCCATGCCGACGGCTTGCAGGTAGTCGACGGCCGCCGCCAGGCCGACCGCCTGGGCCGCCATCGGAACCCCGCCTCGAACCGCTGCGGGGGCGGCGCCCACGTCGAGCCCTCCATCCGCACGGTCTCGATCATGGAGCCGCCGGTGATGAACGGGGGCATCGCCGCAAGCAGCTCGCGCCGGCCCCACAGCACCCCGATCCCCATCGGACCCAGCATCTTGTGGCCGGAGAAGGCGGCGAAGTCGACCCCCAGCGGCGGTGAGGTCGACCGGCAGGTGCGGCACCGACTGGCAGGCGTCGAGCACCACGACGGCGCCGACGGCATGGGCCCGGGCGGTGATCGCCCCCAGCGGATTGACGGTGCCGAGCACGTTGGACTGGTGGGTGAGCGCGACGACCTTGGTGCGCTCGTTGACGAGGGCGTCGAGGTCGGCCAGCTCGAGGCGACCCTCGTCGGTGACGCCGAACCAGCGCAGCGTCGCGCCGGTGCGCCGGCACAGCTCCTGCCAGGGCACCAGGTTGGCGTGGTGCTCCATCTCGGTGACGACGACCTCGTCGCCGGGGCCGATCCGGAACCGCGCCGCGTAGTCGCCCGCGGTGGCGGCGTTGCTGAACGCGTACGCGACCAGGTTGAGCGCCTCGGTGGCGTTCTTGGTGAAGACGAGATCCTGCGGGTCGGCGCCGACGAAGCCCGCGATGCGCGAGCGGGCCCCTTCGTACGCCTCGGTCGCCTCCTCGGCGAGCTGGTGGGCCCCCCGGTGCGGCGCGGCGTTGTGCTGCTCGTAGAAGGCCCGCTCGGCATCGAGCACCTGGCGCGGCTTCTGCGAGGTCGCGCCGCTGTCGAGGTAGACGAGCGGCTTCCCGCCTCGCACGGTGCGCGCGAGGATGGGGAAGTCCGCACGCAGCCGCTCGACGTCCTCGAGGAGGCCGCCGGACGCGGACGAGAGCAGCGCGGTCACGCCTCAGCCGCCGCCTTGACGTAGCGCTCGTAGCCCTCGGCCTCAAGCCGGTCGGCGAGCTCGGGGCCACCCTCCTCGACGATCCGGCCGTCGACGAAGACGTGGACGAAGTCGGGCTGGATGTAGCGCAGGATCCGGGTGTAGTGGGTGATCAGCAGGGTGCCGACCTCGCCGGTGGCGCGGACCCGGTTGACCCCCTCGGAGACCACCTTCAGCGCGTCCACGTCGAGGCCCGAGTCGGTCTCGTCGAGGATGGCGATCTTCGGCTGGAGCAGCTCGAGCTGCAGGATCTCGTGGCGCTTCTTCTCGCCCCCGGAGAAGCCCTCGTTCACGTTGCGCTCGGCGAAGGAGGGGTCCATCGACAGCCGCGCCATCGCCTCCTTGACCTCCTTGACCCACAGCCGGAGCTTCGGGGCCTCGCCGCGCACGGCGGTCGCGGCGGTGCGCAGGAAGTTGGAGACCGAGACGCCCGCCACCTCGACGGGGTATTGCATCGCCAGGAAGAGCCCGGCGCGGGCGCGCTCGTCGACGCTCATCGCCAGCACGTCCTGGCCGTCGAGGGTGACCGAGCCCCGGGTGATCGTGTACTTCGGGTGGCCGGCCACCGAGTAGGCGAGCGTGGACTTGCCGGAGCCGTTCGGGCCCATGATCGCGTGGGTCTCCCCCGCCCGGACGGTCAGGTCGACGCCGCGGAGGATCTCCTGCGGCCCGGCGTCGGTCTCGACCGTCACGTGCAGGTCGCGGATCTCGAGGACTGCCATGGGGGGACTCACTTCTCCTTCACGGCGACGAGCACGTCGCCGCTGTCGTCGATCGTCACATCGTGGACTGCGACCGGCCGGGTGGCCGGCAGTCCGGTGGGCTCACCGGTCACCAGGTCGAAGCGCGAGCCGTGCAGCCAGCACTCGATGGTGCGGCCCTCGACCTCGCCCTCGGCCAGGCTCACATCTGCGTGGGTGCAGGTGTCGTCGACGGCGTGCACCTCGGTCTCCGCGGTGCGCACCAGGCAGACGGCACGCCCGCCGACCACGACCCGGTGCGGCTGGTCGACCGCGAGCTCGGCGAGCGCGCAGACCCGGGTGGCGGAGGTGGTGTCGCTCACTGGACCACCGCCTCGAGCTCGGCCTCGACGGCGGCCATCAGCCGCTCCTCGAGCGTCGGCGATGCCGATGCGGCCGATCAGGTCGGCGAAGAAGCCGCGCACCACCAGCCGGCGGGCGTCGTCCTCGGTGATCCCACGCGACTGCAGGTAGAACAGCTGCTCATCGTCGAAGCGGCCGGTGGCGCTGGCGTGGCCGGCCCCGGCGATCTCGCCGGTCTCGATCTCCAGGTTGGGCACCGAGTCGGCGCGGGCCCCGTCGGTGAGCACCAGGTTGCGGTTGATCTCGTAGGTGTCGGTGCCCTCGGCCGCGGCGCGGATCAGCACGTCGCCGATCCAGATGGTGTGGGCGCCCTCGCCCTGCAGCGCGCCCTTGTAGACCACGTTGCTGCGGCAGTGCGGGATCGAGTGGTCGACGAACAGCCGGTGCTCGAGGTGCTGGCCCGCGTCGGCGAAGTAGGCGCCGATCAGCTCGGCGTCGCCGCCGGGGGCGTCGTACTCGACCGTGGGGGCGATCCGCACCACGTCGCCGCCGAGGCTCACCACGATGTGGCGCACCCGGGCGTCTCGGCCGAGCCGGATCCGGTGGTGGGCGAGGTGGACCGCGGCGGGCGACCACTCCTGCAGGGAGATCACGGTGGCCTGGGCGTGGTCGCCGACCAGGACCTCGACGGTCTCGGCGAGCACGGCTTCGCCGCGGTGCTCCAGGACGACGACGGCCTCGCCGAACGGCTGCACCTCGATCAGGGTGTGCGCGCTGGCGGGCTGCAGGCCGCGACCGGTGGTGGTGACGGTGATCGGGCGGCCGGCCACCGACTCGCGGGGCACCGTCACGACGAGCGCCTCGGCGAACGACTCCCAGGCCAGGGCGGCGGCGCGGTCTGCGGGCGGCCCCGAGCGGCCCAGCCGCTCGTCGCCGCGAGGCAGGCGCTCGACCCGGACGTCCGGGGGCGCGTCGACGGCGGTGTCGACCGAGCCGCGCGCGTCGGCGGTGTCGAGGAGCCCGCGCAGCCGGTCGAGGGGGGTGAAGCGCCACTCCTCCTCGCGGCCCGAGGGAACCGCGAAGTCGGCGGATGCGTAGGACGTGACCCGCGCCGAGCGGGCGTCCACGTGGTGGGTGACGCCCATCAGCCGACGGCCCCTTCCATCTGCAGCTCGATCAGCCGGTTCAGCTCCAAGGCGTACTCCATGGGCAGCTCGCGGGCGATCGGCTCGACGAAGCCGCGCACGATCATCGCCATGGCCTCCTCCTCGGTCATCCCGCGGCTCATCAGGTAGAAGAGCTGGTCCTCGCTCACCTTGGAGACGGTGGCCTCGTGGCCCATCGACACGTCGTCCTCGCGCACGTCGACGTACGGGTAGGTGTCCGAACGGCTGATCGTGTCGACGAGCAGGGCGTCGCAGCGCACGGTGCTCTTGGAGCCGTACGCGCCCTCCTGGATCTGCACGAGCCCGCGGTAGGAGGTGCGGCCGCCGCCCCGGGCCACCGACTTGGACACGATGCTTGAGGAGGTGTGCGGCGCGCAGTGCACCATCTTGGCCCCGGCGTCCTGGTGCTGGCCCTCGCCGGCGAAGGCGACCGAGAGCGTCTCGCCCTTGGCGTGCGGGCCCATCAGGAAGATCGCGGGGTACTTCATCGTCACCTTGGAGCCGATGTTGCCGTCGACCCACTCCATCGTCGCGCCCTCGTGGGCCACGGCCCGCTTGGTGACGAGGTTGTAGACGTTGTTGGACCAGTTCTGGATCGTCGTGTAGCGCACGCGGGCGCCCTTCTTCACGATGATCTCGACGACCGCGGAGTGCAGTGAGTCGGACTTGTAGATCGGAGCGGTGCAGCCCTCGACGTAGTGCACGTAGGAGTCCTCGTCGGCGATGATCAGCGTCCGCTCGAACTGCCCCATGTTCTCGGTGTTGATCCGGAAGTACGCCTGCAGCGGGATCTCGACCTTGACGCCCTTGGGCACGTAGATGAACGAGCCGCCCGACCAGACCGCGGTGTTGAGCGCGGCGAACTTGTTGTCCCCGACCGGGATCACCGTGCCGAAGTACTCCTTGAAGACGTCCTCGTGCTCGCGCAGCGCGGTGTCGGTGTCGAGGAAGACGACGCCGAGCTCCTCGAGGTCCTCGCGGATCTTGTGGTAAACCACCTCGGTTTCGTACTGGGCGGCCACGCCGGCCACGAGGCGCTGCTTCTCGGCCTCGGGGATGCCGAGGCGGTCGTAGGTGTTCTTGATGTCCTCGGGCAGGTCTTCCCACGACTCGGCCTGCTTCTCGGTGGACTTCACGAAGTACTTGATCGTGTCGAAGTCGATGCCGCCGAGGTCGGAGCCCCAGGTGGGCATCGGCTTCTTGCCGAACAGCCGCAGGCCCTTGAGCCGCAGGTCGAGCATCCACTGCGGCTCGTTCTTGCGCGCCGAGATGTCGCGGACGACCTCCTCGGACAGCCCGCGGCGGGCTGAGGCGCCGGCGGCGTCGGAGTCGCTCCAGCCGTACTCATAGCGGCCGAGCCCGTCGAGCTCGGGGTGCGCGGTGGTGCTCATGCGGGGGTCCTCTCGGGGCGAGGGAGGGTGCTCGGGATGTGCCGTGGGATGTGCGTGGTGCAGACGTGGTCGCCGTGCGCGATCGTGGCCAGCCGTTGCACGTGGGTGCCGAGCAGCTCGGCGAAGGCCTCGGTCTCGGCCTCGCACAGCTGCGGGAACTCGGCGGCCACGAGCGCCACCGGGCAGTGGTGCTGGCAGACCTGGGCGCCGCCCGCGCTGGCCTCGGCCGAGGCCAGGAAGCCCTCGGTGGTGAGGGCCGCGGCCAGTGCCTCGGCCGGGTCGGCTGCGCTGGTGACCTCGGCGGCGTGCCGAGCGACCAGCGCGGCGGCGCGGCGGCGGGCGAACTCGGTGACGGCGCCCTCGCCGCCTACCTCGGCCAGCTGGCGCAAGGCCGCCGCGGCCAGATCGTCGTAGGCCTGCGGGAACGAGCGGCGGCCGGCGTCGGTGAGGGCGAAGTACCGCGCGGGCCGGCCGCGGCCGCGCTCGGCGGCCAGGCCGTACGGCGGGCGCTCCCGCGACTCGACCAGCCCCTCGGACCGCAGCGCGTCGAGGTGGCGGCGCACGGCCGCCGGGGTGAGCTCAAGGCGCTCGGCGAGGGTCGCGGCGGTGGCCGGGCCGTCGCCCAGCAGGGACGCGACCACCCGCTCGCGGGTGCCGGCCTCGGCCCCGCGGGCCTCGTGGGCAGCCCCGGCGATTTTCACAACGACAGTGTGACGTAATTCCCCGGTTCGGGCCAATCCTCGTCGCCGCCTAGACTCCCGCGGCGTGCAGCCCCCCGCGGTCGAGGTCACGGACCTCGCCAAGTCGTACGGCCCGGTGGCGGCCGTCGCGGGGCTGACGTTTCGGGCCGAGCGGGCCGCCGTGACCGCGGTGCTGGGGCCCAACGGCGCGGGCAAGACGACCACGCTGGAGATCTGCGAGGGCTACCGCAAGCGGGACTCGGGCCAGGTCCGGGTGCTCGGCCTCGACCCGGAGCGCGCGGGGGCCGAGCTGCGCCCGCGGGTCGGGGTCATGCTGCAGGCGGGCGGGGTCTACCCCTCGGCCCGACCCCTTGAGATGCTCCGCCACGTCGCCGCGCTCTACGCGCATCCGCTGGAGATCGGCCCGCTCGCCGACCGCCTCGGCCTGACGGCCTACGCGCGCACCCCGTACCGGCGGCTCTCGGGCGGTATGCAGCAGCGGCTCTCGCTGGCGCTGCGCCCTGGTCGGCCGACCTGAGCTGGTCTTCCTGGACGAGCCGACGGCGGGCATGGACCCGCAGGCGCGGCATGCCGACCTGGGAGCTGGTGGACGAGATCCGGGGCGCCGGCGTCTCCGTCGTGCTCACCACCCACCTGATGGACGAGGCCGAGCGCCTCGCCGACCACGTGGTGATCGTCGACGAGGGGCGCGTGGTGGCCGAGGGTTCCCCCGAGGCGCTCATGGCCGACGCCGGCCCGGGCGGCGGGATCCGGTTCCGGGCGCCCGCGGGCATGGACCTGGCCGCGCTCGCCCAGGCGCTCCCCCTGGATGTGTCGGTGGTCGAGGAGCAGGCCGGCCGCTATCTCGTCGCCGGCGACGTCAGCCCGCAGGCGCTGGCGACGGTCACCGCGTGGTGCGCGTCGAAGGGCGTCATGCCCGAGGGCCTCGCGGTGGGCCGGCGCTCGCTCGAGGACGTCTTCCTGGACCTCACCGGCAGGCGGCTGCGATGACCCCGGATGCGGCCATGGCCTCCCCCTACGCCCCGTCGCCGGCCGCGGCGCCCGCGCTCCGCCGGGTCCTGGCCCAGGCCGGCCTGGAGCTGCGGATCACGCTGCGCAACGGCGAGCAGCTGCTGCTCTCGCTGGTGATCCCGCTGGTCCTGATGGTGGCGTTGGCCCGCGGCCCGCTCACCGTCGAGGGCGGGATCGACTCCCTGGCCCCCGGCGTGCTGGCGCTCGCCGTGATGTCGTCGTCGTTCACCGGGCTGGCGATCGGCACCGGGTTCGAGCGCCGCTACGGGGTGCTCAAGCGGCTTGGCGCGACGCCGTTGGGCCGCGGCGGCCTGCTGGCCGGCAAGGCGCTGGCGGTGGTCGGGCTCCAGGTCGTCCAGATCGCGCTGGTCTGCGCGGCCGCGTACGCCCTCGGCTGGCGCCCCGCGGTCTCCTGGCCGGCGACCCTCGCCACCCTGGTGCTCGGCAGCGCGTGCTTCGCCGGGCTGGGGATGCTCATGGCCGGGGTCCTGCGGGCCGAGGCGACCCTGGCGGCCGCCAACCTGGTCTGGTTCCTGCTCGTGCTGGGCGGCGGCATCGTGGTCGCGCTGTCCGACTACCCCGCCGGGCTGCAGGGCCCGTTGGCGCTGCTGCCGTCTGCGGCGCTCGCCGAGGGACTGCGCTCGGCCCTGGGTGGCGGCGGGCTGGACGAGCAGGCGGTGGCCGTCCTGGTGGCCTGGTCGGCCGTCGGGTACGGCCTGGCGGCGCGCACCTTCCGGTGGGACTGACGAACTCTCAGAAACTTGTTCAGAAGTTGTGCATCCAAACGCGGCTGAGCCGCGGAATACCTGGATGACCGCCACCGACTCGGGGCGGCACCGGAACTCCAGGAGGATCAAATGCGCAAGACCCTCGCCGCGGGCTCCGCGGCCGCACTCGCCACCAGCGGGCTGCTCTTCGCCGCCGCCCCCGCCAGCGCCGCCGACGCCACCGTCTCCGTGCTCCACGCCATCCCGGCCGGGCTCGGCGCTGACGTCGTCGACGTCTACGCCAACGGCGCGCTGCTCATCGACAACTTCACCCCCGGCACGCTCAAGACCGTGACCGTCCCCGCCGGGACGTACCTGCTGCAGGTCTCCGCCGACGGCCCGCCGCGCCTCGGCCGCGATCCTGACCCTCAACCAGGAGGTCCCGGCCGGCGCCAACGCCACCGTGGCCGCCTACCTCACCGCCGACGCCAAGCCGGCGCCGCATCAAGACCTTCATCAACAGCACCAAGATGTCCGCCGTCGGGCCAGGGCAACCTGACCGTCCGCCACGTCGCCGCGGCCCCGGTCGTCGACATCCTGGCCAACGGCGCAAGTCGCCGCCCTCTCCCCGCTCGCCAACGGCGAGGAGAAGTCTGGCCGACCTGCCTGCCGCCACCTACAGCGCGGCCGTCGCCGCGACCGGCACCACCACGCCCGTGCCGCCGACCCCGGCCGACGTCCCCGTCAAGGCGGGCACCACGACCATCGTCTACGCCTGGGGCAACCTGGGTGCCACACCGTCCTCCTTCGCAGTCGCGACCCAGGACGTCAAGCAGATGCCGGCGGGCGTGCCCGCGGGCGAGGCCGGCCTGGCCGACAACGGCGGGTTCCCCGCCTGGGCCCTCGGCCTGATGGCCGCCGGCGCACTCGGCGCGGTCGTTGCGACCCGCCGCCTGGCCGCCGACCGCGGCTGACCCACAGGACGCGCGGGGCCGGTGCACTCCACCGGCCCCGCGCGTCGCTTCCCGTCTCAGCACCGAAGGGGGTGACCATGGACACCAAGCTCGCACCACCGCCGGCCTCGCGGCCCCCGGGCGGTGGTCGCCACCGTGAGGAAGGCCCGTCCATGTCCCACCGCCGCCCCCGCCTGATTGCCCTGCTCGTCAGCTCGATGGCGCTCGTGGTGGCGGTGCCCGCCGCCTGGGCGCTCAGCCAGCCCGAGGAGTCGGTCGGCAGCCGGCCCTCCGCCTCAACGCCATCCCCCACCGCTGCCCCCGCCACCCCCGAGCCCACCGAGGTGCCCACTCCCGTCTCGGCCGCGCCCCAGGTGGCCGGCCCCGAGGTCCCCCGGATCGGCGTCGAGGTCGCCCCCCAGCCCGACCTGCCGCTCCCCCCGCTTCCCACCCAGCTGCTCATCCCGTCTGTGCGGATCAACGCCACGGTGGCCCCCACCGGGGTTCTGGCCGACGGCCAGGTCGACGTCCCCCAGGACGCGAAGGCCGTGGGCTGGTACGAGTACGGCGTGCGCCCCGGCTGGCCGGTCGGCTCGTCCGTCATCGTCGGCCACGTCGACTCGCGGACCCAAGGGCGCGGCGCGATGTTCCCGCTCAAGGGCGTCCAGGTCGGCGACCCCGTCTCGGTGGTCCGCGAGGACGGCTCCCGCCTGGAGTACCGGATCGTCAGCCGCGAGAGCGTCGACAAGGGCGTGCTGCCCACCGGTGAGCTCTTCTCGTCCGACGGCCCCGAGCGGCTCACCCTGATCACCTGCGGCGGCGCCTACATCCGGTCGGCGGGCGGCTACCAGGAGAACGTCGTCGTGACGGCGGTGCGGGCATGAGCACCAGCACCCTTCAGGCTCCGATTCCGGCCCCGTCGGCGCTCCCCGCCGCAGTGGTGAAGATTCCGCGCCCGGCCGGTAACGTGCGTGGGGTGATCACCCTCACCGACGAGGACATCGCCGCCGGCTTCGCCAGCGGGGATGAGCACGCGCTCGCCGAGGCCTACCAGCGCTGGTCGCCGCTGGTCTTCACGGTGGCCCTGCGCTCGCTGCGCGACCGGCAGGACGCCGAGGAGGTCGCCCAGACGGTCTTCGTGAGCGCCTGGCAGGGCCGGGCCCGATTCGACCCGTCCGCCGGCTCGCTCGCCTCCTGGTTGGTCGGCATCGCCAAGCACAAGGTGGCCGACCGGTGGGCTGCGCGGCAGCGCGAGCTGCGCGCCGTGGAGGCCGCCGAGAGCGCCGAGACGCTCGATCCCGGCGCCATCGAGTCCGACTCCACCGACTGCATCGCCGACCGCATGCTCATCGCCGACGAGCTCGCCCGACTGGGCGAGCCGCAGCGTCGGATCATGGAGCTCGCGTTCTACCAAGACCTGACCCACGCCCAGATCGCCAGCGTGCTCAGCCTCCCGCTGGGCACGGTCAAGAGCCACATTCGCCGCAGCCTGGACCGGCTGCGCACCCGCCTGGAGGTGGACGGTGCAGCAGTTGCCTGACGCCAGCGCGCACCTCGACCCCGAGATCCTCTCGGTGCGCGCCCTTGGCGAACCAGTGATTTCGTCGTCCGAGGAGGCCCATCTGGCCTCGTGTGTGCGCTGCCAAGGCGAGCTCGACCAGCTCCGCGGAGTGGTCGCCACCGCGAGGATCACCTCGCCGGCCGACGCGCCGCAGGCCCCGCCCCCCGAGGTGTGGGACCGGATCGTCGCCGAGCTCAACCTTGAGGTCGGAGCCCGCGAAGGGGCCGTTCCAGCGGCTGCCGAGCGTTCGAACGTCGTCACCCTGCGCCCGCGCTGGCGGCGCGGAGCCGCGCTGGCCGCGGGAGCAGCGGGGCTCGTCGTCGTCGGCGCCGGACTCGGGGGGTCCATCGCGGCCCTCCGCGACGACCAGCCGGCCGCCCCTCCCCCGCCGCTCGCCTCGGCCGCGCTCGACCCCCTCGACACCCCCGAGGCCTCCGGGCAGGCCGACCTGGTGCAGGCTGACGCCGACCGCACCCTCGAGGTGTCGGTGGCCGGGCTCGACCCCCAGCCGGGCAGCTTCTTCGAGGTCTGGCTGCTGGACCCCACCGGCACCCGCCTGGTGAGCCTGGGCGTCCTCGAGGGTGAGAGCGGCTCGTTCCGCCTTCCCGAGACCCTCGACGTGGTCGACTACCCCGTCGTCGACGTCTCGATCGAGCCGTACGACGGCAACCCGGCGCACTCCAAGGTGAGCGCCGTCCGCGGCACCCTGTCAGTGTGATCGCCGGAGGCACCGCCACCTAGGATCGACCCGTGAGCGCGCGACCCGTCGGCCGGTGGACCCGCCGGACGTTCCAGGCGAACCTCGTCTGCCAGATCGGCATCGTGGTGACCGGCGGCGCGGTGCGGTTGACCGGCTCGGGGCTCGGCTGCCCCACCTGGCCGGAGTGCGCACCTGGTTCCTACACACCGACGGTGGAGCAGGCCGAGGGCTTCCACAAGTACGTCGAGTTCGGCAACCGGCTGCTCACCTTCGTGCTGGCGGTCGTGGCGATCGCCGCTCTGGCGGCCGCCTGGCGGCACCGGCCCCGCCGACGGCCGCTCGTCTGGCTCGCCTCGGCCGGGCTGCTCGGCATCGTGGCGCAGGCCATCCTCGGCGGCATCACCGTCCTCACCGGGCTCAACCCGGCCATCGTGGCGGCGCACTTCCTGCTGTCGATGGCCCTGATCGCCGCCGCCGCGCTGCTGCTCCACCGCTCAGCGGAGTCGTCGGACGGCCCGGCCACGAGCCTCGTGCGGCCGGAGATCCGCTGGCTGGCCCGCGCGCTCGTGGCGGTCTCCGTTGCTGTGCTCGTGGTCGGGACCGTGGTCACCGG
The DNA here is from genome assembly GCA_963697565.1 of uncultured Actinomycetota bacterium. GTDB lineage: Bacteria > Actinomycetota > Actinomycetes > CAVWCF01 > CAVWCF01 > CAWFSE01. Next base: position 229,990 of record CAVOOM010000007.1, on the reverse strand, counting down.
CAGCGGGCCGCACTCCGGCGACGCCGACACGCCCGCCCGCTTCGATCTGGACCCCCAGGCGATGTCGTGGCTGCACGCGGACCTGGTGATCGCCTTCCTCGGCCTCACCGCCGCGATGATCGTGGCGCTCCGCCTGGTCGACGCCCCGGCCCTGGCCCGCAGCCGCTCCTGGCAGCTGCTGGCCATCTCGCTGGCGCAGGGGTTGCTCGGCTACACGCAGTACTTCACCGGGCTGCCCGAGATCCTGGTCGGGCTGCACATGCTCGGCGCCTGCCTGGTGTGGCTGTTCACCCTTCGCCTCGTGTTCGCGCTGTCCACGCGCGACGGCGGCGCCGGCGACGAGCCGGCCAGCGACCCCGCTGCCGCGCTGGCCGCCTAGGTCCGCACGGCGTCGGCGTAGGCCTGGCCGACCGCCCGCGCGAGGCGCGCCGGCGCCTCGGGATGGCGGTCCAGGAAGAGCGTGGGCTCGGTGAGCTCCAACTCCATCAGCGTCCAGACCCCGTCGACCCGCACCAGGTCCACCCGCGCGTAGACCAGGCCCCGCCAGCCGGGCTCGGCGGCGTCCAGCACCGCCTCGGCGGCGGCGATCAGGTCGTCGGTGAGCGGGTGGTCGCGGCTGGCGTCGCCGTGGCCGCCCTCGGTGAGCGCCGGGACCTTGCGGACCGCGTGGCTGGCCACCCCGCCGAGGATCACGGCCGAGACCTCGCCCTCGGCGTCGACGGCGTCCAGGTAGGGCTGCACCATCGCCTCGCGGCCGGCCTCGAGGAGCACCGCCAGGTGCCCCTCCGCCTCGGCGCGGTCGGCGGTCAGGATGGTGTCGCGGGCCCCGGCCGAGACGGCCGGCTTGACCACCACCCGGTCGTCGAGGTCGGCGACGGTCGGCGCGTCGCCGGGGGCGTACCACCGGGTGGGCACGACGGGCACCCCCGCCTCCTGGAGGTCGCGCAGGTAGCCCTTGTGCGTGTTGGCCTCAAGGACCGGGTACGGGTTGAGCAGCACCGATGCCGCGTCCGCCTGCCGGGCCCAGGCGAGGAAGGCGTCCCGCCGCTCGGCGTAGTCCCACGGCGAGCGCACCACCACGACGTCGTACGAGGCCCAGTCGACCGCGGGGTCGTCCCACCGGGCCAGCTCGACCTGCCAGCCCGCGGCCTCCAGGGCCGGGACCGCATGCGGGATGTCGAAGTCTGGATCATCGGCGAGCGGCGTGCTGGTCACATAGGCGAGGCGGGGCATCGCCCCAGTCTGCCCGGCCGCGCCGGCGCGGCCTGCGGCGGCTCAGTCGTCGTCGCCGCCGTCCGCCGAGACGCGCACCCGCTGCTCGGGGCCGGTGGCGCCGCAGGTGACCGCCACCTGCACCCGGTTGCCGCCGCCGGTGAAGCGGACCTCGGCCTCGGCGGCCGGCCCGGCCTCGACCTCGTCCACGGCGTATCCGGGGGCCGGGCTCCAGGCGAGCAGCCGCACGGTCCCCGCCGCGCAGGATGCCACGACCGTGCCGCCTGCGGAGGAGAGGGTCGCCGTGGCGGCGGCCGGGGGCGGCGCGGGCTGGGTGGCAGTCGGCCGCGGGGCGGCGGTGGCGACTCGGGGTCGTCGTCGCCGGGGCGGTGGGCTCCGGTCCGGGGCTCGTCGCTGCGGGCGTCGGGTCCTGGCTCGGCGTCGCGGTGGCGCTCGGGGTCGGCGCCGGTTGGGGGGGCACCGCGTTCGCGCCCGCCACCGGCTCGCCCACCGCGGTCCGCACGGTCTGGATGGCCGCGAGCCCGGCGATCAGGGCGGCGAGCCCCGCCGCCACCCACAGCGCGACCAGCATCCAGGGACGGCTCATGGGGGACATCGTGCCCGCTGGCGGCTTGCGGGCCGGCCAAGGCGCTCCTAAGGATCGGCTAAGGCGGCGTCCCGGCGGCGCGGGTGGCCGACGCGGACCCGCCCGCTGCCCTAGCGTGGGCGAGGTGGCAGGCCTTCTGATCGTCGAGGACGACGCGCGGATCCGCACCGCCCTGGTCCGCGCCCTCGACGAGCGCGGGCATGCGGTGGCGTCGGCGCCCGACGGGCTCTCGGCGCTTCGGGAGCTGGCGCGGGTCGCGCCCGACCTCGTGGTGCTGGACCTCGGGCTGCCCGACGTGGACGGCATCGAGCTGCTGCGCATGCTGCGCGCGGTCAACACGGTGCCGGTGATCGTGGCCACCGCGCGCGACGACGACCCCTCGATCGTGCGCGCGCTGGACGCGGGGGCCGACGACTACCTGATCAAGCCCTTCTCCGCCGAGCAGTTGGACGCCCGGATCCGGGCGGTGCTGCGGCGGGCGGCGACCCCCGAGGCCGACGCGGCGCTCGTCGTGGGCCCGCTCACGGTTGACGTCCGCGGCCGGACCGCGACCCTCGACGGCCGGACTCTGGACCTGTCCCCCAAGGAGTTCGACCTGCTCGCGTACCTCGCCGCGCGGCCGGGGACGGTCGTCACCAAGCGCGAGCTGCTCCGCGAGGTCTGGCAGTCGGCGTACGGCGGGGCCGACAAGACCGTCGACGTGCACCTGTCCTGGCTGCGCCGCAAGCTCGGCGAGACCGCGCAGGAGCCGAGGTTCATCGCGTCGGTCCGCGGGGTGGGCGTGAAGCTGGTGGAGCCCAGCCCGTGAGGCGCCGGCTGCTGGTGGCCACGGCCGCGTCGACCGCACTGGTGCTGCTGGCCTTTCTGGTCCCGTTGCTCGTGCTGGTGCGCCAGTCGGCCGCCGACCGGGCGGTCGCCGAGGCCACCCGCGCCGTGCAGGCCCTGGTCCCCGTCGTGGCGCTGGGTGACGACGCGTCGGTCGACGCGGCCGCCGCGGCCGCAGGGGCCCAGACCCCCAGCGTGGTGACCGTCGTGCTCCCCACTGGGGACGTCGTCGGCGAGGAGGGTGGGACGGACGCGACATCCTCGGCCGCGGTGCAGGCGGCCCAGGCCGGCGCCTCGGCCACCGTGCAGACCGCCGACGGGGGCCGGGAGATCGCGGTGCCTGTCAGCAAGCCGGACGGCACCTGGGTCGTGCGCGCCGAGATCCCGCCGGACGAGGTCAGCCGCGGGGTCGCCTCCGCCAGCATCGCGCTGATCGCCCTGGCCGCCGCGGTCTTCGCGATGGCGATGCTCGTCGCCGACCGGATCGCCCGGTCAGTGGTGGGGCCGGCGCGGTCGGCCGCCGCAGCCGCCCATCGCCTCGCCGACGGAGACCTCTCGGCCAGGGCGGCCACCGAGGGCCCGCCCGAGATCGCCGAGGTGGGCCGCAGCCTCAATCTGCTCGGCGACCGGATCTCGGGGCTGCTCCAGGACGAGCGGGAGGCGGTCGCCGACCTGTCGCACCGCCTGCGGACCCCCGTCACCGCGCTGCGCCTGGATGCCGAAGGGCTCCCGGAGGGTCCAGGTCGTGATCAGGTGCTGGACGACGTCGACGCCCTTTCCCGCGAGGTCGACGCGCTCATCGCCGAGGTGCGCCGGCCGGTGCGGGAGGGGGCCACGCTGACCTGTGACGCGGCCGTCGCCGTACGGGAGCGCGTCGCGTTCTGGTCGGCGCTGGCCGACGATCAGGGGCGCGCCCTCGCGCTGACCGTGGCCGTGGACCCGCTGCCCGCGCGGCTTGACCGCGCCAGCCTGGACGCGGCCCTCGACGCCCTGATCGGCAACGTCTTCGCGCACACCCCCGACGGCTCGGCTGCGGCGGTGTGGGCCGGGCGCGATGCCGGCGGGCTGGTGACGGTGCGGGTCGAGGACTCCGGCCCGGGTATCGCGCCCGAGGCGCTGGCCCGGGGCGCCAGCGGCGCCGGGTCGACCGGGCTGGGCCTCGACATCGCGCGCCGCGCGGCCGAGGCCGCGGGTGGCGGGTTGGTGGTGCGACCGCGACCCGGGGGCGGCTCCGTGGTCGAGCTGACACTGGGAGCCAGCCCGCCCCAGCCAGTCTGACCCCCCGATCTGCCGACCCCACCGTGATCCCACCCTACGCGCCAAGCCTGCTTGATCAACCCACCCTCAGGTGGGGTTGATCAAGCAGGCTTGGTCACCTGGCGTGGGTCAGCCGTGGTTCGGGCCGTGCTCCGAGCCGCTGCGTCCCGCTGTCGTCCGAGCCGCTGTTGCTGCCGCTGCGGTCGGAATCGTCCGAGCCACTCTTCTGTCCGAAGCGCTGTCGTCCGAGCCGCTGTTGCTGCCGCTGCGGTCGGAATCGTCCGTGCCGTTGTCGTCCGTGCGTCGGCGCTGTCGTCGTCGGCGGCATCCGCCGACGGCGAGGACGTCCCGGCGGGGGCACCCTGCACCCGGCGGTCGTCGCCCGGGCTCGAAGCGCTGGTCTCGGGGCAGGTCCCGCCCGCTGACGGCGGTGCCGGAGTCCTCCGGGCTGGGCTGCGCGCTGGGGTTGCGTCCGGGGTTGCCTCGGGCGAGGCGGCGTCCGTCGGCGCCGGCGCGCGGGGTCGCGTCGATGCCGCGGTCGTCGCCGGGCTCGACCCGGGTGTCGCGCGGGTTGAGGCCGCCGCGGTCATCGGGGGTGGCCGTTGTGGCGGCCGCCGCGAGTGCGGCGCCGGAGCCGACCACGGCGAGCGTGGCGACGATGACGGTGACGGTGCGGGAGATGCGCATGGGGTCCTCCTGTGGGGGGTGGGTCGGTCAGGTCCCACCGTGCAGGAGCGCGCGTCAACGCGGCGCTAGCCCAGTCCTAAGGCCAGCCCCCGCCATTTCTGCTTGATCAACCCAGGGGGCGGGTGGTCAACCCGGGAGGGGGCGCGGGTCAGCCGAGGATGACCGCGTCGACGGCGACGGCGACGAAGAGCAGCGTGAGGTACGTGATCGAGCCGTGGAACAGCCGCATCGGCTTGGGGGGCTGGCCGCGGCGCACCCGCCAACCCATGGCGTGGGCCTCGTACAGGAACCAGCCGCCGGCGAGCACGGCCGTGGACGCGTAGATCCACCCGGTGGGGGCGACGGGCCACAGCAGCAACGAGACGGCCACCATCGCCCAGGAGTAGACGATGATCTGCTTGGTGACCGTCTGCGCCGCGGCCACCACGGGCAGCATCGGCACCCCGGCGGCGGCGTAGTCGTCCTTGAAGCGCAGCGACAGCGGCCAGTAGTGCGGCGGCGTCCACAGGAACACCACGCCGAAGAGGATCAGCGCGGCCCAGCCCACAGTGCCCGTCACGGCCGACCAGCCGATGAGCACCGGCATGCACCCGGCCGCGCCGCCCCAGACGATGTTCTGCGGGGTGCGGCGCTTCAGCCCCAGGGTGTAGACGAAGACGTAGAACGCGATAGCGGCCAAGGTCAGCGCCGCCGACACCGGGTTGACCAGCAACGCCATCCACACCACCGACAGCACGCCGAGCACGCCGCCGAAGACCAGCGCCTCGCGGGGGCTCACCTCGCCGGTGACCAGGGGCCGGCCCGCGGTGCGGTGCATCAGCACGTCGATGTCGCGGTCGAGGTAGCAGTTCAGCGTGTTGGCGCTGGCCGCGGCCAGCGTGCCGCCAACGAGCGTCGCCACGACCAGGCTGAGCGGCGGCAGCCCCCGCTCAGCCAAGATCATGGTCGGGATGGTGGTGACGAGGAGCAGCTCGATGATCCGCGGCTTGGTGAGCGCGACGTACGCCTTGAGCGTCGCGCCGACGCCCCGGCGGGCACGGGCGACGTGGACCTCGTCATGCGCAGACGCCGAACCCGCGGGGGGTCGGGGATCCACGGCGGTCACACGCACCTCGGTGGCTGGGCGGGCTCGGGAGACGGCGCCGCAAGGGCACCGAAGCAGGCCCACTCTAGCCGGTAGGCTCGCGGGGCCCGGCCCGCCGTACGGGCCTCTCCGTCCGCCCGCCAGCCCGACGAGGACCTCTGTGAGCGCCCCGACCGCCTTGACCTGGACCGACCTCGACCAGCGTGCGGTGGCCACCGCCCGGGTCCTCGCCATGGACGCGGTGGAGCGGGTGGGCAACGGCCACCCCGGCACCGCGATGAGCCTGGCGCCTGCGGCGTACCTGCTGTTCCAGCGGTTCATCCGCCACGATCCGGCCGACCCGTCCTGGCTCGGCCGCGACCGCTTCGTGCTGTCGTGCGGCCACTCCAGCCTCACGCTGTACATCCAGCTCTACCTGTCCGGCTACCCGCTGTCGCTCGACGACCTGATGTCCTTCCGCACCTGGGGCAGCCAGACCCCCGGGCACCCCGAGTACGGCCACACCGCCGGCGTCGAGACCACCACCGGCCCGCTGGGCCAGGGCGTGGCGACCGCCGTCGGCATGGCCATGGCTGCCCGCCGCGAGCGCGACCTGCTCGACCCGGAGGCGCCCGAGGGCGCCAGCCCGTTCGACCACCTGATCTGGGTGCTGGCCTCCGACGGCGACCTGCAGGAGGGCGTCTCGGCCGAGGCCTCCTCGCTGGCCGGGACGCAGGCCCTCGGCAACCTGGTGGTCATCTGGGACGACAACCACATCTCGATCGAGGGCGACACCGCGATCGCCTTCACCGAGGACACCGTCGCGCGCTACGCCGCGTACGGCTGGCAGGTGCAGCGCGTGGGGCGCGCCGAGGACGGCAGCGTCGACGTCGAGGCGCTGGCCGCGGCGCTGGAGGCCGCGCGGGCGGAGACGGCCCGGCCGTCGTTCATCGCCCTGGAGACGATCATCGCCTGGCCCGCCCCGACGCTGCAGAACACCGGCAAGTCGCACGGCTCGGCCCTCGGCGCCGCGGAGGTCGCGGCCACCAAGGAGATCCTCGGCTTCGACCCCGCCGAGTCCTTCGCCGTGGCCGACGACGTGCTGGCCCACACCCGCCAGGTCGCCGACCGCGGCGCCGCGGCCCGCGCCGCGTGGGACGCCGATCTCGCCGCCTGGCGCGCGGCCCAACCCGAGCGCGCCGCGCTCCTCGACCGGCTGCTCTCCCGGGCGCTGCCGGACGGCTGGACCGCGGCCTTGCCAACGTGGTCCCCCGCCGACGCCCCCAAGGGCGTCGCCACCCGGGTGGCCTCGGGCGACGTGCTCTCGGCGCTGGCGGATGTGCTGCCCGAGCTGTGGGGCGGCTCCGCCGACCTGGCGGGGTCCAACAACACCTCGATGAAGGGCGCCGCCTCGTTCCTGCCGGGCGTCCCGCAGGGCCGCACCGTGCACTACGGAATCCGCGAGCACGCGATGGGCGCGGCCATGAACGGCATCGCGCTGCACGGGCCCACCCGGCCGTACGGCGGCACCTTCCTGGTCTTCTCCGACTACATGCGCGGCGCCGTGCGGCTGGCCGCGCTGATGGGCGCCCCCGTCACGTACGTCTGGTCGCACGACTCGATCGGGCTGGGCGAGGACGGCCCCACGCACCAGCCGGTCGAGCACCTGTGGGCGCTGCGGGCGATCCCGGGGCTGTCGGTCGTGCGGCCGGCCGACGCCAACGAGACGGCCGCGGCCTGGCAGGTCCTGCTGGAGCGCGACCGCGGGCCGGTGGCGCTCGCGCTCACCCGGCAGAACGTCCCCGTCCTCGACCCCGCGGACGTCTCGGCCGACCAGGTCCGCCGGGGGGCGTACGTGCTCACCGACCACGGCGGCCAGCCGGACGTGATCCTGATCGCCACCGGCTCCGAGGTGCAGCTGGCCTTGGCGGCCGCGACCACCCTGCGCGGCGAGGGGCTGCGGGTGCGCGTCGTCTCCGCGCCGTGCCTGGAGTGGTTCGCCGAGCAGGACGACGCCTACCGCGAGTCGGTCCTTCCGGCCGCCGTCCGCGCGCGGGTGTCGGTGGAGGCCGGCGTCACCCAGGGCTGGCCCGCCTACGTCGGCGACGCGGGCCGCTCGGTCGGGCTCGACCACTTCGGCGCCTCGGCCGACCACCAGCGGCTCTACAGCGAGTTCGGCATCACGGCGGACGCAGTGGTCGCCGCCGCCCGCGATTCCCTCAAGCGCGCGGCCGGTCCCGCCCGCTAGCCAGCCCGACCCCGCCCGATCCCCCGCCGGGGGCAGCAGCCAAGGAGGCCCCATGCCCGACCCGAACGCCCCGCTGGCCGCGCTCGTCGACGCCGGGGTGTCGATCTGGCTGGATGACCTCTCCCGCGCCCGCCTGGAGTCCGGCGGCCTGGCCGCCCTGATCCGCGACCGCCACGTCACGGGCGTCACGACGAACCCCACCATCTTCGCCAAGGCGCTCGCGCAGGCCGGCCCGTACGCCGCGCAGCTGCGCGACCTGGCCGTTCGAGGCGTTGGGGTCGAGGAGGCGGTGCGCGCGCTCACGACGTACGACGTCCGGTGGGCCTGCGACGTGCTGGCCGAGGTCGCCGCCGCCAGCGACGGCCTCGACGGGCGCGTCTCGATCGAGGTCGACCCGCGGCTCGCGCGCGACGGCGCCGCCACGCTCGCCGAGGCGCGCGCCCTGTGGTGGGCGGTCGACCGGCCGAACCTGCTCATCAAGATCCCGGCCACGGTCGAGGGGCTGCCGGCGGTCACCGCGTGCCTGGCCGAGGGCATCTCGGTCAACGTCACCCTCATCTTCGCCCTGGACCGCTACCGCGCCGTGCTCGACGCGTGGCTGTCCGGCCTGGAGGCCGCCGCGGCGGCCGGGCGCGACCTGGCCGGCATCGCCAGCGTCGCCTCGTTCTTCGTCAGCCGGGTCGACACCGAGGTCGACGCGCGGCTGGACCGCATCGGCGGCCCCGACGCGATCGCCCTCAAGGGCACGGCGGCGATCGCCAACGCCCGCCTCGCGCACGAGGCCTTCGCCGAGGTGGTGGCCGGCCCGCGGTGGGCGGCGCTGGCCGCCTTGGGCGCCCGGCCGCAGCGCCCGCTGTGGGCCTCGACCGGCGTCAAGGACCCCGCGTACGACGACACCCGCTATGTCGTCGACCTGGTGACCTCCGGCACCGTCAACACGATGCCGGAGGCCACCCTGGACGCCGTGGCCGACCACGGCCGGGTGCGCGGCGACACCGTGGCCCCCGAGCATGCCGGCGCGCACGCCGCGCTGGCGGCGCTGGCCGCGGTCGGCATCGACTACGCCGACGTGGTCGCCGTGCTCGAGGACGAGGGTGTGAGCAAGTTCGAGGACTCCTGGGGTGAGTTGCTCGAGAGCGTCAAGCGGGCGCTGGAGTCCGCCGGAACCGAGTCGACAGGAGCGCACGCATGAGTGGCATGACCGGGGTCGTGGTCGGGGTCTCCCCCGATTGGCAGGGGCGGGTGGACTCCGCGCGGGCATCCGTCCGCGAGTCGGGGATCCTGGCCGCGCTGGCCGCCCGGGATCCCTCCGCCTGGGGGCCCGCCGCGCAGGCCGAGGCCACGATCCGGCTCGGCTGGCTGGACGCCCCCGAGCGCTCGCGGGCCACCCTGCCAGAGCTGGCCGAGCTGCTCGCCACCTGCCGCGCGCGGGGCCTCGACCGCGTGGTGCTGGCCGGCATGGGCGGGTCCTCGCTGGCCCCCGAGGTGATCGCCGCGGTGGACGGCGCCGAGCTGGTCACCCTGGACAGCACCGATCCCAGCCAGGTCCGGGCCGCCCTGTCGGGCGACCTGTCCCGCACGGTGGCGGTGGTGAGCAGCAAGAGCGGCGGCACCATCGAGACCGACAGCCACCGCCGGGCGATCGCCGGGGCCTTCGATGCCGCCGGGCTGTCCCCCGCCGAGCAGATGGTGGTCGTGACCGACCCCGGCTCGCCCTTCGCCGGCCTGGCCGCCGAGGCGGGCATCACGACGGTGCTCGCCGACCCGAACGTCGGCGGCCGCTACAGCGCGCTCACCGCCTTCGGCCTCACCCCCACCGCGCTCGCCGGGGTCGACCCGGCCGCTCTGCTGGCCTCCGCCGCGCGCGCGCAGGCCGCGGAGGACGCCGGCGAGTCCGCGGGCGCGGCGCTGGGCGCCGTCCTCACCGCCGCCGTGGCGGACGGCCGCGACAAGCTGGTCGTGTGGGCCGACCCGGCGACGCACCCGGGGTTCGGCGACTGGGCCGAGCAGCTGGTGGCCGAGTCCACGGGCAAGGACGGGGTCGGCCTGCTCCCCGTGGTGGTGTCGTCGACGCAGGCGCCCGAGTGGCGCTCCCCGGCGGCCGACGTGGTCCGAGTCGCGATCGGGGCCGGGGCAGGCTCCGGCGCCGACGCCTGGACGGACGGCCCGCTTGGGGGGCTCTTCTGGGTATGGGAGCACGCCACGGCGGTCGTCAGCCGGCTGCTGCACATCGACCCGTTCAACCAGCCGAACGTCCAGGAGTCCAAGGACCTCACCGGCCGGCTCCTGCAACGCTGGGAAGGCGAGGGGGCCCTCCCAGCGGAGGCCGGCGCCGCCGTGGACGGCCCGATCGAGATCCGCGCCGCGGGCGGGCTGGCCCTCACCGGGCCCTCGCTCGACGACGCCCTGCGGTCGCTCGCGGCGGCGGTGCCCGAGGGCGGCTACCTCGCGGTGATGGCCTACCTGGACCGCCACGCCGAGACGGCCGCCGCCGACCTGCGCGACGGCCTGGCGGCGCTGTCCGGGCGCCCGGTCACCTTCGGCTGGGGCCCGCGCTTCCTGCACTCGACCGGGCAGTACCACAAGGGCGGGCCGCAGACCGGGGCCTTCCTGCAGATCACCGGCGCCGTTGCCGAGGACCTCGAGGTGCCGGGACGGCCGTGGACCTTCGCGACGCTGTGCGCCGCGCAGGCGGCCGGCGACCGCGAGGCGCTGGCCGGCCGGGGTCGGCCCGTGCTGCACCTGCACCTCCGCGACCGCGCGGCCGGGCTGGCCGCGCTCGCCGAGGCCCTCACCCGCGTCGGGCCGCAGGCGCCGTGACCGACCCGGCCGGGGCCCGGCCCAACCCGCTGCGCGACCCCCGCGACCTGCGGCTGCCGCGGGTCGCCGGGCCGTGCGGGCTGGTCATCTTCGGGGTCACCGGAGACCTCTCGCGCAAGAAGCTCATGCCCGCGGTGTACGACCTGGCCAACCGCGGGCTGCTTCCGCCGAGCTTCGCGCTGACCGGGTTCGCCCGCCGGGACTGGGTCGACCAGGACTTCATGCAGGTGGTCCACGACTCGGTCCGCGAGCACGCGCGCACCGAGTTCCGCGAGGACGTCTGGGACGCAGCTGTGCGAGGGGCTGCGCTTCGTACCCGGGCGACTTCTCCGACGACGAGGCCTTCGCCACCCTGCGCCGCACCATCGAGGAGCTCGACGCCTCGCGAGGCACCGGCGGCAACCACGCGTTCTACCTGTCGGTGCCGCCGAAGTTCTTCCCCGATGTGATCGGCCAGCTCAAGAAGCACGGGCTGGCCGAGTCGCGGCCGGAGGCGTGGCGGCGGGTCGTCATCGAGAAGCCGTTCGGCCGCGACCTGGCCTCCGCCGAGGCGCTCAACCGCACCGTCGGAGAGGTCTTCGACTCCGGCTCGGTCTTCCGGATCGACCACTACCTGGGCAAGGAGACCGTCCAGAACATCCTCGCCCTGCGCTTCGCCAACGAGCTGTTCGAGCCGATCTGGAACTCCAACTACGTCGACCACGTGCAGATCACGATGGCCGAGGACGTCGGGATCGGCGGCCGCGCGGGCTACTACGACGGCATCGGCGCCGCCCGCGACGTCATCCAGAACCACCTGCTCCAGCTGCTCGCCCTCACCGCGATGGAGGAGCCGGTGTCGTTCGGTGCGACCGCCGTGCGCCTGGAGAAGGAGAAGGTGCTCTCCGCCGTCCGGCTCCCGTCGGACCTCTCCACCGCCACCGCCCGCGGGCAGTACGCCGCCGGCTGGCAGGGCGGGGTCCAGGTCCCCGGCTACCTCGAGGAGGACGCCATCCCGGCCGACTCGCGCACCGAGACATACGCAGCGCTTCGCCTGGAGATCGACACCCGCCGCTGGGCGGGGGTGCCGTTCTACCTGCGCACGGGCAAGCGGCTGGGCCGCCGGGTGACCGAGGTCGCCGTCGTCTTCAAGCGCGCGCCGCACCTGCCGTTCGAGTCCACCGCCACCGAGGAGCTCGGGCAGAACGCGTTGGTCATCCGGGTCCAGCCCGACGAGGGCCTCGCGCTCCGATTCGGCTCGAAGGTGCCGGGCACCCACATGGAGGTGCGCGACGTCACGATGGACTTCGCGTACGGGGAGTCGTTCACGGTCTCGAGCCCGGAGGCGTACGAGCGGCTCATCCTCGACGTGCTCATCGGCGAGGCGCCGCTCTTCCCGCGGCACGAGGAGGTCGAGCAGTCCTGGCGGATCCTCGACCCGGTGGAGGAGTACTGGGCCGGGCACGGCGCGCCCGACGCGTACCCGGCCGGCACCTGGGGCCCGGCGAGCGCCGACGCGATGCTCGCCCGCGACGGACGCGCCTGGAGGCGGCCATGACCACTGCGCACCGGAGGTCGCCATGATCACCGACCTGCCGGACACCAACGCCGGCCAGATCGCCGCCGCCCTGGTGTCGGCCCGGCACACCGCGGGGGTCCCGGCCGTCGGCATGGTGCTGACCTTCGTCATCGTGGCCGACGAGAGCACGCACTACGACGCCCAGCGCGCCGCGCTCGAGGCCGCCCGCGAGCACCCCTGCCGGATCCTCGTCGCGATCCTGCGGGGAGGCGACGGCGCCCCTCGGCTGGACGCCGAGGTGCGCTTCCTCGGCGACTCCGGCCCCGGCGAGACCGTGGTCATGCGCATGCACGGCGAGCTCGCCGCGCACGCGGAGTCCGTGGTCCTGCCGCTGCTGCTCCCGGACGCGCCCGTCGTGGTGTGGTGGCCCGGCGAGCCGCCCCCGGTGCCCTCCCGCGACCCGATCGGGCGGCTGGCCCGCCGCCGGGTCACCGACGCGGCGGCTGGCGCCGATCCGGCCGCTGAGCTGGAGCAGCGCCAGGCCGGGTACGAGCCCGGCGACAGCGACCTGGCCTGGACCCGGGTGACGGCCTGGCGCACGCTGATCGCGGCCATGTTCGACCAGCCGACCGGCGAGGTCTCCGCGGGCTCGGTCGAGTGCCAGCCCGGCAGCCCGAGCGCCGAGCTGCTGGCGCGCTGGCTGCAGCGCAGCCTCGGGGCGCCGATCGCCCGCGTCGACTCCGCCGGGCCCGGGATCACCGGGGTGCGCTTCACCACCGCCGACGGCCCGATCACCGTGCTGCGCCCCGACGGCCGGGTGGCCACCATCAGCCGACCCGGGCAGCCCGATCGGCAGGCGGCCCTGCGCGCCCGCGAGACCGCCGAGATCATCGCCGAGGAGATGCGACGGCTCGACCCCGATGAGGTGTACGGCGACGTGCTGCTGTCGGCCGCCTCCGAGAGGAGCACCCAGTGAAGCCCCCCGAGGTCTTCGTCCACCGCGACGCGACGCTGCTTGCGCGGGCGGCCGCCGCCCGGCTCGTCACCCGGCTGGTCGACGCGCAGTCGGGCGGGGCGGTCCCCCATCTCGTTCTCACCGGCGGCCGCAGCGGTGGCGCGCTGCTGGCCGAGATCGCCGCGTCCCCTGCGCGCGATGCGGTCGACTGGGCGCGCGTCGAGGTCTGGTGGGGCGATGAGCGGTATCTCCCCGCTGGCGACCCGCAGCGCAATGAGACCCAGGCGAGGGCCGCGCTGCTGGACGTGGTGGGGGTGGAACGGTCCCGGGTCCACCCGATCCCGGCCTCCGACGCGGGATACGCCAGCGCCGAGGACGCCGCGGCGGCGTACGCAGACCTCCTTCGCCGGGCGGCTCAGCCGCAGGACCGGGTGGGGGTGCCGGCCTTCGACGTCGTCCTGCTTGGGCTCGGCGAGGACGGCCACGTCGCGTCGGTCTTCCCGGAGTCCCCCGCCCTGCACGACGAGCGGACGGCCGTAGCGGTCCGCGGCGCGCCCAAGCCGCCGCCGACCCGGATCACCCTGACCCTGCGCGCGCTGGGCCAGGCCCGCGAGGTGTGGCTGCTGGCCTCCGGAGAGGGCAAGGCCCGCGCGGCCGTGCTGGCGCTGTCAGAGGCTGGGGCCTACCAGATCCCGGCGGCCGGGGCCCGCGGCCGCTCCCGCACGCTGATGCTGCTCGACCAGGCGGCCGCCGCCCGGCTGCCGAAGGGATTGGACCGACGGGCCAGCTCCTGACGCGCGGCCCGCGGGTACGTCGGTCAGGCGCCGCGCAGCTTGCTGAGCGCCTCGTCGAGGATCGCGGCGCCGTCGGTGTCGTTGCGGCGCTCCTTCACGTAGGCCAGGTGCGTCTTGTAGGGCTCGTTCTTGGGCGGCGACGGGGGGTTCTCGCGGTCGCGGCCGGCCGGCAGCCCGCAGCGCGGGCAGTCCCACGTCTCCGGGATCGCGGCCTCATCGGAGAACGACGGCCGGGACTCGTGGCCCTTGGCGCACCAGAACGACACCCGGTGGCGCGGCGCGGAGTCGCCGCGCTCGGCCTCGCCCATCGGGCCGGCGCCGACCCGGCTGCCCTTGATTGCGCTGCCACTGGCCACAGGTGCTCCTCGAACTCGTTGGACGGGGGGTGCGGCCGCAGGGCGGCTCAGGGGTCGGGCGTCTAGAGGATGATGCCGAGCGCCACGACGCAGGCGATCCAGACAACGCCCAGGGCGATCGTGATGCGGTCCAGGTTGCGCTCAGCGGCGGCCGAGCCGCCGTAGCTGGTCGAGATGCCGCCGCCGAACATGTCGGAGAGCCCGCCGCCCTTGCCCTTGTGCAGGAGAACCAGGGCGATCAGCAGCAGGCTGGTGATGGCGAGCAGCCCGGCCAGGATCGCGGTCGCGATGGTCACGCAAGGGTCCTCTCGTCGGCGGCGCGCCGCCCCCGGCGCCCCGCAGGATCATACGCCCCCGCACGCTGGACGATCACGGTGACTTCGAGGTCGCCGGGCGCACCGCCAGCACGGCGAGGTCGGCCTGGCCGTAGAAGGGATGGGCGAAGGCGTTGGCGACCCGGGAGCCGATCAGCTGGCGGGTCGTGTCGAAGACCAGCGGCACCAGCAGCGCCCGTTCCACCACGTACGAGTTGACGGTGGCCCAGGCGGAGGCCTGCGCGTCGCCCTCGGGCGCGGCCCAGGCGGCGTCGATGAGCCCCTGCAACTCGGGGTCGGCGAACTGCGAGAGCACCCGGTTGCCCACCGGCTGGATCTGCGCCGGCGCGAACAGCGGCGGCAGGATGGCGCTGGCCGAGGCCCAATCCGGGGTCCAGCCGGCGAGCGTGAGAGCTCCCTGGTCGGCGGCGATCCCCACCGCCGGGTAGTACGGCCCGCTGATCGGGCGCGGCGTGACCGCGATCCGCGCCTCGGCGAGGGCCGCCTTGATCGCCTCGGCGGCCTGATCGCCCTGCGGGGAGGCCGGGTAGTCGAGGGTGAGCGAGACATTCGTCGCCCCGGCCTCGGCGAGCAGGACCTTGGCCGCCTCGGCGTCCCCCTGCGGCGGGATGTCGGCGAAGGCCTCGACTCCCCCGCCGCCCGGAATCGACGGCGGCACGGCCCCGTCAGCGTACGGGCCCAGCGCCTCGCCTCCATACACCGCGCGCCACGCCTCGCGGTTGACGGCCGTGACGATCGCCGCCCGGACCTTCTCGTCGGAGACCTTCGTCGTGTTGATGGCCAGGTAGCGCACCTGGCCGGTGGGCGCGCTCACCAACCTCGGCGTCACGGACTTGGTGTCCTGGGCGACCGAGAGGGCCTCGGCGCCCAGCGAGGAGTTGGCCATGATCGAGGCCTGGTCGGCGGGCGCGTCGGCGAGCAGCCGGGTCGTGATCTCGGCCGGGTCGAGGCCGGACACCACGACCACGCGGTCCGGGTAGGCGCGACGGACCTGGTCGGTGTCGCGGTCCCACGCGTCATTGCGCTCAAGGGTGAGTCCGCTGGCGGGGTCGTACGCGGCGAGCCGGTACGGCCCGGTGGCCACCACGTGGGCGTCGTAGTTGGCGCCCCCGGTGTCGGGGTCCTGGTCCACCGCCTTCGGCACCGGCGCGAACGCCGGCCGCGCCACCACCGCGTCGAAGTCCGGGACCGGCTGGCTCAGCCGGAAAGTGATGGCCGACCCCTCGCAGGACACCGCGCGGTCGAAGGCGGCCAGGTCGTTGCCCTTGGTTACGTAGGGGCCCAGGTAGCGCGGGGCGCCCTCGGCGTCGCGGGCCACGGCCAGGTACTCCACGGCGTCACCGGGTCCGGATCACCACGTCGGTGGCGAAGGCCCGGACACGCCGTACCGCACGTCCTCGCACGTCACAGGGGCGCCGTCCTGCCAGGTGACGCCCTCCTTGAGGGTCCACGTCCACTCGGTGAAGTCGGCATTGGGCTTGCCGGTGTCGGTCGCGAGGTCCGCGACGACCCGGGTGCCGCCCGGGGTCGGCTCCGCGGCGTACGTGGTCAGCGTGCGCGTCAGCAAGCGGGTGACGACGTTGACCGACGGCAGGGCCACGACCCGTTGGGGGTCGAGGCGGTCGATCGGGTCGACCGCCAGGAGCGTGAGGGTGCCGCCGGCCTTGCCGCTGATCGGGTCGACGGGCGCGCTGTCACCGCCCGTGCACCCGGCCAGCACCAGCGCGGCCGCGACCGCCAAGGCCGCCGAGATCCGCGGAGTCGTGCCTGCCACCGTTCCCCGTGCCCTTCTTGGCGTCCCGCCGCTCACGCGCCGGGCGACTCGACCGTCTGCGTCGTCTCGGCGAAGTGGCAGGCGCTCGGATGGTGGGTGCCGGGACGCTCGACGAGGGCGGGCTCGTCGGTCTTGCAGATGTCCTGGACCTTCCAGCACCGGGTGTGGAAGCGGCACCCGGTGGGCGGGTTGGCCGGGCTGGGCACATCGCCCTGCAGGACGATCCGGTGGCGTCCCTCGCGGCCCTCCGGGTTCGGCACCGGCACGGCGGAAAGCAGCGCCTGGGTGTACGGGTGCACGGGCCGCTCGTAGATCTGCTCCTCGTCGCCGTACTCGACCAGCTTGCCGAGGTACATCACGCCGACGCGGTCGGAGATATGGCGGACCACCGACAGGTCGTGGGCGATGAAGAGGTAGGCCAGGCCGAACTCGTCCTGCAGGGAGTCGAGCAGGTTCATCACCTGCGCCTGGACCGAGACGTCCAAGGCCGAGACCGGCTCGTCGCAGACGATGATCTCGGGCTTGAGCGCCAGCCCGCGGGCGATCCCGATGCGCTGCCGCTGACCGCCGGAGAACTGGTGGGGGTAGCGGTTGATGTGCTCGGGGTTGAGCCCGACCACCTCGAGCAGGTCCTGGACCATCTTGCGGCGGTCGCCCTTGGGCGCCACCTCGGGGTGGATCTCGTAGGGCTCACCCACGAGGTCGCCGACCGTCATCCGCGGGTTCAGCGAGGAGTACGGGTCCTGCATCACGATCTGGATGTGCCGCCGCATCGCCTGGAACGGCTTGCCCTTGAGCGCGAAGATGTCCTGGCCGCGGTACTTGACCTCCCCCGCGGTCGGCGTCTCCAAAGCCATGATGAGCCGGCCGAGGGTGGACTTGCCGCAGCCTGACTCGCCGACGATGCCCAGCGTCTCGCCCTTGCGGAGGGTGAAGGACACGCCGTCGACGGCCTTGACGTCGCCGATCTTCTTCTTGAAGACGATCCCCTGCGTGAGCGGGAAGTACTTGGTGAGGTCGTTGACCTCGAGCACGACCTCGTCAGTTGGAGCCATCGCGGACCACCTCCCAGAAGTGGCAGGCGCTGGCGTGGCCCTCGGCCACGACATGCTCCTCGGGGACGTCGGTGCGGCAGACGTCCTGGGCGTACGGGCACCGCGGGTTGAAGGCGCAGCCCGGGGGGATCTTGGTGAGGTTGGGCGGCAGCCCCTTGATCGCGTACAGCGTCTCGCCCTTGCTGTCGATCGACGGGATCGAGGCGATCAGGCCCTCGGTGTACGGGTGCCGCGGGCGGGCGTAGATCTCGCTCACCGGGGCCCGCTCGACGATCCGCCCGGCGTACATCACCGCGATCTTGTCGGCGACGTCGGCCACGACTCCGAGGTCGTGGGTGATCAGGATCAGCCCCATGTTGAGCTCACGCTGGAGGTCCTTGAGCAACTCCATGATCTGGGCCTGCACGGTCACGTCGAGGGCCGTGGTGGGCTCGTCGGCGATCAGGACGTCGGGGTCGAGGGCGATGGACATCGCGATCATGATGCGCTGGCGCATGCCGCCGGAGAACTGGTGCGGGTAGGCGTTGACCCGCTCCTTGGCGGCCGGGATGTTCACCAGCTCCATCAGCTCGATGGCCTTCTTCTTGGCGTCCTTCTTGCTCATCCCGCGGTGCACCCGGAACATCTCGCCGATCTGGTCGCCCACGGTGAAGACCGGGTTGAGCGAGGAAAGCGCGTCCTGGAAGATCATCGCGATCTTCTCGCCGCGGTAGGTGCGCCGCTCCTTCTCCGGCAGGGTCAGCAGATCGGTCCCGCGGAAGATCACCTTGCCGCCCGACACCTTGCCCGGCGGGCTGTCGACGATGCCCATGATGGCCTGGGCGGTCACCGACTTCCCGGAGCCGGACTCGCCCAGCACGGCCAGCGTCTCGCCCTCCGCGAGGGTGTAGCTCACGCCGTTGACCGCCCGCGCCACTCCCTCGCGGGTGTGGAACTCGACCTGCAGATCCTGCACGTCGAGCAGCAGCGGCCCGGGCGCGGCGTCGGCCTCGCCCGGTTCGATATCCAAGAGGGTCACTGCGGTTCCTCGCCGGGTCAGCGGAGCTTGGGGTCGAAGGCGTCGCGGACGGCGTCGCCGAACATGATGAAGGCCAGCACGGTCAACGACAGGAAGGCCGCCGGGAAGAGCAGCATGTGCGGGGCTGCCCGGAAGTACTGCTGGGCGTCGGCGATCTGGATCCCCCAGCTGATCGCCGGCGGCTGCAGGCCAAGCCCAGGAAGGACAGCGTGGCCTCGGCCCCGATGAAGCCGCCGAGCGAGATCGTCGCGACGACGATCACCGGCCCGACCGCGTTGGGCATGACGTGCTTGCGGATGATCCGGTTGGGCTTGGCCCCCAGCGCCTTGGCTGCCTGCACGTAGTCAGACTGCTTGGTCTGGATCACCGTCGAGCGCATGATGCGCGCCATCAGCGTCCAGCCCAGGACGGCGATCGAGGTCGCCACCACCAGGACCTGCTGGGTCTGGGACTGCCCTGGGGGGAACGAGGTGAGGAACAGGATCCCGCCCAGCAGCAGCGGGATCGCGAAGAAGATGTCGACGACGCGCGAGATGACCGTGTCGATCTTGCCGCCGTAGAAGCCCGCCAGGACCCCGGCCAGCACCCCCAGGACCAGTGAGAAGGCCGTGGTGGCGATGCCGACCATGATCGAGGCGCGCGCGCCGTAGACCGCCCGTGCGTAGACGTCTCGGCCCTGCACGTCGTAGCCGAACCAGGCCCCCGACTCCGGTGGCTGTCGGCTCAACTCGAGGTTGGTCAGTGTCGGGTCCTTGGCCGTGAACAGCCCGGGGAAGATCGCCATCGTGACGAAGACGGCCATCAGCACGACCGAGATCCAGAAGATCGGGTTGCCGCGCAGCTCCTCGAAGGCGTCGCGGCGCAGGGACCGCGGCTTCTCCTTCTTGCCGCTGGGGTCGAGGTAGGGATCGGACGGCTCTACCTCGGGGCTCTGGTCGAAGGGGCCCTTGAGCTGCCCGACCTCGCTGGCGGACTCGTACGTGCGCCCCATGGCTGCGCTGGCGGACGGATCACTCATAGCGGATCCTCGGGTCGAGGTAGGCGTACAAGAGGTCGACGAGCAGGTTGACGATCAGGAACACCAAGACCAGCAAGGTGACGATCGTGGTCGTGGTTGCCCCCTCGCGGGCGCGGATCGAGCGGAAGGTCAGCCCGCCGATCCCGTTGATGTTGAAGATGCCCTCGGTCACGATCGCGCCGCCGAGCAGGGCCCCGAAGTCGGCCCCGATGAAGGTCACCACGGGGATCAGCGAGTTCCGCAATGCATGCTTGCCGATGATGCTGCGACGCGGCAGGCCCTTGGCCGTCGCGGTGCGCACGTAGTCGGACCGCACGTTCTCCACCAGGCTGGTCCGGGTCAATCGGGCGACGTAGGCCAGCGACAGGCTGGCCAGGACGAGGCCGGGCAGGATGAGGTCGGGCCAGGGCGCCCCGGCCGACACCGTCGTGGGGAACAGCGAGAACTTGATCGTGAACACGTACTGCATCACGAAGCCGATCACGAAGACCGGGATCGAGATGACGATGAGGGTGCCGAGGGTCACGAAGTTGTCGGTGAACTTCCCCTTCTTGAGGCCGGCCAGGATGCCCAGGCCGATGCCGACGACCAACTCGAACATGATCGCGACGAAGGCGAGCTTCATGGTCGTGGGGTAGGCCACCACGATGAGGTCGCGGATGGCCTGGCCGGTGTAGGTGTTGCCGAGGTTCCCGGTCAAGCAGGTTGCCCAGGAACTTCGCGTACTGCACCAGCAGCGGGTCGTTCAGGTTGAACTCGGCGGTCTTCGCGGCGATGTAGGACGGCGGGCAGGGCCGGTCGCCGCACTTGCCCGCGAACGGGTCACCCGGGAGCGCAAAGACCGCGCAGTAGACGATGAAGGTCGCACCGAGCAGCACGGGGATCATCTGGAGGAGCCGCCGCACCACGTACCGACCCATGAATCCTCCAGTGGCGACGGGCAAGCAGGGCAGGCCGCACGATACCTGCTGGATCCAAGGCATGTGGGAGATCTGCGGGGTGGCCCGCAACTCGTTGCACCCCAAACGGCAGATCGGCCCGCCGCCGAGGCGACGGGCCGATCTGTGGTTGCCGGGCTAGACGGTCAGTGCTCCGTCAGCTGGCCTTGACGCTCGACAGGTCGAGCGTGCCGAACGGGGTCACCTTGACGTCGGTGATCTTGGTGGAGTAGCCGGACTGCGCCTGGCCGTACCACATCGGGATCACCGGCATGTCGGCCGCGAGCTGCGCCTCGGCCTCCTGGAAGAGCTTGATGCCCTCGTCTCCCGAAGCCGCGTTGGCCTGGTCGATCAGGCTGTCGAACTTCTCGCTGCTGTAGGCGCCGTCGTTCGAGCCGGCGTCGGTGAAGTACAGCGGCGCGAGGAAGTTCTCGATCGAGGGGTAGTCCATCTGCCAGCCGGTGCGGAACAGGCCGTCCATCTCCTCGTTGTCGCGCGCGTCGAGGAACGTGGCGAAGTCGACGTAGGGCTTGGCCTGGCAGTCGATCGCGAGGGTGTTCTTGATGCTGCCGCAGGTGGCCTCGACCCACTCCTTGTGGCCGCCATCGGCGTTGTAGGAGATCGTCAGGGTGCCGGTGAAACCGCCGGCGGCCTTGAGTGCGGCGTTGGCCTTGTCTGCATCGAAGACGCAGTACTCGCCGCAGACGCCCTCCTGGTAGCCGTCGACCACCGGGGAGACCCAGCCGCCCGCCTGGGTGCGCTTGTCGTTGAAGATGCTCTTGATGATGGCCTCGCGGTCGATCGCCATCGAGATCGCCTGGCGCAGCTGGACGTTGTCGAACCGCTTGTCGTAGAGCGGGTAGGTGATCGACGCGAAGGTGCCGATCGGCTTGTCGATGTAGCGGCCGTCCAGGTCGGTCTGGTAGGCGTTGCCGGCAAGGGCGGACACCGGGACCTGGTTCATCCAGTCGACGTTGTTGGCCTGCAGGTCGGCGTAGGCCGCCTCAAGGGTCTGGTAGTTCTTGAACGAGATCTTGCTGATGGTGGCCTTGTCCGGGCCCTTGTAGTCGGCGTAGGCCTCGACATCGATCGCCACGGCGAGGTCGACCGCGGACGTCTTGTAGGGGCCGTTGCCGATCGGGTTATTGGCCCACTCGGTGCACGAGGCGGCAGTCGGGTCGTCGCCGCACGCGGTGAAGAACGACTCGGGCAGCGGCGCGTAGGCGATGTAGCCCAGGCGCGACGGGAAGGTCGAGTTCGGGCTGGCCATGGTCACGGTGAACTCGGTGTCGCTGACGACCTCAAGGCCGGACATCTCGGTGACCGGAGCCTCGTCCTTGCTGATCGCCTCGTCGCCGTTCTTGTCCTCGCCCTGGACTTCGGTGAAGCCCTTGATGGCGTCGTAGAAGTACGAGTTGGCGGCGCCGTTCGGGCCGTACGCGCCCCAGTTCCAGGCGTCCACGAAGCTGTCGGCGGTGAGGTCCGTGCCGTCGTGGAAGGTCCAGCCCTCGTTCAGCTTGATCGTGTAGACGGTGGAGTCCTCATTGGCCTCGATCGAGGAGGCGACCGCGTCGATCGGGCTCGCGTCGTCGGGGCTGTAGTTGATCAGGCCCGTGAAGAGCGCGTCGAGGATGTCGCCACCCGCGGTCTCGTTGGTCAGGGCTGGGATCAGCGGGTTCTGGGGGGTGGTGTTGGCGTAGATCATCGAGCCGCTGGCGCCGTCGCCGCCGCCCGATTCCTCGTCGCTGCTACCGCAGGCGGCCAGCCCGAGCGCCAGCACCGAAATGCCGGCGACGGCGACCGTCGAGCGAGTGCGCACGCGCATCTGTTCTCCCTCTCGTTCAGGTGTGTCCCGGTGCCATCGAGGCCTCCGCGGAGGCAGACGTCGACGCACGAGATCTCTTGCTGCGGGGTGCAGCGTGGCGATCGTCACCCGAGGGGGCCACCTGAGTCCAGCGACGCACCGCATCGCGACGCGCTCGCAACCAGACCGTGACCTGTTTGGCCCCCTCAGGGAGCCTCCTGGCCCCCAACCGCAGGACTTATGCCCCTTGTCGTGCCGCTAGTCCGCAAGTCCTTCGCGGAAGCGGCAGATCCGGGTGAAGTCCTCCGCGTCGAGGGCCGCGCCGCCGACCAGGGCGCCGTCGATATCGGCCATCACCATGATCCCGGCCGCGTTGGAGCCCTTGACCGAGCCGCCGTAGAGCACCCGGACCTGCTCCCCCGCGCCGGCCCCGTGCACCTCGGCGATGCGCGCGCGGATGGCCGCGCACACCTCCTGGGCGTCGTCCGGGGTGGCGACCTCGCCGGTGCCGATCGCCCAGACCGGCTCGTACGCGACGACGAGCGCGGCGACCTGCTCGGCGCTCAGCCCGGCCAGCGAGCCGTCGAGCTGGGCCAGGGTGTGCTCGACCTGGCGGCCCTCGCGGCGCACCTCGAGCCCCTCGCCGACGCAGACGATCGGCGTCATGCCGTGGGCGATCGCGGCCTTGGCCTTGGCGGCCACCAGCGCGTCGTCCTCGGCGTGGTACTGCCGACGCTCGGAGTGGCCCACGACGACGTACGAGCAGCCCAGCTTGGCCAGCATCGCCGCCGACACCTCGCCGGTGTAGGCGCCCGACTCGTGCGCCGAGACGTCCTGCGCGCCGTAGACCAGCCGCAGCTTGTCGCCGTCGATCAGCGTCTGGATCGAGCGGATGTCGGTGAACGGCGGGATCACCGCCACATCACAGGAGGCGTAGTCGTCGTCCTTGAGCGAGAACGCGAGCTTCTGGACGAGCGCGATGGCCTCGAGGTGGTTGAGGTTCATCTTCCAGTTGCCGGCGATGAGCGGGGTGCGGGCGGGTCCTGCGGCCATGCGGGTCAGTCCTCCAGAGCGGTGAGGCCGGGCAGCTGCTTGCCCTCGAGGTACTCCAGGCTCGCGCCTCCCCCGGTTGAGATGTGGCCGAACTCCTCGTCGCGGAAGCCCAGCGTGCGGACCGCGGCGGCCGAGTCGCCGCCGCCGACGACCGTGAGGCCGGTCGAGTGGGCCAGCGCGCCGGCCAGCGCCCGGGTGCCCTCGGCGAAGGCGGGGAACTCGAAGACGCCCATCGGGCCGTTCCAGAAGACCGTCTGCGCGTCGGCCAGCGCTGCGGCGAACTCCTCGCGGGCCCGCGGCCCGATGTCCAGGCCCATCTGGTCGGCGGGGATGGCATCAGCGGACACCACGGTGGCCGGCGCGTCGGCGGCGAACGCCGGGGCGACCACGATGTCGGAGGGCAGCACGACCTGGACCCCGCGCGCCTCGGCGTCGGCCAGCACCCCGCGGACGGTGTCGAGCTGGTCGGCCTCGAGCAGCGAGGTGCCGACCCCGTGCCCCTGCGCGGCCAGGAACGTGTAGACCATGCCGCCGCCGATGACCAGGCGGTCGACGGTCGTGAGCAGGTTGGAGATGACCCCGAGCTTGTCGGAGACCTTCGAGCCGCCCAGGACTACCGCGTACGGCCGCGCCGGGTCGACGGTGAGGCGCCGCAGCACCTCGACCTCGGCCGCGACCAAGCCGCCCGCCGCGTGCGGCAGGCGCATCGGGACGTCGAAGACGCTGGCGTGCTTGCGGTGCACCGCGCCGAAGCCGTCGCCGACGTAGAGGTCGGCCAGGGCCGCCAGCTGGTCGGCGAACGCGCCGCGCTCGGCGTCGTCCTTGGTGGTCTCGGCCGCCTCGAACCGGAGGTTCTCCAGCAGCGCGATCTGGCCGTCGGCCAGCCCGCCGGAGACCGCCTGGGCGGAGGGCCCGGCCACATCGGCGGCCAACGGCACCTCGGCGCCGAGCAGCTCGCCCATCCGCCTGGCGACCGGGGCGAGCGACAGCTCGGGGCGCGCCTCGCCCTTGGGCCGGCCGAGGTGCGCGCAGACCACGACCCGGGCGCCGCGCGCGGCGAGCGCCTGGATCGTGGGCAGGCTGGCCCGGATCCGTCCGTCGTCGGTGATGGCCCGCAGGCCGCCCGGCCCGACCGGGTCCCCGAGGGGGACGTTGAGGTCGGACCGGACGAGCACGCGCCGGCCTTGGACGTCGAGGGACTCGATGCCCCGCATGGTCTGCTCCTGCCTGGTCTGTGCGGCTCGGGTACGCGCGGTCGGCTACAGGGACTTGCCGACGAGCACGGTGAGGTCGATCAGTCGGTTGGAGTAGCCCCACTCGTTGTCGTACCAGCCGAGCACCTTGGCCGAGCCGCCCATGACGTTGGTCAGCGACGCGTCGAAGATGCAGGAGGCCGGGTTGGTGACGATGTCGGTGGAGACGATCGGGTCCTCGGTGTACTCGAGGTAGCCGGCCAGCGGGCCCTCGGCGGCGGCCTTGACCGCGGCGTTGAGCTCCTCCTTGGTGGTCTCCTTCGCCAGCCGCACGGTGAGGTCGGTGGCCGAGCCGGTGGGCACGGGCACGCGCATGGCGTAGCCGTCGAGCTTGCCCTTGAGGTTGGGCAGGACCAGGCCGATCGCCTTGGCGGCGCCGGTCGTCGTCGGGATCATGTTGAGCGCCGCGGCCCGCGCCCGGCGGAGGTCCTTGTGCGGGAAGTCCAGGATGACCTGGTCGTTGGTGTACGCGTGGATCGTCGTCATCAGGCCGGACTCGATGCCGAACGCGTCGTCGATCGCCTTGGCCATCGGCGCGAGGCAGTTCGTGGTGCACGAGGCGTTCGAGATGATCGTGTGCTTGGCCGGGTCGTAGTCGGCGTCGTTGACGCCCATGACCACGGTGAAGTCCTCGTTCTTGGCCGGGGCCGAGATCAGGACCTTCTTCGCGCCGCCGTCGATGTGCTTGCGCGCGACGTTGGCGTCGGTGAAGTGGCCGGTCGACTCGATGACGATGTCGGCGCCGAGGTCGCCCCAGGGCAGCGCGGCCGGGTCGCGCTCGGCGAGCGCCCGGATCGGCGTGCCGTTGATGATGATGGCGTCCTCGGTGCTGGAGACCGTCTGGCCCAGCCGGCCGAGGATGCTGTCGTACTTGAGCAGGTGCGCCAGGGTCTTGTTGTCGGTGAGGTCGTTGACGCCCACCACCTCGATATCGGCGCCCGAGGCCACGATGGCCCGGTAGAAGTTGCGGCCGATCCGGCCGAATCCGTTGATGCCCACCCGGACAGTCACGCTGGCTCCTCAGTTTGGGGGTAACTGACCAGCAAGCCTAGTGGGTGCGCGACGACCGTGTTCAGGCCCAAAGCCCCAACCGGGTTGGCCGGGGCTGGCGGCTCAGTCGTCCGGGAGGTCGGGCGGCAGGTCGGCCTCGGTGTCCGGGATGCCCAGCTCCGCGGCGCGCTTGTCGGCCATCGCGAGCAGCCGGCGGATCCGGCCGGCCACGGCGTCCTTGGTCAGCGGCGGCTCGGCGAGGGCGCCGAGCTCCTCCAGGCTGGCCTGGCCGTGCTCCAGGCGGAGCCGGCCGGCGGTGGCCAGGTGGTCGGGGATGTCGTCGCCCAGGATCTCCATGGCGCGCTTGACCCGGGAGGAGGCCGCCACGGCCGCCCGCGCGGACCGGCGCAGATTGGCGTCGTCGAAGTTGGCCAGCCGGTTGGCGGTGGCGCGGACCTCGCGGCGCATCCGCCGCTCCTCCCACGCCATCACGCTGTCGTGCGCCCCGAGCCGGGTGAGCAGGGCGCCGATGGCGTCGCCGTCGCGGATGACCACCCGGTCGATGCCGCGCACCTCGCGGGCCTTGGCCGGCACCCCCAGCCGGCGGGCCGCGCCCACCAGCGCCAGCGCCGCCTCCGGGCCCGGGCAGGTGATCTCCAGGGCCGACGACCGTCCCGGCTCGGTGAGCGAGCCGTGCGCGAGGAAGGCCCCACGCCACGCGGCCTCCGCGTCGCACAGCGAGCCCGACACCACCTGGGGGGGCAGCCCGCGGACCGGACGCCCGCGGCTGTCCAGCAGCCCGGTCTGCAGCGCCAGCGCCTCGCCGTCGCGGACCACCCGGACGACGTAGCGGCTGCCGCGGCGCAGGCCGCCCGCGGCGAGCACGTGCACCTCGCTGGTGTGGCCGAAGACCTCCGCGATGTCGCGGCGCAGCCGCCGGGCCGCCGATCCGGTGTCCAGCTCGGCCTCGATGACGATCCGGCCGGCGACGATGTGCAGCCCGCCCGCGAACCGCAGGGTGGCCGACACCTCGGCTTTGCGGCAGCAGGGCTTGGTCACCGCGACCCGCGACAGCTCGTCCTTCACCGCGCTGGTCATCGCCATGGGGCGATCCTGCCACGACCGAAGACCCGTCCGAAGGCCGTAGCCAACCGGACCGGATCGTGACGGGGCAGCCCGGAGCGCTCGGCCACGTCCTCGACCATGAGCTCGGCCCCCAGGCACTCGGCCGCGCGGCGCAGCCCGGCAACATCCGGAACGTGCGCCTGGTCGGCCAGGACGACGTCCACCCGCAGGTCGGGGGCATGCGCGGCCAGCACCTCGAGGTGGGTCTCCGGCGAGAAGCCCTCCGTCTCGCCGGACTGGGCGGCCAGGTTGAGCACGAAGACGCGCCGGGCAGGCGTCTGGACGAGCGCGGTGGCGAGCTCGGGCACCAACAGGTGCGGGATCAGGCTGGAGAACAGCGAGCCGGGTCCGAGCACGACCCAGTCGGCGGCGCGTACGGCCTGCAGGGCCTCGGGGCAGGCGGTCGGCCGCTCCGGCTCCAACCGGACGCCCTGCACCTGGCCGCGGGTGGTCGCCACGGCCACCTGGCCGCGGACCTCGCTCGCGGCGAGGGGGTCCCCGACGTCCAGGCCCACCACATCGGCCACCAGGGTCAGCGGCTCCAGCGCCATCGGCAGCACCCGGCCGGAGGCCCCGAGCAGCCGGCCCACCCAGTCGAGGCCCTCCACCGGGTCGTCCAGCAGCTCCCAGAGGGCCACCAGCAGCAGGTTGCCGGCGGCGTGCCCGTGCATCGAGCCCTCGGTGCGGTAGCGGTGCTGCAGCACCCGCGCCCACGTGCGGCCCCAGTCGTCGTCGTCGCAGAGCGCTGCCAGGGCCATCCGCAGGTCGCCGGGCGGGAGGACGCCGAACTCCTCGCGCAGCCGGCCGCTCGACCCCCCGTCGTCGGCCACCGTGACCACCGCCGTGAGCCGTGACGTCACCCGGCGCAGGGCGCGCAGCGACGCCGACAGGCCGTGGCCCCCGCCGAGGGCGACGACGGCCGGAGGGGCCTTGGCCTCCCCTGCGTTCACTGGACCCGCACGTTCACTCGCGACCCATGTCGCGGTGGCTGACCCGGACGTCCACGCCCGCCTCCGCAAGGCGCCGCCCGATCTCCTCGGCCATCGCCACGCTGCGGTGCTTGCCGCCGGTGCAGCCCACGGCCAAGACGAGGAACCGCTTGCCCTCGCGGAGGTAGCCGGGGATCACCAGGCGCAGCACCTCCTCGTACCGGCGGAGGAACTCCTCTGCATCCGGCTGCCCGAGCACGTACTGCGAGACATCCGGGTCGAGGCCGGTGTGGGGCCGCAGCTCGGGGACCCAGTGGGGGTTGGGCAGGAAGCGCAGGTCGACGACGAGGTCGGCGTCCACCGGCAGGCCGTACTTGAAGCCGAACGACAGCACGGTGGCGTGGACGACGGGCGGGCCTTGGGCCGAGGCGAAGACCCCCTCGATCTGCCCGCGGAGCTGGTGCACGTTGAGGCCGCTGGTGTCGATGGTCAGGTCGGCGTCGCCGCGCAGCTCGCGGAGCAGCTCGCGCTCGCGGGCGATTCCGTCGGTGATGGTGCCGTCGCCCTGCAGCGGGTGCGGCCGGCGGACCCCCTCGAAGCGGCGGACGAGCACCTCGTCCGAGGCCTCCAGGTAGAGCGTGCGCACGTCGGCGCCCGAGGCCCGCAGCGTGGCCATGGCGTCGGTCAGGTCGGCGAAGAACGCCCGGCCGCGCACGTCGACCACGGCGGCCACCCGGGGCACGGCCCCCAGGCTGCGGCCCGCGAGCTCGGCCATGGTGGGCAGCAGCGCGGGCGGCAGGTTGTCGACGACGAACCAGCCGAGGTCCTCCAGGACATGCGCCGCCGTGCTGCGGCCGGCGCCGGACATGCCGCTCACGACCAGCACCTCGGGGGGCGACGGAACGCTCACGTGCTCTCCTCCTCTGGCTGCCCCGACGACCCGGGTGCGGCCCCATCGTCGTCCATGATCTCGCCCGTGGCGGGGTTCACGGCCGGGGCGGGCCGCTCGGAGGTGGCCAGGGCGGCCACCACGGCCCGCGCCGTGGCCTCCCCGAAGCCCGGCAGCGAGGCGATCTCCTCGGCGCTGGCGGCCCGGAGCCGCTTGAGCGAGCCGAAGTGCCGCAGCAGGAGCGCGCGCCGGGCCGGGCCGACGCCCGGCACATCGTCGAGGGCGCTGCTCGTCATCGACTTCGACCGCTTGGAGCGGTGGTACGCGATGGCGAACCGGTGGGCCTCGTCACGGACGCGCTGCAGGAGGTAGAGCCCCTCGCTGGTGCGCGGCAGGATCACCGGGTCCGGCGAGCCCGGCCGCCAGACCTCCTCCAGCCGCTTGGCGAGCCCGACCAGGCTCACGTCGTCGATGCCCAGCTCGTCGAGGGCCGCCTGCGCGGCGGCGACCTGGGGCGCCCCGCCGTCGACGACGAGCAGGTTCGGGGCGTAGGCGAACCTGCGCGGGCGGCCGCCCTCGTCCCGCGGCGGCGGCCCGGCCCGGCGTCGCCCGCAATCTCGGCGTCGCCGAGGTCCAGGTCGCTCGACTGCTCGCGCTCGTCGAGGTAGCGCCGGAACCGGCGGCCGACCACCTCGCGCATGCTGGCGACGTCGTCGGTCCGCGCGACCCCGTCCGCGCCCACCGCGCCCTTGACGGCGAACCGGCGGTACTCGGACTTGCGGGCCAGGCCGTCCTCGAAGACCACCATCGAGGCCACCACCTCGGTGCCCTGCAGGTTGGAGATGTCGAAGGCCTCGATGCGCAGCGGGGCCACCGGCAGGTCGAGCGCCTCCTGCAGCTCGGCCAGCGCGCGGCTGCGGGCGCTGAGGTCTCCGGCCCGCCGCAGCTTGTGCAGGCCGAGCGACTGGACGGCGTTGCGGGTGACCGTGTCCAGCAGCGCGCGCTTGTCGCCGCGCTGGGGCACCCGCACCGAGACAGCCGACCCGCGGCGCTCGGCCAGCCACCGCTCGAGCGCCGCCTGATCCGGGGGCAGGGCCGGCACCAGCACCTCGCGGGGGACGACGTCGGCGCCCTCGCCGCCGTACAGCTGCTGCAGGAGGTGCTCGACGAGGTCGCCGGTGCCGAGGTCCTCGACCCGCTCGGTGACGAACCCGCGCTGCCCGCGGACCCGGCCGCCCCGGACGTGGAAGACCTGGACCGCCGCCTCGAGGTCGTCCTCGGCCACGGCGACGACGTCGGCGTCGGTGGCGTCGGGCAGGACGACGGCGCTGCGCTCCAGCGCCCGGGTCAGCGCCCCGAGGTCGTCGCGGAGCCGGGCCGCGCGCTCGTAGTCCTGCTCGGCGGCCGCCGCGCGCATCTCGCGCTCCAGGCGCTTCAGCACCGGCCCGGTGCGCCCGGCCACGAAGTCGCAGAACCCCTCGACCAGGGCGCGGTGCTCCTCGGCCGACACCCGGCCCACGCAGGGGGCCGCGCACTTGCCGATGTAGCCGAGCAGGCACGGGCGTCCGGAGCGCTCGGCGCGGCGGAAGACGCCGTTGCTGCAGGTGCGCATCGGGAAGGCCCGCAGCATCAGGTCGACCGTCTCGCGGATCGCCCAGGCGTGGGCGTACGGCCCGAAGTAGCGCACCCCCTTGCGCCGCGGGCCGCGGTAGACCAGCGCCCGGGGGAACTCGTCGGAGACCGTGACGGCGAGGTAGGGGTAGCTCTTGTCGTCGCGGTACTTCACGTTGAAGCGCGGGTCGTACTCCTTGATCCAGGCGTACTCCAGCTGCAGCGCCTCGACCTCGTTGGCCACGACGGTCCACTCGACCGAGCCGGCGGTGGTGACCATCTGCTGGGTGCGCGGGTGCAGCGCGGCCAGGTCGCCGAAGTACGAGTGCAGCCGCTGGCGCAGGCTCTTGGCCTTGCCGACGTAGACCACGCGCCCGGACGGGTCGCGGAAGCGATAGACGCCGGGGCCGTCCGGGATGGTGCCCGGGGCCGGGCGGTACGTGGACGGGTCCGGCACGCGGGTCAGCCTAAGCGCGCGGCGCGCGCATCAGGTGGCGACGACCTGGTCGCCCTCGACGGTGACGGTCTGCACGGCCAGGCCCCGGCGGGCCGGTCCCTTGATGACCGAGCCATCCTCGATCGAGAACTCGCTGCCGTGGCAGGGGCAGCTGATGGCGTCGCCCTTGACCGCGTCGACGGGGCACTGGTTGTGCGGGCAGGTGGTGGAGAACGCGGCGAACTCGCCGGCGACCGGCTGGGTGAAGACCGTGCCGCCCGACGATGACCCCGCTGCCGACCGGGACGTCGGCCTTGGCGACGCTGTCGCCGGCTGCGCCGGTTGACTCGCCGCCGTCGCCGCCCCCGCCGTCGCTTCCGGTGTCCGTCGAGCACGCGGCCAGCGCCCCCGCTGTCGCGACGCCGACCCCGGCGACGGCTGCGGTCTGCAGAACGGTGCGACGGGTGACGCTCATGAGGTCCTCCTGGAGGCGAGCAGTGGTTGCAGGAACGTACCGGTGTGGCTGCCCTCGGCGGCAGCGACTTGCTCGGGGGTGCCCTCGGCGATCACCAGGCCGCCGCCCGTGCCGCCCTCGGGTCCGAGGTCGACCACCCAGTCGGCCGTCTTGATCACGTCGAGGTTGTGCTCGATCACGATGACGCTGTTGCCCTGGTCGACCAGCCGGCCAAGCACTCCGAGCAGCTTGCGGATGTCCTCGAAGTGCAGGCCGGTGGTCGGCTCGTCCAACACATAGACCGTGCGCCCGGTTGAGCGCTTCTGCAACTCCGAGGCCAGCTTGACCCGCTGGGCCTCGCCGCCGGACAGGGTGGGCGCGGGCTGGCCGAGCCGGACGTAGCCGAGGCCGACGTCGTTCAGCGTCCGCAGGTGGCGGGCGATCGGCGGCACCGCCTCGAAGAAGTCGAGGGCCTCCTCGATCGGCAGGTCGAGCACCTCGGAGATCGTCTTGCCCTTGAAGTGCACCTCGAGCGTCTCGCGGTTGTACCGCGCGCCGTGGCAGACCTCGCAGGGGACGTAGACGTCGGGCAGGAAGTTCATCTCGATCTTGATCGTGCCGTCGCCGGCGCACGCCTCGCAGCGGCCGCCCTTGACGTTGAACGAGAAGCGGCCCTGCAGGTAGCCGCGGACCTTGGCCTCGGTGGTGTCGGCGAACAGCCGCCGGACGTGGTCGAAGACCCCGGTGTAGGTCGCCGGGTTGGAGCGCGGGGTGCGGCCGATCGGGCTCTGGTCGACGTGCACGACCTTGTCGAGGTGCTCCATGCCGCGGACGCGGGTGTGCCGGCCGGGCACGGCGCGGGCGCCGTTGAGCTCGCGGGCGAGCGAGGTGTAGAGGATGTCGTTGATCAGGGTGGACTTGCCGGAGCCCGACACCCCGGTCACCGCGACGAAGCACCCGAGCGGGAACTCCACGCTGACGTCGCGCAGGTTGTGCTCGCGGGCGCCCTCGACGATGAGCGAGCGCCCCGGGGTGCGCGGCCGGCGTACGGCAGGCAGCTCGATCTCGCGGCGCCGCGAGAGGTAGGCCCCGGTGATCGAGTCGGGGTGGTCGAGGAGCTCCTGCGACCGTGCCGGAGACCACGACCTGGCCGCCGTGCTCCCCCGCGCCGGGGCCGATGTCGACGACCCAGTCGGCGGTGCGGATGGTGTCCTCGTCGTGCTCGACGACGATCAGCGTGTTGCCGAGGTCGCGCAGCCGCACCAGCGTCTCGATCAGCCGGTGGTTGTCGCGCTGGTGCAGCCCGATGCTCGGCTCGTCGAGGACGTACAGCACGCCGACCAGGCCGGAGCCGATCTGGGTCGCGAGCCGGATCCGCTGGGCCTCGCCGCCGGCGAGGGTGCCCGCGGCCCGGTCGAGGGTGAGGTAGTCGAGGCCGACGTCGAGCAGGAACCGCAGCCGCTCGTTGACCTCCTTGAGCACGCGCTCGGCGATCTGCGACTCGCGCGCGCGTCAGCTCCGAGCCCCCGAGGAAGAGCGCGCACTCGCCGATCGGCATCGAGGCGACCTCGGCGATCGACCGCCCGCCGATGGTCACCGCGAGCACGATCGGCTTGAGCCGCGCGCCGCCGCACGCCGGGCACGGCGACCTGGCGCATGTAGCCCTCGAACCGCTCGCGGCTGGTGTCGCTCTCGGCCTCGGCGTGCCGGCGCTGGACGTACGGGATCACGCCCTCGAACGCCGTGTAGTAGGAGCGCTCGCGGCCGAAGCGGTTCTGGTAGCGGACGTGCACCTGCTGGTCGTGGCCGTTGAGCACCGCCTTGCGGGCCTTGGCGGGGAGCTTCTCCCAGGCCACGTCGGTGCGGAAGCCCAGGGCGTCGGCCAGCGCGTCGACCAGGCGCGCGAAGTAGTCGGACGTGCTGCCGGTGCCGGCCCACGGGGCCAGCGCGCCGTCGCGCAGGCTGAGCCGGGCGTCGGGGATGAGCAGCTCGGGGTCGACCTCCATCCGGGTGCCCAGGCCGTGGCACTCGACGCAGGCGCCGTACGGGCTGTTGAACGAGAACGACCGCGGCTCGAGCTCCTCGAAGGACAGGTCGTCGTCGAGGCAGGCGAGGTGCTCGGAGAAGGTCCGCTCGCGGTGCGGGTCGTCCTCGGGCAGGTCGACGAAGTCGAGCACCACCAGCCCGCCGGACAGCCCGAGCGCAGTCTCGACGCTGTCGGTCAGGCGCCGCTTGGCCGACGCCTTGACCGCGAGCCGGTCGACGACGACCTCGATCGTGTGCTTCTCCTGCTTCTTGAGCACGGGCGGCTCGGTGAGCGCGACCACGACGCCGTCGACGCGGGCGCGGGCGTACCCCTTGGACTGCAGGTCCTTGAACAGCTCGAGGTACTCCCCCTTGCGCCCGCGGATCACCGGGGCGAGCACCTGGAAGCGGGCGCCCTGCTCCAGCTCGAGCACCCGGTCGACGATCTGCTGCGGGGTCTGGCGCGCGATCGGCTTGCCGCAGACCGGGCAGTGCGGCCGGCCGATCCGCGCGTAGAGCAGCCGCAGGTAGTCGTAGACCTCGGTGATCGTGCCCACCGTCGAGCGCGGGTTGCGCGAGGTGGACTTCTGGTCGATCGAGACCGCCGGCGACAGCCCCTCGATGAAGTCGACGTCGGGCTTGTCCATCTGCCCGAGGAACTGCCGGGCGTACGCCGACAGGCTCTCGACGTAGCGGCGCTGGCCCTCGGCGAAGATCGTGTCGAAGGCCAGGCTGGACTTGCCGGAGCCGGACAGCCCGGTGAAGACGATCAGGGCGTCGCGGGGCAGGTCGAGGGAGACGTCCTTGAGGTTGTGCTCACGGGCCCCGCGCACGATCAGTCGGTCGGCCACGGCGGTCACAGGCTCCTGGGTCGTACGGCTGGTTCGGCGCTGGCGGGGCTTCGGTGCTGCGCGACCCAGGCTAACCGTGGGAGCCGACAGCGGCCTCCTCGGCGTCGCGGCGGACGGCGGTAGGTTCGCGGCGTGAGCAGCCCCGACCTCTCGCCCGTGGCCGCGTCGACTGCACGCCCTGCTCACCACCGTGCGCGGCTGGGGCCCGTTCGCGCCTGGGCCGCCGACAGCCTGCTGCCGGGCTGGACCCGGGCCCACGTGGTCGCCCATCTGGCCCGCAACGCCGAGGGCATGGCCCGGGCCGCGGAGGGCGCTCGCGGCGGGCGAGCCGGTGCCCGTGTACGACTCGCGCGAGGCCCGCGACGCCGGGATCGCCGCCTGGGCCGCCCTGCCGCCCTCGGCGCTGGCCGCCGAGCTGACCGCCCAGTGCGCCCGGTGGGCCTGGCGGCCTTCGACGCCCTTGCCGGACGACGCCTGGGACGCCGAGGTGACGCTCGTCGCCGAGGTTCGGCGCACCGCGCGCCGGATGGTCGACCTGCGGCGGCGGGAGGTGGAGATCCACCACGTCGACCTCGGCGCGGGCTACCTGCCGTCGGCGTGGCCGCAGGACTTCGTCGTCGCCGAGCTGGCGGAGGCGATCGCGGTCTTCGACACCCGGCCCGGCGTCGACGGCTTCTCGGTGGAGGCCCGCGACCAGGAGCGCACCTGGCCGGTGCGGGGCGGAGGGCCGCCCACCCTGACCGGCCCGTCCTGGCGGCTGCTGGCGTGGCTCACCGGTCGAGATGACGGCCGATACCTCGTGGTCACCCCGGCCGGGCCGACCCCGACGCTCCCGCCATGGCTCTAAGACGACGCGGCTCTGAGGCGATTCCGGCGCTCATGGAAGTGAGGACCCCGTGACCGGCTACACCGGCAAAGTCCACCCCGGCGGGCCCGCCCAGGCCCGCGAGCTGGCCCACCTGTCCCTGAGCAAGCTCTCGGTCGGCGCCCACGACAACAACGCGTACCTGCTTCGGTGCCGGGAGACCGGCGAGCAGATCCTGGTCGACGCCGCCGCCGAGCCCGAGCGGCTGCTGGCGCTGGTCGGCGAGGACGGGCTGGCCGGGGTCGTCACCACGCACCGGCACGCCGACCACTGGCAGGCCCTCGCCGAGGTGGTCGCCGCGACGGGCGCGCGGACGTACGCCCACGGCGACGACGCCGCCGAGATCCCGGTCGAGACCGACGTGCTGCTCGCCGACGGCGACCGGCTGCGCTTCGGCGCCGTGGAGCTGGAGGTCATCCACCTCGTCGGCCACACGCCCGGCTCGATCGCCCTGCTGTACGACGACCCCGAGGGGCCGCCGCACCTGCTCACGGCCGACTCGCTCTTCCCTGGGGGCCCAGGCAACACGTGGGGCGACGCGGCCGCGTTCGCCTCGCTGATGGGCGACCTGGAGGCAAAGGTCTTCGGCCGGCTGCCCGACGAGACCTGGGTCTACCCCGGCCACGGCCACGACACCACGCTCGGCGCCGAGCGCCCCCACCTCGCCGAGTGGCGCGA
This sequence comes from uncultured Actinomycetota bacterium, assembly GCA_963697565.1. Lineage (GTDB taxonomy): Bacteria > Actinomycetota > Actinomycetes > CAVWCF01 > CAVWCF01 > CAWFSE01. Next base: position 194,567 of record CAVOOM010000007.1, on the reverse strand, counting down.
ACGCGGCTGGTGACCGCGTACCCGAAAGGGGGACTCCCGCCTGCATTCAGGGCCCTGCGGGCATAGCCTGCGCGCGGTGCGCCGCATGTGTGGACGCACTCTGCAACGCGCCTCGGAGGTTGGACTGTGAGCATCGGTCGCATGGGGGTCCGCACCGGACGCGGGAGCCGCCTCACGGCGCTGGTGGCCGCAGGGGTCGTGCTGGCCGGCGGGTTGGCCATCGCCGCCCCGCAAGGCCGCGGCCGCGCCCGGCGAGCCGAGCATCCCGATCACCAACCCCGACCTCGCCGTCGCCTGCGGCCTGGACATCCTGGTGATCCTGGATGAGTCCGGTTCGGTCAAGCCCTACAAGAGCGACGTCCAGCGCGCCTTCCGGGCCTTCACCAGCTCCCTGAAGAACACCGGGTCGCGGCTCGCGGTCAACGAGTTCTCCACCGTCGCGCGGCTACCCCTGTCACCCCCGGCGCCGGCGCAGCCGCAGGACTACATCACCGTCACCGACGCCACGATCGCCACCGTCTTCGAGCCCTACATCAGCCGACAACTACAACCCAGACGGATCCACCAACTGGGAAGACGGCTTCCGGGTGGGCCGCTTCCTGCAACCCCGCCCGAGCGCGGTGCAGCCGCATCTGGTCGTCTTCATCACCGACGGCAACCCCAACAAGATCATCCGCGAGGACCGGGTCACCCAGCTCGAGTACGAGACCAAGGTGCCGCTGAGTTCCAACCAGGTCCAGGACGCCAACGAGAACCCCGCCGCGAACCGCGCCGTCTCGAACTCCAACGGGCTCAAGTCCGCTTGGCAGCCACGTTCTTGCCCTCGCGGTCGGCGACGGGCTCAGCAGCAACTCCGCGCTCAACCGGTTGATCAAGGTCTCCGGCCCGGACGTCTTCCCCGACAACGGCCAGCCCTTCGACATCTCCACGACCGACGTCTACCGGGAGCCCAACTTCGCCCTGCTGGAGCACGCGCTGCGCGATGCCGCCTTCCAGCTGTGCGCGCCGTCCGATCACCGTGCGCAAGCTGGTGGACCTCACCCCGGACACCGACGTCGGTGACGCCGAGCCGGGGGCCGGCTTCGACATCACCGCCGTCGCCAGCACCCACGCCCAAGGCCTGGGTGCTCCCGGCGGGGGCCACCGGCGACACGGCCACCACCCCGACCGACGCGTCCGGATTCGCGAACTTCCAGTGGGACACCACCGATCCGACGGCCTCCACCGTCACCATCACCGAGCAGGACCCGGGCGGCGTGATCCCCGGGCTGGTCTACGACCCCGCCCTGACCACCTGCACCTACCGCACGCCGGACCTCCCCGACCGAACCTCTCGCCGATCACCCCCGTCGACTCTGGGCTTCATCGCCCCCGTCGTCCCGCCCGACGCGATCGTCACCTGCACGATCTACAACCGGCTCCCGGCCGCCCCCGCGATCGACATCGAGAAGTTCACCAACGGCACCGACGCCGACACTGCCCGCCCTCGGTCCCGACTGGTCCCGGCGGCGACCCGGTCCAGTGGGAGTACATCGGTCACCAACACCGGCAACGTCACGCTGTCGCAGCATCGCGGTCACCGACACCGTGACCGTGGAGGGCGGCAATCCGGTCACCCGCCCGGCCACGCCCGTCGACCTGCCCTGACGACCCTCGCCCCCGGCGAGTCCTTCACCTGCTCGGCTGACGGGACCAGCCCATCCGCGGGCCAGTACGAGAACACCGGCGCGGTGACCGGGACCAGCGCTGCCGGGGTGACCGTCACGGACTTCGATCTCTCCCACTACATCGGCGTCGAGCCGGGCATCGACATCGAGAAGGCCACCAACGGCTTCGGACGCCGACCAGGCGCCAGGCCCGTTCCTCAAACCAGGCGACGCCGGTGACCTGGACCTACGTCGTCACGAACACGGGCCAGATCCCGCTCACCTCGGTCACCGTGACCGACGACCAGTGAGTCGAGCCCGGTCTACCAGCCCGGGGACTCCAACACAGACGGGATCCTCGACACCGCGGAGACGTGGACCTACACGGCCACCGGCCGTCGGCGGGGCCAAGGCCGGCCAGTACGAGAACACCGCCACGGCCACCGGCCTCGCGGGGTCGGTCAGCCGGTGGCCGACTCCGACGCCTCGCACTACTTCGGGGCCGAACCCAGCGTGGACGTCGAGAAGGCCACCAACGGCGAGGACGCCGACACTCCCGACGGACGCCCCGCTCGTGCCCGTGGGCGGACCGGTGGTGTGGAGCTACCGCGTCACCAACACCGGCAACGTATCTCTCTCCAACTGGGAGCCCACCGACGACAAGATCGGCGACGCCTTCGCCTGCCCGCGAATCCTGCTCCTGCCCCCCGGCGCAAGCCTCGTTCTGCCGCGCCTCCGGCGTCGCCGCCCCCGGCCTCTACGCGAACATCGGCCACGGTCAGCGCCACCGCGTTGACCCCGGGCCTCACGCTCCCGCCCGTCGACCGACTCCGACCCCTCGCACTACTTCGGTGTCGTGGCTGCGATTGACGTCGAGAAGGCGACCAACGGAGTGGACGCCGACACCGCCCCCGGCCCGTTCATCCCAGTCGGTAGCCCGGTGACCTGGTCGTACGTCGTCAACGAACACCGGCAACAGCGCACTCACCGACATCGAGGTGGTCGACGACCAGGAGGGCGCGGTCACCTGCCCGAAGTCCACGCTCGCTGCCGCCGAGCAAATGACCTGCACCGACAAGGTGGGCACCGCGGTCGTCGGCCAGTACGCCAACGAGGCCTACGTCACAGGGGTGGATTCGCTCGGGCAGCCCGGCCACCGACGCCGACCCCTCGCACTACTTCGGGGCCGAGCCCGGCATCACGGTCGAGAAGTCCACCAACGGCGTCGACGCCGATCTCCCCGAGGATGCCCCCTGATCCCCGTCGGCGACCCCGGTCGAGCTGGGTCTACCAGGTCACGAACTCCGGCAACACCACCCTCACCGACGTCGCGGTGGTCGACGACCAGGGGGTCAGCGTCACCTGCCCGAAGACGACGCTGACGGCGCTTGGAGACCATGGCGTGCACCGGAAGCGGCGTGGCGACCAGGGGGCTCTACGCCAACATCGCCACCGCCACCGGGCTCGACGGGGCCACCCCGGTCTCCGACACCGACCCGTCGCACTACTTCGGCTACATCTCGACGATCACGCTGACCAAGTACACCAACGACGAGGATGCCAACAGCCCCACCGGGCCGTACGTCCCCGTGGGTGGACCCGTGCGCTGGAACTACGTCCTCACCAACACCGGCGACATCCCGATCTTCGGACTGGACGATCACCGACTCCGACCCCGGCGTCACGATCGCCTGCCCGACCATCGACCTGATCGCCCCCGGCGGCAGCCTGACCTGCGTGGCCTCCGGCACCGCGACGCCGGGGCAGTACGCCAACACGGCCGATGTGGTGGCCCTGGACGCCCTGGAGCAGACCCTCACCGCCTCGGACCCCTCGCACTACTTCGGGGCCGCGCCGGCGATCGACATCGAGAAGGCCACCAACGGCGAGGACGCGGACTCTGCGCCCGGTCCCAAGGTGCTGCCCGGCAGCACCGTCACCTGGACGTACGTCGTGCGCAACACCGGCAACGTGCCGCTCACCGGGCTCGCGGTGTCCGACGACAAGCTGGGCGCGATCACCTGCCCGGCCACGGAACTCGCCATCGGCGCCAGCGTCACCTGCCAGGCGACCGGCCAGGCGATCCGCGGGCAGTACACCAACGTCGGGACCGCCACGGCGGTCTTCCAGCCGCCGGTGACAGCGCCGACGCGCGCCGACCCTGGCGGCTGTCCTCGGCCGACGCCGCGCCGATCACGGTGACCGACTCCGACCCCTCGAACTACCTGGGCGAGGACGCCGCCGCGCTGCCGGAGGACATCGCCAACACCGGCGCGCAGATCGGCGGAGCGGTCGCGGCCGGTCTGCTCTTCGTGCTCGTCGGGCTCGGCCTCGTCAGGGCCGCCCAGCGCCGTCGTCCGCTCGCCTCGTGATGACCTGACGGCGCGGACCAGATGGGCCGACCGGACGCGGAGCGACCCGAGGTCGTGCTGCTCTCCGGCGGCCTGCCTGAGGGCAACGCAGGCGGCGTCCTTGGGGGCGTGTCAGAAACTCGGGGGCGGATCCGCCGCTTCCGGTGGCCGGCGCTCGGGCTGGCCGGCGTCGCCGCGGCCGCGGTCGTCGCCTTCCCGCCCAATGAGTCGGCGCCTCCCCCGCCGGATCCCGGGCCGCTGCCGATCGCGCTCACCGCGGGGCCGTGACGGTCCGCGGGCTTGGGCGCGGCCGCCGATGGCCGTACGGTCGCGACGACCGTCCGGCTCACGAACGTCTCCGACGCACCGGTCCAGGTCGCGGTCACCGGCTCGGCGGTCGGCGGCGTCACAGCCGGCCTCGACCCGGTCGCCGCAGCAGGCGAGGTCCGGGTGGTCCCCGGCGATGCGGTGGACCTGCCCATCGTCTGGGAGCCCACCGTGTGCCCCTCAACGGTGGCGGCCCGCGGGCCGGTCCTGGCCACGCAGATCGAGACGCCGACCTCCGACCGTACGGTCCTGGCGGCGTTCGACGCAGACTTCGACCGAGCGTGGCTCGCGGCCCTCAAGGCCTCCTGCGGGGCCTGACCGGGGGCTACTGCGCTGAGCCAGACCCCTCGTCGTGGTGGTGCGTGGCGCGCAGGGAGCCGGAGTGCGCCACGGCGCTGGGGTCGCGCTTGGCCTTGATCAGGCTGGCGATGGTGGTGACCATGAGGATCCCGATGATCACCGCGAGCGACAGCGTCGTGGGGATCTTGGGGATGTCCGGGTTGACCTCGTGCGCCCAGGTGAGGATCAGCTTCACGCCGATGAACGCCAGGATGATCGACAGGCCGGTGGACAGGTAGATCAGCTTGGCGAGCAGCGACCGGAGCACGAAGAAGAGCGCCCGCAGCCCGAGCAGCGCGAAGGCGTTCGCCGCGAAGACGAGGTACGGCTCGGACGTCACCCCGAAGGTCGCCGGGATCGAGTCCAGGGCGAAGAGCAGGTCGGTGGTGCCGATCGCGATGAGCACCAGGAACATCGGGGTGACGTAGCGCTTGCCGTCGATCCGGACGGTGACCTTGTTGTCGTGGTACTCCTCGGTCACCGGCAGGTGCCGGCGGGCGTACTTCAGGACCGCGTTGTCCTCGACCTCGGCGTCCTCGTTGCGGTGGCGGAACAGCTGGATGGCCGTCCAGATCAGGAAGCCGCCGAAGATCACGAACGTGAACGCGAACGTCGCCAGCGCGGCCGCTCCGACCGCGATGAACGCGGCCCGCATCACCAGGGCCAGCGCGACCCCGAAGAGCAGCGCCATCTGCTGGTTGCGCGAAGGCACGGCGAACCGGGCGAAGATGATGATGAAGATGAACAGGTTGTCGACCGACAGGCTCTTCTCCACCAGCCAGGCGGCGAAGTACTGCTGGCCGAAGTCCGACCCGCTGGTGACCCAGACCAGCACGCCGAAGCCGATCGCGACGCTGACGTAGAAGACCGACCACCAGGCGGCCTCCTTGACGGAGACGTCGTGCGGGTTGCGCCCGATCAGGAAGTCCACGACGAGCAGCAGGACGATGAAGCCGATCGTGGCCGCCCAGGCCCACAGCGGGACGTTCATCGTCCGCGTCCTCCGAATCGTGTGGTCGGGCGGCTCGAGCGCCGCCGAATCACCGCCGGGCGTCCCGGCGGGCCTTGATCACGCTAGCAACCGTCGTGACGATGAGCACCCCGACGATGACCGCCAGGGACACCGCCGTGCTGATCTCCGGCGCCCACTCGACCGGCTCGCCGCCGTTGATGAAGGGCAGCGAGTTGGTGTGCAGGGCCTCGAAGATCAGCTTCACCCCGATGAAGCCGAGGATCACCGCCAGGCCGTACGGCAGGTAGACCAGCCGGTCGAGCAGGCCCGCCGAGCAGGAAGTACAGCTGCATGAGCCCCATCAGCGCGAAGGCGTTGGCCGTGAAGACGAGGTAGGGCTCCTTGGTCAGCCCGAAGATCGCCGGGATCGAGTCGAGGGCGAAAAGCACGTCGGTGGTGCCGATCGCCACCATGACCACGATGAGCGGGCGTCCACACCCGCGCGCCGTTGTACGTCGTGCGCAGCTTGACGCCGTCGTAGTCCGGCGAGGTCTTCAGCACCTTGCGGGCCAGCCGCAGCAGGGCGTTCTCCTTGAACTCCTCGTCCTCGTCGCCCCCGAAGCGAGCTTCCAGGCGGTGTAGAGGAGGAAGGCCCCGAACAGGTAGAAGACCCAGGAGTACTGGGCGATGGCGACGGCCCCGATGGCGATGAAGATCCCGCGGAAGATCAGCGCGAGCACGATCCCGACGACGAGCACGGTCTGCTGCGCGGCCGCCGGCACCCGGAAGCGCGCCATGATCAGCACGAAGACGAACAGGTTGTCGAGGCTGAGGCGAGTACTCGGTGAGGTAGCCCGCGATGAACTCCCCCGCGTACTGCTGCCCCCAGTACCACCAGACGAACGCGGCGAACGCGAAGGCCAGGGCGATGTAGAACACCACCCACCGGGCGGCCTCGTGCATGCTCGGCTTGTGCGGGCGGCGGGAGACCACCCAGAGGTCGGCGAGCAGGATCGCCAGCACCCCGCCCACGGTCGCGACCCAGACAGCGGCCGAGATCTCCAACGCGGGGGCCTTTCGGACGATGGCTGCTGCCGGGTGCGGCGGCGGCCGCGCGGGTCGGCCGCAGCCTATCCGCGGCCGCCCCGCGGCCCGATCAGCCCTTGGCCGCGTCCGACATGCCGCGCAGCTCGCGCTTGAGCTCGTGCACCTCGTCGCGCAGCCGCGCCGCCAGCTCGAACTGCAGGTCTTCGGCCGCCGCGTGCATCTGGTCGGTGAGCTGCTGGATCAGGTCGGCCAGGTCGCGGGCCGGCATGCCGGCGAGGTCGGCCGCGTGCCGCCCGGCCGCCCCCCGCGATGCGAACCCGGCGCCCGGCGCCTTGCCGCGGCTCTGCTGTCGCCCGCCCGCCGCCGATCAGCTGGTCGGTGTCGGCGTCCTCGCGGGCCAGCAGGTCGGTGATGTCGGCGATCCGCTTGCGCAGCGGGGTGGGGTCGATGCCGTTGGCCGTGTTGTAGGCGACCTGCTTGGCGCGCCGGCGGGTCGTCTCGTCGATCGCCTGCCGCATCGAGGGGGTGATCGAGTCGGCGTACATGTGCACCTGGCCGGTGACGTTGCGGGCCGCGCGGCCGATGGTCTGGATCAGGCTGGTGGCCGAGCGCAGGAAGCCCTCCTTGTCGGCGTCCAGGATCGCCACGAGCGAGACCTCGGGCAGGTCGAGGCCCTCGCGCAGCAGGTTGATGCCCACCAGCACGTCGTACTCCCCCAGCCGCAGCTCGCGCAGCAGCTCGACCCGGCGCAGGGTGTCGACCTCGGAGTGGAGGTAGCGCACCCGGATGCCGAGCTCGAGGAGGTAGTCGGTGAGGTCCTCGGCCATCTTCTTGGTCAGCGTCGTGACGAGCACGCGCTCGTCGCGCTCGGCGCGGGCGCGGATCTCGTGCACCAGGTCGTCGATCTGGCCCTTGGTGGGCTTGACCACGACCTCGGGGTCGATCAGCCCGGTCGGGCGGATGATCTGCTCGACCACGCCGCGGCCGCGCGCCAGCTCGTACGGGCCGGGCGTCGCCGACAGGTAGACCGTCTGGCCGATCCGCTCGGTGAACTCCTCCCAGCGCAGCGGGCGGTTGTCCATCGCGCTGGGCAGCCGGAAGCCGTGGTCGACCAGGTTGCGCTTGCGGGACATGTCGCCCTCGTACATGCCGCCGATCTGCGGCACGGTCACGTGCGACTCGTCGATGACGAGCAGGAAGTCCTCGGGGAAGTAGTCGAGCAGCGTGTCGGGCGGGGTGCCCGGGCCGCGGCCGTCGCTGTGCCGGCTGTAGTTCTCGACCCCGGAGCAGGTGCCGATCTCGCGCAGCATCTCGAGGTCGTACGTCGTGCGCATCCGCAGCCGCTGGGCCTCGAGCAGCTTGCCCTGGCGCTCCAGCTCGGCCAGCCGCTCGGTCAGCTCGACCTCGATGCTGGCGATCGCGCGCTCCATCCGCTCGGGGCTGGCGACGTAGTGGGACGCGGGCAGGATGTAGACGGTCTCGGACTCGCTGATCACCTCGCCGGTCAGCGGGTGCAGCGTCGAGAGCCGCTCGATCTCGTCGCCGAAGAACTCGATGCGGACCGCGAGCTCCTCGTACTTCGGGAATGATCTCGACGGTGTCGCCGCGCACCCGGAACGTGCCGCGGGTGAACGACAGGTCGTTGCGGGTGTACTGCATGGCCACGAACCGGCGGAGCAGGCCGTCGCGGTCGACGGTGTCGCCGACGTTGAGGGTGGTCATCTGGTCGAGGTAGGCGCGCGGGCTGCCCAGGCCGTAGATGCAGGAGACCGACGCGACGACGACCACGTCGCGCCGGGTGAGCAGGCTGGCGGTGGCCGAGTGCCGCAGCCGCTCGACCTCGTCGTTGATCGAGGAGTCCTTCTCGATGTAGGTGTCCGTCTGCGGGATGTACGCCTCGGGCTGGTAGTAGTCGTAGTACGAGACGAAGTACTCGACGGCGTTGTTGGGCAGCAGCTCGCGGAACTCGTTGACGAGCTGGGCGGCCAGCGTCTTGTTGGGCGCCATCACCAGGGTGGGCCGCTGCAGCCGCTCGATCAGCCAGGCGGTGGTCGCCGACTTGCCGGTGCCGGTGGCCCCCAGCAGCACGATGTCGCGCTCGCCGGCGTTGATCCGGTGCTCGAGGTCGTCGATCGCCGTGCGGCTGGTCGCCGCTCGGGGTGTAGCTGGAGATGACCTCGAACGGGGCCACCTGGCGGGACAGCTCGTGGAGGGGGCGCACCCGACCACCGTACGGCGGCGGTCCGACCGTTTCGAGCCGGCGGCCGGGACCGCGGCGGTCAGGCCTGGCTCAGCCGGGCCCAGAGCGCGTCGACCTGGCGCTCGAGGTCGGCCAGCGAGCCGCTGTTGTCCAGCACGACGTCGGCGGCCGAGAGCCGCTCCTCGCGGGCTGCCTGGGCGGCCATCCGGGCGCCGGCGTCGCCGGGATCCATGCCCCGCAGCCGGGTGAGCCGGTCGAATCGCACGTCATCGGGGGCGTCGACCACCACGACGAGGTCGAAGCCGCGGATCGAGTTCTCGACGAGCAGCGGCACGTCGTACACGACCACCGCCTCGGGCGGGGCGGCGTTGACCACGTCGGCCGAGCGCTGGGCGACGAGCGGGTGGACGACGGCCTCCGAGCCGCTCGCGGGCTTCGGCGTCGGCGAACACCCTCGACGCCATGGCGGCGCGGTCGAGCGAGCCGTCGGCGTCGAGGATCTCGGGCCCGAACTCGGCGACGAGCCGCTCCAGGCCGACGGTGCCCTGCTCGACGACCTCGCGCGCGATCGAGTCGGCGTCGACGACGACCGCGCCGCGCGCGGCCAGCATCCGAGAGGCCTCGGACTTGCCCGACCCGATCCCCCCGGTCAGCCCCACGATCACGCCCATGCCGTCCCTCCCATGTCCCCACCCTGCCATCAGCCCCCCTCCCGATGCACAGTGTGACGTTGGCTGGCTCTTGAACGGCGTGTCACGCCGCGAACGTCACACTGTGCGAGCACGGAGACCGGGGCTGTGGACGAGGCGAGCGGCACAGCCCGCCACCCGGCCAGGGTTGCTCGATGTCCTCCGCCACTTCGCCCAGGCCGGGCTGGGATGCCCCCGTGGTGCCTCCGGCGCCATTCCGGCTGCGCCAGCTCTCCTCGCGCGGGCGGGATCCGGGCGTACGACACGCAGGACTGGGCGATCCCGCATCGCGGGGTCCGCAGGCCTACCCAGGATGAGTCGACGCGCACGCGGATCGCCGCGGCCGCCCTGCTCCTCCCGCCCACCGGGGCCATCGGAGGGTGGGCCGCCGCGCACCTGCGCGGCGTGCCGTGGCACGAGGGGACGAGAGCCGACGGGACCGCCCTGTCAGTGCCCTTGGTCGTGCCGCCTCCGGCGCAGATCCGCCCGCAAGCGGGTGTCCTGGTCTGCCGCTCGACTCTCGATCCCGCTGAGGTCGATGTTGTCGATGGCTTGCGTGTGACCGGCCATGCGCGAACCGCGTCTTCGACCTGGCCCGAGCAGGCTCGGTGGCTGACGCTCTCGGCAGCGTGGATGCCTACCTGCGGGCGACCCGGCTCAGCCGCGCGCGACCTGTGGGCCGAGGTGGCCAAGCGAGGTCGATGGACCGGAGTTCCCGCAGGCGCGCGTGGTGGCCGGGCTCGCCGACCCGATGGCTGCCTCCCCCCAGGAGTCCTGGCTCCGTCTGGTCTGGCTGCAGGCCGGCCTGCCGATGCCGTTGGTGAACGTTCCCGTGTTCGACCGCGACGGGGTTTTCGTCGGCAAGCCGGACCTGCTGGATCCGGCCTCCGGGCTGGCGGGCGAGTACGAGGGCGACCAACACCGCACAGATGCAACCCAGTGGCGGACGGACGTGGGTCGGTACCGCCGCTTCGAGCGCCTTGGCCTCCTTGTCGTCCGCGCCACGGCTGCAGACCGGCGCAACCCCGCCGAACTCATCGCCGCTCTCGTCCGCGCCAGGCGTCGCGGTCTCGCCCGCCAACGGTCCAGCGACGGGTGGTCCCTTGGGCGGAATCGCCCCCACCCCCCTCGCACAGTGTGACCTTCGCGCCTCGACACGCCGCCCCAGCCGCCGCCAACGTCACACTCTCCGGCGGGCGGGGGGGGGCTACGGCGAAGGCCCCGCCAGTGCGGCGGGGCCTTCGCGGGTCGTACGGGGTGGGGCTGGGTCCAGCGGTCGGCTACGCGTCGCCGCCGGAGAGCTTCTCGCGGAGCGCGGCCAGCGCCTCGTCCGAGGCCAGGGTGCCGGCCGCGTCCTCGGCGGGCGTGTCGGAGGAGTACGACGACGCGCCGGCGGCCGGCGACCTCGGTCGTGGCCTCGGCGTCGGCCTTCTTGGCCTCGACGACCTGCACCTTGTGGGCCTCCCAGCGGGCCTGGGCGTCGGCGTACTGCTTCTCCCACGCCTCCTTGGCCTCCTCGTGGCCGGGCAGCCACTCGCCGGTCTCGGGGTCGAAGCCGTCGGGGTAGATGTAGTTGCCGGCCTCGTCGTACGTGGCCGCCATGCCGTACATCGTCGGGTCGAAGTCGACGGCCTCGCCGATGGTGCCCTCGTTGGCCTGCTTGAGGACAGCGAGATCCGGCGGCGCTCCAGGTCGATGTCGATGACCTTGACGAAGAGGTCGTCGTTGACCTTGACGACCTGCTCGGGCAGCTCCACGTGGCGCTCGGCCAGCTCGGAGATGTGGACCAGGCCCTCGATGCCCTCGTCGACCCGGACGAACGCGCCGAACGGCACCAGCTTGGTGACCTTGCCGGGGACGACCTGGCCGATCTGGTGGGTGCGCGCGAACTGCTGCCAGGGGTCCTCCTGCGTCGCCTTGAGCGACAGCGAGACCCGCTCGCGGTCCATGTCGACGTCGAGCACCTCGACGGTGACCTCCATGCCGACCTCGACGACCTCGGACGGGTGGTCGATGTGCTTCCAGGACAGCTCGGAGACGTGGACGAGGCCGTCCACCCCGCCCAGGTCGACGAACGCGCCGAAGTTGACGATCGAGGAGACGACGCCGGAGCGGACCTGGCCCTTCTGCAGGGTGGTGAGGAACTTCTGGCGCACCTCGCTCTGGGTCTGCTCGAGCCACGCGCGGCGCGAGAGCACGACGTTGTTGCGGTTCTTGTCGAGCTCGATGATCTTGGCCTCGAGCTCCTTGCCGACGTACGGCTGCAGGTCGCGCACGCGGCGCATCTCGACGAGCGACGCGGGCAGGAAGCCGCGCAGGCCGATGTCGATGATCAGGCCGCCCTTGACGACCTCGATGACGTGGCCCTTGACGACGCCGTCCTCTTCCTTGATCTTCTCGATCGTGCCCCAGGCGCGCTCGTACTGCGCGCGCTTCTTGGACAGGATCAGCCGGCCCTCCTTGTCCTCCTTCGTGAGGACGAGGGCCTCGATCTCGTCGCCGACCTTGACGACCTCGTTGGGGTCGACGTCGTGCTTGATGCTCAGCTCGCGGGAGGGGATGACGCCCTCGGTCTTGTAGCCGATGTCGAGGAGGACCTCGTCCCGGTCGACCTTGACGATCACGCCCTCGACGATGTCTCCGTCGTTGAAGTACTTGATGGTGGCGTCGACGGCGGCGAGGAAGTCGTCCTGCGAGCCGATGTCGTTGATCGCGACCTGGGGCGTGGCGGTCGTGGGCTGCTCTGCGGTGATCGTCATGTAGAAGGGGCTCCGATGCGGACAGGGAGTAGAGCGTCGCGCGGAGGGCCCGTGGATCGACGTGCCGGGACCCGGTCAGGGAGGACTGGGAGGACAGCATTCGAGCGCGAGCCTGCTCGGTCTGAGGTCGCGCAGGCCCACGGCGCAGCGCTGAGTCTACGTTTGGCCGGGTGACAGGGTCAATTGAGGGTCCCCCGGCGCCCGCGCCGGGTGGGCCGGACGCCCCTGTCGCAGGCCGCGAGCGTCTCGGCCGCCGGCCGTCGCTGGTGGGACGCCGACGCGGCCGCCTACCAGGCCGAGCACGGGGGCTTCCTGGGCGACGCGGACTTCGTCTGGTGCCCCGAGGGCCTGCGCGAGGCCGACGCGCGGCTGCTCGGCGAGGTGCGGGGGCGCACGCGTCCTCGAGGTCGGCTGCGGGGCCGCCCAGTGCGCCCGCTGGCTCATCGAGCACGGCGCCGAGGCGTACGGGATCGACGTCTCGCACGCGCAGCTGGCGTACGGCCGGCGGCTGGACCGCTCGACCGGCACGCGGGTGCCGGTGGCCCAGGCCGACGCCTGCCGGCTGCCGTTCGCCGACGCGTCCTTCGACCTGGCCTGCTCGGCGTACGGCGCGATCCCGTTCGTGGCCGACAGCGCCGGGCTGATGGCCGAGGTCGCCCGGGTGCTGCGGCCGGGTGGGCGCTGGGTCTTCTCGGTCACCCACCCGATCCGCTGGTGCTTCCCCGACGACCCGGGGCCGGGCGGGCTGGTCGGCGCGGGACTCGTACTTCGACACCACGCCGTACGTCGAGCACGCCGCCGACGGCAGCGCGCTCTACGCCGAGCACCACCGGACGCTGGGCCAGCGGGTGCGCGAGCTGGTCGGCGCGGGGTTCACCCTCGTGGACCTGGTCGAGCCGGAGTGGCCGGAGGGCGAGAACCGCGAGTGGGGCCAGTGGTCGCCGCTGCGCGGGCGCGTCATCCCCGGCACCGCGATCTTCGTGGCCGATCTCCCCTCCTGACCCCGCACAGTGTGACCTTCGCCGGCTCCTCGCCCGGCGTGTCGCACCGCCAACGTCACACTCTGCGGGGGGATGGGCGAGGGCGGGGGCCCCTCCCTGGTGGGAGGGGCCCCCGCCCTCGTTCGTGGTGCGGACTACCTGCGGGCGCTGAGCGCCGCGCCACCGGCGGCGGCGCCGCCGAGCAGCACGAGCGCCACGATGCCCTTGGTCGCGTCGCTGCCACCCGGTGGAGCCCTCGCCTGCGAGGTCCATCGTGTAGGCCGCCGACGCGAGGTCGGACTGCTCCGGCGCCCCGTACGGCAGGCCGCCGTCCTTGGTCGTCTCGGCCGCGGCCTCGATGATCGCGAACCGCATGCCGAAGTCCATCGCGGTGTCGTTGCCCGCCTCGATGAGCTTCTGGGTGCCCTCCGCGGAGAGCTGCTTGGTGCCGTCCACGATCTGCGGAACGCCATCGGACGCCGACCCCAGGCCCTCGGCCAACTGCGGGGTCTTCTCCGCCGCCGCCCCCAGCCCGGTCGCCAAGTCCTCGTTGCCCTCGGCGACCGTCGTGGCCCCGGCCGCCGCCGGCACAAGCCCGTCGCCAGCTGCTGCGCACCAGCAGCCACCGTCTGACTCCCCGCCACCAAGGCGACTGAAGTCGGGATCGTTGACGATCTGCGCAGCGATGCCATCGACCAGCAGGCCATTCGCCGATCTTGATTCCGTCAAGCGCCTGGTAGGCGCCGCAACCGTCGGGGCTGACCAGGCATCCCGCAGTCCGCCCGTGTGTCGTAGAGCTTCAGCTTCAGGCCCGCGGCAATCTGCGAGGTAACGCCGACCTGGTAGAGCAGGTCGGCCGCTGAAGGCGAACCGATGGGTTGTTTGGATCCGTGATGGCATCAATCCCAGGCAGGACTTCGGCGCACCCCGCTGGGAGCGAGGTCAGGCCGTAGCAGCCCAGGCGTCTGACGCGGCTGCCGACGAGCCGTCGAGCGCCAGCCTTCGGTTCGCCAGTGGCACCAGTCATGAGCGCAATGATCGTGTTGAGCGCACCCAGGGCCGTTGCGGAGGTCCGTGTCCGCTGGTGTCCGATCTGAGCACTGGATATAGCAGATACCACCGATCAGCCTCTGGTACTCCGGGGTGGCCTTCACCGACGGCAGGGAGCGCCGTGAGGCTCCTGAAGCGTGGACTAGGCCTGCCGCGATCTGGCGCAGAGCCACCGCCAGCTTCTGGGCGCCCGGGACGGCGGTCCTGTTCAGGCCGGTCGGCCATCTGCTCGGAACCGTCGGCGAGCTTGGCGGAGCCCTCGGCCGCGTCCTGCAGGCCGGAGTTGAGCGTCTCGGCGCCGGCTTTGAGCTGGAGCAGGCCGGCGAGCAGGGTGCCCGCGCCGGTGCTCAGCTTGAGCAGGTTCTCGTCGATCGTGGTCGCGCCGGCGGTCAGGGTCTGGCCGGTCTCGACGCCGCCCGCGAACGACTCCGAGGCCGAGGACACGCTCGGGTTGTCGTAGGGCCGCACCACAGAGACGCTGAAGTTGGCCGGAGGAATGGTCGCGTCCTCGACGTCGGCGGTGTAGCCGACCTCCACCACCGGCCCACCCAGCGGCGGGATCAGCGTGGCCGAGAACGCCAGCTTGCTGCCGTTGCGGCCGTCACCGGCCACCGCACCTGTCGGCGCGGACACATTGGTGTAGTTCGCCGGCAGGATGATCGACAGCGACCCGGCGAGCGGGGTGTAGACCTTCTCCTCCTTGGTCACCTCGGCGCCGGTGCCGTCCTCGAAGGTGAGCTTGGTGAGCTTGCCGGAGGTGTTCTCGATCCGGTAGGTCACCTCGACCTCGCCGGACTTGCCGACCAGGTCGGCGGGGCTGATCGACTCGCCATCGAGCTTCCAGGACCCGGTGATCGAGAAGGGCAGGTCCTTCGTGAAGTCGCTGGTCGTGCGGTAGCGGGTCTGGCCGTCGGCCTCGAGGGTGACGGTGAACTGGTCATCGGCGCACTCGGGAGCCCCCCAGCCGTTCAGGTTGCGGAGGTTCTCGCACGAGATCGGGTTATCGAGGGTGACCGAGCCCTTGCCGGTGACGGCGATCTGGTCGTAGATGCGGGCGACGTCGACCGCGCCGGTGGCGTCGGCCTTGAGGCTCACGCTCTCGCGGTTGGTGACCAGCGGTGCGCCGCTGTCCTCAGCGGCTCCGGCCGCCGTGCCCAGCAGCACCGCTGCCGGCCCGAGGCCGATGGCCAGGGCAACCCCGGCCGCCAAGACGGAACGCTTCGTGCTCGACATGTCAGGCCTCGCTCTTCGGGTTCATCAGGCTGTCAAGGGACGCGGACTGCGTCGACACCATCTCGCGCTCGCTCTCGCGCTCCTCCTCGACCATCGAGCCCAGCCACACGGTCGCGGCGAAGCCGATCGAGGTCGCCAGCAGCCCGTTGACCGCGGCGGTGGGCGCCTGGGACAGGAAGTCAGCCGGCGAGATCGTGAAGGTCGTCTCGTACGTCCCCGCGGCGGCGGCGATGCCGACCATGAAGGACCACAACGGAAGACGGCCCCCGCTGAGCGCGGCGACCGCCATGACCAAGATCAGAAGGATGAAGATCGCCACCGCGCGACCGCTGGCGGAGTCCGGCAGGAACTGCGCTCGCAGGCCGTACGCCGCGAAGGTCAGCACGAAGCCGATCAGGAAGCCCCCGAGCGCGCGCGAACGGGCCGCGGTCGGGAACCAGCCCGAGGATCGCGCCGCAGGCGGCGCCGACGAAGATCGTGGCGTCGAGGTCAAGCCCGAGGGCGTCCCCGAACATCACGGCGAGAGCGGCCACGACCGCGAGCACCAAGCCCGCGATCGCCGTCTTGCCTCTGGACATGTTTCCTCCACTGGTCATGGCCGAGAGGCCCTTGCCGCACTTCTACCATCCGGTAACCCCCAATGGGGGGAGATGGACGCACTAACACCTGACCGTGATGCAAGTGGTGCGCGCGGCCGCGCGCCATGGGCCAAGGTCCCGACCTCGGTCGGGACGGTTCCTTCGAGGCCCACGTCAGCCCTCGTCGATGGCCTCCGGGGCCGGCCACTCCGCCGGCTTGAAGAACGACTCCTGGCCGTTCTGGGACCCGAAGGCCCCGCGATGGCCTTGCGCGGTCGGGAAGGCCCCCTCCCTGACCCAGGCGTCCATCAGCGCCACCAGGGCGGTCGATCGACGCCGGGGGTGAAGTTGCAGTGGCCGGCGCCGTAGGGGGCGCCGGTCGACGCGTCGGTAGTGGACGGGGGCGCGGTGTAGATCTGGATCAGATCGGCGGTCCGATCGGGGTTCGCCGCCGCGCGGTCGGCCAGCACCGTCTGGTTCTGGACGATCACCAGCGGGTCGGCGGCGGTGTGCAGCGTGATCGTCGGGTCCTTGATCGCGCCCGTGGGGTCGCCGAGCGCGCTCAACGCCTCGCGCGCAGCCGGGTCGGCGGCGACGCGCGGCGCGGCCGCGAGCTCGGCCAGCAGGCGGTCGGTCGCCCCGGGCGAGATCGTCTCGATCAGGGCCCGCTCGTCGGCCGACACCCGCGCGGCGTAGTCGGCGTCGGTGTTGTCCGACGGGTTGCCGCCGACCCGCTGCTCCATCTCCCAGCGGCTGAAGGTCGCGAAGCCCAGCGCGGTGAGCGCCGCCTCGCCGACCGCGCTGAGCTGCGACACGGGGTCGCCGCCGTCGAAGGTCTTGGTCTGCCTCGGGGCGTCGGAGATCGCCCCGATCAGGGCCAGCTTCGGGGCGCCGGTGGCGATGTCGCCGCCAGCGGCCAGCACTGCGGCCGCGGCCCGCTGCCACTCCGCCACCGCCTCGTCCCAGGACGCGAACCCGGTGAGCTTCAGCTCCGGGTCGATCAGCGCCTTGATCGCGTACGCGACGTCCAGCGCCAGGTCGAAGTTCAGGATCGGCCCGGCCACCACCCCGCAGGTCGGCATCGACGCCCGACACCCAGTCCGGGTTGCGCTCGGCGAGGACCTGCGTGATCAGGCCGCCGAGCGAGGCCCCCCACACGTACGTCCGCTTCGGCTTGCCGACCTTCTCGGCGAAGAAGGCAGTGCAGGTCCTCGCCCGCCTTGATCCCGTCGGCGACCGCCCAGCCGTTGCTGGCGTAGGCGGAGCCGGCCAGCGCGTAGCCCTGCGCGAGCAGCTCGTCGGCGATCGGCGACGATGTGCCGTCCCAGCCGGGGGCGGGCTCGGCCTGGTCGAGCACCGGGCCGAACGCGGGCGGGGCCGGCTGCGGGCTGCGGTAGCCGTGCGACCAAAGCAGCAGAGTGCCGTTCCACGTGTCCGGCAGCAGGATGCGGTACGCCGCGCCGTCG
Organism: uncultured Actinomycetota bacterium; assembly: GCA_963697565.1. Taxonomy (GTDB): domain Bacteria; phylum Actinomycetota; class Actinomycetes; order CAVWCF01; family CAVWCF01; genus CAWFSE01. Next base: position 176,950 of record CAVOOM010000007.1, on the reverse strand, counting down.
ATGGACCCCTCGCACGCCACCGCCGCGCAGTCGGCGAACGCCACCTCGGTGGACGTGTCGTCCTCGGGGGCGGCAGCCGGCGCGCTTGAGCAGGCGCGGCCAGGAGCGCCACCCCAGGCGGCGGCCAGCGCACGCGCCGCGGAAGCTCGTCGAGTGCGCAGCCGTGCCTTCTGCCGCGCACACGACTCCTCGCTTCGCTCGTCGTCAGTGCGCGGCGTCATCCCAGCTCCTCCCGACTCCCACCGAGACCTCCAGCGGCACGGTCAGCCCGAGCCGCTCCTCGACCACCTGCGCCCATCTCGTGGCGCACCAGCGCCTCGAGCGCCTCGCGCTCCCCCGGCGCCACCTCGAAGCACCAGCTCGTCGTGCACCTGCAGCAGCATCCGCGAGGCGAGCCCCTGCGGCGGCGCAGCGCCGCGTCGACGCCGAGCATCGCGACCTTGACCACATCGGCCGCCGACCCCTGGATCGGCGCGTTGAGCGCCATCCGCTCGGCCATCTCGCGGCGCTGGCGGTTGTCGCTGGACAGGTCGGGCAGGTAGCGCCGGCGGCCCATCAGCGTCTCGGTGTAGCCGCGCAGCCGCGCCTCGTCGACGACCTCGCGCAGGTAGTCGCGCACCCCGCCGAACCGCTCGAAGTACTCGTCCATCAACGTCGAGGCCTCGCCCGGCTGATGCCGAGCTGCTGGGACAGCCCGTACGACGACAGGCCGTAGGCCAGGCCGTACGACATCGCCTTGATCTTCGGCTCGCATCTCGGGGGTGACCCCGTCGCGCGGCACGTCGAAGACCCGGGCCGCGACGGTCGTGTGCAGGTCCTCGCCGGATGCGAAACGCCTCGAGCAGCCCGGCGTCCTCCGACAGGTGCGCCATGATCCGCATCTCGATCTGGCTGTAGTCGGCGGTCAGCAGCGACTCGTAGCCCGTCGCCCACGATGAACGCCAGCCGGATGCGGCGGCCCTCGGCGGTGCGGATCGGGATGTTCTGCAGGTTGGGGTCGGTCGACGACAGCCGCCCGGTCGACGCCACGGTCTGGTTGTACGTCGTGTGGATGCGGCCGTCGTCGGAGACCGACTTCTGCAGGCCCTCGACCGTGGTGAGCAGCTTGGAGACGTCGCGGTGCCGCAGCAGGTGCTCGAGCAGCGGGTGCTCGGTCTGGGCGTACAGCGACTGGAGCGCCTCGGCGTCGGTGGTGTAGCCGGTCTTGATCCGCTTGGTCTTGGGCAGGTTCATCTCGTCGAACAAGATGACCTGCAGCTGCTTGGGCGAGCCGAGGTTGAACTCGCGCCCCACCACCGCGTGCGCCGCCTCGGCGGCCGCCCGCGCCTCGCCGCCGAAGTGCGCCGCCAGCGACGCGAGGTGCTCGGAGTCGACGGCGATCCCCGCCGCCTCCATCTCGGCCAGCACGTCGACCAGCGGCAGCTCGAGGTCGGCCAGCAGCGCGGTCGACGACCGCTCGGCCAGCACCGCGTCGAGGGCGTCGGCGAGGTCGGCCGTGGCGCGCGCCGCGCGCCCCAGGGAGTCGACCGCCGCGGCCTCGTCGGCGCCATCGAGCGACAGCTGCCCGTCGTCGCGCTCGCCCGCCCGCAGCTCCTGCTGCAGGAAGCGCAGCACGAGGTCGCCGAGGTCGAACGAGCGCTGGCCGGGCAGCGCGAGGTACGCGGCCAGCGCGGTGTCGCTGGTCACGCCCGCGCAGCCGCCAGCCCCGGGCGCGCGCCGCGAGCAGCGGGCCCTTGACGTCGTGCGCGGCCTTGGGCCGAGCGGGATCGGCCAGCCAGGCGGCCAGCGCCGGCTCGTCCGCGCTGTCGAGCAGCGCCGGCTCGACGTACGCCACCGCGCCGTCCGCGCCGGCGATCGCCACCGCGTCGAGGTCGCCGGTGCCGCGCCCCCAACGCCCGGAGAAGGCGACCCCGGATCGCCCGGCGGCCGTGTGCGCGGCCAACCAGGCCGCCGAGCGCGCCCGCGGCGGGCCGCTCGACCTCGACGTCGACGCCCTCGTCCGCCTCCGGCTCGGCGCGCCGCCAGCGTCGCGTACAGCCGCTCGCGCAGCACCCGGAACTGCAGCGTGTCGAAGACCTGGTGCACCTCGTCGCGGTCCCACGTCTGGCGCGCCAGGTCGTCGATCGCGTACGGCAGGTCGGGCACGTCGACGAGCTCGGTGAGCCGGCGGTTGCGTCACCACCTGGGCGAGGTGGTCGCGCAGCGACTGGCCCGCCTTGCCCGGCACCTCGTCGACCCGGGCGACCAGCGCCTCCAGCGAGCCGAACTCGCGCACCCACTTCGCCGCGGTCTTCTCCCCCACCCCGGGCACGCTGGGCAGGTTGTCGCTCGGGTCGCCGCGCAGCGCCGCGTAGTCGGGGTACTGCGCCGGCGTCAGGCCGTAGCGCTCCTCGACGGCCGGCCGGCGTCATCCGGGCCAGGTCCGAGACGCCCTTCTTCGGGTAGAGCACGGTCACCCGGTCGCCGACCAGCTGGAAGGCGTCGCGGTCGCCGGTGACGATGTCGACCTCGAAGCCCTGCGCCACCGCCTCGCGGGTCAGCGTCGCGATCACGTCGTCGGCCTCGTACCCCTCGATCGCCAGCGACGGGATCCGCAGCGCGTCGAGCACCTCGCGCACCAGCGCGACCTGGCCCTTGAACTCGTCCGGGGACGCCGACCGGGTCGCCTTGTACGCCGGGAACTCCTCGGTGCGGAACGTCTGCCGCGACACGTCGAAGGCCACCGCCACGTGGGTCGGGTCCTCGTCGCGCAGGCAGTTGATCAGCATCGAGGTGAAGCCGTAGACCGCGTTGGTCGGCTGCCCGGTCGTGGTCGAGAAGTTCTCGACCGGGCAGGGCGTAGAAGGCCCGGTACGCCAGCGAGTGGCCGTCGAGGAGCAGCAGTCGGCGGGCGGGGCGGTCGGCGGCGGGCACGGGCCGATCCTAGGCTCGGGGGATGACCGACTCCCCCGCCGCGCACCCGGCCCGGTCTCGACGCCCGCGATGCTCGCGCTCATCCCCCGGGCAGCCTCGCCGAGCGGATGGGCATCGAGATCACCGACGCCTCGCCCACCCGCGTCGCCGCGTCGATGCCCGTCGAGGGCAACACCCAGCCGTACGGACTGCTGCACGGCGGCGCGTCGGTGGTGCTGGCCGAGACGCTGGGATCGATCGGGTCGGCGCTGCACGCGGGCGCCGGCCGCGTCGCCGTCGGGGTCGAGGTCAACGCCACCCACCACCGGGCGGCCCGCGGTGGGCGCGTCCACGGCGTGGCGACCCCGCTCAGCCTGGGCAGCACGATGGCCGCCTGGCAGATCACGATCACCGACGACGAGGGCCGGCTGACCTGCACCTCGCGGCTGCTGTGCCTGCTGAGGGACGCCGCCCCGGGGGCCTAACCGGGCCGGACGTCAGACCGGGTCGGTCTGCGCGGCGCCGCGGGCGCGCAGCACGCGCCGTCGCGCCAGCATGCCCTCAAGGCGCGAGGACCCAGGCTGGCCGTTGAGCTTGCGCCGCAGCACCGAGGTGGCCACCACCCGGCGGGTCGCCATCGGCGCGAAGCCCAGCCGGGCGTAGAAGCGGTGGTCCTCGCGCGGCGCTGGGGAAGACGCTGACGACCACGTGCTCGATGTGGCCGTCCTCGGCCAGCGCGGCCGCCTCGCCCACCAGCGCCTTGCCGACCCCGCGGCCCTGCCAGCCGCGCGAGACATGGAGGTAGGAGACCTGCACGCAGTCGATGTCGAAGAGCGGGGCGAGCGGGTTGTGCTGGAGGACGGCCATCCCGACGATCTGGCCCGGCGCGTCGTCGACCTGGGCGACCAGGATCCGGGCCCGGTCGTCGGCCTCGACCGCGGCGAGCGCCTTGAGGACCCGCTCCTCGGTCGGCGCCGAGACCAGAGAGCCGGCGCCGTTGCTGGCCGAGCGGATCTCGCCCCACAAGGCGGCCATCGCGGGAGCGTCAGCGGGCACGGCCGCACGGACGCTCACAGCACCACGCGCCACGAATCCTCCAGGTCCCAACTGCCGATGACTACGCTTTCGCGCGCCGCCACGTACCGGAAGCACGATTTCGCCCGGCCACCGACGGCAAGACTGTACGTGAGGTGTCGGGGCCTCCCACACCGTCGCGCCCGCCGCCGCGAGCCGCTAGAGGATTTCGGACCCAGAGGACAAGGACCCAGCGTGAGCGAGCTGTTCATCGGGGCGGGCACGGTGCTGAACGTCGGCACCGTCCTGCTCGGATCCGCGGTCGGCGCCCTGCTCGGGGAGCGGCTGCCCGGCCGCACGCGCGACGTCGTCACCGACGGGCTGGGCCTGGTCACCCTGCTCGTCGCCGGGCTCAACCTGATGGCGGTGCGCGACCCCGCGTACGTCGAGGCGGTCGGATCGGGCTGGACCGTCCTCGTCGTCCTCGGCGCGGTCCTGATCGGGGGCATCGTCGGATCGCTGCTGCGTATCGAGGACCGGCTGGAGGGGCTCGGCGGCGCCCTGCAGCGCCGGCTGGGAGGCAAGGGCGCGGACGAGGACCGGCAGCGCTTCATCGAGGGCTTCGTGGACGCCTCCCTGCTGTTCTGCGTCGGACCGCTCGCGATCCTCGGCTCGCTGCAGGACGGGCTGGGCGAGGGCATCGACCAGCTCGCCCTCAAGGCCACCCTGGACGGATTCGCGGCCATCGCGATCGCGGCCTCGCTGGGGTGGGGGGTCGCGGCGTCCGCGCTCACCGTCGCCGTGGTCCAGGGCACGCTCACGGCCCTCGGCTGGGCCCTCGGCGACGTGCTTCCCGCCTACGCCATCGCCGCGCTCACCGCGACTGGCGGCCTGCTCATCATCGGGATCGCCCTGCGCCTGCTGCGGGTCAAGCAGGTGCCGGTCGGCGATCTGCTGCCGGCCCTGGTCGCGGCGCCCGCCCTCGCCTGGCTGGCCGCGACACTGCTCTAGCGAGGGCCGGAGAACCGGCCGGGCGATTCCCGCGCCAGCCGCCCGGATCCGCCCTATGCTGCCGGACGGCTGACCCAGTCGCGGCTCGCGCCGCCACCGCCTTGGAGGAGACCGCGTGCGCAGACGAGGATTGCTCCTCCTGCTCGCCCTGCTGGGGGGCTCGGGCTGCTGTTCGCCGGCTCCCCCGCGTACGCCGAGGGCGAGGCGATCCGGGGCAAGGTGGTCGGGCCCGGTCATCGACGACACCCGCTCACCCGGTCGAGGGGGTCGCCGTCACGGTGACCGGCGCCGGCGGCTTCACCCAGACCGTGACGAGCGACGCGCAGGCGCGTTCGAGGTGCCGCTCCCGGCACCTGGGCGACTACAAGGTGGCCCTCGACACGACGACGCTTCCCGAGGGGCTCTCCACCCCAACTCCGGAGCGCACCCTCACGGTGGGGGCGGGCGAGCAGAAGGCGGCGCTCTTCCCGCTCAACGAGGGCGAGCGGGCCGGCGGAGGTCGCCTCCACGCCGATCTGGGAGCAGGCGGCCCAGCTCGCCGCCGACGGCCTCGTGCTCGGCCTCGTGCTCGCCCTCGGCGGCGTCGGCCTCTCCCTGATCTACGGCACCACCGGCCTGACCAACTTCTCCCACGGCGAGCTGATCACGCTGGGCGGCGATCGCCGGCTACATCTTCAACAACGTGCTCGGGCCTGCCGTTCCTGCTGGCGATGGCGCTGGCGGTGCTGGCCTGCGGCATCCTCGGCGGCATCCAGGACAAGCTGCTCTGGGCCCGGCTGCGCAAGCGGGGCACCGGCCTGATCGCCATGCTGGTGGTCTCGATCGGCTTCGGGATCTTCCTGCGCTACCTGATGCTGTTCTTCTTCGGCGGCCAGAGCCAGGACTTCTCCGAGTACGCCGGCCAGGCGGGCCTGCAGTGGGGGCCGATCAGCATCACCCCCAAGGCGTTGATCGGCTCGATCATCGCCGTCGCTGCTGCTGGTGGCCACCGCGCTCTGGCTGCTGCGCACCCGCATCGGCAAGGCCACCCGCGCCGTCGCCGACAACCCGGCCCTCGCCGCGGCCTCCGGCATCGACGTCGAGCGGGTCATCAACACGGTGTGGGTGATCGGGGCCGCGCTCGCCGCCTTCGGCGGCATCCTGCTCGGCATGAACCAGCGGGTCGGCTGGCAGATGGGCTTCCAGATCCTGCTGCTGATCTTCGCCGGCGTCACCGTGGGCGGCCTCGGCACCGCGTTCGGCGCCCTGGTCGGGTGTCTCCTCGTCGGCCTGGTCATCCAGCTGTCGACGCTGTTCGTGCCCACCGAGCTCAAGAGCGTGGGCGCGCTCGTCATCCTCATCTTGGTCCTCCTCGTCCGGCCGCAGGGAATCCTCGGCCGCCGAGAGCGCATCGGCTGACGGCGAAGGAGCACAGATCCCATGGACTGGGGAACGATCCTCAGCAACACGCTGACCGCCTTCATCGGAGTCGAGGCGGTCGTCTACGCGCTGGCCGCCATCGGCCTGAACGTGCACTTCGGCTACACCGGACTGCTCAACTTCGGGCAGGCGGGCTTCCTCGCCGTCGCTGCCTTCGGCCTGGCCACCAGCGTGGCGACCTTCGGCCTGCCGTTCTGGGTCGGCATCGGCGTGGGCGTCCTGGCCGCCATCGTGCTCGCCCTGCTCCTGGGCGCGCCGACGCTGCGGCTGCGGGCGGACTACCTGGCCATCGTCACCATCGCCGCCGCCGAGATCATCCGGCTGATCCTGCGCTCGGTGACCTTCAAGGACACCTTCGGCGGCTCCGACGGGATCAGCGCCTTCGCCGACGACTTCTACGCGCTCAACCCCTTCCCCGAGGGCTCGTACGAGTTCGGCCCGATCAACATCCGCAACGAGGACGCAGATGTGGGTGCTGACGGTCGGCTGGCTGCTGGTGCTGCTGTGCTGCCTGGTCGTGTGGGCGCTCATGCGCAGCCCGTGGGGCCGCGTGCTCAAGGCCATCCGCGAGGACGAGGACGCCGCACGCAGCCTGGGCAAGAACGTGTTCTCGTTCAAGATGCAGAGCCTGGTCCTCGGCGGCGTGCTCGGCTGCTTCGGCGGCTTCATCTTCGCCATCGCCAACCAGTCGGCCCAGCCGGACAACTACTCCACCGAGTTGACCTTCTTCGCCTACACCGTGTTGATCCTCGGCGGGGCCGCCCGGGTCTTCGGCCCGGTCATCGGCTCGATGATCTTCTGGGCGCTGCTGGCCTTCACCGACAACTTCCTCAACGGCGCCATCAACGCCGGCTACATCTCCGGCGACATCATCAACAACACCCAGGTCGGGCAGGTCCGCTTCATGCTCGTCGGCCTGGCGCTGATGCTGCTCATGATCTTCCGCCCGCAAGGGATCTTCGGCGACAAGAGGGAGCTGGCGATCGATGCCCGCTGAGGCCACCACCATGGGCGACCCCGTCGTCCCGGGCTCCCGCCGCGAGGCGGCGCTGCGGGCCCTCGCCGACGTGCCGCAGGAGCCGCGTTCCAAGAAGCCTGACCCGATCGTCATCGTCGACGACATGGTGCGGCGCTTCGGCGGCCTCACCGCCGTGGACGTCCGGCCACGTCGAGATCCAGCGCGGGGCCATCACCGCCCTGATCGGGCCCAACGGCGCCGGCAAGTCCACCTTCTTCAACCAGCTCACCGGGTTCGACCAGCCCGACTCCGGCGAGTGGTCGCTCAACGGCAAGTCGCTCAAGGGCGCCAAGCCGTACCAGGTGGCCCGCCGCGGGATGGTGCGCACTTTCCAGCTCACCAAGGCGCTGTCCAAGCTCACGGTGATCCAGAACATGCTGCTCGGCGCCACCGGCCAGAAGGGCGAGAGCATGCTCACGGGCATGTTCGCCCCGCTCTGGCGCGGCCAGGAGAACGCCAACACCGACCGCGCCGACGAGCTGCTGGCGCGCTTCAAGCTCGACGCCAAGCGCGAGGACTTCGCCGGGAGCCTGTCCGGCGGTCAGCGCAAGCTGCTGGAGATGGCCCGTGCGCTGATGGTCGAGCCCGAGCTGGTCATGCTCGACGAGCCGATGGCCGGCGTGAACCCCGCCCTCACCCAGTCCCTGCTCGGGCACGTCAAGGCCCTTCGCGAGGAGGGGATGACCGTGCTGTTCGTCGAGCACGACATGGACATGGTGCGCGACATCAGCGACTGGGTGATCGTGATGGCCCAGGGCGCGATCATCGCCGAGGGCCCGCCGCACGTCGATCATGGCCAACCAGACCGTCATCGACGCCTACCTCGGCTCCCACCATGACGAGGCCCTGGCCCCCGAGGACGAGCCCGCCCGGATCGCCGAGGACGAGGCGGCCGAGGGCCGCGGCCTCCTGGACGCCGACCCGAGCCCGACGGAGGACCAGACGTGAACGAGCGAAACGAGCGCACCGAGTACAGCGAGCGGATATCGCGTTCGACCAGAGCCACGCGCTCGCGGCGATCGACCAGGAGACGAGGTCGCCGACCGTCTCCGAGCACGAGATCGCCGACCGCTCGGCGCACCTGGCCGCGGCCGAGGGCGCGCTCGTGCGCGCCGAGAACCTGGTCGCCGGCTACCTGCCCGGCGTCAACATCCTCAACGGCTGCGACTTCTACGCCCAGCGCGGCGAGCTGGTCGGGATCATCGGACCCAACGGCGCCGGCAAGTCGACCCTGCTGAAGGCGATGTTCGGCCTGGTGCGGATCCGCTCCGGCGAGGTCACCCTCGACGGCGACCCGATCACCAACCTGAAGGCCAACGTCCTGGTCAACAAGGGCATCGGCTTCGTGCCCCAGAACAACAACGTCTTCCCCAGCCTGACCATCGAGGAGAACCTCCAGATGGGGCTCTACCAGGCCCCGAAGAAGTTCGCGGAGCGCTTTGAGTTCGTCGCCGGGCTCTTCCCCGCGCTCGGCGACCGCCGCAAGCAGCGCGCCGGCTCGCTGTCCGGCGGCGAGCGCCAGATGGTGGCCATGGGCCGCGCGCTGATGATGGAGCCGTCCGTGCTGCTGCTCGACGAGCCGTCCGCGGGGCTGTCCCCCGCGCTGCAGGACGAGGTCTTCATCCGGACCCGGCAGATCAACCGCACCGGCGTGACCGTGATCATGGTCGAGCAGAACGCCCGGCGGTGCCTGCAGATCTGCGACCGCGGCTACGTGCTCGACCAGGGCCGCAACGCCTACACCGCCAGCGGCGCCGAGCTCGCCAACGACCCCAAGGTCATCGAGCTCTACCTCGGCACCCTGGCCAAGGCCTGATCGGCTCCATCCCACCACGGCAAGCAGAAGGCCCGGCCACCTCGTGGGTGGCCGGGCCTTCTGCATGTGAACGCTAGCTCGCGGCCGGCACGTCGCCGGTCACGTACTTGATGGCGGTCGACGGGAACTTGTTGTCGGCGCCGTACTGGTAGATGCCCATGGTGGCCTTCTTCGGGTCACCGTTGTCGGCGAGGTCGCACGGGCCGGAGACACCCTCGTAGTCGATGTCCTTGCCGTCGTCGAGCAGCTTCTTGCAGTCGGCGAAGTTCGAGCACTTCTCGCCCTCCTCGGACACCTCGACCAGGCTCGGCCGCGATGGCCTGGCCGGTGTCCGTGCCGGCAGCCTGGGCGGCCAGCGCGATCAGGTTCACCGCGTCGTAGGACTCAGCCGCGTAGGAGAAGTCCGTGAGCGCCGGGTTGACCTTCGAGCAGCGCGGCCCGGAAGTCCTCCGGAGCCGCGGCGCCCGGGCGTGGTGCCCTTGACGCCGTTCATGGTGCCCGCGGGCAGGTCCTTGAACAGGGTGTTCGACAGGTTGCCGTCGACGAGGTAGAGCTTCTTCGTCTGCGGGCCGATCCCCTGCTTGATGAGCTCGGCGACGATCTTGGCCGACTCGTCGAACCCGATCAGCGCGATCGGCGTCGGGGTTGGTCGCGGCGATCTTGGCGACGTCGGCGGCGTAGTCAGCCGCCTTGGGGTCGTAGATGATCGTCTCGGTCACGCTGCCGCCGGCCTCGGTGAAGGCGTCGCTCGAAGGTCTTCGCCAGACCCTCGCCGTAGGCGTCCTGCAGCGCCAGCACTGCGGCCGTGGCGTTGCCGTCGGTCGGCCACCAGGTTGCCCAGGACAGCGCCCTGGAAGGTGTCCGGCGGGGCGGTGCGGAAGTACAGGCCCTCGTCGGGGTAGGTCGACAGCTTGATCGAGGTGTTGGCCGGCGAGAACTGCACGACGCCCGCGCCCACGACCTTGTCCAGGACGGTCAGGGTCACCGCGGACGAGGCGGCGCCGACGATCGTGTCGGCGTCCTCGCTGAGCAGGCGGTCGACCGTCTGCGAGGCGATGTTGGTCGAGGTGTCGCCGGAGTCGCCGTCGACGACGACGACGTCCTTGCCCAGGACGCCCCCGGCCGCGTTGATCTCCTTGGCTGCGAGGTCGACGCCGGCGAACTCCGGCGGGCCGAGGAAGGCGAGCGAGCCGGTCTGCGGGAGCAGCGTGCCGATCTTCAGCGTGCCGTCGCCCTTGGGCAGGGCGCTCGTCGCTGGTGTTCGGTCGACGAGCTTGCTCGTCGCTGCTGCCACAGGCTGCCAGCGCGAGGGCGGCGACGCCTGCGAGGGCGATGGCCTTCCACGCCTTGGTGGGTCGGGTCATGAACCCTCTCCTTCAATAATCAGGTAACGGACCGGAGGGTCCCGGCCCGCACGGGGGAACCTAACCGAGTCGCGTGCGCGAGCGCATCGGGGGACGCGGCCTCGGCGCCAGTCCGTTGCGAGTTCGTGACCTTCTCGGGCCCGGCTACCGCGGGCCGGGCGCCTCGTCGATGACCACCTCGGCCACCTGCCGCATGGTCAGCCGCCGGTCCATGGAGGCCTTCTGGATCCACCGGAACGCGTCCGCCTCGGTCATCGCGTGCTGCGCCTGCAGGAGGGACTTCGCCCGCTCGACCAGCTTGCGGGTCTCCAGGCGGTCGGCCAGATCGGACACCTCGGCCTCGACGGCCGTGAGCTGCTGGTGGCGGGCGATGGCGATCTCGATCGCCGGGATCAGGTCGGCCTTCGAGAACGGCTTGACCAGATAGGCCATCGCCCCGGCCTCCGCCGCCCGCTCGACCAGCTCGCGCTGGGAGAAGGCGGTGAGCATCAGGACCGGGGCGCTGCGCTCGGCGACGATCTGCTCGGCGGCGCTGATCCCGTCCAAGACGGGCATCTTGACGTCCAGGATGACCAGGTCGGGGCGGTGCTGGCTGGCGAGCTCGACGGCGGCCCGGCCGTCGCCCGCCTGCCCCACCACGAGATAGCCCTCCTCGGCGAGCATCTCGACGAGGTCCAGGCGGATGAGCGCCTCGTCCTCGGCCACGACGACGCGACGGGGCTGCTGGGACGGGCCGGACACGCGTGAGAGACTACGGCGCAGCGTGTTGCGGTGCCTCGCCCCGGTACTCCAACTGGCAGAGAGGGCGGATTCAAAACCCGCACAGTGTGGGTTCGAATCCCACCCGGGGCACCCAGCGAACCGGCTTGCTCAGCCCGTCTGGGCGGTGAAGATCCGGCTGAAGAACTCCTCGAGCATCCGGTCGCGCAGCGTCGGCGGCAGCGCCTGCAGCAGGGTCAGGACCGGCGCCATCCGCTCCGGGCAGCGCCGGTCCCCCGTCGCCCGTGCCGAAGCCGGCCAGCCCCAGCACGGCGTCCATCTGCTCGGCGGTGAGCGCGTCCGGGTCGATCGCCTCGGCGGCCGACAGCAGCATCGGGTCGACCTCGGGCAGCGGCAGCGCCCGGGCCGCCGCGACCGCCGCGGACAAGTCGGCCAGGAACGGCTCGACCCGGGGCAGGCTGGCGGCGGTCACCGTGAGGTGGAGCGTCGCGGGCAGGCCGCGGTAGGCCGGCTGCGGCTGCACGTACCAGCCCCGTGCGGTCATCTCGTCGGCGACGACGTAGACGTCGAGCGCAGGGTCATCGGTGGCCACGGCCACCAGGGTCGTCTCGGGTGGAGCCGCCAGCCGCAGCCCCTCGATCGCCACGGCGCCCTCCGCCAGCGCCAGCGTCGCCTCGCGCGCCTTGCGCGCCAGCTCGGCGTAGCCCTCGTCCCCGATCAGGTTCAGGGTCGCCCACGCCGCTGCCAGCGGGCCCGCGGACTTGGTCGACTGCAGCGTCGAGTTCACCACCGGGTAGCCGGGCCAGTACGAGGAGGAGAAGTACGCCCGGCGGCGGGAGGCGGCGTCGGCGAACAGCAGCACCGAGGCGCCCTTGGGCGCGTAGGCGTACTTGTGCAGGTCGACCGACAGCGAGCGCACCCCCGGGACCGACAGGTCGCACGGCGGGATCGGCTCGCCGGCGCGCTGCAAGTACGGCGTGACCCAGCCGCCGATGCAGCCGTCGACGTGGACCCAGATCCCCCGATCGGCGGCGAGCGGCGCGATCTCCGCCACGGGATCGAACACGCCCATCGGGTAGGACGGCGCCGACGCCACGACGATCGCCGTCCGGTCGGTGAAGGCGGCGACCAGGTCGTCCACGGCCACCCGCGAGTCGACCGGGTCCACGTCGACGTCGACAACCTCGAGGCCGAACAGATGGGCCCCCTTGCGGAAGGCCGCGTGGGAGGTGGTGGCGGCCACGATCTGCGGGGTCCCCGTCCCCCCTCGGGCGCGGTACTCCTCGCGTGCGGCGAGCACCGCAAGCAGGCAGGACTCCGTGCCACCGCTGGTCACCACCCCGGCGGTCTGGGGCCCGCCGCCCAGCAGGCCGGCCGCGATACCGACCACCCCGTTCTCCAGCGCCGCCACCGATGGGAACACCGTCGGGTCCAGGCAGTTCACCGGCGCGAAGGCCCGATGCGCCCGTGCGGCGACGTCGTCGAGGTCGGCCAGCCCGCTGTCGTACACGTAGGCGAAGGTCCGCCCTCCGTGCGTCGGCGCATCGCCGGAGCGGAAGTCGGCGAGGCGCCGATCGATCTCGTCCGGGGTGGACGCGGGCCATCCGATTCCCTGGGCCATGACGCTCCTCACTCGTTCGTTCTCAGATCGGACGCGCGCCCGATGCGCCGCAACAGGGGCAGGCTGATCAGGATCAGGAGCGCGGGCACCACGCTGAAGGCCAGGAGCACCGCGAGTTGCGCGGAGTCTGGCTGGGTGACCTTTTCGTCCGGCTGCGACGAGACGAAGCCGCCGATGGCCAGCACCGCGAGGACCAACGCCGGGCCCAATGCGAAACCGGCGGTCTCGCCGGCCGTCCACACCCCGGTGAAGACGCCCGCCCGGTTGGCGCCCGTGCGCTCGGCATCGTCGGCGATCACATCGGGCAGCAGGGAGAGCGGGAACATCTGCATCCCGGCGTAGCCGATACCGCACAGCGCCACGAGCAGGTAGATCGCGACCACCGGCAGCGAGCGCGAGGCGATCAACCCGAGGGCGCCGGCAGGAAGAGCAGCGACGCCGCGGTGTAGCCGAACGCCTTGCCACGGGCCCTGGCCACGCGCATCCACAGCGGCATCACGAGCACGGCGGGGGCCACCAGGCAGACGAAGAGCGGGGTGATCGCCTTGGAGTCGTCCAGCACGTAGGTCGCGAAGTACTGCCCGGCGGCGAGCATCGCGCTCGTCGCGAGCGCCTGCAGGATGAAGACCGCGAGCAGCCTGGTGAAGGCGCGATCGGCGAGGGCGACCCGCAGCGCATCGCGGAGCCGGGCCTCGCTCTGCACCGTCCGGACCGGCTCGACGCCGCGGAGCATCCACCAGCAGCCGAGCATGCCGACCGCGATCAGCGCCGCCACCGCGACGGCCATCGCCAGGTAGCCCGCGGGGGTCTCCCCCACCGCGTCGCGCACGGCCGGGGCGCCGGCGCCCGCCAGCAGGATCGCCACCGCCAGGAAGGCGACGCGCCACGACATCAGCGTGGTGCGCTCCGTCGGCGAGTCGGTGATCTCGGCCGGCATCGCGATGTACGGGACCTGGAACACCGCAAAGGCGGTGGCCGCCAGGACGAACGCGATGAGGACCCACACGGCCGAGGCCTCGGGCGACCACGACGGCGGCGCGGCGAACAAGGCGACGAAGGCCACCGGGAGCAGCAGCCCGCCGGCGAGCAGGAAGGGCCGCCGCGAGCCGGAGCGATCGGCCGCGCGGTCGGAGAGCCTGCCGACGACCGGCAGCGCGACGACGTCCCAGAGCTTGGGCACCGCGACCACGAGGGCCGCGAGTCCCGCGGCGACCCCGAGGGTGTCGGTGAGGTAGTAGGCCAGCAGCAGACCGGGGACGGTGGCGAAGGCCCCGGTGCCCACCGAGCCGAGCGCGTAGCCGATGTGCGTGTGGCGGCTCAGGACGCCGCCGACTCCTTCAGCCGCGCCCCGCGCGGCCGCTGCGCTGCTCACCCGCGGAACGTACCGCCGGAGGGCGGCCGAGCGGGGTTACTCGGACGAGCCGGTCAGCGACGGCTTGAGCTCGAGCAGCCGGGCGAGCAGGCCGTTGACGAAGGCCGGCGACTCCTCGGTCGACAGCTCGCGGGCGAGCTCCACCGCCTCGTCGATGCAGACCGCGTCGGGCACGTCGTCGCCGTACAGCAGCTCGTACGCGCCGAGCCGCAGCACCGCGCGGTCCACGGCGGGCATCCGCTCCAGCGTCCAACCCATGGAGTACGTCGAGAGCAGGTCGTCGATGCGCGCGGAGTGCGCCGCGACCCCCTCGACGAGCTCGACGGTGTAGGGGTTGAGCGGCTTGGGGTCGGCGCGCCTGCGCTCCTCGAGGGCCGTGAGCACGGGGACCCCGCGCTGGTCGGCCTCGAAGATCACGTCGAGGGCCCGCTTGCGGGCCTTGGTGCGCGCCGCCACGTCAGGAGCTGACGCGTCCGAGGTACGAGCCGTCGCGGGTGTCGACCTTGACCCGCTCGCCCTGCGTGATGAAGAGCGGCACCTGGATCTCGTAGCCGGTCTCGACGGTCGCCGGCTTGGTGCCGCCGGTCGCGCGGTCGCCCTGCATCCCCGGCTCGGTGTAGGTGATGGTCAGCTCGACCGACGCCGGGAGCTCGATGTAGAGCGGGTTGCCGTCGTGCAGGGCGACGATGCCGTCTTGGTTCTCCAGCAGGAAGTGCGCGGCGTCGCCGACGGTCTCGCTCGACACGTGGACCTGGTCGTAGGTCTGCGAGTCCATGAAGACGTAGTCGCTGCCCTCCTTGTAGAGGTACTGCATCGTGCGCTTGTCCACGTTGGCCGTCTCGACCTTGGTGCCGGCGTTGAAGGTGCGGTCGACGACCTTGCCGGACAGCACGTTCTTGAGCTTGGTGCGCACGAACGCGCCGCCCTTGCCGGGCTTGACGTGCTGGAACTCGACGACGGCCCACAGCTGCCCGTCGATGTTGAGCACGAGACCGTTCTTGAGGTCGTTGGTCGTGGCCACGGCTTGGCTCTCCTGCTTGGCGTGCGGCGGCGCCCGTCAGACGACGAGCAGCTCCTTGGTGGAGGTGGTCAGCAGCTCCGGTCCCTGCGGGCGCACGACGAGGGTGTCCTCGATGCGCACCCCGCCACGGCCCGGGAGGTAGACCCCCGGCTCGACGGTCACCGGCGTGCTGGCGTCCAGGGTACCCGTCGCGGCGTACCCGATGAGCGGGGCCTCGTGGATCTCCAGCCCCACTCCGTGCCCCAGGCCGTGCGAGAAGGCCTCGCCGTAGCCGGCCGCCTCGATCACCGAACGGGCGGCTCCGTCGACCTCGGGCAGCGAGGCGCCCGGCGCGAGCGCGTGCCGCCCGGCCCGCTGCGCTCGCGCGCACCAGGTCGTAGAGGTCGCGCTGCCAGCCCGCCGGCTCGGCCCCGACGACGAGCGTGCGGGTCATGTCCGCGTGGTAGCCCTCGTAGGCGGCGCCGAAGTCGCACTTGAGGAAGTCGCCTGCCTCCAGCGGGCGGTCGCCGGGCTCGTGGTGGGGCACCGCGCTGTTCGGGCCGCCGGCCACGATGGTCTCGAACGACAGCGCGTGCGCCCCCTCGTCGTACATGAGCGCCTCGAGCCGCCGCGCGATCTGCCGCTCGGTCAGGCCGGGCCTCAGCTCCGGCAGCAGCCGGGCGAGCGCGCGGTCGCCGATCGCGCACGCCTCACGCAGGTGCGCGATCTCGGTCTCGTCCTTGACCCGGCGCAGCCGCTCGACCGCGCCGCCCAGGTCGATGAGGTCGGCGCCGGCCGGGGCGAGCTCGACCAGGGTGGCGTGCTCGGCCACGCGTCACGATGTGGGCCTCGAACCCCACCCGGCCGCTGGCCCGCGCGAGCAGCGCCTGGGCGCACTGCCGGTCGATGACGCGCTCGAGGTCGCCGCTCTGCTGCGCCGACTGCGTGATGTAGCGGCCGTCGGTGGCCAGCACCGCGGAGTCCTGGGTGACAAGCAGCGCGGCATTCGAGCCGGTGAAGCCGGTGAGGTAGCGCACGTTGACCAGCGAGGTGACCAGTGCGGCGTCCAGCCCGTGCTCGGCCAGGACGCCGCGGAGGCGCTCCCTGCGCGGCTCCTGCAGTGCGGGCATGTCGCCGCCTACGCCGGGGTGCGCGCGGCCAGCGCTTGCAGCGCGAGGACGTACGAGTCGGCCCCGAATCCGGCGATCACGCCGGTCGCCACCGCGGAGATCACCGAGAGATGGCGGAACTCCTCGCGGGCGTGCGGGTTGGACAGGTGCACCTCGATCAGCGGCGCGGTGAGCTGCGCGCAGGCGTCGCGCAGCGCGTACGAGTAGTGCGTGAAGGCCGCGGCGTTGAGCACCACCGGGAGGGACTGGTCGGCCGCCTCGTGCAGCCAGCCGACCAGCACCGCCTCGTCGTCGGTCTGGCGCACCTCGACCTCCAAGCCGAGGGCCGAACCCTGGTCGCGGCAGAGGCGGGCGAGCTCCTCATGCGTCTGGCTGCCGTAGACCTCCGGCTCGCGGCTGCCGAGGCGGCCGAGGTTGGGACCGTTGAGCACGAGCACGCGCGTCATGCGCTGACCTCCGCGTAGGCGGCGACGAGCAGGGCCGGGTCGGGCGAGTCCATGATGGTGGGTCGGGCCAGTCCGTCGAGCACCACGAACCGCAACCGGTCACCTCGGGACTTCTTGTCGATGCGCATGGCGTCGAGCAGCTGCGGCCAGCGGTCACCGCGGTAGGCCACCGGCAGCCCCAGCGACTCCAGCACCGCGCGGTGGCGGTCGACCGTCGCGTCATCGAGGCGCCCGGCCAACCGGGCCAGCTCGGCCACGTAGACCATGCCGATCGAGATGGCCGCGCCGTGCCGCCACTGGTAGCGCTCGACGTGCTCGATCGCGTGGCCGAGGGTGTGGCCGTAGTTGAGGACCTCTCGGCTCACGGCCCCGGCGGTGCCGGCGGCCACGCCCTCACGGAGGTCGCCCGCGACGATGTCGGCCTTGACCTGGATCTTGCGCTCGACGAGCTCCCGCAGGCGGGCGCCGTCTGGGCGCAGCGCGTCCTCGGGGTCGGCCTCGATGAGGTCGAGGATGCCCGGGTCGGCGATGAAGCCGCCCTTGACGACCTCGGCCATCCCGCTGACCAGCTCGTGGCGGGGCAGGGTGTCCAGCGCGGCGAGATCGCACAGCACGCCCGCGGGCGGGTGGAAGGAGCCGACCAGGTTCTTGCCCTCGGCGGTGTTGATCCCGGTCTTGCCGCCGACCGCCGCGTCGACCATCGCGAGCAGGGTGGTCGGCACGTGGACCACGCGCACGCCGCGCAACCAGGTGGCCGCCGCGAAGCCGGCGAGGTCCGTGGTGGCCCCGCCGCCGACCGAGACCACCGCGTCGCTGCGGGTGAACCCCGCCTGGCCGAGCACCTGCCAGAGGAAGGCCGCCACCTCGCTGGTCTTGGCCTCCTCCCCGTCCGGGACCTCCGCGGTGAGCGCCTCGAAGCCCTCATCGGCGAGGTCCTCGCGCACGGCCTCGGCAGTGGAGCGCAGCGCCCGCGGGTGCACGACGGCCACCCGCTGCGTGCGGTGCGATCCGCCGAGCATCGCGCCGAGCTCACCGAGCAGCCCGCGGCCCACCACCACCTCGTACGGGGATTCGCCGCCGACGGCGATGCGGGTCGGCCGGCCATCCGCCTCGACCCGGACGCTCATCGCGGCGCCCCTGCGCCGAGGGCGGCCAGCACGCGATCGGCCGCCTCGTCCGCGGTCACGCCGTCGGTGGAGACGGTGACGGTGGCGACCTCCTCGTACAACCCCCGGCGGTCGTCCATCAAGCGGATCCACTGCCCCCTCGGGTTGCCGACGAGCAGGGGGCGGTCGCGGTTGAGCCCGATCCGCTTGGCCGCGTCGGCGATGGAGACCTCGAGGTAGACGACCGGGAGCCCGCGCAGCAGCAGCCGGGTCTGCGGGTCGAGGACCGCTCCCCCGCCCAACGCCAGCACCCCCCCGTGGTCGGCGAGGGCCGCGGCCACGGCCGCCGACTCCAGGGCCCGGAAGGCCGCCTCGCCGTCGTCGACGAAGATGTCCGCGATCGACCGGCCCTGGTCGGCCTCGACGTCGGAGTCGGTGTCGCGGAAGGGCAGCCCCAGGCGCTCGGCCAGCCGGCGTCCGACGGCGCTCTTGCCCGACCCCGGAGGGCCGACCAGCACCACGCGAGGCGGCACGTCAGCGCACCTCGAGGTGGTCGTTGAGGTGCTCGAGGTAACCCGCCACGTTGCGGCGGGTCTCGGCCACGGAGTCCCCGCCGAACTTCTCCACCAGGGCGTCGGCCAGCACCAGCGCCACCATCGCCTCGGCGACGACGCCCGCGGCCGGCACCGCGCACACGTCGGAGCGCTGGTTGATCGCCTTGGCCGGCTCGCCGGTGGCGACGTCGACGGTGTCCAGGGCGCGGGGAACCGTCGAGATCGGCTTCATCGCGGCTCGCACCCGCAGCGGGTCGCCGGTCGACATCCCGCCCTCGGTGCCGCCCGCGCGGCCGGTGCGGCGGCGCAGGCCGTCCGGCCCGGACTCGATCTCGTCGTGGGCCTCGGAGCCGCGGCGCCGGGCGGTGCGGAACCCGTCGCCGACCTCGACCCCCTTGATCGCCTGGATGCCCATCAGCCCGGCGGCCAGGCGCGCGTCGAGGCGGCGGTCCCAGTGCACGTGGCTGCCGAGGCCGGGCGGCAGGCCGTACGCGAGCACCTCGACGACGCCGCCGAGGGTGTCGCCGTCCTTGCGGGCCGACTCGACCTCGGCGACCATCGCGGCGCTGGCGGCCGGGTCGAGGCAGCGGACCGGGTCGGCGTCCACGGCGGGCAGGTCGGCCGGGCCGGGCACGACGCCGTCCGGGGCCTCGGCCTCGCCGAGGGAGACCACGTGGCTGACCACGTCGACGCCGGCCGCCTGGCGCAGGAAGGCCTTGGCCACCGCGCCCAGGGCGACCCTCGCCGCGGTCTCGCGGGCGCTCGCCCGCTCGAGGATGGGCCGCGCGTCGTCGAAGCCGTACTTCTGCATGCCGACGAGGTCGGCGTGGCCGGGGCGCGGCCGGGTGAGCGGCGCGTTGCGCGCCTGCCCGGCGAGGACGTCGGCGTCGACCGGGTCCGGGGCCATCACGGTCTCCCACTTGGGCCACTCGGTGTTGCCGACGCGGAGCGCGACCGGGCCGCCCTGCGAGCGGCCGTGCCGGACGCCCCCGAGGAACTCCACGTCGTCGCGCTCGAAGGCCATCCGGGCGCCGCGGCCGAAACCGAGCCGGCGGCGGGCGAGCTCATCGGCGAGGTCGTCGGAGGTGACCTCGACTCCGGCCGGCAGCCCCTCCAGGATCGCCACCAACGCGGGCCCGTGCGACTCGCCTGCGGTCAGCCAGCGCAGCATGGGTACGGGCTCCTCGTCGTCGACCTTCGCCATCACCTGCGGGCGCAACGGGGCGCCCCGCGGGATCCTCCCACGGTTCGGGCACGGCCGAAGGCCCGCCCTGCCCGCTGATCGCGGGCGGGACGGGCCTTCGAGGTCCAGTCGGCCGGGCGGCCGAATCCGGCGGGCTACTGGGAGAGGGTGACCGACTTGCCCTCGCAGACGACGACGTTCTCGTCGCCGTAGAGGAAGCCGGCGCAGGTGGGCGCGAAGATCGAGTACACCTGGAAGAACTGCCCGAAGGGCGCGCCCGCGGGCAGCGTGTTGAAGGCCACGCCGTCCACGGTGGCGGTCACCCAGGCCCCGGAGTCCTCGACCTGAACCACCGCGAGGGTGGTGCCGGAACCGACGGGCTGGCCGTTGGCGTCGACCGCGGTCGAACCGGACGTGGACGCCGCCTTGGCCTCGGCCGCCTTGGCCGCCTCGGCGGCGGCCTCCTCGGCGGTCTTGACCAGCGGCGTGAAGGGATCCCGCCCGGTGGCGCTGTTGAACGTGGGCGGCGGTGCGGGGACTGCCTCGGGCGCCGGAGGCGCCGCGGGGTCAGCCGGAGCAGGTGCGGCCGGCTTCTTCACCGGCAGCGCGAGGGACTCGTCCTCGGCGCTGCCGCCGGAGAAGACCAGGAACCACGCGGCCAACGCGCCCACGAGCAGCAGGCCGGCGACGAGGAACAGCAGGACCTTGCGGTTGCCGCCGGAGGAGTCCTCGGCGGGGGCCTCGACGGCCTCCGGCTCGGCCAGCCCGACCCCGCCCGACGGCGGGAGCGTGTTCTGCGACATCGGATCCTCCTACTGGGCCGGAGCCGCGGGGGCGGCCGGCTGGGCGACGGGCTGGGTGGGCGCCGCCGCGGCGGCAGCCGGCTCGTAGAACACGCGGGCGTTGAAGGTCGCCGCGCGCAGCGGGACCGTCGAGCCCTTGAGCCGGCCGAGTTGGGCTGATTCGACCTCGTCGCTTTCGGCTGCGCGGAGGGTCAGCCCGGTCACCAGGAAGGAGCGCTGGAGGTCCTCGGCGAGGTTGAGGAACTGCTCGACCCCGAAGTAGCTGCCGACGACGATCACGGTGACCGGTTGGGCGGTGAGCGTGCTCACCGGGGCGGCTGCCGGCTTGGGCGCCGGGGCCGCTGCGTCCTCGGACGAGCCCTCGGCCGCAGCCGGGGTGTCCGCGGCGGTGGGCGTCTGGGTGGTCGCGGCTGCCGCCTCGACCGGCTCGATCGCGGCCGGCTCCAGGGAGTAGACCTCCACCCCGGCGCGCTGGGCCAGGTCGGTGAGCGAGCGGACCAGGGCCGGCAGAGCCGGGCTCTCCGGGATCCGGGTGCGGATCTCGGCCAGCTTGGCCTGCTGCGCGGGCAGGTCTGCCGCCTGCGCCTGGAGCAGCTTGATCTTGCTCTGCAGGCGGGCGTTGGCCTCCTGCTGCTCGACGGCCTGGGTCTGCAGATCGGCGGCCTCGGCGCGCTTGGGCCCGATCAGGGCGAACCAGCCTGCGGCGAGCACCGCGAGGGCGAGCAACGCTGCGCCCACCGTCCAGGTGCGGGAGCGGCTCATCACTGACCTGCCTTCGTGTAGCGGTTGGAGAGCGCCTGGTCGGTGACCAGGAAGCTCGACTCGTACGCGCGGGTGAGGGAGGCGTAGGTGCCCACGTCGTCGGTGGACTTGGTGAAGGTGGGGTCGGCGTAGGCCGGCTGCTGCCCGACCCAGTCCAGCCACCCGGCCACGTCGTTGTGCTCCACCGCGGAGCCGCTGACCGTCACCGTGCCGATCCCGGTGGCGCCAAAGGCGCCCACCGTCGGCTCAGCGGTGTTCTGCGCCACCACGATCTCCGACACCCACACCTTGTCTGGGATGGTCAGGCTGAGGTCGTTGAGCAGGTAGGAGTAGCGGACCTCCTGGCCCATCGCGGTCTGCAGTCCGGCCTCGGCTGCGGCCACCTGGGCGTAGACCAGGGGCACCTCGGCGTACTGATCGGCCTTGGCCTGCAGCGCCGCGCCCTGGGCCACGTACGTGTCGAGCTCGTCCTGGGCGCTGGTCACCTGGCCCATGCTCATCACATAGCCCGCGGCAACGAGCGCCACCGCTGCGGCCACCAGCCCGGCAAGCCCGAGCTGGACCCTGCGGAAGCGCGCCGCCTCCTGGATCTCGACGGGCAGCAGGTTGACCCGCGGCAGAGCCGGTGCGGTCGCCGGACGCGCCGGCGCCGCGGTCTCGGTGGTCTGGGTCGTTTCGTGGAGAGACATCACACGGCTCCGAGGGCCAGGCCCACCGGCACGACGGCCAGCGGCTCAACGAACTGGATCTGCTCGGGGCTGAGGCCGGTGTCGCCGACCTGCAGCGGAGCGATGGGGTTGCCCTGCTCGACAGGCAGCCGGGTCGCGGCGGCGAGGCGCTCGGCCAGGCCGTTGAGCCGGCTGCCGCCGCCCGTGAGCACGAGGCGCGTCAGCGGGCCGGACCCGCTGGAGGCCATGTAGTAGTCGAGCGAGCCGCGGACCTCGTCGACGAAGGTCGCCACGGAGCCCTCGAGGACCCGCGGCCGCGGCCTGCAGGTCGAGGGTGGCGCCGGAGCCCGAGACGCCGAGCTCCTGCTTGACCGCCTCCGCCTGCTCGCGCGGAACGCCCATGCGCTCGGCGACCGCGTCGGTCAGGTCTTGGCCACCCAGCAGCAGGATGCGGATGAAGCGGGGGACGCCGCCGGAGTGGACCACGATGTTGGTGACGCGGGCGCCCACGTCGACCAGCGCCTCCGCCTGGCCGTCGAGGCCGAGGTGGTCGGGGCGGGCGAGCGAGCGCAGCACGGCGAACGAGGACAGGTCGACCATGGTGGGGACCAGGCCGGCCTTCTGCACCGCGAGCACGGAGTTCATCACCATGTCCCGCGACGCGGCCACGAGCAGGCCCCGGATCATCCGGCCGCCGGCGGTGTTGGCCACCTCCTCCAGCGGATGGAAGTCGAGCACCGCCTGCTCCACCGGCATGGGCACGAAGTCCTGCACCTGGAAGCCGAGCGACTTCTTCAGCTCGTCCAGGGGCATCCAGGGCAGGTCGACCTGGCGGACGACCACCTTCTGGTTGGCGACCCCGATGACGACCTTCTTGCCCGAGAACTTGGTGTGGGCCCAGAGCTGCTTGAGGGCCTCGGCCACGAGGTCGGGGTTGATGACCTCGCCGTCGCGGACGGCGCCCTCCGGCAGCGCGACCTGGCCGAACCGCTGCAAGGTCACCTGCCCCTTGCCGAATGCGAGCTCGGCGGCCCTGACGCCCGAGGTCCCGATGTCGAGACCGATGGCAGTCCGTCCAGCCACGGCGAATCCCTCCCGCGAGGCGGTCCCTACGACCGCGATGCGGCGCCCGGGTCGGGCGCTTGTCAGGGAGGGATTCGGCGCAGAAGGCGAGGCCCTTGAGGGTTCGCGGGGGCCGCTAGGCCAACCGGGTGACGCGGGGCGCTACAGGCCGGTCAGCCCGAGGTACCAGTCGGCGAACGACTGGCCGACGAAGACGGCCAGGAAGGCGCCCGCCACCATGAACGGGCCGAACGGGATCTTGCTCTTGCGGCCCGCCTTGCCGAGGACCATCATCCCGCCGCCCACGATCGCGCCCAGCAGGAAGCCCAGGAACCCGCCCACGATCACGCTGCCCCAGCCCAGCCAGCCCAGCGCGATCCCGAGCACACCAGCGAGCTTCACGTCGCCGAAGCCCATTCCCTTGGGGTAGACCAGGACCAGCAGGAAGTAGAAGGCGAACAGGGCGGCCCCGCCGAGCGCCGCCCGCAGGTAGTCGTCCCACTGGCTGTCGATCACCGCCGGCAGCAGGAAGAGCACCGCCAGCACGCCGTATGACGGCAGCGTGAGCACGTTGGGCAGCCGGTGGGTGTCGAGGTCGATCGCGGCCAAGGCGATGCCGACCGCCGCCAGGTAGAGGTAGGCGGGCAGGTCCCACGCGAGGCCGAAGTGCCAGGCCAGCAGAGCGAAGACCACCCCGGTCAAGGCCTCGACGAACGGGTAGCGCGGGCTGATCGGCTCGTGGCAGTGCCGGCAGCGGCCGCGCAGCAGCAGCCACGAGACGACCGGGAGGTTGTCCCGCGGCGCGATCGGCGCGTCGCAGCCGGGGCAGTGCGAGGGCGGCGACACCACCGACTCGCCGCGCGGCACCCGCCAGATCACGACGTTGAGGAACGACCCGATGAGCAGGCCGAGCACACCGCAGAACGCGATCAGGAAGGGCAGCACCTCGGGCACGGCCGCCACCCTAGGCGCCCGCGGCCCGCCGAGCCGGGAGCGACTCGGCTGGCTGTGGACGCCGTGACGATCACGCGCCCGACTTCGAGCTCCAGCCACTGGGTGGTGCGGATCATGTCGAGCAGCGGGACCTCGACGTTGCGGTCGTAGTTGACGACGGCGTTCTTCACCTCGTTCTTGTCGCCGCCGGCCGTGCACTTGTCGTTGGCGATGACCGTCCCGGTGATGCCGTTGCTCGATGTCTCCAACTTCACCTGGTTGCCAGCCCCGAACAAGCCCACACCCGCCCTCGAAGTTGGAGGTCACCTCAAGGTCGTCGTCGGCCATGAAGACAACCCCGGGAAGGGCGGCGCTGCCGATGCCCACCAGCTTGGCGGTGATCTTGCCGCCCTTCATGCCGCACCGGCTGGCCGGGCCGCCGGTGGGCGCCCCCTCCGCGATCACCGTCGCCGAGGCGACGTTGGTGTTGCGGCTCATCTCGGCGTCGGAGCGGTAGGCGTAGTAGATGCCAGGCCCCCATGAGGTCGACCCCATCGTCCACAGCGCCGCAGTAGTGCCGGATGCCGGTGCGATAGGACCACCCGCGGTAGGTGCCGCCGCCCGAGACATCGGCCAGCTGGGTGCCCGAGCACGGCGTCGTGCCGGGCCGCTTGACCTTCCCGTCGTCGCACAGGTCGTACCACGAGGTGGCCGCGTAGGACGAGGCGAACTTGTCGTACACGTAGCGCGTGTTGATCTCGGGCACGTCCTCGATCGGGTAGCCGCCACCGGAACCGGTGTCCCCCACGCTGCCGCAGACGCCGTACGCGCCGCTTGAGGTGACGGTGCCGTTGACCGTCTGCGAGCAGCCCGGTTCCGTTGACGCCTTGCCGTTCGTGTGCACGTTCGCCTTGCCGCCCAGCCCCGACGACGACATCGACGGTCACGCTGGAGGAGAAGGACAGGTTGCCCGAGGTGAGGATGGCATTGCCCGGCTTGTACGGGGAGAAGAGGTACTCGGCCTTGATCAGGCGGGCGGTGGCCTTCGGCGCGGCCTTGCTCGGCGACCAGCCCATCGCGTACACGGCATTCCAGCCAGCCGGCTTGATCGCGACGTACTCCCCGACGCCTGCATCCACGAGGGCAGCCCGAGCCCTGGGCGAGGATTGCAGCGCGAGCCCAGGCCTGCTCGACCGCCTCGGTCGGCGGCGTCGTGGCCCAAGACGACGGGACGGCGCTGGCGTTGCTGAACGCCTGGTCGACCTGCAGCTCGGCGAGCATTGAGTCGACGCCCGCCTCGGCGGCCGCCAGGGACTGGTCGAACTTCGCATGGCCGGTGGCCGAGCGCAGCGATCCGGTGCCGACGATCACCATGGCGGCGATCAACCCCGACACGGCGACCGTGATCAGCAGGACCATGGCCAGCGCGATGCCGTCGTCACCAGCGGCCCTCGCACGGAGCACGCTCCACCTGCCCGTGAAGCCGGTCATCAGATTGCCCTCTCGCTCGTCATGTCAGGCCTCGCCCACGTTGCGCAGCCGCTCGGCGAAGTACAGGGTTCGCTGGGCGGCGCCGGTGCCGGCGAAGGCGTCGTAGTTGAGCGTGGTGGCGACCACCTGGGTGGCGGGCGCCGGCAGGTCGTACTCAAAGGCGATCTGGCTGACCAGGCTGCGGGCCTCGACGATCTCCGTGGTGGTCCCCTGCTTGCGGACGACGTCGTAGTGGTCGGCGTCCCCGGCGATGGTGCGCAGCTCCCAGGTGACCGACTCATCGGCGCTGCGGCGGTAGTCGGAGTCCGAGTCGATCCAGAGCACCAGCTTGCTCGCGGTCGCCCCCGAGTCGACGCCGCGCGCGTTGCGGACGTCGCGGCCCAGCCGCTCGGAGACCTTGCGCACGTCGGCCAGGCCGGTTGACTCGTCGTCGACCTTGGTGAACGCGCGGCTGGTGACGCTGAAGGCCATGAAGAACATCG
Source organism: uncultured Actinomycetota bacterium (assembly GCA_963697565.1). Taxonomy (GTDB): domain Bacteria; phylum Actinomycetota; class Actinomycetes; order CAVWCF01; family CAVWCF01; genus CAWFSE01. Next base: position 151,083 of record CAVOOM010000007.1, on the reverse strand, counting down.
TCGAGACGATGCCGAACAGGAAGATCGCGACCGAGAGCTCGATCAGGGTCACCCCGGCGTCCGCCTCGCGCTGGCCGCGCAGCCGGGCCCGGATCACCGAAGCGCTGCGTTGGCGGGGATCATTGCGGGATCACCATCGACGACGTCGCTGCCGCCCAGTCGTACCCGACCCGGACGTCCGGGGAGCCCGCGGCGGTCGTCACCCTGAGCACCATGTACTTGTTCTTGATCACGGAGAAGTCCGGGACCGTGACGGGGACCACGAGGGGCGCGAAGGCGGACGTGCAGGCCAGCAGGGTGGCGGTGCCGGTGCCCCGGGAGGTGAAGTCGCTGTAGGTGGTCCCGGAAGCCTGTCCGATCGCCACGTTGACCGTCAGCGGACCGGATCCGGACAGACACGCGACGTAGAGGGACACGATGGCCTGACCGGCCTCGTAGTTGAGCTTGGCCGGTGCCTGCATCCGCCAGTCGCCGACCTTGTCGCGGTTGGTGTCGGTGAGCACGGCTCCCACCGTCGTCCAGGTACCGCCCGAGCGCCCCGGGCTTGCCGACGGAGTAGTCGTTCGAGGCCGCTTGGAACACCGCACTGGTGTCGAACGATGAGGTGTTGGAGCCGTTGTTGGCATGGCTGCCCACGGGCAGCTCGTGCAGCCAGTAGACGGTCGAGAGGGTGCAGGGCGGCGACGAGCAGGATGCCGTGGGCAGCGGCCACGGCGTCTGGGTGGCCGACGGACTCGCCGTCGGCGTGGGCGGTCGGCGTGGGCGACGGCGTGCCGCGTCCCCGTCGGCGTGGGGGTCGGGGTCGGCACCGGCGTCGGACCGCTCGCGGTGGTCAAGGAGACCGACTGCGACTGCGCGGCGCTTGCCGCCGCCGGCTGCGCCGCGGAGGTGAGGGTGAAGGTGTGGGTCGTCGGACCGCCAACGGTGCCCGGGCGCGGTGGCCACCGCGAGGAAGTGGCGCTCGCCGTCCACCGGGATCGATCCGGTGTCCTTGGCCCCGTTCGCATCGCTGTCGGCCAGCTGGGTCGTCTCGCTCGACGTCGAGGACGCCGTCCTTGTCCGCATCCAGGTAGTAGGTCCAGGTGAGCCCCCCCGCGGCCGAGATGTTCCACGCGTCGCGGGCTCCGTAGTTCTTGACCCGGAATCCGTAGGCGACCTCAGTCGAGGGACCCTGGGTCAGCGCAGGCACCGACACGGTCGTGAACTGGAAACGCGGCAGCGGGAGGCCGCGGCGGGTCTGGGTGATGACGGTGGACACCCGCTTCTGCCGAGTCTGGCCGCCTTGCTCCCAGGTGACCACCACCGTGGCCCGTCGAACGTCGGTCGTGCGCCCCGGCGGGCTCGGTGATGTACGTCCAGATCGAGTAGTCGATCGAGTTCTTGCTCACGACCTCGACATGGGGGTTCAGGGTGCCCACCGACGACAGGACCAGGTCCTCGGCGGTGCCGGTCCCGGGGTCGAAGCGGTTGCCGGACTGCACCCGTGGATCGCTGCCCAGCGTGGAGTCCCCGCTCACCAAGGTCACGTCGCCATAGCCCAGGGAGCGCACCTGCTCGAGCGCATGCGTCCCCAGGTCGACCGCCAGCTGGTTCTGCCGGGCGGTCAACGTGCCCTTCATGGCGGCGATGGTCGCCAGACCCATGGAGAGAAACACGAAACCGGCAATCGTGATCGCAACGATCACTTCGACGACGGTGAAGCCGGCGTTTCCCTGCCCGGGAACGCGCCGGCGCCCGCCTGCCCTCAGGCGCCTCATGCGGGAGTTGTCGGCGCGCCAGCGTCCCGACTTGAGCGGCTCGGGGCCGCGCAGATCGCACGACAGCGGCCCCGCCGCCGGATGCAGGGTCCGGGGGCGGGGCCGCGAGGGAAGTGCGGTGTCGGGTGACCGCTTGGTCAGCAGGTTCCCGCAGTCACCAGGCCGGTGGCGCTGTCGTAGTGCCATGGCTCGGCGGGGAGGTTGTCGTGCACCGCGTCGAGGCACACATACGTGGCGGTGAGCGAGGCTCCGTCGACGGTCACCGCGACATCCGCGGAGCCGTTTCCGACCTCGCCGACGACGATCGCGTCGGTGAGACCGGTGTACGTGCCGTTGCCGTTGTTGAGCGCCCACGACTCGGCGGCGATGGCGGCGTTCTTCACGTCGCTCTTCACGGCCGCGCGCCAGGCGTTCTCACGCTGATTGAGGAAGGTGGGGATCGCGATGGCGGCGAGGATGCCAATGATGATCATCACGACCAGCAGCTCGATCAGCGTGAAGCCGGCGTCGAGGCCCTGGCGGGCGGGGGACGGTGGCGGCGCGGGGCCTCGCGGCCCGACGTCGCCCGGCGGTGCTGCCCCCCGCCTGGCAAGGAGGTGTGTGTTCATGGAGGAGTTATCGGATGGCGGGAGACCCGCATTGAGGAGGCCCGGACACGTTTCGGTAACGGGCCCTCGCACGCACCTGCACCGGACGGCCGTGAGGGGCGGCTCCCGCTGGGAGCCGCCCCTCAGGGCTTGAGTGAACGGGGCGTGGATCAGCAGGTGCCGGCGACCGGAACTCCGTCGGCGCTGTCGAACTTCCACGTCTCGCCGGCGAGGCTGGCGTGCTCGGCCTCGATGCAGTAGCCGGTGGCGTCAGCGGTCACCACGTCGATGGTGACGTCGGCGGTGCCGTTGCCGACCTCGGCTGCGATGTCGGTCTCGTCCAGGCCGGTGTAGTCACCGTTGGACACGTTCGTCGCGGCCGACTCCATGCCGACAGCGGCGTTCTTCAGGTCGGTCTTGAGCGCGGCGCGCCAGCCGTTCTCCCGCTGCGACAGGAACGTCGGGATGGCGATGGCGGCCAGGATGCCGATGATGATCATGACCACGAGGAGCTCGATGAGCGTGAAGCCGCCCTCGTTGTTCTCCTGGGCCTTGCGGATGCGAGTAAGCATCTGCGGTCCTCCCCTTCCGGAAGGTCGATGAGTGAGCCGCCTCGGTCTGGTCCTAGGCGGCCCGTCTCCCGGATCGCGGGGGGCGGACCGGCCGAGGTAGCTGGGCTGGCTTCCCCGAAGGGAGCCCCCTGGCTTTGCGTCCCCACCTCGCGGCGGGTTTGCCTTTGTCTGGCCGGTGCAGCTCGATTGACAAGGAGAACTTCGGCCGCCCTGCGCCGGCACTTGAGCACCGAAGATCACAATCCCGTCACGGCCCCGAGCCATCTCCACGCACGAGGCTGGGGGCGGACCGAATGCTCGGTCCGCCCCCAGCTCGTTACCCCACCGCCGAGGGCGGCCTCGATCCGCCCTAGGGCTGGATCAGGTCGAAGATCTTGAAGATCGGCATGTAGAGGGCGACGATCATCGCGCCCACGAGGCCACCGAGGACCGCGATCATCAGCGGCTCGATCAGGGCGGTCAGCGACTCGGTGGTCGACTCGACCTCCTGGTCGTAGAACTCCGCGATCTTGTGCAGCATGGCGTCCAGCGCGCCGGTGTCCTCGCCGACCGACATCATCTGCACGACCATCGAGGGAAACACCGGGTGGTTCACCAGCGGCCGCGCCAGCGACTCGCCGGTGCGGACGCTCTCCTGCACGTCGCGGATGGCCCGGCCGAGGACCACGTTGCCGGTGGTGTCGGCGACGATGTCCAGGCTCTGCAGGATCGGCACACCGGAGTGGATCATGGTGCCGAGGTTGCGGGCGAAGCGGGCCAGCGCGATCTTCTGGAAGAGCGACCCGAAGACCGGCAGCTTGAGCTTGAGCGGGTCGACGAAGTTGCGGACCCTCGGGTTGCGCTTGATCTTCCCCCAGACGATCACGAACGCGATCAGCCCGACGACGATGAGCGGGGAAGAACGTCTTGAGCAGGTTGCTGAGGACCACGAGGAACTGGGTCGGCGCCGGCAACGTGCCGCCGAGGGAGTCGTAGAGCCCGGCGAACGTCGGCACCACGAAGAGCAGCATCGCGATCACGGCCAGGATGGCGATGACGAACACCACGACGGGGTACGTCATCGCGGCCTTGACCTTGCCGCGCAGCTTGACCTCGGCCTCGTAGTTCTCCGCGATCTGCAGCAGCACCGAGTCGAGGAAGCCGCCGACCTCGCCGGCGCGGGTCATGTTGGTGAACAGCGGCGGGAAGACATCCGGGTGCTTCGCCAGGGCGTTCGACAGGGACTGCCCGACCTCGATGTCCTGCCGGCACTGGCCGATCACCTCGGCGAAGCGCTTGTTCTCGGTCTGCTCCTCGAGGATGCTCAGCGAGCGCAGCAAGGACAGCCCCGAGTTGATCATCGTGGCGAACTGCCGGGAGAAGACGGCCAGCTCCTTGAGCTTCACCTTCTTCTTGCCGAACCCGGGAAGCGTCAGCTCCTTCTGCATCCCGGCGTTGGCCTGGGTGATCGAGACGGGCGCGTAGCCCATGCCGCGCAGCTTGGAGGCCACGGCGGCGGGTGAGTCCGCCTCGATCTTGCCCTGCACGATCTTGCCCGCCTTGTCGCGGACCGAGTACTGGTACGTGAGCGTCGCCGCCATGGTCGTCTGCCTTCTCTACTTGGCCAACAGCCGGTTGAAGTCCTCGACGTGGTGGCACTTCTCGAGGCCGTGCTCATAGGTGATGCGGCCGGCCTTCACCAGATCGGCCAGGTGCTGGTCCATCGTCTGCATGCCGTGCTGCGCGCCCGCCTGCATGGCGGAGTAGATCTGGTGGGTCTTGCCCTCGCGGATCAGGTTGCGGATCGCTGGCGTCGCGTACAGCACCTCGGCGGCCACCACCCGGCCGCGGCCGTCGGCGGTCTTGCAGAGGGTCTGGCAGACGACCCCCTGCAGCGAGCTCGCGAGCTGCACGCGGATCTGCTCCTGCTGGTGCGAGGGGAAGACGTCGATGACGCGGTCGATCGTCTGCGCGGCGTCCTGCGTGTGCAGGGTGGCGAAGACGAGGTGGCCGGTCTCGGCGGCGGTCAGCGCCACCGAGATCGTCTCCAGGTCGCGCATCTCGCCGACCAGGATGATGTCCGGGTCCTGCCGCAGCACGTGCTTGAGGGCGTTGCCGAACGACTTCGTGTCCTCCCCCACCTCGCGCTGGTTGACCAGGCAGGAGCGGTGGCGGTGCAGGAACTCGATCGGGTCCTCGACCGTCATGATGTGGTCGTTGCGCGTGCGGTTCGCGAGGTCCAGCAGGGACGCCAGCGTGGTGGACTTGCCCGAGCCGGTGGGCCCGGTCACGAGCACGAAGCCGCGAGGCAGCTGGGCCAGGTTGTTGACGCTCGGGGGCATCCCGAGGTCCTCAAGCTTCTTGATCTCGAAGGGGATCAATCGGAACGCCGCGCCGAGCGCGTCCCGCTGCCGGTAGATGTTCACCCGGAAGCGGGCCTTGCCGGGCAGCGAGTACGCGAAGTCGAGCTCGAGCTCCTCCTCGAACTTCTCCCGCTGGCGCTGGGTGATCGCCGAGTACATGACCCGCTGGATCACGGGCGGAGTGAGCACCGGGTATTCATCGAGCTGCCTCAGATCGCCGTGCAGGCGAATCGACGGCCGGGCGCCCGTGGTGAGGTGCAGGTCGGACGCGTTCTTCTCCAGGACCAGGGCGAGCAGCTCGTCGAGGACGACGTCGTCGTTCTGCACCCGCTCCTCGGTGGTGAGGCGGGCGTACGCGCTCTCCCCCGCCTCAGACTCCGCCACCCCGACGACCAGTGCCTCGGCCTCCGCGACCACCTCGGCGATCGCGGCGTCGACCTCGAAGTCGACCTGGGTGTCGGCCCCGGGCTCGGCGGGCGGGACGAAGTCGCCGTACATGTCCGCCTCGTGGGAGGCGGTGGTGCCGTACTGCGCCTCGTGCAGGAAGGCCGGGTCCGCCGCGTACAACGCGTCGACCGGGGGCGCGAACGCCTCCGGCTCCACGACGGGGGCCGCCTCCGGGGCGAGGTCGGGGGTGGCGGGCGCCTCGGGCTCAACGGCTGGCGCAGCCGCAAGGGGCGCGGCTTCGACCGGAGGGGCGGCCTGGTACTCAACGGGCGGAGCGGGCTCGAAGGGCACCGGGGCGGCGGCCTGGGGCGGCGCCTCGTACGCCACGGGCGGGGGCGTCGTGAAGAACCCCTGCATGGCGAGGGAGGGGCCGGGGTCGGTCGCCGGGGGCGGCGACCAGCCCGGGTCGAGGGGGGACGCCGCGGCCGGCGGCAGTCCAGCCGGCTCCACGGGCGCAGGCCCGTCGAACGGCTGGGCTCCGGGCAGCTGCCCGGGGCTGAATGGCGTGCTCTCCACGCTGTCCCCCTTGTCAGGAACCTCTTCGGCTGCGCCGCCGGTGGGCTCGGCGCAGAGTCGCTGTCTCCTCGGTCCCATCGGCTCGACGGCCGCCGTGCTTGAGCGGTGAGGGGTCGCCCGTCAGACGACGACGCGGAGGATCTCGTCGAGGCTGGTGACGCCCTGCAGGACCTTGGCCATCCCGTCGTCGCGCAGCGTGGCCATCCCCTCGGCCAGGGCGCAGGCGTTGATCGCCGTGGTGCTGGCCCGCTCGACCGCGAGGCGCTCGACCTCCTCGGTGACCGCCATCACCTCGTGCAGGGCCAGCCGGCCCTTGTATCCGGTCTTGGAGCAGTTCGAGCACCCCACCGCCCGGTGCAGGACGGGCACCGGCTCGTCCTCGTTCCAGGGGAAGCGGGCCGCCACCAACGCCTCGGGGGTCGGCTCGTAGGGCTCCTTGCACTTGGAGCACAGCCGGCGGGCAAGCCGCTGGGCGAGCACGCAGTCCAGCGCCGACCCGACGAGGAACGGCTCGATCCCCATCTCGGTGAGGCGGACGACGGCCGAGGGCGCGTCGTTGGTGTGCAGCGTGGACAAGACGAGGTGGCCGGTGAGGGCGGCCTCAACCGCGATCTGGGCGGTCTCGTGGTCGCGGATCTCGCCGATCAGCACGATGTCGGGGTCGGAGCGCAGGATCGAGCGCAGCGCCGAGGCGAAGTTGAGGCCCGCCTTGTTGTTGACCTGCACCTGGTTGATCCCCGGCAGGCGGTACTCCACCGGGTCCTCGACGGTGATCACGTTGAGCTCGGGCCGGCTCACGATGTTGAGCGTCGCGTACAGCGTGGTGGACTTGCCCGAGCCGGTGGGGCCGGTGACCAGGATCATCCCGTACGGCTTGGTGAACGACTCCGAGTACCGACGGTAGTTGTCCTCGCGGAAGCCCAGGTCGGCCAGATCCAGGCTCGCGGTGCTGTTGTCGAGCACGCGCATGACGACTTTCTCGCCCCACACCGTGGGCAGGGTCGCGACCCGCAGGTCGATCTTCTTGCCGTGCGCGGCGACCGACAGCCGCCCGTCCTGGGGGACCCGCCGCTCGGCGATGTTGATGTCGGCCATGATCTTGAGCCGGCTGATCACACCGGACTGGATCGACTTGGGCGAGCGCATCACCTCGTGCAGGACCCCGTCGATGCGGTACCGCACGCGCAGGTCGTGCTCGGTCGGCTCCAGGTGGATGTCCGAGGCGCGGTCTTGGATCGCCTGGGTGATCAGCAGGTTGACGTAGCGGACGATCGGGGCGTCCTCGGTCGCCTCCTTGACCTTCGACAAGTCCTCCAACTCGTCGTCGGCGGCCTCCATCACGGTCGTGAGGTCGTCGAGGTCGCTGTCGGCGCGGTAGTAGCGGTCGATGGCGGCCAGCACGTCCGACTTGGTGGCGACGAGCGGGCGGACCTCCATCTGGGTGAGCGACCTGATGTCATCGACGGCGAAGACGTTGGCGGGGTCGGCCATGGCCAGCAGCAGCCGGCCCTCCTCGAACCCCACCGGGACCACCGAGTAGCGCCGGCAGACCGTCCCGGGGACCATGCCGATCGCGGAGCCGTCCACGGAGGTCTCGGCGAGATCGACGTACCGCAGGCCGATCTGCTGGGCGAGGGCCTGCACGAGCTGGCCCTCGGACAGCACGCCGCGGTCCACGAGGACGCGCCCCAGGCTGCGCCCGGCCGACTGGTGCTCGGCGAACGCCGTCTGGAGCTGGTCCTCGGTGACAAGCCCGCCCTCGAGCAGGATGTGGCCCAGCTGCTTCACGTTACGAGTCATCGGCCGCCAGGCCGCGGGCTTGAGTGCTCAGCCCCGCGCGGCGAGGTGGTCGGCCAGGGTTCGGTAGGCCCGCGCCCGCGGGTCGGCCGCCGCGTACGCCAAGGAGGTGCCGTCGCGGTAGACCAGGGCGACCACCGAACCGCTCGACCCGGTGGGCCCAGCCGGGGGCATCGTCACGCGCGCCGGAGGCTGAGGCGCAGCCAGCGGCGCTGGGCGGGCCGGCACGCTGCCGCGGGCACCGGCGTGCCGGCCTCGCGGCCGCGCCGGACGGCCGAACAGCCTCGCCAGGAAGGACACCGCTCAGCCCCCGGCGACCTGCGCGGACTCCGCCTCGACGTCATCCAGGACCGCGTACAGCAGGGCGAGCAGCAGCTCCTTGACCGACGCCTTGTCCGTGGCGTCGCACGGCATCACCGGGATCTCAAGGCCGAGCCCCAGCCGCTCACGCACCTGCTCCGCCTCGCCCGGCTCCCCGGTCGAGCGGTTGATCCCGACCGCGAACGGCACCCGGGCCATCTGGCGGAACGCCCCGAGGATCCCCTCGGCCTCGGCCAGCGAGTCGGCCCGGCTCGCGTCCACCAGCAGCAGGTAGCCGAGCATGCCCTCGCCGAGGATCTCCCACATGAAGTCGAAGCGCTCCTGGCCGGGAGTGCCGAACAGGTAGAGCACCAGCTCTCGGTCGATGGTGATCCGGCCGAAGTCCATCGCGACCGTGGTCTCCCGCTTGCGGGCGCGGGTCTCGTCGGTGATGCCCCGCTCGGTCGAGAGCACCGTGATCTCGCTGATGGTGCGGATCAGGGTCGTCTTCCCGGCCGCGAACGGCCCGGTCACGACGATCTTCACGGCCTGGCCGCCGTGGCGGCGGCGCTGACGCGTCGGCGTTCGATTGGACATGGGCGGTCGATTGGCCATGGTCACAGCCCCCGGACTCCGGCGATGAGCCTGAGGAGCAGGCTGCGGTTGACTGACGGATCACGCTCGATGAGCGAGTTCGGGTCCTCGGCGACGGCGGCCGTGCCCATGACCATCCCGCCCCTGCCCATCCCGCCGCTCCCCCAGTGGCTAGCGGACCCACCCGTCGGCGACGAAACGGGACGGGGGCCAGGCGACTCAACCGCCGCCGGCGACGGCACGGAGGTCGGGGCCGTTGGGGCCGAGGGGGCCTGCGCGACAGCCGGGGACTCCGGCATCGGCGTTCCATCGGGGTGGTCGGGGGTCCGGGGCTGCAGGAACGGCTCGGGCCGCGGCGGCACCACGTCGGCCGGCACGTGCGCGCCACCCAGCAGCGGGGCGCCTCGGCCTCGGCCCCTGCGGCTCGGAACGGCGGCGGTGCGGCTGCCCGGCCCTCAAGTGGGGCCAGCAGCTCGTGACGGCGCTCCACCGACTTCACATGGTCGCCGCGCCGGTCGCGGGGCTCGAGGAGCCCGCGGTCCACCAAGTGCGCCAACGTGGCCACGACGGCGAACTGCCCGCAGCCGGTGAGGTCCACCAGGTCGGCGATGGTGCGGCGCCCGTCGACCAGGGCGAGCAGGGCCCACTCGTCACGGGTGGCGACCGGGTCGTGCGCCAGCACCACGGGCATAGCCAGGACGGCATCCGGGGAGATCACTGACTCATCCAGCCCGGCCCAGTCGGCGGCCCGCGACTCGGCCTCGGCGACCACCCGATCGGTGGGCAGGGCGACGCCCACGTCATCGGTGTTGGGCTGGTCGACGTCAAAGGCGAAGTCGCCGTTCTCCCAGCGCAGCAGGTCGAAGACGGCGTCCACGGCCTGCTCGGTGGCCGCAGCCTGCAGCAGCTCGGGCTCGACCGCCCCGGCGTCGCGCAGCGCGCGTCCTACCCCGAGCGAGCCGCCCGCGGAGGCCACCGCGTCGACGGCCGCCCGCAGCGCCTCATCGTTGACCGCGCCGCTGCCGACGAGGCGGCGGGCCAGCGACTGCCGACGCGCGTCCGCGGAGGCGCCGGTCACGGCGCCGCCGGCGAAGTGGACGACTCCTTCGGCCGCACCGGAGCGCAACCGCAGCGCTCCCGTCTTCTTCGTCATGCTCAGCAACTGGAAGATGTCGGGGAGGCTGAAGGCGTCAAGCGAGCCTTCAAGCTTCACGGGTCACGTCCTGTCAGTGGCGGGGTTCATCGGTCGAGGGGTTACGGGGTCGATCAGGACCAGGGGGCGGGCTGCGGCGCAGCCGGGTACGGGCTCCAGGCCTGGGCCGCCGGCATCGCGGGGACCTGCTCAGGCGACGGCTCCGGGGCCGCGGGCACGCCCTCGGCGTCGCTCATCGTCGTGGGTACGAGATCGGCCGGCGCCGGGACGTAGACGGCCGTGTTGGCCGGTTCGGCGGCAACCGCCTCGGCGGGGACGGCCTCGAAAGGCACAGCCTCGATCGGAGTCGCCGAGTAGGGGGGCTCGTCGGCCGGCGCATCCCAGTCGCGCAGCGCGTCGGCGACGGACTCCGCGGCCCGCCGCACCTCGAAGAGCATGAGGCCGGCCTTGGCCCCCTGGGCGGCCACCGCGACCAGGACCGCCTCGTCGTCGGCGGAGACGAGGAAGACCGTGCCAGCATCCCCCTCCACGTAGACCTGGGACAGCCCCCCGCGGCCAAGGCCCTCGGCTGCGCGCTCCCCGAGCGAGAGCAGCGCCGCGCTCATCGCGGCGACCCGGTCCTCGTCCATGCCCGGGGGCAGGGCGGAGGCCATCGGCAGCCCGTCGAACGACACGACGGCCGCGGCCTCGACCTCGGGAGCCTGCGCCAGCAGGCCGTGCAGCACCCGGGCCAGCCGCGCGCTGGTCGAGTCGAAGGACGTCGCGGTGGTGGACACGGTCGACATGGGGCACCTCTCGCCGGCGGGGCGCCGGGGATCCGCGCGCCTCACCCTCCCCTTCGGCGGGACTGCCTCAGGGCTTGAGCGCACCGCGGGCGCGAAGGGCCTGCTCCCCCGCCTCACGCATCTCGGGCAGCGGGGCTGGCAGCCCGCAGAAGGCCTCGACCTGCAGCGCCGCCTGGTGCAGCAGCAGCTGGAAACCGCCGAGAACGCCGCCACCACGGGCGTTCCAGGCCGCCGCCAACGAGGTCGGCCAGGGGTCGTACACGACGTCGAAGAGCACCCCGGGGTGCTCGGGCACGGCCTGCGCGAGCGGCGCGGCGGCGTCACCGGGGACCGTGGACACCACGAGAGGCAGGCCCAGCGCCCCGGCCGCGGGCTCGAATGCGGCCACGTCCACGTGCACACCGAAGATCTCGGCGACGCGCAGCACCGGCTGGGCGGCCTCGGGGCGGCGAACCAGGAGGTGCACCTGCCGAGCCCCACCCAGCCCGAGCGCCGCCACGGCACTCGCCGCCGTGGCCCCGCCGCCGAGGACGCCCACCTCGCCGGGCACCGCCACACCGTGGGCGGCGAGGGCCGCCAGCAGCCCCGGGACGTCGGTGTTCAGCCCGCGACTGCGGCCATCGGCGAAGACCACCGTGTTCGCGGCCCCCACCTGGCCGACGAGCTCCTCGGCCTCGTCCAGCAGCGGCAGCACGGCCCGCTTGAGGGGCATCGTCAACGACCACCCCCGCCACTCGGGCCCCAGCCCGGCGAGGAGCCCGGCCAGCCCCTCCTCGCCGCACTCAAGGGCGTCGTACGTCCACGGCAGGCCGAGGGTGGCGTACGCCGCTCGGTGCAGAACCGGGCTCAGCGAGTGGGCGATCGGGCTGCCGAGGACGGCGCAGCGCCGCGCAGGGCTCACCGGGAGGTCACCGCCCGCTCACTGGGTGTTGGCCTTGAGTTCCTTCTTGAACTCCAGGAACTCGGCGTACGAGGACGTGAACTTGGTCTCGCCGGTCGAGGGGTTGACCGTGACGAAGTACAGCCAGTCCCCGTCCTCGGGGGCGAGGGCGGCCTGCAGGGCCACCTCGCCCGGCGACCCGATCGGCCCGGGCGGCAGCCCCTTGTTGGCGTAGGTGTTGTAGGGGCTGTCGACCTTGGTGTCCTCGATCGACACCGCGATGGTGCTGCGGTTGAGCACGTAGTTGACGGTCGAGTCGAACTGCAGCGGCATCCCGGCCGCGAGCCGGTTGTAGACCACCCGGGAGACCTTCGCGAAGTCCTCCGGCTTCGCCTCGGCCTCCAGCAGGCTCGCGATCGTCACGATCTGGGCCGGGGTCCGGCCGATGGCCTCGGCCCGCGCCTCGAGGTCGAGCGCGCCGGCGGCCTGGCTGAACCGCGTCGTCATCGCCTGCAGCACGGCCAGCGCCACGGCGTCCTTGGCCGCCTCGTACGTGGCCGGGAACAGGTAGCCCTCCGGGCCTGACGCGTACGCGGGCAGGCCGAGCGCCGGGTCCGCCAGCGCGGCGTCAATCTGCTCACGCGGCAGGCCGGTGACCTTCTGCACCTCGGCGCTGATCGCGCTGAGGCGGCTGCCCTCGGGGATGACGATGCGGTTCACGATCCGCGAGGCGGGGTCGAGCATCAGCTCCACGGCCCCGGCCCCCGACATCTGCTCGCGCATCGCGTAGCGGCCCGGGCCGATGGTCCGCGACCGCGGCTCCGCCTCGGCCGCGGCCACGAACGCGTCGGCCGTCTTGACCACGTCTGCCTTGGCGAGCACGCCGCCGATCGCCCGAAGGGACGCGCCGGGGGGCACCTCGACGGCCACGGACCCCTGGCCCGGGCCCGGGTAGTCGCTGGAGCCGCCGAACAGCGACCGGGAGAGCAGGAAGCCCGACACCAGCAGGACGAGCACGACTGCACCCGCGACCAAGACGGCCATCCTGGAGCGGCCTTGCCCGGGCGGCCGTGGTGTCGTGGCTCATCCCCAGCCCGAGCTGGCTCATTCGAGCCCCCTCGAGGCGTTGTTCGCACTCACGCGACCTCCACTGGTTGTCCCGGGGGATTCCCGGTGGCGCGCTCGGCCTCCAGCGCCCCCTGCAAGATGATGACAGCCGCGGCCTGATCGACGACGTCACGCGTGCGGGTGCGCCCGCGTGTCTGCTTGATCCCGGCCGCCTGCAGCCCGCGGGCCGCGGCGGCCGTGCTCATCCGCTCGTCGACTAGCCGGACCACGATGGGACGCACCGCGGCCGCCACGAGTTCCGCGAAGGCCCGGGCGCCCTCGGCCGCCGGCCCCTCGGCGCCCGCCAGCGTCACCGGCAGGCCGACGACCACCTCGATGACCTCATGCTCGGCGGCCAGGGCGGCGATCCGCGCGACATCGCCCCCGCCGCGCTTGATGGTCTCGACCGGCACCGCCAGCGTGCCTCCGGGGTCGCTGCGGGCCACGCCGATGCGCACGGCGCCCACGTCGACGGCGAGCCGACAGCCGGTCCGCATCCCGTCAGGCCAGGCCGGCGAGGGCCTCGGATACCCGGCGCAGCGCCTCGCCCACGGCCGCCGCCTCGGTGCCGCCGCCCTGGGCGACGTCGTCCTTGCCGCCGCCACCGCCGCCGAGGGCCTGCGCCGCGACCCGTACGAGGTCGCCGGCCTTGGCCCCCGCTGCCCGCCCGGCGTCGTTGACCGCCACCACGATGACCGGCCGGCCTCCCGAGACCCCGGCGACGGCCACCGCCGCCGGACGCTCGGCCAGGCGGCCTCGTACGTCGAGCGCCAGCTTGCGCAGGTCGTCGGCGGCCGCCTCGCCCGCGTCGTGGGCCACCAGCCAGACCGGCCCGGCCTGCGCGGCCGCGGCCACCAAGGCCGGCGCGGCCTCAAGCAGCCGGCCCGCGCGGAACCGCTCCAGGTCCTTCTCTGCCACCCGCAGCCGCTCGACGATCCCGGCGACCCGCTCGGGCAGCTCCTCCGGGCGCGCCTTCAGCGCCTCGGCCAGCTGCGACACCAGCACGTGCTCGCGGGCGAGGAACCGATAGGCGTCGACCCCGACGAGCGCCTCGACCCGGCGCACCCCGGCCCCGATCGAGGACTCCCCCAGCAGCTTGACGAGGCCCAACTGGCCCGAGCGCGCCACGTGCGTGCCGCCGCACAGCTCGCGGGCCCAGTCCCCGACCGAGACGACGCGTACCTCGTCGCCGTACTTCTCGCCGAAGAGGGCCATCGCCCCCATCGCCAGCGCCTGCTCCTGGGACATCACCTCGGCGGTGACCGCCAAGTCCTCGGTGAGCAGGGCGTTGACCCGTGCCTCGACGTCGGCCAGGACCGACGCCGGCACCGCCCCGGGCGAGGCGAAGTCGAAGCGGAACCGGCCGGGGGCGTTCTCCGAGCCGGCCTGCGAGGCGGTCTCGCCGAGCGCCTCGCGGAACGCCTTGTGGACCATGTGGGTCGCGGTGTGGGCGCGGGAGATCCCGCGGCGGCGCTCCAGGTCCACCTCGCCGAGGGCGGACTCCCCCACCGCCACCTCTCCGGAGACCACGCGGCCGCGGTGCACGATCAATCCGGGCACGGGCTTCTGCACGTCGAGCACCTCGACCACGGCGCCGCTGGCCAGGCGCAGCACCCCGCGGTCGGCCAGCTGGCCGCCGCCCTCGGCGTAGAAGGGGGTGCGGTCGAGCACGACCTCCACCTGCTGGCCCTGGGCCGCGCCGCCGGCCTCCACGCCATCGATGAGCAGACCGCGGATCTCGCCCTCGCTGGCGACCTCGGTGTAGCCGGTGAAGTCGATGGCGCCGGCCGCGTCCGACACCGCGCGGTAGACGGTGAGGTCGACCATCCCGGACTTCTTCGCCTTGGAGTCGGCCTTGGCCCGGTCGCGCTGCTCCTTCATCAGCGCGCGGAACCCCTCCTCGTCGACGCCCAGCCCGGCCTCGGCGGCCATCTCCAAGGTCAGGGCGATCGGGAACCCGTACGTGTCGTGCAGCTGGAAGGCCTCCGACCCGGCGAGCACGCCCGACCCGGCCTGCTTGGTCTGGGCGGCGGCCAGGTCGAACAGCGCGGTGCCGGTGCGCAGGGTCGCCAGGAACGAGGCCTCCTCGGCGTCGGCCACCGTGCGGATCCGGCCGGCGTCAGCCACCAGCTCCGGGTACTGCGGGCCCATCGCCTCGATGGTCGCGTCGACGAGCTCGCGCATCGTGCCGTCCTCGCCGCCGAGCAGCCGCATGGAGCGCACGACGCGACGCATGATGCGGCGAAGCACGTAGCCACGGCCCTCGTTGCCGGGGGTGACGCCGTCGCCGATCAGCATCACAGCGGTGCGGGCGTGGTCGGCGACGACCCGCAGGCGCACGTCCTCGCCGTGGTCGGCCCCGTAGCGCTTGCCGGTGAGGGCGCTCGCGCGGTCCAGGATGATGCGGGTGGTGTCGATCTCGTACAGGTTCTCGACGCCTTGGAGGATCGTGGCGAGCCGCTCGAGGCCGAGGCCGGTGTCGATGTTCTTCGCCGGCAGCTCGCCCTGGATGTCGAAGTCCTCCTTGGCGCGGACCGCGCTGAGGGCGTACTGCATGAAGACCAGGTTCCAGACCTCGAGGTAGCGCTCCTCGTCGACCACCGGGCCGCCCTCGGCGCCGTGCTCGGGCCCGCGGTCGTAGTAGATCTCCGAGCACGGGCCGCCCGGCCCTGGGACCCCCATGTGCCAGTAGTTGTCCTTGAGGCCGCGGCGCTGGATCCGGGCTTGGGGCAGGCCGACCCGTCGGTGCCAGATGTCGGCCGCCTCGTCGTCGTCGTCGTACACCGTCACCCACAGCCGGTCCTCGGGCATCCCGTATCCGCCGTCGGCCACCGGCCGGGTCAGCAGCTCCCAGGCGAGCGGGATCGCGCCCTCCTTGAAGTAGTCGCCGAAGGAGAAGTTGCCGCACATCTGGAAGAACGAGGCGTGCCGGGTGGTCTTGCCCACCTCGTCGATGTCCAGCGTGCGCACGCACTTCTGCACGCTCGTCGCGCGCGGGTACGGCGCGCCGACCTCGCCGAGGAAGTACGGCTTGAACGGCACCATCCCTGCGTTGACCAGGAGCAGCGTGGGGTCGTCGGCGATCAAGCGAGGCGGAGGGCACCACCGTGTGGTCGCGGGCCTCGAAGAACTCCAGCCAACGACGGCGGATCTCGGCGGACTCCATGGATTCCACGGGACGGCTCTCCCACACTCTCGACCGGGCTTGGCGCTCGTGCGCGCCCGCCGACCCTATCCCGCCTGTCAGGCGTCCCCTTCGTCCGCGGACGCGCCTCGGACCGCCTCGCGCAGGCGCTGCACGCGCTCGGCCAGGACCCGCTCGGCGCCGTGGCCGGACGGCCGGTAGTAGTCGCGTCCGCGCACCGCGTCGGGTGCGTAGTCCTGCTCGACCACGCCGCGCGGGTCGTCGTGCGGGTAGCGGTAGCCGCCCCCGTGCCCTAGGTCGCGGGCGCCCGGGTAGTGGCTGTCCCGCAGGTGCGCGGGCACCGGCCCGGCGACCCCCCGCCGGACGTCGGCCGACGCCTCGCCGATCGCCGTCGTCACGGCGTTGGACTTCGGGGCCAGCGACAGGTGGATGACGGCCTGGGCGAGGGCGAGCTGACCCTCCGGGCAGCCCGACCAGCTGGACGGCCTGCATCGCCGCGACCGCCACGCCGAGCGCCCCGGGATCGGCGAGGCCGACGTCCTCGCTGGCCAGGATCACCAGCCGCCGGGCGATGAAGCGCGGGTCCTCGCCGGCCTCCACCATCCGGGCCAGGTAGTGCAGGGCGGCGTCGACATCGCTGCCGCGCACGCTCTTGATCAGCGCGCTCGTGATGTCGTAGTGCTGGTCGCCGGCCCGGTCGTAGCGGGCCGCCGCGCGATCGACGGCCTGCTCGACGTCCGCCAGGGCGATCGACTCCGCGCCTCGGGACCGGGCCGCCCCGGCTGCCGCCTCAAGCGTGGTGAGCGCCCAGCGCGCGTCGCCGGCCGCCATCCGGGCGACCTGCGCCAGCACCGCCTCGTCGGCGCCTAGGCCGGCCTCGGCCAGGCCGCGCGGGTCGGTCAGCGCCCGCTGCATCAAGGCCGACGACGTCCTCGTCGTCCAGTGACCGCAGCGTGAGCAGCACCGAGCGGGACAGCAGCGGCGCGATCACCGCGAAGTGCGGGTTCTCGGTGGTGGCGGCGACCAGCGTGACCCAGCCGTTCTCGACCGCGGGCAGCAGCGCGTCCTGCTGGGTCTTGGAGAAGCGGTGCACCTCGTCGACGAACAGCACGGTGGAGCGGCCGCTCGCCAGGCCGCGCCTGGCCTCGTCGATCACCGCCCGGACCTGGGCCACCCCCGCGTTGACCGCCGAGACCTCCACGAACGAGCGCCCGGACTCCTCCGCCACGAGGTGCGCCAGCGTCGTCTTGCCCGTGCCCGGCGGACCCCACAGCAGCACCGAAACCGGCCGCGCGACCTCGTCGCCGCCCTCGACCAGGCGGCGCAGGGGCGAGCCCGGCCGCACCAGGTGGTCCTGTCCCACGACCTCGTCCAGGCTGGTCGGCCGCATCCGCGCCGCGAGGGGCGCCTGGGCCCGGGCCCGCTCGTCCCCGGCGGAGGTGAACAGGTCGTCGGGCACCCGCCCACCCTAGGCGGGCCCGGATCGGCCAGACTCGCCGCGTGCAGGTCATCACCGACCGGGACGCGCTCCTGGCCCATCGCCCCGACGACATGTTCGCGCGGGCCTCGTTGGCCCCCGGCGCCCCCCTCTCCGGGTACGCGCTCGGCGAGGCGATCAGCTGGGTGCGCACCAGCCGCCACCGGGGGCTGGAGTTCCTCACTGTGAGCGGGCCGACCGAGGATGCCGTCGCCCTCGCGGTGGCGGCCGACGCCGCCCTGCCGGCGCCGGCCTACGGGCTGACCGTCCCTCGCGCCGCCAGGGCCGCTGCTCCCCGACGCGCTGCGGCCGCAGGAGGGGACCGACTGGGACTTCTGGTGGACCGATGCGCCGCCGCCCCACCAGCCCGGCGAGGAGGCCGCGGACTGGCTCGCGGACGACGACGAGCTGCTGGCCCTGCTGGAGCGGGCGAGCCCCCGGCGGATGGCCAGCCCCGGAGACCCGCACGTGCTGCGCTGGTGCGGGATCCGCGACACATCCGGGGCCCTCGTCGCCTGCGCGGCCGAGGTCGACGACATGGCCAACGCGCCCCACCTCGCGGGGGTCGCGGTCGCCCCCGAGGCGCGCTCCCGCGGGCTCGGCCGGGCGGTCACCGCCTGGCTGACCCGGCAGCTGCTGGCCGAGGGGCACCCGTTGGTGACCCTCGGGATGTACGCGGACAACGAGCCCGCGCGCCGGGCGTACTGCGCGATCGGCTACCGCGACACGCACCACTGGTCGAGCGGCCGAACCCCGGCCGGCGACGTCGCCGCGGCCGCGCGTCAGCCCTGAGCCGGCGGCGGGGTGAAGTCGATCCCGGCCTCGGCCCGCTGCTGGGCCGTGATCGGCGTGGGTGCCCCGGTGAGCGGGTCGTAGCCCGCCGCCCGTCTTGGGGAAGGCGATCACCTCGCGGATGGAGTCGGCCCCGGCGAGCAGCATGCAGGTGCGGTCCCAGCCGAAGGCGATGCCGCCGTGCGGCGGCGGGCCGTACTGGAAGGCCTCAAGCAGGAAGCCGAACTTCGCCTGGGCCTCGTCCGGGCTGATCCCCAGCACGTCGAAGACCCGCTGCTGCATCTCGGCGCGGTGGATACGGATGGACCCGCCGCCGATCTCGTTGCCGTTGCAGACGATGTCGTACGCGTGCGCCAGGGCCTCGCCCGGGCGGTCCTCGAAGTCGGCGGCGTAGTCGGCCGTCGGCCCGGTGAACGGGTGGTGCACGGCGGTCCAGCCGCCCTCGCCGTCGGGCTCGAACATCGGCGCGTCCACGACCCAGCAAAACGCCCAACTCTGCTCGGCGGGCGGCAGCGTGTCGTCGATCAGCCCGCCCCGCCGGCCGATCTCGACGCGGGTCGAGCCGAGCAGCGCCAGGGCGTCGGTGCGCGGCCCCGCGGCGAAGAACGCGCAGTCGCCCGGGCTCGCGCCGACCGCCGCCATCAACCCGGCGCGCTCCTCGTCGGAGAGGTTCTTGGCGACCGGGCCGCCGAGCTCGCCGTCCGGCCCGAACAGCACGTACGCCAAGCCCTTGGCCCCGCGCTGCTTGGCCCACTCCTGCCACGCGTCGAGCGTCTTGCGCGGCTGCGCGGCGCCTCCGGGCATGACGACCGCGCCCACGTGCTCGGCCTGGAACACCCGGAACGGGGTGGCCGCGAAGTACGCGGTGAGGTCGACGAGCTCCAGCCCGAAGCGCAGGTCCGGCTTGTCGCTGCCGTAGCGGGCCAGCGCGTCGGCGTACGTCAGGCGCGGGATGTCGCCGAGCTCGACGTCGAGCACGCCCTTCCAGAGCGCCCGCACGATCGCCTCGCCGACCTCGATCACGTCGTCCTGGGTGACGAACGACATCTCGATGTCGAGCTGGGTGAACTCCGGCTGCCGGTCCGAGCGGAAGTCCTCATCGCGGTAGCAGCGGGCGATCTGGTAGTAGCGCTCCATCCCCGCGACCATCAGCAGCTGCTTGAACAGCTGCGGGCTCTGCGGCAGGGCGTACCAGGAACCCGGCTGCAGGCGCACCGGCACCAGGAAGTCGCGGGCGCCCTCGGGCGTCGACCGGGTGAGGGTCGGGGTCTCGATCTCCAGGAAGCCCTGGTCGTCGAGCAGCCGCCGGGCGATCTGGCCCATCCGGCTGCGCATCCGCAGCGCCTGGGCCGGCCCGGTGCGGCGCAGGTCGAGGTAGCGCCAGCGCAGCCGGGCCTCGTCGCCGACATCGACGTGCTCGTCGATCTGGAACGGCAGCGCCGCCGCCTCGGAGAGCACCTCGACCTCGGTGGCCACCACCTCGACGTCGCCGGTGGGCAGGTCGGGGTTCTCGTTGCCCGCCGGGCGGGCCACCACCTCGCCCACGATCCGCAGGCAGAACTCGTGACGCAGGCTGTGGGCGGCGTCGGCGTCGCGCACGACGACCTGGGCGATCCCGCTGGCGTCGCGCAGGTCGAGGAACGCGACCCCCCCGTGGTCGCGACGCCGGGCCACCCATCCGGCGAGCTCGACCTCGTGGCCGATGTGCTCGGCGCGCAGCGAGCCGGCGGTGTGCGTGCGGATCACGGTGTGGGCTCCTCAAGCTGGGGGACGAGGTCGGCGGCGGGCGGCGACCAGGTCTCGGGGTCGGCCGGGGACTGCTCGCCCGACCGGATGTCCTTGACGCTGTCGGGCTCGCCCTCGGCGCCGGCGAACCAGACGTACGGGATGCCGCGCCGGTCGGCGTGGCGGATCTGCTTGCCGAACTTCGCCGCCGAGGGGGCGACCTCGGTGGCGATCCCGCGGGCCCGCAGGACGGCGGCGGTCCGGTCGGCGGAGCGGCGGGAGTCCTCGTCGGCGACCGCGACCAGCACGCAGGTGGGCACCGAGCGCGACGCGGTGACGAGGCCGCGGCCGAGCACCCGGCCCAGCAGCCGGGAGACGCCGATCGAGATGCCGACCCCGGGGTAGGTCGCGCGACCGTCCGAGGCCAGCGCGTCGTAGCGGCCGCCGGAGCAGATCGAGCCGAGGTCCTCGTGGCCGAGCAGCTGGGTCTCGTACACCGTGCCGGTGTAGTAGTCGAGCCCGCGGGCGATCCGCAGGTCCGCGACCACGAGCCCGGGCGCGTGCTCGGCGGCGGCCTCGACCACGCGCACCAGCTCGGCCAGCCCCTCGTCGAGCAGCGGGTCGTCGACGCCCAGGGCGCGGACCCGGTCGGCGAAGGACGCGTCCGCGGCGGAGATCTCGGCGAGCGCGAGGCAGCGCGCCGCGGCCGCTGGCCCGAGTCCGGCCTCGGACTGCAGCAGCGCCGCGACCACCTCGGGCCCGGCCTTGTCCAGCTTGTCCAGCGCCCTCAGCACAGCTGCGGTGTCGGCGGCCCCGACGCCCCGGGCGAAGCCCTCGACCAGCTTGCGGTTGTTGACCTGGATGCGCACCGCTGGGATCGGCAGGGCGCGCAGCGCGTCGGCCACGACCAAGGGGATCTCCACCTCGTGGTGGAAGGCCAGCGTGTCGCGGTCGACGATGTCGATGTCGGCCTGGGTGAACTCCCGGTAGCGGCCATCCTGGGGGCGCTCGCCCCGCCAGACCTTCTGGATCTGGTAGCGGCGGAAGGGGAAGTCCAGCCGCCCCGCGTGCTCCAGGACGTAGCGGGCGAACGGCACGGTGAGGTCGAAGTGCAGGCCGAGCGCGGCCGCCTCGTCCTCGGCGGCGTGCAGCCGGCGCAGGACGTAGACCTCCTTGTCGATCTCGCCCTTGCGGGTGAGGCGTCTCCAGCGGCTCGACCGCGCGGGTCTCGAGCGAGGCGAACCCGTGCAGCTCGAAGACCCGCCGGATGGTGTCCAGGAAGTGCTGCTCGACGATCCGCTCGGCCGGCAGCCACTCGGGGAAGCCGGACAGCGAGGCAGGGCGGCTGGCGGCGGCCATTCCGCTCACAGCCCGCGGCCGGCGGGCGGCGGCCCGGGGACGCGTCCGCCCGCCTGGGCGGCATGGGCGGCGGCCTCGGCGAGGTACGGGTTCGTGCCGCGCTCGCGGCCGATCGTCGTGGCGGGCCCGTGGCCGGGCAGCACCACCGTCTCGTCCGGCAGCGTCAGGCACTTGCCCGCCAGGCTGTCGAGCATCTGCTCGTACGACCCGCCGGGCAGGTCGGTGCGGCCGATCGAGCCGGCGAACAGCACGTCGCCGGCGATCAGCGCCGAGGGGTTCGTCGGCGCTGCGCGGGCTGCGGAACATCACCGAGCCCGGGGTGTGCCCGGGCGCGTGGTCCACCGTGAGCGAGAGCCCGGCCAACTCGAGCACGGCGCCATCGGTCAGGGTGCGGACGTCGTCCGGCTCGGCCCACTGCAGGCGGCCGCCGAAGAACGCGCGGGTCTCCGCCGACAGGCCCAGCATCGGGTCGGCCAGCAGCACCTCGTCGTCGGGGTGGATCCAGGCCGGGATGCCCTTGGCCCGGCACACCGGTGTCACCGAGAACGTGTGGTCGAGGTGGCCGTGGGTGAGCAGACGGCCACCGGGCGCAGCCGGTGCTCGGCCAACACCTGGTCCAGGTCGGCCGCCACCTCGACGCCGGGGTCGACGACGACGCACTCCTCGCCCGGCCCGGGGGCCAGGACGTAGCAGTTGGTCGCGAAGGCCGCGGCGGGGAAGCCGACGACGAGCACCAGGACACTCCAAGCGGGGGGTCGGGTTGGGGATGCGGGACCGGCCCCGAGGGTACCGACGACCGCGGGCCCGCAGCGAACCTGCCGCCGCGGGCGGCGGCCCGGCGACCTAGGATGTGCCGTCTGACCGCGCCGAGGGCATCCGTCGGCACGGCTACGCACGACGCGCAGCACCCACGCACCGCAGGTGCACCATCGGAGGGGACCCACGTGGCCAGCAAGGACCGCGAGCGCCAGCTCGCCCGGGAGCGCTACGAGCGCCAGCAGGCGCGCCGCGCCGCCGACGAGGCCAAGCGCCGACAGCGCACCAAGCTCGCCGCCATCGTCACCGCGGCCATCGTGGTCGTGGCCGGAGCCGTGTGGTGGGGCGTCTCCCGCGGCGACGACGCCGTGACCGCGACCCCGGAGACCTCCACCTCGCCGACCCCGTCGACCACCCCGACCGCCGCCCCGATCGACTGCACCGAGGCCCCGGCCGCGCAGCCGGAGGCCAAGCAGTACCCCGCGCCGCCGGAGCAGAAGCTCGTCCTCGACGGCACCCGCACGTACGGCGTGACGCTGGAGACCAACTGCGGCAACGTCAAGATCGAGTTCGACGCGGTGCAGGCGCCGACGACGGTCAACGCGTTCATCCAGCGCGCCAACGACGGCTTCTACAACGACACCCCGTGCCACCGGCTGACCACGGAGGGCATCTTCGTGCTCCAGTGCGGCGACCCGACCGGCAAGGGCACCGGCGGCCCCGGCTACCAGATCCCGGACGAGAACCTGCCCGAGGACGCCCCGGGCAACTACCCGGCCGGCACCGTGGCTATGGCGAACTCCGGGCCCAACACCAACGGCAGCCAGTTCTTCCTGGTGTACGAGAACACCACGCTGCCGCCGAACTACACGATCTTCGGCAAGATCATCGAGGGTCTCGACGTCGTCCAGAGCGTCGCGGCCCAGGGCGTTGAGGGCGGTGGGGCCGACGGTCCTCCCGCGCAGCCGATCGGCATCCTCAAGGCCCTCACCTACGAGTCGTTCCCGGCAGGATGAGCTGACATGACCGAGCAGTCCCCCAGCCCCGAGCAGCCCGAAGCCGAGACGCCTGCTGCCGAGGACACCGGCGCCGCTGAGCCGATCGCCGAGGAGGCGCCTGTCGCTGAGCCCGCGCCGGCCGCCCTTGAGCCGGCCGAGCCCGTCGACGCCCTCGAGCCGGCCGAGCCAGTGCCCGCCCTCGAATCCGCGCCAGCTGCCCTCCTGCTCGAGACGGCACCGGTCGCCCCGCCGACCCCTGCGCCCCGTCCCCTCCCCCGCGGCCCTCGGCGCGACCATCCACGCGCCGGCCGCGCCGGTGGGCGCCGGGTCATCGTCTGATGCCGCCGCCTTCGGCCGGGTCGAGGCCGACGGCACGGTCTACCTGCGGCTCCCCAGCGGTGAGGAGCACCGGGTCGGGCAGTACCAGGCCGGGCCCTCCGAGGACGCTCTGGCGTACTACGTGCGCAAGCACGACGCGCTCGCCGACGAGGTCGACCTGCTGACGTCGCGCCTCCAGGCGCGTCTCGTGCCGGCCGGCGAGGCCCAGGCGTCGCTGGCCAAGATCCGCGAGGGGGTCAACAAGCACGAGTACGTCGGTGACGTCGCCGCGTTGGAGGCGAAGGTCGAGGCCGCCGCGGCTCAGGTCGGCGAGCTGCGCACCGCCGCGGCCGCCGAGAAGGCCGCGGCCAAGGCCGAGGCGCTCGCCGCCCGCGAGGCGTTGGTCGCCGAGGCGGAGTCCCTCGCCGACAGCCAGCAGTGGAAGGCCACGGGCGAGCGGCTCAAGGAGCTCCTCGACGAGTGGAAGGCCGCCCCGCGGGTCGACCGGGCGGCCGAGCAGGCGCTGTGGAAGCGCTTCAGCGCGGCCCGCAACGCCTTCGACCGGCGCCGGCGCACGCACTTCGCGGCACTGGCCCAGCAGCGGGCCGCCGCGAAGGAGACCAAGGAGGCCCTGGTGGCCCAGGCCGAGGCGCTTTCCACCTCCACCGACTGGGGCCCCACGGCCACCCAGATGCGCAACCTGCTCGACGAGTGGAAGGCCGCCGGGCGCGCGGACCGCTCGGTCGAGGACGCGCTGTGGACCCGCTTCCGCGCCGCCCAGGACGCCTTCTTCGGCGCCCGCGCCGGCGTCTTGGCCGAGCGCGACGCCGGGCTGACCGACAACCTCAAGGCGAAGCAGGCGCTGCTCGCCGAGGCCGAGGCGCTGCGTGCCGGTCACCGACCTCAAGGCGGCCAAGCGCTCCCTGCGCCTGATCCAAGAGCGCTGGGAGAAGGCCGGCCACGTCCCCCGGGCCGACCGCGACAAGATCGAGGGCCGACTGAAGCGCGTCGAGGAGGAGGTGCGCCGCGCCGAGGAGTCGCAGTGGCGGCGGTCCAACCCGGAGGCCCGGGCCCGCGCCGAGGCGACGGCCACCCAGCTGCGCGCGTCGATCGCCAAGCTCGAGCAGCAGGCCGCCGCGGCCCGCGCCAAGGGCGACTCCTCCGCGGCCACCGAGGCCGAGGGCGCCATCGAGGCGCGCACCGAGTGGCTGGCCGAGGCCGAGCGGGCCCTGGCCGACTTCGGCGGCTAGCCCTCGGCTGCGGGGCCGGTCAGGGGGCTGGCGCCTGGTCCGGAGCGATCGCCCCGCCGGTGACCCGGTAGACGTCGTACACGCCGTCGACGGCTCGCACGGCCTTGAGCACCGCGCCGAGGTGGGTCGTGTCGCCCATCTCGAAGGTGAAGCGCGAGACGCCGACCCGATCGCGGGTGGTGGTGGCCGTGGCCGACAGGATGTTCACGTGGGTGTCCGACAGCGCCCGGGTCACATCGGAGAGCAGCCGCGGCCGGTCGAGCGCCTCGACCTGGATCTGCACCAGGAACACCGAGCGCGCTGAGGGCGCCCACTCCACCGCGGTGACCCGGCCCTCCTGCGCCCGCAGCGAGGCCACGTTGATGCAGTCCTCGCGGTGCACCGAGACGCCGTTGCCTCGGGTGACGAAGCCGAGCACGGGGTCGCCGGGCACCGGCGTGCAGCACTTGGCGAGCTTGATCCAGACATCGGGGGCGCCGGTCACGATGACGCCCGGGTCGCCCTGGCGGCCGCTGGGCCGGCCCTCGATCCGGCTCGGGGTGGCGGTCTCGGCGAGGTCCTCGACCGCGCCCTCCTCGCCGCCCATCGAATGGACCAGCCGCTGGACCACGGTCGCCGCGGAGACCTGGCCCTCGCCGATCGCCGCGTACAGCGAGGTGATGTCGGTGTAGCGGTAGTCGTGGGCGATGGCGAGCACCGCGCTGCTCGACAGCAGCCGCTGCAGCGGCAGCCCCTGCTTGCGCATGGCGCGCGTGAGCGCCTCCTTGCCCTGCTCGATGGCCTCCTCGCGGCGCTCCTTGGAGAACCACGCCTTGATCTTGCTGCGGGCGCGGCCGCTCTGGACGAAGCCCAGCCAGTCCCGGCTCGGGCCGGCGCTCTCGGCCTTGGAGGTGAACACCTCGACGACGTCGCCGTTGGCCAGGGCGCTCTCCAGCGGCACGAGCTTGCCGTTGACGCGGGCCCCGATGCACCGGTGGCCGACCTCGGTGTGCACGGAGTAGGCGAAGTCGACCGGGGTGGAGCCGTCCGGCAGGGCCACCACATCGCCCTTGGGGGTGAAGACGAACACCTGCCGCGGCCCGAGGTCGAAGCGCAGCGACTCGAGGAACTCCCCCGGGTCGGCCGATCTCCGCCTGCCAGTCGAGGATCTGCCGCAGCCAGGCCAGGTCGCCCTCGCCGCCGGCCGCCGGCGCGCTCTTGCCGAACCGGCTGGGGCCCTCCTTGTACTTCCAGTGCGCGGCGATGCCGTACTCGGCGCGGCGGTGCATGTCCCAGGTGCGGATCTGCAGCTCGACCGGCTTGCCCTCGGGACCGATCACCGTGGTGTGCAGCGACTGGTACATGTTGAACTTGGGCATCGCGATGAAGTCCTTGAAGCGCCCCGGCACCGGGCTCCACCGCGTGTGCACCGCGCCCAGGACTCCGTAGCAGTCGCTGACGGTGTCGACCAGGACCCGGATGCCCACCAGGTCGTAGATGTCCTCGAGCTCGCGGCCGCGGACGATCATCTTCTGGTAGACGGAGTAGTAGTGCTTCGGGCGGCCGGTCACCGTCGCCTTGATCTTCGCCTCGCGCAGGTCGCCGGAGATCTGCTCGATGACCTCGCTGAGGAACTGCTCGCGGCTCGGGGCCTTCTCGGCCACCAGCCGGACGATCTCGTCGTACATCTTCGGGTAGAGGGTCGCGAACGACAGGTCCTCGAGCTCCCACTTCAGGGTGTTCATGCCGAGCCGGTGGGCCAGCGGCGCGTAGATCTCCAGCGTCTCGCGGGCCTTCTGCTGCTGCTTCTCCTCGGGCAGGAAGCGCAAGGTGCGCATGTTGTGCAGCCGGTCGGCCAGCTTGATGACGAGGACCCGGATGTCGCGGGCCATCGCCACGACCATCTTGCGGACCGTCTCGGCCTGGGTGGCCTGCCCGTAGGTGACCTTGTCGAGCTTGGTCACCCCGTCGACCAGCCCGGCCACCTCGTCGCCGAAGTCCTCGCGCAGCAGGTCGAGGGTGTACTCGGTGTCCTCGACGGTGTCGTGCAGCAGGGCCGCGCACAGGGTGGGCGGGGTCATCCCCATCTCGGCCAGGATCTGGGTGACCGCGAGCGGGTGGGTGATGTACGGCTCCCCGGACCGCCGCAGCTGGTCGCGGTGGTGGTGCTCGGCGATGCGGTAGGCCCGCTCGACCTCGCGCAGCTCCGCCTTCGGGTAGTTGCTGCGGATCGCCGCGAACAGCGGCTCCAGCACCGGGTCGGCGCCCTGCGAACGGGTGCCCAGCCGGGTGAGCCGGGCCAGCCGGGCCCGGTTGGAGAGCGGGTGGTCGCCGCCTGGCCCGGGCGGGGCGCCCGGGTCGGGACGCAGGCGTGGCGGATCGGGCGCGGGCGTGTCGACCGCGCCGCTGGGCGTCACCTGCTCCGCCACGCGCCTCCCTGGCTCACGGCCCCACGACCGCAGGGCACGGGCACCAGTCTAGGGCGCGCGCTCAGACGGCGAGCAGCGCGAACACGTCGACGCCGGGCAGCCGGTCCCGACCGGCCAAGAAGGTCAGCTCGATCAGCACATCCAGGCCGACGATGTCGGCCCCGGTGCGCCGTACCAGCGACAGCGCCGCCGCCGCGGTGCCGCCCGTCGCGAGCACGTCGTCGACGACCAGCACGCGGTCTCCGGGGGCGAACGCGTCGGTGTGCACCTCCACGGCGGCGGATCCGTACTCCAGGTCGTACGCCTGGGCGTGGGTGGCCGACGGCAGCTTGCCGGCCTTGCGCACCGGGACGAAGCCGGCCCCGAAGTGGTAGGCGACCGCCGCCGCCAGGATGAAGCCGCGGGCCTCGATCCCGGCGACCTTGTCGACCGTGCCGCGGCCATGCCGGGCCACGATCGCGTCGACCGCCCCGGCGAAGGCGACGTGGTCGCCCAGCAGCGGGGTGATGTCCTTGAACACCACGCCCGGCTGCGGGTAGTCCGGGACGTCGCGGACACGGGCCGCGAGGTACGCGGGCAGATCCAACGGCATGGCCGCAGGCTACCCCCGCCGCCCTATCGCTTCGGGCCGCCCGGGCCGCCGCTTGCCCTGCTGGCGCTTGGGCTGCTGGCGCTGCGCGCCGGTGCCCGCGGGGCGGGTGGCCGCTGGCGTGCCGGGCTCCGCGGCGTCCTCCGCCGGCTCGCCCTCGCCGCCTTCGGCCACCAGGACCGCTCCGCGCGCGGCCGGCTGCTTCGCCGCGCCGCCCTGCCGGGCCGCCACGCGCTTGGCCAGGGCCTGCATGGCCGGCTCGCGCTCCTTGAGGTTGGCCAGGACCGGGGTCGCGATGAAGATCGACGAGTACGCCCCGGCAGCCATGCCGACGAACAGCGCGAGGGCGAGGTCCTTCAGGGTGCCGGCGCCCAGCAGGTAGGCCCCGCCGAACAGGATGGCCGCGACCGGCAGCAACGCGATCACCGTGGTGTTGATGGACCGGACCAGGGTCTGGTTGACCGCGAGGTTGGCCGCCTGCGAGTAGGTCATCCGGCTGCCGCCGGCGAGCCCCTGGGTGTTCTCCTTCACCTTGTCGAAGACGATCACGGTGTCGTACAGGGAGTAGCCCAAGATGGTGAGCACCCCGATCACGGTGGCCGGGGTGACCTCGAACCCGATCAGGGCATAGATCCCCACCGTGATCACCACGTCGTGCAACAAGGCCACGATCGCGGCGATGGCCATCTTCCACTCGAACGTCAACGACAGGTAGATGACGATGAGGACCAGGAAGACCACGAGGCCGGTCACGGCCTTGTTGGTGATCTCCTCGCCCCACGAGGGCCCGACCACCTGCACGCTGACCTCGTCGAGGGGGACGTCGCAGCCCGAGGCAAGGGCCTCGGCGACCCCGGCCGACTCCCTGGGCTGGAGGGACTCGGTCTGCACCCGGATGGTCCGTCCGCTCCCCCCGGTCGACTCCGTGACGATGACCGACTCGCCGGCCCCCGCCTCGATCGCGGCGTCGCGGGCATCGCTCACCGAGCAGGAGTCGCTCTTGAAGGTGAAGACCGAGCCGCCGGAGAACTCGATGCCGAGATTGAGCGGCCGGAAGACGAGCGTCAGGACGCAGACCACCAAGATGACGCCGGAGATGGCGTACCAGCGCTTGGCGTTGCCGACGAAGTCGTACGAGACCTCACCGCGGTAGAGGTCGCCACCGAACGTGCCGAGCCGGGACATCAGGCCTCCTGGGGGACGGACGGGCGGCCTGAGGCGCGCGTGGGATCGGGGCGCTTGACGCCAAGCCGATCGGGGTCGAGCCCGGAGAGCGGATGGCCGCCGCCGAAGAACTTGGTGCCCGACAGCAGGGTGACCACCGGCTTGGTGAAGAGGAACACCACGAAGATGTCGACGAGCGTGGTGAGGCCCAGGGTGAACGCGAAGCCGCGCACGCCGCCCACCGACAAGACGTACAGCACAACCGCGGCGATCAGCGACACCAGGTCGGCGGCGACGATCGCCCGGCGCGCACGGGTCCAGCCGGTCTCGGCCGCCACCCGGAGCGACTTGCCCTCCCTCATCTCGTCGCGGATCCGCTCGAAGTAGACGACGAACGAGTCCGCGGTGATGCCGATGGCGACGATGGCGCCGGCGATTCCGGCCAGGGTCAGCGTGTAGCCGATCGTCTCCCCGAGCAGCACCAGCAGGGAGTACGTCAGCAGGCCGGCGATCACCAGGCTGAATACCGTGACGAGTCCGAGCCCTCGGTAGTACAGCAGCGAGTAGACGACCACGAGGACGAGGCCGATCACCCCGGCGATCAGCCCCGCCGTGAGCTGGTCCTCGCCGAGCGTCGGTGAGATCTGCTGCACGTCGGCCACGTCGAAGGCCAGCGGCAGCGAGCCGTACTTGAGCACGTTGGCGAGCTCGGTGGCGGTCTGCTGCGTGAACGACCCGGAGATCTCCGCGCGGCCGTCCACGATGGCCGACCGCACGACCGGGGCGGAGACGACCTGGCTGTCCAGGACGATGGCGAAGGAGTTCTGCGGGTACGGCTGGCCGACCAGCTGCTGGGTGGTCTCGGCGAAGGCCGCCGTGCCCTCGTCGTCGAACTCGATGTTCACGACCCACTCGCTGGTGCCGTCCTGCCGAAGGCCCGCGTTGGCGTCGTCGATCTGCTGGCCGGTCACGGCCGCGGGCAGCAGCAGGAACTTCTCAACCCGCTCGCGGTCGCAGGTGATCAGCGGCTCATCGGCCTTGTCGACCAGCGCACCCTGGCGCTCGCCCTCCGGCGTGCAGGTGTAGGCGGCGAACTGGGCCTGGAACTCGGGGGTGATGTCGGGTCCGCCGGGCTGGATCGGCCCGGTGGCCGTCGGTTGGTCTGCGGAGGGCGTCGGGCTCGGCGTGGGGCTGGGGCTTGCCGTGTCGGTGGGCGTCGGCGTCGGGCTGGGGCTCGCGGCGTCGGTGGGGGTGGGCGTGGGGGTCGGCTCGGGCGCGACCGTGGCCGGCTGGCGGTCCTGCACCGGGCGGAAGTTCAGCAGGGCGGTCTGGCCCACCAGCTCGACGATGCCGCTCGTCGTGGTGCCCGGCACCGAGATCACGATGGCGGTGCCCGCGCCGGTGCCCTGGGTGGCGACCTCGGCCTCGGCGACGCCCAGGCCGTTGACCCGGTTGCGGATGATCTCCACTGCCTGGTCGATCTGGGCCTGCTCGATCGTGCCGGTCTCCCCTGGGGCAGTCGTCGGGACCAGGGTCACCTGGGTGCCGCCTTGCAGGTCCAGTCCCAGCTTCGGCTGGGTCGTGCCCGACAGGAACATCCACGCGTACAGCGCCACGACGGCGAGGGCCACCAGGGCGAGCCCTCGTCCCGGTCGAGACCGCTCGACTCGCTTGGCGTTGGTCTTGGCCACGAATTCTCCTGGAAGTGCGGCAGGCGGCACGCGCGGACGACTCAAGTGCGAGATCGCCGTGCCGTGCCCCCCGGGCCGCGAACAGCGGCCAAGCAGGCAGTATCCCTGACGGCCGCGCTGGGATCGCGCTAGGGGCGGTCGGTGTCGGGATCTTGTCCCGTGCCGGGCTCGTCGGCGATCGCCTCGTGACTGCCGTCGAGCTCGGTGTCGCCGCCCTCGGCCAGCACCCGCGCCACAGCGCCCTTCACCCAGGTCGTGACGACACCCGGCCCCAACTCCAGCTCGACGGTGGTGGCGGACACGGACACAACGCGCGCGTGCACGCCCGAGTGGGTGATGACGCGCACGCCGGGGGCGAGGTCACTGGCCACCGCAGCCTGCTCTCGCTGCCGGCGCTGCATCGGGCGCAGGATCAGCAGGTAGAACGCCGAAGACGAGGACGACGAGGGGCAGCAGGGCTTCCATGGGAGGAAGCCTAGGCGAGCCGGGGGCCGGGTCCGCTCGACTCCACCCCGTCGACCTCCTGGCCCTCCTCGAACAGGGTGGCGGTGAAGGCCCCGCCGCGCGGCACCGCCAACCCCAGGTGCGTCCAGGCCGCCGGGGTCGCCACCCGCCCCCGCGGCGTCCGAGCCAGCAGGCCGGCCCGCACGAGGTACGGCTCGGCGACCTCCTCGACGGTCTCGCGCTCCTCGCCGACCGCGACGGCGAGGGTGGACACGCCGACCGGGCCGCCGCCGAAGCGCCGGCACAGCGCGTCCAGCACCGAGCGGTCGAGGCGGTCCAGGCCCAGCAGGTCGACGTCGTACAGGTCGAGGGCCGCCTGCGCCTCCGCGCGGCCCACCCGGCCGTCGGCGTGCACCTCGGAGTAGTCGCGGACCCGGCGCAGCAGCCGGTTGGCGATCCGCGGCGTCCCCCGCGAGCGGCCGGCGATCTCCTCGCCGGCATCCTCGGCCAGCTCGACGTCGAGCAGCCGGGCGGAGCGGGTGAGCACCGAGCGCAGCTCGTCGGTGGAGTAGAAGTCCAGGTGGCCGGTGAAGCCGAACCGGTCGCGAAGGGGCCCCGGCAGCAGCCCGGCCCGGGTCGTCGCGCCCACCAGGGTGAAGCGCGGCAGCTCCAGCGGGATCGCCATCGCGCCCGGCGCCCTTGCCGACGACGACATCGACCCGGAAGTCCTCCATGGCCATGTAGAGCATCTCCTCGGCCGGCCGCGCCATCCGGTGGATCTCGTCGAGGAAGAGCACCTCGCCCTCGGCGAGCGACGCCAGGAGCGCCGCCAGGTCGCCCGCGTGCTGGATGGCCGGTCCGCTGGTGATCCGCAGAGGGGCGCCGAGCTCCTCGGCGATGATCATGGCGAGGGTGGTCTTGCCCAGGCCAGGCGGGCCGGAGAGCAGGACGTGGTCGGGGGTGTGGCCCCGTCGGCGGGCGGCCTCGAGGACCAGCTCCAGCTGCCGGCGGACCCGGTCCTGGCCCACGAACTCGTCCAGCCCGCGCGGCCGCAGGGCCGCCTCGAGGGCGTGCTCCTCCGGCGCCGCCGCCGGCCGGACCAGGTCGTCGTCGGCGGTCACGTGCGGCTCAGGGAGCGCAGGGCGGCACGCAGCAGCGCGGCCACATCGGGGGCGGAGCCGTCGGGCGGCGTCGCGGCCGAGGCAAGCGCGGGGTCGGCCGCGACCGCGGCGATGGCCTCCTCGGCGTCACGCGGCGCCCAGCCCAGGCCGAGCAGCGCGGCATGCACCTGGTCGCGCCACGCAGATCCGGCGCCCACGCCGGCCGGGCGGCCGGTCGCCGGGCCGCTGCCAGGGGCCAGCCGGTCCTTGAGGTCGAGCACCATGCGCTGGGCGCCCTTGCGCCCGATCCCGGGCACCTGGGTGAGCGTCGCGAGGTCCTCCTGGGCCACAGCCGTGCGCAGCCCGTCGGCGCCGAGCACCGCGAGGGCCGCCTGGGCGAGCTTCGGCCCGACGCCGGTCACGGTCTGCAGCACCTCGAAGACCGCGCGCTCGTCGCCGTCGGCGAAGCCGTACAAGGTCAGGGAGTCCTCCCGCACGACCAGCGCGGTGGCGAGCTCGGCGCGCTCGCCGACGCGCAGCGGGGCAAGCGTGGCCGGGGCGCAGAGCAGCGCGAACCCGACGCCGCCGACATCGATGACGGCCCGGTCCCCGGAGATCGCGGCCACCGACCCGCGCACGAAGGCGATCACCGGTCGATCACCTGGCCGCCCTCGTCGTAGCTGCGGTGTGGCGCGCGATCGCCTCGACCTGGCGCGCCATCGCCGGCCCGCGCCAGGCCTGGCAGATCGCCAGCGCCAACGCGTCCGCGGCGTCGGCCGGTGACGGCGGCTCGGCCAGCCCCAGCACCCGGGCGACCATGCCCGCCACCTGGTCCTTGCCGGCGCGGCCCGACCCGGTCACGGCCGCCTTGACCTCCGAGGGTGTGTGCCAGGCCACCGGCAGATCACGCCGCGCGGCGGCAAGCACCGCGACCGCCGCCGCCTGCGCGGTGCCCATCACGGTGTGCAGGTTGTGCTGGGCGAACACCCGCTCGATGGCCACGACATCGGGGGCGGTGGCATCCAGCCAGGACTCCAGGCCCCGCTCCAGCGGCCAGCAGGCGATCCGGCAGCTCGGCGCCGGCGGAGGTGCGCACGACACCCACATCGACCAGCGCCAGCCGCCGCCCCGGCGAGCCCTCGACCACGCCCACCCCGCACCGGGTCAGGCCGGGGTCGACTCCCAGGACGCGCACGGGCCGCCCTCCTCGCCGCCGACGCGGCCTCGATCCGAACAGGTGTTCGGATGCTAGCCGCTGATGGCCCGCTACCGGCGCAGCGACGCGCTCAGCGAGCCGCGCCGCTCCCCGCCGTCAGCCGACGGACTCCATGACCTCGTCGGACACGTCGAAGTTGGCGAAGACGTTCTGGACGTCGTCGCCGTCCTCCAGGGCATCGATCAGCTTGAACACCTTGCGGGCGCCCTCCTCGTCGAGGGGGACGCTCACGCTGGGCAGGAAAGACGCGTCCGCCGACTCGTAGTCGAGTCCGGCCGCCTGCAGCGCCGTGCGCACCTGGACGAGGTCGGTCGCCTCGCTGACCACCTCGAAGGCCTCGCCGAGGTCGTTGACCTCCTCGGCCCCCGCCTCGAGCACCGCGACGAGGACGTCGTCCTCGGTCATCCCCTCGGCCTTGGGCACGATCACGACGCCCTTGCGGGAGAACAGGTACGAGACGGAGCCCGGGTCGGCCATCGATCCGCCGTTGCGGGTCACCGCCACCCGCACGTCGCTCGCCGCCCGGTTGCGGTTGTCGGTCAGGCACTCGATGAGCACTGCCACGCCGCTCGGGCCGTAGCCCTCGTACATGATCGTCTCCCAGTCCGAGCCGCCCTCTTCGGCGCCGGACCCGCGCTTCACCGCCCGGTCGATGTTGTCGGCGGGCACGGAGTTCTTGCGGGCCTTCTGGACGGCGTCGTAGAGCGTCGGGTTGCCGTCGAGGTCTCCGCCGCCGGTGCGCGCCGCCACCTCGATGTTCTTGATCAGCCGCGCGAAGAGCTTGCCGCGCTTGGCGTCGACGACGGCCTTCTTGTGCTTGGTGGTGGCCCACTTGGAGTGGCCGCTCATGGTGTGCCCCTCATGCCGTTCGGCGCTGCTCGACGATGGTGACAAAGGACGCGTGGACCCGGAGGTCTCCGGTCAGCTCGGGATGGAAGCTCGTGGCCAGCACATCCCCCTGGCGGACGGCCACGATCGTACCGGCGGGGTCGCCGCCGATCCGGGCCAGCACCTCAACCCCGGGTCCGACCTGCTCGACGGCGGGGGCGCGGATGAAGACGGCGCGCAGCGGCTCGGCGAACCCGGCCATCCGCAGATCGGCCTCGAACGAGTCGACCTGCCGCCCGAACGCGTTGCGCCGCACCGTGATGTCCAGCCCGCCGAAGCCCTCGTGGTCGGCGCGGCCGTCGAGCACCCGGGCGGCCAGCATGATCATCCCGGCGCAGGAGCCGTAGGCGGGCAGCCCGCCGGCGATCGCGGCCCGCAGCGGGCCGGCCAGCTCGAAGACGTTGGCCAGCCGAGCCATCGCCGTGGACTCACCGCCCGGGATCACCAGGCCGTCCACCGCCTCCAGCTCGGCCACCCGGCGCACGGCGACCCCGCGCGCCCCCACCGCCTCAAGCGCCGCGAGGTGCTCGCGGACGTCGCCCTGCAGGGCGAGGACGCCGACGACCGGGCGCGTCACCAGCCCCGGCCGGCGTAACGCTCGGACTCGGAGAGCGTGTCGAGGTTGATCCCGACCATGGCCTCGCCCAGCCCGCGCGACACCTTCGCGATGACATCGGGGTCGTCGTAGAAGGTGGTGGCCTTGACGATCGCCTCGGCGCGCTTGAGCGGGTCGCCCGACTTGAAGATGCCCGAGCCGACGAAGACGCCCTCGGCCCCGAGCTGCATCATCATCGCCGCGTCGGCGGGGGTGGCGATGCCGCCCGCGGTGAAGAGCACGACGGGGAGCTTGCCGGTCTCGGCGATCTCCTTGACCAGCTCGTACGGCGCGCGGTGCTCCTTGGCGGCGGAGAACAGCTCCGCCTCGTCCATCAGCGTCAGCGCCCGCAGCTCGGAGCGGATCTGGCGCATGTGCCGAGTGGCCTCGACGACGTTGCCGGTGCCGGCCTCGCCCTTGGAGCGGATCATCGCCGCGCCCTCGCCCAGCCGCCGCAGGGCCTCGCCGAGGTTGGTGGCCCCGCAGACGAAGGGGACGGTGAACGCCCACTTGTCGATGTGGTGCGACTCGTCGGCCGGGGTGAGCACCTCGGACTCGTCGATGTAGTCGACGCCGAGGGCCTGCAGGACCTGGGCCTCGGCGAAGTGGCCGATCCGGGCCTTGGCCATCACCGGGATGGAGACCGCCTCGATGATCCCGTCGATCATGTCCGGGTCGGACATCCGGGCCACGCCGCCGTCGCGGCGGATATCGGCGGGCACGCGCTCCAGGGCCATCACGGCGACCGCGCCGGAGTCCTCGGCGATCTTGGCCTGCTCGGCGTTGACGACATCCATGATGACGCCGCCCTTGAGCATCTCGGCCATCCCGCGCTTGACGCGGGCGGTGCCGATCGCGGAGGGCTGGGTCGGCTCGGGGGTGGACACGCGGAACCTCACTGAGACGGGGAGACTGCCGACGCGGGGCTCGGCGGGTAAGCGCCCATGATACGGCCGCCGCGGCGGTTACAGCGCGGGCGTCTCGGCGGCAGGGAGCTCTGGCCGCGCCAGCAGCACCCACACCTGGCCGGGATCGAACGGCAGCGGCGAGCCGTCGGGGGCGGTGTAGCGGATCGGCGTCCTGCGCCGTGGCCCGCGTCCACAGCGGCGTCGTACGCCTGCCCGTCACGCAGGATCAGCGCCTTGCCGGAGCCGACCGTCTGGACGAACGGCGAGGAGTTGCCGCCCACGTCCACGGACCCCGACTTCTCCACCTTGGCGTATTGGATGACCGCGGTCTTCGGGCCCAGCTGCGGACCTTCCACCGTGCGCATCGGGCTGCCGCCCATCGCCATCAGCCAGCGGTCCTCCGCGGACGACCAGGTCAGGGTCGCCGCGGTCCCGGGGTATCTGACCGTCACCGCCGAGACCGGCCGGCCGCCGGGGGGCGGCGCGGCCGAGAAGACCCAGCCCGGGTCGGCCGGGGGCCGGCCGGCCGCGCCGGACAGCGCGATCAGCTCCGAGCCGTCCGCGAAGAGGTTGTGCGGCGCGCTCCAGCCCTTCTTGCGGAAGTACTGCACCTTGCTGAGCCGGTCGGCGCCGAGGTCGATGAAGTCGGCCGAGCGGACCTGCTTGCGCAAGGTTGGCGTTGGCCCCCGAGAAGGCGAAGGCCGGAGTCGCGTACGGCTCGAACAGGGTCAGGTCGGTGAGCCTGGCGCTGCGCACCGGGCCGATCAGATCCGGGACCTGCGAGGAGAACACCGCCGCGATGTCGGGTGATCCCTCCCTCGACCTCCTCGACGTACACCACGTCGGCCTGGGTCAGGCCGGCGTGCGGCTGCGCGGCCGGCGCGTTGTCGATCTTGACGATGAGGACGGGGCCGTCAGCGCCGGGCAGGCCGGTCAGCGTGGCGGTAGGGACGGCCACGGGCGTCGGTGTCGGCGTGGGCGTCGGGCTGGCGCTCTCAGCCGGGCTGGACGAGCGCGCCGACGGGCTGGGCGCCGCGTCCGACGACCCTCCGCAGCCGACGGCGCCACGGGGCGACGACGGATCAGCGATGCGGCCGCGGCAGCGGCACGAGAGCGGAGCGGCGCACATGCCACTGACGCTACGCGATGAACCCTCGGGCATCAGCCGCTAGGCCAGCGAGGCCGGCGGCGTGTCGTCCATCGCGAAGTGCTCGGGCCAGGGCGTGTAGCCGGCCAGCCGGAACCAGCGGACGAGCGCCTTGCGCCGCATCGCCTGGGTCGCGTCCACCGCGTCGTTGTAGAAGCGCAGCGCGTACACCACCCGCTGGCAGCCGGTCGCCAGGTCGTCGAGGATGTGCTCGCCCCCGAGCTCGCGGATCTCCTCGGCGTTGTCCGGGTCGTCGAAGACGAGCCGCAGGGCGCTCGACAGGTCGCTCTCCGCGGCCCCACGCTCGCGATCGCCCGCGGCGCCGGCCTCGCGCGCATCATGGGCCGCCTCGGCGAGCAGCAGCGCCGACGCCGGGTCGATCAGGGTCGAGGCCCCGAGCTCGGCAGCGGCTGCCGCTCGCCGCACCAGCTGGGCGTCCAACGCATCCCGTGCGGCGTCCCAGCGCAGGTGCAGGCGGTCGAGCCGGCCGGCCAGCGACCGCAGGTAGAGGCCGACCAGCGACCAGCGCCAGCAGCGCCCACGTCCACCAACCGAACCAGTCGACCCGGGTGAGGTCCTCGATGCTCATGACTTGGCTCGATGCTCATGACTTCGTGCTCATCGCTGCCCGCTCATGCGTCGTCCTTCAGCCGCGAGTAGATGCCGAACACCTGTCCGCGCGAATCCTCCCGAACGGGCAGGCCGGGGGCCGCCACCGTCGCGTAGACGTCCTCCAGCTGCGCGGCGACCACGCCCCAGTCGTACTGCTCCACCTGGGCCGCCCCCTCGCGCCGCAGGTGGGCGCGCAGCTCGGGCTGCCCAAGCACCTCGCACAGCGCGCGCGACAGGTCCGCCGGGTCCTCGTTGGCGAACAGCACCCCGGCCCGCCCGCCGCCCAGCACCGCGAGAACGCGTCGAGGTCCGAGGCCACGACCGGCGTGCCCGAGGCCATCGCCTCCAGCAGCACGATCCCGAAGCTCTCGCCGCCGGTGTTGGGGGCGACGTAGGCGTCCACGGAGTGCAGCATCCGCCGCTTGTCGGCCTCGGACACCAACCCGAGGAAGGTGATCCGGTCGCGCAGCGAGGGGTCCAGCCCGGCCACGCACGCCTCCTGGTCGCCAGGCCCGGCGACCAGCAGGCGCAGCCCCGGGGAACCGTGCGGCGACCGCGGGCAGCGCCTCGAGCAGCACCGGCATCCCCTTGCGCGGCTCGTCCAGCCGGCCGAGGAAGCCGAGCGTGCCGCCCTCGCCCGGCCAGCCGGGCAGGGGCTCGGCCCGTGCGTACGAGTCGACGGCCACGCCGTTGGGGATCACCACGGCTGTCCACTCCGAAGTACTCGATCACCGTGGCCCGGGCCAGCTCGCTCACGGCGATCCGGGCGCTGATCTTGTCGATCACGGTCTGCACCGCGGCGTTCATCCGGTCCACGATCCGCGAGCGCTCGCGGCGGCTGTGGAAGGTCGCCACGATCGGCCCGTACGCCGAGGTCACCGCCAGCAGCGACAGGCTGGGCGCGACCGGCTCGTGCACGTGCAGCACGTCGAACTCGCCGTCCCTGATCCACCGCCTCGTCCGGGCGAAGGCCCGCGGCCCGAAGGCGAGCCGGGCCACCGACCCGTTGGAGCGCACGGCGAGCGTGCTGCCGCCGTTGACGACGTACGGCTCCAGCACGGCGTCTTGGTCGGCCGGCGCGAGCACCGAGACCTCGTGGCCCTCGGCGATGCAGCCGCTCGGCGAGGTCGCGCACGTGCGCCTGCACACCGCCGGGCACCCCCCAGTCGTACGGGCAGACCAGCCCGACCCTCACGGCGCGTCTCCCCGCAGCCGGGCCAGCCTGCGTTCATCGAGGTCCTCGGTCCACAGCGGCTGCAGCATGTGCCAGTGCTCGGGGTGCTCGGCGATGCCCTCGGCCAGCCGGTCGACGAGGGCCTGCGCCGTCGCGGCTACCCGGGCGGCTCGGTCGCCCGCCGCGGCTGGCGTGATCGGCGGCCCGATCCTCGTCACCGAGACGCCGTCCTCGAACCACAGCGCGGCGGGCAGGAGCGCGGCCCCGGTGTCGACGGCCAGGGCGGCCGGCCCGGCCGGCACCCGGGCCTCGTGCCCGAAGAGGGTGACCGGGATGCCGCTGCGGGAGAGGTCGCGGTCGGCCAGCAGGGCCACGAACCGGCCCGCCCGGCACCGGTCGGCGAGCGTCTCGTACACCGGCTGGTCGCCGCCGGTCAGCGGCAGGATCTCCATCCCCAGCGAGCGGCGGAACTCGAGGAACCGCTCGTACAGCGACTCCGGCTTGAGCCGCTCGGCGACCGCGGTGAGCCCCTCGTGGGTGAGGGTGGCCCAGGCCGCCGAGTGGTCCCAATTGCCCATGTGCGGCAGGGCGATGACCAGCCCGCGCCGGGCCGCCAGGGCGGCGATGATGTTGCTCGTCTCCGCTCGACCCGATGCGTCGTCGACGATGCGCTCGGGCGAGCACCCCGGGCAGCCGAAACGCCTCGACCCAGTAGCGGAAGTAGCTGCGCATGCCGGCGCGCACGAGGTCCTCCAGCTCGGCAGGGGTCGCGTCCGGGCGTACCCGGGCCAGGTTGCGCCGCAGCTGGCGGACGCCGGCTGCCGTCGCGCTCGTAGGCGCGGTCGGCCAGCGAGCGAAACAGCGAGCGGGCCGTCGACTCGGGCATCCGCTTGACGGCCGACCAGCCGATCCCGAAGGCCGCCGAGGTGGCCTCGTCGCGCAGGCCGCTCACTCGGCCAGCACCTGTCGACGCACATGCAGCATCCGCTGCCCCACGGTGAACCAGGTCGCGGCGGCCAGCAGCCACAGCACGACCGCCAGCACGTAGGGCACGCTCGAGGCCGGAGAGCGCGGTGGCCGTGAGCACCGCGATCAGCCGCTCGGTGCGCTCGGCCAGGCCCACGTTGCCATCCAGCCCGAGGCCCTCGGCACGGGCCCGCGTGTACGACACCAGCAGGCCCCCGACGAGGCAGATGAGGGACGCCCAGACCAGCGTGAGCTGGTCGCCCTCACCGGCGAACCACAGGGCCAGGCCGACGAAGACCGCCGAGTCGGAGACCCGGTCGAGCGTGGAGTCGAGGAACGCCCCCCACTTCGAGGACCGCCCGGACAGCCGGGCCATCGTGCCGTCGAGGGTGTCGCTGAAGACGAACAGGAAGATCACGAGCGTGCCCCAGAACAGCTCCCCGCGCGGGTAGAACCACAGTGCGGCGGCCACGACGCCCACGGTGCCCGCGAAGGTGACCGCGTCGGGGCTCACCCCCAGGCGCAGCAGCAGGCGCGCCGGAGGCGTGAAGATGCGGCCGGCGGCGGCGCGGGCATTGCGGGCGAGCACCGGACTCCTGTCGATCGGGGGACGGACGTGAGCCTATCCAGGGCGGGACTTGTTTCCCTTGTGCGGCGCGGCGCCCGCGGGAGAGGCTGGCGTCCACGCGCTATCGATCTTGGAGGTCCCCATGGCACAAGAGAAGCCCTCGGCAGCCGCCGGCACGGCACCCGCGGCCGATCGGCCCGACGCCATCCGCAACGTCGCGCTGGTCGGCCACACCGGGGCCGGGAAGACGACACTGGTCGAGGCCCTCCTCGTCGCGTCCGGGACGATCAACCGGGCCGGGCGGGTCGAGGACGGCACCACGGTGAGCGACTTCGACGAGGCGGAGGCCCGTCAGCAGCGGTCCGTCTCGCTGGCGCTGGCCCCCCTCGCGTTCGATGGCGTCAAGATCAACCTGCTCGACACCCCGGGCTACGCCGACTTCGTGGGCGACCTGCGGGCCGGGCTCCGGGCGGCCGACGCCGCGCTGTTCGTGGTCTCGTCCGTCGACGGCATCGACGGCACCACCCGGCTGCTGTGGGACGAGTGCGCCGCGGTCGGGATGCCGCGCGCGATCGTGGTGACCAAGCTGGACCAGCCCCGGGCCGACTTCGACGAGACGCTGGCCGTGTGCCAGCGCGTGTTCGGCGAGGGCGTGCAGCCGATGTACCTGCCGCTCGCCAAGGACGACGGCACGGTCGGAGGGGTGATCGGGCTGCTCTCGACCCAGGTGTACGACTACTCGGGCGGCCAGCGCGAGACCCGGGCGGCGGACGCCGAGCACCTGGGGCTCATCCAGGGGGCGCGCGGAGCCCTCATCGAGGGGATCATCGCCGAGTCCGAGGACGAGACCCTGATGGACCGCTACCTGTCCGGCGAGGACCTCGACCTCGACATCCTCGTCCAAGACCTCGAGACGGCGGTGGCCCGAGGCTCGTTCTACCCGGTCCTGGCCACCGCCCCCACCGCCGGCGTCGGCGTGCTCGAGGTGCTCGAGCTGCTCGACCCGCGGCTTCCCGTCGCCCCTTGAGCACCCGCTGCCCGCAGGTGACGTCGCCGGACGGCGACCCCCGGGCCCCGATCACGTGCGACCCCTCCGGCCCCCTCGTCGCCGAGGTCGTCAAGACCACGACCGACCCGTACGTCGGCCGGATCAGCCTGGTCCGCGTGTTCAGCGGCACCGTCCGGCCCGGACACCGTCGTGCACGTCTCCGGCCACGTGTCTCGTCGTTCTTCGGCGAGGCGCGCGGCCACGAGGACCACGACGTCGACGAGCAGGATCGGCGCGCTGTCCTCGCCGCTCGGCAAGACGCAGCGGACGGTCGGCCCAGGGCATCGCCGGCGACATCGTCGCGGTGGCCAAGCTGGTGCGGGCGGAGACGGGCGACACGCTCTCCGACAAGGACAGCCCGGCGCTGATGGAGCCGTGGGTGATGCCGGATCCCCTGCTGCCCGTCGCGATCACCCCGCACGCCAAGGCCGACGAGGACAAGCTCGTGCAGGGGCTGCAGCGCCTGGTCGCCGAGGACCCGACGATGCGGCTGGAGAACAACCCGGAGACCCACCAGCTCGTCCTGTGGTGCATGGGCGAGGCGCACGTGGACGTGCTGCTCGACCGGCTGCGCAACCGCTACGGGGTCGCCGTCGACTCGGTGCCGCTGCGGGTGTCGCTGCGCGAGACGTTCGCGAGCCCCGGCAAGGGCCGCGGGCGCCACGTCAAGCAGTCCGGCGGCCACGGCCAGTTCGCGATCTGCGACATCGAGGTCGAGCCGCTCCCCCAGGGCACGGGCTTTGAGTTCGTGGACAAGGTGGTCGGCGGCGCCGTCCCTCGCCAGTTCATCCCCTCGGTGGAGAAGGGCGTGCGCGCCCAGATGGAGCGCGGGGTCGCCGCCGGCTACCCGGTGGTCGACCTGCGGGTGACCCTGATCGACGGCAAGGCGCACTCGGTGGACTCCTCCGACATGGCCTTCCAGATGGCCGGCGGGCTCGCGCTCAAGGAGGCCGCCGCGGCGGCGGCCATCGACCTGCTCGAGCCGGTCGACGAGATCACCGTCCTGGTCGACGACGAGTACGTCGGGGCCGTCATGAGCGACCTGTCCGGCCGTCGCGGCCGGGTCACCGGCACCGAGCCCACCGGAGGGGGGCGCTCGGTGGTCCGGGCGGAGGTGCCGCAGACCGAGATCACGCGGTACGCCATCGACCTGCGCTCGGTCTCGCACGGCACGGCCACCTTCACCAGGGCCTACGTCCGGCACGAGCCGATGCCGTCGCACCTGGCGGCCAAGGTCAAGGCGGCCGCGGACGACTGACCACTGAGGGGACGTAGAGTCCGCGGCGTGAACGCGGAGGCAGGCGAACTGACGGCCGGCGGGCGCAAGGCCCGCTCGGCCGCCGCCGCCCTGCTGGTCGCCGCACTCGCCGCCT
This sequence comes from uncultured Actinomycetota bacterium, assembly GCA_963697565.1. GTDB lineage: Bacteria > Actinomycetota > Actinomycetes > CAVWCF01 > CAVWCF01 > CAWFSE01. The sequence goes on along the minus strand of CAVOOM010000007.1, from coordinate 108,535 downwards.
CGGCGCTGGTCGGCGTGGACGACTGGTTCCCGCTCGCCCCCTTCCGGATGTACGCGACGGCCAACTCCCCCAACGGCGAGATCGCCGTCGTGGGACTTGAGGTGCTCGAGCCAGGCGGCGACTGGCGGCGGGTCGCGCTGCGGCCGAGCACGGTCGGCGTCTCCGTCGCCGAGGTCGAGGGCCAGCTGCCTCGCCTCGTCGACGACCCGGAGCTGATCGGCCTGCTCGCCGACGCGCACGCCCGGCTGCACCCGGACGCGCCGCCCTGGGAGGGCGTCCGGCTGCTCCGCCTGGCGCAGCCGCTGCGTGACGGGGCGCCCGAAGGCGAGCGCACCCGCGAGGTGCTCGCCGAGTGGACCGCGCGATGACGGGCGGCAAGACGGGCGGCTGGTGGACCCGGTGGCTGTTCGCGCCCGTTCCGGCGGCCCGCGTCGGCTGGTTCCGGACTGCTGGTCTACGCGTTCATCCCGTTCGACGTCTTGGTCGCCCGGCCCTGGGGCGCCCTGCACGGCCAGGTGTCCACCGAGCTCTACCAGCCGCTGCTCATCGGCCGCGTCCTGCCGCTGCCCGCGCCGACCGCCACGGTCGTGACCGTCGTCCAATGGGCCCTGGTTGCGGCCTCGCTGGCGGCCCTCGTCTTCGCCGCCCGGGGCCGCTCGCCCCGCGTGCTGGGGCTCGGGGTCGCGCTGCTGTACCTGCAGTGGATGGTGATCGCGTTCTCGTACGGCAAGGTCGACCACGACCGGTTCGCCTTCATCTCGGCGCTCTTCGTGCTTCCGTTCGCCGGCTTGGCGGGGCTGCGCGATGAGACGCCGTCGCCGGCCGCCGGCTGGGCGCTGCGGGTGGTGCAGATCGGCGCGGTCGCGACGTACTTCTTCGCGGCGATCGCCAAGCTGCGCTTCGGGGGGCTGGCCTGGCTGACGTCGGCGACGCTGGCCCGGGCCATCATCCGGCGCGGCACCTTCCTCGCCGACCCGCTGCTGCAGATCCCGTGGGCGCTGGTGGCGTCGCAGTTCTTCATCATGGCGTTCGAGCTGCTCTCGCCGGTGATCCTGTTCGTCCGCGAGCGGTGGCAGTGGCTGATGGTCGCCGGGCTGCTGCTGTTCCACCTGAGCGTCTACGCGACGATCACCATCATCTTCTTGCCGCACCTGGTGTGCCTGATGGCGTTCCTGCCCCTGGAGCGGCTCGGTCGGCTGCTGCCGGCCCGGGCCGCGGCGGCGGCCTGAGCCCAGCGGCTACGCCGCGCGGTCCTGCGCGCCGGGGCGCAGGTGGGCCGGCATCGAGCACGCGGGCGTGCCGCCGGGCAGCCGGTGGCGGTTGTCGGCGATCAGCCGGTAGACCCCGGAGGCGATCCACCGGGTCGGCGGCACGAGGGCCAGCCAGCCGAGCACCTGCCAGAGCCCGCGGCTGGCGACCAGGAGCTTGCCGACGGCGTGCGAGCCGGCCCAGACGCGGCCGTCGGGCTCGACCCACTGGACGGCCCGCTCGCACTGGGCCTGGGTGAGGCCGAGCGCGGCGAGGTCGGCGAACTGCCACGCCTCGATGATCGGGCGGTACGGGATGTGCGCCTCCATCCAGAGCACGCTCTGGGTGCAGATCGCGCAGTCGCCGTCGTAGACGAGGACCGGGCGGTCGCGCAGCGGGGAGGTCACGCCTCCATTGTCTCCCAGACCCCGGCCAGCAGCGACCGGGTGTCGGTCAGCAGCTCGGGCAGCACCTTGGTGCGCCCCACGACCGGCATGAAGTTCGTGTCGCCCCCCCATCGCGGCACGATGTGCTGGTGCAGGTGGGCGGCGATCCCGGCGCCCCCCACGACCCCCTGGTTCATCCCCAGGTTGAAGCCGTGGGGGTTCGAGGCGGCGCGCAGGACGGCCATGGCCCGCTGGGTGAAGGCCCCGAGCTCGGCGACCTCGTCGGCGCCGAGGTCGGTGTAGTCGGCGACGTGGCGGTACGGGCAGATCATCAGGTGCCCGGTGTTGTACGGGTAGAGGTTCATGACCGCGTAGACCAGCGAGCCGCGGGCGACGACCAATCCCTCCTCGGGCGGCAGCCCCGGCGCCAGGCAGAACGGGCACTCGTGCTCGGCGTCGCTCACCGGCTTGCTCTCGCCCTTGAGGTAGGCCATCCGGTGCGGGGTGTACAGCCGCTCCAGGCCGTCGGGATCGGTCATCGCCGGCCGCTCAGACCTGCACGCGATCGCGGACGGCGGCCGCGATCTCCTCGATGGCGGCGTCGATGGGCACGCCGTTCTTCTGCGTCCCGTCGCGGTAGCGGAAGCTCACCGCCCCGGCGGCGGCGTCCTCGTCGCCCGCGATGAGCATGTAGGGGGCCTTGGCGCGCTGGGCGTTGCGGATCTTCTTCTGCATGCGGTCGTCTGAGGAGTCGACCTCGACGCGGATCCCCTGGGCGCGCAGCCGCCCCGCCACCTCGTCGAGGTAGGGCACATGCGCGTCGGTGATCGGGATGCCGATCACCTGCACGGGTGCCAGCCATGGGGGGAAGGCCCCGGCGTAGTGCTCGAGCAGCACGGCGAAGAACCGCTCGATCGAGCCGAACAGCGCCCGGTGGATCATGATCGGGCGCTGCCGGGTGCCGTCGGACGCCTGGTACTCAAGCTCGAAGCGCTGCGGCAGCTGGAAGTCGACCTGGATCGTCGACATCTGCCAGGTGCGGCCGATCGCGTCCTTGGCCTGCACCGAGATCTTCGGTCCGTAGAAGGCGGCGCCGCCCTCGTCGAGGACGAGCTCGAGGTCTTGCTGCTCGGCGGCGAGGCGCAGGATCTCGGTGGCCTCGACCCACTCCTCCTCGGTCCCGATCGACTTCTCGGGGTCGCGCGTCGACAGCTCGAGGTAGAAGTCCGCCAGCCCGTAGTCGCGCAGCAGCCCCAGCACGAAGGTGAGCAGCCGGTCGAGCTCGTCGGCCATCTGCTCCTTGGTGCAGTAGATGTGGGCGTCGTCCTGGGTGAATCCGCGCGCCCGGGTCAGCCCGTGGACGACGCCGGACTTCTCGTACCGGTAGACCGTGCCGAACTCGAACAGCCGCAGCGGCAGCTCGCGGTAGGACCGCCCCCGGGCCCGGAAGATCAGGTTGTGCATGGGGCAGTTCATCGGCTTCATGTAGTACTTCTGCGGCGCCCGGCGCAGCTGGCCGGCCGAGTCGTACTCGGCGTCGAGCTCCATCGGCGGGTACATGCCCTCGGAGTACCAGTCGAGGTGGCCGCTGGTCTCGAACAGCGCCGCCTTGGTGAGGTGCGGGCTGTTGACGAACTCGTAGCCGGACTCCTCGTGGCGGCGCCGGGAGTAGTCCTCCATCACCCGGCGCACGACGCCGCCCTTGGGGTGGAAGACGGCCAGGCCCGAGCCGATCTCCTCGGGGAAGCTGAACAGGTCGAGCTCGACGCCGAGCCGGCGGTGGTCGCGGCGCTCGGCCTCCTCAAGGAAGCGCAGATGGGCCTTGAGCGCGTCACGGGTCTCCCACGCGGTGCCGTAGACGCGCTGCAGCTGCGGGTTCTTCTCGCTGCCCCGCCAGTACGCCGCGGCGGTGCGCATCAGGGTGAACGCGGGGATGTGGCGGGTCGACGGCAGGTGCGGGCCCCGGCACAGGTCGCCCCAGCACCGCTCGCCGGTCTTGGCGTCGACGTTGTCGTAGATGGTGAGCTCGGCCCCGCCGACCTCCATCACGTCGCTGTCGACGGCGCCGCCCTTGAGCCCGACGAGCTCGAGCTTGTAGGGCTCGGCGGCCAGCTCGGCGCGGGCGTCGTCCTCGGAGACCACGCGCCGGGTGAACCGCTGCCCGGACTTGATGATCGCCTGCATGCGCTTCTCAAGGCTCGCGAGGTCGTCGGGCGTGAACGGGGTCTCGACGTCGAAGTCGTAGTAGAAGCCGTTGTCGATCGGCGGGCCGATCCCCAGCTTGGCCTCGGGGAAGAGGTTCTGCACCGCCTGGGCGAGGACGTGCGCGGTCGAGTGCCGCAGCACCGCCCGGCCGTCCGGGCTGTCGATCGCCACGGCCTCGACCTGGTCGCCGTCGGCGAGTGGCCGGTGCAGGTCGCGCAGCTCGCCTCCGACGCGGGCCACGACGACCTCGCGGCGGTCGGCGTACAGCTCCGCGGCCGTCGTGCCTGCCCCCGCCGACCGCTCGACGCCGTCGACGACCAGCCGGATCTCGGACACGAAGCGCTCCTGACTCACCGGCCGGGGCGGCTCCCCGGCGTCCGGCGATCGTACCGACGGCAGATGGCCGCAGGCCGCCGCTTGGTGGGCGACGGCCTGCCGGGGTGCTCGGTGGAGTGGGCGATACTGGGTTCGAACCAGTGACCTCCTCGGTGTGAACGAGGCGCTCTACCACTGAGCCAATCGCCCGAGCGCCGCACAGGTTACCCCATGCCCTCCAGGGCCTCGGCGCCGTGAGACCGCCCCGCGGGGCCGGCTCAGAACCAGGCCCGGGGCCCGTCCAGGGTGAGGCCGTAGCTGGCGACGTACCAGTAGGCGACCCCCGCCGCGGCCAGTGCGACGGCGATCCCGAGGACCGTCATCTGGCGGCGGCGCGCGGGGTCCATCGCCCGCTCCTTGGCGCGCTGCGCCCGCTCCTTGGCCGAGCCGAGCAGCCGGTGCGCCCAGGCGTACTCGGTGGCCAGCACCGCCAGGCCGACGAAGATCGCCGCCCACCCCGGACCTGGCAGGAACAGCATGGCCAGGCCCGCCAGCACGATCAGCCAGCCGAACACGAACACGCCGGTGCGGTAGGCCACGTCCGCTGTGCGGTTGCGCCTGATCGAGTGCCGCCAGCCCGACGGCCCACTGCCGGAGGGGGTCGAGGGCTCCCCCGCGGGCGGCTGTGTCACAGATCACAGGCTAGCCAGGGGTGGCCAGCCGGCCGCGCGGGCACACACCCGTTGCGATCCCGCACCCACCCAGAGCACCAGAACGCGCCCACCTCCCGAGGGGACCCCATGCAGCACGCCACCGTGACCCGCTCCGTCGACCTGCTGCTCGTCGTGGGCCCAGTCGACACCCTGGCCGTGCCTGCGACGCTGAGCTACAGCGTCAGCGACCCGTACGCGATCACGGCCGCCTTTGACGCGGGCGTGAGCGGGACGGTGACCTGGGTCTTCGCCCGCGACCTGCTCGCCGCCGGCCTGGACCGGCCCACCGGCGAGGGCGATGTGGCCGTGTGGCCGTCGCTGGACGCCGGCCTGCAGGTCGTGTGCGTGTCCCTGTCCTCTCCGGCGGGCCACGCGCTGTTCGAGGCCCCCAGGGCCGAGCTCGTCGACTTCCTCGCGCAGACCGAGGCCCTGGTCGCGATCGGTTCGGAGGGCGACCACGTCGACATCGACGCCGCGCTCGCCGACCTGCTCTCCGGGGCCTGAGCCGCTAGAACTCGTGCAGCACCGAGCCGCCGACGACGGTGGCCCGGGTCCAGTGCGATCCCAGGTGGGCCACCAAGTCGATCTCATGGGCGGCGTCGAGCACCGCGAGGTCCCCGTACGACCCCGGGCCCAGCCAGCCCGCCTGGTCAAGCCGCAGCGAGTGGGCGGCGCCGAGGGTGGCCGCGCGCAGGGCCTCGTCGACCGACAACCCCATCTGCAGGCAGGCGAGCTGCATGACGTACGGCATCGACTCGCACCACGAGGTGCCCGGGTTGCAGTCGGTGGCCAAGGCCAGCTCGACGCCCGCCTCCTGAAGCACCCGCGCGTGGCCCCAGGCGCCTGACCGCAGGGCTGAGGGCCACCGACGGCAGCAGCACCCCCACGACCCCTGCGGCCGCCAGTGCGCGGGCGGCCTCCGGGGTGACGTGCTCCAGGTGGTCGGCGCTGGCGCACCCGAGCTCGGCGGCGAGGGCCGCTCCCCCGCTGGGCGCCAGCTCCTCGGCGTGGATCCGCAGGCCGAGTCCCATCTCCGCGGCCGCGGAAAGGATGCGCCTGGCCTGCTCGACGGTGAAGACCCCCTCATCGCAGAAGACGTCGCACCAACGCGCCCCGGCCGAGGCGGCCTCCGGCAGGGACGCGACGACCTCGTCGACGTAGTCGTCGGGGTCACGGCCCTCGGGCACGACGTGGGCCCCGAGGTAGGTGCGCTCGACCCGCAGCCCCACGGCCCCGGGGAGCCGGCCGGCGACCTTGAGCATCCGCAGCTCCTCGGCGTGCGACAGCCCGTAGCCGGTCTTCACCTCGATCGTGGTGGTCCCGTGGGCCAGGCATGCGGTGGCCCGGTCGGCGGCGAGCTCGAGGAGCCGGTCGTCGGAGGTCGCCCGGCTGGCGGCGACCGTGTCGCGGATCCCGCCGCCGTCGTACGGCTCGCCGGCCAGCCGCGCCGCGAACTCGGCACGTCGCGACCCGGCCCACACGAGGTGCGTGTGCGCGTCGACCAGGCCGGGGATGACGCAGGCGCCGCCGGCGTCGAGCTCGGCGAGGTCCCCGAGGCCAGCGGGCAGCCCGGACTCGGGACCGGCGTACGCGACGACCCCGTCGCGCACGAGCACGGCGCACGGCCCGTCTACGGCGGCGGTCGCCACTGGCGCAAGCCGCCCGATCCGGCGGACGAGCAGGTCGCCGCTCATGGCTGCCAGCCCGGCGCGTGCGTGCCCTCCTGCATCGGGATCCGGATGCCCACGTCGCGGGCGGTCGCCAGAGCGATCGGGTAGCCCGCGTCGGCGTGGCGGAGCACCCCCATCCCGGGGTCGTTGGTGAGCACCCGCTCGAGCCGCGCCCCGGCCGAGTCGGTGCCGTCGGCGACGACGACCACCCCGGCGTGGATCGACTTGCCGATCCCGACGCCTCCGCCGTGGTGCAGCGACACCCAGTCCGCGCCGCTGGCGGTGTTCAGCAGCGCGTTGAGCACCGGCCAGTCGGCGATCGCGTCCGAGCCGTCGAGCATCCCCTCGGTCTCGCGCTCGGGGCTGGCCACCGAGCCGGCATCGAGGTGGTCGCGGCCGATGACGATCGGCGCGGTGACGCGGCCGGAGGCGACCAGCCGGTTGAAGGCCTCGCCTGCGACATGGCGCTCGCCGTAGCCGACCCAGCAGATCCGGGACGGCAGCCCCTGGCCCTTGACCTTCGCCGCCGCGAAGCGGACCCACCGCTGCAGCCCGTCGTCGTCGGGGAAGGCCGCCAGCACGGCCTCGTCGGTGGCGGCGAGGTCGGCGGCCTCGCCCGACAGGCAGGCCCAGCGGAACGGCCCGGCGCCGCGGGCGAAGAGCGGCCGGATGTACGCGACCACGAACCCCGGGTACGCGAAGGCATCGGCGAACCCCGCGTCGCGCGCCTGCCCCCGCAGCCCGTTGCCGTAGTCGAAGACCACCGAGCCGGCGCGCTGCAGGTCGACCATGGCCGCGCAGTGGGCCGCCATCGCGGCCATCGAGCGCTCGATGTACGCCGCCGGGTCGGACCCCCGCAGCGCGACGGCCTCGGCCAGCGGCATCCCGTTCGGGACGTACCCGTCGAGCGCGTCGTGGGCGGAGGTCTGGTCGGTGGTGATGTCGGGGGTCCAGCCCCGCCGGACGAGCTCGGGCAGGACGTCGGCGCAGTTGGCGACGACGGCCACCGAGAGCGCGCGGCGCTCGCGCTTGGCCGCCTCCACGCGGGCCAGCGCATCGTCGAGGGAGTCGGCGATCTCGTCGAGGTAGCCGTGGTCGAGCCGGCGCTGAGCGCGCCAGGGGTCGACCTCGACGCAGAGCGCGGCGCCGCCGTTGCCGGTGACGGCCAGCGGCTGGGCGCCCCCCATGCCGCCGAGCCCGCCGGTGAGGGTGATGGTGCCGGCGAGGGTGCCGCCGAAGTGCTGCTGGGCGACCTCGCCGAAGGTCGCGTACGTCCCCTGCAGGATTCCCTGGGTGCCGATGTAGATCCACGAGCCGGCGGTCATCTGGCCGTACATCGTGAGGCCCTGGTCCTCGAGCTCGCGGAAGTGCTCGGGGGTGGCCCACTTCGGCACGATGAGCGAGTTGGCGATCAGGACCCGCGGCGCGCCCTCGTGGGTGCGCACCACGCCGACCGGCTTGCCGCTCTGCACCAGCAGGGTGTCGTCGGGCGCCATCGAGCGCAGGCTGGCCACGATGGCGTCGAAGCACTGCCAGTCGCGGGCCGCCCGGCCCGAGCCGCCGTAGACCACCAGGTCGTCGGGCCGCTCGGCGACCTCCGGGTCCAGGTTGTTGCAGAGCATCCGCAGGGCGGCCTCGGCCCCCCAGGATCGACAGGTCCGCTCGGTGCCACGGGGGGCCCGGACCGGGCGCGCGCCTTCCATGCCGCGACGCTAGCCCTCCGCGCGTCGGCCGCGGAGGGCGTTGCGCGAGGTCAGGGGTCGACGTCAGCCGCCGATCGCTCGGCGAAGGCGCGCGCGGCCGCCTGGGTGAGCGGGCCGGGCGCGGCGGGCACGGCGCGACCGTCCACGTGGGCCACGGCCTGCACATCGCGGGTGGACGAGGTGAGGAACACCTCGTCGGCGTCGGCCAGCACCGAGCGGTCGAGGTCGGCCTCCTCGGCGCCGGTCCACTCCAGGACGAGGCCGCGCGTGATGCCGGCCAGGCAGCCGCTCGCGAGCGACGGCGTGTACAGCGCGCCGTTCCAGCCGACGAACACGTTGCTGCCGGTCCCCTCGCTGAGCCGCCCCCGGGTGTCCAGGAAGAGCGCCTCCGCCGCGCCCTGGCGCCGCGCCTCGTGCAGGGCGACGACGTTCTCCGCGTACGACGTGGTCTTGAGCCCGGCGACCGCGGAGCGCTCGTTGCGCGGCCACGGCACCACGACGACGTCGGCCGTCGCGGGCCACACCGTGGGCGGGCCGACCGTGAGCAGCAGGGTCGGCGGCGCGTCGCCGCGCTCCGAGCCAGCGGGGCCGACCCCGCCGGTGACGGTGATCCGCAGCCGGCCCACCTCTCCCGGCGCGTGCGCCCGGAGCAGCGCCGCGACCGCCTCCCGCACCTCATCGTCGGGTGGGGCGTCCAGCCCCAGGCCCACGGCCGAGGCGCGCAGCCGGGCCAGGTGGCGGGTCAGCGCGAAGGGCACGCCCTCGACCACCTTGAGGGTCTCGAACACCCCGTCGCCCACGGTCAGGCCGTGGTCGTGCGCCGACACGTACGCCGTCCGCGGCCTCGACCACCCGGCCGCCCACCCAGGTCTTCACCGGGCCATGGTCCCAGCCTCCGGCTCGCCCGCGGGCTCGGATGCGAGCGCCACCAGCAACTCGGCCTTGAGCTCGGTCTCGTCCCACTCGCGGGCGGCGTCGCTGCCCCAGGTGATGCCCGCCCCGGTGCCGAACCACAGCCGGCCGGCCTCCGCCCAGAAGGTGCGGATCGCGACCGCCAGCTCGCCGCGGCCGGCATCGGCGTCCACCCAGCCGACCGAGCCGCAGTACGGGCCCCGCGGGCCCGCCTCCAACTCCTCGATCAGCCGCAGGGCGCTCGACTTGGGCGCGCCCGTCACCGACCCAGGCGGGAACGCGGCGGCGAGCAGGTCCGCCCAGCCGAGCCCCGAGCGCAGCCGGCCCCGGACCGTCGAGACGAGGTGGACGAGCCCGGGGTGCTCCTCGACGGCCAGCAGGGCCGGCACGTCGATCGAGCCGGGCACGCAGACCCGCCCCAGGTCGTTGCGCACCAGGTCGACGATCATCACGTTCTCGGCGGCGTCCTTGTCCTGCAGGTCGGCCGCCACGCGCCCGGTCCCCTTGATGGGCTTGGACTCCACGAGGTCCCCGCTGCCGCGACAGGAAGAGCTCCGGCGACGCCGACACCACGTCGATGCCCTGGTCGGGCAGGTGCACGGCGCCCGCGTACGGGGCGGGGTTGCCACCGGCCAGAGCGGCGGCGAGCCCGGCGAGGTCGGCGCCGTTCGGCAGCGGCGCGGAGAGCACCCGGCAGAGGTTGGCCTGGTAGACGTCCCCGGCTGCGATCCGCTCGCGCAGCGCCCCGACCGCTGACTCGTACGCGGCCCGGCCCATCGAGGACGTCCAGGCAGCGCGGCCCCCGACGATTCCCGGCCACCCGCCGCCCGGCGGGGGCGCGGGCCGGACGTCGGCGAACCGCGCGCAGACCGCCCGCCCCTCGTACGTGATGACGACCGCCCACCAGCCGGCGCCGTCCAGGGCAGCCAGGTCGTCGGTGACGTCCAGCAGGCCCGTGGCGAGCTGGCCGCCCAGGTGGGCGTACGCGGGCCTCGCGGGCACGGTCAGCGCAGCGGTCCGGCCGCGGACTCGGCGGCGGCCACCAGGTCGGGCATCAGCCGCTCGGCCGCCGCGATCTGGTCGTGGACCGTGCGGTCGACCACCATCGACGGCACCTCGGAGCGCAGCCGGCCATGCACCGCCGCGACCGCCGGGCTGGGGGCCCCCGTGTCGGCCCGGAAGTCGAGGCCCTGCGCCGCGCAGACCAGCTCGACGGCCAGCACGGTGCGCACGTTGGCGAGCACGTCGTGCAGCTTGCGGCAGGAGGTCCAGCCCATCGAGACGTGGTCCTCCTGGTTTCCGGAGGTCGGAATCGTGTCCACGCTGCTGGGGTGGGCGAGCACCTTGTTCTCGCTGACCAGGGAGGCCGCGGTGTACTGCGCGATCATGTAGCCCGAGTTGGTGCCCGGGTCGGCGGCGAGGAAGGCGGGCAGCCCGCGGGAGAAGGCCGGGTCGAGCATCCGGTCGGTGCGGCGCTCGGCGATCGACCCCAGCTCGGCGACCGCCATCGCCAGCGCGTCGGCGGCGAAGGCCAGCGGCTCGCCGTGGAAGTTGCCGGTCGACATCACCTCGTAGTCGTCGGGATCCTGGCTGCCCGCGGCGGCCTCCGGGCGCAGGACGATGACCGGGTTGTCGACGACCGCCGCGAGCTCCGCCTCAGCGACGCGGCGGGCGTGGGCCACGAGGTCGCGGACCGCGCCGTGCACCTGCGGGGCGCACCGCACGCAGTAGGAGTCCTGCACGGCGTGTGCCGTGTCGTGGCGGTGGCTGGCCAGGAGCCCCGAGCCGGCGAGCAGCGCGCGCAGGTTCGCCGCGCTGAGCTGCTGGCCCGGCTGGGGGCGGATCTCGACCACCCGGGGGTCGTACGCGCGGTCGGTGCCGAGCAGCGCGTCCAGGCTCATCGCGCAGGCGACGTCGGCCGCCTTGGTGAGCAGCTCGGCCTCATCGATCGCCAGGCACAGCAGCGCCTGCATCGGCTCGGTGCCGTTGATGAGGGACAGCCCCTCCTTGGGGCCCAGAGCCAGCGGCTCCAAGCCCTCCTCGGCGAGCAGCTCGGCGGCCGGTCGGCCCTGCGGGTCGGCGTCGCCGGCGCGGCGCAGCCGGCCCTCGCCGATGAGGGGCAGCGCGAGGTGGGCCAGTTGGGCGAGATCGCCCGAGGCCCCGACCGAGCCCTTGCCCGGGATGACCGGCAGCAGGCCGTGGTTCAGCAGGTCGAGCAGCCGGGCCGGCAGGTCGACCCGGACCCCGGAGATCCCGGCCGCCAGCGTCCGCGCCCTCAGCAGGAGCAGGGCGCGGACCACGGCGTCGCCAAGCGGGGCGCCGCTGGCGGCGGCGTGCGAGCGCAGCAGCGACACCTGCATCCGCTCGAGGTCGGCGCGCGGGATCCGGGTGTCGGCGAGCGCGCCGAAACCGGTGGTCACCCCGTACATCACCAGGCCGCGGTCGACCGCGTCGCGCACGACGTTGCGGGTGAGCTCCATCCGGCCGGCGACGCCGGGGTCCAGCTCGGCGCCGGCCTCCCCGCGGGCCACCGCGACCACATCGTCGAGCCGGAGCGGGCCACCATCCACGACGACTGTGCGCACGCGCGCCACCCTAGGTCGTTTAGCGCTGCTGGAGGGGTTGGCGGGCGATCAGCTGCAGCCGCCGGCCCAGCCCGGCCGCGAACTCCAGCAGGCACAGCGCGGCGAGGCGCACGGTCCGCTGGTCGGCGGTGTCGGCGAGCGCGTCCACCTCGACGAGGTCCAGGGCGCGCACCTGCGGGTGCAGGCCGGCGGCGTACGCGGCGTCGCGGGCCTCCTGCGCCGAGAGCCCCCCGGGAGCCGAGGCCGGGCAGCCTGGCGCGACGCTGCGGTCGCAGACGTCGAGGTCCAGATCGACGTACACCGGACCGCCCATCCGCCCGGCGGCCTCTATTCCGTCGCGGACGCACTCGGTGATCCCGCGCCGCTCGACGTCGCCGCGGCTGATGACCCGGATGCCGTGGGTGCGCGCGCGGTCGGAGTACGCCCTGGAATTGGCGAAGTCGGCGATGCCCACCTGAACGATCCGGGTCGGGTCGAGGCCGTGCTCGATCAGCCGTTGGACCGGCGACCCGTTGCTGACCCCGTCGCGCAGGTCGTGGTGGGCGTCCAGGGTGACCAGCCCGGCGCGGGCGAGGTCGGCGCCGAGCACACCCCGTGCCGCGGCGAAGGTGATCGAGTTGTCGCCGCCGAGAAACACCACCGTGCGGGCCCGGGTCGCGGCGTCCAGCGCGGCCGCCGAGGTCGCGGCCTCGTCGCCGTCGGGGTCGGGCAGGTCGCCGAGGTCGGCGACGGCGAGGTCGGCGAGGTCGACCTGGCGGGACTCGGCGAAGGCCGAGTACCGCGCCAGCGCCGCCCGGATGGCGGCCGGCGTCTCGTGGGCCGAGGTCGGCGACAGCGACGTGCGGTGCGCCGGGATGCCGAGCACCGCGAGGTCGAGCGCGCCGGTGTCACCCGCCCCGCCTCCGGCGAGCCAGTCGGAGGCGCGGGGCCACAGCGGGTCGTCGTGCAGAGGCTGAGTCACCCCTGCATCCTGCCGCGCCGGGGGGCGCTCCCGGGTTTGTTCGCCGCGATCGGCCTCGGCTATGGTTACGGCTCGCATCGCATCGAGGTCAGGGCACGCTCAGGCCCCGGAGCGTCGCGCGGACGTAGCGCAGTTGGTAGCGCATCACCTTGCCAAGGTGAGGGTCGCGGGTTCGAGTCCCGTCGTCCGCTCGGAGAGGTCCTGATGCTGACGGACGTCATCCACGGTGGAGTGGCCGAGAGGCGAGGCAACGGCCTGCAAAGCCGTGTACACGGGTTCAAATCCCGTCTCCACCTCGAGCACCACCGCGCCCTCGGGCGCGGGCACGACCCGCACGGGCGATTGGCGCAGTCTGGCTAGCGCGCTTCCTTGACACGGAAGAGGTCACAGGTTCAAGTCCTGTATCGCCCACCAGCGTTCCGCAGGTCAGAGCCCCGAAGCGCCTCTCGCGCCTCGGGGCTCTTCGCGTTCCTCCGCGCAGTCCCGACCTCGGGAGGCCGCCCGGGCGAACCCACGCCTCACCCGGCGGAGGGCGACATCTGAATGGGGTCAGGCATCCGGTACCAGCTGCCGCGACCGGCTCCGACCTGATCCGGGTTAGAGCCCTTGGTTCAGCATCCCGAACGCGAGGGCCAGCGCGATCATCGCCAGCGTGACGTACGGCGCTGACCGCGGTGACCACGCCCCACAGAGTGAAGGCCCAACGCGTTCCACAGCGACGCCACCGAGACGTACGCGAGACGCGCCTGCTTCGTCTTGCCGGCGCCCACGAAGACCGCACAGGTGCCCACCAGCCACGGAACAACAGAGAGCGCGAAGAACGCCCCCATCGAGGGATCGTCGTAGCTGTCGTCGTAGTAGCCCAGGTACAGCCAGGGCAGGATGGCGGACATCAGCAGCGGGGCTACGCACCCCACGAGGTAGTAGGGATGGATCCACCGAATGGCGTGCCTGGCCTGCTGCGACCGCCTCGGGTCCGGCCAGCGCCGCCAGACCCTCGGGTGGAACGGCCTGCTCGCTGAGCTGACCGTCGCCGTCGATGGTGGCGGCGATCCGGGGACGCCTGGCGACCAGCCAGCTGAACCAGACCGCCCCGCCGGCCACGCCGCCGGCAGCCGCGAGCCAGGCCAGGGTCTCGACTCCCCAGGCGTAGCCGCCTTCGATCATGAACACCATCAACAGCGCGGCCACCACCGCGACCGCCGCGGCGCCCCAGACCAGCAGTGCGGCGATCCACCACCCGCGCGGCCGCCGGACCACCGCGATCGTCTCTCGTCGGAGCTCTGACCCGGTAGCCCTCGCGCACCTTGTCGTCGCACCAAGCGGCCAGTGCCGGTACAGGATCAGCGTGCCGCTCTGGCGGAGGCATCGAATCCATCGGGCTCAGCGCATCGGTCGACACCTCGACCACCCCCATGTTGCTCACCGTCAGCGAATCGTGGGACTCGCCTCCGGGCCAGAGGCAAAGGGCCCGACCACCTCACCCGACCCGGCGATCGGGCAGGTGACCACGCGGTGGTCGGTCACGGCGGTGCGGGCCGCCCCTGGCGCTCCAGCGGGGCGTGCAGGGCGTGGGACCCGCCGTCCAGCCCGTCAGCGGGCCACGAGCTTGCCCACCCCACCGTGGAGATCCCGTGCTGGCGTGCGACCGACCCATGGGACAGACCCGCGAGAACCGCCCCGACGATGCCCCGGTTCTTCGACAACCCGCAGCGTTGACGATGTCGCGGGACAGGGTTAACCAAGTCGTGCAACACCGGACTGCATCGCCCGCCAAGCGCAGGAATGGCTGTGGGCCCCCTCCGCTCGGGGCCCACAGCCATTCCTGCGCCGGGGTCGAGATCAGTACTGCCGCTCCCACGTCGTGTTGCTGGGGGCCGTCCAGATATCGATCATGTGGTTCTGCGACGCGATGATCGATTGGATCATTGCGGCAGACGCCGCGTCGCCCTTCTCGATTAGCGTCCCCAGCAGGGAGTGCAGGCCAGGCAAGGGCGAGGCGCCACCGAGATTGCCCAGACCCGCGCTAGGTCCGCCGATGGTCATCACGGACGGCATCAAGGCGGCCGGGTCCACCGGGTTGCCCGCGGCGTCGGTGATGGTGATCTGCCCCAGTCCGGCCGATGGGCCACCGATCGTCGCCATTCCCGAAAGTGAGGCGTTCGGGTCGACCGGGTTGCCCGCGGCGTCGGTGATGGTGATGTCACCGTAGAGGCTGGTGCCTCCGATCACCGCCATGCTCGTGGTGGGCGGGCTGGCGATCGGATCGGCCGGGATCACAGTGAAAGCGCCAGTCAGACCCTGCCCGCCCACGGTGAAGCTCGTCGGGTAGACCGTCGAGGGGTCCACCGCCTCGCCGGCGGCAGACATCACCGTGACCTCAGGGAACGCCTGGGCCAGGGGCTGGCCGACGGTGACGACCCCAGCGGTGGGGTCCGCCGCGACCGCATCCCACGAGCTCCAACCGGGGTCATAGGTCCCCTGGGAAAGGATGACCGAGGCGCTCGTCGCGTCACTGGCCCATGACTGCTCGACCTGCGCGCCGAGTTCCGGTTCCCAGCCCGGAGTCGCGCAATCGCAGCAACTGACGTCACCGGGCTCCCACACGGGGCTGAACACGCTGACCGGCTCGATGTAGGGGTCGAGTTCGCCTCCGTCGGTGAGGTCACCGTCGAGATCGACGGTCACGTCCATCGGGCCTGGCTCGTACGGGTCGCCCATGCCGGAGACGTCGAAGGCCTCGCTGTCTTGGTCCCAGGTCTCGCTCATGGCACTGCTCCTTTGCCTGGCTCTATCAAGGTCGTGGGTTGCTTGGCTTGCGTACCGGGTCGCCGCGCCCGTTCAACTGGTGGGGCCCCATCCTGAGGGCCGGGCCCGAGCCGCGCGAGGGTTTCGCGCAAACCCGGGCCCCGCCCGATTCATGCTCCACAGGGGGAGTTGCGGTCCCACGCGAGCGTGTAGTTGGACGAGCCGACCTGGCCGGTCCCGAACGAGATCATGTCGATGTTGTACGTCTTGGAGAACGTCCTCGTGACGGTTTTGGCCGCTCCGCCGTCTGCCACTAGGGCCACGTCGACGCGCTCGATCCAGGAGGTCCCGCCGACCGGGAAGAACTGCACGAAGAGCTTGGCGTCGTGGCTGTTGCGCGCGAGGTCGCTCAAGGTCACTGTGTAGCTGCCGGAGCGGGACCCCGAGTAGTAGACGGTGCCGCTGATTCGAGTGACCCCGACGCCCGACACGTAGCTGGTGGCTCCGATGCTGTCCGGCGTGTAGCAGGTGGCGGCCTGCGACTCGGCGGCCGGCCCTCCGATGACGACACCGGCCAGACATGCCCCGGCCACGAGGGTGGCGATTCGACGCTTCATGGTGTGCTCCTCTCAGGATCTCGGACGGCTGTCGCCCGTGCCGCAATCCTTCGATCGCGGCTCGGCCAGCGAATCCCCAGACTCCGCCACACTCCGGCGGCCTCAGCCTCCAACCCACTAGCGTCGCGTCGACCGATTCGCCATGCTTCGGCTTCGGGGATCGACGACGAAGAGGAGCTCAGTGGCCAGCCTTGGGGGACCTCTCCGCGATGCCGTGGACGGTTTGGCCTCCGCGGCCGAGGACAACCTCGGCGAGAGCGATCGATCTCTGGTGGCACCGGTGCGCACCTACCTGGCCCAACCGCTGGCAGTCGCCATCGTGGGGCGGGTCTCCTCTGGCAAGTCGACATTGGTCAATGCGCTGCTCGGGGCTCCGATCGCCGCCACCGATGCCACCGAGTGCACGCAGGTTGTCACCTGGTACCGCCATGGACGGCACCCAGCTGCGAGCCTGGTGCTGGCGGACGGCTCAGAGCAGGCGCTCCTCATCTCCTCCACCGGCACCCTTCCGCGGTCGCTGCCGCTGCCGCTCGACCAGATCCGCCGGATTGAAGTCCGTGACTCCACCGAGGCCCTTCGCCGGGTGCTGCTGGTTGACACCCCCGGGCTGGCGTCCGCCACTGGGGGCCAATCCGATCGGACCATCGCGCTCATGGCCGCGAACTCGGGGGCCGAGGCGCAGCAGGCCGACGCGATCCTCTTTGTCTTCAATGGCTCCCTCAAGGAGGACGAGGCGGCCGCCGTCGACCTCTTCCTCCGCGGCGAAACCGCCCCGGACGTCGCGGGCACAATCGGTCTGCTCAGCAAGGCTGACGTCGGATCTGGGCCAGACCCACTGGCCGATTCCCGCGCCCTCGCCGCCGAGCTCGCCAGCCAGCATTCCCGGCTCTTCTCCGACGTAGTGGCGGTCTCGGGACTGCTCGCTGAGACGGTGCGCTGCGGCCGGCTGACGGAGTCCCACGCGCGATCCCTGGCGACGCTGGCCGACGAGTGGGGAGAGGCCGAGGCCGATGTCGCCTGCTCCGATGCCGACCTGTTCTGCTCGCTTGCGGCCTCCGTTGACGGCGGAATGCGCCACGACATCCTCGAGCGGGTCGGCATGCATGGGGCGCGCCTGTGCCTGGAGTCAGCCCGCCAAGGCCAACGCCGAGCCCACCAGCTCAATGCCATGCTCGGGCGGCTCTCTGGGTTTGACCGACTCAGCGAAGCGCTGGAGAACGGCCTCACGCAGCGCGTCGACTCACTGAAGGCCCGTCGCGCCTTCGCACGGCTGTCCGACATCTCGTACGGGCTGCACCCGGATCAGACCGCCGACGTGAGCTCCGACGACGGCTACGCCCGCCTCTGGCTTCGCGAGCACCTGCAGCAGTTGTGGGACTCGCCGCGGTTCGTTCCCCTGCACCTGCTCGACGCGGCGCACCAGGTCAACACCGGTCGGGTCACCCTGCCGCTGGCGCTGGAGGAGCAGCTCGCCGGGATGGTTGCGGCCCTTCCCGCGCGCCCGAACGCCGGTCAAGCGGTCGATTCGCTCGCTCGATGGCGGGCCTTCACCCTGCTTGCCTCCCCGGGCCAGCGCCGGGTTGCAGATGCGGCGATCCGCTGCCTGGAACTGTCGATCACCGAGGCAGCTCGGTGACGCCGGACGGCACCACCGCGGATGTCGCCGGACCACTCGGACGGGAGGCGGAGGCGCTGGCACGCGGCCTTGGGCGCGACGACCTCGTGAGGCGCATCGAGGACCTGGTCATCGCGCTTCAGCGGGCGAACCAGCGCCAGGACGTCGTCGTCGCCGTGGTCGGCGAGTCGGGCCGGGGCAAGTCGAGTCTGGTCAACGCGCTTGTCGGCGTGCCCGACCTGTCGCCCGCCTCCCCTGGTGTCGACACCGGCATCCCCCTGATCGTCAGCTTCGGTCCCGAGCGGCGGGCCTGGGCGGTCGTCCCGGAGGACGGCCGGGAGCGCCGCATCCCGCTGCGCGCCGACCAGGTGCACGGCGTGGTCCGTATCGGCTCCGACGGGATCGTCGACGTGGCCGAGGAGGCGCTTTCTGCTGCGTGGGTCGAGGTGGAATTGACCGTGCCATGGCTGCGCGGCCTGCGCATCGTGGACACACCGGGGATCGGTGGCCTGGTTCCCAGCCACGGCCGCCTCGCGGCGGCGGCCCTGGCCGACGCCGACGTCGTGGTCTGCGTCGCCGACGCCGCCGCCCCGATGGCTCGGCCCGAATGCGAGTTCCTCGCCGTCGCCCAGAGCCGTGTCGAGGCCGTGATCGTGGCCCTCGCCAAGAAGGACGCGTTTCCCTCGTGGCGTGCGGTGATGGAGGCGGATCGCCAGGCCCTCGCGGCGATGGCCCCCGCCGGGGAGCCGCCTCCGCTCCTCCCTGTGTCGAGCATCCTCCTTGAGCGTGCCCTGGATCCGGGCACACCCGCCTCGCTGCGTGTGGCGCTGGAGACCTCGTCGGGGATCTCCGCCCTTCGGCAGGCCATTGACGGCTGGGCAGCCGACGGCCCCCATGTGCTCAGGCTGACGAGCTTCTGTGCGGTCCTCACCCAGATCGCCCAGGAGCTCAGGGGTCATGCGGCGTTGCGATTGACCGCGCTCAAGGCGCCCCCAGAGGAGCTGGCGGCCCTCCAGGCTGAGGTCAAGCGCCAGCAGGACGCACTGGGGGAGGCGACACGCGCGGCGGTTCGCAAGGCCGGGTCACGCACCTTGAGCCGCACCAGGTTGGTCCGCCATGACTTCGACGAGCAGGCGCGGGCGATCCGCGCGCGCTACCGGACGGCCGCCCTTGAGGGGCCAGGAGAGGAGTTGCCCGAACTGCCTGACCGCATGCGAGCAGATCTCGCCACGGCGGCGGCCACGGCTCTTGCGGCATTCCCAGACGCACTCACCGAGATGTGCCGGGAACTTGAGGAGCTGCTACCCGGGCCCGAACCGGTCACTGGTGACGCTGCCCACGCGCTGACTTCGCCGGGGCTGGACACCGACCTGGGGACGCCGTTGACCTCGATGGGGACGAGCAGCGCCGGCAACGCCATGGCGCTGGTCGGCGGCGCGACCCTTGGGTCAAGCATCGTGCGCCTCACGCTGGGCGCGCTTCCCCTCACCGGCGCGCTCACCCTCGTACCCTGGATCGGAGCCGCGCTCACCGCTGCGGTCGGAGTCGGCCTGGCGTGGAAGCGGATCAGCGCCCAAAGCCACCAGTCGCAACGGCAGGCAGTCGCGGGGTGGGTGGACCGGGCCGTGGGCGAGATCCTCGCGGACTTCGCCCGGACGTCTGACCGGCGGCAGGTGGAACTGTCCGAGTTGGTCGAGTCCACCATCGAGGTGGCCTTCAGCGCCCGAGTGGCCGCGCTCGACGTCCTGCGCCGGCAGCTGGCCACCGTGGCGGAGGGGGGACCAGCGCCAGCGTCCGGCGCTCATCGCGGGGGCGACGGAAGCTTCAGTCCCGGTGCGATCGGCTGGTCCAGTCGTGCGCGGAGATTCCGGGCAAACGCACGCGCATCGGCGTCCTTCGTGGGCCACAATGACGGCCCAATGGCTGGGGGGCATTGATGAGCGAGGGACCAGACGGCCGCTGGGTGTTGGCGATCGACTTCGGCACGTCCAACACCACGGCAGCTGTGTGCACCGCCGGCACCCGCCCCAAGGAACTGCTGTTTCGGCTGGAGCCGCGGCTGCCTTCGGCGGTGCTGCTGGCCCCCGATGGGCGCTTCGCCATCGGATCGGCCGCTGTCGCTCAGAAGGCGTCTGCCTCCGACCGGTACGTCGACACCCCCAAGCGGCAGGTGGGCAAGGGGTCCACCGTGCTGGGTGGAACCCCCGTCACCGACGAGTCCCTGGTCGCGGCCATCTACGAGGCTGTCTACTCAGAGGGGGTGCGGCAAGCGGGGGGTGCGGCCCCGGATCTGGTGGCGCTCACCCATCCGGCCGCCTGGCAGCCAGGGGCGCCTCGATGTGCTCACCCGCGCCTTCGACCGCGCCCTTCAATCAGTCGCCGCGGAGGGCGACGCGCCGGAGGTGCGGCTGATCGCCTGAGCCGGTCGCGGCTGCCTCGTACCTGGACGGCGAGGCCCGTCTTGCCGACGGCGCCCTCGTGGGGGTCCTGGACTGCGGCGGCGGCACCATCGATGCCGCCGTGGTCGAGCGGGTCGCAGGGCGACTACCGCATCCTGGGCCGGGCCGAGGGAATCGACCCGCTCGGCGGGGTCGACTTCGACCACGCGCTGCTCGGGCATGTGATGCAGCAACTGCCTGAACTTGCCCAGCGGCTCTCCCTTCCCTCGCAGACCGACGCGGACGCGCTGCTGGTCCTGCTCGACAGCATCCGGGTCGCAAAAGAGTCCTTGAGCGAGAACGCGACGGTGGTCGTGCGCGTGCCTCCCTTCCCTCCGGAGCTCCCAGACGCAGCCGACATCCAGGTGACGCGCGACGAGTTCCGCCGGCTGATCGCCGGGGATCTCGACCGCGCCGCCGGGCTGCTCAAAGAGACAGCGGCTCGCTCCGCAGCGGGACGGAGCCTCGACACCGTCTTCCTGATCGGTGGGACCTCTCGGATCCCGGCGCTCGCCGGCGCCGTCGCCGAGAGGCTGGGCACCAGCCCCCAGGAGTTCGGCGACCCCCAATTGGCGGTCAGCCTGGGGGCCGCGGAGATGCTGCGGCGGTCGTGGACCCCCGCCGAGCGGCTGGCGGTCGAACCCGGCCTCGCTGCGGCGGCCACGGCCGTGATGGTGACAGCCCAGGATGCGGTCCCACCCACAGTCACACCCGCAGTCGACCCGCCGGGCGACCTCAACCAGGCCGCCGCCGACGCCCCCGCTGAGGATCCCGCATCCGCAGTCGACGCCCCTGCGGTTCTCGACATCGACGCCGAGCAGGACGCCGACCCCTCGGGTGCCACCCTCGACAACCCTCCGCGAACCGCCCCCGCTCGGCAATGGTCCGCCTTCACCAAGGGCGCGATCGCCGGTGCCGTCGTGGCTGTCGTGGGTCTCATCGTCTTCGCCTTCTCAGCGGGAGGAGAATCCGGCGACTCAGGCGATTCGGGTGATGGCGCGGCTTCGAGCAGTTCCCTGGTCACCACGATGGGTGGAGCGGCCACCGACGAAGCATGCGACACGCTGACCGCCGATGACCTCACGATCTTCAGCGTCAAGCCAACGGCTGGGGCACTCTGCGCGGCTTCGGCGCCTACCGGCACGACGGGCTTCACCCTCCTCGCCGTTGACGATAGTGAGATCTCCGCGATCGCCCGCCAGGTGGACGATGCGAAGACCGGGGGCACCGCCATCGAGCAGTCCGCCGATGGTTCGGGCGCCTCGCGGATGGCCCTGGTCTGCACAGAGGGTCAACCGTGCGGATGGATCGGGTACGTCGTCGGAACCAACACGGAGTTCCGGATCACCACGACCCTCACCGACCCCGTGGCGGCGACCGACGCAATGGCCGGCTACTCGATCCTTCCGGGCGAGTTCCTCACCAAGGCCTAGCCCTAGCCTGTGCAACCCGCAGCGCGACTGCTGGCAGGGGGGCAACCCGCCGGGTACCCTCATCCCACCTGGCGGAGATGGGGGATGTGACGCCCGGCGGCCGGCAGCACTTTGAGGTGTCCCGCGGATCACCTCCCAGGAGGAAACATGCTCGAATCTGTGACCAGCCGTGGTCCGGTGATGGCCGGGGCTGGCTTCCTCGCCGCGATCGTCCTCGTCGGCGTCCCCGGCTACGCGGCTGTGGCCGCGACGAAGTCGGGATCGGACCTGCCGGCCGCCGACGCCGCCACGACGCCCCTCCCCCCGAGTGCGACGCCCTCAAGTGGAGCTCCCGCTGAGTCGGCGAGTCCGGCGCCTGCGGATCCTGAAGCCGCCGCGCCGCCCCCCGCCGACCCCGCGCCGGCCGCCCCCGGCACAACCACAGCGGTGATCCAGACCCCCGGTGCCACGAAGACGGTGACCGCCGCACCCAAGCCGTCGGCCGCCCCGGCGCCCGCTGCCGCGCCCGCGCCCGCGCCGGCGCCCGCGCCCCGGCGCCCGCCCCGGCACCGGCTCCCGCACCCCCGCCGCCCCCAACCGCCGGCTCACCCCGCTACTCGTGGACCACGGCCCAGGTGAACACGTGGGGATGCCCTTACTGCGACCTCTGGGTTGACATCTCCGGCAGCCTGGGGGGGTCCTACACCTCGGTGTCCTTCGATGGGCTGGAGTACGGCCACATCAACGTCTCGCTAAGTGGCACCAGGTTCTCGATCAAGCCGCACCACAACGGCCCGTTCGAGGAGTGGGTCTACTACACCGTGTACGGCCCCGGCGGCAGTGACTCGGGCGCGCTGTATCTGTATGTCCCGGCCAACCCGACCTACGCTCCCTACGCCGGCTAGACGCCGCGCCGAGTGACCGCAGGGCACCGGAGGGCTCGTCATCGGGAACGATCCGCTCGTCGTTCCTCTACCGCGAGCAGTCTCCGATCCAGGGTCACGTCCGCTCGTAGCGCGATGCCTGGTGGGGCGAAAGGCCCGTCCACACGACGTTTCAGCGCTAGCCTGCGGCCCTGGATGGCGGTCTCACGGGATTCGCCCCAGTGCGTGGACGTCCAGCCTTGAGCTGACCGCTCACGACTCCAGGAGGCGACCATGCTCGACACGGTGACCAGCAAGAGCCCGGTGATGGCCGCGGCGGGCTTCATCGTCGCGGTGGCACTCGTTGGCGTCCCTGGCTATGCGGCGGTGGCCGCGACGAGGTCGGGAGCAGACCTGCCCTCTGCCGACGCCGCGACTCAGCCCCTGGCACCGAGCGCGACCCCCTTGAGTGGGACACCCGCTGAATCAGTGAGTCCGACAGCCACCGCTGCAGGAACCCCCGCGCCACCCGCGGCCGACCCCGGATCCGCGCCAGCCCCGGGCACCACCACCGTGGTGATCCAGACCCCCGGAGCCACGAAGACCGTGACAGCCCCGCCCAATCCCGGCGCGGCCACGCCCCAGCAAGCCCCGGCCCAGCAAGCCCCGGTCATCGCGGCGCCCGTGGTCAGCTCCGATTACTACACGTTCACGGTGGCCGAGCAGGAGCAGGCCGGTTGTCCGACCAGCAACGCCTGCGCTTGGTACCTCGACGTCGGCTCGCTGATAACCGGTCAGTGGACCGCGCTCACGGTTGACGAATCGGGCCACAACGAGATCTACGCGGAAGTCATCGGCACCGACATCTACGTCGAACCCAATGCCTTCGGCTACTTCCTCAACTACGTGTACTTCACCGTCACCGGTCCCGGTGGTAGCGCCCGCGGCTACCTTGAACTTGAGTTCGAGGGCTACTAGGCGTGGTAGCAGGGTGCGTGTGGTACTCGCCGCGGCAGCGAAGCTACTCCAGGCGCGACAGTTCATGACTGGGCCCCCAACGGCGCTTGTCGGACACCCTTGGTGCCTACTCGACCAGCACGCCCGCGACCGAGTCGACGGCCGCGACGTGGTCTGGCTTCAGGGGCTGGCGGCCACACAGCGGCTGGCGGGATTCCCCCTGCGCGCAATCGACGGAGCCGATGCCGACCGCGCCGCCGAGTGGCTGATCGGACTGGGCCCAGAGCACGTAATCGTCCTGCTGGACGCCCACCTGGCCGACCCCCAGACCCGTGCGGCGGTGGCGGACCCTGCGGTGATGGCACGTGTCCTCGTCACGACCTCGTTGGAGGACGCCGAGCAGTGGCCGGGCTTCGAGGTCGTCCGGGTCTGCGCCCCCCAGTGGGACAACCATCTCGCCTCCGCGGCGACCGACCTGCCGTCAGCCGTTCGCGGCGACCTGCGTCGCTGGCTCAGCGGGCTCGATGCCGCCACCCGACGGGCTATGGCCCTCACCGGACTCAACGGCAGGCCGCTGCCTCGTGAGGTGTTTGAAGCCCTGTGTCCGGGAGCTGTCGGGCCGCCCGCGAACGACCCTTGGCCCCGCGGGGTCACCGACCTCGCCGCGGCCGAACTCGATGCCGACATTCGCCTGAAGCTCCTCGCTGAACTGGTCGCGGGCGTGCCCGCCGATCCGCGCGACGAGGCCGCGTCGGTCACCCGGGTCGCCCACCTGCGCTCACTCGGCCGAGACGATGAGGCCACCGCACTCGCCCGAGCATCAGCCCTGCACGCGCATCCGCAGTCCGTCTGCGCCATGTTGGGATCGAGCCCGCATGGAGTCCCGGCCTCCACGGGTGTGGTCGCCGAATGGGTCGAGGCGGCCATCGAGGCCGGCGCCACCGAGCCGCTGCGCGCATGCGCGTACTCCAGCGCCAAGGTGGATCCGGCCTGGCCAGACGTGAGCCGCGCGCGGGCGCTGCTGGCTCTCGGGGACTTGGCCACCGCCGCAGAGGCCCTCGACCAGGCATCCGGTGGGCTGAGCGAGCGTCTCTCGGTGGCCCGCCTGGGGCCAGACCCAGCCGGATTGGACCGGTCAGCGCCGGACGGGGCAGCGGATGACGGCGTGGATGCGCTGCTCGCCCGCGCCGCAGCCGCCACCGCGACCGGCTCCCCCGAGGCCCGCCGCCTGTTGGAATCCGTGCGGCGCGGACAGGCCGGTGCTCACGTCACCTTGGCCAGCGCGACCGCCACCGGGCTCGACGTCTTGCTCGACCTTCTCGATGGGCAGCCGCCGGCCGCACTGCACCGCGCCGAGGCGGCCCTCGAGTCCGCCACGCCAGGGACGGCCGCCCTCCCGCTCCTTGAGGCGGCGGTGCATGCGGCCCGATGGCATGCGGGGGTACGGCCCGCCGACGTTGTCGATCCGCTAGCTCGCGTGGCAGGAGCCTCGCCCGACCCCTCGGCAGCCCGCTCCGTGGCCGCATCCCACCTCGCCCTCGCGCTGGCCGACAGTGGGCAGGCGCGCGAGGCGCTCGCGGCCGCCGCCGCCATGGGCCGGTGCTCCGCATCCTGGCTCGATCACGTTCTGGCAAGCTGGGCGTTGAGCGAGGCGCAGCTCCTGGCCGGGCGCCCTCGGCAGGCCTTGTCCTCAGCGGCGCCACTGGCCGGCCATCCAGCGACCGGAGCCCTAGGAATGGCGCTGGCCGCTTGGGCCGGCCGCGATCTGGCAGCCGCCGCTCCTCCTGCGTTGGGCGAAGAGCCGCCTGGCGCACCCAACACCCGAACCCATCGGGCGTGCCGCGCCGAGCTCGCCGGCCTGGGCGCGGCGGGGTCGGAGGCGGCTCTCCACTTCGCCGCGGCGGCCGACCTCTGGGGCCGTTAGCCACCGCCGCTTCCACTTGCGGGCCCGGTGGGCGGCCGCCGACGTCTCGCTGGCCAGCAACGCCGTCGCAGCGACGGCCGAGCTGGTCGCACTTGAACAGGAGTGCATCGAGGCCGGCTACCTGCCCCTGCTCGGCCGCGTCCGCCGCTCCTTGCGTGCGGTGGGGGTGCGCCGGGCCGCGCGGTCCGGGCCAGCTGGTGGCGCGTTGACCCCGCGGGAGCGGGAGACCCTCGAGCTCGCCGCTGACGGACTCACCAGCACGCAGATCGCGCTGCGCCTGGGCGTGGCCCGTTCGACGGTCGACACACAACTCGCCTCCGGCCTGCGCCGCCTCGGCGTGCGCACCCGCCGGGAGGCAGCCGTGGCCTTGGAGCAGGCGCGATGACGGCACCCGAGGTGGTGGTGATCACGGCCGACCCGCAGGCGGCCATTGCCCGGCTGGCAGAACTGCGCCTCCAGGGTTTCGTGGTGCGGCCAGGCCTCGACCTGCCCGAGCAGCCCTGGTCCCTGCGTGAGGCGCGTTGGCTGGCCTCCGGTGAGATCCGCACCCCCGACGACGTCACGCGGGCCGTGGTTGCGGCCGTCCGAACCTGCGGCATCGTCGTGGCCTGCGCCGATGAGCGGCTTTCAGATGCCCTGTGGGCCGATATGGCCCGCTTGGGCGTCGGCCCGGACGGCAACCCCGCTGAAGTCCCGCTTGACCCGCTCGCTGAGCTCGACCGCGACCTGCTCGACGTGCTCGATTGCGCAGCCGAGGGCCTCAACGTCCCTCAGACTGCGGCCCGGCTCTTCCTGTCCGTGCGAACCACCGAGCGTCGCCTCCTCAAGGCCAGGCGGGCCCTGGGAGTGGAGTCCACCGCCCAGGCTCTCCGCGTCTACCGCGCAGGTCGCGCGCAGGAGGCGGATGGCGGAGTTGGGGGATCCGGTGGCCGTACGCAAGGCGTACGTTCGGTGAGTTCACGGCCAGGAAGGTGACATCGACATGAGTGACGACCTGGGCGAGACGCTGGACGATCCTCTGGACGACCTGCCCTCAGACCTCGATGGGGCGGGGCTCTCAGTAGCCGCCCGCATTGGACGTCCCCGTCGACGATCTGGATGCCGACCACTCCCCCGACCAAGGCCTCGAAACGTCGCCGGGGCACCCGCATACCGATGAGACAGAGCCTCACGGCGTCGGCGTCGCCGATCAGGAACTGCCGTCCCACGAAGAGACTCTGGGCGAGGAAGACCCGGGCGGAGCCGACGAGACGGGCACCGGGGATGACTGGTTTGCCGAGGTGTGGCATGAGGCGGGCATCGGTGAGGCCGGCTTCGCTGCAGTCTGCACCGCATTGCTTACGGGGACGGGGTTCGCGGCCCGCGACCTCGCCCGTGCCCTCGATCAGTTAGGGGTCCCAGCGCTCGATCGGGCAGCCGGCTTGGACGGGCGCACGTGCAGCATCGCTCTGGGAGAGCTTGGGGCTGACGCCCTGGTGGAGCACAGCGACATCGACGACCTTGCCGAGCGAGTGACCCAAGGCGAGGAGGTCCTGCTCACGATGGGCAACGAGGCGGTGTCGATCGTGTCGTGCGATACCGACACCGGCACGGTGGTCCTGGGCGGCCCTGCGACCCGGACCGCACGGCTGGCGGACCTCGAGCAGGCGTGGGCCGCCGCCTCGTACGAACTGGTCATCACCCTCGGCCAGGGCCGCCCGACCTGCGTCCTCCCACTAGATGCCGGTTGGGCCAACTTGCCCAAACAGATGGCGGAGTTAGGGGATTCACCGCGACCCTAGGGCGCGCCAGGCTGCTCTCACCCAACCGCCCCACTCCCGGAGGCCATCATGAGCGAGACGTTCGACCACCCCATCAGCGAGGACGTCGCACCGGATCTCGACCTGCCCCAGGCCGAACCTCTAGGCGACACCGACCTGCAGCCCGGCGACTACGTGCCCGACATCCAGGTGCACCTCCCGCCGCTTCTCGAGGACGCGCCGGCCGACCATCCGCCGACGCCGGCGGAGGCCGGAGCCGCCGTCGGGGACGACGCCACCACACCGCCGCCGCCGCACGGCCCCATCGATGGCCAGCCGCCGGCACCGCCGCCGCCCCCGCCGCCAGCCGACCCGGCCGAGGCGGGCCAGTCCCCCGTGGGCGCGCCCCTGCCTGATCACCCGCTCACCCCGGCCGAGGCGGGAGCCGCCGTCGGCGGAGACACCACCACACCGCCGCCCGCCCCCGAGCCCATCGACGGCGAACTCCCCGCCCCAGCCCCCCGTGCCCCCGAACCTCGACCCCACCGAGGCCGGCCAGTCCCCCGTCGGCGGGCCCCTGCCTGATCACCCGCTCACCCCGGCCGAGGCGGGAGCCGCCGTCGGCGGACGACACCACCACACCGCCGCCCGCCCCCGAGCCCATCGACGGCGAACTCCCCGCCCAGCCCCCTCTGCCCACGAACCTTGACCCCAGCGAAGCGGGTCAGTCCCCCATCGCCGGGCCGATCCCCAACCCCGGTAACGACGAAGCCGGCGACCCGGAGGCCGGCGGACCCACCGACGAGCCGCCCACCCCCGACGAGCTTCCGCCTGGCGACACGACCGATGAAACCGCGGAGACCCCGCTGGGGGCCGTGGCACCCGTGGGCGAGGTCGCCTTGGACGACAACCAGGCGAATGCGCTGGCGCAGGCGTTCGGCGCCGATGCCGAGTCGTTCGTCTTCGTCGGCGCGCCCACCGTGGCTGGCGTGCTTGAGGCCCTCGGCCTCACGCCCGCGGGCACCACCGCCACATCTCCGGCAGCCACCCTTCTCACGGCCTCGCCCAACCACCCGGTGTTCGTGGTGGACAACGACGGCCCCTCGTCGGGCCGCGTCTACCACGTTGAGCGAGTCGTCGGGCCCGACGTCACCTTGGCTCCACTCAGCTCCGGGCCTGTCCCCGCAGACCCTGCCGCTGGCCTCGCTCCAGGCCGCAGCCGCCACCGCCGAGGACTTCTCGTCGGGGCCCAGCCCCCTGCTCGTCTTCGGCGCCACCGCCTTGGGCGTCTCGGCAGTCGGCCTCGCCGGCGGCTTCCTCTACCAGCGGATGAGCCGGCCGTAGCCACTGAGCTCCACGAGCTCGGGCCATCCGCCTCTCGCGGCGCTGGCCCGAGGCCCGGACCTGGCTGCTGACTAGCGCCGGACGTCAGCGACCTCGCGGGCGTCCTCCGAGTCCCGGCCCCCTGGCAGGCTGCCGCGGTGACTGTCTGCCCCCACCTCCGCCATGGACGGGATCCGGCGACAGGACCTGCTGCGCGTGGTCCTCTCCTCAGTGCTCGTCGCCGTCCCGGTCTCGCTGGTCGCCCTCGGCTTCCTCGGCCTGGTCAACGTGACCCAGGACTGGGTCTGGCAGACGCTGCCGGGTGAACTCGGCTACGACGCCCCGCCGTGGTGGTGGCCGGTTCCGTGGTTGGCGCTGTCCGGCCTGCTGGTCGGGGCAGTCATCGTCACGCTCCCAGGGCGTGGCGGCCATGTCCCCGCGAACGGGATGAGTGGAGCGCCCACCGAGCCGTCCTTCGTGCCGGGTGTCGCCCTGGCCGCCCTGGCCGGCCTGCCGCTCGGCGTGGTCCTGGGCCCCGAAGCACCGCTCATCGGGCTGGGGATGGGCACCGCGGTCTGGCTGTCGCGCGTGGTCCGGCTCTCCCCGCATGGCCGGCTGGAGGCCCTGATCGGGACCGCCGGAGCGGCTGCCGCTGTCGCGGTCATCCTCGGCAGCCCGCTGACGGCTGTCGTGCTCCTTGCCGAGGTCGTCGCCGTCGCCGGTGGGCCGGTGATCGCGGCCACCGTGGCCGCCCTGCTCGGAGTGGGCGTGGGCTCCCTCGTCTTCACCGGCCTCGGAGACACCGCCGGGGTCAAGTCCCAGTCCCTGCAGCTGGTCAAGCTGAGCTCGGCGCCCTCCCCCGACCTGGCCGACCTGCTGTGGGCCGTACCCGTCGGCATCGTGGCGGCGGTCGTCATGGCCGGGCTCTTCAGCGGCGCGCGTCGGATCGCCGACTCCGTGGGCTCGATGGGCAAGGGACGCGTCGTCGGGGCGACGGTCGCCGTCGGCCTCGCCGTCGCGGCATGCGCCTCGGCCTACGCCCTGATCACCGGCAACAGCCCCTTCGACATCGCGTCGTCGGGCAGCGAGACGCTGGAGGAGATCACGAGCGACCCGGCGGCATGGGGCACCTCGGCCCTCGTGGCGCTGCTGGTGTTCAAGGGGCTGGGCTACGCGCTGTCGCTCAGCGTCTTCCGCGGTGGCCCAATCTTCCCCGCGATCATGCTCGGCGGCGCCTTCGGCGTGTTGATCCAGGAGCTGCCCGGCCTCGGCCTGGCGGGCGGCCTCGCCGTCGGCATCGGCGCCTTCGCCGCGGCCGCGATGCGGTTGCCGCTCAGCGCCTTCGCGCTGACCATGCTGCTGTTCGGCTCCAACGCCTCGCAGGTCGTCCCGCAGGTCGCGATCGCCGTGGTGACGGCCTTCGCGGCGCGGGTCGCCCTAGACAAGCGCTCCTCAGCCGCCGGCGGCCCGGCCGCGACAGCGCGCCGCCTGACGTCCGGCCACGACCCGAAGAACGGGAGCACCCGTCAGATGGGCCGAGCGCGCGTCCGACCCTTCCCCGAGCGGGAGGTCTCGCCGGCGGGATGGATCGCCGCGCAGATGCGCGCGGACCTCGTCGCGGGATTCGTCGGCCACCTGGACCGGCTGGCCCCCGACCTCATCGTCGACGACGACATCTACGGCCGGGACCGGCTCACCGCGGCGGTGGAGGCCAAGGACCTCGGCGCGTTGTCCGACGACGCCGAGTGGACCCAGCAGTTCCTCTGGTGGAACTCCGAGACCCAGTCGAACTGGCGCGATGGGTGGCTGCGGCATGCGTTCCTGGTCGGCGACGAGGACCACCGCGCGGCGGCCCGGGCCTACGTCGAGGCGGTGCTCGCGACCCAGGACGACGACGGCTACCTCGGCATCTACGCCCCGGACCTCCGATTCCCCGAGGTCGGCGAGAACGGCGAGCTGTGGGCGCAGGCCACCCTGCTGCGCGCCCTGCTGGGCTACCACGGGCACACGGGCGACGGCCAGGTGCTGGCCGCCGTGCGCCGGGCGGCCGAGCGCACCATGGCCGGCTACCCGATGCCCAAGCACAGCACGCGGGCTCGCGGCCCTTCGGCGCCGAGCCTTCCTTCGCCGGGGTCGCCCACGGGCTGGCCTTCACCGATGTGCTCTGGGAGCTCGCCCACCTCACCGGGGACGCGCGCTTCGCGTCGTACGCGCGGTGGCTGTACGAGGAGTACTGCGCCGCGCCCGTGTCCGAGACGCGACATCCAGGTGACGGCTCTGCTGGACCCCGAGCATGGACTTCACCGGCCACGGCGTGCACACGTACGAGCACTGGCGGGCGCTCACCATCGCGGAGGCCGCGGCCGAGGGGGGCGGCGAAGCGGCCCTCCCCTACGCGCGGCTGCAGGCGGCGTACCAGGCCAAGCTGGAGCGCGCGCTGACCCCGTCGGGCGGACCGAACGGCGACGAGTTCTGCCATGCCGACGGCTCGGCCGGGCAGACCGGGTACGAGTACTGCTCGATCCAGGAGCTGCTGCACTCGTACGGGCTCATGGTCGAGGTAAGCGGCGATCCCGCCTGGGCGGACCGGATGGAGTCGCTCGTCCTCAACGTCGGCATGGGCGCCCGCGACCCGATCGAGGGGGGCGTGGCCTACCTCAAGACGGACGACTCGCTGTCCATGCTCGGGGTGGAGGGCTTCCGCCCGCCCAGCACCGAGGTCGCCCAGACGCGGTACATGTACTCGCCCGTGCACCGCGAGGCGGCCGTGTGCTGCGTGCCCAACGCCGGGCGGCTGCTGCCGACGTACCTGCGCTACCTGTGGCTGCGGGGCGTGCGCGGCGGCCGGCCGCAGCTTGTGGCCCTGCTGTTCGCGGCGTCGACACTGCGCACCGCGGTCGACGGCGTCCCCGTCACCGTCACGCAGCACGCCGACTACCCCGGCGAGTCGGACCTCGCGTTCACCCTCGAGGTCGAGGGCGAGGCTGACTTCACGTGGTCCATCCGCCGGCCGATCTGGGCCAGCGAGGTCGCCATCGCCGGAGTGGACGCGAGCCGGATCACCTCCGAAGACGGCCTCCTGCACCTCGCCGGGCCCTGGCGGGGGACGACCGAGGTGACCGTGCGCCTCCACGCAAAGCCGGAGATTCGCACCACCGCGGACGAGGCCCTGGCGGCCTGGGGCCCCCTGCTGTTCGCCCAGCCGATCCCGGGCCGCCGGGAGGTGGCGCGGACCCACCTCGCAGATCTGGACGGCCCCGCCTTCCGCGACGTCGTGGTGGACCGGGTCGAGGACCCAGTCGCGATCGAGCCGGACCACGTGGCGTCGCTGACCCCTGCCCTGCCGCCGCCTGGCACGGAGGCCGCGTCGGCCCGCCACGCCTGGCAGCGCCGGGGCCTCTCGGTCACCACCGCTGGTGGCGGTCGGGGGCCGACCCTCGTCCCCATGGGCGCCACCGTCCTTCGGCGCCTCACGCTCGGTACGAGCGAGCCCACCCCTCCCGTACGCTGAGCTCAGCTGGCTGCCCGGGGTCGGTCGAGGGTCGGTTGAGACGAGGCGGCGATGAAGCGGACGGTGGGCCGATTTGTGGTCCGCGCCCTCCGGTACCGGATCGAGGGCGGGCCGCCACCCGCGGATCCCGTCTGCGTCCTGGTCGGCGCCCCCCACACGTCGTGGCTCGACTTCCCGTTGATGCTGGGAATCGCCTGGGCCAACGACCTGAGCCCGCACTTCCTCGCCAAGCAGGAGATGTTCCGCCCGCCGTTCGGGGCCGTGATGCGCGGGCTCGGCGGGCTCCCGGTCGACCGGCAGAACCCGGGCACCTTGGTCGCCGACCTCGTCGCCAGGGCCTCGGCGGGCGAGCCGCTTGCCCTCGTCGTGGCCCCCGAGGGCACCCGCGGGCACGGCAAGCACTGGAAGTCCGGCTTCTACCGCATCGCCGAGGAGGCCAAGGTGCCGATCGCGCTGACATACCTCGACGGGCCGACGCGCACCGGCGGGTTCGGGCCGAGCCTGCGCCCCAGCGGCGACGTGCGGGCGGACATGGACCTGGTGCGCGCGTTCTACGCCGACAAGCGAGGGGTCCGGCCCGAGCGCCGCACGCCCGCCGTGCTGCGCGAGGAAGGCCCCGACGCCCCCTAGTCTCGCGGCATGAGCGATCTGGCTCTGGACCCGCAGGAGACCCCCTGCGCCGGCGGCCCGCCCGAGGGGCCGGTGCACGACGCCCTGCCCGGTCGGGAGGTGGCGCTGGGCCCCCACACCGTCGTCCGCCGCCTGCTGCCGCACCGCTCCCGGCGGATGGTGGGCGCCTGGTGCTTCGCCGACCACTTCGGGCCCGACGACGTCTTCGGCGGTCCGGGGATGCAGGTCCCGCCCCATCCCCACACCGGGCTGCAGACGGCGACCTGGCTGCTCGACGGCGAGGTCGGGCACGCCGACTCGGTCGGCTCGGTGCAGCCGATCCGGCCGGGGCAGCTGAACCTGATGACGGCGGGGCGGGGGATCTCCCATGCGGAGGTCTCCCCCCGCGGGGCGTCCCCGGTGCTGCACGGACTGCAGCTGTGGATCGCGCTGCCCGCGCAGGAGGCGCATGGCCCGCCCCGCTTCGAGCACCACGCGGCGCTGCCGGCCCTGTCGGCGGCCGGTTGGACCGCGACCGTCGTCGTCGGCGAGCTGATGGGCGCCCGGTCACCCGCCCGGATGCACACCCCGATCGTCGGCGCCGAAGTGGCCGTCCACGGGACCGGCGCGCTGGAGCTCCGCCCGGAGTGGGAGCACGCGCTGCTGCTCATCGACGGGTCGGCGCAGGTCGAGGGGCGGGCCCTGGAGCCGGGCTCGCTGGCCTACCTCGGCGCCGGCCGGCGCGAGGTCCGGCTGACGGCACCGGTCGGCGCGCGGCTGTTCCTCCTCGGCGGGGAGCCGTTCCCGGACGAATTGGTGATGTGGTGGAACTTCGTCGGCCGCAGCCACGAGGAGATCGCCGAGGCCCGCGCGGACTGGATGGCGGGCGTCGCCCAACCCGACCCGGGCAGCCGATTCGGGGTCGTCACGGCGTACGACGGACCGCCGCTGCCCGCCCCCGCGCTCCCGGGCGTGCGGCTCAAGGCCCGCACGCGGCGGGGCGACCCGGCCTAGTTAGTCCGGCGCCGGGGCGGGCGCGGGCAGGCGCCGCCGACGCGGCCACCCCGCGGGCGACCGGCCCGAACTCGGCCCGGCCGGGCACCGGCCACAACTCGCCGATCGCCGCATTGAGGGCCGCGCCGATGAGCACCGCGAGGGCGGTGAGGTAGCCGAAGAAGAGCACGGCCACCGGGGCGGCGAACCCGCCGTACACCGACGCGCCGGAGAACAACGCCCCGAGGTAGATGCGCAGCAGGAAGGCGAAGGCCACCCACAGCACGAAGGCCAGCGCCGCCCCGGGCAGCGCCCGCCGCCAGCGGTAGGACGGGTCGGGCACGCTCACATGGTCGAGCGTGGCCAGGAAGGGGATCGCGAGCAGCGAGACCACGGGCCAGTAGAGGAGGTCGACGGCGTTGCCCGCCTCCGGGAACGTCCGGGTGAGCCACGAGGGGCCGATCACGAGCAGCGGCAGCACGATGATGCCCACGACGAGGGCCACGAGGTACATGGCGAACGACAGGGCGCGGATGTGGAACGGCCCGCGCCGGCCGCCGTAGCCGTGCATGATCGAGATGGTGTCGATGAACACATTGAGCGAGCGCGACCCCGCCCACAGGGTGATCGCGATGCCGAGCACCGTGAAGTCCGCCCGGCCGCGGGTGAGCACATCATCGAGCAGCGGCTTGACGAGGTCGTCGACCACCTCGGGGGTGAGGAAGGTGGCCGACCCGGTCAGCAGGTACTCGCGCAGCCGGTCGACGACGTTCGGCTCGAGCCGGTCGGCGAGGTAGCCGATCGAGCCGACCAGGCCGAGGATCAGCGGGGGCAGCGAGATCAGCGCGAAGAACGCCGCCTCGGCGGCCAGGCCGGTCACCCGGTAGCGCCAGCCGATCGCCGCGGTGCGCTGAGTGAGGGACCAGGCCGAGCGGCGCAGCGAGGGCGCCCCGGCCTCAGTCGCCACGGGTCCGCCTGCGCATTGCGTCAGTCTCCCAGCCTGGCCGTCCCGAGCCCGGCATTCACCCGCCGCGCGCGGCGCCTCAGCCGACGTGCCCGCGCCAGGGCGTACAAGATCGGGATCCCGACGACGAGGTTGAAGGGGAAGGTGATCCCCAGGCTCGCCGACAGCGAGTAGGCGGGGTTGGCCTCCGGAAGCGCCATGCGCACCGCCGCCGGCGCGGCGATGTACGAGGCCGAGCCGGCCAGCACGCCCAGCACGGTCGCCCCGCCGACCGAGAGGCCGGCCGCAGTGCCGGCCAGCACGCCCAGCGAGCCCATCGCGACCGGCATGGCCAGGGCGAAGACGATGAGCCCGGGTCCGGCCCGGCGCAGGTCGCGCAGCCTGCGCGCCGCGATGCCGCCCATGTCGAGCAGGAAGAGCGCCAGCGCCCCGGGGAAGAGGGCGCCGAACAGCGGCTCGACCCGCTCGTACCCGTCCGGGCCCGAGGCCGCGCCCACGGCGAGGCCGCCCACCAGCAGGAGCACGCTTCGGCCGGTGAGCACCTCGCGGAGGACCGGGGCCCAGCCGGTGCCTCCCGTGACGGACTTGCCGGCGAGCAGCAGCGCGACGACGATGCCGGGCACCTCCATCACGGCCAGCAGCGTGGCCATGAATCCCTCGTACGACTGGCCCGCCGCGTCGAGCAGCACCAGCGCCGCGGTGAACGTGACGAGTGACGTGGACCCGTAGTGGGCGGCGACGCCGGCCCGGTCGACCGGACCCAGCGGGGTGAGGAGCCGCAGGGCCGCGTACGCCACCACCGGGATCAGCAGCCCCAGGGCGATCGTGGCGACGAGCGGTGGGCCGATCGCCGCCGGGTCGGCCTGCACGAGGCTCACGCCGCCCTTGAGCCCGATCGCGAAGAGCAGGTAGGCGGACAGGGCCTGGTGGACCGGCTCCGGGAGGCGGAGGTCGCCGCCCAGCCCGACGGCCAACGCGCCGAGCACGAAGGCGAGGACCGGGACGGACGTGAGGTTGGCGAGCGCGATCTCCCAGGTTGACACAGGCAGATTGATACACGAATCCGGATTCGTTTGCCAACTGGACACACGCCCGTAACGAGACGTCCCTAGGCTCCCGCCGTGGCGGATCTGTTCGAGGACTATGCCCTCGGGGCCTCCTGGGACGAGATGTTCCAGTGGACCGGGGGCCCCCCGGGCGCTGTACGACGCCGTCCTCGAGGTGCTCCAGCCGCTGGGCTCGGCCGACCTGCGCTACCGCGCCGACCAGCTGTCCCGGCTGTTCGAGGACCGCGGGGTGACCTTCGCCCACGGCGGCGAGGAGCGGCCCTTCCCCCTCGACCTGATCCCCCGGCTGATCGCGGCCGCGGAATGGGACACGGTCGTGCGCGGCGTCCAGCAGCGGGTACGCGCGCTGGAGGCGTTTCTCGCCGACGTGTACGGGCCCGGCCAGGTCTTCGCCGACGGAGTGCTCCCCAGGCGTCTCGTCACGACGTCGTCGGAGTTCCACCGCGAGGCGTACGGCGTCTCGCCCCCCAACGGCGTGCGCGTGCACGTGGCCGGCGTCGACCTCGTGCGCGACGAGGAGGGCCGCTTCCGCGTCCTCGAGGACAACCTGCGGGTGCCCTCGGGTGTGAGCTACGTGATCGAGAACCGGCGGGCGATGACCCGGCTCTTCCCCGGGCTCTTCGCCAGCAAGCGCGTCCACCCGGTCGACGGCTACCCCGCCCGGCTGCTCGCCGCCCTGCGCGCCGCGGCGCCGCCCGGGGTGCGCGACCCGGTCGTCGTGGTGCTCACGCCCGGCGTCTACAACGCGGCGTACTTCGAGCACGCGCTGCTGGCCCGGCTGATGGGCGTCGAGCTCGTCGAGGGACGCGACCTGGTGTGCTCCGGCAACCGGGTGCGGATGCGCACGACCCGGGGCGAGCGCCCGGTGCACGTGGTCTACCGCAGGCTGGACGACGAGTTCCTCGACCCGGTGCACTTCCGCGGGGACTCGGTCATCGGCGTCCCCGGCATCCTCAACGCCGCCCGCTCCGGCAACGTCACGATCGCCAACGCCGTCGGCAACGGCGTCGCCGACGACAAGCTCGTCTACACCTACGTCCCCGACCTCATCCGCTACTTCCTGAACGAGGAGCCGGTGCTCGACAACGTGGAGACGTACCGGCTGGAGGACCGCGACGAGCTCGCGTGGGTGCTGGACTCCCTCGACCGGCTGGTCCTCAAGCCGGTGGACGGGTCCGGTGGCAAGGGCATCGTGATCGGCCCGCGGGCCGACGAGCAGACGCTGGCCAAGCTGCGCAAGCGGGTGGCGGCCGACCCGCGCGGATGGGTGGCCCAGCGGCCGGTGGCGCTGTCGACCGCGCCGACCCTCGTCGACGACCGGATCGCCCCGCGGCACGTGGACCTGCGGCCGTTCGCGGTCAACGACGGCAACGAGGTGTGGGTCCTGCCGGGCGGTCTGACCCGGGTGGCCCTGCCGGAGGGGGAGCTGGTGGTCAACTCCAGCCAGGGCGGCGGCTCCAAGGACACCTGGGTCCTGGCCGCCGACGAGGAGCCCGCGGAGGCGCTCCCCCGCGGCGGTGGCCTGCCGCTGCCGATGCCCGGCCCGCCGACCCGCCAAGAGCCGGGGCCGGCGGCCGAGTTCCTCGGGCAGCAGCAATGAGGGCCCCCACCATGCTCAGCCGGCTGGCCGAGGCGCTGTTCTGGATCGGCCGGTACGTCGAGCGCGCCGACGACACCGCCCGGATCCTGGACGTCTACGTGCACCGGATCCTCGAGGACCCCTGGATCGACGAGGACGCCTCCTGCCGCGCGCTGCTGTCGATCATGGGGCTCGAACCCGGACCCGAGCGGGCCACCATCACCGAGGCCCTCGACCGGCTCGCCTTCGACCGCACCAACTCGGCGGCCATCGCCGGCGCGCTGCTGGGGGCCCGCGAGAACGCCCGCGGGGCCCGGGAGACGGTGTCCTCGGAGCTGTGGGAGGCGCTGAACACCACCTGGAACGCCCTGCCGGCCCAGCGCCGCGCCGCCGACCGGCTCGGGCCGCACTCCTTCTTCGGCTTCGTCAAGGACCGCTCGGCGATGATCGCCGGGCTGTCCGAGTCGACGATGAGCCATGACGACGGCTGGCGGTTCATGGTCCTCGGGCGCAGCCTCGAGCGCGTCGACATGACGACCCGCCTGCTGTCGACCCGGCTGATCGGCGGCGACCACGCCCCGTCCTGGCGCACCCTGCTGCGCTCATGCGGCGCCGACGAGGCGTTCCTGCGCACCTACCGCGGCGAGCTGGAGGCCGAGCACGTCGCCGAGTTCCTGCTCCTCGACCGGCTCTTCCCCCGCTCGATCTTCCACGCCCTCTCCACCGCCGAGCGCTGCCTGGCCGAGCTGGAGCCCGACCTCGGCCGGGCCGGGGTGGACGACCCGGCCCGCCGCCTGATCGGCCGCGCGCGCAGCGCCCTGGAGTACGTCGACCGCACCGATCTGCTGCGCTTCCTCCCCGACCACCTCGAGCAGCTCCGGGAGACCTGCGCCCTGGCATCCGAGGCGGCCGCCGAACGCTACTTCCAGTACGCCGAGCCGGTCGCCTGGATCCACGAGGAGATCTGATGGGCTGGCGGCTGCAGATCCGGCACTCCTCGGGGTTCCGCTACGAGGGGGCGGTGCGGTCCTCGTACAACGAGGTCCGGCTCACGCCGCTCACCCTGGCCACCCAGACCACCCTGGAGTCGCGCGTCGAGGTCCACCCCAACACGCCCACGAGCGGCTACTGGGACTACTGGGGCACCCGCGTGACCTACTTCGACCTGCAGGAGCCGCACGCCCAGCTCGAGGTCGTCGGAACCAGCGTCGTCGAGACCATGCCGCCGCGCCCCGCCCGGCCGTCGGCCAGCTGGGACGACCTCGCCGACCCGCGCATCCTCGACCGCTACGTCGACATGCTCGGCGCCACGACCCGCACGGCCATCGGCGGCCGGCTCGCCGAGACGGCGCGCGGGCTGGTCCGGCGCACCGACCCGCACGAGGGGGCGCTGGCGATCGCGGGGTGGGTGCGGGACACCGTGGCCTACGTGCCCGGCTCGACGGGCGTGCAGACCTCCGCGCAGGAGGCGTACGTCCAGCGCTCAGGCGTCTGCCAGGACATCGCGCACCTGACCGTCGGGATGCTGCGCGCGGTGGGAATCCCCGCCCGATACGTGTCCGGCTACCTGCACCCGGTGCGCGAGGCCGAGGTCGGCGAGAGCAGCGCGGGCCAGAGCCACGCCTGGGTCGAGTGGTGGGTCGGCGAGTGGGCCGGCTTCGACCCGACGAACGGGCTGCCGGCCGGTGAGCACCACGTCGTGGTCGCCCGCGGCCGCGACTACGCCGACGTGGCGCCCCTCAAGGGGATCTACCACGGGCCGGCGAGCACCCTCCTCGGCGTCGAGGTCGAGGTGACCAGGCTGGCGTGACGCGAGATCTGAACGCCCGGTCGCGCTACCCGGCGGCCAGCACCCGCTGCCGCTCGGCCTCGACATCGAAGTCGGCCGGCGGCCACTGGGGATCCAGGGCGCGCAGGTGCTCAAGCAGCAGCTTGGAGATCGCCCAGTTCCGGTACCACTTGTGGTCCGCGGGGATCACATGCCAGGGCGCGGCCTCGGTGTTGGTCTTGTCGAGGACCGCCTCGTACGCCTGCTGGTAGGCGTCCCAGTGCCCGCGCTCGTCGACGTCTCCCGGGTTGTACTTCCAGAACTTCGCCGGGTCCGACAGCCGGTCCAGCAGGCGCTGCTGCTGCTCGTCCTTGCTGATGTGCAGCATGCACTTGACGAGGGTCACGCCCTGGTTGGCGAGGGACTGCTCGAATCGGTTGATGGTCGCGTAACGGCGCGACCACGTCGTGCGCGGCACCAGGTCGTGCACCCGCACGATGAGCACGTCCTCATAGTGCGAGCGGTCCCAGACCCCGACCATCCCGGTCTCCGGCAGGCGGTTGCGGAAACGCCAGAGGAAGTCGTGCTTGCGCTCCTCGGCGGTGGGGGCCTTGAACGAGTGGATCTCGCAGCCCATCGGCTCGAGCTGGCCGATCACGTGGCTCAGCACCCCGCCCTTGCCGGAGGTGTCCATGCCCTGGATGACCAGCAGGATGCTGCGGTGGCCGCGCTCGCGGCCCTCCGCGAACAGCTTCTCCTGCAGCGCCACGAGCTCCCCGGC
Source organism: uncultured Actinomycetota bacterium (assembly GCA_963697565.1). Classification (GTDB taxonomy): domain Bacteria; phylum Actinomycetota; class Actinomycetes; order CAVWCF01; family CAVWCF01; genus CAWFSE01. The sequence continues at coordinate 68,929 of CAVOOM010000007.1, read as the reverse complement.
CATCGCGGCGGTCTGGGCCTCGGCGTCCGCGCGATCCTTCACCCCGGTGTACGAGCCGGCGTCGATCTCGGCCAGGCGCACGGGCGCCGCCGGGGCCCGCAGCAGTGCCCGCGCCTCGACCAGGGCCGGCGCCCCCTTGCCGGCCTTCGACTTCTTCGACCCCTTCGCCTGCTTCGACGACTTGCCGCTCTTCTTCGCCATGGCGCGCATGATGCCGCGGTCTCGGGCCAGATGCGCGCGGATCGCTAGGACGGCGCGTCGCCGGCCATGCCTTCCCGGGCGAGCGCGACCAGCCGGGAGACCGCCCGGTAGTACTTCTTGCGGTAGCCGCCGCGCAGCATCTCCGGGAGAGAACAGCCGGTCGAGCGGGATGCCCGACGCCACGACGGGGATGTCGCGGTCGTACAGGCGGTCGGCCAGGACCACCACGCGCAGCGCCGTCGCCTGGTCCGGCACCGGGTGGACCCCGGTCAGGTGCACCCGGGGGACGCCGTCCAGGAGGGCGCCGTACCGGCTGGGGTGGACGCTCGGCAGGTGCGCCAGCAGCTCGTCGAAGCCGTCGAGCGTGGAGCCTGGCGGCGCCTCGGCGGCGGCGGCCCGGACCTCCTCTTCGGCGACCGGCTCCGGCGGCTCGGGCAGGCCGCGGTGGCGGTAGTCCTCGCCGTCCACCCGCAGGACGTCGAAGTGCGCCGACAGCCCCTGGATCTCCCGGAGGAAGTCCTCGGCGGCGAACCTGCCCTCCCCCAACGCCTCCGGCAGGGTGTTGGACGTGGCGGCGAGCCGGACGCCGGCCTCGACGAGCCGGTTCAGCAGCGACGACATCAGCACGGTGTCGCCCGGGTCGTCGAGCTCGAACTCGTCGATGCACACCAGGCGGTGCCGGCTCAGGGCGTCGACCGCGCCCTGGAATCCCAGCGCGCCCACGAGGTGGGTGTAGCCGACGAAGGTGCCGAAGGCCTTCGGCCCGGGCACCGAGTGCCACAGCGAGGCGAGCAGGTGGGTCTTGCCGACGCCGAACCCGCCGTCGAGGTACGCCCCGGCGCGGCCCTCAGGCGGCGCGGGAGCGCGGCTGAACCAGCGCCGCCTGGCCTCCGGCCCGGCTTCGATCCGCGCGGCGAAGGCGCCCAGGCCCGCGACCGCCGCCGCCTGGGTCGGCTGGGCCGGGTCCGGCAGGTAGGTCGCGAACCGCACCTGCGCCGAAGCGCGGCGGCGGGATGAGCTCGGCGACCAGCCGCTCGGGGCCGACGGCGGGGTCGCGGTCGGCCAGCCGCGGCAGGCCTGTCACCGGGTGGCCCTGGCAGGGCCCACGCGGGGAGTCAGGTCGTCGGACATGTGGCATCCCAGCGTACGGGCGCCAAGATCGGCGCATGCGCTGGCTCCTGGCCCCTGAGGGGTCTCCCGGCCCCGCTGGGGGCGCGCTCGAGGATGCCGCGCTGCTCGCGGCGTACGCCTGCCCGGCCGACCGGCCCTGGCTGCGCGCCCTGATGCTGCAGTCCGCGGACGGCTCGGTGTCTGGCGGCGACGGGCGCTCCGGCAGCGTCTCGGGCCCCGGCGACCGGCGGGTCCTGCGCGCGGCGCGGGCCAACGCCGATGCGGTCCTCGTCGGCGCGGGCACCGCGCGGGCCGAGGGCTACCGCCCCGCGGCCGTGCCGATCGCGCTGGTCAGCCGGTCGCTGGACCTCGACCTCGCCGCCGCCCTGTTTGCCGAGGCGGTCCCCCGCACCGTGGTGATCACCTGCGCCGCGAGCGACCCCGCGCGCAGGGCCGCGGTGGGCCGTGCGGCCGACCTCGTCGTCGCGGGTGGCGCGCAAGTCGACCTGGTCGCCGCGGTCGCGGCCCTGCGCGAGCGCGGTCTCCGCCGGATCGTCTGCGAGGGCGGCCCGTCGCTGCTCGCCGCGGTGGCCGCCGCGGGGCTGCTCGACGAGGTGTGCCTCACCACCGCGCCGCTGCTCGTGGCCGGGGACGCCTCGCGGATCACCCGCGGCCCGCGGCTGCCGGTGCCGCTCCCCCTGAGCCTGACCCAGGTGCTGAGGAGGACGGCTTCCTGTTCTCCCGCTACCGGGTCGGCTCGGCGGCAGCCGGCTGACCCGCGCGGCGGCCGACCCGTACCGCCCAGATGATCAACGGCACCTGCAGCGGAAGCCGCGCCAGCGTCAGGGCGCGCTCGGAGCCGCCGGCATCCCAGGCGTCCACCGCCATCTGCACATTGCCGGGGAAGACGGCCACGAACAGCCCCGCCATCGCGTACGCGCCCCACCGCCTGGTCCGCGGGACGGCCACCGCCGCCGCCAGCGCCAGCTCGGCGACTCCGCTGCCGTAGACCCAGGGGTCGGGGGCGCCGAGCTGCTCGGGGATCATCGGCCGGTAGAACTGCGGGGCGATGAAGTGCATCGCCCCGGCCAGGGCCATGACCCCGGCCAATGCGTGGGCGGAACGGTCGCGTCGGGTGCTCATCCCGCCATGATGTCCCGCATGGACCTGCCCGTCATGCCGCCGGTCAAGCCGATGCTGGCGAAGTCCGTCAAGGGCGTGCCCGCACCCGACTCGGTCGAGGGCGGCCTGCTCTACGAGCCGAAGTGGGACGGCTTCCGCTGCCTGGTCTTCCGCGACGGCCCCGAGGTCGTGCTGGCCAGCCGGGACACCAAGCCGCTCACCCGCTACTTCCCCGAGGTGGTGGCGCAGGTGCTGGCCCAGGCGCCGCAGCGCTGCGTGCTCGACGGCGAGATCGTCATCGCCCGCGACGGGCGCCTGGACTTCGAGGCGCTGCTCCAGCGGATCCATCCGGCCGACTCGCGCGTCGCGCTGCTCGCGGTCGAGACACCCGCCTCGTTCGTCGCCTTCGACCTGCTCGCGCTGGGCGACGAGGCGTACGACAACCGCCCGCTGCGCGAGCGACGCGCCGCCCTGGTGCGCGCACTGGCCGAAGCGCGGCCCCCGGTGTTCACGACCCCGGCCACCGAGGACCAGTCCGTGGCCGAGCGGTGGTTCGAGGTGTTCGAGGGCGCCGGGCTGGACGGCGTCGTCGCCAAGGCGCTCGACGGCCCGTACCGGCCGGACGTCCGGGCCATGCTCAAGGTCAAGCATGAGCGGACCGCCGACTGCGTGGTCGCGGGCTTCCGCTGGCACAAGTCCGGCCCGGTCGTCGGCTCGCTGCTGCTGGGGCTGTACGACGAGGCGGGGACGCTGCACCACGTGGGCGTCGCCGCGTCGTTCCCGATGGCGCGGCGGGAGGCCCTGGTGGCCGAGCTCGAGCCGTGGCGGCTGGACTCCCTGGACGGACACCCGTGGGCCGGCTGGGAGGGCGCGGCCTCGCAGCAGGACGGCCGCCGGCGACCCGGCGCGACCAGCCGCTGGAACGCCGGCAAGGACCTGTCGTGGGCTCCGCTGCGGCCCGAGCGCGTCGTCGAGGTCGCCTACGACCACCTGCAAGGGACCCGGTTCCGGCACACCGCGCAGTTCCGGCGGTGGCGCGACGACCGGGACGCGGCCTCGTGCACCTACGGCCAGCTCGACCGCCCGGTGCGCTTCGACCTGGGCGACGTGCTGGCGGGCGGGTGACGCGCGGGGCGCGCACCGTCTCGGCCCTCTCGGCGGCAGTACGCTCGGCGCGTGACCACGATCGTCCTCGTCTCCGAGCAGACCCTGTCCCCCCATGACGTCGAGCGGCTGACGACGCTGCACGAAGACCAGGTGTCGGTCGTCCTGCTGATCCCCAGCGGAGACGACCGCTCGGAGTTGGACGAGGCCATCGACGACCTCTGGCTCGGCAAGCTGCGCGAGATCGGCAGCGACGACGAGGGGCTCACCCCGGACTCGGCCGCCGCCGCCGTGCAGGCCTCCGTCCTCGCCCTGACCGCGGCCGGGGCCACCGCCCGCGGTGCGGTCGCGCCGGCCGACCCGGTGGAGGCCGCCCTGGCCGCCGCCGACGAGGTCGCCGCCGACGAGATCTGGGTGCTCACCGAGCCGCACGTCGTGCGGGAGACGTTCCACCGCGACTGGGCGTCGCGGCTGCGCAAGGCCGGGCGCTACCCCGTGCTGCACGCGATCAGCGGCACCGACCGCGTGGTGAGCTGAACAAGACCGAGAGCGCGATATCCCACACCCTGGGAGCCGGGCGCGGCATGCTGGCGGTGACAACGACTCCCCGACATGGGGAAACACCGCGCCATCAGTGAAGGGCCTAGGCCGTGACCGACCAGCCAGACCAGCCGTACGACCCCAACGCGGCGCAGCCGCCCGTCGAGCCGCCGGCGGACGTGACACCGCCCCCGCCCCCGGTTGAGCCGCCGGCCGCCGCTCCCCCGCCACCCCCGCCGGTCGGCAGCGAGCCGCCTCCCCCGCCGCCCCCCGGTGGCTACCTCCCGCCGCCCCCGCCCCCGCCTGGTTCGCCCTCGGGCGGGGCCGTCAACGCCGATGTCGGCCGCGCGTTCTCATGGGCGAACCAGACGTTCGGCAAGCACGCCCTCGTCCTGATCGGCCTCGTGGTGGTGGTCTTCGCCATCCGGCTGGTGGGCTCGTTCGTCAACAACGCGATCGTGAACGGCCTGATCGGCGACTGCGAGAACTCCATCATCATCGGCGGCGAGAAGATCGTGACCAGCGGCGCCTGCGCGGCGTCGTTCGGCCAGACCATCACCGCCTCGCTGATCACCGGGATCATCTTCGGCGTGCTGGCGTGGATCGCGACGATCGGCATCTACCGGGCGGCCCTGCGCAGGACCCAGGGCCAGACCCCGTCATTCAGCGACCTGACCACGGGCGAGAACCTCGGCAAGTACATCGTCGTCGCGATCGTCTACGGCCTGCTCATCAGCGTCGGCCTGGTGCTGTGCATCCTGCCGGGCATCATCGCGGCGTTCCTCTTCCAGCTGGCGCCGTTCTACGCGCTGGACAAGGGCCAGGGCGTCGGCGAGGCCCTCGGCAACAGCTACCGCGCGACCACCGCCAACCTCGGCCCCGCCGTGCTGATGACGCTGGTGAACATCCTCGCCGCCATCGTGGGCTCGTTCTTCTGGGGCGTCCTCACCCTGGTGGCCCTGCCGTTCGCGGCGCTCTTCACCGCGCACATGTACCGCCAGTTCAACCGCGAGGAGATCGCGGCCTGAGCCGCCCTCGGCGCCCGGGGAGCCGCTCGCAGGAGCGCGCCTCCCCGGGCGCCGTGGCGTCACCGCCAAGTCCGCGCCCCACAGCAGAGGACCTCGATGCCTGAGCGCCGGATCCCCCCGATGAAGAGCCTGCTCTCGCGGCGCGGGCACGGGAGCGCGGACCTAGCCGGGCCCGGCGGCGCGGACGCCACCGCGGCGGACGATCAGGAGCCCCGCTCGGGCGACTCGGTCGTCGACATCGCGATCTACCGCGACGGCCGGCGCGTCGCCTCGCCCGAGACCCTCGCCGCCACGTACGCCGCGCTGCGCGACGAGCCGGGCGGCATGGCCTGGATCGGGCTCTACCGGCCCGACGAGGCTGAGCTCGCCTCCCTGGCCGAGGAGTTCGGCCTGCACGAGCTCGCCGTCGAGGACGCCATCCACGCCCACCAGCGCCCCAAGCTCGACCGCTACGGCTCGCACCTGTTTGTGGTGCTGCGCGCCGCCCGCTACCTCGACGACGTCGAGGAGGTGGAGTTCGGCGAGCTGCACCTCTTCGTCGGCCCGGACTTCGTGATCTCCGTGCGCCGCAGCGAGTCGCCCGACCTCAGCCACGTCCGCGCCAGGCTGGAATCAGACCCCGAGCTGCTGGCCCAAGGGCCCGAGGCCGTGATGTACGCGATCCTCGACGCGGTCGTGGACGGCTACACCCCGGTGGTGGCGGGCCTCGAGAACGACATCGACGAGATCGAGGACGAGGTGTTCGGCGGCGACCCCGAGGTGTCCCGCCGTATCTACGAGCTCTCCCGCGAGGTGGTGGACTTCCAGCGGGCCACCCATCCCCTGGTCGGCCTGCTCCACGCGCTGACGGCCGGGTTCGACAAGTACGGCGTCGACGAGGAGCTGCAGCGCTACCTCGGCGACGTCGCCGACCACGTGGCGGAGGTCAACGAGCGCATCGACGGCTTCCGGGTGGCGCTGCGCGACATCCTCACGGTGAACGCCACCCTCGTCGCCCAGCGGCAGAACGAGGAGATGAAGGCCCTGAGCGAGGCCAGCAACTCGCAGAACGAGGAGGTCAAGAAGATCTCGGCGTGGGCCGCCATCCTGTTCGCCCCGACGCTCATCGGCACCGTCTACGGGATGAACTTCGACCACATGCCCGAGCTCGGGTGGCAGCTGGGCTATCCCCTGGCGATCGCCATGATGGCCACGGTCAGCATCACGCTCTACGTCGTCTTCAAGCGCCGCGACTGGATCTGACGGTTGCGGCGGCAGCGCCTCGGTAGCCGCGATCCCCGGCTCAGCGCATCGGGCGGCCGTCCTCGAGGTACCTCAGCCGCCCGGGCCTGTCGACGACAGCGGCCACGCGGCGGCTGACCGGACCGCTCAAGAGCCGCAACGCGGTCTTGACCCGGGCCACCCGGTATGCCGAGATCTCGGCCTCCTCAAGGACGATGCCGGCCAGCGCTTTGTCGGAGAGCGTCCCGCCGTCGAAGAGGAACCGCATCCCGCCGGGGCGGCCCGGACGAGGGCGAAGGAAGTCGACGCACACAAGCCGGCCGCGCCTCAAGACGAGCCCGCACTCCTCGGCCGCCTCGCGCCGGCAGGCCTCCCACGGGGTCTCTCCGTCCGCCTCGATCATCCCGCCGGGGAGGGACCAGCCGCCCTTGTACGTGGGGTTGAGGATGAGCAGCCGGCCGCGCCGATCCCACACGAGGGCGCTGGCCGAGGCCGGGATCCGCGGAACGCCCTCCTCGGCAGCCGACTCGGGGCCTTCCTCGGTGGGCACGCCCGTCACGCTAGCCGCCGGACTGCGGTGGCCGATCGCGTCGCCACCCCCGAAACCCCGTCGCACCGAGGGCGACGGGGGCGGCTCCCCGCCCGCTGTTCCCGAATTGACTCAGAGGGGCGCATCCCGCGCTACCTCCGGGGGATGCGCACCTTGCCGGAACCCGTCACCCCCGGGTTGCAGGGGTCCTCGGGGCACAGCGGCAGCGGAGTTGCGTACAGCGAACCGGTTCCCTTGCTTCCTCGGCGCAGCAGGTTGCCGACCTCGGGGTCCTCCCAGGAGGAGCCGCTGATCCTCAGGGTCCCGTCAGATCCGCAAGGCACCCCGTCCCACTGCCCCAGCGCGAAGTTGGGCAACGCCGGACCGAGCGTGGAGTCCCCCCCGACGAGGTACAGATCCCCCGGCGCGCAGCCGTACAGGGTTCCCGTGATAGTGACGAAGCGGACGTCGGGCCCATCACCGGGGTAGGGCCACGCGGCGTATCGGATTGGAGTGGTGACACGGTCCACGACGATGTGGAGTCCCGCGTGGGGCTTGGGCTTGGGTGCGGCCGCAGCGGGGCTCACCGCCGGCAAGCCGACCAGAGCCGCCAACGCAACAAGCAGAGCCAGTTTCCGCGCTGCCATAGCTTCCCCCGTGCCCCCGGAGGCCGCTGCCCCCCGCCGGGGCCCCGCATCGCCTCTCGTACGCAGATGAGAATAGGCCGAACGGGTGTCGCCGCGCAGGCGAGCCGCCGGATCCGCTGAGCGACCTGGCACGGGCCGCTGGCCCGCCACGCAATGGGGACCGGGCCCATCCATCGCCACATCAGGGACTTGTGCTCTACCGCGAGGCAACGCGCAGCGGTAGACGTGGCTGGGGGCGGCAGGTTCAGCTCCCCTAGGAGGCGGTCATGAAGACGGCAGACCCCCGGCGGCGACGGGTTCCCACCCTGGCCATCGTGACCTCGTTGGTGGCGCTTGCGGCGCTCACCGGCGCAGCGGCGCCGGCGCACGCGGCCAGGGACAGCCAGCAGGCGTGCATCCGGGTGATCAAGGCATCCGGCCACGGCGACCTGCTCGATGGCCCGCTCGCCATCATCACCGGGACACCCCGCGATGACTGGGGCACCGATGAGGTGATCGAACACGGCGAGGCCTGGTGTGGCTTCGCCGGCAACGACGGGATCTCAGACATGTGGGGCGCGTTCTTCGGCGGGCCCGGCAACGACTACGGCGGCGCAGAGAACTTCGGCCTCTTCGTGGGCGGCGCAGGTAACGACTCCGGGTTCGTCGACACCGGGGGAGTCTTCGAGGGCGGGCCCGGCGACGACTCCAGCTATCGCATGGCGGGGACGTTCTACGGCGGAGCGGGTGACGACCAGGTGTTCCGCGGTCAGGGCTACTTCGAAGGTCGAAACGGCGAAGACTCGGTGGACTTGAACTACGGGCAGTTCCGGGGCGGTAGCGGCGATGACTCGGTCATCGAGAACTTCGGCGAGTTCAAGGGTGGGCGGGGGGACGACCACGTGGACGTCAACCACGGCACCTTCATCGGCGGGGCGGGCTACGACACCGTCGGGGAGAACCACGGGATCTGCATCGGCGTCGAGGCCGGCTGCTGATCGCGCCATGTCAGCGGCCCCGAGGGGGTCCTCAGACGGTGTCGCCCGGAGTTGCAGGCTTGGCGCGGCTGGGTTGCAGGCGCTTGGGCTCGCCCGGCATCTTGGGGGTGTAGACCTCGAAGCGCTGTGCATCGCCGCAGGTCAGGCGGGGGTTCGCGGAGCGCACAGCAAGGTTATCGGGCGCGACGAGGGTCGCCCGATCGCCCGAATCGCCCCTGCGCCGAGCGCTGCTCGGGGATCGTCGTGTCATGGCGAAACCGGAGCTGCCAGAGGTCGAGCCGCTGCTCACCCCGGCCGAGGTCGCGGCCCTGTTCAGCGTCGACCCCAAGACGGTGACCCGCTGGGCGAAGGCGGGGAAGCTGCCGTCGATCCGCACTCTCGGCGGGCACCGCCGCTACCCCGAAGCCGAGGTCCGCGCCCTCCTGGAGCGGGGTGACAGCGGCTGAATCGGGGACCGAGGCCCCTACCAGCGGGGCCGCGATCGATGGATCGTCGAGGTGGAGACCGTTGGTGTGCCGCTGCTCCCGTGGGAGGTCTGCGATGGACGGGACATTCACCGAGGAGGATCTCGAAGGGGTCCTTGACGATTGGTGTGCGGGCATGACGCGCGACGGGTGGCGCATCGAGTCCCGCATCGGGCTCATGGCGACAGCGGTCAAGTCCACCCGAGTGCGGGCCTTCTTCCGCGGCCTCGCGGTCTGGATCGTGGCGGGGATCCTCGCGCCCTGACTGAGCGTACGGGGGGCGGGGATTGGCTGCTGGCGGACGCGATCTTTCTGGCTGGCTTCGCGTACATGGTGTACGCGGTGGCCTCAGCTTGGTTCGGAGCACGGTGACGGTGGATGGGGACGAGGCCATCCAGACAGTGCGCAGGCGCTCCTAGCCAGAGCCGCAGGCGGGCACCGCCGCTACCGGGAGGCCGAGGTCATGGCGCTCCGCGAGCACCTGGCCGCGCAGCCGCGCGACTAGGGCGTGCTCACCGGGGGAGCCCGGTGGCGGGGCAGAGTGCCGTTGTCCTCTGGCGGAGGCCGCGCGGCCGGTGGGACGGTGCAATTGCCGGGGCACCGGTGTCCCGCGACGAACCTACCGGGGGTGGGTGCCATGACGATGCAGACCCCGATCCAACCCTCAGACCCTCGGACCGCTCCAAGCTCAGACGACGCTCCCGGCCAGTGGGCGGCCCCGCCGCCCCCGGCGCCAAACGGGGCTGGCCGGCGTGGGCCTGGCTGCTGCTGGGGCTGGCGGTGCTGCTGGCCGCGGGGGCCGTCGTCGCCGCGGTGCTGGGGCCGTCGGCGGGGAGGACGCCGCCGTGGTGAACACGCACACCGCGGAGGCCGGCGAGCCGGCGCTGCTCTCGGTGCCCGGCTACGCCTATGAGGACCTCACCGGCGCGACCTGGCCAACTTCCAGGAGAAGGCCGCGCCCGGCTACTCTGTCCCAGAACGAGGCGGCTCGTTCCCGGTACCCTGAGCTCGGTGACTTCTACCTCGGCTGGTCCAGCCACGACGTGGTGGCCGCGGACGGCAGGGTCGCCACGTTCTTGCTTGTCTCAGTCAGCGAGGACTACCTAGACGCCGGCCTCCTCACAGGGGACGACCTGGTGGCCGTGATGGCGGGCGGCATGGCTGGAGGGGGCGCGACAGCGACCACTGAGACCATCTCCGGCGAGAAGGTCGCGTACGCCGAGGCCGACGGAGTCCACGCCTACCTCTGGTTCCACGACAGCGTGATCACCGGGGCCGCCGGACCGGATGAGGGCGACGTGCGCGCCTTCGTGGAGGCGTACCTCGAGGCCGCCCACCAGTAGCAGTCCCGGAGGGCCCGGCACCTCAAGTGACGCCGGGCTGAGCCGAGGGGCGGCAGGTGGTAGTGCGGTGCGGCCCCGCTGAGGCGGGGACCCAGAGCCCCTAGCGGCTAGCGACCGAGGATGCAGCGTGGGCCTTGGGAGAAGGGGGCAGCCGATGCTGAGACGCCGGCGCGAGACCCTCAACGAGGAGCTTCTCCCACAGGTCCGGGAGTCCAATCACATCGCCGAGCCGGCGGACTCGGCTCCACCCCCGGTGCCGCCCCCGCAAGACGAGCCGATCCCCAGCATGGCCTCGCCGTCCCGCAGGTACCGGTGGTCGCGGGTCATGTTCGGGCTATGCGGGTCTGCTTCGTTGCGCTGGCGCTCGCCAGGAGGTCGTCCGCGCCCTGGGGCCCCTGGTTGGGCTGGGCGCTCGCCGCGGTTGGCGTCGCCTCGGGGGTGGCGGGCAACGCGCTGATCGGCGGCTTCGACCGGTGGACGGGCCGGGCGGACTTCCAGGACAAGCCGCAGAACATGTGGCGGAACAGGTGAGGGGGAAGCGATGCTGCGACACCGGCACGAGACCCTGAATGAGGAGGTGCTGCATCAGGCGAGGGCGGCCGGCGGCAGCGCCGAGCCGCCGAGGCCGGCGCCGCCGGCGCCGCCGGCGCCGAGGAGGTCCTATGCGCGCGACCGACGCGCGGGCCTGCTGTGGGAGTACCAGGAGCGCGTTATGCGGATGCCAGCCGGGCGGCTCAGGCTGGGCCGGGTGCTGCAGCGGCTTGGCGCGGGCCTCTGCCTCGGCTCCCTCGCGCTTCGCGCCGCGGGCGCAGGCGACTGGACGGGCAGCCTTGGCGGGATTGGCGTCCTGAGCGTGTCCTGTGCGTGGTTCGTGCTGGGAAGGCCGCCCATCCGCAACGGGTGGCTCTCATAGGCGCGGGTCGCCTGCCCAGGGGCCAGGCCCGCGGTGAGGTCGGGCCGCGACGCCCCTCAGGCGTGCTGAGTGAGGTAGGCCGTGACGAACTCGCTCGCGGCGGGGTCGTCGCCGATCAGCTGGCTCATGACGGACTGGTGCGTCCACAGGTGGATGAGGCCGTAGGGGCCGGGGGCGCTGCCCACGAGCGTGCCCTCGACGGTCTCGAAGGCCGGGGTGCTGCCCGTGATGGCGAGCCCGTTGCGCAGGACCTGCTCGGAGTCGGCCCCGATCGCGTCCATCAGGGCTGGGCGGACCTGGAACAGCATGACGTAGCCGACCTCGGTGCCGTCATCGGTCTGCACGCCCATGGCGGTGCCGTCCGAGTACGCCTCGTCCATGATCTTCAGGGCGTTCTCGAGGCCCTGCTGGGCCTCAGCAGGGGCATCGACGTACCGGTAGCCGGGGACCTCGATGAGCAGGTCGTTGTAGAAGTCCGGCCCCCCGGCCGACGGCTCTGCCGCGGAGGGCTCGGAGTCGGAGCCGGAGCAGCCGCTCAACGCCAAGGCGGCCGCGGCCAGCAGAAGTAGAGGGATTCTCAGGGCCTTCATGACGGCCCCGTCTCCATCCAGGCGACGCCCCCAGCGGCGCCGCTTCGATCCCAGGCTTCAGCCGTCTCTTCGGACCCGCCAGAGGCCTACGGCCCCACGCAGTCGGTCGCGGTTCGGCTCGCTACGGGCTGCGGCGCGTTCTCGGGGCCGCTGCCTCCAGCGCGCTTCCGGGATTTCGGGCGCAGCGCCCGGGCGCTCATGTGCGGCCCGCGTGGGCCTGTAGGCCCTACCCCGGCCGCGCCAGCGCGAGGAGGCTCGCGGTGGACGCCCGCAAGCGCCTGGGGACCGATCTGGGGGTGCGCCGTGATCATTCGCTTGTTCGCCTGCGCCGCGGCGGCTGTGGCGGCGCTGGCCGCGTCGGGATGCGACACAGCGGATCGGGCCGCGGAAGGCCCCCGCCGACCCCGGCGCCGTCGGCGTCGACCGAGCCTCCGCCCGCGTTGAAGGGCCTGCCCGACACCGACGGGCCGATCGAGGCCCCGGTGGACCCGCCCTACACCGCGGCCGTGCTCACCGGCATCCATCTCGACACGAGTATCCCGGGGGCGGACGTGGTGACCTTCTGGTTCGCCGGGAAGCCCCAGTGCACGGCACCCGCCTCCAGGAGCTGCCCGCCGGGCGCCGCCGGTGCAGGGCAGCGCCTTCGTGCAGCTCAGCTGCACCCCCGCCGAGCCCCGCCAGACGCCCCCCGACCAAGTCCGCGAACCGTTCGGCTCGGCCGCCCTTGCGGGCCGCGCCGCCAGCGACGACACGGTCAACGTGATCGAGGCGGTGCAGACGTCCACCGAGGGCGATGCCGTGGTCTGGACGATCGGCCTGCGGCACAGCGCGCCGTGGGGCATCGGAGCTCTCGGCAACTCGCCGATGGTGGCAATCGCCCATTGACGCCGTCGGACGCGCCGCCTACAACGCGCGCACGTCCCTGGCGTCCCACCAGCCCAAGTGGTTGAGCCCCACCCCGGTGGACCACTCGACATAGGCGCGCCACCCGTCCCGGTCGCGCCGCCACGCGACCAGCCACCCCGGGGTCTCCCGGCCGCCGTCGTGGAGCATGACGGCGGCGGGCTCGTCGAGCTGGCGGTACGTCGTCGGCACGGAGGGGACGGTACGTCGAGGGGCCGACGTGCGCCCCTGGCTCGGACGTGGCCCGAGGCACGCTTCCGCCTACCGCCGGGTCCTCGCCACGCGTCCCCGGGCACGGGGGGGCACACTGGACGGGTGCCCTCTCGGGCACAGGCGGGCTCGGCACGGTGACACCGGGAGGAACCGATGGCGGAGGAAGCGCCTGAGCACGTCCACGTCAGGCCCCCGAAGCACCCGCGGGACATGACGGACGCGGAGCTGCTGGCGTGGGCGAGGCAGGCGAAGGCCGCGCTGGCGGCGACGCCGGACGTCGCCGCGGCACCGCCACGTCCCTGACGGCCCACCGCGGGCGGGCTTCAGGGGCGACTGCTTGAGGGTGGGCTGGGCCGTTCGGCACTGGGCGGGGCTCCCCGCGGGGTCGGATGCTGGGCCAGGGACGGGCTCTTCGAGGCGAGGGGACGCCATGAGCCAACTCGCACCAGCCACCAGGTCCAGCTCGCCCGATGCGGCGCGGGCGACCTCGGCCGACAGAAGAAGGAGACGACCGATCGTGTGTAGCCGCCTGGCGATCTGCCCCGCCCGTGACGCGCCGCTGCCCGACCTCCTGGAGTTCGCCCTCACCTACAACGGCTACGACCGCCTCGGCAGCGGGCCTGACGCGCTGGTCCCGATCGTGCAGCCGGTGCTGGAGGCGATGCGGGTCGACGGGCAGGTGCCCGAGTGGGCGGGCCTCGACCTGCTGCGCGGGACGCTGTTCTGGGTCCAGCGGCTGACCCACCACTGGGGCGATGTGCCGCCCGCGGAGGAGGCGCTCATGCGCGATCTGGTGGAGGCCATCTCGGCGAGGACAAGCGAGGACTACCCCCTCACCTGCGACCCCTCCGTCTGACGCGTGGCTTGACCCGGATTCCTTATCTTGGTGGGCCGAGGAGTCAGTTGAGGAAGAGCTCGGTGGGCTCGTCTGCCCTACGTCAGCTCTCGGGGACCTGGGGTGGGGTGACGCCGCCAGCCCTGACAACCAGCTCATCGAGGAGCTCGGACTCCCTGTCGAGATCTGCCGCGGTGCACCGCACTTGGTAGAGGCCCCACTGCTTCACGTAGCCCATCAAGGACAGGCCGCCCTCTTCGATCCTTGCCGTCAGCTCATCGCTCTGTTCGATCTTGAAGCGGACGACGATGAACTCCTTCCTCGGGATGAACGCGACGAAGTTGTCGGGGACGCCGTCCCGCGACAGGCCGATGTAGAACTTGTTGTACTTGAGGATGTGGCCGGGTGTGACCCGGTTCACCCGCTCAAGGAGCCGGTCGCCAGCGCGACGGTGGCCGGTGTGGCCCTGGTCATCCGGTACTTGGTGACGGTGCTCCGGCCATCCGGCGTGACGGTCGCGACGGCCTGCCGCGCGCACTTGTCGTCGAGGTGCACGTCGCGCGGCTTCGCTCTGAGTTATCGGAGATGGCGGTGGCGAGCATCAGCCGGACCTTGGGGTGCTTGTGGCAGACGAACGCCACCGAGTACCTCGTGGGGGCGTCGGGGGGCCTCACTGCCGGTCCCCCAACCGCAGGCGGCGGTGGGCGTCGAGGGCGCGGGCGTCGGCGGCGCTGGAGCCGTAGTGGGAGAGCATCGCGTCGGACGTCCACCCGGCCAGCCGCATGAGGTCGCGCTCCTGGCCGCCCTCGGCGAGCCAGGTGTGGGCGAAGGTGTGCCGGAAGCGGTGGGCGTGCAAGTTGTCGACGCCGGAGGTGCTCATCGGGCCGCGCTGGGACAGCAGCAGCGCGGGGGCGGCGGCCCTTGCCCATGACGTGCACGACGTCGTGCGCCTTGAGGTCGACGTCGGCGACGGTCAGCCCGGCCAGCTCCGAGATCCTCAGCCCGCAGTCCATCAGCAGCCGCAGGATCACGAGATCGCGGCGGTCCTCGAGCGCGGTCCCCGCGCACGCCTTGAGCAGCGCGGCTATCTCCGGGTCGGACAGGATCGGCACCGGCCTCGCCGGTGGCTTGGGCCGCTCCATCGTCGCCATCGGGGAGGTGTCCAGGTACCCCTCGGCCACGGCCCAGTTGCTGAAGCGGCGCAGCCCGCGGAAGCGGGTCGCCACGGTGCCGGGGCGTTGCGCCCGGCCAGCTCGGCCAGCCACGCCGACAGCGCCCCGCGGGTCATCTCCTCGAGGACGGGCTCGCGGCCCTCCTCGGCCCGGCACTTGCCGAAGACGTCACGCTCTGCGAGTAGAGCTCGCCGGTGCGGTCGGCCTTGCCGGCGGCCCGCAGGTCGCGGCGGAAGGACGTGAGCAGGTCGTCGAGGCGTTCGGGCACGATGAAAGGTTCTCCGCTGAGTGAGCGCTGTGCCAACCCCGGTGGACGCTGTCTATACAGCATCGTCGCTGGTCAGAGGCCTGGCGCGGCTGGGTTGCACGCGCTTGGGCTCGCCCGGCATCTTGGGGTAGTCCGGCGGATAGGGCAGATCGCCGAGCCCGTGGTCGCGCTCGTCGCGCTCCCACCACTCCAACAGAGGCGTCAGGTCGTGGTCCACGTCGTCGATCGCGGCGTGGCGGTCCCCCACAGCGGCGAAGCGCGCGGCCATCGTCGCGACCGTGAAGTCCGCCGGCTGCGCGTCGTCGAGCTCGGCCCAGGTGAGCGGCGCCGACACCGGGGCGTTCGGCTTGGGCCGGATCGAGTACGCCGAGGCGATCGTGCGGTCGCGGGCGTTCTGGTTGTAGTCCACGAAGATCGAGCCGTCGGGGCGGTTCTCCTTCCACCACTCGGTCGTCACCCGCCCGGGCAGCCGCCGCTCAAGGGCGCGCCCGAACGCGATCGCGGCATGCCGGACCTCGGTGAACGACCACCGCGGCTGGATCCGGACGTAGATGTGCACGCCGCGGCCCCCGCTGGTCTTGGGGTACGCCACCCAACCGAGCTCGTCGAACATCGCGTGGGCCTCGCGCGCCACCTCGACGGCGTCGGCGAAGTCCGAGCCGGGCTGGGGGTCGAGGTCGATGCGCAGCTCATCGGGGTGTTCGACGTCGGCCCGCCGCACCGGCCACGGGTGGAAGGTGACGGTGCCGAGCTGGGCCGCCCAGGCCACCACGGCCAGCGACGTCGGCGCGACCTCGTCGGCGGTGCGCCCGGAGGGAAAGGCGATGTGCGCGGTCTCGACCCACGCGGGGGCGCCGCTCGGCACCCGCTTCTGGTAGAACGCCTCGCCCTTGAACCCCTCGCGGGTCGAGATCCGGGCGCCCTCGACGACCCCGCCCGGCCACCGCTCCAGGGTCGTGGGCCGCTCGCGCAGGGCGCGCAGGATGCCCTCGCCGCACGCCAGGTAGTGCTCGACCACCTGCAGCTTGGTGATGCCGACCGCAGGGAAGTACGGCTTGCCCGGGTTGCTCACCCGCACGGCGTGCCCGTCGACGTCCAGGATCACCGGCTCGCCGTGCTCGCCCGCCTTGGCCACGGGCCGACGCTAGCCGCAAACCAGGCAGGCCGACGGGACGTACCCTCGGCGCATGTGGGTTCGCCTCCTGGGTGCCGTCGCCGTGCTCTGCACGACCGCCACCGGGTGCGCGTCGATCCACACGGCCGACCACGCCGCGGGCTCGGCCCCGGTCGCCTCCGGTGCGCACTCCAGCGTCCGGCGCACACTCCTCGACCTCTCCGCCAGCGCCGCCAGCGCCGCCGGCCCCGCTGCGGTCCGGTGAGCGGTTCGTGACCGTTGGCGTGGCCGACGCCCTGCCCGGTGGCCAGTACGAGCCCGCCGCCCCCAAGGGCGGCACCGATGACTACCGCTGCTTCCTCGCCGATCCCGCGTCTCGCCGCCGACTCCTTCATCACCGGCGTCGCCTTCCTGCCCGGCAATCCCGCGGTCGTCCACCACTCCATCCTGTTCCGGGTGGAGCCCGGCCAGATCGGCGCGGCCCAGGCCAATGGACGCGGCCGACCCGAGGCCCGGTTGGGAGTGCTTCGGGGGGCCCGGTCTCCCCACCCAGACCAAGGACCCGCTCGACGGACTCGACGCCGCCCCCTGGCTCGCCGGTTGGGCGCCCGGCGGCCGGGAGAACGTCTTCGCCGACGGGTTCGGCGTGCCGGTCTCCCCTGGTAGCCGCATCGTGATCCAGATGCACTACAACCTGAACGGCGCCGAAGACCAGCCGGTCACCGACAGCACCCAGGTGCGCCTTCGGGTCTCCGATACCCCGAGCCTCACCGCCGATGCGCACCATGCTGCTGCCCGGCCCAGTCGAGCTGCCCTGCCCCGAAGGCGCCACGGGCGCCCTCTGCAACCGCGGCGACGCCGTGCTCGACGTCACCCGCCGGTTCGGCGAGGGCGCCCAGCGCACCATCGGAGGCCTGCAGCTGCTCTGCAACGGCGACCCATTCAGGCCAGTGGCGGGTGCCGACGCAGACCTGCGTCCGCACGCTGCGCGAGGATGTGACAGTGCGCGCGGCCGCAGGGCACATGCACCTGCTCGGACGCTCGATCCGGATCGAGGCCAACGCCAGGACCCCGAAGGCGCGCACCCTGCTCGACATCCCGGTCTGGGACTTCGACAGCCAAGGCGCCCAACCCCTCCCCGAGCCGGTCAGCCTTCGCAAGGGCGACACACTCACTGTCACCTGCACCCACGACGCGACTCTGCGCGACCAGTTGCCCGCGTTCAAGGGCACGCCGCCGCGTTACGTCGTCTGGGGCGAGGGCACCACCGACGAGATGTGCCTGGGCATCCTGATCGTCACGGACTTGAGAGCGGCCTCCACGTAAGGGACCCGTCATCACGCCGCGGTGGCGTGACTCAGAGCGGCGTCGTACCGTCGAGGCATGTTCGGAATCGGACGGCACAGCGTGCCCACCACCCGCCCCGACGGCGAGGCCTACGAGGTCGTCAAGACCGAGGACGAGTGGAAGGCCGAGCTCGACCCCGAGGCCTACCACGTGCTCCGCGAGGCGGGCACCGAGCGACCGTGGTCCGGCGAGTACACCGAGACCAAGGCCGAGGGGGTCTACGCCTGCCGCGCCTGCGGCGAGGAGCTGTTCCGGTCGACCGAGAAGTTCGACAGCCACTGCGGCTGGCCGTCCTTCTTCTCCCCGCTCGCCGGCGACCGCGTCGTGGAGATCGAGGACCGCTCGATGGGCATGAAGCGCGTCGAGGTGCGCTGCGCGCGCTGCGGATCGCACCTCGGGCACGTCTTCGAGGGCGAGGGCTACGGCACGCCGACCGACCTGCGCTACTGCATCAACAGCGTCTCGCTGCGGATGGAGCCCCTCGGCGGCTAGCCGGGGGCCTGCTACGGCAGGTTCGCGACCAGCTCGGCGACCGGGCGGCGGCGGCCGGTGTAGAACGGCAGCTCCTCCCGCACGTGCAGCCGGGCCTGCGACCCGCGCAGATGGCGCATCAGGTCGACGATGCGGTGCAGCTCGTCGGCCTCGAAGGCCAGGATCCACTCGTAGTCGCCGAGGGCGAACGCGGCGACGGTGTTCGCCCGCACGTCGGGGAAGTCGCGGCCCATCTGACCGTGCTCGGCGAGCATCGCCCGGCGCTCGGCGTCCGGCATGACGTACCACTCGTACGACCGCACGAACGGGTAGACGCAGACGTACGCGCGCGGCTCCTCGTTGGCGAGGAACGCCGGGAGGTGGCTCTTGTTGAACTCCGCAGGGCGGTGCAGCGCGGCCACCGACCAGACCGGCTCCCAGGTGCGCCCGACGGCCGTGCGCCGCAGCCGCGCGTACGCGTCCTGCAGGTCGTCGATCGAGGCGGCGTGCCACCAGACCATCACGTCGGCGTCGGCGCGCAGGCCGGCCACGTCGTAGAAGCCGCGGACCACGACGTCCTTGGCGGCCAGCTGCTCCACCAGGCCCTCGACCTCGGCCGCGGCGGCGGCGCGGGCGCCGTCGTCCAGCGGCCGGGCCGCCTTGAACACCGACCACATGGCGTAGCGGATCACCTGGTTGAGGTCGCGGGCCTTCGGCCGGCCCTCAGCGCTGCTCGACATGGCTCCATTGTGTCCCGGCCGCCACCGCGCGCATCACCTGGCGGGCCGCTGCGTCGGCCGACGCGATGCAGGCCGGCACGCCCACCCCGTCGTACGCGGCGCCGCACACCGCGAGACCGGGCTGCTCGGCCACGGCGGCGTGGATCCGCGACACCCGCCGCAGGTGGCCCACGGCGTACTGCGGCACGCCCCCGCCCCAGCGCGTCACCCGGGTGTCGATCGGGGCGCCCGCGAGGCCGGTCAGCTCGCGCAGCTCGTCCAGCGCGAGCCAGGCGAGCTCGTCGTCCGCGCGCTGCAGGTCGGCCTCGTCGCCGTGCCGGCCCACCGAGCACCGCACGATCACGGTGTCGGGGTCCGCGTGGCCCAGCCACCCCCACTTGTGCGAGGAGAAGGTGGCGGCCTTGACGGTCGTGCCGGCTCGAGGCGGCACCAGGAAGCCGGTGCCGTGCAGGGGGCTCACGACCGCCGAGCGCGGGAACGCGTACGTGATGATCGCGACGCTGGCGTACTCGATCTGGGCCAGCTCGGCGGCCGCGAACGGCGCCGTGCGGCGCAGCAGCCGGGAGGCAGCCGCAGCCGGGGCCGCCACGATCACGCCGTCGGCCTCCACGGTCTCGGGCGAGCGGGTGGGCCCGATCACCAGCCGCCAGCGGCCGCCCGGCAGCCGACGCAGCTCGCGGACCATCGCGCCGGTGCGGATCTCGGCGCCGCTGGCGGCGGCCACGGCGTCAGGCAGGGCCCCCATGCCCCCGCGCAGGCTGGCGAAGACGGGCCCGCCGCGGGTGGCCGACCCCATGACCTGGCGGGTGGCCTTGAGCAGCGAGCGCTCCATGCGCACCGCGCCCGACAGCTGCGGGACCGTCGCGTCGAGGGACAGCTCGTCGGCGTGCCCGGCGTAGACGCCGCCGAGCAGGGGCTCGACCATCCGGTCGACGACCTCGCTGCCGAGCCGCGCCCGGACGTAGCGGCCGATCGCGATGTCCTCATCCACCGGGGTGCGCGGCAGGACGTGGTCGAGCGGGAGCCGCAGCAGCGCGGGCAGCGACAGCAGGCCGGTCGTCGCGAGTTCGCGGAGATCGCCGGGGATGCCCATCAGCTGGCGGCGAGGCAGCGGACGCAGCCCGCCCTCGGTGGCGACCTGCGCGCCCTCGACCGCCGGGTGGACGACGTCGGCGCCCAGGCCCACCGTCCGCGCCAGGGCGACTCCCTCGGGGCGGCGGGCGAGCATCGACTCGGCGCCCTCGTCCACCGCCAGGCCGGCCACCTCGGAGGCGTGCAGCTTGCCGCCGATCCGGTCGGACCCCTCGAACACGGTGATCCGCACCGCGCCGCCCGCGAGCCGGCGGACCGCGTGCGCCGCCGCGAGGCCGGCGATGCCGCCGCCCACCACGGCGATATGCGGACGTGGGTCGCTCATCTGCTCAGCGTGGCAGACGACCTCGGCGCGAGCGCGGACCGAAAGGCCCAAAGCGGGAACCGGCTCCCCCGCGTCGCCGTCCCAGCGGCAGAACCGATCGCCAGCGCCACCGCTGCCGATCCGTCAGGCCGGAGGCCCGCGATGACCGAGACCAGCCCCGCAGCCCAGCCCCACCGATCCGGCCGCCGCAAGGCCCTCCTGGCGGTCGCCGCCAGCGGGGCCCTCGTGGTCCTGCTGGCCGCGTGCTCGGGAGGCGCCGACACGGCGGGCTCCGATGCCGGTACGCGCCCCGCGGGCGCCGACCTCGTGGCTCCGGAGGCCGCCCCCGGCGACGCGGCCGGGCAGGACGCCGCCAAGGCCGCCGAGCCGACCGGCGCCGACGCGTCGGCCGCCGTCATCGACCGCTCGATCATCCGCACCGCGAGCGTCACCATCCAGGCCGACACCGTCCGCTCGGCCGCCGACCGCGCCCGGGCCATCGCCGCCGCCGCCGGCGGCGCGGTCACCAGCGAGCAGACCACGATCGACCCGGTCGACGAGGACCGCAGCCTGGCCACCTTGGTCCTGCGGGTGCCCGCCGACCGCCTCGACGCGGTGCTCGCCGACCTGGCCGAGCTGGGCGACCTGCGCGACCAGACCCAGTCCGCCGTCGACGTCACCGGCGAGGTCGTCGACCTCGAGGCCCGGATCGCGACCCAGCGCGCCAGCATCGAGCGGGTCCGGCTGCTGCTGTCGAAGGCCGAGAGCATCGGCGACGTCGTCACCATCGAGTCCGAGCTCACCCGCCGGGAGGCCGACCTTGAGGCGCTGCTCTCCCGCCAGGCGGCCCTTGCCGACCAGGCCGCCCAGTCGACCGTGACCCTCGTCGTGCTCGGCCCCGACGCGGCCGCCCCCGAGGAGGAGACCGGGTTCCTGGCCGGGCTCCGCGCCGGCTGGGACGCGTTCGTGGCGGCGTCCACGGCGCTGCTCACCGGGCTCGGCGCGGTGCTGCCGTTCGCGGTGCTGGCGCTTCTCCTCGGACTGCCGCTGCTGGCCTGGTGGCGCCGTCACGCGACCCGCGCCGAGGTCACCGCGGCGAGCGAGCCCGCCCCCGCAGACCGCCCGCTCGACCCGGTCGGCTGAACCAGCCGGTCAGCGGTGGGCCTGCACCCGGTCCACGACGCGCCGCAGCTGGCCCGGGTCGGTGTCGGGGAGCACCCCGTGGCCCAGGTTGAAGATGTGCCCGGCAAGGCCGGCGGCGTCCGCGAGGACGTCGTCGACGAGCCGGTCGAGCACCTCGGGCGGGGCGAAGAGCGCGGCCGGGTCGAGGTTGCCCTGCAGCGCCTTGCCGGGGCCGACCCGGCGGGCGGCCTCGGCCAACGGCACCCGGAAGTCCACGCCGACGACGTCGGCCCCGGCCTCGCCCATCAGCCGAAGCAGCTCGCCGGTGCCCACCCCGAAGTGGATCCGCGGCACGCCCAGGTCGGCCACCGCGGCCAGGACGGCAGCCGAGTGCGGCTGGACGAACTCGACGTAGTCGCGCGCGGGCAGCGCCCCCGCCCACGAGTCGAAGAGCTGCACCGCCGAGGCGCCGTGCTCCACCTGCAGCCGCAGGAAGGCGCCCGCGATGCGGGCCAGCTGCGCCAGCAGGTCGTGCCACAGCGCTCGGATCGCCGTGCATGAGGGCCTTGGTGCGGGCGTGGTCGCGGGACGGCCCGCCCTCCACCAGGTACGACGCCAGGGTGAACGGCGCACCGGCGAACCCGATGAGCGGGGTGCCGCCGAGCTCCGCTCGCAGCGCCTCGACCGCCGCCAGGACCGGGGCCACGTCGTCGGGCTCCAGGTCGCGCAGCTGGCCGAGGTCGGCCCGGGTGCGGATCGGGCGCGCGATGACCGGGCCCACCCCCGGCTTGATGTCGAGGTCCATGCCGACCGCCTTGAGCGGCACCACGATGTCGCTGAAGAAGATGGCCGCGTCGACGCCGTACCGGCGGACCGGCTGCAGGGTGATCTCGACGACCAGGTCGGTGCGGAAGCACGAGTCGAGCATCGCCGTGCCCTGCCGCACCGCGCGGTACTCCGGCAGCGAGCGGCCGGCCTGCCGCATGAACCACACCGGGGTGTGCGCCACGGGCTCGCGGCGGCAGGCGGCCAGGAAGGCGGAATCGGCGAGCGGGTCGGGGGTCTGCGTGAGGTCAGCCATGTCACCCCCGAGGATGCCAGGGATCGGCCCTGTCGGCCTCAGCCGGTGCCGCCCGCCCCGATCAGCAGCGACCCCCACGAGGGCGGCGGCCACCCCGTACTGCTGCACCCGCGCCAGCCGCTCGCCGTGCAGGAACCGCGCCAGCAGGATCGTGGCCACCGGGTAGAGCGAGCCGAGCACGGCGACCACCGCGAGCAGGCCGCTCTGCGAGGCCAGCGCGTAGCAGCCGTTGGCGGACACATCGAAGACCCCGACGACAGCCAGGGCCGGGGCGTCCTTGCCGCGCAGCCCGCCGGCCCGGCGCACCACCAGCAGCACCAGCAGGGCCAGCGTCACGCTGCTGGCCCGCTGGGTGAGCAGGGTCATCGGCACGCTCGACTTGGCGCCTTGGGCCACCATCCACAGCACCAGCCCGAAGCCCACCGCCGCGGCCGCGGCCAGGCCCAGGGCCCGCCAGCCGCCCTGGCCGGTGCCTTCCTCAGCGCCCCGAAGCTCCGGCCCGCTGGCGAGCACGACGCCGACGATCGCCAGGGCGATGCCGACGTACGCGAGCGGGCTGGGCCGCTCCCCCTGGGCCAGGCCGATCGCGACCGGCACCACCACGCCGCAGGCGGCCACCGGGGCCACCACCCCCATCGTGCCGATCGACAGCGCGGCGTAGAACGCGACCAGCGCGCTCATGCCGACCAGTCCCCCGGCCACCGCCCAGGGCAGGTAGCCCGTCGGGTCGGCGAAGGCCCCCAGCAGCCAGGCGGTCGGCAGGATCACGAGCAGCGCGAACGCCTGCGAGAAGCCCACGACCGCGAACGCGTGGGCCCGGCGGGTGAGCGTGCCGCCGAGGAAGTCCGCCGTCCCCCACAGCGCGCTGGAGAGCAGGGCGAGGACGGCGGTCACGAGGCGGACGGTACCGGCCCCGGACACGCCGCCCCGCCGTCGGCATCCCCGGTGCGCGGCCCGCGCTCTCGTACCCTCAAGGCATGGTGGCCCGTCGCCCAGAGGACGACGCGCCCGAGGGGTTCGCCCGCGCGCTGGAGACCCTCCGGGCCGCACGGCTGCGCCCCGAGGTGATCCTCGAGGAGGCCCCGGCGCCCCAGCGGCTCGCCCCGCACGCGGTGGCCCTGACCGCCGACGTCGTCCTGGACGACGAGGAGATCGCCTCGGGCCGGTTCGTGGTGCTGCACGACCCCGACGGGCACGAGGCCTGGGAAGGCCACTACCGGGTGGTGACGTTCGCCCGCGCGCCCGTCGATCGCGAGGTGGCCGACGACCCCGTGCTGCCCGCCGTGGGCTGGTCCTGGCTGCTGGAGGCGCTCGCCGCGCGGGAGGCCGAGTGGTCGGCGGCGAGCGGCACCGTGACGCGGGTGTCGTCGGAGCACTTCGGGGGCATGGAGGACCGCTCGGACACCGCCGAGGTCGAGATCCGCGCCTCCTGGACGCCCCACACGAGCGCCGAGCACCCCTGGGTCGACCTCGGCCCGCACCTGCAGGCGTGGGCCGACCTGCTCGCCGAGCTCGCGGGGCTCCCCCCGCTCGCCCCCGGCGTGGTGGCGCTGCCGCGCCAGCGCCGGACCTGACGTCCGCCCGCGATCGGCCGCCACTTCACCCCCCGCAGGCCTACAGGCCCGCGCGCCGCCGTCCGATGAGACCAGGGACAGCAGACATGCGCACCCCACCGGGTGCGCCCGGGGCTTTGGCGCCGGTCCGGCGGACGGAGTACGGGTGAGCGCTCTCCTTGAGCACCGCGGGGTGCCCGCGGCCCTGCGCTCGGCTCGCTTCGGCGCGCTGGTCGCCGTGGCGGACCCGGCCCTGCGCCAGGCGGTCACCGCCTGCCTGCGCACCCTCGGCGCGGCCGACGTGATCGAGGCCGGCAGCGTCGCCGAGGCGCGGGCCCGGGCTCGGATCGCCCCGCACCGCGATCTGGCCGTCGCTGAGATCGGGCTGCCGGACGGCTCCGGCGCCAGCCTGCTCGCCGACCTGCGCGCCGCCGGGTGGCCTCGGGTCATCGCGGTCTCCGCCGACGCCGACGCCTTCTCGGTGCGCGCGGCCCTGGCCGCCGGGGCGCGCGCCCTGATCGTCTCCGCGGGCCAGCCCAGCGTCGCCCAGCGGGCGACGCGCGACCCGCGCGTGGAGAGCCTGTCGGCGCGCGAGCTCGAGGTGCTGCAGCTCGTCGCGGAGGGCCGCTCGAACAAGGACATCGGCGTCGACCTCGGGCTGTCCGCCCTGACGGTCAAGAGCCACCTGGCCAGGATCGGCCGCAAGCTCGGCACCGGGGATCGCGCCGAGATGGTGGCCCTGGCGCTGCGGGCCGGCTCGATCTGCTGAGCGTTTCCCCGGACCTCACGCGACGCCCGGCGGATACCCTCGGGCCCGTGACCGACGACGTGGCCCCCACCGAGGCGGCCCCGACGGATCTCGAAGCGGCGGCCGTCGACCTGGCGCCCCCCGTCGTCCCGCTCCTTCAGCCGCGCGACGGGCTGCCCCCGGTGATCGAGACCGCCGACGCCTTGGCCGACTGCATCGAGCGGTTCGCCGCCGGGCACCGGTCCGGTCGCCGTCGACACCGAGCGCGCGTCCGGCTACCGGTACGGCCAGCGCGCCTATCTCGTCCAGCTGCGCCGCGAGGGCCCGGGGACGGCCCTGATCGACCCGGTCGGCTGCCCCGACCTGTCGGCCCTGGGCGCGGCGCTCGCCGACACCGAGTGGGTGGTGCACGCCGCGTCGCAGGACCTGCCCTGCCTGGCGGAGATCGGCATGCGGCCGCAGACCCTGTTCGACACCGAGCTGGCCGGGCGGCTGCTCGGCCTCCCCCGGGTCGGCCTGGGGCCGCTCGTCGAGGCGCTGCTCGGGCTACGGCCTGGCCAAGGAGCACTCGGCCGTGGACTGGTCCACCCGCCCGCTCCCCGAGCCCTGGCTGCGCTACGCCGCCCTCGATGTCGAGGTGCTCGTCGAGCTGCGCGAGGCGCTCGGCGGCCTGCTCGAGGAGCAGGGCAAGGCCGACTGGGCCGCCGAGGAGTTCGCGGCGATCGCCGGCGCCGAGCCGCCCGCCGCCCGGATCGACCCGTGGCGGCGCACCTCCGGCCTGCACCGGGTCCGCGGACCCCGCCAGCTGGCGACCGTCCAGGCGCTCTGGGAGGCCCGCGACGCGATGGCGCGGCGCCGGGACATCGCGCCAGGACGGATCCTGTCGGACGCGGCGATCGTCGACGCGGCGCTCGCCCAGCCCACCTCGCCGGAGGCGCTTGGGCAAGATCCCCCCGTTCAACGGGCGGGCCACCCGCCGATCGCTGGCCACCTGGTACGCCGCGGTCGCGCACGCCGCCGCCCTGCCCGAGGCGGCGTTGCCGTCGGCGACCCTGCGCAGCGACGCCCCGCCGCCCGCTCGGGCCTGGGCCGACCGCGACCCGGAGGCCGCCGAACGCCTGTCGGCCGCCCGCGCCGTGGTGGCGGCCATCGCCGACGAGCACCACCTGCCGGTCGAGAACCTGCTCTCCCCCGACCTGTTCCGCCGGGTCGCCTGGACCCCGCCCGAGCCCGCGGACCGGGAGTCGGTCGCGGCGTTCCTGCGGGCAGGCGGCGCCCGCGAGTGGCAGATCGGGCTCACCGCGACCCCGATCGCCCGCGCCTTCGAGCGTGCGGCCCTGCGCCGGCCCGCCCAGGCCCCGCAGCCCTGAGGCCGGCGTGCCCGCCGAGGCCACCCGACGGCTCGTCTCGGACGTGCGCGCCGCGCTCACCGCCGTGGCCGACCCCGCCAAGGCCGGCCCCATGCAGGCGTACATGAAGTCGGCCATGCCCTACCTCGGCGTGCAGACCCCGCAGCGGCGGGCGGCGATCAGACCCGTGGCGGCCCAGTGGCAGCCAGGGTCGTTCGGGGAATGGGAGCAGGGCGTCTGGGCCGTCTTCGACGGCGCCGAGCACCGCGAAGAGCGCTACGCCGCCCTCGACCTGGCCCTGCTGCGCCGCTTCGCCGGCTACCGCGACGCCAGGGCGATGCCGCTGCTGCGGCGGCTGGCGGTGGCCGGGGCCTGGTGGGACTTGGTCGACGGCGCCTCGCCCATCGCCCGCGACGCCCTGGCCGCCGACCCCGCCGCCGTCGCGCCGCTGCTTCGCGCGTGGGCGCGCGACGACGACCTGTGGGTGCGCCGGGTCGCCGTCATCTCGCAGCTGCAGCGCAAGGCCGACACCGACCGCACCCTGCTCGCCGACGTCCTTGAGCCCAACCTGGCTCGACCCGAGTTCTTCCTCCGCAAGGCGGTCGGCTGGGCGCTGCGCGACTTCGCCCGCGCCGATCCCGACTGGGTGCGCGCGTACGTCGCCGCCCATCCAGACCTCAGCCCGTTGTCGCGGCGCGAGGCGCTGCGGCGGATCAGTGACGCCAGCCAGTGACGCGACTGGTGCGGCTTCTTGTGGGCACCGCGCCGGGGCCCTGGCTAGGTTGGCGCGGTGGCGGTCCTGCTGGAGAGCGCGCGCTTGGTGCTGCGGGAGTTCACCCTCGCTGACGTCGACCTGCTGGTCGACCTCGACGCCGATCCGCGGGTCATGCACTTCATCACCGGTGGGCGGCCCACACCGCGGGAGGACTTCGAGGAGGAGATCCTGCCCAGGTGGCTGCGCTACTACACCGAGTCCCCAGGGCTTGGATTCTGGGCCGCCGAGGACAAGTCCGGGGTCTTCCTCGGCTGGTTCCACTTCCGCCCGGGAGACGGCCACGGAGGCGACGAGCCGGAGTTGGGCTACCGGCTGCGGCACGAGGCATGGGGCCGCGGGTACGCGACCGAGGGCTCCCGGGCGCTGATCGACCACGGCTTCACCGAGCACGGCGTCCGCCGCGTCTTCGCCGAGACGATGGCCGTCCACACCGCCTCGCGGCGGGTCATGGAGAAGTGCGGGATGCGGCTGCTGCGCGAGTTCCACGCCGACTGGCCGGATCGGATCCCCGGCGACGAGCACGGCGACGTGGAGTACGTCCTGGACCGCGTCGACTGGGAACAGCAGCGCCACTAGGCCTGTGGATGAGTCTTCCGCGGAAGACTCATCCACAGGAAGGCACCGCGTGGTCGAGGGCTGAGCCGCGACCCGGCGGTTTCGGACTTTGTTACTGACCAGTAGCATCGGGGCAAGCCCCTGACCGGGACCCCCCTCCAGCGAGGAGAACCGCCGGTGTCGACTGCTGCCCGCACCAGCCGTGAGGTCGTCTTCGTTGACGGCGTCCGCACCCCGTTCGGCAAGGCCGGCCCCAAGGGCCAGTTCGCCGAGACCCGCGCCGACGACCTGATCGTCGCGCTCATCCGCGAGCTCGTCCGCCGCAACCCGTCGCTGCCGCCCGAGCGCATCGACGAGGTCGCGATCGCGGCCACCACCCAGATCGGCGACCAGGGCCTCACCCTCGGCCGCACGGCCGCGATCCTCGCCGGCCTGCCCCGCTCGGTGCCCGGCTACTCGATCGACCGGATGTGCGCCGGCGCGATGACCGCCGTGACCAACGTCTCCGCCGGCATCGCGTTCGGCGCGTACGACGCGGCCATCGCCGGCGGCGTGGAGTCACATGTCGCGCCACCCGATGGGCGAGGGCGTCGACCCCAACCCGCGCTTCGTCTCCGAGCGGCTCGTCGACGTCGCCGCCCTCATCATGGGCGTCACCGCCGAGAACCTGCACGACCGGTTCCCGCACCTGACCAGCGAGCGCGCCGACGCGTTCGGGGTGCGCAGCCAGGAGCTGCTCGCCAAGGCGTACGCCGACGGCGTCATCCAGGGCAACCTGGTCCCGGTCGCCACCCGCAGCGCCGAGAAGGGCTGGGGCCTGGCCACCGCCGACGAGCCCCCGCGCCCGGGCACCACGATGGCCGACCTCGCCAACCTCAAGACGCCGTTCCGCGTGCACGGCCGGGTCACCGCGGCGACCTCCTCGCCGCTCAACGACGGCGCCACCGCGGCGCTCTGTCGCCGCCGAGGACGTCGCCGAGGAGTTCGGCCTGGCGCCCAAGATGCGGCTGGTCGACGTACGCCTTCGCCGGGGTCGCCCCCGAGGTCATGGGCGTCGGCCCCGTCCCCGCCACCGAGCGGGCCTTGCGCAACGCCGGGCTGAGCATCGACGACATCGGGCTGTTCGAGGTCAACGAGGCGTTCGCCGTCCAGGTGCTCGCCTTCCTCGACCACTTCGGCATCGCCGACGACGACCCGCGGGTCAACCCGTGGGGCGGCGCGATCGCCGTCGGCCACCCGCTGGCCTCCTCGGGCGTGCGCCTGATGACCCAGCTCGCCAGCCACTTCGAGGTCCACCCCGAGGTGCGCTACGGCATCACGACCATGTGCGTCGGCCTCGGCAAGGGCGGCACGGTCATCTGGGAGAACCCCCACTTCGACGGGAAGAAGGACGCGTGAGCGAGACCACCACCCAGGCAGCCGACGCCTTCAACGAGGTCGTCACCCACGCCTTCGTGCGCGAGATCGACCTGCCGAACGGCGGCGGCAAGGCCGCGCTGATCACCCTGGACAACGGCCTCGACCACACCAAGCCGACCACCTTCGGCCCGCAGGGGCTGGCGTCCCTGTCGGCCGCCCTCGACCAGGTCGAGGCGTGATCGAAGGCGGGCACGACCTCGCCTTCGTCGGGGTCACCGGCAAGCCGTTCATCTTCGCCGTGGGCGCCGACCTCAAGGGCGTGCGCCACGTCGCCAACCGCATCGAGGCCCTGGAGATCGGCCAGCTGGGCCACTCCGTGTTCCGCCGGCTCGGCGCGCTCAAGGTGCCGACGTTCGCGTTCGTCAACGGCGCGGCCATGGGCGGCGGCCTGGAGATCGCGCTGCACTGCACGTACCGCACGGTGTCTGGCGGCGCGACGGCCATCTCCCTGCCGGAGTGCTTCCTCGGGCTCATCCCCGGCTGGGGCGGGGCCTACCTGCTGCCGAACCTGATCGGCGTCGACCAGGCGATCACGGTCATCGTCGAGAACCCGCTCAACCTGAACCGCCAGCTCAAGCCCAAGCAGGTGCTCGAGCTCGGGATCGCCGACGTCCTGCTGGAGCCGGCCGACTTCCTGGCCCAGTCGCTGGCCTGGGCTGTGCAGGTCGTCAAGGGCGAGGTCACCGTGACCCGGCCCGAGGTCGACCACTCCCACGAGGCCTGGGCGGCGGCGGTCGCCCGCGGTCGCGCGCTGGCCGACGCCAAGCTGCACGGGGCGGCGCCCGCGCCCTATCGCGCGCTGGACCTCATCGTCGGCGGCCCGCAAGGCCACCCGCGACGAGGGCTTCGCCGCCGAGGACGACGCGCTCGCCGACCTGGTGATGACCGACGAGCTGCGCGCGGCCTGTACGCCTTCGACCTGGTCCAGCACCGGGCCAAGCGGCCCACCGGCGCCCCCGACAAGGCCCTGGCCCGCAAGGTCACCAAGGTCGGCGTCGTGGGCGCCGGGCCTCATGGCCAGCCAGCTCGCGCTGCTCTTCCTGCAGCGGCTGCTGGTCCCGGTCGTCATGACCGACCTGGACCAGGCCCGCGTCGACAAGGGCGTGGCCTACGTCCACGCCGAGATCGACAAGCTGCTGGCCAAGGGCCGCATCGACGGCGACAAGGCCAACCGGCTCAAGGCGCCTGCTGACCGGGTCGACCGACAAGGCCGCCTTCGCCGACGCCGACTTCGTCATCGAGGCGGTCTTCGAGGAGCTGAAGATCAAGCAGCAGGTGTTCGCCGAGGTCGAGGCCGTCGTCTCGCCCGAGTGCGTGCTGGCCACCAACACCTCGTCGCTGTCGGTGACCGCGATGGCGGCCGAGCTCGAGCACCCCGAGCGGGTGGTCGGCTTCCACTTCTTCAACCCGGTCGCCGTGCTGCCGCTGCTGGAGATCGTCCGAGGGGAGGCCACCGACGACGCCGCGCTCGCGACGGCGTTCGCCGTCGGCAAGTCGCTGAAGAAGTCCTGCGTGCTCGTCAAGGACGCCCCCGCCTTCGTCGTCAACCGGCTGCTCACCCGCGTTCCTCGGCGAGGTCACCGCCGTCGGTCGACGAGGGCACCCCGATCGAGGTCGCCGACGGCGCCCTGGACCCGCTGGGCCTGCCGATGCTCGCCGTTCAACCTGCTGACGCTCGTCGGCCCGCCGGTGGCGCTGCACGTCGCGCGAGACCATGCACGAGGCCTTCCCGGACCGCTACGGCGTCTCCGGCGGCCTCGAGCGGCTCGTCGCCGCCGGCAAGTCCTCGGCGTACGACTGGTCGGGACGGCACGGCGGCCGTCGACCCCGAGGTGGCCCGCTGTTCGCCGGGGGCGAGTCCCCGCTCACCGCCGAGCAGGTCCGCAACCGGGCCCTGGAGGCGCTGGCCGAGGAGATCCGGCTCATGCTCGACGACGGGGTCGTCGCCGAGGCCGCAGGACATCGACCTGTGCATGCTGCTCGGCGCCGGCTGGCCGTCGCACCTGGGCGGCATCACCCCGTACCTCGACCGCATCGGGGTCTCCGAGCGGGTCACCGGGCAGCGCTTCCTGCCCCGCGGCGTCGCCTCGCTGCTGTAACGGAGAGTGACGGGTCACCCCCGGAGCGCGAGGAGGTTCACGCTCGCGGGGGGACGCGCCCGCGGTGTCCCCCCGCCTAGCGTGCTGGGTGTGGAGCCACTGCCGATCGCGGAGGACCCGGCAGCTCGACGCACGGCTGCGCCAGGCCGTGCTCGCCGCGATCGTCCTGCGCGACCTCGACCTCGTGGCCGCCGACCGCGGAGTCGAGGTGGCCGAGACCGGCCGGCTGATCCCCTGGCGGCTGGTCGCCGCGCTCTGCCGCAGCCGCGACCCCGACCCAGCCCGCGACGCGCGCCGCCCTGGGCGGCCTGGCTGGCGGCGGTCCACGCGGTGGCCTGCCGCGCCCCCGAAGACCTGCTGGCCCGCGCCCGGCCGATCGGGCTGCCCCCGGGGCCACGTGCTGCACCCCGGTCCCACCTGGGTCCGCCGGGCGGTCCTGGGCGACAGCCTGGACATCGGCCTCGGGCTGCTCGGCCTGCAGGGCAACGACGACGTCGTCGACCCGCTCCTGGCCGGCGTCGCCGAGGTCCTCGGCCATGACACCGACCGCCTGGTGGCGGCGGGCCCGCGGCTACCTGGAGGAGATGGGCGCGATCGCGGCGCAGCGCTACGCCCGCGACCCCGCCGAGCCGCTGCGCCCGATGGGCGACTGCGACGTGGTGACCCTGCTCGGCTCCCAGGTCTTCCGGGCCGCGCTGGTCGGCGCCCGCGGGTCGCGCGCCGGCGGCCGTCCCGATGCGGAACCGCGGCTGGCTCGACCCGGGCCGCACCGACCCGGCCTTCGCCGTCGCGGCCGCCGCGCTGACCGAGCCCGCCGAGCGCGGCTTCGAGCGCCCGCTGATCTTCACCGTGGACGAGGTGGTCATCGCCCGCGAGGGCGGCCGCCCCGTTCAGCAGTCGCTGCGCGAGCCGGCCGCGCCCGACCCCAGGCCGTCCGCAGACCCTGGGGTCCTCGAGCCGGCGCCGGCTAGGTGGTCCGGACGTCGAGGACGCGGTCCAGGCGGGCCATCTCCTCGACCACCGCGCGCGAGATGTCCTGCGCGGTGAGCCCGAGCTCCACCAGCAGCTGGGCCCGCTTGCCGTGGTCGAGGAACCGCGGCGGGATCCCGAAGTCGAGGATCGGCGTCGGGACGCGCGCGTCCCGCAGCGCCTGGGTGATCACGCTGCCCACCCCGCCGACCCGGCCGTTGTCCTCCACCGTCACGACCAGCCGGTGCCGTCCCGCGATCGGGGCGAGCGCCGGGTCGACGGGGGCGACCCAGCGCGGGTCGACCACGGTGACGCCGATGCCCTGGGCCCGAAGCCGCCCGGCGACGTCGACGCAGCAGTGCGCCATCGAGCCGACGGAGACGATGAGGACGTCCTCGTCGCCCTCGCGGACGAGCACGTCCAGCCCACCGACCCGGTCGATCGCGGCGAGGTCGTCGGCCACGGCCCCCTTGGGGAACCGGACGACGGTGGGGGCGTCGGCGACCGCGACCGCCTCGCGCAGCTCGGCGCGCAGGGTGGCGGCGTCGCGCGGGGCGGCGATCCGGATGCCCGGGACGACCTGCAGGATGCTCATGTCCCACATGCCGTTGTGGCTCGCGCCGTCGTCGCCGGTGACGCCCGCCCGGTCGAGGACGAACGTGACGCCGGCCTTGTGCAGCGCGACATCCATCAGCACCTGGTCGAAGGCCCGGTTGAGGAACGTCGCGTAGACGGCGACCACCGGGTGCAGGCCGCCCAAGGCGAGCCCGGCCGCGCTGGTGGTCGCGTGCTGCTCGGCGATGCCGACATCGAAGACCCGGGTCGGGAAGCGCTCGGCGAACCGGTCCAGGCCCACCGGCTGCAGCATCGCGGCCGTGATCGCCACGAGGTCCGGCCGCTCGGCCCCCAGCGCCACCATCTCGTCGGCGAACACCCCGGTCCACGACGGCGCCGACACCGACGCCGGCAGGCCGGTCTCCGGGTCGATCACGCCGATGCCGTGGAAGCGGTCGGCCTCGTCGGCCTCCGCCGGGGCGTAGCCCAGCCCCTTGCGGGTGATCACGTGGACGAGCACGGGGGCCTCGTACGCCCGGGCGCGCCGCAGCGCGTGCTCGACGGCCTCGACGTCGTGGCCGTCCACGGGCCCGATGTACTTCAGGCCGAGGTCCTCGAACATCCCCTGCGGGGCCACGATGTCCTTGAGCCCCTTCTTCATCCCGTGCAGGGTGTCGTAGACCGGGCGGCCGACCACCGGGGTGCGCCCGAGGACGCCCTTGCCCCACTCCAGGAACCGCTCGTAGCCGTGCGTGGTGCGCAACGTCGCGAGGTGGTTGGCGAGCCCGCCGATCGTCGGGGCGTACGAGCGGGCGTTGTCGTTGACGACGATCGACCACCGGGCGGTCGGACGCGGCGATGTTGTTCAGCGCCTCCCAGGCCATCCCGCCGGTCAGCGCGCCGTCGCCGATGATGCCGACCACCGCGCGCTTGCCCTGCTCGCCGGTGAGGGCGAACGCCTTGGCGATCCCGTCCGCGTACGACAGGGCCGTGGAGGCGTGGCTGTTCTCGATGACGTCGTGCGGCGACTCGGCGCGCGAGGGGTAGCCCGACATCCCGCCCTGCTGGCGCAGCGTGTCGAAGCCTGCGGCCCGACCGGTGAGGAGCTTGTGGACGTAGGCCTGGTGGCCGGTGTCCCACAGCAGCACGTCGCGGGGCGAGTCGAAGACCCGGTGCAGCGCGACGGTCAGCTCGACCGCCCCGAGGTTGGGGCCGAGGTGGCCGCCGGTGCGGGAGACCTTGTCGACGAGGAAGGCGCGGATCTCGGCGCACAGCTCATCGCACTGCGCCGGCGTCAGCGCCTGGACGTCGCTCGGAGACCGCACCTGGTCGAGCAGACCCACGCCGTCTCCTTGCGTCCGTGCCGATGCCGCATGCCGCGCGGGCGCGCGGACCTCACTCAGTCTAGGCCGAATGCACCCCTTCGGCCCGGCGCGAGACCGGGCCGACGGGGGCGTCTCAGGGCAGCCGCCAGGTCCAGCGGCTGCGCGCGCTGCGGGTGTCGCCGGGCCGCAGCCTCGGGGCGGCCGCCAGCGCGTCGGCCGGAGCCGTCTGCGGCTCCAGGCACACCGCCTCGGGCAGCTCGGAGAAGACCGTGAACCACTCGCAGTCGCTGGCGCAGGTGAGCGTGAGCGCACCCGGCCAGGTGATCACCGCCTGCCCGGACGGCACCCGGAAGCCGTCGTCGTACCCCGCCGTCAAGGCGCGCTGCCCCACCGGGGCCAGCCGGCCGGTCGGCAGGTGGTCGGGGCCGCGCTCCACCTGGCCGACCGCGTCGAGCAGGATCTGGGCGCGGCCCCCGCGGCCGAGCTCCCGGCGAAACCACGGGTGCCAGCCGAGTTCGACCGGGTACGGCTCCTCCCCCGCCGCGACGACCTCGAGCGCGCAGTCCACCCACTGGTCCCCCAAGGCCCAGGTCTGCCGGACCTCGCCGGGCCATGGCCAATCCGGGCCCAGGGCGCAGACCAGGGTGGCCGACGAGGCGTCCGCGGTCTCCACCGCCCAGGCCCGCGCGAGCACCGTGCCGTGCATGGCCCAGCCCTGGAACGTCGGCCGCAGGGAGTGCTCGGCGCCGTCACCGCCCCGCACGACGTTGCCTCGGATCCGGCCCGGCCACGGGGCCATCGGGTACCACCCCCACTGGACCGGGTCGTCGCCGCCGCGGCCCAGCAGCTCCAGCCCGTGCACGACCAGGGAGGCGGCGCGGGCGCCCGAGGCCGGGGTCGATGACGAGGGTGGCGTCGCCCCGGGCCAGCGTGAGCATCAGGCCGGCACGAGCGCCGCGCCGCGCGCGAGGGCGCCGAGCGGGTCGTCGAGCAGCGGGCCGAAGGCCAGCTCGGCCGCGCCGAGCAGGATCGAGTCACCGCCGAGGAGGGGCAGCACGAGCCGCACCTGCTCGCGCGGGGCCTGCAGCGCCTTGGCCATCGCGGCGCGCACCTGCGGCTCGGCGACGGGGTAGAGCTCACGCAGCAGGCCGCCGAGGACCACCACCTCGGGGTTCAGGAGGTTGACCAGGTTGGCGATGCCGATCCCGAGCCACCGCCCGGCCTCGCGTCACGGCCTTCGTGGCCCGAGGATCGCCCGCCTCGACCGCGGCCAGGACGTCGGCAATCCCGGCCGCCGGGTCGGACTCGGCCAGGCCGGAGGCGATGAGCAACGCCTCCTCGCCGATCTCGGTCTCCCAGCAGCCGGTGGACCCGCAGCGGCATGCCCGACCACGCGGGTTGACGACCATGTGCCCGACCTCGCCGGCGTAGCCGCCCGCCCCGGTCAGCGGGCCGCCCTCAAGCAGGATCCCGCCGCCGACCCCCACCTCGCCGGACAGGTAGACCACCGATCGGGCGCCGCGGGCAGCGCCGCGGGTGTGCTCGGCCCGCGCGCCCAGATCGGCCTCGTTGGCGACCAGGACCGGCAGGCCGCACGGCACCAGCCCCGCGACCAGACTCGCCGAGCGGCACGTCCACCCAGCCTAGGTTGGGAGCGAAGCGCACGCAGCCCGTCGGAGTGCCGGACCACGCCCGCACACCCCCACGCCGACCCCGACGCAGACCGACCCCGGGGCGGCGCCGGCCAGGACGGCGCGCACGAGCCGGCCGAGCTGGCCGATCATCCGGGTCGCCTCATAGGCTCCCCGCTGCTGGCGCACCCCGCGCCGGTCGAGCACATGGCCGCCCAGCCCTACCCGGGCCACCACGATGCGGTCGACGCCGATGTCGACGGCGATCACGTACGCGTGCTCGGGATCAGGCTCGGCCACGATGCTGGGCCGGCCGACGCCCCGCCCGACGGGGGCCGTCTCCCGGATGAGGCCGGCCTCGGCCAGCTCGGTGGTCAGCCCCCCCACTGTGCTGCGGTTGAGTCCGGTCAGCGCGGTGAGGTCCGAGCGCGACATCGAGCCACGCACATGCAGCAGCCGCAGGAGGTTGCCGAGGTTGTGCCGCCGGACCTCGTCCTGGGTCGCCCCGGCGAGCGTCGCCACGGTCCCTCGCGTCATCGCGGCACCTCCCACCCGCGTACGCGGTCGGCGCCGCGCTCGACGACGCCGAAGGTGTCCGCCTCCACGTCCTGCCACGGCCCGGTCTCGCCGTCGGGCCAGCGCACCCGCACCTCGGCCGACTCTGCCGCGCCGAGCCCGACGTGCACCCAGCCCAGGTGCCCGCTGGCGTGGCCGCCACCGACCGTGACCTGGCGTCGCTGGGTGCCCGCTTCGGTGCGGACCTCCAGCCACGCGCCGACCGCGTCGCGATTCGCGCCGTCCTGCGCCAACCGCAGTTCGACCCAGTGGCCCGGCGCCTGCGGCCGCTCGGCGCTGCCCACGCCCACGTTGCGCCAGAGGCGCACGTTGCGCGAACGGTTGACCTCAACCAGATCGAGCATCCCGTCGAGGTTGAGGTCGGCCCACACCGCTCCGCGGCTGCGGCCGAGGCTGACCAACCCCGCCTGCCTGGCGCGCTCGACGAACGTGCCGTCCTCCTGCGCGAGCAGCAGGTTGCTCGGGTCCTCGGCCGCGTGGTCGGGCTGCGCGTCGACGTTGCCCTTCGACACGTAAAGGTCCGGTCGGCCGTCATCGTTGACGTCGGCGAACTCCGGGTGCCAGGCCGTCGACGGCAGCGAGGCGTCGCCGAGGAACGGCCGGTGCGCGGTCACGCCGTGCGCGATCGCCACGTCCTCGTACGCCGGCTGCTCGGGCCCGTCGCCAGACGCTGCAGCTTGTTGTCGCCCTGGCTGGACAAGAACACCTCGGGCAGCCCGTCGCCGTCGACATCCGACGTCGCGATGCCCATGCCCCAGATGCGCAGGGGCACCCAGCCGTCGGCCTCGGTGTAGAGCACCGGCGCCTGCCCCGGGTCGACCCGCCACAGCTGCTCGCCGCCGTCGCGGGTGTAGTGCCGGTCGTTGGCCATCCGCAGGTCGTGCCGGCCGGTGCCGTTCCAGTCCGCGAAGAGCACCGACAACGTGCATTCCGCGGGCGCCAGCTCGACGGGCGCGGCGAACCCGGCGCCCCGGCCGCCGGCCGATGAGCGCGCCGGGAACGCAGGCCCGCGACCCGTCGGCCGCCGCCGGCCCGAGGTAGTTGCCGACCGCGAGCGTCGGCAGGTCCTGCCCTTCCTCCCAGGTCGCGCTGAACGCCGCGGTCCAGTCGTCGCCGCCGTCGTACGCCCACCGCTCATTGGCCCGCTCGAACCGGCAGCCGCCGAGCCCGCGCAGCAGCACGTCCTCCCCCACGCGAAGCACGGCGAGATCGGTCATCCCGTCGCTGTCCATGTCGAGCGGGTACGCGCCAGTCACCGACTTCAGGTCCGTCGCCGGGTCGCTGACGCGGCTGAACTTCAGCGCTCCGCCGACCGGGCTCTCGTTGCGGTAGAGCGCCGCGGGGTTGGCGCCGCCGGCCAGGTAGAGCTCGGACTTGCCGTCATCGTCGCAGTCGAAGGCGGCCACGCCGCCGCCGACGTAGAACTCGAAGCCGCCGTCGTAGACCTGCCGCACGCCGGAGGAGGCGCTCTCCTCGACCAGCCTCGGCGTCACCAGGCCGGCCGCCGACCCGGAGGCGGCGCCGGTGGCCGACCCCGACACCAGGGCGAATGCGGCCAGCCCGGCCAGCGCCCCCGCCCCGAGCCCCCCGGCAAACCACCCTCCCCAGCGGCTGCTCATGCGTCGCCCCCCTCGCCCGGGCGGTAGTACCGCATCGCCTCGACCCAGGCCGCCCGCCCGCACTCGAACCCGATCTCCCGCCCGGTCAGGTCGTCGGCCGGCACGTGGATGCCGCCGTAAAGCCGCGAGATGCCGGCCTCGTCGGCGGCATCGGCGTATGTCGCCCACTGCAGCGTCACGTCGGTGGTCGGCCCTGCCTCGAAGTCCAGCGAGCCCTGCTCCTCGGTCCAGGTGAACAGCCCGCCCGGGAAGTACGGGCTGCCGGTCATCGCCGTGAGCACCTCCGCCGACGCCCGGCTGAACGTGCTGTGCCCCGACACGTACCCGGCGAAGGCCGGCGTGACGAAGGTCGGCATCTGGTACGGCGTCCAGTCGACGGCCCGGATCCAGCCCACCCCGCCGGTCTCCAGCTCGGGGTCCTTGGGCCGCCCGGCCCACGACCGCACCACGACCGTGCCGACCTGCCCGGCGAAGGCCTCGTGTGGCTGGCCCGCGGCGCTTGACTCCGCGGTGACGACCTCGACCAGGCCCGCCTCCAGCGGCAGCCCACGCGGGTCGTACGAGGGCAGAGCCGGGTCGCTGGACTGACCGAGCCCGCCGAGGTAGCGGATGAGTGAGATCGGCCGGGCCGAGTCGTACGCGCCCTTGAGCCCCCAGGCGGCGACGGCGGCGTCGTGCGTCGCGCCGTTGAGCGCGAGGTAAAGCGTGACGTCCCACTCCAGCCGGTCGATCCGTGGGCCCTCGTCGCCGATGCGCAGGTCGGGGTCGAGGCGGTCGGAGACCTCGTTAGCGAGCACGTTCCAGTGCCCCGGCGGGGTCTCCGACTTCGGACCGTCGGCCCAGAACTCCGCCACGACCCGCTCGTAGTCCGCCCGCAGCACGACCTCCGGCGCGTACGGCTCGCCGGTCGCCGGGTTCTCCGCGCGGCCTTTCCCGTCGTACGTGCCGAGCGGGTTGGCCCCCATCGCCCCTGGCGACACGTCGACGCTCGCTCCGTCGGCCGGGTCGAGCCAGCTGCTGTAGCGGATGACGTCGAGAACCCCCGCCTTCGCCTCGGCCGAGGTGGCCGGGTCGGCGACCCGCGGCGGCGGGCCGGGGTCGATCGGCGTACCCGCCTCGCCGCCCGGCGGGAGGGCGAAGCCCGTGACGCGCCCCCAGTGCGGGCTGACGAAGGTCTGCACGCCGTTCTCAAGCGGGATGCCGTTCTGCGACATCATCTGCGCGATCTGCAGCGGCTGCCACCGGTCCGGGTCGGCCATGGCCGCGCCGGGTTGGGCGACCACCAGCGGCGGGTTGACGGGGCGGTAGTCGGGCGCGGCGTACCGGCCGGCCTCGTTCGAGCCGTCCTCCAGGCCCGCGTCGAGCACCGCGGCGGCGACCCGGTTGCCGACCGCCGCCGGGCTGTCGCCCTCGGTCGTGGTCACGTCCGTAGGCAGGCACAACGAGTCCATCAGTGCGTCGAACGCGGGCAGCGAGTCCGAGGCTCCCACCGACCCGAGGTAGCGCGCCGAGAGCACCCGGTAGGCCGCGTAGCTGACCGCCTCGCGCTGCGCATCCTCGTCAGCGGCGTGCTTCTCGGTGGTCAGGTAGCCGCGCGGGTCGTCCTCGTAGGCGGCCCAGGCGTCCCACATCGCCACCGAGACGTGGAACAGGTTGCGCGCGTGGACGGTCGGCGCGGGCAGGTCGTGCCGGATCGCCTCGAGGGTGGCCTCGTCCCAGGCGCGCGCCACCGACCACTCCGGCTCTGGCGGCTGGCAGCGAGCGTCCTCTCGGGTCTGGGCACTGAACGTCAGCCCCCCGAACAAGGCCGCGAACCCCACCATCACACCAGACACCAGCGCGACCGCCTGAGTCGATCGGGTCGGTCCGGACCCTGCCACGCTCGCCTCCGCCCGCCACACCACCGGTGCGCACCGCCAGCGCCTCTGGTCGAGGTTAGTGCGCGGCGGGCGTCACTTGGTCGCTCCGCCGCCAGCATATTCGTTGGAGCAGGCAACAAATGGGTAACGGTGGCCGTCGATTGCGGCGCCCCGACCCCGCTGCCGCTAGATTCCGGCTGTCGGCCAACTGGCCGGCAGGTCACGCAAGGAGGAATCGTGTTGGCGAAGCACAAGGCATGGGTGCTGGTCCCGGCGCTCGCGCTCGCGCTTGCTGCCTGTGGCAGCAGCGAGGACGACGCAGCAGACGAGTCGCCGGCCGCCGGCGATCTCACCGTCGGGGTCTCCTGGAACAACTTCAACGAGGAGCGCTGGGCCAAGGCCGACGAGAAGGCCATGAAGGAGGTCTTCGAGGCCGAGGGCATCGAGTACATCAAGGCCGACGCCGGTTCCTCCGCCGAGAAGCAGCTCACCGACGTCGAGAACCTCATCTCCCAGGGCGCGGACGCGATCATCATCCTCGCCCAGGACGGCACGGCCATCAAGCCGGCCGTCCAGAAGGCCACCGACGCCGGCATCCCGGTCATCGGCTACGACCGGCTGATCGAGGACGAGAACGCGTTCTACCTGTCCTTCGACAACAAAGAGGTCGGTCGCATGCAGGCGCGGGCGATCTACGACGCCGTGCCGAAGGGCAACTACGTCTTCATCAAGGGCAACCAGGCCGACGCCAACGCCGACTTCCTGCGCTCCGGCCAGGAGGAGGTCCTCGTCAAGGCCACCGGCTGCCCCGCCATCGACGCGGCCAACAACGCGACCTGCGCGATCAGGAACGTGGGCGAGTCCTACACAGACAACTGGGCTGCTGAGAAGGCCCAGACCAACATGGAGCAGTTCCTGACCCAGAACAACAACGACGTCCAGGCGGTCGTCGCGTCCAACGACGGCATGGCCGGCGGTGTCGTGGCCGCGCTCGCGGCGCAGGGTCTGGCTGGCAAGGTGCCGGTGTCAGGCCAGGACGGCGACTCGGCCGCCCTCAACCGGGTGGCGCTCGGCACGCAGACCGTGTCGGTGTGGAAGAACGCCTTCGAGCTCGGCAAGGCGGCGGCCCGCATCGCGATCGTGCTCGCCGGCGGCGCCGCCGTCGACGAGGTCGACATCGACGTCTCCGACATGGGCGACTCGGCTCCGGCCTCCGGCAACGGCAAGGCCGCCACCTTCACGACGCCGGGCGGTGTCGACGTGCAGTCGATCATCCTGACGCCGATCCCCGTGGGGAAGTCGAACCTCAACATCCCGATCGACGCGGGCTGGGTCACCAAGGATGTTGTCTGCAAGGACGTGCCGGCTGGTTCCGTGCCGGCGTGCGCGTGACCCGTCGTCAACACCCGTCACGCTGAGCAACTGAACACGCATGAGTAACGAACAAATGCGGCGCCCGCGGACTACGTCTCTGTGGGCGTCGCATCTGTTCCTGCCCGGAGGTGCCTGAATGACCGTCCGCCCGTCGCCCCGCCCGACCCGGGGGCGTCCGCCCCGGAGGAGCCCGCCCCCGAAGGGGAGCGCACCACGGCCGGCTCCTTCTCTGCGCCGCCTGGAGGTCGACCCGCGGCTGTTGGGATGATCGTCGCGCTGGTCGTCATCTGGGTCGTGCTGCACGTGCTGACCGGGGGCACCTTCCTCACCCCGCGCAACCTCTGGAACCTTTCGGTCCAGACGTCGGTCGTTGGGATCATGGCCACCGGCATGGTGCTGGTCATCGTGTCGCGCAACATCGACCTGTCGGTCGGCTCGATGCTCGCCGCCCTCGGCATGGCCATGGCGATCCTGCAGGTCGAGTGGCTGCCGCAGTGGCTCGGCCTGGAGAACCGCTGGACCTGGATCATCGCGCTGCTCGCGGGCGTGGCGATGGGGGCGGTGATCGGGGGCTTCCAGGGCTCGATCGTCGCGTACGTGGGGGTGCCAGCGTTCATCGTCACCCTGGGCGGGCTGCTCGTCTGGCGAGGGGTGGCCTGGGCGATGGCCTCGGGCCGCACCATCGCGCCGATGGACTCCAACTTCTCGCGGCTCGGCGGCGGCGGCATCGACGGCAGCATCGGCGGCACCCTGACCTGGGTGCTGGCCGGCGTGGCCTGCGTCGGCATCGTGGTGCTGCTGTTCAACGGGCGACGCCGCAAGCAGAAGTACGGCTTCTCCCAGCGTCCCGTCTGGGCCGACGTGCTGCTGGGCCTGCTGGAGTGCGGCGCGGTGCTGGGCGCCGCGTACGTGATCAACAGCTACTTCATGCCGCCCCCGCTGGCCCGGGAGTACGTCGAGAGCCGCGGCGAGACGTACACCCCGGGGACGGAGATCCCCTTCGGCCTGCCGATCCCGGTGGTCATCATGCTTGGGGTCGGCCTGTTGATGACCTTCCTCGCCACCCGGACCCGATTCGGCCGCTACGTGTTCGCCATCGGCGGCAACCCCGAGGCGGCCGAGCTCGGCGGCGTGAAGTCGAAGTGGATGATCGTCCAGACCTTCGCCCTCATGGGCATGCTCGTCGCCATCGCCTCGGCCGTTCAGATCGCGCGCACGGACGCCGCCACCAGCGGCCTCGGCACCCTCGCCGAGCTCTACACGATCGCCGCGGCGGTCATCGGCGGCACCTCGTTGGCCGGCGGCATCGGCACCATCCCCGGCGCCCTGCTCGGTGCGCTCGTGGCGCAGTCGCTGCAGTCGGGCATGGTGCTGCTCAATATCGACGCCCCGCTCCAGCAGATCGTGGTCGGCGTCGTCCTGGTCGTCGCGGTCGCGCTCGACTCCTTCTACCGCCGGAGGGTCGGATGACCGCCATGGCACAAGACGCCCCCTTCCCGCCCCCGATCGGGGCACGCCCTTGGTGGAGATGCGCGACATCCGCGTGTCCTTCGGCGGCGTGCACGCCGTCGACGGGGTGAGCGTCGACCTCTACCCCGGCGAGGTGGTCGCCCTGGTCGGCGGCAACGGCGCCGGCAAGACCACGCTGATCAAGACGCTGTCGGGCGCGCACAAGGGCGATGCCGGCGAGATCCTGATCAACGGGCAGCCCTGCACGATCAACAACCCGCGCGACGCGCGCAGCCTCGGGATCGAGACGATCTACCAGACGCTTGCTCTCGCCGACAACCTCGACGCCCCGACCAACATCTTCCTCGGCCGAGAGCTGCGCACCCGGTGGGGCACCCTGGACGACACCTCGATGGAGGACGCCACCCGCAAGCTGATGAAGCGGCTCAACCCGCGGTTCCGCAACTTCACCGCCCCGGTCAAGTCGCTGTCCGGCGGCCAGCGGCAGTCGGTGTCCATCGCTCGCGCGGTGCACTTCGACGCCCGCATCCTGATCATGGACGAGCCCACCGCGGCGCTCGGCCCGGCCGAGACCGATGAGGTGCGCCATCTCATCCGCCAGCTCAAGGCCGAGGGGCTGGGCATCTTCCTGATCAGCCACGATATCCACGACGTCTTCGACCTAGCCGACCGGATCTGCGTGATGCTGCAGGGCAAGCTGGTCGGCACGGTCAACAAGGCCGACGTCACCAAGGACGAGGTCCTGGCGATGATCATCGCCGGGAAGAAGCCCGGCGAGGTCACCAAGGCCGACCTGGCCGACCTGCACTGAGCCCAGTCGTGCCTCAGAGCCGGGGGGCGCGCCGCACACCCTCGAGCGCCTCGCGGACCAGCGCCACCCCTCGCGCGGCCGCCCCGAGGCGCACGCGCTCGGCCTGCAGGGCCACGACGACCTCGCTCACCGCTGCCGGGGGCAGTGCCTCGCGCAGCGTCGCCCGCGCCCCGGACAGGCTGTCGAGCACGGCGGCCAGCGCGGCCGACACCTGGGCGTCGGCGACGTAGACGAGGGCGAGGGGATGCCGCCTCAGCACCTCGTAGGCGCGCAGGTCGGCCGGGCACAGGTCGAAGAGCCAGCCTGCGGCCCGCTGCTCCCAGCCGGGGGCGTCCGGCGGCGGCACCTCCGCTGGCCAGCCTGGGGGCACCCCGAGGGTCACGTCGCCCGCCCCCCGTAAAGCGCCTGCCGGGCGGCCGCATAGGCGGCGCGGACCTCGGGCCGCGGGGCCGGCTCAAGGACGAGGGTGCCCGGCTGCTCCCAGGCCGGCGGCTCAGGCGAGGCGGCCAGCGCCCAGGCTGCCTGGCGTGCGGCGCCCGAGCGCGACGTACTCCCCCGCCGGGGGGACGTGCACCGGAGCCGAGAACACGGTGGCGGCGACGGCGCGCACCGCCGGGGAGGCCGCCGCCCCGCCGATGAGCAGCACCCGCCGCGGCGGCGCCCCGAGCGAAACCAGCGTGTCGACCGCCTCTGCGAGCCCGATCAGCATGCCCTCAACGCAGGCCCGGGCAAGGTTCTCGGGGCTCAGGTTGGAGCGGGTCAGCCCGTGCAGGCTGCCCGTCGCGTCGGGCAGGTTGGGGGTGCGCTCGCCGTCCAGGTACGGGAGCAGCACGAGCCCGCCGGAGCCCGGCTCCGCCCTCAGCGCCAGGTCGCTGAGCGCGTCGAGGTCAACGCCCAGCAGCGCGGCGCCGGCAGCCAGCACCCGGGCCGCGTTCTGCGTGCACACCAGCGGCAGGAAGCGGCCGGTGCCGTCGGCGAACCCCGCGACGGCGCCGCTGGCGTCGGCCGTCGGCGTCTCGGAGACGGCGAACGCGGTGCCCGACGTCCCGAGCGACACCACGACGTCACCGAGGCCAAGTCCCAGGCCGAGTGCCGCTCCCATGTTGTCGCCGGTGCCCGCGGCGAGCAGCGCGCCCGGCGCCAGGGTCGCCGCCTCGCCGACGACCTCGGCGGGGGCGGCGACCCGCGGCAGCACGGCGTCGTGGCCGAGGGCGCGCACGAGCAGGTCCGGGCGGTAGGCGCCGGCCGCCGGCGAC
The DNA here is from genome assembly GCA_963697565.1 of uncultured Actinomycetota bacterium. Taxonomy (GTDB): domain Bacteria; phylum Actinomycetota; class Actinomycetes; order CAVWCF01; family CAVWCF01; genus CAWFSE01. The sequence continues at coordinate 24,535 of CAVOOM010000007.1, read as the reverse complement.
CAGTAGCCGGTGCCGGAGGCGTCGCCTCGGTCGGTGGTGGCCTGCTGGGGCCGGCCGGCCAGCTGCCAGGTCAGGTGGTCGTGCGGCAGCAGGACCGACTCGACCCTCGCCGCGAGGTCCGGCTCGCAGCGGGCCAGCCAACGCAGCTTGGTGACGGTGAACGCGGCGACCGGCACGCTGCCGACCGCATCGGCCCACGCCTGCGGCCCGCCCAGCTCGGCGATCAGATCCGTGGCGTCCGGCGCAGACCGGGCGTCGTTCCAGAGCAGGGCCGGGCGGACCGGCTCCCCACTGCCGTCCAGCGCCACCATCCCGTGCTGCTGGCCGCCGACCGCCAGGGCCTCGACACCGTCGAGGAGGCCACCGGCCGCGGCCTGGCCGAGCGCCGCCCACCACGCCTCGGGCGGGCACTCGGTGCCGTCCGGATGCGGGGCGCGGCCCTCGCGGACCACAGCGCCGGTCTCGGCGTCGCAGACCAGGACCTTGGTGGACTGGGTGGACGAGTCGATGCCGGCGACCAGGGTCATGACGGAGAGCGTACGACCGCCCCGATCGAGGGTCAGACGCCGGCGAGGCTGCGCAGGACGTACTGCATGATCCCGCCGTGGCGGTAGTAGTCCGCCTCGCCCGGGGTGTCGATGCGCAGCGGGGCGTCGAACTCGACCACCCCGCCGTCCGCGCGCTCGGCGCGGACAAGCACGGTGCGCGGGGTGTCGCCGTCGTTCAGCGCGGTCACCCCGCTGATCGAGAACACCTCGTCGCCGGCCAACCCCAGCGAGTCTGCGTCCTGGCCGGCCGGGAACTGCAGCGGCAGCACCCCCATGCCGATCAGGTTGCTGCGGTGGATCCGCTCGAAAGACTCGGCGATCACGGCCTTGACCCCGAGCAGCGCGGTGCCCTTTGCCGCCCAGTCGCGGGACGAGCCCGAGCCGTACTCCTTGCCGGCGAGCACGACCAACGGCACGCCCGCGGCCTCGTACGCCACAGCGGCGTCGTAGATGAACTCCTGGTCGCCGGAGAGGTGGTTGCGGGTGAAGCCGCCCTCGACGCCGTCGAGCAGGAGGTTCTTCAGCCGGATGTTGGCGAAGGTGCCGCGGATCATCACCTCGTGGTTGCCGCGACGCGAGCCGTACGAGTTGAAGTCCGCGGGGGCCACGCCGTGCTCGACGAGGTAGTCGGCGGCCGGGGTGCCGGCCTTGATCGAGCCGGCCGGGCTGATGTGGTCGGTGGTGACCGAGTCGCCGAGCTTGGCGAGCACGCGGGCGCCGGAGATGTCGGAGACCGGCTCGGGCCGAGCCTGGATGCCGTCGAAGTACGGGGGCTTGCGCACGTACGTGGACTGCTCGTCCCACTCGAAGACCTCGCCGACCGGTGTCGGCAGCGAGCGCCAGCGGTCGTCGCCGGCGAAGACGTCGGCGTAGCGGGTGCGGAACATGTCGGCGCCGATGGCCTCGGCGGCCACGGCCTCGATCTCGGTGGGCGACGGCCAGAGGTCGCGCAGGAACACCGGGTTGCCGTCGTGGTCGTCGCCCAGCGACTCGGTCGCGAAGTCGAAGTCCATCGTGCCCGCGAGTGCGTACGCCACCACCAGCGGCGGCGACGCGAGGTAGTTCATCTTGACGTCGGGGTTGATGCGTCCCTCGAAGTTGCGGTTGCCCGAGAGCACCGAGACGACCGCGAGGTCGGCGGCGTTGACCCCGGCGGAGACCTCTGCCGGCAGCGGGCCGCTGTTGCCGATGCAGGTCACGCAGCCGTAGCCCACGAGGTTGAAGCCGAGCTTGTCCATGAACGGCTGGAGGCCCGAGCGCGCGTAGTAGTCGGTGACGACCTGCGAGCCGGGGGCCAGCGTGGTCTTCACCCACGGCTTGGCCGACAGGCCGCGCTCGACGGCCTTCTTGGCCAGCAGGGCCGCCCCCAGCATCACGCTGGGGTTGGAGGTGTTGGTGCAGCTCGTGATCGAGGCGATGACCACGGCGCCGTGCGGCAGGTCGAAGGACTCCCCCGCGTACGTGCACCGGAGCGGTCCGCGCCGGGTCGTCGGTGTAGGAGCCGAGCGCGGCGCGGAAGGACTCCTTGGCCGCCGACAGCGAGACGCGGTCCTGCGGGCGCTTGGGCCCGGCGATCGAGGGCACGACCGTCGACAGGTCGAGCTCGAGGTACTCCGAGAAGACCGGCTCGTGCTTGGGGTTGTGCCAGAGCCCCTGCGCCTTCGCGTACGCCTCGACAAGCGCGAGCTGCTCGTCGGTGCGACCGGTGAGCCGCAGGTAGCGCAGCGTCTCGTCATCGATCGGGAAGATCGCGCAGGTCGAGCCGTACTCCGGGCTCATGTTGCCGATCGTGGCGCGGTTGGCCAGCGGCACCGCGGCCACGCCGGGGCCGTAGAACTCCACGAACTTGCCGACCACGCCGTGCTTGCGCAGCTGCTCGGTGATGGTCAGCACGAGGTCGGTGGCGGTCGCGCCCTCGGGCAGCTCGCCGGACAGCTTGAAGCCGACCACGCGCGGGATGAGCATCGACACCGGCTGGCCGAGCATGGCGGCCTCAGCCTCGATCCCGCCGACGCCCCACCCGAGCACGCCGAGGCCGTTGACCATCGTGGTGTGCGAGTCGGTGCCGACCACGGTGTCGGGGTAGGCCCGCAGCACGCCGTCGACCTCGCGGGTCATCACCACGCGGGCGAGGTACTCGATGTTGACCTGGTGGACGATTCCGGTGCCGGGCGGCACGACCTTGAACTCGTCGAACGCGGACTGGCCCCAGCGCAGGAACTGGTAGCGCTCGCGGTTGCGCGCGTACTCGAGCTCGACGTTGCGCTGCTCGGAGTCGGCGTGGCCGAAGAAGTCGGAGATCACCGAGTGGTCGATGACCAGCTCGGCCGGGGCGAGCGGGTTGACGCTGGCGGCGTCGCCGCCGAGGTCGCGGACGGCCTCGCGCATGGTGGCCAGGTCGACGACGCACGGCACGCCGGTGAAGTCCTGCATGACCACGCGGGCCGGCGTGAACTGGATCTCGGTGTCCGGCTCCGCCTTCGGGTCCCAGGCGCCGAGCGCACGGATGTGGTCGGCGGTGATGTTCGCGCCGTCCTCGGTCCGCAGCAGGTTCTCCAGCAGCACCTTGAGGCTGTACGGAAGCCGTTCGGCGCCCTCGACGGCTGACAGCCGGAAGATCTCGTAGGCGGTCCCGCCGACCTCAAGCGACTCCTGCGCCCCGAAGCTGTTCGTGCTGGCCACGTGTCCTCCCGGCCTCGTGAATTTATCTTGACGTCAAGATACCGTATCCCGGACGAGGCCCGCCACGCACTCGACGTGGTGGGTCATCGGGAAGGCGTCGAAGGCTCGCAGCGTGTCCAGCCGCCAGCCCAGCGCAGCGAAGGTGGCCAGATCGCGGGCCAGGGCCGCGGGGTCGCAGGCGACGTACGCGATGGCGCGCCCCGCCCGCCCAGCGATCGCCTCGACGACGGCCCGGCCCGCTCCGGAACGCGGCGGGTCGAGCACGACGATGTCGACGCCGCCGAGCGACGCCGCCTCGTCGCCGCGCAGCCACGCGTCCACCCGCGCGTGGGCGATGCGCACCTGCGGCAGGTCGTGGAGGTTGCGCCGGGCGTCCTTGCACGCCGGCTCGGAGGACTCCACCGCCACCACGGCCCCGGTCGGCCCGACAGCGCGGGCCACCACCCCGGCGAACAGCCCCACCCCGGCGTAGAGGTCCAAGCCGGCCTCGCCGGGCTGCGGCGCCAGGGCGTCGAGGACGGCCGCGGCGAGGGTGTCGGCCGCGGCCGGGTGGACCTGCCAGAAGCCCGGCCCGGTCACCCGCCACTCGCGTCCCGCCGCCTGCTCGAGCACCCGGATCCGCTTGCCGGCCGCCACGCCGTCGACGAACACGATCGGCTGCGCCTGGGTCGGGGCCACCGCCAGCGCGACCTCGGCCGCGCCGCCCCACGTGCGGGCGCAGGCCGCGTCGTCCCCCAGCGCCACATGGGCGAGCGGGCAGCCTTCGACCTGCTCAACGGCGTGCGAGCGGTGCCGGCGGAAGCCCAGCCGCCCCTCGGCGTCGACCGCGTGCCGGACGCGGGTCCGCCACCCCAGGCCGTCGGGCGACCCGGGCAGCTCCTCGACGACGACCTCACGTTCGATCCCGCCCAGCCGACGCAGCTGCTCGGAGACCACGGCGGCCTTGAGGCGCCGCTGCTCGGCGAGATCCACGTGCTGCCAGTCGCACCCTCCGCAGCCACCCGGGCGGGCGTGGGGGCACGGCGGCGGCACCCGGTGGGGCGACGCCTCCAGCACCTCGACGGCGTCCGCGCGCAGGTAGCGGGAGGTCTCACCGCCCTCGGTGATCCGCGCCCGCACCCGCTCACCCGGCAAAGCGTGGCGGACGAACACCACCCGGCCGTCGAGCCGGGCGACGCAGTGCCCGCCATGGGCCACGGCGCCCACCGCGACCTCGATGACCTCCCCCACTGAGGGGGTCACGGCGGTGGGGCGCCCAGCGCCCTGCGGACCTCGTCCTCGGCCTGCTCGGCGGACGGCTCGCCGCGGCGCGCCGCGCCCGGGGCGAGCGGCTCCGGCCGGTCTGCGGCCCCCGCCGACGAGGCCAGCTGATAGGGCACCGAGACCACCATGACCCCGGGGGTGAACAGCAGCCGGGTCTTGAGCCGCAGCGCGCTCTGGTTGTGCAGCAGCTGCTCCCACCAGTGGCCCACGACGTACTCGGGGACGTAGACGGTCACGATGTCCCGCGGGCTGTCGCGGCGCAGGTCGCGCACGTAGTCGATGAGCGGCCGGGTGATCTCGCGGTACGGCGAGTCCAGGACCTTGAGCGGCACCGGGATCTGCCTGCGGTCCCACTCGTCCTGCAGCGCCGCCGCGTCCCCCTCGTCGACCTGCACCGTGAGCGCCTCGAGCGTGGACGGCCGGGTGGCCCGCGCGTACGCCAGCGCGCGCAGGGCCGGCTTGTGGATCTTCGACACGAGCACGATCGCGTGGACCCGCGAGGGCAGCGTGGTCGGCTCGTCCTCGTCGACGCGCAGCTCGGTGGCCACCCGGTCGTAGTGGCCGCGCACCGACGTCATCAGGAAGTACAGCACCGGCATCGCGATCACGACGATCCACGCCCCGCGGGTGAACTTCGTGACCAGCACGATGACGAGCACCGACCCGGTCATCACCAGGCCGATGGCGTTGATGACGCGCGACCGCATCATCCGGGCCCGCTCCTTGGGCCGCGTCTCCTCGCGCAGCAGCCGGGTCCAGTGCCGCACCATCCCCGTCTGGCTCATCGTGAACGAGATGAAGACACCCAGGATGTAGAGCTGGATCAGCTTGGAGACGTCGGCCTGGTAGATCACCACCAGGATGATCGCCAGCGCCGACAGCGTGAGGATGCCGTTGCTGAAGGCCAGCCGGTCGCCGCGGGTGTGCAGCTGGCGGGGCAGGTAGCCGTCGCGGGCGAGGATCGACCCCAGCACCGGGAATCCGTTGAACGCGGTGTTGGCGGCCAGCGCCAGGATGAGCGCGGTCACGAGGGCGACCAGGACGGCCCCCACCGGGAAGTCGGAGAAGACGGCGTCGGCGACCTGGGCGATGACGGTCTTCTGGTTCTGCCCCTCGGGCAGGCCGATGAGGTCGGAGTCCTTCTCGGCGACCTTGACGCCGGTGTAGATGGCCAGCCAGGTGATCGCCGCGAACATCGTCATCGAGATCACGCCGAGCATGAGCAGCGTGGTCGCGGCGTTCTTGCTCTTGGGCTTGCGGAAGGCCGGCACTCCGTTGCTGATCGCCTCGACGCCGGTGAGCGCGGTGGTGCCCGACGAGAACGCCCGAAGCACCAGGAAGACCAGGGCCAACCCGGTGAAGGTGCCCTCCGGGACGATCTCCCAGTCGGCGCTCGCGGCTTGCACCGTCTCACCGGAGGAGATCCGGAACAGCGCGTACCCGACCATCCCGAAGATGGCGAACATGAACGCGTACGTGGGGATCGCAAACGCCGCCCCGGACTCCCGCACCCCGCGCAGGTTGACGAAGGTGACCACGGCGATCAGGGTGACGGCCACCGCGACCTTGTGGTCGTTCACGGGATCCCAGGCCGAGGCGATGTTGGCCACGGCAGAGGAGATCGAGACCGCGACGGTCATCACGTAGTCCACGAGCAGCGCGCTGGCGACGAACACCCCGGCGCGCTGGCCCAGGTTGGTCGACACCACCTCGTAGTCGCCGCCGCCGCTGGGGTAGGCGTGCACGTTCTGCCGGTAGGACGCGACCACGACGAAGAAGATGACCACCACGGCCGCGGCGACCCACGGCGCGTACGAGTAGAAGGCGACGCCGCCCAGCGAGAGCACCAGCAGGATCTCCTGCGTGGCGTAGGCGTTGGACGACAGGGCGTCGGAGGCGAACACCGGCAGGGCCAGCCGCTTCGGCAGCAGCGTCTCGCCCAGCTGCTCGCTGCGCAGGGCGCGGCCGACGATCAACCGCTTGGAGACCCCAGAGACGCTCGGCACGCCCGCAAGGCTATGCCCGCGGCCCTATCGGTCCGAACGGTGTCGGCCCATTTGCACCGCGGGACCACCGGTCTGGCACTCTGGGGCCGTGCACGTGGTGATCATGGGATGCGGTCGGGTCGGCTCCTCACTGGCCGTGGCGCTCCAGGACAAGGGGCACACGGTCGCCGTCATCGACCAGGAGCCGCGCGCCTTCAAGCGGCTGCCCGAGGGCTTCCACGGCCGCACCGTGACCGGCGTCGGCTTTGACCGCGAGGTGCTGCTGGCCGCGGGCATCGAGGAGGCGCAGGCCTTCGCTGCGGTGAGCAGCGGCGACAACTCCAACATCCTGGCCGCGCGCGTCGCCCGGGAGACGTTCGGCGTGGACAACGTGGTCGCCCGCATCTACGACTCGCGCCGCGCCGAGGTCTACCAGCGGCTCGGCATCCCCACCGTCGCGACCGTGCGGTGGACCACCGACCAGATCATGCGCCGGATGCTCCCCGAGGGCGCCTTGACCTCCTGGGCCGACCCGAGCGGCGAGATCCGGCTGGCCGAGGTGCACGCCCATGCCGGCTGGATCGGCCGTCGGCTGAGCCGGATCGAGCAGGCCGCCCCCGCCCGGATCGCCTTCGTCACCCGCTACGGCGAGGGAGTGATCCCCGGGCCGGACACCGTCCTGCAGGAGGGCGACCTGCTGCACGTGCTCATGCGCCACCGCGACCTCGACGCCGTCGAGGCCGTGCTCTCCAAGCCTCCCCTGGAGGGTGACTGATGCGCGTCGTCATCGCCGGCGCCGGCAAGGTCGGCCGCTCCATCGCCAAGGAGCTCGTCGCGAACGGCCACGACGTCCTGCTCGTCGACCGCGATGCCGAGTGCATCCGGCCCGAGTCCATCCCCGGAGCCGAGTGGCTGCAGGCCGACGCCTGCGAGATCGCCGTGCTCGAGGGCATGGGCCTGGAGCGCTGCCAGGTCGTGGTCGCCGCCACCGGGGACGACAAGGTCAACCTCGTCATGTCGCTGCTCGCCAAGACCGAGTACGGCGTGCCGCGCGTGGTCGCCCGCGTCAACCACCCCAAGAACGAGTGGATGTTCGACGAGTCCTGGGGCGTCGATGTGGCCGTGTCGACCCCGCGGATGCTGAGCGCCCTGGTCGAGGAGGCGGTCAGCATCGGCGACCTCGTGCGGCTGTTCGAGTTCCGCCAGGGGCATGCCAACCTCGTGGAGCTCACGTTGCCGCCGGCCTCGGCCCTGGCGGGCACCCGGGTGGGAGACGTGGCCTGGCCGGCCGACACCGCCCTCGTCGCGATCCTGCGGGACGGCCTGGTGCTGACCCCGAGCCGCGATGACGCGGTCGAGGGGGGCGACGAGCTGCTCTTCGTCGCGACCCAGGACGCCGAGCCGCTGCTACAGCAGATCCTCGCGCCCGACCACGTCTGAGGCCGGGGCGGCGCCGGCGGTCGCCTCCGGCTCGGCGTCGGCGATCTCGTCCGGCGGGTCCGGTGCGTGCTTGGTCATGGGCACGGCGCGCAGGATGACCCAGGTGATGTAGACGGTGAGCGCGAACAGCGGGATCCCGAGGAAGATGCCGGCGATCCCCAGCGCCGCGACGGCTCCCGCGAGGTACAGCGGGATCTGCACCAGCAGGCGCACCAGGAACATCCCGCACCACACCCAGGAGGCCCGGGCGTAGGCGCGCCGCCGGGCGGGGTCCTGCCGCCAGTGGAAGCCCTCGCCGAGCACCGGCCCGAGGAACACCCCGAGCAGCGGCCACCGCACCAGCACCGAGATCGCGTAGGCGGCGGCGTACCCGGCGTTCTTCAGGATGCTCGGCAGGTAGAAGGCCTCGGCCTGGCCGGTCCAGCGCGCGACCAGGGCCATGATCGCGACGCCCACCAGCCCGGCGATCGAGTGCTGCACGCTGCGACGCTGCACGAGGCTGATGACGAAGAGCACCGCAGCCGAACCCAGGGCGACCCACAGGGCCGGGCCGAGCTGCTGGCCGAAGGCCGCGTAGGCGACCCCGAAGAGCACCCCGGGCAGGCCCGCGTCCACGATGCCGCGGGGGCCGCCGAGGAGCTCGGCCAGCCCCTCGCGCTGGGCCGCCTCGGTCATGGCCGCAGCTCGTACGCGGGGTTGAACATCACGCGCTCCCCGCGGTCGCGGGTGATCCGCCCGTACGCCCGCAGCGACCGGCCGGGGGTGATGCCCGCGATCCGGCGCCGGCCGAGCCAGACCAGGCGCGCGCGGCCAGAGCCGTCGTAGAGCTCGGCCTCGAGCGCGGGGACCCCGCTACGCGGGCGCAGGGTGACCGAGGCCAGCGTCCCGGACAGCACGACCTGCCCGCAGTCGGGGCATTCGGAGACGGGCGTCGCCCCGCGCTTGAGCGCATCCTCAAGGAGCTCGGCGGCGTCGAGCTCGGCCGCCGTGGCGCCCAGCCGGCCCAGCCGACCGCGGCGCTGCTCGCTGTCCATACCGCCAGGGTACGGGAGGATGCCGGCATGGCAGCGTCCCCGCCGGTGGCCCTGGTCCTCCACGGCAGCGGGTCGACGGCGGAGTTCGCCCTCCGCGCACTGGGGCCGGGGTTGCGTACCGCCGGCTACTCCCCGGTCGGCCTGGACCTGCGCACCGGCGACGTCACGGAGGTGGAGGCCGCGTTGGACCAGGCCGTCGACACCTCGGTCCGGCTGATCGCCGGGATCTCGCTCGGCGCCCACGCCGCGGTCCGCTGGGCTGCGCGGCGCGAGGCGCGCGCGTTGGAGGGGCTGTGGCTGGTGCTCCCCGCCTGGACCGGGGAGCCCGACCCGGTCGCCGACATGTCGGCGGCCGCCGCGGACGAGGTCGCCGCCGAGGGCCTCCAGGCCGCACTCGCGCGGGTGGGCCCCCAGGGGTGGGTCGGCGCCGAGCTCGCCCGGGCCTGGCCCGCGTACGGCGAAGAGCGCCTGACCGCGGTGCTGCGCCAGACGGCCGGCTCCCCCGGGCCGGATCGCGCGGACCTGGCCGCGCTCGCGGTCCCGTGCGCGGTCGTCGGGATCACCGACGACCCCTTCCACCCCGCGCTGGTCGCCGAGCACTGGGCCGCGGCCATCCCTCGCGCGGCGCTGCGCCTGCTGGCGCCCGATCAGCCCGCGGCCGACGTCGCCGCCCTCGGGCAAGCCGCGCTCCTCGCCTGGCGGGACGCGATCAGCTGGCGGGACGCGATCAGCTAGCGGGACGCGGTCAGCGGATCTCGGTGATCTCCGGGCCGCGGCTGAAGGGCGCCAGCGGCGGGCGGCCCTCCTCGGCCGGCGGGGCCTCCTCCTGCTGGGGCAGGCGCAGCGGCAGCAGCTCGCGGGGTGATCTGGGGTCACCGCCGCGGACCACCACCACACCGCGCAAGACCTCCTCGAGGTCCGCCCGAACCGCGTCGTCGGTGACGGCGGCGCCGGTGAACACCGCGCGGAGGAACCACCGCGGCCCGTCCACCCCGGCGAACCGCACCTGCTGGCGCGCCTTCTGCCCAGGTGCGACGTCAACCTCGAGCATCGCCAGGACCTCAGGCCCGAAGGGCCCGTCCTGTTCCTCGGCCGTCCCGCCGCCGGCCGCAATCCCCTCGAGCAGCTCGGCCCGCACCTCGTCCCAGATGCCGCTGCTCTTGGGCGCCGCGTAAGGCTGCAGCTGCAGGGCTCCCTCGCTCAGGACGCACGTCGCCGAGATCACCTGGCCGCCTGGCTGATCGAGGTCCACCCGGACCTCCATGCCGGCCCGGCCCGCCACCCGCATCGAGCCGAGGTCCAGGCGCGGCAGGTCGGGGGCGTCCTCGGACTCGTCCCACGGCCCGTCCGGTCGCGCCGCGGGCCCAGTGGCCCCCGCGGTGGCCTCCGCGGGCACGTCCTCGGCGGGCACGTCCTCGGCGGGCACGTCCTCGGCGGCCGGCTCCTCGGGCGGCACGTCGGCCTCGCGGCGTCGCTTGAACACACTCACTCCCTGTCGTCCCGCTGGTCGTTTCGTCGGGCGGACTGCCCTGCGCCGCCAACCCCCGTGCTGCCGAAGCCGCCGTCGCCGCGCATAGAGCCGGGCAGGGCGGACACCTCATGGAAGCGCGCATGCTCCACGCGCTGGACGACGAGCTGGGCGATCCGGTCGCCGCGGTGAAAGACGACGGGGTCCCGCGGGTCGAGGTTGACGACGCTCACCCGGATCTCGCCGCGGTAGCCCGCGTCGACCGTGCCGGGCGCATTGACGAGCGAGACGCCGTAGCGCACTGCGAGCCCCGAGCGCGGGTGCACGAAGGCCGCGTACCCGTCGGGCAGGGCCAGCGCGACCCCGGTCGGCAGCAGGGCGCGCTCGCCCGGATCCAGCGTGCAGTCGATGGCCGTGTGGAGGTCGGCGCCGGCGTCGCCCGGGTGCGCGTACGCCGGCAGCGGCAGCCCCGGGTCGAGCCGCACCACGAGGACGTCCACCGTGCTGGTCATGGGTTCACCTCGAATCGTTCGCCTAGGTCCAGGATGCCGCGATCGCGCTGGGCGGCCTCGACGTCGGCCGGGCGGCCGTGGTCGACGAAGTGCTCCAGCCCCACGATCACGAAGAGCGCCGCGGCGGTGACGGCCAGCGGGCCGTCCGGGCTGCCCAGGCGGCCCTCAGCCCGGGTGAAGACCTTGCGGCCGGACACCCCGGTGATCTCGGCTCGGATGTGCAGCGTCTCCCCCACCGGGACCGGGCGGCGGAAGTCGGTCTCCAACCGGCCGGTCACCGCCGGGCGGCGAAGCAGCCAGTTCAAGGCCCCCAGCGCCTCGTCGAACGCCAGCGCCAGCATGCCGCCGTGCGCCAGCCCGGGGGCCCCCTGATGGTGGTCGGTGACCTCGAACGTGGCGGTGAGGCTGAGCCCCTCGCCCGCGGTCACCCGCATATGCAGGCCGCTCGGGTGGTCGTCGCCGCACCCGACGCACCAGCGGTAGTGCGCCGCGATCGGCTGGCCGGGCGCCGGGGCGTCGGGATGCCGCTGCGGGAGGACCGCGTCGTCGGGCGGCATGGTCGGCAGCGCCGCGCGGACCGGGATCCGCGTCACCGCCTCGTCGAGACCGCTCACGAGGGCCGAGCCTACGCCCGGTCGTGCGGCTAGACGTCCGTCGGCATCGCCGCCGTGCCGGCCTTCATCCGCTCGCGGAAGGAGCCGGTCGGGAACTCCCGGTCGCGCAGCTTGAGGAAGAAGTCCCGCAGGGTGGCCGTGCCGTACGGGGGGGCGATGTGGTCGACGACCGACCAGTACTTGGCGGCGTCGAGGTAGAAAGCCACGTTGCGCATCGCCGGGTAGACCTTGCCCATACGCCGCAGCCGGCGCGTCTTGGCGTCCCACGCGGTGAGCGCCTCGACCTCCCACTGCGGCTCGCGCCCGAGGACCTCGAACATCATCTCGCCGGCCGACCGGATGCTCACCACGTTGTCGGCCACCCAAGGCCCGCCGACGGGCAGCACCCGGCCGTACTGGTCGGGGTCGAACAGCGCGTTGACGAGGAACTCGGCGAGGTCCTCGCGCGCGATCGGGTTGCTCAGGGCGTACTCGCCGTGGTCGAAGATCCGGTACGGGCGGCCGTGCTTGACGTCGCCGAAGTTGACCGAGAGGTACGGGAAGTACGCGGTGGGCCGCACGATCGTCCAGTCGATGCCGCCGTGGTGCCCGCCGATCAGCTCGCCCTCGACCTGCAGCTTGTAGATCTGCGGCAGCAGCTCGGGGCGGTAGCAGCCGTAGTCGCTGACGTGGATGAACTGGCGGGCGCCGTGCGCCGCGGCGGACCGGATCCCGTTGGTCACCGCCGTGTAGTCGACCCGGCGGCACTCCTCGGGGTCGTTGGGCCGGCGGCTGCTCAGCAGCGAGATGACGGCCTGGATCGGCAGCCGCTCGAAGACCCGCTCGACGTCGGCAGGCTCGACGGGGTCGCCGACGAGCACGTCGGCGCCGGAGAACTCCGGCAGCGTCGCTGACGCCGGATCCCGGGTCAGCACGACCGGGTGGTAGCCGCGGCGGGCCAGCTCGGGCACCAGCGCACGCCCGATGTAGCCGGAGCCCCCGAGCACCAGGACGTTCTCGCCATGGCCCTCCCCCCGGGCGCCGACGGTGTACGTGTGGCGCGTGGGCGACTCGCCCAGCAGCCGAGCGCGCAGCTGTTGGGTGTGGGCCAGGGCGTCCCCGGCGTCGATGGTGGCAATCGTGCTGATCGGCATGCTCAAACCCCCTGCGCGTAGCGTAGCCATGTGGACGGGGTGCGGTACGAGGAGCGGCTCTGGGCGCCGACCTGGATGTGGGTCGCCGCGACGCTCCTCACCCTGACCGTGGGGGTGGCGTACGGCGTGCCGCTCGGCCTGCGCTGGGGAGCGTTGGCGTTCGTTGTCGTCGGGGGCGGGGTGGCCTGGCTGCTCATCGGCTCGGCCACGCGGATCCAGGTCGGCCGCGCCGGGCTGGCCGCCGGACGGGCCTTGCTGCCGCCCGCCGCCATCGGCGCCGCGACACCGCTCGACGCCGAGGCCGCCGAGGCGCTCCGCGGCCCGAAGGCAGACGCCCGGGCCTACCTCGTCCTGCGCGGCTGGGTTCGCACCGCCGTACGCGTCGAGGTGGGCGATCCGGCGGATCCCACGCCGTACTGGTACGTCTCGACCCGGCGGCCCGAGGAGCTCGCGGTGGCGCTCGCCGAGGTCCGGGCGACCTAGGCCCGGCTGACGTGCGCCCCCGCCATGGGGCATGCTGCCGCTAGGTGCGCCGGCCGGCCGCCGTTGGCATTGATCGACAGGAGACCGCGCGGATGGCGGGCAACCGAGGGATCGACCCCATCGATATCGCGGCGGCGTTGGTGGCCACCGTGGTGGCGCGCAAGGGCCTGGAGATGGTCTGGGTGGCCAGCACCGGCCGCCGCACCCCCAACTCGGTGACCGATCCGCACGAGGCCGGCATGGGAGAGGCGCTCGCGTTCGCCGCCGCCACCGGGGCCACCCTCGCGCTCGCGCGCACCTTCGCCACCCGCAAGGTCAGCGAGCGCCGCGCCCGCACCCGGGCTGCGGTCGACGCGCGCGACGCGGTCTAGTTCAGGGACGCGGGCGGGCTTGACGGCCCGAGCACCCCGCGCACGACCCGGCCGGTGATTCCGCCGGTCAGGGGCCGCCGCCGCCGCAGGTCGATCCGGATGGTGTCGGCGATCCGCTGCGTCTCGCGGCGGTTGGCGCCGGCAGCCAGCACGGCGCCGACGAAGAGCGGGAACACCGTCCACACCGAACGGCGGGTGCGGCGGGCCATCGCCGAGGTGACCCCGCGGCGGCCGGCCGAGCTGAGGATGGCCACCGCGCTCGCCGGCCGGGCCAGGTCGACCCCGCGGCGGTTGGACCACGCCGCGGTGTAGGCCGCCCCGCGCTGGGCGTGGGTGCCGCCGACGCCGACGCCGTACACCTCGTGCAGCTCGGCGACCAGCTTCACCTCGATCGCGGCCACGAGCAGCGTCTCGGCCGCGAGCTCCAGCGGGATCAGCGCCATGGACAGCGGCAGCAGGAAGTGCAGAGCCGCCATCGAGCCACCGGCGGCCCCCACCGTCGTGGTGGCCCGGACCGCGTTGCGCACCAGGGCATCGGCGAGCGGCTCGCCGGAGAGCCCGTGGTGCGCCTCCAGGGTGGCCCGGTCCCGCAGGGGCAGGTGCGGGGCGATGTCGATCAGCACCTGCCCGAGCCAGCGGCCGCTGGCCACCGCCGCGGTGCCGGCGGTCTTGGCGGAGGCGGCGAGCGCCCGGCTGAGATCGGCGGCGAGCTTGCTGCGGAGGGTGGGGTCGAGGGGCGCGCCCCCCGCGGCCTCACCGGTGTGGCCCGCCGTGAGCTGGGCGACCAGGCGGCCGACCTCGTCGTTCGGGTCGGCGACCGGGCCGCTGCTGGCCTCGCCGCGGCGGGAGCGCACGCTCAGGCCGCGCACTCCCGGCACACCGGCTGGCCGGTCTCCGACGACAGCTGGCTGCGGTGGTGGACCAGGAAGCACCGGGTGCAGGTGAACTCGTCGGCCTGGCGCGGGATCACGCGGACCGAGAACTCCTCGTTGGACAGGTCGGCGCCCGGCAGCTCGAGCGTCTCGGCCAGCTCGGCCTCGTCCACATCGACGACGCCGCTCTGCGCCTCGGCGCGGCGCGCCTTGAGCTCCTCGAGGCTGTCCTCGGCGAGCTCGTCCGCCTCGGTCTTGCGCGGGGTGTCGTAATCGGTGGCCATCGTGCCCTCCGTGCCGGCTCGCCCGAGCCGGGCGTTGCGTGTGGTCTGCGTCCAGGTCGTCGTGCGGTGGAGCGGTCGTGCTGGGCCACAACACCGCGGGGGCGGTGATTAGTCCCGCGGCGCAACTGGCCCCGAGCGCCGCATTGTGCCCCACCGCGAGCCGCGTTGCACGCCAACCTCCGCACAATCCCCCGCGTGACCTTCCCCACATCCCCTTTCGGCTCAACCGGGCCGGTCTGGCACAGTGGCGGAGCCCCGAACTCCGCAGGCCGTGCGGACCCGAAAGGAGCGCGAAATGGCGCTGTACGCCCTGGGTGACCGCGTCCCGGAGATCCACCCGGAGGCGTTCGTGCACCCCGACGCCGTGATCATCGGCGCCGTGGTGCTCGGCCCCGAGGCGACCGTCTGGCCGACCGCGGTGCTGCGCGGCGACCACGGGGCGATCCGGGTGGGGGCCCGCACGTCGATCCAGGACGGCACCGTCATCCACTGCACCTCGACGCTCGACACGGTCATCGGAGATGACTGCGTGGTCGGCCACAACGCCCACCTCGAGGGCTGCGTGGTCGAGGACGGCTGCCTGATCGGCTCCGGGTCGGTCGTCCTGCAGCGGGTCCTGGTCCGGTCGGGCGCCCTCGTGGCCGCAGGGGCCGTGGTCTCGCCGGGCACCGAGGTCCCCGCCCGCGCGATGGCCCTCGGCGTGCCCGCCCGGATCAAGCCCGACGCCGTCGAGCCCGGCTCGTTCGACCACGCGGTGGCCACGTACATCCGCAACAACCACTGGTACCGCCGGGACCTGCGCCGGATCGACTGAGGGCCCACCCCCTCAGCCCGGCGGCGCGTCCCGGTAGCCGGGATCCCCCGCCTCGGCCAGCAGGTCGGCCAGCCGGCCGATCAGGGCGGGGTTGGCGGCCAGGACCGGGGTGCCCTGCGGGTCATCGCCAGCTCCGATCCGCAGCGACGCCCCCGCCTCCGTGGCCACGACGCCGGCGGCCGCGTGGTCCCAGCGCTGGAGGCCGCGCTCGTAGTACGCGTCCAGCCGGCCGTCGGCCACGTGGCACAGGTCGATCGAGGCGGCTCCGGCCCGGCGGATGTCCCGCACCCGCGGCAGCACGTGCCGCACCACGTCGGCCTGCTGGGCCCGCCGCTGGGCCGAGTAGCCGAACCCCGTCCCCACCAGGGCCGCGGCCAGGTCGCGGCACTCCCCCGTGCGGATCGGCTGCCCGGAGCGCCGAGCCCCGCCGCCCCTGGCGGCGACCCAGGTGGAGTCGAGCGCGGGGGCGTGGACGACGCCCACGACAGGCATCCCGTCGACCTCGGCGGCCACGCAGACGGCCCAGCCAGGCAGCCGGTAGAGGTAGTTGACCGTCCCGTCGAGCGGATCGAGCACCCATCGGACTCCGCTGGTCCCCTCGATGCCGGCCCCCTCCTCGCCGAGCACGCCGTCGTCGGGGCGCTCGCCCAAGAGCAGGTCCACCAGGAGCCGCTCGGCCGCCCGGTCCATCTGCGTCACCACGTCGGTCGGCGACGACTTGGTGTCGACCGACAGCGTCTCGGGACGGTCGAGGAGCAGGTCCCCGGCGGCCCGGGCCGCGCGCTCGGCCAGGGCGAGCAGCCCAGCCAGGTCGACGTCGCCGCGGCTCATTCGCCGGCCCCCGCGATCACGGGCGCTGCGCCGCGCGGGTTGGCGCAGCAGCCCACGGCGCAGGCATCCGGCCAGGGCCCCAGCGGCGACAGCGCCCGGGCGGGCACGTCGGCCAGCCGCTCCAGGACGAGCTCGCGCAGCATCGCCACGAACTCCGGATCCGTGCCGGGGGTGGCGGCCCGGGCGAAGGGCAGCCCGAGCCGGTCGGCCGCCTCCCGCGCCTGGGTGTCCAGGTCGTACCCGACCTCGAGGTGGTCGCTCACGAACCCGATCGGGACGACGACGACCCCCGCCGCACCCCCGGCGGCCAGCGCCTCGAGGTGGTCGACGATGTCCGGCTCGAGCCACGGCACCTGCGGGGAGCCTGAGCGCGACTGGAAGACGAGGTCGTACGGGCGGGCCCGCCCCTCGGCGGCGGCGACGCCCTCGGCCACGAGGGCGGCCACGGCCTCGTGCTGGGCGACGTACGCGCCCTGGGGGGGCCGGGTGTCGGGCGGTCCGCTGGACTCCGCCATCGCCAGGGGCACCGAGTGCGTGGTGAAGACGAGGCGCGCCGCGTCCCGCGCCGGCTCCGGCAGCCCGGCCAGGGCCGCCAAGGTGGAGCGGATGAACGGCCCCACGAACCCCGGGTGGTCGAAGTAGGCGCGGACCTTGTCCAGCTCGGGGGCCCCCGCGCCCACCTCCGCCCGCGCCGCCGCGAGGTTCTCGCGGTATTGCCGGCAGCCCGACCACGACGAGTACGCGCTCGTGACGATCACCAGCGCCCGGCGCACCCCGTCGTCACGCATCTGCGCCAGGGCCTCGGCGAAGTACGGCCCCCAGTTGCGGTTGCCCCAGTAGACCGGCAGGTCGATCCCGTGGGCGGGCAGGTCCTGCCGCAGCGCGGCCAGCAGCGCGCGGTTCTGGGCGTTGATCGGGGACACGCCGCCGAAGAGCGCGTAGTGCGCCCCGACCTCGACGAGCCGCTCGCGCGGGATGCCGCGTCCTCGGGTGACGTTCTCCAAGAACGGGACGACATCGTCGGGGCCTTCCGGCCCGCCGAACGAGGCGAGGAGCAGGGCGTCGTATCGCACAAGGGCGATCCTGTCAGCGCAGATAGGTTCGTGCCGTGCCGAACGCCTACGTCGAGCTGCTCCGCACGCCCGGCGGGCCGGCGTTCTCGGCCGCGGCGTTCGTCGCGCGGCTGCCGATCAGCATGTACGGCATCGGCATCGTGCTGCTCGTCGAGGGCGAGACCGGCCGGTACGGCGTGGCCGGCGGCGTCGCCGCCACGTTCATCCTGGCGGCCGCGTTCGGCCAGCCGCTGCTCTCCAGGCGGATCGACCGGCTCGGACAGGCGCGTGCGGCGTTTCCGCTCCTCGCGGTGCACATCGTCGCCATGGCGGCGATGGTCTGGGCGGCGACCGCAGACCAGCAGGCGGCGTTGATCGCGGCGGCCGCGGTGACCGGCGCCTCGCTGCCGAACTTCGGGGCCCTGGTGCGCGCCCGCTGGTCGCTGATCTACGGCGGCCGGCCGATGCTGCGCACCGCGTTCTCGTTCGAGTCGGTCGTCGACGAGGCGGTGTTCGTGATCGGGCCGCCCCTCGTCACCGTCTTGGCGGTGACCATCGGGGTCGGGCCCGCGCTGCTGTCGACCGTGGTCCTGGTGACCGTGGGCGGCACGGCGTTCCTGCTGCAGCGGGGCACCGAGCCGCCCCCGGCGCCCGCCGGCCGGCTTGAGGGGCGGGGCGCGCTCCGCAACCCGGGCATGCCCCTGCTCATGCTCGTGATGGCGTGCCTCGGCGGGGTGTTCGGCTCGGTCGAGGTCACCGCCGTCGCCTTCGCCGACGGGCAGGGCAGCGCCCGCGAGGCTGGGCTGATCCTGGCGAGCTACGCCTTCGCCAGCATGGTCGCCGGGATCACGTACGGCGCGCGCCACCCCACGGCGCCCCTGGATCGCCAGCTCCGGATCGGGTTGGCCGCGATGGCGGTGACCCTCCTCGCGCTCCCCTTCGCCCCCACGACGCCGTGGCTGATCGGCGCCGTGCTGCTGGCCGGGGCCACGATCGCCCCGACCCTGATCGTCGGCTTCTCGCTGGTCGAGCGGCTCGTCCCCGACGCGCGGCTCACCGAGGGGCTCACGCTGATCTCGACCGCCCTGTCCTTGGGGGTGTCGGCGGGAGCGCTGGCCGCCGGCCAGGTGATCGACGAGGCCGGGGCGAGCAGCGCGTTTTGGGTCGCCACCGTCTCGGGCGGACTCGCGGCCGCGATCGTGCTCACCTGGGGCCGGACGCTGCGCGCGCACGCCGAAGGCACGGCCGCCTGACGGCGCGCCGCCTCGCCTGCACCCCCCGTCGGCAGAGATGCTGCCCGTTCGCCCCCGCGCGCCGTAGGCTCCACCCACCGCGCCGGGTGGCGCAGCCACGCGAAGGGGGCGGGATGGAGCAGGTCACGATGATCGGCGTCACGCCGGACGGCGAGGCGCTGCTGCTGCAACGCCCCGGCGGGGCCAAACTCCGCCTGCCCCTCGACGAGCGCGTCCGCGTCGCCGTACGGGGCGATCGGGGCCGGCAGCTTGAGATGCACTTGGAGGGCTCCGTGACCCCGCGCGAGATCCAGGCCCGGATCCGGGCCGGACAGAGCATTGACGAGGTCGTCGACGCCCTCGGCGAGTCCCGCGAACGCGTGCAGCGCTTCGCCGAGCCGGTGCTCGGCGAGCGGGTCTACATCGCCGAGCAGGCGCGTGACAGCGCCCTCCGCGGCGCCGCCGAGGCGGGCTCCCTGGGCGACATCGTGGCCGAGCGGCTGAGCGCCGCCGGGGGCAAGGCCGTCGACTGGGACGCCTGGAAGGGCGAGGACGGCCACTGGGTGCTCGTCCTCGTCTACTCCGTCGACGACCGCGAGCGCACCGCGACGTTCGGCTATGACGCGGCGACCCGCTCGGTGTCCCCCCTCGACGATGACGCCCGCCGGGTCTCGACGCTGGGGTCCTCCCCCGTGGTCGACCTCGCCGCCCGCCGCGAGAGCGCCGAGGCCGCCGAGCAGCCGGTGGAGGAGCCCCTCCCGACCCCCGACGAGCCGGCCCTGGCGACTGTCACCCCGGTCCGCCCGGAGGCGGTGGCCCCCGCGCCCGCCGAGGAGGCCGCCGAGCCGGCGCCCGAGGCCGAGCCCGAGCCTGCGGCGCCGAAGCGGCCCGCCGCCAAGGGCCGCAAGCGCGCGAGCGTGCCCTCCTGGGACGAGATCGTCTTCGGCACGAAGCGCGAGGACTGACCGGCCCTAGTCCGGCGGCTGGTCGTCGGGCCCGAACGGCAGCGTCGCCGGTGACAGGTCGGCCGCGTGGGCCGTCGCGGCCGTCATGCGGCGCCGGTGGTGCGAGCGGCACAGCACCTCGTACGCCACGACGTGCCGGCCCTCGCCCGCTGGGCCCTCACGCGAGCCCTCCCCCACGTCGCCCACGACCACCTGCTCACCCTCGGTGACCATCAGGCCGTCGACGGTGCGCGCGTTGTGCGTGGCCCGGGCTCCGCACCAGCACAGGGTCTGGACCTGCAGCACCTCGACCCGGTCGGCGAGCTCCACCAGGCGGGCGCTGCCGGGAAACAGCTTGGTGCGGAAGTCGGTCGTGATCCCGAACGCGTACACGTCGATGCCGAGCTCGTCGACGATCCGCGCCAGGTCGTCCACCTGGTCCGGGGAGTAGAACTGCGCCTCGTCGCAGATCAGGTAGTCCACCCGCTCCCCGGCCTGCATGCGGTCGACCACCAGCTGCCAGACGTCGGCGTCCGGGTCGATCTCGAGGGCGGGCACGGCCAGGCCCAGCCGGCTGGACAGCAGGCCCGACCCGGCCCGGTCGCGGGACACGAAGATCAGCCCGCGCAGTCCCCGCGCCGCGTGGTTGTGGTCGGTCTGCAGGGCGAGGGTGGACTTGCCGGAGTCCATGGTCCCGGAGAAGAACACCAACGAGGCCACCGGCTCACGCCCTCACGGACAGCAGCGGAATGCGCTGGTCGCTGGCCTCAAGCGAGCCGTGCATCCCCTTGAGGAGCGGCGCGAACGGCTCGACGGCGAGCGACACGAGCGCGTGCTGGCCCCGGGCCACCGCGATCACGTCCCCCAGGCGCGGTCGCACCGCGTCGACCACCTCCGGGCCGTACCACCCGGCCTCGATCGCCTCGTCGCGCAGCACGACCCATGCGCGATCGCCGAGGGTGCCGGCCCAGGCCGCCCGCACGTCCTCGGCGGCGCCCGGGTGGGTGTGGACATACCGAGCCCGCGGCTCGCTGGCCAATGCCACGACGCCCTCGCGGAGCGCGGGGTCGGCGTCGAGGTCGACCCGGGCGTCCTCCGGCACCGTGACCATCCCGTGGTCGCCGGTCACCAGCATCGTCGCGCTCGCCGGCAGCGCCTCGGCCACCCGGGCGGTCTTGGCGCCGCCGCGGATAACGCGAGGGTCGGGCGCTCATCGTGTGAACCGGCTGTTCCCCGGGCGCAGCATGGCCCCGCGGCCTGTCGGTCGGTTTGCCCCCGGGGTAGGCGAGCCCGGCCACGTTTGTTCGGCGTAGTCCCGAAGGATCAGCAGAGCATCGGCGGCCCTCCAGGTCACAGAGTCAACGCGGTCGGGCGGGTAGTGCCCCGCTACGATGCGCTCGGCGATCAGGACCGCGGTTCTAAGCAGGTCCAGGGCGTCGCCCATCGGGGTCTTGAGGGCTGCAAGCTCGACCTCGGATGCGGTAATCAAGTTGACGCGGCCGGGGGCGCTCACTGTCTCCACCTCCGGGCCTGACCCGTTGCACGTTCGCGCCGGTGCGCCTCAGCCGTCAGTGCCCGGGCCGCTAGGCGCAACAGGTGCGCTTGTTCGCACTCGGGCAGTGCGACGGCGTGCGGCGACAGGAACACCAGCGGGCCGCCGTCGCTTGAGTAAACGGCGACGCCAGCGCCGGGCTTAGATGTGCGGGAAAGATTCATGCGCGAGCCCTCGAAGCCAATTTGTTGAGGAGTGCGGACGCCTTGTTGACTGGCGGCCGAATTGTTGTGCCGGTCGGGGTGGCACAGTTGGCGCAGCAATCGCAGCGCGTCGGGGTCAAGCTCGGTGCGAGCTTCGGCTAATGCGGCCCGCAGGTGCGCGACCTCCGCCGCGAGGGCGTCATTCTCCGCCGATAACCGGAGCAGCTTGGTATCTGCCGGAGTCCAGAACGGCGCCCCGCCCGAATCCTTGGCCTTTGTCTTTTTCCAGCATGGAAGGCATAGGGTTTTCCAGTCGTCGCCGGGGTCAACGTAGAACGCAGCGCCACAGGTCGCGCAACGCTTGGCGCTCATCTGGGAAACGCCAGATTGTCGAACCGGGCGAATTCGCCACGGAACGCCACGCGCACGGTTCCGACTGGGCCGTTGCGCTGTTTGGCAATGATGATTTCCGCCGTGCCCCTGTCGCTCGTGGATTCGTTGTAAGCCTCGTCGCGATAGAGCAGCAGAACCACGTCGGCGTCTTGTTCTAGGTTGCCGGATTCCCGCAGGTCGGAAAGCATCGGGCGCCGATTCGAGCGGTTTTCGAGCCCGCGGTTCAACTGCGACAATGCGACCACGGGCGCGCCGATCTCTTTGGCGAGGATCTTCAATTGCCGGGTGATGTTCCCCAGCTCCAGGGTTCGCGTTTCCGCCTTCGAATCCCCGCCCATCAGTTGCAGGTAGTCCACCACAACTAGGGCCAGGTCCCCGGTCTGGCGCTTCAATCGCCGGCAGCGGGCGCGAAGCTCGGGGCAGGTCAGCCCGCCCGAGTCGTCCACGTGCAAGGGCGCAGCGGCGAGTCTGGCGCTCGTGCGGTTCACAGCCCCCCATTGGTCAGCGTCCAGGCGGGCGCTGCGCAGGCGGTGCAGCGGAATGGCCCCCAGGCTGGCGATGGCGCGTTGCATGGTTTCCGGGGCGCTCATCTCCAGCGTGAAGAACGCCACAGGGCGCCCCTCGCGAACGGCCGCGTTCAGGGCAAAGCCCATCGCCAGCGCGCTTTTGCCGATGGCGGGGCGCGCGCCGATCAGGACCAGTTGCCCGGGCTCCAAACCGGACAGCCCCCGGTCCAGGTCAGCTAGCCCCGTCGTCAGTCCCGCTAGGCCGCCGTCTGAGGCGCTGCGCCGGTCCAGGTCGGCCAGGGCCATAGGGACAAGCGCCGATGTCGCTTTGAGCCCCGCATCGCCCCTGTGCGCCACGGCGCCGAAAATGGCGGCCTCGATTTCCGCAGCGACGGCAGCGGGGTCGCGTCGCCCCGACGCGTGAACCAAGGCGAGCCCATCGCCACAGGCACGGGCCAGGCGTCGCAGGGTGGCCAGGTCGCGAACCGTGCGGGCGTAGGTCTCGGCGTTGGCGGCGGTGGGCGCCCCGTCCGCAACCTGCCCCAGGTAGGCGAGCCCGCCGGCGGATTCGAGCTTGCCGGTGCGCTCCAGTCGTCTCGGCGACGGTCACCACGTCGAACGGCTTGCCCTCGCCGGCCAGCTCCGCGAGGGTGGCGAACAGAACCCGATGCTCGCCCCCGTGGAAGTCGCCAGCCGTCACCACGTCGGCGATGTCGTCCCATCGGCGCGTTGTCCAGCATCAGCCCCCCGATCAGGGCCGCCTCGGAACGCGGCGAGCTTGGGCCGCTCGGCAGGTCGCTGGCGTTCATGGCAGGTCCAGCGGCCGATAAGCGGCCCCGACGGGCTCGGGCCGCTCGGGCGGTTGGTTGCGCCGGAAGCTCGGGCCGGGGTTGGCGGCGTCGCGCAGGCGAATCAGTGGTGGCCTCGACCTTGCCGTTGCGCCGGAAGGTTTGTTGCCAGTCGGCGCGCTTCGTCGTGCGCTCGGACCAGTAACCGACGAACTCGGCAACGGCCGGCTTTGCGGTGTCGAAGGGCACCCCGAAGGCCTCGATCCATGCCCGGGTTTTCGCGTCCGGTTGCCAGTCCGAAGGACAACAAACAGGCGTCGCACGCGGCCGACGTTTTTTGTCGGCGCGTACTCCTGTTCCTTCTGATGGTTCTATCTGACGGATACGTCTGGATTCGTTACCCGGTTCAACGGGTTGCGGCGCTTTTTCTGCGCTGGATTGCACCTTTGCCCCCCCTTGATTGCACCTTTGATCGTGCAATGGGTTGCACCTTTGCCCGTCCAAAGGTGCAATGGGTTGCCCCTTTATAGGTGCAATGGGTTGCACCTTTGCTTTCGGGGGCGGGTGTGGCAATCGGTCAAGGTCGAACTGGTACGCGTTGGAGCTTCGCCCCCCTCCAGGTTTCCCGCGGGCATGAGTCGTTAGGATGCCCCTTTCCCGAAGCGCGGCGATGTTGTAGAGAACCTGGCGCTTGCCTTGGCCTAGCTGCGTTGCAATGCGCGCGACCCCGGGAAAGCAATCCGGAATCGTCGGCGCAGTCGGCCAGAATGACGGCCGTCAGCTTTAAATGCATCGGCAGGTCCGCCCACAGCACGCGGCCGACTCATGTAGCCGCTCATCTTGGCGCCCCTATGCGGCGGTGTTGCGCCGGGCCGCGCCGTCGATAAAGGTGTCCAGGTCGGTCGGCCGATACCTGACGGCGGCCCCAAGTTTCACGAAACCCGGGCCGCCACCACGAACGCGCCAAGCTTGAAGGGTGCGGGCGAGACGTTCAGCCGTTCGGCGGCCTGAATCTCATTGAGAAGGGCCCCAACGGGGGCGGCATGGTTGCGATTGGGTTCGCCATTTGGTTTGCCTTTGCGATTATTACGACGCAGGGCAAAGTTACGCGCGCTTGAAAACGTCCGCCGGAACTATCCGGCGGAAAGTTTTTGGCGAATAGTTCCGGTCAGTCTTGGGCGCGCGACCTTGCGCGGGCACGGCCTCTCGGGTCACTTCGCGGGCGGGTTTAGCACGGCCGTTGCGATGCGCGCCAGGTCGGTATTGTAGACCTCAAGCGGGCGGCCATGGTCCGGGCGCCTGGTAATACTTCCATCGGACATCGAAATGGCGAACCCATGCGGCAATTATGGAGTCCTTTCGGTCGTCAACGTGCGTGCTGGTCTGATTGTGGCATTCGGGATCGAAATACTCAGCAGCGCGCCCGAGAATTTCAATCATTGAAATGGGACCGGGTAGATATTTCCGCTCGATGGCGCCGGGCTTGGGAAACCGAAGTGGCCAACCGTCCACATCTCGAATAGGGGCCCGGGGTCTGCGCGCGCCGTTCGGTGAATCCACTCCAACAGGTCGCCGAACTCATCGGGTCCGC
>CAVOOM010000006.1:0-535110 GCA_963697565.1 uncultured Actinomycetota bacterium | reverse complement strand
ACAGCGAGACGAAGCACCCGCGTGGAACTCCAGCCAGGTTTTCCGCACGCAATCCCGCACGTCCCGCCCTCGTAGCTCAGGGGATAGAGCATCGGTTTCCTAAACCGTGTGTCGGCAGTTCGAATCTGCCCGAGGGCGCCAAGCATCGTGTAGAGCCTCGGTTGATTCCTGACATTCGGGCTTCGGCTGAGGCTCTTCATGTCTTCGGCTGATGGTTGACAGCTACTCCGGTTGATTCTTGACACTCCCTGGCAGGAGGGAGGTGCGCCGGGCGCGCCCATTCTGGGGCCCGCGGCGGAGGGGGGCGCGGCCCACCGATCAGCGGGAGTTGCTCATTGGGGGGCGGCTGACGCCACCGGCGAAGCCGGGGCCGCTCCCGCGGCGTTGGCGGCGATCACCCGGAACCACCGCTGCCCGCTGGCAACCTCGACGTACTGGATGCTGGTCGGCAGCGCACTCGGCGGGGCCGACCCGGAAGACGGGATGTAGGAGTAGACGCTCGACCAGAGGTTGACCACCTCCGGCACCGAGGTCGCCTTGCCTGTCACGACATCCACGCTGGCTGCGACGGTGAAGGGGCCCCCGACCGAGGACGCGTGCTCGACGCGGTACTCCGTGGCACCTGCCACGGCCAACCAGTCCAGGACGATCTCGCCAGACCCGCCGCCCGGGGCCGCCGTGGGCTGCGTCACAGCCGGGGGCGGAGACGCCGCCGGTGTGGGAGCTTGGGAGGCCTGTGCGGGACTGGGCGAGGTCGGCGTCGCTGACGGCGTCGTGGGCTCCGCTGACGGCGTGGTGGGCTCCGCCGAGGGCGTCGGCGGCGGCGAGGCGGATGCCCCGTCCCGTCCAGAGTCACGCGTCAGGGCGAACACCCCCAGACCCCCGAACACGAGCACTGCCACGATTCCGACGGCCCACCACTGGCGACTGGTCATCGCACGCCTCCCACCCAATGCTTGCCGAAGCGGAGGCCGGCCGGCAGAGGCGAAGGTCGCCGCCAGCGCCAACCCCCGCCGCAGCGGTGGACGGGGCCGGGACGTGACCCGTCGTACTGACGTGTGACCTCGCTCGGTCCGGCAAGATGGCTGCATCAGGACCTTGCGAGGCGACGCCATGACGAGACGCGGCCCGGTCGCGGCGGCGTTCGCGCTCGGGCTCGCGGCGACGTGCGTGCTCGTCGCGTGCGGCTCGGCGACCGAGGCTCAGCAGCCGGCCCAGCGCCACGTCCGACCCCGCCAGCGCCCCCACCAGCAGTGCCGCAACGAGCGCCGCCCCCCAGCCAACGCCCCCCGCCGCACCGACTTCCGCGCCCCCCGCGGCGGCCCCCGCCCCGCACCAGCCGCCGCCCCTACCCGCCAGCACCGCGACGAGCCCCACCCCGCCCGCGACACCGCCTCCGCCACCTCCGCCGGTGACCCAGACCTCGCGCGACTTCGGGGCCAGCGCGCAGGGCCGCCCGCTCGTCGTCGTCCACCGCGTCGCCGACGGGCCGCGCCTTCCCGCGGTCCTCGTGGTCGGCTCGATCCACGGCGACGAGCCAGCGGGCACGCGCGTCGTCGACCGCCTGCTGGGGCTGGCGCTCCCCGCCGGCGCGGATGTGTGGCTGGCCCCGACCGTCAACCCCGACGGGCAAGCCGCCGGCACCAGAGAGCAACGCGGCCGGCGTCGACCTCAACCGCAACTTCCCCGACCTCTGGGCACCGTCCGAGCCCGGCACGGCGACCTACGGCGGCCCGAGCGCGGCGTCCGAGGTGGAGACGCGGGCGTTCATGGCCCTGCTCGACGAGATCGACCCCTCGGTCGTCGTCGTGCTGCACCAGCCGCTGAACGGCGTCGACACGTACCGGATGAAGTCGCCGGCGCTCGTGCGGCGCCTCGCCGCGCAGACCGGCCTGCCGGCCAGGGAGTTCGCGTGCGGCGGCGTCTGCCACGGCACGTTCACCGGCTGGTTCAACTCCACGCACCCCGGAGCCGCCGTCACGGTCGAGCTGCCGAGGTCGCCGTCCAACGCGCAACTCGACCGGGTCGCCCGCGGGATCCTCGCCGCCGCGTACGGGTAGGAGGACGCCCACCATGCCCCTGCTCCACTCGCTGCAACCCGGGTACGACCAGGCCCTCGCCGACGAGTTCGCCGCCCAGCCGCTCACCGACCCCACGCCGCTCACCGAGGCCGACCTCGTCCACCTGCCCGACCCGGTCCGGCGGTTCATCGAGCGGTCCGGGGCCGTCGGCCGGCCGCGGCCGCAGAACATGCGCGTCGAGCTCGACGCGCAGATGTGGCGCAAGCCCGGGCAGGCCCCGATGGCCGCGCGCTCGCTGCAGTACAACTTCTTCGGCCGCCCGGCCCGGCTGTTCCTGATGAAGGCGCGCATGTTCGGGCTGCCCGTCACCGCCCGCCACCTCTACCGCGACGAGGCCGCCGCCTTCGTCGTACGGGTCGCGTCGCTGGTGACCATCACCGACCACAGCGGCCCGGTGCTCACCGCGGGCGAGACCGTGACGGTGCTGAACGACATGTGCTTCTTCGCCCCCGGCGCGCTCGTCGACGAGCGCATCAGCTGGCAGCCCGTCGACGACCGCACTGCGACCGCGACCCTGGCCAACGGACCGCACCGCGTGAGCGCCACGCTGCTCTTCAACGACCGCGACGAGCTCGTGGACTTCTGGTCCGACGACCGCCCGGCCGACGACAACGGCACCCTCCGCCCGCTGCGCTGGTCGACGCCGATCGAGGGCTACCGCGAGATCGACGGCCGCCGCTCCCCGACGAAGGGCTCGGCCGTCTACGCCTACCCCGAGGGCGACTTCACGTACGGCGCCTTCACGCTGCGCAGCATCGCGTACGACGTGACCGGCCCGTAGCCCTGTGGACAAGCGGGCTCTCGCTCCACGAATGGCTCCATAATGGCTCCATGCCGAACGTGCAGATCAAGAACGTGCCGCCGCAGGCGCACGCCGTCCTGAGGGCCCGCGCGGCGGCGGCCCACCAGTCGCTGCAGGAATACCTGCTGGAGGCCCTGGTCGAGCAGGCCAGCCGGCCGACCCTCGACGAGGTGCTCGACCGGGCCGCCCGCAGATCCGGTGGCCGGGCTCCGCGCAGGGCGGTGGTCGCGGCCATCCGAGCCGACCGCGACCGCCGGTGACGCTCGTCGTCGACGCGAGCGTCCTGGTCATGGCCCTGGCCGATGACGGCGGCGACGGGGCCTCCGCCCGGGATCGGCTGCGCGGTGAGTCCCTCGCGGCGCCTCACCTCGTCGACCTCGAGGTCGCCTCGGCGCTGAGAAGGCTCGCCGGCCGCGGGACTCTCACCGATCGGCGCGCCTCGGCCGCCCTGCGGGACCTGTCCGACCTGCCCCTGCAACGCGCTCCGCACACCCCGCTCCTGCCGCGCGTCTGGGCGCTCCGCCGCAACCTCACCCCGTACGACGCCGCGTACGTCGCCCTCGCGGAGGCCCTCGAGGCGCCTCTGCTCACCGCCGACCGCCGCCTGGCCGAAGCCCCCGGACCGCGGTGCCCCATCGAGGTCCTGCGCTAGTCCGGCACCGCGCACGACGTGGCTCGCCCGTGACTTCTTCCTCCGCATCGCGGTTCTTCCACCTGGCACGGGGACCACAACCGCGATTCAGGCGCCTTTAGCGGTACGGCGCGGGCCAGTCGGCCAGCGTGCGCAGGAACGCCTCGCGCACCTCGGCGATATGCCCGTCGATCCCCTCGGCCGTCCACCCAGACGCGTCGAACGGCGGCAGCACGCACACGTCCACCACCCCGGGCGAGATCCACGCCGAGTGGGCGGCCATCAGCTCGCCCGCGTTGCGGATGACGATCGGCACCATCGGCACCCCGCCCTGGATGGCCATGTGGAACGGCCCCTTCTTGAACGGCAGCAGCTCCTGCGTCGGCGACCGGGTGCCCTCGGGCGCCACCGCGATGGACATCCCCGACCGGAGGCTGTCGACCACCGGCTGCAGCGCCGCCCGGGCCGCGTCGGGGTCGCTGCGGTCGATGAAAGCGACCGACGTGAGCCAGCCGATCGGGCCGAACAGCGGGTGACGGCGCAGCGACTCCTTGGCCACCCCGGTGAAGTCGTGGCGCAGCAGCGCGCCGAGGATCACCACGTCGAGCTGGCTCTGGTGGTTGAAGACGAAGATGGCCGGCCGCGGCGAGACCAGGTGCTCGCGGCCCTGCACGCGCAGCGAGACCCGGGCCGTGCGCAGCGCCCGGTCGCAGCCGAGCGACGACGCGCGGTTGGCGCCCTCGCGCCGGTCGCCCTTCACCGCCGCAACGGCCGCGCCGGAGACGAAGGCCCCCGCCAGCGCCCCGTACGCGGCGATGCTGCGACCCTTGCTCGGGCGGCCCGGCGCTGGGCTCACTGCTGCGGCTGCCCGGTCGCCAGCGACCGGAGCACGCCGACGCGTCGTACGGCCGCGGCGAGCTCCTCGGCGAAGGCCAGCCGGCGACCGGCCAGCGACTCCGCCGACTCGCCCTCGCGGGCCTTGAGCAGCCCGCGGTTGCCGGCCAGCCGGTACGCCCCCCGGAAGAGGTCCTTCGACACCGACTCCGGGCTGTGGATGCGCCGCTGCAGCACGCGCTGCTGGGCCACCCCGACGGACTCGTCGATCAGGGCCTCCTCGTCGACCGCGTCGGCGGGATCGGCGGCGGCCAGCCGGTCGGCCAGCACCGCGTACGCCTCGAGGAAGGGCGCGACGATCCGGTGCGCGAGCAGGAAACGCGAGGCAGCCAGCTTCGCCCACGCCTCGTCGGCGGTGGGCATCGCGGACTCCCACCCGGGCAGGGCGAGCTCGGCCTCGGCGCGCACCTCGGCGCCGAAATCCCGCTTGGTGGAGAAGAAGAACTCGTACTTCAGCAGGTCGCGCAGCCGCAGCGCCTCCTGCCAGACCGCGGCGGCCAGATCGGGCGCGTGGTCCTCGCCGGCCTTCACCAGCGCCAGCTCGACGACCGAGCGCGTCACGAAGAAGTGGCTCAAGGTGTTGCGGTAAAACGCGGCCTCAAGCTGGCGGTCGGCGGGGATCGCGAAGACCGGCTCGAGCCCGCCGTCGTACCGGGTGACGACCCCCTCGCGCACGAGCGTCGCCAGCGCGCGTACGCCCTCCGTCGGCGAGCGCTCCTCCAGCGTGTGCAGCGACTCAAGGTGCAGCCCGGACGCCAGCGGCAACCCGCGGGCGCGGATGTACTCGAGGATCGGCAGCACGGAGGCGCGCATCTGCACCTCGGTCTGCGCGCGGTCGTCGTTGTCGAGCAGCGCCAGCGCGACCAGCGACGGGGCCGTGATCGGGGTGATCTCGTTGATCCGGTGGCACACCTCGAACGCCACCCGCGGCACGGCCACCCGCACGTCCTGCGAGCCCGCCGCCGCCCGCGCCTCGGCCAGCGACGCCCGCAGCGACACCGGCTCGGCGAAGCGCACGTGCACCGTGCCGCGCCGGCTGCCCTGCGCACGGGCGAAGTTGACGAGCCACTTCACGCTCTCCGGGGCCTTGGTGCCGCCCGACTCCTCGGCCGCGATCGCGCCGACCTCGTGCTGCTGGTCGTACACGATCGACACCGGCACGAAGAGCACGTCATCGACGCCGGACGCCTCGAACGCGTCGACCAGGTAGCTGAGGATGCCCATCCGCGGCGGGCGCAGCTTGCCGGTGCGGGTGCGGCCGCCCTCGATGTACCACTCGAGGTTGTCGCCCTCGCTGACCAGGTGGGCGAGGTACTCGCCCAGCATCGCGCGGTAGACCGGGTCGTCGCGGAACTGCCGGCGGATGAAGACGATGCTGCTGCGCCGCGCGATCGCGCCCATCGGGAAGAACGCGAGGTTGACCCCGCCGAGCACGTGGTTGGGCGGGAAGCCGGCCCGCGCGATGACCGACCGCACGACCAGCGGGTCGAGGTACGAGCGGTGGTTGGGCAGGAACACCAGCGGGGCCGTGCGGTTGCGCTCGCGCAGGTCGGCCAGCGCGCCAGCGTCCGCATCGAGCTGGTACGACCGCGACATCCAGCGGCCCATCCGCGTCCACGCGTCCACGGCGCGGCGGCTCTGGCCGGCCGTCATCTCCTTGAGCGCCTCGACGGACTCCTCGCGCACCAGCGGCGCCGGCCGGCCTGTCTGCCCGGCGAGCCGCTCGACCGCGGCCTCGAACCGCTGGGAGCCGGTGATCTGCGCGAGCACCTCGCGCGGCGAGCGGAACAGGTGCTCAGGCGCGGCGCCGCCGGTCTGGTCCACGTGCAGGCCTCCGATTCCCCCGCAGGGCTCGATCCGGTGACCGCACCCTAGGCCCGCCGCCGCCCCGGCGGCGCGCCAATCACGGCCAGGTGCGCACCAGCGCGGCGATCCCCTGCGCCGCCTGCTCCAGCAGGGCCACGTCGACCAGCGCCGGCAGGTCGTGCGGGCTGTGCGCGACCTCGCCCATCACCTCGGCGAACTCGGTCGTCGTCAGCGCGATCGCGGGGCGGCCGGCCATCGCGAAGACCATGTGGTCGCTCTGCGGCCACGGCGGGCCCTCGACCAGGCCCGCCCCGACCAGCGCCGACAGGTCGGCGCCGGGCGGCAGCCCGTACCCGCTGTAGGCCGTGCCGCCGCCGCGATAGCCGGCGCCGTCGATGTTGACGGCGAGCCGCACCTCGGCGAGGTCGTTCGAGGCGAGGTAGTCGAGCTCGCCGGCAGCTGCGTACGAGTCCTCCCCGTTGACCGCGAGGATCTCCACCCCGGCCGAGCAGTCGCGCAGCAGCTCGGCGACCCGCAGCAGCACCACCACGCCGGCGGCGTTGTCCACGGCCCCCGGTGTGCCGGGCTTGGAGTCGACGTGCGCGACCACGGTGATCCGGCCGGCCGGATCGCCGCGGCGGGCCACCACGTTGCGGGCGGTCGAGGGCCACCGCCGGGCCGGCAGGTCGACCGAGGCGACCGGATCGGGGACCCCGGCGAGCACGGCCCGCACCTCGGCGCCGTCGCGGGCGGGCAGGTTGCCGGTCGGCACCTCGAAGGCGCCGTCCTCGATGAGCGGGAACGGGTCGAGCGAGCCGGCCAGCTCGGGGGCGCGGCCGGTCACGGCGAGCACCGCCAGCGCGCCGCAGGATTCCAGCCGGGCGACGATGCGCGCGTCGCGCTCGGACCCGTAGAAGGGGTAGCCCTTCGGCGTCAGCGGCGCGGCAGCCAGGTCCCCATGCAGTAGGAGCACCGCGCCGGCGTGATCGGCCGCCAGCCCGTCCTCATCGGCGACCAGGTGCAGCGGCCCCGTGCCCCGCAAACCCAGGCCGTACGGGCTCGGGACGAGCGGCCACGTCCGGTCCCCCACCGCGAGCGTGCCCGCACCGCCCTCCCACCCGACCACCGGGAACCGCGGGCACTCCACGGCCCAACCCAGGCCGCCCAGCACGCCCGCGACGAGGTCGACGGCCTCCTCGTTGCCGGGCCCGCCAGGGCGCCGGTCGGGCTGCACTGCGCACAGCGCCTCGAGGTGGGCGGCCAGGTCGAGCACGCCTCCACGCTAGGCGGGGCCGGCGTGCGGCGCAGGTGCCGTACGGCCCTGCCGGACCGCCGCGCGCGGGGGCGACGATGGAGGTCGAACGCCAGGCGCCCCACGAGAGAGGGAGGCTGCGATGTCCGACACCAGCAAGGCGGCCCGCAACGGCTCGGCCGCGGCGGCGGGCGGCGGCAACGCCGTCTACGGCCTCGGTCTGATCGGCGCGCTTGTCTACTACATCCAGGCGGCCGACGGGTTCTGGGAGATCCTGCTGGGCATCCTGCAGGCCCTGGTCTGGCCGGCGTTCCTGGTCTACGAGGCGTTCTCGGCGCTGCTCGGCTAGGTGCCGCGCGGCGGCACGGCCCGGCCGGAGCCGCCCTTGGAGCTGGGCAGTGCCGCGACGTCGACCGCGAGCGCCTCGGGCGCCAGCTCGTCCAGGCGGTGCAGCACGGCCAGCAGCCGTGCGGTGGCGAACGGCGACGGCCCCTTCTTCTGGCCGAACGAGTACGCCTCGAAGCCGCGGTACGTCGAGCGCGGCGTCACCCGGCCGTCTGCCCCCATGTTGTACGCGATCAGGCACGCGGCCAGCTCGGCCAGCGCCCGGCGGTCGTCGGGGTCGGCCCGCGGCCCGCGCCACAGCGCCGGGTAGCGGCCGAGCGCGTCGAGCACGGCGTCCACGCGGTACCAGGTGGGCGGCCACTTGACCGTCTTGAACTGCTTGCCGTGCCCGAACATGTACGGCTTGCGGTCGCCGCGCCGCCGCCACACGTCCAGCGACACCCGCGCCACGTCGAGCAGGCCCGGTGGCCGGTCGGGCACCGGCAGCCGGGCGTACGTCCGCAGCGCCTCGAGGGTCACCTGCGGGCAGCAGTCGCCCGCCCGCCCCGGGCCGCGGAACCCGGTCACGGGGTCGCGCCGGCAGGGCCAGGCCCGCCCCTGGGCGGTGTCGGCCAGGTCGGCGGCCATCCGGTCCAGCCCGGCGCGCACCCGCGGGTCCGCGCCGTGGCCGTACCGCACCAGCACCTCGACGATCGCGTGGCTGTCGCACAGCAGAGCGCCCCAGACCGGCTGGTCGCCGCTGCGCAGCGGCGCGTACGACTGGAAGCGGCCCTCGCCGTCCTGGTGGCCGAGCATCTGCTCCAGCACGCGGTCGACGCGCGGGTCGTCACCGGCGCGTACGCCCATGTCCGCGAGCAGGCTCAGCAGGTTCGGCGCGTACTGCGGGCTGTCGTGCCCGGAGAACGCCTCGCCGCCCTCCCAGTCCGGCAGCCGCCCGATCAGCTCGCGCGTCGCCGCGTCCGCCAGGACGTCGGCCCGGGCGGACGCGACCTCCGGGGCGTCCGGCGCCTCGTCGAGCACGTGGGCGAGCAGCAGCCAGCGGGCGGCCGGCTCGCCGGACTCGAGGACCCAGGCGCGCGGATCCGCCGAGAAGGCGGCGCCCCACGCCCACGGACTGCCCGCCGCAGCCCGGCCGACGGGCTCCCGGGCGATCTTGGACGGTCCCACCTGGCCAGTCTCGACCTCGTCTCCCGACACCCGCCAGGGCCGATCGTCCGCACTGCGCGGGAGGGGCCGACGAGCCAAAGGCCTCTGGGATCACGGCTTCGCCACGCCTAGCCTGAGGGTGGAGCCAGGTGGCCCGCTCTGGATCGAGGTGGCGGCCATGACGTCGTCGCTGCGCAAGGTGTTCCTGATCGGATTGGCCGCGCTGCTCGTCGGCTCGGCGGCGGGATGCGGGGGCGGTGACAGCGCCCAGCCCTCGGCGACGCCAAGCCCGGCGGCCTCAACCGCCACCCCCACCCCGACTCCCTCGCCCACCCCTTCGCCCACCCCAGCCCCCACTCCGTCCGCGACCCCGACCCCAGCGCCCCTGCCCCCGGGCTTCTCGACCGCGCGAGTGACCGGCGCCTCCCAAGGCCTCGGGTTGCTCAGCGCGGTCCGCGTCGGCGCCCAGCCGGGCTTCGACCGGGTGGTGTTCGAGTTCGAGAGCGCCGTGCCGGGCTACGCGGTCGAGTACGTCGCGCTGCCGCTGATCGCCGACCCCTCGGGCCTCCCGGTCGCCCTCCAGGGCGACCACGCGATCGGGGTCCGGATGGAGCCGGCGGCGTCGTACGACCCGTCCTCCGACCCGCTGCGGCTGACCTACCTCGGGCCGACCCGGATCACGACGTCGCTGCCGACGGTGCTTGAGGTGGTCAAGACCGGCGACTTCGAGGCGGTCCTGAACTGGGCCATCGGAGTCGACGGCAAGCAGCCGTTCAAGGTGACCGTGCTGCAGGGCCCGCCGCGCCTGGTCATCGACGTCGCGACCGGGTAGCCCCCGAGCGGCGGCGCCCTGCGGCTACTTGGCGTCGCGCTTGGCCTGCTTGCGGGCGCCCTTGGCCTGGACGGTGGCCTTGTGGGCCACCTTCGCCGGCGGCCGGAGGTCCTTGCGGCGGCCCTTCGGGCCGGCGGTGTCCGGGCTGGCGGCGGTCTTCGCCGCCGACGCCGACGAGGCCCGCGATGCGGCACCCGCGGCCGCGCGGCCAGAGGTCTTCGTCTGCGCCCCGCCGCGGGCCGTGCCCGCCGCGGCGAGCCGCTCGGCTCGCAGGGCGATCGCCGAGGCCCTGGCCGCGGCCGCGACGGACGGCTGACCCGGGCCAGGGCGTCCTCGAAGACCTCGGCGCGCTCGCGCACGTGCTGCGGGCTGACGCCCCGCTTGCCTCCGGAGCGGACCGCTGCCGCGCCCTGGCGGCGGTAGTTGCCCGAGTGCTTGTTACGGGCCCGGCGCACCCGGTCGTGCAGGTCGAGCAGGCCGTCCTCGTCGAGCGGGGCGAGCCGCTTGGGCTCGGTCTCCAGGACAGCGCCTGCCCCTTCGGCCCCACGAGCGCCAGCTGCCGGCCGGTCACCGCCATTTCGTACGCCCTTCAGGCTTGGCCTTCGTGCGATCAGTCGCGGCGGTCGCGTGCCGCCTGGACGCCCATCTTCACCAGGATGAGCGGGATCAGCAGCGTGGCGAGCATGGTGACCAGCCAGACGATGAGCGAGGCGTACAGCCACGTGGAGGCGCCGCTGATGGTCAGCCCGTCGCTGACCGTCGCGGCGATGAGCAGCGCCAGGAAGGTGCTGATCAGGCCCACCGCGCCCAACAGGGCCGAGGCGTTCCTCGCCGTCACCTTGGCCAGGAACGGCGCGAAGAGCGACTGCAACACCGTGAAGATGACCACGACCCAGAGGAACGACGTCACCGAGTCGATCGTCATGTCCTCGAGCACCGCGTTGGCCACGAACAGGCCGACCGCGGACGAGGCGAAGAAGATCGCCGCACGCACCAGGAACCGAATCATCTCGTTGTCCTCTCCTCGGGCCGAACCGAAAGGGTCTGCACAGCGTAGGGCCGCCAGGGCACGTCCACCGGGAGGTTCGCCCGGATGACGGCGCCGAACTAGCCGGCGCAGTCGTACGCCTCGGCCAGCCAGCCGCGCACCTCGTCGTCCACGTCCTCGGGGGCGCGCAGCTCGAGGTGGTGCATCCAGATCGCCGGGGACGGATGCGCGACCTGCTTGAAGCGCGGCGACTCCAACCGATGCGCCAGCGCGATCGACAGCACCACCTGGGCCTGCGGGTGCGCCAGCCAGCGGCCGGGCCGCCAGACGTACGCGAAGCCGCGCCGGCGGCGGAACCCGATCTGGCTGACCGACACCCGCACCTCGCACGGGCCGCACGCGTCGATGGCCCCGCGTGCCGCCGCGTAGAGCGCCCAGCCCTCGGGGTGGGCTGCGAAGAACTCCTCCGGGGTGGTCGGGGCCTGGTCGCCGCGCATGCCCCCAGTTTGGCCCGGCCCAAAGCGAGAGGGAGCCCCCTGGCGGGGGCTCCCTCCGCTGCGTGTGGTGCCTGGCGACTTAGTCGTCCCAGGGACCGTAGTCCAGCTCGTTCATACGAGTGTTCCTCTCACGTGCACCGCCCGGGCGCGCAGGCATGCGCGTCTGCCAGGCGGGTCAAGATCTCGTGTTTCCTACTACCTCGGCTCGTTTGGGCCTGGAGGTAAGGGGACCGGCAGCGCATCTTGAGGCGCGCCAGACAGCCTCGAAGCGGACTGTTGACATAACTGTAGCCGATCGGGCGCGTGAGCGCGAACCGTCACCCTCCCGGCCGGGGGTGGCCCACCGTGGCGCGGTAGGCGTTGACCGCCCGCAGCATGCCGACGCCCACCACGCCGACGAGCTCGCCGCCGCGGTGGTAGCCGACCACGCACTCGTCGTCGAGGGCGCCTTCGAGCACCCGGATCCCGTCCGGATCGGCCAGCCCCGGCATGCCGTACGACTGCAGCCGGATGTCGTACTGGTCGGACCAGAAGGCCGGCAGCAGGTCCCAGTACGCGTCGACCGACCTCCCCGTAGCCGCTGCCGGCCAGGTGGGCCGCCAGCACGGCTCCGGCGCGCCGGCCGGTGTCGGTGGGGACGCTCCAGTGCTCGACCCGCCAGGCCCGGTCGTCGAAGCGCCGGTTGGGGAACCGCGCGAGGTCTCCGACCACGGCCACCCCGTCGACCGGGCGTCGCCGCGCAGCGGCCGGAGCGCGGCGTCGGTGAGCACGCCGTCCGACAGGTCGAGGCCGTTGCCCTCCAGAAGGTCGGTGTTGGGCCGCGACCCCAGCGCCTCGACCACGACGTCGGCTGCCAGCCGCGTCTCGTCGGTGAGCACGACGCCCTCGACGCGGTCCTCGCCGACGAACGCGGAGACGGCGACGCCCAGGTGGAAGGCAACCCCGTGTGCCTCGTGCCGGCGCTGGAGCTCGGCGGCCAGCACCGGGCCCAGCGGGCGGATCATCGGACGCTCGTCCAGGGCGACGGCGTGGACCTCGCAGCCGAGCGTGCGCGCGGTTGCCGCGACCTCGCAGCCGATAAAGCCGGCCCCGAGGATGACGACCCGCGTGCCGGGGACGAGCGCCGAGCGCAGTGCCACGGCGTCGTCGAGCGTGCGCACGACATGGCGGCCGCCGGCAGCATTGGGCGGCGGGCCGGGGATTGGCAGCCGCCTGGCGCTCACGCCGGTGGCCGCGACCAGCGCGTCGTACGCGACCACCTCGCCGCCGGCGAGCACCACCTCGCGGGCGTCGAGGTCGGCGTGCTCGGCGCGCACCCCAAGCCGCCACACCACATCGGCGGCGGCGGCGCGGATCCGGAACGCGAGCCGGTCGAACGAGGGCTCGTCGGCGAGGGCCTCTTTCGACAGCGGCGGCCGGCTGTACGGCGGGTGCGGCTCATCGCCGACCACGACGATCTCGCCGGCGTAGCCGTTGGCCCGCAGCGACTCGGCCGCGCGCAGCCCGCCGAGCCCGGCCCCCACGATGAGGGCGCGCTGCGCGGTCACCTGCGTCGACGGGCCCCGGCGGCGGTCAGCCGCGGGCCCCCAGCAGGTGCTCGAGCGCCAGCTGGTTCAGCCGCACGAAGCCGTACCCGCGCTCCCCCACCGCGTCGGGGTCGTAGTCCTCCCACGCGGAGCGGTCGGCCAGCAGGTCCTCGTACGTCTCACCGGCGTCGAGGGTCGGGGCGGCGAGCTCGGCCAGGCCGGAGAAGGCCATGGCCTCCTGCACCTCGGGGTCGGCGCGGAAGGCCTGCGCGCGCTCGCGCAGCAGGAGGTACGTCGCCATGTTGGCGGCCGCGGAGTCCCACACGCCGCTGATGTCCTCGGTGCGCGCGGGCTTGTAGTCGAAGTGCCGCGGGCCGTCGTACGCCGGGGCGCCGCCGGGGCCGTTCTCCAGCAGGTCGACGAGGAAGAACGCGCTGATCAGGTCGCCGTGGCCGAAGACGAAGTCCTGGTCGTACTTGATGCCGCGCTGGCCGTTGAGGTCGATGTGGAAGAGCTTGCCGTGCCACAGCGCCTGGGCGACCCCGTGGACGAAGTTCAGGCCGGCCATCTGCTCGTGCCCGACCTCGGGGTTCACCCCGACCATCTCCTGGTGCTCCAGCGTGGAGATGAACGCCAGGGCGTGCCCGACGGTCGGCAGCAGGATGTCGCCGCGCGGCTCGTTCGGCTTGGGCTCGAGGGCGAAGCGCAGGCCGTACCCGCGGTCGATGGAGTACTGCGCGAGCAGGTCGATGCCCTCGCGGTAGCGGTCGAGGGCCGAGCGGACGTCCTTGCTGGCGTCGAACTCCGAGCCCTCGCGGCCGCCCCAGAACACGTACGTGTGGGCGCCGAGCTCGGCGGCGAGGTCCATGTTGCGCATGACCTTGCGCAGGGCGTAGCGGCGGACGGTGCGGTCGTTGGAGGTGAAGCCGCCGTCCTTGAAGACGGGGTGGCTGAACAGGTTGGTGGTGACCATCGGCACCGCCATGCCGGTCTCGTCGAGGGCGGCGCGGAAGCGCTTGATCTGCGCGTCGCGGTCGGCCGCGGAGGAGCCGAACGGCACGAGGTCGTCGTCGTGGAAGGTGAGGCCGTACGCGCCGAGCTCGCTGAGCCGGTGCACCGCCTCGATCGGGTCCAGCGGCGGGCGGGTGGGGTCGCCGAACGGGTCGCGCGCCTGCCAGCCGACGGTCCAGAGGCCGAAGGTGAAGTGGTCGTCGCGGGTGGGCTGGGGCGCCATGGGGTCCTCCACTTCGTGGGGCCTGGCCGGGGCGGGAGGGGATCGCCCCGGCCGGCCGCACGCTCGTCGCCGAGTTTGTTGGGGGCGGAAACAAACCCCCTGAGAGGGAGACTACAACGCCGCCCGCCGTCATGCCAGCCCCTCGCGTGCGCGCGCCCATCACGGCCGCCGCGCCCGTACGCTCGGCTGCCGTGAGCGGCGGCCAGGACACCACCCCGATCGAGGGGCTGCCGCTGCGCCCGTACGGCTGCAAGCGCGGCCACCTGCAGCCGGTGCCGATCGGGCACCACCCCCAGCTCGGGCTGGTGCCATCACGGTCAAGCGTGGTGATCGGCGCCCTGCTGTGGGGCCTCATCCTGTTCCTGGTCGCGCGGTTCCTGCCGGCCTGGGCGCTGGAGATCGCGCTGCTCGCCTCGCTGGCCGGGCTCGTGGTCGACGTGGTGGTGCAGACCGCCGCCGGGCACCGCGGCCGGTGCTGGGTGCGGCGCGTCGTCCGCTGGTACTTCGGCCCGATCGGCGCCCTGCTCGACCCCTTCGACTCCGACGCCTAACTCAACGGTTTGGGGCGAAACACACGTTCTAACGTGTGACCCCCGCCTCAACCGTTGGGTTTGGGTGGGCGGGGTTGCGCAAAAGGCGAAGCGCAGTACTGTCATCCGACAAGAGGTGGAACGACGTTCCACCGGGGTGGGAGGAGCCCGTCATGGGCGGACGGCACAAGGTGGGCGGATCCGCGGGCGCGGCGAGCCCGCCGGCGGGCGACCCGCCGCTGCCCGCCGGCAGACCAGCCCGGGGCCGGGGCCGCGCTGATGGAGGCGACCGCCGTCCGGTACGGACCGCTGCGGCTGTCCCCCGGCACGACGCGCGGCAACCTCACGACGTACTACTGGCTCGCGCTCACCTCGATCATGATCTTCACCTTCGTGGCCGCCGGCCAGGTCACCGTGCTGTCGGCCGTGCTCGGCGTCGACGAGGACCAGCAGGGCCGGCTGACCGGCCTGCTCGGCCTGGTCGCCGAGATCACCCTGATCGTCACCGTCGCCGTCACCGGCGCGTGGTCGGACCGCATCGGCCGCCGGCCCGTCTCGGTGCTGGGCTTCGCGCTGATGGGCATCGCCCTGCTGATCACCCCGTTCATCGGCAACGTGATCTCCCTGATCGCCTCGCGCATCGTCGCGGGCGTCGGCATCGCGATGATCACCGTGATGATCACCGCGGTGGTCTCCGACTACGTGCGCAACGAGACCCGCGGCAAGGCCAACGGCTTCCTCGGCTTCTGCAACGGCATCGGCGCCGTGCTCACGTTCTTCGTGCTGCTCCAGCTGCCCAACATCTTCGAGGAGTCCCTCGGCTTCAGCGAGCTCGGCGCGATCCGGGCCACGTACCTGCTCGTCGCCGGCATCGCGCTGGGCACCGCGCTGATCATGCGCGTCGGGCTGCGCGGCGGGCAAGCCGTCGTCGGCGCCGCCGAGC
Source organism: uncultured Actinomycetota bacterium (assembly GCA_963697565.1). Lineage (GTDB taxonomy): Bacteria > Actinomycetota > Actinomycetes > CAVWCF01 > CAVWCF01 > CAWFSE01. The sequence continues at coordinate 519,603 of CAVOOM010000006.1, read as the reverse complement.
CGCCGCTCAAGCAGCTGCTCAAGGAGGGCCTGGCGGCGGGCAAGCACGCCCGGGCTGCGGCTTTCGTACGCGGCGGCCTTCGTCGCCCGCGCCGACCTCGCGCTCGTCGGCGCCTTCCTCATCCTGTGGGCCAAGCAGTACGGCACCACCGAGCTCGGCCTCGGCGAGACGGAGGCGCTCGCCAAGGGCGCGGCCCTGGTCGGCATCGCCAACGGCGTCGCCCTGATCGGCGCCCCGGTGATCGGGATCATCTCCGACAAGCTCAGCCGCGTCGACGCGGTGCTCATCTCGCTGGGCATCGCCGGCGTCGGCTACACCGCCACGGTCTTCGTGGAGAACCCGTTCTCCCCCCTCGGCTACACCGTTGCCGCCATCATCGGCATCGGCCAGGTGTCGGCGGTCATCGCCAGCCAGGTGCTCGTCGCCGAGCAGGCGCCGGCGCGGATCCGCGGCTCGGTGATCGGGGTCTTCGCGCTCTTCGGCGGGATCGGCATCATGATCGCGCTCGGCGCGGGCGGCTGGCTGTTCGACGTGTGGCGCCCCGCCGGGCCGTTCGTGCTCTTCGGGGTCTTCGCGCTGCTGGTCTTCGCCTACGGCCTGGCGATCCGCTCGAAGATCCCCCGCAACCCGCACGACGAGTTCAGCCACCTCGACGACGTCAGCGGCATCCCCGCCGCGTCCGACCCCGCTCAGTCGGTGCCCCTGCACGCCGTCGACTGAGCACGCCGTACGGGGTCAGCGCCCCCAGTCGGCGCCGGGACCGGTCTGGTCCAGGCCGCCGTCGCAGAGCAGCGTCGCCCCGGTGACGTAGTCGCTGGCCGGGGCCGACAGGAACACGATCGAGTCGGCCACCTGCTCGGCGGTGCCGAGGGCCCCGGCGGGGATCACCCGCGCGACGTCGGCCGGCTGCAGGCCGTACCGCTCCCACGCGTCGGTGTGGATGATGCCCGGCGCCAGCGCGTTGATCCGGATGCCGTGGCGGCCCCACTCGACCGCCAGCGTGCGGGTCAGCGACTCCACCGCGGCGCGGGCCGCCGAGGAGTGCGACATGCCCGGCATGGCGCGGCGCGGGCTCATCACGACGCTGACGACCTTGCCGTAGCCGTGCGGGATCATCGAGCGCACCGCGACCTGCACGGTGACGTACCAGGTGGCGTCGAGGTTGAGCCGGGTCACGGCGCGAAAGCCGTTGTACGAGATGGTCTCGGCGGGCGACACGAACTGCCCGCCGGCGTTGTTGACCAGGATGTCGACGCGGTCCCACGCGCCGAGGACCTCGTCGAGCGCGCGGTCGACCTGCTCGGTCTCGCGCACGTCGGCCGACACCGCCATGGCCTGCGGCTGCTCGGGGTCGGCCCCCAGGTGGGCGTGGATGGCGTCGACCACCCCGGCGAGCGGCTCGGGCCGCCGCCCGACGACGGCGACGCGGGCCCCGAGCGCCGCCAGCTGGCAGGCGGCGGCGCGGCCGATGCCGCTGCCTCCCCCCGTGACGAGGGCGACCTTGCCCTCGAGGAGCCCGGGCGCGAACGCCGAGGCGAACGGGCCGGCGGCCAGGGGGTCGGGGGTGATCGGCATGTTCCGAGGCTAACGAGCCGCCCTGCGGACGGGTCAGAGCACCCGGCCGAACGCGTACGAGCCGTACAGCGGGTACTTGCCGGTCTTCTTGCCGGGGTGCGGGGCGTGCCAGATCATCCCGCCGCCGGCGTAGATCGCCACGTGGCTGCCGCCCCAGAAGACGAGGTCGCCGGGGCGGGCCTCGCCGCGCGGGATCTTGGCCGCGACCGAGCGCTGCGCGGCCGCGGTGCGCGGCAGCGAGACGCCGAGCTGGCGGAAGACCCAGCCGGTGTAGCCCGAGCAGTCCCAGCCGCGCGGCGTCGTGCCGCCGTAGACGTAGCGGACGCCGTTGCCCTGGGCGGCGACGTCCATCACCCGGGCCGCGGGCGAGGCGGCGGCAGCAGCAGCGGCGGCGGCGTCGGCAGCAGCCTGGGCCGCTGCGGCGTCCGCGGCCGCCTGGGCCGCGGCCTGGACGGCGGCGGCCGCGGCGGCGGCCTCTGCGGCCGCGCGCTCAAGGGCGGCCTCGGCGATCAGCGGCTGCGCGCTGGCCTCGGCCTCGGTCTCGGCCGCCGACGCTGTGTCGGGGACGCCGAGGACGGCGACGGGGCCGGCTTGCGCAGGACCGTCCTGGACGGTCGCGGAGGCGACTCCGGTCAGCAGGCCGAGCGCGACAGTGGCGGCGGCGCCAGTGGCGACGACGCGGCGGATCGGGCCGTGGGAGCCGGGCCGCGCGGTGCGCGCGACGTGATCGGGGCGCGCGGCATGGCGAGCAGCGGTACGGGGGGACATCGGGGTGCTTTCGACACCGTCGCCTACGGGGTGAGCTGTCGGGTTCGGGCTGGTGTCGGCCCGGCCGGATCGGATCCCGGCTTCACCCCAAGCCGAGCGGCGCGTCAAGGCTGTCGACAGCGGCGCATGCGGCGAATCTTGGGTCCCCCGCTCCTGCCAAGCGGTGGTGCGGTGAGTCAACGATGGTGCCCGGCGAATGGCAGGACTCGGCGGTGCCAGGCCTCAAAGACGGTACGTACCAGACGCCACAGGGCCAAATCCCGTGGGGGATTTGGCCCTGTGGCGTCGGTCACGCCCCAGCGGGGCGAGGGTGGATCAGACCCGGCCGAACGAGATGTTCGACGAGAAGATCGGGCCGAGGCCGACCGGGCGCCGCTTCGTGGACGCGTGGTAGACCATGCCGTTGCCGGCGTAGATCGCGACGTGGTAGACGCGGCCCTTCTTGCCCTTGTGGAAGAAGACCAGGTCGCCGGGGACGGCCTCGGCGGCCGAGATCCGGGCGGTGGCCGCGCGCTGGGCCGCGCGAGTCGCGCGGCAGCGAGACGCCGACCTGCGGTAGACGTAGCGGGTGAAGCCGCTGCAGTCGAAGCCGGCCGGGGTGGTGCCGCCGCGGCGGTACTTGCCCCCGGAGGCGGCCTGGGCCGCGGCGATGACGGCGCCGTTGTCGACGGACTTGATCGACACGGCCGAGACGGTCGTCGCCGCGGAGGCCGACGAGGGGACGAGGACGGGGAGCACGAGCATGGCTCCCGCGGCGCCTGCCACAGCAAGGCTGCGCAGACGCGTGCTGACAACGCGCATGAAGGGACCCGATACCGACGCCTACGAGGTGAGCTGTCGGGTTCGGGCCGGTGTCTGGCCCGGCCGCCTTACCGGCGCCTGAGTGGCGCGGTGCTGCGGCTTCACCCCAAGGACCTGGCTCCCGGCGAACCGGGAGGGATCCGTACTGCTTGGTTCCCCCGCTCCTGCCAGGCGGCTGCTTCCGTCACAAGTGACCCGGTCGGGACAGGACTCGGCGACCGCCCGGGCACCCCCGCCCGGGAAGGCGGGAGCACAGCCAATGTACGGGGGGCTCCCAGGATTCGTGAAGTTGATCACCCTCGGCGTGTCACTCGAACGGCCCAATCGCCGCCGGATCTCCCGCAGATCAGGCCAGCGACAGGAAGAGCTTCTCGAGCTGCTCCGGGCTCATCCCGGGCTGGCCGCCCTCGTTCTCGGTGGTCAGGCACTGGCGCAGGCCGCTGCTGACCAGCTTGAAGCCGGCCCGGTCGAGGGCCTTGGAGGCGGCCGCCAGCTGGGTGACGACATCGGAGCAGTCCCGGCCGTCCTCGAGCATCGCGACGATGCCGGCGACCTGGCCCTGCACGCGGCGCAGGCGGGTGACGACGTCCTTGGTGACCTCGGGCTCGAGCTGCATACCCCCAAGGGTACCCCTCAGAGACCGGCCGTGCGCCCCCGCGCCTCCACAAAGACGAGCGCGGCGCGGTCGAGGGCGAGCTCGGCGTACTCCATGCCGGAGCCGACCAGCACGCCGCCGGCCGACAGCGTCGCCTTGACCACCTCTCCGGGTCGCACGCCGGCGCGGCGCAGGGCGCCCATCACCTCGGGGTCGACCTGCAGCGGCTCGCCGATCCGGCGTACGACGAGTCGCTGCGGCTCGTCGGTGGCGACCACGTCCAACGAGGCCAGCGGGCCCGTCGACGCCCGCTCATCGGGGGCGATCCCGAGCTCGGCGAGGCCGGGGATCGGGTTGCCGTACGGCGAGACCGTGGGCTGGCCGAGCAGCTCGAGCAGCCGGCGCTCGACGGCCTCGCTCATCACGTGCTCCCAGCGGCAGGCCTCGGCGTGCACGTCCTCCCACTCCAGGCCGATCACGTCGACGAGCAGGCACTCGGCGAGCCGGTGCTTGCGCATCACCCGGGTGGCCATGTCGCGGCCCTGGCCGGTGAGCTCGAGGTGGCGGTCGCCCTCGACGGTCAGCAGGCCGTCGCGCTCCATCCGCGCCACGGTCTGGCTCACGGTGGGCCCGCTCTGCCCGAGCCGCTCGGCGATGCGCGCGCGCAAGGGCGTGACGCCCTCCTCCTCGAGCTCGAAGACGGTGCGGAGGTACATCTCCGTGGTGTCGATGAGGTCGCTCACCCGCGCATTGTCCCCCGCCCGGGCCGATCCGCGCGCGGCGCGGGCCCAGCGGTTGCGCGGCGGCGCGTGAGGCGGGACGGTCGACGGCGTGCCGAGCGTCCTGTGGTTCCGCCGCGACCTGCGCCTCGCCGACCACCCCGCGCTCCTGGCCGCGGCGGCGGAGGGCCCCGTCCGCGCGCTCTTCGTCTTCGACGAGGCGCTGTGGGGCCCGGCGGGGAGCGCCCGCCGGGCGTACCTGCTGAGGTCGCTGCGCGCCCTCGACGCCGACCTGCGCGTACGGGGGGGCGGCCTCGTTGCTGCGCGCACGGCGACCCGGCGGTGGAGGTGCCGCGGGTGGCCGCCGAGGCGGGCGCGCGCGAGGTCCACATCTCCGCCGACTTCGGCCCGTACGGCCAGGCCCGCGACGCCGCGGTGGAGGCCGCGCTCGCCGACGGACGGGCGGGCCCTGGTGCGCACCGGCTCCCCGTACGCGGTGGCGCCGGGCCGGGTGCTCAAGGGCGACGGCACGCCGTACCGCGTCTACACCCCGTACCAGCGCGCCTGGGCCGCGCACGGCTGGCGCGCGCCGGCCCGCAGCGAGGACGCCGACGTCGCCTGGCTGCCCGCGCCCGGCGGGCAGCGCTGGCCGGACGAGCCGGACCTCGGCGCGCTCGCCCTGCCCCCCGCCGGCGAGCGGGCCGCCCTCGCCCGCTGGGACGCGTTCCGCAGCGCGGGCGGGCTCACTGCGTACGCCGAGCGGCGCGACCGCCCCGACCTGGCGGGCACCTCGGCGCTGTCGGCGGCCCTGCGCTGGGGCGAGGTGCACCCGCGCACGCTGCTGGCCGAGCTGGACGGATCGCGCGGGGCCGAGGTCTTCGGCAAGGAGCTGGCGTGGCGCGAGTTCTACGCCGACGTCCTCTTCCACCAGCCGGCGTCCGCGCGCGCCTCGCTGCGGCCGGAGATGGCGCTGATGCGCACCAACTCCGGGCCCGAGGCCGATGAGCGGTTCGAGGCGTGGTGCGAAGGCCGCACCGGCTACCCGTTCGTGGATGCGGGGATGCGCCAGCTGCTCGCCGAGGGGTGGATGCACAACCGGGTGCGGATGGTCGTCGCGTCCTTCCTCGTCAAGGACCTTCATCTCGACTGGACCCGCGGCGCCCGCTGGTTCATGGCCCGGCTGCGCGACGGCGACCTGGCGAGCAACCAGCAGGGCTGGCAGTGGACCGCCGGCACGGGCACCGACGCCGCGCCGTACTTCCGGGTCTTCAACCCCGTCACCCAGGGCCTGCGCTTCGACCCCGAGGGCGAGTACGTCCGGCGGTACGTGCCGGAGCTGGCCGGCCTCGCCGGCGCCCTCGCGCACGAGCCGTGGGTCGCGCCAGGCGGCCCGCCGGATGCCTACCCGCCGCGGATCGTCGACCACGCGGCCGAACGCGATGAGGCGCTCGCGCGCTACCAGGCGGTCAAGGGGGGCTGAGCCGGTTACGGTGCGGGCATGCTCGTGGTCAGCGTGGTCAGCCTGAAGGGCGGCGTCGGCAAGACGTCGGTCACCCTCGGGCTGGCCGGCGCGGCCTGGGACCGCGGGCTGCGCACCCTGGTGATCGACCTCGACCCGCAGGCCAACGCGACCACGGTGCTCGACCCGGGATCGATCGCCCGCACCATGGTCGACGTGCTCGGCGAGCCGCGGCCGGGCGGCCTGCGCACCGCGATCGCGCGCAGCGGATGGGGGCCGGAGGTCGACATCGCCCCGGCCGAGCGCGCCCTCGACCGGCTCAACGCCCCGGTCGAGGGCGGTGCCGTGCGGCTGCGCGTGGCGATGACCGGGCTCGACGGCTACGACCTGGTGCTCATCGACAGCCCGCCCTCGTTGGGCGAGCTCACCCGCAACGCGCTGGCCGCCTCGCACCGCGCCCTCGTCATCGCCGAGCCGTCGCTGTTCGCCCTGCAGGGGGCCCAGCAGGCGCTGGAGGCCGTCGAGGCGATCCGCGCCCACAACCTGCGGCTGCAGCCGGCCGGGATCGTCGTCAACCGGCTGCGCGCCCAGAGCACCGAGCACCGGTTCCGGATGGACGAGCTGCACGCGGCGTACGGGGACCTGCTCTTCGACCCGCCGGTCCCCGACCGCACGGCCATCCAGCAGTCCGAGGGCGCGTGCGTGCCCGTCCAGGCCTGGCGCTCGCAGGGGGCCCGCGAGGTGGCCGACGCCTTCGACGACCACCTCGACCGGCTGCTGGCGCTGGCCCGCTCCGCCGCCGACGCCGGCCCGCTCGCCCGAAGGAGCAGCCCGTGAGCGCCGACCCGAAGCCGCCGGCTGGCGACGCCGCTGCCGCCGACGGCTCTGCCGACGCGCCGCGCCGCGTCAAGCCGGGACACCCCGCGCCCCGGCGCGCCCTCGACCGAGACGCGACCGGCTCGGTGCGGGCGGCCCAGCCGACACGGGGCGTTCCGCTCTCGGTCGCCGAGGACGTACCCGATCGGCCGGCGACCTCCCCGCGCCCGCGCCCGACGCCAAGGCCGGCAAGAAGGCAAAGCCCGACAAGCCCGACAAGCCTGAGAAGGACGGCAAGGGCGGCAAGCACCACAAGCACCCCAAGGACGGCGGCGGCAAACCTCACGGCGGCGGCAAGGGCGACCGCGACGCCGACGAGCGCGGCCGGCCCCCCGAGCGCAGCGGGGTGCTCGTCCTGCCCTGGCCCAAGGCCAACCGCAAGCGGCTCGAGCGCCGAGCCGCCGAGCACGGCATGAGCCCCGAGCAGCTCGCCTACCAGGTGCTCGACGTCTGGCTCGACGACGGCCGCTAGGGCACGGGGTGGCGGGCGTCGTAGCGGGCGAAGGCCGGGAAGATCGCGGCCAACACGAAGACCCCGAGCACGCACAGCAGGCCGCCGCTGACGATCGAGATCGTCTCGTTGGTGAGGGCGGCGACCGAGCCTGACTCGACGTCGCCGAGGCGCGGCCCGCCAGCCACCACGACGATGAAGACGCCCTGCAGCCTGCCGCGCAGCGCGTCCGGCGTGGCCACCTGCAGGATCGTCGAGCGGAACACCGCGCTCACCATGTCGGCGCCTCCGGCGATGGCCAGGAAGATCACCCCGACCCACAGCACGCGGGTGAAGCCCGAACGCGGCGATCGCCAGCCCCCACACGACCACCGCGACCATCACGGCCAGCCCCTGGCGGCGCACCCGCACCAGCCCGCCGGAGAACGTCGCGGTGATCAGCGCGCCCACCGCGGGCGCGGCGGCGAGCACCCCCACCGTCGCGGCGCCGCCCCCGTAGAAGAGCACGGCCACGGCCGGGAAGAGCGCCCTCGGCATCCCGAAGATCATCGCGTTGAGGTCGACCAGGAAGGTCATCAGGATGTTCTTCTTGTCGCGCAGGTAGCGCAGCCCCTCGAGGATCGAGGCGAGCCCGGCCTTGGCCGGCGCCTCCCCGTCCGCCGTCTCCGGCGGCACCGGTGGCAGCCGCCAGACCGCCCAGAGGGCGGCGACGAACGTCACGCAGTCGACGCCGTACGCGATCACGACCGAGCCGGTGATGGCGATCAGCGCCCCGCCCAGCAGCGGCCCGACGGTGAAGCCGAGGTTCCAGGTGACCTGCTGCAGGGCGTTGGCGGCCGGGAGTAGGTCGCGGCCGATGAGCCGCGGGATGATCGCCGCGCGCGCTGGGTTGTTGACCGCGAAGCCGGCCGACGCCACCGCGACGAGCAGGTAGATCAGCCAGACCGACTCGATCCCGGCGGCGGCCTGCGCCAGCAGCCCGAACGAGGCCACCGCCATCACGAGCGACGCGATCAGGGCCACCGTGCGGCGGTCGAACGCGTCGACGATCGCCCCCCCGTACAGCCCGAAGGCGACCAGCGGGACGAACGCGAAGAGCCCGACCAGCCCCACCGCGAACGACGAGTCGGTGATCGCGAAGACCTGGATCGCCACGGCCACCGCGGTCATCTGCTGGCCGAGGTTGGAGACGGTCAGGCCGAACCACAGCCGCCGGTAGTCCGGCGAGATGCGCAGCGGCGTGGTGTCGGCGACCACGGCGCGGGCCACGCGACGCACCCGCGAGGTGGGGCCATCGGTCACGGAGCGAGCCGCTCGACCGTCCAGCCTCCGGCAGAGCGGCTGTCGCGGTGGTAGCGCAGCCGGTCGTGCATCCGCGACGGCCGGCCCTGCCAGAACTCCACCGACTGCGGCCGCACGCGGAAGCCGCCCCAGGTGTCGGGCAGCGGCACGTCGTCCGGCAGGCCGCGGTTGGGGTAGCGCTCCTCGTACTCGGCGTAGTGCGCCTCAAGCGGGGCGCGCGACGGGACCACGTGCGACTGCGGGCTCGCCCAGGCGCTGATGCGCGAGCCGTACGGGCGGGTGCCGAAGTACTCCGCCGACTCGGCGCGGCCCAGCTCGACGGCCTCGCCGACCACGACGACCTGCCGGAGCATGGCGAACCAGGGGAACACGAGCGAGGCGTGGTGGTTGGCCGCCAGCGAGCGCGCCTTGCGCGAGCCCCGGTTGGTGAAGAAGGTGAAGCCGCCGCCCTCGACGCCCTTGAGGAGCACGGTGCGGGCGCTCACGATCCCGTCGGCGTCGGCCGTGGCGAGCACCATGGCGTTCGGCTCGGGCAGCCCGGCGGCCAGCGCCTCGTCCAGCCAGACCGCGAACTGCTGCCAGGGGTCGGGGGCGAGGTCCTCCTCGAGCAGCTGCCCCCCCGCGTACGCCTCGCGCATCAGGTGCAGCCGGGCCACGGCGTCATCTGGGAGCTCGGTCACGACACGGCGATCCAGCTGCCGGCCGCCACGGCCAGCACCAGGCCGAGCCACAGCCACTTGTCGTCGCCGCTGTCGGCGAACGAGCCCAGGAAGCGGGTGAAGCGGTTGCGCTCGAGCATCCCCTCGCGCTGGATCAGCCGCAGCAGCGCGGCGTTGATCAGCACCACCGCCAACCCGTTGACGATGCAGAAGACGCAGATCGCGCCCAGCACGAAGGTCGACTGCCAGAAGTACCAGAGCGTGAAGCCGAGCATGAAGACCGCGAAGAACTCCAGCACCCCCAGGTAGCGCTTCGACAGCGTGGATCCGAGGACGCCGGACAGCCCCGCGGAGAGCATGAGCACGAAGACCGACAGGCCGATCATCGCGTTGGGCACGTCGCCGAAGACGCTGCTCTGCCACGCCGTGAGGATCGACCCGCACTGGAAGGTGGCCGACAGGTCGCAGAAGAGGTCCTCGCCGGGGTTGTCGGCGATGGCGATCCGCTCGACGATCTGGGTGCCGGTGGCGGCGGCACCCGCCAGGCCGGCGGCGAGGATGAGTGCGTAGGGGCGAGAGGACATGGGGCCTAGCCTGCCCGCTCGACGCGCCGCAGGGCGCGGGTCCTTAGGCCCGTGGCGCGGGGTGGCGCGATCTGGAACGCCGTTCCACATCCTGGGATGGCCCCTGCTGACGGCGGCCGGGCCCGGAGTAGGGTCGCCTCTCGGCGCCCACCCGCGCCCGCTTTCGGCCCCACCCGTACGCCCGACCCGACCAGACCCACCTGGCGACCACCCCTCGCCCGGACCCAGGAGCTGCGCATGTCCGACTTCGTCCCCGGCCTTGAGGGCGTCATCGCATTCGAGACCGAGATCGCCGAGCCGGACAAAGAGGGCAGCGCGCTGCGCTACCGCGGCGTCGACATCGAGGACCTGGTCGGCCGGGTGTCGTTCGGCCAGGTCTGGGGCCTGCTCGTCGACAACGAGTTCAACCCGGGCCTGCCGCCGGCCGAGCCGTTCCCGATCCCGGTGCACTCCGGCGACGTCCGCGTCGACGTGCAGTCGGCGATCGCGATGCTCGCGCCCGCGTGGGGCCTGCAGCCGCTGCTCGACATCGACGACGACACCGCCCGCGAGAACCTCGCCCACGTGTCGGTCATGGCGATGTCGTTCGTCGCGCAGTCCGCGCGCGGCACCGGCCAGCCGATGGTGCCGCAGGCGCACATCGACGAGCGCCCGCACGATCGTCGAGCGCTTCATGCGCCGCTGGCGCGGCGAGCCGGACCCCAAGCACGTGCAGGCCGTCGACGCGTACTTCGTCTCCGCCGCCGAGCACGGCATGAACGCCTCGACCTTCACCTCGCGCGTCATCGCCTCGACCGGCGCCGACGTCGCCGCCGCGATCTCCGGCGCGATCGGCGCGATGAGCGGCCCGCTGCACGGCGGCGCCCCGTCGCGGGTCCTCGGCATGATCGAGGAGATCGAGGAGATGGGCGACGCCGACGCGTACGTCAAGGGCATCCTCGACCGCAATGAGCGGCTGATGGGCTTCGGCCACCGCGTCTACCGCGCGGAGGACCCGCGCGCCCGCGTGCTGCGCCGGACCGCCAAGGAGCTCGGCGCCCCCCGGTACGAGGTCGCCGAGGCCCTGGAGAAGGCCGCGCTGGCCGAGCTGCGCGCCCGCCGGCCCGACCGCGTGCTCGAGACCAACGTGGAGTTCTGGGCGGCGATCGTCCTGGACTTCGCCGAGGTGCCGGCGCACATGTTCACCTCGATGTTCACCTGCGCCCGGCTGGCCGGGTGGAGCGCGCACATCCTCGAGCAGAAGCAGACCGGCCGCCTCGTGCGCCCGTCGGCGCGCTACGTCGGCCCGGCCCCGCGCAAGCCCGAGGAGGTCCCCGGCTGGAATGCCGAGATCGTGGCCCCGAGCGGGTACCCGGCGGCCTGACATCCCGCCTCCCCGAACGCTCTGAAGACCCCACCGCGATCGAGATCCCCGCCGACCTGCTGCCCGCCGACGGCCGCTTCGGCGCCGGCCCGAGCAAGGTCCGCCCCGAGCAGGTGGCGGCGCTGGCCGCCGCCGCCCCGACGTACCTCGGCACCTCGCACCGGCAGAAGACCGTGAAGTCGCAGGTCGGCCGGGTGCGCGCCGGGCTCGCCGAGCTCTTCTCGCTGCCCGAGGGGTACGAGGTCGTGCTCGGCAACGGCGGGTCGACGGCGTTCTGGGATGTCGCGACGGCCGGGCTGATCCGCGACCGGGCGCAGTTCCTGACCTTCGGCGAGTTCGGCTCGAAGTTCGCCAAGGCCGCCAAGGACGCCCCCTGGCTGGGCGAGCCGACGATCCTGAAGTCCGAGCCGGGCGACGCCCCGGAGTTCGCCGCCGAGGCCGGCGTCGACCTCTACGGCTCGCCGCACAACGAGACCTCGACCGGCGTCGCGATCACCCCGCGCCGGGTGGCCGGCGCCGACGCGGGCGCGCTGATGGCGTTCGACGCGACCTCGGCCGCGGGCGGGCTCGCGGTGGACGTCAGCGAGACCGACGTCTACTACTTCGCGCCGCAGAAGTGCTTCGCCTCCGACGGCGGGCTGTGGTTCGCGCTGATGTCGCCGGCCGCGATCGAGCGCGCCGCCGAGGTCAAGGCGAGCGGCCGGCACATCCCGGCGTTCCTCGACCTGCAGACCGCGATCGACAACAGCCGCCTCGACCAGACGTACAACACCCCGGCCCTGGCCACGATCCTGCTGATGGCCGAGCAGGTCGACTGGTTCAACGCCCAGGGCGGGCTGCCCTGGTGCGTCGCGCGCACCGCCGAGTCGGCCGCCGCGCTGTACGGGTGGGCCGAGCGCACCGTCGTACGCGACCCCCTACGTCGCCGACCCGGCCAAGCGCTCGAACGTCATCGGCACCATCGACCTCGACGACGCGATCGACGCGACCGCCGTGGCGAAGGCGTTGCGCGCCAACGGGATCGTCGACACCGAGCCGTACCGCAAGCTCGGCCGCAACCAGCTGCGGATCGCGATGTTCCCGTCCGTCGACCCCGCCGACGTCGCCAAGCTCACCGCCTGCATCGACCACGTCGTGGAGCGCCTCCAGGGCTGAGGCCCCGCAGCGCCGCGGACCGGCGAGCCGAGCGCGGCCGCATGCCCGGCTACAGCAGGTTCTCCAACTCAGTCCGCTCCGGGTACGACAAGCCGGCCACGTCGATCTCCCAGCCGTCGTAGGTCTCGGTGTCGAAGCGCAGGCGGCCGCCACGAAGCGCCGCGACCCAGCGCTCGACCAGGTTGGCCAGCGAGGGTGCCAGCACCACCTCGTGCCGGTCGTCGAAGGCCATCCGCCGCACCCGCACCGCCTCGCCCGAGCCCACCTCGGCGATCCACGTGTGGTTGCTGCCCAGCGTCAAAGGCAGATAGGACGGCCGCCAGTACTGCTCGGGGGCGAGCTGTGCGTGCTTCTCCTGGGCCTCGGCCAGGAGCAGGACCCGGTAGTCCAGGGCCTCCTGCAGGCTCGGCTGGTAGGTCTTCCACCCGGTGAGGGTGGCCCCGCGACCCCGGGACGTGCGCTCAAGCGCGGCCGCGAATGTCAGTGCCGTTGTGCCACCCCCACCACGCGCGCAACTCGCCGGGCAGGACCAGCCCGTGCGGCTCGCACAGCCGGTCCATGTCCCCATCGGACAACCCCGGCCGCAGGAACTCCACCACCGGAGCCCCGACCTCCCGCAGCGCCGCCTCAAGATCGCCCAGCAGGTACTGCGCCCACTCCCGCCGCATCAGTACTCCCCAGTAGATCCAGCGGACCGGTAGGAGGCAGCCGGGTGCGCCTCCAACTGCGCGAGCAGCCCGGCCGCGCGCGCCTGCGCCGATCCCCCCATCACTCGATTGTCGGCCTGCCCGAGCCGGCTCTTGAAGCGCATGCGCCCCCCATCCGCAGTCCGGTCACGGGTTGTCATGGGCGGCGGTGGGAGCGGGCGGCGACGGTGCCGGCGACGACCGCCACCAGGGCGCCGGCCGCCCAGAGCCACAGCGGCGGCTGGCCGCCGTCTCCCTCTTCCGACTCGGGTGACGGCGGTGCTGGCGGTTCGGAGGTGGGGTCCGCGCCCGCCGTAGGCGACGGCGACGCGCTGGCATCGAAGACCGGCACCCGCCAGATCGGTGAGCGCACCCCCTCGCTGCCGACGAGCAGCGCGGACCCGTCGTCGGTCCAGGCGACCGACTCGCCCTGGCCGCGGGCCGGGAGCAGGATCCGCTGCGGATCGGGGGCCAGGCCGTCGCCGGTCCAGCGGTAGACCCAGGCGTACACGTAGTCGACCAGCGCCACCCGGCTGCCGTCTGCGCTGAACGCGCCGTCGGTGATGACGGACGGCACGTCGCCCACGCGCTGCAGGGTGTTGCGGCTGCCCGCGACGAGCGGGGTTGGCGCGGCGTACAGCCCCGCGCCGGAGGTCTCCTTGCTCGCGACGTAGAGCCGCCCGGTGGCGGGGTCGGCGAGCAGCGCCTCGGCGTTGCGCGGCCCGTCGGCGAAGGCGAGGTCGTACCGCGTCCACTCCAGCGCGCCGTCGCGCAGCACCTCGGGCTCGCGCACCTTGAGGACGCGCACGCTGCGCCACACCCCGAGGTTGTCGCCGATGTCGCCGATCCACAGCACCGGGCGGCCGTCGGCGTCGCGGCCGCTGCTGATCGCCTCCCAGTCGCGCGCGGGCGCGTCCGGCAAGGTGAACGTCGCCGCGGTCGAGCCGTCCGGGGCAATCGCGAAGATCCGCGGATCGTCGCCGGAGTCGTTGTGGGTCCACAGCACGCCGGGGTGCAGCAGGCTCGCCGCGAGCCCGCTCGACTCGGTGATGCGCGGGTCCTGGATGCGGCGGTCGACGACCGTCCCCTCGGGGGGCTTCTCGATCGCGACCGACGCAGCGGAGGTCCCGGGCGCCACCGCGGCAACGGCCGCGAGCAGCCCGGCGACGACGGCGCTAGGCATACGGCTACGCCAGCGCACGGGCGACCTCGTCGGGGAGCATCCGCTCGAGCGCGGGAACGACCCCCCAGGCATCGCGCAGGTCGCGGTACTCGGCCACCTGCTCGGCGGTCGCCGGCGCGCCTGTGCGCACCGCGCGGATCAGCGTGTTGCGCGGCGTGTGCTGGCTGCCGACGAACTCGACCACCTCGACCCGGTAGCCCAGCAGCCGCAGCAGGGCAGCGCGCAGCGCGTCGGTCAGCACGTCGGCGAACCGCTCGCGCAGGATCCCGTGCCGCACCAGCGGCCCGTACGGGTGCGGCGGCGCCGCGGTCCGCAGCTGGCGCTGCACGTCGTGGTGGCAGCACGGCGCCGCGAGCACCACCCGCGACCCCCACCGCACCGCGCGGGCCAGCGCCTCGTCGGTCGCGGTGTCGCAGGCGTGCAGCGCGAGCACGAGGTCGGCTGGCGGCACGTCGGCGCCGGCGATGGTCCCCTCGGCGAACGCCAGCCCCGGCCAGCCCAGCTCGGCAGCGATCCGAGTGTTGCGCTCGCGCGCCTGCGCCTTGACGTCGACCCCGGTCATCCGCACGTCGAGGCCGCGGGCGCGCAGCCGGTCGTACGCGGCGAACGTGAGGTAGGCGTTGCCGCAGCCGAGGTCCACCGCCGACAGCGGCTCCGCGCGGTCGAGGTCGGCGAGCGGGTCGAGCACCGGCTCCAGCGCGCGCACGAACGCCTCGACCTGGGCGTACTTGCCCTCGCGGCGCGGCTTCACCCGGCCGTCGGCGTCGGTGATGCCGACCGCATGCAGGTACGGCTCCCCCGGGTCGACCGCCCGCGGCTTGGCTCGGTCGTGCGCCCGGGGGCCGGCCGCGGCCGCGGCGGGCGGCGCGCTGCGGTGCACCTGGGCCAGGCCCTTCTTGGTCACCCGCAGCTCGACGACCCCGTCGACCGCCTCGACCCGCCAGTGGCCGTACGGCTCGGCGAGCAGCGCGTCCACCTGCGCCTCGGCGTCGGGGCCGTACGGGTGGTTGGCGGTGAAGGCCTGCCGCTCGTCGTACCGGACGACCTGCAGCAGCCGCCCCGCGGCGAGGTCGACCGGCTGCAGATCCGCGCGGCGGTGGGCCGGCGTGCCCGCGCGGCGCCCCGACGCGATCGCCCGGACCAGCCGGTCGGGGTCGAGCAGCGTGGTCCGCAGCTCGGCGAGCGCGTCGGGAAGCGGCTGGGGGGGCGGCATCGGGTCAGAGCAGCGAGCCGACGACGACGGCGAGGATCATCAGCACCAGCGCGGCGGGCACCAGCCAGCGCCGCGTCCGGGGATCCATGGGGTCGAGGCTAACCGCTGCGGCGCGGGCCGCCCCGCCTCGTAGGCTCCACCCGTGACCGACCAGCCCGCACCCGACGAGGCCGCATCGGACGAGGCCGCGCCCGACGGCGGCTGCGGTCCCCGCCGGCAAGCGCGTGCTCAGAGAGCCGCCCGAGCCGCCGCAGGCCGACGCCGTCGTCCCGGTCACCGTCGGGACGGCGCTGTGGGCGGTGGCGTTCCTGGTGCTGCTGGCCTTCCGCGACCAGCTGGCCGAGGCCGACAACACCTGGTGGCTGGCGGTCTGCGCGACCGGTTTTGCCTTGGGGCTGCTGGGGATCTGGTACGTCCGGCGGCGCCGTGAGGCGTACCGGCGGGCCGGGCGCAGCCTCTAGTCCCAGGCCGCCTCGCGGGCGAGCGCCTCGCCCCGCGCGGGGTCGGCCAGCGCCTCGGCGAGCAGGTGCCGCGCCGACCACCGCCCGGCCGCCCAGGCCAGCCCGCGGGCCAGCCCGTCCATCGTCGCGGCCCGCACGACCGGCGGCCCCCCGGCCGGCTCGTCCACCCACCAGTCGACCGCGAGGTCGTCCTGCTCGACGTACGTCGCGGGGGCCTCGGGCAGCAGCCGGGCGACGATCGGCGGGGTCGGGCGGGTCACTGCGTGCGGCCGAGAGCGCCGGCGGCTCGACGCGGGCGAGGTCGAGGTCGAGCAGGTCGGCGAGCCGGGCGTCGCCGGCGACCACCGGGCGCTCGCCCAGCAGCGGCAGCAGGTACGGCGCGGCGGCCACCACCGCCTCGTCGGCCGGGCGGACCACCCCGTCGGCGCAGCGCACCCGGTCGGGCGGGTCGACGCGTTCGGGGTCGACGGCCGACAGCGCGCGGTGCAGGGCCGCCGCGCGCGCGGGGTCGATGGCGCGCGCCTCATCGGCCAGCCGGTCGAGCAGGTCCTGCGGCCCGTCCGGCTCCTCAAGCAGCCGCTCGACCGTGGTCCGGACGCCCAGGGCCGCGAGCAGGTCGGATCCCGCACCAGCGGCCCAGCCGCCGGGCACGTCGTCGTACACGCCGTCCAGCCGGTCGTCGCCGGGCAGCCGCAGGTCGGCCAGCGGCGTCCCGCCGACCGAGGCGAGCCGGCCGATCCGCCACGCCGAGGGTCCCGGCGCCCACGCCGAGCGGCCGTCGGCGGCGACGACCCGCACCGGGTCGAGCAGGGCCCGTCGCGCCGCCGGGTCGGCGGCCGCCAGGGCGAGCGCCTCCGGCCAGGCGTCCGGGCGCACCGCCCCGAGCGGCCGCAGCAGCGCCACGTCGACGGCGGTGGGCGGCTCGGGGTGGTCGAGGGCCCCGGGGCAGGCGAGCTCCAGCCGCTCGGCGGCGTCCTCGGCCCAGTCCGCCCACCAGTCGCGGTCGCCGTCCGGGCCCGTCGCCCGACCCCCCGTCCAGCGCCACGACCGGCATGACCTCGACCGCGAACCGCGCGGCCACCCCGAGCCTGGCCAGCGCGCGCGGCCGGCGGGCGGCCAGCGAGGGGTCGACCGCGGGCAGTTCGACGAGCGCGGCCAGCGGCGAGCCGGGGAGCACCGCCTCCCGCGCGGGGGCGTGGCCCCCGCCCTCCAGCGGCACCGGCCACTCCCCGAGCGCGTCGGAGAGCACCGCGGCCGACTCGTCGGCGATCTCGTCGAGCAGGTCGAGCAGGTCGTCGAGGACCTCGGCGTCGTACGCCTCCGGGCCGTGCGCCGCCGCAGCGAGGCCGGGCAGGGCGAGGACCGCGGCCGCGTCGGCGTCCCTGACCCCGAGCCGCCGCAGCAGCGGGTGGTCGGCATCGGGGTGCACGACGCGGGCCCCGGCCGCCGTGAGCAGCGCCGTGGACCGGGCCCCGGCCAGCAGGCCGCGCGCGCCGCGCGCCATGCCCCCGCCCGCCAGCGGGATCGGGCAGCCCGTCCAGCGCGCCCAGCGCCGCCTCATCGGCGGCCAGGGCCGCGTAGAGCCGCGCCCACCACTCCGGCGGCCCGCCGGAGGACAGCCCGTCCAGGCAGTCGGCGAGGTCGGCCTCCTCGACATGCAGGGCCCGCAGGGCGCCTCGCCGCGAGGCCGAGGAAGACCAGGCGGGGTCCAGCGCCCCGGGCAGCCGCTCGGCCAGCACCCGCAGCGTGTCGGCCCCTGCGCCCGGCACGGTGTACGCCGACGCGAGCGGGGCCGCGGCGAGCAGCCGCTCGCGGATCTGCTGCCGCAGCACCCCGTCGAAGACGCCCGCGGCGGCCGGGCCGGGGACGAGGGCGAGCCCGGCCGGGGACTCGGCGATGAGCGGCGCGGCCAGCCCCGCGTACGCCTCGGCGGCCCGCTCGGCGAGCCAGTCGGCCAGCGGGCCGGGCTCGACGGAGGTGCGGCCGGGGTCCTGCGGCAGCGCGCCGAGCAGCAGCGCCGGCAGGTCGACCGGCTCGGCGGTCGGGGTCGGGCCGTGCGCCACCGCGGGGACGCCCGGGGGCAGCCCGATCGGCGCGCCCTCGGGGTCAACCGGGAGGGCCCAGCGCAGCCAGCGGCGCGCAGACAGCCGCTCCTCGACCGGGCGGTCGGCGAGCAGCGAAGCGGGCGCGTCGCCGGCCCACGAAGCGCACAGCCACTGCGAGCGCTCGTCGCCGTCGTGGACCACGACCCGCTCGCCGTCCCACTGCGCGGTCAGCGCCCGGACGGCGCCGTCGACCTCCACCACCACCTCGGCCAGCGACCGCAGCGCGAGCAGCAGCCCGCAGTCGAGGGCGAGCAGCTGGCCGCGGACGGCCTCCTCGGCCACGGCGTCGCGCAGCGGCAGCACCACCTCGGTGGCGTAGCCCTCGGCCGGGGCTGAGTCCTCCGGCCACGGCAGCCTCAGCAGCGGCGCGCGACCGCCGCGGGCGGCGACCTCGGCGGCCAGCCCGGGTGCCGCGGCCGCGGCCTCGCCGAGCGCCTCGGCGGTGTCCACCCGCGAGAAGCGGACCCCGCCGCCACCGCCGGCCGAGCGGACCCGCGGCTCATCGCAGACCGCCGCCACCGCGGCGAAGCCGACGCCGAACCGCCCGGCCAGGCCCTCCCCGACGGCGGCGTCACCGCCCGTCGCTTCGGGCCGCTTGGCCGAGGCCCGCAGTGAGGCGAGAGCGCGCACGCCCGCCGCGTCGAGGGGCTCCCCCGTGTTGGCGGCCGAGAGCACCCCGTCGGCGAGCCGCAGCCGCAGCCGGCCCGGCACGCCCGCGCGGGCGGCGGCGTCGGCGGCGTTCTGCGCGAGCTCGACGACGACCCGCCCGCGGTAGCCCCCGAGCGCGAGGTCGTCCTCGGCGTTGGCGTCCTCGCGGAAGCGGTCGGGGTTGTCCGCCCACGCCCGCAGGACCGCGGCGCGGTGCGCCGCCAGCCCGTACGGGTCCGGCGGAATGGTCAGGAGTGGCCCAGCTCGTCGTAGCCGAGGCTGTCGACCACATGCGCCGACGGCGACTCGTGCAGCGGCGCGTGCGCGACCTCGCTGTGCGCGCCGCAGCCGTGCCCGAGCGCGACGACGGCGCCGTCGCGCGTCGACCACTCGTTGGCGCACAGCCCGAAGGCCTGGCCGAGCAGTCCCGGCAGCCGCACCAGGAAGCCGCAGGTCTCGCACTGGGCCGGGGCCGCCTCGGCGATCGGCGTGAAGGCGCCGCCCTCGCCGTGGGCCCACCGGTCGGCCGCGTCGAGCAGCCCGTCCACCGAGAGCACGCGCGGGCGGTCGAGGCCCAGCTCCCAGCCGACCTCCCGCAACGCGCGCGCGTCAGCCGGGTCGTCGTCGGTGCCGGCCGCGTCGGCGTCGGTGTAGCCCGGGGCGAGCCGCGGGTCGTCGGCGGTGGTCGGCAGCAGGTCGCCGGGGCCGAGGTCGCCGGGACGCAGCCGCTCCGACCAGGGCAGCCACGGCGGGGCGAGCAGGGCCCCCGCCCCGGGCAGCAGGCACACCTCGTCGACGGTGGCCACGCGGGCCCGCGAGGCGCGGGCCACGGTCACCGCCCAGTGCCAGCCGACGTACGCCGGCGACAGGCAGGCGAAGCGGTGGGTGGCCAGCCGCTCGCCGTCGGACGCGCAGCCGAGGTGCTCGCCGACCTGCTCGGCGCCAGCCGTCTCGACGGCCGCAGCGCGGGCCAGCTCGACCGCCGCGGCGCACACGGCATCCGGGGTCGCGGCGGCGGGCTCGGTGGTCGCGGTGGGGGTCACAAGGGGCAACGGTAGCCTTACGACGCAACCCTCGACCCCGGGAGACCACTGATGCGCTCGTACGCCACCCGCCGCGCCGGCCTCGCTCTCGCCGCCGCAGCCGTGCTGGCGGTGGGCCTGACCGGCTGCGAGAAGCCCTACCCCTCGGTGTCGATGTTCACCACCACCAACCTGACGGTGCTCTCCACCGAGAACATCGTGCGCGAAGAGGCGCTCTGCTGGGCGTTCGACCCCGCCGAGCGGGTCGAGGCCGACGACTGCACCCCCGACCAGCTGCCCACCCTGAAGGTCGTCCCCGGCGACGTGATCGGCATCAGCGTCGACCCGGTCGTCGCCGACCGCACCTGGTACCCCGCCATCGGCGAGTCCGCGCTGTCCGGCGCGCCGCTGACCGAGACGTACTTCCGCTTCACGCTCACCGAGAGCGACCTGGCGGACGGCACCCTGGACCTGCGCGTCGTCGCGCTCGGCGCCGGCGAGAAGGAGAGCCAGGCCAGCGGCCTGTGGGTGATGCGGATCGAGCGGGCCTGACCCGGGCTAGACGTCGAGGTCCTAGACGTCTAGGTCGTCGGCGACCGCGCGCAGCACGGCCGCGTAGCGCTCGGCGTCCTTGTGCGCGGGGTAGCGGCCCCGGCGGAGGTCGTTGCCGAGCCGGTCCAGCAGCTTGATCAGGTCCTCGATGATCACGGCCATGTCCTCGGCCGGCTTGCGGTGGCTGGCGGCCACCGAGGTGACCGGCTCCAGCAGCCGCACCGACAACGCCTGGTCGCCGCGCTTGCCCTGGGCGATGCCGAACTCGACCCGCGCGCCGTTCTTCAGGGTCTCGACGCCTGCGGGCAGGGCGGAGGAGTGGACGTAGACGTCGTCGCCGTCCTCGCGGCTCAGGAAGCCGAACCCGCGCTCTGCGTCGTACCACTTCACCCGGCCGGTGGGCACGGCATGACCCCGTCTCGTCTCGATGGTTGCCGATCGCGGCCGTGGGCCGCGTCGTTGCTGCGTGCCCCAGGGTAGTCGCGGCGATCTTGGCGGCCAACCGCGTTCCCGGACCGGCGTCGGCGGCTGGCTAGCCTGGGCCGCATGACCGGTGGGGCCTCGGGCGGCGCGGATCGGATCTTCGTGGTCGGCGGGGTGCTCTTCGTGGCCGGCTCGCTGGCCATCATCGCGGCCTTCGTCCCGCTGGCGACGGGCGGCGACCCGCTGCCCTCGGCCTTCTGGTGGCTGTCGATGCTCGCGCCGGTCGGCGTCGCCTGCGTGCTGTGGGGGCTCGTCCGCCGGGCCCGCGCCCGCTCCCGGCAGACCCGTCAGCGGTAGCGCTCGGGGTCCTCGAGCAGCTCGTTCATCGCCCCCGAGCGGAAGCCGCGCGGGTCCACCTCGACCCGGTCGAAGCCGGCGGCGGCCACCGCGGCCACCGCCTCGGGGGGCACGGCCGAGGCGAGCGCGGCGTCGACCTCGATCCGGGCGGTCCCGCCGCCCAGGTCGCGCACCCGCAGCTCGCGGCAAGGAATGCCCGCAGCGTCGAGCGCGGCGCGCAGCGCGGCCTCGGCCCGGTCGACGCGGGCCAAGGCCGCCGGGGTGATCTCGATGCCGTACGCGATCCGGCTGGACAGGCACGCGGCGGCGGGCTTGTCCCAGGTCTCCAGCCCCCACGCGCGCGAGGCGGCGCGGACCTGGTCCTTGGTCAGCCCCGCGTCGCGCAGGGGCGCCACCGCGCCGCGCTCGGCGGCGGCCGCGATCCCCGGGCGGAAGCCCGCCCGCGCGTCGTCGGCGTTGGTGCCGGTGGCGACGGCGGCCAGCCCGTGCTGGGCAGCGAGGGGGGCGAGCACGTCGAGCAGCTCGCTCTTGCAGAACGCGCAGCGGTCGCCCGCGTTGGCCCGGTAGCCGTCGCGCTCCAGCTCGTGGGTGGCGGGGGTGAGGTGGCGCACGCCCAGCCCGGCGGCGAAGGCGGCGGCCCGCTCCAGCTCTCCGCCGGCCAAGGACGGCGACACCGCGGTCGCCGCGACCACCGCGTCGGGCCCGAGGGCGCGGACCGCCGCGGCGAGCACGAACGCCGAGTCCGCGCCGCCGGAGAAGGCGACGAGCAGCGAGCCGTACGACCGCAGCGCGGCCTCCAGGGCCGCCGAGCCGGCGCTCCAGCACGTGCCCGTCCAGCCAGGCGCCGAAGTCGTGCAGCGACTCGAGCACCACGTCGGCGCCGGCCGCGCGCAGCTCGTCGGCGCCGTACGCGCCGGTGGGGACGCCGACGGCCGCGGCGCCGGCCTGGCGGGCCGAGGCCATGTCGGCGGGGTGGTCGCCGACGTACACCCACGCGCCGTGCTCGCGCAGCGCCTCGACCTTGCCGTCGGCCCAGGCCCAGCCGACCAGCGCATCGTGGTCGAGTTCGAGGTGCTCGAGGTGCAGCCGCGCGTTGGGGCCGTACTTGCCGGTGATGACCACGATCTGCGCGCCGTGGGCCCGTGACGCGGCGAGCGCCTCGGCCGCCCCCTCGATCGCGGGGGTCGGGTGCACGGCGTGCTCGGGGTAGAGGGCGCGGAAGCGGTCTCCGGCGGCGTCCACCTGGTCCTCGGGGAACCACAGCCGCAGCTCGTCGGCGAGCGGCGGGCCCAGCCGCGAGGCGAACGCCTCGCCGTCGATGTAGACCCCGGTCTCGGCCGACAGGGCGGCCATCACCGCGACCATTCCGGCCCGCGGGTCGATGAGCGTCATATCGAGGTCGAAGCCCACCACCACGCTCATGGGGTCAGTCTGCCTGCAGGCGGGTAGCGTGGCGAGAATGCCTGCCCGTGCGGTCGCCGCGGACGGGGCCGCCCCGCGCAGCCTCGCCGATGAGCTGCGCTCCCGCAGCGACGACCAGCTCGTCGCGCTGCTGGAGGCGCGGCCCGACCTGGCCGGCCCGATCCCGTCGATGATCGGGGCCCTGGCCCAGCGCGCCGCCTCGGCCCCGTCGGTCGCCCGGGCCCTGGACCACCTCGACCGCTTCCACCTCGACGTCCTCGAGGGGCTGGCCGCCCTGCCCGAGCCGTGCGCCTGGCCGGACCTCGCCGCGGCGCTGGGCGTCCCGGCCAAGGGCAAGGCCGCCCAGCCTGCGCGGGCGGCCCTCGCCCGGCTGCACACCCTCGCGCTGGTGTGGGGCGGGGACCAGGGCCTGCGCTTCGCCTCGGGGGTCCGCGAGGTGCTCGGGCCGCATCCGGCCGGACTAGGCCCCGCGTTGGCCGCCACCCACGGCGAGGTGGCCCGCTGGGCCGACGACCCCGAGGCGCTCGCCGCGCTGCTGGCCGAGGCGCCCGCCGAGGCCAGGTCCGTGCTCGACCGGCTCGTGGCCGGCCCCCCCGTGGGCACCGTCCAGGGCGCCGACCGGCCGCTGACGCCCGCCACCGCCCGCACCCCGGTGGAGTGGCTGCTGGCCCGCGCGCTGCTCGTCCCGGTCGGCCCGTCGACGGTCGTCCTGCCCCGCGAGGTCGGCCTGGCGCTGCGCGGCGGGGTGGTCGTGCGTCCGGCCCCGCAGCCGGCGTGGTCGACGGCCCGCGAGCACGGCGAGGCCGCGGTCGACCGGGCGGCGGGCGGCCTGGCGTACGCGTTCACTCGGCTGGTGGCGGACCTGCTCGAGGCGTGGTCGCTCGACGGCCCACCCGTCCTGCGCGCCGGCGGCCTCGGCGTCCGCGATCTCAAGCGGACCGCGGCCCTGCTCGACATCACCGAGGCGGAGGCGGCGCTGGCCGCCGAGATCGCCTACGCCGCAGGGCTTCTGGGCCGCAGCGACGACCTGGACGCGCTGTGGCTGCCGTCGCCCGGGTACGACATCTGGGCGGCCAAGGACACCGCGGGCCGCTGGCTCGTGCTCGCCGATGCGTGGCGCGCGACCACCCGGGCGGCGGTGCTGGTCGGCCTCCGCGACAGCAAGGACAAGCCGATCGCGGCGCTCGGCCCGGAGGCCGAGTCTGCGGCGGCGCCGGACACCCGGGCCCTGGTGCTCGACCTGCTGGCCGGCCTGCCGCCGGGCGGCTCCGCCGACGCCGCCGGGCTACGGGCGGCCGCGGCCTGGCGGCGGCCACGCCGCTCGCCGGCGGCGCGCAACCTCTTCGTCGACGCGGCGGGCAGCGAGGCCGAGGCCCTGGGGGTGACCGGGTTCGGCGCGCTGTCCACCCATGGCCGGCTGCTCGCCGCCGGCGACGGGCCCGCCGCGGCCGCGGCGCTCGCCGCGGTGCTGCCCCAGCCGGTCGACCACGTCCTGCTGCAGGCCGACCTCACCGCCGTCGCCCCAGGGCCGCTCGAGCCCGACCTCGCCCGTGAGCTCGGCCTGCTCGCCGACGTCGAGTCGACCGGGGGCGCGACGGTCTACCGGTTCAGCGACCGATCGGTGCGGCGAGCGCTCGATGCCGGGCGGTCGGCCGCCGAGGTGCAGGCGTTCCTGGAGCGCACCTCCCGCACGCCGGTGCCGCAGGCCCTGCACTACCTCGTCGAGGACGTCGGGCGGCGGCACGGCCAGGTGCGGGTGGGCTCGGCGCAGACGTACATCCGATCCGACGACGTGGGGGCGCTGGCGGCGCTCGCCGCCGACCGGCGGGCCGCGCCGCTGCGGCTGCGGCAGCTCGCGCCCACCGTGCTCGTCTCCCCCGCGCCGCCCGCGAGCGTGCTGGAGACCCTGCGCGACACCGGCCTCGCGCCGGTCGGGGAGTCCGCCGAGGGCGACGTCGTGATCCGCCGACCGGACGCCCGCCGCTCCCCGCCCCGGCAGCGCCCGCCGCGCGCGGCCCTGGACGCCCCCGCCCCCGGCGAGACCGCGCTGCGCGCCGCCGTACGCGCCATGCGCGCGGGCGAGCGCGCCGCCCGGGCCCCCCGCCGCGGCGGCGTCGTCGGGCCGGCTGGCAGCCTCGACCACGTCCCGCGGCTGGCCACCGCGCAGACCATCGCCCTGCTGACCGCCCTCGCCTCGGCCGGGCGGCCGGCCTGGATCGGCTACGTCGACACCCATGGCGGCGTCAGCGAGCGGGTCGTCGACCCGGTGCTCGTGCAGGGCGGCTGGCTGACCGCGTACGACCACGCCAAGGGCGACGTGCACACCTTCGCGATCCACCGGATCACCGGGGCGGCCGCCCTCGAGGACGACGGCGGCGCCGCGTAGTGGTTCACCGGGCCGCAGGATCGGGGAGACTGGTCGGATGACCGACGGCCCGCTGATCGTCCAGAGCGACAAGACGCTGCTGCTGGAGGTCGACCACGAGCAGGCCGACGCCTGCCGCCAGGCGATCGCGCCGTTCGCCGAGCTCGAGCGCGCGCCCGAGCACATCCACACCTACCGGGTGACCCCGCTGGGGCTCTGGAACGCCCGCGCCGCCGGCCACGATGCCGAGCAGGTGGTCGACGCGCTGCTGGAGTACTCCCGCTACGCGGTCCCGCACGCCCTGCTCGTCGACGTCGCCGAGACGATGGCCCGGTACGGCCGGCTGCGGCTGCTCAACCACCCCACCCACGGGCTGGTGCTCGAGTCGACCGACCGCGCGGTGCTCGAGGAGGTGCTGCGGGCCCCCAAGGTCAAGCCGATGCTCGGCGCCCGCGTCGACCCCGACACCGTGGCCATCCACCCCAGCGAGCGGGGCTCCCTCAAGCAGGTGCTCACCAAGCTGGGCTGGCCGGCCGAGGACCTCGCTGGCTACGTCGACGGCGAGGCGCACGCGATCGGCCTGGTCGAGGACGGCTGGGAGCTGCGGTCGTACCAGCGCGACGCGGCCGAGGGCTTCTGGCACGGCGGCTCCGGCGTCGTCGTGCTGCCGTGCGGCGCCGGCAAGACGATCGTGGGCGCCGCGGCGATGGCGCCGCGCGCAGGCCACCACGCTGGTGCTGGTCACCAACACGGTCTCCGCGCGGCAGTGGCGCGCCGAGCTGCTCAAGCGCACGACGCTGACCGAGGAGGAGATCGGCGAGTACTCCGGCGCCAAGAAGGAGATCCGCCCGGTCACCATCGCGACGTACCAGGTGATGACCACCCGCCGGAAGGGCGTGTACGCGCACCTCGAGCTGTTCGACGAGCGCGACTGGGGGCTGATCATCTACGACGAGGTGCACCTGCTGCCCGCGCCGGTCTTCAAGTTCACCGCCGACATCCAGTCCCGCCGCCGGCTCGGCCTGACCGCGACCCTGGTCCGCGAGGACGGCCGCGAGGGCGACGTGTTCTCCCTCATCGGCCCCAAGCGCTACGACGTGCCGTGGAAGGACATGGAGGCGCAGGGCTGGATCGCCCCGGCCGACTGCGTCGAGGTGCGGGTCACCCTGCCGGACGGCGAGCGCCTCGCGTACGCCACGGCGGAGCCCGAGGAGCGCTACCGGATGGCGTCGACCACCCGCACCAAGACGGCGGTGGTCGAGGACCTCGTCCGCCGGCATACCGACGACCTGACGCTGGTGATCGGCCAGTACCTCGACCAGCTGCACGACCTCGGCGACCGCCTCGGCGTCCCGGTGGTGACCGGCGAGACGCCGGTGAAGGAGCGCGAGCGGTTGTTCCAGGAGTTCCGCACCGGCGCGATCACCACGCTGGTGGTCAGCAAGGTGGCGAACTTCTCGCTCGACCTGCCCGAGGCCAGCGTCGCGATCCAGATCTCCGGGTCGTTCGGGTCGCGGCAGGAGGAGGCCCAGCGGCTGGGCCGGCTGCTGCGGCCCAAGCACGACGGGCGCGCCGCGCGCTTCTACGCGGTCGTCGCGCGCGACACCGTGGACCAGGACTTCGCCGCGCACCGGCAGCGGTTCCTCGCCGAGCAGGGGTACGCCTACCGCATCGTCGACGCCGACGACCTGCCGACGCTTTAGCCGGCGGGCTCCCGGACCAGGGCCAGCACCGAGCCGCCGAAGCCGGCGCCGACGAGGCGCGCGCCGAGGGCGCCGTCGGCCATCGCGGCCGCCACGGTCGGCGTCCAGCTCGGGGCAGGACACCTCCATCAGGTCGCGCAGCGACGCGTGGGACGCGGACAGCAGCGGCCCGAGGTCGGCGATCCGGCCCTCGTCCAGCGCGGCCGCGGCCAGCCGCACCCGGGCGACCTCGTCGACCACGTGCAGGGCCCGCCGCCGGTCGACCTCGTCCAGGGGCGCCGCCAGCACCTCGTCGCGGGTCGCCTCCCGCAGCGAGCCGCCCAGCGCCGCCGCGGCGCGCTCGACGGAGGCGCGGCGCTCCGCGTACGGGCCGCCGCCCACCTGGTGGCGCACGCCGCTGTCGATGAGCACGACCGCGAGGCCGGCGGAGGACGGGTCGAACGGCACCTGCCGGGTCGAGCCGTCGCGGCAGTCCAGCAGGAGGGCGTGCCCGGGGATGCAGCCGAGGGACGCGGCCTGGTCCATCAGCCCGCACGGCACGCCCACGATGTCGTTCTCCGCGCGCTGGGCGAGCCGCGCGAAGGCGACCGGGTCGCCGTCGACCCGGTCGGCGAAACCGCCGAGCGCGGCCAGCGCCCGCAGCGTCGCGCACTCGATCGCCGCCGAGGACGACAGGCCCGACCCCTGCGGCACATCGCTGGCCAGGGCCAGCTCGAGGCCCCCGTCCGCCGGCCACCACCCCTCGGCGGCCAGCACCGCGGCGACCCCGGCGACGTACGCCGACCAGCCACCGGGCTGGCCCCGCCGCACGTCGGCGAGCGCGACCTCGACCACCGGGCGGCCGGGCAGGTCGAGCGCGGCCATCCGCAGCAGCCCGTCGCCGCGGCGCCGCACGGCCGCCGCGGCTCGCTGCGGGAGGGCGTACGGGAGCACGAGGCCCCCGGCGTAGTCGACGTGCTCGCCGATCAGGTTCACCCGGCCGGGCGACGTCCAGACGCCGTCGGGCTCGCCGCCGAAGACCGCGGCGAACCCGGCGGCCGCGCGCTCAGCCGCGGAAGCCGACGCCATCGCCCGCCTCGCGCAGCGCCTGGGCGGCGTCATCGGGATCGACGTCGAGGGCGAAGACCCCGGCGCCGGTCTCGCTGGCCGCGAGGTACTTGAGCTTGCCCGGCGCCCGGCGGGCCGGCTGCAGCCGCAGGTGGGCGTGCACCCCGGCTCGCTCCCCGAGCCCGCCCGGGGACTGCGGCGACGGAGCCTGCACCCAGCACGCCGTCAGCGGCATCGGCGCACCGTGAAGGGCATCCAGCCGGCGGACCGCCTCCTGCCACACGTCGGCCACCGCGTCGGCCGCAGCGGGATCCGCGAGGAGCGCCGGCAGGTCCGGGGCGCAGCGGTGGGGCACCACGTGCAGCTCGTACGGCCAGCGGGCCGCGCGCGGGACGTACGCGGTCGCGCCGGGCGCCTCGACCACGACGCGCGCCCCGGCCGCGCGCTCGGCGGCCAGCTGCTCGCACCCGAGGCAGCGGCCCACCTCCGCCAGGTGGGCGGCGGAGCGCTGCACGTAGGCCGCCAGGATCGGCGGGGCGAACGGGTAGGCGTAGATCTGCCCGTGGGCGTGGGTCAGCGTCACGCCGATCTCGACGCCGCGATTCTCGAAGGCGAAGACCTGCTGCACGCCGGGCTCGGCGTTGAGGGCGGCCGTGCGGTCGGCCAGCACGCGGACCAGCGCCCGGGCCCGTTCGGCGGGCAGGTCGGCCCAGGTGGCCGCGTGGTCGCTGGTGTAGACGACCACCTCGCAGCGCCCGTGCGGCGGGGCCATCGAGGGGAAGCGGTTGTCGAAGACGACCAGCGCGTACGCGGCGTCGGGGATCTCGGTGAGGCGGCCCGGCTCCGACGGGCACAGCGGGCAGGCGTCGTCGGCGGGCAGGAACGTGCGGTCCTGCCGGGCCCCGGCAAGCAGCACCGACTCGCCGGTCCAGGGGTCCACCCGCATCTGGGGCGGGCGGTCGCCCTCGCCGGGATGCAGGAGGGGGCGGCCGTCCGGGCTCGGCGTGCGCGTCGGGCCGTCAGCGGGGTCGTAGTAGTGGATCGCCCGGCCGTCGGCCAGCACGCTGTCCACCCGGGTCAGCCCGTACGCGTCCGCCATACCCGCATCCTGCCCAATCGCTGCCGGCGCGGAGGGCCTCACCCGCTCGGCGGCGGCCCGGCGGCGCCGTGGAACCGGATCTGGTGGCGCATCTCGCGGAACCGCACCGCCTCGTAGCCGACCAGACCGACGAGCAGCAGCGCCACCGCGCCCAGCACGAGCAGCCCCGGCAGGTCGGCGACCAGCGGGATCCCGCCCAGCAGCACGAACGCGACGACGGTGCGCTGGACGTTGACCGATCCGATGTTGCGCCACCGGAAGGCCACGTGGGCCAGCAGGTAGAGCGCGATGCCGCCGCACAGCGCGACCAGGGCGATCTGCTTCAACGGGTCGTCCGGGGCCGCGAGCACCTTCTTCGCGCCGAGGGCGACGAGGACGATGCCGGCGACCATCGGCAGGTGCAGGTAGCTGAAGGAGTCGCGGGCCAACGCGTTGCGCTCCGGACCCGGGGCGGCGGCGTGCAGTCGGCGCTCGGCCGCCGGCGCGACGACGTCGAAGTAGAGCCACCACAGGCAGCAGGCCACGGCCAGCCCCAGGACCGCGGCGGTGATCTCGCGGGCGTCCAGCGGCAGGCCGGTCGCCCCGATGCCGATCGAGACGATCGACTCCCCCAGCGCGATGATCACGATCAGCGCGTGGCGCTCGGCGAAGTGGCCGGGACTCACCCGCCACCCGCTCGTTCCCGACAGCAGCGGGGCGCCCAGCGAGCTCGCGATCGCCACCGCCCACAGCAGGAACCGCCACGGCCCGGCGTCCAGGAAGCCGGCGATCAGCAGCAGCACGGCCGCCAGCAGGATCCCGGGCGCCAGCCGCAGGATGGCGCCGACCAGGTGCGGATCGCCGCGGCCGACCGCCGCGTAGGTGGCGAGGAACATGACCATGACGGCCAGATACGCGGCGCCGAACTGCACCCCCCAGGCCCCGAACGCCTGCGGCACGGCCAGGGAGACGACCAGCATCGCGCCCATCGCGCCAAACATCGCCAGCCGGACACCGGTGTCGTCCGCCGAGGCGTAGGAGGTCAGCCACGAGAAGCCGACCCAGGACCACCACACGACGGCCAGGACCGCCAAGCCGCGCAGCAGGCCCGCCCAGGTGAGGTCCTCGGCGAGCAGCCCGGTCACCTGGGTCAAGGCGAAGACGAACACCAGGTCGAAGAAGAGCTCGAGCGGGCCAACCTTGACGACCTCGTTCCGCTCGCCGGCATGGTCGTGTGCGATGTCGTCAGCCACCCGCCGAGGCTAACGCCGAAGGGGCGCCGATCCGAGTGGATCGGCGCCCCTTCGTGGTCAGTCAGAAGGCTGTGCCTTCTGGACTTCTTCCTCACTCGCCCGCTTCGGGGACGGCTGGCGCCGGCCCCTCCGCAGGCTCGCTCGTCAGAAGTCCATGCCGCCCATGTCGCCGCCGCCCGGCATCGCCGCCCCAGCCTTCTCCGGCTTGTCGGCGATGACGACCTCGGTGGTGAGGAACAGCCCGGCGATCGACGCGGCGTTCTGCAGCGCCGAGCGGGTGACCTTGGCCGGGTCGATGATGCCGGCCTTGACCATGTCGACGTACTCGCCGGTCGCGGCGTTCAGGCCGAAGCCCGGCTCGAGGTGCCGCACCTTCTCCACCACGACGCCGCCCTCAAGGCCGGCGTTGACCGCGATCTGCTTGAGCGGGGCCTCGACGGCGATCTTGACGATCCCGGCGCCGGTGGCCTCGTCACCCTCGAGCTCGAGCTTCTCGAACGCGCGGTGCGACGCCTGGAGCAGGGCCACGCCGCCGCCGGCGACGATGCCCTCCTCGACGGCCGCCTTGGCGTTGCGGACGGCGTCCTCGATGCGGTGCTTGCGCTCCTTGAGCTCGACCTCGGTGGCCGCGCCCGCCTTGATGACGGCCACGCCGCCGGCGAGCTTGGCGAGGCGCTCCTGGAGCTTCTCGCGGTCGTAGTCGGAGTCCGACTTCTCGATCTCGGCGCGGATCTGGTTGACCCGGCCGGCGATCTGCTCGCCGTCGCCGGCGCCCTCGACGATCGTCGTCTCGTCCTTGGTGACGACGATCTTGCGGGCGCGGCCGAGCAGCTCAAGGCCGGTCGACTCGAGCTTCAGGCCGACCTCCTCGGAGATGACCTGGCCGCCGGTGAGGATCGCGATGTCCTGCAGCATGGCCTTGCGGCGGTCGCCGAAGCCGGGGGCCTTGACGGCCACCGAGCGGAACGTGCCGCGGATCTTGTTGACGACCAGGGTGGCCAGGGCCTCGCCCTCGACGTCCTCGGCGAGGATGACGAGCGGCTTGCCCGACTGCATGACCTTCTCGAGGATCGGCAGGAGGTCCTTGACGGCCGAGATCTTGGAGTTGGCGACCAGGAGGTAGGGGTCCTCCAGCACGGCCTCCATGCGCTCGGCGTCGGTGACGAAGTACGGCGAGATGTAGCCCTTGTCGAAGCGCATGCCCTCGGTGAGCTCAAGCTCGAAGCCCGAAGGTGTTGCTCTCCTCGACGGTGATGACGCCTTCCTTGCCGACCTTGTCCATCGCCTCGGCGATCATCTCGCCGATCTGCGGGTCGGCGGCCGAGATCGAGGCGGTGGACGCGATCTCCTCCTTGGTCTCGACCTCCTTGGCCATCTCGAGCAGCTGGGCCGAGACGGCCTCGACGGCCTTCTCGATGCCGCGCTTGAGGGCCATCGGGCTGGCGCCGGCGGCCACGTTGCGCAGGCCCTCGCGCACGAGCGCCTGGGCGAGCACGGTCGCGGTCGTCGTGCCGTCACCGGCGACGTCGTCGGTCTTCTTCGCGACCTCCTTGACCAGCTCGGCCCCGATCTTCTCGTAGGGGTCCTCGAGCTCGATCTCCTTCGCGATCGAGACGCCGTCGTTGGTGATCGTGGAGGCGTCCCACTTCTTCTCCAGCACGACGTTGCGGCCCTTCGGGCCGAGGGTGACCCGGACCGCGTCGGCCAGGGTGTTCATGCCGCGCTCGAGGCCGCGGCGGGCCTCCTCGTCGAACGCGATGATCTTCGCCATAGGGGATGTCCATCCTTGGGTACGCGACGATGTCGGTCCTCAAGCGCCCGCGACGGAAAGGCCCGCTGTGGGGCCTCGCCCGGGGACCGACGGGGAAAGTGGCACTCGACGGTGCCGAGTGCTAAGGAAATGATTAGCACTCGCACCCCGAGAGTGCAAGCCGGGCACCCGCCCGGCCCGGTCGCGCGGCCCCCGTGGGCCGGCGTGACATTGGTCCCTGCCCCCCGTCCACCATCAGGGCCACGATGGAGTCATGAGGAACCCCGACCTCCCCGACACCTACCCCGGCGACCCGGCCGAGTCCGTCGTCCGCGCGCTGTTCCACGAGGTGTCCGACGAGCTGGGCACCGACGATGTGGCCCACGCCTTCGGCCGGCACGTGGACCCGCTCGCCGCCGGGCAGATCGTCCAAGACGACGAGGGGGCGCACCCGGACATCACCGCCGAGGCGATCGCCCACGATGTCGGCTTCGACATCGACGAGGAGCCCGAGGACCTCCCGGCCGAGGAGGCCGCCATGCACTACGTGGACGTCGAGCAGTACGACAAGGCGCTCGACGAGCCCGACGGCGGCCGCTGGTAGGGCACGCAAAGACGAGGCCCCCGGACCGATGGTCCGGGGGCCTCGTCGTCGGGCGTGAGGGGGACGTCAGATGACGTGGACCTTCTCAGCCTGCGGGCCTTTCTGGCCCTGGGTCAGCTCGAACTCGACGCGGGCGTTGTCCTCGAGGGACTTGTAGCCAGGCATGTCGATCGCGCTGTAGTGCACGAAGACATCCATGGCCTCTTGACCCTCTTCGGCGTCCACGGCGATGAAGCCGTAGCCCTTCTCCGAGTTGAACCACTTGACCGTGCCCTGAGGCATGGCCCCTCCTGAGGTGCGTGCTTTCAGGAGCGCTGTTGCGCACCCGGGTCCTGCGTCACTCGCCTTGCGGCCCGGGTGGGGCTGAAGGTCCGTTGTGCTCCCCGAGCACCCGGCGAAGCAGCCTGGTACGCGGGATGGACGACCGCTTCGGAGACTAGCAGCCGACCCTCGCTCTCAGCCGCCCGCAACGGCCGGAATCACCGACACGGTGGACCCCGCCGGAGTGGCTGTGGACAACCCCTCGGCGAACCGGACGTCCTCGTCGCCGACGTACACGTTGACGAAGCGGCGCAGCCGCCCCTCGTCGTCGAGGACGCGGGCCGCGATCCCCGGATGGGCGGCGTCGAGGGCGGCGATGACCTCGCCGAGGGTCGCGCCCTCGACGCTGACCTCGGCGGCCCCGCCGGTGTGGGTGCGCAGGATGGTGGGGACTCGGACGGTGACGCTCACAGCAGGCCGGCCTTTCGTGCGTACGCGGTGAAGGAGTCGATGGACGGGGGAAGCGTGACGGTCGGGCCGGACGTGGGCGCCACGGCGTCGAGCGTCTTCAGCCCGTCGCCGGTGTTGAGCAGCACGGTCTCGGCGTCCGGGTCGAGCTGACCGGCGGCGAGCAGCTTGCGCAGCGTGGCCACGGTCACCCCGCCGGCGGTCTCGCCGAAGATGCCCTCGGTCGCGGCCAGCAGCCGGATCCCCTCCACCACCTCGGCGTCGGTCACGTCCTCGATCGCGCCCCCGGTGCGGCGCGCCACATCGAGGGCGTACGGGCCGTCGGCCGGGTTGCCGATGGCCAGCGACTTGGCGATGGTGTCGGGCCGCACCGGGCGCACGACGTCGTGGCCGGCCTTCCACGCGGTCGAGACGGGCGCGCAGCCGGCCGCCTGGGCGCCGAAGACGCGGTAAGGCGTCGGCTCGACCAGCCCGAGCGAGCCCAGCTCGCCGAAGGCCTTGTCCACCTTGGTCAGCAGCGAGCCGGAGGCGATCGGCACGACGACCTGCTCCGGCAGCCGCCAGCCGAGCTGCTCGGCGACCTCGTAGCCGAGGGTCTTGGAGCCCTCCGCGTAGTACGGGCGAAGGGTGACGTTGACGAAGCCCCAGTCGACGTCGAAGGCGACCTCCGAGCAGAGCCGGTTGACGTCGTCGTAGGAGCCGTCGATCGCGACCAGCGTGCCGCCGTACACCGAGGTCGTGACGATCTTGCCGTCCTCGAGGTCGCTCGGGACGAAGACCACCGAGCCGAGCCCGGCCCGGGCGGCCGCCGCGGCGACGGCGTTGGCGAGGTTGCCGGTCGAGGCGCACGCGATCGTGGTGACGCCGAGGCGCCGCGCATTGGCGAGCGCCACCGCCACGACGCGGTCCTTGAAGGAGTGGGTGGGGTTGCCGCTGTCGTCCTTGACCCACAGCCGCCGCATGCCCAGCGCGCCGGCCAGGTTGTCGGCGCGCACCAACCGGGTGAATCCGGGATGCAGTCCCGGCGCGTCCAGCACCGAGTCGTCCACCGGCAGCAGCGCGCGGTAGCGCCAGATCGACAGCGGCCCGGACTCGATCTGGCCGCGGGTCACCTCGCCGAAGGCGTACCGGACCTCCAGCGGGCCGAAGCACTCCGCGCAGGCGTAGGTCTGGATCAGCGGGTAGGTCGCGCCGCACTCACGGCAGCCGAGCTCGACGGCCGGGCCGACGGAACAGGCGGGGTCGGTGCTGGTCAGGGACATCGCGAGGCCTCTCCTCATCTTCCCCGCACGGCGTTCGCCGGGCGGGACGGAGTTGGCACCGTCTTCCGTGCGGCCCCGCGGGGACCGCGCTCGAGGCCGAGCGGGTCACGCGAGTCGTTCACGAAATGGTTGCCGGGGCTTCAACGGGCCGTTCCCTCTGCCCCTCTGGATGAGCGGTATGAAGTTGTGGGCGAGACTGTAGACGGGTCGCGGGCCCGGATCGCCGCCGGGTCCGTATCTCGAGACTCGTGTCTCACCTGACGGAGGGGACGGAGGAGCGCATGCGCGCCGACGCAGCCGACTGGTACGCCCGGCGGACCTCGCGCGCCGCCGATTGGCCGCTGGAGCGGCTGGTGGCGCTCAAGGGCGATGCCCGGATCAGCGTCGTCCTGCCGGCCCTCGACGAGGAGGACACCGTCGGGGCGATCGCCGCGGCCATCCGCCGCGACCTCTGCTCGGGCCCGCACCCCCTGGTCGACGACCTCCTGGTGCTCGACTCCGGCTCCAGCGACCGCACGGCCGAGGTCGCGCGCGAGGCCGGCGCCCGAGTGGTCCACCGCGACGAGGTGCTGCCCGGGCTGCCCGCGGTGCCCGGCAAGGGCGAGGCGATGTGGCGCTCGCTTGCCGCCACCGACGGCGACCTGATCGTCTTCATCGACGCCGACCTGCTCGACTTCTCCGCGACGTACGTCACCGGGCTGCTCGGACCGCTGCTCGCCGACCCGACCGTGCAGCTGGTCAAGGGCCTGTACGACCGGCCGCTGGCCGCTGGGCACCGGGTGCTGCCCGCTGGTGGGGGCCGCGTCACCGAGCTCGTCGCGCGGCCGCTGCTGGCCCTGCACTGGCCGCAGCTGGCCGGCGTGGTGCAGCCGCTGGCCGGCGAGACGGCGCTGCGCCGGGGGCTCGCCGAGCGGCTGCCGTTCCCGACCGGGTACGGCATCGAGCTGGCGCTGCTCGTGGACACCCTGGCCACCGACGGCCTCGACGCGATCGCCCAGGTGGACCTCGGGGTGCGCCACCACCGCCACCAAGACGAGCACGCGTTGGGCCGGATGGCCGCGGAGATCTGGGTGACCGCGCTGGCCCGGCTCGATCGCGAGGGTCGGCTCCCGCCGGGAGCCGTGGACGCCGAGCCCACCCTCACCCAGTTCGTGCGAGGTCCGGCCGGCTTCGATCCGGTGGAGCGTGAGATCGCCGCACTGGAGCGGCCCCCGATGGCCCAGGCGCGCGCCCGCAGCGCTGCGCCCTAGACGCTCAGCTCCTCGGCGATGACGACGGTGAGCCGGCCGTCGACCATCCCGCCAACCCGTGGCCGGGTGCGGTCGGGCCCCGGGATGTCGGCGGCCAGCGCGGCGGCCGCAGCCTCCTGGCCGGTGCCGTAGTACACGGTGGTGGCGGGCACCGAGCCCTTCCAGTTGCCGAGCCCGGTCACCGTCCAGCCGTCGGCGGTCAGGCTCTTGGACAGAGCCGCCGCCAGGCCGTTCACCCCCGTCTGGTTGAGGATCACGACCGGGGGGCGCTCGCTGGCCGGGATCGTCGGCGCGGTCGAGGGGCTCGGGCTAGGCGGAGGCGGCGGAGGGGGCGGCGTGGGTGTGGGGGTCGGTGTCGGCGTCGGCGTCGGGGTCGGGGTAGGCGTCGGCGTGGGGGTCGGCGTGGCGGTCACCGTCACGGTCGGCGCGGGCGAGGCGGCGGCGGCGGAGGTCGGGTCATCTGGGTTGAGCCACCCTGCGAGCCCGACGCCAAGGGCGACGGCGACCACCGCGCCCAGAAGCAGCGAGATCAGCCACGACCCCGGCGACGAGGCGTCTTGGCGATGCGAGCCGGGGCTCATCGTCAACCGAGGTCAGCCGGCCCGGCTCAGGCGTCGATGCCGAGGCGGCGTGCGGAGCGGGCGCGCTGGCGGGAGGCGCGCATGCGGCGCAGCCGCTTGACCAGCATCGGGTCGAACGCGAGCGCCTCGGGGCGGTCGATGACGGCGTTGAGCACCTGGTAGTAGCGGGTGGCCGA
Source organism: uncultured Actinomycetota bacterium (assembly GCA_963697565.1). GTDB lineage: Bacteria > Actinomycetota > Actinomycetes > CAVWCF01 > CAVWCF01 > CAWFSE01. The sequence goes on along the minus strand of CAVOOM010000006.1, from coordinate 483,426 downwards.
CATGTCGAACAGCTCGCGGATGGCCTGCTCCTTGGCCCCGGCGTACTTCCACCACTGCCGCTCGAAGGCGAGCACCTGCTGGTCGCGCTCAGACAGCGAGGACGCGGCGGCGTTCGGCAGGGCGACGTCCAGCCCCGTCAAGGCCTCCCGGCCGGCGTCTCGTGCGGCGTCCATGCCCGTGTGCTCCCTCGCGGCGAAGACTGAGCGGCCCGGGCTTCCCCTCCCGGGCCGCGCGCCCACTCTAGAGCGCGAATCCCACCGATGTCATTCGCTTCGGCGTGTCTCGTCCGCGGGCGCGTCGCCGGGGATCTGCTCGGCAATCACGCCGCCGGCGACCAACCGGGCCTCCAGCGATTCCAGCCGAGCGAGCACGACATCGAGGGTCGCCTCCTCCTCGATCACCCGTCCTGGGATCCCCTGGCGGGAGTCCCGCGCGGAGAGGAACCGGGTGGCGATCGACGCGGTGAAGATGGCGATCACGCCGACGCCCACGAAGATCAGGATCACCCCGATGACGCGGCCCTCCGGCGTCACCGGGGTGTAGTCGCCGTACCCGACGGTGAAGACGGTGACGAAGGCGAACCAGAGGCTCTGCCCAGCGTCTCGATGTTCGAGTCCGGCTGGCCCTCCTCCAGCCCAGAGCACGCCCACGGATCCGACCGAGACGACGAGGACGGCCAGGAACGCCGCCGCCAGCGCCGCCCGATTGGCCAGCCGGCCGCGCGCCCGGTGGCCCAGGATCGGGACGATCCGGGCGAACAGGAAGATCCGCAAGAAGGGGATGATGACGGCCAGCAGGTCGACCCAGGTGCGCCGCACGAACTCGCGCCGGTGGGTCGCCAGAGCCAGCCGCCCCAGGTACTCAAAGGCCAGGATCAGCCAGCAGATCACCAGCCCTGCGCGCGCCCAACCCGGGTCCTGCCCGCTGGCGATGAGCATGATGCAGACCAGCGACACGAGGGCCACGAACGCGAGGTAGGGGTCAACCCGAGCGATCGCTCGCTCGAGCCGCGGCCGCCGCGCGGCGGCGCTGTCGGGTACCGGATCTGGGTCGAGGGGGGTCAGCGGGTCCGTCACAGGCCCCATCGTGGCCGGCCCCGGATTCGGCCTGATCCGCGCCGGATCTGCCCCCACCAACCGCGCAGACGCCCATCCTTGAGCCGGAGGCGACCCACTACGTTCCGTGTCGTGTCCAACGACGAGGCTGCCTCGACGCGCGAACCACGGCGGCTTGCCGCTCCCCTGTCCATCGCCGTCGCTCGCCGTCTTGCTCGTCCTCGTGTCCCTCGCGCCGATCGCCCGGACGCACTCGCGTCTGGGCAGCCCATCGACCTCCGCGCGTATGCCGAGGCGGGCGGTCGCTGTGGTCCGGCTCTCCCTCTAGCGCCCTCGTTGCGGATCGCGCCCGATCCGACCTGCAGTTCACCTACCCACCCTTCGCCGCAGTCCTCTTCACGCCGATCGGCTGGCTGAGCGCCTTCTGGGCAGCCACTCTGTGGACGCTGGGCTCGTTGGGAGCGCTCGCGGCCGTCGTGCGGATCTCGTTCTCGGGGGTGGTAGCGGGCAGGGCCGCTCCACTGCGGATCCTGCTCGTCGGCGCGCTGACCGCCGCCGCGGTGCTCACGCTCCCGGTGACGGACGCGCTGAGCCTCGGCCAGATCGGGATCTGGCTGGTCACGCTCTGCCTTCTCGCCGTGGGAGTCCCCGCGTCCGATCGCCGCAGCGGGGTGCTCGTCGGGCTCGCCTCGGCCATCAAGCTGACCCCCGGGCTCTTCGTTGTCTACCTCGCCCTCATCGGACGCTGGCGAGCGGTCGCCTGGGCCGTCGGAACGATCGCCCTCGCGTGGGGCTTGCTGCCGTGCTGAGTTGGCCAGACACCACCGACTACTTCCTCGGCCTGGCCTTCCTCCAGGACGAACGAGTGGGCGACGCCGCCTTAGTCACGAACCAGTCGCTGCGGGGCTTCGCCCTTCGGTGGGGGGTCCCGACACCTGTCCTATGGCTCGCCACGGGGCGCTCTTGGTCGTGGGCCTGCTCAGAGCGCGCGCCGCGCACCGCTCGGGCGCACTACTCGCGGCCGCCACGCTGGTCGGGCTCACCACGGTGCTCATCTCCCCCATCGCCTGGGTGCACCACGCAGTGTGGGTCGTCCCCGCGTGCGGAGTGATCGTGGCCGACGGTCGATCCGCTCGCCGGATCGCCGCAACCCTCGGCGTTGCGGCAGTGGCCATCCTGACGCCGGTGAACGCCGTGATCGCCGACGAGATCGCGGCGGGGCTCATGGAACCATGGCCTCAAGCGTTGGCTCGCGAGGGTCTCGTGCTGCTGTGGCTCGCGCTGCTCTTCACGCTCCCTACGGGGCCTCATCTGATCACGGCTCAGCAGCACGAGGAGGGCCGTTCCGTGGTCCCTTCAGCTGGCCCCGACGGTAGGATGTGGCCATGCCGGACGCCGTCCCCTCGGGTCGTACGACGAGGCGCTGGCCGAAGGGCGGCGGCTGTATCCCGGCATCCGGATCGGCCGGCCGGGGCGCGCCCGCACCTACTGGGCGACGATCGCGGCGATGCGCGTCCTGCGGGCGAGGTGGGCCGTGCGCGTGGCGGGCGCGGAGCACGTGGCCCCCGGCGCGACCCTCTTGATCGGCAACCACCTGTCGGCGATGGATCCCGTCATGGCGGTGATCAGCAACTGGTGGCGGGTCACCGCCTTCACCAAGGTCGAGGTGTACGAGCGGCGGGGCGCCGCCTTCTTCCGGCTGATGGGCCAGATCCCGCTGCGGCGGGGCGACGAGGCGTCCACCCACTGGGCGATGGACATGGCGACGCGAGCCCTGGCCTACGGCGGCAAGATCGGGCTGTACCCCGAGGGCACCCGCTCCCCCGACCCCACCCAGCTGCATCGGCTGCACAAGCGCGTGCTCATCCCCGTCCTGCAGGGCAACCCCGATGTGCCTGTGCACGCGATCACCACCTCGTACACCAAGCGGCCGCGGCGCCGCACCCGCGTGCAGATCCGGATCTCCCCCCCGCTCGCGCTGGACGCGCGCACCATGACCCCCGACGAGCTGGCCGCCGTCGTGCGCGACGCGCTGCTCGCGCTCGGCGGGCAGACGTACGTCGACCGCTACGCGCGCGACGTCAAGGCCGAGCGGCGGGCGCAGGGGTGACCGCGGAGTGGAGCCGACGAGGGGACTCGAACCCCTAACCACCCGCTTACAAGGCGGGTGCGCTGCCAATTGCGCCACGTCGGCGTGACGGACCGAGGGTACGCGGGCGGCGCGGGCGGCGCGGGCGCTAGCGTGCGCTGCCGTGGACGTCGTCCGAGGGGCTCGGCTCCCTCTTCGCGATCGTCGCCGTCGCCGCGCTGGCGCCGTTCATCGTGGCGATCCTGCCCGGGCCCAAGATCCCCGAGGTCGCCGTCCTGCTCGTGCTCGGCGTCGTGATCGGCCCCCAGGCGCTCGGACCTCGCCCAGGTCAGCGAGCCGATCAGCCTCTTCGCCGGCGTCGGCCTCGGCTTCCTGTTCTTCGTGGCCGGGTTCGAGCTGCCCCCCGAGCTCATCCGCGGCCGGCTGGCCCAGCGGGCCGGCCTCAACTGGCTGACCGCCGTGGCCCTCGCGCTCTCGCCGCCGGCCTCCTGCACTGGACCGGCGTGGTCCGCGACACGGCGGCGGTCGCCATCGCGCTCACCAGCACCGCCCTCGGGACCCTCCTGCCGATCCTTCGCGACGCCGGGATCACCGAGCAGCCCCTCGGCCGCGCGGTGCTCGCCAACGGCGCGGTCGGCGAGTTCGCACCCATCGTGGCGATCTCGCTGCTGCTGGGCGCCCGGGGCGCCTTCACCTCGCTGGTGGTGCTGGCGCTCTTCGGGTTCGTCGCCCTTGCACTGGCGGCGCTGCCGAGTCACTTCGGGCCGAGGTTCACCGAGATCCTGCTGCGCGGCCGAGAGACCACCTCGCAGACCTCGCTGCGGCTGATCGTCCTGCTGCTGATCGGACTGCTGGCCATCGCCGGCGCCTTCGGGCTCGACGTGATCCTCGGGGCCTTCTTCGCCGGGATGATCACCCGCCGGCACTTCTGCCCGGGCACCGACGAGCGGCTCGAGACCAAGATCGACGGCCTGGCGTTCGGGCTGTTCGTGCCGCTGTTCTTCGTGGTCTCGGGGATGTCGCTCGACGTGCAGGCGGTCCTCGAGTCGCCCGAGCGCCTGCTGCTGTTCTTCGCTCTGCTGGTGGTCTGCCGCGGGCTGCCGACGCTGCTGTGGTTCCGCGGCTGGCTGCCCCGGCCGGATCTGCTGCGGTTGGCGCTGTACACCGCGACCGGGTTGCCCATCATCGTGGCCGTCACCGCGGTCGGCGTCGACAGCGGGCTCATGATCCCGGCCAACGCCGCGGCGCTCGTCGGCGCGGGCGTGCTCAGCGTCCTGATCTTCCCGGCGGCCGCCCACGTGATCGAGACGCGCCAACCGGGCGCCGAGAGGCCGGCCGTGGCGGAGGCACCGCCCACCGGCGCCTGACCTCGCGGCCGCTCAGGCCATCGTGTCGAGGATGGCCTGGATGTCGGCGACGGTCGTCCTGGGGTTGACGATCGCGAAGCGGGTGACCGTCTCGCCGTCGTGGGCCGTCGGCGTGACGAAGGCGAAGTTCGCCGCGAGCAGCCGGTCGCTCCAGTCCTGGTACTGCGCTGAGGTCCAGCCGATCCGCCGGAACACCACGACCGACAGCATCGGCTCGCGCACCAGCTCGACGTACGAGCGCGCGCGGATCTCGGCGGCCGCCGCGTCGGCCACGGCCAGCGACTGCTCGACCGCGTCGCGGTAGGCGTCGGTGCCGTGGGTGGCCAGCGAGTACCACAGCGGCAGCCCGCGGGCCCGCCGCGACAGGTGGTAGGCGTAGTCGCTGGGGTTCCACTCGTCGGCGTTGGTGAGGACGTCGAGGTAGCCGGCGGTCTGGGTGTGCGCCGCGCGGGCCAGCCGCGGATCGCGGTAGAGCAGCGCGCACGCGTCGAACGGCGCGAAGAGCCACTTGTGCGGGTCGACGATGAACGAGTCGGCGCGCTCGATCCCGTCGAAGAGCGCGCGCCGCGACGGCGCCGCGAGCGCCGCCAGCCCGTACGCCCCGTCGATGTGCAGCCACAGGCCGCGCTCCGCGCACACGTCCGCCAGCCCGGCCAGGTCGTCGACGATCCCGTAGTTCGTGGTGCCCCCGGTGCCGACCACGGCGAAGACGTCGTCGCGGCCGTGCGCGTCCAGCGCCTTGGCCAGCTCGGAGCCGAGCAGCCGGCCCTGGTCGTCGACGGGCACCGCGAGCACGTCGATGTCCATCACCCGGGCGGCGCTGGCGATCGAGGAGTGCGCCTCGGCGCTGCACGCGACGACCCAGCGGGCGGGGCGCTCACCGCCGCGCCGGGTCTGCGCGGTGTGGCGCGCGGCCACCAGCGCCGACAGGTTGCCGAGGGTGCCGCCCTGCACGAAGACCCCGCCCGCCTCGGCCGGGAAGCCCGCCAGATCGGCGATCCAGCGCAGCGCCTGGTTCTCGGCGTACACCGCGCCCGCGCCCTCCAGCCACGAGCCGCCGTAGATCGACGAGGCGCCCACGACGACGTCGAACAGCGTCGCCGCCTCGGTGGGCGCGCCCGGGATGAACGCCAGGTAGCGCGGGTGGTCGACCGAGATGCAGGCCTTGGACAGCACCTCGTCGAAGAGGGCCAGCGCGCGCTCGCCGCCGATCCCCTCGGCCGTGACGGTCTCCCCGGCGACGGCGTGCAGCTCGTCGTACGAGCGCGGGCGGTCGAGCGGGACCGGGTTCAGCTGCAGTCGCTTGCGGGCGTAGTCGATGACGGCCTGGGCCAGCCGGTCGGTCTCGGCGGTGTACTCATGCACAAGGCCCGAGGGTACGGAGGCCCCGGGCGTTCGGCCGAATGCGAGAGGTCAAGCCCGGCGGGCCTGGGCCACGCTGAACAGCGCGATGCTCGCCGCGACCCCCGCGTTGAGCGACTCGACGCTCGAGGCCATCGGGATGTTGGCCACCTCGTCGCAGGCGGCCGTGACGATGCGCGACAGCCCCTGGCCTTCCGAGCCGACGACCAGGACGAGCGGCGAGTCGGCCAGGGCCAGCGCGCCGACCTCGGCCTTGCCGCCCGCCGCCAGGCCGACGACGAACAGCCCGCCCGCGCGGTACGCCTCCAACGCGCGCGCCAGGTTGGTGGCCCGCGCGACCGGGATGCGCGCGGCGGCGCCGGCCGAGGCCTTCCACGCGCCGGCGGTCATCCCCGCCGAGCGGCGCTCGGGCACCAGCACGCCGTGGGCGCCGAACGCCGCCGCAGAGCGGACCACGGCCCCGAGGTTGCGCGGGTCGGTGACCCCGTCGAGCGCGACGATGAGCGGCGTCTCGCCCTGCTCGTGGGCGCGCGCCACCAGGTCGTCGGGGTGCGCGTACTCGTACTGCGGGACCTGCAGGGCGAGGCCCTGGTGGACGGCCCCGCCGGTGACCCGGTCGAGCTCGGTGCGCGAGCACTCCAGCAGCGGGATCCCGCGGTCGCCGGCGATCTTCAGCGACTCGCGCACCCGGTCGTCGGAGTCGATCCGCGAGGCCACGAGCACCGCGAGGGTCGGCACGCCCGCGCGCAGGGCCTCGACCACGGAGTTGCGGCCGGCGACCACCTCGGGCGCGTCGCCCCCGGTCTTGCGCGACGGGCGCGAGGACCCCGAGCGAGGGGCGCCCCCGCGCGAGCCCGCCTCGGCGCGCTTGGCGGCCGACGCGGCCTTGCGGGCCTTCGGGTGTCCGGGCCGCTCGCTCGCCTTCGGCGTCGGGCCGCGCCCCTCGAGGGCCCGTCGCCGCTGGCCCCCCGAGCCGACGGTCGCGCCCTTCTTGCTGCCCGTGTTGCGCATCGCGCCCTTGCGCTGGCTGTTGCCCGCCATCAGCGGTGTCCCTCCTCGGCGAGCGACCAGCGCGCGCCTTCCGCGGTGTCCTCCACCGCGATCCCCGCCGCCGCCAGCCGGTCGCGGATCGCGTCGGCCCGGGCGAAGTCCTTGTCCTTGCGCGCGGCGGCCCGCTCGTCGAGCGAGGACCGCACGAGGCCGTCCACGGCGTCGCGCAGGCCCGCGTCCCCGGCGCCGCCGCGGGCCGAGGCCCACGGCTCGGCCAGGGGGTCGACGCCCAGGACGCCGAGCATGGCCCGTACGGACGCCGCGGCGCCGCGGGCCGTCGCGTGGTCGCCCGCGGCCAGCGCGGTGTTGCCCTCGCGCACCACGGCCTGCAGGGCGGCCAGCGCCGCCGGCACGGCCAGGTCGTCGTCCATGGCGAGGGCGAAGTCGGCGCAGGCCACCGAGGGCTCGAACGGCCCGGCGGCCTCCGCGGCCCGCAGCACGAAGTGCTCGATCCGCTGGTAGGCGGTCGCCGCCTCGTGCAGCGCCTCCTCGGAGTACTCCTGGTGCGAGCGGTAGTGGGCGCCGATGAGGTACCAGCGCAGCTCGACGGGGCGCACGCGCTTGACCACCTCGGAGACCAGCAGCGAGTTGCCGAGCGACTTGCTCATCTTCTCGCCGCTCGTCGTGACCCAGGCGTTGTGCATCCAGTACCGGGCGAAGCCGTCGCCGGCCGCGACCGACTGCGCGATCTCGTTCTCGTGGTGGGGGAAGACCAGGTCGAGCCCGCCGCCGTGGATGTCGAACTCCGCGCCGAGGTACTTGTGCGCCATCGCCGAGCACTCCAGGTGCCAGCCGGGCCGCCCGGACCCCCAGGGGGTGTCCCACTGCGGCTCGCCGGGCTTGGCGCCCTTCCACAGCGCGAAGTCGCGAGCGTCGCGCTTGCCGCGCTCCTCGCTGTCGGCGGCGGCGAGCATGTCGTCGATGCGCTGGCCCGACAGCGAGCCGTACGACTCCAGCGAGCGCACATCGAAGTAGACGTCGCCGCCGGCCGCGTACGCGTGGTCGCGGTCGATCAGCCGCTGCATGAGCGCGACCATCTCGGGGACGTGGCCGGTCGCCCGGGGCTCGTACGTCGGCGGCAGGCAGCCGAGCGTGTCGTACGCCCAGGTGAAGGCGCGCTCGTTGCGCATCGCCAGCTGCCAGTACGGGATGTCCTCGTGGCCGGCGTTGTGGATGATCTTGTCGTCGATGTCGGTGACGTTGCGGATGAAGGTGACCACGTAGCCGCTGTGCTCGAGCCACCGGCGCAGCACGTCGAAGGCGAGCCCCGAGCGGATGTGGCCGATGTGCGGCGGGGCCTGCACCGTCGCGCCGCACAGGTAGACGCCGACCCGGCCGGGGACGAGCGGCACGAAGTCGCGCACCGCGCGGGTCGCGGTGTCGTGCAGGCGCAGGGTCACGGGCGCAAGGGTACGGGCAGCGGAGGGCCGCGCCTCCTCAGCCGGACTGGCCCTCTGCGGGATCGGCTGCCCCGGGGCCGTCTGGGCCGCCCGCCGGGCCCGGCGAGCTGACCGCCCCGATGGCCCAGACGACGCGACGGCGTCCGTGACCGGATGGCCGCGATCGGGACTGCGCGCTGGAAGTGATCCAGGCTGTAGCGGGCCTCAGTCTCGCGCCGGTAGCCGCGGCCGCTCATCGCGGCCGGCTCGCCGTCCACGGTCAGCACCCAGGTCCACATGCCGGTCGCCGGGCTGCGGCTCACCCTGGTCTGGGCGCGCGACAGGGAGCGGACGAGCTCGTCGATCGCCCCGAGGCAGGCGTCCGGACCCCAGTGGTAGGACGGCGCTGCGGCCCAGCTCGCGGTTGTTGCCCGACACCAGCTGCCAGGCCGCGGCGCCGTTGCCGTCGGCCTCGGGAGGGATCGGGCCAGCTCAACCGGCGGGCGTCGCCCTCCAGGATCAGGAAGCGGGGCTCACCCAACGCGCGGCCTCCAGGGCGAGTCCCCCGGGCGGTCCGGGGGCTGCCTGCAGGCTGTCGGCAGCGGGCAAACAGCGAGGGGCGCCAAGGGTGAACGGCAGACGAACGCCTCGTGATCCGTGGCCGAACCGGACCCCTCCGGTGCGGAACGGGCTAGCGGACGACGACCTTGTCCGGCGTGATCCGCACCACGACGCGGACGTTGTCGGTGCCGTCGTCGAAGGGTAGCGGTCCAGGCCGCGGTACTTCACCGCAAGCGCGTCGATCAGCGCGCGGCCGCCCTCCTCGGTCATCGTCGACGTGCCGCGGACCTCGGCGTACTCGTACGGCGAGTCGCGCGGGTAGACGATCACCGTGCAGCGCGGGTCGGCCACCAGGTTGCGGTGCTTGCGGCGGCCCACGACCGTCGAGACGAGCAGGTCGCCTCCGTCGTACGCGAGCCAGACCACCGACAGCTGGGGGCGGCCGTCGGGCTCGATCGTGCCGATGACGGCGAACTCGCCGGCGTCGATCCATTGGATGAGCTTGTCGGGAAGGGCGTGGGCCATACCCGCGACGCTAGGCGAGCGGCACGAGCATCGCCACCGCAAGCGCGGCCAGGCCCTCGCCCCGGCCGGTCAGCCCGAGCCCGTCGGTGGTCGTCGCCGAGACCGAGACGGGGCGCCGCCGAGGGCCGCCGACAGCGCCTGCTCCGCCTCGGCGCGGCGCGGGCCGAGGCGGGGGCGGTTGCCGATGACCTGGACGGTGGCGTTGCCGATCGCGTACCCGGCACGCCCGCACCCGCCGGGCGGTCTCGGCCAGCAGCGCCGCGCCTGAGGCGCCGGCCCACTCCGGCTCGGCGGTGCCGAAGTTCGAGCCGAGGTCGCCGAGCCCGGCCGCCGCCAGCAGCGCGTCGCAGAGCGCGTGCGCGGCCACGTCGCCGTCGGAGTGACCGCTCGGCCCGGCCGGCTCGTCTGGCCACAGCAGCCCGGCGACCCAGCACGGCCGGCCCGGCTCGAGCGGATGCACGTCGGTGCCCATCCCCACCCGGGGCGCGCCGCCGGCGGACCCGGCCCGCGCCGCGAGCACCGCCTCGGCCAGCAGCAGGTCCATGCGGACGGGTCACCTTGAACGCCTCCTCGTCGCCGGGGATCACCAGCACCGCGCCGCCGGCCCGCTCGACCAGCCCCGCGTCATCGGTCGCCGTCGGCGCCCGGCCCGGCCGCCGCGTGGGCGGCCTCGAGCACCGCCGGCGGAACCCCTGCGGCGTCTGCACGGCCCGCAGCGCGGCGCGGTCGGGCGTCTCGTGGACGAGGCCCGCGGCGTCGACCCGCTTGACCGTGTCGGCCAGCGGGACACCGGGCACGACCGCGTCCGCCCCGCCGCGCACCGCGGCCACCACGTCCGAGACCAGGGCCGCCGGCACGAGCGGGCGGGCCGCGTCGTGCACCAGCACCACGTCGACGTCGGCCGGGACGGCCGCGAGGGCCAGCCGGACGGAGTCCACCCGGGTCGCGGCCGCCGGCGACCACCACCCAGTCGGTGTCGACGTCGGCCAGCAGCGCAGCGGTCTCGGCGATGGCGTCGGGCGGCGCCGCCACGACGATCAGGTCGACCTCGGGGCACGCGGCCAGCGCGAGGGCCGCGTGCACCAGCAGCGGCCGCCCGGCGAGAGTCGCGCAGCGCCTTGGGGGCCCCGGGGCCGAGCCGCTCACCGCGGCCGGCCGCCGGGACGATCGCGGCGACGCGGGACGGAGGGGCGGAGGTCACCCGCCGATCATGCCGGAGCGTCGACCGCGGCGTCCGACGGCTCGGCCTCCGCCGACGCCGGCGCTGAGGCCGCGGCGACCGCGTCGATCCCGCCCAGCCGGCCGAAGACCATCCGGCCGTTGGCGGTGGTCAGCACGCTCGTCACGTGGGCGACGACGGTCTTGCCCACCCGTGCGCGAGCCTGCTCGACCACCACCATCGTCCCGTCGTCGAGGTAGCCGACCGCCTGTCCGGCCTCGCGGCCCGGCTTGAGCAGGTGCACCTCGACGTCGTCGCCGGCCACCACCGGCGGGCGCAGCGCCAGCGTGAGCGCGTGCAGGTTGAGCACCCGTACCCCGGCGAGCGCGGCGGCGCGGGCGAGGTTCGTGTCGAGGGTGAGCAGGGCGGCGTCGCGGTCGATGGCGATCCGCATCAGCTTGGCGTCGACATCGGGAACCTGCGGGGCGTCGTCGTCGATCGCCTCGACCGAGATCCCGGGCTCGCGCCGCAGCGCCTCCAGGGTCGCCAGCCCGCGCCGGCCCTTGGCGCGCCGGACCTCGTCGCCGGCGTCGGCCAGGCCCTGCAGCTCCAGCAGGACGGGCCGGGCCACCAGCATCCGGCCGTGCAGGAATCCGGCCCGCACGACATCCAGCACCCGGCCGTCGATGGCGACCGACGTGTCCACCAGCCGCGGCAACGCGGCCGCCGAGGTGACGGGGGGCCGCATCCCGGCGCGGCCGGAGAAGATCGCGAGCATGGACTCGTGCCGCGCGACGCCGGCCCGGTAGCCCATCAGCCCCAGGGTGAGCACGACGAAGCCGAAGAGCGGCACCGCGAAGGCCGGCTGGCCGAGCAGGAAGACCGGCCACATCAGGGCGCTGCCGGCCAGGGCGCCGATCAGCCCGCCGAAGACGCCGGCGACGACCTCCTCGGCGGAGACCCCCTCCAGCGCCTGCTGGCTGCGGTCGACCGCGCTGACCGTGGTCCGGCCGAGCACGCCGCCCAGGACGTACCCGAGGCCGGAGCCGACGACGATGCCGATCCCGGCGGCGTTGAACGGCCCGAGCAGGGGCTCGGCCGCCCCTGAGAGCGCGATGCCGACCTGGTAGCCGGCGGCGGCGAAGAAGATGACGGCAAGCAGCCGGAGCAGCTCGACGACGGCGGCCGGCGCGCGCCGGCCACGCGGATCATCGCTCACCCGGGGTGCGGGCGGCACCCGCTGCTCAGCGGGCCGTTCCACGTCGGCCATGCGGCACCTCGGCTCTCGGGCCGCGCCCCGCGCCCAAACGCGCGGAAGGCGGCGAACGGCACGAGCCGCCCGCCGCCCTCCGGCGACATCTCGATCAGCCCCTAGGAGGCGAGCACCTCGTCGAGGATGGCCTCGGCCTTGTCCTCATTGGTCTTCTCGGCAAGTGCGAGCTCCGACACAAGGATTTGCCGGGCTTTGGCCAGCATCCGCTTCTCGCCGGCGGACAGGCCGCGCTCGCGCTCGCGCCTCCACAGGTCGCGGACGACCTCGGCCACCTTGATCACATCGCCCGAGGCGAGCTTCTCCAGGTTGGCCTTGTAGCGGCGGGACCAGTTCGTGGGCTCCTCGGTGTACGGCTGGCGCAGCACGTCGAACACGCGCTCCAGACCCTCCGCACCGACCACGTCGCGGACGCCGACGTACTCGGCGTTGTCCGCGGGCACCCGCACCGTCAGATCGCCCTGGGCGACCTTGAGCACCAGGTAGAGCCGCTCTTCGCCCTTGATGGTCCGCGTCTCGATGGCCTCGATGAGCGCGGCGCCGTGATGGGGGTAGACAACAGTCTCCCCGACCGTGAATGACATTCGCGTGGAACCCCTTCCGCAGGTGACCAGGGTAACACGCTGCGCGGAGGCCCCTGAACGCGTTGCCGCAGGTCAGAGCCCTATCGGGGGACTTGACAGGGGGCCCCGTCGGTGCTTGTCCACAGGGCGGGTTGGCTCCACCGCGGGTCTCGCGATGAGTAGGCTGCGTGCCGGCGCCTGCGGGCGGGCCCCTCGGCGGGGTCCGGCCGCCAGTGCCACCCGTTCGAGCGCCCGAGGAGATCTGATGCCGTCCCTGCCCTCGCCGACCGCCGCCCGCCGCAGCGGGGCCGCCGGCGCGCTGCTCGCCGCCGCGGCGCTCGCGCTGTCCGGTTGCGGCACCGGAATCGCCGCCACGACCAACGCCGCCTACCAGCCCGGCGAGGGCGCGATCGCGCACCGTCGGCGACGTGGCGGTGCGCAACCTGGTGCTGGTGGCCGACGGCAAGGGCTCCGGGGTGCTCATCGGCTCGATCGTGATGCTCCCGCTCGGCACCGACGCCCCGCCTGATGAGAACCCCCCCGGCGACCTGTTCGTCGCGGCCGAGGGCGAGGGGGCGCGGGTCGACTTCGACGCGCCCGTGCTGCTCCCGCCCGTGAGCCGGGTCACGCTCGGCGTCGACGACGACCAGGTGCCCGCGGTGGTCAAGGACCTCGAGGCCACGCCGGGCCAGGTGGTCCCAGTCAGCATGCTCTTCCGCGACGCGGGCGAGGTCACCCTCGACGTGGTCGTGGTCGACAACAAGGAAGGCCCGTACAAGGGCATCAAGCCCCCGCGGCGCCGCTCCCGGTCGTCCCGGTGCCGCTGCCCGCCCCCGCCTAGGCGCGGCCGCGGGGCCGCCGAGGGGCCGCCGGCTTAGTCCTCGAACTTGTAGCCCAGCCCCCGCACGGTCAGCAGGTGGGTCGGGTTCGCGGGGTCGGCCTCGATCTTGCTCGCGCAGCCGCTTCACGTGGACGTCCAGCGTCTTGGTGTCGCCGACGTAGTCGCTGCCCCACACCCGGTCGATGATCTGCATCCGGGTGAGCACCCGCCCGGAGTTGCGCAGCAGCAGCTCGAGCAGGTCGAACTCCTTGAGCGGCATCGGCACCTCGCGCCCGTTGACCGTGACCACGTGGCGCTCGGAGTCCAGCCGGACCGGCCCCGCCTCGACCGTGCCCGTGATCAGCTCCTCGGGCCCCTCGCCGGCGCGACGCAAGACCGCGCGGATGCGGGCCACCAGCTCGCGGGACGAGAACGGCTTGGTGACGTAGTCGTCGGCCCCGAGCTCCAGGCCGACCACCTTGTCGACCTCGCTGTCCTTGGCGGTGAGCATGATCACCGGCACGGTGGAGCGCTGGCGCAGCAGCCGGCAGACCTCGGTGCCGGGCAGCCCCGGGAGCATCAGGTCGAGCAGCACCAGATCGGCGCCGGAGCGGTCGAACTCGGCGATCGCGTCCGGCCCGGTCGCGGCGACGGCGACCTCGAAGCCCTCCTTGCGCAGCATGTACGACAGGGCGTCGGAGAAGGACTCCTCGTCCTCCACGACCAGGACTCGGGTCACCGGGCGGCCTCTCGGCTTGATGGGGCGGGTTCAACGGGTTCGGGCTGGGCCTCGGGGAGCCCGGCTCCATGGCGCGGCAACCGGAGCGTGAACGTGGAGCCGGCGCCCTCGGCGCTCCAGACCACGACCTCGCCGCCGTGGTTGGAGCAGATGTGCTTGACGATCGACAGCCCGAGCCCGGTGCCGCCGGTCGCCCGCGAGCGGGCGGGGTCGACCCGGTAGAAGCGCTCAAAGACGCGGTCGAGGTCCGCCTCGGGGATCCCGATCCCCTGGTCGGTGACGGCGATCTCCACCTCGTCGCCGACCGCCCGGGCGGACAGCACCACCTTGGTCCGGTCGGGGCTGTAGTGGATCGCGTTTTCCACCAGGTTGCTCAGGGCGGTCGCCAGCTGCTGGCGGTCGCCGTACACCGACAGGCCGTGCTCTCCGCCCACCGACGAGGGTGATCTGCTTCGCCTCCGCATGCAGCCGTGCCCGGTCCACCGCGACGGTCACCAGGTCGTCGATGGCGACCACCTCGGCGTGGCTCAGCGGATCGTCGCCCTGCAGCCGCGACAGGTCGATCAGCTCGTTGACCAGGGTCGTCAGGCGGGCGGCCTCGTGGTGCATCCGGCCGGCGAACCGGCGCACGGCCTCCGGGTCGTCGCTGGCGTCCTCCACCGCCTCGGCCAGCAGCGACAGCGCCCCCACCGGCGTCTTCAGCTCGTGGCTCACGTTGGCGACGAAGTCACGCCGCACGTCTTCGACCCGGCGGGCCTCGGAGCGGTCGTCGACGATCACGGCCACCAGACCCGCCGTCCAGCGGGGCGATCCGGGCTTCGAGCACGACTGGCCCGGCCGGTCCGCGCCGGGCCCGCGGCTCCAGCGGAAGCACGGTGGCCGCATCCGAGCCGCGCGCGGCGCGGACGGCGCGCAGCAGCGCCTCGAGCGCGACCCGCTGCCCGCGTACCAGGCCCAGCATGGCGGCCGACGAGGACGCGGCCGCCACGCGGTCGTCGGCGTCGACCACGAGCCAGGCCGAGCGCATCGCCTCAAGGGCGTCCGTCCGTCTGCCGCGACGAGCGCGGGCGCGGGCACCGGTGGCGCGGCCGAGAGCGTGCCTCAGCCGGCGGGCAGCGGACGCGCCCGTCTCACGGCCCGCCGCGAGGGGACAGCCGACCTGCCGAGGGCGATGAACACGCCGAGGAACACGCCGACCAGCACGGCCAGGCCGAGCGAGGCTGCGTCCACGTCGATCAGGATAGGCAGCCCCGTCAGCGGCCTTGGTCGCCCAGGCGGCATCCGGCGCGGGTTCGCCCGCTGTTCACCTGTCCGGGGGCTGCCGTTCAGGCCAGCGGTCGGCCGCTGGCGCGCGCCCGCGTCCTACAGTGGCCCCTCGACACCAGCCATCCACCGCCGAGGCCGGGAGCCCCGCAGCATGCGCGAGCACTACCACGAGAACCTCGACGCGGTCGTCGGCAAGCTCGTCGTCGATGACCCAGATCGTCTCGTCGATGATGGAGCGCGCCACGACCGCGCTGCTCGACGGGCAGCTGGCGATGGCCGAGTCGGTGATCGCCACCGACGACGATGTCGACGAGCTCAACCGCGAGATCGAGACGCTGGCGACCGACATCATCGCGCTGCAGCAGCCGGTGGCCGGTGACCTCCGCACCTGCATCTCCTGCCTGCGGATGGCCACCACGGTCGAGCGCGCCGGCGACCTCGCCCGCCACGTGGCCAAGACCGCGCGGATGCGATACCCGGAGCAAGGCGGTGCCCGACGAGCTGGAGCCGGTGTTCCGCGAGATGGGCCAGGTGGCCACCGAGATGATGGCCGAGGTCGGCTCGATCCTGGAGGCCCGCGATGTCTCACGCGTGGAGGCCCTCGAGCTCGCCGACGACCGCATGGACGACCTGCACCGCCAGCTGTTCCGCGCCCTGCTCGCCGAGAACTGGACGCACGGGGTCGAGGCCGCCGTCGACGTGACCCTGCTGTCCCGCTTCTACGAGCGCTACGCCGACCACTGCGTCTCGATGGCCCGGCGCACCGTCTACCTGGTCACCGGCCACCGGGTCGACGAAGAGGGCTGAGCGCGACCGGTGTCCCCGGGTTACCGTGGAGCCCGCGCCGGGGAGGCCCCGGGCGCCGAGGAGAGGAATCCGCGCGTGTCTGTCGCCACCGTGCTGCTGGTCATCCTGGGCGTGCTCGCCCTGGTGGGCGCCGTCGCGCTCATCGCGCTGCTCATCCGCCGGTCCCGCGCCAACGCGATGTGGGACCACGTCGACACCGCGATCAACAAGTCCTCGCCGTACCCGCCCGCGCAGGACTGACGCGCGGACAGACGGTCCGAGCGTCGCTGACGCGGCCGGGCGCTCAGCGCCCCTGGTTGGCCACCGCCTGGATCGCCGACGCCGCCGCGTCCGGGTCGAGGTACTCGCCGCCGATCTGCACCGGGCGCATCTCGCCGTCCAGCCGGTAGACCAACGGGATCCCGGTCGGGATGTTGAGCGACACCACGGCCTGCTCGCTCATGCCGTCGAGGTGCTTGACGAGCGCCCGCAGCGAGTTGCCGTGGGCCACCACCAGCGTGGTCTTGCCGGCCCGCAGGTCGGGAACGATCACGTCCTCCCAGTACGGCACCAGCCGGACGAGGACGTCCTTGAGGCACTCCGTGGCCGGCCGCGCGTCGGCGGGCAGGAACGCGTAGCGGGGGTCGTGGGTCTGGGCGTTGGGGTCGTCGGGCTCGATCGGCGGCGGCGGGGTGTCGTACGAGCGGCGCCAGAGCATGAACTGCTCCTCGCCGTACGCCTCGAGCGTCGCCTTCTTGTCCTTGCCCTGCAGCGCGCCGTAGTGCCGCTCGTTGAGCCGCCAGTTGCGGGTCACCGGGATCCAGTGCCGGTCGCACGCGTGCAGCGCCAGCTCGGCGGTGCGGATCGCGCGGCGCAGCAGCGAGGTGTGCAGCACATCGGGCAGCACGCCCGCCTCGGCCAGCAGCCGCCCGCCGCGCTCGGCCTCCGCCCGGCCCTTGTCGGTGAGGTCGACGTCGACCCACCCGGTGAACTGGTTCTTGGCGTTCCACTCGCTCTCGCCGTGGCGGAGCAGGACGAGGGTGCTGGTGGCGCTGGTCGCATCGGTCACGGCTCGACTTTATCGCCGCGCCGGCGGTCCCCGGGCGGGGGTGGGACCAACGTCCCGTGTACCCCCCCGGGTACCCCGGTAGACTTCCGCCCATGACCGAGCAGACCACCCAGCCGATGCCCCAGCCGCACGACCACACCGCGCACGCCGAGACCCAGCCCGCCCGCTCGTACGGGCCGGGCGTCCAGGCCGAGCTGCGGATGCCCTCGCGCGACCTGCGCCGGGCGATCCCCGACACGTACGCCGCCTTCGCCGCGCTGCACTCCGCGGCGCTGGCCGAGGGCGTGCTCAGCACCAAGATCAAGGAGCTGATCGCCCTCGCGCTGTCGGTCGGCGAGCAGTGCGACGGCTGCATCGCCTCGCACGCCCGAGGCGCGGCGAAGGCCGGGGCCACCGAGGCCGAGGTGGCCGAGGCGATCGGCGTGACGCTGCTCATGGTGGGCGGGCCGGCGACCGTGTACGGGCCGCGGGCGTTCGCGGCCTTCCGCGAGTTCGCCGCCGCGCAGTAAGGGCCGCGCTCAGGCCTCCGGCGGCGGGGCCAGGTGCGTGAAGCGGGACAGGTTGGCCGTGGATTCCCCACGGGAGATCCGCCAGGCCCACTCCCGCCGGATCGACGTCGCGAAGCCCAGCTCAAGCGCCGGGTTGAAGGCCTCGTCGGCGTACGTCAGCACGCAGCCGAGCACCCGGTCGAGCTCGTCTGCCGTGACCGCGTGCAGCGGCAGCCGGCCGACCAGGTAGACGTCGCCGAGGTGGTCGACGCAGAAGTGCACGCCGTACATCCGGGCGTTGCGCTCGAGCAGCCACCGGTAGAACTCGGCGTGGTTCTCGTCTGGGCGGCGGACGAAGAACGCCTCGATCAGCAGGCTGTGCTCGCCGACGACGAGCAGGGTCTGGGTGACGAGCTTGTGCTCGCCCTCCAGCCGCACCAGGTAGACGCCGGGCCGCTCCCGCTCGTGCACGATCCCGCGCTCCAGGAGCGCCGCCGAGATCACCCCGTCGAGCCCCTGCGGCGAGAACTCCCCCGACATCGCAGCCGGCCCGTCAGTCCCCGACAGCGAGCGGATCGGCGGCGGGGCCGCCGAGAGTGGCGGCCGTGGCACCGAGCGCGGCGGCGTAGACGTCGAGCGTGCGGGCGGCGGTCACCGACCAGCCGAAGGCGCCCGCGTGGTCGACGGCGCCCCGGCCCAGCGCGGCCAGCCGGCGCGGCTCGGCGGCCAGGCCGGCCAGCACGTCGGCCCAGTCACGCGGGTCGTGGCCGTCCACGAGCACGCCCGACACCCCGTCGGCCGACCGCGGTGCGCAGTCCGCCGACCGACGCGGCGACCACCGGGGTGCCGCAGGCCTGGGACTCGACGGCCACCAGGCCGAACGACTCGCTGTACGACGGCACGGCGGTGACCGACGCCGCGCGGTACCAGTCGGCCAGCCGGTCCTGCGCCACGGGCGGCTCGAACCGGACGAGGTCGGCGATCCCCAGGCCCGCGGCGAGATCGGCCAGGTGGGTGGGGTGCGCCAGGCCGGTGCCGCTGGGGCCGCCCACCACCGCGACCACGAGCCGCTGGCGCAAAGCGGGGTCCTCGGCCAGCAGCGCGGCGGCGCGGATCAGCACGTCAGGGGCCTTGAGCGGCTGGATGCGGCCCACGAAGAGCAGCACGAACGCGTCGGCGGGCAGCCCCAGCCGCTCGCGGGCAGCCTGCCGGTCGCCCGGCGTGAACCGGTCGAGGTCGACCCCGGGGTTGACGACGGCGATCCGCGCGGGGTCGGCGCCGTACAGCCCGTGGAGCTGGCCGGCCTCCTCGTCGGTGTTGGCCACGAGCCGGGTGGCCGCGGCGACCACCTGCTCCTCGCCGATCTCGCGGGTGTGCGGGTCGGGGGTGTCGCCGTCGGCGAGGTGGGCGTTCTTGACCTTCGCCATCGTGTGCATCGAGTGCACCAAGGGCACGCCCCAGCGCTCGCTGGCCAGCCAGCCCACCTGCCCGGACAGCCAGTAGTGGCTGTGGACCAGGTCGTACCAGCCCGGCTCGCGGCGGGCCTCGGCGCGCATCAGGCCGGCGGTGAGGGCGCACAGCTGGCCCGGGAGGTCCTCCTTGGCCAGCCCCTCGAACGGGCCGGCGCTCAGGTGGCGCACGGTGAGGCCGGGAGCCATCTCGACGGCCGGCGGCAGCGCGCCCCGGGTGGCGCGGGTGAAGACCTCGACCTCGACGCCGAGCTGGGCCAGCCGGCGGGCGACCTCGACGACGTAGACGTTCATACCGCCCGCGTCGCCGGTGCCGGGCTGGTCGAGCGGGCTGGTGTGGACCGACAGCATGGCGACCCGGCGGGGCAGCGGCCCCCGATTCCCGTTGCCCAGCGCACGCGCGCCGACGGCGTCGGCCGGAGGCACCGAGCGCAGCAGGGTCGAGCGGGGCACGCGGGCTCCTAGCCGAGGGAGGATGTTGAGTCAGGGTCAGGGATACCCCGATCCCAGCAGGGTCAACCGCGGATCATCATCCCCGATTCCCGCCCCGCCAGCCATCCGAGTTGTCAGAGATAGCGCAGGCCATGGCCTCCGCATTCTCAGACAACTGGACGGGGGCCGCTACGCGTCGGTGATGCGCACCCGCAGGCGGCGGAAGCCCTTGCCCTTGTTCTCCACCTTGACCACCTCAAGGCCGCCCACCGCCCGGGTGGAGGCGACATGCGTGCCCCCGTCGGCCTGGACGTCGAGCCCGACGATGTCCACGATCCGCACCACCTCGAGGTCCGGCGGCAGCAGGTTGGTGGCGGTGCGGATGATGTCGGGGATCGCGAAGGCCTCCGCGCGCGGCAGCACGTCGACCCGGATCGCGCGGTCGGCGGCCACCTCAACGGCGCAGGCCGCGGCCACGCGGTCCTTGAAGTCGGGCGGCAGCTCGGCCAGGTCGAAGTCCATCCGGGCCGTCAGCGGCTCCATCGACCCGCCGGTCACCAGGGCCCCGAAGTCGCGGAAGACGACCCCCGACAGCAGGTGCAGCGCGGTGTGGGTGCGCATCAGGGCGGTGCGGCGCTCGTCCTCGACCTCGGCGCGCACGGCGGTCCCGGGCGGCGGGACCGGGTCGCCCTCGACGGGGATGAGCTCGAGGTCGTCGCCCTTGCGCGCCCCCGCGATCCGGGTCTGGACCCCGCCCCACAGCAGCACCCCGTGGTCCGGCGGCTGGCCGCCGCCGCCGGGATAGAAGGCCGACCGGTCCAGCACGATCCCCTCCGCCGAGGAGGCCAGCACGGTGGCGTCGAACGCGCGCAGCCAGGCGTCGTCGAGCTCCAGGCGCTCGGTGCGCCCGATCCGCTCGCTCACCCGTCCACCAGGCTCACCACGACCCGTACGGACCGTTGTTGGACCCGCCGCCCGTGCCGCCGCCGTACTGCTGCAGCTCCGGACGGATGCCGAACAGGTAGACCAGCGCGGCGACCAGGCCCAGCAGGTTCCAGAACGCCAGCGGGCTGCTGATGAACTGAGCCATCGCCGAGATGCCCAGGATGATCAGCCAGAGGTTCTTCGGCTGCTTGCCCACATAGTCGAAGGCCTGGCGGGGCCTGCGCAGGGCGTCGATCAGCGCGTACGACTTCACTGCGACCAGCAGGATCCACAGGCCGAGGGTCACCACGTTCGAGGTGAACGCAAACAGATTCACCTGACCGACCCTACCCAGACGCCGCGAGCCCGCCCTGCTCGTGGCAGGACGGGCTCGCGCCGCAGGGTGGAGGCGACCCGATCGGGTCGACCCCGCGGAGGCCGCGCGAAGGGGGCCGCGCGGCCGTACCGGTCGGTCGAGGGGTGCGGTCAGCCGATCTTGGCGGCGGCGGCCTCGACGGCCTCGACCGCGGCCTCAGCCGTCTTGGCGGCGGAGGTGGCGACGGCCTTGTTGGCGCGCTGCGTGGAGGTGGCGGCCTTCTTGGCCGTCGTGCGGGCGGCCTTGGCCTTGGTCACGGTGGACTTGGCCTGGGTCTTGGCGACCTTGACCTCGGGGGTCTTGCGGATCCGGCTGACGACGGCCTCGCCGCGGGCGGCCAGGTCGCTGTAGGTGGCCTCAAGGGAGTCGAGCGCGTGCTCGGTGATCTCCGAGGTGCGGGCGATCGCCTTGGCCGGCAGCTCCTTGACGGAGGTCTGCGCCTTCGCGGGCAGGTCCTTCGCCGAGGTCTGCGCCTTCGCCGGCAGGGTCTCGAGGTCGGCGCGCAGCGTGGCGATGCGGTGCTCCAGGTCGACCTTGTCCACGACCGTGGTGGCGGCCTTGTTCAGCGTGGCGGGCAGCTCGCGCACGGTGTGCACGGCGAGGTCGCCGGCGCCGGCGAGGGCGTACAGCGGCTTCGACTCGAGGTCGATCTTGTCGGTGACCAGCTCGAGGCGGGCCTTGAGCCCGGTGGGGGCGGTGGCGACGGGGGTGGTGGTGGCGGTGGCCATGGGGTCCTCCTTGGACGGTTGGTGCTCGGGGGTGCGGTTAGGGGTGTGCGGTCTAGGCGGTTGCCTTGATGCGGGTCGTGGGATTCGCAGCGGCCGGGGCCTTGGCGGGCTTCTTGGCCGTGGCCTTGGCGGGCTTCTTCGCGGGAGCCTTCGCCGGCGCCTCCGGCGCGATCTCGGCGTTCTCCCGGTGGAACGAGGAGCAGATGTCGAGCAGCACGCGCTTCTGCCGCTCGGTCAGCCGGTGGTCGGCCAGGATCGCCGCCTCGGCTGAGCGGTCGTCGCCGACCTCGTCGAGGATGCCGGCGCGGACGTAGAGGGTCTCGGCGGAGATCCGCAGGCCCTTGGCGATCTGCTGCAGGATCTCGGCGCTGGGCTTGCGCAGCCCTCGCTCGACCTGGCTGAGGTACGGGTTGGAGATGCCGGCCTCGGCGGCCAGCTTGCGCAGGCTGGACCCGGCGAGCTCGCGCTGCTCGCGGATGAACGCTCCAAGAGCGTGGTCGGGGCGGGGGGCCATGACTTCATTGTGCCCCCGAATGCTTGCTAGAGCAAGCAGAGAGCACGCACAGCGACGGTGATCCCGATCACACCTGAACCGTTGCCGCGTATGGGGTTAGCCGGTTTGGCCGGATTCGGCCACGCCGAGTTCGACTAGCAGGGCTACCACCCGGGCCCGGATCTCGTCGCGGATCCGGCGGACCACCTCGATCGGCTGGCCGGCCGGGTCGTCGAGCACCCAGTCCTCGTACCGCGTGCCCGGGAAGAACGGGCAGACGTCGCCGCAGCCCATGGTCACCACGACGTCGGAGACCTCGACCGCCTCCGGGGTGAGGACCTGCGGCACCTTGGCCGAGATGTCGATGCCCTCCTCGGCCATCGCCTGCACGGCCATCGGGTTGACCTGGTCGCGCGGCGCGGATCCGGCCGACCGGACCTCGACCGCGTCGCCGCCGAGGTGGCCGAGATACGCAGCCGCCATCTGCGAGCGGCCGGCGTTGTGCACGCACACGAACAGGACGCTGGGCTTGGCGGCGGTCGCGGGCTCGCTCACGGGGTCTCCTCGGCGGGGGCGGGGGTCGGGACGGGTTCGGGCGGGAAGAAGCGGCGGCGGGCCCAGAGGCTGACGTACACCAGGGCGACGAGCGCGGGCACCTCGATCAGCGGGCCGATGGTGCCGGCCAGCGCCTGCCCCGAGGTCACCCCCCACACGCCGATGCACACGGCGATGGCGAGCTCGAAGTTGTTGCCGGCGGCCGTGAAGGCCAGCGTCGCCGTACGCGGGTAGGGCAGGCCGATCCCCCGACCGAGCACGAACGAGCCCGTCCACATCAGGGCGAAGTACGCGAGCAGCGGCACGGCGATCAGCGCGACGGCCGCGGGGTCGGACGTGATGGCGTCGCCCTGCAGGGCGAACAGGACGACCACGGTGAAGAGCAGCCCGTAGAGCGCCCACGGGCCGATCACGGGGAGGAAGCGCGACTCGTACCACTCGCGCCCGCGGGTCGCCTCGCCGATGCGCCGGCTCAGGTAGCCCAGCGCGAGGGGGATGCCGAGGAAGACCAGCACGGAGATCGCGATGTCGCGGGGCGAGACGTCCACCTCCTCGGTCGGCAGGCCCAGCCACCCGGGCAGCACCGTCAGGTAGAACCACGCGAGCCCGGAGAACGCCACGATCTGGAAGAGGGAGTTCAGGGCCACGAGAACCGCGGCGGCCTCGCGGTCACCGCACGCCAGGTCGTTCCAGATGAGCACCATCGCGATGCAGCGCGCCAGCCCGACGATGATCAGCCCGGTGCGGTACTCGGGGTAGTCGGCCAGGAAGGTCCAGGCCAGGGCGAACATCAGGGCCGGGCCCACCACCCAGTTGAGCACCAGCGAGGAGACCAGCATCCGGCGATCGCCGGTGACGGTGTCCAGCCGGTCGTACCTCACCTTGGCGAGCACCGGATACATCATCAGCAGCAGGCCGAGGGCGATCGGCAGCGACACCGACCCGATCGCGACGGCATCCAGGCCCTCGTCCAGCCCTGGCACCAGGCGGCCGAGGAGCAGCCCGCCGACCATCGCCAGCCCGATCCAGAGCGGGAGGAAGCGGTCGAGCATCGGCAGCCGGGCCTGGACCGGGTCGAGCGCGGCGCCCGGGGCCTGCGCGCTCATCGGGCGGCCAGCGCGCGCCGCAGCGCCTCCAGCTGCGCGGCCTCGGCGCGGTACCAGACCCAGGTGCCGCGCCTCTCGGACGTCACCAGCCCGGCCTCGCGCAGGACGCGCAGGTGGTGGCTGACGGTCGGCTGGCTGCGGCCGACCGGCTCGACCAGGTCGCAGGCGCACGCCTCGCCGCCCTCCGCGGTCGCGATCAGGTTGAGCAGCTGGAGCCGGACCGGGTCGCCGAGGGCCTTGAACGCGTCGGCGAGCAGGGCCGCCTCGGACGCGTCCAGGACGTCGCGGCGCAGCGGCGAGCAGCAGGCCGTCAGGTCGGTGACCGGCTGCGCCTCGATCACCGGTGCTGTATTGACGTTCATCGATACTTCCCCTAGATTGACTACTGTCAATATAGAGCATGATCTATGAACTGGATGGCCGCACCCATGACCACGTCTCTCCTCCCCCGCGTCCAACTCGCTCTCAACGTCGATGACCTCGACGCGGCGGTGGACTTCTACTCCAGGCTGCTCGGCGTCCCCGCAGCCAAGCGCCGCCCTGGCTACGCGAACTTCGCCGTCGCCGAGCCGCCGCTCAAGCTCGTCCTGCTGGAGAACCCCGGCCAGGGCGGCACCCTCAACCACCTCGGCGTCGAGGTCGGGTCCACGGCGGAGGTGGCCGGCGCCACCCGCCGGCTGGCCGAGCAGGGGCTGCCCACCGAGCTCGAGGACGGCGTCACCTGCTGCCACGCCACTGCAGGACAAGGTGTGGGCCACCGCGCCCGACGGCGAGCGCTGGGAGGTCTACACCGTCCTCGCCGACACCCCCGAGGGCACCACGCACGACGGCCGGCCGGTGCTCGACCTGCAGACGGCGACGGCGTCGGCGTCGACCGGCTCGATCTGCTGCGGCTGAGCCGCCCGCTCAGCCGAACAGCCCGGGCAGGGCCCGCACCGACCCGACCCGCCGCCCGCCGCCCAGCACCGGCGGCTCGGCCAGATCGGCCAGCCCCGCGGCCGCCGCATCAGCGGCCGCGGGCACGCCGAGGGCGGCCAGCGCGGCCATCACCACCGGTGTGCGGGCCCGCTCGGCGCCGTCATCGATCTTGACCGCGGCCGCCCGCCCGTCGGGCAGGGCCACCGCGTACACCCCGTCGGCGCCGTCCTTGGCGACCAGCCCGGCGACGGCCCGCATCAGCCGGGTCGCGTCACGGCCGTCCCCGCCGACCAGCTCGGGGAAGGCGCGCATCGCATCGACGACCCGGCGCGCCGGCTCCGCCGGCTCGGCGAGCACGCAGGCGCGGTAGGTCCGGGCCAGCCCGACGAGGGACATCGCCCACACCGGGGCGCCGCAGCCGTCCACCCCCGTGGCCGTCACGGGCTCCCCGGCCAGCCGCTCGGCCTCGGCGCGCAACGCCTCCTGGAGGGGGTGCCCCGGGTCGCGGTACGAGTCGATGGGCCAGCCCCGCGCGACACAGGTCGCGAGCATCGCCGCGTGCTTGCCCGAGCAGTTCATGGCCCTCGGCTCGGGCGCCCGCCCCGACCGAAGCCAGGCCTCGCGCTCGGCCGGCCCCAGCGGGAGGTCGGCGGGGGTTTGCAGGTGCTCCGGGCCGAGGCCGGCGCCGGCCAGGATCTCGGCCACCCCCGCCAGGTGCTCGGCGGCCCCTGAGTGCGAGGCGGCGGCGAGCGCCAGGAGCGCGTCCGGCAGGTCGAGCCCGGCGGCGACCATCCCGGCGGCCTGCGCCGGCTTGCTGCAGGAGCGCGGGAAGACGGCCGACCAGGGGTCGCCCACGGAGCCGAGCACGGACCCGTCGGCCGCCAGCAGCACCGCGCTGCCGCGGTGCACGCTCTCGGCGAACCCCGAGCGCACCACCTCGACCAGCGGCACGCCGCGCCCCGCGGCGGACGGTCAAGGCCGGGCGAGCAGCTCGTCGACCGTGGCCTCGCCGTCGCGGTAGCGGCGGGCCACCTCCGCGGTGAGGGTGTCCATGGCGGCCTGCACCTGCCGGCGGGCCTCGGAGACCGACTGCTCCGCCTCGGTGAACGTCGCCAGCGCCTCGGCCAGCTCGTCGTCGGACATCGCCTGGGGATCGCTCAGCTCGGTGTCGGCGGCCAGCGCCTCAGCCGCGCGGCGGTGGTCGTCGATGCGGCTCGGCTCCACGGTGAGGTGCCGCCCCGAGCCCCGCGTGGTCCGCGTGCCGTCCGCGAGGATCCCCGGCAGCGCGTCGACGATCGACCCGGCTTCCGCCGCATCGGGCCCGCCGCGGCGGCCTGCTCCGCGCGCACCAGGTCGAGCCGGCCCTGGAGCAGGCGGCGCAGGTACGACAGGTCGGCCTCCTCCTGCTCGGCGTCGCGGCGGCGGCCGCGCACCTCGTCCAGGCTGAGGATGGCCAGACCGTCGACGAATCCCTCGGCCAGGACCCGGTCGATGCGGCGGCGGCCGCCTTCCATCGGCCCGGCGTACGGGCTGCCGGTCGGCTCGCTGGTCGGATCGGTCATCGGCGGGCTCCTGTGCGGTCCTTGACGCGCAGCATCGCGCGCGCGTCGTCGGTGGTCAGGGCAGGTCGGTCGGCGAGCGCGGCGAGCTGGGCGGCGCGCTCGACGAGCTGGGCGTTGTCGCGCACGGGGACTCCGCGCGTGAAGGTCAGGGTGTCCTCCATGCCGACCCGCAGGTGGCCGCCGGCGGCCAGCGCGGCCAGCGCCACCGGCAGGGTCGCCCGGCCGACCCCCGTCGCCGACCAGGTCGCGCCCTCCGGGAGGGCGCGCACGGCGGCGGCCAGACGGCGTCGAGGGTGCCGGGGATCCCGCCGGGGACGCCCATCACCAGGTCGCAGTGCACCTGCCCGCCGTACGGCAGCCCCGTGCTCGTCGAGCAGCCGGTGCAGGGCCGCGACCTGGCCGAGGTCGAACAGCTCGAACTCGGGGACGATCTCGCGCTCCTGGGTGAGCGCGTACAGCTCGGACATGAACGGCCACGGGTTGAGGAACACGTCGTCGCCGAAGTTCACCGTGCCGCAGGTCAGCGAGCAGGAGTCCGGCTCGGCGTCGAGCACGGCCAGCCGGGCGTCGTACGGGTCGCGGACGGAGCCGCCGGTCGACAGCTGCACGACCAGCGAGGTCTGCTCGCGACAGCGCCTGGACGGTGTCGCGCAGCCGGACCGGGTCGAGGGATGGGAGGGCCTGCTCATCGCGGATGTGCACGTGGACCATGCCGGCCCCGGCCGCCTCGCAGGCCTGAGCCGTGGCCACCAGCTCCGCCAAGGTGACCGGCAGGGCGGGCGCGTCGGCCTTCGCCGTCTCCGCTCCGGTGGGCGCCACGGTGATCAGCGTGCCGCCCGAGCGGCGGGCCGGAGCGGCCGTCAGCGAGCCCAGGCATCGGCGCGGGCGGGGACGCTGGCATGCGCGCATCGTGTCACGCCGCCGCCCCGCACGCGGGCAAGCGGGCGCGGCGGGGCGCTCAACGTCACGCCCGGACCTGCCGAAGGGAACGGTGGGACGCGGCACGCCCCGGGCAGGGGGCGGGCCGCCGACCAGCCTGCTCAGCGCCGGGCTGCCGACGACGCACGACCGAGGGAGGACCGCATGGCCGACGGCGGACTCCTCGCCGCCACCCCCGGTGGCCTGCCCGTCGACCCGTCCGCGGACTGCGCCGACCTGCTCACCGACCTGGCCGCGGGCGACGCGACGGGCTGCCTGCTCATCGTGCACCCGTCCGGGGAGGCCTCCGAGGTCTACCTCAAGGACGGGCTCGTCTACTCGGTCTTCGTCCCCGGCCGGCGGCCCATGCTGGGGTCGCGGCTGATGTCGTCCGGCGAGCTCGCTCCCGAGGCGCTGGCCGAGGCGCTGGAGATCCAGCGGACCGAGCTGCAGGGCTGGCGCCTCGGCGAACTCCTGGTGCACCTCGGGTACGTCGACCGCGGCGTCGTCGAGTCGTTCGTCACCGAGCAGCTGCTCGACATGGCGACCGACCTGCTCGGGGCAGCCGTCTCCTCGCACCGGTTCCGCGCCAAGAAGCTGACCCGACAGGACGTGGCCCCTCCGATCGCGGTCCCCGAGCTGCTCGCGGCGGCCGGTGAGCGGCGGGCCGAGTGGGGCCAGATCACGACGGCCGTGGGCGGCGCCCTCGGCGTCCCCCGACTGGCGACCACCGCGCCCGCCGCGAACGATGTGGTGCTTGGCCCAGGCGACTGGGCGATGCTGTGCAAGGTCGACGGGG
Organism: uncultured Actinomycetota bacterium; assembly: GCA_963697565.1. Taxonomy (GTDB): domain Bacteria; phylum Actinomycetota; class Actinomycetes; order CAVWCF01; family CAVWCF01; genus CAWFSE01. Next base: position 455,597 of record CAVOOM010000006.1, on the reverse strand, counting down.
CGCGGACCCTGGCCGAGCTCGCCGAGGACTGCGGCCTCACCCTGCACGAGGCCGGCCGGCTGGTCGCCTCGCTGACCTCCGCCGGACTGGTCGAGGTGGACGTCCCTGAGCTCGACGACGCCCCCGAAACGGCCGACGGCGTCGAGGACGCCGCCCTGGCCGAGGCGTTCGCCCAGGTGGCGGATGCCTGGTCGGGGCCGTCGCGCGGCGAGGAGGCCGCCGAGGCCGAGGCCAGCCGCCGAGAGGCGGAGCACGCCGCCGCCGAGGCCCAGCGACAGGCGGAGGAGCAGTACGAGGCGGATGCCGCCGCCGCGGCCGAGCAGGCCGAGGCCGCCCGGCGCGCCGCGGATGCCGATCGCCGCAAGGCCGAGGCCCAGGAGCTGGCCCGCGAGTTGGAGGCGGCCGCCGCGCAGGCCCGCAAGGCGCAGACCGAGCACGCCGAGCGCGCCCGGCTGGAGGCCGAGGAGCAGGCCCGCCGGGAGGCCGAGGAGCAGGCCCGGCTGGAGGCCGAGCGCGCTGCGGCCGAGGAGGCCCGCCGGGCCGATGAGCGCCGCCGGGCCACCGCCGCGGTGGTGCGCTGGCTGGCCGCCGAGCTGGCCCAGGGCGAGATCGAGGACGAGGCGCGCACCGAGGCCGCGTGGCGCGAGCAGGCCGCGTGGTACGGAGGCATCCTCGAGGCGCGGCGGGAGGCCGAGCGGATCGAGGCCGAGCGCGTCGCCGCCGAGGCCGAGGCCGCCCGCCTCGAAGCCGAGCGGGTCGAGGCCGAGCGGATCGAAGCCGAACGCGTCGACGCCGAGCGGCCGAGGCCGAGCGCGCTCGAAGCCGAGCGGGTCGCCGCCGAGCCGAAGCCGAGGCCGCCCGCCTCGAAGCCGAGCGGGTCGAAGCCGAGCGGATCGAGGCCGAGCGGATCGAGGCCGAGCGCGATCGAGGCCGAGCGCGCCGCCAGGCCGAGCGCATCGAGGCCGAGCGCATCGAGGCCGAGCGGATCGAGGCCGAGCGCATCGAGGCCGAGCGGATCGAGGCCGAGGCGTCGCCGCCGAGGCCGAGGCCGCCCGCCTCGAAGCCGAGCGGATCGAAGCCGAACGGGTCGAAGCCGAACGGGTCGAAGCCGAGCGCGTCGCCGCCGAGCAGCAGGCCGCCGCCGCGGAGGCCGAGGCCGCCCGCCTCCAAGCCGAGCGCATCGAAGCCGAACGGATCGCCGCCCAAAGCGAGGCCGAGCAGCTCGCCGCGGAGTTGGAGGCCGCCCGGCTCGAATCCGAGCGGGTCGCCGCAGAGCGCGAAGCAGCCCGGCTTGCCGCGGAGGAGGCAGCCGCCGAGGCCGAGGCGGCCCGGCTGGAGACCGAGCGGCTCGAGGCGGAGCAGCAGGCCGCCGCTGAGGCCGAGCGCGTCGAGGCCGAGCGCGTCGAGGCTGAGGCCCTGACCCAGACCTCGCTGGTGATGCCGCTCACCGCGTGGGAGGGCGACGGCTCGGTGGCCGCGGTCTTCGCCGAGCTCGCACGAGCACGCCCCCGACGCCGAGCCGGTGGCCGCGGACGGACCTCCGCTTGAGGCGCCGGCCGGGTCGTACGCCGCGAGCGCGCCGCGTTCGACCACATCTTGGCCGAGGCCCCGTCTCAGGCCGCCCAGGCCGAGATGCTGGACACCGCGGCGCTGCTGCGCGAGCTGGCGAGCCTCAACGGCGACACCCCGGCGCCGCAGCAGGCGCCCAGCCCCCGACCGGCGACCCCGGCCCCGGCAGCCCCCGCGGCCAAGAAGCGGCGCCGGTTCGGGCTGTGACGCGGGCGCGGGCAGACTGACCGCATGCGTCGTCGTCGTCCAGCGGGTGGCCCGGGCCAGCGTCACGGTCGCCGGCGCTGTCGTCGGGCAGATCGAGCGGCCGGGCCTGCTCGTCTTGGTGGGCGCGACCCACACCGACACCCCCGAGACCGCGGGCCAGCTGGCCGCCAAGGTGCACTCCCTGCGGATCCTCGGCGAGGAGCAGTCCGCGGCCGACCTCGGCGCCCCGCTGCTGGTGGTCAGCCAGTTCACCCTGTACGCCGACACCCGCAAGGGCCGTCGGCCGTCCTGGTCCGCGGCGGCCCCGGGCCACCTCGCGGAGCCACTGGTCGAGGCGTTCGTCGCCGCGCTGCGCGCCCGCGGCGCCCACGTCGAGACCGGGGTCTTCGGCGCGGAGATGCAGGTCGAGCTGGTCAACGACGGCCCGATCACCCTCATCCTCGAGCACCCCGCGCCGTAGCGGCGACGACCCGGCGATGCGGCCGGGCCGCGGCTCAGGCCCGGACGATCGGCTCCTGCGCGGCCGGCACCCCGCCGGCGGTGAGCGGCGCGTCCTCGGGGACCGAGCGCTTGACGAGGGCCAGCGCGATCGGGCCCAGCTCGTGGTGGCGGACCGCGGTGCCGACGAAGCCGATCGCCCGGCCGTCCCGCTCGACGGGGTCGCCGTGGGCCGGCAGCAGCGACTCGGACCCGTCGAGGTGCAGCAGCACCAGCCGCCGCGGCGGCCGGCCCAGGTTGTGCACGCGCGCCACCGTCTCCTGCCCCCGGTAGCAGCCCTTGTCGAGGTGGACCGCGGAGCCGATCCAGCCGACCTCGTGCGGGATCGTGCGGTGGTCGGTCTCGAAGCCGAGCCGAGGCCGCCCCGCGGCGACCCGCAGCGCCTCCTCCGCCCACATCCCCGCCGGAGCGCCGTACGCGGCGACGACGCGCCCCACGTCGGCTCGATCGACCACCTGGTCGACCGGCGCCCCGCCGGCGTACGAGCGGACGACCGCGAAACCGGCGCTGACGTCGGCGACCTCGACGGCGCTCCAGAACCGCATCGAGTCGAGGTAGCCGAGCAGGGCCTCGGCGGTGCCCGGCTCCACGTGCGCCCACACCGCCTCGCCGTCGTCGACGAGGTCGAGGTGGTGCTCGACGTGCCCGTGCGGGGAGAGGACGAGCGCCTCCACCCACTGGCCGGGCTCCAGCAGCAACAGGTGCTGCGAGGTGAGGGTGTGCAGCCAGGTGAGCCGGTCCGGGCCGCTGACCCGCAGGACCGGCCGGTGCCCGAGGTCGACCGCCGCGGCGCCGTCGCTCCAGGGCGCGCTGCTCGGCGACCGGGTCGCCGAGGTGCCACACCGCGCCGGCGTCCGGCCCGGCCTCGACCAGCACGGCGGGTCACGGGGTGGCGCACCGCGGCGCAGCGGCCGAAGATGGCAAGTGCCGGACGTCGGTGGCGAACCCGTGCCGCTCCTCGAGCCGGGCGACCAGCGGGGCGGCGACCTCCGGGTCGGCCTCACTGATCGAGCCGCACTCGCGGCACACCAGGTGCAGGTGCCCGGCGGCCTCCGCCGGGTGGTAGGTCGGGGAGCCGTGCCCGAGGTGGGTGTGCGTCACCAGCCCGAGCTCCTCGAGCAGGTCCAGCGTGCGGTAGACCGTGGAGACGTTGACCGCCGGAGGCCGTGCGGCGCACCTCGGCGAGCGACCTCGTCGGGCGTGGCGTGCCCGAGCCCGTGCACCGCCTCGAGCACCAGCTGGCGCTGCGGCGTCAACCGGAGCCCGCGTGCGCGCAGCTCGTCGCGCAGCCCCGGCTCGGCCATCAGGTCAGCCGATGCGCTTGAGCCGGGCCGACAGGTGCGGCTGGATCGCCTTGCCGACGGCGGCCATGTCGAACGCCCACAGCAGGTCGCCCTCGACCAGCCCGTACAGGCGGTGGCCCGCGGTGTAGGCCTTGGCGGTCTGGGTGCGCGCGACCACGTCGGTGCGCAGCTCGACCTTGGCCCCGACGGCCTCGCCCACGTAGATCTCGGCGATCCCGCTCGGGTGGGCCAGCAGCACCTCGAGGCCGCCTTCGGGCTGCGGGCGCCAGTAGCCGCTCTCGGATGGCCAGCGGGCGGACCTGCTGGCCGGCGTCATCGAGCAGCCAGGACCGGCTGGAGTACGCGATGAACGGCCGGCCGTCGTAGGAGAACGTCATCTCCTGGCCGAAGTGGAACTCCTCCACCGTCGGGTAGCCGCCCACGCCGGCGCCCTGCCACGTCCCGAGCAGGAACGCGATCGGCACCAGCTCGGTGGGCAGGTCGGTCGACAGCTCCACCGTCAGTCCTGGCCCTTGTACAGCCGGTAGACGACGAAGCCGGCGAACCATGTGATGAACACGGCGACCAGCACGAGCAGAGAGGTGTAGAAGAGTCTCGACCACGGGGCGAGTCTAGCCTTCGGCCCATGTCCGGGCAGCAGAGCGAGGCGCAGCAGGCGAGCCAGCCGGCCTTCGGCGGGCCGGGGGTCCGGTTGGTGGTGAAGGCCACCGCGGGCGCCGACGACCCCGAGCGGTGCGCCCAGGCGTTCACGGTCGCCGCGACGGCGGTGGCGGCCGGGGCCGAGGTCTCGCTGTGGCTCACCGGCGAGGCGACCTGGCTCGCCGTGCCCGGACGGGCGGCGGAGTTCGCGCTGCCGCACGCCGCCCCGCTCGACGCCCTGCTGGCCGCCGTGCTGGCCGCGGGCCGCGTCACCGTCTGCACGCAGTGCGCCGCCCGGCGCTCCCTCGACGTCGGCGACCTGCTCGAGGGCGTCCGGATCGCGGGGGCGGCGGCCTTCGTCGAAGAAGTCCTGGCCCCCGCGACCCGGGCGCTCGTCTACTGAGTCAGGCGGGCACAAGTCAGCGGGCAGCTCGACGGAGACCTCGGCGACGCCGCCGAGGACGGCGACCACCTGGCGGTCGACCGTGGCCCCCGGCGCGAGCGTGCGCAGCGTCCACTGGCCCGGCGCGGCGAAGAACCGGAAGTGACCGGTCGCGCTCGTGGGCACCTCCGCGGTGAACTCCCCGCCGCCGTCGAGCAGCCGGACGTACGCGCCGCCCACCGGCTCGCCGCCGCGCGACACCACGCCCTGGATCACGGATTCCTTGGCCACGTCAATCCCCTCCACGTCGAGCCCGCCGGTGGTCGCCCCGCACATCAGGCCTGCCCTCCCTCGGGCGCGCCCGGCGCGTCCCCGAGCTGGACCGGCACGCCGACGAGGGAGCCGTACTCCGTCCACGAGCCGTCGTAGTTGCGCACGTTCGGCTGGTCGAGCAGCTCGTGCAGCACGAACCAGGTGTGCGCCGAGCGCTCGCCGATCCGGCAGTACGCGATGGTGTCCTTGCCGAAGTCGAGGCCGGCGCCGCCGTAGAGGGCGAGCAGCTCCTCGTTGGCCTTGAAGGTGCCGTCGTCGTTGGCGGCCTTGCTCCAGGGCACGTTCAGCGCGGTCGGCACGTGGCCGGCCCGCTGCGACTGCTCCTGCGGGAGGTGGGCCGGCGCGAGCAGCCGTCCGGCGTACTCGTCGGGCGAGCGGACGTCGACGAGGTTCAGCGAGCCGATGGCCGCGGTGACGTCGTCGCGGAAGGCGCGGATCGAGGCGTCCTGCGGCTGGGCGGCGTACGACGTGGCGGGCCGCTCGACGACCTCGGCCACCAGGGCGCGGCCGTCGAGCTCCCACTTCTTGCGGCCGCCGTCGAGCAGCCGGACGTCGCGGTGGCCGTACAGGGTGAAGTACCAGTACGCGTAGGAGGCGAACCAGTTGTTGTTGCCGCCGTAGAGCACGACGGTGTCGTCGTTGCCGATGCCCTTGCGGGAGAGCAGCGCCTCGAACTGCTGCTGGTTGACGAAGTCGCGGCGGACCGGGTCCTGCAGGTCGTCGCGCCAGTCGATGCGGACGGCGCCGCGGATGTGGTTGGTGTCGTACGCCGAGACGTCCTCGTCGACCTCGACCAGCACCACGGTCGGGTCGTCGAGGTGGGCCTCGACCCAGTCGGCGTCAACGAGGACGTCGCTGCGGCTCATGGGGGTGGTTCCTCTCAGGGTTGGCTTGGGGGTTGGCGCAGGGGTGGGCGGTCAGTCGGCGACGGCGAGCCGCGGCTCGGCGGCCCCGCGGGCGAGCACCCGCTTGCCGAGGAGGTACATCTCGCAGCCGAGGCAGAAGCCGAAGGCCGCGTTCAGGAAGGCCGCCGCCAGCGCCAGCGCGACGGCGGCGCCGCCGAGGGCCGCGATCCCGGCCGCGTAGCCGGCCAGGCCGGCCAGCGCGAAGCCGAGCCCCACGGCCTGGGCGAACCGCGGGGGCCGCGGGTCCTCGAGGTGGGCGGGCGGGCCGAGGCGGGGACGGACCAGCCGGCGGAAGACCACGCCGTACGGCTGCGCGCCCGGCCCGGCGAAGGCGCCGAGGGCGAAGACCGCGGCCTGGGCGGCCAGCAGCCACACCGAGCCGGTCAGCAGGACGGCGGCCAGCACGACCGTGGTGATCGCCGCGCCGAAGCGCGGGCCGCGCGGGTCGAGGCCGGCGGGGGGCGGGGTGGTGCGGGAACCGGAGGGGGTGGAAACGCTGCTCACGGCGGTGCTCCTGACGTCGCGTGGGGAGGGAACGCGGGGGACGCGGGTGCGTCAGGACGACGTGGGCTGGCTCAGGCCGCCAAGGGCCGAGGCTCGCTGCGGACGTCGTCCGTCAGGGCAGGTCGCAACACAAGCAGGTGGCCACGCGGCACAGGTCGACCGCGCGCCGTTTGGTGAGGCTCACCTGCTGGGGCATGCGCCGAAGGGTAGGGACCGCGGGGCCGGGTGTCACCCACCATCCACATGGTGAGACATGCGTCTCGCCTTCTGAACGGCTCCGCGCCGCCGATCACGCGGGCACGTCTCCGAGCGCCGCGATCACGTCGGCCTTGCGGGGCGCCCCGGAGGCGCGGCGGGTGATCCGCCCCCGCGGGTCGAGGACGAGCACCGTCGGCGTACGGGTGACGTCGAGGCGGCGCACCAGGTCGAGGCGGGACTCGGCGTCGATCTCGACGTGCGCGACGCCGTCGACCATCCCGCTCACCTCGTCCAGGATCTGGCGGGTCGCCCGGCAGGGCTGGCAGAAGGCGGTCGAGAACTGAACGAGGGTGGCGCGCGGGCCCAGCGCGGCTCCGAGGTCCTCGGCGGTGAGCGCCGCCGAGGCCGCCTCTCCGGCGTTCGCCCCGGCGGCTGGCGCGGTCCGCAGCCGGCCGTCCGTCTGGCGGCGCCACAGCCCGAAGGCGGCCGCGCCCACGAGGGCGGCGGCGAGCAGGGCGAGGCCGAGCGGATCCATAGGGCATGCAACGGTACGGCCCGCCCGGCGATTCCCGCCCCACGCACCCGGCGGCCCCGCCCGACGGACGAGGCGGTCAGCCGCCGGCGAAGGGCGGCAGCGCCTCGACGACCGCGCCCGGCGGCAGCGCGACCTCCTCGGGCGGCCGCCGCCCGGCCGGGGCCGAGTCGACGAGGTACGAGCACGCGGCGAGCACCCGGGCCAGGGCGGCGCCGCGCAGCGCGCTGACGGCGGCCACCGCCTCGGCGAGGGTGGCGGCGGGCACCTCGTCGGCCTCCACGCCGGCCGCCGCCCGGGCCGCGGCCCAGTAGCGCACGGTCACCCGGCCGGGGGCCGCCGCGGGATCGACCGTCGGATCCGCCACGTCGCTCACGCGCCCAGTGTGGAGGACCGCGGGGCGCCGCGCCGCACGCGTGCGGGCACTACCGTCCGCACCATGCGGCTCTTCGTCGCCGTGGCGCCCCCGCCGGCGGCCCTCGACCACCTCGCCGCGGCGCTGGCCGAGGCCCGGGGCCGCAACGCGTCGGGCGATCCCCTCCGGTGGATCCCCCCGGAGCGGTGGCACCTCACGCTGGTCTTCCTCGGCGAGGTGGACGACTCTCGGGTGGAGCGGCTGGCCGCCGGGGTCGGGCCGGTCGCCGCCGCCTGGCCGCCGCTGGCCCTGAGCCTGCGCGGCTCCGGGGCGTTCCCCGGGGTCCTCTGGATCGGCCTGGCCGGCGACCTCGCCGACCTGGACCGGCTGGCCCGGGCGGCCCGCCGGGCGGTGCGCGCCGCGGGCGTCGCCGTCGAGCGGCGGCCCTACCGACCGCACCTCACGGTGGCCCGCAGCCGCCAGCCGGCGGCGGCCGCGCTGAACGCCACCCGCGATCGGCTCGGCGCGTACGCCGGCCCGGCCTTCACCGTCGAGGCCCTGCGGCTGGTCCGCTCGTACCCAGGCCCGCAGCCCCGCTACGAGCAGGTCGCGGCCTGGCCGCTGGGCGGGGCGGTCAGGCCGGCGGAGCTGCCGCGCTGATCCAGTCGGCGATCCGCGTGACGACCTCCGGGGTCAGCGCCGCCTCCGCGTGCCCGAACCCGGGCAGCTCCCAGAGCTCGGCCGACGGCCCCGCGGCCAGCTGCCGGCCGTGGTCGACGGGGAAGAACGGGTCGGCGTCGCCGTGCACGACGAGCAACGGGACCGCCAGGCGGGCGGCCGCCGCGCGCGGCTCCAACGGCAGGTCGGGGTGGTGGCGCGGGGGCCACGGCTGGTCGGAGATCCGGGTGCCCCGCGCCACCTGCGCGGCCAGCCGCCCCGAACGGCTCATCGCGACGAGGTGGAGCAGCCGCATCGGCGGGGTCCCCTGGTACCACCAGCGCGACGGGGCGCTCACCGCGACCACCGCCTCCACCCCTCCGCTCAACGCGGCGTGCCGGACGACCACCGTCCCGCCCATTGAGCAGCCGAGGGTGGCCACCCGGGCGTACCCGAGCAGCCGCGCCCAGGCGACCGCCGCGTCCAGATCCAGCACCTCCCGGTCCCCCAGCGTGGACGCCCCCGTCGAGGCCCCGTGCCCTCGCAGGTCGAGCGCCACCACCCCGGACCGCTCGGCCAGCGCCTCGGCCAGCCGCCGCACATCGGGGTGCCCCATCGAACCGGTGAAGCCGTGAGCCAGCACGACCGCGAGATCCCGGCGGCCGGCGGGCCCGGCCGGACGGTGCCGGGCGGCGATGCGCACGCCGTCGGCGGCGAGCAGCACCCGCTGCTCCACGACGGACGGGAGGGGCCGGCTCATGTCGGGTATCCTCGCGGTTGCGGGATCCGACGTGGGCGACGAAGCCCCTGCGGATCCCACTCGTGTTCCGAGTGCTGATCCGAGCCCTGTTTCGAGCGCAAGGCGGGAGGCGTCGATGGCCCAGCTGCTGCTGCTCACGCACGCGCTGCAGCCCTCCGCCGAGGTGCTGCCCGCGCTGGGGCTGCTGCTCCACCAGGTCCGGGTCGCCCCCGCCGAGGCCTCCGCGCTGATCGACGCGCCTGCGGCCGATGTCGTGCTCGTCGACGGCCGGCGCGACCTGCCCGCACGTCCGCAGCCTGTGCCGGCTGATCCGGGCCACCGGCGTCGACTGCCCGGTCCTGCTCGTCACGACCGAGGGCGGGCTCGCCGCGGTCACCGCCGACTGGGGCATCGACGACGTGCTGCTCGACACCGCCGGGCCGGCCGAGGTCGAGGCCCGGCTGCGGCTGGCGACCGGGCGGCTCGACGCCCTTCGGCGCCGGCGACCTCGACACCCCCGACGAGATCCGCTCCGGCGACGTCACGATCGACGAGGCCACCTACACCGCACGGGTCCGCGGCCGCGTCGCTCGACCTGACGTTCAAGGAGTTCGAGCTGCTCAAGTACCTCGCCCAGCACCCGGGGCGGGTCTTCACCCGGGCCCAGCTGCTGCAGGAGGTCTGGGGCTACGACTACTTCGGCGGCACCCGCACGGTCGACGTCCACGTCCGACGGCTGCGGGCCAAGCTCGGCGCCGAGCACGAGGCCTCGATCGGCACGGTCCGCAACGTCGGCTACCGCTTCGTGCTGCCCGCGCGCGACGAGCGCGCCGAGGAGCGCGCGGACGCCCGCGGCTGAGCCGCGGCCGACGCGCCGACCGAGCCCACGGTGACCGAGCGTCCGCGTCGAGAGCCTCGGCCGCCTCGATGAGGACGAGGTCGGCCGGGTCGCGCTGCTCGTGGAGCGCGCCACCGAGGCCGACGGCGTCCGCCCGCTGTCCGAGCACGTCGCGCTGCACCTGCGGCACGGCGGCGACGCCCACGTGCGCAACGTGCTCGTCTACGTCCGACGGCGCGCTCGCCGCGTACGCGCACCTCGACGTGACCGACCCGGTGGAGGGATCGAGCGCGGAGCTGGTCGTCGACCCCGCCCACCGCGGCGGCGGCGTGGGCGGCCGGCTGGTCGCCGAGCTGCTGCGCGAGACCCCCGACGGGCGGCTGCGGCTGTGGGCGCACGGCGAGCACCCGGCGGCCGGCCGCCTGGCCGCCCACCACGGCTTCGACCGCGTCCGCGTCCTGTGGCAGCTGCGGCGCTCGCTCTACGCGCCGCATCCCGCCGGCCGTGCTGCCCCCCGGCGTCGTGCTGCGCGCCTTCGTCCCCGGAGCGGACGACGACGAGTGGGTGGCGCTCAACGCGCGCGCGTTCGCCGACCACCCCGAGCAGGGCGCCTGGACGCTGCGCGACCTGCGGCTGCGGATGGCCGAGCCGTGGTTCGACCCGGCCGGCTTCCTGATCGCCGAGGAGGACGCCCCCGGCGGCGGGCGGCGGATGGTCGGCTTCCACTGGACCAAGGTGCACGGCGGCGAGCGCGACGAGCACGGCCACGCCCTACAGGAGCGGCCTCCCGCCCAGGGCCAGCACGACCACGACGGGCACGGGCCGCACGGGCACGACCCCCTCGGCGAGGTGTACGTCGTCGGCGTCGACCCGGCGGCCCGCGGCCGGGGGCTCGGCCGGGCGCTGGTGCTGGCGGGCCTGCGCCACCTGCGCGCCGAGGGACTGCCGGCGGTGCTGCTCTACGTCGACGCCGACAACACCTCTGCCGTGGCGCTGTACGAGTCCCTGGGCTTCACCCGCTGGGACACCGACGTGCTCTTCCGCCGCGGCTGACCGCCCCCGACTGGCCCTGCGCCCGGGCCCGCCGGGATGCGAGGATGGGTACCATGGAAACTGTCGACGCCCCGGCCGAGCCGCTCGCCGACGATCCCGGCGCCACCCCCGAGCCGCCTCCCGAGCTGCCCGCCGACCGGTTCTCCGACCGCGAGCTGTCCTGGCTCGCCTTCAACCAGCGGGTGCTCGAGCTCGCCGAGAACCCCTCCCAGCCGCTGCTTGAGCGCGCCAAGTTCCTGGCCATCTTCGCCAGCAACCTCGACGAGTTCTTCATGGTCCGGGTCGCGGGCCTCAAGCGGCGCATCGCACACCGGCATCGCCGGCGGGCGGCCAGCGGACTGCTCCCCCGCGAGGTGCACCAGGGGATCCTGGCCCGCACCGCCGAGCTGCAGCGGCGCCACGCCGCGTGCTTCCGCGACCAGGTGGTGCCGGCGCTGCAAGGGCCACGGCATCGAGCTGGTCCGCTGGGAGGACCTCTCTGCCGACGAGCTCGCCCACATGGAGCGGGTCTTCGACGACCAGATCTTCCCGGTCCTGACCCCGCTCGCCGTCGACCCGGCGCACCCCTTCCCGTACATCTCCGGCCTGTCGCTCAACCTCGCCGTCGTGGTGCGCAACCCCGCGACGGGCGGTGAGCACTTCGCCCGCGTCAAGGCCCCGCAGATCCTGCCCCGCTTCTACCCGGTCAGCCCGCAGCGGTTCGTGCCCCTCGAGGACGTCATCTCCGAGCACCTCGACCGGCTCTTCCCCGGCATGGAGGTGCTCCAGCACCACTCGTTCCGGGTCACCCGCAACGAGGACGTCGAGGTCGAGGAGGACGAGGCCGAGAACCTGCATGAAGGCCATGGAGCGCGAGCTCATGCGCCGCCGGTTCGGCCCGCCGGTGCGGCTCGAGGTCGAGGAGACCATCGACCCGCATGTGCTCGACCTGCTCGTGCGCGAGCTCGGCGTCGAGGCCGACGAGGTGATCGCGCTGCCCAGCCCGCTCGACCTCACCGGGCTGTGGGGCGTGCACTCGCATCGACCGGGTCGACCTCAAGGACCGGCCCTTCCTCGGCCGGGTCGCCGCCGAGATCTCCGAGGTCGAGACCGCCGACGCCCCCGACATCTTCGAGGCCGTGCGCGACCACGACGTGCTGCTGCACCACCCGTACGACTCGTTCTCGACGAGCGTGCAGGCCTTCCTCGAGCAGGCCGCCGCCGACCCGCAGGTGCTCGCGATCAAGCAGACGCTCTACCGCACCAGCGGCGACTCACCCATCGTCGACGCCCTGATCGACGCCGCGGAGTCCGGCAAGCAGGTGCTCGTCCTCGTCGAGCTGAAGGCGCGCTTCGACGAGCAGGCCAACATCAAGCGGGCCCGCAAGCTCGAGCAGGCCGGCTGCCACGTCGTCTACGGGGTCGTGGGCCTCAAGACGCACTGCAAGCTCAGCCTGGTGGTCCGGCGCGAGGTCGACGGGATCCGCCGCTACACCCACATGGGCACCGGCAACTACCACCCGGCCACGGCGCGCCTGTACGAGGACCTCGGACTCATCACCGCCGATCCCGAGGTCGGCGCCGACGCGGCCAACCTGTTCAACGTGCTCACCGGCTACTCGCTCAACACGGCCTACGAGCGGCTGCTCGTCGCGCCGCACTCGGTGCGGTCGGGGCTGCTTGAGCGGATCGAGCGCGAGACCGCCCACGCCCGGGCGGGCCGGCCGGCGCGGATCCGCTTCAAGGCCAACGCCATCGTCGACGAGCAGATCATCGACGGGCTGTACCGCGCCAGCCAGGCGGGCGTCGAGGTCGGCATCTGGGTGCGCGGGATCTGCGCCCTGCGCGCCGGCGTCCCCGGGCTGTCGGAGAACATCACGGTGCGCAGCATCCTGGGCCGCTTCCTCGAGCACAGCCGGATCTGCTGGTTCGACAACGACGGCGACCCGGAGGTCTGGATCGGCAGCGCCGACATGATGCACCGCAACCTCGATCGCCGGGTGGAGTCCCTCGTGCGGCTCTCTCGGCCGGAGCACGTGCGGGCGCTCGGCGAGCTGCTCGACCTGGGCTTCGCCGACAGCACCTCCTCCTGGCGGCTGGACGCGCAGGACACCTGGCAGCACGCGATGACCGGTCCCGACGGCGCCCCGCTCCTCGACCTGCAAGAGCACCTGATCGCCCGCGCGCGGGCCCGCCGAACGGCGGGGTGACCGCCGGCCATGGCAGCACCGGCAGCAAGCGGGGCCGAGCCGGCCCCGCCGCCTGCGTACGCCGGCGCGCTGGAGGTCGAGTCCAAGTACTCCGTGCACGGCCTGTTCCGGCTGCCCGACCTGTCGGCCGCGGCCCGGGTCGAGCCGCGCCCGACGGTCACCCTCACCGCCACCTACTACGACACCGACGACCTGCGGCTGGCCCGCTCCGGCGTGAGCCTGCGCCGCCGGGCGGGCGGCGCCGACGAGGGCTGGCACCTCAAGCTGCCGGCCGGCGGACCGGGCTCCCGCGAGGAGCTGCGGATGCCGCTGGCGGCCGCCGCCGACGGGGCCGCGCCCCCCGCCGAGCTCCTCGATCTGGTCACCGCGCTCGCCCGGCGGGCCCGGGTGCGGCCGGTCGCCACGCTGCGGACGCAGCGCACCCCGTACGACGTCGCGCCAGTCGACGGAGGCGCGCCCTGCGCCGAACTGGTCGACGACACCGTGGAGATCCTCGACGGCAACGACGTGGTGGGGATGTTCCGCGAGCTCGAGCTCGAGCTGTCCCCCGGCGCGCTTGAGTCGGCCGAGGCGGCTGAGCGCCCACGCGACCGCAGCCGCCGTGGGTGGGGCGCTCGTCGCCGCCGGGGCCCTCGGCGGCACCTTCCTGTCCAAGTCGGCGCGGGCGCTCGGCCCGCAGGCCGCGCGGCCGCCCGAGGTGCCGCCGCCCGGAGCGGTCGGCCCGGACGACCCCGCGGGCGCGGCCGTGCAGGCCTTCATCGCCACCCAGGTGCGGGCCATCGTGGCCCAGGACCCGCGCGTGCGCCGCAGCCAGCCCGACGCCGTGCACCAGATGCGGGTCGCCTGCCGCCGGCTGCGCAGCGCGCTCAAGGTCTTCGAGCCGCTGCTCGAGCCGACCTGGTCTCGCCCGCTGCGCGACGAGCTCGGCTGGCTGGCCGGCGCGCTCGGGGCGGCGCGCGACGGAGAGGTGCTCGAGGAGCGGCTGCTGGCGGCCCTGGCCGTGCTGCCCGACACCGCCGACTCCGCCGCGGCATCGGCCGTCGTGCACCGGGCCCTCGACTCGCGCCTCGTCGACGCCCTCGCCGAGGCGTTGGCGGCGCTGCGCTCCGACCGCTACCTCACCCTGCTCGACGTGCTCGTCGACGCCGCCCGCGAGCCGCTGCTCAATGAGGCGGCCGACGCGCCCTGCCGCACCGCATTGCCGCCCCTGGTGGCCAAGTCCTGGCGGCGGCTGGCCCGCGACGTCGACGCCCTGGAGCTCGACGGCCACGACGCCGCCTGGCACGAGACCCGGATCGCGGCCAAGCGGGCCCGCTACGCCTGCGAGTCCGTGGCGCCCGCCCTCGGGGCGCCGGCCCGCCGGCTGGCCAAGCGCCTCGAGGTGGTGACCGAGCTCCTCGGCGAGCACCAGGACGCGTCGATCGCCGCCGAGACGGTGCGCGCCCTGGCGCACACCGGGCGGGTTCCCGGGCGGGCGGGGTTCGCCCTCGGCCTGCTGCACAGCGCCCAGCGCGACGCCGTGCACGCCACCCGGCTGCGGCTCGTGGCGGTCTGGCCCGAGGTGTCCCGCCCCGACGGCCTGCGGTGGTTGAAGGCCGGCAAGCCCAAGGCCCGACGTGGCCGCTGATCCCGTCCAGGCCGCCGGGGCCGTGCTGTGGCGGCCCTCCCCGCGCGGGCCGCTGATCGCCCTCGTCCACCGCCCTCGGTACGACGACTGGTCGCTGCCCAAGGGCAAGCTCGAGCCGGGCGAGTCACACCCGGCCGCCGCCGTGCGGGAGGTCGCCGAGGAGACCGGCGCCTCGGTCCGCCTCGGTCGGCCGCTGGGGGTGCTCAACTACGTCGCGGAGGGCAAGCCCAAGCAGGTGCACTACTGGGCGGCGAAGGCGGGCGGCCCGCTGCGCCCCCTTGAGCACGAGGTGGACGCCGTCGAGTGGCTGGAGGCCGGTGAGGCGCTCGACCGGCTCACCTACCCCCACGACGCGGGCATCGTCCGGGCCCTGCTCGCCGGGCCGCTCGACACCGTGCCGCTCCTGCTGGTCCGCCACGCCAAGGCGATCAAGCGGCGGAACTTCGACGGCGACGACGACGCGCTCCGCCCCCTCGACCCGCGCGGCCCAGCCCAGGCCCAGCGCGTCGAACCCCTGCTCGACGCGTACGGCGTCGCCCGGGTGGTGACGTCCCCCGCGGTCCGCTGCGTCGACACCGTGACGCCCTACGCCCTCGGCCGCGGCCTTCCGCTGGTGCTCGACGCAGGCCTGGTCGGAGGCGGGGCATGAACAGGACCCCGCATCGACGGTGGAGGCCGCCGCGCTGCTGCTGTCCACGGGCCGCCCCATGGCCGTCTGCACCCACCGCCCGGTCCTGCCCGCCGCCCTCAAGCGGCTGCTCGCGGGCACCCCGGCTGCCGACCCCCCCGCACCTGAACCCGGCCGACCTGCTCGTGCTGCACCTGTCCGAGCAGCGGCCCGTCGTGGTCGAGCGGCACGACTCCGGGGGCCCGGACCTCGACTGAGCGTGCAACCCGCGTTCACCTCTCGTTCACCCACGGCTCCCCGGCTGGACACCACGCCTGCCTAGCGTCCCTCCTGTCACCCCCCACGACAGAAGGGCACTCCCCCATGACTCGCAGCACCCTGCGCCGCGGCCTCGCGCCGGCGGCCACCGTGCTCGCCCTCACCCTGGGCCTCGCGGCCTGCGGCGGCAGCAGCAGCGACTCCGGCTCCGGCGCCAACGCCGACCTCACCGGCAGCGTCCGCATCGACGGCTCCTCCACCGTCGCCCCCCTCTCGTCGGTCGCGGCCGAGCTCTTCGCCGACGAGGCCCCCGAGGTCAACGTCACCGTCGGCACCTCCGGCACCGGCGGCGGCTTCGAGAAGTTCTGCAACGGCGAGACCGACGCCAACGACGCCTCCCGCGAGATCAAGGACACCGAGTCGGCCGCCTGCGCCGCCAACGGCATCGAGTACACCGCGCTCACCGTCGCCGTCGACGCCCTCACCGTGGTCGTCAACAAGGAGAACACCTGGGCCAAGTGCCTCACCATCGAGCAGCTGAAGAAGATCTGGGAGCCCGACTCCACGGTCACCAACTGGAACCAGGTCGACGCCGTCCTTCCCCGACGTCAAGCTCGAGCTGTTCGGCCCGGGCACCGACTCGGGCACCTTCGACTACTTCACCAAGGAGATCAACGGTGAAGAGGGCGCCAGCCGCACCGACTACAACCCCAGCGAGGACGACAACGTCACCGTCAAGGGCGTCGAGGGCTCCAAGGGCGGCCTGGGCTACTTCGGGTTCTCCTACTACGAGGAGAACGCCGACAAGCTGACCGCGGTCGAGATCGACAGCGGCTCGGGCTGCGTGGCGCCGAGCGTCGAGACGGCCCAGGACGGCACCTACACCCCGCTGGCCCGCCCGCTGTTCATCTACCCGAGCAAGAAGTCCGTCACCGAGAACGCCGCCGTCAAGGCCTTCTTCGACTTCTACGTCGACAACGACGAGCAGATCGCCGAGGAGGCGCAGTTCATCCCGCTCAACGCCGAGCAGCAGGACGCGCTCAAGTCGGACTGGGCGGCGTTCGCCGGCTGACGGCGACAACCGCCGACCGAACGGACATCATTCACCCGTGACACCGACACTGACCGAGACCGCCGCAGGGGAGTCCCTGCGGCGGTCTCGGGTCGCGCTGGGGCGAGCGGACGATCGAGACCTCGCTGCTCCTCACCGCCCTGGTCTCGGTCGCCACCACGGTCGGCATCGTGATCGCCGTCTTCATCCCGGCGATCGAGCTCTTCCAGACCGTCCCGTTCACCGACTTCATCACTCGGCACCGACTGGTCGCCGCTGTTCGAGCCGCCGTCGTACGGCGTGCTGCCGCTGGTGTCGGCGACGATCCTGATCAGCCTGCTCGCCATGCTGATCGCCGCCCCCGTGGGGCTCGCCTCGGCGATGTACCTGTCGGAGTACGCCCGGCCGCGGGCGCGCAAGACCCTCAAGCCGATCCTCGAGGTGCTCGCCGGCATCCCCACCGTGGTCTTCGGCTTCTTCGCCCTCGAGTTCGTGACCCCCCTGTTTCGGGCGATCCTGCCCTTCGACGGCGAGCTGCCGGAGATCTTCAACGCCCTCACGGCCGCCACCGTCATGGGCATCATGATCGTGCCGACCGTCGCGTCGCTCGCCGAGGACGCCATGACCGCCGTGCCCAACGCGCTGCGCCAGGGGGCGCACGCGCTGGGCGCCACCAAGCGCCAGGTGACGCTCAACGTGGTCTTCCCCGCGGCCCTGTCGGGCATCGTCGCCGCGCTCGTGCTGGGCATCTCCCGCGCCATCGGCGAGACGATGATCGTCACGATCGCCGCGGGCAACCGCCCCAACCTGTCGTGGAACCCGCTTGAGGCGATGCAGACCATGACGGGCTACATCGCCCAGGCCGGCTCCGGCGACGTCCCGGTGGGCACCGTCGACTACGACACGATCTTCGCGGTCGGGGCCCTGCTCTTCGTCGCCACCCTCTTCATGAACATCATCAGCATCCGGCTCGTCCGCCGCTACCGGCAGGTGTACTGATGGCCCTCCTCGCCCCGCCGGACGGCCCCGGCCGCCATCGCCGCCAAGCTCAGCGCGGGGGCGCGCGAGCGCCCGCTCGACCGGGCGTTCCGCTATGCCCTGCTGGCCGCCCTCCTCGTGGGCCTGGTCTTCATCATCGTGCTCCTGGCGTTCGTGCTCATCAAGGGCTGGGACCGCCTCGACCCCCGGCTGTGGCAGAACCAGCCCTCGGCCCGGCTCCCCGAGCGCGCCGGTGCGCAGTCGGCCATCATCGGAACGATCTGGGTGATGGCCGGCACGGCCGCCGTCGCGCTGCCCGCTCGGGCATCGGCGCGGCGGTCTACCTCGAGGAGTACGGCAACCCGAAGAGCCGGTTCTTCACCCTGATCGAGGTCAACGTCCAGAACCTCGCGGCCGTGCCGTCGATCATCTACGGCATCCTCGGGCTCGGGCTGATCGCGCGCACCCTCGGCCTCGGCTTCACGGTGGCGACCGCGTCGATCACGCTCGCCCTGCTCATCCTGCCCGTGGTCATCATCGCCTCCCGCGAGGCGCTGCGCGCCGTCCCGCAGGACATCCGGTTCGGCTCGCTCGCCCTGGGCGCCACCAAGTGGCAGACCACGTGGCGGCAGGTGCTGCCCGCGGCGATCCCGGGCATGGCCACGGGCTCGATCCTCGCGCTGTCGCGGGCCATCGGCGAGGCCGCCCCGCTGCTGCTGCTCGGGGCGGTGAGCTTCATCCGCTTCAACCCGGACAGCTTCCTCAGCGACTACACCACGCTGCCGATTCAGATCTACAACTGGATCCGGGACCCCCGCGAGGAGTTCCAGGTGCTGGGCGCGGCCACGATCGTCGTGCTGCTGGTGATCCTGCTCGTGATGAACTCGGCCGCCATCTTCATCCGCAACCGGTTCCAGAAGCGCTGGTGACACCCTGATGGCGATGAGCGCCCTCACCGCCCACCCTGCCGACCGACCGGCCCATCGACCACGGAGATCCCAGTGTCCGACCAGCCCGCGACCCGCGCGAGACGCCACGGCCTCGATCAACCTGTCGCAGAGCCTGCGCGAGTCGCGCACGCCGGCGGCCCTGGTTCCGATCATGGACCTGCAGGACGTCCACGTCTTCTACGACGACTACGAGGCCGTGCGCGAGGTCGACCTCGCCGATCGGCCGCAACGAGATCACCGCCCTGATCGGCCCCTCCGGGTGCGGCAAGTCGACCCTGCTGCGCTGCCTCAACCGGATGAACGACCTGGTCCCCGGCGCCCGGGTCGAGGGCAAGATCACCTACCACGGCGTCGACCTCTACGGCCCGGACGTCGATGTCATCGAGGTCCGCCGCCGGGTCGGCATGGTCTTCCAGAAGCCCAACCCGTTCCCCAAGTCGATCTTCGACAACATCGCCTACGGCCCGCGCGTGCTCGGCCTCAAGGTCAACATGGACGACGCCGTCGAGGAGGCGCTGACCCGGGCCGCGCTGTGGGACGAGGTCAAGGACAAGCTCAAGCAGAGCGGCCTGGCGCTGTCCGGCGGCCAGCAGCAGCGGCTGTGCATCGCCCGCTGCATCGCGGTCAACCCCGAGGTGATCCTGATGGACGAGCCGTGCGCCTCGCTCGACCCGATCGCGACCACCAAGATCGAGGACCTCATGCAGGAGCTGGCGCGCGACTACACGATCGTGATCGTCACCCACAACATGCAGCAGGCCGCCCGCGTCTCCGACCGCACCGCGTTCTTCACCGCCGAGCTCGACGAGGCAGGGCGTGCGCCACGGCCGGCTCGTCGAGTTCGACAGCACGGTGAAGATCTTCAGCAACCCCGAGGACCAGCGCACCGAGGACTACATCAGCGGCAAGTTCGGATAGTCCGCCGGCGGCCGTCAACCCGCCAGCGAGGCCGCGCAGGCGGCGAAGACCTCGGTGTGCAGGTCGACGTCGGCCTCGGTGGTCGCCGGGCTCATCAGCGCCATGTTGTGGAACGGCGTGAGCAGGATGCCGCGGTTCAGGGCGTACAGGTGGACGTACTGCTCGAGGGCGAAGTCGCCGGCGTCGTGGGCCTCGCGGCCGGTGCGCGGCGGGGTGGGCGAGAAGGCGTACTCGGCCCGGGCGCCGAGCCGGCTGCAGTGCCAGGGCAGGCCGTGCGCCGCGATCCCGGCGTCGACGCCGTCGGCCCAGCGCTCCCCCAGCGGCAGCATCCGCGCGAACGCCTCCTCGGTGAGCACCTCGGTGAGGGTCGCCCGCATCGCCGCCAGCGACAGCGCGTTGCCGGCGAGCGTTCCCCCGACGCCGCCCACGTCGATCTCGGCCAGTGCGACGCGAGCGGCGATCGCGGCGGCCACCTCGTCGGTCATCCCGAGGACGCCGCACGCGACGCCACCGCCTATCGGCTTGCCCATCGTCAGCAGGTCGGGCTCGAGGCCGAAGCGGCCGGTCCAGCCACCCGGGCCCATCGAGATGCAGTGCGTCTCGTCGACGATCCACAGCGCGCCGTACCGGCGGGTGAGCGCGCGCACGCCCTCGAGGTAGCCCGGCTCGGGGAGCACGATGCCGATATTGGTGAGCGCGGGCTCCATCAGCACCGCGGCGATGTCACCGGTCGCCAGCGCTCGCTCCAAACCGTCCAGGTCGTTGTACTCGACGACGGCCGTGGTCTGGTCGAGCGGCACCGGGGGCCCGATGTTGCCTGGTCGGGCGACCGTGCGCCCCTCGTCGTCCAGCACGGCGAAGGTCTCGTCGACCGTGCCGTGGTAGCACCAGTCGTGCACGGAGATCTTCGGCCGGCCGGTGATCATGCGGGCGTAGCGGATCGCGTGCCGGTTGGCGTCGGTGGCCGACAGGGTGACCTGCCACTTCGCCAGGCCGAACCGCCGCTGCAGCTCCTCGCCGACGACGACGGCGTCCTCGGTCGGCAGCATCGCGGTGATCCCCCGGCCGAGCTGGGCCCGCAGCCGCCTCGACCGTGGCCGGCGGCGAGTGGCCGGTCATCGCGCCGGTGTCGCCGAGGCAGAGGTCGACGTAGTCGTGGCCGTCCACGTCGGTGAAGTGCGCGCCCGCGGCCTCGGCCACAAAGAGCGGGAAGGGGCCCGGCCACTTGGCCATCCAGGCCATCGGGACGCCGCCGTGCAGCGACCCTTGGGCGCGGGCAAAGAGCGCGGCCGACCGCGGGTGCTCAGCGGTGAAGCGGGACTCCTCGGTGGAGGTGAGCGCGGCCAGCCGGGCCGGATCGACCCAGCCGTCACGCCGCGTGGCCCATCCGGGCCGACAGCCGACCGGTGGCCTGGAGCGAGCAGCTCGGCGCAGTCGTGCACCTCGTCGCGGAAGCGCTCGATCGGCCCGCTGACGCTGACCACGGCCACCGGACGGCCGTCCTGGTCGAGGATCGGGGCCGCCACCGACGCCGCGCCCGCCTGGCGCTCGCCCAACGACACCGCGTAGCCGCGCTGGCGGACCTTGGCGAGCTCGGCGAGCAGCGCCTTCGCGGTCGGTGATCGTCGCGTCGGTCACCGCCGGCAGGGCGGACTGGCCGCGGGCGTGGCGGTCGAAGTAGGCCTCGATCTCGCCCGGCGTCAGGAACGCGAGGAACGCCTTGCTCGAGCTGCCCGCGTGCAGGGGTACGGCACGCCGATCGCGACCTCCATCCGGACCTCGCGGTCGGGCACGACCTGGTCGACGTACATCCGGGAGTCGCCGTTGCGGATCGACAGGGTGGCCGTCTCCCGGCTCTCGGCCGACAGCCACGCCAGCTCCGGCGAGGCCATCGAGCGCAGGTCGATCCGGGCGAGGTAGGCGCGGCCGAGGCCCAGCGCGGCCGGGCCGAGGGAGTACCGGCGCGACTGCGGCGTCGACCGAGACGAGGTCGCGGCTCTTCAGCGAGGTCAGGATGCGGTGGACGGCCGCCTTCGACAGCCCCAGCTGGCCGCTGATCTCGGTGACGCCGAGGTCCGGACGGGCCTGCCGGCCGAAGAGCAGGAGCACATCGAGGGCCCGCTCGACGGCGGCGATCGACTGGCTGCCGCCCTCGCCGCGCTTGACCTCGACGGGCCCCGAGGCGAGGTCGCCGGCGCCCGGGGCGTCGGCGGGGTCGGCGGCGGTTGCGGCGTCGTCGGCAGGCTGGTTGGACATGGGACGATCGTAGCGGCCGGTTCCACCTGGTGAAACACCATCACGCCGTTGACACGGCCGCGCGCCGCTGGGTACGTTTCCGAAACAGCGTTCCACTGACGGAAACGAGGCGGGCACACGGTGGCGGTCGACGCGGCGACCTTCCGGTCGGTGCTGGGCCAGTGGCCCAGCGGGGTGACCGTGGTGACCACCGTCGCCGACGACGGCTGGCACGGGATGACGGCCTCGAGCTTCAACTCGGTCAGCCTGGAGCCGCCGCTGGTGTCGGTCTGCCTGGCCAAGAAGATCTACACGCACACCCTGATCGAGCGCAGCGGGGTGTTCGCGGTCAACATCCTGGCCAAGGACCAGGCCGCGATCGGCAAGCGCTTCGCCGGCCAGCAGCCGCGAGCTCACCGACCGCTTCGCCGGGCTGCAGGCGTCCACCGCCGAGTCCGGGGCCCCGGTGCTGGGCGACGCCCTCGGCTGGCTCGACTGCCGGGTCGTCCACGCCTACGAGGGCGGCGACCACACGATCTTCGTCGGCGAGGTGCTCGCCGCCGACACCCCGCGGCTCACCGCCCCGCTGCTCTTCCACTCCCGCGCCTGGGGCCAGTTCGCCGACCTGCTCCCGGCCGACGCCGCGGTGGTCGACACCGGGATCGCCGCCGCGCTGCGGGCCAAGGGCGCCGACCCGCGCCGGGTGACCGAGCTCGTCTCGGCGCTGCGGGACGCGGGCGTGGCCGTACGCGTCCTCGACCTGGCCGCCGGCGCGCCCAGCGAGGACGAGCTGGCCGCGCTGCGCGCCGACCGCGACGCCGGCCCGGGCACCGCCTCCGCGCTGGTCGCGACCCCCGAGCACGTCGAGGCCGCCGCCGCCCTGGGCGTCGGGGTGGTCGAGGTCGCCGTGGCCGCCGACCCCGCTGCAGCCGAGGCCGCCCGCCCCGTCATCGAGGCCGCGCGCGAGCGCGGGCTGGCCGTGTCGGCCCTGATCGCCGGCTTCTTCTCCGGCGACCCGGCCGCCGCGCTCGACGCCTGCGCCGCTCTGGCCGCGCTCGGCGTCGACGAGATCTGCCTGGACGACGCCGAGGGCGCCGCGACGCCGCTCAGCGTCCGCGAGCTGCTCCAGGAGGCCGTCTCGCGCACCAAGCCGGCCCCGCTGTCGGTGCGGCTCGGCGACCAGTCCGGCCTCGCCCTGGCCAACGCGCTCACCGCGCTCAAGAGCGGCGTCCGCCGCTTCCACGCCACCCTCGGGGGCGTCGACGGCGTCGTCGCCCTGGAGGACGTGCTCTACCTGGTGAGCACGCTCGAGGTCGAGGCCCCCGCCGACCGCGACGCCGTCGTGCGCGCCGCCCGCGCGCTGGCCCCGCTGTGGGGCGCGCCCCTCAACGGCCGCACGACCCGCCTGCAGACCCCCGCACCAGCCGACCCCCTGATCCCTATGGGAGGAACCCCATGACACGCCTCACCGCGGAGCGCCTCCTCGAGGACATGACCGACGCCGAGCAGCGCCCGCGCCCAGGTCGTCGAGGACCTGCTGCCCGCGGTCCGCGCGGAGGCCGCCGAGGCCGACGCCAAGGGCGAGTTCCCCGAGCGGCACATGAAGAACTTCGCCGAGTCCGGCCTCCTCGGCCTCGTCGTGCCCGACCGAGTACGGCGGCATGGGGGGCACCCTGCGCGACCTCGCGGCCACCACGTACGCCCTCGGCACCGCCTGCGGGTCCACCGCGCTGTCCTACTTCTTCCACTGCTCGTCGTCGTCGCGCGGCATGCTGCCGCTCGGCGCGATCGACGCCGGGCTCTACTCGACCGAGGACGAGTGCCCGTCGTGCGCGCGTTCGCCGAGAAGGTCCTGACGCTCATGGGCCAGGACCGCAAGTGGATCGGCAACTTCGCCAGCGAGTCGCGTCAAGGCCGAGAACGCCAACGTGCGTGATCCAGACCGAGGCGACCAAGACCGACGGCGGCTGGCTGCTCAACGGCGCAGAAGTCGTTCGGCTGCCTCACCGGCACCGCCGACTACTACCTCGTCACCGCCCGCCGCGCCGACCTCGAGGGCCTCGAGTCGCTGTGCCTCTTCCTCGTCGACCGCCGCAGGCGAGGGCGTGCGCAACCGGATCGCCTGGAACGGCCTGGGCATGCGCGCCTCCGGCAACCACGGCATCATCCTCGAGGACTGCTTCGTCGCCGACGACGATGTCGCTGACCCTGCCCGGCGCGTTCATGACCTCGACCAAGGTCGCGCGCGGCTCGTGGGTCGGCAACCAGGTCGCGATCGGCGCGATCTACGTCGGCATCGCCCGCGGCGCGTACGAGTACGCGCTGAACCGCACGATGACGGCCGACCTTCGCCGACACCGGGCAAGCCGATCGCGAGCAGCCCCATGCACCAGATCATGATCGGCGAGGCCGAGAAGCGGCTCGAGGACGCCCACCTGTGGGGCCGCCGCCAGCTGCAGCTCGAGACCGCCGAGCCGACATCCTGACCCAAGGAGGACGTCGTCGAGATCTGGCGTCTCACCAAGGGCGTCGGTCTGCGAGCGGTGCCTTCGACGGTCACCCAGAACGCGCTGAAGATGTCGCGGCACGTCGGGCGCGCTGATGGACAACGAGCTCGGGCGCAACTTCCGCGACGCGTCGATGGGCCTGCTGCAGGCCTTCCCGGCCGAGCGCGGCAAGCTCGACCTCGCCAAGATGGTCGTCGACGGCCAGGGCTGGGGCGGCTTCACCACGATCAAGAAGGACTGACCCGCCGGTGAGTCCAGGCTCAGCGGGCTCGGCGGGCTCAGCGGTCGCCGACACCCTCGCGCTGTTGCGCGGGGTGTGGCGCGACTCACGTCGCGGGCTACGCCCCCGACGGCACGCCGCTGGCCGACGACCCGCACGGCGGCACCCCCGGGCCGCTGCCGTACGAGCAGCTCGTCTACCTCGACTTCGACGGCGAGCGCTACACCCAGACCAACGTCGTGCTCTCGGGACGGCCGGCGCACAGCCGCACCTTCACCGGCCGCATCGACGGCGGGGTGCTCGTCTTCGACCCGCTCGGGCCCGAGGCGCCGCCGCATGCTCGGCGTCTCGGGCGGGCCGGGCGTCCTGGTGTTCACCCCCGAGCGGGTCGACGCCGAGCGCACCGGCCGGTTCGCCGACCCCGACTGGATCCGGCACCTCGGCGGCGACCAGCGCACCCGCACGACGACGCTCTACCGCGACGGCCTGATCCGGCGCGTGCTCACCGTGAGCGGCACCCGGATCGCCGGCGACACCGGCCGCCGCGACGCCCTCGACCCCCGCGGCGCCGAGGGCGCCGTGCACGAGGTCCGCTCCACCACCCGCGTCTACCTGCCCAGCGACGACCGCAGCACGAACCTTGAGGAGTCCGCATGACCGCCACCCCCTCCCGCGACGTCGCCGTCCCCGCGCTGCGCGAGCTCGTCGCCGGCGACTGGGCCGCCGCCCGCGGTCGACCTCGGCGTCGACCTGCACAACCCCAACACCGCCGAGGTGATCGGCGCGCCAGCTGGCGTCCTCCGACGAGCGCCTCGACGCCGCCGTCACCGCCGCCGCGGCCGAGCACGCCGCGGGCGACTGGGCGGGCCGCTCCCCCGAGGAGCGCGCCGCGTGCTGATGGCCGTCGCCGACGCCCTCGACGCCGAGCGCCGACCGGATCGCCGACCTCGAGTCCCTCGACACCGGCGCGATCCGCCGGATGACCGGCATGCTCACCGTGATCAACGGCGGGTCGTTCCGGCTGGCCGCGATGCAGCTGCAGTCCGGCTGGACCCGCCAGTCGATCACCGCGCAGAGCGGCCGCGAGGTCGAGGTGCACCGCCTCCCGTACGGCCCGGCGCTGTGCCTGGTGCCGTGGAACGCGCCCGCGCCGATGGCCGCGCACAAGGTCGCCAACGCCCTGGCCGCCGGCTGCCCGACGATCCTCAAGCCCAGCGAGTACGCCCCCCACGGCACCAGCGTGCTGGCCGAGGTCGTCGCCGAGGCGCTCGCCGCGGCCGGCGCCCCCAGCGGCGCCTTCCAGCTGATCCAGGGCGGGCCGGCGCAGGGCGGCCGGGTCGTGCAGGACGAGCGGGTCCGCGTGGTCTCGTTCACCGGCGGGCTCGGCGGCGGCCGCGCGATCGCGGCGGCCTGCGCGTACGACTTGAAGCCCGCCCAGCTCGAGCTCGGCGGCAACAACGCCGTGGTCGTGCTCGAGGACGCCGACGTCGACTTCGCCGCCCAGGGCGTCTTCGACCTGCTCACCCAGCTCAACGGCCAGTGGTGCCGCGCGCTCGGGCGGCTGATCGTGCACACGTCCGTCGCCGACCGGCTGCTCGAGGCGGTGCTCGACCGGCTCGCCGGCCTGCGCCTCGGCGACTCGCTGTCGCTGGAGACCGACCTCGGCCCGATGGTGCACGCCGGCCACCTGGCGCTGCTGCGCGGCCGGATCGACGAGCTCGTCGCCAAGGGCGGCACGGCCCACGCCACCAGCGCGCTGCCCGACCTGCCCGGCTACTTCCTCGCGCCGACCCTGGTCACCGGGGTGTCGTCGGCCGACGCGCTGCACGAGATCTTCGGCCCGGTCGCGACGGTCCACTCGTTCACCACCGACGCCGAGGCGCTCGCGCTGGCGAACGCGACGCCGTACGGCCTCGAGGGCTACGTCTTCGCCGGCGACGAGGAGCGCGGGCTGGCCCTCGCCCGCGGCGTCCACGCCGGCGGGGTCAAGGTCAACGGCTCGACCGTGATGAGCCTGGACCTGATCGCGCCACGTCCCGCGTGGGGACTGAGCGGCTTCGCGGAGGAGGGGACCGCGGAGACGTTCCAGTTCTTCACCAACACGCGGGTCGTGGGGGTGGAGGGCGTGCTCGCCGGCCAGCTCGGCTGACGCGCGCCCTCCACCGGCACCACCCCGGCACCACCACCAGCCACCCCCAAGCCACGCACCCCAACTCAGGGAGCACCGCCACCATGACCAGCCCAGCCGCCGGACCGCTGTCGGACCTGCGCGTCGTCGAGATGGGCCAGCTGCTCGCCGGCCCGTTCGCGGGCCAGCTCTACGCCGACTTCGGCGCCGAGGTGATCAAGATCGAGCCGCCGGGCGCCGGCGACCCGATGCGCCAGTGGGGCCGCGAGAAGCCGCACGGCCGCTCGCTGTGGTGGCCGGTGATCGCGCGCAACAAGAAGTCGATCACCCTGAACCTGCGCGAGGCCGAGGGCCAGCAGCTCGCCCGCGACCTGATCGCGACCGCCGACATCCTGGTCGAGAACTTCCGCCCCGGGACGCTGGAGCGCTGGGGGATGTCCCCCGAGGCGCTGTGGGCCGACAACCCCAAGCTCGTCATCGTGCGGGTCTCCGGCTTCGGCCAGACCGGCCCCAACTCGACGCAGGCCGGCTACGGCGCCATCGGCGAGGCCATGGGCGGGCTGCGCCACGTCATCGGCGAGCCGGACCGCCCGCCGGCCCGCGCGGGCATCTCGATCGGCGACACGCTCGCGGCGACCTTCGCCGCCCTCGGCGGGATGATGGCGCTGCACCACCGCGAGCGCACCGGCCGCGGCCAGATCGTCGACTCCGCGCTGTACGAGGCGGTGCTCGCCGTCATGGAGTCGCTGGTCACCGAGTACGACGTGACCGGCTACATCCGCGAGCGCACCGGGGCGATCCTGCCGAACGTCTCGCCGTCGAACGCGTACCCGACCAGCGACGGGCTGATGGTCCTCATCGCCGGCAACCAGGACACCGTCTTCAAGCGGCTGGCCGCGGCGATGTCGCGCCCCGAGCTGGCCGAGGACGAGCGCTACGCCACGCACACGCGCGCGCGGCCGGCACCAGACCGAGCTCGACGACCTGATCGCCGAGTGGACCTCGACGCTGCCGGCCGCCGAGATCGAGGCGCTCATGCTCGAGCACGGCGTCCCCTGCGGGAAGATCTACCGCGCCCCCGAGATGCTCGCCGACCCGCACTTCGCCGCGCGCGAGGCGCTCGTCAAGGTCATGCACCCCGAGTTCGGCGACATCACCATGCAGAACGCCTTCCCCAAGCTGTCCGAGACCCCCGGGTCCGTGCGCTGGGTCGGGCCGGAGCTCGGCCAGCACAACGACGAGGTGTACGGCGAGGTGCTCGGGCTCTCGGCCGAGCGCCAGGCCGAGCTCGCCGAGGCCGGGGTGATCTGAGCCGTGCCCGACGTCGTCGGCTGGCGCGCCAAGGTCGGGGTGATCGTCCCGTCGACCAACACCACCGTGGAGCACGACCTCGCGGTGCTGCGCCCGCCGGGCGTGACCTTCCACGCCGGGCGGATGCTCATCACCTCCCCCGGGCTGGCCAACGACGACGACTTCGAGGCGCTGCTCGTCCAGATCCGCGCGTCGATCGGCGACGCCGTCGACTCGGTGCTGACCTGCCAGCCCGACTACCTGCTCATGGGCATGTCGGCCGAGACGTTCTGGGGCGGCGTCGAGGGCAACGCCTCGTTCGAGGAGCGGATCCGCGCGCGCAGCGGGCTCCAGGTCTCCACCGGTGCCTCGGCCTGCCGCGACGCCTTGCGCGCCTTCGGGGTCCGCCGGATCGCGGTCTTCTCGCCGTACCAGCCGATCGCCGACCGCGAGGTGTCGCGGTTCTTCACCGAGGCCGGCTTCGAGGTCGCCGCGGTCACCGGGCTGCGGTGCGCCTCGGCCACCGCCATCGCCGAGGTCGGGCCGGGCGAGATCGCCGAGGCGATCCGCTCGATCGACGGCCCCGACGTCGAGGCGGTCGTCCAGGTCGGCACCAACCTGTCCTTCGTGTCGCAGGCCGACGGCCTCGAGGGGTGGCTCGGCAAGCCGGTCATCGCGATCAACGCCGCCACCTTGTGGCACGCGCTGCGGGCGCAGGGCTTCGCCGACACCCTCGACGGCGCCACCCGCCTGCTGCGGGAGTTCTGATGGCCGGCTCCGCGGCCTCCCCCGGCGGCCGACTGCGCGGGCTGCTCGACGACGCGGCTGCGGCGTCCTCGGTCGTGCACGCCCCCGGCGTGTACGACGCGGTGACCGCGCTGCTCGCCGCGCGGGCCGGCTTCACCGCGATGCACCTGTCCGGCGCGATCGTGTCGGCGACCCGGCTCGGCGTGCCCGACCTCGGCTACGTGACCGGCGCCGACATCGCCGAGGTCGCCGGCGTGGTCACCCGCGCCGTGCCCGACGCGTGCCTGGTCGCCGACGCCGACACCGGCTACGGCAACGCGCTGCACGTCCAGCGCACCGTCGAGGCCTACGCCCGCGCCGGCGCCGCGGCGCTGCACCTGGAGGACCAGGTCTTCCCGAAGCGCTGCGGGCACATGGCCGGCAAGGCGGTCGTGCCGCTGGCCGAGGCCGCCGGCAAGGTGCGCGCCGCCGTCGAGGCCGCCGAGGGCTCCGGGCTCGTCGTCATCGCGCGCACCGACGCGCTGAGCGTCGACGGGCTGCCCGCCGCCGTCGAGCGGGTCAAGGCGTACGCCGACGCCGGCGCCGACCTGGTCTTCGTCGAGGGCGCCGCCGACGAGGCCACCCTCGAGGCCGTCCGCTCGGCCTACCCCGACTCCCCCGGCTTCGTGCTGAACCGATCCGAGGCCGACCCGCGGATGCGCGCCATCCCCGACGCCGAGCTGGCCTCGTACGGCGTGCGGCTCGTCATCCACCCGGTGGGCGCGATGCTGGCCGCGCTGCGGGCGACGCGCGCGGTCTACTCCGCCATCGCCGCCGAGGGCAGCGCGCTGTCGGTGGAGCGGGCCACCTGGGACGACCTGACCGGGCTGCTGGGCCAGCCCGAGCTGCTCGAGGCCGAGCAGCGCTTCGCCGGAGACGACGACGACGGAGTGAGACGTGGCGTAGTGGGGCTGCTCGAGCGGGAGAACCCGGCCTACCCCGACCAGATCGTCGGGTCGGTCGAGACGTCGTCGCCGGCCGACGTCGACGCGGCCGTGCGCGCCGCCGACGAGGCGCAGCGCGACTGGGCCCAGGTGCCCCTCGACGACCGCTGCGCGGCGCTGCTCGCGGCCGCGGCCCTCGACGGGGACGAGCACGAGCGGCTGGCCACCCTGCTCGCCCGCGAGATGGGCAAGCCGCTGGCCGACTGCCGCGGCGAGATCGGCTTCGCCGGGCTCTACGTGCGCTCGGTCGTCGACCGCGCGCCGCACGTCCTGCGCGACGAGGAGGTCGACGACGCCGCGGCGCGGATGGTGCTGCAGAAGGCCCCGTACGGCGTCGTCGCGGCGATCACCCCGTGGAACGCGCCGGTGATCCTGTCGATGCTCAAGGTCGCCCCGGCGCTGGCCGCGGGCAACGCCGTCGTCGTCAAGCCGTCGCCGCTGGCCCCCCTGGCCGTCACCGAGGTGCTGCAGGGCATCGCCGCGGGGCTGCCCGCCGGGCTGCTCACCGTCGTCCACGGCGACGCCGAGGCGGGCGCCGCGCTCGTCGGCCACCCGCTGGTCCGCAAGGTCGCCTTCACCGGCGGCGGCGCCACGGCGCAGGCCATCGGCCGCACCGCCGCCGAGATGATCACGCCGACCGTGATGGAGCTCGGCGGCAACGACCCGGCCCTCTTCCTCGACGACGCCGCGCTCACCCCCGCGGCGATGCAGCGCGCGGTGCTCGCGACCTTCTCGACCAGCGGCCAGGTCTGCATGGCGGCCAAGCGGTTCTACGTGCACCGCTCGCTGCACGACGCCTTCGTCGAGGCGTACGTCGAGGCGGCGCGCGAGGTGCTGCTCACCGGCGACCCGCTCGCCGACGGCGTGACGATGGGCCCGGTCGTCTCCCGCGCGGCCCAAGAACGCCTGCGGGACCTGCTCTTCGGCTCGGTCATGGAGGGCGGCCGCGCCATCGAGGTGGGCCGCGTCGACGACGAGGCGCTGGTCGACGGCGACGGCTACTTCGTGCGCCCGCACGTGGTGACCGGGCTGCCCGACTCGGCCCGCCTGGTCGCCGAGGAGCAGTTCGGGCCGATCGTGCCGATCGTCGCGTTCGACTCCGACGACGAGGCGATCGCCCTGGCCAACGCCGGCGACCTCGGCCTCGGCGCCTCGGTGTGGTCGGCCGACGAGGAGCGCGCCTTCGCCGTGGCCCGCCGGATCGAGGCCGGCTTCCGGTTCATCAACACCCACAACCGCACCGGGCTCGCCCTGCGGGCGCCCTTCGGCGGGGTCAAGCGGTCCGGCTTCGGCCGCGAGTACGGCGACGAGGGCCTGGCCGAGTACGTCCAGACCTGCGTCATCAACGCCCCGGCCGCCTTCCGCCCCGGCGCCGAGGGCGGCGCGACCGGCACCGCCGCCGGCGCCTACCCCACCGGCTGACCTCCCCGCCAGCGTCGTGGGCCCGGGCGCGGGGCCGGGGCCGGGGCGCGGGGTGGGGGCTTCCCCTTGGACGCCCCGCCGTCGCGCAAACCCCGCGCGACGAGCTCCTCAGTGTCCTGCGAGGAAGCCCCCCAGCCCCGCTCGCTGCCGTCGTGCGAGCCTCAGCCACCACGCCGAACCGGCCCGAGCGGGGCCGGGGCGGTCGCGGTGGATGGCATCGCGGTGGTGGGGTGCGGGCGCCAGCCACCGGGACTGCCCCGGTCCCGCGCCGAAGCCCCGAGGGCCGGGGCGGTCGCGGTGGATGGCATCGCGGTGGTGGGGTGCGGGCGCCAGCCACCGGGACTGCCCCGGTCCTCGAGCGATATCCACAGGGGTTGTCCCCAGGGTGTGCGCGGAGCGGCGCGTCGGGGCCGAATCCTGTGGATTCCCAACGGTTTTCTGGGGATGAACGCCCGGTGAAAAAGATCTTGAAAGAAGTTTGCGAGAACCCCTTGCGCGCCTCTCCCAGGGGGTCTACTAATTGCCCTACGTCCTCACCGAGGGCGGGACCGGAAGGGGCAACCCGGACGGACCTGCCGGAGGCGAGGCGGCCGAACGGAGAACGGCGAACCACCCCGAGGACCGGGCCGCAAGGCACGGGACGAGGAGCCGAGGGCGACACCTCGGCGGGACGCACGGACCGGGAGGTGGCTGCAACGGCTGGAGCGTCCGGGCAACCGGAGGACCCCAGACGGGCGCACTGTCGAAGCGCTTCCAGACAGGACCGGGCAACCGGCGACCATCGAGGATCAGTAGCCAAAGGCGAGGCCCCGCGAACTCATACTTCGCGGGGCCTTCGTCTTGCTGGTGCCAGGGTTCAGGGTGCCCCGCCGACCCCCGATCCGGCGCAGGCGCGCCGTAGGGTCGCCGGGTGACCGCCGCCTCGCACCGCCGCCGGTTCGCGGTGCTGAGCGCGCTGCGCTGGCTGCCGGTCGGCCTGGTGGTCCCGGTCCTCGTCCTGCACCTCGGGGCGCGCGGGCTGTCCCTCGGCGCGGTCGGACTGCTGATCGGCGGCTACAGCCTGGTGGCCTTCCTGCTTGAGCTGCCCACCGGCGGCCTGGCCGACGTGATCGGGCAGCGCGGCGTGGTGGTGGCCGCCGCGGTCGCCTCGGCGGCCGGGCTTGCTGCTCTTGGCGTGCGTCGCCCAACCCGCCCTGCTCGCGCTCGCGCTGGCGACCCTGGGGCTGGGGCGCGCGCTGTCGTCGGGACCGCTGGACTCCTGGTACGTCGAGGGCGTGCGCGCCCTCGACCCCGAGCAGCCGATCGACCAGGGCCTGGCCGGCGGGCAGGCCGCGGGCTCGCTGGCCCTCGGCCTCGGCGCGCTCGTCGGCGGCGCGATCCCGGCGCTGACGTCCTGGCCGGCCGAGGGCACGGGGTTGATCGCCACCTCGGCGCCCTTCCTCGCCGCGACCGCGCTGACCCTCGTGTCCGGGGCCCTTGCGACGCGGTGGCTCCCCCGGCGCCCACCTCGCTCAGCGCAGCGCCCCGGCCCCGGCGGCGGGCTCGTCGGGCAGACCGCCGCCACAGTCGCGCGAGGGATTGCGGCTGGCCTGGGCCACGCCGATGCTGCGCCGCCTGATCGCTGTCTCGCTGATCCTGGGCGTGCTGCTGGGCGGCGTCGAGCTGCTGTCGCCGGGGATCGTCGCCGACCTCGCCGGCGGCACCACCGAGGGCACCGCCGCCTACGGCGTGCTGGCCGCCCTGGGCTTCGGGGTCGCGGCCGCCGGGGCGCTGCTCGGCCCGCGCCTGATCCGCGGGCGGGCCAGTCGGCCGCGGGTCGCCGCCGCGGCGTACCTCGGCATGGGGGTCGCGGTGCTCGCGCTGGCCGCGCCCGTCCTCGCCGGGGCCGGAGCGGGCTACCTCGTGGTCTACCTGCTGATCGGCGTGCAGGGGCCGCTCACGTCCACCCTGCTGCACGACGAGGTCCCCGACTCCACCCGCAGCACGATGCTGTCGATGGAGTCGCTCGCGCTCATGGCCGGCGGGGCGGCCGCCAGCGCCGGCCTCGGCGCCGCGGCCGCGGCCTTCGGAGTCGAGCCGGTGCTCGTCGCGCTCGCCCTCGCGCGCGGCGGCCGCCGCGCTGCTGCTGATCGGGGCGCGGCCGACCCCGAGGGACCAGCCCGCGGCTCAGGACTCGTAGTCGACGACCACCCGCGCGTCCAGCAGCGGCCGCAGCCAGCCGCCGAACGCCTCGTGCACGGGGTGGCCCTGGTAGGCCTTGAGCTCCTCGACCGACTCGTGCGTCGTCGTGAGCGCCAGGTCGTACGACACCGGCGAGCCGACGACGTCGAGGCCGACGTGCAGCGAGCGGATCTGCGGGATGTCCGGGGCCAGCGCCTCGAGGCGGGCCTTGGCCTCCTCGCGGTTGGCGGGGTCGGCGAACTTCATCAGCACGACGTGGGTGATCACGAGGCCTCCTAGGGTCGGTCTGCCGAAGTGTAGGGTTGTGGAACGGCGTTTCACTTTTCGCCCCGCGCCCAGTGGAGGAGCCAGCCGTGCCCGACGTCACGATCGTCGAGGTCGCCGCCCGCGACGGCCTGCAGAACGACCCGGCCGACCTGACCACCGCGCAGAAGGTCGAGCTGATCGAGCGCTGCGTCGACGCGGGCCTCACCCGGCTCGAGGTCGCCTCGTACGTCAACCCGCAGCGCGTGCCGCGGATGGCCGACGCCGAGGCCGTGGTCGCCGCGCTGCCCCGGCGCGACGGGGTCTCGTACATCGGGCTCGTGCTCAACGTGCGCGGCTTCGAGCGCGCGGCCCAGACCGCGATCCACGAGGTCAACTGCGTGGTCGTCTCGTCCGACACCTTCGCCCAGCGCAACCAGGGGATGACCACCGAGCAGACCGTCGAGGTGGTCGAGGCCGTGGCGCCGCTGGCCCGCGCGGCCGGGCTCGTGCCGACCGTCACGCTCGCCGCGTCGTTCGGCTGCCCGTACGAGGGCGAGGTGCCGATCGCGCGCACGGTCGCGCTGGCCGAGCGGCTGGCCGCCAGCGGCGTCGAGGAGATCGCGCTGGCCGACACCATCGGCGTGGGCGTCCCGCCGGACGTGCGCCGCCGGATCGAGGCGGTCCGCGCCGTGACCGGCGGCCTGCGGCTGCGCGCGCACTTCCACAACACCCGCAACACCGGCTACGCCAACGCCCTGGCCGCCGTCGAGTCGGGCGTCACCGTGCTCGACTCCAGCCTGGGCGGCATCGGCGGCTGCCCGTTCGCCCCCAAGGCCACCGGCAACATCGCCACCGAGGACCTCGTCTACCTGCTTGAGCGCTCCGGCTACCGCACCGGCGCCGACTTCGACGCGCTCGTGGCCGCCAGCGACTGGCTGGGCGAGCAGGTCGGCCGGCCCACCCCCGCCCTGGTCAGCAAGGCCGGCGGCTTCCCGAAGGGAGACGCGGCGTGAGCGCCCCGACCCAAGCGCCCGTTGTCGTACGCGCCGTCGACGGCCCCGAGCCGGCCGCGGGCCACCTGCGGGTGGCGGCCGTGCAGTTCGCCGCGGGCACCGACGTCGACGACAACCTGGCGACCTGCCTGCGGATGATCGACGCCGCCGCCGCCGAGGGCGCCCGGGTCATCGTGCTGCCCGAGTTCGCCCACCACGTCTCCTGGTACGACGACCGCGACCACGCCCGGCGGATGGCGATCACCACCGACGGGCCGTTTGCCGCCGCGATCGGCCAGCGCGCCAAGCAGCACGGCGCCTGGGTGATGCTCAACGCCGTCGTCGCCCGCGCCGATGGCCGCTCGACCGGCAGCAACCTGCTGTTCTCCCCTGACGGCGAGCTCCTCGCCACCAGCGACAAGCAGGTGCTGATGGGCAGCGAGCGCGACCACATCGACGACGCGCTCGAGGCCGGGCCGGTCGTCGAGACGCCGGTGGCCCGCTTCGGCATGTACTCCTGCATGGACGGCGTCATCAACGAGACGCCGCGCGGCCTGGCGCTGCGCGGGGCGCAGGTGCTGCTCAACTCGCTGAACTCCTTCGCCCGCGACGAGGGCAACCTGCACATCCCGGTGCGGGCGCCGGAGAACCGGGTCTGGATCGTGGCGGCCAACAAGGTCGGCCCGCTCATCCCGCCGGACCGCATCGAGGCCGTCTCGCAGGCCGTCGGCGTGCCGGTCGAGATGCTGCACGGCGCAGGCGACAGCCAGGTCGTGGCCCCCGACGGCACCGTGGTGGCGATCGCCCCGCCCACCGGCGAGGCCGTCGTCGTCGCCGACATCGACGTGGCGCTCGCCGACGACAAGCGCGCGCCCGGACGGCACCGACGTGTACGCCGCGCGCCGCCCCTCGCTGTACGCCCCGCTGGCCGAGGCCCCCCGCGGGCGGGTCGAGCCGGCCGGCGCCGAGCGGCTGCGCGCCGCCCTGGTCCAGCCCGCCGCCGACGGCGAGGCCGCGATCGCCGAGGCCGCGCGCGCTGGTCGCCGACGCCGTTGCGCAGGGCGCCGAGCTGATTGTGCTGCCCGAGCTGTTCTGCTTCGAGGGCGCCTCGGTCGACGTGCCCGCCGCCGAGGCCGCCGCCCGGGCCGACGCGGCGGTCGCCGCGCTGGCCGCGGCGCTGGCCGGATCGGGCGCCCACGTCGTCACCTCGCTGCCGCGAGGCGCCTCGCACGCGGCCGTGCTCGTCGGCGCCGACGGCGTGGTGGCCACCCAGGGCCAGCTGCACGCCACGGCCCGCCACGCCTGGGCCACCGACCTCGCCGACGACCTCGCCGTCCAGGTGCTGCCCTGGGGGCGGCTCGCGCTCGTGGTCGGCGACGACGCGGTCTACCCGGAGACCTTCCGGCTGGCGGCCCTGGCCGACGCCGACGTCGTCGCGCTGCCGTTCCACGCCCAGGAGCCCTGGGAGCTGGCGACCGGCCTGCTCGAGCGGGCGGCGGAGAACCGGGTCAACCTGGCCGCGGCCAGCCGCCCGACGCCCGCCGGCGCCAGCATCGCGGTGCCGCTGAGCGGCGAGTTCACGCTGTGGTCGCCGAGCCGCACGAAGCCCTTCGACGGGGTGATCTCGCGGCCCGAGCCGGTGCTCGCCGGCGCCGCCGAACGGGTGACGATCGTCGAGCTCAGCCCGGCCCAGGCGGTCAACCGGATGGTCTCCAAGGGCACCGACCTGGTCGACGGCCGGCCCTGGAGCCTGCTCGACGCCCATCTCACCACCTGAGAAGAATTCCGCCAGTTTCCGCACATCCTGCTTAGAGGGTGGGAAGAATAGGGACCATGGTCCCTACGGTCGAGCGAGTTCGCCCCGTTGACTCCACCCACACCCCATCGTAGAGTGGGCATTCGTAACAGCGTTCCAGCCGATGGAACGCGGGCGAAAGGCAGGGATCGTGGGCGAGACCCTCAGCACCGTCGAGCAGCTCGTTGCCGAGAGCGGCCCGGTTGACGTCACCTGGATCTACGAGCAGTGGCGCGACGAGCTCGCCAGCCTCATGCAGCTGGTGGCCGACCGCTTCGAGCTCGAGCAGGACCCTTCCACCAACGGCCTCGAGGTCGCCGGCGAGCTCGGCTCCGGCATCCACGGCCAGGTGCAGTGCTTCGCCGGCCCCGACATCGACTGGATGGTCTACAGCTGGATGGCCGACCCGAAGAACGGGTTCGCCAACCTGCACCTCACCATCTCCCCCGGCGCCCACGTCGACCTGCCGACCTTCGGCCTGGCGTTCGCCAACTTCGGCATCCGCCCGTGGGGCTTCGTCGACTCGGTGCCGCGCCGCGACCTGACCACCAACCCCGACTACCACGACCGCTACTACGGTTCGGTCAACGAGCGCTGGCTGGAGATCCGCCGCGACAACCCCCAGCTGGACTGGTTCACCTCGCCCACCTCGTACATCCGCGCGGTCACCTCGCCCACGGCGTTCTGCTACTCCGGGCCGATGGAGCAGAAGACCGTCGACATCATCCAGGGCTACGGCCGCGAGCACCTCGAGCGCTGGATCGGCTGGTGGGACGGCGCCGAGCCGACCCCCGTCGAGGACCGCGCCGCGCTGTCGGCCTACACCGAGGACGCCCGCCGCACGATCGCCGTGCTCGACCCGGCCAACTCGGTGGCGGTCCGGCTGTTCGGCCAGGACATCTGCGACTCCCTCGTCAGCGCGCTGTGGGGGGCCGACCGCACGCTCCCCCGCGCCGGCGTCTAGGCCGCGGAGACCACACGCCGATGACCCGCATGGTGCGTTCGCTCTGGGGCGCCTCGCGCGTGCCCGGCGCGGAGGCGCCGTACGACACCGCGCACCTGCGGGTCTTCTACCCGGCGCTGCGCGAGGACACCCACGACGAGCGGATGACGGGCGTCATGCGCCCCGACCCCGCGGCCGCGCCCTTCCCGGTGGCGGTGATCCTGCCCGGCGTCAACGTCGGGCAGGACGCCTACCGCTGGCTGGCCATCCGGCTCGCCGAGGCGGGCATCGCCGCCGTCACCTACGACCTGGTCGGCGCGCTCACACCCGGCCTGGTCGGGGTGAGCCCCGGCCTCGACCTGGCCGCCGTCGCCCCCGACGCGTACGGCACCCGGCCGACCGCCCCGGGCATCCAGGCGGTCCTCGACGGGGTGGCCGCGCTGGCCGCCGAGGGCGCGCTCGCCGGCGCCCTCGACCTCGACCGGATCGCGCTGATCGGCCACTCGGCCGGCGGCACCGCGGTCCTGCAGTCGGCCGCGACCCGGTGGTACCCCGGGCTGCGCGCGGCCGTCGTCTACGGCGCCCACACCCAGCCCGCCCAGGTGCTCGGCTACGACGCCGGCGCGATCCTGGCCTCCCCCGTCGACGTCCCGCTGCTGCTCATGCACGGCACCGAGGACGGCATCATGGCCGCCTCCGCGGTGCGCTACGGCCAGGAGTCCGGCGGCCGCGTCGACCCGGTCGAGCGCACGTACGACGAGGCCACGGCCGCGTGCCCGGACGCCTGGCTGCTCACCTTCAAGGGCGCCAACCACTTCGCCATCGGCCACCCGCACGACACCACGTCGGCGCGGGGTTTCCTCGACGGCGAGCCCACCACCGACCCGGCCGCCACCCGCGAGGCCCTGGCGGCCGTCGTCACCGACTTCCTGTCCGCGCACCTGCTCCCTGGCGACGAGGCGGCCCACGCGGCTGAGCGACTCGCTGATCTGCCCACCGCCCCCCCGACCGAGATCGCCACCGTCCGACGCCGCACCGTCTGACCTCACGAGGAGACACCCCCCATGCTCAAGAACCTCTGGTACGCCGTGGAGTTCAGCCACGCGGTCACCAACAAGCCGCTCAAGATGCAGTGCCTCGGCCAGCACTTCGTGCTGTGGCGCAACCGCAAGGGCGAGATCTCCTGCCTGTCCGACCTGTGCGTGCACCGCGGCGGCTCGCTGGCCGGCGGGTGGCTCACCCCCGACGAGTCCTGCATCGTCTGCCCGTACCACGGCTGGGAGTTCGAGGGCGACGGCTCCTGCTCGCGCATCCCCGCCCAGCCCGCAGCGCGGCATCCCGAAGAAGGCCCGCGTCGACTCGTACCCGGTCAAGGAGAAGTACGGCCTGGTCTTCGTCTTCCTCGGCGACCTGTCCGAGGAGGAGCGCCCGCCGCTGCCGGACATCCCTGAGCTCGAAGACGAGACCATGGCCCGCGTCTACGGCGAGTACAACTGGAACGTCAACTACGAGCGGGCCATGGAGAACGCCATGGACCCCTCGCACGCGCCGTACGTCCACGGCAACCGCTTCGGCAACCCCGACAAGCCCGAGGTGGCCGACTTCGACGTCGTGCTCACCGAGTGGTCCGGCCTGGCCGACATCCCGCTCTACCCGCCGCCCGGCAACCCCAAGGGCGCCTGGGGCAAGCTCTTCCGCAAGTCCGCCGGCCCCAGCGGCGAGCCGGTCATGGTCAACACGCGCGCCGGCTTCTTCCTGCCGAACATGAACATCCTGCACGTGCACCTGCCGTTCGGAAACCTCATCCTGATCGACGCCAACGTGCCGATCGACGAGCACCGCACCCGCTCGCTGTTCATCGGCATGCGCGACTTCATCAAGGGCAAGTGGGCCGACAAGGACGCCATCAAGCGCATCAAGTACATCTTCGAGCAGGACGACGCGGTCATCTCGCTGCAGCGCCCCGAGCTGCTGCCGTTCGACCTGACCGACGAGATGCACGTGCGCTCCGACGCGCTGCAGGTCGCCTACCGCCGCCGCCGCAACCAGCTCATCGAGGCCGGCTGGGGCATCGACACCCACCAGATCGTCGGCGACGGCCCGCGCGACCTCGCCGTGGTCATCCCCTCGCCGGCCCGCAAGAACAACCCCGAGCTGGCCAACGCGTGGGTCCACAAGGAGGTCGAGTCGGCGAAGATCCGCAGCAAGCGGACCATCGGCGGCGACGCGGCCTTCGAGAAGGTCGAGGGCCGGGCGCTCAGCCTCGGCGAGGGGTCGATCGACGCCGCGCCGCCGGAGCACATGGAGAAGTCCGCCGACGACGTCGAGCTGCCCAACCCGCACGCGGGCAACGGCAACGGCTCGGCGCCCTCGAACGGCGCCGGCGCGTGAGCGAGCGGCTCGCCCACGCGCTCTGCCTGCGCACGATCCAGCGGATCGTCGACCTCTCGGGCGTCAAGGAGGTCTCGGGTGAGGACGGCGGCCCGTTCGCCGTCCTCACCTCCAAGCTGGGCCCGGAGCCCGCCCCCACCGGCGAGGTGCGGATCTGGCTGGGCGACGGGCCGGTCGAGAAGGTCGTCTACGCCGGCATCTGGAACGAGGTCATCGGCCTCGACAGCCACATGGTCTACGCGTTCACCGCGCCCGACAGCGCCGTCCCGCACTTCACGCTGGACTCCGTCTACGGCCACGGCTACTACGCGTTCCACCTCGACCTCACCCCGCGGGCCGACCTCGGCGCCAACCTCGCCTACATCGACGAGGTGTTCATGCCGCTGCAGGAGATGTACGACGAGACCCGCGCCCTCGAGGGCCTCACCGAGCCCGCCATCGGCCCGCGCCAGCGGGCGATGATGTCGCCGTGGATGCTGGTCTCCCGCTCCGAGGAGGCCACCTACCGCAAGCTCGACGCGCCGGTGAACACCTACCTCGACCACTGGTTCTCCCTCGCCCAGGGGGGCGTCTCGCAGGCCACCCTGGACAGCCTCCAGGGGGCCGGCCTCGCCGAGCGCGACGTGCTCAACCGCGGCAACATCTTCAGCCGCGAGGTCGACGCCGTCTGGGACCAGATCACCCCGCTGATCGGCCGCGAAGACGGCGAGCTGATCCGCCTCAACCTGCTCGCCAACGAGCTCGTGCAGAAGGAGTCCTAAGTGGGCGAGCAGCAGCCCAGCGAGTGGCAGAAGAAGATCACCGGCGAGTGGTACGGCCGGCCGAGCGTCTTCGACCCTGAGGGCAACCATGTCGGCGTACGAGCGGGTCAGCCGGGCCAGCGTCTTCGAGGACGGCAAGACCCGCTACTGGATGAAGACCGACCTGTCCGACGTGCGCGGGGCGATCCGCAACCGCTTCGAGCTCGGCGCGCAGTTCGACTTCTCGGTGATCGACAGCGACATCAACCGGGTCTACATGGGCCCGGACTTCTACGGCACCGGGCAGCCGTACGGCACCTTCGTCGACAGCCACTACTACTCGACCGGGTGGGAGGCCGACCTGGTCACCTGGAACCACATCCTCGCCGACGGCGAGACCCAGGTCTACTCCTCGGTGCTGCACGACGGCTGGACCACGTGCGCGGTCTTCAACGGCGTCTACAAGGTCGCCCACGACTACGACACCAACCCCGAGACCAAGGCCCGCGTCGACGCCTGGATCGACGCCGAGGAGAAGCGCGGCTCGGCGCCGCACGTGCTGCCCACCAAGCAGACCGGGCGCTGGACCGGCGTCTTCGAGGTCTACGGGCCCGACCAGAAGCTCATCGGCAACACCCTGGTGACCGTCGAGCACGAGCCGCTGTCGCTCGTGCGCTACCGGCAGACCACCACCTGGGAGGGCGTGGTCAACCGCCGCTACACCGTCGAGCGCACCCGCCACGCCAACAACTGGACGTACGACGGGCCGGACCAGTTCGGCAACGCCCGCGCGTACGGCCGCGCGCTCTACGTCTCGCAGCACTTCACCGGCGCCGGACGTCTGGAAGATCAAGGGCCGCGAGTTCCTGCTCGACGAGTCGCTGCAGATGGCCGTGACCTGGATGGCGTACGAGGGCAGCGTGCTCACCTACATCATGCACGGCCTGCTCGAGTGGACGGCCGACGCCTGATGGCGGCGCCCGCCACCAGCAAGGGACGCGTCGTCGTCGTCACCGGCTCCACCCGCGGCATCGGCCTGGGCCTGGCCCAGGAGCTGCTCAAGCGCGGCGCCCGGGTCGTCGTGTCGGGGCGTTCGCAGGAGTCGGTCGACCAGGCGCTGGCCACGCTGTCGGCCGGAGACCAGGCCGTCGGCCTGCCCGCCGACGTCTCGCGCGCCGAGGACCACCAGGCGCTGTGGGACCGCGCCGTCGAGGCCTTCGGCCGCGTCGACGTCTGGGTCAACAACGCCGGCATCTCGCTGCCGCGCAAGCCGGTCTGGGAGCTCGACCCGGCGGGCGCGCAGTCCATCGTCGGCACCAACCTGCTGGGCGTGATG
Organism: uncultured Actinomycetota bacterium; assembly: GCA_963697565.1. Classification (GTDB taxonomy): domain Bacteria; phylum Actinomycetota; class Actinomycetes; order CAVWCF01; family CAVWCF01; genus CAWFSE01. Next base: position 414,129 of record CAVOOM010000006.1, on the reverse strand, counting down.
CTCGGCACGTCGACCGCGGTGCGCGGCATGCTCGCGCAGGGCGGCCCCGGCATGGTCTGGAACATGGAGGGCTACGGCTCCAGCGGCATGACCGCCGAGGGGCTGGCCCCGTACGGCGCCACCAAGCGCGCCGTCACGTACTTCACCGACTGCGTCACCAAGGACCTCGAGGGCAAGCCGGTGGGGGTGGCGCACCTGTCCCCGGGCATCGTGCTGACCGACCTGCTGGTCGACGACTACGAGGGCCAGCCGGAGCAGTTCGAGAAGGCCAAGAAGTTCTTCAACATCCTCGGCGACCGCGTCGAGACGGTCACCCCGTTCCTCGCCGACGGCATCCTCGCCGAGCACAAGTCCGGCGACCGGGTCGCATGGCTGACCCGCGGCAAGGCCGGCGGGCGCTTCTTCAAGCGCTTCGTGCTGCAGCAGAAGCGCGACATCTTCGCCGACGGCCCGGTGCCGGCCGGCGCGGAGGCGCTCGCCTCCGGTGGCTCTCCCGGCGGCGCCGGCGGCGGCAACACCGCGGCCGGCAAGCACCGGGCCTCCTAGCGGGAGCGCGCCATGGACAACCCGTACGGCTACACCGTCCCGCTCGCGCTGTTCGACTACCTCCCGGTCCTGCTGTCCGGGCTGGGCGCCCTGTGGCTGTCGCGCGCGGCGTACGGGCGCACGCCCGCCGTCCGCCCGTACGCGCTGCTCGGCACCGCGCTCGTCGTGGCCGGCGGGGCCTGCAAGGCGACCTGGAAGCTCCTCGTCGCCTCGGGGGCGGGCGACTTCGAGCGTCTGGAGCAGTCGCTGTTCCCGCTGCTGGCCACCGGCTTCTCGCTGCTCGCGTGGTCGCTGCTGTCGGGGGTGCGCGAGCGCGCGATGGCCTGGTGGCCGTTCGCCGCGGTGTGGGGGCTGGCCGTGATCGGCTCGCTGGCGACGCGCACCGTGCGGCCGCTGTTCTTCACGACGGTCCTGCTGAGCCTGGCCGTCACCGCGTACGCGATTCGGCTCGCCCAGAAGGGGCACGAGCGCCCGGCGATCTGGCTGTTCGCGGCGCAGGTCATCGGATCGCTCACCCTGGTGCCGTTGCAGCGGCTCGAGCCGACCCTCGCCGTGCAGTGGCTCGAGGAGTCGATCAACACCGTCGCGCAGGGGGCCTTCGCCCTCGGAGCGTGGCGGGTCCTGAGCGCGCTGTCCGCGCGCGAAGCCGCGCCGGCGGGCGACGCGCCCGCCGCGCCTAGGGAGGGAACCCCGGCATGACCGACCAACTGGCGTGGCGCAAGAAGTTCGGCGTGCTGGCGCCCAGCACCAACTCGATCGTGGAGCCCGACTTCAACCGGATGGGCGTGCCGGGCGTGACCGCGCTGTTCTCGCGCATCCACATCACCGACCCCGACCTGTCGAGCGAGGCGCAGCTGGAGAAGCTGCGCGTCCAGCTCGACGAGCAACATCGACCGCGCCATCGACCAGGTCTGCACCGCCGAGATCGACTACATGGTGATGGGCATGTCGGCCGAGACGTTCTGGGACGGCAAGGCCGGCAACGACGCCTTCAAGCGGCGGGTCAAGGAGCGCTCCGGCGGCCTCGACGTCGCGACCGGCGCCGAGGCCTGCGAGCGGGCGCTGCACAACTTCGGCGTCCGCACGATCGGCGTCGTCACGCCGTACCAGCCCAACGGCGACGTGCAGGTCATCAAGTTCTTCACCGAGCTCGGCTTCGACGTGGTCAAGCTGATCGGCCTCAAGCGGCCCACCGCGGTGTCGATCGCGCACACCACGCAGGACGAGCTGCGCGGCGCCCTGCTCGAGCTGAACGAGGAGAAGCCCGACGCCCTCGTCCAGGTCGGCACCAACCTGTCGATGGTCGGCCTGGCCGCCGAGGCCGAGCGCTGGCTGCACAAGCCCGTCATCGCCATCAACGCCGCCACCTGGTGGATGGCCCTGCGCGACAACGGCATCAACGACACCCTCTACGGCTTCGGCCGCCTCCTCGAAGAGTTCTAACCCAACGATTGAGGCGGGGGTCACACGTTCGAACGTGTGACCCCCGCCGCTTTCGTGTGACCCGTCTTGTGGATAACTCAGTCCGCCAAACCCGTTGTGGCCCTTGGGTTTTCGATGTGACCTTCGGCCCTGGCCGAAATGATCAAGGACGCGACACGCTGGAGGCTGTCAGGGCGGTCTCGCCCGACGAGTGGGCCTCCCCACGGGGGTGGGATCAATGCCCGCGCCAACCATCACGTTCTGGATGAACCCGGTCGCACCGGCTCCGCACCCCTTTCGAGCGGGCGGCCCCTCACCCGTACCGGTGGCTCGTCCCCCTGGCCACCCTCGCGCTGATGGCGGTGGCCTTCAGCGGCGGCCACCTCGGTGAGTGGAGCGCCCTCCCGGGGCTGCGGGACGCCGTTCCGCCGGCCTCAGGCGGCACCGAGCCGCCGCCCTCGGAGGGCGAGACTGTGGCCCCGGCGCCGGGCGGCTCCCCGTCCGCACCCGGCTCGGGGAGTGGCTCGACGCCTGTGAGCGCGCCGGCGCCGAGCGCGGTGGTCGCTCCGCCGACGACGGGCGAGCAGCCCGCCGCTCCTCCGGCCGAACCGCCCTCCGCCACCGTGATCCGTGCAGCAGATCACCTTCGCGGTGCTGCCCGGCCCCGTCGCACATCGACGTGACGGCGGAGACGCTGTCGATCGCCGACGCGCGCGGATCGGTGTACGGATGGGAGCTGATCCCTCGGCAACGCCGCCGTGGGCGCGCTGATGGGCGTCCAGCCGGACTCCGCCGCGGGGGTGGCGGCCAGTCGCGCCCGCATCAGCAAGGACCCCACGCCCGGCGCCTACGGGAGCACGGGCGGCGCATGGGTGTGGCACCTCGATCAGGCGGATCCCACGCGGGGCGTGACCGTGACCTTCCGCGCGCCCGACTGCGGGACCGTCACCCACACGTACGCGCCAGCGGGCGGCGAGCTGCACGTGATGGTCGCGTGAGTGGCGAAGGCGGCTGGGAGCGTCGCCGGCAGGTCGCCGGTTGTCCACAGGCCAGACCCCACGTGAACGGGCGCGCTCGCACGTTCGAACGTGACGACAGCGCCTCAACCGTTGTGTATGGGCGGGTCAGCCGAGGACGGCGGCTTCGGTGGCCACGGGGAAGGCCCCGGAGCGCTCGACGGCGGCGACCTCGCCACCGAGGTAGGAGCGCACGACCTCGGGGTGGTTGCGCACCTCCTGCGGCGTGCCGACCGCGATCACCTGGCCGAGCTCCATGGCGACCATCCGCTCGGCCATCCGGAACAGCAGCGGCAGGTCGTGCTCGACCACCACGACGGTGGCGTTGAGGTCGCGGCGGATCGCCGTCACCAGCTCGACGAGCTTGTCGCCCTCGGACTGCGCGAGGCCGCCGGCCGGCTCGTCGAGCAGCAGCAGCTTCGGCTCCAGGGCCAGCATGCAGGTGAGCTCGACCATCCGGCGGGTGCCGGTCGACAGCTCGCCGACGGCCCGGCGGCTGATCGCCCCGAGCCCCATCACGTCGAGCAGGTCGTCGGCGCGGACGCGCTTGGCCCGCTCGGCGCGCGGCCAGCCGACGATGGAGGCGCCGATCCGCGAGGGCTGCTCGCGCTCGCAGGCCACCATGACGGTCTCGCGCACCGTCATCGTCGGGAACAGCGCGCTGCTCTGGAACGAGCGCACCAGGCCGAGGTGGGCCCGCTTCTCCGGGGTGAGCGAGGTGATGTCGCGGCCGAGGAAGGCGACCGACCCCTCGTCGGCCTTGGTGAAGCCCGCCACGATCTCGAAGAACGTGGTCTTGCCGGCGCCGTTCGGGCCGATGATGCCGAGGATCTCGCCGGCGTAGACGTCGAGGTCGACCCCGCGGACGGCCTTGACGCCGCCGAACGAGCGGGCGATGCCGCGCGCGGACAGCAGCACCTCGGACGAGGCGGGGACCAGCACCGGCTCGGGCCGGCGGTGCTCGATCATCTCGAGCCCCGCCCGGGGTGTGGGCGTGCCGGGATCTGCTCGGCCGGCGGGCCCAGCGGCGCGCCCGGCGGCGGCGGCGCCCGCCGTCGCGGCGGCCAGCGAGGTCAGGTCGATCGAGCTCATCGCGTCCTCGGCCACGCCCGCCTCGTCGGCCCGCCGCGCCTCGGCCGGGTTGATCCCGCGCAGGCGCGCGATCAGGTCGGCGATCCGGTTGCGGAACCACGCGACGACGCCGGCGAAACCGGCCGGCTGCACCACGATCAGCACCAGCCAGCCGATCGTGGCCACCGCGACGATGATCGTCGGGTCGCCGAGGCTGTTGAGCCGCAGCAGGCCGGGGATCGTCTGCAGGTAGATCGCGCCGAGGAACGGGCCGATCACCATGGACAGGCCGCCGACGACGCTCTGCGCCACGACGTCGATGGACGCCTGGGCGAGGAACTGGTTGGACGTCAGCGTCGACTGGCCGTGCCCGATCACGGCGCCGCCGAGGCCGGCCAGCGCCCCCGCCGCCGCGTACACCTGCAGCTTGCGCAGCCGGGACGGCACGGCGAACGCCCGCGCGGCGTCCTCGTTGTCGCGCAGCGCGGTGGCCAGCCGGCCGAACGCCCCGCGGCGCAGGTTGGACGTGAGCCAGAAGCCGAGCGCGAGCACGCCGACGCTGAACAGGAAGTACCCCTTGGCCGTGGAGAAGACCAGCGAGCCGATGATCGGCTTGGCCGGGGTGACGCCGGTGCCCAGCATCCACTCCTGCCGCAGCAGCCACGAGCCGGTGATGAGCGCGAACGCCAGCGTGCTCACCGCGAGGGCCAGGCCGCGCAGCCGCAGCGCGGGCACGCCGACCAGCGCGGCCGCGACCGCGCCGACGATGGCCGCGGCCCACAGCCCGAGGTCGAAGTGGCCGGTGGCGTTGACCACCTGCACCGAGACGGCCGCGCCGATGCCGGCGAACGCGAACTGCCCCAGCGACAGCTGGCCGGCGAGCCCGGTCACCACGAAGACCGACAGGCCGACCAGCGTCGTGCCGACCAGGGTGGTGAGCACCGCCGCGACGCCGTTGGAGACCGCGAACGCGAGGTAGGCGAGGTAGCCGACCACGGCCAGCATCGCGAACCGGCCCAGGTTGCGGATCAGCCAGACCCGCTCGTACGCGCTGGGCATGGCGACGCCCTTGACCTTGCTCCACTCGCCGCCCGGCTGCTGGCGGCGCGACAGCTCCTTCTGGCGCAGCAGCGCCACGATGATGATGACGCCGACGACGAGCTCGGCGGTGCCGTCGGAGGCCGACCGCGAGCGCACGACGTTCTCGACGATGCCGATGATCATCGAGGCGAAGAACGCGATCGGCAGGCTGGTGAGCCGGCCGATCACGGCGCCGGCGAGGCCGAGCAGCAGCAGCGACGGGCCGAGGGAGTCGAAGTCCTGCACGCCGCGGGTGGGGAAGACGAGCGTCGCGGAGAAGGCCGCGATCGCGCCGGCCAGCGCCCACGACAGCGTGACCATCCGCTTGGCGGAGACCCCGGCCAGCGAGGCGGCGTCGGGGTTGTCCGCCGCCGCGCGGATCGCCAGGCCGTACCGGCTGCGCTTGAGGAACAGCGTCAGGCTGACCAGCAGGATCGGCGTGAGGACGATCATCGCGATGTACGGCGGGCCGACGACGGCGCCGGAGACCTCGAACGACGGCAGCCCCGGGGGCTCGGGGTAGAGGTTGCCGCTGGAGGCCTTGCTGTTGATGACCAGGGCGAAGACGAGCAGGAACGTGCCGAGGCCGAGCGTCGCGACCATGCCGAGGACCGTGGGGGCGCCCTTGAGCCGGCGGATGATGCCGGCCTCGGTGAGCGCCGACACCGCGGCGGCGGCGGCCAGGCCGATCGGGAAGGCGATCCAGTACCCCACGCCCAGCTGGGTCACGAGCACGCCGACGACCGAGGCGCCGAAGACGCCGATCGCGCCGTGGGCGAAGTTGATGAACTTGCTCGCGCGGTAGACCAGGACGAGGCCGACGGCGAGCAGGCCGTACGTGAGGCCGGTGAAGGCGCCGACGAGCAGCCGGCCCGGCGACAGGTCGAAGCCGCCGACGTCGGCGGTGGCCACGGCCTGCAGGGCGGACTGCACGGCGGCGCTCACGACGCCACCTTCGCCAGGGCGCCGGCGTGGCCGCCCAGGGTGATCTCGGCGACCAGGTCGGGGCGGCCGCGCAGGTCGGCGGCGAGGCCCTCGAAGATGATCCGGCCCTTCTCCATGAAGTACGCGCGGTGCACGAGCGACAGCGCGACGTTGACCGACTGCTCGACGAGCAGCACCGCGGTGCCCTCGGCGTTGAGCTGGCGCACCATGCCCATCAGCTCGCCGACGATGACCGGCGCGAGGCCGAGGGAGAACTCGTCCACCATCAGGATCTTCGGCCTGAGCAGCAGCGCCTTGGACAGCCCGAGCATCTGCTGCTCGCCGCCGGACAGGGTGGACGCCAGCTGGTTGCGGCGCTCGGCCAGGCGCGGGAACGCGTCGTACGCCTTGTCGATGCCGTCGTTGCACCGCGGCCTTGTCGCGGGCGATCGAGAAGCCGTACATCCGCAGGTTCTCGGCGACGGTCATCGAGCCGAAGGTGGCCTGGCCGCCGACGATCTCGGACAGGCCGAGCGCGACCCGCTTGGGGGCGCCGAGCTTGGTGACGTCGGCGCCGCCGAGGACGACGCGGCCCTCGTTGGGCTTGGCGAGGCCGGAGAGCACGCGCAGCAGGGTGGTCTTGCCGACGCCGTTGGGGCCGAGCAGCGCGACCAGCTCGCCCTCGCCGACGTCCATGGTGACGTCGAAGAGCACCTGCACCGAGCCGTACGAGTAGTCGACGCCGCGGGCCTCGAGCAGCCGGGGCCGGTCGCCGGCGGGGCGGTGCGGGACGGGCAGCGGCGCCGCGTGGTGGTGCGGCAGGGCGGCGGGCTCGTCGCCGCCGGAGACCGGCAGGGACGCGGCGATGACGGCCGCGCTGGCGCCGACCGCGTGCCGCGGCACCGTGGGCTCGAGCGCCTCGACGTGGCCGTTGAGGGGCGCGGCCGGCCCGTGGCCGTTCGGCGACAGCGGCGCGGCCGGGGGCAGCGGCGCGCCGGGCAGGATCGTGGCGGCGCCCAGCGAGGCGGTGCCCAGCACCTGCTCGATCGGGGCGGTGAGCGGGTCGAAGTCCGCCGGCGGGATCCAGGCCGGGGGCTCCGCGGCCGCAGGCGCGGCGGCGGGCGCAGCCGCGGGCTCGCGATGGCGCGGCGTCGAAGACGGTCGGGGTGCCGGCCAGCTCGGCGAGGTGCTCGGCCTGGGCGGCGGCGACGACCTCCTCGAACGGCGCGTTGAGCGGGTCGAGCGCGGCCGACGGCGCCGGGATCGGGGGGGCCGGGGTCCACGGCGCGGCGGGCGGCGGCATCGGGGCGGCCTGCCAGCCCACGGTCGGCGGCCAGGTCGGCGGCGGCGCGGCCAGCGGCGGCGGGGCGAGCAGCCAGGCGGGGATCGCCGACTCGCTCGGCGCGGACGCCTCGTCGTCGCCGTGCAGGCACCTCCAGCCGGAAGGCCAGCCCGTCCAGCCGCTCCTGGAACGAGGTCGCGGCGGCCTTGGGCAGGCGGGTGCTGGCCGCGGCGCACGCGGCCACCGCCAGCGAGAGCGTGGCGAACGCGACGAAGCCGTCGAAGCGGTTGGCGGCGAAGTTGATCCAGAACACCGCCAGCACGGCGCCGCCGAGCACCGAGCAGGTCGCCAGCGCCGCCACGGCCGCCCGGTCGGCGGGCTCGGCCGACGACATCGCGGTGACGTCCAGGCACGCGGCGGCCAGCCCGGTCGCGGCCGCGACGACCCCGGCGGCCGCCAACGCACCTGCGGCGCTGGGGAGCGAGGCGGCCAGGGCGATCCCGACCGCGGCGATGCCGAGCAGCACGGGCACGGCCACGGCCAGCCGGGCGGGGTCGGCGCGGCGGCGCGCCTCGAGTCCGTCGGCGGCCAGCACCACGACCAGCGCGGCCGCCGCCCAGGCCGCGGTCAGGCCGAGCAGCGCCGAGCCGATGGTGAGGTCCTTGTCCTGCAGCGCCACCACGGTCGCGGCGACCGAGCCGAGCCCGGCGAAGCCGACGCCGGCGAAGCCGGTGCCGGACACCCGCGCCCCGGCCGTGCGGGCGGCCCGGCCGAGCGAGGCCCCCACCGAGTCGATCTGCGCGGGCGGCGCGGCGTCGCCGGCGACCTTGCGCAGCCGCGACAGCTCGAAGCCGCCGACCCCGGGGTCGTCGACGAAGGCGAGCGCGAGGCCGAGCAGCGCGGTGGCCACCGCGATGCCGGTGAGCACCGCGCGCCACGGCCACTCCGGGCCGCTGAGCACGCCGGCCGCGAGGCCCGCCGCGACGGCCGCCCCGAAGACGGCGGCGCCGCGCCAGCGGGCGAGCGCGCGTACCCGCGCCTCCGGCGGCACCACGTCGACGAGCAGCGCGCGCTGCAGGGTCTGGCCGTACCCGAGCAGGATGCCGCGGCCGACCACGAGCACGGCGAGCAGCGTGAGGGAGGAGACCTGGGCCGCGACCGCGGCCAGGATGGCGGCGTTGACCACCACGCCGACGAGGACCTTGAGCCGGGTGCCGCCGCGCGACGCGCGCACCGCCAGCAGCGAGCCGAGGCCGACCGCCAGCGCGCCGGCGATCAGCACGACCGCCAGCTCGCCGGTCTTGGCCGGCAGGTCGGCGGCCACGACGCCCACGCAGCAGGATCGCGGCGACGACCCCGGCCTGCTCGGCGAAGGAGACCCGCGCGATCGCGGTGACCCGCCCGCGCCCGCGGTCGCCGGCAGCACGGCCGTACGAGGGGACCTGCTGCTCGCCCGTCACACCCATCGCGACGCGGGCTGCGTACGCGACGTGCGCGTCGAGCGGTCTGGTCACGTCGCGGCGTCCGGCAGCGGGGCGACTTCCGTGGCGTACGTGTAGCAGGCGCAGGCGGTGTCGAAGGCGAGCACGCGGAAGGCCGAGGTGCCGGCGTAGTGGTCGGCCTCGAAGAGGGTCCCGAAGGACATGGACGCCTGGAACTCCTCGCCGAGGGTGGCCGCCGCCTCCTTGAACGCGCCCGCGCTGGTGGTGGTCGCCTTGTCGAGGCCGGCCTTGAGGAAGAAGACGGCGTCGCAGTAGAGCAGCGCCGTGCGCGCCTCGCCCCGGCTCGCGAAGGTGATGCCCGCGCCGCTGAGGATGTCGACGCACTGCTGCTCGCGCGGCTGCGGGAACGCCAGCTGGTCGGTCTCGACGTCGAAGCCGGGGGCCACGCCGACGCCGATCGAGCCCGGCAGGCCCTCCTGCGGCACGGTGGCGGGGTTGCCGGTCATGAAGGTCGGGCTGTCCCAGGTGGAGATGGCGTACTGCGAGATCGAGCTCGTTGGCGGCGGCGCTGAGCATGAAGAAGGGCGCCATCCGGGCCCCGCCCATGAAGATCACGTGCTCGGTGCCCTTGGTCTTCAGGCCGAGGGCGGCCTCGCCGAGGCCGACGTTGATGTCGTTGACCGTCTCGGTCTTGATCCAGTACGAGTCGACCGAGCCGACGCCGGCCTGCTGGAGCCCGGGCTCGAGGATGTTCTCGACCTGCCGGCGGGTGCTGGGGTCCTCGACGGCGACGATGCCCACCGTGGCGCCCTGGGCGTCGTCGAGGTAGGGCTGCGTGGTGAGGGTCTGCAGCAGTCCGGCGGTGAAGTCGTCGTAGACCGGGAGCGACGGCGCCCACAGGTAGGGCGACAGCTCCTCGTACGCCTGCTGGTCCTGCGGGACGAGCGCGGCGTCGAACATGAGGGTGCCGGCCTGGGCGTAGCAGGGGCGGGCGTTGGCCTGGAACTGGCCGGTGAGGACGACGGCGAAGACCTTCTCGTCCTGGGTGAGCTTCTTGCAGAGCGCCTCTTCGGCCTCCGGGGAGTCGTCGGCGGCCTCGAAGACCACGACGACCGGCTCGATCTGCTTGCCGCCGAGGCCGCCCTGGGCGTTGGCCGCGTCGACGAGCGCCTTGACCTGGGCCTCGCCGTCGCCCTGGTCGGGGGTGGTGAAGCCGAGCGAGGACGAGACGGTGCCGAGGTCGGTGACGATGAAGCCGACCTTGACCGTGCTGTCGGTGACGCCCGGGACCGGCAGGTCGCCGCCGCCGCCGCCGGCCGCGCCGGGGAAGACCCCGTCGACGGTGGCGCCGAAGCAGCCGGTGAGGGCGAGGCTGGCGGCCGTCAACCCGGCGGCCGCGGTCAGGCGGCGGCGCATACGGGATGTCACCATGGCGGGGCGCTCCTTTTGAGCCTGGCCGACGCTCGTGTATCGCCCACCGGAACGGTGTTACGAAGTGCGCCGAGCCTAGGTTCGAGGTCGTGGGGTGTCAACGGTTGTCGCTCGTTCGAGGCCTTGTCCTGTTCCACTACACACAGGTACGGTCCACTGAACGGAACGGGCGGGCGCGGAACTCCCCGACCGTTCACCGCGTCAGACCACGCGATCTGGGGAACGGTTCCCGGCATTCGCTGCCACACTCTGGGCAGCGTGCCACGAGTTGAGGGGTGCAGCATGGCGAGTCGGACCACGGGGCGCGGTTGGGGCTCGCGCTGGACGCGGGGCCTGGCTGCCGTCGGCGCGCTCGGCGTCGCCCTGGCCGGCGCGATCGTGCCGCTCGCGAGCCCCGCCTCCGCCGCCGACAACGGGTCTTGGTCTGTCTTCCCGTCCTCGACAGTCGAGGGCTCACCGACGAAGCGCGAGTTCTTCGTCGATCGAGACCAAGGAGGGCCAGGTCGTCAACGACGCCGTCACCATCGCCAACGCGAGCGACGGGTTCCTGACCCTCGAGCTCTACGCCCGAGACGCGATCAACACCGCGTCCGGCGGCGGCTTCGCCCCGCTCGACCCCGAGAAGGAGAACGCCGACGTCGGCGCCTGGATCACCCTGTCCAAGGACAAGGTCGTGCTCGCACCCGAACACCCAGGAGAGTGTGCCCTTCACGCTGACGGTCCCGCAGGCGCCACCCCCGGCGACCACGCGGGGGTGATCGTCGCGCGCAACCCCGTCGCCAGCGCCCCAGGACAGACGGCCGGACTCGCAGATCCTGATCCAGCAGGCGGTGGGCTCCCGCGTCTACGTGCGAGTCGCAGGGTCCGCTCGAATCCCGCCCTGCTGATCAGCGACGTGACCATGCAGCCCGTCGGCGGCACGGCCGGGCTCACCACCAAGCAGATGCTGATCTCCTACAAGGTGACCAACGAGGGCAACCTGCGCATCACCGCCGACAGCACCCTCAAGGTCGAGGGGCTCTTCGGCCGCGACCTCTTCAAGGCCGAGAAGCCGCTGCCGGAGATCCTCCCCGGCAACAGCACGACCTTCCAGGAGGTGTGGGACAGCCCGCCGCTGTTCGACCGAGCCGTCGCGACGGTCACGGCGACGGCGGAAGGCGGCGTGGAGACGTCTGCCGACACAGTCGAGTGGATCATCCCGTGGCTGCTCGTGCTCGCCCTGGTCCTGGTCCTCGCGGCGATCGGCTTCTGGCGCTGGTGGAAGCGCCGCCAGGAGCAGCCCGACGAGGAGGCCGTCGCCTCCGGCGCCCCGCGGCGCCGGCACGCCCCCGTCAAGGGATAGTGCCCGCAATGGGTGTCCGTCGGAGGCTGATCGCGCTGGCGCTCGCCCTGGTGGCGTGCTCCGCAGGCCTCGCGGTGTCGCCCGGCTGCGCCTGCGCACGCCGAGGACCCGGTGGGGGCACCGAGGCGGTGGCCCTGCCGCCCTTCGCGCCCGCCCGGCACCCTCGTGCAGGTCCGGCGGCCAGAACTGGCCCGCCAAGGCCCTGATCAACGTCGTGCTCTGCGGCAACAACTTCCTCAACGGCGCCAGCGACTGCGCGCCCACGTCGGGCAACACCACCACGGCCAACGACGACGGCCGGTTCTTCACCGAGATCCAGGTGTCGCTCCCGCCCAAGCCCTGCCCCTGCGTCGTGCACGTCTCCACGCCCGAGGCGACGGTCACGCGTCGACATCCCCTTCGAGGTGATCGGCGCCGAGGTCGCGCCGCCCTCGGGGATCGGCGGTCACCCGCACGGTCACCATCACCCAGAAGCTCACCGGCAGCGGCCCACCGATCGCCCTGCTCGGCGGCGCCGCCGAGCGCACCCTCGAGCTGACGATCGCCAACACCGGGACGGTGCCCCTGGCCAACCTGCCCGTCACCGTGACGCTGGGCACCGGCAAGGACCCCACCGACGTCGTGGCCCGGCCGAAGTTCCCGGAGATCTCCCCCGGCGCCTCGCAGAGCCTGGACGTCCCGATCACGCTCCCGGCTCCGGCCTTCGGCACCTACACCGTCAAGACCACGGTCAGCGGCATCGACCAGCCGACCTCGTCGACCGTCACCACCTCGACGTACCCGTGGCTGCTGCTGGCGGTCGCGATCCTGCTGCTGCAGATCCCGCTGCTCGGGCTGCACCGCCGGCGGATGGCGGCCGACGCGCCGGACGACCCGCTGGAGCTCGCCATCGAGGACCTCGCCGCTCCCCCGCCGGTCTACGGCATCACCACCGTGCGCGGCCTCGTCGACGACTACGCCGACCCGCTGGCCGCCGAGCGCGACCCCGACCCGCAGGTCATCGTCGCCGGCGCGGGCGCAGCCCCGTCCGGGCGCGGCCGCCGCCGTCGCTGAGCGGTCAGCCGAGCAACCCGTTGCCCCGCAACCACTCCTCGGTGCGGGCCATCCCCTCGTCCAGGCCGACGGCCGGAGCGAATCCCAGCGCGCGGATCCGCGCGTCGCTGTAGCGGGCGGTGCGGCCGATCCCGCGCACCGCGTCCGGCGGCAGGTCGAGGAAGTCCCGCGCCGGCCGCGGCAGCGACTGCGCCAGCCGCGAGGCCGCCAGCGCCACCGGGATACGGCGTGGACGGCACGAGGCGCTGGCCCAGCATCCGCTGGTAGTAGGCGAAGAAGTCGCGCTGCAGGGTCCGCGCCCCGTCGGTGACGTGGAAGGCCCGACCCGATGCGCGCCGCTCCAGCAGCAGGTCGATCCCGTCGAGCAGGTTGTCGACGTACACGTGGTTGAGCACGGCCCGCGCTGGGTCGACGTGGGTGAAGACCCGCCGCCGCAGGTGCTGCACCGGCCGGACCGTCCACGGCACCGAGCCCGGCCCGTAGACATCGCCGGGGCGCACCAGGTAGACGTCGAGCACGCCCGGCTCGTGCGCGGCCAGGGCGTGCTGCTCGCTGACGATCTTCGACCAGCAGTACGCGTTGCCGTCGCCGCGGATCCAGTCGTCCTCGTCGACGTCCTCGGGGTAGTCGAAGCCGTGCACCATCACGCTCGACAGGTGCACCAGCTCGGGCACGCCCTCGGCCCGGCAGGCCTGGGCGACCGAGCGCACCGAGTGCGCGTTGACCCGGATGAACTCCCGCCAGTCGCCGGCCTCGGCCACGATCGCCGCGGTGTGCACCACGAGGTCGCAGCCGGCCGCCGCGGCGCGCACGTCCTCGACGTCGCAGGCGTCGCCGAGCACCAGCCGACCGCCCGACTCCAGGCACACCGCCTCGGCCGCGGGCGACGCCACCCGGTCGAGGCCGACCACCGCATCGCCGCGGTCGCGCAGCCGCTCGGCCATCCGCCGCCCGATGAAGCCGCCGACCCCGGTGACCAGGACGCGGCGGCTCACGCGCCGGCCGCGGTGCGCTCGGCCGCCCGGCGGCGGGCCACCCGCCGCTGGTTGAAGCGGCCCGATCCGGTCGAGCAGCGGGTGCAGCCGGACGACGGCGTCGGGGGCCATCGAGATCAGCCGCACCTGCGCGCCGCGCCAGTGCGGCACCGAGCGGATCAGCCGCGGCCGGTCGAGCAGGGCCAGGGTGCGCTCGGCGACGTGCTCCGGGCGTCACCAGCCGCAGCCCGGAGAAGGTCAGCGCGGCGGCCGGGTCGTCGAGCAGCGGCTCGATCATGCCGGTGAGCATCCCGTCGGGGCAGACCACCGAGAGCCGCACGCCGCGCACCCCCTGGGCCTTCAGCTCGGCGTGCAGCGCGAGGGTCCACGACAGCACGCCCGCCTTCGCCGCCGCGTACGCCGCCTCGCCCGGCACCGGCGCCCAGGACGCGAGCGAGGCGACGGTGATGACGCGGCCCGGGTCGGACGCCGGCCGCGACCGCATCACCTCGACCGCCGCGCGGGTCCCGTGGATCACCCCGAGCAGGTCGACCTCGACCACCTGGCGGATCACCGCGTCGTCCTGGGTCGCCGCGTCGCCGGCGCCGATGACGCCCGCGCAGTTGACCCACACGTCCGGCCGCACCTCGTGGGCCAGCGCCCGGCACGCCTCGGCGTCGCGCACGTCGAGCACCCGGTCGGCGCCGGCGATGTCGGTGCCGACCACGGCGTACCCGCGGGCGGCCAGCCCCGCCACCAGCGCCTGCCCCAAGCCGCCGGCCGCGCCGGTCACCACCGCAGTCCGCGTCATGGGCGCACGGTAGGGCACCAGGCACGACGACACAGGTTTGGGCCGGCGCGGACGTGGGCACACCACCGCCGAGGCGTCACACGCGCGGCAGGAGGGGTCCGCAGCCGGGTGAGCCCGCCCGCGCCCGTCGGCCGCCTGAGGTGGCCGGCGGGCGCTTGGGCGCGTTGGGCCCTGCGGTCAGTTGAGCTGGTCGGTCGAGACCGGCGGCGGCCACTGCGTCGAGAGGCCCGCGGCGGCCCGCGCGGCGACGATCTGCTCGTGGCCGTAGCGCACCTTGAGCAGCTGCTCGACGCGCTGCTCGCCGAGGAACCGCTTGGAGATCGCGTTCATCGGGTCGAGGGCGTAGCCCCAGGTGCGGATCCGGTGGTCGCGGTCCATCAGCGCCAGGCGGTCGGCCTCGGGGACCGGGTCGCCGGCCGAGGCGCGGTCGACCCACGACAGCCAGCGGTTGACGCGGCCCTCGACGGCCGGGCGCAGGTTGTCGATGGTCTCCTGGGTGCGCGGCGCGGTGTAGGAGTGCGCGACCGGCGAGTTGAAGGCCCGCATGTAGACCCCGTGCGAGACCGACCAGGTGTACTGGGTGTCGCCGCGCATCGCCAGGAAGTCGGCGTCCTCCTCGGCGTAGTAGCGCTGCAGGTAGTCGATGTCGACCATCAGGTCGCTGCGCGGCACGAAGTCGGAGTAGTAGAAGATCTCCGGGATCGTGCCGAAGACCATCACCAGGTGCGGCACGTCGATGCTCTGGTCGAGCCAGACCTGCAGGTTCATGTCGAGGATCGAGGCCTTGCGGTTGCCGATCCACGAGTTGGCCAGGTGGTCGACGCCGGGGCCGGTCCAGGTCTGCATCGAGCCCTCGTAGTCGCCGGACTCGCTGGTCCAGTACTCCAGGTCGGCGCAGGCCGGCTGCACGGCGAGCCCCGGGAAGCGCGCCTCGATCTTCTCGCGCATCTCGACGAGCATCCCGAAGAGCGCCTGGTGGGTCTCGGTGACGTCGACGTTGGGGTTCTCCGCGAAGTACTCGTGGATGGTCTTGGTCTGGCTCACGGCTCCGGTCATGCCGGAACTCTAGCGGGCCGATCCCGCCCAATGGAACACCGTTCCAGAATCCGGATCAGAGCCGGAAGCCGGGTCCCAGGGCTGCTCGGCGACGTCCATCTGGGCCTTCTGCAGCCGGCCGGAGTAGTCCCAGTTGACCGCCTGCCAGCGGGTGAACTGGTCGAGCACCCACACCCCGCTCTGCCGCGAGCCGTTGCCGCTCTTGCCGTTGCCGCCGAACGGCAGGTGCGCCTCGGCGCCCGACGTCGAGTTGTTGACCGAGACCATCCCCGCGCCGATCCCGGCGCGGAACGCCCACACCGCCTGCGGGTCGCGGGTGTAGATCGACGACGACAGCCCGTACCCGGGCCCGTTGGCCAGCTCGAGCGCCTCGGCGAGCGAGCCGAAGCGGCCCATCCCGACCAGCGGCCCGAACGTCTCCTCGCCGTAGAGCGCGTCGCCGGGCCGCACCCCCTCGACCAGGGTCGGGTGCGCGTACACCCCGCGGTCGGGGTCGCCGACGAAGCCGGCCCGCGGCGACGACGAGGTGATCTGGCCGACCGCGCTGGACCCCCGCACGCGGTGGTGCGGCTGGACCAGGTCGAGGTTGCGCAGGTGCTGGTCGAGGTACGCCGGCGAGATCATCGGCCCGTAGAGCACCGCCTCGCGGGGGTCGCCGACGACCGCGGCCTCGACCGCGGCGGCCAGCCGGTCGGCGAAGGCGTCGTAGACGTCCGCGTGCGCCCACACCGTGCCGAGCGACGTGCACCGCTGGCCGGCGGTGCCGAAGCCGGAGAAGAGCGCGCCCTCGACGGCGAGGTCGAGGTCGGCGTCCGGCATGACCACCATCGGGTTCTTGCCGCCCAGCTCCAGGCACGGCGACTGCAGGTGCCGCCCGCACAGGGCGCCGATCAGCCGGCCCACCCGCGTCGACCCGGTGAAGCCGACCTTGTCGACCGTGCCGGCCTCCAGCGCCTGCTCCAGCCCCGCGTACGCCGCCTCGCCGCCGGCGACGACGGTCTGCAGCACGCCGGCGGGCACCCCCCCGGCGTGGAAGATCCGGGTCATCGCGTCGGCCACCGCCGCCGAGACCTCCGACGGCTTCCACACCACCGCGTTGCCGCACAGCAGCGCGGGCACGAGGTACCAGGACGGCACCGCCGCCGGGAAGTTCGCCGCGGTGATGATCGCCGCCACCCCGACCGGCGCGCGGAACGTGAAGAGCTGCTTGTCCGGCATCTCGCTCGGCACGGTCTGGCCGTAGAGCCGCCGGCCCTCGCCGAGGAAGAAGTCGCAGGTGTCGACGACCTCCTGCACCTCGCCCAGCGCCTCGGCGTACGGCTTGCCGACCTCGCGGGTCACCAGCGCGGCGAGCGCCTCCTTGTTGGCCTCGACGAGGCGGCCGACCTGGGCGATCACGCGGCCGCGCGCGGGCGCGGGCACGGCGGCCCAGGCGCGCTGCTCGGCGCGCGCCCGCGCGCAGGCGGCGGCGAAGTCCTCGGCGGTGGCGAGCTTGACGTGCGCCACGACATCGTCGAGGTCGGCGGGGTTGACGGAGGTGAAGGCGGCCATGGCGCGAGACTAGGGCCGTGACCGACGAACCCGCCGCCGAGTCCGGCCCCACCGCAGCCGCCGCGCATCCTCGACGTGCTGGCCTCGGCCGGCGTCGCGGTCTGCTTCGGGCTGCCCGGCGTGCACAACCTCGCCGTACTGGGAGGCGCAGGCGCCCGGCCGGCCGCGGATCCTCGGCGTGCGCCACGAGCAGGCCTGCGCGTACGCCGCCGACGGGCTCGCCCGGGCGACCGGCGGCCTCGGGGTCGCCCTCACCACCAGCGGGCCGGGGGCGGCCAACGCGGTCGCCGCCTTCGGCGAGGCCGCGGCCAGCGGCTCGCCGGTCGTGCTGATCGCCTCGCGAGGTGCCGCAGCGGCTGCGCCGCGAGGACGGGGCCAGCCGCGGGCTGCTGCACGAGATGGACGACCAGTCGGCGCTCTTCGCCCCGCTGGCCAAGGCCGTGCTCTCGGCCGCCACGCCGGACGAGGCCGTCGCCGCCGTGACCCGCGCCGCCGAGCTGGCGATGGCCGCCCCCCGGGGGCCGGTCTACGTCGGCATCCCCTCCGACCTGCTCGGCCAGCCCGCCGACGCCGGCCGGCCGGTGCGCGCGCCCCTGCGGCTGGAGCCGGCCGCCGCCGACATCGACGCCGCCGCCCGGCTGATCGCGCAGTCCGAGTCCCCGCTGCTGTGGGTCGGCGGCGGCGCGGTCGCCTCCGGCGCGGCCGAGCAGGTCGACGCGATGGCCTGGCGGCTCGGGGCGCCGGTCGTCACCACGTACGCCGCGCGCGGGCTGCTCGGCGACGGGCACATCCTGCTGGCCGACGCGCCCCCGCACGAGCCGGCCGTCGCGGACCTGATCGCGCAGGCCGACCTGATGCTCGCGGTCGGCACGCAGTTCGACGGCATGACCACCCGCAACTGGGCGATGCCGGTGCCGCCCCGGCTCGTGCTCATCGACGTCGCCCCGGAGCGGGCCGCCGCCAACTACCCGCCGGACGCGGTGATCCGGGCCGACGCCGCGCTGGCGCTGGACGCCCTCGCCGTGCACTGCGCGCCCCGCGAGCCGTGGCCCGACTCGGTCTTCCGGCTGCGCGAGGTCGTCCGGCGGCAGACCGCCGCCGACCCGGTGACGGCCGCGGCCGCGGCGATCCTGGACGCGGTCGAGGGCGCCTGGCCGGCGGAGGCCGCCGTCGTCTGCGACATGGCGGTGGCCGGCTACTGGGTCGGCGGCTACGCCGCGATGCCCCGGCCGCGCCGCCTGCAGTACCCGGTCGGCTGGGGCACCCTCGGCTACGCGCTGCCCGCGTCGATCGGGCCGGCCGCCGCCGGCATCCGCACGCTGGCCGTGGTCGGCGACGGCGGGCTGGCGATGGCGGTCGGCGAGCTGGCGACGCTGGCGCAGGAGCGGCTGCCGGTCACCGTGCTGCTCGTCGACGACGGCGGCTACGGGATGCTGCGCTACGACCAGCAGCGCTTCGGCCACGCCGAGCGCGGGGTCGACCTGGCCGGGCCCGACTGGCTCGCGCTCGCCGAGGCGTACGGGATCCCGGCGGCCGCGGCGGGCAGCCCGGGGCGGCTGCACGCGGCGCTCGCCGCGGCCGCGTCAGCCGACGGGCCGAACCTCGTGCTGCTCCGCGGCGCCCTGGAGCCGCCGCGCACCACCAGCCCGCGCTGGGGCGACCCCGTCTAGCCCGGGCCGGCCGGCCGGTGCGGCTGCGGCGCGTACCGGTAGCGTCGCGCCCCATGAGCGACGCGATCATCGCCCCCGGCGTCGCCACGGCCAACCGCCGCACCGGCCTCATCATGGCGGTCGACCGCGTCGGCGCTTCTTCGCCATCAACGGCACGGTGTCCAAGGCGATCCTGCTGTCCGGGATCGAGGCGGTGCGGCTGACCCAGTTCCGCTCGCTGGGGGCGTTCGTCGGGATCGCGCTGTGGCTGGCGTGGCGGCGGCCCTCCGCGTTGCGGCTGCAGTGGAGCGAGGTGCCGCTGCTCGCGGTCTACGGGGTCGTCGGCTTCGCGTTCGTGCAGATCTTCTACTTCATCTCGATCGGGCGGCTGCCGGTCGGGGTGGCGCTGCTCATCGAGTACACCGCGCCGATCCTGATCGCGCTGTGGGCGCGGTTCGGCGAGAAGCAGCCGCTGCGCAAGCGGTTCTGGGCGGCGCTGGCGCTGGCGATGCTGGGGCTGGCGATGGTGGCCCAGGTCTTCGACCGGGGCGCCGACGTGGACGGCCTCGGGGTGGCGGCCGGCTTCGCGGCCGCGTTCGCGCTGGCGCTCTACTTCATCCTCGGCGACCGGATCATCTCGACCGGCCGCCGGGACGCGATCTCGCTGACCTGCTGGGCGTTCGGCTTCGCCTCGCTCTTCCTCGCGATCGTCTTCCCGTGGTGGTCGTTCCCGTTCGGCGAGCTGGCCGGCTCGACCACGCTGCTCGAGGGGCTGCCGGCGATCCCGATCTGGGCGCTGGCGCTGTGGCTGGTCGTGCTCGGCACGATCCTGCCGTTCACCCTGATCATCGCCTCGCTGTCGCACCTGACCGCGACCGGCTCCTCGGTGGTCGGGATGCTCGAGCCGGTGCTCGCCGCGGTCGTCGCGTGGATCCTGCTCGGCGAGGTGCTCGCCGGCGTGCAGATCGTCGGCGGCATCGTGGTGCTGGTCGGGGTGCTGCTCGCCGAGACCTCCCGCGCCGGCGCCGTCCGCCGCGCCGCGGAGGCCGAGATCAGCTGAGAGCGACCATTCCTGCTTGATCAACACCGACGGAGGGGCGGGATGGTCGGCATCACGCGGGTCGTGGCACCGGGTTGATGCAAGCGAGGTTGCTGGTACGGCACCTGGTGACCGACGCCGGTCTACCCGCGGCCGGCGGCGCGCGGCGCTGCGCACCGGCGACCACTGTAGCCCGGCCTGCTAGTGAAGACCAGAGGCGAGCAGCCAAGCCGTCGGTCAACGATGCCGCCGGTGTCCGGAAGGGTCGCGAGCCGACACCGTGAGGACGCGGCGCGGGTGCTGGGCTCCTGGGTGTCGGAGTCGCACCCGACGTCGGAGTCGGGCGTCGGGCGGGGTGGGACTAGCGGGCGGCGGCCACCGTGAAGGTCGGGCCACCGACCGGGGCGGCTGCCCGTCGGGCGGCAGAGTCGTGACGCGACCCCCGCCATCGCGCGTCGGCGACCCCGTCGAACCCACTCCGAGCGCCGAGCTCGTCCTGAAGGCCACCGGGACGATCGTGGAGCCCGCACGGCACCGGTCACCGGGACCTGAACAGCCACCGCGGCCCGATCCAGGCAGAGGCTCCCCGACGCGGCCACTCGAAGCCGGTTGGCCGACGTCGCTCCTGACGCCCGTCACCGGCGTACCCGAAGACAGCGTCACGACGCGCGACTTGATCGACGACGCCCGGCCGTGGCGACCGGGCATGCTCAGTCGGCCACGGACGCGACGAGCGCACGGACACGGTCAAGCGGAACCGCCGAGGGCGCGGTCGCCGCCGAGTGGTGGCCGTCACCTGCACATCAGCCGGCGCCGGCCGGTAGGTCGAGCCGAAGGCCACCGTGTCGCAGCGCATCGGGAGCCGTGACCGTCTCGGCTGATGCGGCGGGCCGGGGCCATGACGCCCACCCGCCGCCAGCAGCAGTGCCGGCCAGGCCCGCCGTCACGCGCACCGCGGCTCATGGCGCGCCCGGGGCGGCCGCGGCGCCCGTGATGAGGTCGCGCAGGTACGTCGGCGCGACGAACGAGCAGTAGTAGGCGCCCTCGAACCGGGCCAGCCCGGCGTGTCCCAGTCGGTGACACCAGCGCCTTGCTCTGCAGGCTCAGCACGCCGCCCGCGTCGGAGGCGGCCCCAACGAACGCGGGGCGTCCACGGCGGGCCGGCAGTGCGATGTCCAGTCGGGCACCGTGACGAGGGTGCCGTCGCCGGTCGCGTGATCGACGACGTGCCGCGGCCTCGCCGGGAGTGAGCGTCGCCTCGACCCCGGCCGACGAGGTCGTCGTTGCAGGTTCATGCTGCAGGTTGCATGGCCGACCTCGGAGATCCAGCAGCCGTCGCCAGCAGGCCCGAACCCGTAAGCGGGGCCGACTCGAAGCCCGGGCTGTTGTTCGGCGAGCCGGCGGCCAAGCGCCCTCGTCCGATGCTCTCGCCGGTGCGCATCTTGCAGTTGAACTGCTTGCGGGTCGGTCCCGAAGCCGCCGCCCGGAGTGAGCCGTTGCGGTAGACCACCGAGGTGACCGTGTTGATGGTCTTGGCGGTCGGGTCAGCGCCCGACTTCGACAGCACGAAGGCTCATCGGAAGCTTGTCTGCCTGGACGCATCGCTGCTGGTAGATCGTCGAGATGGCCCGGTAGCCGCCGAGCCAGCGGGTCGATCTAGCCCGGCGACGGTGACCTGCGCGTCGGCGCAGAAGTCGAAGAGCGTCTGCACCTGCGCGGCCGCCGTGCCGGGCGGGTTCAGCCGGGCCGCGAGCGCGTTCACGCCGGCCGTGGCGGCGACCAGTCCGGTCACGGCCAGGCCGACGACGGCAGCGCGGCGAACCCGCATGACACCCCCTCCGGTGGCTGCGAAGCATGGAACGGAATCCCGCTCAGCGGAACACGTCCCGAGACGGAACGGTACCCGGGCCCGCCTCACGCCGTAAAGGCCTGACGGCGAATCTTCATCCGACCGAGTTCGGCGGCAGTTCCGGGCCCCGCGGGCTCAGACGGGCCGCCGGCCCGGCGGTTCCGCCGCCACCCTCGCCCGACGCCGCGAACGCGCGGTAGGCGGCCAGGGCGGTGGGCAGGGTCGGGAAGATCAGGTCGTCGCCGACCCGCTCGCTGAAGCCGGCCCGGTCCAGCACCACCCGCAGGTCCTGCTTGACCCGGGCCATCGCGAAGACGACGCCCCGGTCGGCGAGCTCCGACCGCACCTCCTCCAGGGCGTCGATCGCGGTGTAGTCCACCTCGATGTTGGCCTCGGCGTTGAGCAGGAACCACCGCACCGGCGCGCACCCCCTCCGGGGGGTCGTCCACGGCGGCCAGCGCGCGGCGCCGGAAGTCCTGGGCGTTGGCGAAGAACAGCGGCGAGTCGTACCGGTAGACGACCAGCCCCGGCTCGACCGCCGCCTCGGGGTAGTCGTCGACGTCGTGCATGCCGGCCAGCCCGGGCACG
Source organism: uncultured Actinomycetota bacterium (assembly GCA_963697565.1). GTDB lineage: Bacteria > Actinomycetota > Actinomycetes > CAVWCF01 > CAVWCF01 > CAWFSE01. Next base: position 392,003 of record CAVOOM010000006.1, on the reverse strand, counting down.
ATCCCGAGGATGCCGTCGTGCGGGCGGGCGACCCGGGAGAGCAGCTCGGCCACCGACAGCGCGATCGCGACCAGCACCCCGTACAGGATGCCGAGCACGAGCACGCCGACCATGGCGGCGATCGCGAGGAGCAGCTCGGCCCGGCGGAACGCCGCGAGCCGGCGGAACTCCGCGACGTCGATCAGCCGCAGCGCCGCGTACACCACGATCCCGCCGAGCGCCGCGACCGGGAAGGCCTCCAGCACCGGCCGGAACGCGACCAGCGCGACCACCACGGACACGGCCATCACCAGCGAGAACAGCTGCGAGCGCGACCCGCTCGACAGGCCGATCACCGTGCGGCTGCCGCTGCTGCTGACCGGCATCCCGCGCACCAGCCCGGACGCGGCGTTGCAGCTGGCCAGCGCGAGCAGCTCGGCGTTGGCGTCGATCTGGTCACCGCCCCGCGCCGCGAACGCGCGGGCCGTGAGCGACGTTGTCGGTGTAGCCGACGACCAGCACGCCGACGGCCGGCAGCAGCAGCGCCTGGACGTCCGCGAGGGTGACCCCGCCGAGCCCGACGGCGGGCAGCCCCACCGGGATGTCGCCGACCACCGCGACGCCGTTGTCCTGCAACGAGAACGCCGCCACCAGCCCGGCCGACACGACCACCGCGAGCAGCGGCCCGGGGGCCCGCGGCCACCGCCACTGCACGAGCAGCAGCGCCCGCGACGGTGCCCAGGCCGATCACCGTCGAGGCGACGTCGACGCCCTCGGTGGCCACCAGCCGGACGAACGAGGTGACCTCGCCGACGATCCCGTCGCCCTCGACGTCCACGCCGAAGACCCGCGAGAGCTGGCCGACGATCATGATGACCGCGACCCCGGCGAGGTAGCCGATGAGCACCGGCCGCGACAGCAGGTCGGCCACGAACCCCAGCCGCAGCGCCCAGGCGACGAACGCGTACGCCGCCACGACCAGCGCGAGCACGGCGGCGAGCACGGCGAAGCGCTCCGGGTCGCCGCCCGCAAGCGGCGCGATCGTCGCGGCGGTGAGCACGGCGGTCGTCGACTCCGGGCCGACCGACAGCTGCCGCGACGACCCCAGCACCGCGTAGACGCACGCCGACGGCGATCAGCGCCCACAGCCCGGAGCCGACCGGGATGCCGGCCAGCTGCGCGTACGCCATGACCTGCGGGATCGCGTACGCCGCCACCGTGATGCCGGCCAGCACGTCGCCGCGCAGCCAGGACCGGTCGTACGCGCGGAGCACCGCCGCGCCGGGCGCCCACCGGGCCAGCCGCGACGCGGCGCGCGACGTCCCCGGGGCGGCCCACCGCGCCAGGTTAGGACGCGCGCGGCCACCGGCAGGCGCTTCTCGGGGAGACTGGCCCGGTGGACGACCAGAGCGACGATGCTCACCGCCGACCCCGCGCGCGCCGTCGAGGCGCTGCTCGCCGGCGGGCTCGTCGCGCTGCCGACCGAGACCGTGTACGGCCTCGGCGCCGACGCCGAGCAGCCGCACGCGGTGGCCCGCGTCTTCGCGGTCAAGGGCCGCCCCGCCGACCACCCGCTGATCGTGCACGTGCGCGGCGCCGAGGACCTCGACGCGTGGGCGCGCGACATCCCGCCGTACGCGCGGGCGCTCGCCGAGGCGCTGTGGCCCGGCCCGCTCACCCTGGTGCTCCCCCGCAGCGCGCGGGCCGGCGACCACGTGACCGGCGGGCAGGACACCGTCGGCCTGCGGGCGCCGTCGCACCCGGTCGCCCGCGAGGTGCTGGCCGCGCTCGGCGGCCGCGGGATCGCCGCCCCCAGCGCCAACCGCTTCGGCCGGGTCTCACCGACCACCGCCCAGCACGTGCTCGACGAGCTCGGCGCCCTGCTCGACCCCGCGACCGACCTCGTCCTCGACGGCGGCGCCTGCGACGTCGGCGTGGAGTCGACGATCCTCGACTGCACCGGCGAGCGCCCGCGGCTGCTGCGCCCCGGCGCCGTCGACGCCGACACCGTCGCGATCGCCGGCGGCGTCCCGCTGGACCCGGAGGGCGTCTCGTCCGTACGCGCCCCCGGCACCCTGGCGTCGCACTACGCGCCCAGCGCGCGGGTCACGGTCGCGGACGAGGACGGCCTCGCCGAGGCGCTGGCCGCCGCGGCCGCGCGACGGCCCCGGACCGGTGGGGCTGCTCGCGGTCGCCGTCCCTCGAGACCCCGCTCGGGGTCGTCCGGCTCTCCGAGCCCGCCGACGACGGCGCGTACGCCCAGGTGCTCTACGCGGCGCTGCGCGAGGCCGACGCCCTCGGCCTCGCCGCCGTGGTCGCCGTCCCGCCGCAGGAAGGCCCGCTCGCCGCGGCCGTCGCCGACCGCCTCCGCCGCGCCGCCCACCGCCCCTGACCAAGATCCCGGTTTGCGGTGGCAGGAGCGGTGAGATGCCGCTCGTACCACCGCAAACCGGGAGCGTGGCGTGGTGTACTCGCGCGGTGGACACCGGTGAGGAGCGCGCCGCCGCCGCGCTCGCGGAGTCCGGCATCGCCCACACGGCGACCCGGCACGGCCGGGTGGGCAGCCTTGAGGAGGCCGCCGCCGCCCGCGGCCTGCGCCCCGACCAGGTGCTCAAGACGATCGTGGTCCGGCGCGGCGAGGGCGACCACGTCTTCGTCCTCGTCCCCGGCGGGCGCGCCATCGCGTGGCCCAAGCTGCGCGAGGCGCTCGGCGTCAGCCGGCTGTCGCTGCCCGACGCCGACGCCGCCCGCGCCGCCACCGGGTACGAGCGCGGCACGATCACCCCGTTCGGCTCGACGCACGCCTGGCCGGTCATCGCCGACGCGCGCATCCCGGCGCCGGCCCGGTGAGCATCGGCGGCGGCGCGCACGGCGTGGCCTACACCGTCGACGGCGACGCGCTGATCGCGGCGCTGAGCGCGACCGTCGCCGACGTCACCGACCCGGAGTAGCCGCCCGCCGCCTCACGGCACCAGCGCGGTGAACATGAAGCCCGCGAAGACCGCCAGGTGCGCGGTGCCCTGCATCACCGTGGCCCGGTGGTTGACGAGGGTGAGGATGCCGACGGCGACGGTCAGCGCCAGCAGCACGATCTGGGTCGGCCCGAGCCCGAGGACCAGCGGGCCCGACAGCCAGATCGACGCCAGCGCGATCACCGGGATGGTCAGCCCGATGCTGGCCAGCGCCGAGCCGTACGCGAGGTTGAGGCTGGTCTGCACCCGGTCCAGCCGCGCGGCCCGCACCGCCGCCAGCGTCTCGGGCAGCAGCACAAGCAGCGCGATGACGACGCCGACGAACGCGGCGGGCGCCTTGAGCGCCTCGACCCCGGACTCGATCGCCGGCGACTCCACCTTGGCCAGCCCGACGACCGCGACCAGCGACACCAGGAGCAGGCCGACGCTCGCCCACGTCTGGCGGTTCGTCGGCGGCGTCCGCGTGCGCCTCGTCGTCGTGCGCCCCGTCGCCGACCGGCAGGAAGTAGTCGCGGTGGCGCACGGTCTGGACGAACACGTAGACCCCGTAGACCGCCAGCGACGCGACCGCCGCGAAGGCCAGCTGGCTCGCCGAGAAGACCGGCCCCGGCTCGCTGGTGGTGAACGTCGGCAGCACCAGGCTCAAGCGTCGCCAGCACCGCGATCGCGCTGAGCGCCGCGGTGCTGCCCTCAGCGTTGAACGACACCGTGCGGTGGCGCAGCGCGCCCACCAGCAGGCAGATCCCGACGATGCCGTTGCAGGTGATCATCACAGCGGCGAACACCGTGTCGCGCGCGAGCGACGACGCCTCGCCGCCCTTGGAGACCACCAGGCTCACGATCAGCGCGACCTCGATCACGGTCACCGCGACCGCGAGCACCAGCGACCCGTACGGCTCCCCGACCCGGTGCGCGACGACCTCGGCGTGGTGCACGGCGGCCAGCACCGCGGCGACGAGCGCGACCGCGGCCAGCGCGACCGCCCACCCCGGAAGCTCGCGCCCCCAGGCCGGCACGAGCACCGCGACCGCGGCGAAGGGGGCGACGGTGCTGGCTCTCATGCCGCCACCCTGCCCCATCCGGATCAGATGAGCGCGCGGCGGCGGCGCCGACAGTAGGGTCGGCCTGATGTCGATCCAGGGGGCCAGGCCGTGACCGATCCAGCGGGCGCCGAGGTCGAGGTGGCGGGCGACGCGAGGCCGCCCGACCTCCCCTCGCCGCGCGTCACCAGCACGGGATACCCGCGTGGGCCAGCCGGCGCCTCCGCCAGGACCTGTCGAACTGGCGGCTCTTCCTCGTCCGCGCCTTCACCAGCGGCCTGGCCGTCATGATCACCGTCTTCCTGGTCCCGGGGCTCGGCTTCACGGGCTGGCGGTGGGGCTCAGTTCCTGCTGATCGGCCTGGTCTTCGGCCTGCTCAACGCGCTGCTCAAGCCCATCATCCAGTTCTTCGCGCTGCGCTACCTGGTCGCCAGCTACGGCCTGGTCGTCGTGATCATCAACGCGTTGCTGCTGGGGCTGCTGTCGGGATCCTCGGCGGCAAGATCGAGGCCCGGGGGCTGGTGTCCTTGCTCGCCGGCGGCCTGCTGATCGGGGTGATCGGCACGTTCCTCGACACCCTGGCCGGCACCACGCCGCCGATCCTCGACCGGAGGCGCGCGCCATGAGCGGCAGCATCGACACGGTCAACGAGAACCTGCGGATCCAGCAGGTCTACTCCACGCTGCTGAACTTCGGCGCCTCCGGCCTGATCGACCGCTCGCCGCTGGGCGGGCCGAGGCGCGCGATGCAGCGCTGGATCTACCAGCTGCCCGAGCCGGTCGAGCCGCTGTCGCCGGCGGTGAGCACGCGCATCCTGATGGAGAAGCTCGGCCCGACGTACGTCAAGCTCGGGCAGATCGTCTCCAGCCAGGCCAACGTGCTGCCCGACGAGTGGCGCACCGAGCTGGACAAGCTGCAGAACGAGGTGCCGCCCTTCCCGTACGAGCAGGTGCGCGAGGTGATCATCGCCGAGCTCGGGGCGCCGCCGGAGGAGCTGTACGCCGAGTTCGACCCGAAGCCGCTGGCCGCCGCGTCGCTGGGGCAGGTGCACCGGGCGGTGCTGCACGACGGCACGAAGGTCGCGGTCAAGGTCCAGCGGCCCAACCTCGACAAGCAGGTGCGCGCCGACCTCGGCATCATCCGGCTGTTCGGCGGGTACGCCGAGCGGCGCAGCACGTGGGCGCGCGAGGTGGGCATCCGCTCGATGCTCGACGAGTTCGGCAGCACGCTGCAGGAGGAGCTCGACTACTACGCCGAGGCCTACAACATGGATCGGCTCACCACCAACCTCGAGCCGATCGAGGGCGTGCACATCGCCACGCTCTACCGCGACCTGTCGACCAAGCGGGTGCTCACCCAGGAGTTCGTCACCGGGGTCAAGATCTCCGACGTCGAGGCGATGACCGCCGCCGGCCTCGACCTGCCGGCGATCGGCGACGCGGCGCTGCGCGCGGCGATGAAGATGCTGCTGATCGACGGGCGTCTTCCACGCCGACCCGCACCCCGGCAACCTGATCGTCAACCTCGACACCGGCGTCGTGACGTTCCTCGACTGCGGGATGGTCGGCGAGCTGTCGATCGCCCAGCGCGCCCACCTCGTGATGTTCCTGTGGACGTTCGTCAAGGGCGACGTCGCCGCGATGGGCCAGCAGCTGCGCTCGCTCAGCGTGCCGTTCCGGCCGATCGACGAGAACCGCTTCCTCAAGGACTTCGAGCGGCGGATGAGCCGCTACCAGCAGGGCAGCAAGCCCGACGTGAAGCTCGTCATGTCCGAGGCCACGGGCATCCTGCGCGACAACGGCCTGCGCCTGGACCCCCAGCTGACCCTCGGCCTCAAGGCGATGGTGCAGTCGTCGGCCTTCTTCACCCGGCTCGCCCCGGCCAACCGCACCTTCACCGACGTGGCCCTCGAGGACATCCGCGACCTCGCCGCCGACACGTTCACCGAGGACGTCGTCATCGCCGCCGGCAAGAAGGAGGCCACCAAGATCGCCGGCCGCGCCATCCAGGAGGCCCCGGAGTACCTCAAGGGCCTGGTGTCCTGGCGCGACCAGGTCAAGAAGGGCAAGTTCACCCTCTACCTCGACACCACCTCGCTCAACCAGCAGGTCGACACCCTGCGCTCGATCGCCGCGATGCTCGTCGTCGCGCTGCTGGTCGCGGGCGGGATGATCGGCGGCGCCATCGCCGCCAACGTCTTCGGCAGCCAGGGCTCCGAGCAGGCCGCGACGTACGCGCAGTGGGTGTTCTTCGCCTCGGTGGGCGTGGGCGTCGTCCTCGTCCTGGTCTTCCTCGTCCGGATGGTCCGCGACCTGCGCGGCCGACGCCGCGAGTAGCGCGTGGCAGACGACTCACCAGACCGCGGCGCCCCGGCAGCCGCGCGCCACCCGGACCCGGTGGCGGATCAGGGGCGTCCGCGTGTTCTCGTCGGCCGCCGACGCCCCCCGGTCGCGGCGGCCCACGGACATCCTGCTCGCCGGCCTCATGCTGCTGGTCCTGCTCGTCCTGTGGTGGCCGGCCCCCGGGCCCGGCACGCTCGACAAGCAGACTCACGGAGTTCCTCACCGGCCTCACCGGCGTCTGGGAGGACCTCTGGTCGCTGGGCTACGCGCTGCTCGTGCTGTGGCCGCTCACCGTCCTGCTGCTCGCCCTCGTCCGGCGCGGCCGGCGGCGGCTGCTGCTGGACGTCCTGGTCGCCGTCGCCGTCGCCCTGGGCGCCGCCATCCTCTTCGGCGAGCTCGCCGGCACCGACTGGCCGAAGAGCCTCGAGGCGATCGCGGCGACCGGCCCGCCCCAGGTCTACGTCGGGGTGCGGCTCGCGCTGGCGATGGCGGTGGTCGCCACGGCGTCCCCGCACCTCTCCCGCCCCTTCCGCCTGGTCGGCCGGGCCGTCCTCCTCCTGGGCGCCGTCTCCGCCATCGCCGTCGGGGTGGCGTACCCGATCGGCATCGCCGCCGGGCTGGCGGTCGGGCTCCTGGGCGCCGCGTGCGCCCACCTGATCTTCGGCTCGCCCGGGGGCCAGCTCACCGCCGAGCAGGTCGCCGAGGCCCTCGTCGACCTCGACCTGGCCGCCACCGACGTACGGCTTGCGGCCGAGCAGGTGCCCGGGGCCGCGCTGTTCGAGGCGACCGCCGCCGACGGCGGCAGCCTGCTCATCAAGGTGTACGGCCGCGACGCCTGGGACAGCCAGTTCCTCGCCTCGCTCTGGACCTCCCTCGTGATGCGCGGCGAGCGGCCGCAGCTCGGGCGGACCCGCACCGCGCAGCTCGAGCACGAGGCGGTCGCGACGCTCATGGCCGAGCGGCTCGGGGCCGCCGGTCCTCCCCGATCGTCACCGTCGGCGAGACCTCAGAGGGCGACGCCCTGCTCGTCACGAGGCTGGCCGGCCGCCGGCTGGCCGCGCATGCCCGCGGACGAGGTCAGCGACGCGACCGCTCGCGGCTGCCTGGCGGACGCTGACCAGCCTGCACGCCAGCGGGATCTCGCACGGCCGCGTCAACCTGCAGCGGATCTTCGCCCTGGACGACGGGGGCGTCGCCCTGGCCGACCTCGGCGAGGCCGAGCTCGCCGCCGACGAGGACGACGTGGCCACGGACAACGCCCGCCTGCTCGTCGCCACGGCCACCGCGGTCGGGCACCCGCGGGCCGTGGCGGCCGCCCTCGCCGAGCTCGGCCCCGACGGCATGGCCGCCGCCCTGCCCTTCCTGCAGCCCGCGGCCCTCGACGCGGCCACCCGCAAGGCCGTCCGCGAGGGCGACTGGGCCCTCGACCAGCTCCGCGACGCGGCGGCCGAGGCGGCCGGCGTGGAGCCGCCGCCGCTCGAGCGGTTGCGCCGCGTATCGCTCAAGGGCGCCGTGTTCACCGTCCTGGGCACGCTGCTCGCGTACTACGTCATCACCTCGCTGGCCGATGTCGACTGGAGCGAGATCGCCGCGGACTTCCAGGGGGCCAACTGGGCGCTGATCGGGCTGGGCCTGCTGCTGTCGCCGTTCGTGCAGGCGTCGTACTCCTTCGGGCACGATGGGCGCGTCGATCAAGCGGCTGCGCTACCTGCCGGTGCTCATGCTGCAGTACGCCATCCAGTTCCTGGCCGTCGTGGCGCCGGCGACCGCTGCGCGGCTGGCCCTCGAGATGCGCTTCTTCCAGCGGTTCGGGCTGGCCGCCGCCGCCGCGCTGTCGATCGGGCTGGTCGACAGCGTGAGCGGCTTCGTGGTCCAGGTGCTCCTGCTCCTCGGCGATCGGGCTCAGCTCGCTGCCCGGCCTCACCGAGCCGATGAACACCAGCGACTCGTCGACGTCGTCCGACACGTCCTCGTCCTCGGACGCCAGCAGCGGAGCCTCGCTCGGCGAGATCGCGCTGATCCTGCTGGCCGCCGCGGTGGTCGCCTTCCTGATCGCGCTGCTGATCCCCAAGACGCGGGCTCGCATCAAGGCCCGGATCCCCGCGGTCAAGGCCCAGTTCAAGGAGCAGGGCGCCGCCGCCCGGCGCGCGCTCGTCGTCCTGCGCCACCCCGCCAAGGTCGCCTTGATGCTCGGCGGCAACCTCGGCGCGCAAGTCATCCAGGCGGTGATCCTCGGGGTGTGCCTGGCCGCGTTCGGGTCGAGCGCCCACCTGTCTCAGCTGATCCTGATCAACACCATGGTCAGCCTGTTCGCCGGCCTGATGCCCGTCCCGGGCGGCGTGGGCGTGGCCGAGGCCGGCTACACCGTCGGGCTGCAGGCGATCGGGGTGCCGAGCTCGGTCGCCATCTCCACGGCGCTGGCCTTCCGGCTGGTCACGTTCTACCTGCCCCCGATCTGGGGCGGGCCGGCGATGGCCTGGCTGCGCCGCCGCGAGTACGTCTAGGTCGGCCGAGCGACCCGGGAGGGTGCGCCCGCGCTCGCGGACCGAGCCGTTGACACGCCGGCGCAGTATGGCCATACTTATAGCCATGCAGTGTCGCGGATCCGCTTGCCGTTGGCTGACGTGAAGAACCGGCTGTCCGAGGTCGTCGAGCAGGTCGAGGTCGAGCATGCCCGGGTCGCACCATCACCAAGCACGGACGGCCGGCCGCGGTCCTGATCAGCGCCGACGATCTGGAGTCGTTGGAGGAGACCCTGGCGCTGCTCAGCGACCCAGCGGTGCTGACCCAGATCCGGGCCTCACGTGCCGAGCTGGGCGCCGGGCAGCGGGTGACCCTGACCAAGGAGCAGGCGCTGGCCAGGATCCGGACGTGAGTCACGCCGTCACGTGGACGGCGACGGCGACGCGGGCCTTGCAGGGCTTGCCGGAGAAGGTCGCCACCGCGGCGGTCGAGTTCATCTACGGATCCCTGGCGGAGAACCCCCAGCGCGTGGGTAAGCCGCTGCGCTTCGAACTCGAGGGCCTGCACAGCGCGCGTCGGGGCGACTACCGGGTGGTCTACGAGATCGGCCCGACCGAGGCGACGATCACCATCATCGCCATCCAGCACCGAGCCGACGTCGACCGGCCGCGCTGAGGCGAGTACGTCTAGGCCGGGCTCGGACGCCGGCTCGGGGCGGCGCACGATCCAGGTGAAGACCGCGGCCAGCGTCAGCGCCATCACCGCGAGCGGGAGGGCCGGCACCTCGAACACCAGCCCCGCGATGAGCACGGAGGAGAGCATCCCCACCCCGGCGGCGACCTTCGCGCTGCGCGGGACGCGGCGGTCGCGCTCCCAATCGCGCAGGTAGCCGCCGAAGACCCGGTGCTCGCGCAGCCACGCCTCCATCCGGGGCGAGGCCTTGGTGAAGCACCACGCGCGATGAGCAGGAAGACCGTGGTCGGCAGGCCCGGCACCACGACGCCGACCGCCCCCACGCCGACGCTGAGGAAGCCCAGCGCGACGTACAGCGGTCGGGTCAGGCGCACCCCCCAAGGGTATGCCGACCCACCGGGCCGAGCATCACGCGCGGATGTCAGGCGCGGGCGGCCAGCGGGTTGGGCGTCGGCTCGGCGATCTTGCGCATGACGTTGGCGTCGGTGTGGTGGAACGGCGCCGGGATGCCCTCGACGTTCATCACGGTGTCCTGCTCGTACGCCCAGGTGCCGTCGGGGTTGATCGTGAAGCGGATGTTCCACTCGACCGTCTCGAAGGCGCGTTCCATGAACGGGTTGGTGCAGATCCCCCAGTCCGGCTCGCCGTGCGCGGCCACGAGCTTGAAGGCGTGGCGTCAGCCGTCGCCCGGCCCGCGGCCATCGCGACCTGGCCGCGAGGGATCGCCAGCGTCATGATCACGCGCTCGGCGGCCGGCTCCCACAGCAGGTAGCCGACCTGGTCGTGGAAGGTCTCGACCTCGTCGTCGGGGCGGTGGGCGACCTGGTGGTAGCGCAGCGGGTAGAGCAGCTGCGGGCCCGAGGTCTGCGGGTCTCCGGGCTGGAAGGTCCAGGTCTCGACGAACGGCTCGGAGACGCTGACCCCGCCCGCCTCCGGGTGGGTGTCGATGCCCTCCGTGCCGCGCCACACGCCGGCCAGCGGGGCCAGCGGGCCGAGCGCGGCCAACGTGTTGAGATTGGGCTCGGGCTCGGTGTAGATGTCGCTTCCGTACACATCAGCGGTGATGGTCATACTTCGAGATTACTCAGCCGCCGCAACGCTTTTCAGGCACCCCCCACTCAATCAGAACCGGCTGCGCCGACACGTTCAGACCGTGAGGACGACCTTGCCGCGGGCCTGCCCGGACTCCAGGTACTCGATCGCGGCCGCGGCCTCGGCGAGCGGATAGGTGCGGTCGATGATGGGGCGCAGCCGGCCCTCGGCCGCGAGCCGGGCGAGCTCGGGCATCGCGTCGGGCCCGGGACCGGCGAAGTCGGGGCGGGGCAGGTGGTCGCTCGTCAGCGAGCCCAGCATGAGGCCCATCATCCGGGGCAGGCTGCCCAGCCACCGCCGGCCCGCCGTCCCGTACTGGTCGTGCCCGATCAGGACGTACCGGCCGTGCGGCGTGAGGACGCGCTTGACTTGGGAGTACGGGTGGTTGCCGGGGATGTCGATGACGGCGTCGTACCGCTGCGACCCCTGGGTGAAGTCCGTCTGCTCGTAGTCGATGACCTCGTCGGCGCCGATCTCGCGCAGCGCCTCCAGCCGGTCGCCGGCGTCGACCGCGGTCACGTGGGCGCCGTCGGCCTTGGCCAGCTGGACGACGAACATGCCGACCCCGCCGGCCGCGCCGTTGACCAGGACGCGGTCTCCGGGTTGCGGCTTGGCCTCGGCGCGCAGGTTGTAGAGCGCGATCAGGGCCGAGGTCGGGATGGCCGCGGCCTCGGTGAAGGACAGCGCCTCCGGCTTGGGCTCCAGCGCGGACTCGGCGGCGGCCACGTACTCGGCGAAGGCCCCGCCGTTGCGCCACTGCATCCCGGCCACGACCTCGCCGAAGACCGCGTCACCGGGCTGGAACCGGGTGGCCCCCGGCCCCGCCTCCTCGACGATCCCGGCCATGTCGGTGCCCGGGATGGGGTGGGCCGGCCGCCGCAGGCCGCCGCCCATGATCCGCAGCACGTACGGGAAGCCGCGCACCATGTGCCAGACGTCGGCGTGCACGGAGGCCGCGTGCACGCGTACGAGCACCTGCCCCTCGCCCGGGACCGGCCGCGGCACGTCAGCCAGCCGCAGCGCGCTGGCCGGGCCGTACCGGTCCTGGACGATCGCCTTCACGACGCCTCCTCGACAGCCAGTCAAGCGGCCTGCGCCCTGCGCGTCGACCCTGTCCGCCAACGTCCCCGGCCGGCGGCGCCGCCCGTACCCTGCCCGACGAAGGGGGCCGAGCGACACCTCGGCCGTACGTGGCTTACCGAACCCAGGATCGAGGAGCGCTCATGCCCCGCACCGCCGTCACCGCGTCCGGCGGCGCAGTCGCCGTCGGGCCGTACTCCCAAGGGGTCGAGGCCGACCGGCTGGTCTTCCTGTCCGGTCAGACTCCGCTCGACCCCGCGACCGGCGCGCTCGTGGGCGGCGGCATCGAGGAGCAGACGCGCCGCTGCCTGGACAACCTGGCCGCAGTGCTGGAGGGCGCCGGCCTGGGCCTCGATGACGTCGTCAAGTGCACGGTCTTCCTCACCGACATGGCCGACTTCGCGGCCATGAACGCCGCCTACCGCGGCTACTTCACCGAGCCCTTCCCCGCGCGCACCACCATCGGCGTCGCCGCGCTGCCGCTGGGCGCCGCGGTCGAGATCGAGATGGTCGCGCTTCGACCGTGACGGGCCCGCCGAGGGCGGAGCATCTCGATGACCGGGCTGATCCGCGAGTTCGCCGACCGTTGGCACGCCTGGAGCGTTGGGCTGGCGGTCACAGGGCCCGCAGGATGTCCTCCACGCGGTCCTTGGCGTCGCCGAAGAGCATGGCCGCGTTCTCCCGGAAGAACAGCGGGTTCTGCACGCCCGCGTATCCGGATGCCATCGACCGCTTGAAGACGATGACGTGGTTGGCCTCCCACACGCGCAGCACCGGCATGCCCGCGATGGGGCTGGCCGGGTCGTCCTCGGCGGCCGGGTTGACGGTGTCGTTGGCGCCGATCACGAGCACGACGTCGGTGTCGGGGAAGTCGTCGTTGATCTCGTCCATCTCCAGGACGATGTCGTAGGGCACCTTCGCCTCGGCCAGCAGCACGTTCATGTGCCCCGGCAGCCGACCCGCGACCGGGTGGATCCCGAATCGCACCTTGACGCCGGCGTCACGCAGCTTGCGGGTGAGCTCGGCCACCCCGTGCTGCGCCTGGGCCACCGCCATGCCGTACCCCGGGGTGATGATGACCGACGTCGCCGCGGTGAGCAGCTCGGCCGCCTGTTCGGCATTGACCTCGCGGTGCTCGCCGTAGTCGACGTCGGCGGCCATCGTGCCGCCCTCCACCCCGAACCCGCCGGCGATCACCGAGATGAACGAGCGGTTCATGGCCTGGCACATGATGTAGGACAGGTAGGCACCCGAGGAGCCGACCAGCGCGCCCGTGATGATCAGCAGGTCGTTGTTCAGCAGGAAGCCCGCGGCGGCCGCCGCCCAGCCGGAGTAGCTGTTCAGCATGGACACCACGACCGGCATGTCGCCACCGCCGATCGAGGACACCAGGTGCCATCCGAGCAGCAGCGCGAGGACCGTCATGGCGCCGAGCAGCGACTGGCGCAGGACCTGTTCGTCCTGCGGGATCAGCACGTAGACGGTGGTCATCACGAAGAACGCGGCGATGATCCCGAGGTTCACGGCGTTGTGGGCCGGCAGCATCTTCGGGGCTGAGCCGATCTTCCCCGAGAGCTTGAGGTAGGCCACGATCGACCCGGTGAGCGTCACCGCTCCGATGAACACCCCGACGAAGACCTCCACGTCGTGGACCACCGGATAGGCGCTGTCCTCGTACGAGCTGTTCCAGCCGACCAGCACGGCGGCCAGGCCGACGAAGCTGTGCAGCATCGCGATGAGCTCGGGCATGCCGGTCATCTCGACCTTGCGTGCCTTCCAGATGCCGATCACGGCGCCGATGCCCATCGCGATGGCGATGAGCAGCAGGCCCTGCGCGCCCGTCCCCTCCGACTGGATCGCTCCGCCGGCGAGGGACACACCCAGCACCGCGGCCAGAATGGTGAAGACCAGGGCGACGGTCATGCCCACGATGCCGAACCTGTTGCCCAGGCGCGCGCTCTCGTGCTTGGACAGCCCGGCGAGGGCGAGGATGAACAGCAGGCCGGCGACGATGTAGGCCCCCTGCACCAAGGTGAACGAGATCGTCATCGCGGGGCGTCCTCGCGCTTGAACATCGGCAGCATCCGTTCGGTCACGGTGAAACCGCCGAACACGTTGATGCTCGCCACCAGGATCGCGACGAAAGCCAGGACTGAGACCCAGACATCGCCGTGGCCGACCTGCAGCAGCGCCCCGACCAGGATGATGCCGCAGATCGCGTTGGTGACCGACATCAGCGGGGTGTGCAGCGCGTGGTGGACGTTGCCGATCACGTAGAAGCCGATGACCATCGAGAGCATGAACACCATGAACCGGCCCAGGAAGGGCTCGGGCATCACGGTCGACAGCAGCAGGAAGCCGGCGGCGCCGGCGCCGATCAGCCCCAGCTTCTTCCCCTGGGCCATCGGCTGCTTGGGCGGGGGCGGCTCAGGCGGTGGCGCCGCCGCCGCTGCCGGCGCGGCCGACACCTTCACCTCGGGCGGCGGCCAGGTGACCTCGCCGTCTCGGGCGACGGTGACAGCCCGCAGCACGACGTCGTCCCAGTCGAGCACACAAACGCCGTCCTTGGCCGGCGTCATCAGCTTCATCAGGTTGACCAGGTTGGTGCCGTACAGCTGCGAGGCCTGCGCGGCCAGCCGGCCGGCCATGTCGGTGTAGCCGAGGATCGTGACGCCGTTGGCGGTGACCGCCTTCTCGCCCGGCACGGTGCCCTCGACGTTGCCGCCGTTGGCGGCGGCCAGGTCCACGATCACGCTGCCCGGTCGCATGCTGGCGACCATGTCGGCGGTGATGAGCTTCGGCGCCGGCCGGCCCGGGAATCAGCGCGGTGGTGATGATGATGTCGACGTCCTTGCACTGCTCGGCGTAGAGCGCGGCGGCGCGCTGGTTGTAGTCGTCGGACATCTCCTTGGCATAGCCGGTGGCGCTGACCTCGACGTCGGCGGCCCGCACCGCGAGGTACTCCCCGCCGAGGGACTTCACCTGGTCGGCGACCTCTGGGCGCGGGTCGGCCGCCCGCACGATCGCCCCGAGGCTGCCGGCCGCGCCGATGGCGGCCAGGCCGGCCACCCCCGCGCCCACGACGAGCACCTTCGCCGGCGGCACCTTGCCCGGCGGCGGTCACCTGGCCGGTGAAGAAGCGCCCGAACACGTTGGCGGCCTCGATCACGGCGCGGTAGCCGGCGATGTTGGCCATCGAGCTGAGGACGTCGAGCGACTGCGCGCGCGAGATGCGCGGCACGGCGTCCATCGCCAGCGCCGTGATGCCGCGCCGGGCCAGGTCGGACACGAGGTCGGGGTTCAGGCCCGGCGCCATCAAGCACACCAGCGTCGTCCCCTCGCGCATCGCGTCGAGCTGCTCGACGGCGGGCGCGTTCACGCCGAACACGAGGTCGGCGCCGGTCGCGGCGCCGATCGAGGCGCCAGCGGCGACGAACGAGTCGTCCGGGAAGTCGGAGGCGGCCCCGGCCCCTGGGTCGACGACCACCTCGTAGCCGAGCTTCATCAGCTGGACGACGGTCGCGGGGGTGGCCGCCACCCGGGTCTCGCCCGGCCGCGCCTCCGCCAGCACTCCGATGATCACGCTGCTCCCCTCGGGTCGGGCCGCATCAGTACCGCGCGTACCGCTCCAGTCTCCGCCGGGGCGGCGCGGCCGCTGAGACCGGGCCCCTCGGCAGGAAGCGAGTACCCCCCGCAACCTATCGAGGCCGATCCGCGCGCCGACCCCGACTACCGCCCCGATCCGCGCGGGACCTTCGCCCTGACCTCGCCCTGGCTTGTGATCCGACTGGGTCCTTGCGCCCCGCAGCCGAAGGGGCAGGCGCTCTCAGCCATCGGGCCCAGGGCAGCACCAGCGAAGCACCACAGGTGGAAGGGTGGGCCCCGCGGGGATCGAACCCGCAACCCGCGGATTAAAAGTCCGCTGCTCTGCCAATTGAGCTAGAGGCCCGCGGCCGGCCGAGTCATCAGGCCCATGCGACCGTTGGGAGTCACCCTGATGTCCGCCGCCCACCGCTGGCTCGACCTGGGACAACGCGCCCTACGGAGGCCCTGCCTCAGACACGCGCTCGAGGAGACAGAGATCGAGCGCGGGTGTTGACGCTGACGAACCTGGGATTCATGGCGACGGTCGGCCGCAACGGCCCGATCTGCAGCCCCGTGGAGTTCTACAGCGAGAACCTCGACATCTACATCTACCCGCAGCCGAACAGCCCGAAGGTCAAGGCGCTGCGCCGGGACCCGCAGATGTCGTTCGCCGTCGCGAATTCCATGGCGGGCTGGGCGAGCGCGTTCGGCGTTCAGCTGTTCGGCGCCGGCGAGCTGCTTGAGCCCAGGTCAGCCCGGAGTGGGAGCACGGCATCACGGTGTTCAAGTACCCCGCCTCGAACTGGGAGGTCGGCCGCCCCGTCGACCAGGTGCCCGAGGGGGAGCTGCTCCGGCTGCGGCCGGACCGGATCACGCTCACCGAGCACTTCCTGCGCCGGTCGGGCTTCGCGGCGCGGCAGTTCTGGGAGCGTGACCCCGCCGCGGCGACCACCCGGATCGCCACGGTCTGAGCCGGCCGTCCTAGGCCAGGCGCGGAGTCAGACGGTGAGGACGAGCTTGCCCAGCGCGCGGCCCTCGTGCATGTCGCGGACGGCCTCCGCGCCGGCGGCGAGCGGGTAGGCCCGTCCCACCTGCGGGACGACCGCGCCGGACTCCACCAGGGCGGTGAGCTCCTCCAGCTCGGCGAGCCGCTCGTGGGCGGTCACGCCCGACAGCGACTGGCTGACGAACACCGACGCGATCGGGGCGACGCAGCAGGCGCCCGAAGCCGCCGAGCACCTTGCCGCCGCCCTCGCCCCCGACGATCACGAGCCGGCCGCGCGGGGTCATCGCCCGGCGCAGCAGCCCCAGCGGCCGCCGGCCGGCGGTGTCGATGATGACGTCGTACACCGGGCCGCGGGCGTCGACCTCCTCCACGGTGCGGTCGATCACCTCGTCGGCGCCGAGGGCGGTCACCGCCTCGACGCGCTCGGGGGCCACCAGCGCGGTGACGTGCGCCCCGTTGGCCCGGGCGATCTGGACGGCGTACGAGCCGACGCCGCCTCCGGCGCCGGTCACGAGCACGCGCTCACCCGCCTGCACACCGGCCTTGCGCACCGCCTCCACCGCCGTGATCCCGGACACCGGCATCGCCGCGGCCTGCTCGAAGGACAGCGCGGCTGGCTTGTGCACGAGCTTGCCCTCCACGGCGACGGCGTACTCGGCGAAGGTGGCGCGCCCGATGCCGAGCACCTCGTCGCCGACGGCGAACCGGGTGACGCCCGGGCCGACCGCCTCCACGACCCCCGCGAGGTCGAGGCCCGGCGTCGGGTTCTTCGGCGCGCGCAGCCCGAAGCCCATGCCGCGCACGAGGTACGGCATGCCGGCCACGACGTGCCACACCCCGGCGTCGACGCCGGCGGCTCGTACCCGCACGAGGACCTCGCCGGCTCCGGCGGTCGGCGCCTCGACGTCGCTCAGCACGAGCACCTCGGGCGGGCCGTAGCGTTCCTGGGTCAGGGCCTTCATGACTGCTCTCCCTCTGGGTAGTCGAAGACGTCGTCCAGCGGTACGCCGAACGCACGTGCGATCTGAAACGCCATCTCCAGCGAGGGCGAGTAGCGGCCCTGCTCAATGGCGATGACGGTCTGGCGGGTCACCCCGAGCCGTTCAGCCAGCTCGGCCTGGGTCATCTCCGCGTGGGCGAAGCGAAGGGCGCGGATGCGGTTGGTCACCCGCGTGGGCCTCACCACTGGGGAAGCCCCCGCCGGTAGGCCACGACCTTGGCGACGCCCTCGAAGATCGCCGACAGCGCGAAGCAGACGAAGATCACGTTGGCGATCCAGAACCAGTCCCACTCGGCCATCGCCATGGCGAGCGCGGCGACCGCGCCGATGACCACCCAGGCCTGCCCCATCCGGCTGCCGAACGCGCCGATCTCGCGGTCGCGCTGGTCGCGGCGGAACGTGCGCTCGCCGCTGGCGATCGAGAAGGCGATGCTCAGCAGGATCGAGGCCGCGATCGACAGCCCGATGACCCACAGCATCGTCGACTGGTAGGCCACGTCGACCAGCGGCCCGCCGTCGGCCTTGCCGAGCACGATGACGACGTAGGTGAGGAACCCCACGACCCCCACCAGCAGTTGGGCCCAGGTGTTGCGCTCGTCGTAGCCCATCGAGGCGCCCCTTCATGATGTAAGAAATGTTTGACATCGCCAAGGTAAAGCATCGCGGACACCGTGTCAATTTTTCTTGACATCCCGCCGCCAGCCGCGCGACGAGGTCATGGCGGCGTCCGGCACACTGGCCCGGTGACTGACCTGCTGGCCCTGTCGGCCGACCTGCCCACGGAGGCCGTCTCGGCCGGAACCGCGCTGATCGAGGAGGGCTCCGAGCCGTCCCGGCTCTATGTGCTCGTCTCGGGGTCGGTCTCGATCGAGCGCGACGGGGTGGCCTTCGCCCGGGTGGACAACCCCGGCGCGGTGTTCGGCGAGATGTCGGTGGTGCTCGACCGGCCGGCCACGGCGACCGTGCGCGCCACGTCCGACGTCGTCGTGCACGTCGTCGACGACCCCGAGGGCTTCCTGGTCGAGCGCCCGGGTGCGGCGCTCAGCGTCCTGCGTACGACGGCCGCGCGCCTCGACGGGCTCACCCAGTACCTCGTGGACGTCAAGGCGCAGTTCGCCGGGCAGGAGGGCCACCTGGGCATGGTCGACCAGATCCTGGACACCCTGGTCCACCACCAGGCACCGCCGGCCCGTACGGGCTCGGTCCGCGATCCCGAGGGCGACCACCAGCACTGAGGCGCAGCGGGCTCGGGCGTCCGCCGCTCAGAGGCTGATCGAATCCACCTCGAACACCCCGAACCACTCGGCCGTCCCCGCCTCGGTGTCGAGGGTGATGTGCGGCGGCACCTTGCCCATCTGCTTGCCGGCGTTGAAGACCCAGGTCTCACCCAGCCGCGCGTGCCACGAGCCGCCCTCGACCCACGGCGCCTGGTGGATGTGCCCGCACAGCACGATGTCCGGCCGGTGCTCGTCGATCCAGCCGGCGAGGTCGTGGTCGGGGAAGTCCCGCCGCCCGTCGTGGCAGAGCACGGTGCCCGGCCGGAGGCGAGTGGTAGAGCCAGATCCAGCGCTCGGGGCGATCCCGCGCCGCCTCGGCGAGCTGATCGGCGACGGCCTGCCTGGTGGCCGGGCCGTCCCACCAGGGGCAGATGGTGAACCGCGTGCCGTCGACGTCGACCGACGTCCCATCGACGTGGATGTGGGCCTCCCTGGCCGCCTGCATCCACGCGGCCACCTGCTCGCCGTGCGGGCCGGGGCCATCGAGGTCGTGGTTGCCGGAGGACGCCAGGACCGTCGCCTTCTCGGCGAGCAGGCCGAGGTACTTCTCCAGCACCACCACCTGCACGGTGAACGGCACGGCGTTGACCACATCGGCGAGGTCGCCCACCAGGGCCACGACGTCGACGTCGTCGGCCGCCGTGACCAGCCAGTCGTAGTGCGGAAGGCGGTAGTGGAGGTCCGACACCACGAGGATCCGCATGAGGCGGGAGTCTGCCGCACCCGGCCGTACCCGGCCGCCCGAGCCACCCGGCGGGCCGACGGCTTGCGGGTTACGCGGTCAACGGGGTCCGGAGCAGGCAGAACTCGTTGCCCTCGGGGTCGGCCAGCACGTGCCACGTCTCGTCGCCCGTCTGCCCGATGGCCGCCGGGCGGGCGCCCGCCCGAAGCAGGCGTTCGAGCTCGGCCCCTTGGTCGCACCCCACCGGGCTCACATCGAAGTGCAGCGGCAGCTTCCCGCGGCGCGGGTCGCTTGAGAGGCCGAAGACGATCGTCGGCTGGAGGCCGCCGAAGCCCACCTCAGGCGGGCCGATCTCGACGCTCCCGTCCTCCTCGCGCCCCACGACCACGAAGCCCAAGACCTCGCACCAGAACGCCGCGAGCGCCTCGGGGTCTCGCGCGTCGACGACCAGCTCACTGATCCGGCATGCCATGAGCGGACGCTAGCCCTCGTCGGCCGGGCGGTCGCCGTGGCCGGTCCACGTCGACATCATCGTGCCGCCGCCGAACAGCCCGACCGCCCGGTCGAAGATCGGGGTCGGCAGCGCCTGCAGCACCGGCGCGAACTTCGACAGCCACGGGATCAGCACGATCGCCTTGCGCTTGGACACCCCGTCGACCGTCGCCTTCGCGACGTCCTCCGCCGTCAGGAGGGTGGTGAGCCGCAGCGGCGGCACCCCCTCGAACAGCCCGGTGTCGACCACGCTGGGGCAGATCGTGGTCACCCCCACGTGGTCGTGGCCGAGCTGGGACATCTCGACGCGCAGCGACTCGGTGAACCCGACGGCCCCCCACTTGCTCGCGCCGTAGCTCGTACCGAAGGGAGCCGGACCCCACCCGGCGACGCTCGCCACAGTCACCACAGCCGCCTTGGGCCGCGCGATCAGACCGGGGAGGAACGCGTGGGTCACCGCGATCACGCCTTCGGTGTTCACCCGGATCGTCCGCAGATGCTGCTCGAGGGGCACGTCAAGGAAGGCGCCGCCGGCGACCGTGCCCGCGTTGTTTACGAGGATGTCGATCGGGCCGAGCTCGTCGGCGATCCGGTCGCGCAAGGCGAGGATCTCGTCGAGATCGGTCACGTCGAGCCGGTACGCCGCCGCGGTCACCCCGGTGGCGCGCATCTGCTCCGCCGCGGCCTGCGCGCCTGCCTCGTCGATATCCGCCAGCACCACTTCGGCGCCGCGATCGGCGAACTCCTGCGCGATGGCGAGGCCGATCCCGGCCGCCCCACCCGTCACGAGAACACGCGTGCCTCGGTAGCTGCTCATGGGCACCTTCCGCTCAGCAGGGGACGCGGCCATTCGGCCGCCAAGCCGGGATCCTTGTTCGCTCGCAGGCTAACGCGGGCCCCTTGAGAAGGCGCTGGAGGGGCGGTGTGGCCAGGAACACCCTCCGCCGATTGTGGGGTTTGGCCTTGCAGCGGGGACACTGGAGGGGAACCCAACGAAGGAAAGCGATATGCGCGTTTTCAAGCGAACTGCCGCTCCGAGTGCCACCCCGAGCACCACCGTTGACCCCGTCGTGCTCGCCGAGGCCGTGGCCTACACCGGCGACGGCCCGTTCGAGCCGCTCGGCACCGCCAACGCCGTCATCACCGCCTCCGGGCGCCTCATGGCGTGCACCCGCTAGACCCACCCGCGGTCCTCTCCGGACCACGGCTCGACCTCGTCCTGGTCACCGTCGAGCAGCTGCTCAGCCGGGCGGAGGGCGGCGGCGAGCCCGTCCCGCTCCCGTACGA
Organism: uncultured Actinomycetota bacterium; assembly: GCA_963697565.1. Lineage (GTDB taxonomy): Bacteria > Actinomycetota > Actinomycetes > CAVWCF01 > CAVWCF01 > CAWFSE01. Next base: position 371,013 of record CAVOOM010000006.1, on the reverse strand, counting down.
CGACCCCGACGACGTCCTCCACCCCGACCGCTCCGCCCTGCGCTTCCGGGTCGCGCAGGTGCGCGAGGACCCGTCGGTCAACCCCTGGCTGATCCGCCTGGCGGTGCTGCGTGAGACCGGCGTGATCGTCGGCAACGGGGGCTTCCACGACCGCCCCGACGCCCGCGGGATGGTCGAGGTCGGCTACACCGTGCTCCCACGGCACCGCCGCCAGGGGTACGGCCGCGAGCTGGCCGAGACGCTGTGGACGTACGCCGCGAGCCATCCTGACGTCCGCGTGCTGCGGGCCAGCGTCAGCCCGGACAACGCCGCCTCGCTCGCGATCATCCGCGGCGCCGGCCTCGTGCACGTCGGCGAGCAGGACGACCCCGAGGACGGCCTCGAGTGGGTCTTCGAGCTCCCCGCCGAGGACTACCGCCCGCCCGCCGACCGGCGCTGAGCCCCGGCCGCTACTGCGGCAGCATCCGGCGCAGGATCTTGCCGGACGCCGACTTCGGGATCGCGTCGGTGAACTCGACGCGGCTCAGCCGCTTGTAGTGCGCGACCTGCTCGGCGACGAAGTCCCCGATCTCCTGCTGGGTGGCCTCCGCGCCTGGGCGCAGCACGACGAACGCCACCGGCACCTCGCCGGCCTCCGGGTCGGGACGGCCGACCACGGCGGCGTCGGCCACCGCCGGGTGGGTGAGCAGCAGCGCCTCGAGCTCGGCCGGCGGCACCTGGAAGCCCTTGTACTTGATGAGCTCCTTGAGCCGGTCGACGATGAAGAGGTGCCCGTCGGCGTCGATGTGGCCGATGTCGCCGGTGTGCAGCCAGCCGTCGCGGTCGATGGTGCTCTCGGTGGCCTGCTGGTTGTTGAGGTAGCCGGCCATCACCTGCGGCCCCCGCACGCAGACCTCGCCGTCTTCGTCCACCCCCAGGTCGGCTCCGTTGGCGGGGTTGACGATCCGGGTCTCGGTGTTGGGGGCCGTGACGCCGACGGATCCCGGCTTGAACTGCCCCGGCGGGGTCAGGTGCGACACCGGTGACAGCTCGGTCATCCCGTACCCCTGCACGACCTCGCAGCCAAGGCGCGCGCCCGCCTCGATCGCGAGCTCGGCCGACAGCGGCGCCGCGCCGGAGAAGACCTGCCGCAGCGCCGACAGGTCGTACGCGTCGACGAGCGGGTGCTTGGCCAGCGCCACCACGATCGGCGGGGCGACGAACGAGCGCGTGATGCCGTAGCTGCTGGTGCAGGCTCAGGAACTGCTCGAGGTCGAAGCGCGGCATCGTGACGACGGTCGTGCCGGCGCGGAGCCCGGTGTTCATCAGCACCTGCATGCCGTAGATGTGGAAGAACGGCAGGACGGCGATGAACGTCTCGTCCTCGTGGATATCGGCGGCGCGAGAGCACCTGGGCGATGTTGGCCACCAGGTTGCCGTGGGTGAGCATGACGCCCTTGCTCAGGCCCGTCGTGCCCGAGGAGTACGGCAGCGCGACCAGGTCGCCGGCCGAGACCGGGACGTGCTCGGCGAGCGGCGCGCCGAAGAGCGACGCCAGCGGGAGGGCGCCCTCGGCCTCCCCGATCACGACGATCTCGCGCACCGACGTCTCGGCGGCGCCCTCGACGGCCACCTCGAGGAACATCGGGATCGTGACAGCATCGTCGCCCCGGAATCGACGAGCTGGTGGTGCACCTCCTGGTGCGTGTAGGTCGGGTTGATCGTGGTGACGACTCCCCCGGCCATCGCGACGCCGTGGAAGACGACGGCGTATTCGGGGATGTTGGGCGCCAGCAGCGCGACCACCTCGCCCTTGGCGAAGCCCCGCGCGACCAGCCCGCCCGCCAGCGACCGGATCGCGCCGTCCAGCGCGGCGTACGTCAGGGTGCGCCCGGTCGGCCCGTCGACCAGGGCCGGCTTGTCGCCCAGCTCTGCGGCGCGCGCCATGACGTACGTCGTCAGCGGGACATCGGGGATCTCGACGGGCGGGAGCGGGCTGGCGAACGGCATGGCGGTCTCCTCCGTGGGGGTCGCCGAAGGCTACTGCGGGTCGAGCCGCTCGATCTGGAGTTCGGGCGGCTCGGGCAGCCGGCCGGTCACCGCTCGACCGGCTGCGCCGGCGACGTGCTTGGCGATCCCGGCCGGGCCGAGCAGCCGCAGGCTCTTCGGCGGGCTGGGGCGGTCGAGCGCGTCGACGAGCGCGGCCGCCGCGACCTCCGGCGGCTCCCCGAAGATCCGGATGATGGTCGGGTACGGCCTCATCGCCCGCTCGCCTTCCTCGCCGACGACGCGGGGGGCCATCAGCATGTCGGTGAGCATCATCCCGGGGTTGAAGCCGACGATCCGGATGCCGGTGTCGCGGTACTCCGCCTGCAGGCTGCGGGTGAACGAGCGCGCCCACGCCTTGCTGGCGCCGTACGGGCTGGTGTGCGGGGTGGCCCGCACGTCGTCGCCGCGTCCCAGCATGTTGACCAGCACCCCGCTGCCCCCCTGGGCCAGCATCCGGGTCATCGCGGCGCGCGAGCCGTAGTAGGTGCCCAGGACGTTGACCGCGATGCTGCGCTCGAACTCGGCCGGGTCCAGGTCGAACGAGCGGCCGACCGGGGTCGCGGCCGCGGCGTTGTTGACCCAGATGTCGAGGCGGCCGAACGCCTCCACCGCGGCCTCGGCCAGGCCCTCGACCTGCGCGGGGTCGGTGACGTCGCCGGGCGCGACCACCGCCTCTGCCCCGCGCTCACGCAACTCGGCGGCGAACTGCTCCGACTCCTCCGGCCACGGGCTGGAGACCACGGCCCGGGCCCCTCGATCCGCCAGCTGGCCGACCAGGACGCGGCCGAAGCCCGCGCGTGCACCCGGTCACGACGACCGACTTGCCGGACAACCTCGACTCGGACATACCGCTCCCCCCAGGGCTTCGGCCACTGCTGACCGAGCACCCTAGGGGGAGGGCGATCACAGGGTCGCGAGAAGGGCGATCGCGGCGGCTGTGCCGACCGCCACCACCCCGGCCAACCCCAGGGCCACCTTGGGCGGGCCCTCCCGCAGGTCACGCCCGGACTTCGGCGCCGGAGCCGCAGTACGCGAGCGCCGTGCGGTCAGGACAGCCGTGACGACGAGCACGACGCCGACGACAAAGAGCGCGATCGCGGCGGAGAGCTCGCCGGGGAAGAAGGTCTCGACGACGCGAGGCAGCGTCAGCAGGGTCCCGAACGAGGCCAGGCCGAGCAGCGGCAGGTCGCGGAGCGCCACGGCGGCGGCGACCAGGCCCACCACCGTCACCAGGGCCAGGACCGCGGCCCACTCCTGCCCGCCGAGGGCCATCGCCCCGACGATCGCCACCGCGGAACCAAGCCACATGCCCGGCGCGCCGGGTCTGGATGATCCCGCCCCAGGAGAGCAGGGCCCAGGTCAGGCCGAGCCCCCAGACCGCGAGCCCGAACAGGCTCGCCGAGGGCTCGCCTTCGACCTCGGTCACCTCAATCATCGAGGCGAGGGTGCCCACCCCGGCTGCCAGCAAGCCCAGCACGACCACGTGCTGCGGGAGCCGCCGGTGGAAGAACCACAGCACGCCGGAGTACGCCGCGGCGACGAATGCGGCGAAGGCCACGGCCCTCCTCGTTCTGCCAGTCGATGACCAGGTCGGCCACCAAGCACCAGCGCGCCCACCATCGCCGCCGAGGACGCGGCCCACAGCACGGAGCGCAGCCGCTCGGCCGGCGGGCCCATCCGCTGCGGCACGGCGACGCCGGCGGCCAGCATGCAGCGCGGCAACCGCGAACACCAGGGCGATCTGCACGCCATCGGAGAACTCGTCCCAGACGTTGCCGGCGACGAGCCCGGCGGCAACGAAGATCACCACGCCGCCGAGGTAGCCCAGCGCCTCGGTGACCAGGGAGGCGCCGCGTGCATGCGGCGCGGTGACCACCGGAGCACCGGGGGCCGGGGCGCCGAGGACGGCGTGCAGGCCCTCCGCGGACCGGGTGGCCACATCGATACGGATCCGAGCTGCCTGCTCAGCAGTGATGAGTCCCCGCTCCACCCAGCCGTCCAGCTCGGTCGACAGGTCAGGCATGGAGGACAGGCTTGTACCCATACCTTCAGCGTGCCCGCCTCAAGCCTCGCGCGACAGAGGACAACGCCCCGCGGCTACGCGCCGATCAGGCTGAAGGCTCCCTCCTCCTCTTGGGCGTTGTGCAGGCGCAGCACGGAGTAGAGCCCGTACAGCAGCCCGCGCAGCTCGATCACGTCCTCCGGCTCGGCCGGGTCGTCGCCGAGGTCGGCGAGCAGCCGGGCCAGCCGCCCCACCTGGTGCTCGATCTCCGCGTGGGTGCGGGTCATCGCCCCGGTCGGGTCGGCGCCGCCCAAGGCCTTGGCGACCACCGGGTAGAGCAGCAGCTGCTCGGCGCGCTCGTGCGGCAGCGTCTCGTTCTCCAACCGGACCAAGAGCGCCCGCACCGGAGTCAGGTCGCACCCCTCGGTGGCGAGGCCGTCGGCGGCGACCCGCACCTGCTCGACGATGGGGCGCACCGCGCTGTGCTCGTCGCGCAGCCGGCGTGCGATGACGGCGTCGGCCGGGGCCAGCGTCACGGTGTGGGCCTCGGCGGGCAGCACCGCGCGCAGGGCGATCGCGATGGCCAGCACGTCGATGACCTCCTGCACCAAGGCGCCCGCCACCGGGGTCAGCAGGCCGGCCGCGGCCGCGAGCATCGCGATCAGCGAGAGCCCCATGCCGACGGCGGCGGCCTGCAGGGCGATCCCGCGCGACCGCCGGGCGATCAAGATGGCGTCGGCGAGGGCGTCGATGCGGTCGACGGCGAGCACGACGTCGGCGGTCTCGGAGGACGCCGTCGCGCCGCGGGCGGCGAGGGCCACCCCGACCGAGGCGGCCGCCAGCGCCGGGGCGTCGTTGATGCCGTCGCCGACCATGATCGTGCGGCCGCGCGCCGACTCCTCGGCGACCACGGCGAGCTTCTCCCCGGGGTCGCGGTCGGCCTGCACGGCGTCGACGCCGACGATCCGGCCGACCGTCTCGGCGATGTCCGCGCGGTCGCCCGTGACCAGCACCGTCCGCTCGATGCCGGCGGCCCGCAGCGCCCGGAGCATCCGCGGCGCATCGGGGCGCACCGGGTCCTCCAGCAGGAAGACCCCGGCGGGCACGCCGTCGATCGCGGCGAAGACGGTGAGCGACCCGTCGAGCGACGCGCGCCGCCGAGCCTGCCGGACCCACCCCGGCGCCGCGCCGGGCACGATCCACTCCGACTTGCCCAGGCGGACGGCGCGGGATCCGACAGCGCCCTCGAGGCCGTACCCGTGGCGCTCGACGACGTCGGCGGGCAGCTCCAGCCGCAGGCCCCGGGCCTGCGCGGCCGAGACGATCGACCCGGCCAGGACGTGCGGGGACACCTGGTCGAGCGACGCCGCGAGCCGCAGCACCTCATCGGGGTCGAAGCCGTCCGCGGCCACCACGTCGGCGACCACTGGCTTGCCGAGGGTGAGCGTCCCGGTCTTGTCGAAGAGCAGGATCCGGCCCGATCCCAGCGCCTCCAGCGCGGCGCCGCCCTTCACGATGACACCGGCCTTGGCGGCCCTTGAGAGCCCGGACATGATCGCGATGGGGGCGGCCAGCAGCAGCGGGCAGGGGGTCGCGACGACGAGCACGGCGACCGCGCGCACCGGGTCGCCGCTGACCACCCACGCGAAGCCCGCGAGCGCGAGGGTGAGGGGCACGAAGTACACCGCGATGCGGTCGGCCGCCCGCACGAAGGGCGCCGACGACGCCTGGGCCTGCTCGACCAGCCGCAGCACCCCCGCGTACGTGGAGTCCGCCGCGACCGCGACCGCGATCAGCTCCAGCGGCGGCCCGGCGTTGACCACTCCGCTGCGGGCCTCATCGCCGCCGAGGCGCTCGACCGGCAGCGGCTCCCCGGTCAGCGCCGACTCGTCGAGGACGGCCAGCCCCATCAGGCGGCCGTCCACCGGGACGACCTCGCCGGTGCCGACGAGCAGCCGGTCGCCGCGGACGACGTCCTCGACCGGGATCCGCTCAAGCTCGTCCCCCACCCGGCGCTGGGCCGACCGCGGCGCGCGGGCGACCAGGGCGCTGAGCTCGCGGCGGGCCCGGGCGGCGGCGCGGGCCTCGAGCAGCACGCCCGTCGTCAGCATCCAGGTGATGACGGCGCCGGCGAGCGGCTCGCCCACGACGAGCGCGCCGACCAGGGCGAGCAGCGCGATGACGTCGACGCTGGGCTGGCGGCGGCGTACCGCGTCGATCGTGGCCCACGCCGAGAGCAGCAGGCCCAACACCGTGCCCGCGACCCACGGCGGCCTCGGCCCAGGCGTCCGCCCCGGCCCAGGCCGCGACAAGACCCGCGGCCAACAGCGCGCAGGCCGCGCCGAAGGCCGCGGTGTGCCGATGCTCGGTCCACCAGGTCATCGCAACTCACCGTCCAGGCTCCCGCAGCACGGCGCTCCCGGGCAGGGCCCTAAGTCCGCCCGCGCCCGAACTCGGTGGCGCTCAATCGCACTCGCACGCCTCGCCGCGCCAGGCCTCGCGCCCTTCGCGCGCGGCCACCGCCGCGACCACCAGGGCGGCGACGGGATCGGCCCACGACCAGCCCCAGAGGGCGTTGAGCAGGAGGCCTCCGAGCAGGGCGGCCGAGAGGTAGGTGCAGAGCAGGGTCTGCACGGAGTCCGCAACGACCGCTCGACTGCCCAGCTCGCGCCCGGTGCGGCGCTTCAGCCAGCTCAGCAGCGGCATGACCACCAGCGAGACCGCCGCCAGCGCGATGCCCACCGGGCTGGGGTCCGCGTCCGCGCCGGTGGCCAGCGTCCGGAGCGACTCAACGGTGACGTACGCGGCGAGGGCGAAGAACGCCAGGCCGATCAGTCGCAGCGCGCGGCGCTCTCGATCCTCGGGCACGCCGTGGAACTGCCAGAGGATCACGACCGCGGAGAGGCACTCCACGAGGGAGTCGCCGCCGAACGAGATGAGGGCGATCGACCCGGCGGCCACGCCCGCCGCAATCGCGACCGCGCCCTCCGCCAGGTTGTAGGCGATCGTCGCCCGCGCCAGCCAGCGCGCGCGTCGCTCCAGCGCCTCCCGCCGCGAGGCCGCCGCTGACGTGGTCGCGTCCACCTGGAACCCCTCTGGTTGGGCTCCACGCTAACGCGGGACTAGCGGGAACCCGCTGCGGCGAGCGTCCGGTACGAGTCCACGTGCGCGGTCAGCACGTCGTCCCACGGGGTCGGCGCCAGGCCCAGCTCGGTCTGCGCGGCCGTGCTGTCCATCACGAACGGCTCGCTCATCTGGTACGCCACATCCGGCAGCTCGCGAACCAACGGCGAGAAGAGCCCCATCGCGCGCAGGACGAACGTCGGAACGGTCGAGACCTTCACCGGCTCGACGCCGGCGATGCGTGCCATATCGCCGATCGCCTCACGCTGCGTGCGCGGGGCGTTCGAGGGCACGTGCCACGCGCGCCCCCAGGCCCGCTCGTCGGCGGCGATCGCCACGAGGGTGCGCGCCATGTCGCGGGTGTACGTCCAGGTGTGCGGGGTGTCCGGGCTGTCGAGCACCTGGACGTTCTTGCCGGCGAGCAGGCGCGGGGCGACCCGGTCGCCGAGGTGGCTCTGCGCCTGCGGGCCCACGTAGTCGGCGCCGCGGGCGCTCGTGAAGCGGACGCGCCCGGCCTCGTGCGCGGCGAGCCCCTCGAGCCACATCTGCTTGCGCACCAAGGCCTTCGGGTAGGAGCCGGCCAGCGGCGTCTGCTCGGTCATCGGGGCCGTGACCGGGCCGTACGCGTACAGGTTGTCGGTCATGGCCAGCACCGCGCCGCTCGACTCAGCGGCGGCCAGCAGGGCCTGGGCGACCGGGGGCCAGTCCTGGCTCCACCGGTTGTAGGGCGGGTTGACGCAGTTGTAGAGGGCGACCGATCCGGCGGCGAGCTCGCTGCAGCCGCGCGGCGTCGGCGGCGTCGGCGCGGACCCGCTCGACCTGCGGCGACTCGGGGCCGCTTCCCGACCGGGTGACCACGCGGACCCGGTGGCCCTGCTCGGCCAGGATCTCGGCCACCGCGGACCCGACCGGCCCGGCTCCGACGACGACGTGCAGATCGTTCGACATAGCTGCTCCCTTAGCGTTGATCTGAACTGTGAGCACCGCTCACAGTTCAGACTGTGGCACCTGGCGAGCCGCCTGTCAAGAGCACTGCTCACATTTCTTGCCACCGCTCGCGTCGTGCGGCAGACTGTCCCTCGTGAGCGCCCCCCGTACCGCCCGAGAGCGGGCCCGTCTGGAGATCACCCAGGAGATCGTCGACACCGCGCGCGCCCATCTGGCCAGCTACGGCGCGGCCGGGCTCAGCCTGCGCGCCGTCGCCCGCGACCTCGGGATGGCGAGCTCTGCGGTCTACCGCTACTTCCCCAGCCGCGACGACCTGCTCACGCGGCTGATCATCGACGCTTTCAACGGCCTCGGCGAGGCCGCCGAGCAAGCCGAGTCCCTCATCGACCGCGACGACCTGCTAGGCCGCCACGCCGCGCTGTGGAACGCGGTGCGCGGGTGGGCCCTGGAGCGGCCGCAGGAGTACCTGCTCATCTACGGCTCGCCGGTCCCCGGCTACGTCGCCCCCGTCGACACCGTGCAGCCGGCCACGCGGGTGTCGACGGTGCTGACCGTGATCCTGGTCGAGGGCCTGGCGGCCGGTCGCGTCCATCCGCCCCAGGAGCCCATCAACCGCCGCACCAAGGCGGCGCTGGTCCCCGCCCGGCAGTACTTCCCCAAGCAGATCGGCGACGACCTGCTGCTGCGGGGCCTGATGAGCTGGGCGGGGATGTTCGGCAACATCAACTTCGAGCTCAACGGCATGTTCCACAACGTGGTCGGCGACGCCGAGGGCGACCGCCAGGCGTACTTCGACGCCGCGATCCGCCGCACGGCCGACTTCATCGGCCTCGACCGCGACCCCGCTCCCGCGTCCCGCTGACTGCTGCCCTGCCGCCGGCTGCGGTCAGCCGCCCGTGCCCTGGAAGAGGGCGCTGAGGTCAAGCGAGGGCACGTGCCGGCTGGTGGCCAGGGAGACCCAGGCGCGAGCCAGGGAGTCCTTGCCCGCGCCCAGAACGGTGCCGATCAGCCCCGTTGCCTCAGCCAGCTCCTCCGCGGGGATCCGCGGGACGACCACCGTCCAGATGGCCTCCTCGAGGACGTTGAACGCCGTCTGCACCTCGGAGATGTCGAAGCCCGCGCTGAATCGCTCCTGGGCGACGGTCTCGGCGTACTCAAACATCGGCGCCAGCTGGCGCTGCCCGAGGCACTCAAGGACCAGCTCGAAGAGGTCGCTGAGGCGCTGCTTCGAGCCCTCAGGCCCAGCCAGCTCGTAGTGCTTGAGGTGCGAGCGCTCAAGCGACGCAAACGCCTCCGCAAGCACCTCGCCCTTGGACGCGCTCAAGACTCCGACGAGGTCCATCGCCCACTCCTCTATCCGACGGTGAACCCATCGTCCCACCAGCCCGAGGCGAGGCCCCACTGGGTCTTCGCGGCGAGGCGCCGCTCAGCCGTTGGGCGCGAGGTCGATCAGCGACTCGTAGAGCTCGACGGCGTTGCCCGCGGGCTGCTCCTCGGCCGGGCCCGAGTGCGAGGCCTTGAACGAGTCCGATCGCATCCACGCCATGAAGGCGTCCTTGTCGGTGAACTCCATCGTCGACACGTACGGCAGTCCGTCTCGGGCCGGCTTGAGGAGAGTGGAGCGCAGCAGGCCGGGAACGCCGCCCAAGGTGGAGTTCATGCTGCCGCCGAAGGAGGCCTCAAAGCCGGCTTCCTTGCCCGGCTCGACATCGATGCGGTTCATCACGACGTACATGGGGCCTCCTGGTGGCCTCGGCTGGCTCTCGCGGGCTGGCTGATGTACGCATCTTACCGACAGCGTGTCGGAAAACCACCTTGGGGTCAGCCCGCCGGCTGGAGCTCCGCCCAATCCGCCCGCCCGACGAGCAGAGCAGCTCGACCAGGGCGTCGGCGCGGCACTGGTCCATGGTCGGCAGCGGGCCGGGGTCCAGGGCGGCTCCCCGCGCTCGGCCGCCCGAGCCGGCGCCGGCCGCGGGGCCTCGTCCCCGTACCCCGATGATGGCTCCCGTGGACCGTCGAGCCTTCCTGGCCACCGTCGCCGCCGGTGCGGCCGCCTGGGGCGTGGCGTCCTGCACGGGCGGCACCGCCCCGGGTGGAGCGAGCCCGAGCACGACTCCGGCACGGCCGGGGGACGTACGCGTCCCTCAACCCGCGGCGATGATCCGCACGTCCTGGTCCACCGACCCGTGGTCCCGCGGCTCGTACAGCTTCCTCCCCGTCGGCGCCACGCCAGCGATGCGGCGAGCACTGGCCCAACCGGTCCAGGGACGCCTCTTCTTCGCCGGGGAGGCGACCGACGAGGCGGGCCCCTCGACCGTCCACGGCGCGCAGGCGAGCGGGAACCGGGTGGCGCGGCAGGTCCGCGAGGCGGCAGCCCCCGGCGAGCAGATCGTCGTCGTGGGCGCGGGCATCGCCGGGATCACGGCCGCCGCCGCGCTGGCTGAGGCGGGCTTCCGCGTACGGGTGCTCGAGGCCCGCGACCGGATCGGCGGTCGACTCGACACTGTGCAGCCCGAGGGTTGGCCGATCCCCATCGAACGCGGGGCGTCCTGGGTCCACGACACCGCCGCCAGCGACCTCGCCGACGACCTCGCCGACGCGGGCGTCGCGACCGCGCCGTTCGACTACACGCAGGCGTTCCTCGGGCCAGACGGCGCCGCGGACGCCGAGGCCTTCCTGGAGCCGGCCGCCGACGCCGTCGAGGAAGCCGTCGAGTGGGCCGACGGCCGGTCGAGAGACCTCTCCTTGGCCGGGGCGCTGAAGGGCAGCGGGGCCGCAGCAGCCGTTGACCCCGTCGCCTTGGACCACTACCTCGCCACGGAGATCGCCACGGAGTACGCCGCGTCCGCCCCTGAGCTGTCGGCCTGGTGGGGTCTGGAGGAGGGCACCGAAGGCGACGACCTGCTCGTCCTGGGCGGCTACGCGCGGATCCTCGATCGACTGCCGCGCGGGGTCGCGATCGAGCTGTCCCGGCCGGTCGAACGCATCGAACGCCGGGCCAACGGCGTCACCGTCACCGCCGCGGGCGGCTCGGCCATCGATGCAGACCGGGTGATCGTGACGGCGCCGCTCGGTGTGCTTGCGGCGGGGGCGATCGCCTTCGAGCCGGCCCTGCCGTCCCTGCATCAAGAGGCGATCGCGGGGTTGGGCATGGGTTGCTCGACAAGGTCTGGCTGCGGTTCGACACGGCGTTCTGGCGAGAAGAAGCCCTGATGTGGACCCGGGTCGCGCCCGCCAACCCCTTCCGGGAGTGGTTCAACCTGCGGCCCGCGACCGGTGAGCCGATCCTGCTCGCGCTCATCGGCGGAGACGAGGCGCGGGAGTGGGCCGCCCGATCCGATCAAGACGTCGTGACCGCGGCGGTCCAGGCCCTGCAGGCGTTCGCCGACGCCGGGTGGTAGGCGGGTTCTCGCGTGGCCCGCTGCGCCGCCAGAGGGCGACCCGGCCGCTGCTCCGCGCGGCTGGCTTTCGCGTCCTCGACTGGCCGGTTGCGCCCCGATCCCCGGTGGCGCAGGTCATGATGGCCCCGACGCAGAGCAGGGCTCGCGCGGAGCATCGGGAGGAGGTGGCGGTGGGTGGACCCTGAATCAAACGCGGAGATCCATGTCGTGCACGTCCGCCCGAGCTCAACCGCTGTGCCCGCGCGAACCGCCGTCGAGTCCGGCGTCCGCGCCGGCTTCGGGGTGGCGGCCCTCGTGACCGAGGTGCTGTTGCGCGCGCTGGGCGACGCGAGCAGCGGGCCGTACGTCTGCGGGTCACCCGGCCGGCGAGGTGGCCGACGCCGTGCTCGGCGTCGCCTGGGGAGGCACGCGCGCTGCCGGCCGCGCGGCCCAGATCGGAGTACGGGTGACGGCGCCCGTCGCCGAGGCCCTGCTCCATCCCCCGTTGGTCCCCGCCGCCCTGCACCCAGGGACCGCGCTCGAGGCGCTCTCGCGCCGGTGGCGCGCCGATCGCCCGCAACTGGCCCGCGAGGCGGCCCGGGTCGCGCAGGACGCCGTCCCCGCCGTGATCGATGGGGTGTCCCGCACGATCGATCTCGACCTGCTCGTCGGCATGCTGCTGGAGCGGGTCGACCTGGACCAGGCGATCACCACCGGAGTCGATCGGCTGGATGTCGACCGCCTGGTCGCGCATGTGCTCGACGCGGTGGACGTCACGGCGTCCGCCGACCTCCTGGTGCGCCGACTCGACCTCGACGCGGTGGCGTCGACGGTGGTCTCCGAGCTCGACCTCCAGCCGGTGATCGCGCTGGTGCTGGCCGAGATCGACTCGGTGGCCGTCGCCGCCCAGGTGATGGAAGGCCTGCCGGTGGATGAGCTGGCGGCCGTCGTGGTGGCGCGGCTCGACGTGGACGCCATCGTGGAGGCCGCCCTCGACCAGGTGGACCTGACCGCCCTGGTCGTCGAACGCGTCGACCTGGCGCGGCTGGTGACCGCAGCGCTCGACCAGGTGGACCTGACCGCCCTCGTCACCGAGCGGGTCGACCTGGCCCGGGTGGTGACCTCGGCCCTCGACGAGATGGACCTCACCGCGCTGGTCCGCGAACGGGTGGACCTCATCGGGCTGGCCGACTACGTCGTCGACGAGATCGACCTGCCCGAGATCATCCGGGAGTCGACCGGCGGTATCGCCACCGAAACCGTCCGCGGGATCCGCACCCAAGGGGTCGGCGCCGACCGAGCCGTGGCCCGGCTCGTCGACCGCTTCACGCTGCGTGGGGGCCGGGCGCGCCGCCTGGACGCCCCCGGCGACCCGGAGTCCCTGTCGACATCGGACGATCCGGCGGAGCCCGACGACGGCCGGCCGAGGCGAGGGCGGCGATGGACAGCCCTGAGCCCCTCCCCCACGGCCGCAAGGCCGACCGCACCATCCCCGAGGAGGCGCGGGCCTTCCAGGGGGACCGGGCCGGCATCGTCACCCGGACCGTCGCCAACCTCGTCGACTCCCTGGTGGCCGCAACGATTGTCCTGTCCGGCTACCTGGGCTGGGCCGCCGTGCTGTTCCTGCTCTCACCCACGACCTTCTCCTTCCCGTCGATCCCCTGGGTCGTCGCGCTGATCGCGACCGGCGCCGTGCTCGCCCTCATCTTCTGGGTCTCCTGGGCGACCACCGGGCGGACGTTCGGCGGCCATCTGATGGGCCTGCGCGTCGTCAACTTCCGCGGGCGCAAGCTGCATTGGACCGGCGCGCTGATCCGGGCCGGCTTCTGCGTGCTCTTCCCGATCGGGCTGTTCTGGGCCGTGGTCAGCAGCCAGAACCGATCGGTGCAGGACACCGTGATGCGCACCTCGGTGATCTACGACTGGGCCCGCGGCCCGATGATCGCCCGTCGCGAGCAGGCTGCCGCCGACGGCCCCGCCTCGGACGCGGCCTCGAGTTAGTCGTCGCGCCCGCGGGCGTCCATCTCGGCGAGGAACTGCTCGACCTGGGCGGCGATCTCGTCGCCGGTCGGGACCTCCGGACCGGCTGCAGGCGCGCCCGCCTCGGCCGCCCGGCGCGCCACGAACGCGTCGTGCTGGGCCTCCAGGGCGCGCACGGCCACGGTGTTCTCCTCCGAGGAGGCGACCTGTGCGTTGAGATCGGCGTCGGCGATATCGGACGCCGTGCGCAGCGCGTCGAGCGGGATGCGCAGGCCGGTCGCCCGCGCGACCTCCTCAAGCAGCGCGAGCGCGGCGCGCGGGTGCTCGCCGGCGGCGAGGTAGTGCGGCACGTGCGCGGCGAAGCCCAGCGCGGGTTGGCCGGCCTCGCCGAGCGCCAGCTCGAGCACCCCGCCGAGATGGCCCGGGATCTGGATCTCGCCCACCCACGGGGTGCGACCGGGGATCAACGAGATGTCGTTGGCGTGCGCGGAGATGCCGACCGGACGGGTGTGCGGCGCCGGCCACGGCACCGCGTGCATCCCCACGGTCAGCCGGACGCCGAGCCGCTCGACCAGGTCGACGATCGCCGCGGTGAACGCCCGCCACCCGAGGTCGGGCTCCGGGCCGTCCAGCAGCAGGAACGGCACGCCGCCCGCATCGACCAGCTCGCGCACGACGATCTCCGGCCACTCCAGGTCGCCGTAGTGGTCGGTGTCGAACACCATGCGCGGCCGGCGGGCGCGGTAGTCGTACAGGGCGTCCACGTCGAAGCGGGCCACCACCCGGTGCTCCAGGGTCTCCAGCAGGTGCTGCACCGCCAGCGAGCCACCGGACCCGGCGTCGAGGAAGCCGGTGAGCGCGTGCAGCAGGACGGGGGCGTCCGCGCGCGGCGGCTCGCCCTCGAGTGCGTACAGGTCGGCAGCACGAGTCACCCCTCGACCGTACCGCCCCGGCTCGGCCGACTGCCCCCGGCGCAAGGCTTCGCCAAGCCCGCCCTAAGGGGCGGCTAAGCCGCTAGGGAACGGCCCGGCGGGAGGCCGAGGATCTGGGGCATGGAACTCACCTCCCCCTCCAACGGGACCACCCGCGCCACCCGCTGCCGCCGTCGCCCTCGGCGTCGCGACCGCCCTTGCTGTCGCCGGCGGGCGCCGCGGTCGCCCGCGTCAACGCCGCCGAGCCGTCGGTCGGCGCACCCGCGCCGGCCGCGGCCACGACCCCCGTCCGAGGCGGCGCCGGTCGAGTCCGCCGAGGCGGCGCTGCTGCGCGAGCAGCTGGCCGCCCTCGACGCCCAGGCCGCCGCCCTGCAGGCGGCCCTCGCCGCGCCAGCACCCGCGCGCCGCCCGCCGCCCCCGCGGCTCCGTCGGCTCCGGCGCCTCCGGCGCCGTCGGCCCCGGCGGCGATGCCCGCAGCCGCCGGCTCGTCCGAGACGACGCCCGCGGTCGCCGGACGGCGACCCGACCTGTCGAGGACCTGTACGAGGACCTGACGCGAGGCTCGGACGAGGACGACGCGACGACGACGACGACGAGAGCGACGACCGGGACGAGGACTGACGCCCCATGCACCCCATCCCCGCCCGGCGGGCGAGCTGGGCCCCGGCCGGCTGGCTGATCCCCGGCGCGGCGGCGCTTCTGGCCGCCTCGACGACGTGGGCGGTCCAGCACGACCCCTCGGCGGCGGCCGCGCCCGCGCCGCAGCCGGCGAGTCGTGGCCGCCCCGCCGAGCCTCGGACCCGGTCCCGGCCCCCCGCCCGGATCCGGCGGTGGAGGCGCTGCGCGTCGCGGTCGCCGCGCGCCAGGCCGAGGTCGCCCGGCTCGCGGCCGAGGTGCAGACCCGCGCGTCGGCCGCCGCTGCCGTCCAGCCCGCGCCCGTACGGATCGCGGCGCCTGCGGCCGCGAGGCCGGCCGCCCCAGGCCGCGCCGAAGGCGGCCCCCGCACCGGCTCCGGCTCCCGCACCCCCCGCCGTGCACACCACGACCGGCGCCTCCGGATGACGGCCCCCGCCGACACCCGCGTTCGCCTGGGCCTGCCCGCCGCGACCGGGTCGGCCGACCGGTCACGACCCGCGATGGCCACCACCGCACGGGTCCGCCTGCTGGGCGCGGCCACGTCGGAGGGGGCCGAGGCCGGCGCCGACGCCGCCCTGGAGGTGTTCGCCGAGGTCGAGCGCCACTGCTCGCGGTTCGACCCGGCGAGCGCCCTGTCGCGCGCCAACGAGTCCCCAGGCCGGTGGCACCGCGCACCGGCCGTCCTCCTCGAGGCCGTCGAGGCCGCCCACCGGGCGTACCTCGCCACCGGACGGGCTGTTCGACCCGCGGGTGCTGGGTGCCCTGGTCGCGCTCGGCTACGACCGCTCGCTGCCGTTCGCCGACGGAGCGGTCGCCACCCCTTGCGGGCCGACCCCGCTGCCCGCCCCAGGCCCCTGGGTCCCCGAGGTGGACCACGCGCGCGGCGTGCTCAACCTCGGCGGCCTCGCGATCGACCTGGGCGGCATCGGCAAGGGCCTGGCCGTGCGCTGGGCCGCCGAGACGCTCGCGGGCCACGCGACCACCGCCTTGGTCGAGGCCGGCGGCGACTTGCTCGCGCTCGGCCCCGGTCCGGACGGCGACGGCTGGCTGGTCGGCGTCGACGACCCACGCGATGCCGCGCGGCGCCCCCGCCGCCGTGCTCCGCCTCACCGACCAGGCCTGCGCGACGTCCTCCATCGCGCTGCGCCGCTGGACCGCCGGCGGTCGGCCGGTTCACCACCTGATCGATCCGCGAACGGGCACACCTGCGGACTCCTCGGTGGCCTCGGTGACCGTGGTTGGCGAGGACCCAGCCGACGCGGAGGTGTGGAGCAAGACCCTGCTGCTGCTCGGCACCTCGGCCCTCGACGAGGCCGAGGCCCGTGGGATCGCCGCCTTGGTCCAGCACCGCGACGGCCGGCGCGAGGCCGCCTCAGCGCTGCGCCCGCTCCTGGTCTGGGAGGCCGGCGATGGGCGCTAGTGCCGGGGCGCGCTGGGTCGCCGTCGCAGCCGGCTCGGCGGCCGCCACCGCGGTCACCCTGTGGTCGCTCGGATCGGTGGTCGAGGCCGCCAGCCGCTCGGCCACCGCGCCGTGGCTGATCGGCCGGGCCGCCGGACTCGCCTCGTACGCCCTGCTGCTGGCGCTGGTCTCGCTTGGCCTGCTGCTCGCCCATCCCCGCCGCGCCTCCTGGGAGCACTTCGCCCACGGCACCCGGATCCGCGCGCATGTGGCGCTGGCGGTCGGCACCCTCGTCTTCACCGTGCTGCATGTCGTGGTCCTGGCCACCGACGAGTACGCGGGGGTCGGCTGGGCCGGCCTGCTGCCGCTCGGCTCGTCGTACCGCCCGGTCCCCGTCACCCTCGGCGTGCTCGGCCTGTGGGCCGGCCTGGCCGCCGGGATCACCGCCGCCGCCGCCGGCCGCTGGGCCGCCCGGATCTGGCGGCCGGTGCACCGCGTGTCTGCGGCGGCCCTCGCGCTGGTCTGGGCGCACGGCTTCCTCGCCGGGAGCGACTCCGCCGCCTGGGCGGCCTGGTACGCGATCACCGGCGCCGCGGTCCTCGCCCTGTTCGTCTGGCGGCACAGCGCCACCCCGGCGGCCGCGTTGGTGGGGGCCGGGCGATGAACGGGCCGCCTGCTGCCGCGAGCGGTCTGCTTCGACCCCCTGCGGGCCGCCCCCGGTCGCACATCCGACGGTCTGGCCGCGGGGGCGACCCGGCTGGACGCCCACCGGGCCGCTTTCGGCCCCGCAGGCGACCCCGCCACGCTCATCGACCGCGTCGCCGCCGCCGGGCTCACCGGTTGCGGTGGCGGCCACTTCCCGGTCGCACGCAAGTGGGCGACCGCCCTGCGTGCTGGCGGCGGCGGCCTCGTGGTCGCGAACCTGGCCGAGGGTGAGCCGGCCAGCGCGAAGGACGCAGCGCTCGCGCAGACAGCGCCGCACCTCATCCTCGACGGGCTGGACGCGGCCGCCCGCGCGATCGGCGCCGAGCGCACGGTCCTCTGGCTGCACGACGACGCCACGCACACGCGGCTCGCCCTCGGCCGCGCGCTCGCCGAGCGGGCCGGCGCGCGCACCGGCGCGCCCTGGCCCGAGATCGCCGTGGCGCCACATGGCTACCTGTCCGGCGAGTCCTCCGCCGTGGTGCGCGCGCTGTCCGGCGGACCGGCGCTGCCGCAGACCAAGCGCGTCCCTGCGGCCGCCGCCGGGGTGGGCGGCCGGCCGACCCTCGTGCACAACGCCGAGACCCTGGCCCGCGTCGCGCTCATCGACCGCGGCCTCGATCCCGGCGGCGCGCTGGCGACGGTCACCACCGATGGCGGCCTCGTCGCGCTGCAGGCCGTCCCCGGCGAGAGCGTGGGTGCCGTGATCCATCGCGCCCGGCCCGCGGCGCCGGAGCCGCACGCCGTCCTGGTGGGCGGATACGGCGGCCGCTGGGTCGCCTGGGAATCGCTCGCCGCCCGGCAGTACGAGCGCGCCGCCCTCGACGCGGCTGGGGTCTCGCTCGGCGCCGGGATCCTGATCCCCGCCGACCCCGGCGTCTGCGGCCTGAGCCTCACCGCGGGGATCGTCGACTACCTGGCCGGCCAGCTCGGCCCGCCAGTGCGGACCGTGCCTCTTCGGCCTCGCCGAGCTCGCCGAGGCGATGCAGCGGCTGGCCGAACGCCGACCGGCCCGCTCCGACCTCGAGCGCCTCGACCGGCTCTGCGCCTTGGTGCGCGGCCGCGGGTCATGCCACCACCCCGACGGGGCGGCGCAGATCGTCGCGTCCGCCCTCGCGGTGTTCGCCCCCGACGTCGCCAGCCACCGGCGGCGGCAGTGCGTCCAGGAACCCTCCCCGAAGTCCCGGGCCCGACGGCCGCTTCGGTCACACGTGGCGGCTGCGCGATGAGGACCGAGCGGCAGGCCTCCGTTGTGCTGCGCGTCGACCCGGTCGCCTGCGAGGGCGTCGGCCTCTGCGCGCACCTGGCCGGGCGGCTGGTCGCGACCGACCCGTGGGGCTTCCCGATCCTTGTACTCAGGAGTCGTGCCGGCCAACGAGCTGCGGCGGGCCGAGGCGGCGGTCTCCGCCTGCCCCCACCGGGCCCTCTGGCTGCAGCCGACCGCTGGGTGACGCACGCCTCACCGCGCGGGTTCGTTCCGGCGGCACCCGCCGGGGTACCGTCGTCAGACGCACCACCGCTCACGAACGCGCCGACCTCGGCGCTTCGGGCCCGTCCTTGCGATCTGCGCCGCCGCCACCTCGGCCGGGCGCCCGTCGACTCCCTCGAGACGCGCCACACCGTCTCGACAGGAAGAGTCGCTTGCTCATGTCTGCCCTGCCCGCGCATGCCCTGCCCGCCCACGACGCGCCCGGCGATCAGCAGCCGTCGTTCGCCGACCTCGGCCTGCCGCCGCGGCTGATCGCGGCGCTCGCTTCGCGGGGCATCACCGCCCCGTTCGCCATCCAGGCCGCGGCCATCCCCGATGCGCTCGCCGGCCGCCACATCCTCGGCCGCGCCGCGACCGGCTCGGGCAAGACGCTGGCCTTCGGGCTGCCGATGCTGGCCCGGCTGGACGGCCGCAAGGCCCAGCCGCGTCGCCCCCTGGGCCTCGTGCTCGTACCCACCCGCGAGCTCGCGATGCAGGTCAAGGACGGCCTGGAGCCGCTAGCCCACTCCCTGCGGCTCGACCTGAGGCTCGTCATCGGAGGCGCGCCCTTCGGCAAGCAGGTCGACGGGCTGCGCCGCGGCGCCGACATCCTCGTCGCGACGCCGGGACGGCTTGAGGACCTCGTGCGCCAGGGCTTCGCCGACCTCTCCGACGTCGAGGTGGCCATCCTCGACGAGGCCGACCACATGACCGACCTCGGGTTCCTGCCGGTGGTCTCCGCCCTGCTCGAGCAGGTTCGCCCGAACGGCCAGCGGATGCTCTTCTCGGCGACCCTCGACCGCAACGTGGAGACGCTGGTCAGCCGGTTCCTGCGCGACCCGGCCACCCACTCCACCGCACCGGCGACCGCGTCGATCACCACGATGAGCCACCACGTCCTCGTCGTGCACCCCGCCGACAAGCACCAGGTGGCCGCGTCGATCGGCGCCCGCGAGGGCCGCACCGTGATGTTCGTACGCACCCAGCTGGGCGCCGAGCGGCTCGCCAACTCCCTGCTCGAGTCCGGTGTCGTCGCCGGCGCGCTTCACGGCGGCATGCACCAGGGGGAGCGCAACCGGACCATCGGCGACTTCCGCGACGGGCGCGTGCCCGTGCTGGTGGCCACCGACGTCGCCGCCCGCGGCATCCACGTCGACGACGTGAGCTTGGTCGTGCACGTGGACCCGGCCGCCGACCCCAAGGACTACCTGCACCGCTCCGGACGCACCGCCCGCGCCGGTGGCACGGGCACCGTCGTCACCCTCGCGATGCCCCGCCAGCAGCGTGAGGTTGCCAGCCTGACCCAGCGGGCCGGCGTGGCCGCCGCGGCCGTACGCGTTCGGCCCGGCGACCACGGACTGGCCGAGATCACCGGGGCCCGGCAGCCGAGCGGTGTGCCGGTGACCCGCCCGCCCGCCCCGGCGCGCGGGCGCCACGAGCACCGCGGCCACGGCCGGCCCGGATCCGCCCGCGGATCGGGGCGCCCGCAGGCCCGCGGCGTGACCCGCCGCACCGCGCCCTGACCGGCTTCGCCCACCCCGCGGGGCACAATCGAGGCATGCCATCGTCCCGCCGCCCCCGCGGCGCACCCCCTGTCGCCGTCGCCGCCGCGTTCGCCGCGGTGCTCGCGCTGGGCGGCTGCACCTCCGGCGACGACGCGACGAGCAGCCCGTCGCCGAGCAACCCGCCCGCCTCAAGCGGCGCGCCCAGCACCCCGGCCCCGTCTTCACCGGCGGCGAGCCCCGACCCCTTCCCGAGCCTGGGGCCCGACGCGCAGGTGGCGATCGGCCTGCCCGCCGAGGGCTCCACGGTCGGCAGCCGGTTCAGGTTCAGCGGCTCGTCGAACACCTTCGAGGCGACCGTCCTATGGAGCGTCGAGCGCCCGGACGGCTCGCTTGTGCAGAAGGGGTTCACGACCGCCACCTCGGGCACCGGCACCCCGGGCACGTTCGACACCGAGATCGACCTCGGCTCGTTCACCGGGCCGGCCGTGCTGGTCGCGGGCGGGGAGAGCGGCGAGGACGGGTCCATGGTCGGCGAGGACCGCGTGTCCTTCACCGTGGGCTGACCCCGCCCCTCAGTCGACCGGCGACTCGGGGTCGAAGGCCCCGGCGAGCAGCGGCACGACCAGGAGCACGGGGATCAGCGCGGCGAAACCCCACCGCAGGTTGGACGCCTCGGCGATGAGGCCGACGAGCGGCGCCCCGATCACGAAGCCGAGGTAGTTGAAGACGTTGACCCGGGCCACCGCGATGCCGCTGCCCGTGGGGTCGTGATGGTGGGCGGCCGTGAACACCAACGGCACAGCAGCGCTGAGGCCGAAGCCCAGCAGGGCGAAGCCGAGCAGTGCCACCGCGCTCGTCGGCGCCACCGCGATCACCAGCGCGGCCACGACGGCCAGCGCGCCTCCCCAGCGGATCAGCCGCACCGGGCCGTAACGCACCACGGCGCGGTCAGTGCCCAGGCGGCCGATGAGGGCCGCCACCGCGTACGCGGCATAGCCCAACGCGGCCGTGCTCTCCGTGGCGTTGAGGGCATCGGTGAGCAGTAGCGCGCTCCAGTTGGACGCGCTCGACTCGGCGACGAACACGGCGGTCATCACCGCGCCGAGCAGCAGGATCGGCCGCCACGGGATTCCGGGGGCGAACGCATCCGGCCGGTCCTCCTCGGCCACGGCCGTCGCGGAACGATCGAGCAGCCGGGGGCCGGCGGCCAGCTGGGCGGCGACCACCAGCACGGCCACGAGGGTGAAGTACGCCCCCAGCGTCAAGCCCTCGATGTCGGCTGCGGCGGCCGAGCCCAGGGCGCCCACGATGCTCGCCAGCGAGAAGACGGCGTGGAAGCCGCCCATCACGCTGCCGCCGCGCAGCCGCTGGAGGCTGACGCCCTGGACGTTCATCACGTCGTCGACGGCGCCGAGGCCGAAGCCCAGCGCAACCAGCGAGAGGACGAGCAGCGGCAGGGTCGGCGCCCACCCGGCGCAGGCCAGTGCCAGCGGCACGATCGGCCCGGCCCAGCGAAGCACCGGACGCGAGCCGATCCGGGCTGCCACCGCGCCGGCCCCGATGCTGCCCGCGGCCGCCACGACCGGCACCGCGAGCAGCAGCAGCGCCAGCGACGCCTCGGACAGGCCGAACCGGTCGCGGATCGACGGGATGCGGGTGACGAGCGCCGCGAGGCACACCCCCTGCCCGGCGTACGCGACGCTGATGGCCCACCGGACGCCGCCGGGTACGCGCAACGCGTGGGGCGAGGTCGGGCCGTCCGGAGGCTGCATGGCTGCACCCTGCCGGGTCTGGCCCCCCTCTACCCTGGGGACGCACCAACCCGACGCACAGGAGCAGCGATGACGCCAGACCCGGATGACCTCGACGACCTCGAGCCAGCCGAGGAGCCCCGGCTCACCCGGCTCGGCTGGACGCAGGTCGTCGGCGGCGTCCTCGGCTTCGTCGCGGCGTTCGCGCTGATCCTGGACCGGATCGAGCTGCTCAAGAACCCCGACTTCGTCCCGTCCTGCAGCATCAACCCGCTGCTGTCCTGCGGCACGATCATGAAGACCGACCAGGCCGCGGTCTTCGGCTTCCCCAACCCGTTGATCGGGATCGCCGCCTTCCCGGTGGTGATCCTCTTCGGGGTGCTCGTCGCCGCCCGCACCCCGCTCCCCCGCTTCGCCTGGCGTGGCCTGCTCATCGGCTCGGTGCTCGGCTTCGGCTTCGTGCACTGGCTGGTCTTGCAGAGCCTGTACGTCATCGGCGCGCTGTGCCCGTACTGCATGGTGGCGTGGGTCGGCATGGACCTGGTCTTCTTCGCCACCCTGGCCGGGGCGATCCGCAGCCGCTCGCTGGGGGCGGTGGGCACCGGGCCGGTCGGGCGGTTCCTCGCGGCTGCGCCGGGGCTGCTGGCCACCGTCTGGGTGGTGCTGGTCGTGCTGCTGATCGTCGTGCGCTTCTCCGACCGGCTGGAGTACCTGATCCCGTTCTGACCCGGCCCGGCCGAGTCAGGCCTCGTCGACCCGGCCCTCGGCCACCGAGAGCCGACGCGTGACCCGCACCGCCTCAAGCAGCCGCCGGTCGTGGCTGACCAGGACCAGGGTCCCGGCGTACGACTCCAGCGCCTGCTCCAGCTGCTCGATCGCGGGCAGGTCGAGGTGGTTGGTCGGCTCGTCGAGGACCAGCAGGTTGACGCCGCGCGCCTGCAGCAGCGCCAGCCCCGCCCGGGTCCGCTCGCCCGGCGACAGGCTCGCGCACGGCCGCAGCACGTGCTCGCCGCCGAGGCCGAACTTCGCGAGCAACGTCCGCACGTCCGCATCCGGCCACGCCGGCACCTCGGCTCCGAAGGCCGCCGCGAGCGACGCGCCGCCGTCGAAGCGCGACCGCGCCTGGTCCACCTCCCCGACCACCACCCCGGGCCCCAGCGAGGCCCGGCCCGCGTCCGGTGCGAGCCGCCCGAGCAGCAACGCGATCAGCGTGGACTTGCCCGCGCCGTTGGGGCCGGTGACCGCGACCCGGTCGGCCCAGTCCACCTGCAGGTCGACCGGGCCGAGGGTGAAGGCGCCGCGGTGCGCGACGGCGTGGTCGAGCACCGCCACCACCGACGCCCGATCGCGGCGCCGCGGCGATCTCGAGCTGCAGCCGCCACTCCTTGCGCGGCTCCTCCACCACCTCGAGCCGCTCGATCGCCCGCATGGTCTGGCGGGCCTTCGCGGCCTGCTTCTCGCTCGACTCCGCGCGCATCGCGCGCCCGAACTTGTCGTTGTCGGGAGCCTTGCGCCGGGCGGTGCGCACGCCCTTGTCCATCCAGGCCCGCTGCATCCGGGCCCGCTCCTCCAGCCCCGCCCGCGTGCCGGCGAACTCGTCGTAGGCCTCCCGCGCGTGCCGCCGCGCGACCTCGCGCTCCTCGAGGTACGCCGCGTAGCCGCCGCCGTAGACGTGCACCGACTGCTGGGCGAGGTCCAACTCGACGACCCGGGTGACCACCCGGTCGAGGAACTCGCGGTCGTGGCTGACCACCACCGCCGGCGCCCGCAGCCCGGCCATGAACGCCTCCAGCCGCTCCAGCCCGTCGAGGTCCAGATCGTTGGTCGGCTCGTCGAGCAGCAGCACGTCGTACCGGCTGAGCAGCAGTGAGGCCAGCCCGGCGCGGGCGGCCTGCCCGCCCGACAGCGCCGTCATGGCGGCGTCGGCGCGCAGCCCGCCGCCCAGGGCGGCGAGCGCCGCCTCGGCCCGCTCCGGCAGATCGGCGCCGCCGAGCCCGAGCCACCGCTCCAGGGCGTGGGCGTACGCGTCGTCGGCGCCAGGGCCGCCGGCCGCCAGGGCATGGGCCGCCGCGTCCATCGCCTCGTGCGCGGCCGCGACCCCGGTCCGCCGAGCCAGGAAGCCCGCGCACGGTCTCGCCCTGGATGCGCTCGGGCTCTTGGGGGAGGTAGCCGGCCGAGGCGTCCGGCGGGGACAGCCGCACCGACCCCGCCTCCGGCCGGCCGATCCCGGCGAGCAGGCGCAGCAGGGTCGACTTGCCGGCGCCGTTCGGCCCCACCAGCCCCACGACATCGCCCGGCGCGACGACGAGATCGAGGCCGGAGAACAGCGCGCGGGCGCCAACGCCGGCGGCCAGCCCGGTGGCCTGCAGCGTCGCGCTCACGCCCGGACCCTGCCACACGCCGGTCGAGCGCGCGGTCTCGAAGATCACGAGTTGGCGAGAAGCGGGCACAAAGTCCGGCGAAGGACTCCAGACTGCGTGCCCAAGGTGCCGATACCGACGATGCCGACTACCGGCATGAGTCCGACGACGGCGGACACCTGATGGGGGTGAGCCTGATGACCCAATCCGCTCGACAGCGCCGCTATGCCCTGCTGCTCGGCGCCATCGGCCTCGGGCTGCTGGCCCCGATGCTGCCGACCTCGGCCCTGGCCGACGACGTCGTGCCGCCGGCCGACCCGCCGCCGGTGGTCGTCGAGGATCCCCCGCCCCCGCCACCGCCGCCACCACCTCCGCCGCCACCACCTCCGCCGCCCCCCCGCGCCCCCCGCGCCGCCCGTCCGCCGCCCGTTGCCGCGGCCCCGCCGGCACCGGCCGCCGCCGTCGGGCTCGACCCGCGCTGCACCGCGTGGGGCAAGGTCGTCTGCGTGAGCAAGAACGCCCGCAAGGTGTGGCTCGTCGAGAACGGCGCCATCACGATGGCCCTCGACGCGCGCTTCGGCGGGCGCCGGACCCCCACCCGCGAAGGCGTCTTCTCGATCGGCTGGAAGAGCGGCAACCACAAGTCGCGGCTCTACGGGTCGAAGATGCCGTACGCGATGTTCTTCAGCCGCGGCCAGGCGATCCACTTCTCGTCGGACTTCGCCCGCCGCGGTTGGCGCGGCGCGTCGCACGGCTGCGTCAACCTGCGCGACAAGGCCGGCGCCGCTGCGCTCTTCCAGGCCGTCCCGGCCGGCACGAGGGTCGTGGTCTACAAGTAGCCCGTCAGCCCGTCGGCGCGGGGGTGGCCCACGGCGACGCACCCGGGGCGCGCCACCAGCGCTCGCCAAGCCCCACCAGGACGAGCACGACGCCCACGTACGCCCATCCGAGCAGCAGGTCGATCACGTAGTGCTCGCCGCCGTAGACAAGCGCGAAGCCCATCGCCAGTGGGTAGGCGGCCAGCAGAGCGCGCTGCCACCAGCGCCGGGCCAGCGGCCAGAGCGCCACCGAGACCAGCAGCGCGAACGCCGCATGGAGCGAGGGGATCGCCGCCACCCGGTTGACCTGCGCCTGGCCCTGCTCGATCAGGCCCGCGGCCCGGTCGAGCCCGATCGCCTCGAAGCCGCGGGTGGCGATCCGGGCGACCGGCTCGGGCGTCAGCCCCAGCTTGGAGGCCAGCCACGGCGGCGCGGCGGGGTACACGATGTAGGTGAGCAGGCCGAGGTACGACAGCAGCAGGGCGCGGCGCATGAGGGCCCCCCAGCGCGGCCGCGAGCGTTCGTACAGCAGCAGCAGCGCCCCCCAGATGGCCACGAAGTGCGAGAAGTAGACGAGCGCCACCGCGACATCGAGCGGCCCCGGCGCCGCCGGGTCGTACAGCCGCTCCTGCAGCCACGAGCTCGGCAGCACGCCGTTGAAGAGCGCGAGCTCGGCGTCCAGCGGCTCTTGGATCCGCACCGGGAAGCCCAGCCCGTCGGCGACGCCGCGGGTGCGGTCGTAGATCAGCAGCGCGGCAATGAACGGCAGCCAGAGCAGCGTCTCGCGGACGACCACCCGCCAGCCGCGGCCGACGTTGAGGGCGGCGACCCCGGCCAGCGCCCAGAGCGCGATGCGCGGCCGGTCGATCGGGAAGCCCACCAGGGCGACCGAGGCCGCGAGCGCGACGCCCCAGAGTGTGAGCGCGATTCGCCGCGGCGTCGCCCACGGGGGCAGGGCGATGTCGCGCATCCCGGCAGTATGGCTGGCGGCCCTCGGAGGGCCTAGCGCAGAATCGCCTGCTCGCCCTTGCCGAGCACGACGACCCCGCCCTCGCTGACCGTGTAGTGCTCGCGGTCGCCCTCGACGTCCACGCCCAGCCGTGCCCCGTCGGGGACCACGGCGTTCTTGTCCAGGATCGCCCGCCGCACGATCGCGTCGCGGCCGATGGTCACCCCCGGCATCAGGACCGAGCCCTCGACGCGCGAGCCCGGCAGCACCGTGACGTTGTCGCACAGCACGGAGTTCTGCACCCACCCGCCGGCCACGATCGACCCCGCGCCCACCATCGACTCGTGGGCCGATCCGCCCTCGACGAACTTCGCCGGCGGCCGCGGCGACATCTGGGTGAGGATCGGCCACTGCCGGTTGTAGAGGTTGAAGATCGGGTGCACGGACACGAGGTCCATGTGGGCGTCGTAGTACGAGTCCAGCGTCCCGACGTCGCGCCAGTAGCCGCGGTCGCGGTCGGTCGCCCCCGGCACGTGGTTGTCGTTGAAGTCGTAGACCTGGGCGGCGCCGAGGTCGGTGAGCATCGGGATGATGTTGCCGCCCATGTCGTGCACGGAACCGCTGTCGCCGGCGTCGACCCGCAGCGCCTCGACCAGGACCTCGGTCGAGAAGACGTAGTTGCCCATCGAGGCGTACGACTCGGTCGGGCTGCCCGCCACGGCGGGCGGATCGTCGGGCTTCTCCAGGAACTGCGCGATGGTGCGGCCGTCGGCGGCCGTCTCGATGACGCCGAACGCCGATGCCTCCGCGCGCGGGACGCGGATGCCGGCCACCGTCACCCCGGCGCCGCCCTCGATGTGCTGCTCCAGCATCTGCGAGGGGTCCATCCGGTAGACGTGGTCGGCGCCGAAGACCGCGACGTACTCGGGCTGCTCGTCGTACACCAGGTTGAGGCTCTGGAAGATCGCGTCGGCGCTGCCCTGGAACCACCGCGGGCCGAGCCGCTGCTGGGCCGGCACCGGGGTGACGTAGTTGCCGAGCATCGTCGACATCCGCCAGGTCGTCGTGATGTGGCGGTCGAGGGAGTGCGACTTGTACTGCGTGAGCACGCACAGCTTCATGAAGCCGCCGTTGACCAGGTTGCTCAGCGCGAAGTCGATCAGCCGGTACTGCCCTCCGAACGGGACCGCGGGCTTGGCCCGGTCAGCCGTCAGCGGCATCAGCCGCTTGCCCTCACCGCCGGCGAGGACGATTCCGAGAACTCCTCTGGCTGCCACGCCTCCGAACCTACCCCCGAACTCCTAGGCTCGGAACGTGCTCATCGGACTGCTCACGCGCGAGTTCCCCCCCGACGTCTACGGCGGGGCGGGGGTGCACGTCGCCCAGCTGACGCCGCGGCTGCGCTCCCTCGTCGATGTCGACGTCCACTGCTTCGGCGACACCGCGGCCGGGCGCGCAGGCGCACGCCGTGCCGGCCGACCTGGCCGAGGCGAACTTCGCCCTGCAGACCCTCGGGGTCGACCTCACCATGGCCGCCGGCCTCGGCGGCTGCGACGTCGCGCACTCGCACACGTGGTACGCGAACATGGCCGGCCACCTCGCGCGCACCCTGCACGGGATCCCGCACGTGATCACCGCGCACTCGCTGGAGCCGCGGCGGCCGTGGAAGGAGGAGCAGCTCGGCGGCGGCTACCGGCTGTCCAGCTGGATCGAGCGGACGGCGTACCACTCAGCCGACGCCGTGATCGCGGTCAGCAACGGGATGCGCGCCGACGTGCTCGACTGCTACCCCGACCTCGACCCGCACCGCGTGCACGTGGTGCTCAACGGCATCGACGCCGACGAGTTCTCCCCCGACCCGGCGGTCGACGTGCTGGAGCGGATCGGCATCGACCCGGCCCGCCCCTACGCGCTGTTCGTCGGGCGGATCACCCGGCAGAAGGGGGTGCCCCACCTGGTCCGCGCCTGCCACGCGGTCGACCCCTCGGTGCAGATCGTGCTGTGCGCCGGCGCGCCGGACACCCCCGAGATCGGCGCCGAGGTCGAGGGGCTCGTCGCGGGGCTGCAGGCCGCACGCGACGGGGTCTTCTTCGTCTCCGAGATGCTGCCGCGCCGCGATGTCGTCCAGCTGCTGTCGCACGCCACGGTGTTCATGTGCCCGTCGGTGTACGAGCCGCTGGGCATCGTCAACCTCGAGGCCATGGGGTGCGCCACCGCCGTCGTCGCCAGCGATGTCGGGGGGATCCCGGAGGTCGTCGTGCACGGCGAGACCGGACTGCTGGTGCACTACGCCGAGGTGGACCCGCGAGGCTTCGAGTCGTCCTTCGCCGCAGCGGTTAACGCGGTCGCGCTCGACCCGGCGCGGGCCGCGGCGATGGGCGCGGCCGGGCGCGCCCGCGCGGTCGAGTCGTTCTCGTGGGAGTCGGTGGCCGAGCAGACCGTCGCGGTCTACCGATCCGTCTGCTGACCGCAGGCTCAGGCGGAGTCGATCTGCTGGAGGACGGCCTCCGCGAGCGCCTCGGCCGCCTGCTCGGCGACCCAGTGCCCCACGCCGGGCAGCTCGATGAATCGGTACTCCGCACTCACGTGCGCGGCGCAGCCCTCCGCGGCGACCCGGCCGATCGCGATATCGAGCGGACCCCAGACGAACGTCGTCGGCACCCGAACCGAGCCGCACACCTTGGCGTCCTCGGCGCTCGCCGCGCCGTACCAGGACAGCGTCGCCAGCAGCGCGGTCGGGTCGAGCAGGGGGGCGACGAGCGCCCGCACCGCCTCCTCTCGCATCCCCGACCCGGCGAACACCCCGACCAAGGCGGCCGCGTCGTTGGCCAGCAGCGCCTCGACCGCGCGGTCCGGCGCCTCGCGGAAGAGCCGGATGTACGCCGAGCGGGTCTGCTGGTCGGGGTCGGACGCCAACGCCGCGCCCATCGCCCTCGGGTGTGGCACCGAAACAGCGGTCAGCGAGCGCACCCGGGTCCGCGCGGCCGCCGCCAGGTGCCAGGCGACCATGGCACCCCAGTCATGGCCGACTACATGGACATGGTCCCAGCCCAGCGCATCGAGGAGCCCCGCGGCATCGGCGACCAGCAGCGGCATCCGGTAGTCCTCGACGTGCAGGGGCCGCGCGTCCGGCTGAGTAGCCGCGCTGGTCGGGGGCCGCGCAGCGCAGGCCCTGGTCGGCGAGGGAGCCCATCAACCTGTTCCACATGGCGCCACGCTCGGGCCAGCCGTGCAGCAGCAGGACTCGCTCGCCCCCGGCGGGACCGGCGAACTCGACGTCGAAGGTCAGCCCTCCGACCTCGACCCGCTCCACGCTGCGGCCGTCCATGGGACGACGGTAGGACTCCCCCGGTCGGCGCGCCAGGGTCCGTTCGGACCCCCTGCGGCCGTCAGCCCCAGCCGAGGTCGTGCAGGCGCTCGTCGTCGATGCCGAAGTGGTGGGCGATCTCGTGCACCACGGTGATCTGCACCTCCTCGACCACGTCCTGCGGGCTGTCGCAGATCGAGCAGATCGCCAGCCGGTAGATGAAGATGGCATCCGGCAGCACCCCGCCGTACGAGGCGCCGCGCTCGGTCAGCGGCACGCCCTCGTACAGGCCGAGGAGGTCTGGCTCCTCGGGGTTGCGGTCCTCGACGAGGACGACGACGTTGTCGAGCAGGTCGAGCAGCTCGGCCGGGACGCCGTCGAGCGCCTCGCCCACCAGGGCCTCGAACGCCTCGGGCTCCACCTCGACCACACGGGTATCCTGCCGGTTCTCCCGCTTTGGTGATCGCCGCCGGCCTCCCGTATGCTTCCGCACGTCTCCAGCGGCGCCACCTCGACAGTCCCCATCGTCTAGCGGCCCAGGACCCCGCCCTTTCAAGGCGGTAGCGCGGGTTCGAATCCCGTTGGGGGCACGTAGTCGTTTCACAGCACCAGCGCCTCAGCACCACCGAGGCCCCGTAGCGCAGTTGGTTAGCGCGCCGCCCTGTCACGGCGGAGGTCGCGGGTTCGAGTCCCGTCGGGGTCGCTCATGAGCGACCGGTCACCACCGGTCCCAGCGAGCACCAGTTGAGCCAGCCTCCCTGAGCGCCCTGTCCGCGGCCGCGCCCTCGCCCGGCGCCCTCGATAGCATCGAGCGGCCACCGGATCCGGGAAGGGACCACCCATGAACGGCAACGAGCTCGCGCGGGGCCTGCTGGCCACCGCCGCCCCCGCGCTGGCGGACGCCGAGTGGCGCAACCGCTTCTACTCCGCCGGCCTCGATGTCTCCTCCCGGGCCGGCTTCCTGCTGGGGTCGTACTACACCGGCACCTCGTTCCAGCCGAACCTGCTGTCCCGCGGCACGCGCGACCAGGCGATCATCAGCGGCGTCGCCGCCTCGGTCGGCTACGCCTGGGGCGCCTCGGCGCACTCGTTCCTGCGCTCCACAGCCGACCGCCTGCCGATGTCGTCGCCGGTCGCCGGCCGGGCGGATCGCAGCAGGGGTCGTGGTGGACGCCGCGGCTGCCGCCATCGGCGCCGCGGCGATGCGGCTGCTTCCCCCACGCGAGCACGAGAGCTCGCGGCGGGCCCTGATCCGCCTCGGCGCCGTCGGCCTGACCTCAGCCGGGGTGGCCGGGGTCGGGGCGGACAGCCTGGAGGCCACCCGGGGCAAGCCCGGCTTCCACGCGTACGGCGTCGCCACGGCGCTGGCGACGACGCTGGGCTCGTACGCACTGACGAAGCGGGGCGACGTCAGCCGGGGGTCGCTCGGACCTGGGGACGTCGAAGCGCGCGAGGATGTCGTTCGCGAGGTCTCCACGGGCAAGGCGCTCGGATCGGCCGTCGCGGTCACCGGGATCCTGTTCGGCGTGGCCCGCGCCGAGTCGGCGCTGTCGGGCTTCGTGGCCCGGGGAGCGGCGAAGGTCTTGGGCGGCTATCCCGACGACCACCGCACGGTGGGGCGCCTGGCCGCCAGCGCCGCCCTGGCCGGGTTCGGCTGGGCCGCCGTGACCGCCGCCAACCACGTCCTCACCAAGGCCGGCACCGGGCTTGAGCTCGCCCACCAGGACCCGCCGGCGGCACCGGAGGTGACCGGCGGCCCCGGGTCGCACATCCCGTGGGCCGACCAGAGCCGGGAGTCGCGCCGCTGGCTGACCATGACGCTGGAGCCGCAGGCGATCGAGGAGGTCATGGGCGAGCAGGCGACCCAGCCGATCCGGGTGTACGCCCCGCTCGACGCGGCGGCGACCCCCGAGGAGCGCGTCGAGCTGCTGCTGGCCGAGATCGACCGGACCAAGGCGCTGGAGCGGCCCGCCTTCGCGCTGTTCTCCCCCACCGGATCCGGCTACGTGAACTACGTCGCGACCGAGGCGTTCGAGTACCTCACCCGCGGCAATTGCGCGTCGGCGTCGATCCAGTACTCCGTCCTGCCGTCGGCGCTGTCGCTCACCAAGGTCGACTACGCGACCCACCAGACCCGGATGCTCGTCAACGGGATCACGTCCCGCCTGCTGCAGATGCCCGCCGAACAGCGGCCGAAGTTCTACCTGTTCGGCGAGAGCCTCGGCTCCCAGGTCAGCGAGGAGATGTTCCGCGGGACCGGCACCACCGGGCCTGAGGGGATCGGGCTGGACGCGGCCTTCTGGATCGGCACCCCGGCCTCCACCGTGTGGCGCCAGGAGCTCTGGGGCACCCGCACCGTCGCCGAGCCCCCCGAGGTGGGGCCTGGCTCCTTCTACCTGCCCCGCGCCATCCGCGACTGGCAGGCGCTGCCCGAGGCGGCCCGCGAGCAGGTGCGCTTCCTGCTGCTGCAGAACGGCGACGACCCGGTGCCGAAGTTCGCCGCCCCGCTGGCGTGGAGGCGGCCCGACTGGCTCGGCCCCACGGACTCCCGCCCGCCCGGCGCCCCGCGCGGCACCCGGTGGCTGCCCGTGGTCTCGTTCGTGACCACCTTCATCGACCTGCAGAACGCGCTGGTCCCCACTCCCGGGGTGTTCCAGGAGGGCGGCCACGACTACCGGCTGGTGATCCCCGCGACCCTGAGCGCCGTCTTCGACCTCGACGCCAGCGAGGAGCAGATGGAACGGGTCGAGCGAGGCCCTGCGCGCGCGCGAGTTCGAGTGGGAGGCGCGGCGCCGATGGGCCGAGGCGCAGGCCAAGCCGACGCCCGAACGCGCCGCCGCGGAGGGCAAGGTGCTGTCCCAGCTGTCGGAGTGGACGGGGCGCGAGATCGATCGCGACGAGGTCGCCCGGATCGTCGGCAACGGGTCTTAGCGCCCCGCCTCGGCCGGCCGGGGACCGCCCTGGCCCGGCCCGGGCCAGGGGGTAGACTCCCGTCCGATTCGCTCCCATGATCTTCAGGATCGCAGAGGGAATCGGCTGCGGCCAGGTAGCTCAGTTGGTACGAGCGTCCGACTGAAAATCGGAAGGTCGGCGGTTCGACCCCGCCCCTGGCCACCACTCACCCGGGTCGGCCGAGCAGGCCCTCGCTCCGACCCGCTCATCTACCCTGGCCCGAGCGCGGGCATCCCGCCCCAGGTCGGCCTCGGGGAGGGCTCGTGCGCCGCTGGACCGCCTACGCGCTGCTGACGCTGGCCGCGCTCATGGTCGCCCTCGGCGGGCTGGCAGGGCTGCTCAACCGCGAGGTGCTCGACGAGGGCGGTTTCGTCGCCAACGTCGACGAGCTGCGCAAGGACCCCGAGGTGTCCGCCGCGATCGGCGAGCAGGTCGCCGACGCGGCCGTCGCCCAGCAGCCGAACCTGGTCGCGGTCAAGCCGCTGATCGGCCAGGTGTCGGCGGGGCTCATCTCCAGCGACGCCGCCAGCCCGATCTTCCGCCTGGCCGCCAGCCAGGCCCACCGGGCGCTGACCACCCCCGACTCCCAGCAGATCGTGCTGCGGCTGGCGGACTTCGGCAGCGTCGTCACCTCCTTGCTGCGCACGGTGTCGCCCGATGCCGCCGCCGCGATCCCGCCGAACCTGCCGGTCACCCTGTCCACCGTCGGCGGCCAGGGCGGGCCGATCGCCTCGGCCGTGAAGTACGCGCAGATCGCCGACACCCTCTCGTGGCTGCTGCCCCTGCT
Organism: uncultured Actinomycetota bacterium; assembly: GCA_963697565.1. Taxonomy (GTDB): domain Bacteria; phylum Actinomycetota; class Actinomycetes; order CAVWCF01; family CAVWCF01; genus CAWFSE01. The sequence goes on along the minus strand of CAVOOM010000006.1, from coordinate 337,986 downwards.
GGCCCTCGCGCTGCTCGCACTCGGCGTCGCCGTCCATCCCAACACCCGGCGCGGTTTCGTCGGAGCAGGGCTCGCGATCGTCGCCGGCGGCGGCCTGCTCCTGCTGCTGGCCGTGGGGGCGCAGATCTGGGCCTCCACCGTGGACGACTCGACCCTGATCGGCGCGGTCGAGGGCGGGCTGTGGACCTCGTTCGGCCAGCCGCTGTTCAGCGTCGCGACCCTCATCCTCATCGTCGGCGGGATGGTTGCGGTGCTGGCGTCGGCCTCGCTGCCCGACGTCGACGTCGACGAGCGCATCGCCGCGGTCGGCGGCTGGGTGACCCGCAGGCCGTCCTCGATCCGCGCCGCCGTGGCCCGCGGGCTCGCGATCGCCATCCTCGGGTTGGGCCTGATCTTCTGGACCCAACCGGTCATCCAGGGCCTCGCGGTCGTCCTGGGCGTGGGCGTGCTGCTCTACGGCGTCCTCGAGATCGACAAGGCCATCGGCAAGATCGAGGCCCGCGAGGCCGCCCGACGGGTGGAGTCCGGGCTCCCCGAACGCCGGCACCGGGGTTGGCTCGTCCCGGCTGCGCTCGGCACCGCCGGGGTGCTGGTCGCCGGCGGTCTGCTCGCCCTTAACGTCCGGCCTCCCGACTCACCGATCCAGGCCGTCGCCGACCGCACCGAGGTCGGCTGCAACGGCCACCTCGAGCTGTGCGAGCGCCCGTACGACGAGGTCGCCTACGTCGCTGCCCACAACGCGATGTCGGCCGAGGACGCCGACTTCTTCCTGGCCGAGCAGCCGACCGGCATGGTGGGGCTGCTCGACCAAGGCGTCCGCGTCCTGCTGATCGACACCTGGTACGGGCAGCCGCTCGACAACGGCAAGGCCCTGACCGCCCCGCAGAGCTTCCCGAAGGCGCTCGAGCAGGCCAAGGTGACCTTCGGGCCCGAGATCATGCAGGCGGTGAACCGGCTCGTCCAGCAGCTGCAGGGCGGCTCCCCGAGCGGGCCGGTGCAGCCGTACCTGTGCCACACCGTCTGCGAGATCGGCGGCACGCCCCTGCTGACCGAGCTGCAGGGAGTGCGGGCCTGGATGGATGCCCACCCCACCGAGGTCGTGAGCATCTTCATCCAGGACGCCGTGTCGCCGGAGGACACCGCGGCGGTCTTCGACCAGGCGGGGCTCACCCGGCTCACCCACGCGCCCCGAGGGGCCGGTGACCGGTGGCCGACCCTCGGCGAGATGGTCGACTCCGGCAAGCGGCTCGTCGTGCTCCAGGAGGAGCAGGGCGGCGGCACGGCGTACCCGTGGCTGCTGCAGGGCTTCGACTACGTGCAGGACACCGGCTACACCTACCCGACGGTGGAGTCGTTCGACTGCCAGCTGAACCGCGGCCGCGCCGCCTCGCCGCTCTTCCTGGTCAACCACTGGCTGAGCAACTTCACGACGCTCTTCACCGACGCGCAGAAGGTCAACGCCGCCGACGTGCTCGGCCCCCGGGTCGAGCAGTGCCAGGCCGAGCGCGGCCGGCTGCCCAACTTCGTCGCGGTGAACTGGAACAACCTCGGCGACGTGCCCGCGGTCGTCGACCAGCTGAACGGCCTCTAGCCGGCCCTCGAGCGGCAGGCCGCGGAGGGAGCGACGCGCCGGGCTCAGGCCTCGGTGCGCGGCTGCGGGATCCCGGCGAGGAGCGCGCGGACCTCGGACTCGCGGTAGCGGCGGTGGCCGCCGAGGGTGCGGATCGAGGAGAGCTTGCCCGCCTTGGCCCAGCGGGTGACCGTCTTGGGGTCGACGCGGAACATCGCGGCGACCTCGGCCGGGGTCAGCAGCGGCTCGGCGTCCGGGGAGCGGGTGCTCATGCGGAGGGCCTCCTGCGGCGCTGGGGGGGACCGACCCAGGATCGCGGGGGCCCGCGGCTGAGGTGTCCGATTCTACCGAAATAGCCCGAAGTGACTAGTCGGGCGCGCCGGACCCTACGCTGCGGGGTGTGAGCGAGGTCCTCGCCCGGCTCTCCGGGCACGAGCAGGTGGTCTTCGGCAGCGACCCCGCGACCGGCCTGCGGGCCATCGTGGCGATCCACTCGACGCGCCGAGGCCCCGCGCTCGGGGGCACCCGGTGGCGCGCGTACGCCTCGGAGGACGAGGCGCTGGCCGACGTGCTGGCGCTGAGCCGAGCCATGTCGTACAAGAACGCTCTCGCGGGCCTCGACCACGGCGGCGGCAAGGCGGTCCTGTGGGGCGACCCGGCGGCGACCCGCAGCCCTGAGCTGCTGCACGCGTACGGCCGCTTCCTGCGCTCGCTCGGCGGGCGGTACGTCACCGCCGGCGACGTCGGGTGCACCGTCGCCGACCTTGACGTGATCGGCGAGGAGAACCCGTGGACGACGGGCCGATCGCCGGAGCGCGGCGGGGGCGGCGACTCGGGCGTGCTCACCGCGTACGGGGTCTTCCAGGGGCTGCGCGCCTGCGCCGAGCAGGTCTGGGGCGAGCCGACCCTGCGCGGGCGGCGGGTCGGGGTGAGCGGCGTCGGCAAGGTCGGCGCGCGGCTGGCGGCCCTGCTCGCCGACGACGGGGCCTCCGTCGTCGTGGCCGACCCCGACGCCGATGCGGTGGCGCGGCTGCGGGCCGAGCGGCCGGGCGTCGACGCGGTGGAGCCCGCGGCCCTGGCCGGCCTGGGCCTCGACGCGTACGCGCCCTGCGCCCTCGGCGGCGCGCTCACCGACGACGTGGTGGGCCTCCTGACCGCGCGGGTCGTCGCTGGCGCGGCCAACAACCAGCTCGCCCACCCGGGCGTCGCGGCGGCGCTGGCCGAGCGGGGGGTGCTCTACGCCCCGGACTTCCTGGTCAACTGCGGCGGGGTGATCCAGGTGGCCGACGAGCTGCACGGCTTCTCGATGGAGCGGGCGCGGGCGCGCACGGCCCGCGTCTTCGACACCACCCGCGAGGTGCTGGCGCTCGCGCAGGCCGAGGGTGTGCTGCCGGTCGCCGCCGCCGAGCGGCTGGCCGAGGCGCGGATCGCCGAAGGCACGTGGCATGCGAGCACCGCCGCCGAGCGGCTATCCTGACGCCCGTGATTTCCAGCCGGTGGGCATCCACCGGGACCAACTGTGACCATCGTCGGGGCGTGACGGCCCCGTAGAGGGGGTCGAGCCATGGGACGCGGCCGAGCGAAGGCCAAGCAGACCAAGGTTGCCCGCGAGTTGAAGTACAACAGCGGCGACATGGATCTGAACCGGCTGCGCGCCGACCTGATCCACGAGGGACCGGCCGGCTCCGGCGACGAGGTCGACCCCGAGCTGCTCGCGAAGTACGCCGTGGACGACGACACCGAGGACCTCTACTCCGCCGAGGACGACGAGGATGACGAGGGCGACGGGTACGCCGTCTCCGGCTGACCCCTCCCGCCGCTCATTCGGTTAAGCCGGGTGGTCGCCGACCAGCGTGACGGCGCCTCCGCCGCCGCCCTTGGCCTCGGCGTCCCCGTGCTCGCCGTCGCGCCGCTCGCGCACCGCGCCGCACACCCAGGAGTCCACGCCGCGCGCCGCCAGCAGGTCGAGCGCCGCTGCCGCGCCGTCGGCCGGGACCACGGCGACCATGCCGATGCCCTGGTTGAACGTCTGCTCGAGCTCGCCGCGCGCGACCCCGCCGAGCCGCCCGATCAGCCCGAAGACCGGCTGCGGGCTCCAGGTCGACCGATCGACGTCGGCGGCCAGGTGGGCGGGCAGCACGCGGGCCAGGTTGGCGGCGAGGCCGCCGCCGGTGATGTGGCTCATCGCGTGCACGCCCACCGGCTCGGAGCGCGCCAGGGCCAGGCAGTCGAGGGAGTAGATCCGGGTCGGCTCGAGCAGCTCCTCGCCCAGCGTGCGGCCGAGCTCGGCGACGTGCAGGTCGAGGGCCAGGCCCGCGGTCGTCAGCAGCACGTGCCGGGCGAGGGAGTAGCCGTTGGAGTGCAGCCCGCTCGACCGCATGGCCACGAGGACGTCGCCGGCGCGCACGCGATCCGGCCCCAGCAGCGCGTCGGCCTCGACGACGCCCGTGCCTGCGCCCGCCACGTCGTACTCGTCGGGGGCGAGCAGCCCGGGGTGCTCGGCGGTCTCGCCGCCGACGAGCGCGCAGCCCGCCTGGCGGCAGCCCTCGGCGATGCCGGCGACGATCGCGGCGACCCGCTCGGGGACCACCTTGCCGATCGCGATGTAGTCGGTCATGAAGAGCGGCTCGGCCCCGCAGACCACGAGGTCGTCGACGACCATCGCGACCAGGTCGATGCCGATCGTGTCGTGCACGCCCATCCGCTGGGCGACGGCGACCTTGGTGCCGACGCCGTCGGTGGAGGTCGCCAGCAGCGGCCGCTTGTACGCGCGCAGGGCCGAGGCGTCGAAGAGCCCGGCGAATCCCCCGAACCCGCCCACGACCTCCGGGCGCTGCGCTGCGGCGATCGAGGCCTTCATCAGCGCGACCGCGCGCTCACCCGCGGCGGTGTCGACCCCGGCCGCGGCGTACGTCGCGCCGGTCGCCGCCTCGCCGCGGACCAGCTCGGTCATCGCGCGGGCCTCACGGCCGCGACAGGGCGTCGTCCGCCCCGCCTCCGGCCAGCAGGGTGGTGAGGCCGTCGGCGTCGCGGGTCACCTCGATCCGGCCGTCGGCCATGTCGATGGCGCCTTCGGCGTGCGCCGCGAGCTCCGCGCGCCGCTCGATGCCCTCAAGCAGGTGCTTGCCGAGCAGGTCGGCGTCGGGCAGCTCGATCGGGTAGACCCCGTCGAAGCAGGCCCGGCACAGCCGGTCCATCGGGATCGCGGTGGCGTCGACGAGCTCCTCGAGCGAGATGTACGCCAACGAGTCGGCCCCGATCGACTGCCGGATCTCGTCCACCGCCAGCCCGTTGGCGATCAGCTCGGCGCGGGAGGCGAAGTCGATGCCGTAGAAGCACGGCCACTTCACCGGTGGCGACGAGATGCGCACGTGCACCTCGGCGGCGCCGGCCTCGCGCAGCATCCGGATCAGCGCGCGCTGGGTGTTGCCGCGCACGATCGAGTCGTCGACGACGACGAGCCGCTTGCCGTGGATGACGTCGCGCAGCGGGTTCAACTTGAGCCGGATGCCGAGCTGGCGGATGGTCTGCGAGGGCTGGATGAACGTGCGCCCGACGTACGCGTTCTTCACCAACCCCTGGCCGTAGGGGATGCCGGAGCCCTGGCTGTAGCCGATCGCGGCCGGCGTGCCCGACTCGGGCACCGGGATGACCAGGTCGGCCTCGACCGGCGCCTCGACCGCCAGCCGGCGGCCCACCTCGACGCGCGCGTCGTTGACCCCGCGACCGGCGATCGTGGTGTCGGGGCGGGCCAGGTAGACGTACTCGAACAGGCAGCCCTTGGGGTCGGCGGGGGCGAAGCGCTGGGTGCGCAGGCCGTGCTCGTCGATGGCGATCAGCTCGCCCGGCTCGACCTCGCGGACGAACGACGCGCCCACGATGTCGAGGGCGGCCGTCTCCGAGGCGACCACCCAGCCGCGCTCCAGGCGGCCGAGGACCAGCGGGCGGATCCCCTGCGGGTCGCGGGCGGCGTACAGCGTCGTCTCGTCCATGAAGACCAGGCAGTACGCCCCGCGCAGCCGCGGCAGCACATCGAGCGCGCTGGCCTCGAGCGAGCGGTCGGGGTGGCTGGCCAGCAGCGTCGTCACCAGGTCGGTGTCGCTGCTGGCGCCGAGGCCGTGGCCGGTCGAGCCGAGCGGCAGCTCGCCGCGCTCCTCGCGCAGCTTCTCGACGAGGTCGGCGAGCTCGCGGGTGTTGATCAGGTTGCCGTTGTGGCCCAGGGCGATCGAGCCGGTGGCCGTCGCCCGGAAGGTCGGCTGGGCGTTCTCCCACACGCTCGAGCCGGTCGTGGAGTAGCGGCAGTGGCCGATCGCCAGGTGGCCGTGCAGGGCGTTCAGGTGGCTCTCGTCGAAGACCTGCGCGACCAGCCCCATGTCCTTGTAGACGAGGATCTGGTGGCCGTCGCTGACCGCGATGCCGGCCGACTCCTGGCCGCGGTGCTGCAGGGCGTACAGGCCGAAGTAGGTGAGCTTGGAGACCTCTTCACCGGGGGCCCAGACGCCGAAGACCCCGCAGGCGTCCTGGGGGCCCTTCTCCCCGGCCAGCAGGTCGTGGGAGAGGCGGCCATCGGGGCGGGGCACGCGCCGAGTCTACGTCGGCCGGCGGGGGGTCAGGGCCAGAGGTCGCTGGCGGGGTCGAGGTCCAGCTCACCGCCGTCCTGGCAGTCCGCGCTGCGGTACTGCGCCGGCATGAAGGGGTAGACGTCCTGCCAGTACGCCTCGGCGAGCCGTTGGGCGTGGTCGGGCGTGGCCCCCAGGCTCTGGGCGACCGCGGCGGTGCGCTGCAGCGAGGAGCACTCGGTGATCGCCTCGTTGATCTCCCCGCGCAGGTGCCAGGCCTCGTGGGCGAGCACGTGCACGGCGATGACCTGGTCGCGGGTCGGATCGATCTTGGGCGAGCGCAGCCAGTCGCGGAGGTTCTCGCAGGCCTCGTACTCCAGGTGGGCGATGTCGTCCGGCCGGCCCTGGGCGTCGAACTCCACGTAGCCCAGCTCGGAGCCGACGTCGATGAACGTGCCGCCGAGGCGCTGGCACGACACCGACACGTCGCGCCCGGCGACCGCGGACGCCGTGGCGGCCATCCGCTCGACCTCCTGCCAGTCGCGGTACTCCAGCGAGGCGAGGACCAGCCCGGGCGCGACCAGCAGCGGGATGGCCAGGCCGTGGCGGTGCCCCGAGGTCATCCGGGCGGCCAGCCACAGGGCAGACAGCATCAGCGTGCCCGCCAGCCAGAGCCTCACCCACCGTGTATCGGCGCGCGCCCGCGCGCGGTGGAGCCCCCCACCCCTCCCGGGTTGTCAGAGATAGCGGAGGCCATGGCCTCCGCTATCTCTGACAACCCGGGGTGAGGCGGCGTCAGCCGAGGGCGTCGACCCAGTCGAGGACGGCGGCGAGCACCCGGTCCTGGCCGGCGTCCAGCATCAGGTCGTGGCCGATGCCGGGGAACAGCAGCGGCTCCACCCCGTACCGGCGGGCGGCGCGCTCGACGTCGGCAAGCGGCACGAGGCGGTCGTTCGGCGTCCCGACGACCAGCATCGGCGTGCGGATCGGGCCGGTGGTGCGCGGGATGAGCAGCTGCCACTGGGCGATCGGCGACTCGCGCCCGGTGCGGCCGGACAGCCGCTCGGCCTCGGCGCGGTCGAGCCCCTCGAAGAGCACCTCGGGCGTCATCGGCACGGTGCCGCCGACCGCCGTCCGCAGGGCGTGCGAGGGCCGGTCCCTGGCCATCGACAGGAAGGCGCCGAACCCGCCGTGAAGCGGGGCCGGCGCGAGCAGCACCCCGCCCCTCGCCTGGTAGCGCTCGAGAACGAGCTGCACGATGAGCCCGCCCATCGCGTGGCCCACCAGCACCGGACGGCTGGGCAGCTCGGCGATGGTCTGCAGCACGTCGTGGACGTACTCCCGCATGGTCGTGCGCCCGAGCCGCCGCGCGCCGCCGCTGCCGCCGTGGCCGCGCAGCGACACCGCGTACGCCGGGAAGCCGCGCCCGGCGGCGGCCGGCAGCCAGTGCTCGGCGAAGCACCACGCGCCGTGGGCAGCGCCGTGCACGAAGAGCAGCGGCGGCTTGCCGGTCGGCTCGGCCGGCAGCGCGCTGAGCACCTCGCGGTGCACCTTCGCGGGCGGCGCCGCCCAGTCCAGCCGGCGCATGACCGTGGTCGGGCCGAACCCGCCGCTCACCGCGCGCCCTCCAGCTGGTGGATGGTCTGCTCGACGCCGGCCAGGAAGTCCTGGTGGGCGATCTCGAAGTAGTGCCGGGTGGAGTCGGTGAAGTGCATGCCTCCGGTGAACTGCCGGTCGGTCTCGGCGGCCACCTGCGCGCGGAACGCCCGCGCCGCCTCCGGCCGGTCGCGCTTGGCCTCCAGGTAGCGCACGGCGGCCACCGCCTGCCAGTGCGACAGGCAGAAGGTGCCGGAGTCCGGCTGGTGCAGGCCGACGACGAAGAGGTTGTCGTGCCGCGGCGTGAACTCGTTCTGGTACAGGTGCGGGCGGCCGTCGGCGGTGTTGAGGTGCTCGTCGTCGAGGAAGGGGAAGGTGGCCAGGTAGCCGGTGCAGAAGACCACCACGTCGACCTGCGCGCTGGTGCCGTCGGTGAACTCCACGCCGTCGGCTGTGAACCGCCGGATCTCCGGCTTCGGCTGGATGTCGCCGTGGCCCAGGTAGTAGGCCAGCAGGCTGTTGGCCACCGGGTGCGTCTCGCCGAACTCGTGGTCAGGCTTCTGCAGCCCGAGCTTGTCGAAGGACCCGACGGTGGCGCGCAGCGTGGTCTTGTACATCAGCCGCCGCACGGCCAGCGGGATGCGCAGCAGCAGCAGGGTGTCGTTGACCTGGTCGCTCGGCCGGCCCCCGACGAACTTCGGGTTGTAGTAGTAGCCGCGGCGGGTCGAGTGGTACGTCGCCGCGGCGTTCTGCGCGCCCTCCACGGCCAGGTCGCAGCCGGTGTTGCCGCCCCCGACGATGAGCACCCGCTGGCCGCGCAGCACGTCCGAGTCCTTGTAGTCCTTGGAGTGCAGGACCGTGCCGCCGAATGCGTCCAGCCCCTCGTACGAGGGCATCTTGGGCGACCAGTTGTGGCCGTTGGCGATGAGCACGCCGTCGTAGCGTCGGGTGCGCGGCACGCCGTCCGGGCCCTCGGCGGTGACGTCCCACCGCGCTCCCCCGTCGACCGGCTCGACCCGCAGCACGTCGTGGTCGAAGGCGATGTGCTCGCGCAGGCCGAAGTGGTCGGCGTAGCGCTTGAAGTAGCCGAGCACCTCGGTGTGCGAGGGGTAGTCGGCGAAGGAGTCCGGCATCGGGAAGTCGGGGTACTGCGTGAACGGCCGGCTGGAGATCAGGTGGATCGAGCGGTAGATCCGGCTGTTGCGCGCATCGATGTTCCAGTTGCCGCCGACGTCGGACTCGCGCTCGTAGCAGTCGGCGTCGAAGCCGGCCTCGAGCAGCGCCTTCAGCGAGGCCAGCCCCGACATGCCCGCGCCGATCACCGCGTACGCGCCGGCGCGCTCCTCGATCTCGGGCCCCATGTCTGCCATGGCCGCGATTCTGACGTGCGTGTCAACTTTGCGCCAGGCCGGGCCGTCCTGCCATGCCTCCGCCGCGGGCGCCAAGATCGCGCCCGTGCCTGACGCCCCCTTGGACTTCGCCGACCCGCGCGACAACGTCTACGCCTTCGCCAAGACGTGGGGGACGTTCGCCGACACGCCCACGATCGGGGTCTTCCACGGCCTGATGTACGCCTGGCTGCCCGGCGAGCGGCTGCGGCCGCTGTTCGGGTACGCCGGCACGGGCGTCACCAAGTGCCGCACCGAGCCGGACGGGTCGGTGACCATGCGCGGCAAGGAGACCGGCTACTTCTACGACGTCGCCTCCGGCGCGATCATCGACCACTGGGACAACCCGTGGACCGGCGAGACGGTCGAGGTCTACCCGTTCCTCAACGACCGCATCGGCGGCCGGCTCACCCTCGAGATGCCGCGGCTGCACCTCGGCGAGAACGAGGCCGAGGGCTCGCACATGAACGACTCCGCGGCCGGCGCCCCGTTCGTCCTGCCCTGGCAGGTGTACGGCGACGAGGTGCTGCTCGAGTGGGACTACGCGCACCTCTACACGAACCCGCTGCCGCCGGCGGCGTACCCGCGCTCGTCCACCGGCGCGACGATCAACCCCAGCGAGCACTTCACGATCTACACCTCGCTGGCCGAGCTCGAGGACCGCTCGCTGCCGTCGGCGCACTTCCGGGCCGGCTTCTCGCGGGTGTCGCCGTGGTGGCCGTGGATGCGGATGGGCGACGGCCGCGGCGGGCAGGTCGCCGAGGGCGTGATGACCGGGCGGCTGTTCTCCCGCTCGGCGCGCCGCGGCCTGGACGACATCCCCCGCCCGCTGCTGGAGCGCATCGAGCGCGACTGCCCCGACTACCTCGAGCTGCCCGCCGACTGGGAGACCGGTCCGATCCTGTCGTCGTGGGAGGCCTACGCCCGCGACACCCCGCCCGAGGCGTGAAACCCGGCGGCCCGCGGGGACGTCGGACCCTGGCAGCCTTCAGCCAGCCGGAAGACCCTGGTGGCGAGGGCCCAACCCGGGAGGGCGCCGCACCATGACGAGCCCGCCGCAGACGCCGTGGCAGCCGTACGGCTGGCCGGCTCCGGCTCCCCCCGCGCCGCCGCCCGCCTCCCAGCCGCCACGCACCGGGCTGCGCGCGGCGATCGCGGTCGCCGTGACGCTGGCCCTGGTCGCCGCGGCCGGCGCCGGCCTCGCGCTCGGGCGCTCGCTCGGCCCCGCCTCGACCACGTCGGGAGCGACCTCGACCGCCACCCCAGGAACCTTGGACACCGAGCTGCCCAGGCTGATCGCGTTCGTCGAGGATGCCCGGGGGCTGGAGTTCCGCACCGTGCCCCAGGTGCAGGTCCTCGACGACGCCGAGTACGAGGCCCTGCTCGCTGAGCCGGAGGGCGGCGGCGAGGAGCCCGCGGCGGGAGCCGACGCCGAGGCGCCGCACGACTACGCGCTCACCTACGAGGCGCTGCGGCTGACCGAGTCGGCCGAGGACTTCACCGCCGCCGAGGAGTGGGGCTGGACAGGCGGCAGCCTGGGGTTCTACGACCCCGCGACCCAGGACCTCGTCGTGCGCGGGACCGCGTGGACCCGCGAGGCCGAGCTCACCGTCGTCCACGAGCTCACCCACGCCCTGCAGGACCAGCACTTCGACCTGAACGCGCTCGATGAGGCCGTCGGGCCCACCGACGACGACGCCTGGCTCGCGCTCTCCGGCCTGGTCGAGGGTGACGCGGTCCGCATCGAAGGCGCCTACATCGAGGCGCAGTCCCAGCAGTGGTACGACGAGTGGCTGGCCGAGGATTCGCCCGAGTACGGCGCCGACGCCCCGTACGACCCGCTGGCCGACGCCTTCGGGTCGCTGCCGTACGACGTGGGGTACATCTCGGTCTCGGCCCTCTACGACGAGGGCGGCAACGCCGCGGTCGACGAGGCCTTCGCGTCGCCCCCGACCACGACCGAGCAGCTGTACGACCTCGTCGGCTGGCTCGACGGCGACGCCGACCTCGGGCCGGCGGAAGCCGCACCGGCGCCGGTGCCCGGCTCGGACCCGGTCGTCGACCAGGCCGCCCTGGGGGTCGCGGGGCTGGGGATGCTGGCGTCGGTCGACGAGGACTTCGTCGGAGCCCCGGTGCTCGACGGCTGGCGCGGCGACACGTACGTCACCTGGGTGGAGGACTCCGGACGGGCGTGCACCCGGGTGACCGTCGTCTTCGACGCCGCCGCGGACGCCAAGCGGGCCGGGCGGGCCCTCGAGGCGTGGGTCGACCTGCCGCAGACCGAGGCCGAGCAGAGCGGCGCCACCCTGCTGCTGTCCTCCTGCGGCGACCCCGACTAGCCCCTCCCCCCAACCCCATGGGGTTGATCAAGCAGGTTTGGTCAACCCAGCGGGAGCAGACCCGACAGGTCGGCGCGCTCGCCGCTGGCGCGCAGCCGGCCGTCGGCGACGGCCTCGGCCCAGGCCACCCGTCCGGTCGCCAACCGCAGCCAGGTCGGCCCGTCGCACTCGACGACGTTGGGCGGGGTGCCGCGGGTGTGCCGCGGCCCCTCGACGCACTGCACCGCGGCGTACGGCGGCACGCGCACCTCGACGCTGCGCCCCGGCGCCCGCTCGACGAGCCGCGCCAGCAGCACGCGTACGGCCAGGCCGGTCGCCTCGCGGTCGGCCACCGGCGGATCCGCAGACAGCCCGGCCAGGACGAGCCCCACCAGTCGGTCGTCGGCGCCCGCGCCGGCATCCGGGCCCTCCCCCAGCACGGCGGCGAGCCGGTCGGCCGCGGCGGCCACCGCCGCGGGATCGAGCCGAGAGGCGGCCACGCCCGCGGCCGCTAGCCGACGGCGTCGAGGACGGCCGGCAGGGTCGCCGACCAGGCGGCGCGCACCTCGGCCAGCGGCAGGGTGAACTGCCCCTGCACCTCCAGCGCCGCGCCCTCGGACTCCTCGCCGAGCACCACGCCGGCCCGCACGCACGCGAAGCCGCGGGCGGCGCACATCTCGGTGAAGCGCAGCTCCTCCGAGCGCGGCACGGTGACGATCGCCCGCGCGCCCGACTCGGAGAAGAGCGCGGTGAACGCGTCCGCACCCTCGGGCAGCACGACCCGCGCCCCGCGCCCGCCCCGCAGCGCCGACTCCACGAGCGCCTGCGCGAGCCCGCCGTCAGACAGGTCGTGGGCCGAGGCGATCATCCCGTCGCGCGAGCCGGCGACCAGGATCTCGGCGAGCACCCGCTCCGCCGCCGGGTCGAAGCGCGGCGGCCGCCCGCCGAGGTGGCCGTGCGCCACCTGCGCCCAGGCGGAGCCGTCGAGCTCGTCGCGGGTCTCGCCGAGCAGCAGGATGGCGTCGCCCTCGGCGGCGAAGCCGATCGGCGTGCGCGCCTCGACGTCGTCGATGACGCCGAGCACGCCGACGACCGGCGTGGGCAGGATCGCCGTCTCGGCGGTCTGGTTGTAGAAGGACACGTTGCCGCCGGTGATCGGCACGTCGAGCTCCATGCACCCGTCGGCCAGCCCGCGCACCGCCTCGGCGAACTGCCACATGACGCTCGGGTCCTCGGGCGAGCCGAAGTTCAGGCAGTCGGTCACCGCCAGCGGCCGCGCGCCGGAGGCCGCGACATTGCGGTACGCCTCGGCCAGCGCGAGCTTCGCGCCCTCGTACGGGTCGAGCATGCAGAAGCGGCCGTTGCCGTCGGTGGAGACCGCGACGCCGAGGCCGGTGGTCTCGTCGATGCGGATCATCCCGGAGTCCTCGGGCTGGGCGAGGACGGTGTTGCCCTGGACGTAGCGGTCGTACTGCGCGGTGACCCACGCCTTGTCGGCGAGGTTCGGCGAGGACGCCACCGCCAGCACCGCGGCGCGCAGCTCGTCGCCCGTCGCAGGGCGCGCGAGCGCCGACGACGAGTCGGCCTGCAGCGCGTCCTGGCCGGCCGGGCGCTCGTACGGGCGGTGGTAGACCGGCCCGTCGTGGGCCACCGACCGCGGCGGCACGTCGACGACGAGGTCGCCGTGCCACTCGACCAGCAGCCGGCCGCCCTCGACGACCTCGCCGATCACGGTGGCCGTGACCTCCCACTTCTCGCAGACGGCCATGAACGCGTCGAGCTTGGCGGGCGTCACCACCGCGCACATCCGCTCCTGCGACTCGCTCATCAGGATCTCCTCGGGCGACAGCGACGCGTCGCGCAGCGGCACCCGGTCGAGCCACACGCGCATGCCGCCGTCGCCGGCGCTGGCCAGCTCGGAGGTCGCGCAGGACAGGCCCGCGCCGCCGAGGTCCTGGATGCCCTCGACCAGGTCGCCGTCGAAGAGCTCCAGCGAGCACTCGATGAGCAGCTTCTCCATGAACGGGTCGCCGACCTGCACGCTCGGGCGCTTGGCCGGGCCGTCGGCGTCGAACGTCTCCGACGCGAGCACCGAGACGCCGCCGATGCCGTCGCCGCCGGTGCGCGCGCCGTAGAGCACGACGAGGTTGCCGACGCCGCTGGCGTGGGCGAGCTTGATCCGGTCGGCGCGCACGACGCCGACGCACAGGGCGTTGACGAGCGGGTTGCCGAGGTAGGTCTCGTCGAAGACGACCTCGCCGCCGATGTTCGGCAGGCCGAGGCAGTTGCCGTACCCGCCGATGCCCGCGACCACGCCGGGCAGCACCCGGCGGGTGTCCGGGGCGTCCAGCGGGCCGAAGCGCAGCGGGTCCATGACGGCCACCGGGCGCGCGCCCATCGACAGGATGTCGCGGACGATGCCGCCGACTCCGGTCGCCGCGCCCTGGTACGGCTCGACGTACGACGGGTGGTTGTGCGACTCGACCTTGAAGGTCACCGCCCAGCCCTGCCCGACGTCGACGACGCCGGCGTTCTCGCCGATGCCGACGAGCAGCGTGCCCGCGGTGGACGCCGGGATCTTCTCGCCGAACTGCCGCAGGTGGACCTTGCTGCTCTTGTACGAGCAGTGCTCGCTCCACATCACCGAGTACATCGCCAGCTCGCACGAGGTGGGCCGGCGGCCGAGGATCTCGCGGATGCGCGGCGTACTCGTCGGCCTTGAGGCCGAGGTCGGACCACGGCTGCTCGACGTCGGGCGTCGCCTCGGCGCGGGCGACGGTGTCGGCGGTCATGCCGCCGCCCCCGCCAGCGAGCGCAGCACCGAGGTGAAGAAGCCGAGGCCGTCGGTGGTCGGCCCGGTGAGCGGCTCGACGGCGTGCTCGGGGTGCGGCATCAGGCCGACGACGTTGCCGCGCTCGTTGCGGATGCCGGCGATGTCGCGGTAGGAGCCGTTGGGGTTGACGTCGAGGTAGCGCGCGACCACCAGGCCCTCGCCCTCCAGCCGGTCCAGGGTCGCCTCGTCGGCGACGTACCCGCCCTCGCCGTTCTTCAGCGGGACGGTGATCTCCTCGCCGTCGGAGTAGTCGCCCGTCCACGCCGTCGAGGTCGACTCGATGCGCAGCCGCTGGTCGCGGCAGACGAAGTGCAGCGACTCGTTGCGGGTCAGCGCGCCGGGCAGCAGGTGCGACTCGCAGAGCACCTGGAAGCCGTTGCAGATCCCCAGCACGGGCAGCCCGCCGCGGGCGGCGTCGGCGATCTCGGTCATGACGGGCGAGAAGCGGGCGATGGCGCCGCAGCGCAGGTAGTCGCCGTACGAGAAGCCGCCGGGCAGCACGACGGCGTCGACCGAGCGCAGGTCGTGGTCGCGGTGCCACAGCGCCACCGGCTCGCCGCCGGCCAGCCGGACGGCCCGGGCGGCGTCGCGGTCGTCGAGCGTGCCGGGGAAGGTGACCACCCCGACCCGGAAGGCCGCCTGCTCACGCCTCCACCCGCACGGTGAAGTCCTCGATCACGGTGTTGGCGAGCAGCGTCTCGGCCAGGCGGCGCACCTCGTCCTCCAGCGCCTGCGGGTCTTCGGCCAGCGCGTCGCTGACGGTCGACCTCGAAGCGCTTGCCGGCGCGCACCTCGCCGACCCCGGCGAAGCCGAGCCTCCCGAGCGCCTTGTGGATCGCCTGCCCCTGGGGGTCGAGGATCTCCGGCTTGAGCATGACGTCGACGACGACGCGGGCCACTCGCGCTCCCAGGTTCGGCTCTCGCTCCGAGTTGTCAGCGAATGCGGAGGCCATAGCCACCGGGATCGCTGACAACGCGGGAGGGGGACGCGGCCGAGTCTACGGGCCGGCGCGTCAGCCCGGACCGGCGGAGCGCGGAGGCCACCATCGCGTCGAGGTCGAGGCGCGCCCGCCAGCCCAGGTCGCGGGCGGCCGCCTCGGCCGAGGCGACGATCCGGGCCGGGTCGCCCGGCCGCCGGGGGCCCACGACGTGCGGGAAGTCGCGGCCCAAGGCGCGGCGGAACGCGTCCAGGATCGCCAGCACGCTGGAGCCCTCGCCGACCCCGAGGTTGTAGACGTCGCCGATCGGGCGGCCGCCCTCGAGCGCGTCGACGGCCGCCACGTGCGCCTCGGCGATGTCGACCACGTGGACGTAGTCGCGCACGCAGGAGCCGTCCGGCGTCGGGTAGTCGCCGCCGTGCACCACCGGGGCCTCCCCCGCGGCCAACGCCCGCAGCACGAGCGGGAAGAGGTTGTGCGGGCTGGCGTCGTAGAGCCCGTCGCCGCCGGAGCCCACCACGTTGAAGTAGCGCAGCGACACCTGCCGCAGGCCGTGCGCCCGGGCCACGTCGCGCAGCAGCCACTCGCCGGCCAGCTTGGTCTCGCCGTACGGGGACTCCGGCGCCGTCGGCGTCTGCTCGGTCACCTCCGCGTCGCGCGGGGTGCCGTAGACCGAGGCCGACGACGAGAAGACGAACGACGGAACGCCCTCCTCGACGACGACGCTGAGCAGCCGCTCCATCCCGGAGACGTTCTCGCGGTAGAAGCGCAGCGGCTCGCGCACGCTGACCCCGGCGTACTTCCAGCCGGCCAGGTGCACCACCCCGGTGACCGCGTGCTCACGCACGGCGGCCCGGACGGCCTCGGCGTCCAGCACGCTGGCGCGCACGAGCGGCACGCCCTCGGGCACGAACGACGCGAACCCCGTCGACAGGTCGTCCAGGACGACGGCCGAGCGGCCGGACGCGCCCAGGGCCCGCACGACGTGCGCGCCGATGTAGCCGGCCCCGCCCGTGACGAGCCAGGCGCTCACGCGAACGCCTCGCCGGTGATCCGCTCGTAGGCCTCGATGTACTTGGCCCGCGTCGCCTCGACCACGTCGGGCGGCAGCGGCGGCGGCGCCTCGCCGGAGTGGCGGTCCCAGCCGCTGGCCGGCGAGGTCAGCCAGTCGCGGACGTACTGCTTGTCGTACGAGGGCTGCGCGCGCCCCGGCTGCCACCGGTCCAGCGGCCAGAACCGCGAGGAGTCGGGGGTGAGCACCTCGTCGGCCAGCACGATCGTGCCGTCGGCGCGGCGGCCGAACTCGAGCTTGGTGTCGGCCAGCACGATGCCGCGCCCGCGGGCGATCGCCTCGCCGCCGGCGTAGACGACCAGCGTGAGCCGGCGCAGCTCGGCGGCCGTCTCCGCGCCCACCGCGGCCTCGACGTGGGCGAAGTCGACGTTCTCGTCGTGCTCGCCCAGCTCGGCCTTGGTGGCGGGGGTGAAGATCGGCTCGGGCAGCCGCGAGCCGTCGACCAGACCGGGCGGCAGGGGCACCCCGCAGACCGCGCCGCCCAACTCGTACTCCGCCAGGCCCGACCCGGTCAGGTAGCCGCGCGCCACGCACTCGACGGGGTACATCTCCAGCCGCTCGCACACCATCGCGCGCCCGGCGAACTCGGCCGGCACGTCGTAGGAGAGCACGTGGTTCGGCACGACGTCGGCGAGCCGCTCGAACCACCACCGCGACAGCGCGGTGAGCACGCGGCCCTTGTCCGGGATCGGGGTCGGCAGCACCCAGTCGTACGCCGAGATCCGGTCGCTCGCGACGAAGAGCAGCCGCCCGTCGGGCATCTCGTAGAGGTCGCGGACCTTGCCGGAGTAGACGTGCTGGAGGCCCTCGGTCACGGCGGCCAGGCTACCGACGCACGAGCCCGGCGATCGAGCGGCTAGAGGATCGCGCCCGGGCTGTAGACGGCGGCGTCGGGGTGCGCGGCCGCGACCTCCTCGACGCGCTCGACGACGCGGCGCACCTGGGCGACGGCCGCGCCGGTGAACGACAGCGGCTCGCCCATCACGGCGAGCACCTGGTCGCGCGTCAGCCCGAGGCGCGGGTCGGCGGCCAGCCGCTCCAGCAGGTCGTTCTCGGCGTGGGCGTCCTCGCGCATCGCCAGCGCGGTGGCGACCGCGTGCTCCTTGATCGCCTCGTGGGCGGCCTCGCGGCCGACCCCGGCGCGCACGGCCGCCATCAGCACCTTGGTGGTGCCGAGGAACGGCAGGTAGCGGTCGAGCTCGCGCTGCACGACCGCCGGGAAGACCCCGAACTCGTCCAGCACGGTGAGGAACGTCTCCAGCAGCCCGTCGATGGCGAAGAACGCATCGGGCAGCGCCACCCGGCGGACCACCGAGCAGGAGACGTCGCCCTCGTTCCACTGGTCGCCGGCCAGCTCGCCGACCATCGACAGGTAGCCGCGCAGGATGACCGCGAACCCGTTGACCCGCTCGCAGGAGCGGGTGTTCATCTTGTGCGGCATGGCGCTGGAGCCGACCTGGCCGGCCTGGAAGCCCTCGGTGACGAGGTCCTGCCCGGCCATCAGCCGGATCGTGGTCGCCAGGCTGGACGGGGCGGCCGCGGTCTGCACGAGCGCCGACGACCACGTCGAAGTCCAGCGAGCGCGGGTAGACCTGGCCGACCGAGTCGAGCACCTGCTCGAAGCCGAGGTGGCCCGCGATCCGCTGCTCGAGGTCGGCGAGCCGCTCGGCGTCGCCGTCGAGCAGGTCGAGCATGTCCTGGGCGGTGCCGACCGGGCCCTTGATGCCGCGCAGCGGGTAGCGCGCGAGCAGGTCCTCGAGCCGCGCGTACGCCACCAGCAGCTCGTCGGCGGCGCGTTGCGAAACGCTTGCCGAGGGTGGTCGCCTGGGCCGCGACGTTGTGCGAGCGGCCGGTCATCACCAGGGCCTCGTGGTCGGCGGCCAGCCGCGCGAGGCGGGCGAGCACGGCCACGACCTTGTCGCGCACGATCTCCAGCGACGCCCGCACCTGCAGCTGCTCGACGTTCTCGGTGAGGTCGCGGCGAGGTCATGCCCTTGTGGATCTGCTCGTGGCCGGCGAGCGCGCAGAACTCCTCGATGCGGGCCTTCACGTCGTGGCGGGTGACCCGCTCGCGGGCGGCGATCGAGGCCAGGTCGACCTGGTCGACGACGGCGGCGTACGCCTCGACGGCGCCGTCCGGAACGGCGACGCCCAGGTCGCGCTGCGCCTCGAGCACCGCGAGCCACAGCCGCCGCTCCAGCACGACCTTGTGCTCGGGCGACCACAGCAGGGCCATCGGCGCGGAGGCGTACCGAGTGGCCAGGACGTCGGGGATCGCGGGCTTGCTCACGGACGGGATTGTCTCAGCCCCAGGGGGCTCGCGATCACGCCCCGGGCAGGTGGACCTCGCCGCGGGCGGCGGCCAGCGCGATGTCGGTGCGGTGGTGGGCGCCGCGCAGCCCGATCGCGGCCACCCGCGCGTACGCGTCGGCGCGCGCGTCCTCGAGGGTCGCGCCCATCCCGACCACCGAGAGCACCCGGCCGCCGGCCGAGACGATGGAGCCGTCAGCGGCCAGCGCGGTGCCGGCGTGCAGCACGCCCTCGGCGGCCGGCGCCCTCGATCGGGTCGCCGGTGACCGGCGCCGCGGGGTAGCCCTCGGCGGCGACCACCACCGTGACGGCGCACTCGTCGGACCAGCGCAGGCCCTCGACCTGCTCCAGGGTGCCGGTGGCCGCGGCGTGCAGCAGCCAGCCCAGCGGCGTCTCCAGCCGGGCGAGCACCACCTGCGTCTCCGGGTCGCCGAAGCGCGCGTTGAACTCGATCACCTTGAGCCCGCGCGAGGTCAGCGCCAGCCCGGCGTAGAGCAGGCCGGCGAACGGGGTGCCTCGGTGCGCCATCTCGTCGACGGTCGGCTGCAGCACCCGCGCCAGCACGTCGTCGACCAGCCCGGGCGGCGCCCAGGGCAGCGGCGAGTACGCGCCCATGCCGCCGGTGTTGGGCCCGCTGTCGCCGTCGCCGACCCGCTTGAAGTCCTGCGCCGGCTGCAGCGGCACCACGGTCACGCCGTCGGTCACCGCGAAGAGCGACACCTCCGGGCCGTCGAGGTACTCCTCGATCACGACCCGCTTGCAGGCGGCGGCGTGCGCCAGCGCCTCCTCGCGGTCGGAGGTCACGACGACGCCCTTGCCCGCGGCGAGCCCGTCGTCCTTGACGACGTACGGGGGGCCGAACTGGTCGAGGGCGTCGGCGGCCTCCTCGGGCGTCTCGCAGACCCGGGCCATCGCGGTCGGCACGCCCGCGGTGGCCATCACGTCCTTGGCGAAGGCCTTGCTGCCCTCGAGCTGCGCGGCCTGCGCGCTCGGCCCGAAGCAGGCGATGCCGCGGGCGCGTACGGCGTCGGCGACCCCGGCCACGAGCGGCGCCTCGGGGCCGACCACCACCAGGCCGGCGCCCCAGTCGGCGGCCAGCCGGGCCACGGCCTCGCCGTCCATCGGGTCGACGGCGAGCGGCTCGGCGACCTGCCGGGTGCCGGCGTTGCCCGGCGCGCAGCCGACCGCCGTCACGTCGGGGTCGCGGGACAGGGCCAGGCACAGGGCGTGCTCGCGCGCGCCGGAGCCGATCACGAGCACCTTCACGGGCGGCAAGGCTAGTCGGGGCCGCCTCGCGCCCCGCGGGCGGTCAGCCGCTGGAGTCAGCCGGTGTAGTGCTGGTCGACCACGGCGAAGACCTCGTCGAGGATCGCCAGGCCCTCCTTGGCCTCCGCCTCGGTGACCGTGCACGGCGGCACGACGTGCAGCCGGTTGAAGTTCGCGAACGGCAGCAGGCCGCGGGCCTTGCACTCGGCCTGCAGCACGCCCATCGCCGGCGACGTCCCGCCGTACGGCGCCAGCGGCTCGCGGGTCGCCCGGTCGCTGACCAGGTCGAGCGCCCAGAAGACGCCGAGCCCGCGCACCTCGCCGATCACCGGGTGCCGCTCGGCCAGGGCGCGCAGGCCGGGGCCGAGGACGTCCGCGCCGATCCGCTTGGCGTTGTCGACGATGCCCTCCTCCTTCATCGCGTCGATGGACGCCACGATCGAGGCGGCGGCCAGCGGGTGGCCGGAGTAGGTGAGGCCGCCGGGGAAGACCCGCTCGTCGAACGTGGCGGCGATCTCGTCGCTGATGACCACGCCGCCGACCGGGACGTAGCCGGAGTTGGAGCCCTTCGCGAAGGTGATCAGGTCGGGCCGCACGCCCCAGTGGTCGAACGCCAACCACTCGCCGGTGCGGCCGAAGCCGGCCATCACCTCGTCGAGGATCAGCACGATCCCGTACTTCGTGGCGAGCTCGCGCACGCCGGCCAGGTAGCCGGGCGGCGGGATCAGCACGCCGGCGGTGCCCACGACGGTCTCGATCAGGATCGCGGCGACCGTGGCCGGGCCCTCGAACGCGATGACCTGCTCGAGGTGCTCCAGCGCGCGCTGCGACTCCTGCTCCTCGGTCTCGGCCCAGAACGACGAGCGGTAGGCGTACGGCCCGAAGAAGTGCACGTGGCCGTAGTTGCCGTTCTCGTTCGGCCAGCGCCGCGGGTCGCCGGTCGCGGTGATCGCCGTCGAGGTGTTGCCGTGGTACGAGCGGTAGAAGCTGAGCACCTTGTGGCGGCCGGTGTGCAGGCGCGCCATCCGCACGGCGTTCTCGTTGGCGTCGGCGCCGCCGTTGGTGAAGAAGACCTTGTTCAGGTCGGCCGGCGACAGCTCGGCGATCCGGCGCGCGGCCTCGCCGCGCATGTCGTTGGCGTGCTGCGGGGCGATCGTCGCCAGCCGCCCGGCCTGCTCCTGGATCGCGGCGACGACCTTGGGGTGCTGGTGGCCGATGTTGACGTTGACCAGCTGGCTGGAGAAGTCCAGGAAGCGGTTGCCGTCGTAGTCCCAGACGTACGAGCCCTCACCGCCGGCGATCACCATCGGGCTCAGCGGGCCCTGGGCGCTCCAGGAGTGGAAGACGTGGGCGCGGTCGAGGGCGAACACCTCGGCGCCGCGGGCGGGGTCGGGCTGGATCTGGGTCATGAGCGGCAGGGTACGGAGCGTCGGGGCCCCGGGGCCACCCGCAGGCTGTCAGGCCCAGGGCCTGCGTACGCCGACAGCCTGTCAAGCAGCCCGCGCCGGACCGCCGGCCACTCCTCGGCGGTGATCGAGAACACCACGGTGTCGCGGACCGTGCCGTCGGCGCGCCGCTGGTAGCGCCGCAGCACCCCCTCGTACCGCGCGCCCAGCCGGGCGATGGCCTGCTGCGAGCGGGCGTTGCGGACGTCGGTCTTCAGCTGCACCCGGCCCATCCCGAGGGCGTCGAACGCGTGGCCGAGCAGCAGCAGCTTCGCCGCGGGGTTGACCGGGCTCGCCCAGACGGCCGGGGCGTACGCCGTGTTGCCGATCTCGCAGCGCGCATCGGCCGCCGACACCTCGAGGTACGACGACCAGCCCACGACGGCGCCGGCGGCGAGGCCGCCGACCGGCCGGGCAGCCGCAGCGTCCACGGGAACCAGCCCGCGGCCCGGATCACGTCGAGCCGCGCGGCGACGTCGGCCGGGCTGGCCGGGCGTCGGCCAGGTGCGCCCAGACCCGGTCGTCGTCGAGCGCCTCGAACAGCGCAGGCGCGTCCGCGGCGGCCGTGGGCCGCACTCGACCCAGTCGCCGACAGGGCCGCGTCGGGCGCGGGCGGCCACGCGCCTCGGGCCACCGCTGGTCGTCCGGCCGGCCTCGGCGGGGGCTCGAAGCGGTCGGCACGGCGAGGCGGTCCGGCACGGCGGGCGGTCAGGCCAGCAGGTCGCGGCGCACGATCGTGGCGTCGCGCGACTGCCGGTGCCGATCACGCTGATCGGCGCGCCCGAGATCTGCTCGAGGTGGTCGACGTAGGCGCGCGCGTTGGCCGGCAGGGCCTCGAAGTCGCGGATGCCGGCGATGTCCTCGGTCCACCCGGGCAGGTACTCGTACACCGGCTTGGCGTGGTGGAAGTCGGTCTGCGTCATCGGGATCTCCTCGACGCGCTCGCCGTCGACCTCGTACGCCACGCAGACCGGGATCTGCTCCCAGCCGGTGAGCACGTCGAGCTTCGTCAGCACGAAGTCGGTCACGCCGTTGACCCGCGCGGCGTAGCGGGCGATCGGCGCGTCGTACCAGCCGCAGCGGCGCGGCCGCCCGGTCGTGGTGCCGAACTCGCCGCCGACCTTGCGCAGCCGCTCGCCGTCGGCGTCGAACAGCTCGGTCGGGAAGGGGCCCTCGCCGACCCGCGTGGTGTACGCCTTGACGACCGCGATGACGGTGTCGATCGCGGTCGGCGGGATGCCCGCGCCGGTGCAGGCGCCGCCCGCCGTCGCGTTCGACGACGTGACGAACGGGTAGGTGCCGTGGTCGACGTCGAGCAGGGTCGCCTGGCCGCCCTCGAGCAGCACGGTCTTGCCGGCGTCCAGCGCGTTGCCGAGCAGCAGCGAGGTGTCGACGACCATCGGCCGCAGGCGGTCGGCGAACTCCAGCAGCTCCTCGACGGTCTCGTCGACGGTGATCGCGCGGCGGTTGTAGACCTTGACCAGCAGGTGGTTCTTGAGCTCGAGGGCGGCGGCGGCCTTCTGCCGCAGGATCGACTCGTCGAACAGGTCCTGCACGCGGATGCCGACGCGGTTCATCTTGTCGGCGTACGTCGGGCCGATGCCGCGGCCGGTGGTGCCGATCCGCCGGCTGCCGAGGAAGCGCTCGGTGACCTTGTCGAGCGTGCGGTTGTAGCCGGGGATCACGTGGGCGTTGGCGCTCACCACCAGCCGCGAGCAGTCGATCCCGCGGGACTCCAGCAGGTCGACCTCGCCGAAGAGCACCGACAGGTCGATCACCACGCCGTTGCCGATGACCGGGGTGCAGGTGGGCGTGAGCACGCCGGTGGGCATCAGGTGCACCGCGTACTTCTCGCCGCCGACGACGATCGTGTGCCCGGCGTTGTTGCCGCCGTTGAAGCGCACGACGTAGTCCAGG
This sequence comes from uncultured Actinomycetota bacterium, assembly GCA_963697565.1. GTDB lineage: Bacteria > Actinomycetota > Actinomycetes > CAVWCF01 > CAVWCF01 > CAWFSE01. The sequence goes on along the minus strand of CAVOOM010000006.1, from coordinate 314,774 downwards.
CCGGCGCCGAGCAGGTCGGTGGCCTTGCCCTTGCCCTCGTCGCCCCACTGGGCGCCGAGCAGCACGATCGCGGGCATGCGGTCTCCCTCGGGGCGTCACGGGCGCGGCGGTGCGCGCGGCAGGCGCCGAGCGGCTGGTCGGCGGCGGGGCAGAGGCTACCGGGTGAGCCGCGCGGCGAGCGCCTCGCCGAGCGCCAGCCCGGACAGGTACGCCGCCTCGACCCGGCTCGGGCCGTGCCAGCCGTCGCCGGCGAGCCCGATGCCGGCCGCGCCCAGGTGGTACGGCTCGTCGCGGCTGGCCAGCGGCTTGGCGAGCGACCAGCGGCGGACGTCCCAGGCTGTCCGGGGCCGAGGCGATGCCCAGCGCCGCCTGCAGCTCGGCGAGCATGACGCGGGCCCGCGCCCAGCGGGTCGTCGAGGTGCGCGGCGGCCAGCACCGGGTCGGAGTGGGCGACGAGCACCGGCGCGCCGTCTCCGCGGCGGCTGCCGTCGTCGGCCACGAAGGTCAGCACCGGGGACTCGTTGACGAAGGCGCCGTCGAGCGCCGGCCAGGCCCTGGCGGGCCAGTGCGCCACCAGGGCCAGGGCCGGCTCCCAGGTGCGGTCGGCGGCGGCGCGCTCGTCGGCGAGGTGGTCCGGCAGCAGGTCGAGCGCCTGCGGGCCGGGCATGCACAGCGCCACGGCGGAGGCCTCGGCGCCGTCCACCCGCAACGCGCCGGTCGCCGGGTCGTGCTCGACCACGTCCACCTCGGACGGGTACTCCGGGGCGAGCCGTCCGGCCAGGTCCTCGACCAGGCTGCGCAGGCCGGCGGGCGCGGCGTACCGCATCGGCCCGGTCCGGGTGCCCTGCAGCCCCTCGGGGGTGGCGACATGGAAGGTGTCCGTCCACGGCCGGGCCAGCCCGCGCTCCACCCAGTCGGCGACGACCGCCTGGAACCGGGGGTCCCGCGCGGTGACGTACGAGGCGCCGGTGTCGACCGGGCGCTCGGCGTACCGGCGGCTGGCCATCCGCCCGCCGATGCGGCGCCCTCGGTCGATGAGCCGCACGTCGAGGCCGGCGTCGGCCAGGGCGCCGGCACATGCGATCCCGGCGATCCCCGCGCCCACGACCACCGCGGGGGCGCCGCCTCCTGCGGTCACCGGCCGCCCGCGCCCTCGGCGGCGAGCACCTCGGCCGCCTCGGGATCGCTGTCGCGAAGGAAGGTGGCGCAGCGCTCGGCCTCGTCGGCCTCGCCGATCCGGTCGGCCGCGACCGCCAGGGCGTTCAACGCGCGCAGGAAGCCGCGGTTGGGCGCGTGCTGCCACGGCACCGGCCCGTGCCCCTTCCAGCCGCCTCGGCGCAGCGCGTCCAGCCCGCGGTGGTAGCCGGTGCGCGCGTACGCGTACGCCTCGAGGTCGCGGCCGCCGGCCAGGGCGTCCTCGGCGAGGGCGGCCCAGGCCGCGCTGCTCGTGGGGTGGGCCCGCGCGGCCTCGGCCGCGGTGTCCCCGGAGGCAAGCGCGGCGGCCCCGGGCTCGTCGGGGAGCAGGGTGGGCGGCGGTCCGCCGAGCAGGTCGCGGTGGGCGTGGCTTGGGGTCTCGGTCACCCGCCCATCCTGCCCGGCCGGGCCCCCTCGTGCCTGCGGGCGGCGCCTCACCCGCCCAAACGCGCGCTTCCCCGGCGTTGTGGCGCCGGGGAAGCACGCGTACGGCCGGGGAAGCAGCGCCCCGGCGCGGGATTGGGGCTACTTGATCTTGGTGCCGGCCGAGCGCAGGTCCTCGCAGGCGCGCACGACGCGGGCGGCCATGCCCGCCTCGGCGAGCTTGCCCCAGGCGCGGGGGTCGTACATCTTCTTGTTGCCGACCTCGCCGTCGACCTTCAGGACGCCCGCGTAGTTGCTGAACATGTGGTCGGCGACCGGGCGGGTGAAGGCGTACTGCGTGTCGGTGTCGACGTTCATCTTCACGACGCCGTAGTCGAGGGCCTCGCGGATCTCGCTGAGCAGCGAGCCGGAGCCGCCGTGGAAGACCAGGTCGAACGGCTTGTCCTTGCCGTACTTCGCGCCGACCGCGCCCTGGATGTCGTTGAGGATCGACGGGGTGAGCACGACGTTGCCCGGCTTGTAGACGCCGTGCACGTTGCCGAAGGTCGCGGCGACCATGTAGCGGCCGCGCTCGCCGAGGCCGAGCTTCTCGGCGGTGGCCAGGCCGTCCTCGGGCGTGGAGTAGAGCTTGGCGTCGTGCTTGGCCTCGACGCCGTCCTCCTCGCCGCCGACGACGCCGATCTCGAGCTCCATGATGATGCGCGCCGCGGCGCACTTGTCGAGCAGCTCGTCGGCGATGTCGAGGTTCTCGCCGAGGGCGACCGCCGAGCCGTCCCACATGTGCGACTGGAAGATCGGCTGCTCGCCGCGGGCCACCCGCTCCGCGCTCAGGTCGATGAGCGGGCGCATGAAGCCGTCGAGCTTGTCCTTGGGGCAGTGGTCGGTGTGCAGCGCGATCTGCACGTCGTACTTGGCCGCCACGACGCGCGCGAACTCGGCGAGCGCCACGGCGCCGGTGACCATGTCCTTGACCAGCTGGCCGGAGGCGAACTCCGCGCCGCCCCACGAGACCTGGACGATGCCGTCGCTCTCGGCCTCGGCGAAGCCGCGGATCGCCGCGAGGACGGTCTGCGAGGACGTGCAGTTGATCGCGGGGTACGCGAAGGCGCCGGCCTTGGCGCGGTCGAGCATCTCGTTGTAGATCTCAGGGGTGGCGATGGGCATTGCTGGGTCAGCTCCTCGAGCGCGGCGAATCGGGTCGTCCCATCCTGGCAGAGCCCGGCGGGCGATCCCAGGGGACGAAGGTCAGGCGTGCCCGGCGTCGAGGTCTCCGTGCTGGCGGATCCAGGTGTGCATCGCGATGGCCGCCGCGGCGCCCGCGTTGATCGAGCGGGTCGAGCCGTACTGCGCGATCGACAGCGTCGCGGCGCAGGCAGCCCGCGCGTCGTCGGACAGCCCGGGGCCCTCCTGCCCGAAGACCAGCACGCAGGCGCGCGGCAGCTCGGCGGTCTCCAGGGGCACGGCGCCCGGCAGGTTGTCGATCCCGAGCAGCGGCAGGCCCCGCTCGGCCGCCCACCCCGCGAGGTCGGCGGCGGTCGGGTGGTGGCGCACGTGCTGGTAGCGGTCGGTGACCATCGCCCCGCGCCGGTTCCAGCGCCGCCGCCCGACGATGTGCACCTCGGCGGCCAGGAAGGCGTTGGCGGTGCGGACCACCGAGCCGATGTTCAGGTCGTGCGCCCAGTTCTCGATCGCGACGTGGAACGGGTGGCGGCGGGCGTCGAGGTCGGCGCGCACGGCGTCGAGCGTCCAGTAGCGGTAGCGGTCGGCGACGTTGCGCCGGTCCCCCTCGGCCAGCAGCGCCCGGTCGTACCGCGGGTCGTCCGGCCAGCGCGTCGGGCCCGCCGGGCCAGGGGCCGACGCCCACCTCGCGCGCCGCGGCGCTCACGCTGGCTTCGTCCACGCCGCGAGCGTAGGCGGGACGGCGTGGCGGCCCGGCCCGGTTAGCCTCATGGGGTGCCCCTCGCCTCCGTCGCCACCTCCGCGCTGCCCGTCGCCCTGCCGGGCGCCGTGCCGGCGCTGCTGCCGGACTGGCTGTCGGCGCAGGGGCTGATCGACGCCTTCGGGGCGTACGCGTTCTGGGGCGTCGTGGCGGTGATCTTCGCCGAGACCGGCCTGCTGATCGGCTTCTTCCTGCCGGGCGACTCGCTGCTGTTCCTCACCGGCCTGCTCATCGGCACCGGGGTGATCGCCCAGCCGATCTGGTTCGCCTGCGTCGTGCTCGTGGTGGCCGCGTTCCTCGGCAACCTGATCGGCTACTGGATCGGCCGCAAGGCCGGCCCGAGCGTCTTCAACCGGCCGAACTCCCGCTTCTTCAAGCAGATCTACGTCGACAAGACGCACGCGTTCTTCGAGAAGTACGGCGGCCGGGCCATCATCCTGGCCCGCTTCGTGCCCATCGTGCGGACCTTCATCACGGTGATGGCCGGCGTCGGCCAAGATGGACTTCCGCGCGTACGCGCTCTACTCCGGCATCGGCGCGGTGCTGTGGGGCGGCCTGGTGACCCTGTCGGGCTACTGGCTCGGCAACATCCCGTTCGTCGCGGACAACATCGAGGTCATCCTGCTGGCCTTCGTCTTCGTCTCGGTGCTGCCGATCCTCTTTGAGTACGTGCGGCACCGCCGGGGCGAGGGCCTCGGGCAGTCGTCGGAGGAGCCGGCCGCGTAGCCGTCAGGCGCGGCGCTGTCAGGCCAGGCCGAGGTCGGCCAGCGAGTAGACCGCGCGGTACTGCAGGCCGGCTGAGATGACGGCCGGGCCCGGCGCCGCGGTCGACGATGACCGCGACGCCCACGACGGTCGCGCCCGCCTCGCGCAGCGCCTCGACGGCCGCCATCACCGAGCCGCCCGTGGTCGAGGTGTCCTCGACCGCGAGCACGCGCCGGCCAGCGACGTCCGGCCCCTCGATCCGCCGCTGCAGGCCGTGGGCCTTGCCCTCCTTGCGCACCACGAACGCGTCGAGCGCCCGGCCCCGCGCGGCGGCCGCGTGCAGCATCGCCGTCGCGACCGGGTCGGCGCCCAGGGTCAGCCCGCCCACGGCCTCGTACTCCCAGTCGGCGGTCGCGTCGAGCATCGCCTGGCCCACGAGCGGGGCGGCGGCGGCGTCGAGGGTGACCCGGCGCAGATCGACGTAGTAGTCGGCCTCCCGCCCGCTGGACAGGGTGACCCGGCCGTGCACGACGGCCTTGTCGGTGATCTGGGGCAGCAGTTCGTCGCGGGCGCTCACGGACGCGCGACCCTACGCGGCGCGGCAGCTCGGCCTGGACACGCGCCGTCTTCGGCGCGACGCTGGCCCGCACGGGACTGTCGCGTGGGAGGGAATGGCCATGGCCGCCGAGGCGATCAGCAGCGGGACGGGCACACCCGAGGACCCGTGGCGGCTGAAGACGCCGCCCCTGTCGTCGGACTACACGATGCACCGCGACACCCGCGACGGCGTCGACGTGATCGTGTGCACGGTCGGCAAGACCGTGCTGCTCTACGACGCCCGCTGCCTCGACGACCTGCACGCGATGCTCACGGCGCACGGCGACTGGATGGAGCTGGGGTCGGCCGACGAGCAGAAGCCGGCCAAGGACGGCACCGTCGAGGCGTGGGGCCGCTCGCCGGACAACCCGGTCGGCGGCTGGTACGGGTTGAAGAAGGGGCTGCGCGGGCGGTTCGGGATGTACGTCCCGCCGCTCCTGGAGCACCTCGGCCGCGCCGAGGTGGAGCACAACCCGCGCGGCAACCGGATGCGCGCGATCTGATCGCCGCCGCTACCCGCGCGCCCGCCAGGCCGCGACCAGCTCAAGCTCCGTCGCCCGGTCGAGGCCCGCGGGGCGGTACGACTCGGGCGGCTGCCCGGCAGGATCGTCGCGCAGCGCCTCCCAGGCGCCGAGCGCCGTGTCGGCGAGCGGGCGCGCGGTGAACCCCTCGGCCTCGATCCGGCCGGTCGCCAGCAGGCGGGCGCCGCCGGGGTACCAGGTCGGCAGCCCCGACCACGGCTCGACGCCCTGCTCCAGGAGCCAGTCGTCGTCGGCCCACACCGGCTCGACGACCCCGCCGGTCGCGGCGGCGCAGGCCGCGATCCAGTCGCCCCAGGTGTCGCGCCCGGGCGGCGACACCGCGGTGAAGGCGCCGGCCAGCCCACGCTCCAGGGCGTCGAGCGTCCACGCCACGAGATCGCGGACGTCGACCACCTGGTACGGCCGGTCGGGCGCCCCCGCCACCAGCACCGGCCCGCCGGCGGCCGCCCGGCCCAGCCAGTACGCGCAGCGCCGCACGTTCTCGTACGGGCCGTAGATCACGCCGGGGCGCACGATCAGGGTGCGGTCGGGGCCGAAGGCGCGCAGCGCCGCCAGCTCGCCGCCGCGCTTCTGCTCGGAGTAGCGCTCCATCGACGGCGGCGACGGGTCGTCCGGGTCCGCCTCGACGAGCGGGCACGGTCTCGTCGATGCCGTCCCGCTCGGGCCACTCGGAGTAGACCCCCGCGGTGGAGACGTACGCGTAGTGGCCGCATGCGCCGACCAGCGAGTCAGCCGCGGCGGCGACCCGCGCGGCGTTCAGGCCGCTGACGTCGAGGACCAGGTCGTACGCGCGACCCGCCAGCGCTTCGCGGACCGACGCGGGGTCATCGCGGTCGGCGTGCAGGGCCTGGACCTCGGGCCGGTCGCCGCCCGAGCGGCCGCGGTTCAGCGTGGTGACCGACCAGCCGCGCGCGAGCGCGTCGTCCACCGCGGCCCGGCCGACGAACGCGGTGCCGCCGAGGACCAGCAGCGACGGCATGTCAGCGCCCGCGGCGGCCGTTGACGCGTTGGCCCGCGCGCTGGAGCGACTCGCGCGGCAGCAGCCTGGTCAAGGTGCTAATCGCCTTGTAGGCCGCGCCCGGCACCGAGATCGACTTGCCGTCGGCGAGGTCGCGCAGGCAGGCGTCGACGAGCTCGTCGGCGTCCAGCCACAGCCGGTCGGGGATCATCGACACGTCCATGCCGGCACGACGGTGCAGCTCGGTGCGCACGTAACCGGGGCATAGCGCGATCGCCCGCACCCCGGTGCCGGCCAGCTCGCCCGCCAGGCCCTGGGTGAACGTCGTGGCGTACGCCTTGGCGGCGCTGTACGTGCCGAGCGGCGCGAACGACGCCACCGAAGAGACGGTGATGACCGCGCCCCGGCCGCGCGCGACCATGCCGGGGACGGCGGCGCCGCTCAACCGCAGGACGGCGCGCGCGAGCACGTCGAACATCTGCTCCTCGGCGTCCAGGTCGCCCCCGACGAAGCGGTGGTTCAGCCCGTACCCGGCGTTGTTGACGAGCACCTCGACCGGGCGCGAGCGGTCGGCCAGCCGCGTCCTCCACGCGCCGCGACCTCGGCTCGCGGTCGGACAGGTCCGCCCCCAGCACCTCGACCTGGCCCCCGAAGCGCCGCCGGAGGTCCTCGGCCTGCAGCTCCAGGCGCGGGACGTCGCGGGCCACGAGCACCAGGTCGTACCCGTCCTGGGCGTACCGGCGGACGAAGGCGGCCCCGATCCCGGCGGTCGCGCCGGTGATGAGGGCGGTGGGGGCGGTCACGGGGGGCGGCTCAAGCATGGCGGCACTCTCGCACGCGCGGCAGCCGCCGGTGGCAGGGTGGGCGGCGTGAGGAAGCGAGCGGCCCACCGGCTCGACGGGCTCGGCACGACGATCTTCGCCGAGATGTCGGCGCTGGCCGCCGCGACGGGGTCGGTAAACCTCGGCCAGGGGTTCCCCGACGTCGACGGGCCGGCCGTCGTCGCCGAGGCGGCGCGCCTGGCGATCGCCGAGGGCCGCGGCAACCAGTACCCGCCCGGGCCGGGCGTGCCGGAGCTGCGGGCGGCCATCGCCGAGCACCAGCGGCGGTGGTACGGCCTCGCGGTCGACCCGGACTCCGAGGTGCTGGTCACGGCCGGCGCCACCGAGGGCATCGCCAGCGCGCTGCTCGGGCTGCTCGACCCCGGCGACGAGGTCGTGGTGCTGGAGCCGTACTACGACTCGTATGTCGCGTGCATCGGCTGGGCCGGGGCGGTCCGCCGGCCGGTGACGCTGCGGCCGCCCGACTTCGCCCTCGACGTCGACGCGCTGCGGGCCGCGGTCACCGGGCGCACGCGGATGATCCTGCTCAACACCCCTCACAACCCCACGGGCGCCGTGCTGTCCCGGGCGGAGCTGCAGGCGATCGCCGATGTCGCCGTCGAGCACGACCTCGTGGTGGTCAGCGACGAGGTCTACGAGCACATGGCCTTCGACGCCGACCGCCCGCACATGCCGATCGCCACGCTGCCGGGCATGCGGGAGCGCACGCTCACCCTCGGATCGGCCGGCAAGACGTTCGCCTTCACCGGCTGGAAGGTCGGCTGGGCCACCGGGCCCGCGGAGCTGGTGTCCGCGGCCCGAGGCATCAAGCAGTTCCTCACGTACGTCAACGGCGGGCCGTTCCAGCACGCCGTCGCCGCCGGGCTCGCGCTGCCGGACTCGTACTTCGCCGGGCTGCGCGACGGGCTGGCGGCCAAGCGGGACCGGCTGTGCGCGGGGCTCGCGTCCGTCGGGCTCGAGGTCTACCGCCCGCGCGGCACCTACTTCGTGCTCACCGATGTGCGGCCGCTGGGGTACGACGACGGGATGGCGTTCTGCCTCGACCTGCCTCGGCGGGCCGGCGTGGTGGCCATCCCGGCCGGGGTGTTCTACGACGACCAGTCCGTCGGCCGGCCGCTGGTGCGGTGGGCCTTCTGCAAGCGCGACGAGGTCCTCGACGACGCCGTCGCCCGGCTCGCCCGATCCTTCCCGTGAGGTCCGGCGGGTGCGCGAGGATCCGCCCATGAGCCACTCCGAGGAGGACCTGCGACGACGCCGGGCGCTCGCGGGCGCCACCCGCTTCCTGCAGCGCGACGGGCACCGGTCGCCCGCCGAGACGCTGCACCGGCTCGGGGGCCTGGCGGTCGATCCGCTGCCGGACGTCTACGGCGAACATGGGGAGCTGGAGGCGCTGGAGTCCGAGGTCGCCGACCTGTTGGGCAAGCCGGCCGCAGTGTTCATGCCGAGCGGGACCATGGCCCAGCAGTGCGCGTTTCGTGTGTGGGCCGACCGCACCGGCCACCGCGCGGTCGGCGTGCACGGGTTGTCCCATCTCGTGCTGGACGAGGAGCGGGCGCTGGAGGTGGTCCACGGCATCCGGATGGAGCACCTGAGCGTCGAGCCTCGCCCGCTTTCGGCCGACGACCTGGCCGGGTGCCCCCAACCGCTTGGGGCACTGTCGGTCGAGCTCCCCCTGCGCGCTGCCGGCCACCTGCTCGCGCCGTGGGATGAACTGGTGGGCCTCGTGGAGGCGGCGCGGGCCCGCGGCATCCCCGTGCACATCGACGGCGCCCGGCTGTGGGAAAGCCAGCCGTTCTACGACCGCCCCCTCGCCGAGATCACGGCCCTCGGCGACACGGTCTATGTCTCGTTCTACAAGGGGCTGGGCGGCATCGCCGGGGCGGCGCTCGTCGGGCCGGAGGACGTGATCGCCGAGGCGCGCCACTGGCAGCACCGACACGGCGGCACCTTGGTCAGCGTCTACCCCCTGGCCGTCGCGGCCCGCGAGGGGCTGCGCACCCGGTTGGACCGCTTTCGCGCCTACGCCGAGCACGCGCGGGCGGTGGCATCGGCCGCGGCCTCGATCCCCGGCGTGCGGGTCCACCCCACGCCGCCCCACACCAACGCGTTCGTGCTGTTCATCGACGTGCCCGCCGATGCGCTGCGCGAGGCCGGCCTGCGGCTGGCGGAGTCGGAGGGTCTGCTGGCGTTGGGCACGGTCGTCCCGGCAGAGGTCCCCGGCTGGGCGGCGACCGAGTTCACCGTCGGCGAGGCCTCGATGAACTGGTCCGACGCTGAGACCGTCGCGCGTGCTCGCCGACCTCGTCGAAGCGGCGCGGCTGATCAGCGAGGAGCCGGCTCCAGCGTGATGCCGACGAGCTGATGGAGGACGGAGGCTCCCGCCCAGGGGAGGCGCCGCTCAGTGCGCGGGAGCCGCCTTGAGTGAGCTCGCGGCCAAGGTCAGGCCGGAGCCGGCGGGGTCGGCGTCGACGGTCACCGTGTCGCCGTCGCGGACCTCGCCGGACAGCAGCAGCCGCGCCAGCCGGTCGCCGATCTCGGTCTGCATGAGCCGGCGCAGCGGCCGGGCGCCGTAGAGCGGGTCGTACCCCGTCCGGGCCAGCCAGTCGCGGGCCGCATCGGTGACGGTGAGGGTGAGCCGGCGCGAGGCCAGCCGACCCGAGAGCGCCGCGACCTGCAGGTCGACGATGTGCGCGAGGTCGCCGGTGGAGAGCGCGTCGAAGAGCACCACGTCGTCGAGCCGGTTGAGGAACTCGGGCTTGAACGACGCCCGCACCGCCGCCATCACGGCCTCGCGCTTGGCGTCGTCGGACAGCGTCGGGTCGACGAGGTACATCGAGCCGAGGTTGCTGGTCAGGATCAGGATCGCGTTGCGGAAGTCGACCGTGCGGCCCTGCCCGTCGGTGAGCCGCCCGTCGTCGAGCACCTGGAGCAGGACGTCGAAGACCTCCGGGTGGGCCTTCTCCACCTCATCGAGCAGCACCACGGAGTACGGCCGGCGGCGGACCGCCTCGGTGAGCTGGCCGCCCTCCTCGTACCCGATGTATCCGGGCGGGGCCCCGACCAGCCGCGCGACCGAGTGCTTCTCGCCGTACTCGCTCATGTCGATGCGGACCATCGCCCGCTCGTCATCGAAGAGGAAGTCGGCCAGCGCCTTGGCCAGCTCGGTCTTGCCGACGCCGGTGGGGCCGAGGAAGAGGAACGAGCCGGTCGGCCGGTCGGGGTCGGAGATGCCGGCCCGGGCGCGGCGGACGGCGTCGGAGACGGCCGCGACAGCGCGGCGCTGGCCGATCAGCCGGCGTCCGAGCTCGTCCTCCATCCGCAGCAGCTTGGCTGTCTCGCCCTCGAGCAGCCGGCCGGCGGGGATGCCGGTCCACATCGCGACGACCTCGGCGACGTCGTCCGGGCCCACCTCGTCGGCCACCATCGGCGCGGTCTCGGCGCCCTCGGCCACCATCGCGTCGGCGAGCTCGCGCTCGAGCCGCGGCAGGTCGCCGTAGAGGAGGGCCGAGGCCGCGGCCAGGTCGCCCTCGCGCTGGGCCCGGTCGGCTGCCATCCGCACCTCGTCGAGCTCGCGCTTGAGGTCGCCGACCCGGTTGCGCTCGGACTTCTCGCGCTCCCACCGCGCCATCAGCCCGGACAGCTGCTCGGAGCGGTCGGCGAGGTCGAGGCGCAGCTTGGCGAGCCGCTCGCGGGAGGCCGGGTCGTCCTCGCGCTCGAGGGCGAGCTCCTCCATCTTCAGCCGGTCGACCGCGCGCCGGAGCTCGTCGATCGCCACCGGCGAGGAGTCGATCTCCATCCGCAGCCGGCTGGCCGCCTCGTCGACGAGGTCGATCGCCTTGTCGGGCAGCTGGCGGCCGGAGATGAAGCGGTCGGACAGCGTCGCGGCGGCGACCAGCGCGGCGTCGGCGATCTCGACGCCGTGGTGCGCCTCGTACTTCTCCTTGAGGCCGCGCAGGATCGCGATGGTGTCCTCGACGCTGGGCTCGTCGACGAGCACCGGCTGGAAGCGCCGCTCCAGGGCGGGGTCCTTCTCGATGTGCTCGCGGTACTCGTCCAGCGTGGTGGCGCCGACCATCCGCAGCTCGCCGCGGGCCAGCATCGGCTTGAGCATGTTGCCGGCGTCCATCGCCGAATCGCCGGTCGCGCCCGCCCCGACCACTGTGTGCAGCTCGTCGATGAACGTCACGACCTGGCCCTCGCTGCCGCGGATCTCGTCGAGCACGGCCTTGAGCCGCTCCTCGAACTCGCCGCGGTACTTCGCCCCGGCAACCATCGCGCCGAGGTCGAGCGCCACCAACCGCTTGCCCTGCAACGACTCCGGCACGTCGCCGGCCACAATCCGCTGGGCCAGTCCCTCGACGACCGCCGTCTTGCCGACGCCGGGCTCGCCGATGAGGACCGGGTTGTTCTTGGTGCGCCGCGACAGCACCTGCACGACACGGCGGATCTCGGCGTCGCGGCCGATCACCGGGTCGATCTTGCCCTCGCGGGCCCGCGCGGTGAGGTCGACGCCGTACTTCTCCAGCGCCTGGTACGTCGCCTCCGGATCCTGCGAGGTGACCCGCGCCGAGCCGCGCACCGACGGGAAGGCGGCCAGCAGCGCGTCGGCGGTGGCCCCGGCCGCGCGCAGCAGCGTCGCCGCCGGCCCGTCGACCTGGGCCAGCGCCACCACGAGGTGCTCGGTCGAGACGTACGCGTCGCCGAGGTCTCGCGCGCGGTCGCCCGCGGCCGAGAGGACCTGCAGGAGCTGGCGGGAGGTCTGCGGCGCGGCGACCGTGGAGCCCTGGGCGGCCGGGATCCGGCGCAGCTCGGCGTCAGCCTCCTCGCGCAGCCGGGCGGGCGCCGCGCCGACGGCGGCGAGCAGCGCGGCGGCCGTGCCCTCCGGCTGGTCGAGCAGCGCGCGCAGCAGGTGGATCGGGGCGACCTCGGGGTGGCCGCCCACCGCGGCCCGGCGCACGGCGTCGGACAGCGCCTCTTGGCTGCGGGTGGTCAGCTGGTCCATCTGGGGCTCCCTTCGGCGCGTGGCGGTCGGGTCGGTGGGCGGGTAGGGCCGGCGCTGGGGGCGCCAGACGACGAGGGCGGTGCTGCGGCGCTCGTGCTCGTACGCCGCGAGCCGCTCGCGCAGGGCGGCGTTCTCGCGCTCGAGCTCGAGGATCCGCTTGATGCTGTCGAGGTTGTGGCCGTCGGACGACAACCGCTGCACCTCGCGGAGCAGCACGATGTCGCGCAGCGAGTAGCGCCGGCCGCCGCCGGCCGTGCGGCCCGGCGAGACCAGGCCGATCCGGTCGTACTGCCGCAGCGTCTGGGCGTGCAGCCCGGACAGCTCGGCGGCCACGCTGATCACGAAGACCGGGGCGTCCTGCGAGCCGGCCGCGAGCGAGTCGAAGACCTCGTCGAAGACGGACATCTCAGACCCCCTTCGCGCGCGCCTGCAGGTCGGCGCGCGGATCGTCGCCGGCGGTGGCCTCGCGGTAGGCCTCGAGCGCCTCGTGGGCCGCCTTGGACAGCCGGTGCGGCACCGCCACCTCGACGGTGACCAGCAGGTCGCCGTGGCCCCCGGGGTGGCCGCCGGCGGGGCCCTTGGGCGCGCCCTTGCCGCGCACCCGGAGGGTGCGCCCGCTGGCGGTGCCCGGCGGGATCTTCACCGTGACGGTCGACCCGGCGGGGGTCGGCACCGCCACCTGGGCCCCGAGCGCGGCCTCCGGGTACGTGATCGGCACCGTGATGGTGACGTGCTCGCCCTTGCGGCCGAAGACGGGATGCGGCTCGACGTGCACCCGCACGTAGAGGTCGCCGTTCGGGCCGCCGCGCTCGCCCGGGCCGCCCTTGCCCTTGAGCCGGATCTTCTGCCCGTCGCGCACCCCCGCGGGGATCCGCGCGTGGATGGTGCGCGACGACTGCCCGCGGCCGGAGCCCAGGCAGGTCAGGCACGGGTCGTCGACCACCATGCCGCGGCCGCGGCACTCGCGGCACGGCTCGGGGAAGGCGAAGCCGCCGGCGTTGCGGGAGGTCTGGCCGGCCCCTTGGCAGGTCGGGCACAGCCGCGGCGTGGTGCCGGCCTTGGCCCCGGTGCCCGAGCAGACCGCGCACGGGGCCTCGCCGGACAGCCGCAGCGGCAGGGTCACCCCGGCGAGGGCGTCGCCGAACTTCAGGGTCGCCTCGGTCTCCAGGTCCGCCCCGCGGCGCGGCTGCGCCGTGGCCCGCCGCCCGCCGCCGCCGAACAGCCCGCCCAGGATGTCGCCGAAGCCGCCGCCCGAGCCGGGTGCCCCTCCCCCGCCGCGCATCTGGTTGATCAGATCGTTGAGGTCCGCCCCCTGGCGGCCCCCGCCGAAACCGCCCGCTCGCCCACCGCCGGAGGAGAACAGCGCCCGCGCCTCGTCGTACTCCTTGCGGGTGGCCGCGTCGGCCAGCACGTCGTAGGCCTCGCTGACCGCCTTGAACCGCTCTTCGGCCTTGGCGTCGCCCTTGTTGGTGTCGGGGTGCAGCTCCTTGGCCAGCACGCGGTAGCGCTTCTTGATCTCGGCGGCCGAGGCGTCCTTGCCGACGCCGAGCACGGCGTAGAAGTCCTTCTCGGCCCACTGCGGGTTGATCATCGGCGTGCCTCCTCTCGGCTGCCTCGGCGGGTTGGGTCAGGCGGGGGTACGGGCCGGGTCAGGCCCCAGAGTCGGCGACCACGACGCGGGCCGGGCGCAGCACACGTCCGGCGTAGCGGTACCCGGGCTGGTAGATCTCCGCGCACAACGGCTCGCCGGGCTCGGCGCCCTCGGGTGCCGGGGCATGCGCCAGGGCCTCGTGCAGCGCCGGGTCGAACGGGTCGCCCGGCGGCGCCGAAGCGCTCAAGGCCGATTCGTACGAGCGCGGCGTCGAGGGCGTCGGCGACCACCTTGAAGCCGCCGGTGAGCTCGCCGTGCTGGTCGGCCCGGCCCACGTCGTCGAGCACCGGGAGCAGCTCGGCCAGCGCGCCGCCCACCGCAGCGTCGCGAACGACCTCGCGGTCGCGCTCGACGCGCTTGCGGTAGTTGGCGTACTCGGCCTGCACCCGCTGGAGGTCGGCGCGGTAGGCGTCGGCCTCGCCGGCGAGTGCCGCGAGCTCGCGCTCGACGACGTCACCGGCGGCGGCCTCCTCGGCCATCGCGCCGGCGGCCTCCCCGGGAGGACGCCCGGGGGCGGCCTCCTCGGGGTGGCGGACCTGCCCGGTCAGCGGGTCGACCCGCCGCCGGTCGCGGATCACCGGGCCGGCGGGGTCGGCCTCGTCGGCCGGCGGGCCGTTGAGGGGACCGGTCACTTCTGGTCGCCCTCGGGCTCGTCGACGACCTCGGCGTCGACGACGTCGTCGTCCACGGTGTCGCCGGCGCCGCCGGCCGAGCCGGCCGTCCCGCTGGCGGCGTCGGAGGCCGCTCCGCCCTCGGCCTGCGCCTGGGCGTACATAGCCGCGCCGAGCTGCTGGCTGGACTGCGCGACCTTCTCGGTGGCCGCCTTGATGGCCTCGGCGTCGTCGCCCTCCAGCGCCTTCTTGAGCTCGGCGAGCGGGCCCTCGACGTTGGAGACGGCCTCGGCCGGCACCTTCTCGCGGTTCTCGGCGATGAACTTCTCCGTCGAGTAGAGCAGCGTCTCGGCCTGGTTGCGGACCTCGGCGGCCTCGCGGCGCTGGCGGTCCTCGTCGGCGTGCGCCTCGGCGTCGCGCATCATCTTGTCGATCTCTTCCTTGCTCAGCGCCGAGCCGCCGGTGACGGTCATCGACTGCTCCTTGCCGGTGCCGCGGTCCTTGGCGGTCACGTGCACGATGCCGTTGGCGTCGATGTCGAAGGTGACCTCGATCTGCGGGATCCCGCGCGGGGCCGGCGGCAGGCCGGTCAGCTCGAACATGCCGAGCTTCTTGTTGTACGCGGCGATCTCGCGCTCGCCCTGGAAGACCTGGATCTGCACGGACGGCTGGTTGTCGTCGGCCGTCGTGAAGACCTCGCTCTTGCGGGTCGGGATCGTGGTGTTGCGCTCGATCAGCTTGGTCATGACGCCGCCCTTGGTCTCGATGCCGAGGGACAGCGGGGTGACGTCGAGCAGCAGGACGTCCTTGACCTCGCCCTTGAGCACGCCGGCCTGCAGCGCGGCGCCGACGGCGACGACCTCGTCGGGGTTGACGCTCTTGTTCGGCTCCTTGCCGCCGGTCAGCGTGCGCACCAGGTCGGTGACGGCGGGCATCCGGGTGGAGCCGCCGACGAGCACGACCGAGTCGATGGCCGACAGGGCGACGCCGGCGTCCTTGATGACGCTGGCGAACGGCGCCTTGCAGCGCTCAAGCAGGTCGCTCGTCATCGACTCGAACTGCGCGCGCGACAGCGTCTCGTCGAGGAAGAGGGGGTTCTTCTCGCCGTCGACGGTGATGTACGGCAGGTTGATCGAGGTCTGCATCTGCTGCGACAGCTCGATCTTGGCCTTCTCCGCGGCCTCGCGGATGCGCTGCATGGCCATCTTGTCCTTGGCCAGGTCGATGCCGTGGGCGCCCTTGAACCGCTCGACCAGCCAGTCGACGATCTTGGCGTCCCAGTCGTCGCCGCCGAGGTGGTTGTCGCCGGAGGTCGCCTTGACCTCGACGATGCCCTCGGCGATCTCCAGCAGGGACACGTCGAAGGTGCCGCCGCCGAGGTCGAAGACCAGGATGGTGTGCTCCTTGTCGCCCTTGTCCAGGCCGTACGCGAGCGCGGCCGCGGTGGGCTCGTTGACGATGCGCAGGACGTTGAGGCCGGCGATCTCGCCCGCCTCCTTGGTGGCCTGGCGCTGGGCGTCGTTGAAGTACGCCGGCACGGTGATCACGGCGTCGGTGACGGCCTCGCCGAGGTAGGACTCCGCGTCGCGCTTGAGCTTCATGAGCACGCGCGCGCTGATCTCCTGCGGGCCGTACGCCTTGCCGTCGATGTCGTGCGACCACGAGGTGCCCATGTGGCGCTTGACCGAGCGGATCGTGCGGTCGACGTTGGTGACCGCCTGGCGCTTGGCCACCTCGCCGACGAGCACCTCGCCGTTCTTGGCGAAGGCGACGACGCTGGGGGTGGTCCGGCTGCCCTCGGCGTTGGCGACGACGACGGGCTCACCGGCCTCGAGGACGGCGACGACGGAGTTGGTGGTGCCGAGGTCGATGCCGACGGGACGGGACATGCGGGGTACCTCCGGGTACGGGAATCGGTGGGTCTGTGCGGTGGATCAAGCGGGTGCTTCGGGTGATTGAGTAAGGGTCACGCTCGTTAGTTGAGCGTACTCGACTCAACTTCGCTGCGCATCCCGGTATTCCCGCTCTCAGCCCCGCCCCCCATTCCGAGTTGTCAGAGGAAGCGGTGGCTATGCCCTCCGCTTCCTCTGACAACTCGGCGGCAGGCGGGGCGGGCGGCGGCTGGGTACGCTTTGCGGCGTGGTGCTCCGACAGATGCGCGCGGCCGGCGGCCAGGGCTCGCTGCGCTCGCGCGTGGTGGCCGTGCTGCTCGTGCTCGGCCTGCTCGCGCTGTCGGCGCCGGTGCTCGTCCCGGCCGCGGCCTGGGTGTGGGACGCGCTCACCTGAGCGGCCCCAAACGGCCGTCAGCGGGCAAAAGGTCCGACTATTCTCGGGCCAAAGTCCCACGCCCCGGCAAAGTTACCGGCCGGTAGGATCGGACCCGCTCCACCGCGTACGACCCCGGCGCGGCGCCCTGCGCGACGCCCGGCCCGATTGACCTTCACGCTCGCCTTGACGCTCCCCGGCCGACCCGGCCGGGGACCCGGACGGGAGGACCCCCGTGTCCGAGAACTCGCAGGTCGTGCTGAGCACCGTCCTCGGCCTCCTCATCACGGTCGTCGCGCTGACGATCACCCTGCGCCGGCTGGGGGTCCTCACCCGGCTGATCCGCTCCGGACAGCCGGCCGTCGGCCGCACCGACCAGCCCGAGCGCCGCATCCAGGCCGAGCTCGTCGAGGTCGCCGGCCAGAAGAAGCTGCTCAAGTGGACGGTCCCCGGCACCGCGCACGTCTTCGCGATGTGGGGCTTCATCGTCTTGGGCCTGACGATCATCGAGGCGTACGGCGCGCTGTTCAGCCGCTCGTTCGCGATCCCGGTGCTCCAGAACTGGGCCTGGGTGCCGCTCGTCGAGGACTTCTTCACCGTCGCCGTGATCCTGGCGCTGGTCGTCTTCGCGCTGATCCGGGTGCAGAGCAACCCCAAGAAGCAGGGCCGCGACTCCCGCTTCTACGGCTCGCACACGGGCGCGGCGTGGCTCGTGCTCTTCATGATCTTCAACGTGCTGTGGACGCTGCTGCTGTACCGCGGCGCGCAGATCAACACCGGCAACTTCCCGTACCCCGACCAGTGGGCGTTCGCCTCGCAATGGGTCGCCAACGTGCTGCCCCAGTCGCTTGCGGCCAACGAGTGGATCGAGACGATCGGGCTGCTGCTCAACATCGGCGTGATCCTCGGCTTCCTCGTCCTGGTCGTCTACAGCAAGCACCTGCACATCTTCATGGCGCCGATCAACGTCGCGTTCTCGCGGCGCCCCAACGCCCTCGGCCCGCTGCTGCCGATGTACGTCGACGGCAAGCCGCTCGACTTCGAGAACCTCGACGAGCTCGACGAGGACGCCGTGATGGGCCGCGGCAAGGTGGACGACTTCACCTGGAAGGGGCTGCTCGACTTCGCGACCTGCACCGAGTGCGGCCGCTGCCAGTCGCAGTGCCCGGCTTGGAACACCGGCAAGCCGCTGTCGCCGAAGCTGCTCATCATGGGGCTGCGCGACCACACCTTCGCCCAGGCCCCGTACCTCACCGCAAGCGACCCCAACGCCGTGCTCGCGCAGACCGGGTACGGCAAGCGCGAGGCCGGCAACCCGCGCGAGGCCATCGACCTCGAGTCGCTGCCGGAGTCGGTGCGCCACGAGATCGAGCGTCCGCTCGTCGGCCCGTCGGTGTTCGACGACCACGGGCTCACCATCGACGGCGGCGTCATCGACCCCGACGTGCTGTGGTCGTGCACGACCTGCGGCGCCTGCGTGGAGCAGTGCCCCGTCGACATCGAGCACATCGACCACATCGTCGACATGCGCCGCTACCAGGTGCTCGTCGAGAGCTCGTTCCCCGCCGAGCTCAACGGCCTGTTCAAGAACATGGAGAACAAGGGCAACCCGTGGGGCCTGAACGCCTCGGGGCGCATGGACTGGGCGAGCGACCTCGACTTCGAGGTCCGCGTGGTCGAGGACGAGATCCCCGACGACGTCGAGTGGCTCTTCTGGGTCGGCTGCGCCGGGGCGTACGAGGACCGCGCGAAGAAGACCACGCAGGCCGTGGCCGAGCTGCTGCACCTCGCGGGCGTCGAGTTCGCGGTGCTGGGCGAGGGCGAGACCTGCACCGGCGACTCCGCGCGCCGGTCGGGCAACGAGTTCCTCTTCCAGATGCTGGCGATGCAGAACGTCGAGACGCTCAACACCGTCGGCGCGAAGAAGATCGTCGCGACCTGCGCGCACTGCTTCAACACGCTGGCCAACGAGTACCCGCAGCTCGGCGGCAACTGGGAGGTGCTGCACCACTCGCAGCTGCTCAACCGCCTCGTCCGCGACGGCAAGCTGACGCCGGTCACCCCCGTCGAGGAGCGCGTGACGTACCACGACCCGTGCTACCTCGGCCGCCACAACAAGGTGTACGCCCCGCCGCGCGACCTGGTCTCCGGGCTGCCCGGGCTGGAGCTCACCGAGATGCCGCGCCACGCCGACCGCGGGTTCTGCTGCGGCGCCGGCGGCGCGCGGATGTGGATGGAGGAGAAGATCGGCACCCGGGTCAACACCAACCGCACCGAGGAGGCCATCGCCACCGGCGCGGCCACCATCGCGGTCGGCTGCCCGTTCTGCCGGGTGATGCTCTCCGACGGCGTCGGCGAGCTGCAGTCCGACAAGGAGAAGGACGAGCAGGTCCAGGTGCAGGACGTGGCGCAGCTGCTGCTGCGCGCCGTCAAGCGGCCGGGCGGGTCGGCCTCGCCCGAGCCGGAGCTCGCCGCCGCCGACTGACCGGGCCGCGCGAAACGCGTTCGACCTGAGGCGGGCCGCCGGGGGATCCTGGCGTGATGTCCGCGCCCGAGGAAGCCACCGTCGCGTCCGGGGCCACCGCGGCCCTGCGGCTGCGCGACTTCCGGCTGCTCTGGGTCGGCCAGGCCGTCTCCACGCTCGGCGACCAGATCTTCCCGATCGCGGTGACGATCGCCGTCCTGGACGCCGGCGGGACCCTCGGCGACCTCGGCCTCGTCCTCGGGGCGCGCTGGCTCGCCATCGTGCTCGTTCGCGTTGGTGGGCGGGGTGTGGGCCGACCGGCTGCCGCGCACCTTCGTGATGCGCGCGTCCGACCTGTTCCGGGCCATCGCGGTGCTGGCGCTCGCGTTGATCCCGTGGACGCCCTCGACGCTCGTGCTGGCCGGCTTCGTCTTCGTCGTCGGCGCCGGCGAGGCCTTCTTCCGGCCCGCCGAGGCCGCGCTGATCCCCGCGGTGGTCCCGCAGCCGCTGCTGCCCGCGGCCAACGGGCTCGTCACCGTGTCGTACCGGCTGGCCGCGGTGATCGGACCGGGGATCGGCGGGCTGGTGGTCGTCGCCGCCGGCGGGCCGCGCGCGGCGTACGTCATCAACGCGGCGAGCTTCCTCGTCAGCCTGGCGCTGCCTGACCGCGCTGCGCGAGCCGGCCCGCGATCTCGTCGCCAAGGCCGACCGCGACTCGATGCTGACGGAGATCCGCGGCGGCCTGGCCGAGGTGCGGCGACGTCCGTGGATCGCCGCCGTCCTGCTGATGGCCTCGCTGCAGCTCATGCTGGTCGTGGCCCCCGAGTCGGTGCTGCTGCCGATCATCGGCCGCCGCGAGTTCGGCGGCGACTGGGTGTACGTGGGGTCGCTGGCCGCGATCTCGATCGGAGGCGTCATCGGCGCCTTCGTCGCGATGCACTGGCAGCCGCGGCAGCGCGGCCTGGTCGGCCTGCTGGGCATCCTGCCGTTCACCTTGGTGCCGTTGGCGTTGGCGTACCCCACCGAGCCGTGGGTGCTGCTGGCCGTCTACTTCGTCTCGGGGCTGTGCCTGGAGCCGTTCCTCGTCTACTGGTCGACCGCGCTGCAGGAGGAGATCCCGACCGAGACGCTCGCGCGGGTGTCGTCGGTGGACTGGATGGCGTCGTTCGCACTCATGCCGCTCGGGCTCGCGCTGACCGGGCCGGCGGTGGCGGCCGTGGGCGAGACCGCCGTGCTGTGGGTCGCGGCCGTGGTCACCGTGGTGTCAACGCTCGCGGTGCTGATCGTGCCGGGCACCCGGGAGTTCCGCACGCCGCGGGTCCGCTCCCACGGCTGAGCGGGTGGCTCAGCCCTGCAGCGAGATGGCCTGCTCGGGGCAGGAGTCGATGGCCAGCTCGACCTTGTCGCGCAGCGACTCGTCGACGTCCTCGGCGACGATCAGCCAGCCGTCGGCGTGCTCGCTGAACACCTCGGGGCAGTGCGCGATGCACTGGTGGTGGTCCTTGCAGCGGTCGAAGTCGACGATGACCTTGAGTCCCATGGGGCCAGCCTGCCGCAGCCGGCGCCGCCGCCGCAGCCCGTACGTCCGCGGCGGCGTCGATCACATGTCGGTGCGGTGGAAGTTCAGGTACGACTTCGACGGGGTCGGCCCGCGCTGGCCCTGGTAGCGCGACCCGTACACGGCCGAGCCGTACGGGTGCTCCGCCGGCGACGACAGCCGGAACAGGCAGAGCTGGCCGATCTTCATCCCCGGCCACAGCTTGATCGGCAGCGTCGCGACGTTGCTCAGCTCGAGGGTGACGTGGCCGCTGAAGCCGGGGTCGATGAAGCCGGCCGTCGAGTGGGTGAGCAGGCCGAGCCGGCCCAGCGAGGACTTGCCCTCGAGCCGGCCGGCGATGTCGTCGGGCAGCGTGACGACCTCGAGCGTCGAGGCCAGGGCGAACTCGCCCGGGTGCAGGATGAACGGCTCGTCGCCCTCGGGCTCGACCTCGCGGGTGAGGTCGGGCTGCTCGACCGAGGGGTCGATGTGCGGGTAGCGGTGGTTCTCGAACACCCGGAAGTACCGGTCGAGGCGCACGTCGACGCTGGACGGCTGGACCAGCCCGGCGTCGTACGGGTCGAGGCCCACGCGCCCGGAGTCGATCTCGGCGCGGATGTCGCGGTCGGAGAGCAGCACGGCGCGAGGCTACCGGGGCGGCCCGGTCAACCGGCCATCGCGCCCTCGGGTTCGTCGTGCGGGTCGTCGTCCACGGCGCTGGGCGGGGGCTTGACGACCTCCTCCCGCGCGACCTCGCGGCGCAGCTGGTCCAGCCGGCCCAGAGGCTGATCGACTCCAGCACCTGCACGGCGCCTTCGGAGCGCTCGTCGACGCCTTCGACCAGGTCGGCCAGCTGCCGCTTGAGGGCCGCCGACTGCTCGGCGACCCCCTGGCCGGCGACGCGCAGCCTGGCCATCGCCGCGATCTCGCGCAGCACGTCGGCGAGGTCGTCGCGGCGCAGGAGCATAGGCGGCCCCGGCCGGTCGTACTGGCGGTCCACGGCCAGCGACAGGGTGCGGACCTGCAGGCTGGACCGGGCGACGGCGCGCTCGCGGGCGGCCAGCTCGGCGAGCTCCTGCGCGCGCCCACCCGCCCTGGGGTTGTAGCGCAGGCCCTCGGCGGCGGCGGCAAGCGCGTCGCGCGACCGGCGGCCGTAGCCGGCCAGCTCGCGCGAGGTGCCGATGAAGTCGTGCTGCTCTCGGGGGGCGAGCTCGCGACGTGTCTGGCCGAGCGCGTCGGCGATCGCCTCGACCTGCGCGATCACGGCCTCGGCCCAGTCGCGCACGGCGGCGCGAGCCGGCTCGATCGGCGGGCGCTCCGGGATCGCCAGGGCCACCGCGATGCCGATCGCGCCGCCGATCAGGCAGTCCACGGCGCGCCAGACCCCGTACCCCTCCTGAACGGGGCCGAGGGCGACCACGAGGAGCACAGACAGCGGGATCTGCAGCTGGCCTCCGTACCCGATCGGCAGCAGACGCGCACCCACGATCGCGACGCCGACCGCGACCCCGAGCGACCACCAGGTGGTGCCCACCAGGTTGATCCACAGGGTGGCCAGCAGGACGCCGACCATGTTCCCGGCGATCTTCTGCAGACCCTGGCCGACCGTGCCGTACACCGACTCCTGCACCGTGACGAGCGCCAGGATCGGCGCGAAGATCGCCAGCTGGTTGCCGCCGAGCTGCGAGGCGGCGAGGTACGCCAGCGAGCAGGCGAGGGCCGTCTTGACGATCGTCAGCCAGGTGCCGAAACCCCGCGGGCTGGCCGTCAGCAGGCCGCTGGTGCGCGCTCGCGGAGGGGCCGGCCCGGGGTCGTACGGGGCGGCCATGTGCGAAGGGTAGGCCCGCGCACCCGGCCCGCGGCCGGCGGCCGCGGGTGTGCGGCCGCGGTCCACTCCCCTCCATACTGGTTCGCACGGAGCAGCACCTCGACGCACAATCGGAGCCCAGATGTCCGCCCTGGATCAGTCGCTCGCCTTGCCCGTCACCACCACATTCGAGATCGCCAACCGGACCATTGAGCGGCACATCGGTCCGGCATTCGGCATCGTCGCCTGGTCCGCCGGCACTGCCGCGGGGGTCAAGTCCCTGGGCCGTCAGTTCAAGCGCGGCGAGCTGAGCGAGATCACCGAGGTGCTCAGCGAGGCACGCGAACTCGCCTTGCAGCGGCTGGTCGCCCATGCGCAGGCCCAGGGTGCGGACGCGATCGTCGGGATGAGCTTCGACTCCAACAGCATGGGCGAAGCCGCCGGCCTGATGGAGATCCTGGCGATCGGCACCGCCGTCAAGCTCGCTAGCTGAGCGTGCGGCGCCTGAGGACGCCGTCCCGTCGGGCCTAGGCGAGCAGGATCGCCAGCACCCTCAAGGCCGCTCACACCGGGCTGAACGTCACCACCACGTTGCTGTCCCAGCCCCCGGCCGCGGCGTTGTACTCGCCGCCGCAGGTGACCAGGACCACGCCTGGCGCACCCGTCTGGCTGAAGATGCGGTCGTACGGCAAGGCCGCCTTGCGGTAGCGATCCACCGAGGTCACGACGAAGTTCCTCGTGCTGCCGGTCATGTCGACCAGGCTCATGGGCGCGCCCTGCTGCAGTTCGCCGGCCGCCGCGTACGGACCCCGGCCGTAGCGACGGCTGTCGAGATGAACGGCAAGCACCACAGTCCCCTGGGAGGCCCCCACGCCGACGCCGTCGCGCCACCACCCCACGACCCGCGGATCGGGCGGGATCTCGAGCACGCGATCAGGCGAGCCCACCGCATCGAGACGCCAGCGGGCTGCCCTGCCCTGCGGCAGGGCCCCGCTTCCCACGACCTCGATCGTCACGACGACCCGCACCTGGGTACCGGCCGCAAAGCTGGACAGCTGAAGGGTCTGCCCGCCGGTGCCACCGGCGGGGACGCCTTGTCCCGAGTCTTCGACGCCATTGACGGAGGGGACGAAGACGGCAGCGTTATTGGGAGAGGAGTAGGTGAGCGTGACCTCCGGGGCCGTGCCCTCTAGATTGCCCAGGCAGGTGGGATCTGCGGCGGTCACCGTCTCTCCAGCGGCCAACGCGGGAGGGGCACCGAGGACCACCGAAACGGCAACGGCCGCTGCTGCGGCAATGGTCGACGCCTTGCGCTTCATAGGTGCTCCCTGTTCTCAGCGGTCCGCTCGTCATGCCCGCCCTCGCGGGTGACGGGAGTCTAGTGCCGCGGCGCCGCCGGGCCATCCACACCGGCGCCGGGCGATCACCAGCCACACCCGGCTACCGTAGAATCTCCGGCGTCGGTCGAACCGAGGGTGCGCACACCGATGCGCTCTGGAAGCGTTCAGCCGCCCCGCGGGTGTAGTTCAATGGCAGAACATCAGCTTCCCAAGCTGACAGTGCGGGTTCGATTCCCGTCACCCGCTCCACGCGCTCCACCCGCTCGGGCCGCAGGCCGCCCCGCGTCGCCCCTCCGGAGCGGGTCGGCGGAATCGGCGCGACGATCCCGTCACCCGCTCCACGAAGCCGACGGATTCCCGTGCACCCGCTACCACCGCGATTCGCGCCAACCCGCCGCGGCGCCCTTAGCGGCCGGCGAAACCCTTGCGGGAGAACACGCCAAACCGCCAAGCCCGGCGCACGACGCGGGTCCCCCCGCTGCCCTCCCTGGGTTACCGATGGGTACATTCGGGCCTGACCAAACACGCAGCGCCAGCCGAGGCAGGGGAGGGTCGGGTGCCCGTCGCAGTCCCCATCGTCGCCGGCACGGCGATCAAGGGCGTCGCGGCCACGGTCTTGATGCGCGGGGTCCTCCAGCGGCACCCCAACGCCTTCCTCATCACCCTGCACCGCGGCGGGATCACCCTGCCGCTGCACCGCTCGCAGGAGCACATCCGCCAAGACATCGCCAAAGGCCTTGCCGCGCAAGGGCGCGCGCCCGACTCGCCGGTCGTCATCGTCGGCCACTCCCAGGGCGCCCTCGCCTCGATGCGCTACGCCGTCGACCACCCCGAGCAGGTGCTGCACGTCATCTCCGTCGGGGCGCCCTGGCACGGCACCCGCACCGCCGCCACCGTCTCCCGGCTCTACGGCTGGACCGGCCGCGACCTCGCCCCCGCGCTCAGCGACATGGCCCCCAACTCGCCGTTCCTGATGGCCCTGCGCGCCGACCTGCCCGCCATCGGGGACCGGGTCACGAACATCTACAGCACCCACGAGGTCGTGATCAGCCCGTACGCCAACGCGCACATCGACGTGCCCGGCGTGACCAACGTGCTCATCGCCTCCGAGCAGGAGTACGCCGCGCACATGAAGGCGTACCCGGAGCTCACCATCGACGACCTGATCCTCGGCAAGGTCAACCACCTCGCCGAGATGAACTCCCCGGCGGTTCGCTCGATGATCTGGGCGAAGGTCGACGAGGTCACCGCGCACCTGCGCGCGCAGCAGGCCCAGCCGGATCCGCCGGCCCCGCGCAAGCGCGCCAAGCCCGCGCCGAGCAAGCCCCGGGCCGCCAAACCCGCGCCCGGCAGCAGCGACGCGCTCGGCGACGCGGCGGGGGAGAGCGCGACCGGCTGACTGCCGTCCCGCAGCGCACCAAACCAACACACAACCGGCCGCAGGGTGACCACGCGGACGCCACAGCCACGCTCGGCGAACCGTCGACCCGCGGGCTGAGACCGCCCGCTGTGAGTTCGTCTGGTGCACGCGCTCGATGGCCGGCGACGCCGCGGCGCGCCGGTGGCCAGCGCCACTTGCGTAAGTTACCGGTGAGTAGCACTATGGGGTTACTGACGGGTAACCGCCGCGGGCTCCCTCGCGCCGGTGGACATGAAGGGCCCCTGCCATGAGCCACTACAAGGCCAACCTGCGCGACATCGAGTTCAACCTCTTCGAGGTCTTCGGCCGCAGCGACGTGCTCGGCCACGGCGTGTTCGCCGAGATGGACGTCGACACCGCCCACCACGTGCTGGAGGCGGTGGAGGAGCTCGCCACCGGCAAGCTCGCCGAGTCGTTCGCCGACGCCGACCGCAACCCCCCGGTCTACGACCCGAAGACCTTCTCGGTGACCATGCCCGAGTCCTTCAAGGCGTCGTACGCCGCGCTGATGGACAGCGAGTGGTGGCGCCTCGACCTGCCCGAGCACCTCGGTGGCACCGGCGCGCCCCCGAGCCTGCGCTGGGCCGTGGCTGAGATGTTCCTCGGCGCGAACCCGCCCGCCTTCATGTACATGTCCGGCCCCGGCTTCGCCGCGATCCTCGACCACCTCGGCAACGCCGACCAGAAGCGCTGGGCCCAGCTGATGATCGACAACCGCTGGGGCGCGACGATGGTGCTCACCGAGCCCGACGCGGGCTCCGACGTCGGCGCCGGCCGCGCCAAGGCGTTCCCGCAGGCCGACGGCACCTGGCACATCGAGGGCGTCAAGCGCTTCATCACCTCGGGCGAGCACGACATGTCCGACAACATCGTGCACCTCGTGCTGGCCCGCCCCGAGGGCGTCGAGGGGATCGGCGGCCCGGGCACCAAGGGCCTGTCGCTGTTCGTCGTGCCGAAGTTCCACGTCGACCTCGAGACCGGGGCGATCGGCGAGCGCAACGGCGCCTACGTCACCAACATCGAGAAGAAGATGGGCATCAAGGTCTCCACGACCTGCGAGGTCACCTTCGGCCAGAACGGCCTGCCGGCCGTCGGCTGGCTCGTCGGCGACGTGCACGACGGCATCGCGCAGATGTTCAAGGTCATCGAGTACGCCCGGATGATGGTCGGCACCAAGGCCATCGCGACGCTGTCGACCGGCTACCTCAACGCCCTCGACTACGCCAAGAACCGCGTCCAGGGCGCCGACCTGACCGAGATGATGGACAAGGCCGCGCCCCGCGTCACCATCACCCACCACCCCGACGTCCGCCGCATCCTGATGCTGCAGAAGGCGTACGCCGAGGGCATGCGCGCGCTCGTCACGTACACCTCGTGCTTCCAGGACGAGCTGTGGGCCGCCGAGATGGAGGGCCGCGACGCCAGCCAGGCCGACCGGATGAACGACCTGCTGCTGCCCATCGTCAAGGGCGTCGGCTCGGAGCGCTCGTACGAGATGCTCGCGCTGTCGCTGCAGACCCTCGGCGGGTCCGGCTTCCTGCAGGACTACCCGATCGAGCAGTACATCCGCGACGCCAAGATCGACACCCTGTACGAGGGCACCACCGCGATCCAGGGCCTGGACCTGTTCTTCCGCAAGATGGTCCGCGACCAGTTCCAGGCGATCTCGTACCTCGGCGGGCAGATCCAGGAGTTCGCCAAGGGCGACGCCGGCAACGGCACGCTCGCCGTCGAGCGCGAGCTGCTCGGCAAGGCGCTTGAGGACGTCCAGGGCATCATCGGCGCCCTCGGCGGCTTCGCGATGAAGTCGCAGACCGAGGTGACCGAGCTGTACAAGGTCGGCCTCAACACCACGCGCCTGCTCATGGCGCTCGGCGACCTGGTGATCGGCTGGCTGCTGCTGCGCCAGGCCGACGTGGCGCTCAAGGCGCTGGCCGCCGGCCCGAGCGACCGCGACAAGGCCTTCTACGACGGCAAGGTCGCCGCCGCGAAGTTCTTCGCCCGCACCCAGCTGCCGAAGCTCGCCGCCGAGCGGTCGATCGCCGAGGCCACCGACAACGCGCTGATGGAGCTGTCCGAGGACGCCTTCTAGGAGCGGCCTCGACACCCAAGAACTCCACCCCTCCGGAGAGGGCCGGGCCCCGCACCCTGCATGCGGGGCCCGGCCCTTTCCCTTTGCCTCGGGGGTCAGGCGTCGAGGCCGGCGAGGGTGAGGGCCAGCCGCGCCGGGGCGCCGGCGGCGACCCGCACGGGCACGCCCCAGTCCTGCTGGTGCACGTGGCAGGCGGCGTGCTCGGAGTCGTCGTCGCACGAGGCGGCGCGGGCGGAGACGTGCAGCACGCCTCCCTCGACGTCGCCAGCGAGCACGATCCGGCGCACCAGGGCCGGCCCCGCGCCGGCGCCCTCGGCGAGCAGCCCGGGCGGCGTCGCCGACACCACGACATGCGTCGACGGCCCGTACCGGTCGTCCAGGTGCTGGCCCGGAGGCGGCTCGAAGACCACCGCCAGCTCGATCGGCCCGGGCGCCAGCTCGGTCGGCGGCCGCTGGGTGCGCAGCCGGGCGCCGTCGACCCGCCTGGCCTCCCGTGGGACGGGCACCCGGGTCAGCCGGTGCGCCGCTGACTCGACGACGACGAGCGTCGCGCCGCCGTCGGCCACCAGGACGCCGCTCGGCTCGGCCAGCCCCGTGGCGAGCGTCTCGACGATCGCGCGCGCGGGGTCGTACCGGCGGACCGCCCCGTTGTACGTGTCGGCGACCGCGACCGAGCCGTCCGGCAGCACCGCGAGCCCGAGCGGGTGCTGCAGCAGCGCCTCGCCAGCCGGCCCGTCGACGTGCCCGAAGTCGAAGAGCCCGGAGCCGATGTGGGTGCGGACGGTGCCGTTGCGCACCTCGCGCAGGCTGGAGGTCTCGGAGTCGGCCAGCCACAGCGACTCGCCGTCGGCGGCCAGCCCGCTCGTCTGCGCGAACCAGGCGTCGGCCAGGTCGCCGTCCACCAGCCCCTCGTTCGTCGTGCCCGCCGCGACCGCGACGTCGCCGGTCGCCGGGTCGTACGTCCACAGCTGGTGGTTGCCGGCCATCGCGATCCACACCCGGCCGCCGTGCCAGGCGACATCCCAGGGCGACGAGAGGCGGTCCGTGCCGTCGCCCTGCATCCACTGGCCGCGCCCGCCGGCCAGGGTCGTGACGGCGCCGTCGGCCAGCCGCACCCCGCGCAGGGCGTGGTTCACGGTGTCGGCCACGACCACGTCGTAGCCCGCCGCCGAGGCCACCTCAGGGGGCAGCAATGCAAGGCCGTTGGGCTCGTTGAACCGCGCCTCGCCCGGCCCGCCGTCGGCCAGCCCCGGCTCGCCGGAGCCGATCCGGCGCAGCACGGTCTCGGCGTCCTCGGCCAGCACGGCCAGCGAGTGCCGCCCTGCGTCGGCGACCAGGAAGCCGCCGTCGGGCAGCGCGACCGCCTTGGCCGGGAAGCGCAGCGCGGTCGCGGCCGGGGGCGGGGGCTCGTACGGCGCATCGCCGCGGCGCAGGGTGCCCCTGGACTCGTGCTCAGCCACCAGCTCGGCCAGCAGGGCGTCGAGGGCGTGGGCGTGCCCCTCGCCGGACAGCTGCGCGACGACGTACCCCTCGGGGTCGACGAGGGCGAGCGTCGGCCAGGCCCGCACGGCGTACGACCGCCAGGTCGCCAGGTCGGGATCGTCGAGGACCGGGTGCTCGACGCGGTAGCGCTCGACCGCGGCCTCGACCGCCTCGGGCCTGCCCTCGTGGGCGAACTTGGGCGAGTGCACGCCCACGACGACGAGCACGTCGCGCCACCGCTGCTCGAGGGCGCGCAGCTCGTCGAGGACGTGCAGGCAGTTGACGCAGCAGAACGTCCAGAAGTCGAGCAGCACGAAGCGGCCGCGCAGGTCGGCGAGGCTGAGCTCGCGGCCGCCGGTGTTGAGCCACCGCCGCCCGGCCAGCTCGGGGGCGCGGACCCGGCCGCGCGCCCGGGCGCCATCGGGTGCCGGTCGGTCTGCCACGGGGGCATCTTGCCCCAGCCCCGGTGCTCCCCCGCCCGTACGCGTGCTTGCCGCGCGCTGTGGCGCCGGGCAGGCACGCGTACGGCAGGGGAGGTCGCGGGTTGAGGCCCGGGGCGGTCTCGTATACCCTAGGGGGTATGCGATCTGTCTCCCGCGGCCTGGCCGCCGCCGCCCTCGGCCTGGCCCTCGTGGCCGGCACCGCCGCCTGCTCGTCGGACTCCGCTGCCGTCAGCACCGTCACCCCCGCCGAGGCCTCCACGGCCATCGACGAGGGCGCCACCGTCATCGACGTGCGCACCCCTGCCGAGTTCGCCGCGGGCCACATCCCCGATGCGGTCAACATCGATGTGGAGTCGGGTCGTTCGCCGACGACATCGCCGAGCTCGACCAGTCCGAGACGTACGTCGTCTACTGCCGCACCGGGCGGCGCAGCGCCCTCGCCGCCGACCAGATGGCCGAGGCCGGCTTCAGCTCGGTGAAGGACCTCGGCGGGCTGTCGTCCTGGGCCAACGCCGGCTACCCGGTCGAGACCTGAGCCACGGGGTCAGAGCCGGCGGTTGGCAAGCACGGGGAAGGCCTCGCGCCAGCGCGCGACCTCGGCCAGGTCGATGGTCGCGGTGAGCACCTCGGCGGCCTCCCCGGCCTCGCCGAGCACGTCGCCGCGCGGCCCCACCACGAGCGACCGGCCGCCCATCGCCTTGCCGCCCTGCGAGCCCGCGGTGTTGCAGGCCACCACGGCGTACTGGTTCTCCACAGCGCGCGCCTGCGCGAGCAGCGTCCAGTGGGCCACCCGCGCCTCCGGCCACGCGGCCGGCACGACGACGAGCTCGGCCCCGCGGTCTACGAGCGCGCGGAACATCTCCGGGAAGCGCAGGTCGTAGCAGGTCGCCAGCCCGATCCGCCCGATCGCGGTGGCCGCGACCACGACCTCTTCGCCCGCGCCGAGCAGCAGCGGCTCGCCCTCGTCGAAGCCGAACAGGTGGATCTTGCGGTACGACGCGAGCAGCGCGCCGTCCGGGCCGAGCAGCGCCGAGGTGTTGTAGTGCTTGCCGTCCGCGCCGCGCTCGACGACCGATCCGGCGTGCACATGCGCGCCGATCGCACGCGCGGCCTCGGCCATGGCCGCCACGGTCGGCCCGTCGAGCGGCTCGCACTCGGAGTCCCAGCGGTCGTAGAGCCAGCCCCCCTGCGGCCACAGCTCGGGCAGCACCACGAGGTCCGCGCCCGCCTGCGCGCGGACGAGGGCGGCCGCCTGCGTCCTGCCGCTCGTCGATCGGCAGGGTGTAGTCGGGGTCGAGTTGGAGCACGGCGACGCGCATGGCGCTCATCCTCCCCCCTGCTGCGGTCCGGGCTCCAGCGGCGGCAGGTCGGCGCGGACGAGCTTGCCCATCGCGTTGCGCGGCAGTTCGTCCACGCGGCGCCAGCGGCGCGGGCGCTTGTACGGGGCCACCCGGTCGGCCAGGTGCGCGGCGAGCGCCTCGTCGGAGACGGGCTCACGCTCCACGACGTAGGCGACGACGACCTCGCCCCACTCGGGGTCGGGCGCACCGACGACCGCGACGTCGTCGACCGCCGGGTGCGTGCGCAGCGCGTCCTCGACCTCGCGCGGGTAGACGTTGTAGCCGCCGGTGATGATCAGTTCGCTGGCCCGGCCGACCAGGCGCAGGTGGCCGGCCTCGTCCCACTCGCCGAGGTCGCCGGTCCGGAACCAGCCGTCGGCGGTGAACGCCGCCTCGGTCGCCGCGCGCTGGCGCCAGTAGCCGGCGAAGACGTTGGGCCCGCGCACCTCCACGCCGCCGCCGTCGGCCAGCCGGATCTCGACCCCCGGCAGCGGCCGCCCCACCGTCCCCGCGCGCCGCTCGCCGTGCAGCGGGTTCGCCGCCAGCATCACGGTCTCGCTCATCCCGTACCGCTCTAGCGGCGCCTGCCCGGTGGCCGAGCGCACCGCCTCGAACAGATCGGGCGGCAACGGCGCCGAGCCCGAGACCAGCAGCCGCAGCGCCGCCAACTCGGGCAACCGCGGCGAGGCGGCCAACCTCGCCCACATCGTCGGGACGCCGAAGAACATGGTCGCGTCGTGGTCGCGTACGGCGTCGGCGACCGCGTCCGGGCTGAAGGCGGGCAGCACCACCGCGGACGCCCCCGCCAGGAGCGTGCCGTTCACGCCGACGCCAAGGCCGTGCATGTGGAACAGCGGCAGCGCCAGCACCAGCCGGTCGGCTGGCGTCCACCCCCACGCCTCGACCAGCGCCTGCGCGCCGGCGAGCAGGTTGGCGTGCGAGAGCACCGCCCCCTTGGGGCGACCCGTGGTGCCGGAGGTGTAGGCGATCATCGCCGGGTCGCCCGGCTCCGAGGCGTCCACCTCGACCGCCGGCGCCCTCCGGCAGCGACGGCAGCGAGGCCGCGGCCGGCACCCCGAGGCCCTCGACCCGCGCCGGGTCATCGAGCACCGCGAAGGCGGGCGCGGAGTCGCTGACGAGGTGCTCCAACTCCGGCCGCGTGTACGCGGTGTTGGCCGGCACCACGACCGCGCCTAGCCGCAGCGCCGCGACGTACGCCACCACCGTCGCCGTCGACGGCGCGCAGGACAGCAGCACGCGGTCGCCGCGGCCGACCCCCGCGGCGGCCAGCCGGGAGGCCCCGTCGCGGGTGCAGCGGTCCAGCTCGCGCGCGTCGGCTGCGCGGCCGTCCGGCCCGAGGAGCACCGCGCGGTCGGGCTCGGCCGCCCAGCGCCGCGCCCACGCGCGTGTCAACACCACGCCCCGACCCTAGGCGCCCGTGTCTAGGGTGCGGGGATGGGATTCGACCTCGATGCCGCCATCGCCGCGTACGTGGACACGCTCGATCGCACCGCGGCGTTCTACGCGGGCCTGCCCGATGCCGAGTGGGCCCTGCCGACCGAGCTCGCCCGGCTGGTCGGTGCAGGATCTGGCGTCGCACGTCATCGCGATCGAGAAGGACACCCTCGGCGACCCGGCGCCCGAGCACGTGCCGGACTGGGATGCCCTGCCGCACGCGGCTGGCCCGGTGAGCCAGTACACGGAGGTGGGCGTCGACGTGCGCCGCTCCCGTACGCCCGATGAGATCCGCGCCGAGCTGGCCGAGGTGGTCGACCGCCGTAGGCCCGACCTGGTGGCGACCCCCCGCGAGCCCGATGCAGCGGTGCGCGGCCCGGCCGGGATGACGGCGCCCGCCTCGCGGATCTACCCGATGCGGACGTTCGACATCTGGGCCCACCTGCAGGACGCCCGCCGCGCCACCGCGCGGCCCGGCGACCTCGACTCGCCGGGCGGCCAGGTCACCCGCGAACGCCTCGTACGCGCGCTGGGCATCCTGCTGAGCAAGGAGCTCGCGGCGCCTCCCGGCTCGGCCGTGCGGCTCACCGTCGAGGGCGCGGTGGCGTTCGATGTCGACCTCGTGGTCGGCGCCGACGGCCGCGGGTCCGCGCATTCGGCCGAGGACGGCGTTGCCGACGCGCAGATCAGCATGGACTGGGAGACGTTCGTCCGGCTCGGCTGCGGCCGCGCGCCGCTGGACGAGCTGCCGATCCGGGTCGACGGCGACCCGGCGCTCGCCCGCCGGCTGCTTGCCGTCGCCGCCATCACCCCCTGAGGCGGTCGGCCGCACGACCCGAGCAACGCGGCTGTCCACAGCGGGGGTCACACCGGAGCGGGGCATCCGACCCGTCCGAACGTGAGACCCCCGCCTCAACCGTTGTGGGTCAGACGGCGTAGAGGGCGGGTTCCTCGAGCAGGCGGGCCACATCGGCCAGCACGATGGAGCCGGCGGCGCCGTCGATGTGGCGGTGGTCGAACGACAGCGTCAGCTCCATCACCTGGCGGGCCACCACCTGGCCGCCCACCACCCACGGCTTCAGCCGCACGGCGCCCATGCACAGGATCGCGGCCTCGCCGGGGTTGATGATCGGGGTGCCGCCGTCGACGCCGAAGACCCCGACGTTGGTGATCGTGATCGTGCCGCCAGACATGTCGGCCGGGGTGGTGCGGCCGGCCTTGGCCGTCTCGACGAGGGCGTTGAGCGCGCGGGCCAGGTCGGGCAGCGCGAGCGCCTGCGCGCCCTTCACGTTAGGCACCACCAGCCCACGCGGGGTGGCGGCGGCGATCCCGAGGTTGACGTGCCGCCGGACGACGACCTCGCCCGCCTCGCCCGCCTCGGCGTCGAAGAACGAGTTGGCGATCGGCGTGCGCCGGACCGCCTCGATCAGCGCGCGCGCCACCAGCAGCAGCGGAGACAGCCGGATCCCCTCGTACGCCGGCAGCCGGCGCATCCGCTCGAGCAGCTCGATCGTGCGGGTGACGTCGACCTCAACCCACTCGGTGACATGCGGGACCGAGAACGCCGACGCCGTCATCGCCTCGGCCATCAGCCGTCGCACGCCGCGCACCGGCTCGCGCACCTCGGACTCGCCCGGCTCGCCGGCCGCGACGGCGCCCGAGGAGGCGGGGACGCCGCCCCCCGGCCAGGCCGTCGCGTCCGGGGCGATCGACAGCCCCTCGGCCGCCAGCCGGACGTCGTCGCGGGTGACCGTGCCGTGCGGGCCGCTGGCCGCCACCGCCGCGAGGTCGACGCCGAGCTCGCGGGCCAGCTTGCGGACCAGCGGCTTGGCCCGCACCCGGGCCGCGGGCTTCGGCCACGGTCGCGCCCTGCTCGGCCAGCGCCCGCTCGGCGGCGCGCCCGACCTCGAGCCCGCCGTGGCGCACCGGCTTCACGGCCTCGCCGGGCGGACCCGCCTCGACCCGCATCGTGCCGTGCGGGTCGGCCGCGGGCAGCCGAGGGCGGCGGCGCGTCGAGGCCTCCGTCACGCCGTAGCCCACCAGTACCGGCCCGGAGCCGGCGCCGTTCGCGGCCAGCCCAGCCGGGGCGGCTGGCGACGCGGAAACCGTTGCGGCGGCTGGGCTTTCGGCCACCTCGATCGCGATGATCGGGTCGCCCACGGGGACGACCTGCCCCTCGGCCGCGCGCAGCTCGGCTACCACCCCGGCGTACGGCGAGGGCAGCTCGATAGCGGCCTTGGCCGTCTCGACCTCGCAGAGCGGCTGGTTGACCACGACGGTGTCGCCGACCGCGACAAGCCACTTGAGGATCTCGCCCTCGGTGAGCCCCTCGCCGGCGTCCGGCATTGCGAAGACGCGCACCTGCTCAGACATCGCCCGCCTCCTCAGTACGCCAGCACGCGGTCGACGGCGTCGAGCACGCGGTCGAGGTCGGGCAGGTAGAGCTTCTCCACCCGCGACGGCGGGTACGGCGTGTGGAACCCGCCCACCCGCAGCACCGGCGCCTCCAGCGCGTAGAAGCAGCGCTCGGTGACCCGCGCGGCCAGCTCGGCGCCGAGGCCGAGGAACACCGGCGCCTCGTGCACCACGACGAGCCGCCCGGTCTTGTCCACCGAGTGCGCGACCGCGTCGACGTCCAGCGGCGAGATCGAGCGCAGGTCGATCACCTCGACGTCGCGCCCCTCGCCCGCAGCGGCCTCCGCCGCCTCCAGGCAGGTGCGCACCATCGGCCCGTAGCAGGCGACCGTCACGTCCTCGCCCGGCCGCACGATGCGCGCGCGGTCGTACGGGTAGGACGCGTGCGCCGGGTCGAGCACGTCGTCGGCGTCGGCCTTGTCCCAGTAGCGCCGCTTCGGCTCGAAGAAGACCACCGGGTCGTTGGCCGCGATCGCCTGCTGCACCATCCAGTAGGCGTCGGCCGGGCTGCTCGGCGTGACGACCCGCAGACCCGCGGTGTGCGCGAAGTATGCCTCCGGCGACTCGCTGTGGTGCTCGACCGCGCCGATCCCGCCGCCGTACGGGATGCGGATCGTGATCGGCATCGGCACCTTGCCGTCGGAGCGTGCGTGCATCTTGGCGATCTGGGTGGTGATCTGGTCGAAGGCAGGGAAGACGAAGCCGTCGAACTGGATCTCGATCACCGGGCGGAAGCCGCGGATCGCCAGGCCCACGGCCGCCCCCGCGATGCTCGACTCGGCCAGCGGGGCGTCGACGACGCGGTGCTCGCCGAAGTCCTTCTGCAGCCCGTCGGTGATCCGGAAGACCCCGCCGAGCTTGCCGATGTCCTCGCCGAGCAGGACGACCGTGGGGTCCTGCTCCAGCGCGCGGCGCAGGCCGAGGTTGAGCGCCTTGCCCAGGGTCAGCGTCTCGGCCATCAGTGCCCACCCCCCGGGGCGTCGGCGAAGGACGCGAGGTACGCCCCGAACGCCGCCCGCTCCTCCTCCACGAGGGGGTGCGGGTCGGCGTACACGTGGTCGAACATCGACAGCGGCCCCGGGTCGGGCAGCGCCCGCACGCCCGCCCGCAGCCGTACGGCCAGCGCCTCCGCCTCGGCGTCGAGCGCCTCGAAGAAGCCGCCGTCGACGAGCTGCTGGCGGTGCAGGAAGGCCCGCAGCCGCTCGATCGGGTCGCGCAGCTTCCAGGCCTCGACGTCGCCGGCGAGCCGGTAGCGCGTCGGGTCGTCGGAGGTCGTGTGCGCGCCCATCCGGTAGGTGAAGGCCTCGACGAGCATCGGCCCCTGGCCGTCGCGGGCCCGCGCCATCGCGTCGCGCGACACCGCGAGGGTGGCCAGCACGTCGTTGCCGTCGACGCGCACGCCCGGGAAGCCGAAGCCGGCCGCGCGGCGGTAGAGCGGGATGCGGGTCTGCCGCTCGAGCGGCTCGGAGATCGCCCACTGGTTGTTCTGGCAGAAGAAGACGACGGGGGCGTTGAAGACGCTCGCCCAGATGAACGACTCGTTGACGTCGCCCTGGCTGCTGGCGCCGTCGCCGAAGAACACCATCGTCGCGTCGCCGCCGCCGTCCCACAGCGCGCCCATCGCGTGGCCCACGGCGTGCGGGCACTGGTCGCCGATGACGATCGTGTAGAGCGCGAAGCCGTGCTCGTGCGGGTCCCAGCCGCCGTTGGTCGTCCCGCGGAAGAGCCCCAGCAGGGTCAGCGGGTCGACGCCGCGGCACCAGGCGACCCCGTGCTCGCGGTAGGTCGGGAAGGCGAAGTCGCCGGGCTGCATCGCGCGGCCCGCGCCGACCTGGGCGGCCTCCTGGCCCAGCAGGCTGGCCCACAGGCCGAGCTCGCCCTGGCGCTGCAGGGCGGTGGCCTCGGCGTCGATCCGGCGGACGAGCACGAGGTCGCGGTAGAGCCCGCGGTACTCCTCGTCGGTGAGGTCGAGGGCGTAGTCGCGGTGCTCGACGCGCTCGCCCTCGGGGGTGAGCAGCTGGACGAGCTCGGGGCCGCCGTCGGCGCCGGCGGGGCTCATGCCGGCCTCCTGCGGGGCCGATGCCGCACCGGCCGCGGAACGGGGATGCTCATGAGTCCTCCTCGCCGGGCCCGGCGGGCCCGCTCGTCCGGCCGGGCCGGCGGGGTGGGCCGGGACCGGGCACGTACTCGGTCGGGGCGGCCTGGTGGGCGGCCCCTGCCCGCATCCTGGCGCCTACGCTCCATGTCGTGGACCCGCAACGGACAGCCGAGGGCGGGAGCTCCCGGCCGGGTGGCCGCTGGCCCGTGGCCGGGGCGGTGGCCGCGTTCGGGCTGGTGCTGCTGTCCGTCGCCGCGATCCTGCGGCTGCCGCTGGTCGGCTCGCCGCTGGTGAGCGACGAGGGCGGGTACGGGCTCGTCGCGGCGCGCTGGGCTGACGGCGAGCGGCTCTACACCGAGGTCTTCGTCGACCGCCCCCAGGGACTCCTGCTGGTCTTCCGGCTGCTGGTGGGCCTCGACGAGGGGCCGCCGACGCTGGCCGCCCGGGTCGCCGCCATGCTCGCCGCCGCTTCGATCGCCCTCGGGGCCGCGACCGCGGCGTGGGCGCTCGCCGGCCGCCGCGCGGGGGTCGCCGCCGGGCTGGCCGCCGCCTTCGCGGGCGCGGCGCCCCACCTGCAGGGCCACGTCCTCAACGGCGAGCTCACGGCCTCCGCGGTGTCGGTGTGGGGGGTGGCGCTGGCGTTCATCGCACGCCGCGACGACGCCCCCCGGCTGCTGCTGCCGGCCGGCCTGCTCGCGGGGGCCGCCTGCACGGTGAAGCAGTCCGCCGTGGACGCGGTCGCCGCGGTGGCGCTGGTGGCCGTGCTGATGCCGCGCGAAGCGCCGGCGCGGCGCGGTCGGCTGGGCCGCGCTCGGCGTCGCCCTCCCGCTCGGGCTGTCCGCGCTGCACGGGCTGGCCACCGGGTGGGGCGCCTACTGGTACGCCGTGGTGGCGTACCGCTTCGGCCCGGCGGCCGATCCCGGCGGGCTCGGGGCGAAGGCCGACGCGCTCGCGGCCTCCGGTCCGCGGGTGCTGCTGGACCTCGGCCTGCTGCTGGCGCTGGCGGCGTTCGGCTGGGCGGGGGCGCGGTACCGCGGCCGCCCCGACTGGCCGCTGCTCGCCTGGGTCGGGGCCACGACCGCCGCGATCGTGCTGGGGCCGTACGCCTGGCCGCACTACTTCCTGCAGTGGGTCGCGCCGGCGTCGGTGGGGGCGGGGCTCGCCCTCGCGCGCTGGTCGCGCCGGCGCGCGTGGGTGCTGCCGCTGGGGCTGGCAGCCGTCGCCCTGCCAGCCGTGGTGACGGCCGCGGTGTGGGCCGGGCTGCCGCCGGCGGAGCGCGACCTCGCGGCCACCGGCTCGCCGTCGGTGCTCGCCAACGAGTCGATCGCCCCCTGGCTGGCGGCCAACACCGCGCCCGGCGACGAGGTCTACGCGCTGGCCGCCTCCGCCGACGTGTACCTCAAGGCCGGGCGCACCACCTCGTACCCGTACCTGTGGTGGGCCAACATCCGCTACGTGCCGTCGGCCCTGCCCGCCTTGCGCGCCTACCTC
This sequence comes from uncultured Actinomycetota bacterium, assembly GCA_963697565.1. Classification (GTDB taxonomy): domain Bacteria; phylum Actinomycetota; class Actinomycetes; order CAVWCF01; family CAVWCF01; genus CAWFSE01. The sequence continues at coordinate 276,700 of CAVOOM010000006.1, read as the reverse complement.
GCCGGCCCGGCCGCGCCGCAGTGGGTGGTCGTCTACCAGGACCCGCGGCGGGTCGACCCGACCGGCGAGGTCGCCCGGCTGCTCGAGGAGCGGTACGAGCCGGCCGCGGTGGTCGCCGGGCGAAGCGTGCTGCGGCTGCGGACGTAGGCTGGGGGATCGTGAGCGCGCCCCTCCGCCGGACCCGACCCGTGCTTGCCTCGCTCACGCCTCGCGTCGATCGCCGTCGGGCCTCGGCGGCTGCTACTCCGGCTCCGCCGAGGAGCGCTTCTTCAAGGCGCTCAACGGGGCCGACCTGTCCACCGAGCAGCGCAACGAGCTGCTGTCGCTCGGAGAGGACGCCTGCGAGGACGTACGCGGCGGCGCCGACCCGGCCGAGGCGGCCCGCCGCACCGCCGAGCGCGTCGCCGACACCCCCGACCTCGAGGTCACCGACCTCGGCGCCGCCCAGGTGGCCTCGGCCGCCGTCCGCTACCTGTGCCCCGACGCCGGCTAGCGATCCCGTACGGTCGGGCGGGTGAGCACGTTCGCCGCGGCGACCGCCGTCCGCGCCCTGGAACCCGGCCGGTACGGCGTGGAGATCGACCCCGGGCTGGGCCAGCGGCTCCCGACCCAACGGGGGCTACGTCCTGGCGGCGGCCGCCCGCGCCGCGCTGGCTGCCGCGGAGGCGGCCGGCGCCGACCACCCGCACGCGGTCGCGACCACCGCCCATTTCCTCAGCCCGCCCGACCACGGGCCGGCCGAGGTGGACACCGAGGTGCTGCGCACCGGGCGCACCGCCACGACCGTCCGGTTCACGCTCCGCCAGGGGCCGTCCATCCGGGTGGTCGGGCACCTGACCGCGGGCCGCCTCGCGGGCCACGCCCCCGAGTGGCAGCGCGACCCTGAGCCCCCGGCCCTTCGCCCCGAGGCCGAGTGCGTGGCCTCGTCGTCGCAGACCCCGATGGGGTCGATCCCGCTGCTCGACCAGGTGCGGGTCTCGATGGACCCCGACCACCTCGGCTGGGCCGTCGGCCGGCCGGCGGGTCGCCTCGAGATGCTGGCCTGGATGAGCCCCGCGCAGGGCGCGCTCGACGACCCCCTGTTCGCGCTCGTCGCCGTCGACACGATGCCCCCGACCCCCTGGGACCTCCGCCCGGTCGGCTGGACACCGACCGTGGAGCTGACCGCCCACCTGCGCGCGATTCCGGCCCCCGGCGCGCTGCGCGTGCGCGCCCAGGCGACACTCATCGCCGATGGGTGGTTCGATGAGGACGCCGAGGTCTGGGACTCCGCCGGCCGGCTCGTCGCCCGTTCCCGTCAGATCTGCCGCATCCAGGAGGCTTCCGCGTGACCGACCAGCGCATCTCGGTGTTCCTGCTCGACGACCACGAGGTCGTCCGCCGGGGGCTGCATGAGCTGCTCACCCTCGAGGGCGACCTCGACGTGGTGGGCGAGGCCGGCTCCGCCGCCGACGCCATCCGCCGGATCCCGCTGGTCAAGCCCGACGTCGCGGTGCTCGACGTGCGGCTGCCGGACGGCTCCGGCGTGGAGGTTTGCCGCGAGGTGCACGACCTGTCGCCCACCACCCGCTGCCTGATGCTCACCTCGTACGCCGATGACGAGGCCCTCTTCGACGCGATCATGGCCGGGGCCGCGGGCTACGTGCTCAAGGACATCCGGGGCACCGACCTGATCGACGCGATCCGCGCGGTGGCTGCCGGCCGCTCGCTGCTGGACCCCTCGGCGACCTCGCGCGTGTTGGAGCGGCTGCGCACCGGCCGGCCGCACGACCCGCGCCTGGACGCGCTCACCGACCAGGAGCGCCGGATCCTCGACCTGATCGGCGAGGGCCTGACCAACCGGCAGATCGGCGAGCGCCTGCACCTCGCCGAGAAGACCGTGAAGAACTACGTGTCCTCGCTGCTGGCCAAGCTCGGCATGGAGCGGCGCACCCAGGCCGCGGCGTTCGTCGTCCGGCTCGAGGAGCGCGGCGAGACGATGTAGTAGGAGCGGCCGCTCAGCCGAGCGGCGCGCGCCACAGCAGCCGCAGCCCCGGGCGCTCCACCGACTCGCTCAGCGTCTCGAACGCCAGCGACCCGCCCGCCCCCTCTGCGCGCGACTGCAGGTTGGCCAGGCCGGAGCGACGGGTGCTGCGGCCGAGCCCGACGCCGTCGTCGGACACCTGGAGCACCACCTCGCCGTTGGCCACCGACAGCGAGACGTGGGCCCACTCCGCGCCCGAGTGCCGGGCGGTGTTCGACAGCGCCTCGCGGATCGCGGCCACCAGGTGCCCGGCGAGGTCCCCGGAGACCAGCGAGTCGATCGGGCCGCCGAACTGCACGACCGGCGCGAACCCGAGCGAGGACTGGGCCGAGGCGACCTCGCGCAGCACCTGGCCGCGCAGCCCGGTGGGCTTCTGCGACTCCGACTCCTTGAGCGCGAAGATGGTCTGCCGGACCTCCACGATCGTCTCGTCGAGGTCGTCGATGGAGCGGGAGATCCGCCCCGCGGCCTCGGGCGGCAGCTCGGCGCCGCGCAGCGCCCCCTGCAGCGTCATCCCGGTGGCGAACAGCCGCTGGATGACGAGGTCGTGCAGGTCGCGGGCGATCCGGTCGCGGTCCTCGTACACCGCGAGCCGCTCGCGCTCGCGCTGGGCCCCGCCCAGGACGATCGCCAGCGCCGCCTGCCGGGCGAAGGTCTCGACCGCGGACACCTCGACCTGGCTGGGCCGGGCCCGACCGCGCGCGTGGGCCAGCAGCAGCACGCCCAGCGGCCGGGCGTCGGCCACCAGCAACTCGTAGATCGCCCAGTGGTAGCGCTCGGAGAGCACCGCGAGGTTCTCCACCTCGGCCAGGTCGAGGACCGCGGCGCTGCGCTCTGGGTCGTACAGCTGGGCCGCCGCGGTGTTGCCGGGCAGCCGCAGGCCCACGATCCCGGCGGCGGCGCCGTCCGACAGCGTGCCGGCGGCGTGCTCGACCACCAGGTCGCCCCGCGCGTCGGGCAGCGCCAGCATCGCCAGGTCGGCGTCGACGACCTCGAGCGCGCGTACGGCGATCAGCTCGAGCACGTCGGGGGTGGAGGCCCCGGACAGCACGGCGGTGTCGATGTCGGACGCCGCCTGCGCCGCGCGCCCCCACTGCTGGGCCTGCGCGTACAGCCGGGCGTTCTCGACCGCCACCCCGGCGGCCGCCGCGAGGGCGACGACGGCGTCCTCGTCGGCCTGGGTGAAGCCGCCGCCCCCGGCCTTCTCGGTGAGGTAGAGGTTGCCGAAGGCCTGCCCGCGGACGGGCACGGGCACGCCCAGGAAGGAGCGCATGGGCGGGTGCCCGGGCGGGAAGCCCACCGAGGCGGGGTGCGTCGCCAGGTCGTCGAGCCGCAGCGGCCCCTCGCCATCGCCGAGGAGCAGCCCCAGCACGCCGCGGCCCTCGGGCAGCGGGCCGATCCGCTCGACCACCCGGTCCGGCATGCCGGTGTGGACGAACTCGCTGAGCTGGCCGTCCTCGCCGAGCACGCCGAGCGCGGCGTACCTGGCGCCCGCCAGGGCGGCCGCCGAGGTGACGATGCGGCGCAGGATCGTGCCGAGCTCCAAGCCGGACCCGATGCCGACCACGGCCTCCAGCACGGAGGGGCCCGGGACGGCGCCCGGGGTCGTGGACGAGATCGCGCCCGCCGCGCTCAGGGTCTCGCCTTCGGGGGACTCGTCGCTCACCCGCGCGAGCCTAGGCGGCGGCAGCCCCGCCCGCCGCGCCGGGACGCGCTGCGGGGAGGCGCTAGGAGAGGGAGCCGGCCTCGGCCTCGCGGGTGAGCAACGCGGCGTACGGCCCGCCCGCCGCCGCCAGGGCGCCCGGGGTGCCTCGCTCCACCACCGCCCCACCGTCGAGGACGATGATCTCGTCGCAGTCGCCCAGCCCGGCCAGCCGGTGGCTGATCACCAGCACCGCGCGGTCTTGAGTGACGGCCAGCAGGTCGGCCATCAGCGCGTCGCCCGTCTCGGTGTCGAGGTGCTCGCCGGGCTCGTCGAGCACCACCACCGGGCGGTCGGCGAGCAGCAGCCGGGCCAGGGCGAGCCGCTGCCGCTGCCCGCCGGACAGCCGGGCGCCGTGCTCGCCGACCCGGGTCTGCAGGCCGAGGGGGAGCGCGTCCACCCACTCCAGCAGTCGGGCCCCGCGCAGCGCCTCGCGCAGCGCCGCGGGCGAGGCCTCCGGGTCGGCGACCCGCAGGTTCTCCTCGATCGTGGTGTCGAAGACGTGGGCGTCCTGCTGCAGCAGCCCCACCACGGAGCGCAGCTCGTCGCCGCCCGCCCGCTCGCCCTCGACCCAGGTCTCACCCGCCGCGGAACCGACCGCGACCCGCCCCGACGAGGGAGGGAGGAAGCGCATCAGCAGCGCCGCCGTCGTCGACTTGCCCGAGCCGCTGGCCCCGACCAGGCCGATCCGGCGGCCGGGGGTCAGGGTGAGGTCGAGTCCGCGCAGGGCCTCCGCCTGCGCCCCCGGCCAACGGGCGCCCGCCCCGACCAGCCGGACCGCGTCGGCCCCCGCAGGCAGCGGCGCGGGCGCGTCCGGCTCGGTCAGCGGGGGCTCGGCGTCCAGCACCGCGAACACCCGGCGGGCCGCCGCGACCGCCGCGTCGGCCTGCTGGGCCGCCGAGGTGAGCGGGGCCACGACGTCGAACGCCGCCAGCGGCAGCAGCACGACCACGGCGAGCATGACCCCGTCGAGCGAGCCGTCGCGCACGGCGGCCGTCCCCGCGACCAGGCAGGCCACGACGGTGAGGCCGCACACCGCCGCCTGCAGGGCCGAGCCCAGGCCGAGGCCCCAGGCGACCCGGCGCTCACGCCCGGCCAGCACCTGGTCCTCGGCGGCGAGCCGGTCCAGCCGGATCCCCGCCGTGCCGGCCGCGAGCAGCTCGGGCGCGGCCTGCAGCACCTCGACGACGGAGGCGGAGCGCCGGCCGCGGTCGGCGGCCAGCACCGACTCGGCCCGGCGGGAGGTGGCCGCCGACAGCGCGGGCACCGCGATCCCGGCCACGAGCAGCCCGGCGGCCAGCGCCAGGCCGGCCCACGGCGACAGCCACCCGACCACGCCGACGCAGCCGGCCGAGATGATCCCCGCGATCGCGTACGGCGGGATGACGCGCAGGTAGACCTCCTGCAGCGCGTCCACGTCGGCCACGAGCCGGGCGAGCAGGTCGCCGCTGCGGTACGCAGGCAGGCCGGCCGGCGCCAGCGGCTCGAGCCGGCGGTACAGCGAGACCCGGAGGTCGGCGAGCACCCGGAAGGCCGCGTCGTGGCCGAAGACGCGCTCGGTGTAGCGGAAGACGCCGCGACTGATCCCGAAGAACCGCACCGCGACGATGGCGACCGACAGGTCGAGGATCGGCGGCTGCTGCGAGGCCTTGCTGATGAGGTACGCCGAGGTGCCGGTCAGCGCGACGGCGGCGCCGGCCGCCAGCACCCCGAGAAGGGTCGCCAGCGCCAGCCGCCGGGCCTCGGGCCGGGCGATCCGCAGCAGCCGCAGCAGCTCGCTCACGGCAGCACCCCTGGGGCGTGCGCGGCCGCGGGTTGCTCAAGGCGGACCACCCGGTCGGCGAAGGCGACCAGGGCCGGCCGGTGGGCCACGACCACGACCGTGCGGCCCTGGGCATGGCGGCGCAGGGCGGCCAGGACGTCGGCCTCGGTCTCGCCGTCCAGCCCGGCGGTGGGCTCGTCGAGCAGCAGCAGGCCCGCGTCGCGGACGAGCGCGCGGGCCAGGGCCACCCGCTGCCGCTGGCCGGCCGACAGGCCCGAGCCGGCCTCGCCGAGGACGGTCTGCGGGCCGGCCGGGCCCAGCTCGGCCAGCACCCCGGCGGCGTCGAGCGCGGCGGCGACCTGGGCGTCGGTGGCGGCCGGGCGGCCGAGCCGGACGTTGTCGGCGACCGTGCCGGCGAGCAGCCGCGGCGCCTGCGGCACCCACGCGATCTGCGAGCGCCAGGAGTCCAGGTCGATCGCGCCGAGGTCGGCGCCCCCGACCGAGACCCCGCCCTCGTCCGGGGTCAGGAAGCCCAGCAGCACCGCCAGCAGGGTGGACTTCCCGGCTCCGCTGGGCCCGGCGATCGCCAGCACCTCGCCGGGGCGGATCTCCAGATCGAGACCGGCAAGGGCCGGCACGTCGCGCCCGGGGCGCCGCACGGTGACTCCGCTCAACTGGATCGCGGTCCGCGCGGGGTCGGGCGCCGCGAGGCCCGGGCCGTCCGCGGCGCCGGCGGTGCCCGCGCGGGCGGGCAGCGGCTCGTCCAAGACCTCGAAGGCGCGGGCCGCGGCGGCCATCCCCTCCTGGCTGGCGTGGAAGTGCAGGCCGACCTGCCGCAGCGGGAGGTACGCCTCGGGGGCCAGCAGGATCACCAGCAGCCCGGTCTGCAGGTCGAGGGTGCCGCCGACCAGGCGGACGCCGACCTCGACGGCGACCAGCGCCACCGAGATCGTCGCGAGCAGCTCGAGCACCAGCGAGGAGAGGAACGAGATGCGCAGCACGCCCATGGTCTGCCGGCGGTACGCGTCCCCCACCTCGGCCACGCCGCGGGCCTGGCCCTTGGCCCGGCCGAAGGCCTTGAGCGTCGGCAGCCCCGCCACCACATCGAGGAAGTGCCCGCCCAGCGTCTCCAGCGAGGCCCACTGGCGCTGGGTCTGCCGCTGCGTCGACCACCCCACCAGCACCATGAAGATCGGGATGAGCGGCACGGTCACCGCGACGACCACCGCGGTCAGCGGGTCGGCCAAGGCCAGCACCACGACCACGGTGGCCGGGATGATCGCGGCCAGCACGAGCTGCGGCAGGTAGCGGGCGAAGTACGCGTCGAGGGCGTCCAGGCCGCGGGTGGCGAGCACCGCCAGGTCGCCCGTACGCCGCCCGGACTGCCACGCCGGGCCCAGCGCGACTGCGTGGGCCAGCAGGCCCTGCCGCAGCTCGGCCTTGACCCCCGCGGCGGATCGGGCGGCCACGACGTCCTGCGCGCCGGCGATCAGGGCCCGGGCCGCGGTGACCACGAGCAGGCCGACGACCGCCGGGGTGAGCTGCGAGATGTCGGCGCCGTCTTGGAAGGCCGCGGTGATCGCCCAGGCGAGCAGCGCGGCCTGGGTGAGCACCGCCGCCGCGGTCGCCACGCCCAGCAGCACCGACGCGACGAGGTACGCCCGCGTGGAGCGGGCGTACCTCGTCAGGCGCGGGTCGAACGGCCGGGCCGCCGGTGATCCGCCGGCGGTCCGGGTCACCGCCTCAGGCTACGGGGACCGGCGGCGGCTGCTCGGCCGGCAGGTGGTGGGTGCCGATCCGCTTGCGGAAGACCCAGAACGACCATGCCTGGTAGCACAGCACGATCGGCACCATGATCAACGCCACCCACGTCATGATCTTCAGGGTGTACTCGGTCGACGAGGCGTTGGCGATCGTCAGGCTGTAGTCCGGGTTCGTCGTGCTCGGCATGACGTTCGGGTAGAGCGTCGCGAAGAGCGTGACGACGGCGAGCAGGATGGTCAGCCCGGTGAGCGAGAACGCCCAACCCTCGCGCTTGGCCCGGCTCGCGGCCAGGGCCGCGAGCAGCGCCACGGCCGCCAGCACGGCGGTGATCCAGGTGAGCGTCTTGCCCGCGTCGAGCAGCGTCCAGCCCAGGAAGAGCACCGCGGCGACCGCCGTGGCGAGGCCCACCTTCGGGGCCAGCGCGTTGGCCCGGTCGCGCACGTCGCCGACGGTCTTCAGCGCGAGGTACATGGCGCCGTGCGTCGTGAACAGGCCCAGCGTCACGAGCCCGCCCAGCAGGGCGTACGGGTTGAGCAGGTAGAAGAACCCGCCCGTGTAGGTGCCGGCCTCGTCGATCGGCACGCCGTGCACGATGTTGGCGAAGGCCACGCCCCACAGCAGCGCGGGGACCAGCGAGCCGATGGTGATGGCCCAGTCCCAGCGCGACCGCCAGGCCGCGTCGTCCTTCTTGCCGCGGTACTCGAACGCGACCCCGCGCACGATCAGCGCGACCAGGATGAGCAGCAGCGGCAGGTAGAAGCCGCTGAACAAGGTGGCGTACCACTCGGGGAACGCCGCGAACATCGCGCCGCCCGCGGTGAGCAGCCACACCTCGTTGCCGTCCCAGACCGGGCCGATGGTGTTGACCATCACCCGGCGGTCGGCGTCGGACTTGCCGATCACGGGCAGCAGGATCCCGACGCCGAAGTCGAATCCCTCCAGGAAGAAGTAGCCGATCCACAGCACCGCGATGAGCACGAACCACAGGACGGCGAGGTCCAAGCCGAACATCTCGGGCTCCTCTCAGTACGCGAAGGTCAGGGGGCGGTCGGAGTCGTCGCCGCTGTCCGGCGGTCGGCCGTCGGTGTAGGCGGCGTCCACGGCCGCGGCGTCGACGACGGGCGGGCCGGCCTTGGCGTACTTGGCGATCAGGCCGACCTCGATCACGGCGAGGCCGCCGTACAGCAGGGTCAGCGTGATCATCGAGATCCACACCTGGGCGGACGAGACGGCCAGCGAGACTCCGTTGGCGACGAGCAGCAGCCCGTAGACGATCCAGGGCTGGCGGCCCATCTCGGTGAAGATCCAGCCGAAGGAGTTGGCCAGCAGCGGGAAGAAGATCGCCGCGATGCCGAGCCGGGCGATCCACTTCAGCGTGCGCTCCGAGCTGGGTGTGTTGCCCTTGCGGAAGGCCCACAGCGTCCACAGCGCGTAGAGCGCGGCCAGGCCGCCGAAGCCCATCATCAGCCGGAACGACCAGTAGACGACCGGCACGTTCGGGATGTAGTCGCCCTCGCCGAACAGCTCGACCGACTGGGCCTGCAGGTCGTTGATCCCCTCGATCTCGCCCTGGAAGTCGTTGGTGGCCAGGAAGGACGACAGACCGGGGACCCGGATGGACCAGATCTCCTCGGAGCCGTCCAGCGAGCCGATCGTGAACAGCGAGAAGCCGACGTTGCTGTCGGTCTCCCAGACCGCCTCGGCCGCGGCCATCTTCATCGGCTGCTGCTCGGTCATCACCTGGGCCTGGAAGTGGCCCGAGATCGCCACGAGGACGCCGGCGACGAGCAGGGTGTACGCCCCGAGCCGCATCGACGGGCGCATGACCTCGGCGTGCTGGCGGCGCGCCAGGTGCCAGGCGGAGATGCCGACGAGGAAGGCGCCGGCGGCCATGAACGCCGAGAAGATCACGTGCGGGAACGTCACGAGCGTGGTCGGGTTGGTCAGCACCGCGAGGAAGTCGTTGAGCTCGGCCCGGCCGGTGACCTCGTTGACCTCGTAGCCGACCGGGTGCTGCATCCAGGAGTTGGCGGCCAGGATGAAGTACGCCGACAGCAGGGTTCCCGTGGCGGCCAGCCAGATGGTGGCCAGGTGGACCCGCTTGGGCAGCCGGTCCCAGCCGAAGATCCACAGGCCGAGGAACGTCGACTCCAGGAAGAACGCCAGCAGCGCCTCGACCGCCAGCGGGGCGCCGAAGATGTCGCCGACGTAGCGGGAGTACTCGCTCCAGTTCATGCCGAACTGGAACTCCTGCACGATTCCGGTCACGACGCCCATGGCGAAGTTGATGAGGAACAGCTTGCCCCAGAACTTGGTCGCCCTGAGGTAGTGCTCCTTGCCGGTGCGCACCCAGGCGGTGTGCAGCCCCGCGACCAGGAACGACAGCCCGATCGTCAGCGGCACGAAGAGGAAGTGGTAGACGGTGGTGATGCCGAACTGCCAGCGGGCAAGGTCGAGGGCATCCATGCGGGGCTCCTAGCGGAGGGGGACCGGCGTGTTCTCGACAATCCTGCCGCCGCCGCCTGGGCCCCCCTGCCAGCAAAAGTCCGAATGAATCGGGACCTTGGTCCCGACTCCGCGCGTGGCCTGCGAGTCTGCGAGGGTGGCGCGGTGACCGACCCCCTCGCCCCCCCGGCGCCCGGCGGTCCCGCCGCCCGCGAGGGCGCCGCCAGCCCCGCGGCGGTGTGGTCGGCGCTGTCGGTCGTCTACGTGGTGTGGGGCTCGACCTACCTGGCGATCGCCTTCCTCGTCGAGACCATGCCGCCGCTGCTCAGCATGGGGGTGCGGTTCGTCTGCGCCTCGGTGCTGCTGGGCGCGATCGTGGCCCTCCGCCAGGGCCCGCGGGCGCTGGCCGTCTCCCGGGCCAACCTCGCAGCGACCCTGCTGGTGGCGACGCTGCTGCTGGCGGGCGGGCTCGGCGCGGTCACCCTGGCCGAGGAGGCGGGGGTCGCCTCCGGGGTCGCCGCCCTGCTGGTCGCGGCGATGCCGCTGTGGCTCGTCCTGCTGCGCGCCGGCTCCGGCGACCGGCCCAGCCGGTCGACCCTGGCCGGCGTGCTCACCGGCTTCGCGGGCATCGCGATCCTGGTCCTGCCCGGCAGCGGCACCGCGGGCCCGGTGCTGGGCATGGTCGGCATCCTGCTCGGCACGCTGTCCTGGGCCCTGGGGTCCTTCCTGTCGCCGCGGCTGCCGCTGCCCGCCAACCCGTTCGCGCTCACGACCTGGGAGATGCTGCTGGGCGGGCTGGTCCTGTGCGGGATCGGCCTGCTGCGCGGGGAGGCCGCCGAGGTCGACCCGGCCGACTTCTCGGCCGCCTCGCTGTGGGCGTGGGCCTACCTCGTCGTCGTCGGCTCGGTGGTGGCGTTCACCGCGTTCGTCTGGCTGCTGGGCAACGCCCGGCTGTCGCTGATCTCGACGTACGCCTACGTCAACCCGGTGGTCGCCGTCCTGCTGGGCTCGCTGTTCCGCGACGAGCCGCTCACCGCCGCGGTGGTCGTGGGTGGCGCCGTCACGGTGGCCGGCGTCGTCCTCGTCGTACGAGGCGAGCGGCCGGACGCGCCGATCTGAGCGCGGTCAGGCCGGCTCGCGCGGGTCGGCCCCGAACGCCGCGGCGACGGCGAGCACCCGGTCGCCGGCCTCCGGCTCGGCCGCGGTGATGCGCACGCCCTCGTCGCCGTACGGCCGCACGCTCACGCCGGCCTTGGCGCACGCCGCGGCGAAGGCCTGGGTGCGGCCGCCCAGCCGGAGCCAGACGAAGTTGGCCTGGCTGTCCGGCAGGGTCCAGCCCTGGGCGCGGAGCCCGGCCGCCAGCCGCTCGCGCTCGGCGACCAGCGCGCGCACCCGCTCCAGCAGCTCGTCCTCGGCCGCCAGCGAGGCGATCGCCGCCTGCTGCGCCACGGTCGAGACCCCGAACGGCACCGCGGTCTGGCGCAGCGCCTCGGCCACCTCCGGGTGGGCGACCGCGAAGCCGACGCGCAGGCCGGCCAGGCCGTACGCCTTGGAGAAGGTGCGCAGCACGCACACGTTGGGCCGGTCGCGGTAGAGGTCGAGGCCGTCGGGCACGTCCGGGTCGGTGACGAACTCGCGGTAGGCCTCGTCGACGACCACCAACACGTCGCCGGGCACCGCGTCGAGGAGGCGCTCCAGCTCGGCCCGGCGGGCGGCGGCGCCGGTGGGGTTGTTCGGGTTGCAGACGAAGACCGCCCGGGTGCGCGGCGTGAGCGCGGCGACCATCGCCTCGAGGTCGTGGCCCTCGTCCGCGCGCAGCGGCACCTGGACCGACGTGGCGCCGGAGATCGCCACGATGATCGGGTACGCCTCGAACGACCGCCACGCGTAGACCACCTCGTCGCCGGGGCCCGCCACCGCCTGGACGAGCTGCTGGCAGACGCCGACCGACCCGGTGCCGAGCGCGAGGTGGCCGGGCGGGACGTCCAGCCGCTCGGCGAGCGCGGCGACGAGGCCGGCCGAGGTGAGGTCGGGGTAGCGGTTGACCTCGGCGGCGGCGCGGGCGATGGCCTCGACCACGCTGGGCAGCGGCGGGTAGGGGTTCTCGTTCGACGAGACCTTGTACGTGCGCAGCCCCTCGTCCGCGCTCGCCGGGCGGCCCGGGACGTAGCGCGGAAGCCCGGCCAGCACCGGCCGCAGGCGTGGGCCGGCGGCGGATCGGCGGGCGGACTCGGTCATGTCCCGAGCCTAGGCCCGCGGCCTTTGCGCGGTATCCACGCTCAAGGATCCGGCCGATTGCGCCGAAGGGGTGAACGGATGAGTCCCGCTCGGGGGCTCGCGCACCCTGAGGAGCACCCCCATGGACCTGCTGTCCGAGATCGAGCGGCCCGACCCGGCCGATGAGGAGAAGCGCGAGCGGCGCTTCCGGCTGGTGGCCAGTGTCGGCATCGTCGGCCTGTCGCTCGTCGGCGTGACCACGCTCGCCACCGGCGCGCTGTTCACCGACCAGGACACCGTCGCCGGCGCGATCACCGCCGGCACCGTCGACATCGCCTCCAGCGGCAACCTCGACGTCACCGTCGCCGCTCAACGGCGGCTTCGCCCCCGGCGACTCGATCACCCGCGCGGTGACCGTCACCAACAACGGCTCGCTCGCCCAGTTCTACGACGTCGACGCGTCGGCCGCCCCCGGCAACGTGGGCGACACGCTGCACACCGTGCTGGCCGTCCAGGCCGACTACACCGCCACCTGCACACCCGCCACCGTGCTGCCTGCGGCGGTCCCCCTCAACGGCGCCTCGCTCGTCGCCGCCCGGCCGCTGGCCGCCGCTGCCAACGAGTCCCTGTGCGTCCGCATCTCGTTCCCCGACGGCGGCATCCCTGCGCCCAGCCTCGTGGCTGGCGCGGAGGACGGCGACAACGTGTTCCAGGGCGACGACGCCGACGTGACCCTCACCTTCACCGCGACGCAGCGCGCCGGCATCGCCAGCTGATCCGGTCGGACAAGGGAGAGCGGCGATGGACGAGGCTGGCGGACGCCTGCTGCGCGTGGCGGTGCGCCTCGCGTTGGCGGCCAGCCTCGTCCTCGCCGCGATCTCAGTCGCCCTACCGGTCTACTACAAGGTGATCGGCGACCAGCTGCTCGTCGTCACCAGCGGCAGCATGGCCCCGACGTTCGAGCCCGGCGACGCGGTCGTGATGCGCTCGGTCGCGGTCGACGAGCTGCGGCCCCAGATGGTGATCACCTTCCAGCCGATCAACGGCACCGGACTCGTGACCCACCGGATCGCCTCCCTGCACACGGTTCCCGACGCGAACGGGCGGCCCACCGCGTACGTCCGCACCCGCGGCGACGCCAACGACGTCTACGACCCCGACCTGACCCCCGTCGCGAACATCGTCGGGATCATCGACGGGCAGCCGGCCGTCTGCGGCTGGGTTCCCATGGGCTGCGGCCAGCTGCTGCTGTGGGCGACCTCGCCGATGGGCCACTTCGTCATCTTCGTCCCGCCCCTGCTGATGCTCATCGCGGCCGAGATCGCCGCGATCCGCCGTTCACGCCCCGCCCCCGCCTCGGGACCCGCCGTCCGGCCGGTCCCGGAGTGGGTCTGACCGACCCCTTCCCCGAGGAGCCCTGCCATGTCCCGATCCCTGCCCGGATCCCAGCCCGGCGACGGCGCGCGCAAGCGCCGGCTGGCGGTCGCGGTCGCGACGCTGGCCGTCTCGTCGATCGGCCTGTCCAGCGCGCTGACCGGCGCGCTGTTCACCGACCAGGCGACGGTCGCCTCCAACACCTTCGTCACCGGCAACGTCGACATCAGCGCGACCCCGGCCACCGCGGCCGTGGCGCTGTCGGGCATGGCCCCCGGCGACCAGGTGGTGGCGCCGATCACCGTGGCCAACGCCGGATCGCTGCAGCTGCGCTACGCGCTGCGCTCGACCACCACCGAGAACCCGCTTGCCGCCGCGCTGCAGCTGACCGTGAAGACCGGCGTGGCGTCGTGCACCACCGCGAACTTCAACGCCACAGGGACGGTCCTCTACGGGCCCGGGGTGCTCGGCACGACCACCGGCACGGCCGTCTTCGGCAGCAACGCCGCCGGGGCCCAGGCCGGCGACCGGGTGCTCAACGCAGCCACCAACGAGGTGCTCTGCCTGCGGGTGCTGCTGCCGACCGCGGTCACCTCGACGCTGGCGAGCACGACCACCACGGCAACGTTCACGTTCGACGCCGAACAGGTCGCCAACAACCCCTGATCCGGCCCTGACCGGATCGACGATCGCCCCCGAACTCCCCCTCCAGGAGGCTGACATGCGAGCAGCGCGACGAGCGCGCGCCGCCCTGGTCCGCGGCGGCGCCGCGGCCCTCGGCCTGGCGCTCGTCGCGCTGCTCGCGGTCACGCTCGGGGCCCTGGCGGTCAAGAGCACCGGCCACCAGTTGCTGGTCGTGACCTCCGGCTCGATGGAGCCGTACTTCTCCGCCGGCGACGCCCTCGTGGTCGACCGCCTCGACGACGCCGAGCGCGCCGCGGTGCGGGTCGGCGACGTGGTCACCTTCCGCCCGCTGTCCGGCGGTGGCCTCGTGACCCACCGGGTCGCGGCGCTGCGCATCGTTGACGGCGTGCCCTTCGTGCAGACCCGGGGCGACGCCAACCCCGTGTCAGACCCCGACTTGGCGCCGCTCTCCAATCTGGTCGCCCACACCCAGGTCGTGCTCCCCGAAGCCGGCCGTGCTGCCGTGGTGCTCGAGGATTCAGCGCTTGCGCGCGTGGCTCTACGGCCTGCCGATGCTCGTGGTGATGGCCTGGTCCCTGCGCGACCTGCTGGGCATCCGGGGGCCTGCTGCGGGCGCCGCTCGTCTACGGGCCTGTCCCGCTCGCCCCTCGGCGGCGGCCGAGCGCCGGCGGCGGATCCCGGGTGGGCCTGCCGGCCTGGGGCGCGCGCTCGGCATTGGCGCTCGACACCCGACGCCCCGCGCTGATGGCGTTCGTCGGCCTGCTCGCGGTGAGCCTGGTGGGAGTCGGCCTTGCTCCGACCCGGGCGCTCTTCCAGGACACCGCAGCCTCGGCCGCCAACACGTTCGGCACCGCCGCCTGGACCGCCAACACCGTCGTGACCCGGGTCAACTCCGGTGGCGCCGGGATCGTGGTGCCCGGCCCGGACTGGGTCCAGGACACCGCGGCCGCGCCGTACGCGGGCCTGATGAACCCGGCCAACTCGAACACCTACACGACCACCGCGACCATCAACATGACCGACCCATCGGTGCCGGTGGGAACCCCCCAGGCGGTCTTCCAGAACGAGCGGTGGGACCCCGCCGGCGGCACGCCGATGACGTACCAGTTCACCGGTCTCACCGCCCCCGTCAAGCGGGTGCGGCTCTACTTCGCCGACATCTACGCCGGGACGATGGCCCCCGGGGCGCGCGTCTTCGACGTGTTCGTCAACGGCGTGCTCGTGCTCGACAACTTCGACGTGTACGTCGCCGCGGGCAACTCCGGCGACAAGGGCATCACCCGCACGTTCGCGGCTCTCCCGCAGGCGGGCGTGATCACGGTGTCCTTCGACCACGTGGTCGAGAACCCCGCGATCAAGGGGATCGAGATCCTTCGGTAGCCGCAGCCCCCTCCGACTTGTCAGCGTACGCGGAGGCTATGGCCACCCCTATCTCTGACAACTCGGGCGGCGGGGTGGCGCTCACGAGGGACGGTCAGCGGGCGGCGCGCAGGGCGGCGTCGGCGGCGGCGGCCTCGTACTCCTCGCAGGGGCGCATCGCGGCGGCCAGCCGCAGCGGGCCGAGCGCCTCGGCGTTTCGGCCCTGCCGCTGCAAGGTGCGGCCGAGCGCGTGCAGGGCGTAGTGGTCGGTGGGGTCGCGCTCGGCCAGCTCGGCGAAGAGCGCCTCGGCCCGCTGGAGGCGCGCGGCCGCGTAGTACGACCGGGCGAGCAGCAGCAGCACGTCCGCGCGGCGCGGCGGCTCATCGACGAGCGGCTCAAGCAGCGCGCACGCCGCGTTGGGGTCGCCCCCGTCGAGCAGGATCTCGGCCTGCGCCAGCACCTCGCGGCCGTCGAGCGGGC
The DNA here is from genome assembly GCA_963697565.1 of uncultured Actinomycetota bacterium. GTDB lineage: Bacteria > Actinomycetota > Actinomycetes > CAVWCF01 > CAVWCF01 > CAWFSE01. The sequence continues at coordinate 260,929 of CAVOOM010000006.1, read as the reverse complement.
GCAGCCCGTCGATCACGCGTCCGCCGGGATCTGGCCGAGCCGGCCGGCCTGGAAGTCGTCGAAGGCCTGCACGAGCTCGGCGCGGGTGTTCATCACGAACGGACCGTACGCCGCGACCGGCTCGCGGATCGGCCGGCCGCCCAGGATGAGCACATCGAGGGCGGGCGTTCGGCTGTCCTGCCCGGCGTCGGCGGCCAGGCTCAGCCAGTCGCCGGGGCCGAAGACCGCCAGCTGGCCGTCGACGAGCGGCCGGCGGTCGGCGCCCACCGAGCCGCGGCCGGACAGCACGTAGACCAGTGCGTTGAAGCCCGGGTCCCAGGGCAGGTCGACCTGCGCGCCGGGAGCCACGGTGGCGTGGACGAGGGTGATCGGCGTGTGGGTCACGCCGGGGCCCGGCAACGGGCCCTCGGCGCCGGCGAGCTCGCCGGCGATGACGCGCAGAAGCGCGCCGCCGTCGCCGGTGGTGGCCAGCGAGACCTCGCCGGCGCGGATGTCCTGGTAGCGCGGGTCGGCCATCTTGAGCGTCTTGGGCAGGTTGACCCACAGCTGGATGCCGTGGAAGAGCCCGCCGCTCACCACCAGCGCCTCGGGCGGGGTCTCGATGTGCAGCAGGCCGCTGCCGGCGGTCATCCACTGGGTGTCGCCGTTGGTGATCAGGCCGCCGCCGCCCTGGCTGTCGCGGTGGGCCATCTCGCCGTCGATCATGTAGGTGACCGTCTCGAAGCCGCGGTGCGGGTGCCACGGGGTGCCCTTGGGCTCGCCGGGGGCGTACTCGACCGCGCCCATCTGGTCCATGTGGATGAACGGGTCGAGCAGCCGCAGGTCGACGCCGGCGAAGGCGCGGTGGACCGGGAAGCCCTCGCCCTCGAAGCCGGTCGGCGCGGTCGTCACGCTGACCACGGCGCGCTGCGGCGCCAGGGCGGTGGCGGGGCGCTGGACGCGCGGCAGGACGAGTAGGTCGGGGACGGTGACGGCGGGCATGGCGGGCTCCTCTGGCGGTTCCCTCTATTGTTGAGGAGTCAACTACTTTCCGCAAGCCGGGCCAGCCCGTACGCTGCGGCGGTGCCCGAGCCGCCGGCGTACCCGATCCGCACCGAGCGGCTGCTGCTGCGGCCGTACCGGCGCTCCGACCTCGACGCGCTCGTCGACGTGCGCGGGCGCGAGGAGGTCGTGCGCTACCTCGAGTGGGGGGTGCGCACCCGCGAGGAGGACCTGCTGGTGGTCGAGCGCCGGCTCGAGCTGACCCACCTCGACGAGGGCCGCAGCGACCTCGTGCTGGTGATCGAGCACGCCGAGTCCGGGGCGTACGTGGGCGACATCGGGCTGAACTGGGCCAGCCGCGAGCACCAGCAGGGCGAGCTGGGCTGGGTGGTGCACCCCGACCACGCCTCGCGCGGGTACGCGACCGAGGCGGCGCTGGCGATGCTCGGGCTCGGCTTCGACCACTACGGGCTGCACCGGATCTGCGCGCGGCTGGACGCGCGCAACGCCGCGTCCGCCCGGGTCTGCGAGAAGCTCGGGATGCGCCGCGAGGCGCTGCTGCGCGAGAACGAGTGGATCAAGGGGGAGTGGACCGACGAGGCGGTCTACGCCCTGCTCCGCTCCGAGTGGGACGCCCGGCGCTGAGCCGCCCTCCTCAGCGCAGCGGCGGCTTGGGCGTCGTGTCGGGGTACATCGAGGAGTCGGCCGGGCCCGTGGCGTCGAGCGCCGCGCGCTCGGCCGCCGTGAGGACCAGGGTCGCGGCGGCCAGCGAGTCGAGCACGGTCTCCGGGCGGGTCGAGCCGGGGATCGGGATGACCTGCGGCCCCAGCCCCAGCAGCCAGGCGAGGGTGACGCGCTGCGGGCTCACCCCGTGCGCCTCGCGCCACCTCCGCGAACGCGGCGTGGCGCGAGCCGACCTCGTGCGCCTGCGTCGCGCCGCCGAGGGGTGACCACGGCAGGTACGCGATGCCGCGCTCGGCGCAGCGGGCGACCACGTCGTCGTCGACCCGGAAGCGCGGCGAGCGCTCGTTCTGCACGGCGCAGATGCCGCCGTCCTCCGGCCCGCCGGCCACCTCGAGCGCGACGTCGAGCTGGGCGAGGTCGGCGTTGGAGACCGCGATCCGCCGGGCCAGCCCCGCATCGCGTACGGCGACGAGGCCGGCGATCTGCTCGGCGTACGGCACCGACGGGTCGGCCCGGTGCAGGTAGTAGAGGTCAAGGGCGTCCCCGCCGAGCCGCTCGAGGCTGGCCTCGGCGGCGGCCCGCAGGGCGGCGGGCCGGCCGTCGCGCCCCCACACGTCGCCGTCGGGCCCGGGGCGACGGGTGATCCCGCCCTTGGTCGCCACGACGACGCGGGCGCGGCCTTCCGCGGGCGCGTCCCACGTCCGCAGCGCCTCGGCGACCAGCCGCTCGTTGTGGCCGACCTCGGCGCCGGACGGCGCGTAGATGTCGGAGGTGTCGAGCAGCGTGCAGCCCGCGTCGAGGGCGGCGTGGATCGTGGCCATTGCGCGGTCGCGGTGGTCGAGCATCCCGGGGTTGGACATCGGCATGCAGCCCAGGCCGATCGGCCCGACCTCGAGGTCGGCGATGCGTCGCGTGGGGGGCAGGTCCGCTGGCCGCGAGGGCGCGGTGGGTCGCATGGGAGGCAGGCTAGACAGCCCGGCAAGGGCGGACGAGCAGGAGGCCAGGTCCAGTCTCGAGCGCCGGCCATCATCAACGCGTTCGTGCCGGGTAGCAGACCCGAAGCATGGGCGTCGGTGACCGCGATGGGTCAGGTGGGCATCAGTGGCGTGACCGACCCGGTCACGTTCCGGTGTTGTGCCAGCGCCACGCGGTCGTGAAGGCACCCGTGTCGCCGGGGACGGCGCCCAGTCGCCAAGAGCAGCGCGATGCCATGAGCTGCTCGGCCGCTCCCGGGCTGAACACGTGCTCAAGGACCCGCGTCGCGAGCCACTCCGGCGCCTCCACGACGACATCGAGCCGCTCGGACAGGTGCGTGCGTGTGGACCAGCGCCTCGACGGCCCCCATCGCGCAGAAGTCGGAAGGTCCTGCCATGCCATCAGGGATGCCAACTCGACTGCGCCCGCAGCCGTCGTCCTCGCCGCTGAAGCCGAGGAGGCCGCCCGTGGCCAGAACGACCTCCGCAAGCCCCGCGGCATCCGGGTTCCCGTCGAGGATCGACGTCGAAGGGGACGTACCCGTGGAGCCGCGGAGCGATCAACTGTCCGGCGTACCCGTCGGAAGTCGCTAGCCAGGTGCAGGACGGTGCCACGGCAGTCCCACTCCAGACGTCCCGCCTTCGCCGTCCAGTCCGCGTCCGAGCCGGCGTGTACGACGGCCACGCATTCGGCAACCGCCGCTTCCACGACCTCAGGCCAGATCCGAGCGGCCCGCCTCGATGCTGTTCACCGGGTCGACGTGCCACGGGACACGCTGTGACGCCGAGGTCAGGCCCAGCGATCCCGGATCGCCGTGACACGCTCCCTCACGTCGACGGAACGCCAGCGTTCCATGGCGCAGCCCTGGAATCGATGCGGTTCTGCTCGTCTACTCGCTGCTGGACGTCAGCCCTGGGCCATGTCGACGAAGCGGGAGTAGTGGCCCTGGAAGGCCACCGTGACGACGCTGGTCGGGCCGTTGCGGTGCTTGGCCACGATGATGTCGGCCTCGCCGGCGCGCGGGGACTCCCGCTCGTACTGATCCTCGCGGTGCAGGAGCATGACGATGTCGGCGTCCTGCTCGATGGCGCCGGACTCGCGCAGGTCGCTCATCATCGGCTTCTTGTCGGTGCGCTGCTCCGGGCCGCGGTTCAGCTGGCTGATCGCCACCACCGGCACCTCGAGCTCCTTGGCCAGCAGCTTGAGCGAGCGGCTGAACTCCGAGACCTCCTGCTGGCGGCTCTCGACCCGCTTGCCGCTGGTCATCAGCTGCAGGTAGTCGACGATCACCAGCTTGAGGTCGTGGCGCTGCTTGAGCCGGCGGCACTTGGCCCGGATCTCCATCATCGACATGTTGGGGCTGTCGTCGATGAACAGCGGCGCGCTGCTCGACCCGGCCCATCGTGCGGGCCAGCCTGCGTCCAGTCGTCGTCGCCCATCGTGCCGGCGCGCATGTGGTGCAGCGCGACCTTGGCCTCGGCCGACAGCAGGCGCATGGTGATCTCGTTGCGGCTCATCTCGAGGGAGAAGACCGCCGAGGTCAGCCCGTGCTTGATGAGGCGCTGCGCGCGAAGTCGAGCCCCAGGGTCGACTTGCCCGTGGCCGGCCTGGCTGCCACGACGATCATCTGGCCGGGGTGCAGGCCGTGCAGCAGGCCGTCGAGGTCGCCGAAGCCGGTGGGCACGCCCACCAGCTCGCCGGAGCGGTTGGAGATCGCCTCGATCTCGTCGAGCGTGCCGGGCATGACGTCGCCGAGGGCGATGTAGTCCTCGCTGGTGCGCCGCTCGGTGACGGCGTAGACCTCGGCCTGGGCCCGGTCGACGACCGCGTCGACCTCGGCGCCGTCGGCGGAGTAGCCCAGCTGGACGATGCGGGTGCCGGCCTCGACCAGGCGGCGCAGGATGGCGCGCTCGCGCACGATCTCGGCGTAGTAGCCGGCGTTGGCCGCCGTCGGCACCATCGAGATCAGCGTGTGCAGGTAGGCCGGGCCGCCGATCCGCGCGATCTCGCCCTGCCTGGGTCAGGTCGGCGGCGACGGTGAGGGCGTCGGCCGGCTCGCCGCGGCCGTACAGGTCGAGGATGGTGTCGTAGATGGTCTGGTGGGCCGGCTTGTAGAAGTCGGCGCCGCGGACCACCTCGACGACGTCGGCGATGGCGTCCTTGCTGAGCAGCATGCCGCCGAGGACGCCCTGCTCGGCGGCGAGGTCCTGGGGCGGCGTGCGGTCGGGGTTGCGGTCGGAACCGCGATCCAGGCCACCGGACTCGTCGGGGGGCGACATCCCGGAGAGCGGGAACTCGGCGACCGTCACGGGGGTGTGTCTACCCCCCGGGTCCGACAGGGCCAAGCAGGCCCTGTGGGCAGCCTGTGGACGGGGCTGGGGGTCGGCGCGGGAGCGGTGTTCACACCCTGTGGACAGCGTGTGGAGGGCTGACCCGAATGGGTGGCCCCCGAGCCGCTGACCTGCGCGGATGCCGTGCACCGGGTGTGTGCGCAAGAAACCCGGCAAACCCGTCGGCGCCGTCTCACGGGTCGGACGGTGGGGGCCGTACGGTCGGGGCGTGCCCGACGCCCGCCCGCCCGCACCCGGCCGGGACCGGGAGATCGCGCGGCTGGCGATCCCGGCGCTGGGGGCGCTGGTCGCCGAGCCGCTCTTCCTGCTCGCCGACTCCGCCGTCGTCGCCACCCTCGGCACCGCGCCGCTGGCCGGGCTTGGCGCCGCGGCCGTGGTGCTGTCGACCGCGGTCGGGATGTGCATCTTCCTTGCGTACGGCACGACTGCGGTCAGCGCGCGCCTGGTGGGCGCGGGCGACCGCGCCGGCGCGCTGGCCCGCGGGGTGGACGGGATGTGGCTGGCGGCCGGGCTGGGCGTGGCGCTCGCGGTCGCCGGCTGGCTGTCGGCCGGCTGGCTGGTGCGGGCGCTCGGCGCCTCCGAGGCGGTCGCGCCGTACGCCGAGACGTACCTGCGCATCTCGATGGCCGGCCTGCCGGCCGTCCTGCTGGCCCTGGCCGCGACCGGGCTGCTGCGCGGGCTGCAGGACACCCGCACGCCGCTCGTGGTCACGCTCGTCGCGGTCACCGCGAACCTCGCTGCTCGTCCTGCTCTTCGTGCTCGTCCTCGAGTGGGGCATCGCCGGGTCGGCGTGGGCGACCGTGCTCGCCCAGTGGGGCGCCGCCGCGGCGTACCTGCTGATCGTCGCCCGGCAGGCCCGGATGCTGCGCGCCCCGCTCGGCCCGCGGCCCGCCGGCATCGCCTCGTCGCTGTCGCTCAACGCCGCGCTGCTCGCCCGCACCGCGGCGCTGCGCGGGGTCTTCCTGCTCGCCGCCGCGGTGGCCGCGCGCCTGGGCGACGCCGAGCTGGCGGCCTACCAGGTGACCATGCAGACCTGGTACCTGCTCGCGCTCGCCCTCGATGCCCTCGCGATCGCCGGGCAGGCGCTCACCGGCCGCGACCTCGGCTCGGGAGACGCCGAGCGGGCGCGCGCGACGGCGCGCCGGGTGACCTGGTGGGGCTTCGGCGTCGGGTGCGCGCTCGCCGGCCTGGTGCTGCTGCTGCGGCCTTGGTACGGCTCGTGGTTCGGCGACGACCCGGCGGTCGCTGCGCTGATCGGGTCGGCGCTCGTGGTCGTCGCGGTGCACCAGCCGCTGGCCGGCCCGGTCTTCGCCCTCGACGGCGTGCTGATCGGGGCCGGCGACGCGCGGTGGCTGGCGTACGCGCAGGCGGCCTCGCTCGCGGCGTTCGCGCCGGCCGCGTGGGCGGTGCTGGCCTACGGCGGCGGGCTGGACGCGCTGTGGTGGGCGCTGCTGTGGTTCATGGCCGTACGCGGCGCGCTGCTGGGCTGGCGGGCGCACTCCGGCCGCTGGGCGGTGCACCGGGGCGGTGCAGGTGACCGGCCTGCGACGGCCGGACGCCCGCCCCCTCGTGAGGAGCCGGGCGTCCGGAGTTGCGGCGATCAGGCCGAGACGACCTCGATCGCGAACGACGCGGTGACGTCGGGGAGCAGGGCCACCGACACCCGGTGCGAGCCGAGGGTCTTGATGGCGGACTCGATGGTGACCGAGCGCTTGTCGAGCTGCGGGCCGCCGGCGGCCTTGACGGCCTCGACGACGTCCGAGGCGCTGACCGAGCCGAACAGCCGGCCGGCCTCGCCGGCCTTGGCCGGGACCGTGACGCGCAGCGCCTCGACCTGGGCCTTGACCTCCGCGGCGTGGCCCTTGTCGCGGATCGCCCGGGCGTCGCGCGCCCGCTTGATGCCGTCGATCTGCTTCTCGGCGCCCTTGGACCACGCGAACGCGAAGCCGCGGGGCACCAGGAAGTTGCGGCCGTAGCCGTCCTTGACCTCGACGATCTCGCCGGGGCCGCCGAGGCCGGCGACCTCTTGGGTGAGGATGAGCTTCATTGCGGTCAGCCTCCTCAGCGAGCCGTGCTGGTGTAGGGGAGCAGCGCCATCTCGCGGGCGTTCTTCACGGCCTTGGCGATCTCGCGCTGCTGCTGCACCGAGACACCGGTGACGCGGCGGGCGCGGATCTTGCCGCGGTCGGAGATGAACTTGCGCAGCAGGGCGGTGTCCTTGTAGTCGACGTACTCCAGCCCCTTGAGGGGGTTGGCCTTCTTCTTGGGCTTGCGAAGAACGGGCTTCGCCATGTGGAGCTCCTTGTGGAAGCCCCCGCGGGGTGGACCCGCGGGGATGGGCGAGTGGGTGGGTTAGAAGGGAGGCTCGTCGGTGGACGGGCTGCCCCAGGTGTCGCCGCCGCCGCCGGGGGCGGACGCGGCGGGGGTGGACCACGGGTCGTCGGCCGGCTGGCCGCCCCCGAAGCCGCCGGAGGAGCCGCCGCCGGGACCGCGGCTGACCTTGGTGACCTTGGCGGTGGCGTAGCGCAGGGCCGGGCCGACGTCGTCGACCTCGAGCTCGACCACGGTGCGCTTCTCGCCCTCCTTGGTCTCGTACGACCGCTGCTTGAGCCGGCCGGACACGATCACGCGCATGCCGCGCTGGAGGGACTCGGCGACGTTCTCGGCGTACTGCCGCCACGCGCTGCAGCGCATGAAGACCGTGTCGCCGTCCTTCCACTCGTTGGTCTGCTTGTCGAGCACGCGGGTGCTCGAGGCGACCGTGAAGGACGCGACCGCCGCCCCGCTGGGGGTGAACCGCAGCTCGGGGTCGTTGGTGAGGTTGCCGACCACGGTGACCGTGATGTCGCCTTGCGCCATGGGTGGGGCTCCTTTACCGGAGATCCGGACGAATGACCTTGGTGCGCAGGACCGCCTCGTTGAGGTTCAGCTGGCGGTCGAGCTCCTTGACCAGCTCGGGCGTGCAGACCATGTCGACGACGGCGTAGATGCCCTCGGACTTCTTGGCGATCTCGTAGGCCAACTTGCGGCGGCCCCAGATGTCGACCTTCTCCACCGACCCGCCGCCCTGGCGGACGACGCCCAGGAACTGGTCGAGGCTGGGGGCGACAGTGCGCTCCTCAAGCTCGGGGTCGAGGATGACCATCATCTCGTAACGACGCATGCGTGAACCCACCTCCTCTGGACTAACGGCCACGGTCTCTCCGTGGCAGGAGGGCTACTGCGTCGCGCCGCGGGAGGCGACCCGGACGGGCCCGACCTGCGGCGACGAGGGCAAGGCTACCGGCGGGGGCCGACGGGACGGAAATCGCCGTCCACAGGCGGGCCGGCCACGCCGGGGTTGGGGACCGCCGCGCCGCGGGGGATCATGGGCGGATGCGCGTCGCCACCTGGAACGTCAACTCGGTCACCGCCCGCGTCCCCCGCCTCGTGCAGTGGCTGGAGGAGGCCGCCCCGGACGTCGTGTGCCTGCAGGAGACCAAGGTCGCCCAGGAGGCCTTCCCGGTCGAGGCGGTGGCCGGCCTCGGGCTACGAGGTCGCGCACTGCGGCCAGGGCCGCTGGAACGGCGTGGCCGTGCTCTCGCGGGTGGGCCTCACCGACGTGCGCGCCGGCTTCGACGGCCAGCCGGCGTACGACGACCTGGTCGAGGCGCGCGCCCTGACCGCCGTCTGCGGCCCGGTCTGCGTGACCAGCGTGTACGTCCCCAACGGACGCGAGCCCGACCACCCGCACTACGCCTACAAGCTGGAGTGGCTGGCGGCGCTGCGCGCGGCGATCGCCGCCGACGCCGCCGGTGAGCGCCCGTACGCGGTGCTCGGCGACTTCAACGTGGCCCCGACCGACGCCGACGTCTGGGACCGCGCGGCGTTCGAGGGCTCGACGCACGTGACCGGGCCGGAGCGCGCCGCGATCGAGGGGCTGGTCGGGCTCGGCCTGGCCGACCTGCAGCCGCGGATCAGCAAGGGCAACCCGTACACCTACTGGGACTACCGCGGCGGCGCCTTCCACCAGGGCCGCGGGATGCGCATCGACCTGGTGCTGGCCAACGCGGCCTTCGCCGCCGCCGCCACCGACACCTGGGTCGACCGCGAGGCCCGCAAGGGCGCCGGGCCCAGCGACCACGCGCCGCTCGTGGTCGACCTCGACCCTTGAGCACCGCTGAGCGCCCGAGCCGCGGGGCCTAGGCTCGCGGGCGTGCCGCTGGACGTCCGACCGATCACCGCGCCGGAGCACCTGGCCTTCCTGCGCGAGCAGCCGTCGGCGTCCTTCCTGCAGTGCCCCTCGTGGGCCGCGGTCAAGGCCGAGTGGGGATCGGTCTCGCTGGGCTGGTTCGACGGGCCGCGGCTCGTGGGCGCCGGGCTGGCGCTGCTCCGCCAGGTGCCCAGGGCGCCGCGCTACCTCGCGTACCTCCCCGAGGGCCCGGTGGTCGACTGGGCGCGCGTACGACCCCGCCGACCTGCTCACGCCGATGGTCGCCGCGCTCAAGGGGCAGCAGGCGTTCGCCGTGAAGATGGGCCCGCAGCTCGTGACCCGCCGGTGGTCGGCCGACACCATCAAGGCCGCGATCGCCGGCGGCGGGCGCCACCCGGCTCGGCGACCTGCCGCCCGACGCCAGCGACCCGGCCGCGATCGCGCTGGCCGACGCGCTGCGCGGCCTCGGCTGGCGGCAGGACCAGGCCGAGGGGGCCGGCTTCGGCGACGTGCAGCCGCGCTACGTCTTCCAGGTGCCGCTGGCCGGCCGCTCGCTCGACGAGGTCTTCGCCGGCTTCAACCAGCTGTGGCGGCGCAACGTGCGCAAGGCCGAGAAGGCCGGCGTCGAGGTCGTCCAGGGCGGGTACGACGACCTGGCCGCCTTCCACGCGGTCTACGTCGTGACCGCCCGCCGCGACCACTTCACGCCGCGGCCGCTGGCGTACTTCCAGCGGATGTGGACGGCGCTGTCGGCCGAGGACCCCGACCGGATCCGGCTCTACCTCGCCCGCCACGAGGGCGAGGTCGTCGCGGCCACCACCTGGGTGCGGGTCGGCGCGCACGTCTGGTACTCCTACGGCGCCTCCGCCGACGTCAAGCGCGAGGTGCGCCCGAGCAACGCGATCCAGTGGCGGATGCTCTGCGACGCCCACGCCGCGGGCGCGTCGGTGTACGACCTGCGCGGGATCTCCGACACCCTCGACCCCGACGACCACCTGTTCGGGTTGATCCAGTTCAAGCTGGGCACCGGCGGCGAGGCCGTCGAGTACCTCGGGGAGTGGGACTTCCCGATCAACCCGCTGCTGTACCGCGGCTTCCGCTGGTACGTCGGGCGCCGATAGGCGCCGGGGAGGGGACGGCGATGTCGTTCGCGCTGCACGTCGACGGCCCGCGCTGGCGCGCGTGGCAGGACTCCGTGCGCGATGAGCTCGGCGCGGCGGGAGGCCTGCTCGCCCCGGTCGCCAAGGGCAACGGGTACGGCCTCGGGCTGGCTGTGCTCGGGGCCGAGGCGGAGCGCCTCGGGGCGGCGACGGTCGCGGTCGGGCTGCCGCACGAGGTGGCCGAGGTGCGCGCCGGCGGCTTCGGCGGGGACGTGCTCGTGCTGAGCCCGTGGATCCCCGGGGTGTCACCGGATCCGCCCGACGACCCCGCGCTCGTGCTCACCGCCTCCAGCCCGGAGGCGGCGCGCGCCCTGGGCGAGCGCGGCGTGCGGCACGTCGTCGAGGGCCTCACCTCGATGCGCCGGCACGGGGTCGAGCCCGAGCGGCTCGCCGCCGCCGGGGACCTCGCCGAGGGCCTCGCCCTGCACCTGCCGCTCGACCTGCCGTCGAAGTCCCGGCTCGCCGAGGTCAAGGCCTGGCTGGATGGCGGCCGAGGACGCCCGGCTGCCGCTGCGCCGGCTCTGGGTCTCGCACCTCACCGCGGCCGAGGTGGGCCAGGCGGCCCGGCTGGCACCGAGCGCCCAGGTGGTCTCGCGGGTCGGCACCCGGCTGTGGCTGGGCGACCGCGGCGCGCTGCGCCCCACCGGCACCGTGCTCGACGTCCACCGGCTGCGCCGCGGCGACCGGTACGGCTACCGCCAGCGGCGGGCCGCGCGCGCCGGCTGGCTGCTGGTCGTCGCGGGGGGCACCGCCCACGGGGTCGCCCTGTCGGCGCCGACCGCGGCGGCCTCCGCGCGGCAGCGCGCCGTCGCCGCGGGCACGGGGGCGCTGGAGGCGGCCGGGCGGTCCCTGTCGCCGTTCCACGTCGCCGGCAAGCAGCGCTGGTTCGCCGAGCCGCCGCACATGCAGTGCTCGATGCTGCTGCTACCCGTCGACGTGGCCCCGCCCGCGATCGGCGACCGGCTCGCCGTCGACGTCCGGATGACCACGGCCCGCTTCGACGAGGTGCTCGGCCTCTAGCCCCCCGGCGGGGTCCGGTCCGCCGCGGAGGACCTCGCGGGCCACCAGCCAGCCGACCCACAGCTGGGCGGCCAGCCGGATCACCGTGGCCCACGAGTGCGGCCAGGCCGGGATCGCGAGCCCCGGGTCGGTGACGCCGAGCAGCTGCAGCCAGATGGCCCGGGTGTACAGCACCTCGGCGGCCTGCCAGATCAGGAACGGCCCCCACCGCGGGTACGCCAGCGGGTAGAGCGCGGCCAGCCAGACGACGTACTGCGGGCTGTAGACCTTGTTGGTCAGGCAGAACGCGAGCACCACGAGGAACGCCAGCTGGGCCAGCAGCCGCGGGCCCACCGGGCGCGGCGCCCGCCAGGCCAGCCAGGCGATCCCGAGGCACGCGGCCGCCAGCAGCGCCGGCCCCAGCCAGTTCAGGGTCGCCGTGGGGTCCCACCAGCCGCGCTCGAACGGCAGGTACCAGGCCGAGCCGTACCCCACCCCGCGCTCCTGCGACAGGACGAAGAACTCCCGCCACTGCTCGGGCGCCCACAGCGCGGCCGGGAGGTTCACCGCGGCGAAGGCGGCCAGGGCCGCCAGCACCGAGCGGACGCCGGCCCCGAGCCGGCCCTCGCGCCAGGCCACCAGCACGACGGGAAGCAGGATCAACAGGGGGTAGAACTTCGCGGCCCCGCCGAGCCCGAGCAGCACACCGGCCAGCAGCGTCCGATCCCGCCGCCACGCCAGGATCGCGGCGGTGGGGAAGAGCGCGGCGAACAGGTCCCAGTTGACCAGCCCGGCCGCGATGATCCCCGGCGCGACCGCGACCATCGCCGCGTCCCACGGCCGGTCCCGGGCGAAGCGGGCCGTGAGCACGGTGAGCAGCACCCAGCAGGCCAGCAGCGCGAGCATCGACAGATCGGCGAAGCGGCGCAGCCGCTCCGACGGGTCATCGGCCACCGTGGCATGCACGATGGCCGCCACCACGCCGATGAACGCCGCGGTCAGCGGGGGGTACTCCACCGGGCGGTCGCCCGAGGGCGTGAACGGGTTCGGGTCGACGTCGAGGCCGCGGGCGAAGTACAGCGCCGAGATGTCCGAGTAGCACCCGTACGTGTAGACGCCGGACGACCAGTTGGCCGAGCGGCACGGGGCCTGGACGAGCAGCGCGGCCAGCGCCCCCAGCACCGCCAGGAGGGCCACCACGCGCACGGGCGACCACCACCCGGCGGCGCCGGCCACCCGGGCGCCGGCCTGGCCGCCAACGCGCTCGCTGGCCGCCGCCACCACTGCGTCGTCGCGCGACGGCAGCACGACGCCGGCGGAGTCGCGGAGGTGGTCGACGGCCCGCGGCGCGGTGTCGGGGACGGGCGGCACGGCCCGATCATGCCCGGCCGCCCGCGTTCGGGGGTGCAGCGCCGGGCGGCTAGGGGGAAGGCGGCGCGACGCCGGCGCGGCCGCGGGGGCCGGGGCCGGCGGCGGCGTCACGGGGGGTGTCGGCGGCGGGCTGCTCGCGGGCGGGGTCGGGGTCGGGGTGGGGGTCTCGCTGGCCGACGGGCGTGGGGGTGGGCGAGGCGCTCTCGGTGGCGGTCGGGGTGTCGCTGGGGGTGGGGCTCGGCTTCGCGGTGCGGGTGGCCGTGGGCGACGGCGAGGCGGTGGCGCCGGGCAGCGGCAGCACCTCCTCGCCTTCGAGGGCGTCCTTCATGAAGGCGGTCCAGATCCGCGCCGGGTACGACCCGCCGGTGACCGTGGACAGCCCCGCCACGCCCTTGAGCGACTGCAGCTCGCCGGTCTCGTTGGTCTTGAACAGGTCCACCGCCACCGCCAGCTGCGCGGTGTAGCCGACGTACCACGCCGACTTGTTCTCCTGGGAGGTGCCGGTCTTGCCGGCGCTCGGGCCGGCCGAGCTTCTTGGCCTCGAAGCCGGAGCCGTTGGTCACGACGCCCTCCAGCGCCTTGGTCACGCCCCCGGCGATCTCGGGCGTGAACGCCTCCTCGCCCTTCGGCTTGGCCTTGTACAGCGTGCCGCCCGCCGGCGACTTGACCACCAGGATCGTGGTGTTCGGCACCTGCTCGCCGTCGTTGGCGAACGTCGCGTAGGCCCCGGCCATCTGGTAGGCGGTCACCGACGCGGTGCCGAGCACCACCGCCGGGCCCGGGTCGATCTCGACCCGGTCGGGGATCCCGGCGCGGCGGGCGGAGTCCACGACCGCGTCGCCGCCGACCTCGAGGCCGAGGTCGACGTAGACCGTGTTGACGGAGTTCGCCGTCGCCTTGAGCAGCGTGATGTTCCCGTACGAGACGTCGTCGAAGTTGGTGACCTTGTACGGCTCGCGGCCCTCCACCTCGAACGTGCGCGGGCTGCGGCCGTCCCAGCGCGAGTTCAGCTCGATGCCGGACTCCAGCCCGGCGGCGAGCGCGAACGGCTTGAAGGTCGAGCCGGCCTGCGGCGCCGACTGGGTCGCGTCGTTGAACTGGCGGGCCTGGTAGTCGTCGCCGCCGAAGAGCGCGCGGACGTAGCCGGTGCCGGGCTCGACGGCGACCAGCCCGACCCGCACGCCCTCGGCCTTCTTGGTCGGGCGCTGCTCGGCGACCGCCGTGACGGCCGCGGCCTGCAGGTCGGCGTCGAAGGTCGTGGTGACCCGCAGCCCGCCCTCGCTCAGCCGGTCCTCGTCGTAGCCGAGCCGCGTCGAGCTCGCGGCGCGCCGTCTCCACCAGGTAGCCGGTCGGTGCCGGCGAGCTTGACCGCCGGGCGGCGCTCGGCGATCGCCGGGAACTGCTGGGCGTCGCGCTCGGCCTGGGCGAGCCAGCCCTTCTCGACCATGCCGTCGAGGACGTACGCCCAGCGGCCCTGCAGCCGCTCCAGCTGGTCCTCGGGGGCGTAGCCGCCGGGGGAGCGGATGATCGAGGCCAGCGCGGCGCCCTCGGCCACGGTGAGCTGGCCGACGTCCTTGGCGAAGTACGCCTGGGAGGCCGCCTGGATGCCGTAGGCGCCCCGGCCGAAGTAGATGGTGTTGAGGTAGTCCTCGAGGATCTGGTCCTTGCTCAGCGTGTTCTCGAGCTTCATCGACAGCACCAGCTCGCGCGCCTTGCGGTCGAAGGTGCGCTCCTGGGTGAGGTAGAGGTTCTTGGCCAGCTGCTGGGTGATGGTCGAGCCGCCCTGGGTGGCCCCGCCGCGCAGGTTGTTCCACGCCGCCCGGCCGATGCCCAGCGGGTCGAAGCCGCCGTGCTCGTAGAAGTCGCGGTCCTCGGCCGACAGCACGGCCTTCTGCACGTGGTCGGGCACGGCGCCGATCGCGACGCTGGTGCGGTTGGCGGTGCCCAGCCGGCCGAGCTCGGTCTCGCCGTCGGCGTAGTAGAGCACCGTGGTCTGCGCCCGCGCGGTCTCGTTCACCGGGGGATCTCGACCAGGGTGTACGCCGCGGCGAAGCCGGCGCCCGCCAGCACGACGCCGGTGACGAGCCCGCCGAACCAGATCGCCAGCCACTGCCGCCACGAGGGCCACAGCCGCCGCACGCCGGTCTTGCCGGCACGCGGATAGTCGATCCTCACGCGGTTCCTTACGCTCGGGGGCTGGTCGTCGGCGAGTGCTCGGCTCGCGCCGGCTGGCCGCTCAGTGTGACGCGCGCCGACGGCGCGGCCGCTCGCGGGGCACGCCGTCTCCTAAGACGTACGAGCCGATCAAGTGGTTCCACCCGCAGCCCCGGCAGACCTCGACGACGTAGACGGTGAACTCGCCGTGCTCGCGCGCATGGCGTCGAGCTCGCGCGGGCCCTTGATCCGGCCGGAGTACTCGCCCAGCTCGTCGCCGAAGGTGTAGCTCAGCTCGACCATCGGCTCGCGGCGGCAGACCGGGCAGTCGCGGGACGTCGGCTCGCCGTGGTGCTTGGCGGCCCGCAGCAGGTACGGGTCGGCGTCGCAGACGTCGGTGGCGGTGGCCAGCCCGCGGAACAGGGCGGCCAGCGTCGCCCGGCGCTGCAGGCCGTAGTCGACGGCGGCGCGCTTGCTCCACACCCGCGCCAATGTACGCAACGCGGATCGGCACCCGGCAGCGCGCCGGACGGCCGCCGGCGGCCCGAGGGCCGGCGCGGGCCGGTGGACCGGAGGCTGAACTCCAGGTTGCGCGGAGGTGGCCGGAGGACATACCTTCGACTCATTCGATGTATCGTATCGATATATCCAGCGACCACTCAGGCTGAGGAGCACCGATGGCCAAGCGCAGCGGCGTACTGGAGTTGGCCGTCCTCGGCCTGCTCCAGGAGTCGCCGATGCACGGCTACGAGCTGCGCAAGCGGCTGCACGCGGTGCTCGGCCCGTTCCGGGCGCTGTCGTACGGCTCGCTGTACCCCGCGCTGCGCGACCTCGTCACCCGCGGCTGCATCACCGAGACCGCCGACCGAGGGCGCGCCGCTCGGCGGCAAGCGGGCGCGGATCGTCTACCAGCTCACCGCCGACGGCAAGGAGCGCCTGCCGACCTGCTCGGCGAGGCCGGCCCGGCGGCGTGGGAGGACGAGAACTTCGGCGTCCACTTCGCCTTCTTCGCCCAGACCGACTCCGAGGTCCGGCTGCGGATCCTGGAGGGCCGGCGCAGCCGGCTCGAGGAGCGCCTCGACACCCTGCGCACCACCCACGCGCAGCCGCCGCGAGCGCCTGGACGCCTACACCCTCGAGCTGCAGCGCCACGGCCTCGAGGGCGTCGAGCGCGAGGTGCGCTGGCTGAACGAGCTCATCGCCGACGAGCGGCTGGCCGGCCGCCCGGACCCCGGCTCCACCACCCCCGGCCCCACAAACGCCCCTCAGGGCCAACCCCGGCGTGACGTCCCGTCCGCCGCAGAGATCAAGGAGTGACGGATGGGCACCCAGAATCCCGTGCGCGTCGCCATCGTCGGCGTCGGCAACTGCGCGGCCTCGCTCGTGCAGGGCGTGGAGTACTACAAGGACGCCGACCCCGCAGGGCGCGTCCCCGGCCTGATGCACGTGCAGTTCGGGCCGTACCACGTGGGCGACGTGCAGTTCGTCGCCGCGTTCGACGTCGACGCCAAGAAGGTCGGCCAGGACCTCGCCCACGCCATCACGGCGTCGGAGAACAACACGATCCAGTTCTGCGACGTGCCGCCGACCGGCGTCATGGTGCAGCGCGGCCACACCCTCGACGGCCTCGGCAAGTACTACCGCGAGATGGTCACCGAGTCCGACGAGGCGCCGGTCGACGTCGTGCAGGCGCTCAAGGACGCCAAGGCCGACGTCCTGGTCTGCTACCTGCCGGTGGGCTCGGAGGAGGCCGCGAAGTACTACGCGCAGTGCGCCATCGACGCCAAGGTCGCGTTCGTCAACGCGCTGCCGGTCTTCATCGCCGGCACCAAGGAGTGGGCGGACAAGTTCACCGAGGCCGGCGTGCCGATCGTCGGCGACGACATCAAGTCGCAGATCGGCGCCACCATCACCCACCGCGTGCTGGCCAAGCTGTTCGAGGACCGCGGCGTCACCGTCGACCGCACCTACCAGCTGAACGTCGGCGGCAACATGGACTTCATGAACATGCTCGAGCGCGAGCGCCTCGAGTCCAAGAAGATCTCCAAGACCCAGTCGGTCACCTCGCAGCTGCGCGACCCGATCGCGGCCCGCAACGTGCACATCGGCCCGAGCGACTACGTCGCCTGGCTGGACGACCGCAAGTGGGCGTTCGTGCGCCTCGAGGGCCGCAACTTCGGCGATGTGCCGCTGTCGCTGGAGTACAAGCTCGAGGTCTGGGACTCCCCGAACTCGGCCGGCATCATCATCGACGCGATCCGCGCCGCGAAGATCGCCAAGGACCGCGGCATCGGCGGCCCGCTCCTGTCGGCCTCGTCGTACTTCATGAAGTCGCCGCCGGAGCAGTACGACGACTCGACGTGCAAGGACAAGGTCGAGCAGTTCATCGCCGGCACGGTCGACCGCTGAGTCTGCCCAGGTCGACGCCGAGGTCGCGTAGGTAGGGCCCGAGGCACGAGGGTCCTGCCGCAGCGAGCGAGGCCGAGACCTGGGCCAATGGCATCGCAGGGTCATCCTGCGGTCGACCGCTGAGCCCCACCTGAACCACCCGCAATCCACCCAAGACCCCCGCACCCCCACAGGGCGGGGGTCTTGGCCTGTTTGCGGGGCGAACGGCCCGGAGCCGACATAGCGGATACGCCCTCCACGCAGGTCAGGCAAGCCTCACCTTGGTACGCAGACGCCCGCCACTCGGGGCGGGCCACGCGTGCAAGGGGGCACCATGACCGGTGTTCGATCCCGAACCTTCGCCAGCGCTGCCATCGCCGCGGCCGTCGTCTGCGCCACCGCCGTTCCAGCTGGCGCCGCCGACGGCTGGACCCAGGTCGCCGACGGACTGGCGGGCCCGCTGGGCCTCGCGGTCGGGCCCGCCGGCACCCTCTACGTCGCCGAGGCCTTCGGCGGCTCGCTCACCCGGATCGGCCCGGGGGGCGCGCGCACCAGCCTCGTCCAGGGGCCGATCGGCGGGGGCGTCGACATCCGGGGCGTGGGCACGTTGACCTACACGCTGTCCCAGCCGCCGGAGAACGGCGCCACGCCGATCGCCACCCTCAACGTGCTCCGCCACACCCCGCGCCAGCTCGCCGACCTCGGCGCCTACGAGGCCGCCAACAACCCCGACTCGGTCAACACGTACGGCTTGGTCGGCGCCACCGCCGAGTGCCAGGACTCCGCGGGAGCCCTGGGGGACCGCTTGGGACCGCCGGTCTTCACCGGCCAGATCGAGTCCAACCCGTACGCGGTGGCCATCGACTGGAACGGCTCGCGCATCGTGGCCGACGCCGCCGGCAACGACCTGGTCCGCGTGTCGCCGAGCGGCAAGCGCCTCTCGACCGTCGCGGTGCTGCCCCCGGTGGTCCAGCCCCTGACCGCAGAGGTCGTGGCGGGCCTGATCGACGAGATCAACGGATCGCTGCCGCCGGGTGCGGACCCGCTCCCGAGCGACGCTCTCGACGCGTGCATCGGGTCGGACTACGCCGGCAACCCGGTGCCGACCGATGTCGAGGTCGGGCCGACCGGCCACTACTACGTCAGCTCGCTGCCCGGGTTCCCCGAGCAGGACGGCGGGGTCTTCCGGGTCAACCGGTGGAGCGGCGCCGTCACCCGGATCGCCTCGGGCCTGCACGGCGCCGTCGACCTGGCGGTCGGCTGGGACGGCACCATCTACGTCGCCGAGCTATTCGGCAACTCCATCGCGGTGATCAAGGGCGGCGCCGTCGTCGACCGGATCCCGCTCGACAGCCCCGGAGCGGTCGAGATCCGCGGCCACACGCTGTACGCGACGAGCGGCGTCTTCGGCCTAGCGGCTCGGTGGTGACCCGGGCCCTCTAGTCCGCGTTCACCGCCCCTCCACCTGTCTGGCGGAGCGACGCGCGAGCGCGTCGCTCCGCCAGACAGGACCGTCCGCACGGTCGCCGTAAGGTTCGACCATGCCCGGGCCCGAGAAGCCAGGCCAGCCCGACCCGGGGCACCACGACTCCGGGCACGCCGGCCGCGCCAGCGCCCGCGAGCTCGTCGAGATCACCCGCGTCCCGAACTTCCGCCGGCTGCTGGGCACCCGGCTGCTCGGCCAGGCCGGCGACGGCGCCCTGCAGACGGGGCTCGCCTCGTTCGTGCTCTTCTCGCCCGAGCGGCAGTCCACCCCGGGCGCCGTCGCGGCCTCGTTCGCGATCCTGCTGCTGCCGTACTCGCTGCTCGGGCCCTTCGTCGGCGTCTTCATCGACCGCTGGAGCCGCCGGCAGACGCTCGTGCTCGCCAACGTCGTGCGCGCGGCGCTCGCGATCGGGGTCGCCGCGGTCCTGGCGGCCAGCGTCTCCGGCTGGCGGCTCGGGCTGGCGGCCCTGGTCATCATCGCGGTCAACCGATTCGTCCTGACCGCGCTGTCGGCCGCGTTGCCCTCGACGGTGCCCGGACACCAGCTGGTCACCGCGAACGCGTTCGCCCCGACCCTGGGCACCTTCGCGCTGGTGGTCGGCGGCGGGCTCGCCCTCGCCCTGCGGCTGGCCCTCGGCGACGGCGACCCCGCGGCGGGGGCCGTGCTGCTGCTCGCCGCGACGCTGTACCTGCTGGCCAGCCAGGCCGCGCGCCGGATCCCCCGCCCCGATCTCGGGCCGCATGAGCCGGTGCTCGTGCGGGTGCGCGACGCGCTTGGGAGACGTCCTGCGCGGCCTGATCGCCGGGCTTCGCCACGTCGCCGCCCGCCGCCCCGCCGTGGACGCGTTCGTGCTGATGGCCACGCTGCGCGTCGTGTATGGCCTGGTGACCGTCCAGGCCCTGCTCTTGCTGCGGACCTACTTCCACGACGCGGCCGATGTCGACGCCGGGCTGTCCGGGCTCGGGCTGGCGGCCTTCGCCACCGGGCTCGGGGCGCTGAGCGCCGCCGTCCTCACGCCCCCCGCGGTGCGCCGGATCGGCCGCCGCGGCTGGGTGATGGCCGCCTGCCTGATTGCGGCGGCCGCCTCGGCGCTCCTGCTGACCAGGTTGGAGCAGAACGCGCTGATCGCGGCGGGCGCCGCCATCGGCCTGGCCACCCAGGCGGCCAAGATCGTCACCGACAGCACGCTGCAGGAGGTGTGCGACGACTCCATGCTCGGCCGGGTCTTCGCGGTGTACGACGTGCTGTTCAACACCGCGCTGGTGGGCGCCGCGCTGCTCGGCGCCGTGGTGCTCCCCGCGAACGGCGCGACGACGGCGCTGCCCCTGGGCGTGGCCGTCGTCTACGTGGTGATCGGGCTGTGGTTCTCCCGTACGGCGCCGCTGAACCGGACCCCCGCGTAGGGGCGGGCCGCGCCCTGCGGCGATGGGGCACGATGCCCCCGTGAGCGCCCCCCCCCCCCGCCCGCTCACGACGGCCCGCGCCCGGCTGGAGCCGTGGGTCGAGCGCGCCACCGACTCGGTGCTCGGCCGGCTCTGGGCCCGGCTGATCGAGCTGGAGTTCATCGACCGCGCGGTGGCGCTGGCCGCCAAGGCGTTCGTGGCGCTCTTCCCGCTCATCCTCGCGGTGAACGCGTTCGCCCCCTCCGGGGTCTCGCAGGGGATGCGCGAGGGGCTCCGAGACCGCCTGTCGCTGTCGGGGACCTCGGCCGACGCCGTCTCGGAGTCCCTGGTCACGGCGGAGGCCTTCCGCTCCGCCACCGGGTTCTTCGGAATGCTTCTCCTGGTCTTCTACGCCACCACGTTCGCCACGGCCCTCCAGCGGGTCTTCCTCCGTGCGTGGCGGCGGCCGCCCTCGCGCGGCATCAAGCAGATCCGCGGGCTGGCCTGGATCGGCGGGGCCGTCGGCTACGTCCTCATGATCAGCGGGGTCCGGTGGCTGCTCGACGGCGACTCTGGCCGACCGGGTGACCGTGGTGATCGCGATCGCCGGGTCGTTCGCGCTGTGGTGGTGGTCGCAGTACGTCCTGCTCTACGGCCAGGTGCGGTGGCGGGCGCTCGTCGCGCCCGCGGCGGCCATCGCCGGTGGGACGTTCGCTGTTACGCGCTCTCGACGGCCGTCTGGTTGCCGCGCTCCCTGGAGGTCAACCAGGCGCAGTTCGGCTTCTTCGGGGTGGCGATGACCCTGGTCTCCTGGCTGGTCGGCTCCGCCTTCGTGATCGTGGTCGGCTCCGCCGTCGGCCCGGTGCTCGCCGAGGATCCCGGGCGACTCGGCCGCTGGGTCCGCGGTCCCGGCGGCGAGGTGCTGCGGCCCGGGCGCGGCCGCCGCCGCTCCCGGCGCCGACCGGGCCGCTCACCCTGGGCCGGGCCCTGGGCCGCGGGTCGGCCCGCTCCGATGCCGAGGCCGGTCCTGAGCCGCTGCCCGAGTCCGACTCGTAGCCCGCCCGCCGCAGCCGGCGCGGCGTCAGGCGCCGTCCGCCGAGGCGTACCAGGCGCGCAACGCGGCCTCGGCCTCCTCCGGCGGCAGGGGCCCGCGATCGAGGCGCAGCTCGAGCAGGTGCCGGTAGGCCCGGCCCACGAGCGGGCCGGGCGGGATGCCGAGGATCCGCATGATCTCGGTGCCGTCCAGGTCGGGGCGGATCGCGGCGAGCTCCTCCTCCTCGGACAACCGCGCGATGCGCTCCTCGAGGTGGTCGTACGTCGCGGCCAGCGCGGCGGCCTTGCGCCGGTTGCGCGTCGTGCAGTCGGCGCGGGTCAGCTTGTGCAGCCGGTCGAGCAGCGGGCCGGCGTCGCGCACATAGCGCCGCACCGCGGCGTCGGTCCACTCGCCGCCGCCGTAGCCGTGGAAGCGCAGGTGCAGCGCGACCAGCTCGACCACCGCGTCGGTCTCGTCGGTGGAGAACCGCAGCGCCTGCATCCGCTTGCGGGTGATCTTGGCCCCGACCACCTCGTGGTGGTGGAACGAGACCCCGCCGCCCGGCTCGAAGCGCCGGGTGCGCGGCTTGCCGACGTCGTGCATGAGCGCGGCGAAGCGCAGCACGAAGTCCGGGGACGGCACCGGCCCCTCGGGCCCGTCCTCGAGCGCCATCGCCTGCTCGAGGACGGTCAGCGTGTGCTCGTAGACGTCCTTGTGGCGGTGGTGCTCGTCGATCTCCAGGCGCAGCCGCGGCACCTCGGGGAGCACCTGGTCGGCCAGGCCGCTCTCGACGAGGATCGCCAGCCCGGCCCTCGGGTCGGGCGCGCAGACCAGCCGCACCAGCTCCTCGCGCACCCGCTCCGCCGACACGATGGCGATCCGGTCGGCCATCGAGGTGATCGCGGCCAGGGCCTCGGGGGCCACCGCGAACCCCAGCTGCGCGGCGAAGCGCGCCGCCCGCATCATCCGCAGCGGGTCGTCGGAGAAGGAGTCCTCCGGGGCGCCGGGGGTCCGCAGCACCCCCGCCGCGAGGTCCGCGAGGCCGCCGAACGGGTCGACGAAGACCGTCCCGGGCAGCGCCACGGCCATCGCGTTGACGGTGAAGTCGCGGCGCCCCAGATCTGCCTCAAGGGTGTCGCCGTACGCGACCGCGGGCTTGCGTGAGCCGGGCTCGTACGACTCGCTGCGGTAGGTGGTGATCTCGATGGTGTAGCCGCCCTTGCGGGCGCCGATCGTGCCGAAGGCCCGGCCGATGTCCCACACCGCGTCGGCCCAGCCGGCGAGGACCGCCTCGATCTGCTCGGGCGTCGCCGACGTGGTGAAGTCGAGGTCGTGGCCCAGCCGGCCGAGCAGCGCGTCGCGGACCGAGCCGCCGACCAGCGCCAGCGGATGGCCGGCCGCGGCGAACCGCGCGCCCACGGCGTCGGCCACCGGGGCGACCCGGAGCAGCTCGCCGACGGCGCGGCGCTGCGCGTCGGACAGCGAGGGGGGCACGCGGGGAAGCGTACGCAGCCGCCGCGGGCGGCCCGAGCACGCCGCTTCCGTACGATCAACGCGTGGACAACCCCGGGGCCCCGCGCCGGCGGCCGGTCGTCGCCGAGGTGTCGGCGGGCGGACTCGTCGTGGACCGCGAGGCCGCAGCCGGTCCGCTGGCCCTGGTGATCGGCCGGCGCTCGGCCCGGACCGGGGCGCTGGAGTGGGTGATCCCGAAGGGACACCTCGAGGAGGCGGAGACGCCGCGGCAGGCGGCCGAGCGCGAGGTCGCCGAGGAGACCGGCATCACGGCCGTGGCCGCCGAATCGCTCGGCATCGTCGACTACTGGTTCGCCGCCGAGGACCGCCGCGTCCACAAGACCGTGCACCACTTCCTGCTCGACCCGGTGGGCGGCGCGCTGTCCACCGCCGACCGCGAGGTCGAGCAGGTGGCCTGGGTGCCGCTCGCCGACCTGCCGGGGCGACTCGCGTACGCCGACGAGAGCCGGCTGGCCACGCGGGCCCTGGAGCTGCTGTCCGGTGAGCCGGCGCCGGGTGAGCCCGGGTGAGGCGTCCGGACCCGGGCCGCGGGCCCGCGGCCGTGCGCCGCCTCCTGCTGGCCCTGGTTGCCCTGCTGCTCCTGCTGGCCGCGCCGGTCGCCCTTCCGCTCGGCGGCGGGTCTGCGGCCGCCGACGAGGGGGACGCCACCGCGGTCCTGGACTCCCTGGAACCGCTCGTGCTGGCCGACGACGGGACCCTGCGGCTGACCGGGCGGATCACCGCGGCCGCCGAGCTCAGCGACGTCACGGTGCAGTTGCGCGCCTCCGGGACCCCGGCGGCCAGCCGGGCGGAGCTGGGCCTGCTCGACGGGGGCGACGTCCCGGCGAGGCGGGAAGGCTCCGCGGTGTCGGGGACGTCGCGGGTGGTCGCCGACACCCTCGCCAAGGGCGCCCAGGCCCCGTTCGAGTTGGAGGTCCCCGCCGCCCGGCTGCCGTTCCGCAAGGCCGGCGCCTATCCGATCGCCGTCGAGGTCCGAGGCACCGTCGGGGGCGACCGCGGGCGGTTGGCGACCGTCCGCACCACCGTGCCCTGGTGGCCCGCCGGGACCCGCGTCGCGCCGACCCCGCTCGCCGTGGTGTGGCCGCTGATCGACGAGCCCCGCCGCGACCCGGAGGGGGTGTTCACCGCCCAGGGCGCCGACGCCCTCGCCGAGAGCCTCGCCCCGGGCGGTCGCCTCGCCCGGCTGGTCCAGGCCGCCGAGGGCGCCCCCGCCGCCTGGATCGTCGACCCCGAGCTGCTCGGGGCGGCCTTCGAGCTGTCCGCCGGCGCCGTGGTCCGCGACGGGGACACCACCACCACGCGCCCGGCCGACCCCGATGCCCGGGCCTGGCTCGCCGCGGTCTCCCAGGCGGCCAAGAAGCCGGCCGCGGGGGGCTGGCTCGCCGTCGTCCCGTACGCCGATCCCGATGTCGCCGCAGTCGTCCGCGCCGGGCTGAGCTCCGACCTGGTCACCGCGTCGGCCCGCGGCGCCGCGCTCGGCCGGCTTGTCTTGGGAGTCGAGACCCCGGCCGCCCCCGGCTGGCCCGACGGCGGCGCGCCCGAGGAGGCGCTCGCCGCGATCGCCGGGGCAGGGACCCGCACGGTCCTGCTCGACGCCGCCCTCTACCCCCCGCGTACGCCCACCAACGCGACCCCCGCGGCAGTGGCCGTGCTGCCCCCGAGCGCGGGGACGGCCACCGCCCTGCTCGGCGACCCGCAGCTCACCGCCGTCTCCGCCCGCGACGCCTCGGCGCCCGGCGTGCTGGTGGCGGCCCGGCAGCGGCTGCTGGCCGAGACGCTCGTCATCACCCTTGAGCGGCCCAGCGACCCGCGGCCGCAGGTGCTCATCCCGCCCCGCCGGTTCGCGCCCACCGCCGAGTGGGCGGCCCAGCTGCTGCGGGCGGTGCGGGAGACGCCGTGGACGGCTCCGACCGCGTTGCAGGCGCTGGCACCCGCGGGCTCCGACGACATCCCGCGGCGAGGCCCGCTCTACCCGCCGGCGGCCGCCGACGCCGAGATCTCGCCCAGCCAGCTCGACGACATCAGGGCCGGCCAGGACCAGCTGGCCGCCCTCGACGCGATCCTGGAGCGCCCCGGCCCCCGATCCGACGCCGCGACGGCCGCCCTGCTGCGCGGCCAGTCCACCGCCTGGCGCGCCGAGCCCGCCGCGGGCGCGGCGTACGCCAAGGCCACGAAGGTCTCGATCGAGCAGGCGTCGCGCGGCGTGTCGATCCTGGAGCCGGGGTCGGTGACGTTGGCCGGCCAGAGCGGCAAGATCCCGATCACCGTGTCCAACACCCTCGACCAGCCGGTCACCGTGCGGCTCGCGCTGACCGCGACACCCCTCGGTGCGGCTCGCGCTGACCGACCCCGGCGAGATCCGTGTCGAGGCCGGCCGCAGCGCCTCGGTCGCCGTCGAGGCGGAGGCGGCCGCCAGCGGCAAGGTGGTGGTGTCGGCCCAGCTCCTCACCCCAGAGGGTGCCCCCTACGGGCCGACCGAGGCGTTCGACGTCCAGGTGCGTGCCATCGGCACGGTCGCCGGCTACCTGATGGGCGGGCTGCTCGCGCTGCTCTTCGTCGCGACCGTGCTGCGCATCGTCAAGC
The DNA here is from genome assembly GCA_963697565.1 of uncultured Actinomycetota bacterium. Taxonomy (GTDB): domain Bacteria; phylum Actinomycetota; class Actinomycetes; order CAVWCF01; family CAVWCF01; genus CAWFSE01. The sequence continues at coordinate 235,657 of CAVOOM010000006.1, read as the reverse complement.
GGGCCCGCCAGTCCCGGGCCGGGAACCGCCCGGACGACGACACCGCCGCCGCCGAGGGAGCGACGGGGTGAGCGCCGCCGACCGCCAGCTGATGCGGGCCACCGGGTCGATGGCCGGGGGCACGATCGTCTCGCGCATCACCGGCATGGTCCGCAACACGATGCTGATCGCGGCGATCGGCACGGGGGTGTTCTCCGACACCTTCACGGTCGCCAACACGGTGCCGAACATCGTCTACATCCTCTTGGTGGGCGGCGCCCTCAATGCCGTCTTCATCCCCCAGCTCGTCAAGCACATGCGCGACGACGGCGACGAGGGCACGGCGTACGCGCAGCGGCTGATCACGGCGACCGGGTCGGTGCTGCTCGTCATCACCGCGCTGGCCGTCGCGCTGGCGCCCTGGATCGTGCGGCTCTACGGGTCGTCGGAGTGGAGCGCCGACGACTTCGACACGGCGGTGACGTTCGCGCGGTACTGCCTGCCGCAGATCTTCTTCTACGGCGTGTACGCCATGCTGTCGCAGGTCCTCAACGCCCGGGACCGCTTCGCCTGGCCGATGTACGCACCGGTCGTCAACAACGTGGTCGTCATCGCCTCGTGCGCGGCCTTCCTGGCGCTGGTGGCCGAGCCGCCCACCACCAGCGAGGCGACGTCATGGGAGCTGGCCCTGCTCGGGCTCGGCGCCACCCTCGGGGTGATCGCGCAGGCCGTGGTGCTCGTCCCGGTGCTGCGCCGGGCCGGCTTCCGCTACCGCCCCCGCTTCGACCTGCGCGGCCAAGGCCTCGGCACCGCGGCGCACCTGGCCAAGTGGACCGTGCTGTTCGTCCTGACCAACCAGCTGGCGTACGTCGTGATCACCCGGCTGGCCACGACCGCGGGAAAGCTGACCGCCGACCAGGGCGGGTACGGCGCCGGCTTCACCGTCTACAGCACGGCGCACCTGATCTTCCTGCTGCCGCACTCGATCATCACGGTCTCGCTGGTCACCGCCATGCTGCCGCGGATGAGCCGCGACGCCCACCTCGGCGCCCTCAACCTGGTCCGCCGCGATGTCGCGCGCGGGGTCAACCTGGCGACCGCGGCGATGGTCCCGGCCGCGGCGCTGCTGGTGCTGCTCGGGCCGCGGATCGGCGTGCTGCTCTTCAACTACGGCAACTCCACCTTTGAGGACGCCCGCTACCTCGGCCTGGTCGTGTCGTTCTTCGCCTTGGGGCTGCCGGCGTTCTCGGCGTACTACGTGCTGCTCCGGGGCTACTACGCGCAAGAGGACACCCGCACCCCGTTCACCATCAACGTGGGCCTCAACGTGGTCAACGTCGCGCTGGCCCTGGCGATCACCGCGGCGCTGCCCCCCGACCAGCAGGTGGCGGGGCTGGCGGTGGCCTACTCGGTGGCGTACTGGCTGGCGCTCGGCGTCTCGTGGCTGGTCCTGCGCCGCCGGCTCGGCGGGCTCGAGACCTACCTCGTCGTGCGGACCGCGGTGCGGGTCTCGATCGCCACCGGCATCGCGCTGGCGATCGGATTCGGGCTCGTGGCCAGCGGGCTGGTGGCCGACGGCAGCCAGCTGACCCCGCTGACCGCCCTGGTGTCCACCGCGGTGATCGGCTCGGTGTTCGCAGCGGCGTACCTGCTGGTGGCCCGGCGGCTGCGGGTGCGCGAGCTCGACGTGATCGTCGACCCGGTGCTCCGGCGGCTGCGGAGGCGCTGACGGCGGCTCAAGTCAGGGCCGCGTTGTGCCGAACCCCTGGGCATGAGGGCGCCGGATGAGGCGCGCGCGCTGGCGCGCGCCGACGCAGTGGGCGGATCCGCGCGGAGTGCGCGCGATCGCGGAGACCTGGTCCTCGGCTGGCTCATCAAGCTCTCGGTGACCTTGGGCGTGATCGGCTTGCTGCTCTTCGACGGCGTCTCGGTCGTGGTCGCCAAGGTCGGAGTCCAAGACGACGCCTCGCTGGCGGCCCGCGAGGCCAGCGACGCCGCCGACCGCGGCGCCGATGTGCAGGGCGCCTACGACGCCGCTGTCGAGGCGCTCGCCGACCAGGGCTCGCCCTCGGTGGTGCAGACCAGCACGTTCACGATCGGCCCCGACGCGACGGCGACGGTGACCACCACCCGCACGGCCAGCACCTTCTTCCTCAAGCACATCGGGCTGCTCGACGAGTGGGTCCAGGCCAGCGCGACCGCCACCGCCGCGCCGGTGCGGTGAGCCGGCGGGCGATCCATTCGGCGGCCGCTGCGCTCGCGGCCGCCGCGCTCCTGCTGGCCGGGGCGGCGCTGCCGGCGCACTCCGCGGTCCGCGCCGACCCCGACCTCGGCTCCGCCCAGGAGCAGGCCCGCCGGCTGGCCGCCGAGGTGGACGCCCTGGAGATCCGCGCCGAGCAGGCCGTCGAGGCGTACAACGCGGTGCAGTCCCGGTTGGCCGCGGCGGTCACCGCCAGCGTGTCGGCCACCCGCCGGCTCGACGCCGCGCGCCAGTCCGGGCAGGGCCGGCGCTCGGCGGCCGAGCGGAGCGTGCGCGCGGTCTACATGGCCGGCGGGCAGGCGGCGCTGTACGGGACGCTGCTCGACGGCCGCGACCCCGCCGACGTGCTGGCCCGGGCCAGCACCGTCGCCCTCGTGCTGCGCCAGCAGGACGCCTCGGCCGACCGGGGCGAAGCCCAGGCGCGCGAGCTCGCGCAGGCCACCAGCGCGATGGCGGGGACCGCGGAGCAGGCCGCCGCCCTGGAGCGCGAGGCCGGCGAGGCCGCCGCGGCCGTACGCGCGCTGCTCGACGCGCGCGCCGCCGAGCTGGCGGCCGCCGACGCGCAGGTGCGCCGGCTGGCCGAGGAGGCCCGGCAGCAGGCCGAGGCCGAGGCCGCCGCCCGCGCCGCGGCGCTGCTCGGAACCGAGGGAGGCGTCGCGGTGCCGCCGGGGGTATGGCCCGACGGCCTGCCCTCGCCCGCGGGACCCGCCGCCCAGGCCCTGGCCGCCGCCCGCAGCCGGCTTGGGCTGCCCTACGTGTGGGGGGCGACCGGCCCCGACTCCTTCGACTGCTCCGGCCTCACCGGCTGGGCGTACCGGTCCGCGGGGGTGTCGCTGCCGCGCACCTCGCGCGAGCAGTGGCTCGCCGGGACCCGCATCGGCCTGCCCGAGCTGCAGCCCGGCGACCTGCTCTTCTGGGCGAGCAACCCGAGGGACCCGCAGACCATCCACCACGTGGCGCTATACGCCGGGGCGGGCTGGATGCTCGAGGCCCCGCGGTCGGGCCTGCCGCTGCGGGTCTCGCGGGTCTACCTCGACGGCTACATCGGGGCGGTCCGACCGGGGCCGCGGGCCCCCGCGTGAGACGCTGACCCCGTGCCGGCCACCACCTCGATGCTGCTCGCCGGCCGCTACCGGCTGACCGAGCCGATCGCGGACGGCGCCGGCGGGACGTACTGGCTGGCCCAGGACGAGAAGCTCGCCCGCACGGTGGGCGTCTTGCTGCTCGACCGCGGCCATCCGGAGTCCGAGCGGGTCCTCGCGGCGGCCCGGGCCGGCTCCGAGACCGCCGACCCGCGCCTGCTTCGGGTGCTCGACGCCGCCGTGTCCGGGGGCCGCACCTACGTCGTCAGCGAGTGGGTGCGCGGAACCGACCTGGCGGCGCTGGTCTCCGCCGGCCCGCTCGATCCGCGGGACGCCGCCGAGCTCGTCCGCGAGGCCGCCGCCGGGCTGGCCTCCGCCCACGCAGCGGGGCGGTCCCACCAACGCCTGACCCCGCGGGCCCTGCTGCGCGGCGAGGACGGCCAGGCGGTCGTGGTCGGGGTCGGCCTCGACATCGCCCTGCGGGGCGGTGGCACTGACGACCCGGCCGAGGCGGCCCGGTTGGACACCCGCGGGCTCGGCGGGCTGCTGTTCGCCGCGCTCACCGGCCGGTGGCCGCAGGCGGTGCTGGAGCGCGAGGCGGCGCTGCCCGACGCCGCACCCGGCCTCTCCGCCAGCCCCGCGGGCGGGCCCGATGACGCCAGCCCGGCCCGCCTGGTGGCCGACGTGGGGCCCGATCTGGACGCCCTGGTGCGCCGGGCGCTGGGCGAGGACGTCCGCCCCCACCTGCCGGCCTTCACCCACCCGGCCGAGATCGCCCAGGAGCTCGCGCACGCGCGCGTCGTCCTGCACCAGGCCGCGGATGTGCTGCCGGACCGCCCTCGGCCCAGCGGCCGCGAGGTCAGGCGCACCGCCGCGCTGGCGGCCGCGTGGGCGGCCGGGCTGGTGGTCCTCGGCTGGCTCGGCTGGACCCTGGCCACCGCCGGGCTGCCCACCCTCGGCGCGTCCGACGGGGCGGCCGAGATCCCGGCCGGGCTGACCGCCCCGGTCGTGCGCGCACCCGCCCCGGCCGCGCCGGCGGAGGGCGGCCCGACCCCCGCAGCCGGTCCGGCCGGATCGGTCATCCCGATCGTCGCGGCCCAGGACTTCGACCCGGAGGGCGACGGCAAGGAGAACCCCCAGGAGACCGGCCGGGCGTACGACGGATCGACCGCGACGGCATGGCGCACCGGCGCCTACAAGAACCGGCCCAACTTCGGCGGGCTGAAGTCCGGGGCCGGGCTGCGGCTGGACCTCGGCGCCCCCCAGGACGTCGCCTCGGTCACCGTCACCCTGCTCGGCGAGCCGACCGACGTCGAGCTGCGGGTCGGACTCGAGGATTCGCCGGACGCCGATGGGTACGTCGTGGCGGCGCAGGCGGCCCAGGCCCGGACCGAGGTCGCCCTGGTCCCCGCGGCCCCCGTGCAGGCGCGCTACGTGCTGCTGTGGTTCACCTCGCTGCCCAAGGAGCAGGGATCGTCGCTGTACCGGGGCGGCGTGGCCGAGGTCACCGTTCGCCAGCCGTAGGCTGCCCCGCGTGACCGACCGACCCGACGCCGCGGCCGACGCCGTGCCTGCGGGCCCGGGCGGACTGGCCGCGCTCGCCGAGTTGGACGACCGCGCCCTGCTGGCCAGCCACGCCGACGGCGACCCCGATGCGTTCGGGGTGCTGGTGTCGCGCCACCGCGACCGGCTCTGGGCGGTGGCGATGCGCACCCTGGGCGACCCGGAGGAGGCCGCCGACGCGCTGCAGGACGCGCTGATCTCGGCCTTCCGGGCGGCCGGCGGGTTCCGCGGCGAGGCCGCCGTCACCACCTGGCTGCACCGCATCGTGGTCAACGCCTGCCTCGACCGAATGCGGCGGCGCAAGGCTCGCCCTTCGGTGCCGCTGCCGGAGGAGGAGTGGCGCCAGCCCGCCGACCCGCGCGACCGGGTCGGCGAAAGCGAGACCGCCCTGCTGGTGCACGCGGCGCTGGCCCAAATCCCCGCCGATCAGCGGTCCGCCCTCGTCCTGGTCGACCTCAACGGCTACTCCGTGGACGAGGCCGCCGCCGTGCTCGGCTGCGCCCCCGGAACGGTGAAGAGCCGCTGCCACCGCGGCCGCGCCCGGCTGGCCCCGCTCCTCGCCCCCATGCTGGCGCGCAACCAGGACCGGAACCTGGAGCCGGACCACCGCGTCCCACCCCCGGACAGCCAGCCGACGAGCGACCAAACGGGAGGTGGGGAATGACCGACACGCCGCAGGCGGGGGCGGGCCGCCCCGCCGACTGGGAGCCCGGGCCTGATGCCGATCCCACGCTCGACACCGGCACCGATCCCACGCTCGATCCGGCCTTCGATGCGGAGACCGATCGCGCCGTCGCGACCCTGCTGACCGCGTACGCCGCCGAGCCGACGGCCCCGATGCCCGCCTCGGTCGCCGCCCGCCTCGACGCGGCCCTCGCCGCCGAGTCGGCCGCCCGCACGACCGCCGACCGCCCCGCGCCCGCCGCCACCGCCGAGTCCCCCGCAGGGGCCACCGTGCTCGCGATGGAGCCGGCCCGCGCGCGCCGACGCCGGGGGGCTCCGAGCTGGGCCGGGGTGGCCGCCGGCGTCGCGGTGCTCGCCCTCGGCGGCGCCGTCCTGGCCGGCCCGCTGGACCTCTTCGGCGGCGACTCCGACTCGGTGACCGCCGGGGATGCGGCTGGCGCGCCGCGTGCCCAGGCCGAGGCCGAGGCGGTCGAGAACGCCACGATGAGCGGCACCGCGTACACCACGGTCGCGCTCAAGGACCAGGTCGCCGGCCTGCTGGCCGCGGAGCCGGCCGATGCCGGGGCCGTGCCCACCCCGACTGCCCTGGCGAGCCCCGAGCCCGCCGGTCCCGACCCGCAGGCGCCGCTGAAGTCCGCCCCCGAGGCGTACGCGGCGGCGCGCGCCCTCGTGCAAGACAAGCCCGCGCTCACGCTGTGCGTGCGCGCGGTCGCCGGCGGGGCGGCCGTCCTGGCCGTCGACGCCGGCACCTTCGACGGGGCTCCGGCGGTCGTCGCCGTCCTCGAGGTGGGCGGCGAGCCCCGGCTCACCGACGTGTACGTCGTCGGCCCGGCGTGCTCCCCCGCCGACGAGCAGCTGCTGCGCTACGTCCGGGTGCCGCGCCCGTAGCAGCGGCGAGCCCCTCCGCCGCGCGCCCGTCCGCCCGTCCTCCCGTCCTCGCGGTGGGAATACCGGCCCGCCTGGGTACCGTTGAGCCGACGGCACCTCCTGCCGCCCTCCGCACCCTCCCCGGGAGACCCCCACGTGAGCGACGACGTCCGCGAAGTGATCATCATCGGCTCCGGCCCGGCCGGCTACACCGCCGCGGTGTACGCCGCCCGCGCGCGGCTGGCCCCGCTGGTCTTCGAGGGCGCGGTCACCGCCGGCGGCGCGCTGATGAACACCACCGAGGTGGAGAACTACCCCGGCTTCGCCGAGGGCATCATGGGCCCGGCGCTGATGGAGCAGATGCGCGCGCAGGCCGAGCGCTTCGGCGCCGAGCTGGTCACCGACGACGTGGTCACGGTGGACCTCGCCGGCCCGATCAAGACGGTCGTCGACGGCGCAGGCGACACCCACCGCGCGCGCACCGTGATCCTCGCGATGGGCTCCGGCTACCGCGAGATCGGGCTGGAGAACGAGAAGCGGCTGTCCGGCCGCGGCGTCTCGTGGTGCGCCACGTGCGACGGGTTCTTCTTCCGCGACCAGGACATCGCCGTCGTGGGCGGCGGCGACACCGCGATCGAGGAGGCCACGTTCCTCACCCGCTTCGCCCGCTCGGTGACGATCGTGCACCGCCGCGACGAGCTGCGCGCCAGCAAGGTCATGCAGGACCGGGCCTTCGCCAACGACAAGATCGCCTTCGCCTGGAACAGCGTCGTCGTCGACGTGCACGGCGAGGACAAGGTCTCCGGGCTGCGGCTGCGCGACACCGTGACCGGTGAGGAGCGCGACCTCGCGGTCACCGGGCTGTTCGTCGCGATCGGCCACGACCCCCGCTCGGAGATCGTCCGGGGCCAGGTCGACACCGACGCCGAGGGCTACGTCCTGGTGCAGGCGCCCACGACGCTCACCAACCTCGACGGCGTCTTCGCCTGCGGCGACCTCGTCGACCACACCTACCGCCAGGCCATCACCGCGGCCGGCACCGGCTGCGCGGCGGCCCTCGACGCCGAGCGCCACCTGGCCGCCCTGCAGGACGCCGCCGATTCCCCCGCCCCGGCCCTGGCTGCGACACTGGCTGAGGCCGCCTCCTGACCCCAGGGGCCGCCCTTCGGGGCTCGCTCCCCCCGTCCGACCCACCCACCACCGAAGGAGTCCCCCTGTGGGCGCCAACACCAAGATCGTGACCGACGCGTCGTTCCTCGCCGACGTGCTGCAGAGCGAGACGCCCGTCCTCGTGGACTTCTGGGCCGAGTGGTGCGGGCCGTGCCGGGCCGTCGCCCCCGTGCTGGAGGAGATCGCCGCCGAGCAGGCCGGCAAGCTCACCATCGCCAAGCTGAACGTCGACGAGAACCCGAAGACCGCCATGGACTACGGCGTCACCTCGATCCCGACGCTGCACGTCTACCAGGGCGGCCAGGTCGTCAAGACCATCGTGGGCGCCCGGCCCAAGGCCGCGATCCTCAAAGAGCTCGCCGGCCTGATCTGAGCCTGAGCCGCCAAGCGAGGCGGTCGCGCGTTCGGGCGCATGATCCGGCGCATGGACCAGCGGGCCCGCCATCCCTACGATGGCGGCTCTCGCGGAACGCCGTGAGCACCCGCCCGCGGCCCCGCCGCCCGCCTTTCGAGGAGAGCCCGGCTGTGGCCCCAGACGCCGCCCGCGCGTACCGGCTCGGCGACCGCGGACCCGCGGTCGCCGAGATCCGCGCGCGGCTGTCGGCCCTGGGCCTGCTGCCGGACGCGCCCGGCCCGCACGACTACGAGGACGCCGCCTTCGACGCCGACGTCGACCGCGCGGTGCGCCACTTCCAGCAGGACCGCGGGGCGACCGCCGACGGCATCGTCGGGCCGATCACCTGGCAGCTGCTCGATGAGGCGCGCTGGCGGCTCGGCGACCGCGTGCTCACGTACTCGGTCTCGCACCTGGTGTGCGGCGACGACGTCGCCGCCCTGCAACGCCGGCTGCTGGACCTCGGCTTCGACTCCGGGCGCGAGGACGGGATCTTCGGGCACCAGACGGCCGCGGCGCTGACCTCGTTCCAGCGCGAGTCCGGGCTGGTCGCCGACGGGGTGTGCGGCCCCAGCACGTACCGGGCCTTCGCCCGGCTCACCCGCGCGGTGGTGGGCGGGCAGCCGCACGCGCTGCGCGAGGCCGAGGCGATCCGCTCCGGCGGGTCGACGCTGGCCGGCCGGGTCATCGTCATCGACGCCGGCCACGGCGGCCGGGAGCGCGGCGCCTGCGCGTACGGCCTTGAGGAGGCCGCGATCGCCGAGGACCTCGCCGCGCGCGTCGAGGGGCGGCTGACGGCGGCCGGGGTCCGCGCCTACCTGGCGCGCGGTCCGCTGGACCGCGATGCCCCGCCCCCGACCGAGGCCGACCGGGCCGACTTCGCCAACGACGCCGGCGCCGACCTCGTGGTCTCCCTGCACCTCGACAACGCGCCCTCCCCCCACGCCAACGGGGTGGCGGCGTACTACTACGGCAACCGGCTCACCGGCTCGTACTCGGCGCAGGGCGAGCGGCTGGCCGACCTGCTGCGCCGCGAGGTGACCGCCCGCACCGACCTGCTCGACTGCGGCGTCCACGGCAAGACCTGGGACCTCCTGCGCCGGACCCGGATGCCCGCGGTGCGCCTGGAGTGCGGCTACCTCTCCCACTCCGGCGATGCGGCCCGGTTGGCCGACCCCTCATTCCGCGATGTGCTCGCCGAGGCCGTGGTCGCGGGCATCCAGCGGCTGTACCTGCCGACGGACGCCGATCCGCCCACCGGCGAGATCCGGCTCGCCGACGTCGCGGCCCTGCTCGCCGCCCAGGGCTGACGAGCCCGGGCCGCCCGGCTGAGCGAGTGCGTCGGTCGAGCCGTCCCGGCCGTATCCGAACACGTGCAGGCTCACCACGTCGATCTCGCGGCGGGGGTCTCCAAAGAACGCGGCCAGGCGTTGGGCCACCCTGGCGAAGGGGCGCTCACGGGCGGCCCCCGCCTCGTTCCAGTTCGCGTGGGGAACGACCAGGAACAGGTGCTGCGCGTCGGGGGCGATGTGCGCCTTCCACAGGTCCTTCAAGTCGTGGTTGTTCGTTGTCGTCCCTCCCCGCTCGACCTCGGCCAGGACCCCGCGGCTCTCGGACAGCCGGAAGAAGAAGTCCGGTCGCGCCTGGGTGACGAACCCGTGTTCGGGAGTCAGGACCCGCTCCTCCCGGAATTGAAGCTGCTCACGCAGAAGCTGGGAGACGATCGTCTGGATGGCGCCGCTGGAGGCGCGATGCACGTGGGCCGCGTCGATCTCCTCCGCCCGGCCCTGGAGGTGCTCCCTAAGCCGCTGTGCCAAGGCATCGACCCGAAGCAGCTCGTGTTCCTCCGCCGCAGTCAGCGTCGAGCGCGTGAAGCGCGCGTAGCTGACCCCCATGGCCAGGCAGCTTCACAGCTTCACGCCCAGGTAGCTAGTCCTGGTTCCAGGCCGCCCGCCGGACCCCTGGCACCGGTCGCGTCCGACAGTCGTCCGTGCCGCGCCGAGGCTGTCAGAGCCCTTCCCTACCGTGGATCCGGACAGTCCCGAATCCCGCGCGAGCGTCCCAAGGAGGCCGCATGCACGACGACACCTGGCAGGTCCTGGCCACCAAGGCCTTGACTGGCGACTCCAGTGCGCAGAACGCCATCAGCGGGTCCCTGGCGGCGGTCGAGGCTCTCGGAGATCCTTCCGCCGACGACCCCGCGCTGCTGGGGTGGGTGGTGGCGTTCCGAGCCGAGGTGCTCATGCCGGCGCTGCTCGACGCGGGCTGCCTCGACTCCGATTAGGTGCCCTGAGTCTGCCCGTTGGATCAGGGGTTCGGGCTGGTGCCGGCGAGGTCGTCGAGGCCGGCGCGCGGCGAGTACACCTGACGGGTCCGGGGGCGCACCAGTCCCAGGGCGAAGCCGGCCAAGACCCCCACGGCGAGCCCGGCCAGCGCCCAACGCAGCATCCGCACGCGTACCTCCCGGCGGGGCACCTATCCGTCGAGGACCCCGATTTGGCATGGTAGGGCCTCCCGACCGCGGAGCGCGCGGCCGTACCTGAGCGAGGAGGTGACCGGTGAGCAGGCCCCTCGACGCCCAGGACCAGCCGTCCGCCGGCAGCCGCCTCGACCCGTACGTCGCCCGCTATGCGGCCCGCACGGCCGGCATGAAGGCCTCCGAGATCCGCGCGCTGTTCTCGGTGGCCTCCCGGCCCGAGGTCGTCTCGCTGGCCGGCGGGATGCCGTTCCTCGAACGCGCTGCCCCTCGACGCGATCGCCGACGACGTCGCCCGGCTGGTCCGCGAGCGCGGCACCCAGGCGCTGCAGTACGGATCCGGCCAGGGCGACGAGCGGCTCCGCGAGCAGATCGCCGAGGGCGTCGAGCTGGTGGGCGTGCGCTGCCACCCCGACGACGTCGTCGTCACCGTCGGCTCGCAGCAGGCGCTGGACCTCGTCACCCGGATCTTCTGCGACCCCGGCGACGTCGTGATCGCCGAGTCGCCGTCGTACGTCGGAGCGCTGAGCACCTTCGCGTCGTACCAGTGCGAGGTCGAGCACGTCGCCATGGACGACGAGGGGCTGGTGCCGGAGGCGCTGCGCGAGACCCTGGCGCGGCTGGCCGCCGAGGGCCGCACCCCCAAGTTCCTCTACACGATCCCGTCGTTCCACAACCCGGCCGGCGTCTCGCAGGGGCCGCAGCGCCGCCGCGAGATCCTGGCGATCGCCCAGTCGGCCGGCCTGCTGGTGCTCGAGGACGACCCGTACGCCCTGCTCGGCTTCGACGGCAGCATCCCGCGGGCGCTGCGCGCCGACGACGCCGAGGGCGTGATCTACCTCGGGTCCTTCTCCAAGACCTTCGCGCCCGGGCTGCGGGTCGGCTACGCGGTCGCGCCGCACGGCGTACGCGAGAAGCTGGTGCTCGCCGCCGAGGCCAGCGTGCTGTGCCCGCCCGCCTGGTCGCAATTGACCGTTTCGTCGTATTTGGCCACCCAGCCGTGGTTCGACCAGGTCAAGGCGTTCCGCGAGGTCTACCGCGAGCGCCGCGACGCGCTGCTGGAGTCGCTGGCCGCGATGCTGCCGGCCGGCACCACCTGGACCGTCCCCGCAGGCGGCTTCTACTCGTGGGTGACCCTGCCGGAGGGCATGGACGCCACCGCGATGCTGCCGCGCGCCGTCACCGCCCGGGTCGCGTACGTCCCCGGCACCGGGTTCTACGCCGGGCCCAGCCGCGACCTCGGCCGGCGCTGCCTGCGCCTGTCGTACTGCTACCCCGAGCCCGAGCGGATCCGCGAGGGCGTCCGGCGGCTCGCCGGGGTCGTCGAGGAGGAGCTGGAGCTGCACGCCACCTTCGGGCCGCAGGCCCGGCACTCGGCCGCACTGCTGTCCGACGCCCCCGCCCCGAACCTGACGTGAGCACCCCCGAGAGGACCGCCCCGGCCATGAGTTCCCCCGAAGGCGCGAGTTCCCCCGACGGCCCGGTCGTCCTGCTCGCCGGCGGCCTCTCGCACGAGCGCGACGTGTCGCTGCGCTCCGGGCGCCGCTCGGCCGAGGCCCTGCGCGCCGTCGGCGTGGAGGTGATCGTGCGCGACGTCGACGCCCACCTGCTGGCGGCGCTGGCCGACGACCGGCCGCGGGCGGTGATCCCGATGCTGCACGGGGCTCCCGGCGAGGACGGCGCGATCCGCGACGTGCTGGAGCTGCTCGGCCTGCCGTACGTCGGCTCGCGCCCCGAGCCGTGCCGGCTGTCGTTCGACAAGCCGGTCGCCAAGGCCGTGCTCGCCCGCGCCGGCGCCCTGACCCCGCCGGCCGTGGCCCTGCCGCACCAGACGTTCCGCGAGCTCGGCGCCTCGGCGGTGCTGGCGGCCGTCGTCGCCCGGCTCGGGCTGCCGCTGGTGGTCAAGCCCGCCCGCGGCGGGTCCGCGCTCGGGGTGACCGTGGTCCGCGAGCCCGGCGCGCTGCCCGAGGCGATGATGGCCTGCTTCGCCTACGGCGAGACCGCGCTGGTCGAGCGCCACATCGAGGGCGTCGAGCTGGCCGTCTCGGTCGTCGACGGCCCGGCAGCGGCCCGCGCGCGCTGCCGGCGGTCGAGATCGTGCCCGACGGGGGCGTCTACGACTACGCCGCGCGCTACACCGCCGGCGCCACCGAGTTCTTCGCCCCGGCGCGGGTCTCCGCGGAGGTCGCCCAGGCGTGCGCGGCAGCTCGCCCTGAGCGCGCACGCGGCGTACGGGCTGCGCGACCTGTCGCGCACCGACCTGATCGTCGACGCCGACGGCCGGCCGTGGTTCCTCGAGGTCAACGTCTCGCCCGGAATGACCGAGACGTCCCTTTTTCCCCAGGCTGTGCACGCCGCCGGGGAGGACCTCGGCGCGCTGCTCGCCGGCCTGGTGGAGCAGGCCGCGGGCCGCGGCCGCGAGGTCTGAGAGCGCTAAGCCAGGCTCAGTTGCGGAAGTCGGGGTCGACGACCTCGACGATGCGGCGCAGGTCGTCCATCGAGGCGAACTCGATGACCACCTTGCCCTTGGTGCGGCCCATGTCCACCCGCACCCGGGTCTCCAGCCGCTCCGACAGCCGGTCGGAGAGCTCGAGCAGGCCGGGCGCCGAGGGGCGATTTGCGGTCTTCCGCCGCTTTTGGGGTGCCGATTCGTCCCCCCCGAGGGCGACGATCTCCTCCACCGCGCGCACCGAGAGCCCCTCGGCCACGATCCGGTGGGCCAGCCGCTCCATCGCCTCGGCGGCGTCCGCGGCGTCCGTTCCCTCGCCGGCCAGGCCGAGCAGGGCCCGCGCGTGGCCGGCCGACAGCACCCCGGCGGCGACCCGGCGCTGCACCGAGGGCGGCAGCCGCAGCAGCCGCAGGGTGTTGGAGATCTGCGGCCGGGACCGGCCGATCCGCTGCGCGAGCACCTCGTGGGTGCAGCCGAAGTCGTCGAGCAGCTGCTGGTAGGCCGCGGCCTCCTCCAGCGGGTTGAGCTGCGAGCGGTGCAGGTTCTCCAGCAGCGCGTCGCGCAGCAGCGCGTCGTCGGCGGTCTCCCGCACGATGGCCGGGATGGTGTCGAGGCCGGCCTCCTGGGTGGCGCGCAGCCGCCGCTCGCCCATGATCAGCTCGTAGCGGCCCTCCCCGGCCGGGCGTACGACGACCGGCTGCAGCAGGCCGATCTCGCGGATCGAGTGGACGAGCTCGGCCATCTCCTCCTCGTCGAAGACCGAGCGCGGCTGGCGCGGGTTGGGGGCGATCGAGCCCACCGGCAGCTCGGCGAAGTGCGCGCCGGCCACCGGGGCGAGCCCGGTCTGCGGCGAGGCGGCGAAGAAGACGTCCGTGGGGTCGCCGGACGGCGGCTCGCCCGCCGGCGCCGCCGGAGCGGAGGCCGGGGTCGCCGGACTGGCCGCCGGCGGCTCGGCCTCCGGCGGCGGTCCGGAGGGGATCAGCGCCCCGAGCCCTCGGCCCAGCCCACCACGCGCCATGCTCACGCCCCTTCGCCGCGCGCGGGCTGCCCCGCGGCGCTGTCGGCCAGCTCGCGGGCGGCCTCAAGGTAGGCCAAGGCGCCCGACGAGCCCGGATCGTAGGTCATCACCGTCTGCGCGTAGCCCGGAGCCTCGGACACCCGCACCGAGCGCGGCACCGCCGTCGGCAGCACCTGGGCCCCGAAGTGGGCCCGCACCTCGGCGGCCACCTGCGCCGCCAGCCGGGTGCGGCCGTCGTACATCGTGAGCAGGATGGTGGAGATCCGCAACGCCGGGTTGAGGTGCGCGCGGATCAGATCGACGTTGCGGACGAGCTGGCCCAGGCCCTCGAGCGCGTAGTACTCGCACTGGATCGGGATCAGCACCTCGCGGGCGGCCACGAACGCGTTGACCGTGAGCAGGCCCAGCGAGGGCGGGCAGTCGATGAAGACGTAGTCGAACCGCTGGCCGGCCGGCTGCCCGGCCAGGTAGGTCTCCAGGGCGCGCTGCAGCCGCGACTCGCGGGCCACCAGGCTGACCAGCTCGATCTCGGCGCCGGCCAGGTCGATGGTCGCCGGCGCGGCGAAGAGCCCCTCGATCCCTTCCGCCGGCTGCACGACCCGCGACAGCGGCAGCCCCTCGACCAGCACCTCGTACACGCTCGGCGTGCCGGCGTGGTGGGCGACCCCGAGGGCCGTGGACGCGTTGCCCTGCGGGTCGAGGTCGACCACGAGCACCCGCAGGCCGTGCAGCGCCAGCGCCGCGGCCAGGTTGACCGTGGTCGTGGTCTTGCCCACGCCGCCCTTCTGGTTGGCGACGGTGAGCACGCGGGTCGCGGGCGGGACGGTGAACTCGCCGGCCCGGCCGCTGCGCACCCGCATGGCGGTCTCCGCGGCGCGCGCGATGGGGGTATCCAGCGGGTCCTCGACGCCCCACGGGTCGGCCGGCGGGGCGGCCGGCTCGGTTTCACGTGAAACGGGCGCGGGCGGGCTCGGGGGCCGGATCCGCCGCCGGGACGGCGTCAGCGGGGCGGAAGTCCGCGGGGGCCGCCGGGACGGAGCGGGCCGCCTCGGCGGCTGGCACCTCCGTTTCACGTGAAACATCCACAACGGGCTCCTCGGTTTCACGTGAAACGGGAGGGACGTACGGGCCGAACTGCCACTTCCACTGGTCGCCGTGCGCCGGCGGCGGGCCACCCTGGGTGCTCATCGCCCCGATCGCCCTCCCTGCTGGTCTCGCCGTGGTGGTCGCTTCGGCCCGCGGCCGGTGCCCGTGCCCCCGCCGCTGGGGCCCATCGTGCCCGATCGGACCACCCGGACCACCTGGGTGGGCGGCCCCGGGCAGCCCCACCGACTCCACGGTGCCGTCCGCACCGCCCGCGGCGCGCACCGCCGCGCCGTCTCGCGCCAGCTCCGCGGCCGCCTGCTCGCCCTTGATCGCCAGCAGCACCCCGCCCGGGCGCAGCAGCGGCAGGCACCAGCCCGCCAGCGTGCCCAGCGGCGCGACGGCGCGGGCCAGCACCACGTCGTACGCCCCGCGCTCGGCCTCCTCGGCGCGCGCCCGGACCACCCGCACCCGGTCGCCGAGGCCCAGCGCCTCGACCGCCTCGCCGAGGAATACCGAGCGCCGCAGCAGCGGCTCGACCAGGTCGACCGCCAGGTCGGGGCGGGCGAGGGCCACCGCCAGGCCGGGCAACCCGGCCCCCGAGCCGACGTCGGCCACCCGGGCGCCAGCAGGCACCAGCGGCTCGACGGCCAGGCTGTTGAGCAGGTGGCGGTCCCACAGCCGGGGGACCTCCCGCGGGCCGATCAGGCCGCGCACGACGCCGGCGTCGGCGAGCAGCGCCGCGTACGCGGTCAGGCCCGGCAGCGCCTCGCGCCAGCCGGCCGGCCACCCGGCGGGGTCGGGGGGATCGGGCACGACGACGGCGACCGGGCCGGGCGGTGTTTCACGTGAAACACCGCCGGCGCCGCCCTCGGCGGGCATCTCAGGCGGGGTGGACGACGACGTACCGCCGCGGCTCGACGCCCTCGGACTCGCTGCGCAGCCCGGCGGCCGCGATCGCGTCGTGCACGACCTTGCGCTCGAACGGCGTCATCGGCGACAGCCGGGCGGCCTCGCCCGACTCCTTGACGCCGGCGGCGACCTCGTCGGCCAGCTCCACCAGCTTGGCCCGCTTGGCGGCCCGGAAGCCCGCCACGTCGAGCATCAGCCGGCTGCGCTCGCCGGTCTCGCGCAGCACCGCGAGCCGGGTGAGCTCCTGCAGGGCGTCCAGGACCTTGCCGTCGTCGCCGACGAGCACCGACAGGTCACCGCCCACGAGCGAGACGAGGGCCCGCTCGCCCTCGACATCCATGTCGATGTCGCCGTCGAGGTCGGCGATGTCGAGCAGCGCCTCGAGGTAGTCCGCGGCGATGTCACCCTCGCGCTCCAGCCGCGCGGCCAGCGTGGGGGCGGCCTCGACCGCCGCCTCGGAGTCGGGGGAGGCCTCGCTCGGGGCCTCGATGGCGTCGTCGGTGGGGGTCTCGATGGAGCCGTCGCTCACGGCTGCTCCTCACGGTCGTGGTGCGGGCGGGACCGGCCGGGGGTACGCGGTGCGGCGGCCGGGGGGCTGGGGTGGGTCAATCCGCGGATTGCGCGGGAGGGCCGGCGGTCGGGTCGGGCGCCGGCCCGGATGCCGGCCCGGCGGTGCCGGCGGGCTTGCCGCCCGCCCGGGGCCGCTGCGACTTCGGCTTGCGGACCGGCTGCTGGCGCTGACCGGACGGCCGGGCCGGCTGATCGCCGTCGCTGGCCGCGTCGCCGGCCAGGGCGTCGGCCGCCGCGGTCATCTCGACCCTGGCCTTGTCTTTGGCCTTCTCCGCGCGGCGGGCCTCCAGCGCCAAGGCCGCGGGCGAGCCGGGCGTCGGGTTGCGTCTGATCACGTAGAACTGCTGGCCCATCGTCCACAGGTTCGTGGTGAACCAGTAGATGAGCACGCCGATCGGGAAGTTGACGCCGAACACCGCGAACATCAGCGGGAAGACGTACAGCAGGATCTTCTGCTGCTGGGCGAGCGGGTTGTCCTGCCCGGACGGCATGTTCTTGACCATCAGCTGGCGCTGGGTGGTGAAGGTCGTCGCTGTCATCAGCAGGATGAGCACCGCCGCGACGATCTTGGTCGAGGTGTTGGGCGCGTTCAAGAAGGTGGCCGAGATCGGCGCCCCGAGGATCGTCGCGTCCTTCATCGACTCGACGTCGGCCGGGGTCATCACGCCGACGGTGTTGCCCTGGGCGACCTGGTTGAGCACGGTGAAGAGCGCGAAGAAGAACGGCGACTGCGCCAGGATCGGCAGGCAGCTCGACAGCGGATTGGTGCCGGTGTCCTTGTAGAGCTTCATCAGCTCCTGGGACTGGCGCTCCTTGTCGTTGGCGTACTTCTTCTGGATCGCCTTCATCTGCGGCTGCAGCGCCTGCAGGCCGCGCTGGGCCTTGATCTGCTTGGCGAACAGCGGCAGCAGGGCGATCCGGATCACCACCACGAGGCCGACGATGGCCAGCCCCCAGGCCGCCCCGCTGCCGGCCGGGAAGACCAGGCTGAACAGGTCGTGGAAGCGCAGCAGGATCCACGACACCGCGTCGTACAGCCACGGCAGCGGGGGGATGGTGATCATGCGGCGGCGCTCCTGGAGGGGGCTGGGTCATGCGGGTCGGGGTCGGCCGGAACCGAGCCGACCCGATCGGGTCGATCCGCGGGTTGCGCGGGGTCCTCGAGGGCCTCGGGGTCCTCGGGGGCCCGGGCCCGCCACACCAGGGTGGCCCATCCCGCCCCGCGCGGCACCACCGGGTCCACCCCGCCGCGCGCCCACGGGTTGCAGCGCAGGATCCGCCGGCCGGTCAGCCAGCTGCCGAGCAGCGGTCCGTGGTCGTGGATCGAGCCGAAGCCGTACCTCGAGCAGGACGGGTGGTAGCGGCAGACCGGGCCGAGCAGCGGCGACAGCGTCCACTGATAGAGCCGGATCAACGCCAGCAGCGGCCAGGTCAGCACGCGGGAGACCGGGTTGAGCGCCCGGGTGCTGCGCAGGGCCAGCCGATCGCCCACCTGGCCGAGCGCGCCGCTCACGCGGCGGCCCCTTGGCGGGCGGCCTTGCGCACCGCGGAATCCACGGCCGAGCGCAGGGCCGAGCCGAGTTGGGCCGAGTCGGCCGTGGCGGCCGGCGGCAGGGCGCGTACGACGAGGAGCGAGCCGGCGGGCAGCGCGCCCAGCAAAGGACGGGTCTGGGCCCGCAGCACCCGCAGGACGCGGTGTCGGACCACCGAGTTGCCGACGGCCCGGCTCGCGGCGAAGCCCGCACGCGGCGGGGCGGCCGCCTCGCCGGGGGCGGCGGGCAGCAGGTGGACGACCAGCTCGGGGCGCCCCGAGCGCAGGCCGGAGCGCATCACGCGGGCGAAGTCCGCCCGCCTGCGCAGCCGGGACTCGGCGGCGAGCACAGCGCGGATCCGCGGACGCGGAGTTCGCCGGGCCGTCAGGCCGACAGCTTGGCGCGGCCCTTGCCGCGGCGCGCCGACAGGATCGAGCGGCCGGCACGGGTGCGCATCCGCAGCCGGAAGCCGTGCGTCTTCGCCCGACGGCGATTGTTCGGCTGGAAGGTGCGCTTGCTCACGGGGGCTCCCGGGGAAGAGGTGCAGGGTCGGTGCGGGGAAGGATCGAAGCGCTGGCGCCGCGGTCGGAACCGGCCGCCACCGGACGCCGGCGCGGGCCGCCCAAGGGAGAGACACGGCATCGTCACAGGATCGTCACGGGCACCGCGGGGCGCGCCAGCACATGCATGCGGCAGCAGCCGAGTCGCCTCGGCCCCGGCTACGGTACGGGCGGCGCCGCGATCGGGTCAAACCGTCCGCCTCCCGTGGGCCTTGCCGAGCGGTCGCAGGGCCAACCCCCCAGTATCGACACGGGCGGCCCCGCTCGCGGCGCGACACGCCGGGGACCGCCACGCCGAGGCGATGGCCAGCCTGTGGACAACGCTTGACGGCGCCCCGCGCGGGGTTGCTAGCGTCCCCCCCGTTCCGCTGGCCTTCCCCCTCGGCCCGCACCCCGGGACGCCGCCTTCTGCGACCGGTCCACACCTGTGGACTGATCTTGTGGACGCGGCCCCGAGGGCGCGCTGCGCCGCCAGCGGGCTCCGTACGCCGCATCCGCAGCGGCCCGGCGCCCCGGCGCCGGCCCGCTCGCACGACAGATCGCCCGATTGAGGAGCCCGCACCCCGTGCCTGACACGCTTGATCTCACCGAAGTCTGGTCCGCGGTGCAGTCCGCAGACGCCCTGGCCGGGGTCTCCCAGGCCGCCTTCCTGCGCAGCATCCGCCCGCTTGGCCTGATCGAGGACGGCTCCGGCCTGACCGCACTGGTCGCCGCCCCGGACGAGTTCACCAAGGACGTGCTGGAGAGCCGGCTGCGGCCGCTCGTCGTCGACGTGCTCTCGCAGCAGCTCGGTCGCGAGGTCCACCTCGCGGTGTCGGTGCAGTCCCTCCCGGACGCTGCCGGCCCCGACGGCGCGGCCGGCGAGCTCGCCGACGAGTCCGACGTGCTCGACGACGGCCTGCTCGACGAGTCCGACGAGGAGCCGCACGCCGACCCGTTCACCCGCACCGGTGAGGCGTGGGACCCGACCCCGGCGCGACCCGGCGCGGGGCAGCCCGGCAGCCGCCGGGACACCGGCGACAGCCGGCTCAACCCCAAGTACGTGTTCGACACCTTCGTGATCGGCTCGAGCAACCGGTTCGCCCACGCCGCGGCGGTGGCCGTCGCCGAGGCGCCCGCCAAGGCGTACAACCCGCTGTTCATCTATGGCGAGTCCGGGCTCGGCAAGACCCACCTGCTGCACGCCATCGGGCACTACACCAAGAGCCTCTACAGCCACGCGCGGGTGCGCTACGTGAGCTCGGAGGAGTTCACCAACGACTTCATCAACAGCATTCGCGACGACAAGGCCGCCGCCTTCCAGCGCCGCTACCGCGACATCGACGTGCTGCTCGTCGACGACATCCAGTTCCTGCAGGGCAAGGTGCAGACGCAGGAGGAGTTCTTCCACACGTTCAACACCCTGCACAACGCCAACAAGCAGATCGTGGTCACCAGCGACCTGCCGCCCAAGCAGCTGCAGGCCTTCGAGGACCGGATGCGCTCCCGCTTCGAGTGGGGCCTCATCACCGACGTCCAGCCGCCCGACCTCGAGACCCGGATCGCGATCCTGCAGAAGAAGGCCCACCAGGAGCGGCTGTCGGCGCCGCCCGAGGTGCTGGAGTACATCGCCAGCAAGATCTCCAGCAACATCCGCGAGCTCGAGGGCGCCTTGATCCGGGTGACCGCCTTCGCCAGCCTCAACCGCCAGCAGGTCGACCTGTCGCTGGCCGAGGTCGTGCTCAAGGACCTGGTGACCGACGCCAGCGGCCCGGAGATCACCTCCGCGCTGATCATGGCCCAGACGTCGGCGTACTTCGGGCTGACCATGGAGGACCTCTGCGGGCAGTCCCGGTCCCGGGTGCTCGTCACCGCGCGGCAGATCGCGATGTACCTGTGCCGCGAGCTCACCGACCTCTCGCTGCCCAAGATCGGCCAGCAGTTCGGCGGCCGCGACCACACCACGGTGATGCACGCCGACCGCAAGATCAGGCACCTGATGGCCGAGCGGCGCAGCGTCTACAACCAGGTCACCGAGCTCACCAACCGGATCAAGTCGCAGGCCCGCCAGGCGTGATCCAGCCACGTGCACATGCTGTGGAAAACCTTGTGGATCAAGCCTGGCGGCTCATCCACAGGGCCGCCACGGGGTGGGGACCGCCCCCGCGGCGCCCAGCCGGCGCCCAGGTCGCCCGGCCGCCGTCCCCAGCCCCTGGGCGCCGCGCCACGCGGCCCGACCTGCGCCGAAAGTCGTTGTCCCCAGCGTCCACGCCCCCTATGAACCCGACGAGTACTCCCTCGATGATGGCTCCGGCTCCCAACATGAGGGCGGGGCGGGACAGCCAGCCAGGCCGGCGCGCACTAGGGTGCGAGGGCGGGGCGGCGACCGGACCACGCCCGGTCCAGCCGCACGGCGGGTCTCTTGCGCCCACCCGCAGTCATCCCCGCCACCGGCGGGCCGAAGCGATAAGGACGGCGCCGTGAGGTTCAGGGTCGAACGCGATGTGCTCGCCGAGGTGGTCGCCTGGGCGGCGCGCACCCTGCCGAGCCGGCCCCCCGTGCCGGTGCTCGCCGGCGTGCTGGTCGAGGCCGGCGAGGGCTCCCTCACGCTGTCGAGCTTCGACTACGAGGTCTCGGCTCGCTGCACCGCCGAGGCGGTCGTCGAGCAGCAGGGGTCGGTGCTCGTCTCCGGCCGGCTGCTCGCCGAGATCGCCCGCAGCCTGCCGGCCCGCCCGGTGACCGTGACCACCGCCGAGGGCGGCCACAAGGTCGAGGTCTCCTGCGGCTCGGCTCGCTTCACCCTCCCGACGCTGCCGGTCGAGGAGTACCCCGCGCTGCCCGACCTGCCGGCCGCCGCCGGCCAGGTGGACCGCGCCGCCTTCGCCGCCGCCGTGGAGCAGGTCGCGCTGGCCGCGGGCCGGGACGACACCCTCCCGGTGCTGACCGGGGTCCGCATCGAGCTGTCCGGCGAGACCATGACGCTGGCCGCGACCGACCGCTACCGGCTGGCGGTGCGCGAGCTCGCCTGGCGGCCGGACAACCCCTCGGTCGAGGCGGTCGCCCTGGTGCCGGCCCGCACCCTGCGCGACGCGGCCAAGGCGTTCACCCACGGCGACGCCGTCACCGTGGCGCTGGCCACCGGCGCCATCGGCGAGGGGTTGATGGGCTTCGAGGGCTCCGGGCGCCGGACCACCACGCGGCTGCTGGACGGCGAGTTCCCCAAGTACCGCTCGCTGCTTCCCACCGAGACGGCCGCGACCGCGCAGGTCTCGACGGCCGAGCTGATGGAGGCCGTGCAGCGCGTGGCCCTCGTCGCCGAGCGCAACACGCCGGTCCGGCTGAGCTTCAGCCCCGGCCAGCTCGTGCTCGACGCCGGCACCGGCGACGAGGCCCAGGCTTCGGAGGAGCTTGAGGCGACGCTGGACGGCGAGCCGATCACCATCGCGTTCAACCCGGCCTTCCTGCTCGACGGCCTGCGCGCGATCGACGCCCCGACGGCCCACATCGCCTTCGTCAGCCCGACCAAGCCCGCCGTGCTCTCCGGCGCCGGCGGCGACGCCCCGGCGACGGTCGGCTACCGCTACCTGCTCATGCCGGTGCGCCTCGCCGGCTGACGCCGCTCGACCGGTTGGGCGACCAGCCGCTGACCCCCGCCCGCTGGAGGATCGAGGAGCCCGATGACCGCAGCGCCGAGCAGCGCCGGGTCCGCGGATCCGGGCCCCGCCTCGTTCGGAATGGTCGGCCTGGGCCGCATGGGCGGCAACATGGTCGAGCGGCTGCGCGGCGGCGGCCACGCGGTCGTCGGCTACGACCGCGACGCCGCGGTGAGCGACGTCCCCTCGCTCGCGGCGCTCGTCGAGGCGCTGGCGGCCCCGCGCGTGGTCTGGGTGATGGTCCCCGCGGGCGAGCCGACCCGGGCCACGATCGCCGAGCTCGCCGGGCTGCTGGCTGCCGGCGACGTCGTCGTCGACGGCGGCAACTCGCGCTACACCGACGACCTGGAGCACGCCGCCCTGCTGGCCGAGCGCGGTGTGGGCTTCGTCGACGTCGGGGTCAGCGGCGGCATCTGGGGGCGCACCGAGGGCTACGCGGTGATGGCCGGAGGGCCGGACGACGACTACGCGCGCGTGCTGCCGTACCTGGAAACCCTGAAGCCGCAAGGGGAATCCGGCCTCGTCCACGCCGGCGGGGTGGGCGCCGGGCACTACGCCAAGATGGTCCACAACGGCATCGAGTACGGCCTGATGCAGGCGTACGCCGAGGGCTACGAGCTGCTTGAGGCGAGCGGGATGATCGCCGACGTCCCCGCGGTGTTCGCGTCCTGGCGCGAGGGCACCGTCGTGCGCTCCTGGCTGCTGGACCTGCTCGTGCGGGCGCTGCGGGACGACCCCGCGCTCGCCGAGATCGAGGGGTACGTCGACGACAGCGGCGAGGGCCGCTGGACCGTCGAGGAGGCCATCCGGCTGCGTGTCCCGGCGCCGGTGATCTCCGCCTCGCTGTATGCCCGGTTCGCCTCGCGGCAGGACGACTCGCCGGCGATGAAGGCGGTCGCGGCGCTGCGCAACCAGTTCGGCGGCCACGCGGTGCGCACGGCCGACGGCACCGAGACCGCCCCGGTGAGCCGGCCCGAGGGCTCACCCGCCGACACCGCCTAGGGCGGCCGCCGCACCGTGCACGTCGCCCACCTGTCGCTTGCCGACTACCGCTGCTACGCCGCCCTCGAGCTGCCGCTCGACCCGGGGGTGACCTCGTTCGTCGGCCCGAACGGGCAAGGCAAGACCAACCTGGTCGAGGCGATCGGGTACGTCGCGACGCTGTCCAGCCACCGGGTCGCCTCCGACGCCCCCCTCGTGCGGCACGGCGCCGAGCGCGCGGTGATCCGCGCCGACGTGGTGCGCGACGACCGGCACACCCTCGTCGAGCTGGAGCTGAACCCGGGCAAGGCCAACCGGGCGCGGGTCAACCGCTCGCCGGTGCCGCGGGCCCGCGAGGTGCTCGGCCTGCTGCGCACCGTGCTGTTCGCCCCCGAGGACCTCGCGCTGGTCAAGGGCGACCCCTCGGAGCGCCGCCGCTTCCTCGACGAGCTGCTGGTCGCCCGGGCCCCGCGCTTTGCCGGGGTGCGGGCCGACTACGACCGGGTGCTCAAGCAGCGCAACGCGCTGCTCAAGTCGGCCGGGGCGGCCCGGCGCGCCAGCAGCGCCGAGGGCGCGCTGCACACCCTCGACGTCTGGGACGCGCACCTGGCCGCCGCGGGGGCCGAGCTGCTGGCCGCCCGGCTGGACCTCGTCGCCGCGCTCGAGCCGCTGGTCGACGCCGCGTACGACGCGGTGAGCGGCGGCCGCGGGCCGACCGCGCTGGCCTACGCCTCCTCGCTCGGGGCGGAGGCGCTGGCCGAGGCCGGACCCCGCCGCGAGGCCTTGGAGGCCGCCCTGCTCGCCGCCACCGCCGAGCGCCGGCCGGCCGAGCTCGAGCGGGGCGTCTCCCTCGTCGGGCCGCACCGCGACGACCTCGTGCTCAGCCTCGGCCCGGGCGACGCGGCGCTGCCGGTCAAGGGCTACGCCAGCCACGGCGAGTCCTGGTCGTTCGCGCTCGCGCTGCGGCTGGCGTCGTACGACCTGCTGCGCGCCGACGGCGGCGAGCCGGTGCTCGTGCTCGATGACGTCTTCGCCGAGCTGGACACCTCCCGCCGCGAGCGGCTGGCCACCCTGGTGGCGCCGGCCGGCCAGGTGCTGGTGACCGCCGCGGTGGCGCAGGATGTGCCCGGGGCGCTGGCCGGCGTCCGGGTGGACGTCCAGGGCGGGCAGGTGCAGCGTGCCGAGTGACCCGCCGGTGAGCGCACCCCGTCGCCCGAGACGGAGCCGGTCGGGATCCGGCCGATCGGCCCCGCTCTGGGCTATCCGCCGGCTGGCGCCGGTGCTCCCTCCGTACGGCGTGAGGACCGCTCGAGCGCCAGCCGGCGGATGGCCCAAGGAGGGACCACCGGACCCCCGAGCCCGGCACCCCGCGCAGGAGGACCTGCCGCGCTCGCTGCTGGCCGCGGCCCGCGCGTCGGCGCGCGCCGGGCGGTCCGGGCGGGGCCAGGCCCAGCGCCGTCGCTCCCGCTACGCGGCGGCCGCCGCGAACGCCGCGGCGGGCTCGGGCGGGGGCTTCAGCGGTCCGGCCCCCGACGACCGCGACCCGCAGGCGATCGGCGACACCGTCGAGCGCCTGGTGGCCGAGCGGGGCTGGTCGGATGACGCCTCGGTCGGATCGGTGATCGGGCGCTGGCCCGACGTCGTAGGGGAGGACGTGGCCGCCCACTGCGCCCCGGAGCGGTTCGCCGACGGGGTGCTCGTCGTCCGGGCGGACTCCACCACCTGGGCCACCCAGGTGCGGCTGCTCGCGCCGGTGCTGCAGCGCCGGCTGGACGAGGAGGTGGGGGCCGGGGTGGTCGTTCGGCTTGAGGTGCTCGGCCCGGGCCGGCCGTCCTGGCGCAAGGGATCCCTTTCTGTCCCGGGCCGCGGCCCGCGCGACACGTACGGCTGACAACGCCCCCCGGGGGAATGGGGGGATTCGCGCCCTGCCCCCGAGCGCGCCACGGACCCGCCCACGGGCCGTGCCGGGGCGATTCTGTCGGCGGCGACGGCTAGACTGAGCCCCTCTCGGGGCCGCGGCAGGGCGAGCGGCGGTCCACCAGGCGGGAGGCTCGTCCCACACCCGTACCCACAGCGCCCCGTACCCCAGCGCCCAGCGCCCCGACACCCCGTGCCAGACCGATAGGAAGGCGGCCGAGCCGCTCCATGGCTGACGACCCCACGATCGACGACGACCGCAACAGCCCCGAGGACCGCGCCCCCGCCGAGGCAGGCTCGTACGACGCGGCGGCCATCCAGGTCCTCGAGGGCCTCGACGCGGTCCGCAAGCGCCCCGGCATGTACATCGGCTCCACCGGCGAGCGCGGCCTGCACCACCTCGTCTACGAGGTCGTCGACAACTCCGTTGACGAGGCGCTCGCCGGCTACTGCGACCTCATCGATGTCACCCTGCTCGCCGACGGCGGGGTCCGGGTCGTCGACAACGGCCGCGGCATCCCCGTCGACGAGCACCCCATCGAGAAGAAGCCCGCGGTCGAGGTCGTCCTCACCGTCCTGCACGCCGGCGGCAAGTTCGGCGGCAGCGGCTACTCCGTGTCCGGCGGCCTGCACGGCGTCGGCGTCTCCGTCGTCAACGCGCTGAGCAGCCGCCTCGACGTCGAGGTCCGCCGCGACGGCGTCGTGTGGACCCAGACGTACGACCACGCCAAGCCGACCGCGCCGCTGAAGCGCGCGGGCACCACCGACTCCACCGGCACCACGGTCACCTACTGGGCCGACGCGACGATCTTCGAGACGACGCACTACGACTTCCACACCCTGGCCCGGCGCTTCCAGGAGATGGCCTTCCTGAACAAGGGCCTGACCCTCGTCCTGCGCGACGAGCGCGACCTCGAGCCCGCCGCCGAGACCGGGGCGGCCGCCGAGGACGCCGACGCCGCGCCGGTGGACCCCCTGGACGAGCCGGTCGACCTCGACGAGGCTCGCGTGCGCGAGGTGTCGTACTGCTATGCCGGCGGCATCGTCGACTTCGTGGGCCACCTCAACGCCAAGAAGGGCGAGGCCCACCGCAACATCATCGCCTTCGAGTCCGAGGACACCGAGGCGGGCATGAGCGTCGAGGTCGCGATGCAGTGGAACACCGGCTTCGCCGAGTCGGTCTACACCTTCGCCAACACCATCAACACCCACGAGGGCGGCACCCACGAGGAGGGCTTCCGCGCGGCGCTGACCACCACGGTCAACAAGTTCGCCCGCGACTGGGGGGTCTTGAAGGACAAGGAGCCCAACCTCTCCGGCGAGGACGTCCGCGAGGGCCTCACCGCGATCGTCAGCGTCAAGCTGCGCGAGCCGCAGTTCGAGGGCCAGACCAAGACCAAGCTCGGCAACACCGAGGCCAAGGCGCTCGTGCAGAAGGTCACCAACGACCAGCTGGGCGCGTGGTTCGAGCAGAACCCGGCCGAGGGCAAGGAGATCGCCCGCAAGTCGTCGGCGGCGGCCGCGGCCCGGATGGCCGCCCGCAAGGCGCGCGACCTCGCCCGCAACCGCAAGGGCCTGCTCGGCTCGACCGGGCTCCCCGGCAAGCTGCGCGACTGCCAGAGCAACAAGCCCGAGGAGTGCGAGGTCTTCGTCGTCGAGGGCGACTCCGCCGGCGGCTCGGCGGTCGGCGGGCGCGACCCCCGCACCCAGGCGATCCTGCCGATCCGGGGCAAGATCCTGAACGTCGAGAAGGCCCGCCTCGACCGCATCCTGTCCAACAACGAGGTCCAGGCGATCATCTCCGCCCTCGGCACCGGCATCCACGACGACTTCGACATCGCCAAGCTGCGCTACGGCAAGATCGTGCTGATGGCCGACGCCGACGTCGACGGCAAGCACATCCAGACCCTGCTGCTCACCCTGCTGTTCCGCTTCATGCGCCCGCTCGTCGAGGCCGGCCACGTCTACCTCGCCCAGCCCCCGCTCTACCGGCTGCGCTGGAGCAACGCCCCGCACGAGTTCGCCTACTCCGACCGCGAGCGCGACGTGCTGCGCGAGGCCGGGCAGGCCGCCGGGCAGAAGCTGCCCAAGGACAACCCGGTGCAGCGCTACAAGGGCCTCGGCGAGATGAACGCCGAGGAGCTGTGGGACACCACGATGGACCCCGACCACCGGATCCTGCTGCAGGTCACCCTCGATGACGCCGCGCTGGCCGACGAGACGTTCACCACCTTGATGGGCGAGGACGTCGAGAGCCGCCGCTCGTTCATCCAGCGCAACGCCAAGGACGTCCGCTTCCTCGACATCTAGCCGGCCCCGCCGCGGCCGCGCCCCGCCGCGCGGCACCGGTCCGCCGACCACGACACCTATTCCGAAAGGCACCGCCCACGTGACCGAGACCCCTGGCCCCGACGGACCGTCCGAGGCCGTCCCCGCGGGCGGCGCGAACTACCCCGGCGGCCCGATCGAGCGCGACCGCATCTCGGTGGTCGACCTCAAGGGCGAGATGGAGAAGTCGTACCTCGACTACGCCATGAGCGTCATCGTCGGCCGGGCGCTGCCGGACGTCCGCGACGGGATGAAGCCGGTGCACCGCCGGGTCATCTACGCGATGTACGACGGCGGCTACCGCCCCGACCGCGGGTTCAACAAGTGCGCCCGCGTCGTCGGCGAGGTGATGGGGCAGTACCACCCGCACGGCGACAGCGCGATCTACGACACCCTGGTGCGCCTCGTGCAGCCGTGGTCGCTGCGCTACCCGCTGGCGCAGGGCCAGGGCAACTTCGGCTCGCCCGGCAACGACCCGGCCGCGGCCATGCGCTACACCGAGTGCCGGATGGCGCCGCTGGCGATGGAGATGGTGCGCGACATCGACGAGGACACCGTCGACTTCACGCCCAACTACGACGGCAAGACCGCCGAGCCGGTGATCCTGCCCAGCCGCTTCCCGAACCTCCTGGTCAACGGCGCGGCCGGCATCGCCGTCGGCATGGCCACCAACATCCCGCCGCACAACCTGCGCGAGGTCGCCGAGGGCGCCCAGTGGGCGCTGGCCCACCCCGAGGCCACCAGCACCGAGCTGCTCGACGCCCTGCTCGAGCGGATCAAGGGGCCGGACTTCCCGACCGGGGCGCTGATCGTCGGCCGCCGCGGCATCGAGGACGCCTACCGCACCGGCCGCGGCTCGGTCATCATGCGGGCGGTCGTCGAGGTCGAGGAGGACTCCCGCGGCCGCACCTGCCTGGTCATCACCGAGCTGCCCTACCAGGTCAACCCCGACAACCTCGCGCTGAAGATCGCCGAGCTCGTCGAGGCCGGCAAGGTCGCCGGCATCGCCGACATCCGCGACGACTCCTCGTCGCGCACCGGCCAGCGCCTGGTCGTCGTGCTCAAGCGCGACGCGGTCGCCAAGGTCGTCCTCAACAACCTCTACAAGCACACCCCGCTGCAGGACTCCTTCGGCGCGAACATGCTCGCGCTCGTCGACGGGGTGCCCCGCACGCTGCGCCTCGACCAGTTCGTCAAGCACTGGATCGCCCACCAGATCCAGGTCATCCAGCGCCGCACCGCCTACCGCCTGCGCAAGGCCGAGGAGCGCGCCCACATCCTGAGCGCGCTGCTCAAGGCGCTCGACGCCCTCGACGCGGTGATCGCCCTGATCCGGGCCAGCGACACCGTCGACAGCGCCCGCGAGGGCCTGATGGGGCTGCTTGAGATCGACGAGGTGCAGGCCACCGCGATCCTCGACATGCAGCTGCGCCGGCTGGCCGCCCTTGAGCGGCAGAAGATCACCGACGAGTACGACGACCTGATGGCCAAGATCGCCGACTTCACCGACATCCTCGCCAGCGACTCGCGCCAGCGCGCCATCGTCAGCGAGGAGCTCGCCGAGATCGTCGACAAGTACGGCGACGAGCGCCGCTCGCGGATCATCGCCTTCGACGGGGAGGTGACCGACGAGGACCTCATCACCGAGGAGGAGATCGTCGTCACCATCACCGCGGGCGGCTACGCCAAGCGCACCAAGGCCGACCTGTACCGCTCGCAGCGGCGCGGCGGCAAGGGCGTGCGCGGCGCGGCGCTGCGGGCCGACGACGTCGTCGAGCACCTGTTCGTCACGACCACGCACCACTGGCTGCTGTGCTTCACCAACCTCGGCCGCGTCTACCGGATCAAGGCCTACGAGCTGCCCGACTCCGGCCGCGACGCCAAGGGCCAGCACCTCGCGAACCTGCTGGCGCTGCAGCCCGAGGAGCGGATCGCGCAGGTGCTCGACATCCGCGACTACGACGCCGCCCCCTACCTCGTGCTGGCCACCCGCCGGGGCATGGTGAAGAAGACCCGGCTGTCCGACTACGACTCCAACCGCTCCGGCGGGGTCATCGCGATCACCTTCCGCGACGAGTCCGACGAGGTCATCGCCGCGCGACTCGTGTCGCCCGACGACGACCTGATCCTGGTGTCGCGGCGCGGGCAGTCGGCCCGGTTCCGCTGCGACGACGCCACCGTGCGGCCGATGGGGCGCGCCACCGGGGGCGTCACCGGCATGCGCTTCCGCGGCGACGACGCGCTGCTGGCGGCCGACGTCGTGCGGCCGGACGCGTACCTGCTCACGGTCACCGACGGCGGGTACGCCAAGCGCACCCTGCTCGAGGAGTGGACGGCCAAGGGCCGCGGCATCCTCGGCGTGGTCGCCATGAAGATCACCCAAGGGCGGGGCGCCCTGGTCGGCGCCTTGGTGGTGGACGTCACCGACGAGGTGTTCGCGATCAACGCCTCCGGCGGCGTCATCCGCACGCCGGTCGCCGGGGTGCGGCTGTCCGGCCGAGACACGATGGGCGTCGTGCTGATCCACCTGTCGGACGGGGACTCCGTGGTCACGGTGGCCCGCAACGCCGAGGCCGAGGACGGCGACCTCGATGGGGATGGCGACGGCGACGGCGACGGCGCCGAGCCGGGTGTCGAGTCGGCGGATCCGGCTGGCATGGGCCACGATGGTGACCCGGATGCCGCGCCGGTCGCGGAGTCCGAGCGCTCGACGGAGCGCGCCGAAGGCCCAGGCGACGGCGAGGAGGTCGAGGGGTGAGCGGAACGCGCGAGGCGCCGACCCCTGGCGGGTCGCGCCCCGGCGCGCCCGAGCCGGCCCCGCCCGCTCGGGGCGCCGCGCCCGAGCGGCCCCGCCCCGATGGCCCGGTCCGCCGCCCCCCCACCCCAACCGCCCCGTTCGCCCGGCCCGCTGGCCGCCGCCGACCGCGGCGCCGTCGTCTCCAGCCAACCCGGCTCCGCGGCCCCCCAGTTCGCGCGTGAGCGGCGCGCGCGGGTCCGGCTGGTCTTGGTCGACCCCTGGTCGGTGATGAAGGTGGGCTTCCTGCTCGCGATCGCCGCGGGCGTGGTGTTCGTCGTCGCGATCTCCGTGGTGTGGGCTGTGCTCGACGCCGCCGACGTCTTCGGCGCGCTGTCGCGCACCTTCAACGACATCACCGGGTCGGCCACCGAGCTGCGGATCGAGGACCTGGTGGCGTACCCCCGGGTGCTCGGGATCAGCCTGCTGGTGTCCGTCCTGAACGTCGTGCTCATCACGGCGCTGGCGACCCTGGGCGCGTTCCTCTACAACCTGGTGGCCGGCTTCACCGGCGGCTTCGAGGTCACCCTCGCCGAGGACGCCTGACGAGCCGACGAAGGAGGCGAGGAGGGCGTCTTCGGCCACCAGCCCGCGAGGACGCCTGACGAGCCGACGAAGGACGCCTTCGGCCCCGGTTTGCGGGTGGCAGGAGAGGCGATAAAGTCACCCTGTGCCACCGCAAACCGGGGTTGGTCGGCAAGTTGGGGGGCCCGGCGGCGATCGGGTACCCTCGCACGGCGCGCCGCGCCGCGTTTGGGGCCTATAGCTCAGTTTGGTTAGAGCGCTTCCCTGATAAGGAAGAGGTCGGTGGTTCAAGTCCACCTAGGCCCACCCTGCTGGCTCCGCCCGCAGGAGCCCGACGAACCCGTGAGGTCCCCATGAAGAAGCTGCTCGTGCTCGCCGCCGCAGTCGCCGCGGGATTCGTCGTCTACCAGAAGCTGCAGGCCGACAAGGCCGAGCAGGACCTGTGGACCGAGGCCACCCAGGAGACCCTGGACCTGCGCTAGCGGCACCCGACGGTCGCCTGACCGGCATCTGACGGGCATCTGACCGACACAGGCCGGCCGTCCCGGGGGACGTAGCTCAACTGGCAGAGCACCGCCTTTGCAAGGCGGGGGTTAGGGGTTCAAGTCCCCTCGTCTCCACCCACCCCGTCTCCACCCACTCGCGCCCGCGCTCAACGCACTTACGGCGATCGCCGGTCAGCGACGTCCACCGCCGCGCGGGGTCTGCCCCGCGCTCGATCGTTGTGTCACCCTGCTCGCGGAGGCCTGGTGGACGGCGAACCCGAGCTGCTCGACTCAGGGCGCCCCGACGAGGAGGGCGCGCTGCGCCGGTTCCGGCGTGCCCACCCGAGGGTCGTGGTCGGGGCCCTGGTGGTTGCCGCCGTCGCGGGGGCCGGGTGGGTGGCGGCGCAGGCGTTGTCCGGGCCGGACCTGCAGGCGCTGGCGGTGGAGGAGGTGATCCTGCTAGATCCCGACAGCGAGGCCGGACAGCTGGGCGACGCCGCCGGCGCGGTGCTGAGCCGAAACCTGCGCATGACGGTGGCGGCGCCGGGGCTCGATCCGGGCGACGGGCCCTGGCAGGTGGCGGCGCTGGGCCTGGACGGCCCGGGCATCGTGGAGGTGGACGGGCCCGCCGAGCCGCAGACCATACGTCTTGAGCCGGGGCTGTCTGTCTCTCTGACGGCCGACGTGGCCGTCGACTGCGGCGCGATCACGCTGCCGGTCGACGCCGCGGAGTACGGCCTGCGCGTCTTCGGAGGCGTCGGCGCCGGACGGGCCACCGAGGTGCTCCCGCTCGGGCGGATCGCTGAGGCGTGGGCGCGGGCCGTCGACTTCGACTGCGCCCGGGCCGAGGCGGCCCGCACCGCCCGGGTGTTGTCGGTCACGGGCGAGGTGGAACCCACCCGGCCGATCGTCGACCTGCGGTTCCTGGTCGAGAACGACGGGCCGCACGTGGTCGAGGTCGTGCCGGACGTCGGCTACTCGCCTGAGGTGGCGGGCAGCCTCGACCTGGACCCGGGGACCCGGCAGGAGGTGCGGGTGCGGATGGCCCTGGACCCCTGCCCGACTCCCGACCCGGAGTGGGGCACGCAGGGGCCCTGGTCGTGGCCGGTGGGGATGACCGTCGCGGTGGCCGGGGTCTACGGCGGACCGGTGGGCTCCAGCTACTCGTTCGGCCGACCGAGGCTCGACCTGGACGCCGCGGCGGCCCGAACGCTGGGCCGACTGCTCAGCGAGGCCTGCGCCGGCCTGCCGTGGCTGGTGATCGACGCGCCGGCCGAGGGGGTCCGCTACGACCCGGTGACCCGGGTGCTCGAGGGCGCCGTCGTGGTCACGCCGCCGCCGGACTGGGCCGGGCGGCTGTCGGTGGGCCCGGCCCCAGCCGAGGCGTACGGGCTCACCCTGGAGCCGCTGTGGCAGCCGTCGCCCTTCACCGGGCTCGGCCAGACCGACCCCGTCACGGTCCCGGTGCGCTACCGCCTCACCCCCGGGGAGACGTCTTGCGGCAGGGGCGGGCTGGTTGTGATCGTCGACGTCCAGGCGCAGGTCCCGGCCGGCGCCGGGGCGCGGACCGCCCGGCTCCAGGGCAGCGCGGAGATCCCGTGGCCGGCCGATGTCGACACCGGCGCGCTGTGCGAGAGCTGATCGGCGGCGGCGAAAGCCGGTCGCCAGGGGGTGCGGGTGCCTGGGCGTCTGCCTAGGCTGAACGAGTGTCTCGCCGACCGACCCAGCCGTGGAACGGCCCCGACCGAGTGCGGGGGCACGGCCATGACGGCCGGCCCCTCGTCCACGTCCTCGACCGCGCCGAGTGGCGAACCTGGCTAGAGCAGCACCACGCCACCTCGACGGGGTGCTGGCTCGTGGGGTCCACCAAGGCCAGCGGGCTGCCCACGATCCCGTACGAGGACTCGATCGAGGAGGCGCTCTGCTTCGGCTGGATCGACAGCCATGTGCGCAAGTACGACGCCGACCGCTCGGTCCTGCTGCACACCCCGCGCAAGCCGCGCAGCGTCTGGTCTCGCCCGAACAAGGAGCGCGTTGAGCGGCTGATCGCGGCCGGGCGGATGGAGCCG
Organism: uncultured Actinomycetota bacterium; assembly: GCA_963697565.1. Taxonomy (GTDB): domain Bacteria; phylum Actinomycetota; class Actinomycetes; order CAVWCF01; family CAVWCF01; genus CAWFSE01. The sequence goes on along the minus strand of CAVOOM010000006.1, from coordinate 202,327 downwards.
GCCGGGCTGGCCGCCATCGAGGCGGCGCAGGCCAATGGGTCCTGGTCGATCCTGGACTCCGCCGAGGCCGGTGAGGTGCCCGATGACCTCGCCGCGGCGCTGGCGGCGACTCCGGGGGCCCAGGCCGGGTTCGACTCGTTCACGCGCGGCTCGCGCAAGGCGATCCTCGGCTGGATCGCGATGGCCAAGCGCCCAGAGACCCGGGCGCGCCGAATCGCCGAGACCGCCCGGCTGGCGGCGCAGGGCCGCCAGCCCGGGGCCCCGGGGACGCGGCCGAGCTAGCTCAGGCCTGCGTCCAGTCGTCCTGGCGGCGGCCGCCGGCCAGCTTGGCCACGCCGATGCCGATGCCGGCGATCGCGCCGGCGATGAAGACGCCCTTGAGCAGGCCGTGGCTCTTCTTGGCCCCCTCGCCGATCTCGTCCTGGGCGCTCGCGGCGGTCTCCTTGGCCGCCTCGCGTGCGGCGGCGGCGACGTCCTTGGCGCCGGCGAGGGCCTCCTTGGCCGCCTCGGAGCCGGTGGCGATGGCCTCGGTGACGGTGACCTTGACCTGCTCGGCGGCGGGGCCGGACAGGGCCTGGGCGGTGGCCTCCTTGACGGCCTCGACGACGTCCTGCACGGCTGAGCCGACCGCCGAGGCGGTCCCGTTGGTTGCGGTGTTCGACATGGATCCTCCTGGTCTGTCGGGGCGCGGCGTGCGTCCCACGCGGCGCGCTGGGGCGCCATCCCCCACTCTGGCCGGTCCCGGCGCGCGGCGGTAGGGCCTCTCGGTGGCAGGATGGGCGCAGCGCCGCCGCCGGGGGACGGCCGGCGCCGCACCACCGCTGAATCTGACCCCGACCTGACCTGAGGACACTAACGTGGCCGAGCGCCTCTACGCGACCCTGCACACCACCGCCGGCGATATCCGCCTTGAGCTCTTCCCGAACCACGCGCCGAAGACCGTGCGCAACTTCACCGAGCTCGCCGATGGCGCGCGCGAGTGGGTCGACCCGCGCACCGGCCAGCAGACCACGGCCCGGCTGTACGACGGCACCGTGTTCCACCGCGTCATCGACGGCTTCATGATCCAGGGCGGCGACCCGCTGGGCACCGGCACCGGAGGCCCGGGATACCGCTTCGCCGACGAGTTCCACCCCGAGCTGGCCTTCGACCGGCCGTTCCTGCTGGCGATGGCCAACGCCGGGCCGGGCACCAACGGCTCGCAGTTCTTCATCACGGTCGGCCCCACGCCGCACCTGACGATGCGGCACACGATCTTCGGCGAGGTGGCCGACGAGCCCAGCCGCCAGGTCGTGCACGCCATCAGCACCACCGCGGTCGACGGCCGCGACCGGCCGCGCACCGAGGTCCGGATCGACTCGGTCAGCATCGAGCGCGTCGAGGCCTGACCGACCCGTGTCCGAGCCGCCCCCCGAGCCGCCGGCTGCCCCGCCCGGCCAACGGGCCGTCGAGGCGCCGCGCTGCTACCGGCACCCAGACCGGGAGACCTGGATCCGGTGCGCCCGCTGCGAGCGGCCGATCTGCCCCGACTGCATGACCAGCGCGGCGGTCGGCTTCCAGTGCCCCGAGTGCGTACGCGAGGGGGCGGCCACCCAGCGGGCCCCCCGCTCGGTGCTCGGGGCCCGGCTCCAGGGGCGCGGGGCGCCGGTCACGATGGCCCTGATCGGGATCAACGTCGCGGTCTTCATCCTGGACTACGTGCTGGGGCTCAGCGGCGGCGCGGACGTGAAGCAGACGTTCGGCGTGGTCGGCCTCGCCGTCGGGCTGGACGCCAACGGCGCCCCCCAGGTGCTGGGCGTGGCCGACGGCGAGTGGTACCGGCTCGTCACCGCGATGTTCGTCCACGGCAGCGTCTTCCACCTGCTGTTCAACGTGTGGGCGCTCTGGCTGGTCGGCCCCATGATCGAGTCGGTCGCCGGCCGGCTGCGCTACCTGGTGCTCTACCTCGCCTGCGGCTTCGCCGGCGCCACCGCGTCGTACGTCTTCAACGACCCGCGGACGCTGTCGGTGGGGGCCTCGGGGGCGATCTTCGGGCTGTTCGGGGCGGTGCTGGTCATCCAGCGGCGGATGGGCCGGCAGGCCACGGAGGTCCTCGCCCTCATCGGCCTCAACCTGGTGCTGGGCTTCGTGATCCCCAACATCGACTGGCGCGCCCACGTCGGCGGGCTGGTCGCGGGCCTGATCCTGACCGCCGCGCTTGCCTTCGCCCCGCGGGCGTACCGCAACGTGGCGTTCGGCGTCGCGGTGCTCGCGGTGGTGGCGGTCTGCCTGGTCGCCGCGCAGGCGCGGACCAGCGCGCTGCAGAGCGCGCTGCTGGGCTCCCCAGGCGGCCGGACGGCCTCCGCCGCGCCTACGATGGTCGGCGAGGCTACCCGTCAGTAACCCCGCACCCCAGGAGGCCGCCATGCGCGATGCCGTCATCGTCGAAGCCGTCCGCACCCCCGTCGGGAAGCGAGGGGGCGCGCTGTCCTCCGTGCACCCGGTCGACCTCTCCGGCCACGTCCTGCAGGCGCTGGCCGAGCGCTCGGGCGTCGACCCCGCCCTCGTCGATGACGTGCTCTGGGGCTGCGTCTCGCAGGTGGGAGACCAGTCGTTCAACGTCGGCCGCAGCGCCGTGCTCGCAGCCGGGTGGCCGGAGTCGGTCCCCGGCACGACGATCGACCGCCAGTGCGGGTCGAGCCAGCAGGCGCTGGCGTTCGCCGCCGCGGGCCTGGTCGCCGGGCAGTACGACGTTGTCGTGGCCGGTGGCGTCGAGTCGATGACCCGGGTCGCCATGGGCTCGTCGGCCGCCGGCGGCCTGCCGTGGGGACCGCGGGTGCTGGCCCGCTACAACGGGACGATCTTCAACCAGGGGGTCGGCGCCGAGATGATCGCCGCCAAGTGGGGGCTCACCCGGCAGGCGATCGACGCGTTCGGCCTGGAGTCGCACGCCCGGGCGGCCGCGGCGCAGGACGCCGGGCTGTTCGAGGCCGAGATCGCGCCGGTGACGCTTGAGGACGGGACGGTCGTCGCCCTCGACGAGGGGATCCGGCGCGGGGGCACCGCCGAGGGCATGGCCGGGCTGAAGACGCCCTTCCAGGAGGACGGCGTCATCACCGCCGGCACCTCCTCGCAGATCTCCGACGGAGCCGCGGCCCTGCTGATGACCACCTCGGAGAAGGCCGCCGAGCTCGGGCTCACCCCGATCGCCCGCGTGCACACCACCGTGGTCGCCGGCGACGACCCGGTGATCATGCTCACCGGCCCGATCCCGGCCACCCAGAAGGCGCTCGCGCGCTCCGGGCTGGCGATCGGCGACTTCGGCGCGTACGAGGTGAACGAGGCGTTCGCGTCGGTGCCGATGGCCTGGCTGGCCGAGACCGGCGCCGACCCGGCCCGGCTGAACCCGCAGGGCGGCGCGATCGCGCTCGGCCACCCGCTCGGTGGCTCCGGGGCCCGGCTCACCACCACGCTGGTGCACCGGATGCGCCGCGACGGCCTGCGCTACGGCCTGCAGACCATGTGCGAGGGCGGCGGGATGGCCAACGCGACGGTGTTCGAGCTGCTCTGACGTCCCCCAGCGGGGTTGTCCACAAGTGTTGTCCCCAGTGGGGACGAATCACAGGCGTGTAACCCGGTGGGTCACTTCCAGCGCGTGGCCAGCCCGAAGCCGACGCCGATGAAGGCGAAGCCGACCAGGATGTTCCAGTTGCCGAGGCTCTCCATGAACGGGATGTTCGACCCGGCCAGGTAGTACACGACGATGTAGACCAGCCCGATGAGGAACATCGCGAGCATCAGCGGCGCGATCCACCGCTTGGGGACATCCGGGCCGCCCGGCGCTGGCGGCGGGGTGTAGGCGGTCTTGCGGCGGATCCGGGACTTGGGCACGGCGGTCGCTTCCTGGGGCGGTGGGAACGTACGCGGTGGCGCGCGCGTCGGTTTAGCGTAGCCACCGAGGCCCCAGGGCCGAAACGCCCCGGCCGACGAGCAAGGAGCCCAGCCCGCATGCCCCCCCGCCTCCGTTCCGCCGCCTCGCGCCGGGCCGCCCTCGGGCTGGCCGTCGCGGGCGTCGCCGCGCTGCTCACCGTGAGTGCGGTCAGCGCGGGCGGCGCGGACCTGCGGGCCGACCGCCAGGGGCGGCTGGTCGACCTGGTCCGCGCCGAGCAGAGTCGCGTGGAGGAGCGCACCGCCGCGCTGGACTCCGTGCGCTCCGAGGTGGCCGCCCTTAGCGAGCGGGCCGCCGCCGGTGACGCGCGGGTGGCCCAGGCCCTGGGCGCCGGAGACGCGCTCGCCCCGGCCGCCGGCCTGGACGCCGCCGCGGGCCGTGGCCTGATGGTCGTCCTGGACGACGCTCCGCGCCGGGAGCCCGGGGCCCCGCTGCCCGAGGGCATCCGCCCCGACGACCTAGTGGTCCACCAGCAGGACGTCCAGGCGGTGGTGAACGCCCTCTGGGAGGGCGGGGCGACGGCGATGAGCTTGATGGACCAGCGGGTGATCTCGACCAGCGCGGTCCGCTGCGTCGGCAACACGCTGATCTTGCAGGGCCGGGTCTACTCCCCGCCCTACTCGGTGACCGCGATCGGCGACCCCGCCGCGCTCCGGGCGGCCCTGAACCGGGCGCCGGGCGTGGTGATCTACCGTGAGTGGGTCGACACGGTCGGCCTCGGCTACGAGGTCCGCCAGGAGCAGGAGGCGAAGGTGCCCGCGTACGCAGGCTCGCTCGACCTCGCCTACGCGCGCCCGGTCGGGGGCCAAGGCTGATGGGGGAGCGCTGATGCACGGCCTGCGCACCGCGATCCGCGGCACCGGCGAGGGGATGATCACCCTGGGCCTGGTGCTTCTGCTGTTCTGCGTCTACCAGCTGGTCTGGACCAACGTCGAGGCCAACGCCGCCACCGCGGCCACCGGCGACGACCTGCGTGAGGCCTGGGTGGCCACCTCACCGGAGCCCGCCCCCGCACCCGAGCCGGCCCCGGCGCCGGCCCCGGTGACGCCGTCCAACGCCTTCGCGTTCATCCACATCCCGCGGCTGGCCCCGGGCTTCGTCAAGCCGGTCGTCGAGGGCGTCACCCCCGCCGATCTGGCCAAGGGCGTGGGCCACTACCCGACCACCGTGATGCCTGGCGCCGTCGGCAACTTCGCCCTGGCCGGCCACCGCGCCACCAACGGCGAGCCGTTCCGCGACCTGGACAAGCTCCGCGCCGGCGACGCCGTCGTCATCGAGACCGCGGACACCTGGTACACGTACACGATGAGCCGCTCGGAGATCGTCAAGCCGACGCAGACCGACGTGCTGCTGCCGGTGCCGCGCTCGCCGGGGGTGTCGGCCACCGAGCCGCTGATCACGCTGACCACGTGCAACCCGCGGTGGGCGTCGACCGAGCGGCTGATCTGGTACGGCTCGCTGAGCGACACCCAGCCGAAGGCAGCCGGGCTGCCCCCAGCCCTCGCCGGCGCCGGGGCCTGACCGTTGGATCGGCGAGCCAAGCTCAGCATCGGCGCCGGCGAGGTGCTGGTGACCCTCGGTGTGGTCGTTGTGCTGTTCTGCGTCTACCAGCTGGCTTGGACCAATCTGCAGGCCAGCGCGGCGACCGAGTCCGCCACCTCGGACCTGCGGGCGCAGTGGGCGGCCGAAGGCGACTCGAACCCGGAGCCAGAGCGCATCCCCCCCGGCCAACCGCTGATCCTGCCCACGCCCTCGCCACCCCCTCCACCCCCTCCGCCACCTCCGCCGCCGCCCGCCCCGCCGCCCGTCCCAGCCGGGGCCTTCGCCTTCATGCACATCCCGCGGCTCGGGGAAGGCTGGTACCGACCGATCGTCCAGGGGGTGCGCGACTCCGACCTCAACAAGGGCCTCGGCCACTACCGGAAGACGGCGATGCCGGGCGAGATCGGCAACTTCGCGGTCGCCGGGCACCGCGCGACCAACGGCGAGCCGTTCCGCGACCTCGACACGCTGCGCAAGGGCGACCTGGTGGTCATCGAGACGAAGAAGACCTGGTACACGTATCGCATGCAGAGCTCGCAGATCGTCAGTCCGAACCAGAGCGAGGTCCTGCTTCCCGTGCCGGGTCAGCCGGGGGCCGCCCCCGACCAGGCGCGCATCACCCTGACCACCTGCCACCCCCGTTGGGCCTCGACCCAACGCCTGATCTGGTTCGGTTCGCTGGTCAAGTCCCAGCCCAAGTCCGCCGGGGCTCCCGCGGGGATCACCCCCGCGGCCACGGGGGCTGACGTGTACGGATGGATCTGGCGGCACCTGCCTGGGCCGACCCCGGTGCGGCTGCTCATCGCGTTGGTGCTGATCGCCGGGATCGTGCTGCTGCTGTTCACGGTGGTCTTCCCCTGGCTGGAGCCGCTGCTGCCCTTCACCGACGTGACCGTCGACGACGCAGGGTCCGCCACCGTGCCGCAGTCTTCGCCTCCCCGTGACCGAGAGGCGCCCCGTGACCCGCATCCTCGTCGTCGACAACTACGACTCGTTCGTCTTCAACCTCGTGCAGTACCTCGCCCAGCTCGGCGCGGAGGTCGAGGTGCGTCGCAACGACCAGGTCTCCGTGGCCGAGGCGCTGAGCGGCGGGTACGACGGGATCCTGCTGTCACCCGGGCCGGGCGTCCCCGAGCAGGCCGGGATCTGCGTCGACCTGGTCCGCGCGCTCGACGCAGAGCCAGGGCCACCGCCGGTCTTCGGCGTCTGCCTCGGCCTGCAGGCGATCGCGGTCGCGTACGGAGGGGTGGTCGGCCGGGCGCCGGAGCTGCTGCACGGCAAGACCTCACAGGTCCACCACGGCGGCGACCGGTGTCCTCGCCGGCCTCCCCGACCCGTTCACCGCCACGCGCTACCACTCGCTGGCCCTCGACCCGGCGACCGTGCCGGACGTGCTCGAGGTCACGGGTGTGACCGACACCGACGTGGTGATGGCCGTACGGCACCGCTCCCGACCGGTCGAGGCGGTGCAGTTCCACCCCGAGTCGGTGCTCACCGAGGGCGGCCACCGGCTGCTCGCCAACTGGCTCGCGGTGTGCGGTGACGCCGGCGCGGTGGCCCGATCGGCGGGGCTGACCCCCGTCACCCCGGCCGTCGCCGCCGGCTGAGCCCCGGCTCGGCGGCGACGTCCGGGGGCCGGTTACGGGGTCGCCGGCGGGGTCGCCGGCGGGGCTCGGCGTGGGTGTCGGGGTGGGTGTCGGCGTCGGGCGTGGGCGACGGCTTGCCCTTGGAGACCGCGATCGTCACGGTGCGCCCGGCGGGCAGCGAGGTGCCGGCGACCGGGGACTGCGACACCACGTTGCCGACCGGCTGGTCGCTCTCCACGGACTGCACGCTGACCTCGAAGTCGGCGGCCTGCAGCTCCTGGGTGGCCACCGCCTGGGTCTTGCCGACCACGTCGGGCACCCCGCTGCGGCCGCTGCTGACGATGAGGGTGACCGAGGAGCCCTTCTCGACGGGGGTGCCCTGCTTCGGATCGGAGTCGAGGACCTGGCCGGCAGGGCCGCGTCGAGTCCTGCTCGGTGAGCCCGGCGAGCTGGAGCCCGGCCCCGTTCAGCTGGGCGACGGCGGCGTCCTTGTCCAGGCCGACGAGGGTCGGCACCGCGACCTCGCCGGGGCCGCTGCTCACCTGCACGTCGACCGCGGACCCTTCGTCGGCCGTCTCGCTGCTGGGCGGGTCCTGGCCCACGATGGTGTCCTTGGGCAGGTCGCTCACCTCGGGCCTGATGTCGCCGAGCACGAGGCCTCGCAGCTGCAGCTCGGTCTGCGCCTGGGGCACGGTGAGGCCGGTGAGGTCGGGGACGCGGACCTGCTTGGCCCCGCCCCCGCTGGTGAGCGCCCACACGATGCCGCCGAGGGCCAGCAGCACGGCCAGCACGACGCCCGCGATCACCCATCCGGTGCGCGACTTCTTGGCCGGGGGCTCGCCCGGGCCGGCGGGCGGCTCGACCCGGGGGAGGGCCTGGGTGGCCTGCGAGTCGGCCGCGGCCACCACCGCGGCCGCCGCGACCGGCGGGGTGACGTGCGCGCCGCGCAGCGCGCGCTGCACGTCGGCGCGCATCTGCGCCGCGGTCTGGTAGCGCGCCTCGGCGTCCTTGGCGAGGGCCTTGGCCACGATGGCGTCGCAGGCCGGCGGGATCCCGGGCGCCAGCGTCGACGGGACGGGGGGCTCCTCGCGCACGTGCTGGTAGGCCACCGAGACCGGGGAGTCGCCGAGGAACGGCGCGCGGCCGGTCAGCATCTCGAAGAGCACCACGCCGGTGGAGTACAGGTCGGAGCGGGCGTCCACCTGCTCGCCGCGGGCCTGCTCGGGCGAGAGGTACTGCGCGGTGCCCATGACCGAGGAGGTGGAGGTCATCGTGGCGGCGCTGTCGGCCAGGGCGCGCGCGATGCCGAAGTCGGTGACCTTGATGGCCCCGCCCTTGGTCACCATCACGTTGCCGGGCTTGATGTCGCGGTGCACGATCCCGTTGCGGTGGCTGTAGTCGAGCGCACCGAGGATCCCGTCGGTGATCTCCAGGGCGCGCACCGGCTCAAGCGGCCGGCCGCTGCGGACGAGGTCGCGCACGGTGGCCCCGTCGACGTGCTCCATCACGATGTACGGAACCTGCTGCCCGTCGATCGGGGCCTCGCCGGTGTCGTACACGGAGACGACGTTGGGGTGGTTCAGGGCGGCGGCCGACTGGGCCTCGCGGCGGAACCGGGCCTGGAAGGAGGGGTCGCGGGCGAGGTCGGGCCGCAGCACCTTGATGGCCACCGAGCGGCCGAGCCGCAGGTCGCTGCCGAGGTGCACCTCGGCCATCCCGCCGCGGCCGATCACCTCGCCGAGCTCGTACCGGTCGCCGAGCCGTCGCGGCTCATCCATGCTGTCGCGTCCTTCCGTCGCGGCGGAGCCCATCCCGGGCCCCGACCGTAGGGTTCATCCTGTCGCACCCGCGCCGAGGACGGCCTCAATGACCGCCTTGGCGATGGGCGCGGCCACTTTGCCGCCGGTGGCCTCCGACCCGGCGTCGCCGCCGAACTCCACCACCACGGCCACGGCGACCTGGGGCGCCTCGGCTGGGGCGTACGCCACGAACCAGGCGTGCGGGGGGCGTCCGGGCGACGTCTGCGCCGTGCCGGTCTTGCCGGCGACCCTGACGCCGGGGATGGCCACCGGCTTGCCGGTGCCGTTCTCGACGACGTCGACCATCATGACGCCGACCTGCAGCGCGACCTGCGGGGTGACCGCCTGGCCGAACTCCTGCGGCTCGGTGCGCTCGAGCACGGCGAGGTCGGGCCCGCGCAGCTCGCGGACGAGGTAGGGGACCATCACCAGGCCCTGGTTGGCGATGCCGGCGGTGACCTGGGCCATCTGCAACGCCGTGGCCCGGACGTCGAACTGGCCGATCGCCGCCTGCGCGGTCTGCGCCTGGGTGAGGTCCTCGGGGAACACGGAGGTGGCGGCCTTCAGGGGGATCTCGAACGAGGCGTTGAAGCCGAACCGCTCGGCCTGGTCGCGCAGGATGTCGTCGCCGAGGGTCAGCCCCACGTTGGCGAAGGCGGTGTTGCAGGAGACGCGCAGCGCCTCGATGAGGGTCACCGAGCCGTCGCCGCACGGCTTGCCGTTGAGGTTGGAGATCGTCGCGGTGGTGCCGGGGAGGTCGAGCGTGGCCGGCGCGGGTATCTCGGTCTCCAGCGTGTACTGCCCGCTGGACAGCGCCGCGGCCGCGTCGACGATCTTGAACGTCGACCCGGGCGGGTACGTGCGGGCGATCGCCCGGTTGAGCAGCGGGTCGGCGGGATCGGCCTGCAGCCGCTCGTAGGTGGCCCGGATCCCCGCCGGGTCGTGGGACGTCAGCTGGTTCGGGTCGTACGACGGGCTGGTCGCCATGGCCAGGATGGCCCCGCTGTTGGGGTCGAGCGCCACCACGGCGCCGGTCTGGCCGCGCAGCCCGTCGAAGGCCGCGGCCTGGGCGGCGGCGTCGAGGGTCAGCGCGACCGAGCCGCCCTGCTTGTCGCGGCCCGCGAGCACGTCGCCCACGCGCTGGCTGAACAGCCGGTCGTCGTTGCCGGACAGCACGGCGTTCTCCGCCCGCTCGATGCCGGTCGAGCCGTAGACGATCGAGTAGAAGCCGGTGGCCGGGGCGTACGTCGGGCCATTGGAGTAGACGCGCAGGTAGCGGTAGCGGCCGTCGGTCTCGATGCTGGCCGCCACCGCCTCCTCGCCGACCAGGATCGGCCCGCGCTGCGTGTCGTACTCGCGGATCAGGACGCGGGCGTTGTCCGCGCGGGCGTTCAGCTGGTCGGCGCGGACGGTCTGCAGCAGGTTGAGATTGATGAGGAGCGCGCCAAAGAGCGCGGCCACCACGACGGCGGTGCGCCGCACGGTGCGGGTCATCGGCGGGCTCATCGAGCCACCACCTCGGTGAGCAGCGCGTCGGCTGGCGGCGGCGCGGGGGGCGCGGGCCGGCGCGCGGCGTCGCTGACCCGCAGCAGCAGGGCGACCAGGATCCAGTTGGCGACCAGCGACGAGCCGCCCGCCGACAGGAACGGCGTGGTGAGACCGGTGAGCGGGATCAGGCCGGTAACGCCGCCCACGATGACGAAGACCTGCAGCCCCAGGACGAAGGCCAGCCCGCTGGCGAGCAGCCGTCCGAACAGGTCCGGGGTGCGGACCGCGGCGAGCATGCCCCGCCCGACGATCACCCCGTACAGCGTGATGATCGCCATCACGCCGGTCAGCCCGAGCTCCTCGCCGAAGGCGCTGATGATGAAGTCGCTCTCGCTGTACGGCACGAGCTGCGGGTAGCCCTGGCCGAGGCCGGTGCCGAGCAGGCCGCCGTTGGCGAAGCCGTACAGGCTCTGCGCGATCTGGAAGCTGGCGTCGCTGGGGTCGACGAACGGGTTGAGCCAGATGTCCACGCGTCGCTGGACGTGGCCGAAGGCGAGGTACGCCGCCAGCGAGCCGAGCAGGAACAGGCCGGCGCCGATCACCACCCACGAGCGGCGCTCGGTGGCGATGTAGAGCATGGCGACGAAGAGCCCGAAGAACAGCAGCGACGTCCCGAGGTCGCGCTCGAAGACGAGCACAGCCAGCGAGGCCGCCCAGGCGACCAGGATCGGGCCGAGGTCGCGGGGCCGCGGCAGGCCGATGCCGAGCACCTGGGTCCGGACGAGGGCGAGGCCCTCGCGCTTCACCACGAGGTAGCCGGCGAAGAAGATGATCAGGGCGATCTTGGCGAGCTCGGCCGGCTGGAAGCTGACGCCGCCCAGGCGGATCCAGATCCGCGCGCCGTTGATGGTGGCCCCGAGGCCGGGGACGAGCGGCAGCACGAGCAGCACCAGGCCGACGAGCATCGCGGTGTACGTGAAGCGCTGCAGCCCCCGGTGGTCGCGCACCAGGAAGAGCACCAGGGCGAACAGCACCGCCCCTGCGAGGGTCATCAGCAGCTGGTCGGGGGCGTCAGTGTTGGGGTAGGGCCGCCCTAGCGCCGCGGCGTCGGCGATGTCGGCCAGGTCCAGGCGGTGGATCATCGCCAGGCCGAGGCCGTTGAGGGTGATGACCGATGGAAGGATCACCTCGTCGGCGTTGGGGGCGAGCACCCGCAGGGCGGCGTGCCCGATCAGCGCCGCGGCGGCCAGCCCGGCCACCGTCCACCGGAACCCGGGGCCGAGCTGGTCGAGCAGGACCAGGTCGACCTGCGCGTACGCGAAGGCGCCCACGCCGACGGCGACGGCGAGCAGGCCGAGCTCGGTCCACCGGCGCGGTCGGCGCGAGGCGGTCGGCGCCGATGAGACGGCCGGGCCCGCGGTGGTGCTCATCTCGGCATCCGCTGCGGGCAGCCGGGCGGAGGGCTCACCGAGACGGCGCACTCGATCGCGGCGATCCGCAGCTGGGCGACCGTGGCGTTGGCCGCGGCCAGGCTCTCCGACGTGGACCGGCCTTCGACGACGTCCAGGGCCGAGGCGGGGAGGCCGTCCACCGCGACGTCAGACTCGGTGACGAGGCGGGACAGGCTGATCCCCAGGACCTTGTCGGGGACGCCCTGGTAGACCGCCACCTGGCCGTTCGACTCGCCGATGTACCACTGGTCGGACAGCCACGCCCGCCCGGCGACCGCTGCGCCGACGAGGGCCAGGAGGAGGACGCCGAGCCCGAGGCCCCACCACAGGGCGCGCTTGCGGCGCGGGGCGGGCTCGTCGTCGGTATCGGCGGAATCCGCCGCCGGGCCGGCTTCGTCGGGGGACTCGGCGGCGCCGTCGACCGGAGGCGCGGGCGGGGGCGCGGGGGCCTGCGCCGGGGCGTCGGGATACGCCGCGGCGCCGACGTACGCCGGCTCTGCGTCCGGCCGCTCGGCCACGACGTCGGCGACGACCACGGTGATGTTGTCGGGTCCGCCCTCGCGCAGGGCCAGCTCGAGCAGCGCCTCGGCGGCCCGCTCCGCATCGGGCTCGGCGGCCGTCTCGGCGATCCGCTCCTGGTCGACATAGCCGGACAGCCCGTCGCTGCACAGCAGCAGCCGGTCGCCCTCGGCGAGGTCGAGGGGGGTGAGGTCCGGCTCCAGGCCGCCCTGGCCGTCGACGGCCTGCAGGATCACGTTGCGCTGCGGGTGGTGCTCGGCCTCGTCGACGGTCAGCCGGCCCTTGTCGATGAGGGACTGCACGAAGGTCTGGTCGTGGCTCAGCTGGCGGAACTGCCCGCCTGACAGCAGGTACGCGCGGGAGTCGCCGATCTGGGCGAGCACCAGGCGCTCGCCGTCGGAGAGCACCGCGGTGACCGTCGTGCCCATGCCGGCCAGTTCGGGGTCCTCGGCCACCTGGTCGGCGACCCGGCGGTCGGCGTCGTCCAGCGAGCGCCTGAGCAGTGACTCCAGCGGCTCGTCGGGGAGCGCGTCGTCGAGCCGGGCGAGCACCTCGACGGCGATCTGGCTGGCGACCTCGCCCGCCGCGTGGCCGCCCATCCCGTCGGCCACCACCGCCAGGCGCGCCCCGGCGTACCCGGAGTCCTCGTTGCCGGCCCGGACCAGGCCGACGTGGGAGCGCGCCACGCACCGCAGGTAGAGCCCCATCGCAGCCGGCTACTTCCGCAGCTCGAGCACGGTGCGGCCGACCTTGAACGTCGACCCCGCCTTGACCGGGACCGGCGCGGTGACACGGTTCTTGCCGACGAAGGTGCCGTTGGTCGAGCCGAGGTCCTCCAGCGTCCACCCGGCGGGTCCCGGCACGAGGCGGCAGTGGTGGCTGCTCGCGTAGTCGTCCTCGACGACGAGGGAGTTGTCGGCGGCGCGGCCGATGGTGAGCGCCGCCGTGCCGAGGGTGAGCACGCGACCCGGACCGGAGCCGGCCGTGACCACGAGGCTGCGGGGGGTGCTGCGCGTTGCCTTGGCGGCGTTCGGTGCGCCCGTCGGCGTCGGGGCCGCCGGGGGGCGCGGCGCGGCGGCTGCGCGCGCGGCCTTGCGGGCCGCACGGGTCGGACGCGCGCCGAACAGGTCGCGGCGCATCACCCCCACGGCGAGGAGCACGAACGCCCACAGCAGGGCGAGCAGCGCCAGCCGCAGCAGGAGCAGGGTCAGCTCGGACATGGCAGGCGCGGTCCGCTCACCCGGTCCGGAAGAGCAACGTCGTGGTGCCCACGGTGATCGTCGCGCCGTCGAGCAGCGCCGCCGACTCGATCCGGTAGCCATCGACGAGCGTGCCGTTGGTCGAACCGAGGTCGACGATGCTGGGGGTCGTCCCCAGGACGATCTGGCAGTGGCGGCGGGACGCGCCGGGGTCGTCGACGCGCAGGTCGACGTCGGTGCCTCGGCCGATCACGGTGACCGGCTTGGTGAGCGGAAACGTCTGCCCGCCCACGCTGAGCGCGGGCACCGGACGATCGGGATCGGGAGGGAAGACGATCGGAGTCGCGGCTGAGGCCGGCACCGGTTCTGGGGCCGGCGGCGGGGGAGGGGGCTTGCCCACGGCCGCGGCGGACGCCGCCGCTGCCAGCGCGCCGAGGTCCGGACCCGGGTCGGCCGCAGGGCCAGGGCCGGGGGCCGGCGCCCCGGGGGCGGACTGGTCGACCACCCCGGCGACGGCCTCGCTGGACACGTCGAACAGGCCCGTGTCAAGGGCGTCGGCGCGCGCGAACTCGACCTCGACCGGGCCGACGAAGGTGTAGTGCTGGGATTCGGCGTGCTCGCGCACCATCGCGGCGAGCTCGGCGGCGAGCGGCTCGAACCACATGGACAGGCGCTCGTGGTCGTGGTCGGACAGCTCCACGGTGAAGCGGTTGGGCACCATGGTGCGGCCGCGGCCGACGATGGCCGACTTGTCGTCGCACTCGCGCTGCAGGGCGGCAGCGATCTCGACCGGCTGCACCTCGTCGTGGAACGCCTTGGCGAACGGCTTGTTCACCAGGCCCTCGAGGCGCCGCTCGAACCGGTCGAACACGCCCACTGCAGGCGCCTCCTCTGGCTTGGATCCGACTGGGACACTGGTCGTTCGATCCTAGCCAGCGGGCGTCCGAAGGCCCGGCGGCGCGCGGGCGGCCGGGCCAGCCAAGCGTGAGCCGAAGGGCGGCCGAAGGGGCGCGAGGGAGCGGCGGTCGGCTGGGTGATGACCCGTGCCACCTGATAATCTCGCGTCGCGCGCGCGAGTGGCGGAATAGGCAGACGCGCTGGATTCAGGTTCCAGTGCCCGAAAGGGTGTGGGGGTTCAACTCCCCCCTCGCGCACCAGCCAGCGGCAACGGGACAGGCCCGGATCCCCCAGGGATCCGGGCCTGTCTTCATCGGATTCGGGTGCTCAGGTCTCCTCGCCGCCGCCCTCCCCTACGCACCCGGTGTGAGCGGGGTTGCCCTTGGCGATTCCGCTGTTGTCGTCGCACTCGTAGCCTTTGTTGGCGTCCGAGCCATCGGGTTGCTGCCCCTTCGGGCTCTTGCTGTCGGCGTTGCCGACCGAGCCCGCGGCCGGGCGGCCGACGGCCTTGCCGTTGCCGTTGCCGTTGAGCGAGGGGGCCCCGGTGGGCTCGCACTGGATGTAGACGCCATCTGGGACGCAGGCCTTCGGTGCGGCGGAGGCCGGTCCGGCGAGGCCCACTCCCGCAAGGACGAAGATCCCGGCAGCGCCAGCGGCGCCGAGTGTGCGGATGTTCATGCTGTCTCCTCTCGGTGAGCACAGCGGATTGCTGCCCCGAGGCGAGCGTGGCGCGTGGGCAGGGGTTTGCGCAATGGCCCGATCGGTCGCGCCGGCTGAACCACCCGATCGAGTCACGGCCACCCCGCAGGGGTTGGGGTCGTACAGTCGGCTCAACCGAGGTGAGGGAGCGCCCATGAACCAGCCGCCTGCCAAGCCGCTCAGCCTCGGAGTGCTGGGTACGTCGAGCAAGGAGAACGAGCACCGGCTGCCGATCCATCCGCGCCATGTCGACCGGATCGACGCCGACCTGCGCGCCCGGATCTACCTTGAGCACGGGTACGGAGACCGCTACGGGGTGTTCGACGAGCACCTCGCGCCACTGGTCGCGGGCATGCGCACCCGCGCGGAGATCATCGCCGCCGCCGACGTGGTGCTGCTGCCCAAGCCGACCCTGGCCGACCTGCACAGCCTCCGCGACGGGCAGGTGCTGTGGGGCTGGCCGCACTGCGTGCAGGACTCCGACCTCACCCAGGTCGCGATCGACAAGCGGCTGACCTTGATCGCCTGGGAGGCGATGAACCACTGGACGCCGGGTGGCGACTTCGTGGTGCACGTCTTCCACATGAACAACGAGCTGGCCGGCTACTCCTCGGTGCTGCACGCCCTCACCCTCGTCGGGTCGACCGGGCACTACGGCCGCCAGCTGAAGGCGGTGGTCATCGGCTTCGGCAACACGGCGCGCGGGCGCGATCACCGCCCTGCAGGCGCTCGGCGTCCACGACATCGTCGTGCTGACTATGCGGGATGTGACGGCCGTGGCCTCGCCGATCCCGTCGGTGGTGCTCGGCCACCTCGACCGCGTGCCAGGCGACCCCAGCCGCACCGTCGTGCTGAAGAGCACCGGCCCTGCGCCGACCGCGGAGTTCCTGGCCGCGCACGACATCGTCGTCAACTGCGTGCTGCAGGACACCGACCGGCCGTTCATGTTCGTGACCGACGATGAGCTCGCGGCGTTCGCCCCCGGCAGCCTGCTGGTCGATGTCTCCTGCGATGCCGGCATGGGCTTTGAGTGCGCCCGCCCGACGACCTTCGATGAGCCGATGCTGGCCGTCGGCGACGGCGTCCACTACTACGGCGTGGACCACAGCCCCGCCTACCTGTGGAACTCCGCGACGTGGGGCATCAGCGAGGCGCTGATCCCGTACCTGCGCACCGTGCTGGACGGCCCCGACGCGTGGGACTCCGACCCGACGATCCGGCTGGCCGTGGAGATCCGAGACGGGGTCATCCAGAACCCGAAGATCTTGTCCTTCCAGGGCCGCCTGCCGGACCACCCGCACCCCTGGCTGTAGGCGAGTCCGGCTAGGCGGCGCGGGGCTGCCCGGCTGACGGCCGGTAGCGGTCCTTGCCCATAGCCAGGATGAAGAGGAAGACCCAGGGGAGCAGGACGAGGCCGATGGTGAAGCCGGCGCCGTGGCCGAAGGCCTGGGCCAGGTCGAAGTACACGACGATCGAGACGATGAACCCCACGATCGGGATGAAGTAGAGGACGACCCACCAGCCGGGCCGTCCGGCCGTCTTGCAGAGCACGAAGATGTTGACGATCGGGATGAACGCCGTCCACGGCGTCTGCCCGGCCTTCTTGAAGACCAGGGCCAGCGGGAAGCAGTAGAGCAGGTAGCCGAGGGCGATCAGCCCGAAGGCGTAGAACGAGGTCCCGGTCGAGGCGGAGTCGGCGAGCGAGATCATCTGGGGTCATTTCGCGCGGGGCGGCGCGGGTCGCCGCAGCGCGGCCAACCTACCTGCGGCGGCGCGGCTTCAGCCCGAGGGCGGACCCGGCACTCGGGTCCGGGGCGCGCCGGCCCAGCGCAGCAAGGCACCTGAGACCAGCAGCACGGCGACAGCCGCCGCCGCGTTGAGCGGCAGCCCGGCGTACCGCACCGACCGCGACCGGGGAACCCGGCCAGGCCGGTGGCGGCGAGCATCAGGGTGGCCACGCCCAACGCCCGCGGTGCCCACGCCGGCGGCGACGGCGGCCGCGCGGGCGGATGGCGCCGGCAGTCGCGGCGGCGCGTCCCACCACGGCAGCGGCAGGTGCTCGAACGGCCACATCAGCCGGACGACCGCCCAGACGCCGAGGGCGTACGCCGCCCAGAACGGCACGCTGCCCCAGCCGTACCCCCAGCCATCCGGCACCGGGAAGCCGAAGGAGTCGAGCGCGGTGGGCCGCTCCAGGCCGAGGGCGTGCACCAGCGTCGTGAGTCCGATCAGCACGGGCAGGTGCCACAGGTAGAGCGTCATCGCGGCCAGGTTCACCGCCACCATCGGCCGCCACACGGCGGGCCGCTGGAGCAGCCGGGTCAGCGGGCGGTCGGCGAGGGTGAGCAGGCAGGCCAGCACGACCGCGTGCAGCGCGAGCACCACGGTGGGCGGCGCCATGTTGGACACCGGCTCGCCGGGCATGCCGACCATCGAGATGGGGTACGGGCCCTGGCGGATCAGCACCGCGTTGAGCGCCACCGCGACAACGGTGGCGACGACCAGGGCTGAGGCGGGGTAGCGGGCGAGGATGCCGTGCGACCGAAGCGAGCCCAGGTAGGCCGGCAGCGCCCAGACGAGCACGAAGTTGGCCAGCCCGATCGCGTCCGGCCACCCCAGCGCGAACCGCGCGGCGTCCACGGCCGCGCACGCGAGCAGCAGCCCGAGTGCGTACGCCGCTGCGCGCGGAGGTGACACGGCCCGCATCAGCGGGGTCAGCGCCGTCACCAGCAGGTACGCGCCGAGGAACCACAGCAGCTGCGTGGTGAGCACCATGAGCGGGCGCGCGACCTCGGTCGGCGCGAGCACGGTCACGACGGCGGCGATCGAGCACATGACGATCAGGTAGACCCAGGTGGGCCGCAGCAGCCGCGCCGCGCGCGCCCACAGCCACCCCGCGTACGACTCGCCGCGGGCCGCGGCGCGGTCCCAGGACAGCGCGTTGGCCGCACCGCCGGCGAAGAAGAACAGCGGCATGATCTGCAGCAGCCAGGTCAGCGCCTGGGTCCACGGGAACGCCGCGAGCAGGTTGCCCAGCCGGGGGATGCCCTCGGGCCACGCGACGACCGCCATCACCCCGTGCCCGGCGACGACGACGAGCAGCGCCACCGCCCGCGCGGCGTCGACGACCCGGTCGCGGTCGGGGGGCGTCGCCTCGGCCGCGCGCCGCGCCGGGACCGCCGCGAAGACCTGCAGCCTGGGCACACCGCCACCTTCCCACCGCTCCAGCCGCTGCGGGGTGATCCCGCGCTACAGCCCGCAGGCGTCCTTGATGAGCGTCTGCATCAGGGCGCGGGCGGCCGCGTCGGGGGTGAGTGCGTAGGGCCGGTCCTCCCCGTCGCCGATGTCGACCACCACGTCGAAGACGTACGTCTTCTTGCTCTCGCCCAGCGAGTGGCCGTCGCAGCGCAAGGTCGAGCGCACCTCGACCGGGAGCCGCGCGGCGGCCTGCGCCGTCGGGCAGCGGGCGCCGCCGGGGCCTGGGCGCGCCGGCGAGGGCAAGCGCAGAGCAGCACGCTGCCGTCGACGGAGACCACGCCGACCTCGCCGACCGCGTCGCGGCGGGTAACGTCCAGGCTGCCCGTGAGCACCGAGTCGGAGCCCTGCGCCGGTGCGCACCCACTCCGGGCCGAACGCCAGGCCCACCTGGGCCGCGGTGTGCTGGCGGCGGCAGTCGGTGGTGAAGATGCGCTCCAGGGCGGCCGACGCCGGCAGCGGCACCCGATCACCTCGCCTCCGGCGACCTCGCACGCGGGCGACGGCAGGGTCGTCGGGCCCCGCTCCTGCGGGTCGTCGGAGGCCGAGCAGTCCGCGGCCGCCAAGGACACGCGGCAGGTCGGCGGTGAGCCCCGGGTCGAGCCGGTACGCGGGATCGGCGGCGGGAGGCTCGGCGAAGCCCGGCCAGTCCAGCTCGACCCGTTCGATCACGACGGGCGACGGCCCGCTGTTGGTGAGGGCGACCTGGAGCACGCCGTTGACCTCGTCCTCGCGGTACTGCTGCATCGGGCCGGCCAGCCGCGGCGCGGTCCGCGGCTCCGAGCCCGCGGTGGCCGCTCGCGCAGCCGATGCGCCGAGCGCGCAGACGGCCGCCAGCCCCAGCAGCGCTGCTGCCGGGGCTGGTCGGGGGGTCACGCCCCCAGGGTGGCCCAGGGGGGCGAATCGGGCGAGCCGGTCAGGCGATCATCCGCAACCGAAGGCCGAGGCCGACGGCCACGACTCCGGCCAGGGCGGCGACCGCGAGGTTGCCGTTGAGGGGCGGCGGGGTGCTCGGGGTGTTGGCGGCGACCGGAACGGTGTCGAGCCGATCCCCGGCCTTGTCGAGCCGATCGGGGGCCGCACCGCGCTCTCGCGAGGCCAGCTGCTGGGCGATCTGCTCCTGCCCGCGCTCGATCTCGGCGACGGTCGGCGGCGGCGGCGGGGGCGGAGGCGGCGGCGGGGGCGGCGGCGGCGGGGCCGGTGCGGGAGCTGGCGCCGCGGCCGGCTTCTGGGCGGCGGCCTTGGGCTTGGCGGCCGGCTTGGGCGCGGGAGCCGGCGCCGGGGCCGCGGCCGGCTTCGGAGCCGCGGCCGGCTTCGGGGCCGCGGCCGGCTTGGGGGCAGGCTGGGCGGCCGGCGCGCCCGCGGTCTGGCGGAAGACCTCGGTCACCCAGACCCGGCCGTCGGCGCTGGTGGCGATGCCGACGCCGACCTGGTTGGGGCGACTGGACAGGATGTTGGCCCGGTGGCCGGACGAGTTCATGAAGGCGTCGTGGACGGCCTGCTCGGTCGGCCCGTAGCCGACGTTCTCGGCCGCCCAGGTGAAGTTCGTGACCTGCGATCCCAGCGAGGGGTTGTGGTAGAGCTTCTGCTGCGCAGCCATGTTCTGCGACCAGGCCTGCGCGATCGAGGCCAGGTCGCCCGCGGGGGCGAGCCCCGGCAGGCCCGCCGACGCGCGCGCCGAGTTGATCAGGCTGTAGAACGGGCCGCCGTCGGCGGAGGCTGGCGAGGCCGGTGCCAGGACGACCAGTCCGGCGGCCGCCACCAGGGTGGCGGCCGTGGCCGCGAGAACCTTTCGAACGCTCATAGTGGGGGCATCGGTCGCCCCCCAAGATCACCGTTGCGCCAAACGGGTGAACCGCCTAGGCAGTCCGGTTCCCGGCGGCTGAATGCTGGACACCTCGCTAGCGCTGGGCCCCTGCGTAGTACTCCTCGCTGCCGGCCAGGAACGAGGCCAGGGCCAGGTCGCCCGACTGGACGATGACCGAGGGCCAGTAGCCCAGGCCGGTCGGATCAGCGTGACGGTCGAGCAGTTGGACGTAGAGACCGTCAACACGGTGGATGCGAGACTCGAACGACTGGAAGAACGGGCGGGCCACGGACACCCGACCACTCACGGCTGCTGCGGTCGTCCAGCCGGCCTTGCCGGCGGGGTCCGACGAACGGCCGAGGATCTTGAGGTAGAGGTCCTCCACCCAGGTGCCCAGGTCCCCTCGCCCGAAGCCGGCGAAGTACTCGTCGCTTGCGTAGAAGGCCGCTGCCACATCGGCCACGGACATTCCCGCGCCGATCGTCGCCACCCAGTGAGCGCGTCCGGAGGGGTCGGGTCCCCGGCCGAGCGTGTCCTGATAGAGACGGTCCACGACCTTGCCGACCCACTCCGGGCTCGCCGCCAAGGCGAGGGCGTTCGATTGGCGGGTGGCCTGACCTGCGGCGAGCAGCGCCCCCCAGCGGTCGAGGGAGGGAGGATCGACCTGACGGCCGAGGAAGTCGATGTACACCGACCCGACGAAGTTGCGGTCCGCAGGCCGTTGGGCGGCGATCGGGCGGCGGAAGACCTCCACGCCCCAGACCCGCCCGTTGGCCACCGCGACGCCGACTCCGATCTCGGAGTACGACGTGTTGAGCAGATTGGCGCGGTGCCCCGCGGACGCCATCCAAGCGTTGTGGAGGGCGTTGACGTCGCCGGCGTAGCCGACGTTCTCGGCGAGGCCTGACCACGCCACGATCTGCGTCCCCAGGGAGGGGTTGTGCGCCAGCGTGCCGGTGGCCGCCATGCGCGAGGCCCACTGGGCAGCCGTCTCGGCGAGGTCGGCACGCCACGTCAGAGCGGGGATGCCGCGCGCGGCGCGCTCGGAATTGGCGAGGGAGGCAAGCGTCTGGCCCGGGTCGACGACGGCCTGCGCCGGCACCCCGGCCAACCCGGCGCACAGAGCGGCGGCCGCAACCAGAGTCCCGGCGGCGCGCAGTAGTTGTCGCATGACTGACCGCTCGACCAGGCGGGCGCCGGGGCTGAGCGTGGGAGCGCGATTCACCCGGATGCTGTCTGCCGAATGGGGGATCTGCTGCGCCACACGGGTGGTGGGAGGATGGCGACCATGCAGGTCGTCACTCCCGAGTCCCTGGCCGCCCGCTTCGCCGCGCTGCCGCCGAATCCGCGCGCCGTCGCCAGCGGCAACTTCGCCACCCCGAACGCCCTGGTGAACGCGCTGGATGGCGCCGTGCCCGCGTACTCGCTGTTCATCCTCAACGCGCAGACCGGCCTGCCGGACCGCGACGGGGTCGTGTTGGAGACCTCGTTCGTTGGGCCAGGGATGCGCAAGTCGCCGCGGCTGCGCTACGTCCCGTCGCGGCTGTCGCTGTCGCCGGTGCTCTTTCGCACCACGATGCCGCCGGATGTCGTGCTGCTGCACTGCTCGACGCCGCGTGAGGGCACCGTGTCGCTGGGCACCGAGGTCAACCTGCTCCCGGCCGCGATCGAGCAGGCCAGGGCGCGCGGCGGGCTCGTCGTCGCGCAGCTGAATCCGCGGATGCCCTACACCTACGGCGACAGCGTGCTGCCGCTGGACGACATCGACTACGCGATCGAGGTGGACGAGCCGCTGCCGTCGCCGCCGGCGATCCCGCTCGACGACACCTCGCGGGCCATCGGCGAGCGGGTGGCGGCCATGGTCCGCGACGGCTCGACCCTCCAGTTGGGCATCGGCGCCGTACCGGACGCGGTGCTCCACGGCCTGGTCGAGCGCCGCGGGCTGCGGGTCTGGAGTGAGATGTTCAGCGACGGCGTGCTGGCGCTCGACCGCGCGGGGGGGCTCGACGCTGACGTGCCGCTCACCTCCTCGTTCATCTTCGGCTCTGAGGAGCTGTACTCCTGGGTGGATCGCAACCACCGGGTCCGCATGCTCCGCACCGAGCACACCAACGACCCGGGGCTGATCGCCCGCCAGCCGCAGTTGGTGAGCGTCAATGGCGCCCTGCAGGTCGACCTGTTTGCCCAGGCCAACGCCTCGCGGATCAACGCCCGGATCTACTCCGGCTTCGGTGGGCAGACCGACTTCATCGTCGGCGCCCTGCACTCGCCTGGCGGCATGGCCGTGATCGCGCTGCGGTCCTGGCACCCGCGGGCCGACGTGTCCACCATCGTGCCGATGGTCGACGAGCCCATCACGTCGTTCCAGCACTCCTACGTGGTGACCGAGCAGGGCGTGGCGCAGATCTTCGGCCGGTCGCAGGACGAGCAGGCCCGCAACCTGATCGAGCACGCAGCCCACCCCGACGCGCGTGAGGAGCTCTGGGAGGAGGCCGCGGCCCTCGGCCTGGTCTGATCCCGCACCGTAGCCGGCGGACCCACGCCGGCGAGACCTAGGCTCTGCGCATGCCGGAGCTGCCCGAGGTTGAGGCGCTCGCGTCGTTCCTGCGCGAGCACGCAGTGGGCCAGGTGGTCGCCTCGGTCGAGGTCGCCGCGATCAGCGTGCTCAAGACGTACGACCCCCCGCCGACCTCGCTCGGCGGGCTCACCGTGGTGGGGGTCGGGCGCAGGGGCAAGTTCCTCGACGTCGACGTCGACGGGCTCCACCTGGTCATGCACCTGGCCCGCGCGGGCTGGCTGCGCTGGCGCGACGCGCTTCCGGCCTCGGCCGCGCGGCCGGGCAAGGGGCCGCTGGCGCTGCGGGTGCGCTTCGCCTCCGGCGCCGGCTTCGAGCTGACCGAGGCGGGTACCCGCAAGCGGCTGGCGGTGTACGTCGTGCGCGATCCGGTGATGCTCGAGGGGGTCGCGCGGCTCGGGCCCGAGCCGCTGGCGGAGGCCTTCACCAGCGGCGCGTTCGCGGGGATCCTCGCCGCGCACTCGCGCAGCCAGCTCAAGGGGCTGCTCCGCGACCAGTCGGTGGTCGCCGGCATCGGCAACGCCTACTCCGACGAGGTCCTGCACGTCGCGCGGCTGTCGCCGTACCGGCTGGCTGGGTCGCTGTCAGACGACGAGGTCGGAGTCCTCTACCGGGCGATCCGCGAGACGCTGCTGGAGGCGGTCGAGCGCTCCGGCGGGCTCGCGGCCTCCGACCTCAAGGACGCCAAGCGCGCCGGACTTCGGGTGCATGGCCGCGCCGGCGAGGCGTGCCCCGAGTGCGGCGACACGGTGCGCGAGGTGTCGTTCGCCGACTCGGCGTTGCAGTACTGCCCGACCTGCCAGACCGGCGGCAAGCCGCTCGCCGACCGCCGGCTCTCGCGGCTGCTGAAGTAGCCGCGACCGCCGGCGCTAGGCGCGCAGCGACGCGTAGAGCTCCTGGCAGGCGTCCCACGTGGGGAGCAGGCCCTGGGCCGCGGCCTCGGCCAGCGAGGGCGCTGCCTCGTCCTTGGGGCTCAGCACCGGCGTCAGGCCGCTCGGCCACTCGATGCCGATCGCGGGGTCGAGCGGGTGCACGCCGTGCTCGCGTTCCGGGGCGTACGGCTCGGAGCACAGGTAGCTCACCGTGGCGTCATCGGTCAGCGCCATGAAGGCGTGCCCGATCCCCTCGGCCAGGTAGAGCGCCTTGCGCTCGACGGTGTCGAGGCGAACGGCCTCCCACGCCCCGTACGTCGGCGAGCCCACCCGGATGTCGACGGCCACATCGAGGATCGCGCCGCGGAAGCACGCGACGTACTTCGCCTGGCTCGGGGGCACGTCGGCGAAGTGGATGCCGCGCAGCGTGCCGGCCGACGACACCGAGCAGTTGGCCTGCTTGATCGTGAGCGGGTGGCCGACCGCCTCGGCGAACGCCGTCGCCTTGTAGAGCTCGAGGAAGACCCCGCGGTCGTCCGGGTGCTGCCGGGGGGTGATCTCGAAGACGCCCAGGATGCCGAGCTCGCGGATCTCCACGGGGGGCAAGGGTAGACGGGTCCGGTGAGTCGCCTGGCACGGCCGAAGGCCCCGGGAGGGGAACCCGGGGCCTTCGGTGCGGTGCGGTGTGCTTCGGTGCGGTGGTGCTGCCAGGCGGGCGGTGGAGGGGTTCCGCCCGCCTGGCGGGGTGGATCAGACGTTCGGCGGGGATGCAGCACCCGGCTGATGCTGTGGACCACGCTTGTTGCCGGCGTCGATGTCGGTGGTGACGAGGAACGGGTTACGGAAGCTGTCGCCCTCGTCGTCGATCTCGATGAAGCCGAAGCCGGTTCGGCGCCTGGACCGTTGATCTCGCCGCCGTTGAGCGTGGGGATCGGGCTGCCGATCAGGGGCACGACGTCGGCCTTGAGGAACTTGCCCAAGGTCACCACGTGGTAGGTCAGCACGTTGGTGAGGTTGACCTTGCCAGCGGTCACAGCGCCGACGATGGCGTTCAGGACGGCCTGCTCGGTCCACAGCCACTTGCCGGTCAGGTCCTCGGCGAGGAGCTGGAAGGCCCGGTCGTTGGGGGCGAACAGGGTGACCTGCGTGCTCGCTGTGGTCAGGACCGCCGACGACGAGCGTGGCTGTCGCGCCAAGCACCCACCGCGGCCCGTGAGGATGTCGAAGTCGTACCAGTTGCGCTGGTCCCAACGGAACCGGTCGAGGCCGTCCTGTTCTCGCTCGAGACGTCCGGTCGACCGAGTTGTCCACGGACAGTCGTCTTCTCGGACTTGGCGGAGGCGGAGGGGGCGACGGCGAGGCCGGCGCCGGCGACGAGCGCGGCCGAGGCGGCGGCGGCCGCGACGCGGGTGCGGAGCTTCATGGTGGGTCTCCTTCGACGGGAAGCGGGAGGTGGAGCACGGACGGGGTGCGGCAGGGGTGCCGTCGATGAGGTATTCCGCCGGACGGGCGCAGATGGATGCACAAGGTTTGAAGCGAAAAGCCCGAGCCGCTCCCGACCCGGCGTGTCGCCCCGACACGCCGCCCAGCCCCGCCCCCACCCCGAGTTGTCAGAGAATGCGGAGGCCATGGCCACCGCTTTCTCTGACAACTCGGGCGGGGGGAGCGCGCTGGTCGACGCCCTGCGCGACGCGGTGGGGCCCGCGGGCGTGCTCGCCGACCCGGACGCGACCGCGGGCTACCGCACCGACTGGACCGGTCGCTGGACCGGCGACGCCCTCGTCGTACGCCCCGGTGACACCGCGCAGGTGGCCGCCGCGATCCGCGCCTGCGCCGAGCACGGCGCGGTGATCGTCCCGCAGGGGGGCAACACCGGCCTGGTCGGCGGGGGTGTGCCGCGTGAGCGCAGCGAACGGCCGCAGGTCGTGCTGTCCCTGCGCGCGCTGGACGAGGTGGGACCCGTCGAGGGGGGCGCCCTGCGGGCCGGCGCCGGGGCGACCCTCGCCGCGGTCCAGGCCGCGGCGCGCGCGGCCGGCCTGTCGTACGGAGTCGACCTCGGGGCCCGCGACAGCGCGACCCTGGGGGGACGGTCTCGACCGATGCCGGCGGGCTGCGCGTGGTGGCCCACGGCTCGACCCGCGCCCAGCTGGTCTCGGTGCAGGCCGTGCTGGCCGATGGCTCGATCGCCGACGGCACGAGCGCGCCGGCCGCTGGCCTGGCGGGGTACGACCTCGCCCAGCTGCTCTGCGGAGCCGAGGGGACGCTCGGGGTGGTGACGGCGGCGAGGGTGCGGCTCATCCCCGCACCCGAGGCCGACGCGCTGCCCGTCTTCGTCGGCTGCCGCGACGTCGCCGAGGCCGCCGCCCTGGTCGAGCGCCAGCGCTCGTACGGACGGCTGCTCGCGGCCGAGCTCGTCGAGGCCGAGACCCTGCATCTCGTCTGCGCCGGACGCGGCCTGCCGCTGCCCGGCCCGCTGGCCGACTGGCCGGCCTGGCTGCTGCTCGAGGTCGAGGGAGGCCCCGACCTCCCCGACGACGACCGCCCCGCGGTCGCCGACGCCCGGGTCTGGGCCTACCGCGAGGCCGTGCCCGAGGTGCTGGCCGCCCTCGGGCCGAGCCACAAGCTCGACGTGGCCGTCCGCCCCGACCTGGTCCCCGCGCTCGCCGCGGCGATGGCCGGCGCCGCCGCCCCGTACCCCGTCCACGTCTTCGGCCACCTCGGCGTGGGCAACCTCCACATCACGGTGATCGGAGCCGACCTCACCGAAGACGTCGACGAGCGGATCCTGCGCGTGGTCGCCGACCTCGGCGGGTCCGTCGCGGCCGAGCACGGCGTGGGGGTGGCCAAGACCCGCTGGCTGCCGTGGTCGCTTGGCTCCGCGGAGCTCGCCGCGATGCGCGCGGTGAAGGCGGCGCTCGACCCGCACCAGATGTTCAACCCGGGGGTACTGCTCGATTAACCTGCGCTGGCGCCAGGATTCCCCCGTGCCCGCGGACCGCCCCGTGCCCCAGCCACAGCCACAGCCCTGGCCCAGCGGCCCGGGCGTCCCCCGGATCGTCGCCCACCGCGGCTCCTCGGCGGAGATCCCCGAGCACACGCTGGCCGCCTACCAGCAGGCGATCGACGACGGGGCGGACGCGCTCGAGTGCGATGTGCGGCTCACCGCCGACGGGGTCCTGGTCTGCGTGCACGACCGCAAGGTCAATCGCACCAGCAACGGCCGGGGCGTCGTCTCGACGCTGGAGCTGGCCGATCTCGCCGAGCTCGACTTCGGCTCGTGGCGGGAGACCTGGGAGGACTTCGAGGAGCCGGCGGTCATCGACGACGCCCGCCGGTCGGTGCTGACCCTGGAGATGCTGCTCGACCTCGTCGCCGACTCCGGGCGCCCGATCGAGCTCGCCATCGAGACCAAGCACCCGACGCGCTACGCCGGGCTGGTCGAGGAGCGGCTGGTCGGGCTGCTGGACCGGTACGGCTGGGCGCACCCCCGGCTCGGGCGCGGCACGCCGGTGCGCGTGATGTCGTTCTCGATGCTGTCGATGCGCCGGATGCGGCGGCTCGCGCCGAGCGTGCCGACGGTCTTCCTGATGGAGCGGGTGCCGGTGCGGATGCGTGACGGGTCGCTGCCTCCGGGCGTGCGGATCGCCGGGCCGGCGATCGAGATCATCCGCGCCTTCCCCCGGTACGTCGAGAAGGTGCACGCCCGCGGTCACCAGGTGCACGTCTGGACCGTCGACGACCCCCGCGATGTGCGGCTGTGCGCGGACCTGGGCGTCGATGTGATCATCACCAACCGCCCGGCGGAGGTGCGCCGCCAGCTGGCCGACCACGCGCCGCGGGCCGGCGGCTGAGCCGGCTCCCGGGGATCGGACCGGCAATCGGCCGCCGGGAGTCGGGTTTGGGCCCCGGCAGAGCCGGGGTAACCCGCGGCTGTGAACCCCTGCGCCGACGCCCAACTCGCCGTTGAGCCGCTGCCCCGGGCGGTCCCGGCCGCCCGCCGGGCGCTGGCCGACGCCCTGGCCCGGGCCGGCGTGCCCGCGCCCGCCGCCGCCGACGCGGGCCTGGTGCTCACCGAGCTGCTGGCCAACGCGATCCAGCACGGCTCGCCGCGGGCCGACGGCTCGCTGGGGGTGGCCTGGCAGATCGCCGCCGATGAGATCGTGCTCGAGGTCAGCGATGGCGGCCCGACCACCAGGGCCGCAAAGCCCGATGCCACCCCCGGCGAGTCCGGCGGGCGGGGGCTGGTGCTCGTGCGGGCGCTCTGAGCACGTTCGAGCTCACCACCGGCCCCGACGGCACGATCGCCCGCGCGACCCTCCCCCGCTGATCCTCCCTCTCGTGGAGTTGATCAAGCAGGTTTGGCCCCGCCCGATCCACCATCTCTGCTTGATCAACAAGGGGGTGGGGTTGGTCGAGCAAGGAGGGTGGGGTCGGTCGAGCAAGGGGGGTTGGTCAAGCGAGGGGTGTGGGGCGGGCGGCTACGCTCCGTGACCGTGGCCCGCCGCAACCGCCGTACCGACGGCGCACCGACCCCCAAGCCCGCCCGCATCCCGTTCGTGCGCCGCCCGTTCGAGGGGCTGCCCGGCGAGGCCGACTGGGTGGCCCTGCGCGAGTTCGTCCCCGCCGCCACGGCGACCGTGCGGCTCGGGCCGGGCGCCGGCGGGCACGCGGGCGACGAGGTCGTCATCGCCACGGTGCTGCCGCTGGCGTGGCCCGCGCTGCGCCGCCTCGACGGGGCGGTGTACGTCGGGCTGCAGACCGCAGGGGCCTCGGCCGACGCCAGCCGCGACGTCGCCGCCGCGCTGGAGCGGGCGCTCGAGGCCGAGCCGGGCAGCCCCGTCGAGCCCGGCCCGCTGCCGCCTGCCGGGCCGCGGCTGCAGGACCTGCTCGACGCGAAGTCCGGGTTCGAGGTGCTCGTCCGCGAGGGTTTCGAGTTCTGGGTCGAGGGCGTCGAGCAGACCCCCGAGGTGGCCGCCTCGTTGGAGCGGGCGAACACCGCCGTGGTCCCCACCGTGCGGCTGGCGTCCGTCGACGCGGCGTACTGGTGCTCGATCGGGACCAAGGAGCACCTGCGCTGGGTGCTCACCGAGGACGAGGACGCGCTGGTCGACGCGCTGGCCCGGCTGCACATCGCCGGCGGGCTGGCCCTCGGCGAGGGCACCCGCTACGTCGGGTCGCTGCGCGCCGACGGCCTGCTGATCCCGGTCTGGGACCTGCCCGAGGGCCACGGCGCCGACCCACTGGAAGAGCCCGCGGCCGCTCTGCGCGTACGGCTCGACGACGCGCTGGCCTCCCCGAGAGCCCTGACCGCCGAGGAGCGCGGCGCCCGCAACGGCCTGCTGACCCGCCAGCTCACCCTCCGGTGATCGCCTCGTAGCCGGTGATCACGGCCAGCACGGCAAGGATCGCGGCCGAGATCAGCGACACCCGGTGCAGCGGCACCCGCGCGGTCAGCCACCGGCCGGCCGTGACCGCGATCCCGGCGACGCAGGCCAGCGCCAGCCAGGCGCCGACGCCCACCGACAGCGGCTCGCCGGTCGAGGCGGCCAGGCCGGCGGTGAGCAGCTGCGACAGGTCGCCCCACTCCGCGAGGAAGAGCACGCCGAACGACGCCGCGATCTGCCGGAAGACGGAGGCTCCTCCCGCCGCGGCCCGCTCGGCCGCCGCTGTGAACTCCTCCTCCTCGGCGGCCTCGGCCTCCTGCGCGGCCCGTCGGCCGGCCAGCCCCGACCGCAGCATCAGCACAGACCCGGCCGCGAACAGCGTCGCCGACAGAGCGGACGCCAGGCCGCCCGGCAGCAGCGACAGCAGCCCGCCCGCGGTGACCGCGATCGCGCACTGCACAGCGAACGCCAGCACGACGCCGGTCCACGCCCACAGCGGCCGGAACCGGGTCGCCAGCACGAGGGTGGCCACGAACGTCTTGTCCGGCAGCTCCGCCGGGAAGACCAGGGCGAACGCCGTCAGCGCGACCCCGATGTCGAACCAGTGCACCGGGACCTAGGCCCCCGGGTCGCCGGGGTCGACGACCGCCCCGGGATCGGCGTCCAGGGCCCGGCGGGCGAGGTCCGCGGCCTCCGCGAGGACGGCTTTGGCGGGCCGGCCGAGGACGGCCGCGGCCGCCGCCACGTCGTCCCACTCCGGCTGGGCGTTGACCACGGCTCCATCGAGTAGCCCGGTCTTGACCCGGACCGGCCGCCCCCCGACCTCGACCACGACCTCGCCGCGCGCCAGCGCCCGCTTGCCGACCGACGCGACGCGCAGGCCCAGCGTCGACGTCTCGGCGAAGACGACGCGCGCGAGCGCCTCGGCCCGTTCCGGGGCGGCCAGCACGTGCAGGGTGTGGGCGGGCCGCCCTTTCTTCATCAGGATCGGGGTCAGCCACGCGTCCGAGGCGCCCGACTCGAGCAGCCGGGCCAGCACCGCCGGCCACAGCCGTGGGTCGAGGTCGTCGACGTTGGTCTCGAGAACGACCGCCGCGCCGGCGTCGAAGCCGCCACCCGCGCCCGCGCGCTCGCCGAGCACGATCCGCAGCACGTTGGGCGGCGCGTCCTCGACATCGCGGGAGCCGGCGCCCACCCCCACGGCGCTCACCGCCATCGCCGGCAGGTCTCCCCACGAGCCGGCCGCCGAGGCGAGGATGGCCGCCCCGGTCGGCGTGCACAGCTCGTACGGGACCGGCCCGCCGCGCACGGGCGCGCCCACCTCGGCCAGGAGGGCGAGGACGGCCGGCCCGGGAACGGGCAGCAGCCCGTGGGCGGCGCGCACCATCCCGCCCCCGAGCGCCACCTCCGAGGCGACCGCGTCGGTGACCCCGAGCGCGGCCAGGCCGGCCGCCGAGCCCACGACATCGGCCACGGCGTCGAGCGCCCCCACCTCGTGGAAGTGCACCTGCTCAGGGGCGACGCGGTGGGCCTTGGCCTCCGCGCCGGCCAGCCGGGCGAAGACGTCGAGGGCCCGCGCCCGCACCGGCTCGGCGAGGTCAGCCCGCTCCAGCAGGTCGCGGACGTTGGCCCAGGTGCGGACGACGGGCGCGGCCTCGGTGCGCACGTGGACGAGCGTGGCGGCGATCCCCTGCCGCTGCACGGGCTGGGCGGACAGCTCGATCGGCTCCACCCCGACCGCGTCCACGGCCGCCTGGAGCGCCTCGAGCGGCGCGCCGGCGTCGACGAGGGCGCCGAGCACCATGTCGCCGCTCGCCCCGGAGCGGCAGTCAAACCACGCGATCGCCATGCGCACCCCCGCTCGGCGGCGCGGGCCGCGCGGGGGGCCGCGCGGCGGGCCACCCGGGCGGCGAAGACGCCCGCGCCGTACCCGTTGTCGATGTTGCACACCACGACGCCGGGCGCGCACGAGTTGAGCATCGACAGCAGCGCCGCGAGGCCGCCCGCCCCGGTGCCGTAGCCGGTCGACGTCGGGACGGCCACCAGCGGCACCCCCGTGAGGCCGCCGACGACGGACGGCAGCGCCCCCTCCATACCGGCCACCACGATCAGCACGTCGGCGTCGTCGAGGTCGGCGCGCACGTGCATGAGGCGGTGCAGCCCGGCCACCCCGACGTCATCGATGCGGGACACGCCGGCGCCGTGGACGCGCGCGGTGACGGCCGCCTCGGCCGCGACCGGACCGTCGCTGGTGCCGGCGGCGACGACGCAGACCCGCCCGCGCGGCTCCGGCAGCGGCCCGATCCAGGCGCAGCGGGCGACCTCGTCGACGGTGGCGCCGTCGCCGTACTCGGCCCGGATGGCAGCCACCGCCTCGTCGGCCAGTCGGGTCGGCGAGCGCCACGTGGTCCGGGTGGGCCGAGCGCAGCGCGGCCAGCAGGGCCACCACCTGGGCCGGTGTCTTGCCCGATCCGTAGACGACCTCGGGATCGCCGGTCCGGCCCGCGCGGTGGGTGTCCAGCCGCGCGAATCCCAGATCGGCGAAGCCTGGATCACCGCTGGGGTCCGGGTCGCGCATGCGGTGGACCCTAGTCCGGCGGATACCCTGGGCGCCGCCGCCCGGGCACTCCGCCGCGGCCCCCACCCGCAGCACCCGAGCCAAGCCCAGTAATGCAAGTCCCCGTGATGCAAGGACCTCAGTGACCCTCGACGACTCCACGCTCGCCGTGGTGGCCCTGGCCGCCGCCGGCGCGGCGACCCTCGGCCTGCTGCTGGCGATCGCCGCCCACCTCCGGATCGGACGGCTGCGGCGGTCGTACTCGCTGCTCCAGGGCCGCGGCGACGAGGCCTCCTTCGTCGACGTGGTCGGACGGCAGACCGAGGAGGTCGCCGGCCTGCGCGCCGAGGTGGGCGACCTGCAGGGCGACCTGGCCCGGGTGCGCACCGACCTGGCCGACGCCCTGCGGCACGTCGCGGTGGTCCGCTACGACGCGTTCGGCGACATGGGCGGGCGGATGTCGTTCTCGGCCGCGCTGCTCGACGACGCCGGCGACGGCCTGGTGCTCACCTCGATCAACGGGCGCAGCGAGACGCGCACGTACGCCAAGGGGGTCAAGGGCGCCCGCAGCGAGGCCTCGCTGTCGCCGGAAGAGGAGCAGGCCGTGCAGTACGCCATGCGCGGGCCCGCGGCGGGCAAGCCGTGACGGCCGCCACCGCGGGCCCGGGCGACACCGCCCCTGGCTCGTACGGCTACCTCGGGCCGGAGGGCACCTTCACCGAGGCCGCCCTGCTCACCCTGCCCGCCGCCGCGGGCGCCCGGCTGGTCCCGTTTGCGAGCGTCGCCGCCGCCCTGCAGGCCGTTCGGGCCGGGGACGTCGACGCGGCCATGGTGCCGCTGGAGAACTCCATCGAGGGCGTCGTGACCGCCACCCTCGACGACCTGGCCACCGGCCAGCCGCTCGTCATCGCCGCCGAGGTGCACCTGCCGGTCTCGTTCGCGCTGATGGCCCGCCCGGGCACGGCGCGCGCCGACGTCCGCCGGGTCGCGACCCACCCGCACGCCGAGGCGCAGACCCGCCAGTGGGTCGCCTCGCACCTGCCCGGAGTGGAGGTCGTGGCCGCGCCCTCGACCGCGGCCGCTGCCGCGTCGGTCGCCGAGTCCGGGAGGCCGAGAGCGACGCGGCGATCGCCGCGCCGCTGGCCGCCCGCGTGTACGGCCTGGAGGTGCTGGACGAGGGGGTCGCCGACAACCCCGGCGCCGAGACCCGGTTCGTTCTGGTCACGCGCCCGGCCCCGCCGCCCGAGCCGACCGGCGCCGACAAGACCTCGCTGGTGCTGCTGATGGCCGAGGACCACCCGGGCGCGCTGCTGGAGATGCTCACCGAGTTCTCGGTCCGCGGCGTCAACCTGACCCGGATCGAGTCGCGCCCCACCGGGGGCGGCCTCGGCTCGTACTTCTTCTCGATCGACGCCGAGGGCCACATCGACGACGCCCGGGTGGGCGAGGCGCTGATGGGCCTGCGCCGGGTGTGCGCCGAGGTGCGCTACCTGGGGTCCTACCCCCGCGTCGACGGCGTGCGGCCGGTGCTGCGCCGCGGGGTCTCCGACGCCGAGTACGCCGAGGCGCAGGCCTGGCTGTCGCGCATCCGCGACGGCCGCGCCAGCGGTCCGACCCAGCCGTAAGGCTCAAGCCCCCCCGCGTTCGGGCCGACTGAGCGGAAGGACGCCCGCATCCCGCGGGCCGAGCGCCGCAGGCGCGCCGATCCGCGGAGGGAGGCCGGCCGGCCGATGCCCAAGGACTCTGTTCCGCGCGAGCGCCATCGCCGCGCACTCGGTCACCCGCACCTTCTCCATCGTGTCGCTGGTGGCGATGACCGCGCTCGGCATCCTGCTGGTCGGGCGCATCCAGTCGTACGCGCAGAGCCAGGCCCTCGCGTCCGGCGACGCGACGGCCGAGCTGCTGCGCGAGGTCTTCGTCGAGGAGGCCTTCGCCGGCAACTACGAGGTGTTCAACCGCGCGCTGACTCCGGCCTACACCGAGGAGATCGACCAGCTGGTCAACGTCCGGATGGACACGGCCGTCAACTCGCTGCGGATCTGGTCGCCGGATGGCGCCCTGTTCTACAACAGCGAGGGCGGCCTCGACACCGCGCTGCCGGACCGCACCCTGCTCAACTCCGCGGTCCGCGCCGAGACCGCGCACGGCCTGCGCGAGACGCCCGGCGCGGAGCCGGCGGTGGTCTCCTGGGTGCCCGTCGTCGACCCCAGCGGCGTCGTCCGCGCGGCCATGGAGCTCGAGCTGCCTTACGCGGCCGCCGCCCAGCGGGCCTGGGCGGAGACCCGGCAGACCGCGTTGCTCGTCGTCGGCGGGCTCGGCGTGCTGTGGCTGCTGCTGTTCCGCACCGTCTTCAACGCCAGTCGGCAGCTGCGCCGCTCGGCCCAGGAGAACGCCGAGCTGGCCCTGCTGGACGCGCTCACCGGCCTGCCCAACCGCCGGCTGCTCAGCGACCGGCTTGAGCGCGCCGCCGCGGCCAGCTCGCGCACCGGGGTCTCGGTCGGCCTGCTGCTGCTCGACGTCGACCGGTTCAAGGAGGTCAACGACACCCTCGGCCACCCGCGCGGCGACAAGCTGCTCAAGCAGATCGCCGACCGCCTGACGCACGCTGTCCGCGACGCCGACACCGTCGCCCGGCTCGGCGGCGACGAGTTCGCCGTCCTCATGCCGACCGTCGCGAGTCTGGCCGACGCCGAGGCCTTCGGCCGAAGGATCGGCGCGATCTTCGACGAGCCGTTCGACCTGGACGGCCTGGTGCTGCACGTCGACTCCTCGATCGGGCTGGCGCTGCTGCCCGACCACGCCGACGACGTCACGACCCTGCTCCAGCGCGCCGACGTCGCGATGTACACCGCCAAGGCGGCCCACCTCGGGGTGGCGACCTACTCCGCCGCCGGTGACGAGCACAGCCCCGCGCGGTTGATCCTGCTCGGCGACCTGCGCCAGGCCATGGACACCGACCAGCTCGCCATGCACTACCAGCCCAAGGTCGACCTGAAGACCGGCGAGGTCGTCGGCCTGGAGGCGCTCATCCGCTGGTTCCACCCGACCCGAGGCCTGGTCCCGCCCAACGACTTCATCCCGCTGGCCGAGCGCACCGGCCTGATCCAGGCGCTGACCCACCGGGTGCTCGGCATGGTCGTGGCCCAGCTCGCCGAGTGGCAGCGCGCGGGGCTTGAGCTGCCGGTCGCGGTGAACCTGTCGGCCCGCAACCTGATGGAGCCCGACCTCGACACCACGATCGAGGCCCTGCTGCAGGCGTGCGCGGTGCCGCCGCGGCTGCTTGAGATCGAGATCACCGAGTCGGCGATGATCGAGGACCCGGCGCGCGCCGAGCTGATGATGCGCAAGCTCACGGCGGTCGGCCTGACCGTGGCCGTCGACGACTTCGGCACCGGCTACACCTCGATGGCCCAGCTGGAGACGATGCCGGTCCGCACGCTCAAGATCGACCGCTCGTTCATCCAGTCGATCGGCGAGGACCCGGGCAACAGCGTCATCGCCAAGGCCATCATCGACCTCGCCCACGAGTTCGGGCTGCAGGCCGTGGCCGAGGGCGTCGAGGACCGCAACGTGACGCGCAAGCTGCAGGAGCTGGACTGCGATGTGGCCCAGGGCTTCCTGTGGTCCCGCCCGGTGCCGGCCGGCGACCTGCCCGAGACGCTGCGCCGGATCGCCGACGAGTTCGGCGGCGACCCCGGCGCACCCGAGCGCCTCCCCGCCACCACCGCCGGCGCCACCGCCCGCACCGTGTGACGTTCGCCGCGCGACACGCGG
Source organism: uncultured Actinomycetota bacterium (assembly GCA_963697565.1). Lineage (GTDB taxonomy): Bacteria > Actinomycetota > Actinomycetes > CAVWCF01 > CAVWCF01 > CAWFSE01. The sequence continues at coordinate 166,995 of CAVOOM010000006.1, read as the reverse complement.
GGCGGAGCCCCGCCAACGTCGCACTCTGCGGGGAGGGGGGCGAGCGGGCGCGGTTAGGGTGGCGGGCGTGATCGACCCCCGGCTGCTGCGCGACGAACCCGACCGGCTGCGCGCCTCCCAGGAGGCCCGCGGCGAGGACCCCGGCGTCGTCGACGCGCTGCTCGCCGCCGACGAGGCCCGGCGCGCCGCGGTGACCCGATTCGACGAGACCCGCGCCGAGCAGAAGGCGCTCGGCAAGCAGGTCGCCCAGGCCCAGGGCGAGGCCAAGGCCGCCCTGCTGGACCGCGCCAAGCAGCTGGCCGCCGAGGTCAAGGCGCTCGAGGACGCCCGCGCGCAGGCCGACGCCGAGCTCGACGCGCTGCTGCTGCTGCCGAGCAACCTGGTCGAGGACGGCGCCCCGCGCGGCGGCGAGGACGCGTACGCGGTCCTCGAGGAGCGCGGCACCCCTCGGGACTTCGCGGCTGAGGGCTTCACCCCGCAGGACCACGTGGAGATCGGCCGCCGGCTCGGGGCCATCGACGTCGAGCGCGGCGCCAAGGTGTCCGGCTCGCGGTTCTACTACCTCACCGGGGTCGGCGCGCTGCTCGAGCTGGCGCTGGTCAACCACGCCGTGTCGCTGGCCGTGGCCAACGGGTTCACCCCGATGATCCCGCCGTCGCTCGTGCGCCCTGCCGCCATGGAGGGCACCGGCTTCCTCGGCCAGGCCGCCGAGAACGTCTACCGGCTTGAGGCCGACGACCTGTACCTCGTCGGCACCGCCGAGGTGCCGCTGGCGGCGTACCACATGGACGAGATCCTCGACGCGGCCACGCTGCCGCGGCGGTACGCCGGGTACTCCCCGTGCTTCCGCCGCGAGGCCGGCTCGCACGGCAAGGACACCCGCGGGATCTTCCGGGTGCACTGGTTCGACAAGGTCGAGATGTTCGCGTTCGTCCACCCCGACGAGGCCGTCGCCGAGCACCAGCGGCTGCTGGCGTGGGAGAAGCAGTTCATCGACTCCCTCGAGTTCCCCTACCGGGTCATCGACGTGGCCACCGGCGACCTCGGCTCCAGCGCGGCCCGCAAGTACGACTGCGAGGCGTGGGTGCCGACCCAGGGCCGCTACCGCGAGATCACCTCGACCTCGAACTGCACGCAGTTCCAGGCCCGGCGCCTGCGGGTGCGCATGCGCGGCGCCGACGGCGACGTGCGCCCGCTCGCCACGCTGAACGGCACGCTCTGCGCCGTGACCCGCACGATCGTCGCGCTGCTGGAGAACCACCAGCAGGCCGACGGCTCGGTGCGCGTGCCGCAGGCGCTGCGCCCGTACCTCGGCCGCGATGTGCTGGAGCCGATCGCCCCGTGACCGCGGTGCCCGCCCCGTGACGGACGCCGACGCCTCGCTGGGCGGCGTGCGCCTCGTCGCCACCGATCTCGACGGCACGGTGGTCCGCCGCGACGGCACGATCTCGGCGCGGACCGTGGCGGCGCTGGCCGCGGTCGAGGACGCCGGGCTGCACCTCGTGCTCGTCACCGGACGCCCGCCGCGGTGGATGCGCCCGATCAGCGAGGCCACCGGCCACCACGGCATCGCGGTCTGCGGCAACGGCGCGTTCGTGTACGACCTGCACGCCGAGCGCGTCGTCGAGCGGTTCGCGCTGGAGCCCGCCGAGGGGGCCGAGGCGGTGCGCCGGATCAGGGCGGTGCTGCCGGGGGCCGCTTTCGCGGTCGAGACCGGCTGGGGCTTCGGCCACGAGCCGGCGTACGAGCCGAACTGGCCGACTCCCGATCTGACCCGCGTGGTGCCCGTCGAGGACCTCGTGGCCGAGCCGGTCGGCAAGCTGCTCGTGCGGCTCAAGGGATCCGACGGCGACGCCATGCTCGAGGCGGTCGCCCCGGTGCTCTCCGGGCTCGCCGAGGCGACCCACTCCAACGCCGGCGACTGCCTGCTCGAGGTCTCGGCGCGCGGGGTGAGCAAGGCCTCGACGCTGGCGCGGGTCTGCGAGGAGCGGGGCGTCGCGGCGGGCGAGGTGCTCGCCTTCGGCGACCAGCCCAACGACCTGCCGATGCTCGCCTGGGCCGGCCTGGCGTACGCGGTCGCGAACGCCCACCCGCTCGTCCTCGCGTCGGGCGCCCGGCTGGCGGGGTCGGTCGACGCCGACGGCGTCGCCGCGGTTTTGGAGCGGCTGCCCGCTCTGCGAGGATGACGCCCCTCGCCGCGGCGGCCGCCCGGCGTCGTCACCGCCCTGGAGCCCACCGCCGATGACCGCCATGGCCTTCGACCTGAACTGGTTGCACCCCGATGTCGAGGCGCGTCCGGCCGGTGTCAAGGGCACGGGGTCGTACGCCCGACGCACGATCCCCGCGGGCACCACGGTCGCGGCCTTCGGCGGGTCCGTGGTGACCCGCGACCACCTTGACCTGGTGTCCGAGGACCGGCGGTCGCGCTCGATCCAGATCGACGAGCACCTCTACCTGCTGAGCTCGGAGCACCCCGAGCCCGGCGACATGGTCAACCACTCGTGCGATCCGTCGTGCGGGCTCATGGGGTGCAACCTGGTGGTCGCGATGCGCGACCTCGAGGCGGGCGAGGAGATCACCTTCGACTACGCCATGTGCGACGGCAGCGACTACGACGAGTTCATCTGCGGCTGCGAGTCGGAGCACTGCCGCGGATTGATCACGGGCGCCGACTGGCTCAAGCCCGGAGCTGCAGCAGCGCTACGACGGGTGGTTCTCGGCCTACCTCGCCCGGCGGATCGCGGCTTTCGTCCAGGCCTGACCGGCCGAGGGGTAGCCCTAGAGGTACGGCCTAGAGGTACGGCCCGGTCGCGCGCGCCGGCGGCTCGTCGTCGCTGACGGCGCTCGGCACCACGCCGCTGGGCAACGCCCGCCGCCGCATCTCCTCGAACTGGGCGCGCGCCGCCATCTGCTGGGCGAACAGCGCGGTCTGGATTCCGTGGAAGAGCCCCTCCAGCCAGCCGACCAGCTGGGCCTGGGCGATGCGCAGCTCGGCCTCGCTCGGCGCCGCGTCGTCGCCGAACGGCAGCGAGAGGCGGTCCAGCTCCTCGACGAGCTCGGGGGCCAGGCCGTCCTCCAGCTCGGCGATCGAGCGGGCGTGGATCTCGGCGAGCCGCCGCCGCGAGGCCTCGTCGAGCGGCGAGGAGCGGACCTCCTCAAGCAGCTGCTTGATCATCGAGCCGATCCGCATCACCTTGGCCGGCTGCTCGATCAGGTCGGTGATCGGCCGCTCGCCGGCGTCGTCGTCGTCGGACGAGCCGTCGCCGTCGGAGCCCGCCATGCCCCCCGCCAGGACGCCGATCGGGTGGCCGTCGGGCCCGAGCACGATGACCTGGTCCTGCGGCTGCTCACTCATGTGCTCGCTCATCTGGCCATTCTCGCCTACCCGCGTCGGGTCGGGCACCCGCCCAGGAATCCGGTGGACCAGGAACGGCGATCGCGGGCAGGGTGGCGCCGTGCGACCTCCCGAGCCCGCGAGCGACCTCCCACGCGGCCACACCTGGCGGCGGATCACCCTGGACGACGTGCCGGCCGCTGCGCCGCCTGGTCGCGGCGTACGACCTCGCGCACACCGGCGAGTCCGTCGGCGCGCAGGCCGATATCGCCGCGGACCTGGCCAGCAGCGAGATCGACCTGGCCACCGGCAGCTGGCTGGTGCTCGACGCCGACGGCTCACCGTGCGCGCTGGCCGCGGCCTACGTCGACCCGACCGCGCGCGAGGTGTACGTCGACGCGTACGTGCTCCCCGACGGCGAGCACGCCGCGGCGCTGGCGCGCTGGGTCGTCGGGCGCTCGGTCGCCCAGGCGGTGGTCGAGGCCGCGGCTGCGGGAGGGGACGGCTGGACGGCCGGGGCGGGCTGCCATCAAGGCGACGCCGTGATCTCGGGGGCGCTGCGGGCCGCGGGGCTGTCCCGGGTGCGCACGTTCCTGCGCTACCGCGCCGATCACGACCCCGCTGCCCCGCCCGGCCGCGGCCGATCCGGGCCCCGGCGTGGTCGTGCGGCGGATCCGGGCCGAGGGCGAGCCCGGGCGCCTGGACGACCTGCGCGCCCTGCACCACGTGCTCGACACGGCGTTCCTCGACCACTACCACCCGCAGGCGCGGTCGTACGAGGAGTGGCTGACCTACCAGCGCGAGGCGAGCGGCTACGCCCCGGACCAGTGGTGGCTGGCCGAGGTCGGCGGCGCGCCGGCGGGCGGGCTGATCGGCTCGGACCGGCTGGCCGATGACAACCGCGGTTTCATCCGCAGCCTCGGCGTGCTGCGCGAGTTCCGCGGCCGCGGGCTGGCCAAGGCCCTGCTGCGCACCGCCTTCGCCGACGACATCGCCCGCGGCCGCACCGCCACCGAGCTGGGGGTCGACTCGGAGTCCCCGACCGGGGCGACCCACCTGTACACCTCGGTGGGCATGCAGCCGGCGTACCCCATCGACTACTTCGAGCGGGCCCTCTGACCCCGCTCAGGTGAGCACGCGCACCGTCTCGGCGCGGGGGTCGTCCGGCCCGTGGATGTGCACTCCGGCCGCGACCGCTCCCGCGAGGTAGTCGACGGCCTCCCGGCTGATCCGCTCGCCAGGCGCGAGCACCGGGATGCCCGGCGGGTACGGCGTGACCAGCTCGGCCGCCACCCGGCCCACCGCGTCGCGCAGGCCGACCGCGGCGGAGGGCGCGAAGTACGCCTCCCGCGGGGTGGCGACCTGGTCGCCCGGCCCCGGGGGCACCAGGAGCGAGGGGTCCACCGGACGCAGCGGCCGGGCGCCGACGCCCCGGCGCAGCCCCGCGACGGCGAGCACGAGGTGCCGGACCGAGTCGACGCTGTCCCCGGGGCCGACCACGAGGTAGAGCCGGTGTGAGTCGGACCCCTCGGGCGCGACCCCGCGGGCGCGCAGCAGCGCCTCGGCGGCCGGCCCGTCGAGGCCCAGGTCGCCGATCTCCAAGACGATCTTGCAGGGGTCCTGCCGCTCCTCGGGGACCTCGGCCTCCCGGGCCCCCAGCACCCGCACGCCCGGCACCCGCGACAGCATGTGCCGGGCGAGCCGGGCAAGGTCGACCGCGCGGCGGACCATCGTCTCGCCGCCCTCCTCGAGCTGGGCGACGCACGCCTCGATCGAGGCGACCAGGCCGAGGTACGGGCTGGTGGTCTGGGTCATCCGCACGGCGTGCGCGGTGCGGCCCACGTCGATCACGCCCTCGCGCAGGACGAGCACGGAGCTCTGGGACAGGCTGGTGAGCAGCTTGTGGGTGCTGGTGACCGCGGCATCGGCGCCCGCGGCCATCGCGTCGACGGCGAGGTCCCGGCAGAACCGCAGGTGCGGCCCCCACGCCTCGTCGACGGCGAACGGCACCGCCCGCGACCGGGCGATCGCCGCCAGCTCCGGCAGGTCGCTGCTGACCCCGGCGTACGAGGGGCTCACCACCCAGGCGAGGGCGGCGTACGGGTGCCGGGCCAGCGCGGCGGAGAAGTCCTCGGCGTGGATGCCCGAGCCGATCCCGGCCTCGCCGACCCGCGGCGACACCCAGACCGGGCTGGCCCCGGTGAGCACGAGCGCGGTGTGGGTGGACAGGTGCGCGTCCCGGGCCACGATGACCTCGTCGCCGGGCGCGAGGGTGGACAGCAGCAGCGCGTGGTTGCCGCTGGTCGACCCGTTGACCAGGGCGAAGGCGCGGTCGGCGCCCCACAGCCGGGCGATCCGCTGCTCGAGGTCGCGCCGCAGCTCGTCGTACGTCGTGGTGTCCAGCCAGACGTCGCTGGCGAGCGCGCGGTCCCCGATCACCTCGCGCAGCGCCGGCAGCGCGCCGGCCCCGCCCTTGTGCCCGGGGCAGGAGAACGCGGCCGGGCCGAGGCCCGCGCGGAGCAGGTCGAGCAGCGGGGTCCGCACCGCGGTGCCGCTGGCGGGCAGGTCCATCAGGGCGCTCATCGCGCGGCCTCCGTCGCCTCGGCGATCGCGGGTTGTCCTGTCGCGATCGCGGGCGGCGCGCTGCGCTGGGCCGGCAGCGCGATGGTCTGCTGGCTGGCCTGGGCGACCGGCTCGGGCTCCGGGGCGGGCGAGCCGTTGGGCGCCAGCACCAGGTAGCCCTGCAGGGCCAGCAGGCCCGCGGCGGCGACCCATTTGCCGGGGGGAAGCTCGACGCCGTAGACGAAGCGGTCGAGCAGCAGCACGCCGACCTGCAGGATGACGATCCACCCGAAGGTGACGATCGACAGCTCGGCGAACGACAGCGCGGAGGCGTACACCCAGAACAGCAGGGCGAAGAGCGCGGTGCCGACGAGCAGCCAGGTCAGGCTCCGATGGGCCGACCAGGCCTTGGCCACCACGGCTCCGAGCAGGTCGATGCCGGCCAGCACGGTGGCGATGCCGGCGAGCAGGACGGGTGTGGGCCATGCGGTCGGGCTGGCCCAGGCGGGCCAGTCAATGCCGGCGAACAGGGTGACGCTCATCGGTCCTCCGCTCGAGAATGGATCGTTGGCCGTCACGCTGGTGCCCGGGGCCAGGGGGGCGCATCGGGCAGATGCCTTACCCGGGCGAGATGACCCCTTATTTCCATTCCCTGGCCGCGGGGCGGGCGTCGCCCTACCGTGGGCCCATCCGCCGCGGGCCAACCCCCGCGAGGCCGGCGGAATCGAGGTGCCTGCTGCGTAGCGACCTGCTGATCGGTCGAGGCGACGAGCTGGAGGCGCTTGCCGCCTCGTTGGCGCGCCCCGCCCGCGGCGTGGTCGTGGTCGAGGGCGAGCCCGGGATCGGCAAGTCGCGCCTCGTCGAGGAGGCCCTGGCGGGGGTCGAGGGCCGCGAGGTCTACCGGGTCTCGGCCTCCTGGGCGTCGGCGGTGCCCCTCTCGCCCTGGGCCGAGCTGCTCCGGGCGATGGCGCGCTCGCGCGGCCACGCGGCCGCGGTGGCCGCCGCCGGCGGTGCGGCCGCGGTGCTGGCGGGGCTGGTCCCCGAGCTCGGGCCGGCCGGCACCGCCTCCGGCCCACGCGCCGCCGACCTGGTGCCCTGGTTCTTCGCCCGCCTGCTCGACGGGGCCCCCGCGGTCGTGGTGATCGAGGACGCCCATGAGGCCGACCCGCTGAGCCTGGACGTGCTGCGCCGGACCGCCGCGCAAGCCGACCCGGTGCTGTGGATCATCACGGCGCGCGAGGTCCCCGACGGCCCCTGGGCGCAGGCGCGCACCGAGTTGATCCGCGGCGAGACCGCCCACCACGTGCGCTAGGGCCGCTGGGGCCGGTCGAGATGCGGGCCCTCGTTGAGCACCTGGCCGGATTCGACCTCGACGAGGCGCAGGCGGCGCGGTGCGCGGAGCTGTCCGCCGGCAACCCGTTCTTGGCCGAGGAGCTGGTCGCGGCGACCCGCCGAGGAGGGGCTCCGGCCGAGGCCGCCGGCGCGGTGTCCGGGCGGCTCGAGGCGCTGGGGCCGGCAGCCCGCCAGGCGGCCCGGGCGGCGGCGGTGTACGGGGGGCCGGTGGCGCACGGGCAGCTGCGCGAGCTCACCGGATTCGGCGAGCGCGAGCTGCTGGACGCCGTCCGCGAGGCGGTGGCGGCCGGTGTCCTGGCGGCCACCGTCGACGGGTGCTACTCGCTGCGGCACGCCCTGGTCGGGGAGGCCGCCCGCGCCGAGCTGCTGCCGGTGGAGCGGGCGCGCCTCCATGCCGCGGTCGCCCGGATGCTCGAGGAGGACGCCCGCGCCCATGCGCATGCCGATGCCTCGGCCCCGGCCTCGCTCGCCGCCGCCGCCGGCCATTGGGAGGCCGCAGGGCGGCTCGACCTTGCGCAGCCGACACACGCCGCCGCCGCTGATGCCGTGCGCGTCCTCGATCCGCGGGCGGCCGCGGCGCACTACCGGCGCGCGGTGGAGCTGTCCGGCCAGGCGCCGGAGCCGTCCTCGACGCCGGCTGGCTGGAGCGGGGCGCGTCCTGCGCGGCGGCCGCGGGGGACCACGCGGGCGCGGTCGCGCTGGCCCGGCGCGCACTCGACCTGCCCGGGCTGCCCGCCCTGCAGCAGTCCCGGCTCACCCTGCTGCTGGCCGTGCACGGGTCGGAGGAGCTGGCCGACGACGAGGTCGGCGCCGCCCACGAGCGGGCGATCGAATTGGCGGGCGGTGAGAGGTCGCGCCGGGCGAGCCCCGAGCTGGCGGCGGCGCTGGCTGCGTTCGGCCGCTACTGGCTCGTCCTCGACCGCAACGGCGAGGCGCTGCGCTGGTCGTCGCGGGCCGTGCAGGTCGCCGAGCGGGCCGGACGCCGAGGGCGAGCTGGCGCTCGCCCGCGGCACCGCGGGGGCGAGCGGCTGCTACCTCGGGCGCTTCGCCGACGGCCTGCCCCAGCTGCGGGAGGCCGTGGACGGCCTTGAGCGCTCCGGCCGCCCGTACGACTCGGCGCGGGCCGGGCTGACGCTGGCCTGGGCCGAGTTCCACGCCGGCGAGGTGGACCAGGCGCTGCTCACGGTCGCGGCGCAGCTGGCGGCGGTCCAGGATCGCGGCGGCCCGCAGGACATCGGGGCGTCGCTGGCGGCCGCCGCCGATGAGATGCACGTCTGGCTGGGCTGGTGGCCGCTCGTCGACCCCGAGGCGCACCGCCGCGGCCGGCTGCCGGCGGTCGACTCCGCTGGGGCGGCGCTGCGGCGCGCCACGCGGGCCGAGCTCGCGCTGCGGCGGGGTGACCTGGCCGCCGCCCGGGCCCAGTACGCGGAGGTGCTGGCCTACTGGGAGTCGCTCGGGCTGGGCGACTTCGACCTGGCCAGCCTGGCGCGGCTGGCCGAGATCGCCGCCGAGGAGGGCGACTGGGCCGCCGCCCGCCGGCACATCCAGCGGGCGCTGCCGGGCCTGGCCGAGACCGACACCTGGGTGTCGGTGGCCTCGCTGGCCCGCGCCGGGGTGGCGGTCGAGGCGGCCGCCGCGCGGGCGGGCCAGGCGCCGGACTCCGCCCTCGCTGAGGTGCTCCAGGTCGCGCTCGGCCGAGCCGTGCAGGCTGGTGGCCTGCCGCCGGGATCGCTCGCGGCCGCGGAGTGCGCCACGGCCCGAGCCGAGCTGGCCCGGCTGACGGGTCGGGAGGACCCGCAGGCGTGGCGCGCGGCGGCGGAGGCCTGGGCGGCGTTGGGCTTTCCGTGGTGGCGGGCCATGGCCGAGCTGCGGCAGGCGGAGGGGGTGCTGGCCCGCAACGGCTCACGTGGCGAGGCGGCCCCGCTGGTCGAGCGGGCCCGCCAGACGGCCGAGTCGCTCGGCGCTGCAGCGGCTGGCCGCCTGGGCCGACGCCCTGCTGCGGCGCGGCGGCCTCGACCGGGCTGGCGTCCCGTTCGCCGTCCGGTCCGTTCTCCGGGTGTCCCGTCCCCTCGGGGGGCGGAGCCCGAGCCCGCCGCGGAGCCCTCTGGCCAGCCCGCGGACGGGCCCCTGGCGACGCTCACCGCGCGCGAGCACGAGGTGCTCGGCCTGCTCGCCGAGGGGTGCAGCAACCGCAAGATCGCCGAGACGCTGTTCATCTCCGAGAAGACCGCCAGCGTGCACGTCTCGCACATCCTGACCAAGCTCGGGGTGGCCAGCCGGCTGGAGGCCGCGGCCCTCGCCCACCGGGCCCAGGGTGTCGCGGGTCAGCCCTGAGCGGGGACGGTCAGCAGCACCTTGCCGACGTGGCCGCCGGCCTCGAGCACCCGATGGGCCTCGGCCGCCTCGGGCATCGACAGCGTGCGCTCGATGACGGGGCGCACCGCCCCGGATTCCAGCTGCGGCCAGACGTGCTCGCGGACCGAGCGGACGATGGCGGCCTTCTCCTCGTCCGGGCGGGCGCGCAGCGCGGTCGCGAGCACCGCGGCCCGCTTGGCCAGCAGCAGCCCGAGGTCGAGCTCGGCCTTGACCCCGCCCTGCAGGCCGATCACGACCAGCCGGCCGTTGACGGCCAGGGTCGAGACGTTGCGGGCGAGGTACTTGGCCCCCATGTTGTCGAGGATCACGTCGGCGCCGTGGCCGGCGGTCGCCTCGCGGACGACCGCCTCGAAGTCCTGCTCGCGGTAGTTCACGCAGATCTCGGCGCCCAGGGCCGCGCAGCGCTCCAGGGTCGCGGCGCTCCCGGCGGTCACGGCGACCCGGGCCCCGAGCTGGCGGGCGAGCTGGATCGCCATCGTGCCGATCCCCGACCCGCCGCCGTGGACGAGCAGCACCTCGCCGGGGCGCAGGACGGCGCCCATGAAGACGTTGGACCAGACCGTGCAGGCCGCCTCGGGCAGCGCGGCGGCCTCGATGAGCGACACCCCCGCCGGCACGGGCAGCAGCTGGCCGGCTGGCACGAGCACCTGCTCGGCGTACCCGCCGCCGGAGAGCAGCGCGCAGACCTCGTCGCCCACCGACCACCCCTCGACCTCCGGGCCGAGGGCGGCGATCACGCCGCTGCACTCCAGGCCGAGGTACGGCGAGGCGCCCGGCGGCGGGGAGTACCGCCCCTGGCGCTGCAGCAGGTCGGCGCGGTTCACCGCGGAGGCCGCCACCCGCACGCGCACCTCGCCCGGGCCGGGGGCGGCGGGGTCGGGGACCTCGGTCCAGGCCAGCACCTCGGGTCCGCCGGGTTCGTTGATCGTGATCGCGTGCATGCCCCGATGATCGCGCGTCGGCCGGCCGGCGCCGTCCCCACCCTGGCCTTCGGCCGAACTTGACGCTAGTGTCAAGTTCATGCGCGTGCTGCCCAGCCGGCTCGACACCCGGGCCGACGACTACACCGCCAACCGCGCGGCCATGCAGGGGCTCCTCGACGAGGTCCGCGCCCAGCAGGCCCTGCTGCACGCCGGCGGCGGCGAGAAGTACGTGGCCCGCCACCGCGAGCGCGGCAAGCTCCTCCCGCGGGAGCGCATCGACCTGCTCGTCGACCGCGACAGCGCCTTCCTCGAGCTGAGCCCGCTCGCCGGCCACGGCACCGACGACCCGCTCGGCGGCGGCGTGGTGATCGGCGTCGGCGTCATCGAGGGCGTCGAGTGCGTGATCGGCGCCAACGACCCCACCGTCAAGGGCGGCGCCCAGTCGCCGACGAGCGTCCGCAAGATGCTGCGCGCGATGGAGATCGCCCGCGCCAACCGGCTGCCGCTGGTCAACCTCACCGAGTCCGCCGGCGCCGACCTGCCCAAGCAGGCCGAGATCTTCGTGCCCGGCGGCGCGGTCTTCAAGAACCTCACCCAGCTGTCCCGCGAGGGCATCCCCACCATCACGCTGGTCTTCGGCTCGAGCACGGCCGGCGGCGCGTACCTGCCCGGCCTCAGCGACTACACCGTCCTGCAGCGCGAGGCGGCCAAGGTCTTCCTCGGCGGCCCGCCGCTGGTCAAGATGGCCATCGACGAGGACACCGACGACGAGACGCTCGGCGGCGCCGAGATGCACGCGCGGGTCAGCGGCCTGGCCGACTACCTCGCCGCCGACGAGCCCGACGCCCTGCGGATCGGCCGCCAGATCGTCGCGCACCTGCGCTGGCGCAAGCTCGGCCCCGGCCCGACGATGCCCGCCGACGCGCCCGCGTACGACCCCGACGAGCTGCTCGGCATCGCCCCCGCCGACGTGCGCATCCCGTTCGACGCGCGCGAGGCGATCGCGCGGATCGTCGACGGCAGCCGCTTCGAGGAGTTCAAGCCGCTGTACGGCAGCACGCTCGTCACCGGCTGGGCGAGCATCAACGGCTTCCCGGTGGGGATCCTCGCCAACAACGGCATCCTCTTCAGCGAGGAGGCCCAGAAGGGCGCGCAGTTCATCCAGCTCTGCAACCGCCACGACACCCCGATCGTGTTCCTGCAGAACATCACCGGGTTCATGGTCGGCACCCGCTACGAGCAGGGCGGCATCATCAAGCACGGCGCGATGCTCATCAACGCCGTCTCCAACTCCACGGTCCCCCACTTCACCGTGATGATGGGCGCCTCGTACGGCGCCGGCAACTACGGCATGAACGGCCGCGCGTACGACCCGCGGTTCCTCTTCACCTGGCCCGGCCACCGGATCGCGGTGATGGGCGGCAAGCAGCTCGCCGGCGTGATGAGCATCGTGCAGCGCCAGCGCGCCGAGAAGTCCGGCCAGCCGTACGACGAGGAAGGCGACGCCGCCGTGCGGGCCATGGTCGAGGGCATGGTCGACGCGCAGTCGACCGCGCTGTTTGCCACCTCGCGGCTGTGGGACGACGGGATCGTCGACCCGCGCGACACCCGCACGGTGCTGGGGATCGCGCTGTCGGCGGCCCACAGCGCGGAAGTGAAGGGCGCCGAGTCGTATGGCGTCTTCCGGATGTGAGCGGCGTGTCCGAGATCAAGAACCCAGGCGCTAGCGAGGGCCAGCGTCTTCCGGATGTGAGCGGCGTGTCCTCAATCCCTGCAACGGAGCCTGCGATGCCGACGATCACCTGCGTGCTGGTCGCCAACCGCGGCGAGATCGCCTCGCGGGTGTTCCGCACGGCGCGGGCGATGGGACTGCGCACCGTCGCGGTCTACTCCGACCCCGACCGCGACCTGCCGTTCACCGCCGACGCCGACGTCGCGGTGGCGCTGGGCGGCAGCACCTCGGCGGAGTCGTACCTGGACCCCAGCAAGATCCTGGCGGCGGCGATCGTGGCCGGCGCCGACGCGATCCACCCCGGCTACGGCTTCCTGTCGGAGAACCCCGCCTTCGCCGAGGCCGTCCACGCGGCGGGCCTGGTCTGGATCGGCCCCACGCCCGAGTCCATGCGGGCGATGGCCCTCAAGGTCGAGGCCAAGGAGCGCGCGGCCGCCGCGGGGGTGCCGCTGGTGCCGGGCGCGGCGGTCGACTCCGACGACGAGGCCGAGTGGTCGGCCGCGGCCGAGCAGGTCGGCTACCCGCTGCTGGTCAAGGCCAGCGCGGGCGGCGGCGGCAAGGGCATGCGCCGGGTCGACACCCCGGCCGAGCTGGCCGAGGCCGTCCGCGGCGCGCGCCGCGAGGCCGAGTCGGCCTTCGGCGACCCGCGGGTCTTCCTTGAGCGCAACCTGGTCGGCGCGCGGCACGTCGAGGTGCAGGTCTTCGGCGACACCCACGGCCAGGTCGTCCACCTCTTCGAGCGCGAGTGCTCGATCCAGCGGCGGCACCAGAAGATCGTCGAGGAGTCGCCGTCGCCCGGGCTCGAGCACCGGGTGGCCGAGCAGATGTACACCGCGGCCACCTCGCTGGCCCGCGACCTGGGCTACGTCGGCGCCGGCACCGTGGAGTTCCTCGTCGCCGGCGAGGGCGGCGGCCAGGAGTTCTTCTTCCTGGAGATGAACACCCGGCTGCAGGTCGAGCACCCGGTGACGGAGGCCGTGACGGGCCTCGACCTGGTGCGCTGGCAGCTCGAGGTCGCGCGCGGCGGCCGGCTGCCGTTGGGGCAGCACGAGATCACCCACCACGGCTACGCGATCGAGGCGCGCGTCTACGCCGAGGACCCGGCCAACGGCTACCTGCCGAGCATCGGCCGGCTGGACGCGTTCGCGATGCTCGAGCCGGCGGTGCGCTTCGACACCGGGTACGCCGCGGGCTGCGCGGTCTCGCCGTACTACGACCCGATGCTGGCCAAGGCGATCGTGCACGCGGCGACCCGCGCCGAGGCCGCCGCGGTGCTGGCCCGCGGCCTGCGCACCATGGACGCCCGCGGGCTGGTGACCAACCGCGACGCCCTGGTGGCGATCCTGGACAGCGCCGCGTTCGGGGCGGGGGAGACCGGCACCGACTTCCTTGAGGTGCATCCGGGCCTGCTGCAGGCCGGCCCGGACGACGAGGCCACCCGCGCGCACGTGCTGGCGGCCACCCTGGCGGGGTCGGCCCTGCGGCGCGCCTCCGCCGCGGTGCAGGCGTTCGCCCCGAGCGGCTGGCGCAACGTGCCGGCCCTGCCGCAGCAGGCCGCCTTCGCCGGCCGGGCGGGAGACGTCGAGGTCGCGTACGCGCTGGGCGCCGACGGCTCGTTCACCGGCGCGGTGGCGGGCCGGCCCGTGGGAGGCCGGCTGCTCGGCGCGCAGGTGCGGCCCGACGGCAGCGGCGTGTCGCTCGACCTGGAGGTCGAGGGGGTGCGCCGCCGGCTGGAGTGCTCGGCGCACGGCGATCCCGACACCCCGCGCTGGGAGGTCGCCGACGGCTGGTGGGCCACGACCTGGCGCGAGCGGTCGCGCTTCCCCGACGCCTCCGCCGATGCCGGCGCGCACGGGCCGTCGACGCCGGTGCCCGGCACGGTGACCGTCGTGCTGGTCGCGGTCGGCGAGGCCGTCGAGGCCGGCCAGACCCTGGTGGTCCTCGAGGCGATGAAGATGGAGCACCGGATCAACGCCGACGTCGACGGCGTCGTGGCCGAGCTGCACGTCGAGGTCGGCCAGTCGGTCGACGCCCACCACGTCGTGGCGGTGCTCGAGTGAGCACGCGGCGGGCGGTGCGGATCGCCAACTGCAGCGGCTTCTTCGGCGACCGGCTCGACGCCGCTCGCGAGATGGTCGACGGCGGGCCGATCGACGTGCTCACCGGCGACTGGCTGGCCGAGCTCACCATGCTGATCCTCGCCCGCCAGCGGATGAAGCACGGCGCGGGCGCGGGGTACGCCCGCACCTTCACCACGCAGATGGAGCAGGTGCTCGGCGCCTGCCTGGAGCGCGGCATCAAGGTGGTCTCCAACGCCGGCGGCCTCGACCCGCAGGGCTGCGCCGACGCCGTACGGGCGGCCGCCGAGCAGGCCGGGCTGTCGCCGCGGATCGCGGTCGTGACCGGCGACGACCTGATGCCGCGGATCGACGAGCTGGCCGCCGCCGGCGAGGCGCTGGTCAACCTCGACACCGGCGAGCGGTTCGCCGACTTCGGGATGCCGGCGCTCACCGCCAACGCCTACCTCGGCGGCTTCGGCATCGCCGCCGCCCTCGCGGCCGGCGCGGACGTCGTCATCACCGGGCGCGTCACCGACGCCGCTCTCGTCGTCGGCCCGGCGGCCTGGTGGCACGGATGGGGAAGCGCCGATCTCGACGCGCTCGCCGGCGCCGTCGTCGCGGGCCATGTGATCGAGTGCGGCGCCCAGGCCACCGGCGGCAACTACGCGTTCTTCGCCGAGGTGCCCGGCCTTGAGCACCCCGGCTTCCCGATCGCCGAGGTCGCCGCCGACGGCTCCTCGGTCATCACCAAGCACGAGGGCACGGGGGGGCTGGTCTCCGTCGGCACGGTGACCGCGCAGCTGCTCTACGAGATCGCCGGCCCGGCGTACGCCAACCCGGATGTCACCGCGCGGTTCGACACCCTGGCGCTCGCCGACGACGGGCCCGACCGCGTGCGCATCTCCGGCGCCCGGGGCGAGGCGCCGCCCGACCGGCTCAAGGTCGCGCTCAACGCCCTCGGCGGCTTCCGCAACCAGATGACCCTCGTGCTCACCGGCCTCGACATCGAGGCCAAGGCCGACCTGGCCGAGCGCACACTGTGGGCCCACGTCGACCGCTCGGCGTTCGAGACCGTCGACGTGCAGCTGGTGCGCCACGACCGCGAGGACCCGCGCTCGACCGCCGACGCCCAGGCGCACCTGCGGATCACCGTCACGGCCAAGGACCCGAAGAAGGCCGGCCGCGCCTTCTCCAACGCACTCGTCGAGATGGGCCTGGCGTCGTACCCCGGCTACTTCCCGACCGCGATGCCGGGCGACGCCACGCCGTACGGCGTCTACTGGCCGACCACGGTGCCGGCCGCGCTCATTGAGCAGGTCGTCACCGTGGACGGCGCGGAGGTCGCCCGGGTGCCCGGCGGGTCGCCGCTGGCGCAGCCGTGGGCGCCCGAGGAGCCGGCGATGCCGCCGCCGGTGGCCGCGCCGGCCGGGTCCACCGGAGACGTGGTGCGCGTCCCGCTCGGCCGGGCCTTCGGTGCCCGGTCCGGCGACAAGGGCGGCAACGCCAACGTCGGCGTGTGGGGTCGCAGCGACGAGGCGTACGCCTGGCTGGCCGAGCACCTCGACGCCGCGCGCTTCGCCGCGCTCGTACCCGAGGCCGCCGGGCATCGGGTCGACCGCTTCTGCCTGCCCAACCTGCGCGCCGTGAACTTCGTCGTCCATGGCCTGCTCGGCCGAGGGGTCGCGGCCAACGCGCTGCTCGACCCGCAGGCCAAGGGCCTCGGCGAGCAGCTGCGGGCGCGCCTCGTCGACCTGCCGGCGGCTCTGCTGCCGGAGGCGGCGCCGGGCACGGAGCCCGCCCCGTGAGCCCCGCCCCGCCGGTCACGGCCCGCGGGCAGCGCACCCGTGAGGGCGTGCTCGCCGCCGCCCGCGAGGTATTCGAGCAGCGCGGCTTCAACGCGACCCGGATGAACGACATCGCCGACGCCGCCGGCGTCTCGCATGGCACGGTCTACACGTACTTCGCGTCGAAGGAAGACGTGCTGCGCGAGCTCGTCGACGCCATCGCCGCCGAGGTGGTCGCGGCGGTGCGCGTGCCCGATGACGTCGTCGAGCCGTACGCGCGCATCGACGCCGCCAACCGGCGCTACCTGTCGGCCTACGCCCGCCACCACCGGATGCTCGAGGTCGTCGGCGAGGTCGCCGGCGCCGACCCGTACTACGCAGACCTGCTCGCACGGCTTCGCGCCGGGCTCACCCGCCGCGCCGCCGACGGCATCCGCCGGCTGCAGCGCGACGGCCGCGCCGACGCCGCCGCTCGACCCCGACGCCGCGGCCCCCCTGCTCTGCGGGATGGTCGAGGCCCTGGCCGCCCGCTCCGGCGCCGCGGAGCCCCCCGACGCTGCCCTGGCCACCCTCACCCGCCTCTGGGCCCAGGCCATCGGCCTGCCCCCTGTCCCCGCGCCCTGACCCCCACCGCGAAAGGCCCGCCCGCCATGCAGTTCACCGCCGAGCACGACCAGGTGCGCAAGGTCGTCCGCGACTTCGTCGACGCCGAGATCAACCCCTACGTCGACCAGTGGGAGGCCGACGGCATCTTCCCCGCCCACGAGCTCTTCGCCCGGCTCGGCGCGCTCGGGCTGCTCGGCCTCGAGTACGACCCGGCGTACGGAGGCCAGGGCGCCGACCACTCGTACACCGTCGTGCTCGGCGAGGAGCTCGCGCGGATCGACTGCGCGGGCATCCCGATGGCGATCGCGGTGCAGACCTCGATGGCGACGCCCGCGCTGGCCCGGTTCGGCTCCGAGGAGCTCAAGCAGCGCTACCTCGCGCCGGCGATCCGCGGCGAGGTGGTCTGCTCGATCGCGGTCTCCGAGGCGGGCGCCGGGTCGGACGTCGCGGGCATCCGCACCCGCGCGGTGCGCGACGGCGACGAATGGGTCATCAACGGCTCGAAGATGTGGATCACCAACGGCACCCAGGCCGACTGGCTGTGCCTGCTGGCCCGCACCAGCGACGAGGGCGGCTACCACGGCATGAGCATGATCGTGGTGCCGACCGACACCCCCGGCTTCGCGGTCTCGCGCAAGCTCGACAAGCTCGGCAACCGCTCGTCCGACACCGCCGAGCTGGTCTTCACCGACCTGCGGGTGCCGGTGTCCAACACCATCGGCGAGATCGGCCGCGGCTTCCAGCAGCAGATGGCGCAGTTCCAGGACGAGCGGATGATCGGCGCCTACCTGGCCGTCGCCGGCGCCGACAAGGCCGTCCGGCGCACGATCGAGTACCTGCGCGAGCGCGAGGTGTTCGGCAAGCCGCTGCTGGCCAACCAGTCCATCCAGTACCGGCTGGCCGAGCTGCTCGCCGACATCGACGTGCTCCGCCACTACAACTACGCCGCGGCCGAGGCGATCATGCGCGGCGAGGACGTCACGAAGTTCGCGACCATCGCCAAGCTCAAGGCCGGCCGGCTTGTGCGCGAGGTCGCCGACGTCTGCCTGCAGTACCACGGCGGGATGGGGTACGTGGAGGAGTACTGGCCGGCGCGCTACTTCCGCGACGCTCGGCTGGTGTCCATCGGCGGCGGCGCGGATGAGGTCATGCTGAGGGTGCTGACGCTGCTCGAGGGGATGGGGAAGCGATGACCACTGACGCGAAGCCCGCGCACGGCGGCGGCCCGGCCGTCCGGTACGAGGTGGCCGACGGGGTTGCGACCCTGACGCTGGACCGCCCGGAGGCCCGCAACGTCCTGGGCCCGGAGTCGTTGTCGGAGCTGCGGATCGGGCTGGACGAGGCGGCCGCCGACGACGCGGTGCGCGTGGTCGTACTCACCGGATCGGGCTCGGCGTTCTGCGCGGGGGCCGATCTGCGTGGCGCCTCGTCGGCCGACGCGGGGTCGTTCTCCGACTCCGGCCCGCTCGCGCTCGTGGGCGTGCTGGAGCGGCTGCTCGACCACCCCAAGCCGACCATCGCCCGGGTCCAGGGGCACGTGGCCGGCGGCGGCAACGGACTGGTCGCGGCCTGCGACCTGGCGGTGGCCGTCGACTCGGCCAAGTTCGCGTTCTCCGAGGTGCGCGTAGGGGTCGCCCCCGCGGTCATCTCGGTGGTGTGCCTGCGCCGGATGCCGCCGCGCGAGGCGGCCGCGCTGCTGCTCACCGGCGAGCGGGTGTCCGCCCAGCGGGCGCACCAGGCCGGGCTGCTCACGACGGTGGCCCACGACCACGACGCGCTGGACGCCCAGGTGGCCGACTGGGTCGGCCAGCTGCTGCAGGGCGGACCACTCGCGCTGGCCGCGACCAAGGAGCTGCTCCGCCGGGTGCCGACCCTCGACCGTGCCGAGGGGTTCGCCTACACCGCGCGGCTGTCCGCCGACCTGTTCCGCTCGGAGGAGGCGCTCGAGGGGATGACCGCGTTCGTGCAGCGCCGCCCGCCCGCCTGGGCCCCGCCGCCCGCCGACCTCGCCTGACCGCCCGGTTTGCGGTGGCAGGAGGGGGAGATACCGCTCGTGCCACCCAAACCGGGTCAGCCGGGGGTGTCGACGTCCCGCGCGGCGCCCCACGAGTCGGCGACCTCGACGACCGCGTCCGGCGGCAGGGCCTCGAGCAGCGCGCGCAGCGGCCGGCCGGCGATGGGTCCCTCGGCGGCCAGCGCAGCCAGCCGGTCCCGCAGGAGCGGTCCGGACCAGGCCGACGCCAGCGGCTGCCGCACCCCCGTGTCGTCGACCAGCACGGCGGCGCCGTCCCCTGCGGCGGTGAGCAGCGCCTCGGCGGCCAGCCCGGCGCTGGGCATATCCGCGCCGACGACGACGTACGCCGCGGCGCCCGGCTCGACCGCGACCCCGGCCGCCAGACCGGCCAGCGGCCCTCCGTACGGAGGCGACTCACGCGCCCAGGCCACCGGGCGCGCGGTCGGACGGGAGGGGCCGACGCACACCACCGGCCACCCGGCGGGGAGCGCGGCGAGGCAGGGGTCCAGCAGCACCGCCACCTTGTCGGCGCCGTAGCGCAGCGAGCGCCCGCCGGCGAGCACCACGGCGACGGCCGCGCGGTCGCGCGGCACGGCGCCGGGCGGCATCGTCAGCCGGTGATCTTCGGGATCGACTGGGTGCTGTCGAGGTCGACGGACACGTCGTGCGGCACGACCATCACCGGGGCCGGGGAGTGGCGCACGATGCGGTGGGCGGTGTCGCCGAGGAAGACGCGCCGCACCGCGCCCTTGGAGCTGGACCCCACGACGACGAGGTCGTCGTCGGTGAAGCGCGTCGCGCCGATCGCCTCGACCATCGAGTCGCCCTCGCTGATCTCGACGGTGACGACGACGTCATCGGGGGCGGCCGCCCGGGCCTCGTCCAGCCAGAGCTTGGCGTCGAGCCGCATCGCGTCCAGCGACCTCGCGGCGCCGGGGAAGAGCCGGGAGGGCCGCTCGATCAGGGTCAGCAGCCGCACCTCGACGCCGCAGCGGCGCGCCAGGCCGTACGCGCCGGCCATCGCCAGCGCGGTCTGGTGGTCCTTGCGGTAGGCGATGGTGATCCGGCCGAGGTGGTCCGGGGCGCGGGTGCGGTAGCCCTCGGGGGCGATCGCGACCGGCACCGGAGACCCGTGCAGCAGCTGGTCCGCCGTCGAGCCGCCCCGGATGGCGCCGGCGACCCCTCCTGGCGACGAGCCGATCAGGATCAGGTTGGCGCCGACCTGCTCGGCGACCTCGGCCAGGCCCCGGCCGCTGCTGGCGTGCGTGTGGACGGTCTCCTCGACGCCCCGCAGCCCCGCGGGAAACAAGGACGCGGCGCGGTCGACCGCATCGCGGGCCTGCTGGGTGAGGAACGCCGCCCACTCCGCGTCGACCTTGCCCTGGTTGTACGCGCGCCAGGCGGGCGGATGGACGTGCGCGAGCAGCAGCTCCGCATGGGCCGACCGGGCCAGCACCTCGGCGAACGCCAGGGCATCGTCGCCGCGGTCGTCGGCCATAACCCCGACCACGATCTTCATGGCCCGCACAGTAGTGACGTCTTGGCCCCGGCGTGCCCAAAACCAAGGCCCCCGGCCTGCTGCGTCGGTAGCCTCCGGCGCATGGCCTCCGCGACCGCGCAGCTCTTCCGCACCAAGTCGGTCGACGAGATCGTCGGAGAGGCCGGCCAAGGCGAGGGCGGCACCCTCAACCGGACCATGGGCCTGCTGGCCCTCACCATGTTCAGCGTCGGGTCGATCATCGGCACCGGCATCTTCGTCATCCTCGGCGAGGCGGTGCCCAAGGCCGGCCCGGCGGTCCTCGTCTCCTTCGGCCTGGCCGCGGTCACCTGCGCGTTCTCCGCGCTGTCGTACGCCGAGCTGGCCGGCACGATCCCGGTCAGCGGCTCGTCGTACTCCTACACCTACGCCACCCTCGGCGAGGTCATCGCGTGGGTCGTCGGCTGGTGCCTGATGCTGGAGTACGGCGTCTCGGTCGCGGCGGTGGCGGTCGGCTGGGGGCAGTACCTCAACGAGTTCCTCGCGACGTTCAGCATCGCCCTGCCGGACTCGATCGCGCAGCCGCCCGGCGACGGCGGGATCGTCAACGTGCCGGCCATCGCGGTCGTCGTGATGTCCGGGCTGCTGCTGCTGCGGGGCGCCTCGGAGAGCGCCACGGTCAACACCGTGATGGTGTTCATCAAGATCGGCATCCTGGCGTTCTTCTGCGTCATCGCCTTCACCGCCTTCGACCCGTCGAACCTCACGCCGTTCGCCCCGCTGGGGATCGCCGGCATCAGCGCGGCCGCCAGCCAGGTGTTCTTCTCCTACATCGGCTTCGACGCCGCCTCGACCTGTGGCGAGGAGGCCAAGAACCCCCGCCGCGACCTGCCTCGCGCGATCATCTTCAGCCTGATCATCGTGACGATCTGCTACGTCCTGGTCGCGCTGGCCGCGATCGGCGCCCAGCCCTGGGAGGAGTTCGCCGGCGAGGGCGGCGACGCGGTGCTCGCGACCATCGCCCGCGACGTGACCGGCTCGTCCTGGGCGCCGGCGATCATCAGCCTCGGCGCGGTGGTCTCGATCTTCAGCGTGGTGCTCACCGTGATGTACGGCCAGACCCGCATCCTGTTCGCGATGGCCCGCGACGGCCTGCTGCCCAAGGTGTTCGAGAAGGTCAACCCGCGCACCCAGACGCCGATCAACAACACGATCATCGTCACGGTCGTGATCAGCATCCTGGCCGGCTTCGTCCCGCTCGGGCAGCTCGCGGAGGCCACCAGCATCGGCACGCTGTTCGCGTTCGCGATCGTCAACGTCGGGGTCATCGTGCTGCGCAGGCAGCGCCCCGACCTGCCGCGCTCCTTCATGACGCCGTTCTTCCCGATCACGCCGATCCTGGGCGTGCTGTTCTGCGGCTACCTGATGGTCTCCCTGGCCGCCATCACCTGGCTCGTCTTCGGGCTGTGGCTGGCCTTCGGGCTGGTCGTCTACTTCGCCTACAGCCAGCGCCACTCCCGCCTGCGGGTGGCGTCCTGACCGCCGTCCGACGACGAGGCCGACCGCCGCTCCGGGGCGGTCCGGCTGCCGACGCTGCGAAGCCTCCCCGCTGCGGCAGGTCGCGGTCCGGCTCGCCATCGCCATGGCGGTCCTGGTTGTCGTCACGGCGATCGTCTACCTGGACCGCGACGGCTACAACGACAACGCCGACGGCACCCTGTCACTGCTCGACTGCGCTCTACTACTCCACGGTGACGCTGTCGACGACCGGGTACGGCGACATCTCGCCGTACAGCGACGGCGCGCCGATTGGTGAACACCTTCGTGATCACCCCGCTGCGGATCATCTTCCTGGTCGCCTTGATCGGCACCACGATCGAGGTGCTCACCACCCGCACGCGCGCCGAGTGGCGCGAGAAGCCGTTGGAGGCAGCGCATGATCGGCCACACCGTGATCGCCGGCTTCGGGGTGAAGGGCCGCGCGGCGGCCAAGGCCCTCGACCGAGTCGGGCGTCGCCAAGGACAAGATCGTGGTCATCGACGACTCGCCGGTGTCGATCGAGGACGCCAACGCGCTGGGGTTCTCCGCGGTGCTGGGCGACGCGACCCGCAACGAGGTGCTGCAGCGCGCCCACGTGTCCCGGGCGCGGGCGGTGGTCGTGGCGGCCAACGACGACTCCAAGGCGGTCCTCATCACCCTGTCGGCCCGCCGGCTGACCAAGACGGCGACCATCGTGGCGGCGGTGCGCGAGGCGGAGAACCTCCCCCTGCTGCGGCAGAGCGGAGCCAACTCGGTGATCACGTCATCGGAGGCGGCCGGCCGGCTGCTGGGCATCTCGGCGGACAAGCCGTCCCTGGGGGCCGTCGCCCAGGATCTGCTGGTCACCGGCATGGGCCTGGACCTGGAGGAGCGCGCGGTCCGCGAGGACGAGATCGGCAAGCACCCATCCCAGGTGCCCGCCCTCATCGTCGCGGTGCAGAGGGGCCCGCTGACGCTGCGGTACGACGACCCCGAGCTCAAGGACCTCGGCCGCGAGGACCGGGTGATCGCGGTGCGCTCCGTCGACCCGGCCGCCCCGCAGCCGGGCGGCTCGCCGGCGCCGCACCTGCCCCCCGGACCGGGCTGACCCGCCCCCGCGGCTAGGAGCCGAGCACCACCGCGGCCCCGCCGCGACGCGGGTCGCCGAACGCTTCGGCCGTGCCGTCCGCCCGGCTGCAGGACGGCGTGCACGCCGCCGAAGAAGAGGTCGGGCGCCTGCCACTCCACGACCGGGCCCAGCGCCCGCAGCGCCTCGAGGACCTCCGGTGGCAGGCCCGGCTCGGCCTGCACGACGCCGTCGTGGGGGTGAATCCGCGGGGCGAGGACCGCTGCGCGCAGGTCGAGCCCGCGGTCGGCGATCTGCAGCACGGCCTGGGTGATCGCGCTGCGGATCCGCTCGCTGCCTCCGCTGCCGAGCGCGACCCGGGCGCCGTCTGCCAGCGTGAGCACCGACGGGCTCATCATCGAGCCGACCCGCTCGCCCGGCCGCACCGCGTCGCCCCCGTGCGGGAGCAGGTCGTCCTCGCCCATCACGTTGTTCAGGTGGATGCCGGTGCCCGGCGCCACGATCCCCGAGCAGGAGCCGTTGGAGATGGTCGCCGAGACCACCATCCCCGACGCGTCGACCGCGCTGACCTGGGTGGTGCCGCGCACGGCCGCGGGGCCGAGGCGCTTGCCCTCCGCGGTGGCCGCGGCGATCGCCAGCGCCAGCGCCGCGTACGCGTGCGGGCTGGCGTCGAAGCGCCCGGGCAGCCGGCCGAGGGCTCCCGCCAGGATGCGCCCGCCGTACGCCGGGGCGGGGTTGGTGAGGACGCGCGCGCCGCGGTGGTCGATCGCCAGCGGCTCGCGCTCGACCACGGCGTACGACTCAAGGTCGCGCTGGGTCAGGCCGCTGCCGGCCGCGAGCAGCGGTCCGGCGAGGTCGGCCCAGCCGCGGATCTCGCCGTCGCCCACGCCCTCGAGCACGCGGTCCAGCTCGGGGTTGCGGGCGAGGTCGCCGGCGGCGAGCGGCTCACCGGCGGGGGCGTAGAGCGCGGCGCATCCCGGGGTGTGCAGCACGGTCTCGCGGAGCAGCGTGAGCACGGCGGCCTGGTGCGGGCTGAGGGCGACCCCGTCGACGGCGAGCGCACGGGCCGGCGCCACGACTTCGGGGAGTGCCGCCCGGCCGTGGCGGGCGTGCACGTGGAGCACTCCGGGGACCAGCCCGGGGGTGGCCACCGAGCCGACCCCGACCCGGAAGACCTGCTCGGCGCCAGCGAAGCGCACGATGAGGTCGACCATCGGCGGGGACGGGTGGTCCGTGCCGAGGCCCGGTGCCGCGACGAAGAAGTCGTGCAGCACGGGGGCCCGGCCGGGTTCGGACACCAGGGCGAATCCGCCGCCGCCGAGGCTGGCCAGCCCGGGCTCGGCGACGCAGGCCGCGAGTAGGGCCGCGCAGACGGCGTCGGCGGCGGTGCCGCCTGCGGCGAGGATGCTCGCGCCGGCCCGCGCGGTGGCGGCGTCCCCCGCCGCGATCGCCGCGCTACCCGTTGTGGCCACGGGCCGGAGGCTAGCCGTCGGCCGTAAACCGTTGGCGCACGGGGCGGGCAGGTCCGTACGGTCGCTGGCGTGGCCCCCTTCGAGGCCCGGGTCTGCCGGGTCGACCGCGGAGCCGTCGACGTCCTGCTCGCCGACGGCGCAGTCGCCCGCGCCGTGATCCCGCACGCGCTGCTTGCGGCCGGTCTCGACGACCCGACGGCGCTGCCCACGGTGGGCGACCGGGTGCGCGTCGATCCCGTCGGCGGCCTGGGTGTCGAGGCGGTCGAGGTGCTGCCGCGCTCGGCGTTGTTCGTGCGCGCGGTCGCCGACGACCGGTCTCGCGTGCAGGTGCTCGCGGCCAACCTCGACGTCGTCGCGATCGCGGTGCCGTGCTTTCCGTACCCGGATCTCGGGCGGCTGGAGCGGTTCCTTGCCCTGGCGTGGGAGAGCGGCAGCCCGCCCGCGGTGCTGCTCACCAAGTCCGACCTGGTGGCCGATGCGGACGACCTGGTCAGCGAGGTGACCGCGGTGGCGCCGGGGTGCGCGGTGCTGGCAGTCAGCGCGCTGACCGGGGAGGGGGTGGCGGCGGTGCGGGCGCTGTGCGGCGACGGGCTGATGGCGTTGCTCGGGGCCTCGGGTGCTGGCAAGTCGAGCCTGCTCAACGCGCTGGCCGGCGCGGAGGTCATGGCAGTGCAGGAGATCCGGCACGACGGCAAGGGCCGGCACACGACCGATCACCGCCAGCTCGTCCCACTGCCCGGGGGCGGAGCCGTGGTCGACACCCCGGGCCTGCGTTCGGTGGGGCTGGCCGCCGTCGACGAGGGGCTCGACCTGGCCTTCGACGAGATCACCGAGCTGGCCGCCGGCTGCCGCTTCGGCGACTGCGCGCACGACGGCGAACCGGGTTGCGCGGTGGCCGAGGCGCTGGAGTCTGGGACTCTCGACGTCCGGCGGCTGGAGTCCTGGCGCAAGCTGCGGCGCGAGGCGGCCTACATGGCCCGCCGGGTGGACGCGCGGCTGGCCGCCGCCGAGCGGGCCAAGTGGCGGGCGCGCGCCAAGCAGTACCGCCAGTCCCAGCGACTCCGGCCCTGACGAGCCGGGGCGGGTCGGCGCAGGCACCTCCCGCCATCGGGCAGACTGGCGGGCGTTCCGCCAGGAGGGCTCGCCTAGTGGCCGATGGCGGCGGTCTTGAAAACCGCTATGGGGTTACACCCATCGTGGGTTCGAATCCCACGCCCTCCGCTCGTCGGCGCAGCCGACCCTTTGAGGCGCTTGGATTCGCAGAGGAGCGCAGCGACGGGTCCCACGCCCTCCGCTCGGGCCGTAGGCCACCCCTCGGAGGCGCCCAGATTCCGGAGGAGCGCGGCGGTGGGGGCGTACAGTAGAGGGAGCGAGCGCGGGGCCGACGACCTCGACATGCCACGCGCCTCGGGAGGCGTCCCATGGCAACCGCGGCGATCCGCACCCTCGGACTCACCAAGCACTTCGGCAGCGTCGTCGCGCTCGACGACCTCGACCTCGAGGTTGCGCCGGGTGAGATCTTCGGCTTCCTCGGCCCCAACGGTGCCGGCAAGTCCACCACGATCAAGCTCCTGCTCGGCCTGTTGCGGCCGACGGGCGGCGAGGCCTGGTTGTCCGGCATCCCGGTGTCCCACGTCGAGAGGGCCCACGGGTCGCTCGGGTATGTGCCCGGCGACGTGTCGCTCTGGCCGAACCTCACGGGCGAGGAGATCCTCGAGCTGCTCGGCAACCTGTCGGGGAACGTCGACACCCTGTTGCGGGCCGAGCTCATCGAGCGCTTCGATGTCGACCCGAGCCGCCGTGCACGGTCGTACTCCAAGGGCAACCGGCAGAAGATCGCGCTCGTCGCCGCGTTCATGACGCGCCCCGACATCCTGCTGCTCGATGAGCCCACCGTCGGCCTCGACCCGCTCATGGAGGCCGAGTTCCAGGCCCTTGCGCGCGAGGTCGCGGCGGCAGGCCAGACGGTCTTCCTGTCCTCGCACCTGCTCGACGAGGTCGAGGACCTGTGCGCACGAGTCGCCATCCTGCGCGCCGGCACCCTCGTCGAGGTGGCTGCGCTCGCGGACCTGAGGCGCGTCACCAGCCAGGTGCTCGAGGCCTGGCTGGATGGCCCGGTCCCGGCGCTCGACGGCCTGCCGGGCGTGGTCGGCATCGAGCCGATGGACGGCGGCGTGCGCGTCACCGTGAGCGGGCCCCCCGGCGACGTCCTCGCTCGTCTGGGTACCGCGGGCATCCGCCGGCTGCAGAGCCACGCCCCCACGCTCGAGCAGATCTTCCTTACCTACTACGAGACCACCTCATCACAGCGCGATGCGGTGGCCGCGGCGCACGGTTCGTCCGGCACGGCTCCCCGGAGCGCAGGGGGCGATGGGTGATGACCGCCACAGCGCACGCGCGCGTCGGCCACCCCACCGAGCCAGCGATGCCGGGGCGCGCCAGGGGCGGCCGCCTGCACGGGGTGTCTCCGACAGCCCCGCGGGCCGCCCGGCCACGGCGGGCGCTCCTGCGGCTCACCGCCCGGCAGACACGTCGCGCGGCGGCGCTCCTCACCGTGTCCGGCGTCGCCTACATGTCGCTGGAGGTCGTGAGCTTCCGCACGGCCTACCCGAACGGCGTCCCGACGCTGCAGTTCAAGATGTTCGAGGACAACCCGGCCATCCGGATGATGCAGGGCGTCCCCACGGCGCTCGACACACCCGGCGGCTTCGCCGTGTGGGACGGCGGGTGGATCGTCCAGATCGTCCTCGCCGTGTGGGCGATCCTCACGGTCACGCGGCTGCTGCGCGGCGAGGAGGACCTCGAACGGACCGACCTGCTGCTCGCGGGTCCGGTGCCCGCGTCGACCGCGACCACTCTGGTCCTGTCGTTTCTCGGCGGCGTGGCTCTCCTGTTCGGGTCTGCCGTCGCGGTCGCCATGGCGGTGGGCGGCACGGGGGCCATCGGTTCGGTGCTCTTCGGGCTCGGGCTCGCCGGTGTCACGGCGACCTTCGGCGCGGCCGCGGCGATCACCTCGCAGCTCGTCGACGTACGCCGCCGCGCTGCGGCCCTCGCCGCGGGCGTCCTCGCCCTGGCCTACGTGCTGCGCATGGTCGGCAACAGCACCGACCCGCGGTCGTGGGTGCGCTGGTGGACGCCTCTCGGATGGATCGACCAGCTCAAGCCGTACGGTGACCCCGACCTGCGCGCGCTGCTCCCGCTGCTCGTCGTCCCTGTGCTGCTCGCCGTCGTCGCGGTGGCACTCCGCGCGCACCGGGACGCGGGAGCAGCCCTGATTTCGCGCGACTCCGGGCGCGCGGCGCGCCTGCGCCACCTCGGCGGGCCGACCGGCTTCGCCTGGCGCAGCAACCGCGCCGTCCTGCTCGGCTGGGCGGTGGGGCTCGGCGCGTACGCAGCCGTCATGGGCGCGCTCATGGGCACGATGATCGAGTGGCTGGCGGGAGACCAGTCCTACCAGGAGGTCATGGTCTCGCTCGGCCTCGACGCTGCCCTGACCACGCTTGGGTTCCTCGCGATGATCGGCTCGATGTTCGGCGTCGCTATCGGCCTTCAGGTCGCCTGGCGGCTCGGCTCGGCGCGAGCCGAGGAGGAGTCAGGGCGCGCCGAGGTGATTCTGGCGCGACCGGTCTCGCGCCTGCGCTGGCTCGGCGGCCACACCGCGCTGGCCCTCGTCGGCGGGCTTGCGCTGCTCCTGGTGAGCGGGAGCGCACTGTGGCTTGGGGTGGTCGTCTCGGATGCGGAAGGCATCACGTGGGGCGACTCGATGTCGTCGGTGCTCAACGTCCTGCCCGTCGTCCTGCTCGTCGGCGGTCTGGCCGTCGCCTGCTTCGGTCTGCTCCCCCGGCTGACGGTCGCGGTGCCGGTCACGATGACGATCGTGTGGTACGTCCTCACCCTGCTCGGCCCCGCGCTGGACTGGCCTGCATGGGCTCTGAACCTGTCGCCCTTCACTCACCTGGCGTTGGTCCCGATGGCGCCGTGGGCCGCGACATCGGGGGTCGTCATGACCGTCATCGGCCTGTTGCTCGTGATGGTCGGGCTCTGGGCCTTCCACCGCCGCGACCTCGTCGAGGGGTAGCCAGACCGACCGCCGGGCGCACCAGGACGCTTGGCCGTCAAGGAGGCATCAAGGAAGGCGCGTTCGGCGTTAGCGCCGCGCCAATCGAAGCGCTTGCGTTCTGCCGTGGGTGTCTCCTAGCCCCGTGAACGACTTCCTCGCACTGTTGATCATCGCCGCCCTCGGGGTGGCGCTCTGGCTGGTCGCCAAGGGCCTTGAGTCGTTGGGGGGCGATCAGCCGATGAGCGCCGAGAACGTCGTCGGCCTGCTGATCGCCGCGGCCCTCATCGGCTACCTGGTCTTTGCCCTGATCTTCCCCGAGCGGTTCTGATGAGCACGTCAGTCGCGGGAGCGCTGCAGATCGCCCTGGTGATCGCCGCCCTGGCCGTCGTCTACCGCCCCCTCGGCGACTACATGGCGCGGGTCTACACCGGCGCCAAGCACAGCCGGGCCGAGCGGCTCGTCTACCGGGCCTCCGGGGTCGACGCCGACGCCGACATGCGCTGGTCGGTGTACCTGCGCAGCGTGCTGGCCTTCTCGATCGTCTCGATCGTGCTGCTGTACGCCTTCCAGCGCGTCCAGAGCGCGCTGCCCTGGTCGCTCGACCGCGAAGGGGTGCCGCCGTTCCAGGCGCTCAACACCGCCGTGTCGTTCGTGACGAACACGAACTGGCAGTCGTACTCCGGCGAGCAGGTCATGGGCAACCTCGTGCAGATGGCCGGCCTGGCCGTGCAGAACTTCCTCTCGGCGGCGGTCGGCATGGCCGTGGCGGTGGCCCTGGTGCGCGGGTTTGCGCGCGAGCGCGCAGACGGACTGGGCAACTTCTGGGCCGACCTCGTGCGGGGCACCTTCCGGATCCTGCTGCCGCTGGCTGCGGTCGCCACCGTGCTGCTCATCGCTGGCGGCGTCGTGCAGAACCTCGCTGACCCGCAGACCGTGACGACGCTCGCCGGGGGCACCCAGACGATCCCGGGCGGTCCGGTCGCGACCCAGGAGGCGATCAAGGAGCTCGGCACCAACGGCGGCGGCTTCTTCAACGCCAACAGCGCCCACCCGTTCGAGAACCCGCAGGCGTGGACCAACCTCCTGCAGGTCTTCTTGATCCTGGTGATCCCGTTCAGCCTCACCCGCACCTTCGGCCGGATGGTCGGCGACCTGCGCCAGGGCTACGCGATCCTCGCCGTGATGGGCGGCCTCTGGCTCGCCGCGGTGGGCAGCGGTGATCGCCCTCCAAATGTCGTACGCGGGCACCGCGCTGCAGGCGGCTGGAGCGGCCACCGAGGGGCAGGAGGTCCGCTTCGGCGTTCCCGCCTCGGGACTCTTCGCCGTCAGCACGACGATGACGTCCACGGGAGCCGTCGACAGCGCGCACTCCTCGTACACCGCGCTAGGCGGCGGCGTCACGATGCTGGGCATGCTGCTGGGAGAGGTGAGCCCCGGCGGCACCGGCTCCGGCCTCTACGGGCTGCTGATCCTGGCCATCGTCGCGGTGTTCCTCGCCGGCCTCATGGTCGGTCGCACCCCCGAGTACCTGCGCAAGCGGATCGGCACGCAGCAGATCAAGCTGGTCGCGCTGTACGTCCTTGCGACGCCGACGCTGGTGCTGGTCGGCACCGGCATCGCGATGGCCAGCGAGGCGGGGCGCTCCTCCATCTTCAGCGCGGGCCCCCACGGCTTCAGCGAGGTCCTGTACGCGTTCACCTCGGCGTCCAACAACAACGGCAGCGCCTTCGCGGGGCTGAGCGCGAACACCGACTTCTACAACATCGCGCTTGCGGTCTGCATGGCCCTGGGGCGCTTCGTCCCCATCGCGCTCGTGCTGGCGCTCGCCGGCTCGCTGGCGCGCCAGGCGCACTCGCCCGTCACCGAGGGGACCCTGCCGACCCATCGGCCGCTCTTCGTGGGCCTGCTCGCCGGATCCGTCGTGATCCTGACCGCCCTCACCTACTTCCCGGCTCTCGCCCTGGGCCCGCTCGCAGAAGGACTCAACTGATGGCCGTCGCCACCACCCCGGCCCGCATCCAGGCCGGCGTCTTCGACCCGTCGCAACTGCTCACGGCCCTGCCGGGAGCGGTCCGCAAGCTCGACCCCCGCCACATGGTCCACGCCCCCGTGATGTTCGTGGTCGAGGTGGGGTCCGTCCTGACCACCCTCCTCGCCATCAAGGACCCGAGCGTCTTCGCGTGGCTCATCACCATCGTCCTGTGGCTCACCGTGGTCTTCGCGAACCTGGCCGAGTCCGTGGCCGAGGGCCGCGGCAAGGCGCAGGCGGCGACCCTGCGGGCCGCCCGCAAGGACACCGTCGCGCGGCGGCTGACCGCCGCCGGCGAGGAGCACGTCTCCGCCACCGAGCTGAAGCTCAACGACCTGGTCGTCTGCGAGGCCGGCGACGTGATCCCCGGCGACGGCGACGTCGTCGAGGGCGTGGCCAGCGTGGACGAGTCGGCCGTCACCGGCGAGTCCGCCCCCGTCATCCGGGAGAGCGGCGGCGACCGCTCGGCGGTCACCGGAGGCACCAAGGTGCTCTCCGACCGGATCGTGGTGCAGATCACCTCCAAGCCCGGCGAGACGTTCATCGACCGGATGATCGCGCTGGTCGAGGGGGCCTCCCGGCAGAAGACCCCGAACGAGATCGCGCTGGACATCCTGCTCGCGAGCCTCACGATCGTCTTCCTGCTCGCGGTCGTCAGCCTGCAGCCGTTCGCGGACTACGCCGACGCCCAGCAGCCGGTCCTCGTGCTCATCGCCCTGGCCGTCTGCCTGATCCCCACCACGATCGGCGCGCTGCTGTCCGCGATCGGCATCGCGGGCATGGACCGCCTGGTGCAGCACAACGTGTTGGCCATGTCGGGGCGCGCCGTCGAGGCGGCAGGGGACGTGAGCACCCTGCTGCTCGACAAGACCGGCACCATCACCCTCGGCAACCGGCAGGCGTCGGACTTCCTGCCCGCCGCCGGGCGTCACCGAGGAGCAGCTCGCGGACGCCGCCCAGCTGGCCAGCCTCGCCGACGAGACTCCCGAAGGGCCGCTCGATCGTGGTCCTCGCCAAGTCCCGCTTCGGGCTGCGCGAGCGCCACGAGGGCCTGCTCGCGCACGCGACCTTCGTGCCGTTCACTGCGCAGACCCGGATGAGCGGGGTCGACGTTGACGGCCGCCTCGTCCGCAAGGGCGCCGCCACCGCGGTGTTCGACTGGGTGCGGGAGCAAGGCGGCGACACCCCCGCCGAATGCGCCGCGGCCGTCGACGCCGTCTCCTCCGCCGGCGGCACCCCGCTCGTGGTGGCCGACGGCCCGCGCGTTCTGGGCGTCGTACACCTCAAGGACGTCGTCAAGGAGGGCATGCGCGAGCGGTTCGCCGAGCTGCGCTCGATGGGCATCCGCACGGTGATGATCACCGGCGACAACCCGCTGACCGCCCGGGCGATCGCCGACGAGGCCGGGGTGGACGACTTCCTGGCCGAGGCCACCCCCGAGGACAAGCTCGCCTACATCCGCGCCGAGCAGGAGGGCGGCCGGCTCGTCGCGATGACCGGAGACGGCACCAACGACGCGCCCGCTCTCGCGCAATCCGACGTCGGCGTCGCGATGAACACCGGCACCAGCGCCGCCAAAGAGGCCGGCAACATGGTCGACCTCGACTCCAACCCGACCAAGCTCATTGAGATCGTCGAGATCGGCAAGCAGCTGCTCATCACGCGCGGGGCGCTGACGACCTTCTCGCTCGCCAACGACGTCGCGAAGTACTTCGCGATCATCCCTGCGATGTTCGTGGTGGTCTTCCCCGGTCTCGACGTGCTCAACATCATGCGGCTGTCGTCCCCGGAGTCCGCGATCCTCTCGGCGGTCATCTTCAACGCCGTGGTGATCCTGGCGTTGGTGCCGCTCGCCCTGCGCGGAGTCCGCTACCGGCCGAGCTCGGCGTCCGCGCTGCTGCGCCGCAACCTGCTCGTCTACGGCCTGGGCGGCCTCGTCGTCCCGTTCGTCGGCATCAAGCTCATCGACCTCATCGTCCAGTTCATTCCCGGGATCGGGTGACCCCCATGGCCGCAACCTCCCTTCCGCTCGGCGCCCGGCGCTCCCTCGCCGCCCTGCGCATGCTCGTCGTCCTCACGGTCGTGCTCGGGCTCGCCTATCCGCTGCTCGTCACCGGGCTGGCGCAGCTCGTCGCCGGGTCGCGCGCGAACGGCTCCTTCGTCAAGGGGCCCGACGGCGTCCGTGGTCGGCTCGTCCCTGATCGGCCAGGCCTTCGAGGGCCCCGAGTGGTTCCACCCGCGGCCCTCGGCTGCCGGCGACGGCTACGACGCCCTCGCCTCGGGCGCGTCCAACTACGGGCCCAACAGCGAGGACCTGCTCACGCTCATCGACGAGCGCCGCGCCGAGGTCGCCGCCGCCAACGGCGTCGACCCGTCGCAGGTGCCGCCGGACGCGGTGACCGCGTCCGGCTCCGGGCTCGACCCGGACATCTCGGTCGAGTACGCGAACCTGCAGGTGGCGCGCGTGGCGAAGGCCCGCGGGCCTCGACCCCGCCGAGGTCTCGCCCTCGTCGAGGAGAACACCTCGGGCCGCCAGCTTGGCTTCATCGGCGAGCCGCGGGTCAATGTCCTGATGCTCAACCTGGCGCTGGAGCGGCTGGGAGGATGACCGCGTGACCCGTGGCATCCTGCGCGTCTACCTCGGGGCCGCCCCCGGGGTCGGCAAGACGTACGCGATGCTCGGCGAGGGCCAGCGTCGCGGCGGGCGCGGCACCGACGTCGTGATCGGCCTGCTCGAGACCCACGGCCGCGCGCGCACGCGGGCGATGGCCGAAGGCATGGAGTCGGTGCCGCGCCGCACGATGGAGTACCGCGGGACCACGTTCGAGGAGATGGACCTCGACGCGATCCTCGCGCGCAATCCCGAGGTCGCTCTCGTCGACGAGCTGGCCCACACCAACGTCCCCGGCTCGCGGCACGCCAAGCGATGGGAGGAC
This sequence comes from uncultured Actinomycetota bacterium, assembly GCA_963697565.1. Classification (GTDB taxonomy): domain Bacteria; phylum Actinomycetota; class Actinomycetes; order CAVWCF01; family CAVWCF01; genus CAWFSE01. Next base: position 133,671 of record CAVOOM010000006.1, on the reverse strand, counting down.
ATCGACGCGCTGCTCGAGGCGGGGATCGATGTCATCTCGACGGTGAACATCCAGCATCTGGAGTCGCTCAACGACGTCGTGACCGCGATCACCGGCATCAAGCAGCAGGAGACGGTGCCAGACGAGGTCGTCCGGCGGGCCGACCAGATCGAGCTCGTCGACATGAGCCCCGAGGCCCTGCGCCGCCGGCTCGCGCACGGCAACGTCTACGGCGCCGACAAGGTCGACGCCGCCCTCGCCAACTACTTCCGGGTGGGCAACCTCACCGCGCTGCGCGAGCTCGCGCTGCTCTGGCTGGCCGACCGCGTGGACGAGGGCCTGGAGCGCTACCGGGCCGACCACGGCATCGACGCGCCCTGGCCCGCGCGCGAGCGGGTGGTCGTGGCCCTCACCGGCGGGCCGGAGGGCGACGTGCTGCTCCGCCGCGCCGCACGCATCGCCGGACGCAAGGGCGGCCGTGAGCTGGTCGCGCTGCACGTCCTGCGGGAGGACGGGCTCGCGGGCGGCTCAGCCGACCTGCTCGCCCGCCAGCGCCAGCTCGCCGAGGAGCTCGGGGGCACCTTCCACACCGTGGTCGGCGATGACGTCGCCCGGTCCATCATCGAGTTCGCCCAGGCGGTGAACGCCTCGCACATCGTGCTGGGCGTGAGCCACCGCGGCCGCCTGGCGCAGCTGTTCAGCGCCGACGTCGGCCGCGAGGTGGCGCGGGCGTTCGAGGACATTGACGTCGTCCTCGTGACGCATCCCGGGCGTCTCGCGGGGTGGCGGCGCTCGGCGACGACCGGGCCCTGAACCGCCGCCGGCGGGCCGTCGGCTGGGCCATGGCGATCGCCGGGCCCCCGCTGGTCGCGGCGGCGCTGGCCGCCACCCGAGACCTGCACGGCCTGCCGACGGAACTGCTTGCTGCTGCTCACCGTCACCGTCGCCGTCGCCCTGGTCGGCGGGCTGCGGCCTGCCCTCTTCGCCGCGGTGTCCAGCAGCCTGCTGGCGAACTACTACTTCACCCCGCCGCGCGGCACCTTCACGATCGAGGAACCCGAGAACGCCCTGGCGCTGCTCATCTTCGTCGTGGTGGCCGCCGCCGTGGCCAGCGTCGTCGACCTCGCGGCCCGCCGCTCATCCGAGGCGGCCCAGGCCCAGGCGGAGGCCGGCACGCTCGGTTCGCTGGCCCGCAGCGTCCTGTCCGGCCGATCGCGGGTGACCGACGTGCTCGACCAGGCGCGCGAGACCTTCGGCCAGCGAGCGGCCTCGCTGCTCGTCCTCGACGGCACGAAGTGGTCGGTGGAGGCGTCGGTCGGCCCCGACGCGCCCACGCACCCCGACTCAGCGGATGCCGCGGCCGACTCGGGCAGCGACACCGTGCTCGCCCTGGCAGGGCGGCCGCTGCCCGCCGGCCAGCAGCGCGTGCTCGCCGCGTTCGCCGTTCAGGCCGCGGTCGTCCGCGACCGGGAGCACCTCCGTGAGCAGGCCCGGCAGGCCGAGCAGCTGGCCGTCGGCAACTCCGTGCGCACCGCCCTGCTCGCGGCCGTCTCGCACGACCTGCGGACCCCGTTGGCGGGGATCAAGGCCGCGGCGTCGTCCTTGCGGGCCGAGGACGTGACCTGGAGTCAGGAGGACGAGCGGGCGCTGCTGGCCACGATCGAGGAGTCGGTTGAGCGGCTCGATGCGCTGGTCGCGAACCTCCTCGACATGAGCCGCCTGCAGATGGGCGCGGTGAACCCGCTTGTCCGTGCGGTCGCGCTGGACGAGGTCGTGCCCGTCGCGCTGTCGGGTGTGCCTGCCGACCGGATCCGCGTGGAGTTCGAGGACGACGCCCCCGAGGTGCTCGCCGACCCGGGCCTGCTTGAGCGGGTGGTCGCCAACCTGGTCGAGAACTCGGTGCGGCACGCCCCGGAGGACCAGCCGGTGCGGATCACCGCCGGCGCCATCGGCGGCCTGGTCGAGCTGCGGGTGATCGATCGCGGCCCGGGAGTGCCCGACGATTCGAAGGCGGCGATGTTCGTGCCGTTCCAGCGGCTGGGTGACGCGCCGCGGGGGGTGGGCGTCGGCCTCGGGTTGGCCGTGGCCCGCGGGCTGGCGGAGGCGTGCGGCGGCACGGTCGAGGCCGAGGACACCCCTGGTGGCGGCCTCACGATGGTCGTGTCCCTCCGCGCGGCGGGGAGTGCGGCTGGCACGGTGGCCTCATGACGCGCGTGCTGGTCGTCGACGACGAGCCGGCCCTCGCGCGGGCGCTCGCGATCAACCTGCGCGCCCGCAAGTACGACGTCGAGGTGGCGGCCACCGGGGCGGCGGCCCTGGACCTCGCCGCCCGGACCCACCCGGATGTGGTGCTCCTCGACCTCGGGCTGCCGGACATCGACGGGGTCGAGGTGATCCACGGGCTACGTGGCTGGACCTCGATCCCGATCATCGTGCTGTCCGCGCGCCAGACCAGCGACGACAAGGTCGAGGCGCTGGACGCCGGCGCCGACGACTACGTCACCAAGCCGTTTGCGATGGACGAGCTGCTGGCGCGGTTGCGGGCGGCAGTGCGGAGGGGGGCCGCCGGGCAGGCGTCCGCGGACGACGACCTGGTGCTCACCACGCCCGACTTCACGATCGACCTGCCCGCCCGACGCGTCCGCCGCGACGGTGCGGAGGTCCACCTCACACCGACCGAGTGGGGGCTGCTCGACGTGCTGGTCCGCAACCGCGGGCGCCTGGTCTCGCAGAAGCAGCTGCTGCAGGCCGTGTGGGGGCCGGCATACGAGCGCGAGACCAACTACCTGCGCGTCTACACGGCCCAGCTGCGGCGCAAACTGGAGCCCGACCCCTCGCGCCCGGTGTACCTGCGCACCGAGCCCGGCCTTGGCTACCGCTTCGAGATCCCGGGCGACGCGACCGGAGCCTGAGACCGCGGACGCGAGGGCTCCCGCGCCCTCCGCTCGCCGGCGCAGCCCCTGTCAGGCGTGCGCCGTTCCCGCGTTGTCGAAGGCCATGGCGCGCTGGAGGGCGGCGGCGCGGAGGGGCTCCGGGATCTCCACCGGCCCACCGAGGCCGCCCGCGTTGATGCCCGCCTGGGCCGCCTCCTCGACGACGCCGCCGACCATGATCGCCAGCTCCGGGGTCCGGTGGAACACCAGGACGCCGTGGTTGGACAGCAGCACGGCGGGCACCCCAGGGAGGACCGCGCCTCGGATGTTCGCCACCGCCTCCTCCGACCCGCGCGGCCCGTAGCCCGCGACCGGGACCCCGGTCGGCAGCCCGAACATCGCCAGCGCCTCGACCCAGCAGCCGATCGGTCGCTGCGCCACTGCGTACGCGGTGGCGTACGGCGAGTGGGTGTGCAGCACGCACCCCACGTCGGGGCGGTCTGCGTACATCGCCGTGTGCATGGCGACGACGGCCCCCTGGATCGGGGGCAGGTCGCCCTCGCGCAGGGCGCCGTCGAGCCCGACGCGCACCACGGCGGACAGCGGGTGGTCGCGCAGCGAGGGTCCAGCGGTGAAGTACATCTCGTCGGAGCCGGGGACCCGCAGGCTCACGTTGCCGTGGCCGTTCGCCGAGATCGCCCCGCTCGCGACCACGCGGGCGGCGACATCGACGACCTGCTCGGCCAGATCCCTGTCCATGAGACCTCCTCGCTCGGGTGCGGCCACTGTGGCCCCTGGCCCGATCCGGTGGAGGCGGAATCGAGAACCCCGCCACGCAACGCAGAGAACCGGGTGCAGCCCGTGGGCCGCACCCGGCTCGCTTCGTGCTCAGGGGCCCGCGTCGTGGAGGCGGGCCTGGGGTCACTCCAGGATCTTGGGGACCTTGCTCTCCCACATCCGGCCGAGCCCGAGGTAGCGGCCGCCGTGGACGAACAGCAGCATGAGGAGCACCGCGCCGTACACGATGTGGTCGTCGATGAGCGGGTTGTTGCTGGCGGTCACGGTGCCGTCCTCGCCGGTGACCTTGGCCCAGGGCGCCTCGGCCAGGTACATCATGAACAGCAGGATCGTCCCGCCGATCGTGGCGAAGCGCATGAAGACGCCCAGGATCAGGCCGATGCCTGCGCCGAGCAGGGCGAACATGAACAGCCAGTTGACCAGTCCGCTCGGGGACGAGGGGGCCAGGCCGGTGAAGAAGTCGGCCAAGAAGCCCTCGGGGTTGGTGCCGAACTTCAGGAAGCCGGCCGTGGGGTTGCCCTCACCGGTGCCGAACTGCCAGGCGTTCTCGCTGGGCGTGGCGTAGCCGAGGCCGAAGTTCTTGTCGAGGAACGCCCACAGGAAGATGAAGCCGATCAGGATCCGGCTGATCCCCGCCCAGTTGCGTCCGCCATTGCTGGTGATGGGGTCGTCGACGACCACCTTCGCCGTTGCCACTTGCTGTGCCATGGACCTGCCCTCCTGCTGGGGAAGTGACGTGGATGAAGATCCACTCGCGCAAGCGTGGCAGTCGGTGGGCCGAAAACCCGGCATTGCGGCGCGTTTCGATCTTGGTGTCGCGGCCGTCCCACTCACCCGAACACACAATGCCCGCGAAGGGCGCCCGTTTCGCGCGCCGCACGCTCACCGGGCGATGACCGAGCGGCGCCCGAGGCGCGGTTGGGTGTTGGTGTGGTGGTCCGGGTTCAGGCGGCCGCTCATTCGACGACTCGCAGGGTTCCTGGCACGTCCATGTGACGCAGGCGCCCGGCGGTGAACAGCGGGGCCACTGCGAGCGCGATGATGCCGAGCGCGGCCGCCTGGACGATCGAGTCCCGAGACAGGTCCACCGTCAGGCCGATCTCCGGCAGGGTGTCCGGCAGCTGCGAGAGGACCATCCAGCGCAGCACGAGGGACCCCAGGGCGACGCCGAACGCCGTCCCCAGCACGCCGAGCAGCGCGCTCTCCGTCATCGACATGCCGAGGACCGTCCGACCGCGCAGGCCGTACGCGAACATCGTGGCGTGCTCGCGGCGGCGCTCGTCGGCGGAGATGCTGGCCGAGTTGAACGCGATCAGCAGGACCAGGGCAACGGTCACCAGTGCGACCACGGCAAGGATCCCGACGAACTCGTCGACCGCCTGACGGAAGGCATCGGCCAGGCTGGTCGGCGACGTGACCCCGGCGACGGAGGGCACCCCGAACAGGGCCCGCCGCACGTCGTCGGGGTTGGCGTCGCCGTCGGGCAGCACCGTCAACTGGTTGGCCGTGCCGGTCAGGCCGAAGACCTCGGCCGACGCGGGATCAAGGTAGGCGACGGGGCGCAGCGGATAGGGGTGGACCCCCGCCACGCGGAAGCGGCTGTCGGTCAGGGCGACGCCGGTCGGCGTCACCACCGGATGGGTCAGCGTCACCTCGTCGCCGACGGCGGCGCCGAGGTCCCGCAGGGCAGGCTCGGTCAGGAGGAGCCCGTCGCCGGCGGCGCCGTCGATCACGGTGGGCTGCCATGGCGCGCTCGCCGGGTCGAGGACCTCCACGAGAAGGTCCACGTCGCCGGCTCGCCACCGTCGCCGTTGGCCCCTCGGGCGCCGACCACGAGCCCGGGGATGACCTCGGCGACCCCCGGCAGAGCCGCTACGTCGGCGAGCACCGGGTCGTTGAGCGGCCGGTAGGTGTCCAACCGCACCGACAGCCGATCGGGCGAGGTGGTCGTCACCTCGGCCTCCGCCTCGTCGATCGTGGCGCTGAAGGAGTCGATCAACCCGCTGACGGTGATGGTCACGGTGATGGCCATGGCCACCCCGAGCGCGGTCAGCACGGTGCGGCGTGGGGTGCGGAGCAGGTTGCGCAGCGGCATCTCCCAGTAGGAGCGGCCCGGCATCGGGACGCGCCGCAGCAGCCCGGACCAGCCGGCGCCGCGGGCCGCGAGGTGGCCGACCCGGATGGCGTCGACCGGCTCGACCCGAACGGCCCGCCACACCGGCCAGGCCACCGCGACCATCGGCAGCAGCACGCCGAAGGCCGCGGCGCGGACGAAGGGGGCCAGGACCAGCGGCGTCTCCCAGACCGGCAGCGGCAGCAGGGACGTGAACAGGCCCTCCAGCGGGATGGTCAGGAGCCAGCCGATCAGCAGGCCCAGCACCACGCCCACCACGGCGATCTCCAGGCCCAGCAGCAGCGGACGGACCGCCAGGGTCCAGGTCGGCTTGCCGAGGGCCATGCCGATGCCGATCTCGCGGCGCTCGCCCTCCACCACGCGGCTGATCAGGTTCAGCGCGGCGAAGGTCGCTCCGATCAGCATGAGCATCGCGATGATCGTCCAGAACTCCTCGTCCTGCTCGATGTCCTCGTAGAGCACGCGGTAGGAGATCTCCTCGGTCCCGAGGGTCACGGTCGCGCTGATCGGCGGTTCGGCGGCAGCCAGGGCGGCACTCAGCTCCCCCGCTATCGCGGTGGGCTCGGCATCGGGCGCCAACCCGACCACCAGTTCATTGACCTGGCCGGTCGCGCCGCTGACCTGCTGGGACAGCGGCAGCGAGGTGTACACCGACGCGAAGCCGCTGTCGGCGAGGAAGAAGCCGGCGCCGCCGCCGGAGACGACGAAGTCGTCTGGCGGGTAGCCGAGGCCGGTGTAGGCCAGCGGTGCTCCGCCGCTGAGTCGGACCGTGCCGGTGGGCGGCGCGTCGACCGCGCTCGCGAACTTGTACTCCAGGACCCCTGCGGGCTGCCCGGCCGCCGGCGCCGCGCCCTCCTCGATGTGCACGCGGTTGACGGTCAGCGGCTGCGCTCCGGAGCCGGATCCCACCAGGCGTCCGGACACCAGGGACTCGCCAACCTCCACCAGGGTCGGCACCGCGAGCCGCTCCTCGGCGGCCGCGACCGCGGCCGCCGAGGGCAGGGCGCGCAGCAGGCCGGCGAGTCGGCCTTCCTGCACGGTGGCCCCGGTCGTCAGCGTGACCCGCACGTCGTGGAAGGCCAGCGCCTCGAAGCTCGCGTCGTTGGACTGCGTCCGCCAGGTGCTGGTCCCGATGAGGGCCGCGTAGGTGCCGGTGCCCAATGCGATCACCAACGAGATCGCGAGGACCACGGGCCAGCGCCGCCGCAGGTCCCGGGCGATCCACCGTGTCCAAAGGCCGCGCATCGGGCTACCAGCGCAAGTCTGAGATGTCCGCCCGGCCACCGGCTGGCGGCCCGTCGCCGACGATCGTCCCGCTGCTCAGCTCGATGACCCGGTCGGCGACTCGGGAGATCTCGCGGTTGTGCGTCACGACGAGCACCGTCTTGCCCGCCACGGCCTGCTCCCGGAGCAGCTCGAGGATCTGCACGCCGGTGTGGAAGTCGAGCTCGCCGGTCGGTTCGTCGGCCAGCAGGATGGGGTTGCCGGTGGCCAGGGCCCGGGCGATCGCCACCCGCTGCTGCTCGCCGCCGGACAGCTGGTGGGGGAAGTGGCGACTCCGTTCGGCCAGGCCGACGTCGGCCAGGGTCTGCCTCCGCCACGGCGGAGGAGTCGTCCCGGCCCGCCGCGTCGGCGCCGAACTGGACGTTCTCCAAGGCCGTGAGCGCGGGGAAGAGGTTGAAGCTCTGGAAGATGAAGCTGACCGTGCCCCGGCGGATCCGGCGGCGCTGCTCCCGGGAGGCGTGGGTGATGTCCTCCCCGTTGATGCCGACGGTCCCGCTGGTCGGCGTGTCGAGAGCCCCGATCATGTTCAGCAGCGTCGTCTTGCCGGATCCGGACGCGCCGAGCACCACGACGAACGCGGCCTCGTCGACATGGAGGTTGATGTCGTCCAGCGCGACCACCTGCGTCTCGCCGACCTGGTACGCGCGGTGGACGTCATCCAGGTCGATGCGCGAGCCGACGGCGCCCAACCGGGCGTCGACGGAGACGGACCCGGGGCCGGACACGAGAAATCACCTCGCCTTGCCGCGCCCGCGACCTCGCCCTGAGCGAGGGCCAGGTGCGACACCTTCACGCTAGGGGCGCGAGCCGGCTCGTCATCAGGGGCGGAGGTCCTCCCGCGCGCTACAGCGGCGGGTACTGCTTGCCGGTGAGCTCGCCCTGCTCGTACACGACCGACGGCGGGCCCACGATCAGCGGGTCGGGGGCCAGGACGATGTCGGGGTCCTTGTCGGCGTAGTCGATCTGGTGGAGCACCCAGCGCATCGCCTCCAGGCGGCCGCGCTTCTTGTCGTTGCTGCGCACCACGGTCCACGGCGCCCAGTCGGTGCTCGTGTAGTAGAACATCGCCTCCTTGGCGTCGGAGTAGTCCTCCCAGCGGTCCAGCGAGGCGAGGTCGGTGGGGCTGAGCTTCCACTGCCGCACCGGGTCGATCCGCCGGATCGTGAACCGGGTGATCTGCTCCTTGCGGCTGACCGAGAACCAGAACTTGATGATGGTGATCCCGGACCGCGCGAGCATCCGCTCGAACTCCGGCACCTGGCGCATGAACTCGGCGTACTCCTCGTCGGAGCAGAAGCCCATCACCCGCTCGACGACGGCGCGGTTGTACCAAGACCGGTCGAACAGCACCATCTCGCCGGCGCTGGGCAGGTGCTCGACGTAGCGCTGGAAGTACCACTGCATCCGCTCGCGCTCGCTCGGCTTGAGCAGCGCCACGACCGTGCAGCCGCGCGGGTTCATGTGCTCCATGAACCGCTTGATCGTGCCGCCCTTGCCCGCGGCGTCGCGGCCCTCGAACAAGATGAGGATGCGCTGCCCGGAGTCCTTGACCCAGGTCTGCAGCTTGAGCAGCTCGATCTGCAGCAGCCGCTTGTCGACCTCGTACTGCCAGCGGGACATCCGCTCGTCGTACGGGTAGCCCTCGCGCCACGTGTCGACGGGCGTGCCGTCCCGGCCGAGCAGGACCGGGTCGTCGACCTCGTCCCAGGTGCCGTCCACGGCCAGGCCGTGCTTGGCGAGCTCCTCGTCGGACAGCTCGCGCAGCGACGTGATGATGTCGGCGAGGTCGACCACCGTCTCGATGTCCACCTCGTGCGGCTTGCTCATCGGGTCCTTCCTCCTCCGCGAGCATGCCAAGGCTCGCCGCTGCCCGCGCGTCAGGCTGGCCGTTAGCGAAGTGTTCACCTCCAGGGGGCCATCCGGCGTTACTCGCCGGACACGTCGCATTCATGCTGCCCTGCGACCGTCAGGTGTGTCCCTCGAACCCGAAAGGATCGCCGTGACCCACCTCAGACAACGCATCGCGCTCGTCGCCCACGACAACAAGAAGGCCGAACTGCTCGACTGGGCCGCCTTCAACCGCGGGCTGCTCAGCCGCCACGACCTCGTCGCGACGGGGACCACCGGAACGCTGATCGAGAGCGAGCTGGGCCTGCCTGTCACCCGGCTGCTCAGCGGCCCGGTGGCGGCGACCTGCAGATCGGCGCCCAGATCGCCGAGGGCACCGTGGACCTGCTGGTCTTCCTGTGGGATCCGCTGGAGGCGCAGCCGCACGACCCCGACGTCAAGGCGCTGCTACGCGTCGCGGCCGTCTGGAACACCCCGGTCGCGTGCAATCGCTCGACCGCCGATCTGCTGATCTCCTCGCCGCTGTTCGAGCAGGAGTACGAGCCGGTTCGGCCGGACTTCGGGGATCTGCCCGGCGCCGTCTGGCCTAGCGAGGCTTTGCTCCGGCCTCGGCTCGGACGGCCGCGGCCCGGTCTGCGAGCATGGCCGCCGTGGCCGCGGAACCCACCCATGAGCGGGAGATCACCGATCCCGTCGACCTGTGCTGCCCGGACGGCCGGCTCAACCCGGCGGCCATCGGCTGGAGCCGCCGGCCGCTGCACCGCGCGAACCTGCGCGGGCGCGGGCGCGCGAAGCGGTGGGAGTACTGGTGCGTCACCGCCCCGACGCACGTCCTCGGCGTGACCGTGAGCGACCTGGACTACGCGGCGCTGCACGCCGTGTGGTTCCTCGGCCCGGAACGGACCGAGGTGGCCGCCTCCGCGCTCGTCCCGTTCAGCCGGGTCGGGCTGCCGGACCGCTGCGGCGCGGGGCCTGTGCTGGTGCGGGCCAAGGGCCTGTCGATCGATCTGCTGCCGGACGAGGGCGGCCTGACCCTGCACGCGACGACGCCCTCGCTCACGGCCGACGTCCGGATCGACCGCCCGCCCGGGCATGAGGCGCTCGGCGTCGTCGTGCCGTGGAGCGGGCGGCTCTTCCAGTACACCGTCAAGGAGAACACCCTGCCCGCGCGCGGCCGGGTCGCGGTCGGCGGGCGCGAGCACGTGTTCGGCGAGGACTCGTGGGCGACGCTCGACCACGGCCGGGGCCGCTGGCCGTACCGGATCGACTGGAACTGGGGCTCCGGCTCCGGCCGCGTCGACGGCCGGGTGGTGGGCCTCCAGGTCGGCGGCGCGTGGACCGACGGCACCGGCAGCACCGAGAACGCCCTCACCGTCGACGGCCGGCTGCACAAGCTCGGCGAGGAGCTCCTCTGGTCGTACGACCGCGGCGACTGGATGCGGCCCTGGCGGGTCGAGGCCCCGCGCACCGGTCGCGCCGACCTGACGTTCACGCCGTACTACGTGCGGGCAGACCGCATCGAGCGCGTGATCATCGGCAACGACACCCACCAGGCGTTCGGGCATTGGAGCGGCTGGGTGGCCGACGACTCCGGGGAGCGCATCTCGGTGGACGGCCTGCACGGCTGGGCCGAGGAGGTCCGCAACCGCTGGTGACGGGTCGGGCCGACGGCTCGCCTACCGTGGTCCCCGCTATGAAGCAGACGCTGCGCACCCCCCGCTGGCTGGCGCTGACGGCCGTGTCGCTGGTCGCGATCGCCGCGTTCGCCGCGATGGGCGTGTGGCAGTGGGCGCGGGCGGACATCCGCGAGGAGGTCGCCGCCGCCAACCCGCTCGAGGGCCCGGCCGTCCCGATCGAGGGGGTGCTCGAGGCCGGGGGCCTGGTCGAGACCGGGTCGGCGCCGCGGCCGGTGACGGCGGCCGGCTCGTACGACCCCGCCGCGCAGCTCGTCGTCCCGGGTCGCGGGGTCGCGGGCGCCCCGCGCGACGTGGTGGTCACCGTGCTGCGCCTCGACCGCGGCGACGGCGTGCTGGTGGCCCGCGGCTCGATCCCGCCGGGGCAGCCCGCGCCGCCGCCGCCCGCCGGCCCCGTGGTGGTCGAGGGCTGGCTGCTCGCGGGCGAGCCGCTGGCGACGGGGGACGAGATCGCGATCAGCCCGGTGCCGCTGCTCGACGCCGTCGAGTACGAGCTGGCCGACGCCTACGTCGGGCTGATCGAGCAGCAAGCCGCCGATCACGGCGGCCGATCCGGCCCCGTTGCCCGCCCCGGAGCCGGAGACCGAGCTGCGGTGGAACTGGCGCAACCTGCTCTACGCGGTGCAGTGGTGGTTCTTCGCCGCGGCCGTCGTCGCCATGTGGGTGCTGGGGCTGCGGCTCGACCTGCGCCGGGACCGCGAGGACGCCGAGGCCGCGGCGTGCCGCGCGGCCTCAGGCCTGAGCCGGGCCGGCCTGCTCGGGCTCCACCTGGACCAGGCCCGCGCTGCGCGCCTCTTCGTCGCGCACCACCCGGCGCTCGGCGAAGAAGACCGCGAACGGGATGGTGCCGGCGATGCAGACCAACGCCATCTTCAGCAGCGGCCAGCGGCGGATGTAGCCGAGCCAGAGGGTCACCACGACGTACGCCATGAACAGCCAGCCGTGGGCCACCCAGCCGAGGGTGATCACGTCCAGCAGGGTCGCCGGGGTGCCGTCGACGAGGTACTTCAAGGGCAGCCCCACGACGGTCATCACCGCCAGCACGATGCCCGTGACGTAGGCCAGCACCTTGTAGAGCGGGAGCGGGTTCACGCGCCCAGTCTCCCTGCCGGGCCCGCCGGGCGCCGAGCCGGCCCCTCGCCCCGCGGTCACCGCGCGGTCAGGGCCGTCCGTACCGCTGGTTGAACTTGTCCACCCGCCCAGCGGTGTCCATGAGCTTGGCCTTGCCGGTGTAGAGGGGGTGGCTGGCCGACGAGATGTCGACGTCGATGACCGGGTACGTCCGGCCGTCCTCCCATTCGATGGTGCGCTCGCTGGTGGACGTCGAGCGGGTGAGGAAGGCGAAGCCCGCCGAGGCGTCGCGGAAGACGACCGGCCGGTACTCGGGGTGGATCGATGGCTTCACGTCAGGCTCCTCGGGCTTGCTCGGCGTCGTCCCAGCGGTCGGGCTCGTCGCCGAGGTACGGGTGGAACGGGTCGGGCAGCAGCCGCCAGGCGTCGAAGCCCTCGGACAGCTCGGCATCGGTGAGCAGGCACGCGTCGAGCCGCTCGACCACGTCGGCCGGGTCGAAGTCCACGGCGGTCATCACCAGGGAGTTGGTGCGGTCGCCGTAGTAGGGGTCCCAGCGGGCCGAGACCAAAGCCAGCCGGCGCGGGTCCTCGGCCTCCCACTCGGCGTGCGGGGCGTCGGCCAGCCAGATCTCCCCGCGCTGCAGCTCCAGCGAGCCGCCGACCACCTGCCAGCCCAGCGCGTGGTGGGGGCGGTTGGCCAGCCAGATGTGACCGCGGGCGCGGATGAGCGGCTCGACCAGGTCGCGCATCGCGGCGTGGAGCCGCTCGGGGTGAAGCGGCCGCCGAGAGGTCCACACGGTGGTGGCCACCCCGCATTCGCACGTGCACCGTGCCTGGGCGCCGCCCGGCAGGTCGCGCAGGTAGGCCAGCTCGGGGTCGTGCCGCCCGGTCAGGAGCAGGTCGGCGGCGCCGATGGCGTCGTGGCCGGCCTCCAGGATGCGGGCCCCGGGGGCGAGGTGCTGGACGAGCGCGCGGGCCTGCATCGGGTCCGCGGCCCCGGCCGCCCCGCCAAGCACCACGAGGTCGGCGGTCTCCAGCTGCCGGGCCAGGACCTCGCCCACCGAGCGATCGTCCTCCGGGGCGGCCTGGATGCCGCGGTTCTCCAGGGTGTCGGCGCCCTCGAGGTCGGCGCGCAGGCTGCCCGCGTCGATCGTGGCGGCGATCAGGTCGACGTGGATGTCGTCGGTCACCGGCCGGCCCTCGAGGACGTAGACGTCGATCAGGTCGGCCACGGCCTGTGGTTCCACGACGGGAGGCAGGTCGAGGACCAGCGCCTGGTACCGCCCGCTTCCGGCCAACTCGACGAGCGTGGGGATGACGTCTTCGCGCAGGGTGCAGGACACGCACCCGTGCACGAGGTCGACGGTGGTCTGCTCGACCCGGCCGTAGGAGTCCCACAGGGTGCGTCCCAGCCGGCCGTCCTCCCAGAGTCCGCGCAGGTCGTGGCTGAGGACCGCGATCGGGGTGTCGCCGCCGAGCAGGGCGGCGGTCAGCCAGGCCCGGGGCGCGTCGGCCAGGCCGGCGATGAGCGTGACGGGGACGGGCACGGCGCGACTCCAAGGGTCAAACGAAAACGGTTATCAATATCGTATACCCTGTGCGCATGAGCCGACACTGCATGGTCACCGGGCGGCAGCCGTCGTTCGGCCACCAGATCTCCCACAGCCATGTCCGGACCAAGCGACGGTTCGACCCCAACATCCAGCGCAAGACGTACTGGCTGCCCAGCGAGGGCCGCCGGGTGACGCTCACGTTGTCGGCCAAGGGCATCAAGACCGTCGACCGCCGCGGCATCGAATCGGTGGTCGCCGAGCTGCGGGCCCGCGGGGTGCGGCTCTGATGGCGCGCCGCGACGCGCTCCGGCCGATCGTCAAGCTCCGCTCGACGGCCGGCACCGGCTTCACGTACGTCACGCGCAAGAACCGGCGCAGCACCCCCGATCGGCTGACGCTGCGCAAGTTCGATCCGGTGGTCCGCCGCCACGTCGAGTTCCGCGAGGAGCGCTGAGGTGGCCAAGAAGTCCAAGATCGTCGCCAACGACAGGCGGGCGGCGACCGTGCGGCGGTACGCCGAGCGCCGCGCCGCGCTCGTGGCCGTACTCAAGTCGGAAGCGGCGACCCCCGAGCAGAAGGCCGCCGCCCGATCCGAGCTGGACCGCCAGCCCCGCGACGCCAGCCGCACCCGCGTGCGCAACCGGGGCGCAGTCGACGGCCGGCCGCGCGGCTACCTGCGGCCGTTCGGCCTCTCGCGGATCCGGTTCCGCGCCATGGCGCACCGCGGCGAGCTGCCCGGCGTCACCAAGTCCAGCTGGTAGCCGCCCGCCCTGGGGGCTCCCGCCCCTCGACCATTCCCCGCACCCCTCTGAAAGGAAGCACATGAACCGCACCGAGTTGGTCGCCGCCGTCGCCGAGGCCGCCGATCTCAGCACCAGCCAGGCCGATGCCGCGCTCAAGGCCTTGGCATCCGTCGTCGGCGCAGCGGTCGCCAGCCGCGACAAGGTGCAGATCCCGGGGTTCGTCGCCTTCGAGGCCGTCCACCGGGCGGCGCGTACGGGTCGCAACCCGCGCACGGGCGAGCCGCTCGAGGTGCCAGCCGGCTGGGGCGTGAAGGTCACCGCCGGCTCCGCGCTGAAGGCGGCCGCCGCGGGGGGCTGATCCCCTCGGCCGTCGGGGGGATGCCCCTCTTCCCGACGCAGCGACGGTAAAACTCAGGTACCGTTCCGCCATGACTTCTGCGACGGTCCCAGCGGCCCCGCCGGCGGCGCGCCACCGCTGGGTGGCGATGGTCTTCATCTCCCTCGGCGTCTCGATGATCATGGTGGACGCCACCATCGTCAACGTCGTGCTGCCCTCGGTGGTCATCGACCTGCAGATGGACGCCACCCAGGCCGAGTGGGTCGTCGCGGTCTACCCGCTGGTCTTCGCCGCGCTGCTGGTCACGTTCGGCAACCTCGGCGACCGCTTCGGCCGCCGCCGGGTCTTCATGCTGGGCGCGATCGGCTTCATCGTGGCGAGCGTGCTGGTGGCCTCGGCCCCGACCGGCGACCTGCTCATCGCCGGGCGGGTGCTGCAGGGCGCCGCCGGCGCGGCGATGCTGCCCACGTCGCTGGCCCTGGTCAACGCGATGTTCACCGGCCGCGACCGCGCGGTGGCCTTCGGCGTGTGGGGCGCGACGATCGGCGGGATGTCGGCGATCGGCCCGCTGGTCGGAGGCTGGCTGGCCACCTCCGGGTCGTGGCGCTGGGCGTTCTGGATCAACGTGCCGATCGGGATCGCCCTGGTCATCGGCACCCTGTTCCTCGTCCGGGAGAGCCGCGACCCCCGTGCGCGCGGCGGGGTCGACCTGGTCGGCGTGGTGCTGTCGGCGCTCGGCCTGGGCCTGGTCGTCTTCGGCCTGATCGAGGGCCAGCGGTACGGGTGGTGGACGGCCAAGGAGCCGTTCTCCTTCCTCGGTGTGACGTTCCAGGAGGGCGGGCTGTCGGCGATCGCCATCGCGCTGGCCCTCGGCGCGGTGTTCGTCGCGCTGTTCTTCTGGTGGGAGGCCCGCCGCACGCGGCTGGGCCAGCCGTACCTGCTGGACCTGTCGCTGTTCAAGATCAAGTCGTTCGCGTACGGCAACGTGGTCGCTCTGATCGTGCAGTTCGGCGAGTTCGGCCTGATCTTCGTGCTGCCGGTGTTCCTGGTGAACGTGCTCGGCTACACCGCCCTGCAGGCCGGCGGCGTGATCGCGCTCATCGCGCTCGGCGTCTTCATCGCCGGGCCGTCGGCCGGGCAGCTGGCCGCCCGCCGCGGCTCCCGCCTGGTCGTCCGGCTGGGCATGGGCCTCGAGATCGCCGGCATGGTGCTGGTCGGGCTTGTGCTGTCCCTCGACACCACGACGTGGGCGATGATGCCCGGGCTGCTGATCTACGGCGCGGGCGTCGGCTTCGCCAGCGCCCAGCTCACCAACGTGGTGCTCAGCGAGATCCCGGTCGAGCGGTCGGGCCAGGCGTCGGGCGCCCAGAGCACCACCCGCCAGGTCGGGGCCGCCCTCGGCATCGCGATCCTCGGGGCCGCGCTCTTCACGGGCATCGGGATCCAGGTGGCCGACAGCGTCTCGGCGGTGGGCGTCCCCGCCGCCGAGGCCACCGCGATCGCCGACCTCGCCCAGGCCACGGCCGGCACGTCGGTGCCGCGGATCGAGGACCCGGAGGTGCGCGCGGCCGCCCAGGAGGGCATCGTCGCCGCGGCCCAGGGCGCGCTGTGGGTCGCCGCGAGCTTCGTCTTCGCCGGGCTGCTCGCCACCCTCGGGCTGCCCGACGACCTGGCCATCCGGCGCCGGCGCGAGGCCGCGGCGGCGGCGGCGGAGGCAGGACGCCGACGGTCGCCGACCCGCGACGCCGAACCCGACCGCCGCCGATCCCGAGACGGCCACCGCGGACTGACCGCACGCGGCCTCGCGGTGGTCGCGCGCAACCGGTCGCGCCGGCCAGCCGCGGGCTCTAGCGTCGGAGCATGACCGCATCGACCGAGCCGCTCCGCACCACCGCCCTCGACGCCGC
Organism: uncultured Actinomycetota bacterium; assembly: GCA_963697565.1. Taxonomy (GTDB): domain Bacteria; phylum Actinomycetota; class Actinomycetes; order CAVWCF01; family CAVWCF01; genus CAWFSE01. The sequence goes on along the minus strand of CAVOOM010000006.1, from coordinate 117,450 downwards.
CGGGGCCCACGCGCTGGCCGCCCGCGAGGCGCCCCAGATGCGCGCCGACCTCGAGGCGCTGACCCGGATCCCGTCGATCGCCTTCGAGGGCTTCCCGCGCGAGGAGGTGCTGCGCGGCGCGGAGGCGACCGCGGCGCTGCTGCGCGCCGCCGGGGCCCAGGCCGAGCTGGTCGACCCCGGTGAGGGGATCCCCGCGGTGCACGCCTTCGTGCCCGGCCCCGAGGGCGCGCCGACGGTGGTGCTCTACGCCCACTACGACGTGCAGCCGGCGGGCGACCTGGCCGCCTGGACCTCGCCGCCGTTCGAGCCGACCGAGCGCGGCGGGCGGCTGTACGGCCGCGGCGCCGCCGACGACAAGTCCGGGGTCGTGCTGCACGCGGCGACGTTGCGCGCGTTCGACGGCAAGCCCCCGGTGGGCCTGCGGATCATCATCGAGGGCGAGGAGGAGTGGGGCGGCGCCTTCGAGGAGTACGTCACCGACGCGCGAGGACTGGTTCGGCTCCGCCGCGGCGATGGTGGTGGCCGACATGGGCAACGTGCGGCTCGGCGAGCCGACGTTCACCACCGGGCTGCGCGGCGCCGTCGAGGCGTACGTGTCGATCCGCACCCTGCGCGCCCCGGCGCACAGCGGGATGTTCGGCGGCCCCGCCCCCGACGCTCTGCTCACCCTGATCCGGATGCTCGACACCCTGCTCGACGAGGCCGGCGACGTCGCGGTCGAGGGCGCGGGCGGGTACGAGTGGGACGGCGGGCAGTACCCCGACGACGACTACCGCGACCAGGCCGGGATCGTCGACGGCCAGCCGCTGATCGGCACCGGGTCGCTGTCGTCGCGGCTGTTCTCCCGGCCCGCGATCGCCGTCGTCGGGCTCGACGCGCCGCCGGTGGCCGGCGCCATCAACGCCGTGCAGCCGACCGCGGGGGCCAAGGTGAGCATGCGCATCCCGCCGGGCGTCGACCCGGTCGCCGCGCAGGACGCGCTGATCGCGCACCTCAAGGCCCACGTGCCGTGGGGCGTGCAGGTGGAGGTCACGCCGGGTCGGCCCGCGGCGGGGGTGTCGCTGCCGACCGACAGCGAGCCGATGGCCGCCGCGCGGCGCGCGCTCGCCGCGTCGTACGGGCGCGACTGCGTCGACATCGGCGCCGGCGGCTCGGTGCCGCTGGTGGCCAACCTGCACCAGGCCTTCCCGGACCTGCCGATGCTGCTGTTCGGCGCCCAGGACCCCAAGGCGAGCATCCACGCGCCGGACGAGTCGGTGCACCTGGGCGAGCTGGAGGCCGCGCTGGCCGCGCAGGTGCTGTTCCTCGCCGAGCTGGCCGCCTCGTCCTGACCGCCCTGCCCCGCTTACCCGCTCGTACGCGCGCCTCCCCGGCGCTGTGGGGGCGGGCAAGCACCCGTACGGGCGGGCAGGCGCCCGACTCGGGAAGGATGGCCCCGTGATCAGCGGGCGGTACGTCTACCGGCTGGACGGAGTCGTCCAGCCGATCGAGGAGACCTTCGAGGCGGCCGACGGGCGGATCACGTCGCGGCGGGAGGCCGCCGAGGGCGCGATCGTGCTCACCGTCGAGCGCGAGGGGGCCACCGCGCTCGTCGCCCTCGACCTGCCGGACGCCTCGGCGCGGGCGGAGTACGCCGGCGTCGAGCCCGGCGTCGTCGAGGTGCGGCGCACCGTCAACGGCGAGCGGCGCCCGGACGACCGGGTGGCCGCGCGCGGCATGCTGCTCTTCCCGCTGCTGCGGGTCTTCGCCGGCGACGTCGTCCGCGCGGTGGCGGCCGGCGGCGCGGGCGGCCGGGTCGTGCTGGTGCCCGACATCCGGCCGGGCTGCGCGCCCGAGGACCTGCTCGCCCCCGTCCTCGACGTGCGCACCGCCGAGCCGGTCGGCCCGCCGCGCGAGGACCTCAGCCAGGCGTACGGGTACGTCGGCGGCTCGTACGAGGACGGCGCGGTCTTCCGGGTGCGGCCGGACGGGCTGCTGGCGGCGTACGCGTGGCGGCAGCCGGAGGTCGGGGTCTGGGAGGTCGAGCTGGTGCTGGACGCGGAGCCCGGATCCGACTAGTCTCGCCCCACGCGAATCACGTTCTCAGCAGGTGGGGAGAGTCAGATGGCCGAGCGTCAACCCGTCATCGTCGCCGGGGGCGGCCCGGTGGGCATGGTCGCCGCGCTGCGGCTGGCCGCAGGCCGGCGTGCCCGTGCTCGTGCTCGAGCAGGGCGACGACCTGTCGGTCGACTCGAAGGCCTCGACCTTCCACATCCCCTCGCTCGAGCTGCTCGAGACGCTGGGCATCGCCGAGGAGATGCACGCCCAGGGGCTCAAGGCGCCGGTCTTCCAGCAGCGCGACCGCAAGGGCGGCCTGCTCGCCGAGCTCGACCTCGGGCTGCTCGCCGACGAGACGGCCTACCCCTGGCGGCTGCAGCTCGAGCAGTCCAAGCTGACCCGGATCATCCGGCCGCTGCTGCTGGAGCACCCGCACGCGCAGATCCGCTACGGCGCCCACGTCGACACCGCCGAGGACCTCGGCGACCACGCCGCGGTCAACCTCGCCGGCGGCGAGCGGCTCGAGTGCGACTGGCTGATCGGCTGCGACGGCGCCAACTCGATGGTCCGCCAGTCGCTGGGCTTCGGCTTCGAGGGCGTGACGTTCCCCGAGCGCTTCCTGGTGATGAGCACGACGTACGACTTCCGCGCGGCGTTCCCGGGGCTGGCCTACGTCTCGTACATCACCGACCCGGACGAGTGGATGGTGCTGCTCAAGACGCCCGACCACTGGCGGGTGCTGATGCCGGTCTCGCCGGACGAGCCCGACGACGCCGCGGTGCTCCCCGAGCGCTTCCAGGAGCGGCTGCAGGGCGTGCTGCGCGACGGCGGCGCCCCGGTCGAGGAGGTGCCGGTCATCCAGCACTCGCTCTACCGGGTCAACCAGCGGGTGGCGAGCAACTTCAGCCAGAACCGCGTGCTCATCGCCGGCGACTCCGCGCACATGAACAACCCGCTCGGCGGCATGGGCATGAACAGCGGCATCCACGACGCGTGGTCGGCCGTCGACGCGATCCTCGCGGTGCGGGCCGGCGCCGACGCCGCCGCGGCCAGCGCCGATCTACGGCAAGGCGCGCGCCGAGGTCTGCCACACGTACGTGCAGGCCGAGACCACCAAGAACTTCCGCGACATGCAGGAGCAGGACCGCGAGGCCCGCGCCGCGCGCAACGCCCAGCTGGTCGCGCTGATGGGCGACCCCGAGGCCACCAAGGCGTACCTGCGCCGCGTCTCGATGCTCACCTCCGGCCGCGACGCGATCGCCCGCGTCCAGGCCGAGCTCGCCGCGCTCTGACGGGTGCTGACGGCGGTGCGGCGGCGCTTACCCGCTCGTACGAGTGCTTACCCGGCGCTCAAGCGGCGGGTAGGCACGCGTAAGGCCGGGCAAGCAGGGCGCTGGCGGCCGGGACGGGCCCGTTGCGGGGGCGGATCGGTCAGCGCTTGGCGAGGGCGGCGCTGATCTGGGCCGCCGCGTCTCGGGTGGCCTCGCAGATCCGGGCCCGGCGCGAGGCGTCGATCCGGTAGATCGGCCCGGCCACGCCGAGCGCGGCCACCACATCGGACTCGCGCGTGACGGCGGCCGCCACGCCCCAGATGCCGTCGTCGACCTCCTCGTACGACTCGGTCCACCCGGCCGCGGCCACCGCGTCGAGCGCGTGCTCGGCGAGCAGCGCCTGGCGGTTGGCCGGCAGCCCGTCGAGCACCTCGGCGACGTACGCGTCCCGCTCGCTGCGCGGCGCGGAGGCGAGCAGCACCCGCGAGGACGAGCCGGAGTGCGCGGGCATCGCCTGGCCCACGTCGAACTGCAGCCGCACCGGGCGGGTCGACTCGGCCCGGTCGATGCAGTAGACCGCCCGGCCGCCGCGGCGTACGAGCACGACGGTCTCGTCGACCTCGTCGCGGAGCGCCTCGAGGTACGGGTGGGCGACGTCGACGAGCGAGGCGCGGGCGGCCTCGGCGGCGCGGGCCAGGGTGACGATGCGGTCGGTGAGGCGGTAGCCGCCGCCGCCGGCTGAGTCGAGCAGCCCGACCTCGCGCAGGACCGCGACGTAGCGGTACGCGCTCGACGTCGGCACGCCGGCCTCGGCCGCGAGCTCGGGCACCGAGCGCACCGGCCGCGCCTCGCTGAAGGCCATCAGCACGGCGAGCAGCTTGCGGCTGGCCTCCGCCCCGGGCGTGTGCCCGGCTGACCCGCTGGCCATGCTCATGCCCCCGTCCCCTGAAAGTGGGATACCGCCTCTCAGAAGGCGAGAGTATCCTCGCCGCCCGTGGGAGATGACCGGAACGCCGAGGCGCTGGCCGCCAACTACGCAGGCGCCTTCGACGGCCGGCTCGCGCTGGGCCGCCGGCCCGCGCTCGTCGTCATCGACATCGCCCGGGCGTACACCGACCCGGGCTCGCCGCTGTACGCCGGCGACGGCATGCCCGGGGTGGTCGCCTCGACGGCGCGGCTGGTCGACGACGCGCACGCCCGCGGCATCCCGGTCTACTGGACCGAGGTGCGCTTCCAGGCCGGCGGCGCCGACGGCGGCGTCTTCTACCGCAAGGTCCCCGCGCTCGCGTGCTTCGACGAGGGCAACCCGCTCGGCGAGCTGGCCGAGGGCCTCGAGGTCGGGCCCGGCGACGTGCGGGTGGTCAAGCAGTACGCGTCGAGCTTCTTCGGCACCTCGCTGGCGGCGTCGCTGACCGCGCGCGGCGTCGACTCGCTGGTGATCGCGGGCGTCTCGACGAGCGGGTGCGTACGCGCGACCGCCGTCGACGCGGTGCAGCACGGCTTCATCCCGGTGGTCGTCCGCGAGGCGGTCGGCGACCGGCACCCCGGGCCGCACGAGGCGAACCTGTTCGACATCCAGGCGAAGTACGGCGAGGTGCTCGGCGAGGCCGAGGTGCTCGCGTGGTGGGCGTCGCTGCCGGGCGGCCCGCCGCCCCCGGGCTCGCCCCCCGACGGACAGGGCTGACGGTCGTGCTGCTGGGGGGCAGGGGGCGGGCGCCGGCCGGGCTGGTCGCCGCGCTGGCGTTGGCCGCCGCCGCGCTGGCGGGCTGCGCCCAGCAGCAGGACGACGCCGCGCCGCTCAGCCCGGGCTGCGCCCTGGAGTCGCCCCCGGCCGAGGGCCAGGACACCCTGACCGTCCGCCAGGGCGCCGAGTCCCGTTCGTTCACCCTCGCGCTGCCCGAGATCGCCGACCCCGCCGAGCAGCTGCCGCTGCTGCTCGCCTTCCACGGCACCTCCGGCCAGGCGGAGTCGTTCCTCACCCAGACCGGGCTGGGCGAGGAGGCCACCGGCCGCGGCATGGCGGTGCTCGCGCCGCAGGCCGAGGGTTCGCCGGCCGCCTGGGCGATCCCCGGCGTGGCCGGGCTCGACGATGTCGCCTTCGTGGAGACCGCGATCGAGCAGGTCGGCCAGCTGCTGTGCCTGGACCCCGACCGGGTGTACGCGACGGGCATCTCCGGCGGCGCGGCGATGGCGGCGTACTTCGCCTGCGCCTCCGAGCGGGTCGCCGCGATCGCGCCGGTCGCCGGCGTCGGGCTGCTGCGGGTCTGCCCGGACGGCCCGCCGGTGTCGGTGCTCGCCTTCCACGGCGACATGGACCCGATCGCGCCGTTCTCCGTCGACGCCGAGTACACCGCGCTGACCGCGGGCTCGTTCTACATCGGCGACGTCCGCGAGGTGGTGTCCGGCTGGGGCGCCCGCGAGTCGTGCAAGCCGCAGCCGAAGGTCGAGGTGCTCGGCGACGAGGCGTTGGACTACCGCTGGCTGGACTGCCGTACGGGCAGCGACGTGCAGCTCGTCGTGCTGGCCGGCGGCGGGCACACCTGGCCCGGGTCGGACCCGCCGCCGGCCGAGGTCGAGTCGTTCGTCGGCGCCACCAGCCAGGCGGTCGACGCGACCGAGCAGATGCTCGACTTCTTCGACGCCCACCCGCGCCGCGCCCCCTGACCCGGTTTGCGGTGGCAGAAGAGGTGACATGCCTCTCGTGCCACCGCAAACCGGGGCGGGCGGGGGCGGCGGGGCTGGCGGAAGAGGTGGAGCGGGGGTCAGGGGGTGACGAGCACCTCGCCGTCGGCGTACGCCGGTGCGGCCCTGGTGGGTGAGCACCCAGACGCGCTGGCGGCCGCGGACGGTCCACTCGTGCGGGCCGCCGACGAGCGCGGTGTCCTCGTCGACGCCGACGACCGTGGCGCCCTCGGCCTCGGGCACCAGGTAGCGGCCGATGATGTCGGGCATCCAGCCGGCCATCCGGTCGAAGTGCGGGATGACCCGTACGTGGGGCAGGACGCCCAGCCCGTCGACGGCGCCGCTGCGGGGGTGGCGCAGCGACGGCACCCAGCCGGACATCGCCATCGCGCCCGCGCTGCAGCCGGCCAGCGCGGCCCCGGACTGCCAGGCGGTGCGGATCGCGTCCCACACCGGGGTGCCGCGCAGGGTGTCGGCCAGGTGCACCGGGTTGCCGCCGGACAGGTAGACCAGGGCGGCCCCCTCGACCAGGGCGGCCAGCCCCTCGTCGTACGCGTCCTCGCGCGTGCGCACGTCGACGACGACCTGCTCGGCGCCGAGGCGGGCGGCCTGCTGCGCGCCGAGGGAGTGCCAGCGGTGCAGCGAGCCGTCGCCCTCGGGCGCGGCCGCCGTCGCCAGCTGCACGTAGCGGTCGCCTCGGCCGGCCATCAGGTCGCGCTCGATGTCGGCCATCACCGGCAGGTATTCGCCGGAGCCGATGAGCGCCAGCGGTCCGGGCGCGCTGGCACCGGAGGACGGGTCGGCGGACTGGTCGGCGGGGTCGGCGGCGGTCACGGGTGCAGTCTCGCCCACGCGCGTCGCCTTGGCACGGGGTGATCGGGCCGTACGCTCGCGGCCATGGGTTCGCGGGTGGTGCTGATGGGCGTGCTGGCGCTGGTCTGGTTCGCGCTGGCGGTGGTCACCGTGGTGACCGGCTCCGGGCTGCTGCCGGCGATCGCCTTCGCAGCGGCCGGGATCGTGATGGTGCTGCTCGCGGCGCGCGCCCGGTCCGACTCGCGCTGAGGCTTGGTCCGGCCGTGCCAGGGGTGCCCTCGGCGCCGACCCCGGCCGGCGGGGGCCGGCTGCGGATCCGCGCCGTCCTGGGCGACTTCGACCTCGACCGGGTCGACGCCCTGGTGCGCCCGGTGCGGCCCGGCCCGCTCGCCGTCGGAGCCACCGCGGTCCGGCCGGGGCGGCCCCCGGTGATCGAGGTGGGCAGCCCCGCCTTCTCCACGCGCGAGGACCGCGAGTACCTGCTCTCGCGGGTCTACCGGGCCGCCCTCGAGGCCGCCGACTCCCTCGGCGCCGCCCGCCTCGCGATGCCGATGGTGCTGGCCTGGAAGCCCTGGCCGCTCGACAGCGCGATCCGGGTCGCGCTGGGCTCGCTCGAGTCGACGCCCACCCAGGTGCGCGAGGTCGTCATCCTGACCGCGACCCCCGCGGGCCTGGAGGCCTGGGCGGAGCGCCTGGCGAGCCGGTGAGCGGGCCAGGCGGCTCAGCCGCTGCGGCGCGGTGCCGTCACAGCCAGTGGCGGCTGCGGAACGTCCACCACAGCGCCGCGCCCCCGCCGGCCCAGATCGCCGTGGACACGAAGAACCCGGCGCCGGTCCCCACGAGCGGGTAGTCGAGGTTCTGGCCGTAGAAGCCGGTGACCGCGGTGGGCACGGCGATGATGGCGGCCCATGCGGCGAGCTTCTTCATCACGGTGTTGAGGGTGTGGTCGGCCATCGCGATGCGCGTCTCGTACAGGCTGGAGACCAGGTCGCGCAGTCCCTCGAGGGTGTCGTTGACGCGGAGGACGTGGTCGTACAGGTCCTGGTAGTACGGCATGAGCACGACGTCGATCGGGGTCTCGTCCTCCTCCTCGCGGCGCATGACGCCGCTCACCAGCTCGCGCATCGGGGTCGCGACGCGGCGCATGCGCACGAGCGACTTGCGGGTGGCGTACGCCTGGCGCTGGTGCACCTGCACGTCCTCGGCGGGGCCCTCGAAGAGCAGGTCCTCCATCTCGTCAACGAGGTCTCCGATGTCGTCGACCGCCTGCAGGTGGCTGTCGACCACGAGGTCGAGTGCCGCGTGCAGCAGCGCCGGGGTGCCGTGGCCCATCAGGTCGGGGTGCGAGTCCCAGCCCGCCATCAGGTCGTCGGCGGAGAGGCCGGCGGGGGTGTCGAGGGTGACCAGGAACGAGCGGCTCACGAACAACGGTGCGCCGGTGATCTCCAGCTGCTCGCGGCCGCCGTCGACCCGGGCGAGGTAGACGTAGAGGAAGGCGTGGCCGGGGTAGCGCTCGAGCTTGGCCCGCTGGGTGATGACCTCGGCGGCGTCGACGCCCTTGAGCGCGTCCTCGACCGCGTGGTGGTTCAGGCGGAGGGCGGCCGCGACGGCCGGCAGCTCGTCGGGGGTCGCGTGCACCCAGACGATGCGCCCGTCGGCGATGGCCTTGGCGACCGCGTCGAGGTCGACGTCGGCGGCCTCGACCGTCGCGTCGCGGTAGACCCTGGAGCGCATGGCCCCACGGTATGGCCGTCTGTCTGGCTGGGCGACGCGTGGGGGCGTCGCCCAGCCGAGCGGCGCATGGGGCATGCCTGGCGGCGGCTTTGCTGGCGGTCTCGGCGCGCGGGTACCCTGTGCCCGCCGAAGGATCGGCCCCCCGGGGCCGGCCCGGACGCGGGGAGGCGTCGCCTAGTCCGGTCGATGGCGCCCGCCTGCTAAGCGGGTTGGGGTTTCAAAGCCCCTCGGGGGTTCAAATCCCCCCGCCTCCGCCCCACGCACCACCCGAAGGCCCCGGCTCTCGCGCCGGGGCCTTCGCGCTGCCCTCGGCGCGCCGCCTGCGCCACACCGACACACAATCGCCGGCCCAGTCGTACGGGCGCCTCGCTCGTACGCGGGGCGGGTGCTCGCGTCGCCTCCCGGCACCGGTTGTGTGTTGGTGTGGTTGCTGGGGATTCGGCGGGGCCTGGGCGCCGCGGCTACACTCGGCAGGTCCCGTTCGCGGGACGGGCGCCCGTAGCTCAACGGATAGAGCATCTGACTACGGATCAGAAGGTTGGGGGTTCGAATCCCTTCGGGCGCACGCTGTTGAGACGGCACCGAGGGCCGGTTCCCGCTCCACACGGGGGCCGGCTTCTTGTTGGGCCGCGTTTCGGTGGGGCCGAATCGCTCTTCCAGCTGCTCAGTGACACAGCGGGCCCTGAAGGTCCCCGGGGACGGCTGGATCTGGGCTGCCTCAGTCGGCGATCTCGCACGCGAGGCGGACGGCCCAAGGCGGGGTTGGTGGCAGGTCGTAGCCGCGGCGGCCGAGCAGGGCGGCGACGGGGAGGGGGCCGGCCATTGTCATGCCCTGCCTTTGTGCCCTGGCGCGTCTCTCCTCGCGGGGTTTACTGAGAGTGCATTTCGTGCGGCAGGTGCGTGGAGTGCCTCGCGCCTTGCCGGTTGTGCCGCCGGTGTATGAGCAGACGTCTCAGGGGAGGCGCACAGTGGTTTCGCGGAAGGCGACGGCGCGCATCGCGGGGGGCCTGTACCTGGCTTACATCGTGCTGACGGTCTTTGCGAATGCCACCCGCGACAGGCTGGTGGTTCCGGGGGATGCTGCCGCGACGGCGGCCAACGTCGTGGCCTCGGCGCCGTTGTTCCGCCTCAGCTTTGTCAGCGACGTCCTGGCTGGCGTGCTGTTCCTGGTGACGGCCTGGGCGCTCTACGTCCTGCTGAAGCCCGTCAATCCGGATGTCGCGCTGCTGTTCGTGCTGCTGAACCTGGCTGGCGTCGCCGTGCAGTGCCTCAACATGCTCAACTTCTTCGCCGCTGGCGTGATCCTGGGTGCGGCTGACGCCCCGGGCTCGATCGCCGAGGGTGGGTCGCCGGCACTGGCGATGCTCTTCCTCGAGCTGTACCGCAACGGGTTCATGATCGCGCAGTTCTTCTTCGGCGCCTGGCTCCTGCCGCTGGGTTACCTGGTGCTTCGGTCCGGCTTCCTCCCGCGGCTGCTCGGCGTCGTGCTGATCGTCGAGAGCGCCGCCTGGCTGACCTATGCCCTGCAGTTCTTCCTCCTCCCGAGCGCGAGCGGGGTCAGCTACGTGAGCTCAGTGATCGGCTTCATCGGGGAGTTCTCCCTCATGCTCTGGCTGCTGATCATGGGCGCGCGGGAGCCGGCGCCGGCGCCGGCGCCGGCCTGAGGAGGATCAGCCATGCTTGACCCCTCTTCCTGCCGGAGATCGCCCTGGCGGTCCAGGTGCCGGCCAGAGGGTTCGCTCCGGGCGCCCCGGCAGGGGCGTCAGACGCGGGACGCCGACGCTGCCCCAGCGTGGCATCGGCACCCGGCATGCCGCCCCAGTTTCGCCCCCCGCAGGACAGCATGACGAGGCCACGGGGCATCTGGCGCCTGGCGATCGCCGGAGCATCGGCGTTCTGGATCGTCAACCTCCTCATCTCCCTGACGCCGGTGGCCGCCGACTACCGCTCCGCCCTGTCGATTCGCTACGTCCCCATGCTCATCGAGGCCGCACTCGGTGGCCTCCTCATCGCCACCTGCGTGAGCTGGGTACTGCTGAGGTTCCCCGACCGGATCCCCGGCCACACGCCCATGGCCAAGTCCCTTCTGCTGAGCCTGTGCGCGTTCATCGCGGTCACGGCTCTGGTCGACGTCCCCGGCAAGTTCCTCGGGTCGCTGCCCGACCCCTGGCGCCTCTTCATCATCAGCATGAGCTTCAACGCCCTCAGAATCCTGGCGCTCGGCATCGTCATCGGCCGCCTCGGCGACCGGACCCAGCGACAGTGAGGCGCACGCCCCGGCATCGACCGGCCCTTCCCCCGCGGCCCGCGAACCAGACGACGAGCCCGGGAGCGCCCATCGGCGGGATCGGGCTGCTCGCGGGCCGCTTCAGACGCGCACGACGAGCGGCTGAGCGGTCGACGCGATACCCCGTGCGCGGCAGGTTCGGGCGATCGTCGTCTCCCTCCGGGAGGCAGACCAGTGCGTCCTTCGCGGCGGTAGGACGCAGGTCGTCCTCCTCGTCGCTTGCGTTGCGAACGACACTCGCTCATGCCGAGTGGAGGACGTTGCCGCTACACGAGGGCGCACGACCGGCTGCTGCGACCGCTGCTGGCCGCCGACACCCCACCGGCACACGGCAGCAGCTGAACTACGCCATGCCCTGGCCACGGTCGACCGACACCTAGCCAACCACGACGACCATGCGCGACTCCTGAACGCGGGGCTGAGGACTCAAGACCCGCATCGGGGCGCTCACAAGCGTGGCACGCTGGGTTCGGAAGCCTCGGAAGGGGGATCCCATGAAGGCGATCCAGCAGCGGGGCTACGGCGATCCGCGCGAGGTGCTGCACATGGCCGCGGTGGATGTCCCGCAGGTGAAGCCCGACCAGGCACTCGTGCGCGTACGGGCCAGTTCGGTCAACCCCTACGACTGGCACCTCATCTGCGGCGAGCCGGTGCTCATGCGCTCGCAGCTCGGCGGGGTCCGGGCACCGGTGAGGGTGGTGGGCGCGGACTTCGCCGGGGTCGTGGAGCGGGTCGGCGGCGCGGTTCGCGGGGTGACGGCCGGTGACGAGGTGTACGGATGCGCCGCCGACGGCGCGTTCGCGGAGTTCGTCGCGTCCCCGGCGGGCAGCTTGGCCCGCAAGCCCACCAACCTGACGTTCACTCAGGCCGCGGCGGTGCCGATGGCGGCCTGCACGGCCGTCCAGGGCCTGCGCCGTGGCGGTCTGGCCAGCGGGCAGCAGGTGCTGGTCATCGGCGCCTCCGGAGGGGTCGGCACGTTCGCGGTGCAGCTCGCCACGCACGCCGGCGCCTCGGTCACCGGGGTGTGCAGCACCGGCCGGCTCGAGCTGGTCCGCAGCCTCGGCGCGGACCACGTGATCGACTACACCACGCGGGACCCCACCTCGGGTCCGGCGCGGTACGACCTGATCCTCCAGCTCGGCGGGACGTACTCGCCGCGCGCCCTTCGTCGGCTGCTCACCCCTCGGGGGGCGCTGGTCCAGTCCTACGGCGACGGCGGCCGGTGGATCGGACCGCTCGGCGGTGTCATCGGTGGTGCCCTGCTCAACCTGGTCGCCAAGCAGCGGATCACCTCGTTCGTCGCGAAGGAGGACACGGCGACGCTGGAGGAGCTGTGCGACCTGATCGAGGCGGGCCACCTCAGGCCCGTCATCGACTCGCAGTACCCGCTGGAGCAGGCCGCCGACGCAGTCGCCCTGGTCAAGGCCGGCCGGCCCGCGGGGAAGGTCGTGGTGACCGTCGCGACCTAGCGTCGACGGGACCCATCGAGGAGGACTACGTTGCGCGCCATCGTGCAGGAGCGGTACGGCCCGCACCGTGAGGTGCTGCACGTCCGCGACATCCCCTCGCCGGTCCCCGGCAGCGGGCAGGTGCTCGTCCGGGTGCGAGCGACGTCGGTGCACGCCGATGTGTGGCACGCGGTCAACGGGATCCCGTACGTCTTCAGGCTTCTGGGCTCGGGGCTGCGGGCCCCGACGAGGCAGGTCCCCGGCACCGACCTGGCCGGCGAGGTGGTCCAGGTCGGTGCTGGGGCGAGCCGGTTCGTCCCCGGCGACCGGGTCTTCGGCGAGATCACGCCGACCGGTCAGTGGTTCAACGCCGGTACGTTCGCCGAGTACGCGGCCGCCGACGAGACGGTGCTGGCGCCCATCCCCGATGGCCTGTCGTTCGAGGAGGCCGCGGCCGTCCCCACCGCCGCCCTCATCGCCCTGACGAATCTGCGCGACCAGGGCCGGGTCCGTAGCGGCCAGCGCGTGCTCGTCAACGGAGCCGGCGGCGCCGTCGGCGTGTGGGCCGTCCAGCTGGCGAAGGCGTTCGGGGCGGAGGTCACCGCGGTCGACGCACCCGCCAAGCTCGACCTGCTGGGCGACCTCGGCGCCGACCATGTCGTCGACTACACGCGGCAGGACGTCACCCGCCTGGGCGTGCGCTTCGACCTCGTGTTCGACGTCGTCTCCCAGGCACGGTTCGCCGAGGTCCGGCGCGTGCTCGAGCCCGATGGCACCTACCTGCTGGTCGGTTACGGCCAGTACGGCCGCTCGGGCCACCGCCTGCTCGGCAGCCTCGGGCGGATGCTCCCGCTCCTGGCCATCTCCCCACTGGTCAAGCAGATCCCGGGCATCCGGCCGGGCCCATCACGCGAGGAGAACTGGGCCACGATCGTGGAACTGCTCGAGGCGGGGCGCATCCACCCCGTGGTCGACCAGCGGACGTTCCCCCTCGCGCAGGCCGCCGACGCGATCGACTACCTGGCCACTGGCGTCGCGAAGGGCCGCGTGATCCTCACCGTGTAACACCTAGCCACCCAGGCGGACGATCTGGACCGCGATGTCGACCAAGAGCCGAGCGCGCCGGACGAGTGGCCCAGCCTTTGTGGCTGTCAGAAGGGCGGTGCCGTACTCGACTTCGCCTTTGGCTCCGATGAGTTCACGCAGGGCCTTCTCGGCGGTGGGCGCGTCGGCCCGCGTGCCGAGGGCGGTCTTGAGCTCCTTCGCCGCCGCCGCGTGGTCCTTGCCCTTGCGGGTAGCACCGGTCAGGGCGGTGGTGATCGCGTCCTTGGCGCTGATGCCTGCATGGATGGCATCGCCCGCGGCGGCGGTGTAGCGCTCGGCGACGAGGTTGTCCTCTGCGGAGGCGAGGTACTCCTCGGCCTTCCTGAGGAAGGCCTTGGCGTGATTGAGCTGCTCGGCACTGGCCATCAGGCGGCACCGACCGTTGTGCGCGGCATCGAGCCGATGAGCGGCAGCCCGTCACGGAGGATGTCGCTCACCACGGGCTCGCCCGATCGAGCCAACTGCTGAAACTGGCGCCGCGTGAAGACCAGGACGTCGCAGCCGTTGCCCACGCTGATGCGCACGGCGTCCTCGAGGTCGGTGCGTCCGTCCCACCCGGAGCCGGCGATGACGGCCAGGTCGATGTCGCTGCCCTCGCTGGCCTCTCCGCGGGCGATCGACCCGAAGACGATCACCGACTCGACTTCGGAGCCAACCGACTCCGCGATGGCTGCCCTGAGCAAGGCGATCGGATCGGCCAGTGCGCGCAGGTGCGCCACCGCCGCATGCCCTTCGTTGATGGTGTGCACCCCGGCCCGACCGATGCTCTGAGTCTCCACGACGCCAAGCCGGGCCAGAGCCTTGAGAGCCTCCTGAACCGACCACAGGCTGTGCTCGTCGCTGACCAAGCCGTGGACCTGCCGACCAGTCAGCGGCGCGCCGGTACGCAGCAGCACGGAGAGCACGGCTCCCCGCGCTCCCGGGATGAGTCCGCCGAAAGGCTCGCCGAAGAACATGTGAGCAGTGTACCAGTCATATGACTGGTAGGGCATTCATAGGCGGCCGAGAGCCGAGGCACCACCCAACACCTGGGACGCATCTATGAGTTGCCCGAAGTGAAGGTCCAGCCCACCTGGGAGCTGCAATCCAGGTTGTGCGGCCGGCGTCGGCCTGTGGGTTCAGGTCTGCCGTTCCTCTGCGGCTGCAGGGCAGGCGTCCCCAAGTACCAAGTTGCTGTCGCCCGTCCACTTCTAACGGGTTCTTCTAACGAACGCGGCGTGAGGGGGTGATACTGGGTGGGTCGGTTCGGCACCGGGTCCGCGCACTGGCTGCGACGGGATGGCCTGGGTGGCACGGGCTGGCACTGGATGGCAGGGCGCCCGAATCGCTACGGATCAGAAGGTTGGGGGTTCGAATCCCTTCGGGCGCACCCTGCTCACCCCAGGCCAGCGGCCCAGGACCGCCTCCCCACCTCTGCTTGGCAGCTGACGGCCCTGCGGGTGCGTTGTCGTTAGGGTGCCAGCGTGACTGAAGCCCAGCCTGCGGTTGCCCTCTTGATCGATGCCGATAACGCCGCGTTGGGCAGCCTTGACCAAGTGGCCGCAGCACTCGCCGAGCATGGGGATCTCACCATTCGCCGCGCCTACGGAAACTGGTTCAAGTCCGCACTCAAGGCCTGGGACCCCGAGTTGAACCGTCGCGGTATACGGCCTGTCCAGCAGTCCGATCCGGTGAAGGGTAAGAACGCAACCGACCTCGCGCTGGTCATCGACGCCGTGGACCTGCACCACACGATCAAGCCGGACGTGTACGCCCTGGTCTCCAGCGACAGTGACTACGCCCCGTTGGCCCATTTCCTGCGCGAGCGCGGGGCGAAGGTCATCGGATTCGGCCGCGCGAGCACCGCGGAGTCGTTCCGCGTTGCCTGCTCCTTCTTCGTGCCGATCCCCGACGGGCCCGCTGCCGAGTCAAAGCCGAAACCCAAAGGGCAGCCAAGTCTCCCCGAGTTGCTCACAGGTGCGATCGCCAAGAACGCCGACAAGCAGGGCTGGGCCCGAGTCAGCGCAGTCGCGAACTACATGCGCCAACATCACGGTCAGTCCGCAAAGGACCACGGCAAGGCCACTTGGACCAAGGTGCTCAAGGGCCTGCCGGGCTACGAGTTCCGCAACGACGGCACGACCAGCGTGGCGGTCCGCGTCAAGAAGAGCGGATAGTGGGACTGCCCCGCTTGCGTCTACTGGCTGGGTGTGGTGAGTCAGGCCGCGGTTTCGCCTGATGGACGGTCTTGAACTCGATGGTGTCAGTTTGCCGAGATGCCCGCTGGCAGCGCACGCCCGGCGGCGGCAGGTCGATCCGCCAACCGCAGGCCCTTCGGCGGCCGTACCTGGCGCGCACGGTCGCCCTCAGCGGGTCCCTCTTACGGCCGCCAGGCGGCGGGTGCCTCCGGCACCGACGGAGCGGCGAATCCCTTCCAGATCAGTAGGACCGCCAGGACCATCTCCTGCAGGCCGATCGGAGCCGCCAGCAGTTGCAGCGGGAACGGAGCCTCGGCGCCGAACATCTCGGCTACGGCGTACGCGAGGAGCAGCAGCCCACCTGCGAGGCCCCACAGCGACAACCAGGCGGGGACGAGCCGGGACCGGTACAGCAGGGCGTTGAGGATCAGCGCGCTCACGCTGAACACGAGCAACGTCCCGACCAGGTAGGTCCACTCCCGGGCCGAGAGCAGCGCGCTGCCCACCGGTTCCACCCCGACTGAACGGGAACGCTCCCCGTCCTGGCTCAGTGCCAGCACCAGCAGGGCGGTCGTGGAGGCCATCAGGATGAAGGTGGCCTCGATCGTGCGCACGGCGACGTAGCCGACCGCCATGCCCTCACCGTGCGGCCGGAGCACCGGCAGCAGCAAGGCGGCGATCCCGATGACCGACAGGGCCAGGACGAACTCCAGCAGGACCCCCAGGATGAGCTGGCTCTCGTGCGCACCCACCTCGACGAGGTAGTCCGGATCATCCAGCAGCGCCACGACCAGCGCCCCACCCACGATCGAGGAGGCGGTGGCCACGATGAACAGGACCCCCACGAGGCGGGCGGTCGCCCTCCGCTTCACCACCTCGAGTGGAGCGGTGACGGCGACGCTGCGGCTCACGTCCGTCATGAAGCTCAACTCCCCTTCTGGTCGAAGGCTCCCTGCTCATCGGATCGCTGTGCACGCTTCTCATCAAGAGGCCAAGGACCTGTGACTGCGCAGACGCAAGGCGGGGCCCTGAGAGCCTTCGGTCACCGTCAGGGCCGGTCACCTTGTCGGCGGGGCTCTGTTGCGTTGTTCGAGCGCGGAGCATGCCGCGGCCCAACAGCGGCTCGCGGGCTGGCCGTGTGATCGCCGCGCCGAGCCGCAGCGCGCGGCCAGTGGGATCGCAGTCAGGCCGCCTCGCGTGTCTCGTGTGCCGGTGTCGGGGCGATGATCTCGAGGCAGAAGTCGCACCGATCTGCCCTGGTGCCCAAGGTTCCGGTGCGCGAGAAGCGGATCCGCGGGCAGTTCCCGGCGTATGTCGCTGACCACGGGCTCGCCCGATCGAGCCAGCTGCAGGAACTGGCGCGGCGTGAAGACGAGGACGTCGCAGCCGTTGCCCACGCTGATGCGCACGGCGTCCTCGAGGTCGGTGCGTCCGTCCCACCCGGAGCCGGCGATGACGGCCAGGTCGATGTCGCTGCCTCGCTGGCCTCTCCGCGCGCGATCGACCCGAAGACGATCACCGCCTCGACCTCGGAGCCAACCGACTCCGCGATGGCTGCCCTGAGCAGGGCGATCGGATCGGCCAGTGCACGCAGGTGCGCCACCGCCGCATGCCCTTCGTTGATGGTGTGCACCCGGGCCCGACCGATGCTCTGGGTCTCCACGATGCCGGGCCGGGTCAGAGCCTTGAGAGCCTCCTGAACCGACCACAGGCTGTGCTCGTCGCTGACCAAGCCGTGGACCTGCCGACCAGTCAGCGGCGCCCCGGTATGCAGCAGCGCGGAGAGCACGGCTCCCCGCGCTCCCGGGATGAGTCCGCCGAAAGGCTCGCCGAAGAACATACGACCACCGCTACTAGTCATATGACTGGTCAGGCGTTCATAGTCGGTGGGTCACGTCCCGTCGAATCTCTGGCTAGCCCTCCAGTATCGACGGGTCGGTCAGGAACGGTTCGATGGCCTTCAGGCCCTGGGCCACGAACGGTGCGGGTGTCGTCTCCCTTGATCACTCGGACGATGTCCTCCTCGCGCACGTCGCCACCTTCGCCGACGACCTTCGTCAAGCCCTTGTTGAAGCTCTTCTTGGTCACGCCCCTGAACGGCGCAGGCGCGGCCTTTAAGCTTCCTCGAAGACCGTCTTGGAGTTCTCCATCCAGTTGAAGTCAGTCATCGTGAGCCCTCCACCGTCAGAGCGAACAAGAAGATCACAGATCCTCATCTGCTCTGCAGCCTCAAGGCGGTGGCGCTCGTCGAGCTTCATGCCGATGCCGACGGTCTTCGCGATCGCGTAGTTGGGGCACGCCTTGACGCACTTCCCGCAGTCATCGCACCGTCGGTGATCCGGTAGTAGTCCTCGAACTCCTCCACGGCGTGCATCGGGCAGACGTCCCAGCACGTGCCGCAGATGACGCAGTTCTCCATGATGTAGGGATGCGCATCAGTAGCCCTCCCCGGTCGAGACGTTCTTCAGGTTGTCGACGATGAGCGGCAGGAGATCCCAGTGGATGACGCAGAACATCTCCGAGTCATCCAGCTGCATGAAGGTGCGGGACGGCGGATCGCCGAAGTTGAAGGTCATCGTCTTGTCCCGAAGGACGTCGGGAAGGACATGCCACACCAGTTGGTGCCGCCCGAGGGCATGGACCAGTTCGCCGGTCTTCCAGGTGTACGCCTTGCACAGGCGCATCACCCGCTGCGGGTCAGTGATGATCATGACGACCTCGGGGTCAGGCATCTCCTCCAGCTTGCCCATGATCAAGTACTTGTGCTTCTCCTCGTAGTGCGCGATCTGCTGATTGACCCGCCGCATGGTCTGCTTGGTCGAGTAGGCGCGGTTCTTGCCGACGACCATCTCCAGGCCCTGGGCGAAGTCGGGCTTGCTCAGGCGCCGGCTGCCGATCCCGCAGTAGACCGCCCCGCCGCACACGACGTTGTTCCGCGTGATGCAGGTCAGCCCATCCCTGTCCAGCGAGGCGGTCGCCTCGTAGCACAGGAAAGTCATGCCGTCGTAGGACGCGGCGCCTTCGGGGATGGTGTCCGAGCGCTTCAGGCCCAGCACCTTGCGGTTGTACCCCTCGGTCTCCTGCAGGAATCTGGCGTACTCAGCGCTCTCCGTGGTCTGCCATGAATTCCCCCTCCTGGTTGTACGAGACGCCGCCCCCCTATTGTCGCCAGTCCGTTGGGCCAGCGTGGCAAGCGGGGTCCGTCTCGGTTAGGGGCTTACGTCCCAGCCGTCCCCGCATGCGAGCCGTAGTCAACCGCACATAGTCGGTCAAACGCGTGACGTTCTCCGGTTTCCACGCCTCGCGGCAGTTGACCCAGACCGCGGTCTGGTTGGCCACCCGCGCGCAGCGACTGGACCTCGCACCGGGGACAAGGCACGTGGGGTCTCCACGGGGCGGTTGCCACTCGGTCGCGGGCGACCCCAACCGAAGGCGTTGCCTCACCGTGACCAGGACTCCTGGACGGGTCGGGCGGACGCGGCCCGCGAGGTCGTACGACTCTGCCCCTACCCGACCTGGGGCTCTACCGTGGAATTGGCGTTAGGAAGACCGAGGCGCCGCTACGGCCGCTGTCAACGGCGACCCGGTGAGGCTCGCAGCGTCGGGAGTTGAGTGACATGCGTGGCACCTTCCACATTGAGGCACCGGTCGAGACGGTCTTCGACTTCTTCTTCGACCCGAGGAAGAGCGCGGACCTGTTCCCGAGCATGGAGATCCGCGAGTTCATCACGACTGAGGAGGGCGTCGGCACATACACCAGCTATCACACCAAGATGGCTGGCCTCCCGTTCGACGTCTTCAGCGTGTACACCGAGGTGGTGCCGAACAAGCACATCACCGACAAGTCGTCGAGCGCCCTTGTGGGCACCTGGGAGTACTCCTTCGAACCCGAGGGCGCGGGAACCACGGTGACCATGGAGCACCACTCGCGCTCGTTCTGGGGCATCCCGCCGCTGAGCAACTTGGGCGACCTGGTCACGGCGAGGATGAACGAGTCGTACATGCGGCGTGTGAAGGACCGCATCGAGGCCTCGGGCAACTGAGCGAGACAACCTCGGCCGGCCAATGCGCCGCCCGGATCGGCGCGGCGTCCCCGGGCGGCATCCAGCGAAGCGCGGTGGGTATGCCCGCTTCCTGGCAGCCTGCGCCCAGTGCGGGTTGCCACAAGGAGATGTCAGCGACGGCCGAATGCTGACCCGCTGGCGTCATTGACATTCAGCGGCCTCCACTGCGACCACAGCGGCACGTCAAGCGTTCCGGGGTCGTGGGCTCGGCTACGACCAGCTGGCCGCCGACGTCGCCAACGGTTCGGCGAATCGTGCAGCGCCCCGTGGCCAGCCCACGCGCGCGCGGGTCAGGCTCGTGGGCCCGGCCCGCCGCGGCTGTCGGGATACGGGGTGACGGCTCGGCCAAACGCGGCCCGACTGCCAGCCGGGCGAGCAGCACGCCGAGGACGGACATCCCCATGGACATCAGGATCGCGCCGGTCCCGCCGCCGATGTGCAGCGGCCACTCCGCGTTGACGCTCCATCCCAGCAGATGTCCGATCCAGTACCCGGCCCAGCCTCCGATGATGCCGCCGACGACCATCCACGTCACACGCCACGACTGCCTCATGATCCGACCTCCTGCCCGGATCCTCCCCACGTCCACGGTAGGTCGGTTTGGACTGCCCCGGACAGGGCCGAAGGACGGGACCTCCCACTCGGCCAGACGGCAACCGCCCACAGTGCGGCATGACCGTGCGTGGGGTGTCGCGAGAGGCCGCGAGCGCCGAGAATGGTGTGGTGATTACCGGAGAGCCGGACGACGACTCGGTGGCGTACGACGCGGCAGCGACAAATGCCGCGCGGGCATCGCGACCCTCTCGCGGTGTGTCGCACGCCGGCGTCGACGTGGTGGGCTCGTGACCACCGGACCTTCGACCGACAAGGCAGCCGCCCTCCTCGCCCTGCACGCCGGTCCCGGCTTCGTGCTCCCCAACGCATGGGACGCCGGGTCGGCCCGCATCCTCGAGCAGGTCGGCTTCCCGGCCATCGCAACGACCAGCGCGGGCATCGCTTGGTCCTGCGGAGTCCCGGACGGAGGAGCGCTGGACCGCGACACGATGCTCGAGCACGTCGGGCGCATCGTGGCCGCGGTGGGCGTGCCCGTGACCGCGGACCTCGAAGCCGGGTACGGCGACACCGCGGACGACGTCGGTCGCACCGTGGCCCTTGCCGTGGAGCTCGGGGCGGCGGGCGGCAACCTCGAGGACGCCGGACCGGGCGGGCTGTTCGGCATCGATGAGGCCGTCGACCGCCTCGCGGCCGCCCGGGCCGCGGCGCCCAGCGGCACCTTCGTGCTGAACGCCCGCACTGACACCTACTTCGCCGGCACGACTGGCGACGCGTTCGGTGAGACGGTCGAGCGGGCGGTCCGGTATGTCGAAGCGGGGGCCGACTGCGTCTTCGTTCCCGGCGTCGTCGAAGAGGAGACGATCCGCCGGCTCGCCGCGGCCATCCCGGGCCCGCTCAACGTGGTGGCCGGGCTGGCGAACGTCCTCGACGCGCCCACGCTCTTCTCGCTCGGCGTCAAGCGGGTCAGCCTCGGCGGCAGCCTGGCCCGAGCCGCGCTCAGCATGTTGGAGCGCGCCGGCCGGGAGCTGCTCGACTCCGGAACGCTCGGCTTCCTCGACGGTGCGATTGCGTACGCCGACCTGCAGAGACGCTTCGGCTCATGACCCCGGTCCACTGCGGCCACGCTGGGTCCGCCCCCCCACTGGCCGTGCCGCTCACCCTGATGCGCGGCATGGGTGTTCGACGCTCTGCCCCGTGGGCGGCAGAACTGCGCGTTCGTGCTTGCGATGCGGCCATGCCGTCGTTCGTGCGTCCGCTTGCGGGGCCCTGCTCACGCGTGCGCTGCCTCTCCGGCAGGGCGGGCGATGGCCACCCGGATGGTGTCGAACCCGGCCGCCATGAGAAAGAGGCGGCTGTATCGCGGCCCGCCGACCTTGATCTGGCGGATCTCGGGGTCGGCGAATCCTGCCCGCGTGAGTTCATCGCGGGCGCGGGCTTGCGTCCACTGCCAGAACCCGGGCAGGTCGCTTGCCTGGCCGCGCGGCTTCTCGTCGTCAAACAGCGCTCCGACGCTGAGGACGGCCCGGCCTCCGGGGCGCAGCACCCGCCGGATCTCCGTCAGCGCCTGGTGCGGGTCGCCCACCATGACTTCCACCCCCCACAGCCAGACCACCGCGCTGAAGCGGGAGCGGGCCACGGCATCGCGGTGACGTCGCCGAGGACGATCTCGGCGCTGCCGTCCGCGATCCGCCGTGCGAGGCGGCGCCTGGCCATGCGCACCCACCTCCGACAGGTCGATGCCGGCGATCCGGTGACATGCGCAGCTGAGCGCCAACAAGGCCCCCGACCCGCATGCGACCTCCAGCAGGCCGTCCACGGGCGTGGGACAGCACCTGACCCACCCGCTGTAGGCGGGCCCGTGCTCCGACGGGCATGCCCAGCAGCCTCCGCCCAGCCGGCCACCTCGAGCAGGACGGTTGCGGGATCGAATCCCGACGCCTGTCCCCGGCTCGGACTCCGCATGAGCCTCACCACCGGCTCATCCCCTTCCGCCGGCCCTCGAAGGTCCCCTGCGCATCGGCTCCCGATACCTACACGCTACGTTCGCCAGCCAGCTGAAGGACAGGCCTACGGTCCTGCGAGCCGTCTGCCAATCAACACGGCCACCGCCAGTCGGCTGCCGACTGACGGTGGCCGTGGCCTCGGCCGGGCTACGCGGCGCTGTGCTGGAGCGGGTCAGCGCTGGCCTCTGCTCGGTCCGCGGGTCCCGACGCGGGCACCTTCGGCCAGGTCCAGGCGTAGAAGGCGATGGCCGCGAGCAGCACGACCTCGACCGCGCTGCCGAGCACGTAGTAGTACCACTCGCCGATCGCGAGGGGGACGATGGTCAGCGCGTAGACGATGCTCAGCGCGATGTTGGCGATCCGGCTGATCCGCGGTCGCAGGACGAGGGTCCCGACCACCATCAGGATCGGCAGCAGCACATAGGCGACGGAGAACAGCACGAACGACTGGTTGACGGTGAACCCGCCGACCTCGCCAGCCTCGAGGTCGGCCCGGGTGTCGGGCCGGAGGAGGCTGAAGTGGTCGACGTAGATGAAGACGAACAGCATCGCCGTCCACAGGGCGGAGATCTTGATCCGCACGTTCACCTTGGCCGGCTCGAACTGCGTCTTGGTGGTCATGGGCGCCTTCTCGGCTTGGACAGACATCTGAAGTCTCCGATCTGCCTCGTGGGCTTACTTAGTAACCATACTGCTACTTAGTAAACTTGTCCAGGTGATGGCCAGTCAGACCACCGGACCCCGCCCGCGCCTGACCACCGACCGGGTGTTGCAGGCCGCGGTCGACCTGGCCGATCGAGACGGGCTCGGCGCCCTGACGATGCGCCGCCTGGGCGCGGAGCTGGGCGTCGAGGCGATGTCGCTGTACAAGCACGTGGCCAACAAGGAGGCGATCCTCGACGGGGTCGTCGAGCTGATCGTGGGCCAGATCGAGATCCCCAGCCAGGACACCCCCTGGAAGCAGGCGATGCGCCAGCGAGCCGTCTCGGCGCGCAGCGTGCTCGCCGGCCACGCGTGGGCGATCGGGCTGTTCGAGACCCGCGGCTCGATGGGGCCGGCGACGATGCGCTACCTGGACGCGGTCCTCGGGAATCTGCGATCGGCGGGGTTCACCATCCAGAACTCGGTCCACGCCTTCTGGCTGCTCGACGCCTACGTGTACGGGCACGTGGTCCAGGAGACCAGCCTCGCGCCGGCGGGCACCCCACCGCCGAGCACCGAGTCGACGGAGTCGGTCCTCGAGAAGGCCGCGCTGGCCGAGTACCCGAATCTGGCCGAGCTGGCCGAACACGCCCGCAGGTCGGACTACAGCGTCGATCGGGAGTTCGGGTACGGCCTGGATCTCATCCTCGACGCACTGGAGCGGACCGCGTCCCCGGCGGGTCGGTGAGCAGCAGGACCGGCGCTGCCGCGCTTGTGCCCGGCGCCGACCAGGCGGCGGGCGGCGCGCAGCGCACCGCGGGCTCAGCCCGTGTTCTGGAGTCCGGCGGCCGCGCCGTTGACCGTGAGCAGCAGCAGCCGGCGCCACGGCTCGGCCCCGCCAGGGACGGCGCCGGGCGCGTCTCGCGAGGTGTGCAGCTCGGTGAGGGCCCGCAGCTGCAGGCGCGAGAGCGCGTCCACGTACGGCGCCCGCATCTCCACCGCCGAGCGCAACACCCGCTTGCGCTGCAGCAGCGTGGACTGGTCCAGGACGCCCAGGACGGCCTGCATGGTCAGGTCGAGCTCGGCCAGGATGCGCTCGGTGATGTCCGGGCGCCCGGCGAGGGACAGGAAGCCCTGCGCCAGATCTCGGTTCGTCTTGGCCAGGCTCATCTCGGCGACGTCGATCAGGGCGGCGAACAGCGGCCACTCCTTGTACGCGGCGCGCAGCTCGTCGTGGTCGGCCACGGCTGCCAGCCCGGAGCCGAGGCCGAACCATCCGGGGATGTTGGCCCTGGCCTGGGCCCACGCGAAGACCCAGGGGATGGCCCGGAGGTCGGCGAGGTCGCGCCCGCCGGAGGCGCCGCTCCGGCGCACCGGGCGTGAGCCCAGGCGCAGTTCCCCGATCTCCTCCAGCGGGCTAGCAGCGGCCAGCACGTCGGCGAATCCGGGGGTCTCGACCAGCGCTCGGTACGCCGCTTGGGAGGCCCCGGCCACGACCTCCCCGAGGTCGGCGAACCGCTTCTCCGCCGCGGTGTTGCGTGCGGTGTTGGCGGGTGTGTCGGCGAGGAGGACGGCGGTGGTCAGGCGTTCGAGGTGTCGCTGGGCGAGGGTGGTGTCGGCGTACCTGGCGAACACGACCTCACCTTGTTCGGTGACCTTCAACCGGCCCGCGACCGACCCGGGTGGCTGGGCGGCGATCGCCCGGTGCAGTGGGCCGCCCCCCCGGCCCAGGGAACCGCCTCGGCCGTGGAACAGGGTGAGCCGCACGTCGTGACGGGCCGCCCAGGCGACGAGGTCGCCCTGGGTGCGGGCGAGGTTCAGGCTGGCGCTGGCGGGGCCGACGTCCTTGGCGGAGTCGGAGTACCCGAGCATGACCTCGACCGAGCGGTCCCTGGTCGCCAGCCACTGCTGCGTGCTGCGCAGGGTGAGCCAGGCGTCCAGGGTCGGGACCGCGGTCTTCAGGTCGGCTCCGGTCTCCAGGAGGGGGACGACGTCCAGCCGGATCGGGGAGTCGCCCACGGCCAGCCGGGCCAGGGCCCGCACGGCCACCAGGTGCGCGGGCGCCTGCGTGAACGACACGACGAACGGCCCGCAGCACCGGCTGCCCCACCGCTGCTGCAGCCAAGCCATCACCCGGAAGGTGTCCAGGACCTCCTTGGTCATGTCCTCCCGCGGCTGCACGAACGCGGGCCAGCCGTCCACGGCCAGGGCGTCCAGGAAGTGGGGGTCATCGACGTGGGCGGCCGGATCGATGACCCCCGGGAGCTGCCCGACGAGGTCGAGCAGCGCCGCCCGGTGGACCCGCGAGTGCTGGCGGATCTCGAGCTCGGCGAGATGGAACCCGAAGGTCTCCACCGACCAGATCAGGTGCTGCAGCTCCCCATGGGCAGCGCGGCGGGCGCCTGCCTGGTGCAGGGACCGCTGCACCAGTCGCAGATCGTCGAGCAGGGCGTCGGGCGACCGGTAGGAGGCCTCCAACTCGCCGTCGCGGGTGGCCCGGACCCGCTCGGCGATGATCAGCATCTTCTGCCGGTGCGGCTCATGGGGAGACCTGACCGAGACCTCGTCGAAGGCCACCGGGCCGGCCACTGAATCGGCGGCCAACGACTCCATCAGCTCACGCGAGGCCGGGGTGTCACCAGCGTCCAGGGTCATCGTGCGGCCGACGCGCAGCACCGCCGCACGCAGCCAGCGCAGGGCGTGCTCGGCGTGGGTGGCCACCGCCTGGCGGGTCACCTCGGCGGTCACGTACGGGTTGCCGTCGCGGTCACCCCCCACCCACGACCCGAAGCGCACGAACGCGGGCACCGGGGTGGGCACCGACCCGCTGGCATCCCCGATCAGCGTGGCCTCCGTGGCCCGGTACAGCCGCGGGACCGCGCGGAACAGCGTCTGGTCGAAGACCGTCATGATGGTCTCGACCTCATCCAGCGGCCCCGGCCGCGTGGCCCGCAGCACCGAGGTCCGGTAGAGCAGGTCCACCTCCTCCAACAGCCGGCGGCGCGCGACGAAGCGCTCGTCGTCGCCCACCTGGGGGTCGCCATGGCGGGTCAACTGCTCGGCGATGCGACGAAGTGCCGTGGCGACGGCGCGGCGCCGCGCTTCGGTCGGGTGCGCGGTCAGCACCGGGTTGATCCGCAGCTGATCGAGCCTGGACAGCACCTGGTCGCCAGCGGCTGAGACGGCCGGCCACAGCGCGTCCCCGGCGTCGGCGTCTCCCGAGTGGAGCGGGTGCTGCAGCAGCCGGGCGCGGTGCCGCTCGTCGGCCAGGTTGACCAGGTGCAGGTGCACCGTGAGCGCCCGCGCGATGTGCTCGGCATCG
Source organism: uncultured Actinomycetota bacterium (assembly GCA_963697565.1). Lineage (GTDB taxonomy): Bacteria > Actinomycetota > Actinomycetes > CAVWCF01 > CAVWCF01 > CAWFSE01. The sequence goes on along the minus strand of CAVOOM010000006.1, from coordinate 91,311 downwards.
GCGAGGTCGACCACATCGGCGATCGCGCCCGCAGCGGCGGGGTCTGCGCGGAGCAGGTCGAGTTTGCCGGCGACGTCATCCAGGCCGGCCTCGCTCAGCACCTGCCCGAGGACGTTGGAGAGCAGATCGACCTCGTGCTGTCGCGCGACCTCGGGATCCTGGTCGGACCACGCGCCCAGCTCAATCGTTGACAAGGTCTTCCTCCGACCATCGCTGCCCAGACCCACCCGTGGCCGCGGCTTCCCGGGCCAGCCCGGCGCACCTGCGACGGGCGTGCCGGCTCGGTGAAGGGGAGGACTGTTGCGAACACCGTAGCAGGAAAGGGATTTCGCCAATGCTGTCCTCTCGACCTGCGCGGCAAGGCACGCGCGGTGCACGGGCGAAGCCTGGTTCCCGATCGCATGCTCCTCGCCGAGCGAGGAGCGAGATCGTCGATGGCTGTGGTCCGGGCCGCACCCATTTCGTGAGCAGCGCGACCTCGAGAACGGACGTTGTACGTCCCCACGGGAGGCGTACCCTTACGCCGTAAGTAAGCCAAGGCCCTGTCGGGGCCGGGGAGGAGCGACATGGTCGACACCGGCCGGACCGGGGACGCGGCCCGGGCCCCGCTCACGCGCGCGCGCGTGCTGCGCGAGGCCGTGGCCGTGGCAGACGAGGCCGGCCTGGACGCCCTCACGATGCGTCGGCTCGGGCAGCGCCTCGGGGTCGAGGCGATGTCGCTGTACAACCACGTGGCCAACAAGGACGACCTCCTCGACGGCATGGCCGATCTGGTGTCCGCCGAGTTCGCCGTGCCGGCCCCGGGCCAGCACTGGCGCGAGGCGCTGCGGCTTGCCGCGACCTCGGCGCACGAGGTCCTGCTGCGCCACCCCTGGGCCAGCACGCTCCTCGAGTCCCGGTCGAGCCCGGGGCCCGCGCGGCTGCGCTACCTGAACGGGGTCATCGGAGCCCTGGTCGACTCGGGATACCCGATCCAGCTCGCCTACCACGCGGTCCTCACCCTGGACAGCTACATCTACGGGTTCGCGCTCCAGGAGGCGTCCTCGCCGGTTCCGCCCGACCAGGCGGCCGAGGCGGCCGAGGCGGCCGAGGCGTTCGTCTCCGGGCTGCCGGACGGCGAGTACCCCCACCTGGTGGCGATGGCCCAGCTGGTGATGCACCCCGACTACGACCGCGGCGCGGACTTCGACTTCGGCCTCACCCTCGTCCTGGACGCCCTCGACCGCCTGCACCCCCCGGGCCCGCGCCCGCGGTAGGCGAGTCGGGGACGCGGCCCAGATCCGGTTCGGCCTCTTGACGGACTTACGTCGTAAGTGAGATACTTACAGCGTAAGTCCACTCGGATTCGAGCGGCCCGCATCAGGAGGTGCGCGATGACCACCACCAGATGACCCCCACCCAGATGACCACCACCCACTCAACGCCACCACGAGCAGCCGGCTTCGCCGCGCTCTACCTCGCCGCGGCGTTCGTGGCCGCGATGCTCTACTTCCTCGTCGCGGCGGGCGATCCGTCGGTGACAGATCCCGCCGAGCGGGTCGACCTCCTGGTGACGCACCAGCTCGGCATCCACCTGATGTACCTCGTGGCGTACGTGGGCTTCGGCCTCGTGCTGGCCGTGCTCGTGCTGGGACTGCACGCCCGCCTGGCCGGCGCCGCCCCGGTGACGGCGCGCGCAGCCTCGGCGATCGGGCTGATCTGGGCCGGCACGCTCATCGCGAGCGGAATGGTCTACATCTACGGGATGAATGCCGTGGTCGACCTCCAGGCCACCGATCCAGCGGCGGCCGCAGCCGCGTGGCAGGCCATCGAACCCGTCGCGGACGGCCTCGGCGGGGCGGGCGGCGAGTTGCTCGGTGGGCTGTGGGTGCTGCTGACGAGCCTCGCGGCGCGGCGTGGACAGGTCCTGCCGACGTGGCTGACCTGGCTGGGCGTGGGCGTCGGAGCCGCGGGGATCGCCTCGACCCTGCCTGGCCTGGGCGCCTTGGTGGCCGCGTTCGTGCTGTTGGCGGTCGGCTGGCTCGCCGGCCTCGGCGTCGCCCTGCTCCGTGAGCGCCCCGCGGAGGTCGACCGGTCGCCGTCCGTCCCCCTGGTCAGCGCCGCCGGATGAGCCGCCCTGCGCAGCCGCGCCCCGGAGTCGGGCGCGGCTGCGCCCGGTCGGCGATTCGGAGATGCGAGGCCGGCTTCTCGCTGGTCGGGCTAGCGTGAGGACGAGCCTGCGAGAGGAGCGCCCATGGCGACGCGCAAGCCGTTCCTGCCCCCGCGGTGGTTCGTCGTCAGCGCATGGCACGTGCACCGCCGGATCGTGCGGTCCAGCCGCGGCCGCAAGGGCCTGTGGCCGCCGCGGCCCGGCAAGTGGGGCGCGCTGCGGCTGACCACGACCGGCCGGCGAAGCGGCGAGCCGCGCCAGGTCATCGTCGGCTACTACGACGACGGGCCCAACCTCGTGACGATGGCCATGAACGGCTGGGGTCCGGCCGAGCCGGCCTGGTGGCTCAACCTGCAGGCCAACCCCAACGTGATGGTCGAGCTGGCCGGCGGCGCCACCCGCCTTGTACGCGGCCGGGCGGCCATGGGCGAGGAGCGCGAGCGCCTGTGGCAGCGCTGGTGCGAGATCGACAAGAACCTCGACGAGTACGCCGCCCGCCGGCCCCACGAGACCGCGGTGGTCGTGTTCGAGCCGCGCGAGGCGGCCAGCTGACCGAGGGACGTGACCCTTCGCCGCGACCTGGCCTAGCCTCTGCGCGTACGGCCGGCACCGCGCTGAGCCGAGGCGTCGAGAGGCAGCCCGCATGACCGCGAAGAAGGCCGCGAACGAGCCCGACGGGTTCAGCGCCGCGGAGCGCGCCGCGATGAGGGAGCGCGCCGCCGAGCTGCGCGCCGAGGGCAAGAAGGGCGCCAAGCGGGCCGACGGCCTGCAGGCCGTCCTCGACCGGATCGCGCAGATGGACCCGGAGGACCGGGCGTTGGCCGAGCGCGTGCACGTGGCGGTGACCGAGACGGCCCCGGAGTTGATGCCCAAGACCTGGTACGGGATGCCGGCCTACGCCAACGCCGACGGCAAGGTCGTCGTGTTCTTCCAGGATGGGGGCAAGTTCGACTCCCGGTACTCGACCCTGGGCTTCCAGGACGCAGCCAACCTCGACGACGGCGACATGTGGCCCGCGTCGTTCGCGCTGGTGCGGTGGAGTCCCCAGGTGGAGAAGAGGGTCGTCGCGCTCGTCAAGGCTGCGATCTCCTGACGGATCCCTTGACCGCGAGTCAGCCCTTGCGCTTGTCGCGGATGAGCACGCTCTGGTTCTGCCGCTTGACCTCGAACAGCCCGGTCGCCTCGACCAGGTCGCTCAGCTTGGGGTAGCCGTAGTTGCGCGGGTCGAACGACGCCTGGTTTCCGATCTGGTTGCCCACCTGCCCCAGCTGGGCCCAGCCGTCGTCGGCGGCGGCCGCATCCACGGCGTTGCGCAGCATCTGCACGAGGCGGTTGTCGCCGCGCAACTTCTTCGCGTCGCTCGGCTTGAGCGCCGGCTCCGCGGGCTGCGCCGACGGCTGGCCGAGGCCCTCGACGTACGTGAACTGAGAGCAGGCGTTGACGAACGGCTCGGGGGTCTTCTTCTGGCCGAAGCCGTAGACCTTCACGCCGTCGCTGAGGATGCGCATCACCAGCGGGGTGAAGTCCGCGTCGCTGGAGACGATGGCGAAGGCGTCCACGGTCCGCGCGTACAGCAGGTCCATGGCGTCGATCACCATGGCCATGTCCGAGGCGTTCTTGCCGCGGCTGTACGCGAACTGCTGGATCGGCCGGATCGCGTACGGATGCAGCGTCTCTTCCCAGGGCTTGAGGCTGGCGCTCTTCCAGTCGCCGTACGCGCGGCGCACGTTCGCGGCGCCGTGGCGCGCCACCTCCGCCAGGATCACGTCGATCTTCGATGCCGGGGCGTTGTCGGCGTCGATGAGCAGCGCGATGCGCTTCTCGCTTGAGTTCAGCGGGCCGTCCATCCGGGTGCTCCCCCCGTCGAGTGGGCCGAGCGTACGCGCCGGCAAGGACTGTGCGGCAGGCTCCGGGATGGGACGCCATCCACTGGGGCGAGTTGGTCTCGATCCGGTCGCGGCTGCAGGGGGTGTGCTCCCTCAGCCGTCGAGGCTGCGGCGGGCGCGGAGAGCGGGACCAGCGCTGGCCACGACGCCGAGCGCGACATCGCGATAGAGGTGCAGCCCAGGTTCCAGGGGCGGGAGCTCGGACGCCGCCTCCGTCACGGTGATGTGCAGTTGCTCGGCCACCCCAAGGAGGTCAGCATCCAGCTGCGCGGCGCTATCGAGCAGGCCCTGCAGACTCCCGCAGTCGCCGGGCCAGCCGCTCCCAGGCGACCGCATCGAGCGCTGACGGCAGCTCCGGCGGCGCGGGACCGTCGACCATGAAGTCCTCCCACTCCATGAGGTCGAAGAGGAACTGCCCTGCCTTGAACCAAGGCCAGGCGGCCAGGGCATCAAGCAGCGCCGAGGCCCGCTCCGGCTGCTCCCGGCGGATCCTCGTGCCGCGGCGCGCGAGGGTGCACAGGACTGACCGGAGCCAGGCGTTCCCCCCTGCCACCTCTTCGAGCAGCTCGCGGTCGTCGGGCGTCGTCACAGCGGCCTCGTCGTGACGTAGTTGGCGATCTGGCGCAGCACGCCTTTGCCCTCGTTCTCGTCCAGGAAGGCCAGGTCGCGCTCGAACCGCCGCGTGCCGCGGTGCGCGAGCCGGTCGGCGACGTCGAGCGCGTGGTCGATCGCCCCGTAGCGCCGCATGGCCGCAAGCATGCGCTCGGCGTCCGACTGGGTCTTGTCGCGGCGCGGCCTGCGCAGCATCTCCTCGAGCCAGCGCCGGTCGCCCGCCTCCGCCGTGCGCATCAGGTGGATCAGCATGACGGTCCGCTTGCCCTCCAGCAGGTCGCCGAGGGGCTCCTTGCCGTACAGCGCCTCCTCTCCCGACGAGGTTGAGCGCGTCGTCCTGGATCTGGAAGGCGATGCCGATCCACCGGAACGACTCGTTGAGCGCGTCCAGGCGCGCCGGGTCCGTCTCCCCGGCGCACACCGCCCCAAGCCGGCACGGCGAGATGCACGTGTACCAGCCGGTCTTCTTCGTGCTCATGCGGAAGTACGCGGCGTCGGTCACCGGCACGGTATGGCGGTGGATCCACTCCAGCTCCAGCGCCTGCCCCTCCACGGTCTCGCGGCACATGTGCAGCACCTCGTGGATGAGCCCCAGGGTCCGGGCGAGACCGAGAGTGTCGAGGTTGGAGAGGACCCCGTCGATGGCCAGCAGGTTGAGGCCGTCGCCGGCGTTGACCGCGAGCCCCACCCCGTGCCGCTCGTGCAGCGTCGGCCGACCTCTGCGGTGGGTCGACTCGTCGGCGATGTCGTCGTGCACGAGGAAGCCGTTGTGGAACAGCTCGAGTGCGGCGGCGACGCGTACGGCGTCCTCGGCGCGTCCGCCGTAGCGCGGCGCAGGCGGCGATCGTGAGCGTCGGCCGCAGGCCCTTGCCCTGACGGGCGGGGTAGGAGCGCATCAGGTCGTACAGCGCGGTCTTCGGACTGCGCTGGGGGATCAGGAGGTCCATCTCCGCGGCGACCCGATCGCGGCAGCGGACCATCGTCTCAAGCAGGTCGGCGTCCCACAGCCCGTCCGGGTCCCACCAGCCGTGGCTGGTCCGGCCGTCCCACAGCGACCGCGGACGCACGTCGATTGTCCCGTCGAGCAGCGCGCCGTCGAAGCCCGCCGGACTGCGTCCATCCAGGAAGTCCAGGGCCCGCCAGCCGGTCTGCCTCGGCGGCGCCAGGCCGGGGCTCTCGGGCACGCCCGCGGAGTCGCCCCCGAGTGCCTCCGGTGCCCCGAGCGCGGGGGCGACCCCCCACAGCTGCGGTGCCTGCGCCCGGTACGCGCGCCAGAGCTCCTGGACGGCCCGGAGCCCGGAGGCGCGCTGGGAGAGGAGGCGAAAGGTCCGCCACACCGCGAGCACCTCCGCCCGGGGCCCGCGGACATCCAGACTGCGCGGCAACACCTCGTCGGCCGGGCGGCCCGCAAGGTCGAAGACGAGGTTCATCGCCTGAGCGTCGAAGTAGACCTCCACGTCGGGGGCCCGGGCGCGACCCTTCGTGACGATCAGCCGGCTGCGCTGGGTCCGGAGCGTCGCGTGGCTGCCATCGCCGAAGTGCAGCCCGAGGACGCTTGCCTGCAGCTGTGCGGCCGCCGCCGCGACAACGGCGGGAGCCCGCTGCGCGAGGGCGTCGACGGTGCCCGCGAACAAGCCGGCCCCCGTCAGGACCGACAGCTCAGGTTCAGTCGGCACGGGCGCCACCGGCGAACTCGACCACGGCGCCGGTCGTGAAGCGCACCTCGCGGCCGGAGACGACCCCGCGCACCGAGCATGGGCCGAGGACCTCGTGGACGCTGAACGGCAGCAGGCCCGTCTCCGAGGGGTTGATGATGCGGGCCGCGGTGTGGGCGTCCACGTCGAGGAGCAGTCGGTCGTCGCCCATCGACGCCGTGATGATCAGCCGCGCCGGGACCGGCGCCGTCGATGGCGTCCCGAACGCCGCCGCGAGCGGCGGCACGACGACGACGCGGTCCCGGGGGAGCACCCCCACAACGGCGACGTCCAGCGTGCGGCGCGGGAAGTGCCGCAGGAGGCGGCCGTCCTTCCAGAGCATGACCGATCCCGTGGGCGCGTCGGCCGGCCGCGGCGGCTGGATCAGCGTGAACACGACCGCGTACGGGGGAGGCGAGCCCTGTGGGCCGGACGCGTTGGCGAACCCGAACACCCAGCCCCCCAGCTCGGGCCAACCCCACCGCCCGCGTACGCGTTCGTGGTACCCCGCGAGCCGGACACCCTCGTGCACGAGGTCGTCGAGCCGGAGCGAGCCGTGCGCCATGACCCCGGGCTCGGACTGCCACCTCAGGTGCTGGTCATCTGCGAAGGGGGCGCACTGCGACGTGCATGGACGCCCGGTCCGGATCAGTTCGAGATCCACCGCCGGCGTGCCCGACCGGCCGGCGATCCGCAGCCGCGGCCCCGGATCCGGTAGCCGGAAGGCCGACCACGGCTCCCCCTCGACCAGGGCATTGAACTGCGTCGACCGCCAGCCGCGCCCCTCCTCGTGCAGCAGGAGGATCGACATGCGCTGGGGCTGCTCCCCGGGCGTCCCGGATGTGCCGAGTACGGACAGGTTGGCGACCATCGACAGCCGGCCGTCATCCGTGCGGAAGGCGTAGTGCAGCCAGCGCCGACCGAGCTCGTCGCCCAGGGCGGCTTGTGGGAAGGGGCCGCGCGGACCGAGACCGGGCAGTGTCTCCAGGATCCGCATGAAGTCCCCAAGGCATCGGCCTTGTCGGCAGGTAACTACTCATCGTACTCTCGAAGCGAGCTCAAGGGCGGTGCCCAATGGCCAACTCGGAATCACCCCGTGGAGGCAAACCGACTGAGCGCGCGCGTCCAAAAGTCGGCCGGGGCAGCAAGAACGCCGAGCCCGAGAAGCCACCGGCCCTGCCCGTCGCCCCTGGCCCGAATCCGGTCCCGTGGTCAACTCCCACCGCGACCTCGTTCGCCAGCGCAAGGCGATGATCGAGGCCCTGTCGCAGCGTCCCGACCTGCTGCCCCTTCTGCTGGCCAACCCCGTCCTCGCCTTCCGCGACGCCGGAGTGACCATGTCGGCTGAGGTCGCCAACCACGTGCTGCACAGCGTCAGGCACGCCCCTGCTGTGCGGGTGGAGCGCGAGCAGCTGACGGCGCAGCTGCGCGAGGCCCTGGGCGTCGTCCCGCACCCTTCGGACCCGGAGTGGCTCGCGCAGACGCTCTTCACCAGGCTCAAGGTCCGGCCCTTGGTGACCCGAGGCATGGAGCCGGCGTACGTCCCGGCCATCCCCGACGACGCGCGCGAGCGGCTTGAGGCCCTGCTGCCGAAGCGGCACCGGCGCGAGCTCGCGCCGCTGCCCGATCAGGTGTCCCGGCCGCAGGCGCTGCGACGGCTGGACCTCGACGCCCCGCTCGTGGAGTGCAAGCCCGCGCGAGCGGGCCCCAAGCGGCTGTCGCTCGAGCAGCTGTGGTTCTACCGAGGCTCGCACGAGCTGGTGCGGCCGCTGCTGCGGCTGGGCATCATCGAGCGCAACGCCCTCCCGATCCTGAGCGCCTCGGCCTACCGCGACCTCAAGGCCGGCCGGCGCGAGAACGACCTGGTCCGCTGGATCAGCGGCGTCAGCTGGCCTGCTGAGAAGCGTCGCAGGCGGCCGACATGAGCAACACCTCGAACTTCACTTTCTGCGTCGAGCTGTCCATCGCAGCCGTGCGGGAGATCTTCCACCTCGCGTTCAAGAACGAGTCGCAGTGCTTCCCGCACAACGTCGGGCCGTTCCCGAGGGACCTCGGCGGCGGCCTCGCGGCGACGGTCACGGTCGCGGTGCTCGACGACGAGACCCGCCCGGCGGACCTGGAGTTCCTCGACGACAAGCACATCCTGTTCAGCCTCCCCGCCGACATCACGGTGGAGATCCCCAGCGCACCGGACCCAGCGCTGAGCCGCATCACGATGTCGGCCACCGCGAAGGTCCCCGGACGCCTCGAGTCATGGGACGACACGGGAGGCGAGCCCGTCCTCGGCGTGGTCTTCGATGACGTCACCGCCGCCAAGGTCACCGTGGAGGACCTGTCCGGACTCCCGTCGATCGGAGCCGGGCAGATCGCCAACGCGATCCACTCCAGGTACGGCGCGCTGCCGCACCGCTACACCGCCCTTGTGCCAGCGGGCACCGCCGAGCTGCTGCTCTACGACGGAACGCGCGATCCCACGCTCTCGCCGCCGGCGCCCGGGAATCCCCCCATCACCGCGGTTCTGCAGACGAGCGGAGGAGCGGAGTACGTCAAGGTCGAGGTCCCGATCCACGTCGACGTCCCGAGCGGTTTCGGGACGTACCACTACATCTCGTTCGGGCGGATCCGCTTCTGGCGCCTCGTGACCCGCACCGACACGACGATCACCATCAACATGGCGGCCGAGCCTGCGCCGGCCGCGCTGAAGACGGTCGTCGAGCTCGACGACCCGGGGCCGGGCCAGGCGCAGGTCACCGCGCAACTGCGCCCCCTCGCGGTCAGCGCGGTCAACGGCTTCGGGCTGCTGTCGGCGCCCGCGTACTCCCCGGCCGCGGCGACCCAGCAGATCGCCTCGGAGATCGCGGCGTACGTCCAGCCGCTGAGCTTCGGGCTGTGGACGCCCAGGTCCACCGAGCCCGGAGTGGTCCTCACGACCCCGGTCGGATTCCTGCTCCCCGCCACCGGCACGCTGGCCGTCTTGATCACCCGAAGCTCGGGGACGGCCGCCGACGACGTCCCCCCGGATGACTTCCGCGGCAGCCGCGACGTGGCGCTGGCCGTCTCGCGCCAGTTCGTCATCGAGCGCAGCGACGCCGTCATCGCCGCGAGGTTCCCGGGCGTGAACACCTCAGACGGACACCTCCTGCAGGTGGAGGCCGGCGAGGCGACGCTCTACACCTGCCACGCCGAGCCGGAGGACTCCGGCGACCACGGCCACTCTCCCGGGCACCTGTGGCTGACGGGGACGGCCGAGGTGCACATCGACTGCTGGCCGGACCCGGACGTCTCGTTCAGCGGCCCGGTGTTCGTCGACGCGACCCGGGTCGACGACCCTGACGGCTCCTGCCGTCTGGTGCTGCAGCCGCGTGCCGGCGAGTTCGACGTCGGCCAGAGCTGCTGCGACGTGCTCCTGGACATCCTCATCCCGGTCGTCGGGTGGATCGTCCTCGCGGTCGTCGAGAGCCTCATCGACGAGATCGGCGGCCAGCTCGCGCAGCAGACCGCCGAGGCCGAGACGCAGTTGCTCGACCCGCTGCCCAAGGTGGTCATCGGGATCGCCCAGATCGAGTGCTGCCTGGACGGCATCGCGATCTCCGACCAGGGCTTCGTCCTGCCCGGCGATCTGTCGATCCGCCGCGACGGGCGCAGCTTCGACGACCTCCACGACCCCGGATGCTCTCCCCGGCCAGATCGGCCCTGAGGGCCACGCTAAGGAAGGTGCGACATGGCAACCACACGTGGCTTCGTGGAGCGGATCGAGGTCGGCCGTGGCGGGCTCGTCAAGGTCGGCGTCGTCGAGGGTGACGCCTCGCGCTCGACGTACGTCGTCAGCGACATCGACGGCGACCCGGAGCGGTTCAACGAACGGCTCACCAAGGTCGCGGTCCTGCGCGACGCGATGAACCGCGCCGAGCCGGTCGAGATTGAGCACGTCGCGGGGGAGTTCGGCCGCGAGATCGAGCGCGTGGCCCGGATCAGCCGGGACGCGCTCGACCCGCCCATCACCGTCGAGCAGGTGAGCGGGCTCGTCCTGCAGGTGGTCGTGCAGTCGCGCAATGCCCTCCAGGGCGCCGCGGAGGCGCATGACGACGCCCAGGTGTTCGTGCTCGGGCTCGATGGCTCGGTGGTGGCGCTGCGCCTCGACCTGCAGGCGCCGGAGCGGCTGGTCGCGAAGGCCCAGCTCGAGGTGATCACCGACGCCCACGCCCGCGGCACGCTCTGCCGGTTCCTCGTGAACCGCCCGAATGACGCCGCGGGCGTCGACATCCTGGCGGTGGCCGCGGGCGACGCTTTCGCGGGCGACCGGGATCAGCGGGTCTCGGTGTCGGCCTTCGTGGAGTCCCTCGGCCTGATCTTGCCCTCGGGCGGGGGGCTGGCGGCGGCCGCGTTGGCCGCTACCCGGGTCACCACCGCCCCGGAGTTCACCGGCCCCGGCGGCACCCTCGACCCGGGTCCGTTCACTCCGGTCGAGCTTGAGCTGTACGTCGCGAAGGGCTCGCTGACCTACCAGTTGGTCGAGGCCGGGCTGCGGGACAACCTGCGCATGCGCCTGGCCTATCTCCCGATCAAGGGCCGCGACCCCAAGCAGGACAAGCCGGCGGAGAAGCCCAGCCGGAAGAAGAAGGAGAACGAGGACGAACAGGGCGGCGCGGTGGTCTTCCGCGACGCCTCGTACGCGGCCGAGCTGGCCAAGCGGTACGGCTCGTACGTCGAGGGCTCCGAAGGGGGCGCGGCAGAGGGGTCGCCGACCCGGGCTCTGCTCCTGGCTGCGGAGTTGCTGGCGCCGCTCGCCTCGGCCAGCCGGCCGGTGTGGATCCGGATCGACCGCGAGATGCTCGATCGCGGACCCGAGGCGGAGTGCGTCCCCGGCCTGCCGTCCAGCAGCCTGAAGACGCAGACCCTGCGCGACCTGCGGATCCCCTACCCGGCGCAGTGGATCGGGCTCGGCTGCTTCAACCACGGCGTCTACCGGTTCCAGCTGACGGCGCCGCCGGACGCGACGCTGCGGGTCGGCGGCGACGAGATCTGCCTCTACGCCACGGCGGACGACGGCACCCGGGCTGGGTACGCCTGTGTCGACGGGGACGCGTTGGTGACGGTGGAAATCCCCGCCTACACCTGTGACACTGAATTCGACCTCGACGTCTACCGGATTCGCTGAGGCTAGGGGTGACAGATGGCTGACGACCGGGTGACCCTCCTCCAGGAGGCAGGCGACCGCCTTGCCCTCGATCACGGGGCTGTCGCGTTGCACGGCGCCGATGACCGGCCCGCCCTTCGCCACGACGTGACCGGGGGGGTGCTGCACGGGTCTGCGCCCGGGCGGCCGCTCGTCCACATGGTCTGCTGGGACGAGGAGCCCTTCCAGGTCCAGGTCGACGTGAGCGGCCGCGTGGCGCTGACCGGTGACGCGGAGGCCCCGGTCGTCGTGCGCATGCAGCACGAGTTCGCCAACGACCACCACCAGACGCTGGCCGTCGACCCGGTCGACCACACGCTGCACGTCGACACGGCGCTGGCGACTCCCATCCACCACGCGCTGCAAATGCGAACCCCGCTCGAGCTTCGGTTCTGCAACCCGTGGCACGTGGCTTCGGACTACGTCATGGAGATCACGCTCGGCGACAGCAGGGTCATCGGGGTCCGCCTCACCGGAGCCACGGTGGCCACCCCGCAACCCTGCGACGACGAATGCCCGCCCCCCAGCACGGGAAGGACGCACCCATGAGCCCCCAGCCCCGCAGGAAGCAACCGGCCGCACCCGCGGCCCCGACGACCGAGCGCAGGCAGGCCGCGCGGCCCGCCGCCGGGCTTGAGGACGTCACCCGCTCGCTGCGCGTGCTCACCCGCAGCAGCCGGGACCTGGTGATCGACGGAGGCGAGGTCCTCGAGCGCGAGTTGGCGATGGCCATCTCGCTTTCCGAGCGGCTGCGGGACGAGTCGCTGTCGCCGGAGGTGCTCAAGCGGGCCCGGTCGGGCCGCCTCAACCGCCAGTTCCGAGATGACGCGCACCGGGTCGTCGACCTCGTGGCGGACGTCGGCGGCGTCGCGGCGGTGCAGGCCGTGCGATTCGTCGAGCAGTTCGCCGACCAGCCGCGCCCGCGGCTCGCCTCGGAGGAGAAGGCGGTGGCCTCAACGGCCGCCGACGCGGAGGCACTCGGTGCCTGAGTCGGCCAAAGCCGGGTCGGACCAAGGGGTCGATGACACCGCGCGCGCGGTTGATGACGACCTGGTTCCGCGCCTTGCCGAGGTCGTCAGCGCGGCGCTCGGCGTCGGGGCGGCCATGGCCCGAACGGTCGCTCAGGCGACCACATCGCAGGAGCTGCCAGAGGCCGGGGATCGCCCGCTGCAGGACATCGTCCGTTTCGGGACCACGGCCGCCGGCAACCTGCTCGGGCTCGTCGTGGACGGGGCCCGCGCGGGTGTGGGGACGGTGCCCGTGGGACGGCGCAGCAAGCCCGCCGACGCAGGCCCCGCCGGGCCGCGCGTCACGGCGGGCTCCACCTTGCGGGTCCCCCTCCTGGTGGAGAACACCGGGCCCGCGCCCACCCATGAGGTGCCGTTCGTTGCCGCGGCGGTGGACCGGCTCGACCTGCAGCCTGGTGAGGAGCCCGCCGGGCCCGGCATCGACCTGGGGGCGGTGACGTTCTCTCCGCCGACTTTGGTCATCGGCCCGCGGGACTTCGAGAAGCTCACGGTGCGGGTCGCGACGACGGAGGAAACAGACCCCGGGTGCTATCGCGTCACCGTGGACGGCGGGGACGGCTGGTTCTCGACGGTGATCGTCTTCGACGTCGTGGCCTGAGACCCGCCCTGAGACCCGCACAGACGGCGACGGCGACGTCTCACCCCCGAGGCGGCGGCACCGCGAAGGTCACGTCTTCCGTCGTGACCTCGACCTCCTCGACGCGCGCTCCCCAATGCTCACGGAACCACGCGAGCGCTGCTGTGACGAGGTGCTCGGGGGCGCTCGCGCCCGACGTGAGCCCGACCGTCCGGACCCCCTGCAGCCAGTCGTCCCGCACCGCTCCGTGGTCCTCGACTAGTTCCGCGCGGCAGCCCTGCTCGCGGGCCCTCTCCACGAGGCGTCGCGAGTTCGACGACGTCCCCGACCCGATGACCAGGACCAAGTCGCTGCGCCGGGCCAGCGCGACCACGGCGTCCTGCCGGTTGGTCGTCGCGTAGCAGATGTCCTCCGTGCGTGGCCCGATCGCGTCGGGGAAGCGCGAGCGCAGGGCTTGTACAACCTCCGCGGCGTCGGTCACGGACAGGGTGGTCTGACACACCCACGCCACCCGGAGGGGATCTGCTGGGGCGAGCCGTCCGACGTCCCCGACGGTCTCGACAAGCACGGTGGACTCGGGAGCCTCTCCCATCGTGGCGACAACCTCCACGTGCCCGGCATGCCCGACCACGGCGACCGTGTACCCGGCGGCGGCGAACCGCCGCACCTCGGCGTGCACCTTGGACACCAGCGGGCAGGTCGCATCCACCACTGAAAGCCCGCGCTGCTCGGCCTCAGGCCGAACGTGCGGCGCCGAACCATGGGCGGAAAGCACGACCGTGGCGCCGGCGGGGATCTCGTCGATCTCCTCGACGGTCCTGACCCCGCGGTCGGCGAGTCCACGCACCACGCCGTCGTTGTGCACGATCGCGTGACGCATATAGACGGGGCGTTGGCCAGGGATCTCCTGGTCGACCATCTTGATCGCGCGCTCGACCCCGGCGCACCATCCGCGCGGGCTGGCGAGCAGGACCAACTCTGGCGTCGCTGCTCGTACGCCCGGTCCGTCGTCCATGGCCTCACTCCGAATCGGCAGAGGCTGGGCTGCGCCACGATGCGTCTATTGGGCCACAGCGATGGTGCGGTGACAACCCCTGGGGCTCGGGTCAGCCGGCGAGCGCCTTGGACTTCATGTGGTCGAACTCGGCCTGGGTGATGGTTCCCTCGTCGAGCAGCTTCTTCGCCATCGCGATCTGCTCGGCTGGCGCGCCACCGCCCTGGCTCGCCACCACGGACCGGACGTAGGCCGCCTGCTGCTCCTGGAGGTCCTTCTGCTGCTCGAGCGCGCGCTCCTGCATGCCGCCGCCGCGCGCGATCAGGTACACCAGCATCCCCAACAGCGGCAGGATGATCACGAACAGGACCCACACCGTCTTGCCGCCCCCGCCGAGGTCCTTGCTGCGGAAGATGTCCGCGAACACCCAGAACAGGCACATCAGGTAGGCGAAGAAGAGGGTGAACTCGAGCAGGGCGAGCAGGAACGATCCGTTGTCGTCGAACATGGCGTCTCCTCGGGTCTACGGGTTGGCCGCTTTCGGTTTGAGGAGCCGACGGCCGCCTTCCGCGGGCTGGAGTCCCTTCACTCGACCATCCTGCCAGCAACAGCCGCGGAACGGGAGCAGGCTGCCCTGGACCGCGGAGGGCAGAAGTCCTCTACCCGCGAGGCGCTCGCAGCAGGACGCTGAAGGTGGGAAGAGGAGGTGGAGATCATGATGCGGTCCGCACAAGTGCTGAAGTACGTGGCCTTCGGATTGATGGCCTCGTTCGTGACGCTCGGGTCGCTGTTCATCGCCGGCTACGCCTTCGATGATCCCGGTGGCTGGCAGGCCCTCGGGTTGGTCTTGCTGTGGCTGGCCCCCCTGCTGGCCGTGACCTTCGTGGCCTACAAGTGGCCGTCCGCGGCCGTCTGGGTCCTCGGCGGCGCGCTGGTCCTGCTCGCGGGGATGTGCACCTGGTACGCCGTGGACACCGACTGGTGGCGTGACCTCATGAACGGGTCCGGCCCGGTCCTGGGCATCTCGGCGTTCGCGCTGGGCCTGCCCCTGGCCGTGCTCGGCCTGCGCCGCCCCGCGACCGCAGGGCTGATGCTCGTGTGCTCCGCGGTGATCCCGTACGTGGCGTTCGTGGTGGGCGTCAGCGACGAGCCCTGGCGTGGCCTCGTCAACTCGCTGACGACGTCTTCGACGATCTCCTGCGTGCCGGTGTTCGGCATCGGGCTGCTGTTCCTGCTCGCCGCACTGCTCGGCCGCCTCGGCAAGCCGTCGCTGGCGATAACGCCGCCGACCGAGCCGCAGTTGCCCGCAGGGGCGTCCACCCCGGTAGGCGGCAGCCGGGTCTGACCCGGCGGCAGGTGGCGGAGAGGCCTCTGGCCACGGCTGCTGACTCGGCGGCACGGAGCCGCTGAGAAGAACCACCCTTGCCGGATGCGTTCGCGCGGCATCCTTGGCTCTGCGTCCCCGGCCCCGGGGCCGCGGGGCCAAGGAGGAGCAGCGTGAAGGCCGTCACCGTCCAGCCAGGCGTCGCCGACTCCGCCCGGTACGAGGAGGTCCCCGAGCCCGACGAGCGCTCCGGGTCGATCCTGGTCGAGGCGGTGGCCGTGGGCATCTGCGGCACCGACGTCGAGATCGCCTCCGGCGCGTACGGCTGGGCGCCGCCGGGCCGCGAGCGACTGGTCCTCGGCCACGAGTCGCTGGGTCGGGTCGTCGAACCCGGGGGCAGCGGGCTGCAGCCGGGCGACCTGGTCGTCGGGATCGTCCGGCGCCCCGACCCAGAGCCCTGCCCCAACTGCGCGGTGGGCGAGTGGGACATGTGCCGCAACGGGCAGTACACCGAGCGCGGCATCAAGCAGATCGACGGCTTCATGTCCGAGCGCTGGCGGATCGAGCCGGGGTTCTACACCAAGGTGGACCCCTCGCTCGGCCTGCTCGGCGTGCTGCTGGAGCCCACCACGGTCGTCACCAAGGCCTGGGAGCAGGTCGCGGCGATGCGGGCCCGGGCCTTCTGGCAGCCACGGCGGGTGCTGGTCACCGGCGCCGGCCCGATCGGGCTGCTCGCGGCGCTGATCGGCGTCCAGCACGGGCTGGAGGTGCACGTCCTCGACCGGGTCACCGAGGGCGCCAAGCCGCAGCTCGTCCAGGACCTCGGCGCCACCTACCACGCCGGCCCGATCGCGGAGGTGGGCTTCGAGCCGGACGTCATCATCGAGTGCACCGGCGTGGGGCAGGTGATCGTCGACTCGATCCACCAGGTCGGCGCCGGCGGCGTGCTGTGCCTCACCGGGGTCGGCAGCGGCGGCCGGACCAACGGACTGCCGGCGGCCGACATGGCCACCGAGATGGTGTTGCAGAACAACGTGATCGTCGGCTCGGTCAACGCCAACCGCCGGCACTTCTACCGCGCGGCCGAGGCCCTCGCGGCGGCCGACCCGGCGTGGTTGGGCCGGCTGATCTCGCGCCGGGTGCCGCCGGAGGACATCGCCGAGGCGCTGCGGCGCGGCCCGGACGACATCAAGGTCGTCGTGGAGTTTGGCGGCTGACGATGACCGACGGCGGCGCTCGGGGCACGGGACTCGCCGTGGCCTGCACGACCGAGCAGAACGTGCTCGGCGAGGGCGCCCGCTGGGACGCGCGGCGCGGCGAACTGCTGCGGGTCGACATCGCGGCCGGCCGGGTCTACCGCGACCGGGTCGCCGACGACGGCGCGCTGCAGCCCGTACGCGACTACCGGCTGCCCGGCACCGTCGGCGCGATCGCCCCCATCGCGGGCGACGACGGCTGGCTGCTGGCCGCCAACCGGGGCTTCACCCACCTGGCGCCCGACGGCGGCCACCGGGTGATCGCCGAGGTGTCACCGGAGGGCACCCGGATGAACGACGCCGCCTGCGATCCGCGGGGCCGGCTCTGGGCCGGCGCGCTGGCCGACGACCACCACGCCGGAGGCGGCGCGCTCTACCGGCTCGACGGCTCCGGACGCGCCGAGCAGGTGCTCGACGGCCTCACGATCCCCAACGGCGTGGGCTGGAGCCTGGACGGCTCCACGATGTACCTCGTCGACAGCGGGCCGCGCGTCATCCACGCCTTCACCTTCGACGCCGACCGGGGGGCGATCTCCAACGCACGGATCCTGGTCACCGTGCCTGCGGACGTCGGCTCGCCGGACGGGTTGACGGTGGACGCCGGCGGCGACCTCTGGGTGGCGGTCTACGGGGGAGGCCGGGTCCAGCGCTACTCGCCCGAAGGCGGCCTCAAGGCAGAGTTCGCCGTCCCGGCCGAGCAGACCACCTGCTGCGCGTTCGCGGGGCGGGGCCTCAACCGGCTGTACGTCACCACCGCGACCGAGGGCTGGTCCGACGACCGGCGGCGCGCCGAGCCGGGGGCGGGGTTGGTCTACCGGATCGACACCGACGCGATCGGGCCAGCCGGCGGCGCCGTACGTCCCCGACCCGGACTGGTGGCGGGCGGCCACCGGTGAGCGCGGTCGGCCGATCCGCGTAGGCGACCGACGGGCACCCGCCCAGCGCTGCCTAGCATGAGGGCATGCCGCACCCGTTCCGCACCGCCGTCGAGCAGCGCGACCACGCCGTCGATGGTGGCGCTCATGGCCCCCGACGTCCGGTTCTTCAGCCCGGTCGCCTTCAAGCCGTTCGTGGGCCGCGAGTCGGCGGCCGAGCTGTTCTGGAACCTCTTCGAGGTCTTCGAGGACTTCACGTACGTCGACGAGCTCGCCGGGGACGGCACCCACGCGCTCGTCTTCACCGCCACCGTCGGGGGCAAGCAGCTGCAGGGCCTGGACCACCTGCGCTTCGACGCCGACGGCCTGGTGTCGGAGTTCACCGTGATGATCCGGCCGCTGTCGGGCCTGGCCGCGATCGGCGAGGCGATGGCGCCGCGGGTGGGCCACCTGCCGAAGGGGTAGCCCCGGTCGGCCCGGCCGCGCCGGTGCCCCGCCCCTGGCGCGCGATAGCGTCGGCGCCGTGCAGGGGGCGAGGGCGTGAACATCCCGGGCGGCATCGCGTCCTCGCTGTCGGGATACCAGTCCCGCTGGCTGGCCAAGGACGTCGTCGCGGGGCTCGTGCTCTCCGCGCTGCTGGTCCCGCAGGGCATGGCGTACGCCGAGCTCGCCGGGCTCCCCGCGGTCACCGGCCTCTACACCTCGGTGCTGTGCCTCATCGGGTACGCGGTGTTCGGCCCGTCGCGCATCCTGGTGCTGGGCCCGGACTCCTCCCTCGGGCCGATGATCGCGGCGACGATCCTTCCGCTGGTGGGCGCGGGCGGCGACCCGGCCAAGGCGGTGGTCCTGGCCTCTGCGCTCGCGATCATCACCGGCGGGCTCATGATCGCCGCCGGGGCCGGGCACCTCGGCTTCGTCGCCGACCTGCTGTCCAAGCCGACGATCCTCGGCTACATGAACGGCCTGGCCCTGACGATCATCGTCGGCCAGCTGCCCAAGCTGCTGGGCTTCTCCACCGACGCCGACTCGTTCCTCGAGGAGACCTGGGCGCTGCTCGTCGGCATCTTCGACGGCGAGGTCGTGCCCGCGGCGCTCGCGATCGGCCTGCTGTCGCTGGTGGTGATCCTCGTCCTGGGCCGGATCCTGCCGAAGATCCCCGCGGTGCTGGTGGCCGTCGTGCTGGCGATGGTCGTGAGCGTCGCCGCCGACCTCGAGGCGCGCGGGGTCTCGGTCATCGGCCCGCTGCCCGAGGGCCTGCCGTCGTTTGTCTTCCCGTCGATCAGCCTGCCGGACCTCGGGCTGCTGGTCGTCGGGGCGCTGGGGATCGCGCTGGTCGCCCTGGCCGACACCATCTCCACGGCCACCTCCTTCGCCGACCGCCAGGGCGAGGAGGTCGACGGCGACCGCGAGATGATCGGCATCGGCGCGGCGAACGTGGCCGCCGGGTTCTTCCAGGGATTCCCGGTCAGCACCAGCGGATCCCGCACCGCCGTCGCCGAGCAGGCCGGCGCCAAGACCCAGCTCACCGGGCTGGTCGGCGCGGGGATGATCGCCCTGATGCTGGTGGCCTTCCCCAACCTGCTGGCCGAGCTCCCGCAGCCGACCCTGGCCGCCATCGTCATCGCGGCCGCGATGTCCCTGGCCGACATCCCGGCCGTCCGCCGGCTGTTCCAGCAGCGGCGCACCGACGCGTGGCTCTCCATCGCGGCCTTCCTGGCCGTCGTCTTCCTCGGCGTGCTGCCCGGCATCCTCACCGCGATCGCCCTGTCGGTCGTCAACGTGTTCCGCCGGGTCTGGAGGCCGTACCGGACCGAGCTCGGCCGGGTCGACGGCGTCCCGGGCCTGCACGACGTGACGATGTACCCGCAGGCCCGAGGTGATGGAGCAGTGCCCGGTCTACCGGTTCGACGCCCCGCTGATCTTCGCCAACGCGCGCACCTTCCGCGATGAGATCCGCCGGCTCGCCGCCGCCGAGCCGCGCCCGCACTGGATCGTGGTGGCGGCCGAGCCGATCACCGACGTCGACACCACCGCGTGCGACATGCTCGACGACCTCGTACCCGCCCTCGATGAGGCGGGGACCCGGCTGGTCTTCGCCGAGATGAAGGACCCGGTACGCGCCAAGCTCAAGGCGTACGGGCTGCCCGGACGTCCTCGGCGACGAGCGCTTCTACCCCACGCTGGGCAGCGCGGTGCGCGACTACCAGGCGCAGCACCCCGGGGACCGGGGTCAGGCCGAGGTCTGAACCCGGTCCGCCAGGTCGGCCCCCAGGGCGACGCGCACGAGGTCGGCGATCGTCGCGAACAGGCCCGACCGGCATGGCCGCAGACGGCGAGGCGCCCGGGTGCTGGGGCGCGATGCGCACCCGCAGGACGCCCGGTCGCACGCGGAAGGTCAGCGGCGCGGCCATCGTGAGCGCCTCGCCGTCCACGCCGACGGGGACCTCGCCGTCGGACTCGACCACGAACTCCGGGGTCGACCACTCGGCCATCCGCCGGCGCGTGCCCGTCCTCGCCCACCGCTCCCATCGCGGCGATGCCCAGTTGGCCGGTGTCCATCCGGGGGCGGGTGCCCGCGCCCGACCGCGTGACCAAGCCGATAGGGGTTGTTGGACACCAGGATCACCGCGGCGGACTTCTCCGCCGCGCCGTCGGGTCCGGTCCACCGAAGCTCGGACCGCGAGGCGCCGGCCGCTGCCCCGGTGTCCCCGCCCGTGCCTTCGCCGGCGCCTTGGCCCAGCACCAAGGGGGCGGTGGCGAGGATCGTCCGGATCTTGGCGTCGCGGTAGCCCTCCTGCTGCACCGATTCCGCGTACAGCCCCAGCGAGACGTTGTTGACGAAGGTCCGGCCGTTGACCTCCCCGAGGTCCACGCGCTTCTCCCCGCCGGAGACGAAGGCGTCGAGGGCGCCGACCACGTCGTCGCGGTCGACCCCGAGGTCCAGGGCGAAGTGGTTGCGGGTGCCGGCGGGGATGCAGGCGAACGGCAGGCCGTGCTCGGCGGCGATGGTGGCGATGATCGCCTGCGTGCCGTCGCCGCCGGCTGCCGCGAGGCCGTCCGCCCCTCGGGCGACCGCGTCGCGCGCCAGTGCCACGAGGTCGTCGCCGGGCTTCAACTCGATCGGCTCGATTCCGCGGGCCCGGGCCTCGTCGGCCAGGTTGTCGCGCAGGGCCTTGCCCCCGCCCGACCGCGGGTTCCAGATCACGACCGCGTGCTTCGGCGGCTCCGCGGACGGCAGGTGCACATGGATCGAGTAGGCCCGCT
This sequence comes from uncultured Actinomycetota bacterium, assembly GCA_963697565.1. GTDB lineage: Bacteria > Actinomycetota > Actinomycetes > CAVWCF01 > CAVWCF01 > CAWFSE01. Next base: position 70,476 of record CAVOOM010000006.1, on the reverse strand, counting down.
TGCCCGCGGCCAGGGCGACGAGGAGGAGGGCGACGCCGGCGATTTCGACGCGTGACGCCGTTCGACAGGCTCAGCGCCAGGGCGCCGATCAGCAGCAGCGCGGCGAGCCCCCACAGCAGCGCCCGGGCCGCGCCGCCGCGAATCAGCCCCTGCCAGGCGGCGGCGACGGCCAGCGCCAGGAGGGCGACGGCCACGAGCCCCGCCGGCCACTGCCTGACCACCAAGGCGGCCAGGAGGACCACGGCCGCGATCAGGCAGACCAGCGAGAGCAAGGCCGCCCAGCGGTGGACCCCGCGCGGATTCGAACTCATCGTTCACTCCTCCAGACACGGGCGCGGGCCTGGGCGCGGCGGCCCACCCGGGGCGCGACCTCTCCGCAGCCGATCCCGATCAGCGCCCCCGCGACGACGTCGCCGGGGTAGTGCACGCCGGCGTGGACCCGGGTGTAGCCGACGGTGGTGGCGGCCAGCCGAAGCGCGGACCCCAGCCAGGGCATGGTCCGCGCCACGCCGCCGGCGAACGCGAAGCGCCGAGGCGGTGTGCCCGGAGGGGAACGACGTCGACGTGGGCATCGACACGCGCCGGTCAGCGGGCACCTCGGCGCTGTCGCGGTCCGGCCGCGGCCGCCGGTTGAGGTGCTTGAAGCCCTGGTTGACCGAGGCGGACGCGAGCCCGACCGAGAGGATGCCCGTCGAGGGCGGCCTGCCGGCCCTTCTCCCCGCCCACCGCGGCCAGCACGGCCGCCGTCGCGAGCCAGAGCTTGGAGTGGTCGGCGGCCGAGGTGAGCGGCCGCAGGACCTGGTCGAGACGTGGCGTCGGCGTGCTGGCCACCGCCTGGTAGATCGCCTCGTCCAGGGCCAGCAGCTCGTCCCGCCAGCTGCCCGTCTGTCGTCTCGCCGTTTCGGTCGTGGTCACGGCGCCAGTATCCGCCCAGCCCGCCAGCCCTCGTTCACCGCGGGGCGCCGATCGGCTTTGATGCCCCCAGGGCCGCGGCTTGAGGCGTAGCCTGGAGGAGAAGCACGGCCGCGCATGCGGTCTGCTGCCAAGGAAGCCGCCATGGCTACGAGGTTCTCGCAGGCGATGGCCGCCACGGTGACGGTCATGGGGTGCCTTGCATCCTTGTTGGCCGGCTGCAGCTCCACCCCGACCGCGACTCCGAGCCCCTCCGCCTCGCCGCAGGGCGCGCCGACCGACGTCCCCGAGAAGTGGCCCTTCGAGGCCGACCCCTCTTCGATGTTCGGCTTGCCTAAGCCGGTGGGCCTGAAGCCGGAGGTCAAGCCCGAGACCCGGGTGCTGAGCACCGCCGAGGCGGCCTCGCTGACCGGGGTCGAGATCCTCAACCGCGCCCAGTGCGTGGGCCGGACCACCCGGCTGCCCAAGTGCCTGTTCCGGATCGCCATGGACCCCGTTCCGCGTGATGTCACCGCCGGCACGGTCCTGGTCACGGGTGTCTCCGAGGCTGCCCCCACCGGCTTCCTCGTCCGGGTCGACTCGGTCAAGGGCAACACCGTGTCCGCGACCGAGGCCGGGCTGGGCGACGCCCTGGCGCAGGGCGAGTTCCGGGCGGAGCGGCAGTTCACGGCCAGCGACGTGACCGCCGGCGAGCTCGCCCCCGGCGTGACCCGGCTGCCGAACGTGGGGGGCGGCAAGGGGTCGTCCGTGATGCCTCAGTCCCTGCTCGGGGAGGGGATGGGCTTCCACTACGGCGTCGACGTCACGCCCGTCCCGGGGGTCCGCATCCAGGGCGAGGCCCACTTCAACGCCGGCTGCGGGGTCGACGGCGGCCTGACGTACTGGCACGGCATCCCGGACGGCGCATGGTTCGACGCGAGCTGCGGCCTGGACCAGGCCGCCCGGTTCGACGTCACCGTGTCGACGGCCGCCGGCGCCAACGAGATGTACGAGCTGGCCAAGGAGATCCTCGGGGTCATCTACTTCCAGGTCGGGCCGGTGCCGGTGGTGATCGTGCCCGAGCTGGTCGTCTCGGTGTCGATCGGCGGGACGCTGGCCGTCAACGTCGACTTCGGCGCCGAGGAGAGCGTCATGGCGGCCGTGGGGGTCGCCTACCACGGCAAGTTCCTGCCGTACGCGAAGTTCAGCGCCGACAGCGACTCCCACCACGATCTGCCCGGCGATCCGGTCAGCGCCACGGTCGGCGGCGACGTCGGCATCCGGATGATGCTCTACGGCATCGTCGGCCCCGAGCTGCGCGGCCTCGGCCAGGTGGCGTTCAGGGGAGGCCCGGACGCGTCGCCCAGGGTCTGCTACGCGATCCGCGCGGCGCTGGGCGCCTCGGTCGTCCTGGACTTCGTGATCAAGTCCTGGGACTGGGGCCCCTACCTGTTCCTCGACAGGACCTTCAACCAGGGCTGCCGGGTGAACCAGCCCCCGACGGTGACCATCACCTGGCCCACCGAGGGCCAGACGCTCTCGCTCGGCTCGGTGCTGGTTCCGCAGCTGACCGCCGTCGCGGACGACCCAGACGGCGGTGCCCTGGGGGTGCGCTGGTCGAGCGACCTCGACGGCTACCTCGGGGAGGGCGCCGGCCCGGTGCTGGCGTCCTTCAAGACCGCGGGTAAGCACACGCTGACCGCCAGCGCGAAGGACAGCGAGGGCGCGACGGGAGCGGCGGTCGTGCACGTGACCGTGGCGAAGCCCTCCTGGAGCCTGTCGACCACCGTGACCGACCTCGGCGGCCAGGCGGTGGCCCTGTCCAGCGGGGTGCTGATGGGGCGCCAGGGCGAGGCTTACTTCATCAAGGCCAAGCCGTCGGCCCCTGCGAACGTGACCCAGCCGGCCTGCACGGCGGTGACCTGGGACAGCGGAGTCCCGTTGCAGGACAAGGGCAACTGCCTGGTGCGGATCAGCCTCGACAGCCAGGGGACCTTCACCGTCAGGGCCGTGCTGGCCAACCCGTGGGGCGCGCCGGTCGCCTCAGCGGTGGTTGTCAAGGTCGGCCCGCCGCCGACGGTGGTGGCGCCGGTGCTCGAGGGCATCTCGGTGAATAGCCCGAGCCTCGGGGTTCTCACCGAGGGGGCGGCCTTCCCCCCGGGCGAAACCATCACCCTGACGATGCGCTACCTCAACTCCGCCCAGGCGGCCACACCGGTCAGCTACGCCTGGTCGTACCAGATGGACTCGGGCAGCTGGGCCGCGCTGCCGTCGGTGGTCCGCGCCCCGGTCGACACGTCCGTGCGGCAGTTCTCCTACTCGGGCTGAAGACCAACCACACCTTCACCTTCAGGTGCATCGTCACCAAGACGGCCGACGGCAGCCCGGTCACCAGCCGCACGATCAGCCTGAAGTACTTCGGCCCACCGGCCTAGCAGCGGTGCGCCCGCCCCTCCCCGCCTAGAGGAGTCCACGGAGACGGCACCGCATTGCCGCGTCGCCACGCAAGGTCCAGGAGCGTCATCGGAGTGGGTACGGTGGATTCGCCCGGCACCCGTGCCGGTCTTGAGAGGAGCCGTGCCGTGAGCGAGTCCCAGGTGGCCGTGCCCGCACCGCCCGAGGCAGCCGCCCCGCCGCCGTACTCCCGGGATGCCTCCGAGGTCACCGCCGAGCTCGGCTCGGACGCGACGAACGGGCTGTCGACGGCCGAGGCCGCCTCGCGCCTGGGGTCGTACGGCCCCAACGCCATCGCCGCGGAGAAGCCCCCGTCGATGCTGGCCGTCGCCGCGCTGCAGCTGCGGGACCCGATGAACCTGATGCTGGTCGCGGTCACCGTGGTGAGCTTCCTGATCGGCGAGGTCTCCACCGGCGTCATCGTGGCGCTGCTGATCGTGCTCAACGTGGTGCTCGGCTCCCGGCAGGAGCTCAAGGCGCGCGCCAGCGTCGACGCCCTGTCGAACCTGCAGGTGCCGCAGGCCAAGGTGCTGCGCGACGGCGAGCGTGGTCCTGGTGCCCGGCGGTCGACGTGGTGCCCGGCGACATCGTCCAGCTCGAGGCGGGCGACATCGTCCCGGCCGACGGCCGGATCGTGCGCTCGGCGACGCTGGAGGCCCAGGAGGCGGCGCTCACCGGGGAGAGCGCGCCGGTGCGCCAAGGACGCGGCGTCCTGCCCGCCGGGGACGTCTCGGCTCGGCGACCGGACGAACATGCTCTTCCAGAACACCTCGGTGACCCGGGGCACCGGCGCGATGGTCGTGACCGCCACCGGCATGCAGACCCAGATGGGCCAGATCGCCACCATGCTGTCCTCGGTCACCCGCACCCGGTCGCCCCTGCAGCGGGAGCTCGACTCGCTCACCAAGGTGCTGGGCCTCATCGCCTGGGGCGCGGTCGCGTTCATCGTGGTCGTCGGGCTGATCCGCGGGATGGAGCTGGCAGCGAGCTGCTGCTGCTGGGCACGGCGATGGCGATCTCGGCGATCCCGACCGGCCTGCCGGCCTTCGTCTCCGGCCTGCTGTCGATGGGGGCCAAGCAGCTCGCCGAGGCCAAGGCCGTGGTGAAGAACCTCACCGACGTGGAGACCCTCGGCGCGACCAGCGCCATCAACACCGACAAGACCGGCACGCTGACGCTGAACCAGATGATGGTCTCGACCATCTACGCGCGACGACGCGTGGTTCACCGTCGAGGGCGAGGGCTACGGCAAGACCGGCGCGATCCTGTCGGTCGCCGGCGTCCCCGGTGCCCGACTTCACCCACCTGGCCCTCGGGCTGGTGCCTGGACAGCGACGCGACCGTCGCCGACGACGGCTCCGTGGTCGGCGACCCGACCGAGGCGGCGCTCGTCGTCCTGGCCGCGAAGCTCGGCGTCGACGCCGAGGAGACGCGCCGGGCGTACCCGCGCGATGGCCGAGGTGCCGTTCGACTCCGACTACAAGTTCATGGCCACCTTCCACCGCGTCCCGGTCGACGGCGTCGAGCGGGTCGTCGCAGCTGGTCAAGGGCGGCCCGGACGTCGTGCTCGCGCGGTGCAGCCAGGCCGGGCACGCTGATGGACGGCAACATCAGGTGCCGATCGATGAGGCGCGCGACGGCATCGAGGCGGCCAACGCCCGGATGGGCGAGAAGGGCCTGCGGGTGCTGGCCTTCGCCGCCCGGTTCGTCGACGACGACGAGCTCGCAGGCGATGGCCGACGACCCGATGTCGCTGGTGCACGACCTGGCCTTCGTCGGCCTGGTCGGGATCATCGACCCGCTGCGGGCCGTCGTCGAAGGCCGCGGTGCACGATCGCGCTCAAGGCCGGCATCGACGTGCGGATGATCACCGGCGACCACGCCGTCACCGCCAAGGCCATCGGCGAGACGCTCGGGCTCGGCCCGGGCGCGATCAGCGGCGCCGAGCTGCAGGCGATGACCGACGACGAGCTCAAGGCGCCGGCTGCCCGAGCTGCACGTCTTCGGCCGGGTGACCCCGGAGGACAAGCTGCGGCTGGCCCGCGTCATGCAGGAGACGGGCCTGGTCGTCGCGATGACCGGCGACGCGGTCAACGACGCCGCCGCGCTCAAGCAGGCCGACATCGGCGTGGCGATGGGCAGCGGCAGCGAGGTCACCAAGCAGGCCGCCCGGATGATCCTCACCGACGACAACTTCGGCACCCTGGTGCACGCCGTCGAGCTGGGCCGCCGGGTCTACGACAAGGTCGTCTCGTACATCCGGTACCAGATGACCCAGCTGCTGTCCCTGGTGATGCTCTTCGTCGCGGCCACGGCGTTCAACATCAACGAGGGCGTGGCGCTGACCCCGACCGATGGTGCTGTTCCTGCTCTTCTTCGTGACCGTCGTCCGGCGTCGTCGTCATCGCCGTCGACCCCGGCGACCCCGACGTCATGAGCCGGCCGCCGCGGGACCCGAAGCTGCCGATCACCAACCGCGCGGCGGTGATCGCATGTGGGTCTTCTACGGCGCGGTGCTCTTCCTGGCCGCCCTCGTCCCCCTCGTCGTTCGGGCCGGACGAGCCGAGCACCGACTCGGCCAGCATCTCGATGACGATGACCTTCGTGGTGATGGGCCTCGGCACGGTCTTCAACGCGCCTGACCAACCGGCGCGACCCCACCAGCGGGCTGACCCCGCCGATCCTGAAGGCCGCTGGCGATCTCGCTGGTCCCGGTCGCGCTCGATCTACCTCGCGACCGAGCTCCCCAGGCTGCAGGAGGGCCTGCTGACGCAGGCTCGCTCACCGGCCCGCAGTGGCTGGCCGCCATCGGGCTCGCCCTGCTGCTGCCGCTCGCCATCGAGGGCAGCAAGTGGATCCGCCGCCGGGGGATCGCCCCGGCCGCGGCGCCCGACGCTCCGCACGCCCTCGCGCCGGCGAGGGCCCTGGCGACCGCCTCAGTGAGCAGCTCAGCGAGCGCCTGAGTGAACGCCTGACCGGGGCGTTCGGTGAACGGCCCGGTCAGCAGATGCGGGGCAGCTGCTCGGCGAGGGGCAGGTCGACCACCCGGGTGCCGCCGATCGGCGTGGCCGCCACCACGATCCCGGGGTGGTCGGCGACGACCGCGCCGATCGCGACGGCGCCGGCCGAGACCGGGTCGCCGTCGCAGGATCTCCAGCGCGCGGTCGGCGTCCTCGGGCGCGACGAACGCGACGAGCCGCCCCTCGTTCGCGACGTAGAGCGGGTCGAGCCCGAGGAAGCCGCAGGCGGCGCGCACGTCGTCGGGCACCGGCACGTCGGCCTCGCGGATCTCGACGCCCACCCCGGACGATCCGGCGATCTCGTGCAGGGTGGCGGCCAGCCCGCCGCGGGTCGGGTCGCGCAGCGCGTGCACCTCGACGCCCGCGCCGAGCAGCGCCTGCACGACGCCGTTGAGCGGCGCGGTGTCGGAGCGGATGTCGGAGCCGAACTCCAGCCCCTCGCGCACGCTCATCACCGCGATCCCGTGCAGGCCGATCGGGCCGCTCACCAGCACGACGTCGCCCGGGCGCGCCTGGTCGGGGCCGACCCGCACCCCGTCGGGCACCAGCCCCACCCCGGCGGTGGTGACGTACAGCCCGTCGCCGTGCCCGGCGTCGACCACCTTGGTGTCGCCGGTGACGATCTCCACCCCGGCGGCGCGCGCGGCGGCCGCCATCGTGTCGACCACGCGGCCGAGCTCGTCCATCGGCAGGCCCTCTTCGAGGATGAACCCGACGGTGAGGAAGAGCGGGACGGCGCCGCACATGGCCAGGTCGTTGACGGTGCCGTTGACCGCCAGGTCGCCGATGTTGCCGCCGGGGAAGAACCGCGGCCGCACCACGTACGTGTCGGTGGACAGCGCCAGCCGCGCGCCGCCGGCGGCCACCACGGCTCCGTCGCCGAGCTGTCCCAGCGCCGTCGCCTTGGGCGCCGCCGGTGAAGGCGGGCACGAAGAGGTGCTGGATCAGCTCGCCAGACAGCCGCCCGCCGCCCCCGTGGCCCATGACGATCGCGGGGTGGTCGCGCAGCGGGGCCGGGCAGGTCCAGCCCTCGAGGTCGAGGTGGTCGCCCACGGGCGCCCTCAGCCCGCAGCCGGCGCCGCCAGGCGCCGGTAGCTGTAGTAGGCCGCGCAGGCGCCCTCGCTGGAGACCATCGGCGCCCCGAGCGGGTTGCGCGGGGTGCAGTCCGTGCCGAACGCCTCGCACTGCGCCGGCTTGATGAGCCCTTGCAGCACCTCGCCGCTGCGGCACCGCGCGGACTCCTGCGCGGTGATGCCGCCGACGTCGAAGCGCTGCTCGGCGTCGTACGCCGCCCAGCGGTCGGCCAGCCGCCAGCCGGACGCCGGGATCACCCCGATCCCCCGCCAGGCCCGGTCGGTGACGGTGAAGACGTCGGCCACGACGCGCTGCGCCTCGAGGTTGCCCTCCGCGCTGACCGCGCGCGGGTAGGCGTTCTCCAGCTCGGCGCGGCCCTGCTCCAGCTGCAGCACCACCCGGCGGATCCCCTCGAGCACGTCGAGCGGCTCGAAGCCGGTCACCACGATGGGCACGCGGTACGCCTCGACGAGCGGCGCGTACTGCGACATCCCCATCACCGTGCACACGTGGCCCGCGGCCAGGAAGCCCTGCACCCGCCGCTCGGGGGACTCCATCAGCGCGGTGATCGCCGGCGGGACCAAGCACGTGGCTGACGAGCAGCGAGAAGTTGGGGACGCCCAGGCGGTCGGCCATCAGCACCGTCATGGCGTTGGCGGGGGCGGTCGTCTCGAAGCCGATGCCGAAGAAGACGACCTGCTTGTCCGGGTTCTGCTGGGCGAGGCGGACCGCGTCGAGCGGTGAGTACACGACCCGCACGTCGCCGCCGCGGCTCTTGACCCGGAACAGGTCGTCGGTCGATCCGGGCACCCGGATCATGTCGCCGAACGAGCAGAAGATGACGTCGGGCCGGGCGGCGATGGCGAGCGCGCGGTCGATCGTCTCCAGCGGCGTGACGCACACCGGGCAGCCGGGCCCGTGGATGAGCTCCACCTCGGCGGGCAGCAGCTGGTCGATGCCGTTGCGGATGATGGTGTGCGTCTGGCCGCCGCACACCTCCATCACCGCCCACGGGCGGGTGACGGTCGCCGCGATGTCGTCGAGCAGCCGGCGGGCGAGCACCGGGTCGGCGAACTCGTCGAGGTACCTCATGCCGGGCCCAGCTCGCCGTCGAGGATGCCGACCGACCGCATCAGGGCGAGGGTCTCCTGGGCCGAGGCCTCGTCGAGCCGGGTGAGGGCGAAGCCGACGTGCACGATCGTCCACTCGCCGACCTGCAGGTCGGGAACGTAGGCGAGGCAGACCTCCTTGCGCACCCCGCCGAAGTCGACGGTGCCCATCGCCATGCCGTCGGCCTCCCAACGCTCGTCGACGCGTCCGGGGATCCCGAGGCACATGTCAGCTCCCTCCTCCGCCGGCGACCACCGCGGCCTGGCCCGAGCGCCAGGCCGCCGTCGTTCGGCGGAACGACCCGGTGGACCAGCACCGCAAGGCCATGGTCCTCCAGCCTGCTCCGACACGCACGGGTGAGCACGGTGTTCTGGAAGACCCCTCCCGTGAGCCCGACCAACGCGACGCCGGTCCGCTCCCTGACGAGCAGGGCCGCCTCGGTGACCGCGGCGGCGGTCGCGTCGTGGAAGGAGGCGCCCACCGCACCCGGCCGGAACCCCGCCGAGCACGGCGGAGACGGCCGCCCGAAGCACGGGCGCCGGGTCGAGGACGAGGGCGCCGTCCTCGTCGCGGATGTCGTAGCGCCACGGCCCCGGGGTCGCCGAGGCCGCCGCCGACGAGCGCCTCGAGCTCGATCGCCGCCTGCCCCTCGTACGTGGCGTCCTGGCAGACCCCGGCGAGCGCGGCGACCGCGTCGAACAGCCGGCCCATGCTCGTGGTCGGGATGCAGCCCGCGCCCCGTTCCAGCATCCGGCCCACGACCCGGCGCTCGGTGTCGTCGGCCGCGGCCACCGCCGGGAGCCGGTCGTCCCAAGGGCAGCCCGGCGGCGTGCAGGTGGGCCAGCGCGGAGCGGGCCGGCCGGCGGGTCGCGGCGTCGCCGCCGGGGAGGGCCACGGGGGCCAGGTGTCCCACGCGCTCGGCCGCGGCGTAGCCGCCGAGCAGCACCTCGCCGCCCCAGATCGTGCCGTCCGGGCCGTACCCGGTGCCGTCGAAGGCGAAGCCCAGCACGGGGACGTCGGGCGGCACCCCGTGCTCCGCGAGTAGCGAGGCCAGGTGCGCGTGGTGGTGCTGGACGAGCCGCAGCGGGACGCCGGCCTCGGCCGCCCGGCGCTCGGCCCACCCGCGGGAGAGGTAGCCGGGGTGCAGGTCGGCGACGACGGCCTCCGGCTCGATGCGGGCAAGCGACGCCAGGGTGTCGGCGACCCGGGCCAGCAGCTCCAGCGTCTCGAGGTTGGCGGTGTCGCCGATGTGCTGGCTCATCCAGGCCCGGCGACCGGAGGCCAGGCAGAGCGTCGTCTTGAGCTCGCCGCCGACGGCCAGCAGCGGCGGCGCGGCGAGCGGCAGGCGAACGGGCAGCGGCGCGTAGCCGCGGCTGCGCCGCACCGGCTGCGCGGCGCCGTCGACGACCCGCACCACCGAGTCATCGCACGCGTCGTGGATCGGGCGGTCGTGGTGCAGCCACGCGTCGGCGATCCCCGCCAGGCGCGCATCGGCCTCGGCGGGCTCGGTGGCGAGCGGCTCGTCGCTGAGGTTGCCGGAGGTGAGCACGAGCGAGTCGAGGGCCGGCCCCGCGAGGTCGGGGTGCGGGGCGAGCAGCAGGTGGTGCAGCGGGGAGTACGGCAGCAGCAGCCCGATCGAGCCGTTGCCGGGCGCGACCGCCGCGGCGACCGCGCGCGCCTGCTCGGTGCGCGCGACGGGGACCAGCACCACCGGGGCCTGCGGGCTGGCGAGCAGCCCGGCGGCCACGTCGGCCACGACCCCGAGCGACGCGGCCACGGTGAGGTCGCGGACGAGGACCGCGAAGGGCTTGGCGACGCGCTGCTTGCGCTCGCGCAGGCGGGCCACCGCCTCGGGCTGGCGCGCGTCGCAGGCCAGGTGGTAGCCGCCGATCCCCTTCACCGCGACGATGCCGCCGCCGCGGATCACCCGCAGCGCGTCGGCCAGCGCGGCGTCCCCCGTCGACGTCGGGCTCGGCCGAGCCCTCGGCGCGAAACGACAGCCGCGGGCCGCACACCGGGCACGCGGTGGGCTGGGCGTGGAAGCGGCGGTCGGCGGGGTCCTCGTACTCGCGGGCGCAGTCCGGGCACAGCGGGAAGCCGGCCATCGTCGTGTACGGCCGGTCGTACGGGACGCCGCGCACCAGCGTGAACCGGGGCCCGCAGTACGTGCAGGCGGTGAACGGGTAGCGGTGGCGGCGGTCGGCCGGGTCGAGCACCTCCGCCATGCAGTCGGCGCAGACGGCCGTGTCGGGGGGGATGAGCGCCACCTCGGCCGCGTCGGCCTCGCGGCTGGCGACGATGGCGAAACCCCGGCCGCCCGCCACGCTCCCGCGGCTCCACGGAGACCTGCTCGATCACGCGCATTGGCGGGGGCCTCGTCGCGCAGCCGCCGCAGGAAGTCGTCGACGGCCGCCGGGTCGCCCTCGACCTCGGCGAAGACCCCGGCCGCGTCGTTGCCGACCGTGCCCGACCAGGTCGAGGGAGCGGGCCAGCCCGTGGACGAACGGCCGGAAGCCCACGCCCTGCACGACGCCGGTCACCCGGACGTGCACGCGGATCCGTCCGGCTGGGCCGTCACCGTGAGCCACCGCACCGCCCGGTGGCCGCACTAACCGGCCCGCGGCCGGCTAGACCGCCCGCTGACCGAGTCGCCGACGGCCAGGCCGATGAGCACGCCCGAGGGCGATCGCCACCATCGTCGCCGCGGTGGTCGCCAGCGAGGCGAGGGCGCTCGACTCCGTCCGCGCCGATCAGCTGGGTGACGCCGACGAGCCCGAGCGCTCCGGGCACGAGCAGCCAGAACGCGGGCAGGAAGCTGACCTGGGTCGGCGGCCCGCCGCGCTGCGTCGCGACGTACGCGGCGACCGGCGCCATCGCCAGGGCGCCGACGAAGGCCGACAGGGTCGCCGCCGAGGAAGAGCCCGCCGATCACCTGCCCGCCGTAGGCGACGTAGAGCACGAGCAGGATCCAGCCCAGGCTCGACAGCCGGGCGCAGTTGTGCACGACGACGCCGATCCCGAAGACGGCGACCCCGACCCACGGGGCCAGGTCGCCCAGCGGCGTCGCGGCGGACGCGGTCACCTCCGTCGCGGGGACGCCGACCAGCTGCGCGCCGGCGACGATGCCCAGCGCGAGCAGCACCAGCTGCATGGCCCCGGTCGCCAGCCGGCCGGCCCCGGAGAGCATCTGCCCGGTCGACAGCTCGATCGCGGCGGTGGTGAGCAGCGCCCCCGGGAGGAACGTCACCAGCGGCGCCACGAGGGGCGCGAGGATGCCGAGGTTGAGGTCCGTCCCGGCCAGCAGGAACACCGCCGTCGACACCGCGAAGGCGCTCAGCACCGGGAGCACGGCCCTGGACGCGGTGGTGAGCCGCGGCGCGTACAGCTGCAGCGCCCCGACCGCGGTGCCGAGGACGACGGCCACCGCGATGTCGAGCGCGCTGCCGCGCAGGACCATGGCCAGTCCGGCGCACAGGGCCGCGTAGCCCGCGGTGCGCGCGAGCGGTCCGAAGGGAGGGGGCGCGGCCCGGATCCGCTTGACCTCGGCGGTCAGCCGGTTGGGGTCCGAGCCGCTCTGGGCCGCCTCGGCGGTCAGCCGGGAGACCGCGTCGATCTGGTCCAGCCGCAGTTGGGCGACGCCGGCGGCGGCCACCGCGGTCTCGACGGGCTCCGCGCCCGGCACGGTGATGAACAGCGCGGTCGGCAGCACCACGATCTCGGCGTTCGTGACGCCGTGGGCCCGGGCGATCTGGTGCAGATTGGTCTGGGCGGCGGCCACCGCGAATCCCGAGTCCACCATGGCCTCGCCCAAGGCGATCAGCATCGGGGTGAATCCGGCCGGAGCCGGAGCCCCCGTCGGCCCCACCGCCGGAGCGGGCTCGGTGATGGGCTCGAGCGGCGCCGCCAGCGCCGTGCCCCGGGCCCGCGGGCCGGGCCGCCACCACCACAGCGCCGCGCCCGCGGCGAGCAGCGCCGCCACGGCCAGCAGCACGCTGATCACGGAGATCCCCGAGTCCTGCGACGGCGGGCGGCTGTCGCCGGCCGCACCGGGGCGGCCGAGGCGGAGGCCTCGACCGACGGGGTCGGGCTGGCGCTCGGCTCCGCCGACGGGGTCGGGGTCTGGCTGGCGGTGTCTCGGTGGGCGTGGGCGTGGCCGTGCCCGGATCTGTGGGAGCCGGGCTCGTGGGGGCGTCCGTGGGGGTCGGCCGTCGCGGTCGGACGGCGCCGCGGTGTCCGTGGGGGTCGGGTCCGCTGGCGGGGCCGGCACCGGGGTCGGCGGTCTCGGCCGGCAGCGCGGCCGGCACGGCCAGTCCTGCGAGGGAAGGGGGGTCAGCCACCGAAGCAGCGGTGACGGCCATCCCGAGCAGGGCGACCCCGAGCAGGGCAGGGGGCGACCGCCGCGGCCGCCCGCCGCGGGCCTCGTCGCATGGGGTCCCCTCAGGGGTCTGGGCTCGCTGGGCCGTTCGAGGGTGAGGTTGCCACAGATCGAGGGGGCCGGTGCGGCCGTGTGGACGGGCGGTGACGGGGAGGTGAAGGGCCTGCGACCGGAGCCACTGCCTCTCGCGCAGCCCGGGTCGCCGCTGTGTACGTTGCGAGCAACGAACGTCCGCAGCGCGTCGCCTGCTGGTCGGACTGCGCAGGGGCAGGCTGCGGCGCTCGGGATCCCACCGTGCGGCAACCAGGGAGGGGACGGCACATGTCCACGGCTTTCGGCGTTCATTCAGAGGTCGGCCAGCTGCGCAAGGTGATGGTGTGCGCGCCCGGCAGGGCGCACGCGCGATTGACCCCGTCCAACTGCGACGACCTGCTGTTCGACGACGTGATGTGGGTGGAGAACGCCAAGCGCGACCACTTCGACTTCATCACGAAGATGCGCGACCGCGGCATCGACGTGGTCGAGATGCACAACCTGCTGGCCGAGACCCTCGCGGTCCCCGAGGCCAAGGCCTGGATCCTCGACCACCAGATCGTGCCCAACCAGGTCGGGGTCGGGCTCGTCGACGAGGTGCGCAGCTACCTCGACGGGCTGCCTGACCGCGACCTCGCGGAGACGCTGATCGGCGGGCTGTCGACCTACGAGTTCCCGGAGACGCACGGCGGCGACATGATCGGCCTGGTGCGCGACGCCGCCGGCGTCAACGAGTACCTGCTGCCCCCGCTCCCGAACACCATCTACACCCGCGACACGACCTGCTGGATCTACGGCGGCGTGACCCTCAACCCGCTCTACTGGCCGGCCCGGCACGAGGAGACGATCCTCGCCACGGCGATCTACCGCTTCCACCCGGACTTCGCCGGCAACGTCAACGTCTGGTGGGGCGACCCGACCGCAGGACTGGGGCATGGCCACCCTCGAGGGCGGCGACGTGATGCCGATCGGCAACAAGACGGTGCTGGTCGGGATGAGCGAGCGGTCCTCGCGGCAGGGGATCAGCCAGCTGGCGGCCGCGCTGTTCGAGAAGGGCGCCGCCGAGCGGGTCGTCGTCGCGGCGATGCCGAAGCTGCGCGCCGCGATGCACCTCGACACGGTCTTCACCTTCGCCGACCGCGACTGCGTGCTGCTCTACCCCGACATCGTGCACCAGATCGAGGCCTTCTCGTACCGGCCGTCGGACAAGCCCGGCGGCGTCGAGCTCGTCAAGGAGAGCAAGCCGTTCGTCGACGTGGTCGCCGAGTCGCTCAACCTGCCGAAGCTGCGGGTCGTGGAGACCGGCGGCAACGCCTACGTGCGCGAGCGCACCCAGTGGGACAGCGGCGCGAACCTCGTGTGCGCCTCGCCCGGCGTGGTGTTCGCCTACGACCGCAACACCTACACCAACACCCTGCTCCGCAAGGAGGGGATCGAGGTCGTCACGATCGTCGGCGCCGAGCTCGGCCGCGGCCGCGGCGGCGGCCACTGCATGACCTGCCCGATCACGCGCGACGCCGTGGACTACTGATGGCCACCAGCGAGGCGACCGCGACGGCCGCTGCGAAGAAGAAGCGGAAGTTCCAGTTCCCGGGGGCCGTCACCACGCTGGCGATCGTCACCGTGCTGGTCTGGGTGGCGGCGCTGTTCATCCCCGCCGGCCGCTATCTGACCGACGCGGACGGCTCGCCGATCCCCGGCACCTTCGAGCAGGTGCCCTCGCCGCTGTCGTTCGGCGACAAGGTCCAGCAGCTCATCCTGGCCCCGATCAACGGCATCTACGGCCTGCTCAACCCCGAGAGCGAGTTCGTCGACACCGAGACGGTCGGCCGGATGTTCGGCCAGATCGGCGTCATCGTCTTCATCATGGCGATCGGCGCCTTCATCTCGGTCTCCTTCGCCACCAAGAGCCTCGAGGTCGCCGTCGGCGCGCTTGGCGAACCGGCTGCGGGACAAGGGCTGGCTGCTCATCGCCGCGGTCATGGTGCTGTTCTCGCTGCTCGGCTCCACGATGGGCTTCTCGGTGGAGACCCTCGGCTTCTACGCGCTGTTCATCCCGCTGATGGCCGCGCTCGGCTACGACCGCATGGTCACCGCGTCGATGATCATCATCGGCGCGATGGTCGGGGTGATGGGCGCCACGGTGAACCCGTTCTCGATCGGCGTCGCCGCGGGCGAGGCCGGCGTCTCGATCGGCGACGGCATCGTGCTGCGGGTGATCCTGTGGGTCGTCCTGACCGCGATGGCGGTCGCCTGGGTGCTGCGCTACGCCGCGAAGGTCCGCAAGGACCCGAGCGCCTCGCTGGTGGGCTTCGACGACCCCGATGAGGCGGAGGCCTCGGCCACCGACCACATCGCCGAGGACCTCGAGCACGAGGAGCCGGGCGCCGAGCACCGGCTGACGCGCACCCAGAAGTGGGTGCTGGCGATCACCGTCTTCGCCTTCGGGCTGATGATCTTCTCGGTCATCCCGTGGTCGAGCATCATCGGCGGCACCACCGGGCCGGCCGACTACTACAACCAGCACGAGGTCGCCGGCGCGGCGCCGTACTGGTTCGAGCTGAACTGGTGGTTCCCGCAGCTGGCGATGCTCTTCATCCTCGCCTCGGTGCTGGTGGGGATCGTGGCCGAAGATGGGCGAGAAGGAGACGGTGCGGCTGATCGCCGCCGGGGCCTCGGACATGATGGGCCCGGCGCTGGTGGTGCTGCTGGCCGGCGGGGTCTCGGTGATCATGAACAACACCCAGACCCTCGACACCATCCTCAACTCGATGGAGCAGCTGGTCAGCGGAGCCTCCGCCGGGGTCTTCGCCTTCATCACGATCCTGGTCAACATCCCGCTGGCGTTCCTGATCCCGTCCAGCTCGGGGCACGCCGCGCTCGCCATGCCGCTGCTGGCGCCGCTGGCCGACTTCGCCGGCGTGAGCCGGTCCACCACGATCACCGCCTGGATCATGGGCCACGGGCTCACCCTGCTCGTCTCGCCCACCAGCGTCGTCGTCGTCGGCGGGCTCGCGATCGCCAAGGTCGGGTACGACAAGTACCTGCGCTTCGTCTGGCCGCTCATCCTCGGGCTCTTCGTCGCCGCCACGCTCATCGTCGGCATCGCGGCGACGCTCGAGTGACCACATCGCCGCTGGTCCGGCACGCCCGAGGGCGGCGCGGATGAGTGACTCCACGCTCACCCTCCTGACGCTGGCCTTCCTCGTGGGGCTGTTCGTGTGGAACCGCCTGCCGGTCGAGTTCGTCGCGATCGGCTCCGCGCTCGTCCTGTACGCCCTGGGCGTGCTCACCCTGCCCGAGGCGCTGGCCGGCTTCGGCGACCCGGCGGTGATCCTGATCGCCGCGCTCTTCGTGGTGAGCGAGGGGCTCGACGCCACCGGGGTGACCACCTGGGTCGGCCAGTCGCTGGTGAGCCGGTCCGGGCAGCGGCACGCGGCGGCTGCTGCTGCTCACCATGCTGCTCAGCGCCGGCCTCACGGCGCTGATCGGGCTGAACGGCGCGGTGGCCGCGCTGCTGCCGATGGCGGTCATCATGTCGCTGCGCCGGGCCTTCCCGGCGTCGCGCCTGCTGATGCCGCTGGCCTTCGCCGGCAGCGCGGGCGGCCTGCTGCTGCTCACCGGCAGCCCGGTCAACATCGTCATCTCGGAGGCGGCGGGCGACGCGGGCGTCGGGGAGTTCGGGTTCGCCGAGTTCGCCCTCGTCGGCATCCCGCTGGTGGCGGGGACGATCGGGATCGTGCTGCTGCTGGGCGACCGGCTGCTGCCCGACCGCGTCAGCGACGAGGCCCCGCCCGACCTCAGCGGGCTGGCCAAAGCCCTGGTGCGCGACTACTCCCTCGACAACGTCTTCCACCTGCGGGTCCTGCCCGGCTCCGCGCTCATCGGGGCGCCGCGGGTGGGGTGGGACCTGTCCGGCTACCCCGAGGTCCGGGTCATCACCGTGCTCGATGGGGCCAGCCAGGCAGCCCGTCTCCGAGGGCGCCATCGCCGAGGGTGACCGGCTGACCCTGATCGGCGATCCGCGAGGTCGTCACCCGGCTCGCCGCGGACCACGGGCTCGACGTCGAGGCGGTGCGGACGGCCAAGGACGTCGAGCGGTCCCTGATGTCGCGCTCCTCCGGCGCAGCCGAGGTGGTGATCCCGCCGCGCTCCACCCATGTCGGGGTCGAGGTCCAGCCGAGCCAGGTCCTCAACGGGAGCCTGATCGTGCTGGCGGTCACCCGCCAGGGCCACGACCTCGGCACCGGTCCGGTGCGGCTGAAGGCCGGCGACACGCTCCTGGTCGAGGGGCCTTGGTCGGCGCTGGAGACGGCCGCGCGCGGCCACGAGGTCATGGTCGTCGACTCACCCGACCTGGTGCGGCGGCAGTCGGTGCCGCTCGGGAAGCGCTCGCGGCCCGCCATCGCGGTCGCTCGCCGGCATGGTGGTGCTGCTCGCGACGGGGCTCGTGCCCGCCGTCGTGGCCGCGCTGCTGGCCGCCGGCGCGATGATCCTGCTGCGGGTGGTGACCGTGCAGCAGGCCTACCGCGGGATCTCGTGGACCACCGTGCTGCTGGTGGCCGGCATGATCCCGATGGCGACCGCGGTGCAGCAAGTCCGGCGCCGGCGAGCTGGTGGCCAGCGTCATCGTCGACGCGGTGGGCGACTCCGGGCCGCTGGTGCTGCTCGCCGCGCTGTTCGTGATCACCGTGGTCTTCGGCCAGCTCATCAGCAACACCGCCACGGCGCTCGTCATGATCCCCATCGCGGTCTCCGCCGCCGCCCAGCTCGATGTTTCGGCCCGCCCGGTGCTGATGAGCCTGTGCGTCGCGGCGGCCGTGGCCTTCCTCACCCCCGTGGCCACCCCGGCGAACATGATGGTGATGGGCCCGGCGGGCTACCGCTTCGGCGACTACTGGAAGCTCGGGCTGCCGCTCGTGCTGCTCTTCGGCGTCGTGTCGGTCCTGCTGGTCCCCGTCTTCTGGCCGTTCTGACCGCCGGCCGGCGCCGCCTCGACGGGCGGCTCGCGATCAGGGCTGGCACAGTCGCGCCATGGCGAACGTAGGAGATCTCTCCGTCCTGGTGGCCGGGGCCACGGGCGGGCTGGGCGGCCCGATCAGCCGGAGGCTGGCCTCGGCGGGGGCCCGTCTCACCCTGCTCGGTCGCGACCGCGAGCGGCTGGAGCTGCTCGGCCTCGACGCGGCGGTGGTGGCCGGCGACCTGCGCCAGGCCGAGACGGCCGAGCGGGCCGTGGCGGCTGCGGTCTCCTCGCACGGCCGGCTCGACGGCCTCGTGGTGGCCTCGGGGGTGGTCGCCTTCGGCCCGGTCGGCGAGCTTCCCGACGAGGTGCTGCTCGACCTCTTCCTCGTCAACACCCTCGCCCCCGTACGCCTGCTGCGGGCCGCCCTGCCGCACCTGACCGCGTCGGCGGGCGAGGGCCGCGCGCCCTTCGTCGTGAACCTCAGCGCGGTCGTCGCCGAGCAGCCGACCGCGGGGATGGCCGCCTACTCGGCCACGAAGGCGGCGCTCACCGCGTACGACGCCGCGGCCGGCCGCGAGCTGCGCCGGGCTGGGGATCCGACTGATCGACGCCCGGCCCCCGCACACCGAGACCGGGCTGGCCGATCGGCCGCTCGCCGGCACGGCGCCCCGGCTGCCCCACGGCCTTGACCCCGACGCGGTGGCCGCGCGGGTCTTGCGCGCGGTCGCCGACGACGAACGCGACCTGCCCAGCGCCGCCTTCGGCTGAGCCGGCTCGCCGAGGGCGAGCGGGTAGGCGGCGCTCAGGGCAGGGGGGATGGCGACGCGGGGCTAGCGGGAAGGGCGAGCCCGCGGGCGGTGATCGCAGCGACGATGCTCGGCGGGATCGGCCGGCAGGCGCATTCCTTGGCATGCGCCAGGTGCCAGGCCACCCGGTCGTCCAGGCGGGCGTGGGATCCCAAGACGTGCTGCTGGTGCCAGGCCTTGTTGACCCGGCCCTTTCGACGCGGTGGCTCTGCGGTGGCGTGCCTGGCCGTGAGTGGGCGAGCGGGCTTGCGGTGCGCCTGCGTCCCGGCGACCTCCGCCGCCGGGAGGGGCGCACGCAACGTGATGACCCCCTGCGAGTGCTCGCGCGTCCAGTGGAGCCCCGGCTCCTCGAGCACGTGCAGCATCCCGGAGTTCTCGGCCAGCACGGTGGCGACCACCTCGGTGAAGCCCAGGCGTTGGGCTAGGGCGATCATCCGTCGCTGCAGCCGGGTGCCCACCCCCCGCCCTTGGTAGGCGTCCTCGACGATCATGGCGAACTCGGCCGCGTGGCTGTCCTCAGGCGAGTTGGGGAAGACGTTGCCGAGCCCGATGATCGCGCCCTCCTCGCTCATCACCACGAGGGTGGCGCCGCGATGCCCGCCGGTGATCCGGCGCAGGTTGATGTCGCGCCACTCGCCGACCTCGGTGAAGTAGCGGTGGACCCGGCTCTGCTCGGAGCATCGATCGTGCATCGCGGCGACCGCATCGGCGTCGCCGGGATGGGCGAGCCGGATCCAGACCGTGCCGCCGCCCTTGATCGGCTCGACCCAGCCCAAGGCCTCCTTGTCGCCCGCCACGCTGGCGATCGCCGCGGCGAGCCGCAGCAGTGCCGACGCCCGGGACTTCTCCGCGCGGGCGAACGGCGCCCAGTCACGCTGCAGCACGACGTGCTGGTCGGCCGTCCACTGCAGCCGCAGGATGTCGGCGGCGTCGTCCTCGCCCTCCACCGCGTCGCTGACCTCGAAGTGGTCGGCCTCCACCAGCATCGCGGCCGCCTGCGGCGCGAACCCGGGGTTGGTGACGAGCTCGGTGGCGCCGTCCATGATCCGGGTCGGCAGGTCGAGGCCGTCGTCGAGCGACCCCTCGGTCACATACCCGTTGCTGCCCGCGGCCATCGCCGCCGCCAGGATCGCCTGCTCGCTGACCCCGCTGGGCACCGTGAGGGCCACGTCGATGGTGCGCCGGTCTTCGGAGGCACCGAGCACATAGGCCGACAGGACGTACGCGTGCAGCCCGCTCAGCGACCGCATGAGCAGGGCCAGCCCGCCGGGGCGGTCGGGGATGTCGATGCGCAGCCGCCAAGGGGTGCGGGCCTCGTGGTCGCCCGACAGCAGGAAGGCCTCCGGCGCGACCGCGGATCCGATGCGGCCCATCAGCGCGTTCCACCGAGCCTGGGTCGGCTTGCGGTCGACCACGGGATCCACGACGGCGAGGCCCACCGACAGGGCGAGCGCGAAGTGCACGAACGCGTCGTCGTCGACGTCGTCGTCCAGGCCGCCTGAGCGACGGGTCTGCTCGGTGAGCGCCTTCATGTTCGCCCACCGCTTGCGCACCCGGGCTGACTCCAGGGCCCGCACGTCGTCGTCCCGGTGGGCCTGGGTGAGCGCCTCCAGCTCGAGCACGTTCCAGGAGCGCTCGGGGTCGGCGAAGATCTCGGCGGCGGCCTCGAGCAGCACCGACAGCGCGGGCGTTGCGTCGGGGGCGGCTGCTGCCGCAGCCACCCGGTCGGCCGCCTCCGAGGTGACCTTGGCGGCCATCACCTCGGCGAACAGCTGCGGCCGGCCGCCGGTCAGCCGCTTCACCGTGAGGCGGGTGACCCCGGCGCGCT
This sequence comes from uncultured Actinomycetota bacterium, assembly GCA_963697565.1. Taxonomy (GTDB): domain Bacteria; phylum Actinomycetota; class Actinomycetes; order CAVWCF01; family CAVWCF01; genus CAWFSE01. The sequence continues at coordinate 49,922 of CAVOOM010000006.1, read as the reverse complement.
CGGCCACCATGCGCAGGCGGGTGCCGCCGTAGCCGTGCTCGGCGAACAGCTCCGCGGCGGCGTCGACGATCCGCTGCCGGGTCTCAAGGTCGCTGGCCACCGGAGCTTCCCCTGCCGTAGGCGTGGGCGCCTCACCCAGAGGCGCCAGGAAACACCGTACGGCCGCTGTGTGACGTCGAGGTGAACTTCGCCAGGCCCCTGAGGAGAGATGGGTCACGGGAGCGGCCTGCGGGTTGGGAGTTTCGGCCCTGGTGAGCCCGCCGGGTGGCCGTCGAGGCTGGACACCAGCCAGGGAGGTGGGCCATGCAGGTCCTGATCGTCTACGAGTCGATGTACGGCAACACCCACGCCATCGGCGCCGAGATCGCCGCGGGGCTGGCGCCCTACGCCGAAGCGAAGGTGGTTTCGGTCGGCGAGGCCACCCGCGCCCTGGTCGGCGGGGCCGATCTGGTGATCGTCGGGGGGCCCACCCACGCCCACGGCATGACCTCGGCGTCGTCGCGCAAGGGGGCGCTCGATGCCGCTGAGAAGCCGGACAGCGGGCTCGCCCTGGACCCCGACGCCGCGGGCCCCGGGCTGCGTGACTGGTTCAAGACGCTCAGCCGCGTCAAGGACGGGCGGGCCGCGGCGTACGACACCCGTTTCAACGCGCCGGCCGTCCTGACCGGCCGGGCCTCTCGGGGGATCGCCAGCCGGCTGCGCGACCATGGCTTCCACCTGGTGGCCGATCCGGAGAGCTTCCTGGTCGACAAGCGCAACGAGCTCGTCGCGGGCGAGGGCGAGCGCGCCCGCGCCTGGGGGGTCCAGCTGGGTACCGCGCTGAGCGAGCCCCGCTGATCGGGGGCCTTTCGCCCGTGGGAACCGGCCACTGCCGGGGCCATGCTGTGAGTACGTGATCGTGCCGTGGTGAAGGAGGCGCACGATGACCGAGTCCATGCTGCCGGCGGGCAACGAGCAGGCCATTCGGGACCTGGCGATCAAGCGGGTCAAGGACCGCCGCGACTTCCAGACCCACGTGGTCGCCTACCTGGTGGTGAACGCGTTCCTGTGGGGCATCTGGGCCTGGACCCTCGGGCCGACGGGATATCCGTGGCCGATGTGGGTGACCCTCGGCTGGGGGATCGGCGTGGTCCTGAACTGGTGGGAGGTCACCCGCCGGCCGATCACGCCGGAGGACGTCGAGCGGGAGATCCACCGGATGCAGCCGCACTAGCGGCGGCTGCGTCGAGCGGCGGGGGGTCGAGTCGGCTAGAGGTCGGCGAGCCGCGGGTCGGTGAGGATCGGCTGGATGGCCTTCATCCCCTTGCTCAGGAACGGCTTCGGGGTGTTGTCCTTGATCACCTGGACGATCATCAGCTCGGTGATCTCGGTGTCCTCGCCGTAGCGCTCGGACAGGATCTTGTTTAGGCCGTCTCGGGTGTTGCTGCGGAACAGCCGCGGCGTGGCCTCGATGCTCTTGTCGTAGACCGCCTGGGCGTTGGGCCCCCAGTTGAAGTTCGGCACCGCGATGTCTCCCCCTGCTCTCGATCCGCCACCTGCTGACTGCGCGACCCGCCCGCTGACTCTAGGCCCGCGACTCTAGGGGTGCCCGCTGCGTTAGGCCAAGCATCGCGCCCCTCGCGGGCAGCGCGCCTTCTCCCTGGCGTCGGTCACCGTCACCCGCACAGGCGACTGCCGGGTGCTGGCCGGCAGCTTCATCACCACCGGCCAGAGCGCGATCCCGGCCAGCAGGACCACGGTGGTGATCCCGGCCACCAGCCACCAGTTGTTCGTCTGCTCGTTGCGGCTGTTGACGATGACCCAGATCAGCACCCAGGAGCCCGACGAGGCCGCCATCGTGGTGAAGCCGTGCAGCGTCTGCCGGCTGGTCTTGAGCAGCCCGTGGAAGAAGTACATCGTGGCCGCCACGAGCAGCAGCTGCAGGAAGATCACCGGGTCGCCGAACGTGGTGAAGGCCAGGTAGATCGACGTCAGGCTGGCGACGGTGAGCGGCCCGAAGTACGGCAGGTCGTAGAAGTACAGCGGCGGCAGGGCGATGAGGCACAGGGCGCTCACGACCCACACCCACGCCTGGTCGCCTCCGATGGCCAAGGCGGCGGCCGCGCTGCCGCACGTGATCATCCAATAGAACATGAAGTCCAGCAGCCCCACCCCGTTGGCGCTGGGAGAGTCCTCGGTGAGGTACCACCGGTCCATCGTGTTCTGGGCCGCCTCGAAGGCGCCCCCGGCGGCCATCAGCACGGCGGCGACGAAGAACAGGAAGGGGCTGTAGGTGGTCTCGACGAGGAAGTCCCAGTTGGCCCAGACGGCGAAGACGAAGAAGAGGGGGACGAGCAGGGCGTAGACGTGGGCCGACAGGACCCACACGGCCTCGGGCCCAGAGATATCGACTTCGGACCAAATCTTCTTCGTCGTGGGTCTCATGGCCGGGGCTCCGGTTCTCGGTCGAGGCCTACGCGACGCCGGGGCTGCGCGCCGCACGTGCACTGTCAGTGTGATCCCCAAGGCCGCGGAACGGGAAGGGTCTGACGGCCGTTCCGCGGCCCGGGAAGGGGATCAGGACTTGGAGGGGACCAGCTTGGCTGCTGACCCGGCGGCGTCCTTGAGGTAGTCGCCTGAGGAGTGCGCGATGCCGGCGATGCCGTCGCCGATGGATCCGAGGCCGCCGTACACCCCGCGTACGAGCGAGCGGTTGCCGTCGCGCACGGCCTTGGTGGTGTCGTCGCCGACACCGAGCCGGGAGGCGACGGACAGCGGGATCTCCACGGCCGCCACCACCGAGTTCTCCAGGACGTCGAGTCCCTTGCGGTAGGTGCCGAGGAAGAAGCCGTCGGGCTGGGTCTTCGTGGTGCTCATCTGAAAATCCCCCCTGCGGGATCGGGGACCTCTGGGCGAGGTCCCTAGGGCTTGTGTACACCTTCAGTGCACGAGTGTCCACCGTCGGAAGTCCCGCCACGCCGTACGCCCCCGTTGCCCGGACCGCACGGCGTGGCCACCCCCGTGGCTTCCTGGTGGGACTCGCGTGGACTTCCCCCGGTGCGGTCAGGCCTTCTTCGCCGGCCGCTTGCTGGCCTGCTTGGCGGCCTGCTTGGTGGCCTTGCCGACCACGTCGGCCACCAGCGCGGTCTCCTGCGCGACGGCGTCGGCGATCTGCGTGACGATCGTGTCGATGGTGCCGTGGATGCCCTTGGCGAGGTCGCGGTTGGCCTTGCGGGCCGACCCGGCGGTCTCGGCCGACATGCCGAAGCCGCTGAGCACGCTCGAGCGGGATCTCGGCGGCGGACACGACGGTGCTCTCGATGGCGTCGAGGCCGGAGCGGACGGCGATCAGGAAGAAGCGCTCCTCGCCGGCCGCGGCCTTGGCGGGCGCCTTCTTCGCGGGGGCGGCCTTCTTGGCGGGCGCCTTCTTCGCGGCGGTCCGCTTCGCGGGGGCGGCCTTCTTGGCGGGCGCCTTCTTCGCGGCGGTCGTCTTGGCGGTGGTCACGTCGTCACCTCTCTGCGTGATGCGGCGATCGAACCGATCGGCCGTCTCTCATGGACTGGTATACGCCCTTCGGTGAACACTTGTCCACCGAAATGGTGAAGGTCTTCCCCACCACCAGGCGCCCCCCATGCACGGAACGTAACCGAGGGGGCGCCCGCGACGGCAGGGTCCGAAAGTCCCTAGCCGTCGTTGGGACGGCTTCTAGACTCAACCTGTGGCTTTGTGTTCTCATGCCACGGAACGCCCCAGGGGGGACGCTCGGGCCCGGCGATGAGCCGGGCCGCGACACAGGGAGACGGCGCAATGGGCACCATGGTGGGGAACGAGCTCAACTCGGAGGGCCCTGATCGCCAGCGGGCGCGGCTGCACTCGGTGGACGGCGGGGGGGCTGTCACGGCCGAGCGCCACGGCATCGAGCGCACCCCGATCTGGCCGGACTACTTCGCCCGGCTGGGCCAGCCGGACGCCGCGAACTGGCAGTACCAGGGCTACTGGAAGGACACCGCGCGGGTCTGGCGGGCCTACTACAACCTGATGCTCGGCCACCCCAAGGTCGGCTACTACGGGATGCGGCACTTCTACCAGAGCCTGACCTACCGCATCTCCAATGAGGAGACCGGCGACGCGCTCAAGCCGCTGATGACGTTCCTCACCCCGGTCGGCATGATCACCACCCCCTTCGTCTCGGTGCTGGCGGTGGCCACGATCCCGCCCTTCCTGAAGTACGTGAAGGAGATCGAGATCCCGCCGCTGTTCCGGCCGTTCAACCTCCGGGGCTGGGCCAACTACAACGTGATGCTCGTGACGATGTTCACGATGCACTCCTACAAGCAGTACAAGATGGGCTGGAGCCCCGCCCACGCGCTGCGGCACTCCTCCAAGGTCTTCTGGCACGACTTCTTCGAGCAGAACCTCCCCGAGGGCCACCACGCCACCCGGCAGTACGGGATCATGAAGGACGGCGTCCTCAAGGGCGAGATCCCCGAGGACTCGTTCGTGATCAAGCCCACCAAGGGCGGCGCCGGCCAGTACCTCCGCACCTGGGAGTGGAGCCCGGACGAGCGGCTCTACCGCTGCAACGACAAGGAGCGGCACGAGGACGAGCCGGAGGTCTGCACGCCGGAGGAGCTGCGGGCCTGGATCGACTCGATGTACGTCAACGCGGTCATCGAGAAGCTCGAGCGCATGCGCGCGCCGTTCCCGATCAGCAGCTTCCGGGTGATGACGCTGAACGTCGAGACCGAGGCCGAGCTCATCGCCGCGGTGTTCCTGCCCGCCGACGAGGGCTCCAACTCCACGGCGTACTTCGACCTCGACACGCACCTGATCAACTACGAGGACTCCTCGGTCGGCATGCCGATCCGCCCGCAGAGCGAGGGCAAGTGGACCGGCATCCCGGTGCCGGAGCTCAACGACGTGGTCGAGACCTGCATCGGGCTGCACAACAAGCTGCCGGCCCACGTCGAGGTCAGCTGGGACGTCCTGCTCACCGACGACGGCCCGGTCTACCTCGAGGGCAACATCTTCCCGCCCGGCTGCGACTACAAGCTGACGATCTTCAAGAAGTGGGAGAACTTCCGCTACCTGAAGAACCGGCTGCTTGGTCTCGCGCACTAGACCGGCGGCCACGCCGTACAGTCGCAGCCATGGCGAGCAGAGCGGAGCAGAAGGCGCGCACGCGCCACCTGTTGATCGACTCGTGGCTGCAGATCATCGGCAGCGGCACTAACTTCGCCGCGATCAGCCTGCGCGAGGTCGCCAAGACCGCGGGGGTCGTCCCGACCTCGTTCTACCGGCACTTCGACGACATGGACGAGCTCGGGCTGGCCGCCGTGGACGAGCTCGGGCTGGACCTGCGCCGGCTGATGCGGGCGCCCCTCGACGCCAGCCAGCCGGTCGAGGGGATCGTCCGCGAGTGGGTCGCGGCCTACCAGGACTACGTGCTCAAGCACGCCGACCTGGTGCAGTTCGTCAACCAGGCCCGCACCGGCGGCACGCCCTCGCTGCGTGAGGCCATCGACCACGAGCTGGCCTTCTTCCGCACCCGGCTTGCCGGCGCCCTGGCCGAGGCCATGCCGACGCTCAAGGCGGCCGACCGCGAGACGGTCGCCGAGGTGATCCTCGCCGTGCTGGTCGAGAACACCAACGCGCTGCTCGCGCTGCCGACGCGCAGCTCGGCCCGGCGGGCCGAGCTCGAGGAGGGGCTGGAGCGCAAGCTGCGGGTCGTCCTGCTCGGCGCGGCCGAGCTGGCCGGCTCGTCCGGGGATCGCGGCGCGTCCAGCGGGGCCGGCGCCGCCGCGGGTCGCAGTCCAAGCCGGTCACCCGGTTGAAGCCGAGGGGAAGGGCCAGCGCGTCATGACCACGCTTGAGCAGCATGTGACGGCGTACCGCGACCTCATCGTCGCGTCCTTCGACAACGCCATGAACACCGTCGAGCTGATCCACCAGACCTTCGCCGAGATGAGCGTCGACGTCCTCCAGGAGCTGGGGCTGCCCGAGGGGCCGGGCGACGCGATCAAGGACAAGCACCACCGGCTCATCCACATCTGGTACGACGGCATCAGCACCGCCAACCACGCGCTCGGCGAGCTGGTGATCCAGCAGTGGAGCCAGATCAACGAGTTCGCCGAGCCGGTCACCGAGACGTTCCTCGGCTACGTCGCCCGGGTCATGCCCGAGCCGCCGCGCGACCCCCGCCCCCGAGGTTCCGCGCGCCCGGCCGTCCGCGTCCGCCAGCCGGGCGACGCCGAGCGGCCCTCGGCCGGTGGACTGACGGCCACCGGCTCTCGTCTAGGCGGCCGTCCCCAGCGACTTCGAGCAGCGCCACGGTCGCCTCGACGATCTGCGCCTGGGCGTCCTCGCGGCTGATCGTGGGCGTCCCGTCGCCCGGCTGGTCGCCGTAGTCGCCGAAGAACGCGTGGATGGCGCCGTCGATCTCGGTGTACGCGGTGTCGGCGGGCAGCAGGTCGCGGGCATCGTCGATGTCCTGCGGCGTGCTGAAGCCGTCCTCGGAGCCGGAGATCGACGCGACCGCCAGGTCGTCGCGGTCGGAGAGGTCGGCGATGGGGTAGGCGGCCCAGAAGACCAGGCCGTCGACGGTGTCGTGCGTGTCGGCGTACGTCGAGGCGGCCACGCCCCCGAGGCTGTGCCCGCCCACGGCCCACGGGATCTCGTCGGTGACGTACTCGTCGGCGGCGTTGATGCAGAGCAGCTCGAGGTCGAGCGGGCACTTGGGCACCACCACGAGGTAGCCCTGCTCGGCGACGGCGGTGGCCAGCACGGCGTACGCGCGCGGGTCGACGCGGGCGCCGGGGTACATCACGAGCCCCGCGGTCGGCGGCGCCGCCGGCTCGTACGTCGTCTCGCTGCGGGTGTCGGTGATCAGTGACCGGCCCGTCGGCGTTCAGCGCGTCGAGCGCGACGGGGGTGGCGACGAAGGGCTTGAGCCAGAAGAGCACCGCGGCCAGCCCGATCGCGCCGGCGGCAGCGGCCCACCGCAGGACCGTGCGGATGGCGCCGGGCTTGGGCGGGGCGGCGGCCCGCACCCCGCTGACCACCAGCCACAGCCCGACCAGCAGAGCCGTCAGCAGCAGCAGGGGGTAGAGCGGGTGGTTGGCGACCAGGGCGCTCCAGGTGGTGGCCGCGACGACGACGGGCACCAGCACCAGGGCCGCCCCCGGGACCACTCGCAGCCAGCGCACGGGGGCCATGATCCCCTACCCGGGCCCCCGGCCGTGCGGCCGGGCGGTTGTGCGCGACGGCGGCCGGTGAGGTTCGATGTCCTTGCGAAGGAGGCCCCATGCCGAGCCAAGAGACGGCCCCGCGGGTGTCGGCGTTCGCCGACGACGCGCTGGGATCCGATGACGTGACCGGCCTGCTGGCTCGGCTGGCCCGGCGCGAGGTGTCGGCGGCCGAGCTGCGGGCCGCGGCGGTCGAGCGGGCGCGCTCGGCCAACGAGCCGCCTCAACGCGGTCGCGACCTGGGTGGAGGAGCCGGCCGCCCCCGAGGTGCGCGGTGGACGCGGACGCCGCCTTCGCCGGCATCCCCACGCTGGTCAAGGACAACGAGGACCTCACCGGCTACGCCACCAGCCAAGGGTCGCTGGCCGTGCCCGACCGCCCGGCGGCCGGCTGCTCGCCCTGGGTGGAGCAGTACCTGCGCCTCGGCCTCACCCCAATCGCCAAGACCACGCTGCCGGAGTTCGGGCTGACCGCCAGCACCGAGTCGAGCCGGTTCGGCGCGACCCGCAACCCCTGGGACACCGGCCGGTCGGCGGGCGGCTCGAGCGGCGGGTCCGCGGCGCTGCTGGCCGCGGGGGTGGTGCCGATCGCGCACGCCAACGACGGCGGCGGCTCGATCCGGATCCCGGCGTCCTGCTGCGGGCTGGTCGGGCTCAAGCCCAGCCGCGGCCGCCTGGTCGACCGCCCCGAGCTGGCCAGGCTGCCCGTCCCGCTGACCACCCAGGGCGTGCTGACCCGCAGCGTGCGCGACACCGCGCGCTACTACGCCGAGGCCGAGCGGCTGCACGCCGCGCCGGGGCTCCCGGCGATCGGCCATGTCGAGGGCCCGGGCCGCGAGCGGCTGCGGGTCGCGCTGGTGCTGGACGGTCTGCGGGGCCTGCCCGTCGAGGCGGCCACCGCGGCGGCCGTACGCGCGACGGGGGCGCTGCTCGAGGGCCTCGGCCACCACGTCGAGGAGGCCGAGCTGCCCGTCGACGACCGCTTCGGCACCGACTTCCTGCGCTACTGGGCGTTCCTGTCGTTCGCCCTGCAGAACGCTGGCGGCCCAACTCTTCGGCGCGGGCTTCGACGGTCGCCCGCACCGAGGCGCTCACCCAGGAGCTCAGCGCGATGTTCGGCCGCGGCGCCGTCGCGCACCCCGGCTCGCTGCGCCGGCTGCGGCGGATGGCCCGCGAGCACGCGGCCGTCGTTCGACACGTACGACCTGGTCATCTCGCCGGTCACCGGGCACCCGGCGCCGCCGATCGGCCACCTCGGCCCGGACGTCGAGGGGCGCACTCACCTGGTGCGGCTGCTGCGCTTCGCCTCGTTCACGGCCGTGCAGAACATCTCCGGGGCGCCGGCGATCTCGCTGCCCCTGGGGCGCACCGATGACGGCCGCCCGATCGGCGTGCAGCTCGCCGCGCCGTACGGCCTGGAGCGCCGGCTGCTGGAGGTCGCGTACGAGCTGGAGGCCGCCGCCCCCTGGCCGACGGATCCCGCGCCGGGCTAGGTCGGGGGGCCAAACGCCCCTGGCGGCCCAGCGTTCACGGGAGTGGGCTGGGGTCGTGGGCACGAGGCCACGGCGCTGGAGAGCGGCCGGGGCGGCGCTCGCAGGGGCGCTGGCCTTGGCTGGCGTGCACCTCATCGCCCGAACCCGAGTCGGCGGCGTGGGCCGCACGCCGCGGAGGACTACTTCGCCGCCTACCGCGAGGCCCTGGGCGTGGGGTTCACGAACCTGGCCGCCTTCTACGCCTCGGATGTCGCCGTCGACCACCGGAGCTTTCACCGGGTACGAGGGGATCGGCCGGGTCGGCGGCGGTCCAGAACTAGCCGCGACACGTGGCAGCCCACCCCGGTCTTCGATGGCGTCTCGGGGGACAACAGCGACACCGCCCGCACCACCGCGGACGAATCCCTGTACCTGTCCGCCGACGGGGCTGTCGACCCCGCTCGCCTGGACCTCGGCTGGCTGGTGCTCCCCACCGCCTTCATCTACCTGCTCGACCGCGGCGGACTCCGGTCCGAGGAGTTCGCCGGCTCCGCCGACGCAGGAAAGGCCTTGGCCGGCTTCGACCTCACCGCGGCGGAGGCCCGGCCGACGCGTACCTGCAGGCCTGGGGTGACGGCGACGCCGCTGCGATCGCCGCCCTCTACGCCCCAGGCGCCCTCGTCCGCGACACGGCCGCCGGCTTACGTCTGGAGGGACCGGCTGCGATCGGCCAGGCGGCGGCGGCCACTCCTGGCGCAGGCGGGCTTCCGGGTGCCGTGCTGCGCACGATCCGGGACGACGGCGGCCCGGCGCTCTACGTCAACGGCCCGTTTCGCGCAGCGAGCCCCGCGACCGCTGGTGCTTGCTGCTCACCGTCGACGAGGGCGGCGGCTGCCCCGGCGAGATCGCGGTCGCGCTCCGGCTCGGCGACGGCGGGCTGATCACCGGCGAGGAGCGCTACCACCGGGTGGACGCCCTGCGGCGGTGTCTGAAGGCCGACGCGCTGCCCGCTGGCTGGTGGGACGAGGTCTCGGTGCCCAACCCGCGGGCCGTCACCCGCACTGGCACCATCAAGGCCCAGGCCCAGGAGGTCGCGATCTGGAACGGGTCGGACGGCCTCGAGAAGCTGGTCGGCTGGGGCCTGCAGCGCTACGCCGATACCGCGCTGGTCCCGCCGATCCCGACCTCCGTGGCGTTCGTCCCCAACGGTGATGACCCTTGGGGCCGCTACGGGTTCGCGCACGGCTCGAAGGCGGGGGATGTCGCGCTGCCGTTCACCGCCGATGACGCCTGCGGGGACGATGAGGCCTGCGCCGACTGGCCGGCCTGGGCCAAGGCCACCACGCTGCACGAGCTCGCCCACCTCTGGCTGGTCCGCAGCCTCTCCGACGCGGCGAAGGCGGAGTTCCTGCAGCGCCGCGGGCTCACCTGGTCCGACCCGGCGCTGCCGTGGGCGCAGCAGGGATCCGAGGTCGCCGCCGAGACGGTCGCCTGGGGGCTCATGGACGAGCCGTCGCGGGTCGACCTGCGGCTCGGCGCTCCGTCCTGCCAGCAGCTCGCCGATGACTTCAGCCTGCTCACCAACGCCGTTGCTGACGGTCGGGCCTGCGCCGATTCGGTCGGCACTGGCTGAGGCCGCCATGGCCGCCGCTGGTCGCCACCGGGCGCGCGTCTCCCTCGCGGCCGCGTTGAGCGCCGTCGCCCTCTTGGCCGCGGCCTGCGGGAGCGCTTCTCCAGCACAGGAGGAGGCCCAGACCAAGGCCGAGCAGTGGTTCCACAACTTCCACGAGGGCGAGCGGCAGGGCGTCGACAACCTGTTCTCGTTCTACGACCCAGACGTCCGCCTCGACCACCGCGGCCGCGGCTACGCCGAGATCAGCGGACGCGCCGCGGCCCTGGACTACCTGCGCGCCGACTGGGAGGGTTTCCGTCGGATCCGCGAGCCGCAGGCCCCGGTGTACCTCTCGGCGGAGGGCGTGGTCGACCACGTCCGGTTCGAGGAGAGCGGGCTCTCGGTCGATGCGGCCTTCATCGACGCCATGACGCCGCTCGGCATCGGCTCGGAGACGTACACCCGCTCCGAGGCCTCGTGGCGCCGCTTCCAGCCCGAGGACCGGCGCTGGGACCAGCTGCACCAGCGCCTGATGGCGTACGTGGTGGCCTGGTCATCCGGGACCCCGGCGGCCGTGTCGGCGCTCTACGCACCGACGGCGACCGTCGAGGACAGCCTGCTCGGGCTCACGATCGCCGGGGACGAGGCGGTGCGGGCGGCGGCCGCCGGGCTGGCAGCCCAGGGCGGCCTGCGCACGGCCAAACTTGAGGCGATTCCCGACCTCGGCGGTCCGGCCCTCTTCGGCGCCGGCCCCAACGACGGCCTCGACACATCTCCGCTCGACACGGCCGTGGTGCTCTTCGCGGTGGACGAGGGGGGCGGCTGCCCAGGTGAGATGGCCGCCGTCTTGCGGCTCGATCCCCAGGGCCTGATCACCGCCGAGCAGCGCTACCACCGCGTCGACGCCCTGCGCCGCTGCGCCGCCGATGGTGCCCTGCCAGCGGGGTGGTGGGACGCGATCGCCGTGCCCCCCGCGGTGACGGTCGCGCACACCGGCACGATGAATGTGACCGGCCGTGAGGTCGAGGTCTACAACGGCACGGCGGGGCTTGAGGGCCTCGCCGGCTGGGCGTTCGGCCGGTTTGAGGAGGCGGCGCTCGCCGTTCCCGCGGTGAACCGGGTGACCTTCATGACCGCCGCGGACCTGTGCGAGGGCATCCGCGGGCTTGCGGGAGGCGGCCGCGTCACGCTCTGCTACGGGGCCGACCAGGTCTGTGTCGGCGAGGGCTGCAAGCAGTGGCGGCCGTACGCGAAGGCCACCGCGCTGCACGAGTGGGCGCACCAGTGGATCGCCGACCACGTCGACGCTTCCACCCAGCAGCGCTTCGTGGAGCAGGCCGGCCTGGAGACCTGGGACAGCCTGGACTCCGCGTGGGGCGACCGCGGGGTCGAGTGGGCGGCCGAGATCATGGCGTGGGGCCTGATGGACGAGGCCTACGACATCAACCAGGACCTGGGCCTGCCGCCCTGCGCCGAGCGGGCCGCCCTCTTCGGGACCCTCACCGGCGGCCGGGCTCCGCTGTCCGCGACGTGCCCTTCGGCCTAGGCCCGGACCGCGCCCCGGCCGCTACGGTCGTTGGGTCAAGGTCGCGCGCGGGCCGAGCCCTCGCCTGAGCCGGAGGCTGATCGTGATGGCGGACGTCGTCGTCGTCGAGGGCCTGCGCAAGGCGTACGGCGGGGTGGCGGCGGTCGACGGGATCGACCTGCGCGTCTCCCAGGGTGAGATCTTCGGGATCCTCGGGCCGAACGGCGCCGGCAAGACCACGACGGTCGAGTGCGTCGAGGGGCTCCGCCGGGCCGACTCGGGCATCCATCCGCGTGCTCGGGCTCGACCCGGTGACCCGCGGCGGCGAGCTGCGGCAGCGCATCGGCGCCCAGCTGCAGAGCAGCGCGCTGCCCGACCGGCTGCGGGTCGGCGAGGCGCTGGCGCTCTTCCACGCGCTGTCGCCCGGAGCCCCGCCCTGGGAGCCGCTGCTCGACCAGTGGGGCCTCGCCGACCACCTCAGGTCCTCGTTCGGCAGCCTGTCCGGCGGCCAGCGGCAGCGGCTCTTGATCGCCCTGGCCCTCGTCAACCGGCCCGAGCTGGTCTTCCTCGACGAGCTCACCACCGGGCTCGACCCGCAGGCCCGCCGGACCGCCTGGACGCTGGTCGAGCAGATCCGCGACGCGGGCGCGACGGTCGTGCTGGTCACCCACTTCATGGACGAGGCCGAGCGGTTGTGCGACCGCCTCGCCGTCGTGGTCGGCGGCCGCGTCGTGGCCGCGGGCACCCCGGCCGGCCTGGTCGAGCAGGTGGCGCCGGGGGTGCGGGTGCGCTTCTCCACCGACGCGCCCGACCTCGCCTTCCTGTCGGGCGTGCCAGGGGTCGACCGGGTCGACCGCGCGGCGAGCCAGGTCACCGTCGAGGGCCGCGGCCCGGTGCTCGCCCGGGTGGCCCACGCGCTGGTCCAGCGCGGGCTCGAGCCCGCCGACCTGCGCGTCGAGCGGCCCTCGCTTGAGGACGCCTACCTGGCGCTGACCGGGGACGCCCAGTGACCGGCCTGCGGGTGGTGGCGGCCACCGAGGTGCGGCTCTCGCTGCGGGACCCCGCCGCGGCGTTCTTCTCGCTGGTGCTGCCGCTCGTGGTCCTCGTGGTGCTCATGCAGGTCTTCGGCAACACCCCCGACCCCGACGGGACGGTCTTCGGCGGGTACGGCCCCACCGACTTCTACGTGCCCGGCTACCTGGCGCTGACCCTGGCGGCGGTCGGGCTCTTCGCGCTGCCGGTGCGGCTCACCTCGTACGACGAGACCGGCGTGCTCCGCCGGTTCGCCGCGTCCGGCATGACCATCGGCACGCTCTTCGCCGCCGAGGCCGCGGTGGCCCTGCTCATCGGCGTCCTCGGCGCGGCCTTGATGCTCGCGGTGGCGGTGCTGGGCTACGACCTGGAGGCGCCGGCCGACGCCGTCGGGGTCGCGGCGGCGTTCCTCGCGGTGGCCGTGCTGTTCCTCGGGATCGGCCTGCTGCTCGGGTCGGCCCTGCGGACGCCGCGCGCCGCCCAGGCGGTCGGCCTCGTGCTGTTCTTCCTCGGGCTGTTCCTGTCCGGGACCGGGCCGCCGCCGGAGCTGCTGGGGTCGGGGCTGGGCTTCGTGAGCGACCTGCTGCCGCTCACGTACGCGGTCGAGGTGATCCAGGCGCCGTGGCTGGGCGAGGGCTGGGACTGGGCGCGGCTGGCCCTCTGCCTGGGTCTCGGCGCGGCCTGCACCCTGGTCGCGCACCGGGTGATCCGCTGGGGGGCGCGGTAGGCGCGGTCGCTGGCCGCCGTGGCTCCGCGGACCTTCGCCCCTGCCGCCGGCGGACCGCCCGGACGTACCGTGCTGGCAGGCCGCAGATCACGGGAGGCCGCCATGGCCGCAATCACCGAGTCCAGCACCCCCTCGAGCGTTGGCCGCCGGGTCGGCTACGCCATCGGGGCCTTGGTCAACGTCGCCCTGCTGGTCGCCCTCAACGTGTGGCCGGGCTGGGACGCGGTGCCATTCCTGACCGCCGACTTCGAGCAGGTGCTGGGGCTGATCAACCTGTCGCTGGCGGTGGGGTTCCTCACCAGCGTGGCCAACTTCGCGCTGGACAACTTCGGGGCCAAGGCGCTCGGCGACCTGGCCACCAACGTCATCGGGATCGCGGTGTCGGTCCGGCTGCTGCAGGTCTTCCCGTTCGACTTCTCCGGCGGCTTCGACTGGTCGTGGATCGTGCGGACCCTGCTGGTGATCGGCGTGATCGGGTCGTTCTTCGGCGCCGGCGCCGCCGTGGTGCGGCTGCTGCGCGGCCCGCGCCCGCCGGCTACAGCAGCTGGGGCAGGATCAGCATCCGGATGATGCCGAAGCCCAGCAGCACGAGCGAGGTCATCACCAGCAGGACCTGAAGCTTCGGCTCGGAGAACTTCGTCGCGATGCTGGCGAAGAAGAGCGCGAGGGCGAACACCACGGCCAGCAGCACGAACCGGGTGGAGTTCGACGAGGCCTGGTCGGCCTCCGCCAGGCTCGCCTCGGCCTGGGTTCCCAGCTGGTCGGCTTCGACCTGCGCCGGGACGACGTACGCCGGCAGGTCCATCGGGGTGCCGAGCGGCACCGCGGTCGGGGTCCCCGAGGCGTCGGTGGGAACCGTGCCGAGCCACGCGTCCTGGGCCACGGTGAGCGGCGGCGAGAACCGCTGGCGGAAGAACGCGGCCCGCTCGCTCTGGCCGTTGCCGACGGCGCCCAGCCAGCTCAGCCACATCTGCGAGTCCTGGATCTCGGCGCTAGTGGCCTCCGACTCGGCCCGGCCGGCGTCGCTGCGCTGGATCGCCGAGGCCGACTGCGCGTCCGACTGGGCGCCGCTCCACTGGCTGGCCTGGAAGGACGCCCAGGTCGCCGCGACCGCCGCGACCGCGAGGATGATCGCCGTCCACGAGTCGAGGATGCGCTGGCGGCGCTCCCAGCGGTTCTCCGGCTCGGGGGGCTCGAGGTCCTCGCCGAGGACGTCCTCGACGACCTCGCCGACCCGCTCCAGCAGGCTGTCGTCGTCGCTTGCAGGCTCGGTCATCGCCCCTCCAGCGCTCGCCAATCCCGACGCAGGCTAGCGGCCGAGTGCGCGGGCGCGGGGGCAGCGGCGGCATGCCTCGGGATGGGCCGAGGCGACTGCTTCCCGCGGGCTAGGCGCGCGCGGCCACCCGCGGCGAGCGGTGCTCGGCGGCCAGGTGCTCGAGGACGGCCGGCCCGCGCGTGCGCGTGAACCACTCCGTCCCGTACACCTCGCCGAACGTACCCGGGTCGAGCAGGGCCGGGTCGATCTGGCTGGCGTGCGCGGCCATGGCGGCGGACTTGGCGGCCAGCTCGGCCCCGGTGCCCTCGAGGGCCAGCCCGATCTCGTCGCGGGTGCGGCCGACCCCGTCGTACCCGGTGCCCGCGGCGCGGGAGACCACGTGCCGGTCGACGCGGTTGAGGTGGTCGCGGTCCACGGTCGTCTCGTACGAGGAGACGCCGGCGAGCACGGCCGCGGCCGCGCCGATGCGGTGCGCGGCGAGGTGGTCGGGGTGGCCGTAGATCCCGCCTGGGTCGTCGTGCACGACGGCCGAGGCGCCCTCCGCCGCGACGATGCCGGCGACCCGCCGCGACAGCGCGGCGACGTCGCTGCGGTGCAGGGCCCGGCGGTGCCCGTTGGCCGACCAGCCCGCCATCCCGGAGTCGCGGCGGCCGAGCAGGACCAGCCGGTCGACGTCCAGCTCGCGGCAGGAGCGCTCAAGCTCGTCGAGCCGCCGGGCCCCGACGGTCGTCCCGCGGGGGAGCGGGATCCGCGGCCGGCCCTCCTCGCCCGCGGTCGCGGTGACCAGGATGACCCGGCCGCCGCGGTCGGCGACCCGGCGCATCGTGAGCCCGGTGAAGATGGCCTCGTCGTCGGGGTGCGCGTGCACGAAGACGACGGTGGGTGCGGTGGTGCTGGGGGACATGGCAGTGGGCCGTTCTCGCGTCAGAGGCGGTGCGGCGGGACGCCGCGGGACTCAGCACTCAGCGACAGCGACAACAGTCGGCCGGACGCACGGCAGCACGGCTCGGGGTGACCCGAGCGGCGGTCGTGGCGGCCTTCTGCACGCGCGTAGTGAAGCACAGCGCCCCCGGCCGTGCGCAAGGGGTGTCCCTCCCGCGGCCCCGGCCGTGACACGATGGGTGGACCTACGCGCCCGCGGGCCCTCGTCCCGCGCGACCGCCGCGTCCTCCCAAGCCCGCCGTGCTAGCCAGGCGGGCGCCCAGACTTGGAGCGCCGATGAGCCACCCCCACCCCGAGCTCGGCCCGCCCCCGCCCCTGCCGAAGGGCGGGCTTCGCGTTGTCGGGCTCGGCGGCCTGGGCGAGATCGGCCGCAACATGACGGTCTTCGAGTACGCCGGCAAGCTGCTCATCGTCGACTGCGGCGTGCTCTTCCCCGAGGAGCACCAGCCGGGCGTCGACCTCGTGCTCGCCGACTTCACCTCGATCGAGGACCGCATCGACCAGGTGCTCGCCGTCGTGCTGACCCACGGCCACGAGGACCACATCGGCGGCCTGCCGTACCTGCTGCGGCTGCGCCAGGACATCCCGCTCGTCGGCTCGAAGCTCACCTTGGCCTTCATCGCGTCGAAGATGAAGGAGCACCGGATCAAGCCGACCACCGTCGAGGTGGCCGAGGGGGACCGGCAGTCGTTCGGGCCGTTCGACTGCGAGTTCGCGGCCGTGAACCACTCGATCCCGGACGGGCTGGCGGTGGCGATCCGCACCGGCGCGGGGATGGTGCTGCACACCGGCGACTTCAAGATGGACCAGTTCCCGCTGGACAACCGGATCACCGACCTGCGGGCCTTCGCGCGGTTCGGCGAGGAGGGGGTCGACCTCTTCCTCACCGACTCGACGAACGCCGAGGTGCCCGGCTTCACCACGTCCGAGCGCGACCTCGTGCCGGCGATCGACGAGGTCTTCCGCACGGCCCCGCGGCGGGTGATCGTGTCGAGCTTCGCCAGCCACGTGCACCGGATCCAGCAGGTCCTCGACTCCGCCCACTCGCACGGGCGCAAGGTCGCCTTCGTCGGCCGCTCGATGGTGCGCAACATGGGCATCGCGCGCGACCTGGGCTACCTCACCGTGCCCGCGGGCCTGGTCGTCGACATGAAGGAGCTGGAGAAGCTCCCCGACGAGCGCGTCGCGCTGGTGTGCACCGGCTCGCAGGGCGAGCCGATGGCGGCGCTGGCCCGGATGGCCAACCGCGACCACCCGATCCGGATCGGCCCCGGCGACACCGTGCTCATGGCCTCGTCGCTGATCCCCGGCAACGAGAACGCCATCTACGGCGTCATCAACGCGCTCACCCGCTGGGGCGCCAACGTCGTGCACAAGGGCAACGCCAAGGTGCACGTCTCCGGCCACGCCAGCGCCGGCGAGCTCGCGTACTGCTACAACGTCGTGCGCCCCGCGAACGTGATGCCCGTGCACGGCGAGTGGCGGCACCTGCAGGCCAACGCCGCGATCGCGATCCGCACCGGCGTGCCGGCCGACCGGGTGGTCATCGCCGACGACGGCGTCGTCGTGGACCTCGTCGACGGGCGCGCGTCGATCACCGGCAAGGTCGCCGCCGGCTACGTGTACGTCGAGGGCGGCAACGTCGGCGACGTCACCGAGGCCTCGCTCAAGGACCGCCGCACCCTGGCCGCCGAGGGCGTCATCACGGTCGTGGCGATCGTGGACGCCGACACCGGCAAGCTGGTCGAGCCGCCGGACTTCCTGGCCCGCGGGTTCACCCACGACGAGCACACCTTCGACCCGGTCGTGCCGCTCATCGAGAAGGCGCTCGAGACCGCCGCCCGCGAGGGCATCGGCGACGTCCGGCGGCTGGAGCAGCTGATCCAGCAGACGGTCAGCAAGTGGGCGCACCGCACGTACCGCAGCAGCCCGATCGTCATCCCGGTGATCGTCGACGCGTAGGCTCCCCCCCCGCCACAGTGCGACGTTGGCGGGGGCGCTGCCCGGCGTGTCGGGGAGCCAACGTCGCACTCTGCGTTGGGTGGCCGGCGCAATACGGTGGGCGGGTGTCTGTGACCGACGTGCTGGGGTGGGCGGGCGCCCTCGGGATCCTCGTGGCGTACGGCCTGCTGACGATCGGCCGCTGGGCCTCGGAGTCGCTGCGCTACCAGGGGGCGAACGCGGTCTTCGCCGCGGCGCTGCTGGTGTGGGCGGTGTCGATCCAGGCCTGGCAGTCGGCGCTGCTCAACGCCGTGTGGGCGCTCGTCGGCGTGGTCGGGGTGGCCCGCGCGCTCAAGCACGTCCCCGGCGCCCCGCCGCCTCACCTCGGCGACTGACCGCAGAGTGTGACGTTGGCGGGCGCGTCGCCCGGCGGGTCGGGGCGCGAACGTCGCACTGTGCGTGCGTTGGGATCGGCTAGAGCGCGGTGAGGCCGGGGCGCTTGGCCTCGATGCCGTCGCCGGAGGAGCGGCCGACCAGGCGGCGGCCGAGCCAGGGGCCGAGGTGCGTGGCGGTCCAGTGCGCGTGCTCGCGCAGGTTCGCGGTGCGGGCGGGCTCGGGCTGCGGGGGCAGCGGCTCGCGCCAGCTGCCGTCGCCGCGCCCCAGCGACTCCAGCACCGCGCCGGCGACCCGCGCGTGGCCCTCGGGGGACAGGTGGAGGCGGTCCTCGGCCCACAGCCGCGGGTCGTCGAAGACCTGGATGCCGAACAGGTCGGTGGTGAGGCAGTCGTACTCGGCGGCGACCCGCGCGACGAGGGCATTGAGCGCCTCGATCCGCGGCATCATCCGCCGCAGCAGGGCCGACCGGCGGGACGGGTCGACGCCGACGAAGAGCAGCACGTCGGAGCCGCCCGCCCGCAGCCGGCGCACGGCGTCCTCGAAGAGCAGCGACATCGTCTCGATGTCCCAGGAGGGGCGCATCAGGTCGTTGACGCCGCCGGCCATGCTCACCAGGTCGGGGCGCAGGTCGAGGGCCGCGGGCACCTGCTGGGCGGTGATCTGCCGCAGCAGCTTGCCGCGGACGGCCAGGTTGCCGTACCGGAATCCGGGCTGGTCGGCGGCGAGGCGCTCGGCCACCCGGTCGGCCCAGCCGCGATAGGAGCCGTCGGGCGCGAGGTCGTCCAGGCCCTCGGTGAACGAGTCACCGAGTGCGAGGTACGACGTCCACTGCTGGGCCACGCCGGGGATTCTGCCCCGTCCTCGCTCAGCCGACGAGCATCGCCCGCATCTGCCCGGCGGTCTCGGCGCCGACCAGGCGGTCGAGCAGGGTCCACACCGGGTTGGTGCGCGGCGAGAACATCGCCTCGCGGCTGCGCCGGTCGCGCTGCGGCAGGTCCTGCCAGGCGACCGACTCGGCCACGTCGGCGGGCAGGCCCCCGGCCATGAGCGCGAGCCACTGGTCGACGTAGGCGTCGACGACCGCGCCGAGCCGCTTGAGGTCCTCCGGCGCGACGATCGCCGCGGCCATCCACGGCGAGCGCAGCGTCCACTGCAGCGGGCCGAGCGACGGCACGGGCATCACGCCGGGCTGCGAGAGGGCCGCGGCGCGCGGCTCGTCGAGCGGGCCGTAGACGGCCAGGGCGTAGTCGAGGTTCGCGCCGAGGTCCACGCGCGGCGCCAGGTCGAGGCCGAAGTGGAACGTGCCCTCGGTGTTCGGCGAGATCGCCGTGTCGAGGAAGAGGTGGGGGATCGCGCTGCCCGCCGCCGTGAACCCGTACACCTGGTGGGTGTCCATGCCGAAGTCGTCGATCGACAGCCGGCTGTAGACGACGCGGGTGCCGTCGGGGCGGGTGAAGACGCGGAACTCGCCGATCCGCTGGCCGTCCAGCGGGCCGCCGACCGCGTGCAGCGGCAGCGCGGCGTCACCGTCCGCGCCGGTCTCCTCGGCGAGGCCAAGGGCGGCGTTGATGCGCTCCAGCGCGGCGGTGACGAGCTGCTGCCCGGTCCGGTCGACCTCGGGGGTCTCGCGCGGCGCGGCCACCGCGCCGGCCTCCGGCATCCGCTCCACCTCGGTGTGGGTGAACGCGAAGCCGGTCGCCAGCAGCGCGTCGACCGACACCGGCACGGTCGGGGCGCGCAGCTCGTTGCGGTACGTCAGCGGCGGCAGGCCGTCGAGCGCGCTGAGCGCGTCGAAGTACGGCTGCATGCGCGGCGGCACCTCGGCGTGGGTGAGGTTGAAGACGCCGTAGACGTCGTGGTCGAGGGCGTACTTCACCGCGTCGACGACGTCGAGCATGTGCACGCGGTAGAAGAGCGCCTCGTCGTGGAAGGGCAGCGAGCCGCCGAGCACCTGGTGGGCCATCCGCACCTTGTCGGCGATGGGCGGGTCGTCGCCGCCGGTGATGTCGGCGCAGCGGAAGATCGTCAGCCGGTCGCCCGCGGCGGCCTGGTAGGTGCGCTCGGCCTCCTGGAAGCGCGCCGGGCTGGGGTCCTCGCTGGTGGTCAGCGGCGCCGACTCGTCGATGCGGTCGAGGTGGTTGGCGGCGTCGCCGTAGACCGACAGCGACGAGAGCATCACCAGGTGCGGCTCGCCGGGGACGCTGGCCACCGACTCCGCGGTGTCGACGAGCACCTGGCGGTACGTCCGCTGCCGCTGCTCGATCGTCATCGCCTGCGCCGCCGCCGGGCCGGCCGTGACCACGATCGCGTCGGCCCCCTCGGCCGCGACGCGGACCTTGTCGGCCTCCGCCCCGGTGAGCACCGCGACCGCGTCGCAGACCTCGCTCAGCGCGGCGACCTTGGCCGGCGTGGTGGTCGTGCCGGTGACGTGGTGGCCGTCCGCCCGCAGCTGGCGGGCGAGCTCTTTGCCGACGAGGCCGCAGCCCACGATGAGTACGCGCATGCGCGGGACCCTATCGGCGGCTGCCCGGCCGCCGGCGCGGGTCTGCCGAACGCGGCGCGGCTTGGCCTAGCGTCGGGGCCATGGGGCAGCCCGCCGAGGTCGTCGTCGTCGGCAACGCCGGCGTCGACACCAACGCGTACCTGAGCGGACCGCTCGACCTAGCGCAGGAGACCGAGTACCCCGAGGTGCTCGACACGGTCGGGCAGTCGGGTGGCTACTCCGCGCGCGGCTTCGCCCGGCTCGGCCGCCGCACCGCGTACCTCGGGTACGTCGGCGACGACGCGCTCGGCCGCTTCCTGCTCGACGAGCTGGCCTCCGACGGGGTGGACGTCTCGCACGCCCTCGTCGACCCGGCGGGGACCGGCCGCAGCGTCAACCTGATGAGCCCCGACGGGCGGCGGCACGGGTTCTACGACGGCAAGTCGCACCTGTCGCTCGTGCCCGACCTGGACGCCTGGCGGCCCGCCCTCGTGGGCGCGCGGCTGGCGCACTTCGGGATCCCGGACTGGGGCCGCGCGTTGCTCCGGCCCGCGCGCGAGGCCGGCGCCGTGGTGTCGGTGGACCTGCAGGACGTGCGCGACCTCGCCGACCCGTACCGCGCCGACTTCATCGCGGCGGCCGACGTGCTGTTCCTCTCGGGCGCCCAGCTGGCCGACCCGCGGGCCGCGGTGGCGGCGCTGGGCCGGCCCGGCCGGGTCGTGGTCTGCGGGCTGGGGGCCAGGGGCTGCCTGGTCGGCGACGACGGGGGCGTGCGCGCCTTCGGCCCGGTCGAGCTGGAGGCGCCCGTCGTCGACACCAACGGCGCCGGCGACTCGCTCGCCGTCGGGTTCCTCACCGCGTACGTGCTGGAGGGCCGCCCGCTCGACGAGGCCGTGCGGCGCGGGCAGCTGGCGGCGCGGTGGTGCTGCACCCTGCGCGGCACCTCGCGCGGCCTGATCACCGCCGCCGAGCTCGACCGCCTCGCCGGCTCCGCCTGACCCCCCCGATTTGCGGTGGCAGGAGATGGCGGTTTGCCTTGCCTGCCACCGCAAACCGGGGTCAGTCGCGGTCGGGGAGGCCGGCGATGAGGTCGGCGACCAGGCCGGTCCAGCCGGTCTGGTGGGTGGCCCCGAGCCCGGCGCCGTTGTCGCCGTGGAAGTACTCGAAGAAGGTCACCGCGTCGTTCCAGCGCGGGTCGGCCTGCAGCCGCTCGGCGCCGCCGTAGATCGGCCGCCGGCCGCCAGGCCCCGGCAGGAACGCGGCGATCAGCCGGCTGCGCAGCTCCTCGGCGACCTCGTCCAGCGTCATCTCGCGGCCCGACCCGGTCGGGCACTCGATCGGTGAACTCCGGGCCGAGGTGCTGGTGGTAGCGCCCGAGCGCCTCGACGACCAGGTAGTTGATCGGCATCCAGACCGGGCCGCGCCAGTTGGAGTTGCCGCCGTACATCGGCGTCGACGACTCGGCCGGCTCGTAGTTGATGGACCACGTGGAGCCGCCGACGTCGACGCTGAACGGCTCCTCGCGGTGCCGCGCCGACAGCGAGCGCACGCCGTACGGGCCGAGCAGGCTCGACTCGTCGAGCACCTCGGCCAGCACCCGGCGCAGCCGCTCCTCGTCGACCAGGCTGATCACCGAGCCGTGGCCGAGCCCGCGGTCCTTGATGAAGCCCAGCCGTTCGTCGGAGAGGTCGGCGATCCCGCGCCGGGCCATGAAGGCGGCGAAGCGCTTGCGCAGCCGCACTCCGGCCTCCTTGCTCGCCGGGGTCAGCCCCGCGGTCGCCAGCAGCGGGATCACCCCGACCAGCGACTTCACCCGCAGCGACACCCGCGAGCCGTCCTCGCGCACCAGCGCGTCATAGAAGAAGCCGTCGGAGGCGTCCCACAGACCCTGCTCCGAGATGCCCTCGCTGATCGCCGCGAAATGCTCGAAGAACTTGGTGACGAGGTCCTCGTACACCTCGTCGTCGGCGGCCAGCCGCAACGCGATCTGCATCATCGCCAGCGTGTAGAAGGCCATCCACGCGGTGCCGTCGGCCTGCTCGAGGTGCGCGCCCGCGGGCAGGTGCGAGCGGTCGACCGGGCCGATGTTGTCGAGGCCGAGGAAGCCCCCGGCGAAGACGTGGTTGCCGTCCGGGTCGACCCGGTTGAGCCACCACGTGTAGTTCATCAGCAGCTTGTGGAAGATCCGCTTGAGGAACGCGAGGTCGGGCTTGCCGCTGCGCGCGGCGTCGATCTCGAAGACCTTCAGCGCGGCCCACGCGTGCACCGGCGGGTTCACGTCGTCGAAGTTCCACTCGTACGCCGGCAGCGCGCCGCCCGGGTGCATGAACCACTCGCGGCACATGAGGACCAGCTGGTACTTCGCGAACGCCGGGTCGATGTGGGCGAACACCGCGGTGTGGAAGGCGAGGTCCCAGGCGGCGAACCACGGGTACTCCCACGGGTCCGGCATGCTCAGCACGTCGTAGGAGTCGAAGTGCCGCCAGTTGGCGTTGCGCGCGCCGCGCCGGCCCTGCGGCGGCGGCGGCTCGCCCGGGTCGCCGTCGAGCCACAGCGGCACGTCGTAGCGGTAGAACTGCTTGCCCCAGATCATCCCGGCGAAGCCCTGCCGGGCGACCGCCGCGCGGGCCGCGTCGACGCCGGCCGGCAGCAGGTCGCGGTAGAAGTCGTCGGCCTCCCGCTCGCGGTCGGCCAGCACCTCGTCGAAGGCGTCGCCGGCCCACTCGGCGCCAGGGGCCTCGCCGTCGCCGGCGTCGGGCATCGACCACAGCCGCAGCCGCAGCTCGACGGTCTCGCCCGCCGGCACCTCGAGGCGGTACCAGTACGCGGCCTTGGTGCCGGTCTGCCCGGGGTTCACCGTGTCCGCGCCGGACACGACGTGGTCGTTGATGCCGTCCTTCGGGTACGGCGTCGTCGCCTCGCCGCCGTAGACGCGCGGCGCGTTGGTCTCGTTCTCGCAGAACAGCGGCGTGGGCGCCGCGCCGTCGGGGCCGGGCGCGGCCGACAGCCGGTACGGCCCGGTGCGCGGGTGGTCGGCGCGCAGGTCGCCGCGCCTCGAGCCGGATCTCCGGGCGGTCGTGCCTGGAGCCCGTGGCTCCAGGTGTCGCGGAACCACAGCGTGGGCAGCACGTGCAGGGTGTCGGCCTCCGGGCCGCAGTTGGTGACCGTGATCCGCAGCGCGATGTCGGTCGGCGAGGCCTTGGCGTACGTCGCCTCGACCTGCCAGTAGCGGTCCTCGTCGAAGGCGCCGCTGTCGAGCAGCTCGGCCTCCGGCTCGGTGCGGCTGCGGCGGGCGTTCTCCTCGACCAGCCAGGCGTACGGGAACTCGGCCTGCGGGTAGTGGTAGCGCCACCTCAGCCACGAGTGGCTCGGCGTCGCGTCGAGGTACCACCAGTAGTCCTTGGCGTCCTCGCCGTGGTTGCCCTGCGGGCCGGTCAGCCCGAACATCCGCTCCTTGAGGATCGGGTCGCGGCCGTTCCACAGCCCGAGGGCGAGGCAGAGGTCCTGGTGGAGGGTGCTGATGCCCCCCATGCCGTCCTCGTTCCAGCGGTACGCCCGCGAGCGCGCGTGCTCGTGCGGGAAGAAGCCCCAGGCGTCGCCGTCGGCGCTGTAGTCCTCGCGCACCGTGCCCCACGCGCGCTCGGACAGGTACGGGCCCCACTCGTACCAGGGGCCGGCCTCCTCCAGGCTGGACTCGGGCCGCCCGACCGTCTGCATGCGCTCCTGCTCGGCGTTCATGCGCCCAGCCTGGCGCCGGGGGGTGGCGCGCGGGTGAACGGGCGGCTACCCGTCGATGACCACGTAGCCGTCCTCGAGGCGGGCCTCGTACGTGGTCAGCGGGCTGGGCTTGCGGCCCATGCCGATCAGCTTGCTGGACCAGCCGGGGGTCTTGACGCCGGCGACGCCGGTCGCCCAGTCGAGGTTCTCGCCGCCGCAGACGGTGAAGCGCGAGTTGTGCCACGGGCACTGGACGACGCCGTCGGCGTAGTGGATGCCGCCGCGGCCCTTGCTCAGCGGCAGCCCGAGGTGCGGGCACTTGTCGCGCACGACGCAGACCTCGTCGCCCTCGCGGGCCACGAGGTACGAGCCGCCGCCGACCTCGACCGGCACGAGCGCGCCGTCAGCGAAGTCCTCGAGCTTGCCGAGCCGCACGGCCGCCATCAGGCGCCGGCCGGGTGGACCCGGGCGTCCGGCCCGGGGAACACGAGCGTCTCGTGGCCGTTGTCGGACCAGCGGACGAGGAAGGGCGGGCCCCCGTCGGCTCCGTGCGCCTCGAGGATCTCGCCGTCGCGGGCGGGCTCGTCGACGTGGGTGCTGGCCACCACGAGCCGGTCACCAGGGGCTGCCTTCATTGCGTCCTCCTCGACTGTGCGCTGGGTCGCTGGCAGGGCCGTCGCCGGCACTGTCGCTGACTCCATCCTCTGGCAGCCCAGCCTGCGCGCAAGGGACCTCCGTCCCGCCCGCGCCGGGATCAGGCCTGCGGGCGCAGCCGGAACATCCGCGGGGGCAGGTCGGGGCGGCGCGTCAGGTAGTTGGCGTAGCCGGGGTAGGCGTCGACGAACTGCGGCCACAGCCGGTCGAACGCCGCCTGGTCCTCGATCAGCTCGGCGCGCACCCGCAGGTGCTCGCCCCCGATCGACGACCGCGACGTCGGGGTGGGCGATCAGGTTGAACGTCCACGCGGGGTGCTTGGCCTGGCCGAAGTTCGTGCCGACCAGGGCGAAGTCGTCGCCGTCGCGGACGTACACCAGCGGGGAGACGCGCTCCTGGCCGGACTTCGCGCCGATGTGGTGGAGCATCAGGATCGGGAAGCCGTAGACCGTGGCCAGGTAGCGGCCGTCCTTGATCGCCCCGATCTTGGGGTCGATCTTCGGACCGACCACGCGGTAGACGCGCGCGAACGCGGCGGTCTGGCCGAGCCGACGCGTGAGCCGGTTCACCAGCCCGCTGCGGCGCGTGCCCTCGTACGCCGCGATCGCGGTCCAGCTGGGCCCGCACCGACGCCGGCATCGGCTCGGGCAGCCCCTCGGACGTGGGGGTCGGCTCTTCGGTCATGGCGCGCAGGCTAGCCGCGCCGAGCGAGGGGCGAACGCGCGGTGGGCATCCAGGGCCCTCCCAGCATCCGCACAGGTTGGCCCGCCACGGTGGGCCCATGGCATTCCCCGACCTCGCCACGGCCCCCCTTGTTGTTGATCAAGCAGGCTTCGGCGGCCACCCCCGAGGTCACTCCCCAGGCGCCCCCTGCGGCGGCCCGCCCCCGCCGCGGCGCCAGCCCGACCGTCGTGCTCGCACTCGTCTGGTCCGGGGTCGCTCTGGTGCTCGCCCAGTGGTGGCTCACCACGAGCAGCGTCACCGGCGCCGCCGGCTGGCTCACCGAGGCCGGGCGCATCACCGGGCTGCTCGCGGGCTACGCCGCCGCCCTGCTCGTCCTTCTGATGGCCCGCATCCCCGCGATCGAGCGCGGCGCCGGCGCCGACCGGCTGGCCCGCTGGCACGCGATGGGCGGGCGCTACACCGTCTCGCTGGCCCTGGCGCACGCCGCGCTGATCACCCTGGGGTACGCCGCCGCGACCAACAGCGCGCTGCTCACCCAGATCGGGTCGTTCCTCACCTCGTACCCCGACATGCTCAAGGCGACGGCCGCCCTCGCGCTCTTCGTGGCGCTCGCGGTCACCTCCGCGCGCGCCGCGCGTCGCCGGCTGCCGTATGAGGCGTGGCACCTCATGCACCTGAGCGCGTACCTCGCCGTCTACCTCGGATTCGGCCACCAGATCGCCAACGGAGCGCAGTTCGTCGCCGACCCGGTCGCGCGGTGGGCCTGGACCGCCCTGTACGCCGCCGCCGGCCTCGCCGCGCTGTGGTTCCGCTTCGCGACCCCGCTCGTGCAGTCCTGGCGCCACGATCTGCGGGTCGCCCGGGTCGTCCGCGAGGGCCCCGACGCGGTGTCGGTGCTCGTCGCCGGCCGCCATCTGGACCGCCTCGGCGCGGAGTCCGGGCAGTTCTTCCGGTGGCGCTTCCTCACCGGATCGCTGGTGTGGTCGGCCAACCCGTACTCGCTGTCGGCGCCGCCGACCCCGAGCCTGCTGCGGTTCACCGCCAAGGACCTCGGCGCCCACAGCCGCGCGCTGGCGGCCCTCAAGCCGGGCACCCGGGTGATCGCCGAGGGGCCGTACGGCGCGATGACGGCGGCCCGCCGCCGCCGCGAGCCGGTGCTGCTCGTCGGCGGCGGCGTGGGGATCACCCCGATGCGGGCGATGCTCGAGTCGCTGCCGGCGCGCCCCGGCGCGATCACCCTGGTCTACCGCGCCTCGTCCGAGCGCGACGTCATCCTGCGCCGCGAGCTGGACGTCTTGGCCGCGGCCCGCGGCGCGCGCGTGCACTACGTGATCGGCCGGCGCCGCGACCTCGGCGGCGACCCGCTCGGCGGCGACGCGCTGGCCCGCCTCGTCCCCGACCTGCGGCGGCACGAGGTCTTCGTGTGCGGCCCGGACGGGCTGCGCGAGACCGTCGAGGCGGCCTGCCGCCGGGCCGGCGTGCCCCGCCGCCGCATCCATTCCGAGGACTTCGCCTTCTAGGAGGGCCGCGCCATGCGCCGCATCGTCATCACCACCGTGAGCACGGTCGCCGGGGTCGTCGCCCTGCTCGGCCTCAAGCCGGACACGCCAGACCTCACCTCGTCGGCGGGCGCCCCCGCGACGTCGAGCCCAGGCGGGTCGACCTCGACCGTCACCGCGGGTGCCGCCCCGCAGACCCTCACCGGCGACGCGATCAGCACGCGCTTCGGCCCGGTGCAGGTCGAGGTCACCGTCACCGACGGCCGGATCACCGATGTGCAGGTGCTGCAGTACCCCAACAGCGACCGCCGCGACGCCGAGATCAACGGCTACGCGCTGCCGCTGCTCGTGCAGGCGACGCTGGACGCCAACAGCGCCAACATCGACATGGTGAGCGGCGCGACTTACACCTCGAACGGCTACGTCCGCTCACTGCAGTCCGCGCTCGACCAGGCCGGGTGGTGACGATGGCGAGCGCCGCAACGGACGAAGGGCTGCGGACCCGCCACGTCGAGCACGTGATGGGCACGGCCTTCTCCTTCGACGTGCGCTGGCCCGAGGCCACCGACCGCGCCGTCGCCGCCGACTCGGTGGCCGCGGCGGTCGGCTGGCTGCACTGGGTCGACGCGACCTTCTCGACTTACCGGCAGGACTCGGCGATCAGCCGGCTGGCCCGCGGCGAGACCGGGCTCGACGCGACGCCGGCAGAGGTCGCCGAGGTGCTCACCGCCTGCGCGGAGATCGAGCTGGCCAGCCGCGGCGCCTTCTCGGCCACCGCCGCCGGCGCCCTCGACCCGAGCGGGTACGTGAAGGGCTGGGCCATCGAGCGGGCCGCGGCACACCTGCGGCTGGCCGGCGCGGAGGCCGCGGCCGTCAACGGCGGCGGCGACATCAGGGCCTTCGGGCCCACCCCCTGGCGGATCGGGGTCACCGACCCGCGCGACCGCAGCCGCCTGCTCGCGGCCGTCGAGGTGGCCGACGGCGCCGTGGCCACCTCGGGCCTCGCCGAGCGCGGCCAGCACGTCGTCGACCCCCGCACCGGCCGCCCCGCCGCGCGGCTGCTCTCGGTGACGCTGCTCGGCCCCGACCTGGCCCGCGCCGACGCGTACGCGACCGCCGCCCTCGTCCTCGGCGACGAGGCGCCGGAGTGGGTCTGCGGCCTGGCTGGCTACGAGGCCCTGGGCGTGCGCCTCGACGGCTCGGCGTGGACCACGCCGGGCTGGCCGCTGGCGTGACCGCTCACAGCGGGCTCACAGCAAGATCCCAGCCTGGGGGCGGGGGCATCCAGCATGCTTCGGCCATGAGCACCGCCGGACCGAGCACCGCGAGCGCCACCACCGAGGCCGAGGCCCGCCTCCTGGTCGTCGACGACGAACCCAACATCCTCGAGCTGCTGGCGGCCAGCCTGCGCTTCGCCGGCTTCGAGGTCGCCACCGCCAAGAGCGGGCGCGAGGCCGTCGACCGGGCCTCGGAGTTCCGTCCCGACCTGCTGGTGCTCGACGTGATGATGCCCGGCATGGACGGCTTCGCCGTCGTGCGGCACCTGCGCGGCCAGGGCTCGCAGACGCCCGTGCTCTTCCTCACCGCGCGCGACTCCGCCGAGGACAAGGTCACCGGGCTGACCCTCGGCGGCGACGACTACGTGACCAAGCCGTTCAGCCTCGAGGAGGTCGTCGCGCGCATCCGCGCCGTGCTGCGTCGCACCCAGGGAGCCTCGGCCGCGGCTCCGCCCGCCCGCGTCGTCTTCGCTGACATCGAGCTCGACGACGACTCCCACGAGGTGTGGAAGGCCGGCGAGGAGGTCGCCCTCTCGCCGACCGAATTCAAGCTGCTGCGCTACCTCATGCAGAACCCGGGCCGCGTGCTCAGCAAGGCGCAGATCCTCGACCACGTCTGGGCGTACGACTTCGGCGGCGACGCCAACGTCGTCGAGTCGTACGTGTCGTACCTGCGGCGCAAGGTCGACACCACCGAGCCCCGCCTGCTGCACACCATCCGCGGCGTGGGGTACGTGCTGCGGGTGCCGCGCGGCGCGGCGTGATCACCCGCCTGCCGCTGCGGACCTCGCTGGTCGCGACGGTCCTGCTGCTCGCCGCCCTCGCCGTGGCCGCGACGTCGGCGGCCGCCACGCTGGTGCTGCGCGGCTACCTGCTGGACCGAGTCGATCAGCAGTTGGCCGACTCGCTGCGCCCGGCCGCCGAGGCGCTCGTGCGCGGGGGCGGGCGGGGCGACGGGCAGGGGGCGCAGGAGCGGCTGGTGGGCGCCAGCGACTTCTTCGCTGGGCTCTACGACTCCTCAGGTGAGCTGCTGCGGTCGATCGAGCCGGTGGGCGGGGGCGAGGCCTCGACCCCGGACCTGCCCGACCTCGACTCCGCGCAGGTCGCCGAGCTGGCGGGGGAGCCGTTCACCACCGGCTCCGACGAGGGCCGGGAGCGCTGGCGGGTGCTCGTCGCGCCCCTCGGCGGCGGGCTGTCGGTCGCGGTCGCGCAGTCGCTGGAGAGCATCGACGAGACGGTCGGCCGGCTGATCCTGATCGAGGTCGTCGTGGGCGTGATCGCCCTCGCCGTGCTCGCCGCGATGGCCTGGTGGACGGTGCGCCGCTCGCTGCGGCCCCTGGTCGAGGTCGAGCGGACCGCCGACGCGATCGCCCGGGGCGACCTGTCCCGGCGGGTGCCCGAGTCCGATCCCCGTACGGAAGTGGGCAGCCTGTCGGCGTCGCTCAACACGATGCTGGGCCAGATCGAGGAGTCCTTCCGGGCGCAGGAGATCTCCGAGGCCGAGGCGCGCGCGTCCGAGGAGCGGATGCGCCGCTTCGTCGCCGACGCCAGCCACGAGCTGCGTACGCCGCTGACCTCGATCCGCGGCTTCGCCGAGCTGTACCGCCAGGGGGCGGTGCCGGTCGGGGACGACCTGGACCGGGCGATGGGACGCATCGAGGGCGAGGCCGTGCGGATGGGCCTGCTCGTCGAGGACCTGCTCCTGCTCGCGCGCATGGACCAGCAGCGGCCCCTGCGCAGCGAGCCGGTCGACCTGCTGCGGCTGGCCGCCGACACCGTGGCCGACGCGGGGGCCGCGTCGCCCGACCACGCGGTCGCCCTGCGCGCCGACGAGGGCCTCGACGAGCTCCTCGTGCTGGGCGACGAGGACCGCCTGCGCCAGGTGCTCGCGAACCTGGTGTCCAACGCCACCAGCCACACCCCGCCGGGGACCCCGGTCGAGCTGGGGGTGGCGGCCGAGGGCGGCGAGGCCGTCCTCATGGTCCGCGATGAGGGCCCGGGCATGGACGACGAGTCGGCCGCGCGCGCCTTCGAGCGGTTCTACCGCTCCGACCCGTCCCGGACCCGCGAGCCGGGACGCGGCGGCGCAGGCCTCGGCCTGTCGATCGTGGCGGCGCTGGTCGCGGCGCACGGCGGCCGGGTCGAGCTGGCCACCGCGCCCGGCGAGGGCGCGACCTTCACCGTGCGGCTGCCGCTGGCCGGCGCGGGCGATGAGCCCGAGGTCGCGGAGGGCGAGCCGGAGGCCGCGGGCGTCGGGCCCGAGGCTCAGTAGGTCGGGATCCGGCGGGCGATCAGGTCGTCGGCCCGGCTGCTGACCTCGCTGTTGCCGGTCACGGCGTTGAGGAAGTCGTCGCGCTCCAGGGCCAGCAGCACGGACGCCTCGTCGGCGACCACTGTCGCGGTGCGCGGCACGTCGCGCAGCAGCGCGATCTCGCCGAACGGGTCGCCCGGGCCGGCGGCTGGACAGGAACTCGCCCTGGAAGGACGCCGAGACGCGGCCGGTCTCCACGACGTAGAAGCGGTCGCCCTCCTCGCCCTCGCGGATCACCGCGTCGCCGGCGGGGACCTCGATGCGGATCAGCTGCTGGGCGACGCGCTCGAGGGACTTGGGCTCCAACGGGGCGAAGAGCGGGATCTGGCGCAGCATCACGAAGCCCCTCGGGCTCGCCGAGCCGCCCGTCGAGCCTGCGAAGCGGGACCATGGCGGGCACGACGACGGCCGTGATGGCCAGCGCCATGACGACGAGCGACCAGCGCAGCCCGATCCACTCGATGAGCAGCGGCATCGCGATCGACCCCAGCGCCATCGCCGTGATCAGGCCGGTCTCGAGAGCGCCGAAGACCCGGCCGAGTACCGCGTCAGGGGTGAGCCGCTGCAGGATGGTCGAGGCGTTGACGTCGACGATCGGGTTCGCGGCGCCGATGATCAGCATGGCCGCGAAGGCCGGCAGGGTCTGCGGCCACGCGGCGGCCAGCAGCAGCGGCAGCGCCCAGAAGATGACGCCGATGCCGAAGTCCGACGCCAGCTTGCGGCTGGACGAGCGGCCGATCGCGACGAGGCCTCCGAGCAGCGCGCCCACCCCAAAGGCGCTGTCGAGGTAGCCGACCCCGCGAGAGCCGAAGTCGGTCATCTCCACCGCGATGGCCACGCCGAAGGCGATCGAGGCCCCGGCGACCACGGTCTGGGCGCAGTAGACGCCGGAGACGAGCCGCAGGTCGCGGTTGCCCCAGATCGTGCGGAACCCGTCCATCGACTCGTTGAGGAAGCCGCGCGCGGGCTCCGCGTCACCACCTTCGTCTTCGCCCTCGTCGGAGTCGGTCGCGGCCCCCGTCTTGGGGACCCGGATCGCGGAGACCAGGGCGGCCGACCACAGGAAGGTCAGCGCGTTGAGCACGATCACCACCGGCACCTCGGCGAAGCCCAGCAGGATGCCGCCGATCGCCGGCCCGACGAAGAAGGCCAGGCTCTCGATCGTGCTGAACGTGCCGTTGGCCGCGGTGAGCTCCTCGGGCCGGCTCACCAGGCGGGGCAGCAGGGCCGACACCGCGGGGCGGAACGGGGTGCCCGCCACGGCCGCCAGGGTGGCGATCACGTAGACCGTCATGGGCGGGGCGTCGGTCCAGATCAACGCGGCGGCCCCTAGCACCAGGCCGGCCCGCAGGAGGTCGGTGGCGACCATGACGCCCTTGCGAGAGACCTTGTCGACGATCGCGGAGGCGAACGGCGTCACCACCGCCATCAGCAGCAGGCGGATCGTGCCCCAGATCCCGACCGCCGTGATGCCGCCGGCGTCGTACGCCCATACGACGATCGCCGTGGCGTACGCCCAGTCGCCGATCGCCGACCCCGCGAAGGCGAGGTTCAGCCGCCGCAGGGCGGGGTTGCGGAACACCGTGCCTAGCGAGGTGCCCGTCTCGCGCACGGCGTCGCCGATCCGCCCCATCAGCGTGCGTCCTGGTTCACCTTGGAGAGGCCGAGCTCGCGGAGCCATGCGGTGGCCCCGAGCCGCTCGTAGGCTGCGCGGGCGAGATCCAGCCACGGCTCCGCGTGGTCCGCTCGACCCTGGTCGGCGAGCCACTGCCCGAGCGCGTGCTGGGCGCGCGCGGCGTGAGGCACCGCGCCGTACGCGGCCATCGCCTCGGCACCCTGGCGCAGGTCGGCCTCGACGATGTGCGGGTCGTCGCCGCGGGCTGCGCCGAGCAGTCCGCGCAGGCACGGCAGGTGGGCGGCCAGCGCCGGAGTCAGCAGCGCCGGGGGCTCGTCGGCGACGTGCCCGAGGAGTTCGGTGGCGAGGTCGAACTCGCGCGCCTGGATCGCCGCCTGGACGGCCGAAGGCCACAGATGCATGAAGTCGTCGCCGAGGCCTTGCCACCCCAGGGCGTAGCGCACCGAGTCGGCTCCTTGTGCCGCCGCCTCGCGGAGGTCGCCCGACTCACGGGCGACGAGCAGGGAGTCGTGGGCGGCCCAGGACAGATCGGACAGGCTGTCCCCGACCTCGTGCAGGGTGTCCGTCGTCGGAGCGGCGGAGCCGCGGGCGCTGGCGAGCCAGGCCTGCAGCGCGAAGCGCATCGGCGTCAGGGTGGGATCGAGCGAGAAGTCCTCGCCCTCCGCGACGAGGGCCGCGAGATCGTCCCACTCCCCTTTGGTCCACAGGGCGAGGCAGAGGTTGGCGGCGGCGACGGCACTGTAGGCGACCACCCCTGACTTGCGGGCCACCTCCAAGGCTTCCCGGTTGAGCGCGACCCCGCGATCAACATCGCGGGCCAGCTCCTCGAGCGCCAGGTTCATCAAGGCCCTCGACATCACCCGGGCGGAGCCGTGCTGGCGGCTGACGTCGGCCGCCGCCTGGAGCAGGACGCGGCCGGTGAAGGGCGCCTGCCGTCCGGTGTACTGCCGCGCCAGGCCGTTGAGCGCGTCCGCCAACTCGCCCAAGTCTCCCGTGCGCTCGGCCAGGGGCAGTGCCCGATCCAGGTAGGGGAGGGCCTCCTGGAGCTCCCCACGGTCCTGGTGGGCGGCCGACAGCTGCCCGCCGACCCGCAGCAGCGCCTCGGGGTCGGCCCCGGGCGCATCGACCAGGCGGGCCCAGTGGACCCCGAGCAGGTCGATGGCGGGCTGCATGTCTCCGCTGGCGCGGTAGCAGCGGGCGGTCTCGGCCGCCGCCAGGCCGGCTTCGGAGGCCGCGCCGAGCTCCTCGTAGAGGGCGACCGCGGCGGTCCCGTGCTCGATCCCGCGGGCGGGCTGGGCGGCGTCGTTGGCCGCCGCGCAGGCCGCCCGGTGCAGCCGTGCCGCGGACGCCGGATCGGGTCCGAGGGCGAGCGCGGACTCCATCAGGCGCAGCGCCTCGCTGGGGGCGCCCAGCGACTGGGCCCGGTTCGCCGCCCGCTCGAGCATCACCGTCGCCTGGGCGAGCAGCTCGGCTCGGTCCGGATCGGACTCGGTGGAGGCCTCGAGGGCATCGAGGTAGTGCTGCGCCAGCAGTGGCGCGTTGTCGTCGCCTGGGTCCTCCTCGGCGGCGATGTGGGCCGCCACCGTGAGGTGCCTGGCCTTGCGGTCGCGGTGGGACAGCGTGTCGTACGCCACCTGGCGCACGACCGACTGCACGAACCGGTACTGGCCCCGCTCGGAGCTGAAGCGGTCGGTCTCGACGGAAACGAACTGCTTGCGGACGAGGCTGCGGAGCACGTCGTCGAGGTCGGCGACATCGGAGGCAAGCGCCTGGATCCCGGTCTGGGTGAAGGTCATCCCCAGGACGCTCGCGTCGGCGACCACACGCCTCTCGGCCGGTGCCAGGGAGTCCAGCCGCGCGGCCACCAGGGCCTGCAGCGAGGCGGGCGCGGACACCTTGGCCAGCTCACCGGCGGCGCCGTCGGCCAGCACGTAGCGCCCTCCCACCGGGAGCACCAGGTCGAGGTCGATGAGCGCGCGCACCGTCTCGACCGCGTAGAGGGGGATCCCCTCCGCCCGATCGACGAGGACCGTGCGCGCCGCCTCGGGCAGGCCCCCCACAAGGCCGTCGAGCAGCCGCTCCATCTGGGCAGGCTCCAGGGGTTCGAGGTGCAGCAGCGTCGTGCGCCGGTTGGCGGCCAGGTCGGGGCGGCGGGCCATCAGGCCGGTGCGGGCCAGCGCCAGGACAAAAATTGGGAACCGGGCGGCGCCCAGCACGTGGTCGAGGAAGTCGAGCAGTCCGTCATCGGCATGGTGGGCGTCGTCGAGGACGAGGACGACGACGTGCCCTTCGCCGACGCGCTCGAAGAACGCGGCCCAGGCGGCGAACAGCTCCTCGCGCGGCATGGCTCCGGGGGTGGCGACCCCGAGCAGCACCGCCAGCCGGGGCCGCAGCCAAACGCGCTCGTCAGCCTCGGGGACGTACCGCTCCAGCGCCTCGTCCAGCCGCTCGGTGACCGCGTCTCCGGTCTCCGAATCGGTGAGGCCGAGCCGCCCGCGCACCGCCTCGGCAAGCGCCCAGAAGGCCACGCCGTCGCCGTACGCGATGCATCGTCCGCGATGCCAGCGGACGCTCGCCGTGAGGCCGTCGATGTACTTCTCGAACTCCCAGGCGACCCGCGACTTGCCTACCCCGGCCTCGCCCTCGAGCACGACGAACGCAGGGCGGCCGGTCTCCTCGGTGGTGTGGAAGAGCTCCTTGAGCAGCCTGATCTCACGGTCGCGGCCGGTGATCGGGGCCTCGAGGCCGTCGACGCGTTCGGTGCCGCGCACCGAGCCGACGACCGCGCGGGCGGCGAAGAGCCGCATCGGCCGGGACTTGCCCTTGAGCTCGTGCTCGCCGGCGTCCTCGTAGGCGATGGCCGCGGAGGTGAGCGAGCGCGTGGTGTCGTCGACGTACACGCTGCCCGGTGGGGCCGCGGCCTGGACCCGGGCGGCGGTGTTGACGGCGTCGCCGGCGACCATGCCCTCGCCGGTGGCGCCCAGGGTCACCGCGACCTCGCCGGTCACCAGTCCCACCCGCATGGTGAGGCCAGGCACCCCCAGGTCGTCGGCTTGCGCCTGAGTGGCCGCGATCAGCTCGAGCCCGGCGCGCACTGCCCGCTCCGCGTCGTCCTCCTTGGCCGTCGGCACCCCCCAGACGGCCATCACCGCGTCGCCGATGAACTTCTCGACGGTGCCGCCGTAGCGCTCGATCACAGTGCGGGTGGCGGCGAACCAGCCCGAGAGCAGCTCGCGGACCTCCTCGTGGTCGCGCGCCTCGGAGATCGTCGTGAAGCCGACCAGGTCGGCGAACAGCACCGTGGTGAGCCGGCGCTCGGCGATCGGGTCGGCCCGCGCCACCGCGCCGGCGGCCGGGGTCGCGGGCGCGGTGGCCGAAGCCCCGAGCGGGGCTCCGCACTCGGCGCAGAACCGGCCCCCGGTCGACGGGGCGCCGCACGCCGCGCAGGCGCGAGGAGCGATGGGCGCCCCGCACTCCACGCAGAACTTGGCGCCGTCGGGGGCACCCGTTCCGCATTGAGCGCACGCGACGGCCACCCGCGGACGTTAGCGCGCCGACGTGCGGAGCGTGCGGAAGTAGCGGCGATTGCGGGGAGGCGCTGACAGGGGGGGCCGATGCCGTTCCCAGGCTCCTCACAGGTCGACGGAGGAGCCTGTCTCCATGACCGAGAACACCACGCCGCCCGCGGAGGGCGGCTCGAACCCACCCGACCAGCCGAACGCCCCTTGGTGGGCCGGCGGCGAGACGCCACCGCCGGCCGAGGCGCCGACCCAAGACCTCTCGGGTCAGCCGGCCCCGATGTCCCCGCCCGCGCCGGGGGGCGGCGGCCAGCCGCCCACCCAGCCTCCGGTCGCGCCGCAGCCCGCCCAGCCCGCCTCGGGCCGCAACTGGACGACGATCGGCCTCATCGCGGGGGCCGCCGCGGTTGGGACGATCCTGGTCGCGGGCGCCGGATTCGCTCTGGGCTCCAGGGTTTCCGATGACGGTTTCGACGGCCGCGGCGGGCACATGGGCTTCCGCGGTGACGACGACGGCGACCGCAACGGCGACCGCAACGGCGACCGTGATGGGGACGGCGACGGCGACCGCGGTGGGCAGGGGTTCGCCCCGCCCGGCCAGCAGGGGCAGCAGGGTCGGCCCGGCGGCATGGGCGGGATGCCCGGCGGTATGCGGCCGGGCGCCCTCACCGGAGGCCCCGCCCTGCACGGCGAGGTGATCGTGCCCAACAGCGACGGCACGTTCACCACCTTGGTTGTCCAGCGCGGCGAGGTGACCGCGGTGAGCGCGACCTCGATCACCGTGAAGTCCGCCGACGGCTTCACCCAGGAGTACGCCGTGACGGCCGACTCGAAGATCCGGGTCGCCGGCGGTGGCGGCGCCATCGGCGACGTCAAGGTCGGAGACGCGGTCGGTGTTCGCGCCACCAAGAGCGGCTCGACCGTGACCGTCGACAACCTGGTGGCCGGCGATGCGGCGCGCATGGTCGGCGGCGGCCCGGGGATGGGCTTCACCGCCGGAGCGGCGACCACGACCACGGCCACTGCCCCGGCGGCCTGACCGCCCCCCGCTGCCGGGCCGCTCCCCTCGGCCCCTCCCCTGCCGCCGGCCCCGCCCGCCTCCCCCGCGGGCGCGGCCGGCGGCTCCGCGCCGGGGCGGCCTCTGAGCGCCGAGGGGCGGGGCCGACTAGCCTCGGTCAGGCCCGGGAGGGCCGTTCGGACCGCAGGTGCTCGGATCTGACATGCAGGGGGACCAGTGAACGCAGGGCAGCCCGAGGGCGCCGTGAAGGTGGCCGTCGTGGGCGCGGGGCCGGCGGCGTGCTTCTTCGTCGAGGCGCTGCTGGCGGGTGCGCCTGAGGAGGGCCCCGCGATCGCGGTCGACGTCATCGAGCGGCTGCCCACCCCGTACGGGCTGCTCCGCTACGGCGTCGCCCCCGACCACGGCAAGATCAAGTCGGTCGAGAAGGGCCTCGCCCGGGCCCTGGAGCGCCCCGGGGTGCGCTTCGTCGGCGATGTCGAGCTCGGCCGCACGGTGACCCGCGAGCAGCTGCTCGACGCGTACGACGCCGTGGTCTACGCGATCGGCGCCGACGAGCCGCGGCTGATGGGCGTGCCCGGAGAGGACCTGCCGGGCTCGGTCTCGGCCGCCGGCTTCGTGTCCTGGTACAGCGGGCACCCCGACGCCACCGCGCCGCTCGACCTGACCCAGGAGTCGGTGGCCGTGATGGGGGCCGGCAACGTCGCGATCGACGTCGCGCGCACCCTGCTCGCCGGCCGTGAGCACTTCGCGCCGACCGACGTGCCGACCGCGGTCCTCGACGTGCTCGGCGCGAGCGCGGTGCGCACGGTCTACGTCTGCGTGCGCCGGGGGCCGCACGAGCACAAGTTCACCTTCAAGGAGTTCAAGGAGCTCGTCGCGCTGCCCGGCGTCGAGGTGTCGGTGCGTCCCCAGTGGACCGGCCCCCTCGGGCCGGAGCGCGAGGGCATGCACAAGGACTCCGTGCTCGAGCTGCTTGAGACGCTGCCCCCCGCGCCGGAGCCGGGGGCGCCGCTGGCCGAGGGCTGCACCCGCCGGCTGGTCTTCTCGTTCTGGTCGCGCCCGGCCCGCATCGAGGGCGACGGGTCCGTCGAGCGCCTGGTGGTGCTGGACGTCAGCCCCGGCGCCGCCCCGGGCGCGGAGCTGACGCTGCCCGTGCAGGCCGTGCTCAGCGCCACCGGCTACCTGCCGCAGCCGCCCGCGGGGATCCCCGG
This sequence comes from uncultured Actinomycetota bacterium, assembly GCA_963697565.1. Classification (GTDB taxonomy): domain Bacteria; phylum Actinomycetota; class Actinomycetes; order CAVWCF01; family CAVWCF01; genus CAWFSE01. The sequence continues at coordinate 11,769 of CAVOOM010000006.1, read as the reverse complement.
CGCGGTCGACGGCGAGCCGCTGCGCCACGAGGCTGGCCGGGTGCTCGGGCCGGACGGCCCGCTGCCCGGCGAGTACGCCGTGGGCTGGGTCAAGCGCGGCGCGACCGGCGTGATCGGCAGCAACAAGTCGGACGCGGCCGAGACGGCGCGCTCGGTGCTGGCCGACCTCGAGGCAGGGGCGCTGCCGCGCGACCGGCCGGCGGAGTGCTGGCAGCCGCCGGCCGAGGCGGTCGACTACGCCGGCTGGCAGCGCATCGACGCCGGCGAGCGCGCGCTGGGCGAGGCCTCCGGCCGGGCCCGCGAGAAGGTCGCCGACTGGGACCAGCTGCGGGCGCTCGCGCGCGGCTGAGCCGGCGTCAGGGCCAGGGTCAGCTGCCGGCCAGCAGCCGGGGGAGGTCGCCGTGGACCTCCAGGCCGGCGCACTCCCCGGTGTCGTCCAGCACCACCGTGCCGTCGGCATCGGTGAGGCGCACGTGGACCCGCGCGTCGAGGGTCTCCTCGACGCGGCGGTGCATCTCGGTGCGGATCGGCGCGTGCAGCAGCGCGCCCCCTCGCCGCTCGGCCACCAGGTCGAGCACGGCGCCGCGCTTCGAGCGCAGCGTCCAGCGCACGTGCTCGTCGTCGATCGACAGGCTCTGCGTCTCGGCGCCGGTGTACGTCGTGAAGCGCCACAGCCGGCCCTCGTGCAGCAGCCCGACGATGTGGCCCCGGAACGTGCCGGTCACCCAAGGGATCAGCGCGGTGGATGCCGTCAGGCAGATGCCCTCCGCGCCGAAGTGGTTGGTCTGCATCCAGACGTACGCCGTGGGGAACGCGGCGCCCCAGTCCTTCTCCACGTAGCCGCGGCCGCCGGCCAGGTCGACCGGCTCGCCGAGGTGCGTGAGCGATCCGGCCAGCCCGTGGTCGAGGGAGACCACGCCGTGCTTGCACTCCATCTTGGGCGTCCAGGCGTACCAGCCCATGACGCCGGGCGAGGTGCGCGTCACCGGCCACGGGCGCAGCGGGGTCGCGAACGTGGCGTCGCCGGACAGCGTGCCGTCGGGCAGCTCCAGGTGGACGCCCTGCGGGGTGAACGTGTTGGGCCCGACGCGCACCTCGTACCGGTCCGAGGCGGCCTCGAAGTCGGCGAGGTCGTAGCGGTGGTACCAGGATCGGCCGGCGATGCCGTCGAGCAGCTGGACGAACGCCTCGCCCTGCCCGTCCGGGCCGAGGAAGACGCCGGGGATCACCGCGAAACGCTGCCCCAGGTCGGCGGAGACGAGCTTGACGTACCAGCCCTCGAAGTAGCCGCTCGTGCCGGCCGTCGCCGGTTGCGGGCCGTGGTACGCCTCGGGGTGCAGCACCCCCTCGACGTGCGCGCGCAGTCCCATACGCAGCGACGCTAGCCGCTCGACGTGGCTCCGGCCCATTGGGCGGCCGGTCGGGTTCGGCTCAGGCGTCGTGGTCGCCGCGCGCCGCGGCCTCCTCCTCGGCGGCGACCTCCTCCGGGAGCGGGGCGCCGCCGCCCCACCGCCGAGGCAGCCACCAGCGCTTGGCCTGGCGGCCCCAGCCGAGGTCGGGGTACGAGCCGATCGCCTCGTCGAGCAGCGCCGTCATGGCGGCGCGCAGGGCCGCGGTGACCTCGGCCGGGTCGTCGCCGGGCCCCGGCTTGAGCGGCTCGCCGACGAGGGTCGTCACCGCCTTGAACGGCGTGAGGTCGGCCCGCTCGAGGGAGTGCAGGATCCGCTGCGGCCCGAACATCACCACCGGCACCAGGGGCGCCTCGCCCTCGATCGCCATCCGGGCCGCGCCGCTGCGCAGCGGCCGCACCTCGAACGACAGGCTGAACGTTCCCTCCGGGAAGAGCCCGACCGCCTCGCCGTCGCGCAGGGCGCCGACCGCCTGCCCGTACGCGTCGCCGCCGGCCCGGCGGTCGACCGGGACCTGCCGCATCCCCCGCATCAGCCGCCCGGCCACGGGGTTGCTGAACGCGTCCTGCTTGGCCAGGAACCGCACCTTGCGCCCCCGCGCCGCGGCCGCCATCCCGAGGAAGGCGAAGTCGACGTACGAGACGTGGTTGCCGGCCAGCACGACCGGGCCAGACCGCGGGATGTGCCCGGTGCCCTCGGTGCGCAGCCGCAGCCCGAGCGCCAGCGTCGCCAGCTGCGCGCTGGCCACCGCGGGCGGGTAGAGCACGTCGGGCATGCGCTGACGGTAGGGGTTGGCTAGGTACGGTCGGGGGATGCCTGTCGACAAGAACACCTCGACCGTCGTCATCGCGGCGCCCTTCGACACCGTGATGGAGACCATCCGCGACGTGGAGGGCCAGGCCGACTGGGTCAAGGAGATCCACGCCGCGACCCTGCTCGAGGAGTACGAGGACGGGCTGCCCGCGACGGCGCGCTTTGACGCCAAGACCGGCATCGGCGAGGACGTCTACACCCTCGAGTACGAGCACGAGGACGACGCGATGACGTGGACCCTGGTCGAGAGCAAGCTGATGAAGCGCCAGGACGGCGCCTACCACGTACGCGATCTCGGCGACGGCACCACCGAGGTGGCGCTGACCCTGGAGATCGACCACTCGCTGCACGCGCCGGGCTTCGTCCGCTCGCGCGTCTTCAAGAAGTTCGTGGGCGGCACCGTCAACGCCCTCAAGGTCCACCTCGAGTCCTGACCCTGCTGACCCCGCACGGCCCTCTCCCCGCGCCCGGTTTGCGGTGGCAGGAAGTGGAGTTTGCTCCTCGTGCCACCGCAAATCGGAAGGTTGCGGGGGGTCAGCGGAGGATCGAGCGGCCCAGGCCGAAGAACGCGGCGGCGCCGACCACCAGGTGCATGAGGACGAGCAGGACCTTGGCGCCCCAGCCGATCTCAAGCATGAGCGGGGCGGCCAGCGACAGCAAGCAGAGCCCCACCGCGGTGAGGTTGTAGTACAGGACCCCGCGCGGCCCGAAGACCTTCAGCAGCAGCGAGAGCAGCAGCGTCGCCAGGACCAACGCCGCGACCGTGACGACGAGCACTGCCACGATCGACAGGTCCTGCAGCTGGTCGCTGCCAGCTGAGGCGGGGATCTGCAGATCCGCCCCGGCGAGCGTCCCGACACCCCACAGCACGGCGTTGGCGGCCGCCGCGCCGGCGGCCACCGGGAGGAGCCGGCGCCACACCATGGCGGCGGGGATCGGGCCGCTCTGCATCAGGTCCACGCCGTGAGGCTAGCCACCTGAGGGCCCGCCCGGGCCAGCGGACGTGCCGCGCCAGCTCGCCATCCCCGTCGCGAGCGCTTGAAGGCGCTGCACTGTCCTACGACGTCCCACTCCGTCGTCGGCTCGGCCATGCCCGGGCATCGTATCTGCTCCCGAGGCCCCCGCCGCTTGAGCATTCGACGAGTCACCCGAGCTGCTCGACACCGAACGCCACGCTGCTGTTCGGCGACGCGAAGGACTCCCTCACGAAGGTCGTGGCGGCACTCAAGGCGCTCTGACCGCGGTTCCCGCCCCATCGGTGGGGGACCTCGACTGGGGGCGCGGCGCGCGCCCGATCGGGGCGATCCTCGGAACACCCTTCCATTCAGTGGAACGGTGTGGCAGCCTTCACGGCCAGCGCGCCTGCCCGGGCGCGCCCGCTCTGGAGGGGAGCCCATGCACAAGTCCGTGAAGGCGGTCGCCGTCGTTGGCGTCGCGGCCTCGACCATTATCGGGGTGTCCGGCTGCCGGCCGGCGCTGCCGCCGCGCGACGCGGCCGGCCCGCGCAGTTCACCACCACCACCGTCGCCGACCAGGCGGGCGCGGCGTTCACCGTCGTGGTGAGCTCGACGGGCAGCGTCGCGACGCAGGAGATCGTCACCACGTCGTTCGCGCCTTTGCGGCCCGGCCCCGGCCGGCCCGGGCCGCCGCCGCCCGCACCGGCAACGTGCAGACGTACTCCAAGGCCGGCGGCCGATACGTGGGCCCAGACCACGATCGTGCCGACCTCCGCGGGGATCATCGGCCCGAACCGGCCGACCATTGCCGACGTCGACGGCGACGGATGAACGACGTGATCGTCCCGGCGGGCTACTTCTTCAGCGCGATCAGCGGTCCGCCCGACCGGGGTGGGCCTGCCCGGTGGCTCGATCACCTGGTGGCGCAACAACGGCGACGGCACGTACTCGCGCAACAACGTGATCACCGGCGTCGTCGGCTCCTACCACGGCGTCGTGTTCGCCGACTTCGACAAGGACGGCGTCCAGGACATCGTCTCGGTGATGGAGGACGGCGGCTTCCCGTCCTACCCTTCGGCCCGGTCAAGGTCCCCCCGACCGTTCGCACCGAGTTCTTCAAGGGCACCGGCGGCGGGGCCTTCGCCGCCCCGGTGAAGATCGCCGACGGCGGCGGCTCGCTGCCGGCCGTCTTCGACATCGACGGCGACGGCGACTACGACGTGGCCTCGGCGCAGTACTTCGGGGTCAAGCAGACACCGATCCGGCGCTCACGCCGCCGTTCCGCCCAGTCGGCCTCACAGATGTGTCGTTCGTCTGGTTCGAGACCCAGGGCGGCGCGGTGCCGGCCGTCGGCCGCCGCTTCACCAAGCACGTGATCGCCAGCGGCCTCGGCGAGTCGTTCCAGATCATGCCGGTCGACAACATCGACGGGAACGGCAAGTACGGCGCCATCGGCGTCAACCACGTCAGCGGTCTGCGCGCGCCCGGCACCGTGCAGCCGCAGGTCGTCCGAGCTGACCCCCGGTTCCGACGTGCGCTGCGCCATGGGCGGTCAGCACCGTCGCGGACGGGTTCACCGTCGATGACACGCGTGCGGGCCAGGCGGCCCCCGGGTTCCCGAGCGAGGGCGACCTCGACGGCGACGGCGACATCGACCTCGCGGTCGCCGGCGACGCCGACTGGAGCATCTACCTGATCGAGCGCAAGGCCGGCGGCGGCTGGGCCAAGACCGACGTGGCCGCTCGGTACTGCGCAGCAACTCTTTGCCCGGCTCCAGCCCGGCGGACGTCGGGGCGCGAAGAACTGCGGCCAGGGCAGCGTGGCGTCGCCGACCTGAACTGGGACGGCAAGAACGAGATCGTGTTCTCCGCGTACAACCTGGGCAAGATCGCCGTGGTCGAGCGGGTGGCGGGCACGGGCGGGGTCGTCCCGGCGGTGCCGCACCAGCGCGACCTGCGCATGCCGTACTAGGCACTTCCGAAGCAGCGGCCCCCCGGCTTCGGCCGGGGGGCCGCTGCTCGTGCCGTGCCTACTCGAAGTGGCCCGCGCTGCCGTACAGCCGGTCGCCGGCGTCGCCGAGGCCCGGGACGATGTAGCCGTGCTCGTTCAGCCGCTCGTCGAGCCCGGCGGTCACCACGGCGACCGACCGCCCGGAGTCGCCGAAGGCCTCCTCCATCCGCGCCAGCCCCTCCGGCGCGGACAGCAGGCAGATGCAGGTGACGTCGTCGGCCCCGCGGTCGAAGAGCAGCTGCACCGCCGCCACCAACGTGCCGCCGGTGGCGAGCATCGGGTCGAGCACGTAGCACTGCCGCCCGGTCAGGTCGTCGGGCAGCCGGGTCGCGTACGTGGTCGCCAGCAGCGTGCCCTCATCGCGCACCATCCCGAGGAAGCCCACCTCGGCGGTCGGCAGCAGCCGCTGCATGCCGTCGAGCATCCCGAGCCCAGCCCGAAGGATCGGCACCACCAGCGGCCGCGGCATCGCCAGCCGCACCCCGCGCGCCATCGCCACCGGGGTCTGCACGTCGACGGGCGCGGTGCGCACCGAGCGGGTGGCCTCGTACGCGAGCAGCGTGACGAGCTCGTCGGCCAGCCGGCGGAACGTCGGGGTGTCCGTGCGGGCGTCGCGCAGGGCGGTCAGCTTGTGGGCGATCAGCGGGTGGTCGGCGACGTGGGTGCGCATGGCTCGCAGGCTAGCGGGGCCGGATCCGCCCGACCGTACGCAGGCGGCGGCGATCTCTGCGACGATGCGGGGGCGGGACTCCGCCGGAGTCCATGCGCAGCAGTCCAGGAGAGAGGAGGGGCGACGATGCCGGACAGCGTGGGACAGGCGCTCGACGACGCCGACGACCTCGCCGAGGATCTGGACGACGACCTCGCCGACGACCTGGCTGATGACCTGGACGAAGACGACGAAGACGACGAGACGAGGAAGACGAGGCGGTCGACCCGGACTTCGCCGTCTTCGCCTACCGCGAGGAGGGCCGCTGGTCGGCCTCGGCGCTGCCCCCCTCGGCCGCGCACTCGCTGGAGTCGCTGCGGCACGCGTTGCGCCAGCAGCCCGGCGAGGGCTTCACGCTCGCCCTGGTCGGCGCGCTCGAGGAGTACGTGCTGATCGTCCGCTCCGGCGGCGGCGAGGTCCGCCTGCTGCTGAACGACGTGGCGGCCGCCACCGAGTGGCCGCTGGCCCTCGACGTGCTCGACCACCTCGGCCTGCCTGAGCCCGAGGAGGAGGACCTCGAGCACGTGCAGCCGGTGGGCGACCTGTCGCTGCTGTCCGACCTCGGCCTCGACGCGATGGAGCTCGGCCTGCTCTGCGAGAACCTCGACCTGTACGCCGACGAGGTGGCCGCCTCCGTCGCCGCCCGGCTGGGCTTCGGCGAGGAGTTCGAGGCTGCCGTCGACGTCGCGCTCGGCTGAGCGCGCGCCCGCGTACCGGATCCCGGCCGGCAGTGAGGGCGAGGTGATCGCCGGATGACCGCCGATGGCAGCCGCGGGCCGAGCGGCCAGCAGCCCCCCCGCGAGGACGACGTGGCCGCGATGCGGCTGGCCCTCGAGGAGGCGCGGCTGGCGCCGCAGTCCGGCGACGTGCCGATCGGCGCCGTTGTGGTCGGCCTCGACGGCGTCGTGCTGGGCCGCGGACGCAACGCGCGCGAGGCCCTCGCCGACCCCACCGCCCACGCCGAGGTGCTCGCCCTGCGCGAGGCCGCGTCCGCCCGGCGCACCTGGCGGCTGGACGGCTGCACCCTGGTGGTGACCCTGGAGCCGTGCACGATGTGCGCCGGCGCCGCCGTCCTCGCGCGTGTCGACCGCGTCGTCTTCGGGGCGTGGAACGAGGAGCAGGGCGCCGCCGGATCGCTGTGGGACGTCCTGCGCGACCGCCGGCTCAACCACCGCCCCGAGGTCGTCGCGGGAGTCCTCGCCGAGGAGTCCGCTGCGCTGCTGGCGGCCTTCTTCGCGGGCCATCGCGGTTACGAGGGGTAGCCCGCGCTCGGGTACCCTGCTCGGCGGTGGCGTGTCCGAGCGGCCTAAGGAGCACGCCTCGAAAGCGTGTGAGGGGGCAACTCCTCCGTGGGTTCAAATCCCACCGCCACCGCCAAACGAAGAGGCGACCCCCATGGTGTTCGGGGGTCGCCTCTTCGTGTCACCGGGGGGTTGTGGCGCCTGAATCGCGGTTCTTCCTCGTGGTGGGGTGACCACAACCGCGATTCAGGTGCCACTCGCGGGCCGTAGTCCCCTACCGGGACGAGGGCGGCCGGGCGAGGCTGAGGGTGAGGCTGCGGGCGTACGAGTGGTCCGCTTGCGGTGAGGTCTTGGCACCCGGAGGTGACGGCCATGGCCACCGTTCACTCATCGCACCCCACCAGCCCGCCGCGCCGGACCCACGAGGTGATCCCCGAGCGGGCCCAGCGGCTCACCATGTGGGCGTGGATCATGCTGGCGCTGGCCGCGGTCTCGACCGTGGTTGCGGGCGTGCTGGGGTACGCGTTCATGGCGCTGCTCGACGTCGCCGAGGGCGAACTGCTCCCCTCGGCCGGACTCGCTGGCTGGGCGGCCATGCTCGTCGTTACCGCCGTGATGGCCACGCCCTTGGTGATCGGGACCCTGCTCGGCGGCCGCGCCACGAAGGCCGGCGGCGGCGGCTCTGCGGCGGCGGCCTGCATCGTCAACGCGCTGCTGCTCCTCTTCGTCCTGTTCACATTCTTCGCGGCCGCCGTACAGGGCATCTGACGCCCGCGGGGCTCCAGGGCGGGCATGCTGGGGCCGATGCTCTGGGTGAGCAGTCGCCGCGCCCCCGCGGCGGGAGCCCACGGGAGAGGCGTGATCGGGTCGGTACGGGTCGCAGCGCTCGCGGCGTGCGCCGCGCTGCTGTCGTCGTGCGGGTACGCGGCGGCGACACCGGCCGCTCCGCCCCAGCCGCCCGCGGCCCCCTCGCGCGTGGAGCTCGTCGGCGAGGAGCACCTCGCCGAGCGGGTGCGCGGGATCGAGGCGGCTCGTGCCGAGGCAGAGGCCGCGGCGGCGGCCGCCCGCGCGGCCGAGGCCCAAGCCGCTGCGGACCTGGCGGCGGCGCAGGCTGCGGCCGCCGAGGCTGCCGTCCAGGCCGCCCCCGCGGCGACGCTCAGAGCCCGAAGCCCACGCCCAAGCCGCCGCGCCCGCCGCGAAGCCGAAGCCCGCCGCGCCTCCCGCGCCCCCTCCACCGGCGGGCGGCATCAGCCCGGCCGAGATCCCCTCCCTCGCCCCCGCGGGCAAGGCGCTCGTCGTCACCGCGACCCGATACGGCACCTCGTACGCCACCGCCACCGCCTGGCAGCGCGACTCCTCGGGCGGCTGGCAGGTCGCGTACGGGCCGGTGCCCGCACGCCTCGGCTGGAACGGCTTCGCGGAGAACCGCGTGCGCAGTAGCGGCACCACGCCCGTCGGCGTCTTCAGCCTCGGCACGGCCTTCGGCCCGGGCGGCAATCCCGGCACGAGCCTGCCGTGGCGGCAGTTCGACGCAGAGGACTGGTGGGTGTACGACCCGGCCGACCCCGCCACGTTCAACACCTGGCAGCGCGGCCGGGCCCCGGATGCCCGGTGGAGCGTCGACGAGGCCGAGCACCTGGTGGACTACGGCAGCCAGTACGCCTACGCCGTGGTGGTCAACTTCAACATCCCGGTGGTCTCGACGCAGTCGGGCGGCGGGATCTTCGTGCACGTCAACGGCAAGGGCGCGACGGCCGGCTGCGTCTCGCTGCGCGCGGCCGACATGCTCAACGTGCTGCGCTGGCTGGACGCTTCGGCGCGGGTGGCGATGGGCCCGGTGGCCGCGCTGCGCGGGCGGTGAGCCGCCGCCGTACGGCTCAGGCGGTGGGCGCGGGGGAGCGGCGGGCGCCGCCGGAGACGGCGTGGGGCAGCCCGGCGGAGGCTTGGGGGCCAGGGTCGCGGCGGCGACGTCGGGCGCGACCAGCGCGGTGTAGCCGTCGCCCAGCGCGAGGTCGACGCTGCCGTCGGTGCGCGTGTCGGCGACCACGACGGCGCCGGACACCTGGGCGGCCACCACGGCCGCGGCCTGCTCGCCGCCTGGACCGTGCCTGACCTCGGCCGGGGCCGCGATCGGCTGCTTCTTCGGGTCGTTGGACACGGCGCCGACGACGAAGCCCCGCGCCTTCATCTCCGCGGCGACCCCCTTGGCCAGGCCGGCCCGCGCGGTGGCGTTGTAGACGTTGACCGTGATCGTGGCGGGGGCCGGGTAGGCGGAGACCAGCTCGGTGGGGCAGTCGCTGGGGCTCGGGCTGGCTGTGGACCCGGCCGACCCGCCGGTGTCGCGGCCGGCCCACCACCACCCGGCGGCGACGCCGATCACCAGGGCGACGACGGCGGCGATGATGAGGGGCAGCAGGAACCGGCCGCCTCCGCGTGCCGAGGTGGGGCTCAGGCTGGTCACGGTCGGCCTCCAGGGTCGGCGCCCGCGGCGGGCGGCTCGTCGAGGTCAAGGATGCGCGCATGGATGGCCGCGCGTTGGCGCAACGCCGCACGGAGCGCGCGGTGGAGTCCGTCCTCGAGGTAGAGCTCGCCCTGCCAGCGCACGACGTGGGCGAACAGGTCGCCGTAGAACGTGGAGTCCTCGGCCAGCAGGGCGTCGAGGTCGAGGGTGCGCTTGACGGTGACCAGCTCGTCGAGGCGGACCTGGCGGGGCGAGAGGGCACTCCAGCCCTTGGAGGTCAGTTCGTGGTCGGGGTACGGCTTGCGGTCGCCGACCCGCTTGAAGATCACGGCGGCCAGTCTAGATGTCGGGCCCGGGACGGGACGCCGACGGCGCCGCGGTCCCGTACACCTGCACGGATCCGCGGCGCCGTCTGGATGGCGGAGGATGCGGGATTTGAACCCGCGAAGGGTTGCCCCTTACACGCTTTCCAAGCGTGCGCACTCGGCCACTATGCGAATCCTCCGTGGGCGAGGGTACCGGCGGCCCCGGGCTCGAGCCGAGTCCGCTCCTCGCCTCCGGGGAGTGCGTACGATGGAGGGCGACCCCTCGTGCGGCGTCACCTCGCTCAACCCCCCAGGGCCGGAAGGCAGCAAGGGTCGGCGGGCTCTGGCGGGTGCGCGAGGGGTCGCCTTCGTCCCGAGGCCCCGATGTGGGGGTCGGCGGGCCCCGTAGGGTCCGGGGGTGGCCCTCGCCCTGTACCGGAAGTACCGCCCCGCGCGGTTCGCCGACGTCATCGGCCAGGAGCACGTCACCGACCCGCTGCAGCAGGCGCTGCGCAACGACCGGGTCAACCACGCCTACCTCTTCAGCGGCCCCCGCGGCTGCGGCAAGACCTCGTCGGCGCGCATCCTCGCCCGCTCGCTCAACTGCGAGCAGGGCCCCACCCCCGATCCGTGCGGGGTCTGCGAGTCGTGCGTCGGGCTGGCCGCCAATGGCCCCGGCACCCTCGACGTGATCGAACTCGACGCCGCGAGCCACGGCGGCGTCGACGACACCCGCGAGCTGCGCGAGCGCGCGATGTACGCGCCGGTGCAGTCCCGCTACAAGATCTACATCATCGACGAGGCCCACATGGTCACCACGCAGGGCTTCAACGCCCTGCTCAAGCTGGTCGAGGAGCCGCCGGACTACATCCGGTTCATCTTCGCCACGACCGAGCCGGACAAGGTGCTGCAGACCATCCGGTCGCGCACCCACCACTACCCGTTCCGCCTGGTGCCGCCGGCGACGCTGCTGGCCCACCTCGAGCGGATCAGCGCCGAGGAGGGCATCGCCGTCGAGCCCGGGGTCCTGCCGCTGGTGGTCCGCGCCGGCCAGGGCTCGGTGCGCGATGCGCTGTCGGTGCTCGACCAGCTCGCGGGCAGCGCCGGGACGGCCGGCTCACGTACGAGCGGGCCGCCTCGCTGCTCGGCTACACCCCCTCCGAGCTGCTCCACCAGGTGGTCGAGGCGGTCGCCGCCCAGGATGCGCCCGTCGCTGTTCGCGGCGATCGACGCGGCGCTCGACCGCGGGTTGGAGCCGTGGCGGTTCAGCGGCGACCTGCTCGACCGGCTGCGCGACCTGCTGCTGCTCGCGCAGGTCGACGATGCCGCCGAGCGCGGCCTCGTGCACGTCCCCGCCGACGAGCTGCCGGCGATGCGCGCGCAGGCAGCCGCGCTGGGCGTCGCCGGGTTGGTGCGGGCCGCCGACCTCGTCGCGGCCACGATGAACGAGCGGCGTACGACGTCCGCCCCGCCTCGGCTGCTGCTGGAGCTGCTGGCCGCCCGGCTGGTGCTCCCGCGGGCCTCCGACGACCCGGTGGCCCTCGCCGCCCGGCTGGCCCGGCTGGAGAGCGGGCTCGCCGCCGGCGGCCCGGCGATGACCGCCTCGCCGGTTCGGCCCGCTGCGCCTCCAGGCGGGGCGCGCGCGGCCGCACCGGCTCCGACCCGCGCCGAGCCCACCGCTCCGGCTCCGCCGCCGCCGGCCGCCGCCGACGCCTGAGCCCCCGGCTGCCCCGACCGAGGACGCCGAGGGTGCATCGCCCGCGTCGCCCGCGCCGCAAGAGCAGCCGCAGCCCGAGCCGCCTGCGCCCGAGCCGGCGGCCCCCGTGCCGGTCGCGGCCCCCACGGTCTCCGGGGCTCCCGACGTC
>CAVOOM010000005.1:0-30643 GCA_963697565.1 uncultured Actinomycetota bacterium | reverse complement strand
TCGATGATCCGCTCGCCGAGGGCATCCGCCCCTCGGTAGTCGCCGCCGCGCAGAGCGGCCGTGGTGAGCCCGGTGCCGTGGAAGGACCAGGGCCCGATCCGGGTCACCGCGATCCCGGCCGCCGCGGCCCGCTGGAAGGCCGTGGGGTACGGCTGCCAGCGCTCGGCGTCGATCGGCTGGTCCCAGCGCAGGTGGTTGAGGATGGCCCCGGTCTCCGGCACCCGCACGGTGTAGCCGGCCAGCCCGTGCATCCCGGGGGGGCGCCCGACCCCCAGCGAGCCGAGGCTGGTGGCCGTCGTGGACGGGAACCCGCAGTCCAGGTCTCGGGCCCGATCGTGCAGCCCGGCGAGGAACGGCGCGTGCGCGGCGTGCTCGGCCAGCAGGTCGGCGCCCAGCCCGTCGACGAGGAGCAGGCAGACCAGCGGGCGCTCCAGCGCGACGTCGAGGACTGCCTCCTCGCCGGGCACCCCGAGCGCCGCGAGCACCGAGGGCAGCAGGTCGGCCAGTGACGCCGAGCCGTACCGCGGGGACGAAGGGAGCATCGGGCTCAGGAGCGCGCGTGCCCGGTGGCCTCGGAGACCGCCTCGGCGAAGGCCAGCGCCTGCGCCACGGTGTCGGCCCCGTCGGCCACCTCGCTGATCCGCAGCGAGAAGTCATCAGAGGACATCACGCCGGTGTAGCCGTGGTCGGCGTCGCAGTCGGGGTCGCCGCATCCGGCCGGCTCGAGGTCCAGCCGGCTCACCGCGCCCCAACCCAGGGTGAGCAGGATCTCGCGCGGAGCCGCCCCGGCCTTGTGCGTCGCCGGATCGGCCACGATCCGGCTGACCACGACCGAGGCCACCGAGGCCAGGCTCACCGCCTCGGTGGATGCGGCGGCGTACGGGCTCGGGCAGGTCTCGTCCGGGGGATGCTCGTCGACGTGGCCCACGACCAACCGGGTCGGCGTCAGCACCAGGGCGGAGACGTGGCGGCGCAGCTCGTCGCGGTCGAAGGTCGCCTCGTGCTGCACGAGCCAGGAGCGGACGGGCTCCCCGGCCAGCGCCGTGGCCAGCATGTCGGTCACGACCGCCGGGTAGTAGCCGGAACGCTCGATCGCCTCGATGAGCCCTGGGGCCAGCGCGCGTCCGTCCATGGCCGCCATCGTGTCATGCCGGGGCGGCGAGGAGGCCGCAGGTCAGCCTCCGGTCAGCCCAGCCTCCGCAAGGGGCTGTCCTTGCGGTCCAGCCGCGGGCGCAGCCGCACGGTGGCCCCCAGGACCGCCAGGCCGTCTGGCGAGACGACGACCGGGTCGAGCTCGAGCTCGCCGATATCCGGCAGCTCGTCCTTCAGCCGTCCGACGCGGAGCACCAGGTGCTCGAGGGCCGGCACATCGACCGGCTCCGACCCCCGGTAGCCGAACAGCAGCGGGGAGGCCTTCGGCGAACGCACCAGGGCGGCGGCGTCGACGTCGTTGAGCGGCGGGATCCGGTATCCCCGGTCGGCGATCAGGTCGGCGCCCACCCCGCCGAGCCCGAACGACACCACCGGGCCGAAGAGCGCGTCCTCGGTCGCGCCCACGCGGCACGCGACCCCGCGCTCGGCCATCTTCTGCACGATCACCGAGTCGGCGATCGAGTCTCCGAGGTCGCGCAGCAGCCCCTCGTACGCGGTGCGGACCGCGCGGTCTGAGGCGAGGTCCAGGCGGACCGAGCCGAGGTCCGTGCGATGGCGCAGGTACAGGGCGGTGGTCTTGAGCACCACGGGGTAGCCGAGCCGCGCCGCGGCCTCGACCGCCTCCTCTGCCGAGCCCACCGGCAGGGTCGGCCAGATGTTGATGCCGTAGCAGCGCAGCAGGTCGGTGACGGTGGACCCCGGCAGCTCGGCATCGGGGCCCAAGTGGTCGATCGCGGCGGCGATCACGGCGCGCGCCGCCGCGGTGTCGACGCCGTCGAGATCGATCGTCGAGCCGGCCGGGGCGGCGCACCAGAGCGCGTACTCGGTCACCGCGGCCAGGGCCAGCACGGCGTCCTCGACAGAGGGGTAGGTCGGGACGGACCCCGTGATCGGCACGCCCTCGGGGCTGAGCCTGCGCAGCAGGCCGGTGACGTCCTCGACGGCCAGCACGGTGGCGGCGATCGGCTTCGCGGTGCGCGCGGCCACGGATGCGAGCACGCGGGCGACGTCCTCGCCGGTGCTGCCGATCGAAGGGACGAAGAGCGTGATGAGCGAGTCCACGGCCGGGTCGTCCACCACCGCGGCCAGCACCCGCTCGAACTCGGCCGAGGTGGCCCCGTAGCGGAACTGGATCGGGTCGCCGACCACCTCGAGGCCGTGCTGCGGCGCAGCCGTCGGCGGCCAGCACGGAGAGGGCGTCGGAGTTGCTGACGATGCAGACGCGCCGACCGGCTGGCAGGGGCTGGAAGGTGAGCATCTGCGCCACGTCGAACAGCTGGTTCACCGTGTCGACCTGGATCACGCCGGCCTGCTCGAACATCTCCTCCACGGCCGCGGCCGGCAGGGCGGAGGCGCGCACCGTGTGGCCGAGCGGGATGCCCTGGCTGGAGCGGCCCGACTTCACCGCGACGATGGGCTTGCGGGGGGCGGTGCGGCGGGCGATCCGGGTGAACTTGCGCGGGTTGCCGATCGACTCGAGGTAGAGCAGGAGCACGTCGGTGGCCGGGTCCTCCTCCCAGTGCTGCATCAGGTCGTTGGCCGACACGTCGGCCCGGTTGCCGGCGGAGACGAAGGTCGACAGGCCCAGCCCGCGCCGGATCACCGTCTCCAGCAGCGGGATGCCGAGTGCCCCCGACTGCGAGAAGAAGCCGATCCGCCCCCGGCCGGGCATCACCGGCGACAGCGAGGCGTTGAGCGACAGCGCGGGGTCGGTGTTGATGACGCCCAGGCAGTTCGGCCCGATGACCCGCATCCCGTTGGCCCGCGCCTCGGCCACGAGCTCCCGCTGCAGCTCCCGGCCCTCCGCGCCCGCCTCGGCGAAGCCGCCGCTGACGACAACGAGGCCCAGCACACCCTGGCCCGCGCAGTCGCGCACCACGTCGAGGACCTGGGCGGCCGGCACCGCGACGAGCGCGAGGTCGACCGGGCCGGGGAGGTCGGCCACCGAGGCGTACGTCGGGACGCCGAGGATCGGCTCGGTCGCGCGCGGGTTCACGGCGTAGACCTCGCCGGTGAAGCCCGAGTCCACCAGGTCGCGGAGCAGCGTCTGCCCGACCGTGTCGGGGTGCCGGCTGGCCCCGACGACCACCACCGAGCCCGGCGACAGCAGCCGCTGCACCGAGCGCGCCTCCGAGCGGTGCTCGCGGGCCTCCATGACGTCCAACGCGTCCTCGGTCACCGCGAGGTCGAAATCCAGGTGCACGACGCCGTCCTCGTACGACGTCTCGGAGGCGTATCCGGCCTCCTCGAAGACCGCCAGCATCTTGCGGTTGTTCGGGAGCACCTCGGCGGTGAACCGGCGCAGTCCTCGCTCGCGTCCCGCCGAGGCGATGTGCTCAAGCAGCACGGAGCCCAGCCCGCGGCCCTGGTGGTCGTCGCGGACCACGAAGGCGATCTCCGCGTCGTCCGGGCCGATCCGGTCGTAGCGGACGACCCCCACGATGTCGTCGCCGACCAGGGCGATCAACGCCACCCGGTCGACGTAGTCGACGGTGGTGAACCGCTCGACGTCACGCTGGGACAGCACCGGGTAGGGCGCGAAGAAGCGGAAGTACACCGTCTCCGGCGACAGGCTCTGGTGGAAGGCGCGCAGGCGGTCGGCGTCCTCGACCGTGATCGGGCGGACATGGCGGGTGGCGCCGTCACGCAGCACGACGTCGGCCTCCCAATGGGCGGGATAGCCGACGGTCACCCCATGAGGCTACCGAGCGGCCGCCAGGGCGAGGCGCACCGCCGCGAGGGCGCGGTCGACGTCGGCCTCGGTGGTCCGCCAGTTGGACACGGACACGCGCATCGCGGCGACGCCCTTCCAGGTGGTCCCGGACGGGTACGCCTCCCCGCCGTCCTGGACGGCCGCCACCACCGCGCGGGTCACCGCGTCGTCATCGTCGAAGCGCACGAGCACCTGGTTGAGCACGACGTCGTTGAGGACCTCGGCCCCCTCCATGGCCTCGAAGCCGGCCGCGAACCGCCGCGCGTGCGCGCAGGAGCGCTCGATGAGCTCGGCGACGCCCGAGCGGCCCAGCGAGGACAGCGCGGCCCACACCGGGACGCCGCGCGCCCGGCGCGAGAACTCCGGGACCAGGTCCATCGGGTCGGGCAGCCCGCCGCCCTGGACGAGATACGCGGCGCGGACGCCCATCGCGGCGCGCAGCGCCGCCTGGTCCCTCACCATCGCGATGCCGCAGTCGTAGGGCACGTTGAGCCACTTGTGCGCGTCGGTCGCCCACGAATCGGCCTGCTCGACGCCCGCCACGAGGGGGCGGGTGGCCTCGTTCGCCCCGGCCCACAGCCCGAAGGCCCCGTCGACGTGCACCCAGGCCCCGTACGCGTGCGCCACCGCGATCGCCTCGGCGAGGGGGTCGAAGGCGCCGGTGTTGACGTTGCCCGCGGCCAGGCTGACCAGCGCCGGCCCGCTGCCCGCCGCCAACACGCGCTCCAGGTCGGCCACCCGGATCCGGCTCTGCCCATCGGTCTCGACGCCCTCGACCGTCGCCGAGCCCAGGCCCAGCAGGTGGACCGCGACGTCGATCGTGGCGTGCCGCTCGTGCGAGGCGATGACCCGCACCCGCGGGGCGCCCTGGAGCCCGGACTCCTCCACGTCCCACCCCTCGCGGGCGAGCACCGCGTGCCGGCCGGCCGCCAGGCCGGTGAAGTTGGCCATGCAGCCCCCCGTGGTGAAGCCGACCGCGGCCTCCCCCGGCAGCCCGAGCAGATCGAGGACCCAGCGGCCTGCTTGGTGCTCAAGGGCGGCGGTGGCCGGCGTCGCCGCCCACAGCCCGCTGTTCTGCTCCCAGGCGGAGACCAGGACGTCGGCCGCGAGCGCCGCGGGGTACGAGCCGCCGATGACGAAACCGAAGAAGCGGCCCGAGCCCATCGCCGTGAGCCCTGGCTCGGCGAGGGCAGCGAGGGACTCGAGCACCGCTTCGGGGGCGGTCGGCCCCGGCCGGAGCGGGGCGTCCACCGCGGCGAGCATCTCCTCGGCCGTCGCCGTGGCGGCCACCGGGCGGTCCGCGAGCGTGTCGAGGTGGTCGGCGGCGAGCGAGGCCGCCCTCGCTGAGGAGGGCGCGCTCATCGGGGCTGGCGCCAGCGGCTTCAGTCATCCGCCGATGGTGGCACTAGCCTGCCCGGCGTGGAACAGCCGACCGAGGCGCGGTACGCGCCCCTGCCCCCCGCCCTGCATGTGGCCGACGAGGTGGCCGACGCCCTGCGCGGCGGGCGGGCGGTCGTCGCGCTGGAGTCGACGATCATCAGCCACGGGCTGCCGCGGCCGGACAACCTGCGGATCGCCCGCGAGATCGAGGCCGCCGTCCGCGCCGCCGGCGCCGTGCCCGCCACGATCGCCGTCGTCGCCGGGCAGGCGCGGATCGGGCTCGACGACGAGGCCCTGGCCGTGATCGCCACCGCCGACGACGTCGTCAAGGTCTCGGTGCGCGACGTCGCCACGGTCGCGGCGGCCGGCGGCCACGGGGCCACCACCGTCGCCTCCACGGCCCACCTGGCGGCCCTCGCCGGCATCCGGGTCTTCGCCACGGGCGGGCTCGGCGGCGTGCACCGCGGCGCCCGCGAGACCTGGGACGAGTCGGCCGACCTGACCACGCTGGGCCGCGTGCCGATCGCGGTCGTGTGCGCCGGGGTCAAGTCCATCCTCGACGTGGCGGCCACCCTCGAGCGGCTGGAGACGCTCAACATCGGGTTGCTGGGCTACCGCACCGACCGGTTCCCGGGCTTCTACCTCGCCGACTCCGGGCACGCCGCCGGGTGGCGGGTGGACTCCCCCGAGCAGGTGGCCGCGGTGCTGCGGGCCCGGGACGCGCTCCGCGTGCCAGAGGCGCTGGTGGTGGCCCAGCCGCTTCCGGACGACGAGGCGATGGACCCCGCCCTGCACGACCGGGTGCTGGCCGACGGGATGGCCGCCGCCGAGGCCGCCGGGGTCGCCGGCAAGGACGTCACCCCCTTCTTGCTCGCGCACTTCCACGACGCCACCGACGGCGCGTCCCTGCGGGCCAACGTGCGGCTCGTGCTGCGCAACGCCGGGCTCGCCGGCGAGATCGCGGTGGCGCTGAGTGGCGGCCCCACGGTGGCCGCGTGACCGGGGCGGGCGGGGCCGCCGCCTGGGCCCTCGGGGGGATCGTCTCGGTGGGCGACGTGATGACCGATGTGGTGGTCCGCGCGGCCACCGCCACCGCGCACGGTTCGGACACCCCCTCCCACATCAGCACCCAGGGCGGCGGGTCGGCAGCCAATGTCGCAGCCTGGATCGCCGCGAACCGATCGCCCGCTGCCTTCGTCGGACGGCGCGGCGACGACCCGTACGGGCTGCTGGCCGAGCGGATGCTGCGCGACGCGGGGGTGCAGGTCCACCTCGCGATCGATCCCGCGCTGCCCACGGGCACCTGCGTGGTGCTCGTCGCGGCCGACGGCGAGCGGTCGATGTTCCCCGACGCGGGCGCCAACGCCGCCCTGTCACCCGACGACCTGCCCCCTGACCTGTTCGCCCGCGGGCGGCACCTGCACCTGTCCGGCTACCCCCTGCTGCACGCGGGGGCCCGCGGCGCGGCCTTCGAGGCCCTCGGGCGGGCCCGCGGCGCCGGGATGTCGGTGAGCATCGACCCGTCGAGCGGCGGCCTCCTGCGCGCCGTTGGCCCGGACGCCTTCCTCGACTGGATCGCGGGAGCCGACCTGCTGCTCGCCAACGAGGAGGAGGCCCGGGTGCTGGCTGGCTGCGATGACCCGGACCAGGCGGCGGGATCGCTGCTGGAGGTGTGCGAGGCGGTCGTGGTCAAGCTCGGCGCCCAGGGCGCGCTGGTGCGCAGCCGCGACGGCTCGGCGGCCCGGGTCGACGCGGTGCCCGTGGACGTGGTCGACACCACCGGCGCCGGGGACTCCTTCGCGGCCGGGCTACTGCCTGCCTGGCGCTCCGGGGCCGGGTGGCCCGCGGCACTGGCGGCCGGATCCCGCCTGGCGGCGACCTGTGTGGCGCAGGTGGGCGCGCGCCCCTGACCGCCTCGGTCGGCCGGGTCGGACACAATCACGCCATGGCCCGCCGCACCGCCGCCCCTCCCGAGCCCTTCGAGGAGCGCATCGTCGACATCGACGTCGCCGCCGAGATGCAGGGCTCCTTCCTCGAGTACGCCTACTCGGTCATCTACTCGCGCGCCCTGCCCGACGCCCGTGACGGCCTGAAGCCGGTGCAGCGCCGGATCCTGCACCAGATGGCCGAGATGGGGCTGCGCCCCGACCGCGGGCACGTCAAGAGCGCCCGGGTCGTCGGCGAGGTCATGGGCCGGCTGCACCCCCACGGCGACTCGGCGATCTACGACGCGCTCGTCCGGATGGCCCAGCCGTTCTCCATGCGGGTGCCGATGGTCGACGGCCACGGCAACTTCGGCTCGCTCGGCAACGACGACCCGCCCGCGGCCATGCGCTACACCGAGTGCCGGCTGGCCCCCGCGGCGCTGGCGATGACCGCCTCGATCGACGAGGACGTCGTCGACTTCAAGGCCAACTACGACGGCCGCGAGCTCGAGCCCGAGGTGCTGCCGGCGGCCCTGCCCAACCTGCTGGTCAACGGCGCCACCGGCATCGCGGTCGGGATGGCGACCTCGATGGCCCCGCACAACCTCGTCGAGGTCGTCTCGGCCGCCCGGCACCTGCTCGCGCACCCCAAGGCCACCCTCGACGACCTGATGCGCTTCGTCCCCGGCCCGGACTTCCCCACCGGCGGGCGCATCGTCGGCCTGGACGGCATCCGCGAGGCGTACGAGACCGGTCGCGGGCAGTTCCGGGTGCGCGCGACCACGCGGATCGAGAGCGTGACCGCGCGGCGCAAGGGCATCGTCGTCACCGAGCTGCCGTACACCGTCGGCCCCGAGCGGGTGATCGAGCGGATCGCCGACCTGGTGAAGAGCAAGAAGCTGCTCGGCATCTCCGACGTGACCGACCTGACCGACGGCAAGCAGGGCCTGCGGCTGGTGATCGAGATCAAGACCGGGTTCCACCCGGAGGCGGTGCTCGAGCAGCTGTACAAGCTGACCCCGCTCGAGGACTCGTTCAACATCAACAACGTCGCGCTGGTCGAGGGGCAGCCCCGCACGCTGGGGCTGCGCGACCTGCTGCAGGTCTACCTCGACCACCGGCTCGAGGTCGTCCGGCGCCGCAGCGAGCACCGCCGGCGCAAGGCGCAGGACCGCCTGCACCTCGTCGACGGCCTGCTCATCGCGATCCTCGACATCGACGAGGTCATCCAGCTGATCCGCACGAGCGACGACACGGCGGCGGCCCGCGAGCGGCTGATCGCGGTCTTCGAGCTGTCCGAGGTGCAGGCGCAGTACATCCTCGACATGCCCCTCAAGCGGCTGACCCGCTTCAGCCGGATCGAGCTGGAGTCCGAGCGCGACGACCTGCAGCGCGCCATCGAGGCGCTCACCGCGCTGCTGGACTCCGACACCCTGCTGCGCAAGACGGTGTCCGACGAGCTGGCCGAGATCGCCAAGGCCCACGGCACTCCCCGGCGCACCGTGCTGCTTGAGTCGGCGGGCACGGCGTCGGCCGTCGCCGCCGTGCCGTTGGAGGAGACCGACGACCCGTGCTGGGTCCTGCTGTCGTCCACGGGGCTGCTGGCCCGCACCGCGCGACACCGAGCCGCTGCCCGTGCCCCTGGGCCGGGCGCGCCACGACGTGATCGTCTCGGCGATCCAGTCCACGGCCCGCGGCGAGTACGGCGCGGTGACATCACTGGGCCGGGTGCTGCGGCTGGGGGTCATCGACCTGCCCGCGCTGCCGGCGACGGCGGCCGCCCCCTCGCTCGCGGGCGGAGCCCCGCTTGCGGAGTTCGCGACCCTCGAGCGCGGCGAGCGCGTGCTGGCGCTGTGCTCGCTGGCCACTGATGCGCCGGCCGCCGGCTCCCCGGGGCTCGCGCTCGGCACCGCCGACGGGGTGGTCAAGCGGGTCACGCCCGACTACCCCACCAACCGGGACTCCTTCGAGGTGATCTCGCTCAAGGACGGCGACCGCGTGGTCGGCGCGGTCGAGCTGCGCACGGGCGACGAGGACCTCGTCTTCATCACGTCCGACGCCCAGCTGCTGCGCTTCCCCGCCTCGGCGGTCCGCCCGCAGGGCCGACCGGCCGGCGGGATGGCCGGGATCAGGGTCGAGGCGGGCCGGGCGGCCGTGTTCTTCGGCGCGGTCGACCCCTCGCGGGACGCCGTCGTGGTGACGATCGCGGGGTCCTCCTCGGCGCTGCCCGGCACCGAGCCCGGCGCGGCCAAGGTGACCCCCTACGCCGAGTACCCCGCCAAGGGGCGGGCCACCGGCGGCGTGCGCTGCCAGCGCTTCCTCAAGGGCGAGGACGCCCTCGTGCTGGCCTGGGCCGGCCCGGCCCCGGCGCTCGCCGCGTCCGACTCGGGCATGGCCGTCGACCTCCCCGCCGCTGAGGCCCGGCGCGACGCCTCCGGCTCACCGCTGGCCCACCCGGTCCACGCGGTCGGCGGGCCGGCCGGGGCGTGACCGCCCCCGAGGTCCGCTGCTCCGCGTCCGCCCTGGCCGCCGGGGAGCCGCTCGCGGGCACGGCCCCGTACGCCCGGGCCTGGATCGGCCTGGAGCAGCCCGGGCCGTGGGGCCGGGGCGCGCTGCAGCAGTCGCACCTCCCTGACGGGCTGGGCGCAGCGCTCGCCGAGCGCACCCGCGGGCTGCCGGTCACCGTCGTGCTCATCCGCCGGCCCGGCCGGCACGCGGACCTCGGGGGCGGAGGGACGCGCCGGCTCGTCGTCGCGCACGCCAGCCCGGTCGATCCGTGGCTGCGGATCGCCGACCTCGCCGACCCCTGGGCGGTGCTCGACCTCGACTTCGAGCAGCTGTGCGCCGGCACACTGCCTGACGCGGGCTGGCTTCGGCCGGCCGACGGTCCCATGGCGCTCGTCTGCACCAACGCGCAGCGCGACCTGTGCTGCGCCGAGCAGGGCCGGCCGCTGGCCCTCGCGCTGGCGGCCGAGGGCCTTGAGGTCTGGGAGTCCTCGCACCTCGGCGGCCACCGCTTCGCCCCGACCGCGGCGGTGCTGCCCTTCGGCGTCGTGCTGGGCCGCTGCACCGTCGACGACGTCCGCTCGGCCCTGGCCGGCCACATCCCGCTTGAGGCGTACCGCGGCCGCTCGGCGTACCCGCAGCCGGCCCAGGCCGCCGAGGCGTACGTCCGGGCGGCCAACGGGCTCAGCGCGGTCGGCGCGGTCGCGGACGTCGAGCCCGGGGGCCACGGTCGCTGGCGCGTGCTGCTCTCGAACGGCGCCTCACACGTGGTCGAGGTGGTCGAGTCGGCCGGCCCAGACCGCAAGGAGTCGTGCCGCAAGCCGGCCCAGCCGTCAACTTGCTGGACCGCCTCTGTGAGCCCGGAAACGCCCCGATAGCGTCGCCTCGTGGCAAGGAGGTGGGGCAGGTGATCGACGGCGGGGCCTTCGACGACATCTTGGCCAGCAACGAGGAGTTCGCAGCGCACTTCGAAGGCGGGGGGCTGCCGCACATCGCGGCCCGCGGCCTGGCGGTGGTCACCTGCATGGACTCGCGGATCGAGCCGCTCCCCTTGCTCGGCATGCGGGCCGGCGACGCCAAGATCCTGCGCAACGCCGGCGCCCGCATCACCGACGACGTGCTGCGCACCCTCGTGCTGGCCGTCTACGCGCTCGGCGTCAACCGCGTCCTCGTCATGCCGCACACCCAGTGCCGGATGGCGTCGTCGACCGAGTCTGAGATCCACCAGCTGATCGCCGAGCGCGGGGGGCTCGACAGCCGCAGCCTCGACTTCCTCACCACCGACGACCTGCACGCGGCCCTACGGCACGACCTGATCAAGCTGCGCGCCTGGCCGTACCTGCCCAGTGACGTGGCGATCGGCGGCGCGATCTACGACGTTGACCACCGGCCTGCTGGAGCCGGTGCCGCTGGAGCCGCGCGGCTGAGCGGCTCCTACTCCCACTTGGCGCGCAGCGGCCCCAGGCCGTACGAGCCGAGGTCGCCCAGCACGCCGAGCGCCACGACGCCCCAGCCGATCCCGGTCACGCCGACGGCGGGCGAGAACGCGACCGTGTAGGCGATGGCCGTCCACGGGGCGAAGATCAGGCCGAAGAACGGCCAGGGCATGTCCATCGCGCGTTCGACCGAGGTGCCCAGCCACCACCACAGGAAGAAGCCGATCCGCGGTCCGAGGACGAACGCGATCGCCAGCGGGCAGCACATGCGGTCAGCTCCGGCGGGAGGCGACGCCGCTGCCGTAGCTGGCGATGTCGAGGACCAGGCCCATCAGCACGAAGAAGATCCCAAAGCCGCTGACGCCGGTGACCGGCGCGTAGGCCAGCGCGTAGAACATCGCCGTCCACGGCAGGAACAGCAGGCCGAGCAGCGGCACGAAGAAGCTGTACGAGGCGTAGGCGACATCGACCTGCGTGCCGAAGATCCAGAGCAGCAGGAAGGCGATGCGCGGGCCGAACAGCCCG
Organism: uncultured Actinomycetota bacterium; assembly: GCA_963697565.1. Taxonomy (GTDB): domain Bacteria; phylum Actinomycetota; class Actinomycetes; order CAVWCF01; family CAVWCF01; genus CAWFSE01. The sequence continues at coordinate 19,007 of CAVOOM010000005.1, read as the reverse complement.
ATGCGAGGCGACGAAGCAGCACATGCGGCGACCGTAGCGCGCTCAGGCGTCGATGCGGGCCCGATCGAGTTGAGCGGCGCCGGCGATGATGAAGTCGCGCCGCGGGGCCACCTCGCTGCCCATGAGCAGGTCGAAGGCCTGCTCGGCGGCCTCGAACTCGCCGACCGTGATCCGGCGCAGCGTGCGCTTGCGGGGGTCCATCGTGGTCTCGCGGAGCTGGTCGGCGTCCATCTCGCCGAGGCCCTTGTAGCGCTGGACCGGGTCCTTGACCCGCTTGCCCTTGCGCTCGAGGTCGGCCAGCACGCGGTGCAGCTCGGCGTCGGAGTACGTGTAGACGTACTCGTTCTTCTTGCCGCCCCCGGTGACGACCTCGATGCGGTGCAGCGGCGGCACGGCGGCGAACACGCGGCCGGCCTCGAGCATCGGGCGCAGGTAGCGGTGCATCAGGGTGAGCAGCAGGCAGCGGATGTGGGCGCCGTCGACATCGGCGTCCGACATCAGCACGACCTTGCCGTAGCGGGCGGCGTCGAGGTCGAAGGTCCGCCCGGATCCGGCGCCGATCACCTGGATGATCGAGGCGCACTCGGCGTTCTTGAGCATGTCGCCCAGCGAGGACTTCTGGACGTTGAGGATCTTGCCGCGGATCGGCAGCAGGGCCTGGAACTCCGAGTCGCGCGCGGTCTTGGCGGTGCCCAGCGCCGAGTCGCCCTCGACGATGAACAGCTCGGTGCGCTCGACGTCGTCGCTGCGGCAGTCGGCGAGCTTGGCCGGCAGCGACGAGGTCTCGAGGGCGTTCTTGCGGCGCTGGAGCTCCTTGTGCTGGCGCGCGGCGATCCGGGTGCGCGAGGCGGCGGCGATCTTGTCCAGGACGGCGCGGGCGGCCGCCTTGTCGGCGCGCTTGGTGGAGGCGAGGAACGCCTTGAGCTCCTTGGCCACGACGTGGCCCACGATGCGCGAGGCCGCCGAGGTGCCGAGGACCTCCTTGGTCTGGCCCTCGAACTGCGGCTCGGCCAGCCGGACGGTGACGACCGCGGTCAGCCCCTCGAGGACGTCCTCCTTGGTGACCGCGTCGTCGTTGGCCTTGAGCAGCTTCACGGCGCGCAGCTGCTCGTTCACCGTCTTGACCAGGGCCCGCTCGAAGCCGGCCACGTGGGTGCCGCCCTTGGGCGTGGCGATGATGTTGACGAACGACCGCACGGTGGCGTCGTAGCCGGCGCCCCACCGCAGCGCGATGTCGACCCCGAGCTCGCGCTCGACCTCCTGCGGGTTGAGGTGGCCCTTGTCGTCGAGCACCGGGACGGTCTCGTGGAAGTGGCCGGAGCCGTGCAGGCGCACCACATCGTGGATGCCGGTGTCAGGGGCGAGGAACTCGCAGAACTCGCCGATCCCGCCGGAGTAGTGGAACGACTCCTCCTGCGTCTCGGGACCGCGTTGGTCGCGGACCACCAGCGTCAGCCCCGGCACGAGGAACGCCGTCTGCCGGGCCCTGGCGTGGATGTCGGCGAGGTCGAGCTCGGCGTCCTTGAGGAAGATCTGGCGGTCTGGCCAGAACCGCACCCGGGTGCCGGTGACGCCCTTCTTCGCCTTGCCCGCGAGCCGCAGGCCCGAGCGCTCGATGAAGACGGCGTCGGGGTCCGGGCCGGCGAACTCGCCGGCCACCCCGCGGCGGAACGACATGGTGTGGATCTTCAGGTCTCGGTCGACCTCGATGTCCAGCCGGAGCGACAGCGCGTTCACCACCGAGGCGCCGACCCCGTGCAGCCCGCCGGAGGCCGCGTACGAGCCGCCGCCGAACTTGCCGCCGGCGTGCAGCTTGGTCATCACCAGCTCGACGCCGGTCAGGCCGGACTTGGGCTCGACGTCGACGGGGATGCCCCGGCCGTCGTCGTGGACCTCCAGGGAGCCGTCGGGGTGGAGCACGACCGCGATCTGGTGGCAGTGGCCGGCCAGCGCCTCGTCGACGGCGTTGTCGATGATCTCCCACAGGCAGTGGGTCAGCCCGCGCGAGTCGGTCGAGCCGATGTACATGCCGGGGCGCTTGCGGACGGCGTCCAGGCCCTCCAGCACCGTGAGGTGGCGGGCGGTGTAGCCCCCGGCGGCCTTGGCGGCGCGCGCCTTGGCAGCGGTGGTGGCGGTGGAGGCGGGCGTGCGCTCGGTGGGCTGGGCGGTCACGCGGGCGGGCTCCTCAACGCGGGGGCGGCAGGCGGGCTGGGCGGTCTCAGCCAGGCTACCCGCGTGGGCCGCTTGTGAGCTTGTGCACACGCCCGACCCGGCCATTCACCCTTTCGCCCGGCGCGAAACCGCCCAGAAACCCGCTGTGTGGCGCATCCTGAATGCGGGTGGAATGCCGAATGCCTGGTTGACTGTTACCCCTGTCGACGGGTCCACACCGACCCGCCCCGACCTGGAGGAAGCGAGGAGATGTGACCACCGCACTGGCCACCCCGCAGCTCACCGCCGAAGACCGCTGCGACCGCTGCGGCGCGCAGGCGTACGCCCGGGTCATCCTGCCCTCCGGCGGAGAACTCCTCTTCTGCGCCCACCACATGCGCGCCCACCGCGAGCACCTCACGGCCATCGAGGCCCAGGTCCTCGACGAGACCGCCCGGCTGGCCGAGGTCCCCGCGACCGCGGCGGCCGAGGAGCGCTGAGACCTCCTGATCTGACCACCTCCCCTCCACCCGACGGCGCCGCGCGATTCGCGCGGCGCCGTCGGACGTCCGGAGGTCGAATCAGCCGGACGCGGGCAGCGGCCCGACGATCGCCTCGTACATCTCGGCCATGGCGTCCTCGTAGCAGCCCGGCAGGATCTCGAAGTCGGGGACCAGCGTGCGGTCGGCGCCGAAGGTGACCGAGACCGTGTCGTTGTAGGTGAACAGCCCGATGGTCATCGGCTGACTTCCCGAGCACGGCGCCCAGCCGAGCACGTTCTCGACGCGCCTGCCGGCAAAGGTGATCGCACCACGCGGCCCGGGGACGTTGGTGAGGACTCCGAGCGCCTTGTCGGCGAAGAAGTTCACCAACAGCGGGGCCACGTCGGACGGGGACTGCGAGATCAACCGCTGCAGGCCGAAGGTGATCACCGGCTCGTGGGAGTGCTTGATCCGGCCCATCCGCGCGGAGACCTCGTGGAGCAGCTCCCGGGGGTCGTCGATCGAGAGCGGCAGCTTGAGCATCACCAGCGCGAAGTGGTTGCCGAGCTCTTGGGGCAGCTCGTCGTCGAACGCCATCAGGCTGACCGGGACCATCCAGACGACCTCGTCGAGCTGCGCCCCATGCTTGGCCAGGTAGCGCCGCAGGGTGCCGGCGACGGCCGCCATCAGCACGTCGTTGACGGTGGCGCCCTCGGCCCGGCCGATCTCCTTGACCCGGCCGAGGTCGAACGGAGGCAGCCACGTCGAGGCCTTCTCGACGCCTGGCGGACCGCTCCACACCGTCTCTGCGCTGGGCGGGGACATCCCGAGCTTGTAGACGCTCTTGACGTCGTTGAGGCCCTCCAGATCGGCGTGCCGGGCGGCGGTGAAGACGTCGACGAGGCGATGCGGGTGCAACGCAAGGCCCAGCAACTCCGAGGCGGCGCCCTTGGCGCCGTGCGCGACCGCTCCCGGGACATGGGCGATCGCGTCGATCGGGTGGGCCACGGCTTGGGTGGCTTCGTGGACGAGCTCGCTGGCCGCGGCCGTCGCGCCGTGCAGAGCGGCCCCCACCGTCCCCGCCACTCCGCCGTGGTACGCCTCACCGGCCCGCGTGACGGCGACCTCCGGGTCCTGCTCCGGGTCGCAGAGCGCCAGCAGCACCTGGGTCAGCCGGATCCCGTCGGCGATCGAGTGGTGGAACCGGCAGAGCACCACCGAGCCCTCCCGGCCCTCGGGGCGCTGGATCCCGTTGATGACGTGCATCTGCCAGAGCGGGTAGTCGCGGTCGAGGGGAATGCTCTTCTGCGCCGAGAGGTACGAGCGGACGGCGTCCTCGGTCACGGGCCGTGGGAGGTCGACTTCGAAGGTGTGCCGCTCAAGGTCGAAGTCCGGGTCTTCCTCCCAGACATGGCCATGGTCACCCGCCACCGGACGGCAGCCAAACACCGGGAAGCGACCCACCAGCCGCTCGGCGATCACGGCGCGCGAGTCCTCAAGGTCGAGCGGCTCAGAGAGCCACAGCACCGAATCGATGACCATCAGGTTGTTCGGTCGGTCCATGGTCAGCCACAGGGCGTCCTGGACGCTCATCGTCTGCGTCGCCATGCCATCCCTCCGCGGCCGTTCGCCGGCCTCCGCTCCACGCCACAACTGAGGACCCCATCCTGTCGCCTTGGGCCGCTCACGTCTGCGGCCCTTCGGCCCCTCTTCGCCGCTCGACCCCCCGTCAGGCCGCGGCAGGGTCGTCGAGCCAGCGGTGCAGGTCGTCGTCGAAGTCCTCCCACGGCCAGCCCGGATCGGGCTCCCTCACGTCGGGCTCGCCCTCGTCCGGTGGGTCGGCGGGCGCACGTTGGGTCCGGGCCTCGTCGCCGGGGTCGGGCGGGTCGGTGGTGTAGACGGCGCCGAGGGGGCTGGTCCACTCCAGCCGGCTACCGGGTTCGGCGGTGACCTGCCACCCGGCCTCGTGGGCTGTGGGCAGGCGGTGGTGGCGGCGGCACAGGGCGTGCAGGTTCTCGGCGCTGGTCTGGCCCGTGCGGGTACGGGCGACGGTGTGGTCGAGGTCGCAGCCGGCAGGCCTGCCTGCGGCAGCCGGGGAACCGGCACATGCCGTCCCGGACCCGGACGAACCGCGTCGAGGTCGGCGGGCGGGTCGTGCTGGCGCGCTGCCGACGTCGAGGACCGCGCCCGTGGCGGGGTCGGTGAGCACCCGCCGCCAGATCGCCGTCCTGGGCGAGCTCGCGGGCCAGGGCGTCGGGGATCGGGCCGTAGCCGGCGAGGTGGGCGGGCTCCCCGCCGAGGCCGAGCAGGGTGCCGGCGGGGACGGTGACCAGGATCTGCGGGCGCGGACCGGACTCGTGGGGGCTGCCGCGGCGCCCGCCCGTCCCGCAGCAGGATCTCGACGAGGGCGTCGGCGCGGCACTGGTCCAGCGTCCGGCGCTCCCCATCGGTCCCGGCCTCGCCTTGGCGGGCGGCCCATGCCGCCGGCGCCGAGAGCCCCGTACACCCGCTGGGCGTCCGGCGCGGTCAGCAGCGCCCGCCAGCTCGGCCATCGCCGTCCTCCAGCGGGCTGACCCACACCACGCCGCTCCCCGCGGGCCGCGGACAGCCGGGCATCCGCCCCGGCCGGGTCCGCCTTCAGGACCAGGCGGGCCAGCCACGCCCGCAACTGCGGCGCCGTCTGGCCCGGAGCCCGCCCCAGCGCCTGCAGCCACGACACCGCGCGCTGGGAGGCCGCCAGCGCCTCGACCAGCGCCTCGCCATCAGCGGCGCGGACGTCGAACCCGGCCAGAGCGGGGCCCAGATTCGGCCCTGCCACGCGTTCGAACATGTGTTCGATCGTACGGCAGAGCCGTTGCGGCGTCAAGAGAATCACGCCGCCTGTGGACGGCATGTGCCGGCAGTTCGCCCCCGCCCAACCGCCCCCGCGGTCTCGGCGGTCAGGGGGGCCACCGGCCCGCTGATACCCTGCGAGGGCATTGACTGCCAGGTGACCTGGCCCATGGCACTGCCAGAGCGGCACGGGTGCCCCCGGGGATGACGTAAGCCCCCGACCAAGGACGGCAGCACTCGGCTGCGCTGCTCCACCTGTGCAGAAGGGCCTCCATGGCCGTCAGCTTCGGCGTGCTCAGCACGTTCCCCCCCACCCAGTGCGGACTCGCGACCTTCTCGCAGGCGCTCGTCACCCATCTGGACGGCTCCGGCGCGGACGTCGGCGTGGTTCGCATCGTGGACAGCCTGGAGCCGGACGAGAACTTCGTGGCGCACCAACTAGTGATCGCCGAGCGAGGGGCCGTCACGGCGGCCGCGGAGGCCCTCAACGCCTTCGACGTCGCCGTGCTCCAGCATGAGTACGGCATCTTCGGTGGCCGCGACGGGGCCGATGTGATCGGGGTGCTCGCCCTGGTCCGCGTCCCCGTGATCTCCGTGCTGCACACCGTGCTGACACACCCCACACCGCACCAGCACCACGTGCTCGCCCGGGTCGTGGCGGCCTCCGCATCCGTCGTCACGATGACCGAGACCGCACGCCAACGGCTGATCGCCGGCTGGGACGTCGATCCCGCCCTGGTGACCGTGATCGCCCACGGCGCCGAGGACAACCGGGCCGGTGGCCACAGCCTGGACCCCAGCCGGCCGCCGACCATTCTGACCTGGGGTCTGCTCGGCGAGGGCAAGGGCATCGAATGGGCCCTGGAGGCGGTGGCGGGCCTCACCCATCTCGCGCCGCGCCCGGTCTACCAGGTCGTCGGCGAGACCCACCCCCGCGTGGTCGAGCGCGACGGCGAGGCCTACCGCGAGCGGCTCACCGCCCTCGCCCACTCGCTGGAGATCGCCTCGATGGTGGAGTTCGACAGCCGCTACCTCGATGGGCCCTCACTGCGCCGCGTCGTCCGCCAGGCGGACGTGATCCTGCTTCCGTACGACTCCCGCGACCAAGTCACCTCGGGCGTGCTCACCGAGGCCGTCGTGGCGGGAAAGCCGGTCATCTCGACAAGCTTCCCGCACGCGGTCGAGCTGCTCTCGGACGGCGCGGGAATCCTTGTCCCGCAACGCGATCCCGAGGCGATCCGAGCCGCGCTGCACCGCGTGCTCACCGAGCCCGGACTCGCCACGCAGATGGCCGCCCGATCCCGCGCGCTGGCGCCCGAGTTGCTCTGGCCCGCGGTCGCCGACCAGTACATCGCGCTCGGCCGCTCGCTGCTCGCCGACGTCAAGCGATCGGTCGCCTGATGGCCGTCGCGGTCGCGCGCGTCACCACGCCCGACCTCACCTTCGACCACCTGGTGAGCCTGACGACCCCCCTGGGGCTCTTCGAGCACGCCCTGGGTTCGGCACCCCGGCGCGATCACGGCTACTGCCTCGACGACGTCGCCCGCGGTCTCGTCGTCACCGCGCGGCAGCCGGAACCGGGCGGCCAGGTCATCGCCCTCAGCCGGGTCTACCTGGAATTCACCCTCGGAGCGCAAGACGACCACGGCCGCTTCCGCAACCGCCGGCGCGCGAACGGCACCTGGATGGGCGACGCCAACGTCGACGACCACTGGGGGCGCGCTCTGTGGGGCCTCGGCACGGCCGCGCACAGCAGCCCCGACGAGCACGTGAGGGAAGCCGCCCTCGGCGCGGCGACCCTGGGCTTCCAGACCCGCTCGACCTGGACCCGCGCCACCGCATACGCAGCCCTCGGCGCGTACGAGATCCTGCGCGCCCATCCCGACCACCAGGACGCGCTGGGCCTCCTCACCGACGCGCGCACCTTGCTCGCGGGCCCGACCGCCCACCCCTCCTGGCCGTGGCCCGAGGCCCGCCTCACGTACGCCAACGCCGTGCTCCCCGAGGCCTTGCTCGTCATCGGCTCTGCGCTGGAAGACGAACGCACGTTGGCGGACGGACTCGCGCTGCTGTCTTGGCTAGTCGAGCAGGAGACCCGCGGCGACCACCTGTCAGTCACCCCCGCGGGCGGATGGCGACGCGGCGAGCCGCGCCCAGGCTTCGACCAGCAGCCGATCGAGGTCTCCGCCCTAGCCGAGGCCTGTTGGCGCGCCTACGCGATCACCGGCGACAGGGCCTGGCTGACATGATCGAACGCTGCGTCGCCTGGTTCGCCGGGGCGAACGACCTCGGGCTCGCCCTCTACGACCCGACCAGCGGTGGCGGGTCCGACGGCCTGCACGCCGACCGGATCAACGAGAACCGGGGGGCCGAGTCCACCCTGGCTGGCCTGGCCACCTTCCAGATCGGGCATCGCGCCGCCGGGGAGAACGCGCCTTGAGCCGCCCCACCAGGCCCCTCGTCCGCCGAACGCCCCATGTGCTGCTGCCGGATCCGGCCCGAGTCGTCACCAAGATCTTCCTGCCCGGACAGGAGCTGGCCGCGTCGGCGCGGTCCCGGTCCACGGCAGTGCTCGACCGGGTCCTGGCGCTCTCCGACGAGGCGGTCGGCGAGTCGCTGGCGGCTGCGATGGCCTCCTTCGGGCCCAGGCACCATGACCTCGCGACCACACTGGAATCCCACTTCGACCTGGTCGCACACCGCTTGGACGACCCGCAGTCGGTGTCCGCCGAGCGACGCCAGCTCATCGGCGCGTACTTCAGCATGGAGTACGCCATCGAGGCCGCCGCCCTGTTCAACCCCTCGATGGTGCCCCACCCCGACCAGAGCGGCCTCGCCGCGGGCGCCACCCGCTTCGTGATGACCGTCCGAGCCGTCGGCGAGGGGCACCACTCGAGCGTCGAGTTCCGCACCGGCGTGATCGACGCCGCCGACGTCGTCACGTTCGACGAGCCCAGCCAGCAGACGGTGCTGCCCCGGCCGGTCTCGACCACCTACTCGCGCGCCGTCTTCGAGCAGCAGCACGCGGAGCTCGACGGGAATCTGAGCAGCGCCGACTTCGTCATCGAGGCGCTGCCCCCGACCTTCACCCGGGCCGATCTCGACCTGGCCCTCGCCGGTCTGCGAGACCAGCGGCTGACCCGCGGCTCCGCGGCGCGGGCCACCGACCGGGTCGAGTGGATCGCCGCCTGCAACTACTCGATTGAGTTCCCAGCGGGTTCGGCGCTTGACGACCGGGTGATCCTCCCCCGCAGCCCGTCGGAGAGCCGCGGGATCGAGGACGTCCGGCTGGTGCGGTTCACCGATGAAGACGGCTCGATCGACTACCGCGGCACGTACACCGCGTACGACGGTGCCCGCGTCGTGCCGCAGCTCATTCGCACCAAGGACTTCCTGACGTTTCACCTCTCCCAGCTCAGCGGGCCTGCGGCCAAGAACAAGGGGCATGGCGCTCTTCCCCCGCCGGGTCGGCGGCGGCTGCTCGCCCTGTCCCGGTGGGACCGCGAGAGCAACGCCTTGGCGAGTTCGGCCGACCTCAGCCACTGGGAGGTCGCCGGTGCACTGCAGGCGCCCGAGCACCCGTGGGAGATCGTCCAGATCGGCAACTGCGGGTCCCCGCTGGAGACCTCGGCCGGCTGGCTGGTCCTCACCCACGGCGTCGGGCCGATGCGGGAGTACTCGATCGGTGCGCTGCTGCTCGACCTCAACGATCCACGCGTCGTGATCGGCAAGCTCGCGCGCCCGCTGCTGAGCCCCACCCCCGACGAGCGGGACGGCTACGTCCCCAACGTCGTCTACTCCTGTGGCGGCCTGCTCCACGGGGACACGCTGGTCCTGCCGTACGGCTGTAGCGACGCGTCGATCCGGGTGGCCCTCATCGACGTGCCCGCGCTGCTCGCCGAGCTGGGATAGCCGCACCCCCAGGGCGTTCGGCCCTACCCGCTCGGCCGGTGCCCCCGGCACCGTGACCACGAGCGGAGCCGGGAGGTGGCCACCCCATGACCGATGTCCTCGTGGCGTACGAGTCCATGTTCGGTGATGCCCAGCGATTCTTCTTGCTCGATGTGAATGGCCCGCTCGCTGACCTGCTTGGCCCTCGCTGACTCGCCGCCATGTCCCGCCACCCGGCCCTCCAGGACGATCCGGCGCCGGACGACGTCCTGAGTTGGCTCATCGCCGGCGACCCGGCCGTTGTCTGGCAGGCGCAGCGCGACCTCATGGCCCTGCCGGTGGCGACCTGGTCCAAGACCCGCCGGCGCGTGGCGCGCGAGGGCTGGGGCGCGGAGCTTGCTTCGTCACCGCTCGCCGGACGGGACGTGGGGCGGCGGCTGGTACTCCCCCAAGTGGACGTCCACGTTCTACTCGCTGCAGCTGCTGGCGATCCTGGGCGGAGGCGGCCACCCCGACGCCGCGGCCACCGGTCGGCTGCTGCTTGATCGCGGCGTCGGCGATGACGGGGCCGTCCGGCTCTGGGTGACGCAGTACCCGGACACCTGCGTCACGGGAATGCTCCTGCAGATCGCCTGCGCCGTCGGGCTCGGAGCCGACCCCGCGTGCGAGGCGATGGCCGGCTCGCTCCTGCGCGAGCAGATGGACGACGGCGGCTGGAACTGCGAGCGAAGGCGCGGGGCCACGCATAGCTCCTTCGACACGACGCTCAGCGTCCTCGAGGGGTTGGCCGCGTGGGCGGCTCCGGCGCCTCTGGCCCCACGCGTCAGCGCCGCGGGAGACGGCGGCCGCGAGTTCCTGCTCGCCCACCGGCTCTACCGCTCGCACCGCACCGGGGAGGTTGTCCACCCCGCGCTGACGCGCTTCTCGTTCCCGTACTGGTGGCACTACGACGTGCTGCGCGCGATGGACCACTTCCGAGCCGCCGAAGCGCCCTGGGACGACCGCCTCGGCGACGCCCTCGCGCTGGTCGAGGCGAAGCGCGGCCGAGACGGCACATGGCGGCGCCAGAACCGTTACTCCGGGCGGACCTGGTTCGAGATGGAGCAAGCGGGGCACCCGAGCCGGTGGAACACCCTGCGGGCCCGCCGGGTCCTGAGGTGGGCCGCCAGCGGCCCTCAGTTCAGCCGACGCCGTTGAGCTCGGCGATGATCTCGGCGGCGACGCTGACGGCGATCTCCTCGGGCGAGTGGCTGCCGATCTCGATCCCGGCTGGCGCCCGCACCCCCTGCCGGCGGAACTCCTCGCGCTCGGCCTCATTCAGCGCGCCGAGGATCACGGCGACCTTGTGCTTGGCGCCCATCAGCCCGAGGTAGCGCAGCCGCAGCGGCAGCAGCGCGCGCAGGGCGGCCGCGTCCCGGTCGGCGGACGAGGTCATCACCACCGCGAAGGTCGTGTCGGGCGAGGGGACGAGGGCGGCCAACGAGTCCAGCGGCGCGACCACGCACCGATATCCGAGGTCGTCGCCAGCGGAGAGCATCGCGAGGTTCGCCCGCTCATCGGCGACGACCACGTCGAGATCGAGGGTCGCCAGGACGCGGGCCAACGCGCTGCCCACATGCCCACCGCCCACGATGAGGGCGGCGTGCTCAGGCCCAGCCCGGTCGGCAAAGCGCCAGGACGAGTCCGAGACGCGCCGCAGGCCACTCGTGTCGCCCGGATCGCCCTCGGCGCAGGACAGCCCGGCATCCGAAAGGACGACCATCGCGGGCCGCCGGTCCGCCAGCGCCGACCGGATGTCCACCACCGCGGGCAGGTCGGCCGGGTCGAGCGACACCGCGCAGACCGTCTGCGAACCGCCGCACTGCAGGCCCGACGGCTCCCCGTGCCGGGCGTCGAGCGCGTGGACGAGCGTCCGGATCTCCCGCACGACCTCCGAGCCCCCGAGCCGGGCCGCGTACTCGCGGACGAGGGCGAGCTCCATCGCCCCTCCCCCGATGGTGCCCACCGCATCGCCGGATGGCGTCAGCGCGAGGGCGAAGCCGGGCTGGCCCGGCGAGCCCGGCGAAGCCTCGACCACCGTGAGCAGGCCGACGCGCTCACCCGCCGTGAGCCGGTCATGGACGTACGCCCAAAGAGCGGCCGGCCGCCTCACGAAGCCGCCGGTGGCTCGGCCGGCACGCCGTCGTACAGCGCGCACAGCACCCGCTCGGCGGTCAGCGGGGCGACCAGCGCGTACGCGCGGTCGGGCCGGAACGCGCGCATCGCCTCGCGCAGCGCGAACCACGCCCCGATGCCGTACATCAGCGGCGGCTCGCCGATCGCCTTGGAGGAGAAGGGCGCGTACGGGTTGTCGGAGTCCTCGAGGAACCGCACGGCCACCTCGCCGGGGACGGACATCGCGTCGGGCACCTTGTAGGTGGCGAGCGAGTCGGTGAGCAGCCGCCCCTCGGGGGTGTGCTGCACCTCCTCGACGGTCAGCCAGCCGATGCCCTGCATGATCGCGCCCTCGGCCTGGCTGCGGTCGATCACGGGGTCCAGGCTCCGGCCGACGTCGTGCACGACGTGGACGGCGTCGATGTCGTACGTCCCGCGCAGCCCGTCGAGGGTCACCTCGATCTGGGCGGCGCCGAACACGTGGTACGCGAACGGGTCGCCCTTGTGCGTCGCCCGGTCGAAGTGGATCCGAGGGGTGGCGTAGTGCTGCTGGGCGGTGAGGCTGGTCCGCGACTGGTACGCCACCGACACCAGGTCGAGCCAGGTGAAGCCGCTCGGCTCCCCCGCGTCCAAGACCTGCTCGTCGCGCAGCTCGACCCGATCGGCGTCCCCATGGCCGAGCAACCGCGCCGCCACCTCGCGCAGCCGCTGCACCAGGGAGGCGCAGGCCAGCTCGGTGGCGCGGCCGTTGAGGTCCGCCGCGCTGCTCGCCGCGGTCGGAGAGGTGTTGGCGACGCGTTTGGTGTTGGTCGACTCGACCCTGATCCGGTCCGGGCTCACCGACAGCGTCCGGGCGGCGATGGCGGCGATCTTCGCGTTGACGCCCTGCCCCATCTCGACCGCGGCCGTGCTGACCCCGACGCTGCCGTCGGTGTAGACGTGGACGAGGGCGCTGGCCTGGTTGAGCATCATGTTGGTGAACGAGATGCCGAAGCAGATCGGCATCCAGGCGATCCCCTTCTTGCGCCAGGTGTGCTCGGCGTTGAAGGCGGCCACCCGGGCCCGCGCGTCGGCCGCGGGGGCGTCGGCCTCGAGGGCGTCCCAGCAGGCCTCGGCGTGGCAGCGCTCGACCCGCTGGCCGTACGGCAGCTGGTCGCCCTCCTGCAGCAGGTTCGCCCGCTGGACGACCGAGCGGTCCACCCCCAAGGCGTCGGCCGCGGCGCTGATCGCGGCCTCGATCACGAACATCCCCTGCGGGCCCCCGAATCCGCGGAAGGCCGTGTTGGGCGGCAGGTTCGTCCGGCAGCTGTTGCCGGTGGCCCGCACGTTGGGGATCGCGTAGCTGTTCGTGCAGTGGAAGAGCGTGCGGTCGAGGATCGCCGGCGAGAGGTCGGCGCAGGCCCCGGCGTCCTGGAAGAACGTGACCTCGTACGCGAGGATCCGCCCCTCGCCCGTCACCCCGATCCTGAAGTCCGACGAGTACGGGTGCCGCTTGCCGGTCATCCGCAGGTCGTCGCGGCGGTGCAGCACCAGCTTCACCGGGCGGTGGCAGCGGATGGCCGCCAGCGCGCAGAGGACCGCCCAGCAGGTCGCCTGGTCCTCCTTGCCGCCGAAGCCGCCGCCGAGGCGCAGCACGTCGACCTCGACCTGCTGCATGGTCAGCCCGCACACGTGGGCCGCCGCGCGCTGGACCGCGGTCGGCCCCTGGGTGGAGGAGTGGATCCTGACCCCGCCGCCCTCCGCCGGGATCGCGAACGCGCCCTGGGTCTCGAGGTAGAGGTGCTCCTGCCCGCCCGTCTCGGTCGTGCCCGCCACCACCACCGCGCAGTCGGCCCACGCGCCGTCCACGTCGCCGAGCTCGAAGGTGACGGGCGGGACGATCAGATCGCCGGCCCGGAAGGCCTCGCGGGGGTCGGTCACGACCGGCAGCGGCTCGGTCCGGATGACGACCAGCGCCGCCGCAGCCCGCGCGGTCGCGGCGTCCTCGGCGACGACCAAGGCGACCGGCTGGCCGATGTAGTGGACCGACCCCTCGGCGAGCAGCGGCTCATCGGCGACCACGGTGCCGATCTCGTTGTCGCCGGGGATGTCGGCGGCGGTGAGGACCGCGACCACCCCCGTCATCGCCCTGGCGGCGTCGGCCTCGATCGAGATCAGGGTGCCGTGCGCCACGTCGGAGGCGCACACGTGCGCGTGCAGCGTCCCCTCGGGCACGGGGAGGTCGTCGATGAACAGCGACTCCCCGCGGACGTGGCGCTCGGCGTCGACGTGGGTCATGGCAGCACGCTCGCGGTCACGACGCCGGGCACGAGTCGGTCGAGGTGCGCGGCGATGAGCTGCCGCAGCAGCAGCCGCTTGTACGCCGCGCTGCCCCGCACATCGCTGATCGGCGCGATCTCGGCCTGCGCCGCCTGCAGTGCGGCAGCCACCGTGCCCTCGTCGAGTGGGCGGCCCTCGAGCGCCGCCGCCGTGGCACGAAGCAGGAGCATCGTCGGCCCGACTCCGCCGGCGCTGATCGAGACGCTGGAGAGGGCGCCCCCCTGCACGTCCGCGACCATCGTGGAGTTCACGCTGGCGATGTCGAGGTGCCGGCGGCGTGACACCTTCTCGTAGCTCACCCGCGTGTGGGGGCCGCGGCTTCGGCACAACGACCGACTCGACCAGCTCGGTCGGGCCCTTCGCCAGCTCCTTGTAGCCGGTGTAGAGCGAGCGCAGGGGCAACGTCCGCTGCGTCGGCCCGTCCCGCAGCACCACGGTCGCGTCCAGCGCCATCAGCAGGCAGGTGAGGTCGCCGATCGGTGACGCGGTGACGAGGTTGCCGCCGACGGTGGCGCGGTGGCGGATCGGCGCCGAGCCGAAGAGGTCCAGGGCCGCGACCAGCTCGGGCAGGTGCCGTCCGACGATCGGCGACTCGCGGAGGTCCTCGATGGTGGCGGTGGCGGGGATCCGCAGGGTGGTCGCGTCCTCGGACACGTGGGCGTCGCGCTGCCAGTCGGCGATCCGCTGGACCCGCTGCCCGGGCAGGCTGAAGGCGCCGCCCACGTACGCATCCGTGCCCCCGGCGACGAGCGGCCGGCCCGGATCGATCTCCGGGACCTGCTCAGGGCCGTCGCCGCCCGCCGCAAGCGCCGCGAGCCGTGCGGGGACCTCGAGGAAGTACGCCGGAACCGCACCGAGGTCGACGAGGGCGCGGAGCCGGTCGCCGCCCTCAGCGAGGTCGAGCGACTCGACCAGGCGTCGGGCCGCCCGGACGATCGGCACGTGGCCGGTGCAGCGGCAGAGGTTGCCGCCGACCGACTCCACCGCGGCGTCGCCCGAGAGCGCCCCGCCGCTGAGCAGGTAGCCGGTGAGCGACACCACGAAGCCGGGGGTGCAGAAGCCGCACTGCACCCCGCCCTCGTCCACGAGCAGCCGTTGCACCGGGCTGAGCCCGTCGGCCCGGGTGAGCCCTTCGACGGTCACCAGGTGCTTGCCGTGCGCGTCGCCGATGGGCAGCAGGCAGGAGCAGACCGCCCGGTAGTCGACGTGGTCGCCGCGCAGCTCGCCCAGCAGGACCGTGCAGGCGCCGCAGTCGCCCTCGCGGCAGCCCTCCTTGACGCCGGACAGCCGCTCGTGGGCGCGCAGGAAGTCCAGGGCCACCGTGCTGGCGGGCGCCGATGTGGCGACCGCCCGGTCGTTGACCAGGCATTCGACGGTGCCGTCCGCGCGTACGCGCTCCTCGCGGGCCACGGCCCCAGCCTGCCTCAGCCGCGGCCCGGGGGTACGCGATTCCGACGAGAGGTCAGCCGGCCCCTTCTAGGCCCGCCTTCTGGCTTCGGCGGCGCCAGAGCCGGGCCAGACCCCAGGCCACGGCGGCGATCAGCACCAGGATGAGCAGCGGGGCGAGCAGCGCCAGCAGGGTCGCCACCAGCGAGAGCCCGTCCTCGACGGTGCTGACCACCGGGGCGGCCACACCGGCCGTTCCGACATTGAGCACCGGGCGGGCCGCCGCCTTCGCGGTGTGCACGCCGCCCGCGGTGAGCAGGCCCGCGACGAAGCCCAGCCACGGCGGGGCGTCGCTCAGCGCGCCGACGCTGCCCGCGAAGAGCAGCGCGCCGGCCACCGGGCGGAGCACGGTCTGGATCACGTCGTTCGCGCTGTCGACCGCGGGCACCTTGTCGGCGACGACCTCAATCGCGAGCAGCACGCCGACGGCGATCAGCACCGGGGTGCTCGCGATGACGTCGTACGGGCTGGCGAGCTCGATCACGTCGAATCGGCCCAGCAGCCCGACGACGAAGAGCGGGATGTACGCGTTCAGGCCGGCCGCGCCGGACAGCCCAAGACCGGTGAGCACGACGGTTGCGACATCCACACGGCCAGGGTAGGCGCGGAGGGCTTACGGGTCGTTCGGAGGCCGCCAGAGCGCGGAGCGGTTCTTGCTGTGGCACGATTCCCCAGTTCCAGATGCCCGCCGATGAGGGAGCCCAGCGTGCGCGTTCAACCCAAGGTGTGGATTTCACTCGTGCTCTTTGTTCTCTACACCGCCATCGTCTTCGCGATCTGGACGATCAACGACATCGACTACGAGACGGTCGGCGACTCAACGTCCAATGTGGTCAGCGGGATTGTCGTGCCCATCGGGGTTGGTGCGGTGTTCTTGGCGGCCGCTGCGACCTGGTTGGGCTGGTGGCGCCCGGCGATGAGAGAAGACGCCAAGGCCGGACCTCGATGGGGGATCCTGCTGCCGATCGGGCTCTTCGTCTACGTCCTCCTGGGAGTCAGCGGGATTGATTTCAGCTCGGACGCGACGAAGATCCTGCCGGTGCTTGCCCTGGGGACCGCGCTGGTGGGCTTCTCCGAGGAGTTCCTGACGCGCGGCCTCATGCTGGTCGGGTTTCGGGGGAGCCTGTCCGAGGTCTGGGTGTGGTTCCTCACCTCGTTGCTGTTCTCCGCGCTCCACGGCCTGAATCTGTTCTTCGGCCAATCCCTTGGCAGCACGGCATTATCAGATGGGCTTTGCATTCGTGCTGGGTTCCGCCTTCTACCTGGTGCGCCGCATCACCGGCCTGCTCATCGTGGGCATGGTCATTCATGCGCTGTGGGACTTCGGGACGTTCGGAACTGAGACCACCGGAGGGAAGGTCCCCGTGGTCTCAGGGCTCCTCCTCTACGCCATCGTCATCCTCACGGTCGTCCTCCTGGTCAAGGTCCTTCGCACTCGCCAAGAAGCGCCGGCAGAGGCTTAGGTCAGACGCGCCTGAGGCTCCCCCATCAGGAATCCCCATCACCCAAGTGCGCCGTCACGGCAGGAGCAGGCTTCGTGGAGAGAATCACATCCCTCATCCTTGTGGTTGTGCTCGTGCTCATCGTGCGGGAGTTCCGGGTTGGCAAGCGGGTAGTCGAGGACGACCCGAACGTGCAACTCAAGCCGAGGGAACGCTTCCGCACCCTGCGGTTGCAGATGCTGGAGCCGGTGGTGGCGATCGTTGTGGTCGGGTCACTGCTGGTGACTGATCTGGAGCGGGAGCCTGTCCACGCGCTGGTCGCTCTGGTTGGCGGTATCGCCGGGTTCGCGTTCGGCGCCTACCGAGCGCGAACGACCTACGTGGCGTCGGTCCCCGCTCACAAGGGCTTGATCCTGCTGCTCAGCTTCGAGGCCGTCGTCGCGCTCGCAGTGTTGCTCGTCATCAAGGTCGTGGCCGAGCAGAACCTGCTCCCCGATGGCGACATCTTCCGCGTCGTGCTGGCGGGTCTCCTCGGGTTCCTCCTCGTCGAGTCCTGCGCCCGCGTGTACACACTGATGGGGTACTACCGCCGCGACGAAGCGGCAGTCGCTGCCAGCTCGTAGTGCCAGCGCACCCGGCGGACTCGCCGTTCGCCGCTACACCGCGGCCAGCACCGCCCAGCCCCGGGCCGGCAGGCGCAGCTCCGACCCATCGACGGCCCCCTCCCCCTCGGCCACGGCCCACGAGCCCTCCGGGAGTGCCAGCGCCACGCTGTCGCCTTCCAGGCTTAGCGCGAACGCGATGCGGTCCGCCCCGTCCTGGCTCGCGCTCACGCAGACGAGCGTCGTGTTGGTCAGCGTCGTCACCGCGGTGCCCGCGCGGGTGAGCCACGGCCGAGCGCCGCGGAACGCGATCAGGCGCTGGTGCAGCAGGAAGGTCTCCCGGCCGAGCAAGGACAGCTCCTCGGGCCGGGCCGGGAACGGCGGCCGGACCTCGTCGTCGCCGTGCTCGCGCTCGTACTTCACCCCGCGGAAGGCCTGCTCGTCCCCGGCGTAGACCACGGGGGTGCCGCCCACGCCGAAGAGCACCACCAGCGCGTGCGGCAGGTGGCGGACGTCGCCCAGCAGGCTGGCGATGCGCGTGGTGTCGTGGTTGCCCAGGAAGGTCACCGGGACGAAGGCGTCCAGGAACCCCTGGTGGCGCTCCAACGCGTGGGCGAGCTCGAAGAAGTTGCCGTCGTTGAGCGCGCTGCCGACGGCCTTCCACAGCTCGTACTGGGTGACGGCGTCGAGCCCGCTGTCACGCACGAAGGCCGGGTAGTCGCCGTGGATCACCTCGCCGAACAGCCACGCCTGCGGATGCCGGCTGCGCAGCCGCTCGCAGACCTCGCTCCAGAACGCGGTCGGGACGGCGTACGCGGCGTCCATCCGCCACCCGTCGACCCCGCGGCTGCACCAGTGGTCGAGCACCGCCACCACGTGGTCGGCGACGGCCGGGTTGCCGTGGTCCAGCGCCACCAGGTGGCCGTGGCCCTCGAACCCCTCGGCCACCGGCGGACCGCCGCCTTCGGGCCACCTGAGGCGGAACCAGCCGGCGGCCTCGGAGCCCGGCCCGTCCCGAAGCGCGTCGCCGAACTTCGCGAATCCCCGGCCGACGTGGTTGAAGACGCCGTCCAGCACCACCCGCAGGCCGCGCTGGTGGGCGGCGGAGATCAGCCGCACCAGGTCGTCCTCGTCGCCCAGCCGGGGGTCGATGCGGAAGTGGTCGACGGTGTCGTAGCCGTGGGTCTCGGAGGCGAACACCGGGCCGAGGACGAGGCCCTCGATCCCGAGCGAGACGGCGTAGTCGAGCCAGGGGTCGAGCGACCCCAGCCGATGCTCGATGGGGGCGCCCTTCGGGCAGGGCGGACCGCTCGGCGCCGAGGAAGCCCAGCGGGTAGACGTGCCACCACACGCCGGTGGGAGGGATCGCGGCCGTCACGGCACCATCGCACCACGGGACCGTGCCGCGCGCCGCGAGTGGGCCGCGACTGCGACCGCCGCGCAGGCCAGCATCCAGGCGCCACCCATCGCCCACCCGCCCAGCACATCCGTGGGCCAGTGCACCCCGACGACCGTGCGGCTCACGCCGATCGCCACCCCGAGGACGAGCAGCGGCGCCGCGACCACCCAGCGGAGCCACCCGGTCAGCACCACCAGGGCGACCAGGGCCAGCGCCGCCCACACCGTGAGCCCGGCCTGGGAGTGCCCCGAGGGAACGAGAACGACCCCTCGTACAGCCACAGCCCGTT
>CAVOOM010000004.1:0-117930 GCA_963697565.1 uncultured Actinomycetota bacterium | reverse complement strand
TCGACGGCATCGTTCTCCGTGTGAACGACTCTTACGGTGGCGTGCGGACGATCGTCTTCGGATGGAACACGCCGGTGGTACGCGCGAACGCGCGGCAAGGAAAGCGGACCGTCCGGACGTTCGTCGAGTACTACCAACACGACATCGTGGTTCATGACCGTTGGCGCACCTGGCACTCCCAGCGCTTCTCGAAGAGCGACGGCGTTGTCCAGCAAGCGATCCTGCGCCTTCTGGACGAGTTGCTGGAGAGTGGGAGCGTCAAGCGGAAGACGAAGGGACCTAGCGCGGGCGTTGTACTACGAGCTGCTCCAACCAAGTCGTTTGCCGAAGTCGGCGACTCCGTTGAAGGAGCGTCCGTTGCGCCACGTAAGGCTGCCAAGCGTCTCATCACGGGTTAGGTCGGCTGCCTGCGCGAAGCGGAAGTAGAAGTATGCGCCGAGGAACAGGTCCGATGGCGGTGCGTCTATCTCGACCACAGCACCAGCAGAACCCCTGACCGTTCCGACGATGTGTCCATCATCCGTCTCCGCAACGACGAAACGCGAGGGAATCTCTAACCCGTATGCCTTGGCCTCGTCTGCGCTGCTACGTCGCGAGACGGTGGCCATTAGGGCCGAGCGCCGCTGCGCCTCAACCATCAGAGAATCGCGCTCGCCGCGCTCCTTAACTTTCCCAAGCGACACTTCACGGCCGAAGGCCAGCGCCACCGCGTCCGCCCACCGATTCTGGGGCACCACAGTCGGAGGGTAGGGGCCGAGAACTAGGGCCTCGATGCCGTCGACCGGCACTGATAGGGCATTCAGCGACGAAAGGGCCCCGTCGCGATCCTCCTCGCTTTCGAACCGCAAGACCGCCCATACCTCCAGGCCCTGATAGACGGCCTTCAGCATCACCCCCGCCCCGTCCGGGAGGACAGTCACGTGGTGCTCTTCGCGCAACTGAACTTCAACTCGTTGGAGATGGCTGCCAGATCGGCGAAGGACGGTGAGCCCTGACCGTAAGCGGCCTTGGGAATATCGCCCACGCGTGCGGCCACCGCGCCGAAAAACTGCTCGGCCCCCTGAGGAATCGGGAGTCGTCCAAGTTCGAGCGCGGCCCGGCCTGCGATAGCCAGAACCACCTCTCGCGCGGCCATCACAGGCACGACTGCCGAAACGCGCCTTTCCTCGCTTTGCGCGACGACGACTCGTCCGGACTGCTCCAGCGAGCGCAGCTCCTCAATGAGGTCGCCGGACGCTCCGAAGGCCCGACGCGCGTGCTCCAGCAGGATGTCCCCCTCAACGGCGTACCCGTCTGCGGGGACGACTTGAGAGCGGAGGCAAGGATCGCCAACTGCGAATGGGGCAGATCGCCCACGGCTCGTGCCTGCTCGCGGAGGAAATACGGCGGGCTCAAGGCCCCCGACCTGGGACAGCAGCGAGATCGACCCGAGGTCGCCAGCATCGTCGATGGCTAGCACCAAACGGTCTCTAGCGAGACCGGCGGATTCCTTCCGCTGCTCATCATCAAGGATCTCGTACCAAACGCAGCGCCGTCGCTGCTCATGGAACCAGTTGCGTCCATCGGGAAACCGCACGAAGACCGCCGTATCGAGCAGTTCCCGCTTTTGTCTTGCCCCACTCGGCCGCTGAAACATCCAGCGCATCCGCGGCCGCAGCGTCGTCAAGTGTCACTGGGTAGGCGGCCAGGACGGCGGCTGCACGTCGAGCATTATGACCCAGGACGCGCCACACCTCCTTCGTCCGTGCAAGCAACTTCGCGTTGATGCCAAGTCGGGCAGGATCGCCCCCGGATCGGAGTTCTTGGATCGCGTCCTGCACAGCGATTGGAACGCCGCCGGTCGCGTTCAGGACCGATCCGGACAACGCTGGATCAAGACCGGCCTGAATCAGCAACTGGTAGATCTCAGCCGTCGTCAGGGGTGGGACGTTAACGACTACGCCCCCGTCCGATTCCACGACCAGCAGTTGGGCGTCGCCACCCCTGTCTGACGCGAAGGCACCACGAATGCGGACGCCATCAGGGAGTGTTCCCATGATGTCGAGCAGCAATGCGAAGTCCTGCTCGCCGAGCAAGTTGACGTCGTCCAGCGCTAGCGCGATGGGCTGGTGGTTCAGGGCTCCGGCGACCTCCGCCACAAGACCCACCAGGTCATGAACGACCGCGGCATCGGCCATCGTCGCTAGACGAATCTCCAAACGCTCGTCGTAACTTCCCTTGAGGTCGTCGATGAAGTCACCAAGCGCGTCGCCCACGCCCTCACCCAGTCGGCCCTTGGCCACAACCACCTCCTTAACAACCACTTTGGCCAGGTCGGACTTCTTGTCTTTGACGAACTTCCTTAGCGCCCTCAGCACGACTTCCTGCGCCTCCGCTGACTCGGTGCGTGTCGCGAGCACAGCGGCGAGTTGCCGCATAAGGCCGGTCTGCAGGGATCCAGCGCTCCGAGTGAGCGGAGTCGGCTGAGGCGCGATTGCCACCACGTCGCCGGCTTGTACCTCAGCGAGCAGGTTGGTCTTCCCCATGCCGCTGCCACCAGCCAGTAGCACGAAGGGGCCCGCCATGTCGCGTACGCCTTGGGCAAGAACGGGGCGGGCGACTATGGGAGCCGTCGGGTACGCAACGACGTCGCGCGCCTCGTGGTCGCCCTCTTCGGGCACAACCTCCCCTGACCCCACGTTCCCATTGTGGCTCACTATTCGGCGTCGAGTGTTGATCCGTGTCAGCAAGTGGCCCCTAACGGACCCTGGGGCACGGCGGGTGACATGAGCCGGGGGCAGACAGACCGAGAAAGAACCGGCAGTATCGCTCGGGTGCCCGGTCGCTCCTTTCCGCTGACACCGCGCTCTACGGCGAAGATCGAGCGGCGACTTCTGGGCGGTGCCACTGCGACGCGGGGGCTGGTTCGCGAGCGGTCGAGTGCTTCAACTGCTCGACTCTCGGGTGCTCTTGGTCGTCGGACTTCTGGACTGGTGTGAGCCTCTGCCGCCCACCGCCGAGACCATCGCCGGTGTGTCCGTCCTCGCTGCGGGTGCCGCGCACATCAAGACCATCGAGTTGACTGGCGGCGCGCTTCTCGGACATCGCGATCTGGCCCAGGATGGCGGCCTCCCTCGACTCGTCGCGGCGCTGCCCGAGGTTCTGGACGACCCGCCGGTGTGGGGTTACCTGTCCATCGAGGACAAGGCTCACGACGCTTTCGGCAGGCACTTCCCCGACCAGCCGAGTCCGGCCACCGAGCGGCCGAGCGCCCTACGGCAGCACCGACGACGCCGCGCCGATGTGCCGATCTCGCCTGGTTGGATGACTGCTTGTGGGGATGACGTCAGAGGTGCGTGGCCCGGATGGCCGGACGGTCACCGTCGCCGACCCCACGGGAGGCACCTTCACAGCGGCGGGTGACTTCGAGCGCCTCGTTCCTGCTGACGATGCCCGGCTGCCGCTGTTGTCCGCCCTCGACCCCTTCGGCGAGTGGTCGGTGCCCTTCGACCGGCTCCGCGACCTGGCGGTCGAGGTCGCCATCGTCACCGGGCTAGCCAAGGACGGTCCCGAGTCGCGCGGACTCGCTCGCCTCGCAGCCCAGGTCGAGACATGTCTTGGCGCAGTCGATCTGAGGCTCGTCTTTGTTGGTGACTAACGAGCCGAAGTGCCGATATGCAGCGACGTAGTGGTCGGCCGGCCTAGTTGCCTGGATGAAGGAGTTGGGACGTCAGCGTCGTGAGTAGCCAGCGGCGGTAGCGGTCAGCAGCCCGTCATTTCTCCTCGGTCTCGTCGGGGAGCAGTTGATGGGTGAACGGTGACGCGAGCGCGTACAACACGTCGGCGGTGGTCGTTGACGAGAGTCCAGGCCGGAGCGCTCCCAGACTCGCGAGGTGCTTCGCCACAGCCAGGTGAACTGAGTAGGTCGCCTTCGCTCCGGCGTCGGACATGGCGCGCAGCTCGCGGTTGTTCCGCCGCCTCGACGCTGACCATGATCAAAGCGGCTGCCCGATCCAGTAGAGAGCCGCTGAGGTCGACTATCCCGGCCAGGACCGCCTCGGGGTCGGGCTCCGCCAGCACCGCACGCACCTGCTCGCGCTCATGGACGTGCAGCTCCGCCCTTGTCCCCGCCGACCGCAACGCCGAGAACGTGGCGGAAAAGGTCGATCTTCGTGGGGAAGACCTTGTAGAGAGTCCGCTCCGCCACACCCGCCCCGTCCGCAACATCGCGCAGGCTGGTGCCCGCATATCCGCACCTCACGAACAGCCCAGTCGCGCTCTCGCGGATCGCGAGGCGGGTGGCCGCCGCCCGTCGCTCGCGGACGTCGGAGCGGTAGGGCCTCTTGACGGCTTCGGGCATCGAGGGCATCCTTTCAATTCAGGGCAGTGTAACTGTACCGACTGATGGAGGAGAACCCATGGACCGACCCGCGATCGACGGCCTCCGGGGCGTGAAGCTCGCCCGTGGCCGATCTGCAGCGTCTTCCCTGGCCTGGTACCAGCAGGTGTTCGACGTGGCCCCTTGGTACGAGTTCCCCGACGAGGACGGCGTTGTACGGGGTGTGGTGTGCACCGTCCCAGGGCTGGTCGACTCCGGGCTGGCCCTGCGCGAGAATCCCTGATGCGGCGCATGGCATCGCCGGGTTCGACCCGCTGAACTGGCACGTCACCGACCTCGTCGCCCTCCGAGGCCTGGGCGTCGTTTCTCGACACGATTGACGTCGTGCACTCGCCGATCATCGAAGCAAGCCTGGGCT
Organism: uncultured Actinomycetota bacterium; assembly: GCA_963697565.1. Lineage (GTDB taxonomy): Bacteria > Actinomycetota > Actinomycetes > CAVWCF01 > CAVWCF01 > CAWFSE01. The sequence goes on along the minus strand of CAVOOM010000004.1, from coordinate 113,194 downwards.
GGCTGCTTGTATTCCAAGACCCGGACGGCATCGAGCACCACCTCTACACCCGAACCGAGCACGGCATCGACCACTCCGGCCGACCCGGCTACGGACGACCCATCCCGGCCGCGAAGGCTCGGCCCACCGGCACCGACGAGCACGTGTGAGCGCGGCAACCAGCAGCGCACCGCTGCGGTGCGGCTCCGGTCCACGAGCTCAAGCGACGCGCTCAGCATCGGATTGTGCGCCCTCTGGATCCTGGGTGCGGAATCCGCACTGCTCACCCAGGAGCCAGCGGAGGTCCCCCCCACCCTTGCCGGCGTGCGGACCGACCGACTACGGCGCGAACGTCACCTGCGATTCCACCGGGTTGCGACGAACCCTTCCCAGGAGATCACACAAGCCGGAGGGCCACGATGGGGCGTTCTAGTGGAGCAAGTCCTCCGCGGTCGGCGCGCTGACCGTGGCCTCCCTGATCCCGCACCAGAGGCCCGCCCAGTGGTCCTGGTGGAGCACGGAGACGACGTCATCGTCTGCAAGAACACCCTGCCGACGCCGGGCTCCGCGTCCGCTTGCTCGCCGACCGTTTGGACTGCGACCTCGCCGCGGGCATCTCGCCGGACGCGACCATGGAGCACTCTCTGCGTGCGCAGCACCTGAACTCACCCAAACAACGGAAGCGCACCGCGCGATCGCTCTGGCGCTCCTTGGATGACGCCTGGGGCCTGGCGCGCAATCCCGTCCACCCCAGCGTGCCCATCTCGTCTCTGACGCGCGCGGCAGTACTCGCCAGTGCATGGGAGATCCATCAGATCGCAACCCGGCTCAGCTCGGCTGAACCCTTGTCATCGCAGGGTTTGCGCTTGCGCGGCTTCTCGCGACGGATGGGGCCGGGCCTCTGCACTACTCCGTCGACCCGCACGACCTACGAGGTGCCTGCCACGAAGCGCTTCGGTCACTCGAGCCCGGGCAGGGGTGACTTCGCGCCGAGCACTGGGCCGGGTCCAGCCACTGCGCCGACATCGCGACAACCCCCACCGAAGTGCCGATAGCACTCGCATTGGCGGTCTCCTCTTGTATCATTGCCCGGGTGATCCGAGTGCGGCGCGTTCCCTGGAGACGATGGCCATTCGGTCGGGTCTATGAGGTGGAGTACGCGCCGCAGGCGGACCCAGCGCAGGGGTGGCATCGGGTCACGCGAAGCCCGAGGGCGACCTGGAGCCCATCCTTGGCGTTGGTGATGCCTGGTCATTCGTGCACGAGGCAGACCGGATGTGGTCGGACGGCGACCGGGGCTGGGCCGTCGAGTTCGAAGAACGCCCATAGGTGCCGATCTGTTCGCATAAGCGAGCGATCCGGCAAGATTGGCGCGTGGAAACTGACCCCACCGACGAAGTCACCCTTACCATCCGGGAACGGGACCGTGAGCTGGCCGACCTTCTGGCTGAGCGGATCTACGCATTCAATGTGGCGGCGACCGGCTTGAACGATGGCCGACTCATCTCGATCAGGGCCGAGGACAGCGCGGGGCAAGTTGTGGGGGGCCTGTCGGGGTGGGCGTGGGGTGGATGCGGCTACGTCGATGTCCTTTGGGTGGCCGACGACTACCGGCGACGGGGGATTGCGACGCGGCTCTTGCAGGCCGCAGAGGCGACGGCTCTGGCCAATGGATGCGTGTCGATGGTCCTGTCCACACACACGTTTCAGGCCCCGGAGTTCTACCGGCGTCGCGGGTATGCGGAGCTCAGCCGGACCCCCGACTACCCGCAGGGCCACGCTCAGATACACATGGGGAAGACCCTCATCGACACCGACCCGTCGAACTGAAAGGCCCCGATCGGCATGCACGCGATGTGCCGATATGCAGCGCTCAGGTGGATTCCAGCGGCGCTCGTCTGGGCTCGCTTGGTCGCCCGGGGTGGACAGCGACGGGCACTGCGTTGAGCGACGACGAAGGCGGTACTGCGAGCGTGGTGAGTGACCTTCGGGCTCTTCTAGTGACCGTGGGCTATTCCACGCTCCCGTTCAGCGATGAAGCCTCTGACGTGGAATGTGATGTCGCTGATTTCGCCCCGCACGTCGCGTCGATCGGCGTTTGCGCTGGTCAGGGATCTGGAGCGGGTGACCGGGATCGAACCGGCATGGCCAGCTTGGAAGGCTGGGGCTCTGCCATTGAGCTACACCCGCGGGACGGCCGATTCGAGGCGGCCGACGCTGTCGCCTAGAGTAAGGGGTCAGCCGCGGGGCGTGGCGTAGTGGCTAGCGCGCCTGCTTTGGGGGCAGGAGATCGGGAGTTCGAGTCTCCCCGCCCCGACCAGTCCCAACCGCATCCCCATCGCACCATCCCGCATCGCACCATCCCGATCGCACCATGACCGTCGGGCCCCGAGCGCCCGAGCCCGACAGGAGAACCCCACGTGAAGAGCGCCGTCGAGACCCTCAGCCCGACCCGCGTCAAGCTGACCGTCGAGGTGCCGTTCGAGGAGCTCAAGCCGAGCCTCGACGCCGCCTACAAGACCATCGCCGGCCAGGTGAACATGCCCGGCTTCCGCAAGGGCAAGGTGCCGCAGCGCCTCATCGACCAGCGGTTCGGCCGCGGCGCGGTGCTCGAGGAGGCCGTGAACGAGGCGCTGCCGCGCTTCTACGGCCAGGCCCTCGAGGCGCACGAGGTCAAGGCCATCGGCCGCCCCGACGTCGACGTCACCGAGTTCAACGACGGCGAGCAGCTCGCGTTCACCGCCGAGGTCGACATCCGCCCCGAGTTCGACCTGCCCGACTACCGCGGCCTCGCGGTCACCGTGGACGACGCCGTGGTCGACGACGCCGAGGTGACCGAGGAGCTCGACCGGCTGCGCGCGCGCTTCGGCACGCTCACCGACGTCGACCGCGCGGTGGGCGACGGCGACTTCGTCGTCCTCGACATCGTCGGCACGCATGAGGGAGCCCCGGTCGACGACGCCACCGTCAGCGGCCTGTCGTACGAGATCGGGTCGGCGCAGCTTGAGATCGAGGGCCTGGACGCCGCCCTGCTCGGGCTGTCCCAGGGCGGCTCGACGGACTTGACGTTCAACCCGACCAACGGCGAGTGGGCGGACCAGCCGGTCGCCTTGGCGGTCACCGTGACCCAGGTGCGCGAGCGGGTGCTGCCGGCGCTGGACGACGACTTCGCCGCCCTGGCCAGCGAGTTCGACACCCTGGACGAGCTGACCGCCGAGGTCCGCACCCAGCTGCAGCGGGTCAAGCTGATGGAGCAGGGAGTGCAGGCCCGCGACAAGGTGCTGGAGCAGCTCGTCGCGCTCGCCGAGGTGCCGGTGCCCGAGGGCTACGTCGCCCAGCAGGTCAAGGAGCACCTCGAGGGCGAGGGCAAGGAGGAGGGCGACCCGCACGGCGACGAGGTGGCCGCCGACCTGCGCGCCTCGCTCGTGCAGCAGTTCATCCTGGACGAGGTCGTCAAGCGCGAGGAGATCGGCGCGACCGAGCCCGAGCTCACCCAGCACATCGTCCGCACCGCCCAGCGCTACGGGATGGCCCCCGACGACTTCGCCTCGCAGGTGGTGCAGGCCGGCCAGGTCCCGGTGCTCGTGGCCGAGGTCGTCCGGGGCAAGGCGCTCGCGCTGGTGCTCGAGGCCGCGACGGTCACCGACGCCTCCGGCAACCCCGTTGACCTCAAGGCGCTGGACGCCCAGATGGCCGCCGCCATCGAGGGGCTGGCCCCCCAGGGCGACGAGCACGGCGACCACGAGGGCCACGACCACGACGACCATGAGGGCCACGACCACGCCTGACGGCTGCAGGCGGGGGCGTTCTCCCGTCAGCGAACACCCCCGTGCCCGGGAAGGCGCGGGGGTGTCGCCGCGTTAGGGTCCAACAACGACGAACGACGCTGGTCCACCCTGGTCCGCACGGGGCGGAGGAGCGTCGACGGAGTCCCCGTCCTTCGAAAGGTGCTCACGATGACGTTGCCGCATGAGGCTGTCCTTGCGGATGGCCCCGCGTACAACCGGGTGGGCTCGATGCCCGGCAACTTCGACGACTCCGTCTACCAGCGCCTGCTGCGCGACCGGATCATCTTCCTGCAGGGGGAGGTCCGCGACGACATGGCCAACCTGATCTGCGCCCAGCTGCTGTCGCTGTCGGCCGACGACCCGGCCAAGGACATCTCGCTCTACATCAACAGCCCCGGCGGCTCGGTGACGGCGGGGATGGCGATCTACGACACCATGCAGCTGATCCCGAACGACGTGGCGACCTACACGATGGGCCTGGCCGCCTCGATGGGCCAGTTCCTGCTCACCGCGGGCGCCGCCGGCAAGCGCCACGCGCTGCCCAATGCCGAGATCCTGATGCACCAGCCGCTCGGCGGGATCGGCGGCGTCGCCTCCGACATCAAGATCCAGGCCGAGCGCATGATCCACATGAAGAAGCGGCTGTTCGAGCTGATCTCGCAGCACTCGGGCCAGACGGTCGAGCAGATCTCCAACGACGCCGAGCGCGACAAGTGGTTCAGCGCCGAGGAGGCGAAGGCCTACGGCCTCGTCGACCACGTCATCACCACCGTGGCGCAGGTGGCCTGACATGTGGATCGACCCGACCCCCCGCGCCGGCGCCCCCAGGGAGAACGCGATGACCCCGTACGGCGAACCCGTACGACCCGCAGGGCCGCTACATCCTGCCCGCCTTCGAGGAGCGCACGGCGTACGGCTTCAAGAAGCTCGACCCGTACTCCAAGCTGTTCGAGGAGCGGATCATCTTCCTCGGCGCGCCGATCGACGACACCTCGGCCAACGATGTGATGGCCCAGCTGCTCACGCTGGAGTCCACCGACCCCGACCGCGACATCTTCATCTACATCAACTCGCCGGGCGGCTCGTTCACGGCGCTCACCGCGATCTACGACACCATGCAGTTCGTCAAGCCCGACATCCAGACCGTGTGCATGGGCCAGGCGGCCTCCGCCGCGGCGGTGCTGCTCGCTGCCGGCACCCCGGGCAAGCGCCTCGCCCTGCCGAACTCCCGGATCCTGATCCACCAGCCCTACAGCGAGGGCGGCGGCCAGGCGAGCGACATCGAGATCCAGGCCAACGAGATCCTGCGGATGCGCTCGCTGCTCGAGGAGATGATCGCCCGGCACAGCGGGCGCACCCAGGAGCAGGTCAGCAAGGACATCGAGCGCGACAAGATCCTCAGCGCCCAGGAGGCCGTCGAGTACGGCCTGGTCGACCGGGTCATCCTTTCGCGCAAGACGACCCAGCCCGAAGCCAAGGCCGGCTGACCCGAGGCGCCCGTTTCGCGGCTTTTCCGGTTCGCCCACGGCGTACCGCTTCGCGGCCGACTCGCCGGTAATCGCCGGGCCGACCGTGCTCGCACGGGGTACGGTCGGGGCACCCGGTTGCGCCGCGTCGCTCCCGGTCCACTGCGAATCCCGCATGCGCGCACCGCCGAGGGCGGCGCCCGCCGAGTGACAAGGAGACGCCCTCGGTGGCACGCATTGGTGACGGCGGAGACCTGCTCAAGTGCTCTTTCTGCGGAAAGAGCCAGAAGCAGGTCAAGAAGCTCATCGCCGGCCCCGGCGTCTACATCTGCGACGAGTGCATCGACCTGTGCAACGAGATCATCGAGGAGGAGCTCTCGGAGAGCTCCGACCTGCAGTGGGACGAGCTGCCCAAGCCGCGCGAGATCTATGAGTTCCTGGACCAGTACGTCGTCGGCCAGAGCCCCGCGAAGAAGGCCCTGTCGGTCGCGGTCTACAACCACTACAAGCGCATCCAGGCCGGCGGCGAGGGCCGCAAGGCCGACGAGTCGATCGAGCTCGCCAAGTCCAACATCCTGCTGCTCGGCCCGACCGGCTGCGGCAAGACGCTGCTCGCGCAGACCCTCGCCCGGATGCTCAACGTGCCGTTCGCCATCGCCGACGCCACCGCGCTCACCGAGGCCGGCTACGTCGGCGAGGACGTCGAGAACATCCTGCTCAAGCTGATCCAGGCGGCCGACTACGACGTCAAGAAGGCCGAGACCGGGATCATCTACATCGACGAGATCGACAAGGTCGCCCGCAAGAGCGAGAACCCGTCGATCACCCGCGACGTGTCGGGCGAGGGCGTGCAGCAGGCCCTGCTGAAGATCCTCGAGGGCACGACCGCCTCGGTGCCGCCGCAGGGCGGGCGCAAGCACCCGCACCAGGAGTTCATCCAGATCGACACCACCAACGTGCTGTTCATCGTCGGCGGTGCCTTCGCCGGGCTGGACACCATCATCGAAGGCCGGGTCGGCAAGAAGGGGATCGGCTTCTCCGCGACCATCCACTCCAAGGCCGACATCGAGGCCCGCGACACCTTCGCCGAGGTCATGCCCGAGGACCTGCTGAAGTTCGGCATGATCCCCGAGTTCGTCGGCCGGGTCCCGGTGATCACCAGCGTGCACAACCTCGACAAGACCGCGCTCATCGAGATCCTCACCAAGCCGCGCAACGCCCTCGTCCGCCAGTACCACCGGCTGTTCGAGCTCGACGGCGTCGAGCTGGAGTTCGCCGAGGACGCCCTCGAGGCGATCGCCGACCAGGCGATCCTGCGCGGCACCGGCGCCCGTGGGCTGCGCGCCATCATGGAGGAGGTCCTCCTCAACGTGATGTACGACGTGCCCGGCCGCCAGGACGTCGCCCGCGTGGTGATCACCGGCGAGGTCGTGCGCGAGCACGTCAACCCGACGCTGGTGCCGCGCGAGAAGGAGACCCCCAAGCGCGAGCGGCGCGAGAAGAGCGCCTAGCCCGACGCGTTCCGCCCCGTGGTCGACCCGGCCGAGCCGGTTCTACTCCGAGGCCGGCGCCACCTCGACCGCTGAACCGAGCATCGCGGCGTCGCTGAGCGTCAGGGCACCCAGCACCCTCCCGGCGGCCCGAAGGTCGTCGACCGCGGCGCTGGCCGCGGCCACCCCCGGACCGGAGACCGCAGCGGAGGCCAGCTCGGTCCGCATCGACACCTTGCGCTCGGACTTGGCCTTGCGCAGCTCCGACAGCGCCAGCCCCACCGAGGCGAGCAGCGCCGGGTCGCCGCCGGCGGCCGCGGAGAGCTCCTCGGCCGTCGGCCACGCCGCGCGGTGCACGGAGCCCTCCTGCCACCACGACCACACCTCTTCGGTGACGAAGGGCAGGAACGGCGCGAACAGCCGCAGCTGAACCGAAAGGGCGGTGGCGAGCGCGGCCTTGGCCGACGCCGCGCCCGCCTCGCCGCGCACGCCGTAGGCCCGGTCCTTGACGAGCTCGACGTAGTCGTCGCAGAACGTCCAGAAGAACGTCTCGGCCGCCTCCAGCGCGCGGGTGTAGTCGTAGCCGTCGAACGCCTTGGTCGCCGCCTCGACCACGCGGGCGAGCTCGGCGAGCATCGCGCGGTCCAGCGCCTCGGTCACCTCACCGGACCGGTCCGGGCCGAAGCCGAGCGCGAACTTCGAGGCGTTGAGCAGCTTGATGGCGAGGCGGCGGCCGATCTTCATCTGGCCGACGTCGAAGGCGGTGTCGGTGCCCGGGCGGCCGCTGGCCGCCCAGTAGCGCATCGCGTCGGTGCCGTGCTCCTGCAGCAGGTCCATCGGGGTGACCACGTTGCCCTTGGACTTGGCCATCTTCTTGCGGTCGGGGTCGAGGATCCACCCCGAGATCGCCGCGTCGCGCCACGGCAGGCAGTCGAACTCCGCATCGGAGCGGACCACCGAGGAGAACAGCCAGGTGCGGATGATCTCGTGCGCCTGCGGCCGCAGGTCCATCGGGAAGGTGCGGGCGAACAGGTCGGGGTCGCGCTCCCAGCCGGTGGCGATCTGCGGAGACAGCGACGACGTCGCCCAGGTGTCCATCACATCCGGGTCGCCCATGAACCCGCCGGGCGCCCCGCGCTGCGACTCGTCGTACCCGGGCGGGCAGTCGCTGCTCGGGTCGACCGGCAGGCTCGCCTCATCGGGCAGCAGGGGGGAGTCGTAGAGCGGCTCGCCGGCGGCGTCGAGGGGGTACCAGAGCGGGAACGGCACGCCGAAGAACCGCTGCCGCGAGACCAGCCAGTCGCCGTTGAGCCCCTCGACCCAGTTGGCGTAGCGGACCGCCATGTGGGCGGGGTGCCAGTTGAGCTCCCGCCCGCGCGCCAGCAGGCGCTCGCGCAGGAACTCGTCGCGGCCGCCGTTGCGGAGGTACCACTGGCGCGTGGTGACGATCTCGAGGGGCTTGTCGCCCTTCTCGAAGAACTTCACCGGGTGGGTGATCGGCCGCGGCTCGCCGACCAGGTCGCCCGTCTCGCGCAGCATCGCGACGACGGTCTCCTTGGCGGTGTGGGCCGTGGAGCCGGCCAGCCGGGCGTACGCGGTGCGGGCCTGCTCGGCCTCCAGGCCGTGGGGGGCATCGGGGACCAGCCGGCCGTCCCAGCCGATCACCGCGCGCGTCGGCAGCCGCAGCTCGCGCCACCAGATGACGTCGGTGAGGTCGCCGAAGGTGCAGATCATCGCGATGCCGGTGCCCTTGTCCGGCTGGGCGAGGTGGTGGGCGACGACCGGCACCTCCACCCCGAACAGCGGCGTGCGCACCGTGGTGCCGAACAGCGGCTGGTAGCGCTCGTCATCGGGGTGGGCGACGAGCGCGACGCAGGCGGGCAGCAGCTCCGGGCGCGTGGTGTCGATGACGATCTCGCCGCCGTCGGGGCGGTGGAAGCGGACCTGGTGGTAGGCGCCCTGGCGCTCGCGGTCCTCCAGCTCGGCCTGGGCGACGGCGGTGCGGAACGTGACGTCCCACAGCGTCGGGGCCTCGGCCTGGTAGGCCTCCCCGCGCGCGAGGTTGCGCAGGAACGCGCGCTGCGACGCGGTCCGCGAGTTGGCGTCGATGGTCTGGTAGGTGTGCGTCCAGTCGATCGAGATCCCCAGCCGGCGGTAGAGCTCCTCGAAGGCCTGCTCGTCCTCCAGGGTGAGCCGCTCGCACAGCTCGACGAAGTTACGCCGCGAGATGGGCTGCTGCTGCTTGCCGGGCTCGGCGGGCGGCTCGAACGCGGGGTCGTACGGCAGCGAGGGGTCGCAGCGCACGCCGTAGTAGTTCTGCACGCGGCGCTCGGTCGGCAGCCCGTTGTCGTCCCACCCGATCGGGTAGAAGACCTCGAGGCCGCGCATCCGCTGGTAGCGGGCGATGAGGTCCGTGTGGGTGTACGAGAAGACGTGGCCCACGTGCAGCGAGCCGCTCACCGTCGGGGGCGGGGTGTCGATGGAGTAGACCTGCTCGCGGGTGCGGGTGCGGTCGAAGCGGTAGGTCCCCTGCGCCTCCCAGACGGCCGCCCAGCGCTCCTCGACCCCCTCCAGGGAGGGCTTCTCAGGTAGGCGGGGGGCCGCTGTCCGGGCAGGGCTCTCGGCGGGGGCGCTCGAGTCGGCGGGGGGCAGGCTCATGTGCGGAGAGTCTAGGTGGGGCGCGCACCTAGGATTCCCGCCGTGACCCCACCCCCGGACCACGAGGCCGCCGGCCGGCTGGCTGCCGTCGAGGCGGCCTTGGCCGAGCGCTGGCCGGAGACCCGGCTGGAGCCGTCCCTTGATCGGATCCGGCTGCTGGTGGACCTGCTGGGGGACCCGCAGGACTCGGCGCCGGTCATCCAGATCACCGGGACCAACGGCAAGACCTCGACCGCGCGCATGGTCGAGGCCCTGCTGCGGGCCTTCGACCTGCGCACCGGCCGCTTCACCAGCCCGCACCTGGAGTCGGTGACCGAGCGGATCGCCGTCGACGGCCGCCCGCTGTCGGCCGAGCGCTTCGCCGAGGTGTACGACGACATCGCGCCGTACCTCGACCTCGTCGACACCAAGAGCGCCGTGCTGGGCGGGCCGCCGATGTCGTACTTCGAGGCGCTGACCGGGATGGCGTTCGCGGCGTTCGCCGACGCGCCGGTCGACGTGGCGGTGCTTGAGGTCGGGTTGGGCGGCGCGTGGGACGCCACCACGATCGCCGATGCCGCCGTGGCCGTGATCGCCCCGGTCGGGATGGACCACGCGGACTACCTCGGCGACACCGTCGCGGAGATCGCGGCCGAGAAGGCCGGGATCATCAAGGAGGGCTCGCTGGTCATCGTGGCGCAGCAGCCGGTCGAGGCGGCCGAGGCGATCCTGCGGCGCGCGCTCGAGGTGGGCGCCGTGGTCGCCCGCGAGGGGCTGGAGTTCGGCGTCGCCTCCCGTGAGGTGGCCGTCGGTGGGCAGCGGCTCGCGCTGCAGGGCCTCGGCGGGGTCTACGACGAGGTCTTCGTGCCGCTGCACGGCGCGCACCAGGCGCACAACGCCGCCCTGGCGCTGGCAGCCGTGGAGGCGTTCTTCGGCGCCGGCGCGGGGCCCGAGGGCGAGCCGCGGATGCTCGACGTCGACGTGGTGCGGTCCGCCTTCGCCTCGGTCGCCTCGCCGGGGCGCCTGGAGGTGGTCCGGCGCGGGCCGACGATCCTGCTGGACGCCGCCCACAACCCCGCCGGCGCGCAGGCCCTGGCCGCCGCGGTCACCGACGCCTTCGGCTTCGAGCGGCTCGTGGGGGTGGTCGGCGTGCTCGAGGACAAGGACGCCCGGGGGATCCTGGCGGCCTTGGAGCCTGTGCTCGACCACCTGGTGGCCACCCGCTCGGCCTCACCCCGCGCGCTGACGCCGGAGCTGCTCGCGTCGATGGCCGGCGAGGTGTTCGGCCCCGAGCGGGTGACGGTGGCCGCCAGCCTGCCCGACGCCGTCGAGCGCGCGATCGCCCTGGCCGATGTCATGGCCGACGCCGGCGACGAGCCGGGCGGGGCCGGGGTGCTCGTGACGGGGTCGGTGACGCTGGCCGGCGACGCGCGCGCCCTGCTCCGGCGCGCGGGCAGCGCGGCCGAGGGGGAGGCTTAGCCCATGCAGAGGGAGGCGTAGCCATGCGCGTGCTGTGCTCGGCCGTCCTGCTGTTCGAGGCGGTGGTGATCGCCTTGGCGATCCCGGTGGCCATCACGGTCTCCGGTGTCCCGGGCGCGACCGCCGGCTGGATCGGCGGCGCTCTCGCCGTGCTCTGCCTGGTCGCCGCGGGCCTCCTCCGGTCGCGGGTCGGCTACCTGCTGGGGTGGCTGGTCCAGGTGGGGTTGCTGGCTGCCGGCTTTGCCGCCCCGGAGTTCTGGTACGTCGCCTTGCTGTTCGGCGCGCTGTGGATCCTGGCGCTGTGGCTCGGCCCGCGCGCGGAGCGGATCCGCGCCCAGCGGGTGGCCGAGGTCGAGGCGCGGGAGCACGGGCCGATCGCCTAGGCTCGCCCATCGGCACGCCGAGAGCTGTCAGCCCACCGACGCGCGGCCGCCCGTACGCCCCCGCTGCACGCCTGAGAGGAATCGCTGTGTCCGAGCGCACCCTGGTCTTGATCAAGCCCGACGGCGTGGCCCGCGGCCTCGTCGGCGAGGTGCTGTCGCGGATCGAGCGCAAGGGCTTCCGGCTCGTCGCCCTGGAGCTGCGGACCCTGGAGCGCGCGGTGGCCGAGGAGCACTACGGCGAGCACCGGGATAAGCCCTTCTTCGCCGACCTCGTCGACTTCATCACCGGCGGCCCGCTCGTGGCGGCCGTGGTCGAGGGCCCCGCGGCGATCTTGTCCTGGCGGGCGATGATGGGCGCGACCAACCCGGCCAACGCCGCCCCCGGCACGATCCGCGGCGACCTGGCCACCGAGACCCAGTACAACGTCACCCACGGCTCCGACTCGGAGGCCTCGGCGGCCCGCGAGATCGCCCTGTTCTTCCCCCATCTCGCCTGATCCGCGGGCGCTTCGGGGTGACTTAGGCCACAGCGGCAGGCTGAAGCGGGTTTGGGTCGCCCGGATCGCCGTTACCATGGAGTGATCCCGTAGTGCGTGTCGACAGGCCAGCGGTACCCCGCCTGGTGTGACGCGCCGTCCGCATCACCCCGGAAGGCTCCCCGCCTCATGGCGAAGAACACCACCTCATTTGTCGGCCGCGACATGGCTGTCGACCTCGGCACGGCCAACACCCTCGTCTACGTCCGCGGACGCGGCGTGGTGCTCAACGAGCCGTCCGTGGTCGCGATCAACCAGAACACCGGCGGCATCCTGGCCGTGGGCTCTGAGGCCAAGCGGATGATCGGGCGCACGCCCGGCAACATCGTCGCGATCCGCCCGCTCAAGGACGGCGTGATCGCCGACTTCGACACCACGGAGCGGATGCTCCGCTACTTCATCCAGAAGGTGCACAAGCGCCGTCACCTGGCCAAGCCGCGCCTCGTCGTGTGCGTCCCCTCCGGGATCACCGGCGTCGAGCAGCGCGCCGTCAAGGACGCCGGCTACGCCGCGGGCGCGCGCAAGGTCTTCATCATCGAGGAGCCGATGGCCGCCGCGATCGGTGCGGGCCTGCCCGTCCACGAGCCGACCGGCAACATGGTCGTCGACATCGGCGGGGGCACCACCGAGGTCGCCGTGATCTCCCTGGGCGGCATCGTGACCGCGCAGAGCATCCGCGTCGGCGGCGACGAGCTGGACAACGCGATCATCCATTACGTGAAGAAGGAGTACTCGCTGATGCTCGGCGAGCGCACCGCCGAGATGATCAAGTGCGAGATCGGCTCCGCGTTCCCGATGCCGGACGAGCCCAACGCCGAGATCCGCGGCCGCGACCTGGTCTCCGGCCTGCCCAAGACGATCGTCGTGAGCAGCGAGGAGATCCGCAAGGCCCTGGAGGAGCCCGTCAACGCCGTCATCGACGCCGTCAAGACCACCCTCGACAAGTGCCCCCCGGAGCTGTCCGGCGACATCATGGACCGCGGCATCGTGCTCACCGGCGGCGGCGCTCTGCTCAAGGGCCTCGACGAGCGGCTGCGGCACGAGACGGGCATGCCGATCCACATCGCCGAGCGCCCCCTGGACTGCGTGGCCCTCGGGTCCGGCAAGTGCGTGGAGGAGTTCGAGGCGCTGCAGCAGGTGCTCATCTCCGAGCCGCGCCACTGACATGGGCGCCGCCCCCCACGGCGGCGCCATCGTTCGCGCCGGGCGCGGGGGGCGCCCATGAGGGACTCCCGACGCACCCGCGTGGTGCTGGCCCTGCTCCTGCTCGCGTCGGTGACGCTGATCATGCTCGACGCCCGCTCGTCGTCGGGCCCGGCGGCCTGGCTGCGGTCCACCGCGCAGAGCATCTGGGCCCCCGTCCAGACCGCGCTTCTCCGGGGTGGTCGGGCCGGTCGTTGAGTTCTTCGACGGGCTCGGTGACGACGAGCAGGCCCGGCTGGACGAGCTGGAGCGCGAGAACGCCGAGCTGCGCGCCCAGCTGCGCACGAGCGAGCTGGCTCGCAACCGCGCCGCGGAGCTCGACGCGCTGCTGCGCGTCGCCGGGGCCGGCCAGTACCGAACGGTCCCCGCCCAGGTCATCGCGGTCGGACCGGCCCAGGGGTTCGCCTCGACGGCGACCATCGACGCCGGGGAGATCGACGGCCTGCGGCCCGAGATGACCGTCCTCAACGGCGACGGCCTGGTCGGCCGGGTGAAATCCGTGACCCGGACGACCGCCCTCGTCGTGCTGCTCGAAGGACGCCACGTCGTCGGTGGGGGCCCGCCTCGAGGGCTCGATGGACCTCGGGATCCTCGACCGGCGACGGCACCGACACGCTGGCGCTGCGGGTGCTCGACCCGCAGGTGACGATCGCCGCGGACGACCGCGTGGTGACCTTCGGATCGAGCGGTGGCTCCCCGTACGTGCCCGGGGTCCCGATCGGCGCCGTGTCGCGGGTGGAGAGCACCCCCGGTCAGCTGGTCCGGCTCGCCACCGTCAAGCCGTACGTCGACTTCAACGCCCTCGACCTGGTGGGCGTGGTGATCGAGGCGCCGCGGGAGGACCCCCGCGACAGCGTGCTGCCGCCCAAACCCGCGCCGAGCCCGACCCCGGAGCCTGCCCCCGCCCCCGCGGCGACCCCCACGCCCAGCCCCGTGGCGTACCGCTGGAGCCGAGGATGAGCCTGCGCCACGCCCTGCTGGCCGCCGCGCTGCTGCTCCCGGCCCTGCTGCTGCAGAACGTCCTGCTGTGGAGGCTGCCGCTGCCCGGCGCGACCCCAGACCTGCTGCTGCTCGTGATGATGGGGCTGGCCGTGGTGTGGGGCCCCCGGGAGGGCGCCCTGCTCGGCTTCCTGTCCGGGCTGGCCCTGGATCTGGTGTCTCCGGGGGACGGCCCGGTGGGCCAGTGGGCCTTGATCTTCTGCCTGGCCGGCTGGATCGCCGGGTTGGCCGCCGACGCCGTCGAGCGCTCCGCGCTCGTGGTCCTGCTCTTGGTGGCGGGCGTCGCGGCGGGGGCCGTCGTGGCGTACGCGCTGGTGGGGGGATTCCTGTCCGACCCCCGGGTCTCGTGGGAGGCGCTGCGCTCGGTGCTGCCCTGGGCGGTCGCCTACGATGTCCTCTTGACCCCCTTCGTCGTGCCCCCGGTGATCGCCTTGGCCCGCCGTGTCGACCCCCGCGAGCGCCGCTACTCCGTCCCGCTGGCGGTCCCGCGGTGAGCCAGATCACGGGCGCCGACCCCCTCGCCAGCGGAACCCGCGGGCGGCTCCGGCCGTCCCACCAGACGATGACTGTGCTGCCTGCGCCCGGATCCCCGAGGCGTGGCCGGCCGACGACCCGCCTGACGCCGACCCCGGCGGGGCTGCGACCCGCGGAGGGTGACGCGTGAGCGAGCGATCGCACCGGCGCCTGGTCGTGCTGCAGGTGCTCGTGCTCGCGCTGCTCGTCACCCTGCTGGGGCGCCTCTGGTACCTCCAGGTCGTCACCGGCGAGGAGTACAAGGTGGCGGCCACCGACAACCGAGTCCGCGAGGTCGTGACCCCGGCCGTGCGCGGGCTGATCCTGGACGACCAGGGCCGCCCGTTCGTCGGCAACCGCACCTCGCTGGTGGTCACCGTCGACCGCAATGTGCTGGCCAAGCAGGACGACGAGGGCGTCGCGGTCCTCGGCCGGCTGGCCACGGTGCTGGGGACCACCGAGCAGTCCATCCGCGACCGGATCGCCCTGTGCGGCACCCCCGGCGCCCAGAAGCCCCCGGTTTGCTGGAACGGCTCGCCCTTCCAGCCGGTGCCGGTCGCCCGCGACGTCCCCACCGACCTGGCGCTGCGGATCATGGAGCAGCGCGAGGAGTTCCCCGGCATCGACGCCGACCTCGAGGCCGTCCGCCAGTACGGCGCGCCGGAGGGGGCCAACGCCGCCCACCTGCTGGGCTACCTCGGCCCGGTGAGCGATGACGAGGTGGCCGCCTCGGCCGCCACCGACTCGATCCTGCGCCGCAGCGACCTCGTCGGCCGCGACGGACTGGAGAAGCAGTACGACCAGGTGCTCCGCGGCACTCCCGGCGTGAAGTCGCTTGCCGTCGACCGCTCCGGGGTGGTCACCGGGACCGTGTCCGAGGTGCCCTCCACCCCCGGCAACTACCTGGTCACCAGCATCGACGCCAAGGTCCAGGCGGTGGCCGAGAAGGCCCTGCTGGACCAGATCACCGCGGCCCGCGCGGGGGAGACCTACAAGGGGCCCTACGTCGCCGACTCCGGGGCCGTCGTGGTGCTGGACGTCCGCACCGGGCGCATTGTGGCGATGGCGTCGTACCCCAGCTACGACCCGGCCGTGTGGGTCGGCGGGATCAGCAACGACGAGTACGCCGCCCTGACCAGCAAGGAGTCGGGCACCCCGCTCATCTCGCGGGCCACCGCCGGCGAGTTCGCCCCCGCGTCGACGTTCAAGGTGGTCTCCACCTCCGCGGTGGCCAAGGCCGGCTACCGCCTCGACGGCGGCTGGCCCTGCACGGCCGACTACAAGGTCGGCAACCGCACGTTCAAGAACTTCGAGTCCAAGGGCTTCGGCAAGATCAGCGTCGCCCGGGCCCTCGAGGTCTCCTGCAACACCGTCTTCTACAACTTCGGCTACGACATGTGGCTCAAGGACGGCGGCAACCGGCCCAACGCGAGCACCAACGACTTCATCGTCAACGAGGCCCTGGGCTTCGGGCTCGGCGCCAAGACCGGCGTCGACCTGCCCTCCGAGCGCGCCGGCCGGGTGGTGACCCGCGCCGACCGCCAGGAGACGTGGGAGAGCAGCAAGGACCAGTGGTGCGCCGACGCCAAGGACCCGAGCCTGTCGGCATACGTCCGTGCGGTCCGCCAGGAGAACTGCATCGACGGCGGCAAGTACCGCGCCGGCGACGCGGTCAACGTGGCGATCGGCCAGGGCGAGACGCTCGTGACCCCGCTGCAGATGGCGCGGATCTACGCGGCGATCGCCAACGGCGGCACCCTCTGGCAGCCCCAGGTCGCCAAGGCCGTGGTCAGCCCCGATGGCACCGTGGTGGAGGAGTTCCAGCCCAAGGCCTCCGGCACGCTGCCCACCGACCCGGCGACGATCGCCTACCTGCAGAAGGCGCTGCGCGGCGTGGCCCAGAGCGGCACGGCCTCGGGGGTGTTCGGCAACTTCCCGGTCGAGGTCTCGGCCAAGACGGGGTCGGGCCAGGTCACCGGCAAGCAGGACACCTCGTGGTTCGCCTCGTACGCCCCGAGCTCCAATCCGCAGTACGCGGTGATCATGACGATCAGCCAGGGCGGCACCGGAGCCGGGACGTCGGCGCCCGGCGTCAAGAAGATCTACGAGGCGCTCTTCGGCGTCACGAACGGCGTGGTCGACCCCAGCACCTCCGTGCTGCCGGGCGGCCAGCTCCCCGCGGCCCTGCCGACCGTGCGGGCCGACGGCACGCTGGCCCAGCCCGCCCCCGCCCAGCCTGCGCCCGCGCCGGTGACCCCCGCGCCCGCCTCGTTCGCCACGACTGCCACCGCGTCGCCGGCCTCGTACCGGGTGGGTGATCGGCGGTGACCCTCGGCTACCCCACGTCGTACGCCAGCAAGCGGCGGGGCGCCTCGCGCCTGCTGGACCGCGACTCGTCGCTGCGGCGGATGGACTGGATCCTGCTCGGCTCCGTCGTCGGGCTGTCGCTGCTGGGCGCCGTCCTGGTCTGGTCGGCCACCCGTCCGCGGATGATCGACGCAGGCCTCGACCCCCAGTCGTACCTCAAGAAGCACCTGCTCAACCTGGCCATCGGGTTGGCGCTCGGAGCCATGGTGGCGCTCCTCGACTACCGCTCCCTGCGTGCGTACGCGCCGGTCGTCTACGTCGCCTCGGTGCTGGGCCTGGTGGCGGTGCTGTCCCCGCTGGGCTCCACGATCAACGGCTCGAACTCGTGGATCGTGCTGCCCGCCGGCTTCTCCATTCAGCCGTCGGAGTTCGCCAAGGTCGCGCTCTGCGTGGCCCTGCCGATGATCCTGTCCGAGCGGCGCGACCAGGAGACCGAACCGGGGATGTCCGACGTGCTGCTCGCGCTGGCCGCGGTGGCCCTGCCGGTCGGCCTGATCATGCTGCAGCCCGACCTCGGCACCACGATCGTCATCGGAGCGCTCACCCTCGGCATCCTCGCGGTCTCCGGGACCCCCACGAAGTGGCTGGTCGGCCTCATCGCCGCCGGAGCCCTGGCCGCCGGCCTGGCGATCTCGGTCGGCGTGCTCGACGAGTACCAGGTCAACCGCTTCGCGGCCTTCGCCAACCCCGAGCTCGACCCCCGCGGCGTCGGCTACAACACCAGCCAGGCGCGCATCGCGATCGGCTCGGGCGGCGTCTCCGGCACCGGGCTCTTCGAGGGCACCCAGACCAACGGCCGGTTCGTCCCCGAGCAGCAGACCGACTTCATCTTCACGGTGGCCGGCGAGGAGCTCGGCTTCCTCGGGGGAGCGGGGCTGATCGTCCTGCTGGGCCTCGTGCTGTGGCGCGGCACGCGGATCGCGATGCGCGCCCCCGACCTGTTCGGAACCCTGGTGGCGACGGGCGTGGTCTGCTGGTTCACCTTCCAGGCGTTCGAGAACGTCGGGATGACGCTCGGGATCATGCCGGTGACCGGCGTGCCCCTGCCGTTCGTCTCGTACGGCGGGTCGTCGATGTTCGCCAACATGATGGCCGTCGGCCTGCTGATGAACGTCCACCTCGGCACGTACGACCGCTGACCCTGCGCGCCGCGACTCGAGCCGGCGGGCGCTGCGGCGATCGGCGGCTACCCTGGCCCGCATGCCTGTCGAGTCGCTCTTCGCCCGGCTCGAGCCGCTGCTGCCCCGCGTGCAGAAGCCGATCCAGTACGTCGGCGGCGAGCTCAACGCCGCCGCCAAGGACTGGGACTCCTGCGATGTCCGCTGGTGCCTGATGTACCCCGACGCGTACGAGGTCGGCCTGCCCAACCAGGGCGTGATGATCCTGTACGAGGTGCTCAACGAGGCCGAGGGCGTGCTGGCCGAGCGCACGTACAGCGTCTGGCCGGACCTCGAGGCGCTGATGCGCGAGCACGGGGTGCCGCAGTTCACCGTCGACGCCCACCGGCCGGTCGGCGCCTTCGACCTGTTCGGCGTGAGCTTCTCCACCGAGCTCGGCTACACCAACCTGCTCACCGCCCTTGACCTCGCCGGGATCCCGCTCGAGGCCCGCGACCGCGACGAGTCGCACCCGGTTGTCGTGGCGGGGGGGCACGCCGCCTTCAACCCCGAGCCGATCGCCGACTTCATCGACGCGGCCGTGCTCGGCGACGGCGAGCAGGCCGTCCTGGAGATCACCGAGGTCGTGCGGGCGTGGAAGGCCGAGGGCTCGCCCGGGGGCAGGCCGGGGCTGCTGCTGCGGCTCGCCCAGACCGGCGGCGTCTACGTGCCGAGCCTGTACGACGTCGACTACCACCCCGACGGCCGGATCCAGCGGGTCGCGCCGAACCGGCCCGACGTGCCGTGGCGGGTGGCCAAGCACACGGTGATGGACCTCGACCAGTGGCCGTACCCCAAGCAGCCGCTGGTCCCCCTCGCCGAGACCGTGCACGAGCGGATGAGCGTCGAGATCTTCCGCGGCTGCACGCGCGGCTGCCGGTTCTGCCAGGCGGGCATGATCACCCGCCCGGTCCGCGAGCGCAGCATCACCGGGCATCGGCTCGATGGTCGAGCGCGGCCTCGCGGCGACCGGGTACGAGGAGGTCGGGCTGCTGTCGCTGTCGAGCGCCGACCACTCGGAGATCGGCGCCGTGGCCAAGGGGCTTGGCCGACCGCTACGAGGGCAGCCAGACCGCGTTGTCCTTGCCGAGCACCCGGGTCGACGCGTTCAACGTCGACCTCGCCAACGAGCTGAGCCGCAACGGCCGCCGCTCGGGGCTGACCTTCGCCCCCGAGGGGGGCAGCGAGCGCATGCGCAAGGTGATCAACAAGATGGTCACCGAGGAGGACCTCATCCGCACCGTCACCACGGCGTACGCCGGCGGCTGGCGGCAGGTGAAGCTGTACTTCATGTGCGGCCTGCCCACCGAGACCGACGAGGACGTGCTGCAGATCGCCGAGCTGGCCAAGGGGGTCATCGCCGCCGGGCGCGCCGCCAGCGGCAGCCGCGACATCCGCTGCACGGTCTCGATCGGCGGCTTCGTCCCCAAGCCGCACACGCCGTTCCAGTGGGCCGCCCAGCTCGACCACGAGACGACCGACCACCGACTCAAGCTGCTCCGCGACACCGTGCGGGCCGACCGCCAGTACGGCAAGGCGATCGGCTTCCGCTACCACGACGGCAAGCCGGGCATCGTCGAGGGGCTGCTCTCCCGGGGCGACCGCCGGGTGGGGGCCGTGATCCGCGGCGTGTGGGAGGACGGCGGCCGCTTCGACGGCTGGAGCGAGCACTTCTCGTACGACCGCTGGATGGCCGCGGCCGAGCGCGCCTTCGCCGGGGGGCCCGTCGACGTCGGCTGGTACACCACCCGGGAGCGGGAGCTGTCCGAGGTGCTGCCCTGGGACCACCTCGACAGCGGGCTCGACAAGGAGTGGCTCTGGGAGGACTGGCAGGCGGCGCTCTCGCGAGGACGAGGTCGAGGACTGCCGCTGGTCGCCCTGCTACGACTGCGGGGTCTGCCCGCAGCTGGGCACCGAGATCCAGATCGGTCCGACCGGCGCGACCCTGCTGCCGCTGACCGTGGTGGGCGCCGGGCCGCTTGCGGAGACGCCCCCGGCCGGGGTCTGAGTCGTGGCACGCAAACCCGAGGGGCCGCCGCCGCCGCTCGCCGTGCAGCGGCTGCGCGTGCACTACGCCAAGCGCGGGCGGCTGCGCTTCGCCTCGCATCGCGACTTCGCCCGCGCGTTCGAGCGGGCGGTGCGGCGGGCCGGGGTCCCGATCGCGTTCAGCGCCGGCTTCTCGCCGCACCCGAAGGTCTCGTACGCCAACGCGGCGCCGACCGGCGTGGCGAGCGAGGCCGAGTACCTCGAGATCGGCGTGGTCGAGCGCTGCGACCCGGAGCGGGTACGGGCGGCGCTCGATGCCTCGTTGCCCCCGGGGCTGGACATCCTCGAGGTGGTCGAGGCCGGTCCGGGGTCGCTGGCCGACCGGCTTGAGGCCAGCCGCTGGCGGGTGGTCCTGCCCGGCCTGTCGGCGGCGGTGGTGGGGGAGGCGGTCGCCGCCTTCCTGGACCGTGACGAGGTCATCGTCGAGCGCCTCACCAAGAACGGCGTGCGCTCGTTTGACGCCCGGTCAGCGGTGCTCGCGGCCGAGGTCGCCGAGGGTGAGGCGGCGGGCGCGCCCGGGCTCGCCGCGACCCCGGGGGCGGGTCCGTGTGCGATACTGCACGTGGTCGTCCGGCATGCGACACCCGCCGTTCGACCCGACGATGTCCTCGAGGCCCTGCACCGCGTGGCCGACCTCGCGCCTCCCGTCCCTGTCCAGGTGACACGGCTGGCGCAGGGGCCACACGACGGGGTGACCGGGGAGATCGACGACCCACTTGCGCCAGACCGGGGCTGATCCCCCGGAGGCGGCGCACCCAGGCTTCCGCCGCGACCGCGGTCGCGGCGACCGAACCCGCGAGCCCGCGGCGCTCCCGAACCGCGCATGGCCCGGCCCACCGGCCGGCCGAGGCGCAGGCGGCGGCGACGCGGCCGCCGAGGAGATGCGAGCGAATGCTCGACGAGACCAGCCCCAACCCCACCTCCGAGACCCCCGAAGCCCCCGCGGCGCGACCCCGCCGTCGCGCGGCGAGCCGACCCGCCGGCCCGCCGGCGGACGCCACCGGCGAGGCGCCGGCCGCGTCGGAGGCAGCGGCTGAGGCCACGAAGGCCCCGGCCAAGAAGGCGACTGCGAAGAAGGCGGCGGCGAAGGCCCCCGCGAAGAAGACCGCGGCCAAGGCCCCGGCCAAGAAGTCGGCGGCGAAGAAGGCGGCCCCCGCCGAGGAGGCGGCCGACGCGCCCGTCGCCGCGGCCCCCGCCCGCAAGCGGTCCACCAGGAAGTCCGCCGCTCAGCCTCCCGTCGAGCCCAGCGCAGATGCGGATGAGGGCGCCTCGGGCCCGGTGGCCGTTCCGGTGCTCTTCCAGGCCCCCGACCCCACCACCCCCGTGCGCACCCGCAGCCGCTCCCGCAAGGCGACGGCCGCTGCCCCGGAGGCGGCCACTGAGGCCGCGCCCGAGGAGGCCGCCGCCGAGGCGACCGAGACGGAGGCGACCGAGGCCGAGGCCGGCGAGCCCGGTGCCGCGGGTGAGGCCGACCGACCCGAGGGCGAGGGCGGACGACGCCGTCGCCGCCGCGGCGGTCGCGGCCGCCGGGGCCGTACCCGCGCAGAGGGCGAAGGCGACGCCGACGAGTCGGCCGAGGGCGAGGGCCCGGAGCACGGCGAGGCGGCAGGTGAGGCCGAAGCCGGCACTGAGTCGGACCGGCCCGATGACGAGGGCGACGGCGCGGGCGAGGGCGGCTCCACTCGCCGCCGACGCCGCCGCCGCAGCCGGGGCGGCGGCAACGGCGAGCCGGCGGCCGACGACCCCGATCGCACCGTCACCAGGGTCCGCCAGCCCCGCGCCCGGGCCGAGTCCGGCCCCACGGCCATCAAGGGGTCCACGCGGCTCGAGGCCAAGAAGCAGCGCCGCCGCGACGGCCGCGACTCCGGCCGCCGCCGGCCGCCGATCATCACCGAGGCCGAGTTCCTGGCGCGGCGTGAGTCGGTCGACCGCGCGATGGTCGTACGCCAGTCCCCGCGACCGCACCCAGATCGCCGTGCTCGAGGATGGCGTGCTGGTGGAGCACTACGTCGACCGGGCCGGCTCCAACTCGATGGTCGGCAGCGTGTTCTTGGGCAAGGTCCAGAACGTCCTGCCCTCGATGGAGGCGGCCTTCGTCGACATCGGCCGTGGCCGCAACGCCGTGCTGTACGCCGGTGAGGTCAACTGGGACGCCGCGGGCCTCGATGGCCAGCCCCGACGGATCGAGCACGCGCTGAAGTCCGGCGCCGCCGTGCTCGTCCAGGTCACCAAGGACCCGATCGGGCACAAGGGATCGCGCCTCACCGCGCAGATCTCGCTGCCGGGCCGCTTCCTGGTCTACGTGCCGGACGGCTCGATGACCGGGATCAGCCGCAAGCTGCCCGAGGGGGAGCGCACCCGCCTCAAGGCGATCCTGAAGAAGGTCGTCCCCGATGACGCCGGGGTGATCGTCCGCACGGCCGCCGAGGGCGCGAGCGAGGAGGAGCTCGCCCAAGACGTCGCCCGGCTGCAGGAGCAGTGGGAGTCGATCGAGTCCAAGGCCAAGTCGGTCGCCGCGCCCGCGCTGCTCTACGGCGAGCCGGACCTCACCGTCAAGGTGGTCCGCGACCTGTTCAACGAGGACTTCGCGCGGGTGGTCGTCCAGGGCGACGAGGCCTGGGCCACGATCGAGGAGTACGTCTCCCGCGTCGCCCCGGACCTGCTGCCCCGCATCCTGCGGCACACCGGGGATCGCGACATCTTCGCCGAGCACCGGGTAGACGAGCAGATCGCCAAGGCGCTGGACCGCAAGGTCTTCCTGCCGTCCGGCGGCTCGCTGGTGATCGACCGCACCGAGGCGATGACCGTCGTCGACGTCAACACCGGCAAGTTCACCGGGCAGGGCGGCAACCTCGAGGAGACGGTCACCAAGAACAACCTCGAGGCGGCCGAGGAGGTCGTGCGCCAGCTGCGGCTGCGTGACATCGGCGGGATCATCGTCGTCGACTTCATCGACATGGTGCTCGAGAGCAACCGCGACCTCGTGCTGCGCCGGCTGACCGAGTGCCTCGGCCGTGACCGCACCAAGCACCAGGTGGCCGAGGTCACCTCGCTCGGGCTCGTCCAGATGACCCGCAAGCGGATCGGCACCGGCCTGCTGGAGGCGTTCAGCGAGACCTGCCAGTCCTGCGGCGGGCGCGGGGTGCACGTCCACTCCGAGCCGGTCGAGCCCAAGAGCGTCCGGGCCGAGCACGTCGAGGAACGCCCGTCCCGCCGGGGCAAGGGCGGGCGACGAGGGCGAGGGCGGCGCGAAGAAGTCGGGCCGGTCGCGCAAGTCCGCCAAGCCGGCCGCTGAGCCGGTGGTTGAGGACCCGGAGGCCGCGGCCAAGGCACGGCAGCTCGCCGAGGCGGCCGCCGCTGCGATGGAGAAGATCCACCGCGCGGCCCGGCTCGCCGAAGAGGAGGCCGCCGGTGAGGGTGGCGAGAGCACGGCCGAGGCCCCTGCCGCGGACTCGCCCGCCGCCTCGGAGCCGACTGCCTCGGAGCCGACCCCGTGGAGCCCGCAGCCGCGGAGGCCCCGGCCCCCGTCAAGCGGGCGCGGCGCCGGGCGGTCCGTCCGCCGGTCCGCCGCCGGTACCGCGCTCGCCCGCGAGCGCCCCCACGGCAGGGCTAGGGTCGGGGCAACAACTCGACAACCAGGGGAGCTCGCGGGATTCGGCGGGCTGAGAGGGTGGCCGCCGCCACCGACCCTTCGACCTGAACTGGGTAATGCCAGCGGAGGGACGGTTCACCGTGCGCCCACTGCCTCTTCACCACCTGTCTCATCACCGCAGGACTCATCACCGCCGCACCCGCGGCCGGCTCCTCGCCGCCGGGCTCGGGCTGGCTGCTCTCGGTCGCCCTGGCTGCCTGCGGGTCCACCGACGGCGCCGCGCCGGACTCGGTCGTCCTGGTGACCCACGACTCGTTCGCGCTGTCGGACGCGCTGGTGGCGGACTTCGAGAAGGCGACCGGCCTCACGCTGAAGATCGTCACGGGGGGCGACGCCGGCGAGGTCGTCAACAAGGCGGTGCTCGCGGCGGGCAAGCCCGAGGGCGACGTGCTGTTCGGCGTCGACAACACGCTGCTCACGCGCGCCCTCGACGCCGAGCTGTTCGTGCCGGCCGAGGCCGACCTGTCCGCGCTGCGGACCGAGCTCACCGAGGGGCTCGACCCCGAGGCGGGGGCCGTCCCGGTCGACGACGGCGATGTCTGCGTCAACCGTCGACGACGCGTGGTTCGCGGCGCGGGGCGTCCCGGCGCCCGTACGGCTCGACGACCTCGCCGACCCCCGCTACCGGGACCTGCTGGTCGTCCAGAACCCGGCCACCTCGTCGCCCGGCCTCGCCTTCTTGATGGCGACCGTGGCCGAGTACGGGCCGGCGGGCTGGCCGGCCTACTGGCAGCGGCTCAAGGACAACGGCGTGGCGGTCGTGTCCGGCTGGACCGAGGCGTACACGGGGGAGTTCACCGCCGGCGGCCAGGGCGGAACCAGGCCGCTGGTCGTGTCGTACTCCTCAAGCCCGCCGGCCGAGCTGGTCTACGCCGCCGACCCCAAGCCCGCCCGGCCGGGGACCTCCGCGTTGCTGGATGGCTGCTTCCGGCAGGTCGAGTACGCCGGGGTGCTGCGCGGCGCGGCCAACCCCGAGGGTGGCCAGCGGCTGCTGGAGTGGCTGCTGTCGGCGGAGGTCCAGGCCGACGTGCCGCTGTCGATGTTCGTCTTCCCGGCGCGGGCCGGCGTCGCGCTGCCCGAGGTGTTCAGCCAATGGGCGCCGCGGCCAGTCGCGCCGCTGACGCTGCCGCCGGCGCAGATCGCCGCCAACCGCGAGGACTGGGTGCGGGAGTGGACCGACCTCGTGCTCCGCTGACGGCCCGGCCGCCGGCGGAGATCTCCACGCGGGCCGTCGCCTGGCTGGCGGCCGGCCCGGTCGCGATGCTGGCCGTCTTCGTGGCGGCGCCCCTGGTCGCGGTCTTCTCCCAAGGCCTCGCCGGAGGCCTGGCTGCCGTCCTCGTCGACCCGGTCACCTGGCGGGTGCTCGGCTACACCGCGGCTCAGGCCGCCGCGAGCACGGTGCTGGCGCTGTTGGCCGGGCTCCCCGCCGCGTACGTCGTCAGCCGGCTCGCCTTCCCGGGGCGGCAGGTTCTGGTGGTCGCGCTGGTCGTGCCGTTCGTCCTGCCCACCGTGGTGGTCGGGCTGGCCTTCCGGGCGCTGCTCCCGGGGCTGGCGGGCACCACAGCGGCCGTGCTGCTGGCGCACGTCTTCTTCAACATCGGTGTCGTCGTCCGCGTGGTCGGCGGGCTGTGGGCGCACCTCGACCCGAGGGCCGGCCGGGTGGCGGCCACCCTGGGGGCCCGCCCGTGGCAGGCCTTCCGCGCGGTGACCTGGCCGCTGCTGCGCCCGGCCGTGGCCGCGGCCGCCGCGCTGGTCTTCGTCTTCACGTTCACCTCCTTCGGGGTGGTCCTCGTGGTGGGGGACCCGGCGCAGCCGACGCTGGAGGTCGAGATCTACCGCCGGGCCATCCAGCTGTTCGACCTGCCCGGGGCGGCGGCCCTGGGGCTCCTGCAGCTGGTCGCGGTCGCGGCGGCGCTGGCGGTCGCGGCCCGGCTGCAGCGCCGGCTGGGCACCGTCCAGCCGCTGCGCCCCGACGCGATGGGCCGGCCCCGGTCGCGCCACGATCGCGCGCTGGTCGCCCTGGTGGCAGCCGAGGCGCTCCTCGTGCTGGCCCCCCTCGCGGCCCTGGCCGTCCGCTCGCTGCGGGTCGGGGGTGGCTGGGGGCTGGAGTGGTACCGGTTGCTCTGGAGCCCGCAGGGCGGGACCACCCGCGACGTGGCGCTCGCCGACTCGCTGCGGGTCTCGGTGACGTACGCGGTCGTCGCGACCGTGCTGGCACTCGTGCTAGGCGGGTCGGCCGCCTGCGCGATCGCCTATGCCCGGCGTGGCGGCGATGCGCTCGACACCGCCGTGGCCCTGCCGCTGGGGGTGTCGGCCGTGACGCTCGGCCTGGGCCTGCTCCTGGTCTCGGTGTCCGGCCCGGTCGATATCCGGGGCGCGTGGATCGCCGTGCCGCTGGGCCAGGCCCTCGTGGCCACGCCGCTGGTGGTGCGTACGGTCCTGCCTGTGCTGCGCGCCGTCGACCCCCGGCTCCGCGAGGTTGCGGCGACGCTGGGAGCGGGGCCTTGGCGGGCCTGGGCGGCCGTCGACGGGGCCCAGCTGTCTCGGGCCGCGGCCGTCGCCGCCGGGTTGGCCTGCGCCGTGTCGCTGGGCGAGTTCGGCGCGACCGCCTTCCTGGCCCGGGCCGACTCACCCACGGTGCCCGTGCTGCTGGTCCGGCTCCTCGGACGGCCCGGCGAGGCCAACGCGGGGCAGGCGGCGGCCTTGGCGATGGTGCTCGTCCTGCTCACCGCGGCCGTGGTGCTGGCCACCGAGCGCTGGCGCGCCCCGGGGACGGGGGCGCTGTGAGCGCGGTGACTCCCCGCGGGCCCGGCCTCGAAACGGCCGCCGGGCTGACCGTCGAGGGGGTCCGCGTCGTGTACGAGGGCCGGGCGGTGCTCGACGACCTGGCCCTGCGCGTCGGCCCCCGGGAGGTGGTGGGCCTGCTCGGCCCCAGCGGATCGGGCAAGACGACCCTGCTTGAGGTGATCGCCGGGGTGTTCGCAGCCGACGCCGGGCGGGTGTCCTGGGATGGGGCCGACCTCGCGGCGACCCCCGCCCACCGGCGCGGCTTCGGGCTGGTCTTCCAGGACGCGCTGCTCTTCCCACACCTCGATGTGGGGCGGAACATCGCCTTCGGGCTGCGGATGGCCCGGATCCCGCGTGCCGAGCAGGACACCCGGGTGGCCGAGCTGCTCGCCCTCGTCGAGCTGCCGGGCTTCCATCGGCGGTCGGTCTCGACCCTGTCCGGGGGCGAGGCCCAGCGGGTGGCCCTGGCCCGGGCCCTGGCCCCCCGCCCGCGGCTGCTGCTGCTGGATGAGCCCTTCTCCGGCCTGGACCGCGACCTGCGGGTCCGGCTGGCCGCCGATGTGCGCGCCCTGCTCCATCGGGTCGGCACCCCCGCCATCCTCGTCACGCACGACGAGGAGGAGGCCCGGGCCGTGGCCGACCGCGTGGTGCGGCTGGCCGATCTCCAACCAGGCCCACCTCAGGGAACGCCAGCGGGGCCCGCCGCGCACGACCCGGTTTGACCCGACCGCGGGCGGCTCCGTACCCTGGACCTTCGGCGCGTTCTCGCGCGCCATCCCGTGTGGCCCGATCGTCTGGTGCCGCCGGACCCACGCTCAACCGGACTCGGTTCGCATCGAACCCGGTTCACCTCGACATCAGTGCACGTCAACATCAAGGAGTACCGCGGTGTACGCGATCGTCCGCGCCGGTGGCCGCCAGGAGAAGGTCGCCGTCGGCGACACCCTGACCGTCGACCGGCTGGCCGGCGAGGCCGGCTCGACCGTCCAGCTGCCGGCCCTCCTGCTCGTCGACGGCGACGTCGTCACCTCCGACGCCACGGCGCTCGCGGGCGTCACCGTCACCGCCGAGATCGTGGCCGCCACCAAGGGCCCGAAGATCATCATCCTCAAGTACAAGAACAAGATCGGCTACCGCAAGCGCCAGGGCCACCGCTCCAAGCTCACTGAGCTGCGCGTGACCGGCATCGAGACGAAGTAGAGGACCCCCCATGGCACATAAGAAGGGCGCGTCCTCGTCGCGCAACGGCCGCGACTCCAACGCCCAGCGCCTCGGCGTCAAGCGCTTCGGCGGCCAGCTCGTCAACGCCGGCGAGATCCTGGTCCGCCAGCGCGGCACCCACTTCCACCCCGGCCTCAACGTGGGCCGCGGCGGCGACGACACGCTGTTCGCGCTGGCCGAGGGCTCGGTGGCGTTCGGCACCCGGCGCGGCCGCCGCGTGATCGACGTCGTCCCGGCGGAGTAACCCCCGCCGCACCCAGCACACGCGCGAGGGCGGACCGGTACGCATGCCGGTGCCGCCCTCGTCGCATGATCGGCCCCGAACCGTCGGCCAGCATGATCGGCCCCCAGCGCGACCCGGCTGCCGCCGGACCCAGGAGGTGACCAGGCAATGACCACCTTCGTCGACCGCGTCATCCTGCACGTCGCCGGGGGCAACGGCGGGCACGGCTGCGCCTCGATCCGGCGGGAAAAGTTCAAGCCGCTGGGCGGCCCCGATGGCGGCAACGGCGGCCGGGGCGGCGAGGTCGTCCTCGTCGTGGACCCCGATGTGACCACGCTGCTGGACTACCACCACGCGCCGCACCGCAATGCGGGCAACGGCAAGCCGGGGGCGGGCGACGATCGCGACGGCGCTCAGGGCGCCGACCTGGTGCTCCCGGTCCCCGACGGCACCGTCGTGCTGACCCCCGAGGGCGAGCCCCTGGCTGACCTCGTCGGTGCCGGCACCTCGCTCGTGATCGCCGCCGGAGGGCGGGGTGGCCTCGGCAACGCCGCGCTGGCCAGCACGCGCCGCAAGGCGCCCGGCTTCGCGCTGCTGGGTGAGCCCGGCTGGTCCGGCGACGTCGTGCTTGAGCTCAAGACCGTCGCCGACATCGGCCTGGTCGGCTACCCCAGCGCGGGCAAGTCGTCGTTGATCGCGGCCCTGTCCTCGGCCCGGCCGAAGATCGCCGACTACCCGTTCACCACCCTGGTCCCGAACCTCGGCGTGGTCGACGCTGGCGGCGTGCGCTACACCGTGGCCGACGTCCCCGGCCTGATCCCGGGCGCCAGCGAGGGCAAGGGCCTGGGGCTGGAGTTCCTCCGCCACGTTGAGCGCTGCGCTGCCCTCGTCCAGGTGCTCGACTGCGCGACGCTCGAGCCTGGGCGCGATCCGATCAGCGACCTCGACATGATCGAGGCGGAGCTGGCCGCATACGGGGGGCTCGCCGACCGGCCGCGCATCGTCGCCCTCAACAAGGCCGACGTCCCCGAGGGCCGCGAGCTGGCGGAGCTGGTCCAGCCGATCCTCGAGGAGCGGGGGCTGCGGACGTTCATCGTGTCGGCGGTGTCGCACGAGGGGCTGCGGCCGCTCTCCTTCGCGATGGCCGAGCTCGTCGCGCGGCGCCGCGCGGAGGCCCCGCCGGCCGAGCCGACCCGGATCGTGCTGCGGCCCAAGGCCGTCAATGAGAGCGGCTTCGAGGTCCGCAAGGTCGAGGACCGCTACGTCGTGCGCGGCGAGAAGCCCGAGCGGTGGGTCCGGCAGACCGACTTCTCCAACGCCGAGGCGGTGGGCTACCTCGCCGACCGGCTCTCCCGCCTCGGGGTCGAGGACCGGCTCGTGGCCCTGGGCGCCCAGCCCGGCGACACGGTCGTGATCGGCCCGGAGGACAACGCGGTCGTGTTCGATTGGGAGCCGTCGATCGAGGCCGGCGCCGAGCACCTGATGGGCCCGCGCGGCAGTGACCAGAGGTTGGAGGGCCGGTGACCTGGGCGCGCGACGAGGCGGTCGAGGCCGCCCGCCGGGTGGTGGTGAAGGTCGGCTCGTCCTCGCTGACCACCCCTGACGGGCTCATCGACGGCGACCGGATCGACGCCCTCGCCGACGTGCTCGCCGCATTGCGGGCGGGCGGCCGCGAGATCGTGCTGGTCTCGTCCGGTGCGATCGCGGCCGGGCTCGTTCCCCTGGGGCTGCGTCGCCGACCCCGCGACCTGGCCACCCAGCAGGCCGCGGCCAGCGTGGGCCAGGGCGCCCTCGTCCACCGCTACACCGATGCGTTCGCCCGCCACGGGGTGGTCGTCGGCCAGGTGCTGCTCACCGCCGACGACGTCACGCGGCGCGCGCACTTCCGCAACGCCCAGCGCACGCTCTACCGGCTGCTTGAGCTCGGCGTGCTGCCCGTCGTCAACGAAAACGACACCGTCGCGACCCACGAGATCCGGGTCGGCGACAACGATCGGCTGGCCGCGCTCGTCGCGCACCTCGTGCACGCCGACCTGCTGGTGCTGCTCTCCGACGTCGAGGGGCTCTACGACGGGCACCCGGGACGACCGGGCGCCACCCTGCTCGCCGAGGTGCACGGCGAGGCCGACCTGGCGCGCGTCGACGCGGGCGGGATCGGCCGGGCGGGGGTCGGCACCGGGGGGATGGCCACCAAGGTCGACGCGGCCCGGATCGCCACCTCGGCCGGGGTGCCGGTGGTCCTGGCCGCGGCCGCCCAGGCCGCCGAGGTCTTCGCCGGCGAGTCGGTGGGCACCTGGTTCCACCCCACCGACGGCCGCCGCGCCACCCGGCTGCTGTGGCTGGCCCATGCCAGCGCCCCCACCGGCCGGCTGTGGCTCGACCCCGGGGCGGTCGCCGCCGTCGTCGAGCGCAGGCTGTCGCTGCTCCCCGCGGGCGTCACCCGCGTCGAAGGCGACTTCAGCGCGGGCGAGCCGGTCGACCTTCTAGACCAAAACGGCCACGCGGTGGCCCGCGGGCTGGTGAACTTCGATGCGTCGGATCTGCCCGGCCTCCTCGGCCGCTCCACCCGCGAACTGGCCGCCGAGCTCGGGCCCGCGTACGAGCGGGAGGTCGTCCACCGCGACGACCTGGTGATCCTGCGCAGGGAGTCGGCGCGCACGCGGGGCGCCTGAGCGACCGAGGAGGTGGCCGGTGGGCACCAACGCCCAGTTGTCCGGGGTGCCGCGCTCAGAGGCCCGCCAGATGTGGCACGTCACGCTCACGGTCGGGGGGCGCGCGCAGGCCGCCGCCGAGGTGCGGGAGGCGCTGGAGCGCCTCGCCCACGAGCGGCCGTTCCTGCTGAGCGGGCGGTACGGGCCGGATCGCGCCGAGGTGCGGTACTGGGAGGAGGCCGAGTCCCTCCAGGACGCCGCCGCCCTCGCGCTGCGCCTGTGGGGCGAGCACCGCGCCAGCGCCTCGCTGCCCGCCTGGGGGCTGCTCGGGCTCGAGGTCGTCGACCAGGAGACCTTCCACCGCCGCGGCCAGCGCGGCGAGCTCACCGTGCGGCTCGCCCCAGCCGGGGGGGTGCGCCCGTTCTGACGGCCCCGCCGATCCGGCTGACCTGGCCGGCGGCGGGTCCGCCCCAGCGTTACCTGGGTACCCTGCCGCGCATGAGCCACGACACCTCCGCCGCCCCCGCGGGCGACGCCGACCGCGCCGCCGTCCTCGACACCGCCCGCCGAGCTAAGGAGGCGGCCGTCGCCCTGGCGACGGCCTCGCGGGCGGCCAAGGACGCCGCGGTGGTCGCCATGGCCGATGCCCTGGTGGCCGAGACGCCCCGGATCGTCGCGGCCAACGCCCTCGACCTCGAGCGGGCACGGGCAGGCGGCACCTCCGAGGCGCTGATCGACCGGCTCACGCTGACACCGGACCGGATCGCCGACATCGCCGAGGCGCTGCGGTCGGTCGCCGAGCTGCCCGACCCGGTGGGCGAGGTCGTCCGCGGCTACACGCTGCCGAACGGGCTGGAGATCCGCCAGGTCCGGGTGCCGATGGGCGTGATCGGGATCGTGTACGAGGCCCGGCCCAACGTCACGGTGGACGCCGCCGGGCTGTGCCTGAAGTCCGGCAACGCGGTGCTGCTGCGCGGGTCGTCCTCGGCGTACGACAGCAATCTGGCCCTGGTCGCGGTCATGCAGGACGCGCTCGCCGCCAGCGGGCTGCCCCGGGATGGCGTGCAGCTGGTCCCCGGGACCTCGCACGAGGCGGTCAAGCACCTGATGACCGCGCGCGGCCTGGTCGACCTGCTCATCCCGCGCGGCGGCGCCGACCTGATCCGCTCGGTCGTCGAGGAGTCCACCGTCCCGGTGATCGAGACGGGCGTCGGCAACTGCCACGTCTACATCGATGCGGCCGCCGACATCGACAAGGCCGTCGCGATCCTGGTCAACTCCAAGACCCAGCGGGTGAGCGTCTGCAACGCGGCCGAGACGGTGCTCGTGCACGCGGGCATCGCCGACGCCTTCCTGCCGGTAGCGCTCGCCGCGCTCCAGGAGCGCGGGGTGACGATCCACGGCGACGCCCGGATGCGTCCGTACGCCGAGGCCGCAGGCATCCCGTTCGCCGAGGCGACCGACGTGGACTGGGCCGAGGAGTACTACTCTCTCGACCTCGCGGCCGCCCTCGTCGACTCCCTGGACGACGCGCTGCGGCACATCCGCCGGTGGAGCAGCGGGCACACCGAGGCCATCGTCACCGACTCGGTCGAGGCGAGCCGCCGCTTCATCGCCGGCTGCGACTCGGCGGCCGTGATGGTCAACGCCTCGACCCGGTTCACCGACGGCGGGGAGTTCGGGTTCGGGGCCGAGATCGGGATCTCCACGCAGAAGCTGCACGCGCGCGGACCGATGGGGCTGCCGGAGCTCACCTCCACGACGTACGTCGTGACCGGCGCCGGCCACATCCGCGACTGACGCCTCGGCCGGCCGGTCGGTCAGCCGGCGTCCTCGATCCAGGCGGCCAGCGCGGAGTAGTCCTCGCCGCCCCGGCCATCGGCGATCGCCGCGCGCGCCTCGGCCAGCGCCGCCTCCACCACGGGCAGCGGGCGGCGGGACTCGGCCACCGCGAGGCCGGCGTCCTTGGCCATCAGCTCCACGGTGAACGCCGGGTCGGCGAAGTCGCGGCCCTCGATCTGCGCCTGGCGATGGGCCAGCGTCCACGAGAACGGCCCCGCGGCGAACCCGGCCAGCGCCGTGTCGCGCGGGACCCCGAGGTCGGCGGCCAGCCGCAGCCCTTCGCCGAGCCCGGCCACGACCACGGCGTGGCCGAGGTTGCGGACCACCTTGACGGCGGCGCCGGAGCCGACCGGGCCGGCGTACGCCAGGGCGGCCGGATCGCACCAGGTCTCCAGCAGCGGACGGGCCTCGGCGAAGGCGTCCTCGTCGCCTCCGACGAAGGACGCCAGGGTGCCCGCCGCGGCGGGGGCGACGGACCCGAACAGCGGGGCGTCCAGGTAGCGGCCGCCGGCGGACTGGACCGCGGCGGCGAACCGCCTCGCGTCGGAGGGCCCGATCGTGGTGGTGTCCACGACCAGGGCGTCCGGGGCGAGCCGGCCCAGGACCCCGTCTGAGCCGCTGAGGACCTCGGCGACCGAGTCCGGGCCGTGCAGCACGAGGACGACGGCGGCGGCTCCGGCGGCCGCCTCGGCTGGCGTACCGGCCTCGTGCGCGCCGCCGGCCAGCAGGCCGCCCGACTTGCCAGGCGTGCGGTTCCAGACCGAGACCTCGTGGCCGGCGGCCAGGACGTGGCCCGCCATCGCAGAGCCCATTCGACCGAGACCGCAGAAGGCGACGCGCATAGGCGCATCCTTGCCGATCTGCCGTCGCCGCGCCCCCGCCTGCTACAGGTCGTCGCCGACCACGGGCTCAGGCAGCGAGCCGGCGTTGTGCTCGGCGAGCCGCCAGCCGCCGGAGCCGCCCTCCTCGAGCACCGACCAGTGGCAGTTCGCCAGCCCGCCGAGCACACCCCAGCGGTCGGTCGGCAGGTCGAGCATCCGGCCCATGAGCGCCCGTGTCGTCCCCCCGTGGGTCGCGACAACGAGGGTCTGGCCGTCGGCAACCGACTCCAGGAGGCGGCCCACCGCTGCGGTCGCCCGGTCGGCGACCTCGCTTCGGGTCTCCGCGCCTCCGGCCGCGACATCGGAGCCGCTCCGCCAGGCCGCGTACGCCTCGGCGTCGGTGGCGGCGATGTCGGTGGCCAGCAGCCCCTCCCAGCGCCCGCCGGCGGTCTCCCGCAGCCCCCGATCGACGGCGATCTCGAGCCCGGTGAGCCGGGCCAGCTCGGCCGCCGTGTCGCGGGCGCGCTGGAGGTCCGACGACGCCAGGGCATGCGGCCCGAGGCCCGCGAGCAGCGCGGCGCCGCGGGCGGCCTGCGCGCGGCCGACCTCGTCGAGCGGGATGTCCAGGTGGCCCTGGAACCGGTTCTCGCCGTTCCAGGCGGTGCGCCCGTGCCGCCAGAGCACGAGCGTGCGGCCGCTCAGCGCGCGCTCGCCGGGTCGGCGGCTCGTGGTGGCTCGAGCAGCGGTCGCTCCGGCAGCGGCACGGCGGGGCAGTCCCGCCAGAGCCGCTCAAGGGAGTAGTACTCGCGGTCCTCGGTGTGCATGACGTGGACGACCACGTCGATGTAGTCGAGCAGCACCCAGTGGGCGTCGCGGTCGCCTTCGCGGCGGGCCGGCT
Organism: uncultured Actinomycetota bacterium; assembly: GCA_963697565.1. Lineage (GTDB taxonomy): Bacteria > Actinomycetota > Actinomycetes > CAVWCF01 > CAVWCF01 > CAWFSE01. Next base: position 79,056 of record CAVOOM010000004.1, on the reverse strand, counting down.
TGGAGCCGAGGGCGAGCAGCTGGCGCTCCACCTCATCGACGATGGACTTGACCTGCCGGTCGTTGGCGGCCGAGGCGAGCACGAAGATGTCGGTGATCGCCAGGTGCTCGGAGACGTCGAAGGCGCGCACGTCGTCGGCGAGCTTGTCGGCGGCCGCGGCTGCGGCGGCCTGGGCCAAGGCGACGGCCTCGGGGGTCGCGGTCACGGGCGGGGGTCCTCCGGTGGTCTGGGGCAGGCGGCGCACGGATCGGGCGCCACCCCATGGTCCCACGGGGGGCGTAGCAGCCCGCGCCGTCGACGCCGGCCGAGCCTGCCGCGGGGGTCGGCTCAGCCCTTGTAGTCGGTGCCCAGCACGACGACGACGTCGGCGAGCGAGGTGCCGTACGGGGTGAGCCGCACTGAGGTGGGAGGCAGGCCGAGGGCGGCCGCCACGGCGTCTGCGCGGCTGCGCGCAGCTGGCGACCCCTCGCTGATCAGGACGACTGATTCGGCGTATCCGAACCGGTCGGCGTTGCCGCCGCCGACGTACGTGAGGCCGCCGTCGACGAGGCGCGTGCGGGCGCTCTCGCCGAGCCCGGGGGTGCCGACGCCGTTCTGCACGAGGACCCGGGTGGCCGTGGCGCCGGTCGGTCCGCGGGCCCCGGCCAGGGCGCTGGCGATGAGCTTGTCGGTGGCAGCGCGGTCCAGGCCGTACGCAGGGGTGCCCCCCGCGTCGATGGCCCGGACGGGCAGGGCGGTGAAGGTGGCCGAGTCGTCGCGGGTCGCCGTCGCGAAGGAGCCGAGGGCCTCGGCGAGGTCGCGGGGCGCCAGGGCGGATGCCGCGCCGGCCCCGAGTCCGGCGAGCAGCGACTGGATCGCGCCCTCGCCCTTGGGGAGGGCGGCCAGGACCGGGTCCAGGACCTCCTTGAACCGCGCGAGGCGCTTCTGCTCCGGCTCTCCGGGGGCGAGGTACGCGGCGTACTGCGCGGCCTGCGCCCCGTCCAGCTTCCGGGTGCCGGCGGCGACCAGGATCGTGGAGCGGCCGTCGGCCTCCGGGCGCAGGACATCGACGTCGACGGTGGCCTCGACCCCGCCCAGGGCGTCGACGAGGGCGGCGAATCCGGCCGGGGTGAACGCGAGCTGGCCCGGGACGCGGACCCCGAGCAGGTCGGCGAGCGCGGCGGCCTGGGCGCCGGGTTGGGGGAGGCGCAGAGCGTCGCCGAAGGCGGAGGCGCCGAAGCCGGCGACGTCGACGCGAAGGTACGAGGGGATGAGCACGCCGGCGGCGCGATCGCCGTCGGGGGCGGCTGCGAGCAGCGCGCTCGCCGCGCCGGCGCCGGTGGAGTCGGCCAGGGAGACGAGCACGACGCGGTCAGGCGAGGCGGCGCCGCCAGAGTCGGCCGGCGCGCCACCGCGGCCGAAGACCAGCCAGCCGAGCAGGCCCAGGATGAGCACGCCGGCCAGGGCCATCCCGCCGTACCGCAGCTGCTGGGCGCGGCGGACCTGGCGGAGCGTGCGGTCGGCGTCGCGGGAGGCCCGGCGGGACGGCGCGGGGGCCACGGCGCCGGCGGGGAGCACGGAGGCGGTCTCCAGCCCGCGCTCGGCGAGCAGGACGGCGCGGGGCTCCATCGGCTGGGCCGATTCGCTCGTCGGTGCGGAATCCGGCGCGGCCGAACCGGGGGTCGCCGGCGGGGCAGCGGCCGGGGGCAGCTCGGTGCGCGGCAGGAACGCCTCATGCACCTCGTCGGGGCCACCCGGGAGGGGGTCGCCCAAACGTCGGCGGCCCATGCGCCCTCCTCTCAGCGGTACAGCGCGCGCTTGGCGATGTACTGCACGACTCCGTCCGGTACCAGATAGGTGATCGGCAGGTTGGAGCCCACACGTGAGCGGATATCGGTGCTGGAAATCGCCAGCGCGGGCACCTCGACGAGCGTGACCGACCCCTCGGGCAGGCCCGGGTCCGCCAGGTGGTGACCGGGGCGGGTCACCCCCACGAAGTGGGCGAGCTGGACGACCTCCGCGGCGTCGCGCCAGGACAGGATCTGGGCGAGCGCGTCGGCGCCGGTGATGAAGAACAGGTCGACCTCGGGCCCGAGGTCGGCTCGCAGGTCACGCAGGGTGTCGACGGTGTACGTCGGGCCGGGCCGGTCGATGTCCGCCCGGCTGACCGAGAACCGCGGGTCGGCCGCGGTGGCGATCACGGTCATCAGGTAGCGGTCCTCGGAGGCGGTGACCTGGTCGTCGCGCTTCTGCCAGGGCCGGCCGGACGGCACGAACACCACCTCGTCGAGCCCGAGGTCGGCGGCCACCTCGCTGGCCGCGACGAGATGCCCGTGGTGGATCGGGTCGAACGTGCCGCCCATCACGCCGATGCGGCGGGGATCCGCCGAACGCTCTTCCGTGCTCATGCAGGTGAGGCTAGGGGCGCGGCGCTCGGTTTTGAGTCCGGGGTCGCCGATCGCGTACTATCGGCGGGTCGCAAGGGGCTATGGCGCAGTTGGTAGCGCGTCTGCATGGCATGCAGAAGGTCCGGGGTTCGAGTCCCCGTAGCTCCACCCCGCAGGACGAAGACGGCGCGCCCTCAGGGCGCGCCGTCTTCGTAGTTGAGCGGTCAGTAGCCGCGTGAGGAGTCCTGCGAGCCGCCGCCGGTGGCGAGGGTGTCGGCGAACTCCTTGGCCGTCATCGGCTTGGAGAACATCGGGTAGTCGTAGGTGATCGCGTTGGCGTGCTCCTCGGCGCTGGTGGCGCCCACGCAGTCGGTGAGCGTGACGACCTCGAAGCCCTTCTCGTACGCCGAGCGCATCGTGGACTCGACGCAGCAGTTGGTGAGGAAGCCGCCGAGCACCACGGTCTGGATGCCCTTGCTGCGCAGGATGAAGTCCAGGTTCGTGCTGGCGAAGGCGTCGAGGCCGCGCTTGCCCTCGAGCACGATGTCTCCGGCCTCGGGGGTGACGTCCTCGACGAAGTCGGCGCCCCAGCTGCCCTTGACGAAGGCGTTGGTGTCGACGACGCCCTTGAGGATCCCGTACGGGTGCGCGGTGATCTCGTTGTAGCCCTCGGTGAACTGGATGGGCGCGTGGATGATCGTGGCGCCGGCCTCGCGGGCCGCGGCGAGGGCCTCCTGGGTGTGCTGGATCATCCCGGTGGCCTCCATCGAGTCCTTCACGGCTCCGTGCAGGGCGCCGCCCTCGGAGGTGAAGTCGTTCTGGAACTCGACGAGCACGACAGCGGTCTTCTGCGGGTCCATGGGGTCCTCCGGGCGATCATGCGGCGGGCAGGGGTGGGGCGGGCGCATCGGCTCGCGTCCGCCGGTCGTTCCGCAGCCTGGCGCCGACGACCGCCTGTCGCCACCCCTCGCGGGGCGATTCCTGCGGGCTGGGCGTCAGCGGGTGCACTCCTCCAGCAGCTCGAGCACGTGACGGAACGGGTCGGCCGGTCGCGCGGCTCAGCCCGAGCTCGCAGGTGCGGTTGTCCGACACGTACGCGTCGTACGACCCGGTGGCGAGCTCGGCCGCCTCGGCCGCGGTCGCTGAGGCGGTCAGCTCGGGATGCAGCAGGCCTCGGTCGCCGGCGAAGCCGCAGCAGCCCCAGGAGTCGGGGACGACGACTCGGTCGGCGAACGCGGCGGCCACCTCGACCAGCCGGCTGTGGCCGGTGCGCACCGAGGAGCAGGTGGGGTGGGCGGCCACGGAACCGAGCCGGCGGGTGACCGCCAGCCGGGGGATCAGCTCGTCGGCGGCGAAGTCGACGGCGTCCAGCACCCGGAGGGCGGGGCCGCCGGCCTCGGGCGCCCCGGCCGCGGCCAGCAGCCGGCGGAGCCCCTCGGTGCACGACGACGCGTCGCACACCACCGTCGTCGCGCCCTGGGCGCGCCACGATTCGGCCGCGGCGGAGACCTGTCCGCGCATCAGGGCGTAGCCCTCGTTGAGCCCTTTGGACTGCCAGGGGGTCCCGCAGCACAGGCCGGCGAGGCCCTCGGGGACGCGGACCTGGACGCCCGCCCGGTCGCACAGCGTCAGCAGGGCCGCGGTCGCCCCCGGCTCGGCGCCGAACATGGCTGCCCACGCAGGCGGAGAAGAGCACGATCTCGGGCGCCGCGTCCGCGGACGGGCGCGGTCGAGGCGGCCCGCCGCCGGGCAGCTCCTGGCTCCACTGCGGCACGACGTCGGTCGGGCGCGACCCGGCGCAGTCCCCGGGTCACCGCGGCGGGCAGTCCTGGGGGCACCGCCGCCGCCACGTCGAGCCCCGCCGACGCCGTACGGGTCAGCGCCGACCAATGCCGGGCGGCCGTGCGGCCCACCGCCTGCGCCGCGTGGCCCTGGCGCTCCCGCCGCAGCCGCTTCACGAGGTCGCCGGTGTTGATGTGGACGGGGCACGCGGTCTCGCACATGCCGTCGACCGCGCAGGTGTCGACCACGTCGTAGCGGGCGGCGGCCTCGAGGTCCTCGGCCAGGGCGTGGTCGCCCGCGCGGCGGGCCGCGGCCAGGGCGCGGCGCAGCGCGATGCGCTGGCGCGGGGTGGTCGTCAGGTCCTTGCTCGGGCAGACCGGCTCGCAGTAGCCGCACTCGACGCAGCGGTCCACCTCGTCCTCGACCGGCGGGGTGGTCTTGAGGTGGCGCAGGTGCGCCTCGGGGTCGTCGTCGAGGATGACGCCCGGGCTCAGGATGCCGTCGGGGTCGCAGAGCCGCTTCAACTCGCGCATCACGTCGTACAGCTCGTCTCCGTACTGGCGGCGGACGAACGGCGCCATCGTGCGGCCGGTCCCGTGCTCGGCCTTCAGCGAGCCGCCCGCGCCGAGGACGAGGTCGACGAGGTCGTCGGTGAACTGCCGGTACACCTCGAGCCGGTCCGCGCGGTCGAACCGGTCGGTGAGCATGAAGTGGACGTTGCCGTCCTTGGCATGGCCGAAGACCACGCTGTCGAGGTAACCGTGGCGGTCGAATAGCCCGGTCAGCGCGGTGCACGTGTCGAGCAGCCGGCCCACCGGGACCACGATGTCCTCCAGCAGGGCGCTGGACCCGGCCGGGCGGGCGGCCGCCACCGTGGCGTACAGGCCCTTGCGGATCCGCCAGAGCTCGGCTCGGCGGGCGGCGTCCTGGCTGAGCGCCGCCGGAGCGGCCGTGGGCAGGGCGCGGTGGGCCGCGCCGATGGCGCCGGCGCGCTCGGCCAGGGCCTCGCTGCTCGGCTCCTGGTACTCCACGAGCAGGGACGCGGCCCTGGCGAGGTCGCCTGCCGGCAGCAGGGCCGCCGACGCCGGGTCGCGGCGCGCGACCCGCAGCGAGGTCGCGTCGAGCAGCTCGACCGTCGTCGGCCGTGACTCGAGCAGCGCGGGCAGCGCCCCGGTGGCCGCGCCCAGGTCGGCGAAGACCAGCAACCCGGTCAGCGCGTGGGCGTGCAGCGGGACGGTGCGGAAGGTCGCCTCGGCGATGAAGGCCAGCGTCCCCTCGCTGCCGACGGCCAGCCGGGTGAGCAGGTCGACGGGGCGGGTGTGGTCCAGGAAGCTGTTGAGTCCGTAGCCCATGGTGTTCTTCATCGCGAACTGGTGCTCGATGGTCCGCACCGACTCGGCGTTGCCGCGGACGCGGTCGCGGAGTCGCTCCAGCCCCTCGTAGAGATCGCGCTCCAGCGCCCGCAGCCGCTCGTCGGCATCCGCGGCCCCGGTGTCGATGACGGTGCCGCTGGGCAGGACCAGGACCAGGGACTCCAGGGTCCGGTAGGCGTTGTCGCTGGTGCCGCAGGCCATGCCGCTGGAGTTGTTGGCGACGACCCCGCCGATCGTGCAGGCGATCTCGCTGGCCGGGTCCGGCCCCAGCTTGCGGGCGTACGGGGCGAGCCGGGCGTTGACCTGCCGCAGGGTGGCGCCACCCTGCACCCGGACGCGGGCGCCGCCGTCGAGCACCTCGATCCGGCGGAAGCCCTTGCGGACGTCGACGAGTACGCCGTCGGTCACCCCCTGGCCGCTGAGGCTCGTCCCGCCCGCCCGGAAGGTGAGCCGGAGCCCGGTGCCGGAGGCCGACCTCAAGAGGCGGGCGACGGCCTCGGCGCTGCGCGGGGTGACCACGGCCTCTGGGGTGAGCAAGACGTGGGAGGCGTCGGCGGCCCAGGCCAGCCGGTCCGACGCGCCCGCGGCGACGCCGCCGTCGGCGCCCATAGCGAGCACCAGCGACTCCACCACCCCGGGCCGGGGGGTCGGGCAGGTGGAGCGGCGGCCGGGCTCAGTGCGACTCACGCGACACCTGGTCTCCGCTGCCCCCGACCAGGAAGTCCAGGTCGGCCCCGCGGTCGGCCTGCAGCACGTGGTCGACGTAGAGCCGCTCCCAGCCGCGCAGCGGCGCGGCGTACGCCTCCTCGGCGGCCTCGGACGGAACCCGCCTCGCCCACTCGTCCGGCGGAACGTCGACGTCGAGGCGGCGGCCCGGGACGTCGAGCACGATGAGGTCGCCGTCGCGCAGCAGCGCCAGGGGGCCGCCCGCCGCCGACTCCGGGGCGACGTGCAGGACGACCGTGCCGTACGCGGTGCCGCTCATCCGGGCGTCGCTGATGCGCACCAGGTCGCGCACCCCGCGGGCGAGCAGCCTCTGGGGGATCGGCAGGTTGGCGACCTCGGGCATCCCGGGGTAGCCCCTGGGACCGCAGCCGCGCAGGACGAGGACGCTGTCCTCGTCGACGGCGAGGTCGGGGTCGTCGATGCGCCGGTGGACGTCTTCGACGCTGTCGAAGACGACCGCCCGGCCCCGGTGGGTGAGCAGGTGGGCCGAGGCGGCCGCGGTCTTGATGAGGGCGCCGTCGGGGGCCAGGGTCCCGCGCAGCACCGCGATCCCGGCGTCGGCGAGCAGCGGCCTCGACCGGGGGCGGATGACGTCCTCGTCCCAGATCCGCGCGTCGGCCAGGTGCTCGACGAGCGGCCGCCCGGTGACCGTGACGGCGTCCGGGTCGAGGAGGTCGGCGACCTCGCGCAGCACGGCCGGCAGCCCTCCCGCCCGGTAGAGGTCGTCCATCAGGTGGCGGCCGGCCGGTTGCAGGTCAACGAGCAGCGGGACACCCGCGCCGATCCGGTCGAAGTCGGCGAGGGCGAGGTCCACCCCGAGCCGGCCGGCGATCGCCAGGAGGTGGACCACGGCGTTGGTGGAGCCGCCGGTGGCGGCGAGGGCCACGATCGCGTTGCGGAACGAGGCCGACGTCATCACCGCGCTCGGCCGGCGCTCGGCCTCGACGATCTCGACGGCCAGCCGGCCCGTGGCGTGCGAGAGCTCAAGCAGCCGGCTGTCCGGCGCTGGGGTCCCGGCGATGCCCGGCAGGGTCATCCCCAGGGCCTCGGCCATGACCGCCATCGTCGAGGCCGTCCCCATGGTGTTGCAGTGGCCGCGGCTGCGGATCATCGATGACTCCGAGCGGAAGAACGCCTCCTCCGCCAGCGTCCCGGCCCGCACCTCCTCGCTCAGCCGCCACACATCGGTGCCGCACCCCAGCGGGGCGCCCTCGAAGTGGCCGGTGAGCATCGGGCCGCCCGGGACGACGACGGCCGGCAGGTCGACGGAGGCCGCCGCCATGAGCAGGGCCGGGATCGTCTTGTCGCAGCCGCCGAGCAGCACCACGCCGTCGATCGGGTTCGCCCGCAGCATCTCCTCGATCGCCATCGCCGCGAGGTTGCGCCACAGCATCGCCGTCGGCCGCACCTGGGTCTCGCCGAGCGACATGACCGGCAGGTTGAGCGGCACGCCGCCCGCCTCCCAGACCCCCTGCTTCACGCTCGCGGCGACCTCGTCGAGGTGGGTGTTGCAGGGGGTGAGGTCGGAGGCGGTGTTGGCGATCGCGATGTGCGGGCGGCCGTCGAAGGCGTTGGCCGGCAGCCCGCGGCGCATCCAGGCGCGATGGATGTACGCGTTGCGATCGGTGCCGGAGTACCACTGCTGGCTGCGTCGGGTCACGGCCGCCTTCATCCGCTGAGAGGGGACACGCCATACGATTCGGCCTTGTGCGGCAGCGTATCGAGCGCGACCGATGCGGGCGGGCCGCCCGCCACCGTGAGGAGTCCTCGTGAAGCTGATGCGCCTCGGACCCGCCGGCCAGGAGCGCCCCGCCGTCCTGCGTGACGGCTGGTCGGTGACGGGCTCGTCGTCGATGTCTCTGATGCCGTGGGCGACTTCGACGAGGCGTTCTTCGGCTCGGGTGGTGTCGAGCGGCTGCGGGCCCTGGCCGCCGAGCGGGCGGGGCAGGGCCTCGCCGAGCCGCTGGGTGACCGCCGGATCGGGGCTCCCGATCGCCCGTCCCCACCAGCTGCTGTGCATCGGGCTGAACTACAGCGACCACGCGGCCGAGACCGGGCAGCCCGTGCCGGCCGAGCCGATCGTCTTCAACAAGGCCCCCAACACCCTGGTCGGCCCGAACGACACCGTGCTGGTGCCGCGCGGCTCGACCAAGACCGACTGGGAGGTCGAGCTCGGCATCGTGATCGGCTCGCGGTGCCGCTACCTCGCCGACGAGCGCGAGGCGGCCGCCGCCATCGCCGGCTACGTGCTCGTCAACGACGTCAGCGAGCGGGCCTTCCAGCTCGAGCGGGGCGGCCAGTGGGTCAAGGGGAAGTCCGCCGAGACGTTCAACCCCTGCGGGCCGTACCTCGTCACCCCGGACGAGGTGGGCGACGTGCTCGGCCTGCGGATGTGGCTGGACGTGAACGGCGTGCGGCGCCAGGACGGCTCGACGGCGACGATGCTGTTCTCTCCGACCTTCCTGGTCCACTACCTGAGCCAGTTCCTGGTGCTCGAGCCGGGCGACCTGATCAACACCGGGACGCCGCCGGGGGTGGGCATGGGCGCGAAGCCGCCGGTGTTCCTCGCGCCGGGCGACGTGATGGAGCTCGGGGTCGAGGGCCTCGGGACCCAGCGCCAGGTCGTCGCGGCCGCGCCATGAGGGCCGGGCGGCCCCGCTCATGAGGGCCTTCGTGGTGACCGGCCCGCGCGAGTCGGCGGTGCTCGAGGTCGAGCCGCCGGTGGCGGCAGCCGGCCAGGTCGTGGTCGACGTCGCCCGGGTCGGCATCTGCGGCACCGACGTCGAGTTCTTCACCGGGGAGATGGCCTACCTGCACCAGGGCCACGCCCGCTACCCGATGCGGCTCGGCCACGAGTGGGCCGGCACGGTCGCCGCGGTGGGCCCGGGGGTCGACCAGGCCTGGTTGGGCCGGCACGTGACCGGCGACACGATGCTCGGGTGCGGGCACTGCCGCCTGTGCTTGGGGGGGCGCCAGCACGTCTGCCACGACCGCTTCGAGATCGGCATCCGCGGCGGGTGGCCGGGCGCGCTGGCCGAGCAGGTCCTGGTGCCGGCCCACGCCCTCTACGCGCTGCCGGACACGGTCGACGCGGTCGCGGGCGCGCTGGTCGAGCCGGGCGGCAACGCGCTGGCGGGCGGTGCAGGCGGCGGAGGCCGCGCCGGGCGCCCGGGTCCTGGTGTACGGGCCGGGGACGATCGGGCTGCTCGCGGGGCTGCTGGCCGCCGCCGAGGGGCTCGAGGTGCACCTGGCGGGCCGGTCGCAGGGCTCCCTCGCGTTCGCCCGCTCACTGGAGATCGGCCCGGTCTGGGCCGCGGCGGAGCTGCCCGACCTGCCGTACGACGCGGTGCTCGACTGCAGCCACGGCGCCGAGATCCCGGCGGCGGCGCTGGCGCGCGTCCAGCCGGGGGGCCGGATCGTCCTGATCGGGCTGTCCGGCACGCCCAGCACGATCGACACCCGCGACCTGGTGCTCAAGGACGTGACCGCCGTCGGGATCCTGAGCGCGTCGCCAGGGCTCGCCGACACGATCGACCGCTACGCCGACGGCCGCGTCGACCCGCGTCCCCTCGTGGCCGGAACCATCGGGCTCGCCGAGGTGGGCGACGCCCTCGCGGGCCGCCCGCTGCCCGGGGTCGGAGCCGGCCCCAAGATCCACGTCGACCCCCGCCGCTGACCACCGATCCCCGCAGGAGTGCTCCGATGACCGACTACGAAGGCCTGGTGGCGCTGGTCACAGGCGGCGCCAGCGGCATCGGCGCGGCGACGGTGCGGCTGCTGGCGGCGCGCGGCGCGCAGGTGGCGGTGCTCGACCGCGACGCGGTCGCCCCCGATGCCGCCGCGCTGTCGCTGGAGTGCGACGTGACCGACGCCGAGGCGGTGGCCGCATCGGTCGACGCCGTCGCTCGAGCGCTTCGGCCGGCTCGACGTCGTCGTCAACAACGCCGGGGTGGGCGCGCAAGGGGACGTCGCCGCCAACGGCGACGACGAGTGGCGGCGGGTGTTTGACGTGAATGTGCTGGGCGTCGCCCGGGTGAGCCGCGCCGCGCTGCCGTACCTGCGCCGCTCGCCGAGCGCGGCGGTGGTGAACACCTCGTCGGTGGTGGCCATCGTCGGGGTGCCGGACCGCGCGCTCTACTCGGCGACCAAGGGCGCGGTGCTGGCGCTGACGCTGGCGATGGCCGCCGACCATGTGCGCGACGGCGATCCGCGTGAACGCCGTCGTCCCGGGCACGGCCGACACCCCCTGGGTGGGCCGGCTGCTCGCCTCGGCCGCCGACCCGGAGCAGGCCGCGCAGGCGCTGCGGGAGCGGCAGCCGATGGGCCGCCTGGTCTCGGCCGATGAGGTGGCCCACGCCATCGCCTACCTCGGCAGCCCGCTCTCGGGCTCCACGACGGGCACCGCGCTCACGGTCGACGGCGGGATGACCGGCCTGCGGCTGCCCCGCTGAGCCGGCGGTCTCGCTCCGTGCGGCCGCGCGAGGGCCCCGGTCCCCACCGCTGGATCCGGGGCCCTCGGCGGGAGGCGTGGATCAGGCGGCGATGTCGATCCGGTGGGCGACCATCGACGAGGCGATCGGCAGGCCGGAGCACGCGATCATCTCGGTGGCCTCGTAGTGGCTGACGAGGCCCTTGGCCATGCCGTCGAGGATCACGGCCGCCTGCGCGTGGCCCTCGGGGGAGAGCGTCGCGGGGTCGACGAGGTCGGTCAGGGTCCAGCTGGGGGTCATCGGGGGGCTCCTGCGGTCGGGTCGGACGTGGTTCGTCCCTTGCTCACTCAATAGTCACCCATGACCACACATAGATATGCCATCTGAGGTGTGATCTCGGTGACATCCCGGGTGCGGCCGCCGCGGGCGGGCCGCCGGCGCGGATTCGCCCGAGTGGCCCTACCGGGGCCGCAGCCGTCAAGGCGGGTCGGCGATCCGCCGACGTGGAGGGGTATGGGTTCTGCGCGGTACGACGCCGCCGTGGCGGCGCCCCTGCCGTGGGCGGCGGGCGCGTCGGCCTGCGTGTTCGGGGCGCTTGCGGTGCTGCGCGCCGCCGGCGGGGATCCGCCGTGGCTCGTCGCGGGTCTGGCGGCCGCCGCCGGGTTGACCCTGGGCGTGCGGATCGGGTTGCGGCGTTGGCGGCTGCCCCTCGGGTGGGCCCACCCCGTCGCCGCGGGCGCCGCCCTCTCCGTCGGCGCGCTGGCGTTGGCCGGGATCGCCGGGACCGGGGACCTCACCCGCTCCACCGACCTGATGCTGACCATCGTCGTCGCTGGGGCCCTGCTCGTGTCGCTGCCGTGGGTGGCCGGGGTCATCGGCGGCCTCTGGCTCGGCTGGTGCGCCGTGGCGATCTGGCTCGGCCCCGATCCCGCCACGACCCCCTGGTGGGCCCAGGCGATGGTGATGGCGGGACTGGTCGGCCTCGCGGTGAACCGGGCCCACCGCCGCAGCCTGGACGCGCTGGGCCGGGCCCTCGAGCTGGCCGAGGCCGCCGCGACGCGCGACCCGTTGACGGATGTCGCCAACCGCCGCGGCCTGGAGATGCTCGCCGAGCCGCTGATCGAGGCCGCGCGCCGCCGCGGGGACGCCATCCACTGCCTCTTCGTCGACATCGACGGCCTCAAGCGGGTGAACGACGCCCTCGGCCACGCGGCCGGCGACGAGGTCCTCGTCGCCGTGGCGGAGGCGGTGGCGTCCACCACGCGCGGCACCGATGTGGTCGCGCGCTGGGGCGGCGACGAGTTCTGCGTGGTCGGGCCCGGGCCGGGGATGGCGCCGGCCGAGCTGGAGGAGCGCATTCGGGCCCACGTGCGATCCGTCCCGCCGACCCCTGCCGACGATCTGGGACGCGGCCGTCACCGTGGGCGGCTCGGTGCTGGCGCCGTGGGATGACGGCGGGCTCACGGACCTGCTGTCCCGGGCCGACCGCGAGATGTACCGACGCCGAACGATCCTGCGCCGCCGCCCAAGCCCCGCCCCGGGCCCCGCCCCGGGCCCCACCCCGGCCGACACCGAGCGCTGAGCAACGGGCCCCGCGGCGCGCGTACTACGGTGCCCGGGTGATCCAGCCAGGGGCCGCTACGGCGGCCGCGCCCGCCGCGCGCCCGCCGCCCTGCCTGGCGACGACGCACTGGCCGCGCCATTCGTCCGACTCGACGCGGAGCGGGCGGCCGCCATCGCCCGAGAGTGGTTCGACGTCGAGGTCGCCGCTGCGGAGCGGCTCGACACCGAGCGCGACGACACCTTCCTCGTGCGGGGGGACTCCGGGGCCTTCGTGCTCAAGGTCGCACACCCCGTCGACGACCCCGCGGTGATCGACCTGCAGTGCCGCGCCCTCGGCCACGCCGCAGGGGCCGATCCGGCCCTGCCGCTTCCTCGGCTGGTTGCCGACCGATCCGGTGCGCTGCAGCCGGTGGTGCGGGGGGTGGAGTCGGAGCCCCGCGTCGCGCGCCTGCTCACGTACCTGCCCGGCCGCACGCTCGACTACGACGCCACGACTCCTTCTCAGCGCCAGGCCATCGGCGCCGCCGTCGCCCGGCTGTCGTGGGCGCTGCGCGACTTCGACCACCCCGCGGCCGGCCGCGTCCTGGCCTGGGACCTGCAGCGCCTCGGCGACCTTGCGCCCGCTGCTCCCGCACGTCCCCGACGGCGCGCCGCGCGACCTGGTCGCCCGCGAGCTGGACCGCTTCGACGCGACACGTCGGCGCCGACCTCGCGGAGACCCGGCAGCAGGTCGTGCACCAGGACGTGAACGCCGACAACCTGCTGGTCGACGCGTCCGTCGACGGATTCGTCACCGGGATCCTGGACTTCGGCGACGTCGTCCGCTCGTCGGTCGCGGGCGACCTCGCCGTTGCCATGTCGTACGCGGTGGGCGCGGGCGGCTCGCTCGAACGCGATGCCGCCGATGTCTGGGAGGCGCCCTACGACCTGGCGCGCGGTTTCGAGGCCGTGCGGCCGTTGACGGACGGCGAGCTCAGGCTGCTGCCCTCGTTGGTCCGGGCGAGGCTGGCGCAGCGGCTGCTCCTCAACTCGTGGCTGGCCGCGACCGACCCCGACAACGCCTCGTACACCCTGCGGTCGATCGACCTTGCGACCCGGTCGCTGGCCCGGCTCGCCAGCACGCCGCCGCCCGGCGGGGAACGGGCGGGCTGACGTGAGCACCCCGCGGCGGGTCGGCCCGTCCAGCTACTTCGACCCCGCGCGGATCGACGCGCTCGCGCCGCGAGACCGCGGCCTTGGTCCGCCGGCGGCTGGACGTGCTCGGGCCGGCGTACCGGCTGTTCTACGAGCAGCCGCTGCAGATCGTGCGCGGCGAGGGCGTGCACCTGTACGACGCCGACGGCGTGGAGTACCTGGACGCCTACAACAACGTGGCGTCCGCGGGCCACGCGCACCCGCGGGTCACCGCGGCGATCGCGGCGCAGGCGGGGGTGCTCAACACGCACACCCGCTACCTGCATGAGGGGATCGTCCGCTACTCCGAGGAGCTGCTGGCCACGCTGCCGGCCGAGCTGGGGCACGTGATGTTCACGTGCACCGGCTCGGAGGCCGGCGACCTCGCGCTGCGGATCGCCAAGCACCACACCGGCGGGACTGGTGTCGTGGTGACCCGCAACGCCTACCACGGCGTGACCACGGAGGTCGCGGCCATCTCCCCGTCGCTCGGCGGGGTCGACAGCCTCGCGCCCTGGGTGCGCTGGGTCGAGGCGCCGGACGCGTACCGGGTCGACCACGCGGCGCTGGGGTTCGCGAGCCTGGGGGAGTGGTTCGCGGCGCAGGTGCAGACCGCGATCGACGACCTCGCCGCGCACGGCGTGCGCCTCGCCGCGTTCATCGCCGACTCGATCTTCGCCTCGGACGGCGTGCTGCCCGATCCGGCCGGCTTCCTCGCCCCCGCCGTCGAGGTGGTGCGCCGCGCTGGCGGGGTCTGGATCGCCGACGAGGTGCAGCCCGGCTTCGGGCGCACCGGTGAGGCGATGTGGGGCTTCCAGCGGCACGGGACCGCGGCGAATCCGCTGGTGCCCGACCTGGTCACGATCGGCAAGCCGATGGGCAACGGGATGCCGATCGCCGCCGCCATCATGCGGCCCGAGGTGATCGAGGCGTTCGGCCGCGAGGTGCGCTACTTCAACACCTTCGGCGGCAACGCCGTGTCGATCGCGGCGGCGCAGGCGGTGCTCGACGTCATCCGGGACGAGGGCCTGCAGGCCAACGCGGCCCAGGTCGGCGCGCTGCTGAAGGCGATGCTCGCCGAGCTCGCCGCCCGCCACCCTGCGATCGGGGATGTCCGAGGCGCAGGGCTCTTCCTGGGCATCGAGCTGGTGCGACCAGGGGGCCGGGAGCCGGACGAGGACCTCGCGCTGCGGGCCGTCAACGGCCTGCGCCGCCGCCACGTGCTGGTCGGCACGGCCGGCCTGCACAACAACGTGCTCAAGGTCCGGCCGCCGCTCGTCTTCTCGCGCGCGGACGCCGAGCGGTTCGTGGGCGAGCTCGACGCGACCCTGGCCGAGGCCGGCTGACGGCACCCGCCCGGCGCGGGCGCGCGGGATGCGCCGTCCTGACGCCTAAGGGCGCGCGGACCGAACCCGCCGCACGCGGGCCACCGCGAGCAGCGCCAGCCCGCCGACGAAGAGCACCCGACGAGGGCCGTCGTCGCGGGCCCGCCGACGGGCAACGGGGGTGGTGTGAGGGTGGCGACGTAGGCCACTCGGCCCAGCGCGCCCTCGGGTGGTCCGTACGGCATCGCGTCGGCTGCCTGCAGATCGGTCGCCGCGAGGTAGGACTGCGCCTGGGCGGGCTTCTTCGATGACTCCACGACCTCGGCCCGCACTCGTGCGGTGCCGTCCCGTTGCAGGGTGTTGGCCGCTGCAGCGAGGTCACCTCCGCCCTCGCTTGCGTCGCCGGACCCCCCGTGCGATGGTGTCGAGCGAATCGGCCGCCTGGCTCGTGCCTTGCGCCTCGGCGGTGGCCCCCGCGGCGAGGACGCCGCCCTGCTCCGCGAGGGCGTCGGCCCCGGCCGAGGTCCGGTCAAGCCCGCCGGTGAGCGCTCCCGCCCCGGCGTCGAGCGCGCTGGCGGCGTCGAGGGCCTCAGTGCTGCCGGTGGCCAGCGCTGCGACCGCGACCACCGACGTCTCAAGAGCGGCACTCAGCTGCGCGAGGCCCTCGTAGACGCCGGGGTCGGCGGGGTCACCGCTGAGCAGCCCCAGGCTCACGGCCTCCAGGCCGGCCTCGACCTTCCCGAGCGCCGAGGTGAGGACCAGCAGTCCCGCGGTCACCCCTTGCGATCCGGCCCTCGCCAGCCCGACGTCGACCCGGGCGCCGCCGATCTCCGCTGCCGGCCTTGGCCGCGGATGCGGCGGCCGCGGCGGCCGAGTTCTGCACCGACTGCAGCGCCGCGCACTGCGGGCCCGTGAGCGTTGGCGATGCGCCGCACACCGCCGCGTACAGGGAGCCGGCGCCTGCTGCCGCGGTCCCGGCCGAAGTTGCCGCGGCGGCGATGTCGGCCGAGGCGGCTGCCAGGGTCGCGGTCGCGCTGGCCAGCTTCGCCGTGACCTGCGTGGACCCGTCGGTCAGGCCCACGGTGCCGGCCTGCGCACCCCGGAGCGCCTGGATGAGGGTGACGTCGTCGGGGGTCGGGAAAGGCGCACTGACGGATCGCTCGGTGACCCGACCGCGTCGGCGATGGCCAGGACCGATGCCTGCAGCTGCGCGGCGGCCGCCTGGGCGGCTGGCAGCCCCGGGCTCGCGGCAAGCGCGGCCAGACCCGCGTCGATTGAGGTCAGCCCGCTCACGAGCGAGGTGAGGCCGTCATCCAGGGAGGCGGCGCCGCCGCCTCCGACGACACCCCGGCCGCCAGCGCAGCCTGGCCCGAGGCGAGCTGCGAGGCGCCGGTGGCGACCTGCTGCGCCCCGTCGACGAGGGGGCCGGACACCTGGCTCGACAGGGCCGCGGCCGCCGAGTCGAGGGCGGCCAATCCCTGCGCCAGGCCACCAGCCCCGGCAGCCAGGGAGATCGCCGAGTCGTTCACGGTCGTGAGGCCGCCCGTGAGGGTGGTGTTCCCGGTGACCGAGCTGTCCAGCAGCGAGGCCGAGAAGGCCGCCGAGGGGTCGTCTGAGGTGGTCGTGGGCAGCAGCTGCATGACCACCGCCGGAACCTGCAGGTCCGTACCGCGCACCTGTGCCGTGACGATGCGCTGGTAGGAGCCCAGGGGCGGAGCCATCATGAGGTTCCACAGCAGCTGGGTGGCACCCTCGGGAGTGGTGCTGACGAGCGCGCCCGGGGCGGAGACGAGCGCCACGCCGCGGTCCAAGGTGGCCACGAGGGTGCCCGCGAACGGGACGAAGACGGGGTCCTCGTCCCGTACCGGCGCCCGGCGGAGTCCTGGTAGGCGACGCTCTTCTCTGCTCACGGCTGTGTTGGTCACGGTGTATTGGATGGCGAGGTCGCCAGCGGAGCCCGCGACGGCGTCTGGGTCCAGCACCCGCTCGCCCCGCGAGTACTCCACGTGCAGGGCCACCGGGAGCGGCTTGCCGAACGTCGCGCCGGTCAGCACCGAGGTCTCCCCGGGGCCGCCCACGGTGATCTGGGCCGCGCCGTTGCTCACCGGGGGCGCGCCGGGTCGGTCGAGATAGCGCAAGCCGATGGTGGAGGTGGGGTCGGACAGGGTGGTCACCGGGTAGTCCCGGGCCACCACGCGGTTGACGAGCTCGGACTTCAGCGGCAGACCCGAAAGCCCCAGCGTGGAGGTGACGAGCTCCTCGTTGACCAGCCGGGGCTCCCGCGCCGGCCCGTCCGCGGCGGCGGGCGATGCGGGCCAGCCGCCGGCGGCCAGCATCGCCGTAACCGCGAGCGCCATCGCCGGGCCCTGCCATCGCGTGTCGTGGCGCGGCCTCATGAGGCGCTCCCGGCGGGTGCTCGGGGCCGCCCATCAGGGCGTCGAACGAGGTGAGGTACGGCTCCGAGCCGTCCGCCGTCGGCGGCGCCGCGTCGGGGTTGGCGGCCGGGCCGGAGTCGACGTCGGGCCGCCTGGAGCCCAGGACGCTGCCGGCGGCCTCGGCGACCACCACGGCCAGGACCGCCGGCAGCAGGACGGCGGCGATCAGCGGCAGCGCCGACTCCCCCTGGGCCAGCGGCATCGAGAGCGCGGCCACAGCGACCGCCAGGGTCCCGAGGATCATCGACAGCGCGGCCGCGCGGCGCACAACCAGAACGGT
Organism: uncultured Actinomycetota bacterium; assembly: GCA_963697565.1. Taxonomy (GTDB): domain Bacteria; phylum Actinomycetota; class Actinomycetes; order CAVWCF01; family CAVWCF01; genus CAWFSE01. The sequence continues at coordinate 61,603 of CAVOOM010000004.1, read as the reverse complement.
GGCCAGGGCCACCACGATCAAAGTCGCGGCCACGACGGCGCCGGGCGGCGGGCCCACCGGCGGGACCACGGCGCGGATCGTCGCGAGCGCCAGCGTGGTGACGACGGCGCCGCCCACGTAGCCGAGCAGGCGCGTCCACGCGCTGGACCGTGCACCGCCGAGCGACGGCGGGAGAAGTGCCAGCACGCCGCCGAGGACCGACGCGGCCGCCACGGTGGCCCCGCTCCCGGGAGGCAGGATGGGCAGCCGCGAGACGGTTGCCCAGGCCAGGCCCACCCCAAGCACCGCGGAAAGCACCGCCAGGGGCCGGTGGCGCGCGAGCGGTCGCCGGCCGGGCCGAGCCACTGGCGCGGCCATGGCGGCCGCGTCGAGGGCCTGCGGATCGCCTTCAACGTGCAGCTGGGGGAGCAGGTCGTCGAGCCATCGCGGCAGCCACCAGGTGCCCCGTTGCGCCAGCACGAGGATCGCCGGCACCAGCAGGCAGCGCACGATGGTCGCGTCAATGGCCACTGCGGTCGCGAGCCCGATGCCGAACATCTTCACGATCGGGTCGGTCGACAGCACGAAGCTGGCGAAGACGACCACCATGATGAGGGCCGCCGCGGTGACCACGCGGCCGGTGTCGGCCAGACCCCGCCGCACTGCCGTGGTCATATCGCCGCTGCGCTCCCAGTGCTCGCGGAACGCGGTCAGCAGGAACACCTCGTAGTCCATCGAGAGGCCGAACAGGACGGCGAACATCATCATCGGGACGTACGACTCGATGGGCACCGGCCCATCCAGGCCGATGAGCTGGGCGCCCCAGCCCCACTGGAACACCATCGTCACCACGCCGTAGGCCGCCGCGATCGAGAGCAGGTTCATCAGCGCGGCCTTGAGCGGGATGAGCAGCGAGCGGTACGCGAGCATGAGCAGCAGGAAGGACAGCGAGACGACGCCGAAGACGAACCACGGGGTGCGTTGGGCGATCAGCTCCGACAGGTCTGTGGTGGCGGCCGTGACGCCGCCGACGTGCGAGGACATCTCGAGGTCGCCCGTCGTCGTCGGCAGCACCTCTGCGCGCAGGCGCGTCACCAGCTCCTCCGTACGCGGGTCTGCAGACCCCCATTCCGGGATGACGCGGATGATCGCAACGCCTCCGTCGGTGCTCGACGACCGTGGGGTCCACGGCGACCACACCAGGGGTGCCGGCAAGCGCCGCCGCGAGGCCGACGAGGCGCACGTCCTTGGCGCGCGGGTCTCCCTCGGCCGGGTCTACCAAGGCGGGGTCATCCGTGTCGGGGCCTCCCGCGATCGCCCAGAGCTGGCTCACCACGGCCAGGGGCGACGGTCGAACCCGCCCCGAATCCGGCTCGCATCAGGTCGTCGGCCTTGCGGGCGGTGGTCTCCGGCGGCAACGTGCTCGCATCGGTGTGCCCCAGGGTGAGGGTGATCGCCGGGGCCGCCAGCACCAGCAGGATCAGGGTCGACCCGATGGCGTACCGCCACGGCTTGCCCGTGACCGCCTGCGCGAGAGCGGCCCAGCGGCTTCGGTCGAGCGTCTCGTCGGTGTCGCCCACCTGCTCGCGCATGCCCTTGGGCAGGACCCGCCTGCCGGTGACCCCGAGCAGGGCCGGCACCAGCGTGAACGAGGCGATGACGGCCACCCCGACCACAAGAGCGGCCGCGATCCCGAGCCAGGACAGGAAGGCCAGCCCGGTGAGCGCGAGTCCGCACACGGCCGCGATCAGGGTGCCGCCCGCGAAGATGATGCCGGCGCCCGCCGTGCCGGCTGTGCGCCCCACGGCGTCGTCGACCGGATAGCCCTGACGCAGCAGGGTGCGATGCCGCACGACCAGGAAGAGCGCGTAGTCGATGCCGACGCCGAGGCCCAGCATCGTGCCCAGGGTGGGGGCGACCTCGGGGATGAAGACGAGGTTGCCGAGCAGGCCGATCAGGGCCAGGCCGATCCCCACCGACAGGACGGCGTTGGCGAGAGGGATGACGACCGCCGGGAACCGGCGCAATGTCGCGAAGAGCACGAGGATCGCGGCGAACAGGCCGAGGGCCTCCGACCTCCTGGTGTCGGGGCGCGACACTTGCCGACCGAGGAAGCCGCCCAGCTCGACCTGCACCCCCGGCGCCGCCGCCTCCCGGGCCCTGTCGAGCAGCTCTTGCCCGACGGCCGGCTCGCCCGCGGAGCGCTCGGTGACCGTGACCTGCAGCAGCGCCGTGTGGCCGTCCTCGGAGACGAGTGCGGGGTTGTCAGCCGGGCTCACCACCGCCGTCACCGCCTCGACCTGCTCCAGTGCTCCTGCCACCGCGGCCACCGAGTCGGCCCCCGCCCCCTCGGCGAGGTCGGCTTCGGGATCGTGCAGGACGACGGGCACCGACTCGGCCGCCGAGCCCGGAAAGGCGCGGTTGAGCAGGTCCTGCGCGACGGCGCTGTCGGTGCCGGGGAGCAGGTACGTCTGGGCGACCGCTCCGCCCACAGCCCGGTTGAGGCCGATGACGGCGAAGGCCACCACCAGCCACAGGCCGATGACGAGCCAGCCGCGACTCGCGCAGCGGCGCGCCAGCGAGTACAGCCACCGGGTCACGCCCTCACCCTGCCAGAGGTGAACAGGCGCAGGCCCCACTACCCGATCGGGCTCCGACGCCGGCGACCTCGCGCTGCGGATCGCCAAGCGCCACCTTGGCGAGACCAGGCTGGCGGTGGGCCGCAACGCCCACCGCGGCGTGACCGCAGAGGTCGGCTGAACGCACCCACCCCGGCGGGGCGGCTATTCCTCGCCCGGGCTGGGTCAGGCTGATCCACAATGGAGGCATGACGCCGACGGGCATCACCCGGGTGCTCTTGGTGGCGGTGCTCGTCGTGGCCGCCGTGGGCGCGCTGGACGCCGGGATCGGCCGGGAGTGGGAGCTCGTCGGGCTCTTCGGCGTCGTCGCTGCGCTGGCGTCAGTGCTGCTGCTGCGCACCTGGGGGCGTCGGCGGGTCACCACCCTGCGAGCCGACCTGGCCGCCGCGCTGGCCGACCGCTCCCTGCGGACGGGGGAGCCGCTCGACCAGGTGACCGATCGCGCCGTCGCCACGTACCTGGGTGCGCTGGCCGAACCGGACGAGGCGACCCGGCCGTGACCGGCTCGACGGGACGGGGCCCGTCGAGCGAGCAGCCCACCCTGCTGGAGTTGACCGGTGCTGGCGCCCCGGCCTCCCTGGTCGGGGGCAAGGGGGAGTGGCTCGACCGGCTCATCGCCGCAGGATTCGCCGTCCCCTCCTGCCTGGCGCTCACGACCGCCGCGTACCGGCTGGTGGCCGCCGAGCCCGGCCTGACGGGGTTCCTGGCCGAGGTGGCCTCCGGGCCGATCCCGGCGCAGGGGGGCCACCAGCAGGCGCGGGACTCCGCCGATGCCGCGTTCCTGGGAGTCCCGCTCCCCGACGCCGTGGCCACCGCGATCGCAGCCGCCTCCTCGCTCCGCGACCCCGGCGGGCTGCTGGTCGCCAGGTCGTCGGCGACCGCCGAGGACCTGCCCGGCGCGTCCTTCGCCGGCCAGTACCGCTCCTACCTGGGGGTGCCCGACGGCGCGGCCCTGGAGCGGGCCATCCGCTTGGTCTGGGCCTCGCTGTGGTACCCGGAGGCCCGCGCCTACCGACGGTTCCACGGGATCGACGAGCAGGGCCTGGCGATGGCGGTCTTGGTCATGCGGCAGGTGCCGGCCGAGAGCGCCGGGGTGGCGTTCACGGTGGACCCGGCAGGCGCGACGGGCTTGGTTCGGGTTGAGACCGTCCCCGGTCTCGGCGAGGGCCTGGTGAGCGGGGAGGTGACCCCAACGGTGCACCTGGTCCCCCGCCGGGCGACGGGCATGCGCGCCGAGCCAGAGGTCGATCCCTTGGCCGCCGAGGTGGCCGAGCTGGCCCTGCGGATCGAGTCCGCCTTCGGCGAGCCGCAAGACGTGGAGTGGGCCCGGGATGCGGCCGGCTTGTGGGTGCTGCAGGCCCGCCCGGCGACCGGCGGCTCAGGCGCCGGGGACGGCTTCGACACCGCGAGGGCCGAGGATCGGCGATGGACGACGAGCGGCATCGCCGAGATGGTGCCGGGCGTGCTGCCCCCGCTGCGGTGGGAGGTGGTGCACCTGCTGCTGGAGGAGGCGGTCCGGCAGCAGGAGGACCGGCACGGGGTGCTCCCGGTGGATGCGCTGGCCGGCCGGTACCTGCTCGGACGGGTGCGCGGACGGGCGGCCCTGGACGCAGGCCTGGTCGACCGACTCAGCGCCAATGCGCAGCGGCGGGTGGGGCGCCTGGCCTCCCTCGGGGTGGCCGGCGCCGGGTTGGTGGCTCGCAGGCGCGCTCTGTGGGAGGCCGGCACGTCGACGGTCGCCGCCCAGGAGTTGCTCAGCCTGGCCCCAGAGCTGGCCTCCCTCCCGGACCCGGCCCTGCTGGCGTTCCGCCGGCGGGTGATCGACCTGACCGGACGGGCGATGGCCGCGGAGGTCGCTGTGGCGGCAGAGGCGCTCGCGGCCTACTCGCGGCTCGAGCAGACCCTCACCCACCACCTGGAGGACGCGGAGGCCCGGTCGTGGGCGGCCCGCGTGACCGCGCGGCCCGGAGGGACGGTTGCCGGCTGGCCGCAGCAGGCGCTCGCCGAGGCCCTGCGGAAGGCTCCCGCCGATGCGGTGGCCGCGCTGGTCGCCGCCGACGGCTGGGGGTCGGCCCGCGCTTCGCTGGCGGAGGTGGCGGGAGGGCCCGCCCTGATCGACCGAATCGAGGCGGCGATCAGGGGTGCCGGCTCGGCCGCCGTGGTTGGCGGTCCCACCTGGGATGAGCGCCCGGCGCTGCTGTGGCCGCCGCTGCGCGCGCTGGCTGCGCAGGTCGGCGCCGGCCGGCTGCCGAGCCGCCCGGACCCGGGGCAGGCGACTGCGCTCGATGACCTGCTGGACGGACTGGCCGCCAACCCCGAGTGGCGGCAGACCCGGCTGCTCACCCTCCAGGTCGCCGATCTGCGCCGTCCGCTGATCCGCCGGCAGGCCGAGGACGCGGCCGACCTGCTGGAGCGCCGGGAGCGGGCCAAGGCCGGGGTTCTCGCCCTGGGCGGGGTGCTGCGCCGGGTGCATCTCGAGTTGGGCCGCCGCCTGGCCGAACAAGGTCGGCTCGAGCAGGCCGAGGACGTGGAACTGCTGGGGGAGCGCGAGCTGCAAGGCGCGCTGGCCGCCTCGGCTGGCGCAGCCTGCGACCCGCGGCCGACACCCACCCAGGCCGAACTAGCCCGCCGCCGCCGGTGGCTGGCGCGCTGCGAGGAGGCCGGTCCGCTCCCGGCGGAGTGGTCGGGCGAGCCTCCGCCGGCCGTCAGCGGGCCCGCGCTCCCGGGCCAAGTCCTCAGCGGCTGGGGTGCCTCACCGGGGCGGATCACCGGGCCAGCGCGCGTGCTGGGATCGAGCGACGAGAGCGGCTTGGTCCGCGGGGAGGTGCTGGTGGCCCGTACGACCGACGCCTCCTGGTCCCCGCTGCTCATGGTTGCGGCGGCGGTCGTCGTCGAGGAGGGCGGGCCGCTCTCGCACGCCGCCATCGTGGCGCGCGAGCTGGGAATCCCCGCTGTCGTCAACGTGCCGGGTGTGGTGGCGCGGCTGTCCAAGACTGCCGCCGTGGTCACCGTGGACGGGGACGCCGGCACCGTGGCCGTCGCGGCGCCCGAGGTGCCGTGATGGCCGATCTGGCGGTCATCGTCCCCACCGTCCTCGGCCTGGGCCTGCTGTTCACGCTGGCCACGCTGCTCCGCGACGCCTACCACCGGGCCCGAGGCCCGGGCTGGATGAGCCGTCGGTGCGGGGTAGACGGGCGGGCCTCGGCGCTCTGGGCCGCGGGACGACTGGGCCCGGCTGGGTCGGTGGGGGAGGACCTCGAGGGTCGGCGGGGCAGGAGCGCCTATCGGGCCTGGGGCATCGCCCTGTGCGCGCTCAGCGGCTACCTCGTGCTCGGCTCCTTCGGGAACTTCATCGGCTGGACCTTCTGGGCCGAGAACGTCTCCTGGCTGTGGCTGGCCTTCCTCGCCTTCGCCGCGGTCTTCGGGTTCCTGGGAGTGGCCGCGCTGACCCTGGCCGCCCGATGGGACCGCGCCCCCGACTGGATCCGGCCCGTCCTGGCCCGCACCCCGCTCGGCCGCGTCCCCGACCGGCCGTCGGTGCAGGCGGTCGTGATCGCCCACCCCGGCCACACCCGGCGGAAACACCGACCGGCCCCGGTCCGCCCGCTGGGACCGCACCACGTCACCGACCGGGTCGCGCTCGGCGCCCGCTTGCTGGCGAGCGGGTGGACCGTGGTGGCGGTCGTGGTCCTCGGCTGGCTGACGGTGCGCGGGGCAATCCCGGCGACCCCGGAAGAGTTGGACGCCGCGATCGCGACCCCGGCCTGGATCGCCCTGGCCGTCCTCGTGGCGCTGTCGGCGGTCGCCGTCTACCGATGGGAGCTCGGCGGCGCCGTCGCGCTGGCGGTGGCCGCGGCCCTGCTGGCGCTGCTGTCCTCGATCCAGTACCCCGCCCCGGTGGCGCTGCTGGTGGCCGCGGTCTTCGCCCTCCCTGCGTTCCTGCACTGGCTGGCCTGGCAGCGCGACCACCGGATCCACCACCTGGTCCGGGTGGCCGCCCTCACCTCCCTGCTCCTGGTCGGCGTGTGGACCGGGTCGGATCGGATCTACCTGTACTTCTTCGGCCCGACCCACCCTGAGTCGGTCGCGGACTCGCTCCCGGACTCCCCGGTGGTCTGGGCCTGGACGGGCGGCACCACCGCCCGGTCCACCACCGTGGTGGCCCAGGTGCGCGGCGACGACGAGGGAGCAGCGATCCCGGTCCGGCTCGCGGTCTCCACCGACCCGAGCCTGGCCGCCCCGACCTGGTCAACGCCCGTCGCGGCCACCGCGGCGGGGCAGCGGGTGGCGCGTCTCGGCGTGGACGGCCTACGCCCGGGCACCCGCTACCACTGGGCCGTCGAGGTCGGCGGGGTGCTCGACCGCGTCCGCACGGGCAGCTTCCAGACCATGCCCGAGGGCCCGGCGAGCTTCACCCTGGCCGCCGCCGCGTGCGCTCGCTCCGGCTCGAACGCCGCGGTGTTCGACGCGATCCGCGAGGACGCTCCGCTCGCGTACTTGCAGATCGGCGACCTCAACTACGCCAACATTCGGGTGAACGATGCGGGCAGATTCCGGGAGGCGTACCAGCAGCTGCTCACGGCGCCCGGCCAGGCGGCCTTGTATCGGTCGACGTCGATCGCGTACGTCTGGGACGACCACGACTTCGGCGCGAACGACAGCGATGCGACCTCGCCGAGCCGCGCGGCGGCCGGCTCGGTCTACCGCGACTGGGTACCCCACCACCCGCTCGTATCGGATCAGCCGACCGGAGCGATCGGGCAGTCATTCGTCGCGGGTCGGGTGCGCGTGGTGATGACCGACACGCGCTCGCAGCGGACGCCGAAGGGGTCCGCGACCGGGCGGGCCCAGCAGGTGATGGGGGCGGAGCAGGAGGAGTGGTTCGCCGCCGAGCTCGCCGCCGCACGTGAGGCGGGGCAGGTGGTCGTGTGGACGGGCGGCATCCCGTGGATCGGCCCGGCCGAGCCTTCCGATGACGCCTGGTCAGGCTACGCCGACGCCCGGCGCCGGACGGCCGACCTCATCGCGGCCGCGGGGATGCAGAATCGGCTCGTGCTCGTGGCCGGAGATGCCCACATGGTGGCGTTGGATGACGGCACGCACTCGGACTACTCGACGGCTCAGGCCGGCGGCTTCCCGGTGCTGCAGGCGGCGGCCCTCGATCGGCCGGGCAGCCAGAAGGGCGGACCGTACTCGGGCTGGCGCCTTCCCGGGCGGCGGGCAGTACGGAGAAGTCGCCGTCGAAGACGACGGCGGCCCCACCCTCGCCGTCACCCTGCGGGGGCGCACCTGGGACGGCCGCACCCTGGTCGAGCAGACCTTCACCCGGCCGGTCGGGTGAGCCGAGTGCCGCAGCGGTTCGTGCTCGTCTTCGGCGACTCGCTGACCTTCCACGGGCCCGAGCAGCCGGAGCTGTTGGACGACCCGCGGCTCTACCCGAACGTGATGGCCGCGCGCATTGGGCGACGACGTGGAGGCCGATGTCGTCGCGCGGCTCGGCTGGACGGCCCGCGACGCCTGGTGGGCGGCCACCAAGGACCCCCGCGTGTGGTCGTACTGCATCCCGCGGGCCGACGCGCTCGTGTTGGGCGTCGGGCAGATGGACCACCTCCCGGCCGCCCTGCCCACGTACCTCCGTGAGGGCATCGCGTACGTCCGGCCGGGCGCCCTTCGGCGGCAGGTCCGCCGGGCGTACCAGGTGGCCAGCCCGCACGTGATCCGCGCGACCGGGGGCCGGGTGCGCCAACTGCCCCAGGCCGCGACCGACCAGTACCTGAGCCGGATCGTCCAGGGGGTCCGGCACTACCGGCCGGGCATCCCGATCGCGCTGCTCGGGCCTTCGCCGCACGCCGCGGGCGCGTACCCCTCGCAGCGCCACCATGGGCCCGCGGTGGCGGCCGGGCGGCGCTGGGCGCAACGTGAGGGGGTCGGCTTCGTCGACATCGACCCGATCGTGCAGCCGGGGATCGACTCCGGCGAGGGCAATCCCGACGGCATGCACTGGTCGTGGGGCGCCCATCGGGGGGTGGGGGAGGCCCTGGCAGCCGCCCTGCGAGACCAGGGGTGGGCCGGCTGACTGGGGTACCCTCGCCCCGTGGCCCGCACGTTGCTCCTTAGCCGGCCGCGCTGACCCAGCACCCCTGTCGGCGCGGCGACCCCTCCTGAGCGAGGGGCTTTTTCATGCCTGGGCCCGAACCGGAGAAGAGAAGGACGATGACGAGCGAGAAGCCCGAGGCGCGCGCCGCCGAGCCCGGCGAGCGCGAGGCGTACGACGTGCAGGGCACCCAGGAGAAGTGGCTGCCGGTATGGGACGCGCTGGCGCCGTTCCGCTCCGGCGACCCCGGCGACCCGCGGCCGAAGAAGTACGTCCTCGACATGTTCCCGTACCCCTCGGGCGACCTGCACATGGGCCACGCCGAGGCGTACGCGCTGGGCGATGTGATCGCGCGCTACTGGGTGCTGCGCGGCTTCAACGTGATGCACCCGATCGGCTGGGACGCCTTCGGCCTGCCGGCCGAGAACGCCGCGATCAAGCGCGGCAACGACCCGGCCGCGTGGACGTACGAGAACATCGCCACCCAGAAGGCGTCGATGCGGCGCTTCGCCTGCTCGTTCGACTGGGACCGGGTGCTGAACACCTGCGACCCGGAGTTCTACCGCTGGAACCAGTGGCTGTTCCTGCGGCTGTTCGAGCGCGGCCTGGCCTACCGCAAGCCCTCGCAGGTCAACTGGTGCCCCAAGGACCAGACGGTGCTGGCCAACGAGCAGGTCGTCGGCGGTCTGTGCGAGCGCTGCGACACCCCGGTGACCAAGAAGAAGCTCACCCAGTGGTACTTCAAGATCACCGACTACGCCGACCGGCTGCTCGACGACATGGCCCAGCTGGAGGGCCACTGGCCGGACAAGGTCCTGTCGATGCAGCGCAACTGGATCGGCCGCTCGACGGGCGCCGACGTGCGCTTCGAGATCGAGGGCCGCGCCGAGCCGGTGACGGTCTACACGACCCGCCCGGACACGCTCTACGGCGCGACCTTCTTCGTGGTGGCGGCCGACAGCGACCTGGCCGCGGAGCTGGCGGCGGCCGCCTCTGCCGAGGTGCAGGCGGAGTTCGCCGCGTACGTCGAGGGGATCAAGGGCGAGAGCGAGATCGAGCGGATGTCGACCGAGCGGCCCAAGACCGGGGTCGCGCTCGGGCTGCACGCGGTCAACCCGGTCAACGGCGCCCTGCTGCCGATCTACGCGTCCGACTACGTGCTGGCCGACTACGGCCACGGCGCGATCATGGCCGTGCCGGCCCACGACCAGCGGGACCTGGACTTCGCGCGGGCCTTCGGGCTGCCCGTGCAGGTCGTGGTCGCCTCCGACGAGCCCGACCCGTCCGAGAGCGGCGTGGCGACGCCGGGCGACGGCGTCCTCGTCAACTCCGGCCCGCTGGACGGGCTGCGCAAGGCCGAGGCGATCGAGGCGATCGTGGCCCGGCTCGAGGCCGACGGCCGGGGCCGGGGCGCGGTCAACTACCGGCTGCGCGACTGGCTGATCTCGCGGCAGCGGTACTGGGGGACGCCGATCCCGATCGTGCACTGCCCGTCGTGCGGCGAGGTGCCGGTGCCCGACGCCGAGCTGCCGGTGCGGCTGCCGTCGGCGGAGGGCCTGGACCTCAAGCCCAAGGGGACCTCGCCGCTGGGCGCGGCCACCGAGTGGGTCAACGTCGCCTGCCCGCGCTGCGGGGGAGGCGGCCACCCGCGACACCGACACGATGGACACCTTCGTCGACTCCTCCTGGTACTTCCTGCGCTACCTCGACCCGGCCAAGGAGGACGGCCCGTTCGATCCCGCGCAGGCCGCCGCCTGGATGCCGGTCGACCAGTACGTCGGCGGCGTCACGCACGCGATCCTGCACCTGCTGTACAGCCGGTTCTTCACGAAGGTGCTGCACGACCTGGGCTACCTGGGCTTCACCGAGCCGTTCTCGCGCCTGCTGAACCAGGGCATGGTGCAGATGGACGGCTCGGCCATGAGCAAGTCGCGGGGCAACCTGGTGCGGCTGTCCGACGAGCTGGCGGTGCACGGCGTCGACGCGGTGCGGTTGAGCATGGTCTTCGCGGGGCCGCCCGAGGACGACATCGACTGGGCCGACGTGTCGCCGGCGGGCTCGGCGAAGTTCCTCTCGCGCGCCTGGCGGCTGTCCGGCGAGGTGGGGTCGCCCGTGGGCACGGACCCCTCGTCGGGCGACCCGGCCCTGCGCCGCGCGACCCACCGGACCGTTGACGACGTGCAGCGGGCGGTTGAGTCGCACCGCTTCAACGTCGCGGTGGCGCGCCTGATGGAGCTGGTGAACGCCACCCGCAAGGCGGTCGACACCGGCGCCGGGCCCACGGACCCCGCCGTGCGCGAGGCGGTGGAGGCGGTGGCCGTGATGCTGTCCGTCGTCGCCCCGTACACCGCGGAGGAGATGTGGGCGCGGCTCGGCCACCAGCCGACCGTCGCCCGCGCCCCGTGGCCCGCGGTCGACCCGGCCCTGCTCGTCCAGGAGTCGGTCACCTGCGTCGTCCAGGTGGCCGGCAAGGTCCGGGCCCGGCTGGAGGTCAGCCCGTCGATCGCCGAGGACGAGCTGCGGGAGCTGGCCCTGGCCGACCCCGCGGTCGCCAAGGCGCTGGACGGCCGAGGCGTCCGCACCGTCGTGGTCCGGCCCCCGCGGCTGGTGAACGTGGTCCCCTCCTGACGGGGGACCGCTAACCTTCGGCGCATGCCTGGATCGATCGCCGTCGTCACGGACTCCACGGCGTACCTGCCCCCGGGCCGGGCCGCCGATCGGGGCATCCGCGTGGTGCCGGTCCACGTCGTGCTCGGCGGCGTGGAGCACAGCGAGGGCGTCGACGTGACGGGCGACCAGGTGGCCGAGGCGCTTCGCCAGTGGGTGCCGGTCACCACGTCGCGCCCGTCACCGCAGGCCTTCCTGGACGTCTACCTCGCGGAGGCCGAGGCCGGCGCCGAGGGCATCGTGTCCATCCATCTGTCCGCCGACATGTCGGGCACGTACGAGGCAGCCAGGCTCGCGGCCAAGGAGTCCCCGATCCCCGTCGAGGTCGTCGACAGCCGGGGCATCGGGATGGCGCTGGGCTTCGCCGCGGACACGGCGGCGCGCTCATCTGAGCGGGGCCTGCCGCTGGAGGAGTGCGCCGCGCTGGCCGAGGCGCGGGCGCGCCGCGGCCAGCATCTACTTCTACGTCGACACCCTCGAGTACCTCCGCCGCGGCGGGCGGATCGGCCCGGCCGCCAAGCTGCTGGGGTCGGCGCTCGCGGTCAAGCCGCTGCTCCACCTCGTCGACGGGCGGATCGCGCCGCTCGAGAAGGTCCGCACCACGTCCAAGGCGATCGCCCGGCTGGAGGAGATCGCCGTCGAGCGGGCGACCGGGCAGGTGGCCGACCTGGCCGTCCACCACCTGGCCAACGAGGCGCGTGCGCGGGTGCTGGCGGCGCGGCTGCGCGAGCGGCTGCCCGAGGCCGGCGAGATCGTGGTGGGCGAGGTGGGCGCCGTCGTCGGGGCCCATGTCGGCCCCGGCATGCTCGCCGTCGTCGTCGCCCCGCGCTGAGGGCGCTGTGTCTCTGGGATCCGCCGGGATCCTCCTGCTCGCCGCCGTCGTCGGCTACGCGGTCGGGTCGCTCAGCCCGGCGACCTGGATCGCGCGGGCCCGCGGCGTCGAGCTGGCCGCCGAGGGATCCGGCAACCCGGGCGCGACCAACACCGGCCGGTTGCTCGGCGCCAGGTTCGGGGTCCTGGTCTTCGTCATTGATCTGCTCAAGGGGTTCATCCCGACCCTCGCCTTCCTGCTCTGGCAGGGAGAGGTCGCCGGGCTGGTGGCCGGCTTCGCCGCCGTGCTGGGGCATGTGACGTCGCCGCTGCTGCGCGGTCGAGGCGGTCGAGGGGTGGCCACCGCGTTCGGGGCGCTCCTCGCGGCCGCGCCACCGACGGCGGTCGCCGCCCTGATGGTCTTCGTCGTCGTCGCGCTGGTCACTCGCTGGATCGCGCTTGCCTCGGTGCTGGCGGCCTGGACGGTGGCCGTCGCCGCGGTCGCGGCCGAAGTGGCGCGGCCGGAGTCGACCGACGAGGCGCTGGTGGCGTTCTCGTTGGCAATCGCGGCGGTCATCCTGTGGCGGCACCGGGACTCGCTCAGCGACGGCTGGGCGCGGGTGCGGCGCGGCCGCTCCGGCGGCTGACCGTCCCCAGCCGGGCCGCTGCCCCGTTCGTCCACAGAGCGCGCCCGGGCACTCCCCGCGCGGTGAGTCGGCTCCTAGCGTCGACGGCATGCCCGCCCGTCCGCACCCCGCAGCCGAGGCCGCCGCGCGCCTCGGCGAGCGGATGGGGCGTCCGCTCGGGGCAGGCGCCCCGCCGGGGCGGTGGCGCATTGAGCCGTCTGCGGCGCTGCTGCTCGCTGCGGTCGCGGTCGCCGTCGCCGGGTGGTTCGGCTGGTCGGCGCTGCGCCCCGAGCCGGCGCCGATCGAGGTCTCCCTCGAGGGCCAGGGCGAGCCGTGGCCCGACGCATCGGCGTCACCGGCCGCGCCGGACGTCGGCGCCTCGACCCTCGATGCGTCGGCCGAGGTCGTCGTCGACGTGCAGGGCGCGGTGGCCCGGCCCGGAGTGCACCGCCTGCCGGCGGGCTCTCGGGTGGTCGACGCCGTCGCCGCGGCTGGGGGGCCGGTCGCAGGGGGAGCCGCCCCCGGCCTCAACCTGGCCCGAGTGCTCGTCGACGGAGAGCAGTTGGTGGTGGGCGCCACCGAGGCTGCGGACCCGGTGGCCGCCGGCTCGGCCGGGGCGGGGGGCGCGGTGGCCGGCGACGGGAAGGTCGACCTCAACCGGGCCTCGCTGCCCGAGCTGGACGGGCTGCCCGGGGTGGGGCCGGTGCTCGCGCAGCGGATCATGGACTTCCGGGCCAAGGCGGGACGCTTCCGCTCTGTCGAGGAGCTGCGCGAGGTCAGCGGGATCGGTGAGCGGACGTACGCGCGGCTGGCCCCTCTGGTCCGGGTGTGACCCGCCGTGCACCGAGGTCGGCGGGCGCCCCCTCAGCAGGGGCCGACGCCCGAACCTGGCCAGGGCTCGACGCACGGCTGGCCGGCCCCGCGGCGATGGCCTGGGTCGGGGCCTGGGTGGCCACCGGTTGGCCCCGGGCGGGGCTCGTCGCGGTGGGCGGCTCGGCGATCGCGGGCTTGGCGCTGGTCGGGGCGGCGCGGCGTCGGGGCGGAGGGCTTCGCTGGGTGGCGGTCGCCGCCCTGGCTGCCGGCGCCGCGGCCGCCGCCTCGGGGGCCTGGGCGGTGGCCTCCGTCCAGCGCGGCCCGGTGGATGAGTGGGCGGCGGAGCAGCGGGTCGTGCGGGTTGTCCTGCGCCTGCAGGCCGACCCGCGTCCGATGGCTGCCCGCGCGTTGGCGCCCACCCGGGTAGCGGTCGATGCGGTGCTGGTCCGGGCCTGGAGCGGTTCGCCCAGCGGCGCAGCGACAGCACGACCGGGCGCGCCCCCCGCCGGCGCGGCCGCGGAGCCGGGCCAACCGGTGTCCGTGCTCGCCCCGGCGGCGGGATGGGCCGGGCTGCTCCCCGGCGCCGAGGTCTCGGCGACCGGCACGCTGGCTGCGGCGGACGACCCCGATCGCGCCGCCCTCCTCTCGGTGCGGGGCCCGCCGGAGGCCGCCCGCGCGCCGTCGGCCGCCCAGCGCGCCGCCGGCGCCCTCCGATCCGGGCTGCGCGCCGCCGCCGCGCCGCTCGCCCCGGATCCCGCCGGGCTCCTGCCGGGGCTTGCCGTGGGCGACGAGGTGGGGTTGCCCCGAGACCTGGCGGACGCCATGCGGGCGACCGGGCTCGGCCACCTGACCGCCGTGAGCGGCGCGAACGTGACCTTGATCGTCGGGGCGGTGCTCTGGTTGGGCCGCCTCGTCGGGGTCCGCGGACGCGCCCTGCCCCTCCTGGCCGCGGCGGCGGTGCTGGGCTTCGTCGTGGTGGCCCGCCCTCAACCCAGCGTGGTGCGGGCGGCCGCGATGGGGCTGGTCGCCCTCGCCGCTCTCGGCCGCGGCACCCGGCCAGCCGCATTGCCGGCCCTGTCCGCGTCGGTGGCGGTCCTCGTGGTCGCCGACCCGTGGCTGGCCCGTTCGTACGGGTTCGCGCTGTCCGGCCTCGCCACCCTCGGGCTGGTGCTGGCCGCGCCGCGCGTCGCCGGGCTGCTGGGGCGGTGGCTGCCGACCCCGGTGGCCCAGGCCCTGGCCGTGACGCTCGTGGCCCAGGTGTTCGTCGCCCCCGTGGTGCTGCTGCTGCAGCCCGAGTTGAGCTGGGTGGCCGTCCCCGCCAACCTGCTGGCGGCACCCGCTGTGGCGGTCGTCACCTGGGGCGGGGTGGCGGCCGCGCTTGCCTCTCCGTTCGCCGAGGGGCCGGCCCGACTGTGCGCGGAGGTGGCCGGCTACCCCGCTGGCTGGATCGCCTGGGTGGCTCGGCGGGGCGCCGAGGTCCCGTACGCCTCCCTGCCCTGGCCGCGGGGGCCGACGGGCGCGGCCGCCTACCTGCTCGTCGGCGCGCTGGGCGTGCTGGCCTGGCGGATCCGGGCCGCGGGAGGTCGTGGGGCCGGGCTTCGCCCGCTGCGAGCGGTGGGCGCGATCGCCGTCGTCGTCGCGGTGTCGGCGCGGGTGGAGCTGCCCTCGGCCTGGCCGCCCGCCGATTGGCTGGCGGTGGCGTGCTCGGTGGGCCAGGGCGACGCCCTCGCGCTGAACCTCGGTGGCGGATCCGCCCTGGTGGTCGACGCCGGGCCAGACCCCGAGCCGATCGCGGCCTGCCTGGACGACCTCGGTGTGCGGCGGGTGCCGGTGCTGGTGCTGAGCCACTTCCACGCCGACCACGTCGGCGGGCTGGACGGGGTCCTTGCCGGGAGGGCGGTCGAACGGATCCTGGTGTCCCCGCTGCGCGAGCCGGCCGACCAGGCCGAACGCGTCGAGCGGCTCGCGGCGGAGGCGGGGCTGCCCCTGGAGGCGGTGACCGCCGGACAGAGGATGCGGGTCGGGGAGGCGGCCGTCGAGGTGGTCTGGCCCGCCCGCGCCATCGAGATCGGATCGCGGCCGAATCAGGCCAGTGTGGTGATGCTCGTGAGCATCCGCGGTGTGCGGCTCCTGCTGGCCGGCGATGTCGAGCCGGCCGCGCAGGTCGCCTTGCGCGCCCGCCTCCCGACGGTGCGCGCCGACGTGCTCAAGGTCGCCCACCACGGCTCGCGGCACCAAGACCCCGGGCTCGCCCAGGCCGTCCACCCCGCCGTCGCCCTGGTCAGCGTGGGCGAGGGCAACGACTACGGCCACCCGGCGGCGATGACCCTGGAGGCCCTGCGCGGGCTCGGCGCGGCGGTGGGGCGCACCGACCGGGACGGCGACCTCGCGGTTGTCGCCAGGCCGGGAGCCCCTCCCGCCCTGGTGGCCCGGGGGGCCGAGGCCGGCTGGCATGCTGGCCCGTGATGCCCCCCGACGACGCCAGCCGCCCGGCCACGGCCGCGCCGCACCCCCCCGCGCGCGGCGGGCCGCCGCCGCTGACGCTCGTGGTCGGATCGGAGGAGTTCCTCTCCGGCCGGGCGCTCGACCACCTGATCGCCGCCGCGCGGGCCGACGACCCCGAGACGACCGTGCTGCGGATCTCCGCCGAGACCCTGGTCGAGGAGCCCGGCACGCTGGCGGGGGCGCTGGCCCCCTCGCTGTTCGGCGAGCGCGCGGTCATCGTCCTCGAGGGGGCCGAGGGGATTGACGCCGAGTTCGCGCGGTCCCGGGTGCTCCCCCTGCTTGACGACCTCCCCGAGCACGTCAGCCTCGTCGTCGTGCACAGCGGGGCGGCCAACCGCGGCAAGGTGCTGCTGGAGGGCTGCAAGGGGGCCGGGGCCGCGGTGGTCGCCGTTGCCACCCCGAAGCCGGGCGAGCTGGAGTCGTTCCTGCGTGCCCAGGTCAAGGCCGAGCACCGCGTGCTCACGTCCGACGGGGCACGCGCGCTGATCGAGGCCGTCGCGGTCTACGACAAGGGCGCCCTGAAAAACCTCCGCGGGCTGGCGGGCGCCTGCGCGCAGCTCGTCGCGGACACCACCGGCGCCATCGACGCCCGGGTGGTGGGGCGCTACTTCGCCGGGCGGGCCGAGGTGAAGGGCTGGGAGATCGCCGATGCAGTTGTCGAGGGCCGCACCGCGGAGGCCGCCGCCGCCCTGCGGGCCTCGCTCGACACCGGCACCCACCCGCTGCTCGTGGTGGGTGCGCTCGCCTCCTCGCTGCGCACCCTGGCCAAGGCGAAGACGGCGTTCAGCGTGCCCGGGTTGCGCAGCGGCGACCTGGCCCGGGAGCTGGGCGTCCCGCCGTTCAAGGTCGACATCATCCGGCGGCAGGCCAACCCGTGGTCGCATCGCGGCCTGGCCATCGCGGTGGTCGCCGTGGCCCGCGCCGACGTCGCCGTCAAGGGCGGCGAGGAGTCCCACGCGTACGCGCTGGAGCGGGCGGTCGCCGAGGTCCTGGCCGCCCGGTCGTTGGGCTAGGGCCGGCCAGACACGCCGACGGCGCCGGACCCCAGCGGGGTCGGCGCCGTCTGAAGCGGTGCGGGCTGGCTCAGCTGGCCAGGCTCTCCAGGCTCTTGGCCATCGCCGACTTGCGGTTGGCGGCCTGGTTCTTGTGGATGACGCCCTTGGAGGCGGCCTTGTCCAGCTGGCGCGAGGCGTGCTTCATGGCCTCGGTCGCGGTGGCGGCGTCGCCGGCCTGGGTGGCCTCGCGGAACTTGCGCACAGAGGTCTTGAGCGCCGACCGGACGGCCTTGTTGCGCTCGCGGGCCTTCTCGTTGGTCTTGTTGCGCTTGATCTGGGACTTGATGTTTGCCACGGGGTGCCTTGTCTCGACTGGGGCCTACGGGGTGTGCGGCGCGCTTGGTGACCTGCAGGTGCGACACCTGCGGGCTGGCCTTCGGCGCTTCCGCGCACGCAGAGAGCCAACGCTACCAGCGATCAAGGAGGGGTCCCAAACGCGCCGATGGCTCGGTCCGGGCTCGGTGCCCGGCCCGCTCAACTCAGCCCGTGCGCCGCCCGCGCGGCGGTCGCCACGGTCTCGAACCGGGCGCGATCGAGCGCGGCGCCCTCCCGGCGGACCGCGCTGGACGGCACCGCGAACAGGCGGTCGATCCGCACCGAGGAGGGCCGCTGCTGGCGGTCCCACGCCCCGGTGCCGATCGGCACCCAGCCGCGGTGGCCGGAGTGGTCCTTGCTGGACAGCATCACGGCGAGCAGGAGGTCGGGCGCCGATCCGGCGTACCGCTTCTCGGCGGCGTACCCCAGCAGCAGTAGCGGCCGGTCCTTGCCGCGGGAGGCGTCCTCCTCGTACGGCACCCAGGCCCAGACGATCTCGCCCGGGTCTGGGTCGCCGTCGCGCTCGGGGGCGTAGGCGATCCGGCCGCCCCCGGTGTGGGCCAGGGCGCCGCCGCGCGTCGGCCGCGCGTCCTCGCCGCCGCCAGGGGCGGGCCGGCCGGCCGGCGGCCTGGGGCGGGGCGCCTTGCCGGGTGCGGGAGCCTTCCGCGACGGGAAGAGCGCTGACAGCAGGCGCCGAAACATGCGCGCAGGGTAGCCGCACCAGGTGCGTGCTCTCCTGGGGGTTTCGCCGTTGCGGGCCCCTCCGTGGGACCATCGGCCGCGTGCCCCCCGTCCCCGAACCTGGTCGCACCGACCCGTCGCTGATCCGCAACTTCTGCATCATCGCCCACATCGACCACGGCAAGTCGACCCTCGCCGACCGGATGCTTGAGGTGACCGGGGTCATCGAGGCCCGGCAGATGCGCGCCCAGTACCTCGACCGGATGGACATCGAGCGCGAGCGCGGGATCACGATCAAGTCGCAGGCGGTCCGGCTGCCGTGGGCGCCGACCACGGGCGCGGGGTCCGGCACCACCCACGTGCTGAACATGATCGACACCCCTGGGCACGTCGACTTCTCCTACGAGGTGTCGCGGTCCCTGGCCGCGTGCGAGGGCGCGGTGCTGCTCGTCGACGCCGCGCAGGGCATCGAGGCGCAGACCCTGGCCAACCTCTACCTGGCGCTGGAGAACGACCTGCACGTCATCCCGGTGCTCAACAAGATCGACCTCCCCGCCGCCCAGCCCGACAAGTACGCCGCCGAGCTGGCCCACCTCATCGGCGGCGACCCCGCCGACTGCCTGCGGGTCTCCGGCAAGACCGGCATCGGGGTGCCGGAGCTGCTCGACCAGATCGTCGCGCAGATCCCCGCCCCGGTCGGCGACGCCGACGCCCCCGCCCGCGCGCTGATCTTCGACTCGGTCTACGACACCTACCGCGGCGTCGTCACGTACGTGCGGGTGATCGACGGCGAGCTCACCCACCGCGAGCGGATCCGGATGTTCTCCACCGGAGCCGTCCACGAGATGCTCGAGGTCGGCGTGATCTCGCCCGAGCCGGTCGCCGCCCGCGGCCTCGGCGTCGGCGAGGTGGGCTACCTGATCACCGGGGTGAAGGACGTCCGCCAGTCCCGGGTGGGAGACACCGTGACCGACGCGGTCAAGCCCACCACCCAGGCGCTGGCCGGCTACAAGGACCCCAAGCCGATGGTGTTCTCCGGCCTCTACCCCCTCGACGGCTCGGACTACCCCGAGCTGCGCGACGCCCTCGACAAGCTGCAGCTGAACGACGCCTCGCTGGTCTTCGAGCCGGAGACCTCGGTCGCGCTCGGATTCGGCTTCCGCTGCGGCTTCCTGGGCCTGCTGCACCTTGAGATCGTCCGCGAGCGGCTTGAGCGGGAGTTCGGGCTCGACCTGATCTCCACCGCGCCCAACGTGGTCTACCGGGTGGCGATGGAGGACGGCTCGGAGGTCACCGTCACCAACCCCAGCGAGTTCCCCGGCGGCAAGATCGCCGAGGTGTGGGAGCCGGTCGTCCGGGCGACGGTGCTCTCGCCGAGTGAGTACGTCGGCACGATCATGGAGCTCTGCCAGGGCAAGCGCGGCGCGCTGCTCGGCATGGACTACCTGTCCGAGGACCGCGTCGAGCTGCGCTACACGATGCCGCTGGCGGAGATCGTCTTCGACTTCTTCGACCAGCTGAAGTCGCGCACGCGGGGCTACGCCTCGCTGGACTACGAGCCCACCGGCGAGCAGACGGCCCAGCTCGTCAAGGTCGACATCCTCCTGCACGGCGAGCCTGTCGACGCGTTCAGCTCGATCGTGCACCGTGACAAGGCGTACGGCTACGGCGTCGCGATGACGGGCAAGCTGAAGGAGCTCATCCCGCGCCAGCAGTTCGAGGTGCCGATCCAGGCGGCGATCGGCTCGCGCGTCATCGCCCGCGAGAACATCCGGGCGATCCGCAAGGACGTTCTTGCCAAGTGCTATGGCGGCGACATCACCCGCAAGCGCAAACTGCTCGAGAAGCAGAAGGAGGGCAAGAAGCGGATGAAGATGGTGGGCCGCGTCGAGGTCCCCCAGGAGGCCTTCATCGCCGCGCTCACCGCCGATGTGGACGGCTCCAGCGCGAAGAAGTGAGCAGCAGCCGGGAGCGGCCGACGCACTCCGGGTCCAGGCGTTACGGGCGATCGGGTGGGGAATGCGTTGACAGGCGATGCGGGCGCGCCGGGGGTCCGGGCGGTGCTGCGTCGCACCCTGCGGAGCCGGCCGCTGCGCCGCGCCATGATGGCGTACTTCGTGTTCAACACGGCCGAGTGGGCGACGTACGTGGCGCTCCTGGTCTGGGCGTTCGACCAGGGCGGGGCGGGCGCCGCGGGCGCGATCGCGCTGATCCAGCTCGTGCCCGCTGCCGTCGTCGCCCCGCTGGGGTCGGTGATCGGCGACCGAATGAGGCGCAGCCACGCGCTGGCGCTGGGGTACGCGCTGCAGGCGGTGACCCTCCTCGCGACCGCTGTCGCGCTCTACGCGGACGCGACGTTCTCGGTCGTTGCCGTCGCCGCGGCGACCGCGGCCTGCGCGATCACGCTGACCCGTCCCGTGCACCACGCCCTGGTTCCCGACATCGCCCGCAGTCCCGCGGAGCTGGCGGCCGGCAACTCCGCGTCCACGACCGTCGAGGGTGTGGCCGCCTTCCTCGGGCCCGCCGTCAGCGGGGTGATGCTGGCCGGCCTGGGGGGCCGCCTCGGTGTTCGTCCTCTTCGGCGCCTTGTCGGCGGTGTCGGCGCTGCTCACGGTGGGCCTGGCGGCGAGAGCCCCCGTCGGTGGCCTCCGGCCGATACCGCCTGCTGGCCTCGGCCGTGGCGGGCTTCCGCGAGATCAGCGCTGACGCGGGGGCCGCGCTCCTGGTGGCGATGGTCGCGGCGCAGTACGTCGTGGTCGGGCTCCTCGACATCCTCACCGTGGTGCTGGCCTTCGACGTGTTGGGGCTCGGCGACTCCGGCCCGGGACTCCTGACGTCCGCCCTGGGAGTGGGGGCGGTCGTAGGGGGCAGTGCGAGCCTCGCGCTCGTCGGCCGCCGCGCGGCTGGCCCCGTCGCTCGCGCTCGGGATCGCCTTGACCGGGCTGCCCATCGCCGTGATCGCGGGCGTCGAGATCCCCTGGGCGGCGTTCGCGCTGCTCGCCGCATCGGGAGTGGGCAAGGCGTTCTTCGATGTGGCCGGCCGCACCCTGCTGCAGCGCACCGTCCGCGCCGAGGTGCTCTCCCGGATCTTCGGCGTCCAGGAGGCCGTGATGATGGCGGGTATCGCGGTGGGCTCGGTCGCTGCCCCGGTCGCGGTGGCGGCCTTCGGCCCGCGCGGCGCCTTCCTGGTTGCCGGGGTCGCCCTGCCGATCACGGGGTTGCTGGCCTGGTTCTGGATCCGGCGGCTCGATGCCCGGGCGCTTCAGCCGGGTCCGGGGTACGCCCTGCTCGCCGCCCTCCCGGCGTTTGCGGCCCTTCCGCAGCGCGCGCTGGAGCAGCTGTCCTGGCGGACGCGTGAGGTGCGCGTTCCGGCCGGGCAGGTGGTGATCCGAGAGGGGGACGACGGGGATCTGTTCTACGTGGTGCTGCAGGGGTCTCTGCGGGTCACCCAGGGTGGCCGCGAGCTCAGGACGCTCGGGACTGGTGCCGGGTTCGGCGAGATCGCGCTGCTGCGCGACACCCCGCGCACGGCCACGGTCACCGCGATCACCGATGTCGACCTGGGCGCGGTGGACCGCGACGACTTCCTGTTGGCCGTCACGGGTCTCCCGGCGTCCCGCAGCGGCGTCGAGGAAGTCGTGGACCGCTACCTCGCCGACGACGAGTCGGGCTAGTGGAGTGGCTCGACCTCGGCCGAGCGAGGCACCCCGTCAGCTGGCCGCGGTGACGTTGAGGATGACGGCCGTCTTCCCGTCGCTGGCCGGGTCGCTTGAGATGGTGTAGCCCACGTCGTAGCCGTTGCCGGTGAAGGTGCCGAGGTAGTTGCCGCTGATGTTGGCGGTGTCCTTCTCGGTGAACCCGGCGCCCTCAAGGTCTGACTTCCAGGCGTCGTACACCTCTTGAGACGAGCCGTCCACGGTGATGCCCACGGTGAAGTCCTCGCCGGACTTGCTTGAGAACGTCACGTCCCCGTCGGGCACCGGAATCACCTTGGGCCACCCGTCGGGCAGGTCGGCCCCGGTGCCGAACTCCGAGGTGTTGCCCTCCTCGTCGGTGACCTTGACCCCGTCGCCGCCGAGCTCGACGTCGGTGCCGGGGTTCTCGGCCTCGATGGCCTTCTCCGTTGCGTTCTCGGCCGCGTTGCCGCATCCGGTCAGGGCGAGCGCCAGCCCGAAGGCCGCTGCTGCGCCGATCACCGCGGCCCGGTGCGCCGATCCGCTCCGCCACATGGTGTGCCTCCTCGGTTCCAGGCTGCCCTCCTCCAACCTAGACCTCCGCGGAGGCGGCGCCCACCCTTCGCTCCTCACCCTCGCGGGCCAGGGTGACCGGGAGCTTCAGGTCGAGGCCGTCCAACATGGCGTCGAGCTCGTCGTCGGTGCGGTTGGGGGCGTGGTGGGTGAGGGCAAGGGCGCCGACCCCGAGCCCGGCGGCGAAGTCGATGGCGTCCTGCACGGTCGAGTGGCCGAAGGCGTCGGC
This sequence comes from uncultured Actinomycetota bacterium, assembly GCA_963697565.1. Classification (GTDB taxonomy): domain Bacteria; phylum Actinomycetota; class Actinomycetes; order CAVWCF01; family CAVWCF01; genus CAWFSE01. The sequence goes on along the minus strand of CAVOOM010000004.1, from coordinate 38,943 downwards.
CACCGCGCGCTCGCGCTCGGCGAACTGCCCGTTGTGCACGAGCAGGTCCACCCCCTCGACCATCTGCCGGGCCTCCGCCGAGACCCCCGCCGAGAGGCGGTGGTCGGGCAGGTACGCGATGGAGGCCGACCCGTCCTGGACCCGGTAGCCGTACGTGCGCCCGCCCTTGTGGTGCACCTGGGCCGCGGTCACCCGGAAGCCGCCGACCTGCCGCTCGCCGGGGTCGGCCGCGTGGAACGCCCACTGCCCCCGCAGCCCGTCCGGGCCGATCGGGAAGTTCGGCGGCGACATGGCCCCGGCGACGAGCTCCTCGCCGGTCAAGCCGTCCTGGGCCGGCAGGTAGACCTCGACCTCCGATCCCTCGCGGTCGCCCGCGGCGAAGAACGGCAGCCCCCACACGTGGTCCCAGTGCAGGTGCGAAATGAGGATCGCGCCCCGGTACGGGGCCCCGCCGAGCCGGCCGGTGAGGCTGCGCAGGCCCGTGCCCGCGTCCAGCACGAGGGCCGGGACCGCGTCGCCGTCAGCCAGGACCGCCACGCACGAGGTGTGGCCGCCGTAGCGGAGGAAGTCCCGGCCCGGCGCGGCCGTTGAGCCGCGTACGCCGAGGAACCACAGCCTCACGCGGCGCCCGGAGCTTCCACCCGGGTGCCCGGGCGGCGTGCGCGGTGGGTCGCGTGCGCCGGTAGCTGCGCTGCCATGGAGGTCCTTGTCGTCGGGGCCGCCGCACAGGTTAGGGCCATGGGCGGCCCGACGGCGCAGGCGGGATGATGCGCCCATGCCCTCCGCGCTGCCCGACGGCGACCCCGCCCCGCCGGACGGGCGCCTCCCAGACCAGGCCTTGGCCGCCCTCGGCGAGCGGCCGCTGTCGTTCTACCTGCACGTGCCGTACTGCTCGACGCGGTGCGGCTACTGCGACTTCAACACCTACACCGCCGACGAGCTCGGGCCGGGCGTCTTCGCGGGCGACGTGGGCGGACTCGGCAGTCGCCGAGATCCGGCTGGCCCGCTCGGTGCTGGGTGGGGCCGACCTGCCGGTCGAGACGGTGTTCGTCGGCGGGGGCACCCCGACGCTGTTGCCGCCCGCCGACCTCGTCCGCGCCCTCGACGCGGTCCGCGACTGCTTCGGGCTCGCCGAGGGCGCCGAGGTCACCACGGAGGCCAACCCCGACACCGTCGACCCCTCCACGTTGCAGACGTTGGCGGACGGCGGCTTCACCCGGGTCTCGTACGGGATGCAGTCGGCCGTGCCGCACGTGCTGCGCGCCCTGGACCGCACGCATGACCCCGTGCGGGTTCCCCTGGTGGTCGAGTGGGCGCGGCAGGCCGGGCTGCAGACCAGCCTCGACCTGATCTACGGGGCGCCGGGGGAGTCCGACGCCGACTGGCTGGCCTCGGTGGCGGCGGCCGTCGGCTGCGGGCCGGACCACATCTCGGCGTACGCGCTGGTGGTCGAGGAGGGCACCCGGCTGGCCGGGCAGGTGCGCCGCGGCGAGGTCACCGCCGCGGACGACGACGCGCTGGCCGACCGGTACGAGGCGGCCGACGCCTTGCTCGCCTCGGCCGGCTTCGCCTGGTACGAGGTGAGCAACTGGTCGACGCGGGCCGACGCGCGGTGCCGCCACAACCTCGCGTACTGGCGCGGCGACGACTGGTGGGGGGTCGGCCCCGGCGCCCACAGCCACATCCGGGGCACCCGCTGGTGGAATGCGCGCCACCCCGCCGCGTGGGCGTCGGCGCTTGCCGAGGGGCGCTCGCCGGCGCAGGCGCGCGAGGTGCTGGACACCGAAGCGCGGCGTGCCGAGACCGTGCTGCTGGGGGTTCGGCTGGCCGAGGGGCTGGGGTTCGACGCCCTCGACGAGGCGGGCCGGGCGGCCGTGCCGGGGTTGGTGGCCGAGGGGCTTCTGGCGCCTGACGCCGCAGCCGGCCACCGCGTGGTGCTCACGCTGCGTGGCCGGCTGCTCGCGGACGGGGTGGTGCGGGCGCTGCTGCCCTGACGGCTACTTCACGATCCGCCAGTTGACGGGGTAGCGGTAGTACTCGCCGCGGTTGGCCGCGAGCGACGCCTGGATCACCCAGATCAGGTAGAGCACGCCGATGACGATGAGCATCGGGATGCCGATCAGGATGAAGACGAACGGGATGCTGACCAGCGCCGCGATCAGCGCGGTGATCTGGAAGTTCAGCGACTCGACCGAGTGGGCGCGCACGTAGGCCGACTCGTTGCCCTTGACGAGCAGCACGATGAGCGGCGCGATCAGGCCCAGGGCGATGTAGGCGGCCACGAACGAGCCGAGGTGGGCGAGCATGGCCCAGGTGCGCTCATCGGCGGGCTTCATGCTGGTGGGGGCCGGGTCCCCGTACGGGGCGCCGAACGGCTCGCCCACGGGGGGGCCGATTGGGTTCTCGGTGGGGGTGCCGGTGGGGCCGGTATCGGGGGCGGGGGTGCTGGCGGACATCGGGTCAACTCCTTGGCTGCGGCCGGCTGTCGGCCGCACTTCCAGGGTGCCGCACCGCGCCCTCAGGGTCATCGGTCGAAGGCCCTGACCGCACCCTGACCGCACCCTGACCAACGGTTGAGGCGCTGGTCCTACGTTCTGCCGTACGACTACCCCCGTTTCCGTGTGACATCGGATCCGAGAATGCGGGCCGCAAACACGCGTTAACGGGCCATCTCCCACGTTCGAACGTGGGAGGAGCGCCTCAATGGTTGATGCAGTCAGGGGGCGGTGGTGAAGTCGATGAGTTCCTCAACCCGTCCAAGCAGCGCGGGCTCGAGATCGGCGTACGAGCGCACGGCGCCCAGGATCCGCCGCCACGCGTCGCGCAGGTCGTCCGGGGTGCGGTGCGGCCAGCCCAGCCCGGCGCACACGCCCTCCTTCCAGGGGGTGCCGCGCGGCACCTCCGGCCAGGCCGCGATCCCGAGCGCCGAGGGCCGTACCGCCTGCCAGACGTCGACGTAGGGGTGGCCGAGCACCCGCACGTGCGGGCCGGCCACCTCGGCCGCGAGCCGCGACTCCTTCGACCCCGGGACCAGGTGGTCGACCAGCACGCCGAGCCGGCGCCCTGGCCCGGGGGCGAAGCCGCGCACGGCCGCGGGCAGGTCGTCGATGCCGTGCAGCGGCTCGATCACGACCCCCTCGACGCGCAGGTCGTGGCCCCACACCTTCTCGACGAGCTCGGCGTCGTGCACGCCCTCGACCCAGATCCGGCTGGCCCGGGCGACCCGCGCCGTCAGGCCCTCCACCGCGATCGACCCCGACGCCGACACCTTGGGCCCGGACGCGGCCGCCGCCACCGGCCGGATGAGGGCCACCGGCTCGCCGTCGATCAGGAAGCCGGCGCCGTACCCGAAGGCCTTGCGCGCGCCGCGCCGGTCCTCGAGCACCACGGCCTGCTTGTCGGCCGACACCACCGCCCCGCACCAGCCGGTCTCGGCGTCCTCGACCACCAGCCCGGTCTCGGCGGCGACGTCCGGCACGGGGCGCGGCCGCCGCCACGAGCCGGGGCGACGTGAGTCGGCGGGCCCGGCCAGCGGGTCCGCGCCGTAGCGGTCGTACGAGGGGGGCACCCGCCGGAAGGTACCCGCGGACCGGCCCGAGGCGGTGGCCGTGAGCGCCGAAACGCCGCGGCGGCCGTACGATTGGCACTCGATACCGCTGAGTGCCAGCCCGGCCGGGCCGGCGCCCGCGCGCGACCCCCGAAGGAGGCACCCGTGCTCGACGACCGCAAGCTCGAGGTGCTGCGCGCCATCGTGGAGGACTACGTCTCCACCGACGAGCCGGTCGGCTCGAAGTCGCTCGTCGAGCGCCACCACCTCGGGGTCTCGCCGGCCACCATCCGCAACGACATGGCCGCGCTCGAGGACGAGGGCTACATCGCGCAGCCGCACACCAGCGCCGGCCGGGTGCCCACGGACAAGGGCTACCGGCTCTTCGTCGACCGCCTCTCGACCGTCAAGCCGCTGTCGCCGGCCGAGCGCCGCGCGATTCACACGCTGCTGGACGGAGCCGTCGACCTCGACGATGTGGTGAGCCGTACGGTTCGGCTGCTCGCCCAGCTGACCCGCCAGGTCGCGGTCGTCCAGTACCCCTCGCTGACCCGTTCGTCCGTGCGACATGTCGAGCTCGTCCAGCTCGCGCCGACGCGGCTCATGCTGGTCGTCATCACCACCACCGGCCGGGTCGAGCAGCGGCTGGTCGACACCCCCGTCCCGCTCGCCGAGGACGACGCGGCCGATCTGCGCGCCCGGCTCAACGCGGCCGCCGCGGGCCGCTCGCTGGCCGACGTGCCCACCCGCCTGGCCGATGTGCCGCAGGCGTACGAGCCAGGCGCCCGCCCCGCGGTGGCGTCGGTGGTCTCGGTCTTCGCCGAGACCCTGCTCGAGGAGCGCGAGGAGCGGGTCATGCTCGCCGGCACCGCCAACCTGACGCGGTTCGGCCAGGACTTCGCCCCGTCGGTGCAGCCCGTCCTGGAGGCGCTGGAGGAGCACGTCGTGCTGCTCAAGCTGCTCGGCGAGGCCACCGCGCCCACGCGGCTCACCGTGCGGATCGGCTCGGAGACCGCCGTCGACGGGCTGGCGGGCACCTCGATCGTCACCACGTCGTACGGGCCCGGCGACGAGACGCTCGCGCGCCTCGGCGTGCTTGGCCCGACGCGGATGGACTACCCCGGGGCGATGGGCGCGGTCCGCGCCGTCGCCCGCTACGTCAGCCGGATCCTTGCGGAGCAGCAGTAGTGGCCACCGACCTGTACGAAGTCCTCGGCGTCTCCCGCGAGGCGAGCGCGGACGACATCAAGCGCGCCTACCGCCGCCTCGCCCGCGAGCTGCACCCCGACGTCAACCCCGACGAGGACACCCAGCACCGGTTCAAGGAGATCAGCGCCGCCTACGACGTGCTCTCCGACCCGGACAAGCGCAGCGCGTACGACCGGGGCGGCAGCCCGTTCGGGGGCAACGGCTTCGAGGGCTTCGGCTTCGGCGACATCGTCGACGCGTTCTTCGGCGGCGGCTCGCAGCGCGGTCCGCGCCCGCGGCACCGGCGCGGCCAGGATGCGCTGATCCGGATCGAGGTCGACCTCGCCGAGGCGGCCTTCGGCGGCGTCCGCGAGCTGCAGATCGACACCGCCGTCCTGTGCGAGCCCTGCCAGGGGGCCGGCACGGCCCCGGGCACGGGCGTCACGACCTGCGATGTGTGCAAGGGGCGCGGCGAGGTGCAGACCGTGCAGCGCTCGTTCCTCGGCCAGGTCGTCACCAACCGCCCCTGCCCGCAGTGCCGCGGCTACGGCAACGTGATCCCGCACCCGTGCCCCGAGTGCGCCGGCGAGGGCCGGGTCGGCACCCGTCGGAGCCTGGAGATCAAGGTGCCGCAGGGGATCGCCGACGGCATGCGCATCCACCTGCCGGGCGAGGGCGAGATCGGCCCCGGAGGCGGCCCCGCCGGCGACCTGTACGTCGAGGTCTCGGTGCTGCCGCACCCCGTCTTCACCCGCCGCGGCGACGACCTGCACTGCCCGATCACGGTGCCGATGACGGCCGCGGCCCTTGGCGCGACCCTCCAGATCGACACCCTGGACGGCCCGGCCGACATCGTCGTACGTCCCGGTACGCAGTCGGGCACCCAGGTCCTGCTCGACCAGCGCGGGGTGGGGCACCTGCGGGGCTCCGGCCGCGGCAACCTCGTCGTGCACATCGACGTGCAGACCCCGACCAAGCTCGACGCGCGGCAGGAGGAGCTGCTGCGCGAGCTGTCGGCCCTCCGCGGCGAGGAGCAGCCGCGCGCGCAGGTGGGCACCGCGCAGGCCAAGAAGCTCTTCGACCGCGTGCGCGACGCCTTCAACGGCCGCTGAGCCGATGACCGCTCCGGTCTTCGGCTACGCGGGCGCGGACCTGGCAACGGCCGACCGGCTGGTGCTGGACGGCCCGGAGGGCCGCCACGCGGCGACGGTGCGCCGGCTGCGGGCGGGCGAGCGGCTCGACCTCGCCGACGGCGCCGGCCTGGTCGCCCACGGCGTCGTCGAGGTGGCCCACAAGGACCGGCTCGAGGTGCTGATCGACTCGCGCACGACGTCTCCCGCGCCCGCCCTGCGGCTGGTCGCGGCGCAGGCGCTGCCCAAGGGCGACCGCGGCGAGCTCGCCGTCGAGCTGATGACCGAGGTCGGCGTGGACGGGGTGATCGCCTGGGCCGCCGAGCGCTGCGTCACCCGGTGGTCGGGGGAGCGGGTCGGCAAGGCGCTGGAGCGCTGGCGCGCGACCGCCCGCGAGGCGGCCAAGCAGTCGCGGCGCCCGTGGTGGCCGCTGGTCGAGGGCCCGGTGTCCACCGACGAGCTCGCGGAGCGGGCCGGCCGCGCCGCCTTGGCCCTCGTCCTGCACGAGGGGGCGGGTGAGCCGCTCGCGGGCGTCGAGCTGCCCGAGGCCGGCGAGGTGCTGCTGGTGGTCGGGCCGGAGGGCGGGATCACCGCAGCCGAGCTCGAGGCGCTCACCGCCGCGGGCGGCCGGGCGGTGCGCATGGGGCCGACGGTGATGCGCACCTCGACCGCCGGCGCCGCGGCCGCGGCCGCCCTGCTCGCGCGCACCCCGAGATGGGCCTGACCGGTCGTACCCTCGCGGTATGAGCGCCGACCCCAGCTGCCTGTTCTGCCGCATCGTCGCCGGCGAGATCCCCGCCGACGTCGTCCTCGACGCCGAGCGGGTGCTGGCCTTCCGCGACATTGACCCGCAGGCGCCGGTGCACGTCCTGGTGATCCCCAAGGAGCACCACGCGAACGCAGGCGTGCTGGCCGACGTCGACCCCGAGCTGGCCGCCGAGGTGCTGCAGACCGCGGCGCAGGTCGCCCGCGACGAGGAGATCGACGCCTCCGGCTACCGGCTGGTCTTCAACACCGGCGCCCACGGCGGCCAGGCCGTCGACCACGTGCACGCGCACGTCCTCGGCGGCCGTCCGATGCTCTGGCCCCCCGGCTGACCCCGGCAATCCGGGGAGGGGCGATGGGGGCGGTCCGGCCGTACGATGGTGCGGCCCGCTTCGCCGACGAAAGGACCGCGCGGCCCCCGAGGCCGACCCATGTCAGAGTCACCCCAGCGCCGAGGCGCCCGCGCACCGCGCGGCGGCTCGGCGGTCCCCACCGGGGCGTCGACGGCCGACGCCGCGGCCGAGTCCCGCCCGGTGCGCGTCGAGCACCGCATCGTGATCCCCGCCAGCGTGGGCATGGTCAGCCTGCTCGGGCCGGGTGACGAGTTCCTCCGCCTGATCGAGGCCGCGTTCCCCGCCGCCGAGCTGATGGCCCGCGGCAACGAGGTCGCGGTCAGCGGCCCGGCCTCCGAGGTCGCCATGGTGGAGCGGCTCTTCGACGAGCTGGTCACCGTGCTGCGCACCGGCCAGGGGCTCACCGGTGAGTCGGTCGAGCGCGCGGTGCAGATGCTGCGCGCGCGGACGACCGAGCGCCCGGCCGAGGTCCTCACCCTCAACATCCTGAGCAACCGCGGCCGCACCATCCGGCCGAAGACCCTGAACCAGAAGCGCTACGTCGACGCCATCGACCGGCACACGGTCGTCTTCGGCATTGGCCCAGCCGGCACCGGCAAGACGTACCTCGCCGTGGCCAAGGCCGTGCAGGCGCTGCAGGCCAAGCAGGTCAACCGGATCATCCTGACCCGCCCGGCGGTCGAGGCGGGCGAGCGGCTCGGCTTCCTGCCCGGCACGCTGTACGAGAAGATCGACCCGTACCTCCGACCGCTGTACGACGCCCTGCACGACATGATGGATCCCGACTCGATCCCGCGGCTGATGACGGCCGGAACCATCGAGGTCGCCCCCTTGGCGTACATGCGTGGCCGCACCCTCAACGACGCCTTCATCATCTTGGACGAGGCGCAGAACACCACGCCCGAGCAGATGAAGATGTTCTTGACCAGGCTCGGCTTCGGGTCCCGGATGGTGGTCACCGGCGACGTCACCCAGACCGACCTGCCCGGCGGCTCCACGAGCGGCCTGCGCCAGGTCGAGTCGATCCTCGACGGCCTGGACGACGTCTCCTTCAACCGGTTGACCAGCGGCGACGTCGTGCGCCACCGCCTGGTCAGCGAGATCGTCGACGCCTACCACGTGTACGACGAGCAGCAGGCCCGCGAGCCGCACCGCGGTCCCGCCCCGCGCGGCCGGCGGTGAGGGCCGTGGGGGTCGAGGTCGCCAACGAGTCCGGCGTCGCCGTCGACGAGAAGTCGCTGTCTGAGTTGTCGGCCTTCGTGCTGGCCGAGCTGCGGATCCACCCGATGGCCGAGTTGTCGCTGCTGCTCGTCGACGAGCCGGCGATGGAGCACCTGCACGTGCAGTGGATGGACCTGCCCGGGCCGACCGACGTGCTCGCCTTCCCGATGGACGAGCTGCGGGTGCCCAGCGACGACGAGGAGCCCCCCGAGGGGCTGCTCGGCGACGTCGTGCTTTGCCCCGCCGTGGCCGAGCGGCAGGCCCGTGACGCCGGCCACGGCACCGCCGACGAGCTGCACCTGCTGTGCACGCACGGGATCCTGCACCTGCTCGGCTACGACCACGCCGAGGCCGACGAGGCGAGCGAGATGTTCAGGCTGCAGAACTCCCTGCTCGAGCGCTGGCGTTCACACCGCCGCGGCGGGGGCCCGGCGTGACCATCGCCGCGTCCGACGTCTGGCTGCTGCTGCTGGCGCTCGCCCTGGTGGTGGGGGCCGCCCTGCTCGCGGCCGCCGACGCGGCGATCTCGCGGGTGTCCCGGGTCGCCGTCGAGGCGGCCGTCCGCGAGGGCAAGCGAGGCGCGGAGCCGCTGCAGCAGGTCGTCGCCGATCCGGCCCGCTACGTCAACGTCGTGCTCTTCCTGCAGGTCCTGTGCGAGGTCGGCGCGACCGTCGCGGTCGCCAGCGTGCTGCGCGACGCGTTCTCCGAGCAGTGGATCGGCCTGCTCACGGCCATCGGCGTGATGGTCGTCGTCACGTACGTCCTGGTGGGTGTGGCGCCCCGCACCCTCGGCCGCCAGCACGCGGAGCGGGTGGCACGCGCAGCGGCCGGCCCGGTGCGGGCCCTGGCCGGGGTCCTGTCGCCGCTCACCCGGCTGCTCATCCTGGTCGGCAACGCGGTCACCCCGGGCCGCGGCTTCCGCGACGGGCCGTTCTCCTCGGAGGCCGAGCTGCGCGACCTCGTCGACCTCGCCGAGGAGTCCGACCTGATCGAGGACGACGAGCGGCAGATGATCCACTCGGTCTTCGAGCTCGGCGACACGTTCGTCCGCGAGGTGATGGTGCCGCGGCCGGACATGGTGTTCGTCGAGCGCCACAAGACCCTGCGGCAGGCGATGTCGCTGGCGCTGCGCAGCGGGTTCAGCCGGATCCCGGTGATCGGGGACGGCCTCGACGACGTGATCGGCGTGGTCTACCTCAAGGATCTCGTGCGGCGCGTCTACGAGCACCGCGACGCCGAGACCGCCGAGCGGGTCGAGACGATCATGCGTCCGGCGGTCTTCGTGCCGGACAGCAAGCCCGCCGACGAGCTGCTGCGGGAGATGCAGGCCCAGCGCACCCATGTGGCGATCGTCGTCGACGAGTACGGCGGCACCGCCGGGCTCGTCACGATCGAGGACGTCCTGGAGGAGATCGTCGGCGAGATCTCCGACGAGTACGACACGGGCGCGCCCGAGGTCGAGCCGCTGGCGGATGGCGCCTACCGGGTCAGCGCGCGGCTCAGCGTCTGGGACTTCCTCGACCTGGTGCGGGTGCGCCTCGACGAGGACGAGATCGAGGACGTCGACACGGTGGGCGGCCTGATGGCCAAGCGGCTGGGCAAGGTGCCGATCGCAGGGTCCTCGGTCGACCTGGGCGGATGGCGGCTGGTGGCCGAGTCGCTCGCCGGCCGCCGCAACCGGGTGGGCTCCGTCCTGGTGCGCCCGCTCGCCGAGGAGCCCGAGGCCCCGGCCGCTGCGGAGCCCCCGGTGGTGGCGTCGAAGGAGGCGTCGAATGGCTGACCCGGGTCTGGGAGGGCTGCCCGTGGACCCGTCCGAGGAGGACGCCAAGCTGATCGTGCTGGCCCGTGCGGCCCGTGCGCGCACCGGAGCGGTCGAGGGCGCCGCAGTGCGCGACACCACCGGTCGCACCTACGCGGCCTGCACGGTGGGGCTGCCGTCGCTTGGGCTGACCGCCCTGCAGTCCGCGGTGGCGGCTGCGGTGGCAAGCGGCGCCGGCGGGATCGAGGCCGCCGCCGTCGTCGGCCCCCCCTCCGACTCCGCCGACCCGGGCCTGGCGGCCCTTCGCGACCTGTCCGGGGCCGGCATCCTCGTGCTGCGGGCCACCCCTTCGGGCGAGCGCACCCCCACCCTCAGCACGTGAGCGGCGGCGCCGCCGATCCCCCGGCCCGGCACGCGGCGGCGACCGCGTCCCGCGGCGTGCTGGCGGTGCTCGCGGCCGCCGTGCTCTTCGGCACGACGGGCACGGCCCAGGCGCTGGGGCCCGACGGCACCACCCCGGCGACGGTGGGGGCGGCCCGGCTGGCGGTCGGCGGGGCGGCGCTCGTCTTGATGGCGTGGGCGGCCAGCCGATCGATGCGGCCGCTGCTGGCGATCTGCCGCACGCGCTGGGGCCTTGTCGCCGCGGTCTTCGTCGCGGTCTACCAGCTGTGCTTTTTCGCGGGCACAGCCCGCGCCGGCGTCGCAGCCGGAACGCTGGTGACAATCGGCAGCGCGCCCTTCCTGACCGGGCTGCTGGCCTGGGCGGTCGACCGGGTGGCGCCCGGGCGGGCGTGGGCGGGCGCCACGGCGGTTGCGGTCGGCGGGCTGGCGCTGCTGAGCCTCGGCGGGGCCAGCGGGGGCGCCGGCGACCCAGCCGGCCTGTGGTTCAGCCTGGGCTCGGGGCTCGGCTACGCCGCCTACACGGTGGCCGGCAAGCGGCTGATCGACCTGGGGCACGCCTCCCTCGACGTAATGGCGGCGTCCTTCGGCCTGGGCGGCGTGCTGCTGCTGCCCGTCCTGGTCGCCGGGCCGACCGCCTGGCTGGCCACCCCGTCCGGGGCCGCCCTCGCGCTCTACCTCGGCCTGGTGCCCACGGCGCTGGCGTACGCGATGTACGGCCGCGGTCTTGCCGTGCTGCCCTCGGGCACCGTCGCGACGCTCGTGCTCGCCGAGCCGGTCGTGGCGACCCTGCTCGGCGTCGCGGTCCTCGGCGAGTCGCTCGGCGCCGCGGGCGCCGCGGGGTGCGCCCTTGTCGTGGTCGCGCTCGGCATGCTCGCGCGGCACACCACCAGGTCGGCCCCGGCGCCGGTCGGCGTCTGAGCGTTCCGGGCTGTCGGGCGGGGCGTGGGACCATCGGCGACGTGACCTTCCGCTCCGGCTTCGCGTGCTTCGTCGGCCGCCCCAACGCCGGCAAGTCCACCCTCACCAACGCGCTCGTGGGGGAGAAGGTCGCCATCACGTCCTCGCGGCCGCAGACCACCCGCCACACGATCCGCGGCATCGTCAACCGCCCCGACGCCCAGCTCGTGGTGGTCGACACCCCCGGCCTGCACCGCCCCCGCACCCTGCTCGGGCAGCGGCTCAACGACCTGGTGCGCGAGACCCTCGCCGAGGTCGACGTCGTCGGGCTGTGCGTACCCGCGGACGAGACGGTCGGGCCGGGCGACCGCTACATCGCCCGCGAGCTGGCCGAGCTGAGGCGCACGCCGAAGGTCGCAATCGTCACCAAGATCGACCGGGTCGCCAAGCAGGCGGTGGCCGAGCAGCTGCTGCGGGTCTCCCAGCTGGGCGACTTCGCCGAGGTGGTCCCCGTCTCCGCGGTGGCGGGTGAGCAGGTGGAGCTGCTGGCCGGGCTGCTGGCCGGGCTGCTGCCGGAGGGCCCGGCGCTCTACCCCGACGGCGAGCTCACCGACGAGCCGGAGGCGGTGATGGTCGCCGAGCTCGTCCGCGAGGCCGCCCTCGAGGGGGTCCGCGACGAGCTGCCGCACTCGCTGGCCTGCGTCGTCGACGAGATGGCCCCGCGGGAGGGCCGGCCGGCCGACCGCCCGCTGCTGGATGTGCGCGTGCTCGTGTACGTCGAGCGGGACAGCCAGAAGGCCATCGTGATCGGCCGCGGCGGTGAGCGGCTGCGCGACGTCGGCACGGTCGCCCGGCGGCGGATCGAGCGGCTGCTCGGGACGCCCGTGTACCTCGACCTGCACGTCAAGGTCGCCAAGGACTGGCAGCGCGACCCCAGGCAGCTGCGCCGGCTGGGTTTCTGAGCGTTGTCCTGTACGCTTCCGGCGTGCGGCACAGCCTCCTTCTTAGCTGCCGCGACGAGGGCCTCTAACCGGCCGGCCCCCTCGTCGCGGTGCCCCGACGTGCTCGTCGGCCGAGCGACCCGCCCATCCTCGAGGGAGCACCACCGTGACTGCCGAGCGCATCGCCCGAACTGAGAGCACGACGATGTCCCACACCGACGCCTTCCACCCCGCCGCTGAGCTGCCGCTGCTCCACCGGACCCCCGGGGCGCGCCGCGAGCCGGCGCCGCCGACCGAGCCGGCGCGGACGACCAACGGCCACCTCCAGTCGCCGAGCCCGATGCCTATCCACAAGTACGTCCCCTTCACCCCCATCGACCTGCCGGACCGCACCTGGCCCGGCCTGCGGATGGCCAAGGCCCCCGTGTGGTGCTCGGTCGACCTGCGCGACGGCAACCAGGCCCTGATCGACCCGATGAGCCCGCAGCGCAAGCGGCGGATGTTCGACCTGCTCGTGGGCATGGGCTACAAGGAGATCGAGGTCGGCTTCCCCTCCGCGAGCCAGACTGACTTCGACTTCGTGCGCGAGCTGATCGAGAAGGACCTGATCCCGGACGACGTGACCATCCAGGTGCTCACGCAGTCGCGCGAGCACCTGATCGAGCGCACGTACGACTCGATCCGCGGCGCGGCCAACGCGATCGTGCACGTCTACAACTCCACCTCGACCCTGCAGCGGCGCGTGGTCTTCGGCGAGGACCGCGACGGCATCCGCGATATCGCGGTGCAGGGCGCGGCGCTGGTGATGAAGCTCGCCGACGCGGTGCCCGAGACCCAGATCCGCTTCGAGTACTCCCCGGAGTCCTACACCGGCACCGAGCTCGAGTTCGCCGTCGACGTCTGCAACGCCGTCAACGACGTGTGGCAGCCCACCCCCGACCGCCGCTCGATCGTCAACCTGCCGGCGACGGTGGAGATGGCCACTCCCAACGTCTACGCCGACTCGATCGAGTGGATGAGCCGCCACCTCGCCTACCGCGACTCGGTGCTGCTGTCGCTGCACCCGCACAACGACCGCGGCACCGCCGTGGCGGCGGCCGAGCTGGGATACCTGGCCGGCGCTGACCGGATCGAGGGCTGCCTGTTCGGCAACGGCGAGCGCACCGGCAACGTCTGCCTGGTCACGCTGGGGCTGAACCTGTTCTCGCAGGGCATCGACCCCGAGATCGACTTCCGCGACATCGACGGCATCCGCCGCACGGTCGAGTACGTCAACCAGCTGCCGGTCAACGAGCGCCACCCGTACGGTGGCGACCTGGTCTACACCGCGTTCAGCGGCTCGCACCAGGACGCCATCAAGAAGGGCTTCGAGCACCTCGAGCGCGACTCCTTCGCCAAGGGCGTGACCGTTGACGACGTGGTCTGGGCGGTGCCGTACCTGCCGATCGACCCCAAGGACGTCGGCCGCACGTACGAGGCCGTGATCCGCGTCAACAGCCAGTCCGGCAAGGGCGGCGTCGCGTACATCATGAAGAGCGAGCACCACCTCGACCTGCCGCGACGGCTGCAGATCGAGTTCAGCGGCGTGGTGCAGCGGGTCACCGACTCCGCGGGCGGCGAGGTGTCGCCGGCCGAGATGTGGGCCTACTTCGTCGACGAGTACCTCCCCAACCCCGACGCCCCCTGGGGCCGCTTCGCCCTGGGCGCGATCACCCAGGCCTCGGTGGTCGAGGGCGAGGACACGATCGTGGTCGAGCTGCTCGACGACGGCGTGTCGCACACCCTCGAGGGCCACGGCAACGGCCCGGTGGCGGCGTTCTGCCAGGCGCTCAGCGCGCACGGCATCGACGTGCGCGTGCTCGACTACGCCGAGCACGCGATGAGCGCCGGCGGCGACGCCAAGGCCGCCGCCTACCTCGAGTGCGCCGTCGGCGAGCGCGTGCTGTGGGGCGTGGGGATCAACCCGAGCATCGTGCGGGCCTCGCTCAAGGCGATCGTCAGCGCCGTCAACCGCGCGGTGCGCTGACCGGTCTGGTCGACCTGTCTGGCTGGGCGACGCGCCCGCGCGTCGCCCAGCCAGACACAGCCGGGGTTCCAGCCGGGCGGCCCGCCCTGTGTGTTGCGGTCCGGGGCTGGTCGGGCCGGCGGGGGACAATGGCCCGGTGCCGCTCTACCGCGACGAGGCGATCGTCCTGCGCGCCCAGAAGCTGGGCGAGGCCGACCGCATCGTGACCCTGCTGACCCGCGAGCACGGCCGGGTGCGGGCGGTGGCCAAGGGCGTCCGCAAGACGACCAGCCGCTGGGGCAGCCGGCTTGAGCCGTTCGGCCACATCGACGTGCAGCTGCACGAGGGCCGCAGCCTCGACATCGTGACCCAGGCCGAGTCGCTGAGGTCGTACGGCGCGGAGATCGTCGGCGACTACCCGCGCTACACCTCGGGCCAGGTGATGCTGGAGACCGCCGAGCGGCTCACCGACGTCGAGCGCGAGCCGGCCGTGCAGCAGTACCTGCTGCTCGTGGGTGGGCTGCGGGTGCTGGCCGATGGCGAGCACGCGGCCGGGCTGGTGCTCGACGCCTACCTGCTGCGGTCGCTGGCGGTCGCCGGCTACGCCCCGAGCTTCGACGACTGCGCCCGCTGCGGCGCGGAGGGGCCGCACCGCTCCTTCTCGATCCAGTCCGGCGGCGCGGTGTGCGCCGAGTGCCGGGTGCCCGGCTCGGCCAGCCCGACCGCGGAGACCCTCGACCTGCTGGCTGCCCTGCTCACCGGCGACTGGCCCATCGCCGACGCCGCGGGCGACCGGGCGCGGCGCGAGGGCAGCGGCCTGGTGGCGGCCTACCTGCAGTGGCACCTGGAGCGCGGTCTGCGCTCGCTCAAGCACGTGGAGCGGGCGTGAGGCGCGCCCGGCGCGAGCCGGCGCCGCCGCGCGGCGAGATCCGGCCGCCGGCGCCGCACGCCAGCGGGGCCCGGCCGCCGCAGATCCCGCCGGACCTGGTGCCCCGCCACGTCGCCGTGGTGATGGACGGCAACGGCCGCTGGGCCAAGGAGCGCGGCCTGCCGCGCACCAAGGGCCACGAGGCCGGCGAGCATGCGCTCTTCGACCTGGTCGAGGGGGCCATCGAGCTCGGCGTGACCCACCTGTCGGCGTTCGCCTTCTCCACCGAGAACTGGAAGCGCTCGCCCGACGAGGTGCGCTTCCTGATGGGCTTCAACCGCGATGTGGTGCACCGGCGGCGCGACGAGATGCACGCCATGAACGTGCGGGTGCGCTGGGCCGGCCGCCGGCGGCGGCTGTGGAAGTCGGTGGTCGACGAGCTCGAGGCGGCCGAGGAGCTGACCCGCCACAACACCGGCCTCACCCTCACCATGTGCGTCAACTACGGCGGCCGGGCCGAGATCGCCGACGCCGCCGCGGCGCTGGCCCGCGATGTGGCGGCGGGCCGGGTCGACCCGGCGCGCGTGGACGAGGCGGTGTTCGCCCGCTACCTCGATGAGCCGGACCTGCCCGACGTCGACGTCTTCCTGCGCTCGTCCGGCGAGCAGCGGATCTCCAACTTCCTGCTGTGGCAGTCCGCGTACGCCGAGCTGGTCTTCCTCGACGTGCTGTGGCCCGACGTCGACCGGCGCACCCTCTGGCGGGCCTGCGAGCTCTACGCCCAGCGCGACCGCAGGTACGGCGGGGCGGTGCCCAACCCCGAAGGCCCGGAGGGGTTGTGAGCGCGCCGACCGACCCCGTCGAGGCGGCGGGCCCCCGCGTCGAGGAGGCCCCGCCGGCACCCCCGCCCCAGCCGCCGGCTCAGGCTGGGCTCGCTGGAAGTGCTGACGGTCTTGCTTGTCGTGCTGCTCGTGGGCCAGCGCTGGATCGCCGAGCTCTTCACCGACCCCGCCGTGCAGACGTTCGCGACCATCTTCGTGTCGATCGTCGTGCAGGCGACGCCGTTCTTGGTGCTCGGGGTGCTGCTGTCGGCGGCGATCGCGGCCTTCGTGCCGCCGACCTTCTTCGCCCGGGTGCTGCCGAAGAACCGCGCGGCCGCGGTGCCCGTCGCCGCGAGCGCCGGCGTCATCCTGCCGGGCTGCGAGTGCGCGTCGGTTCCCGTCGCCGGCGGGCTCATGTCGCGGGGCGTCGCGCCCGCTGCGGCCTTCGCCTTCCTGCTCTCCTCGCCGGCGATCAACCCGGTGGTCCTGGCCTCCACCGCCGTGGCCTTCCCGGGCAAGCCGGAGATGGTGCTCGGGCGGTTCCTCGCCTCCCTCGCCACCGCGACCATCGTCGGCTGGCTGTGGCTGCGCTTCGGCAAGGGCGACTGGATCAAGCCGCCGCGCCGCGACCACCTGGAGGGCAAGACCGGCTGGGAGTCCTTCCGGGCGGCGGCCCAGCACGACTTCCTGCACGCGGGCGGGTTCCTGGTCGTGGGCGGCCTCACCGCCGCCGTGCTGAACGTCGTGGTTCCGGCGTCGTGGTTGGACGCCGTCGCCGACCACCCGGTGCTCTCGGTGCTGGCGATGGCGGGCCTCGCGGTGGTCATGGCCATCTGCTCCGAGGCCGACGCCTTCGTCGCCGCGAGCCTGACCCAGTTCTCCTACACCTCGCGCCTGGTCTTCCTCGTCGTCGGCCCGATGGTCGACGTCAAGCTGATCGCGCTGCAGTCGGGCTTCTTCGGCCGCCGCTTCACCCAGCGGTTCGCCCCGACCACGCTGGTGGTCGCCATCCTGGTCGCCGTCCTGGTGGGCTGGTGGCTGCTGTGAGACGCGATGTGCAGGCGGTGCTGCTGGTGCTCGTGGGCGGCGCGTTGGTGCGGCTGTTCATCTCGGGCGCCTACCTCAACTACGTCAAGGACTCCCTCGGCCCGTTCGTGCTGGTCTCCGGGGCCCTGCTGGTGGGGCTCGGGCTGTGGTCGGCCTTCCGCGACGGGCTGTTCCGTGAGGACTCCGAAGACGCCGCTGCGCAGGAGGCCACCGATTCAGGGGACGGCGACGAGGCCGGCGGGAGTGAGCAGGCCGGCGGTCATGAGCACGCCGGTCACGGCCCCCGGGTCGCCTGGCTGCTGGTGCTCCCGGTGCTCACCATCTTCCTGGTGGCGCCACCGCCGCTCGGCTCGTACGCCGCCTCCACCGACGCCGTCTCGGTCACGCAGCCCTCCGCCAGCCTGCCGCCGCTGCCCCCGGGCGATCCGGTCGAGGTGGCCGTCGTCGACTACGTCATCCGCGCGGTCTGGGACGACGCGTTGACCCTCAAGGGCCGCAACGTCCAGATGACCGGCTTCGTGACGCCGAAGGCCGGCACGGACACGTGGTACCTCACCCGGATGCAGCTGTCCTGCTGCGCCGCCGACGCCCAGCCGTACCTCATCGAGATGGTGGGCGCTCCGCCCTTCGCGGCCGACACCTGGGTCCAGGTGACCGGCAGCTGGGTCCCGGGCGGCGGAACCCAGCGCGACGACGCGATCCCGCGCCTCAAGGTGGACGACGTCGTCCCGGTGCCGCAGCCGGAGAACCCGTACGAGTAGCTGGCGGTCCCGCGCCTCAGGCGCGGCGCGCGCAGTCGGCGCAGGTCCCGAAGATCTCCAGTGTGTGGCTCACCTCGGTGAACCCGTGCTCGGCGGCCACCTGGTCGGCCCACCGCTCGACGGTGGGGCCGGCCACCTCGACCGTACGGCCGCAGCCGCGGCAGACCAGGTGGTGGTGGTGCCCGGTGCTGCAGCGGCGGTAGACGGCCTCGCCGTCGTCGGTGCGCAGCACGTCCACCTCGCCCGCCTCGGCCAGCGCCTGCAGGGTGCGGTAGACCGTGGTGAGGCCGACCGAATCGCCGCGCCGGCGCAGCAGGTCGTGCAGGTCTTGCGCGCTGCGGAACTCGTCGGTCTCGGCCAGCAGCGCGGACACGGCGGCGCGCTGGCGGGTCGACCGGACCGCGGCCGTCATGCCCCCACCACCGAGGTACGCCGGCGCGCGGCCCCGACCAGGGGAGCGCCGACCGCGGTCGCGCCGAACAGCGCGATCGCGAGGAGCACGATCGTTCCGCCGGAGGGGGTGTCCCACGAGTAGGACAGCGCGACGCCTGAGACCGCGACGGCCAGCCCGATGGCGACGGCCAGGATCAGGGTGCCGCGGAAGGAGTGGGTCACCAGGGTCGCCGTCGCCACCGGGACCACCATGAGCGCGCTGATGAGCAGCAGCCCCACCACCCGCATGGACAGCACGACGGTGGCCGCGGTGAGCGAGGCGAGCAGGATGTTGAGGCCGGTGACCGGCATGCCGCTGGCCCGGGCGAAGTCCTCGTCGTTGGCCACGGCGAACAGCTCGCGGGCGAGCCCCACCGTGACCACGACGATGACCACGGCGAGCAGCCCGAAGACGAGCAGGTCCTGGGCGCTGGTGGTGGTGATCGCCCCGAACAGGTAGGCGTTGAGCGTGCTCGCGGTCCCGCCGGGCGCCTTCGAGATGAGGACGACGCCGCCGGCGATGCCTCCGTAGAACAGCAGCGCGAGCGCGATGTCCGCGCTGGTGCGGGCCCGCGCCCGGACCACCTCGATGGCCACCGCCCCCAGGATGGACACGACGAGAGCCACCAGCACCGGCGAGCGGGAGGTCAGCAACCCCAGCGCCACGCCGGTCAGCGCGACGTGGCCCAGCCCGTCGCCGATCAGGGCCAGGCGGCGCTGGACGATGTAGACGCCGACCAACGGAGCCGCGATGCCGACCAGGACGGCCGCGAGCAGGGCCCGCTGCATGAAGTCGTACTGGAGGAACTCGAGCATGCGAGACCCCCTCAGCCCGTCAATCCGAGCCCGGGCGCGGGCACGGGAGTGGAGTCGTGCACGTGGTCGGCATGGGCGTCCTCGCCCAGGACGGCCTGCACCTGTGCGGTGAGCGGCCCGTCGTACACGACCGCGCCGGCGTGCAGCCGGACCACCCGGCTGATCAGCGGCTCCAGCGGCCCGAGCTCGTGCAGCACGAGCACCAGCGTGGCGCCCTCGGCGGCCAGCCCGGTGAGGGTCGCCGCGAGCACCTGCTGGCTCTCGGCGTCGACCCCCGCGAGCGGCTCGTCCATGAACAGCAGGGTCGGCTGCGAGGCCAGGGCGCGCGCGATGAGGGCCCGGCGGTGCTGGCCGCCCGACAGCCGGCTGAGCGGTGTCCGGTGCTGGGCGCCCAGACCCACGGTGTCGATGGCCGCACGCACGGCGGCCCGGTCCCGCGGCCGCAAGGGCCGAAACCGGGGCATCCGGGCCAGCCGCCCCGAGACCACGAACTCCTCGACGGTCGACGGGACGACCCCGTGGGTGGCCTCCCGCTGCGGGACGTAGCCGACCTCCGCCCGGGGCAGCCCGAGCTCGACGGTCCCCTTCAGCGTCTCCGCCAGCCCGAGCACCGCCTTGACCACCGTGGACTTGCCCGACCCGTTCGGACCGACGAGGGCGATCACCTCGCCCCGGTGGATGGTGAGGGACAGCCCCTCCACCACGACCGCCCCGGCGTACCCGAAGGACGCCGAGGCGAGTCGCAGCAGGGGCTCGGGGGTCACGGGCAGGGCTGCCCGGCGCGCACGTTGGCCAGGTTGGCCCGCATGATCTCGAAGTAGTCGGAGCCCTCGGACTCCTCGCTGAGCCCCTCGACCGGGTCGAGCACGGCGGTCTTCGCCCCGGTCTCGGCGGCCAGGGTCTCGGCGATGGCCGGGCTGACCAGGGTCTCGAAGTAGATCGTCTTGACGTCGTTGGCGGTCACGAACTCGCGCGATGTCGGCCAGGGCCTGCGGCGTCGGCTCGTCCTCGGGGGTCAGCCCGGTGATGCCGCGCTGCTCGAGGTCGTAGCGCTGGGCGAGGTAGCCGAACGCGTTGTGGCTCGTGACGAGGTTGCGGTTGGAGCAGACCTCGACCCCGGCCTTCCACTCGGCGTCGAGGGTCTCGAGGTCGTCGACGAACGCCTGGGCGTTGGCCTCGTACGTGGCGGCGCCGTCCGGGTCGAGGTCGCTCAGGCCCGCGGCCAGGGCTGTGGCCACCTCGGCGTAGCGGGTGGGGTCGAGCCAGAAGTGCGGGTCGACGGCGCCCGCCTCGTCGGTCGCCTCCTCGCCCTCCTCGATGGGGGTGTACGTCAGGTCGAGGTTGGCGTACTCGCCGGCGTTCCACGACGTGTCCGGCGCCTCGGAGGCCACCGCGTCGTCGACCGCGGGCTGGAAGCCCTCGAGGTAGACGACCAGGTCGGCATCGGAGACCCGGGCGACATCGCTCGGGGTGAGCTCGAGGTCGTGCGGCTCGGCGCCCGGCTTGGCGAGGTTGGAGACCGAGACCCGGTCGCCGCCGACCTCCTCGACCATCAGTTCAAGGGGGTAGAAGGCGGCCACCACGTCCAGGGGGCCGGAGCCGTCGGACTCCGACGCGGTGTCATCGCTGCTGCCGCAGGCAGTCAGGACGAGGGCGGATGCAGCGGCGAGGGCCACGAGGGACAGCGTAGGGCGTGTGCGCGACATGACAATCATTCTCTGTCTATCTGACAATGATTGTCAAAACCATCCACGGGAGAGGGATCCGGGGATCCGGCTAGGCCCGGCCGGTCGCCTTGAAGTAGATCGCCCCCAGCATGATCCCGACCACGAGCGAGCGCATCGCCTTGCCGCCGGGGGAGAGCGCCGGCCAGGCCAGCGCGGTGATCCAGGCGAGGAAGAGCGTGAGCGTCAGCAGCATCGCGGCGCCGAGGTAGGTCGGCAGCGTCAGCCCGCCGACCATGAGGCTGACCAGAAGCAGGAGCACCGCCCACTTGGGGGCGCGCGCGAAGCGCGCCAGCAGGGGTCCGGTGGTCCGCTCCAGCCAGCGCCGGAACGGCGAGACGTTGGCGGTGCGGGCGGCCTGGGCCTGCGCCGCCCGCTTCTGAGCCGCGGTCTGCGGCTTGGCCGGCCGGGGCGCGGGCTTGCGAGCCGGCCCGTTCTCGGGGCGCGGGGCGTTCTGGGGGCGGCGCGAGTTGGACACGTCGGCTCCGGCTCTCGAGGGGCGCGCCCCTGAGACGATGGCGGGACGCCCGCCCATCGTGTCAGGAGTCCGCGTGCTCGTCGTCACCAGGCACCAGGTGCCCCACGGCTCGGAGTCCGCGTGGCTTGAGCGCGCCCGCGCCGCCGTCGCGGTGCTCGCCGAGCGGCCCGGCTACCGCTCGGCCCGGATCGGGCGCGCCGTCGACGACCGGTCGCTCTTCGTCGTGGAGACCGAGTGGGACCACGTCGGCGCGTACCGGCGGGCGCTGTCCGGCTACGACGTCAAGGTCACCGCCTGGCCGGTGCTCGGCGAGGCGCTCGACGAGCCCACCGCGTACGAGCTGCTGCACGCCGACGGGCTCGCCAGCGACGGGTGGGAGCCGGTCGACCTGGGGCCGCCCGCGTGAGCGGCCGGTTCGCCGACCTGCGCGCGGGCGGGCAGGCGCTGGCCGCCGCGATCACGGGGCGCCGGGCGTACGACCCGGCGCCGTTGGTCGTCGGGATCCCTCGGGGCGGGGTGCCGGTGGCCGCCGAGGTGGCCGAGGCGCTGGGCGCCGAGCTCGACGCCTTGATCGTGCGCAAGCTCGGGGTGCCGGGGCAGCCGGAGGTGGCGATGGGTGCGGTGCTTGCCGACGGCCGCAGCGTGCTCAACCCCTCGGTGGTCCGGGACGCGGGGATCCCCGAGGCGGCGGTGGCCCAGGTGCTTGAGGGGGAGCTCGCCCACGCCCGCGACCTGGAGGCGCGGTGGCGCCCCGGCCGGCCTCCGCTGGAAGTCGCCGGCCGCGATGTCGTGGTGTGCGACGACGGCCTCGCCACGGGCGCCACGATGCGGGCGGCGCTGCTGGCGCTGCTCGAGGCCGACCCGCCGCCTCGCTCCATCGTGGTCGGGCTGCCGGTCGCCCCGCGCGAGGGCGTCGAGCTGCTGCGGTCGGCGCTGCGGCGCGGGGTCGACGAGGTGGTGGCGGTGCGCACCCCGCTGCTGTTCCGCGCGGTGTCCTGGGCCTACGACGACTTCACCCCGCCGACCGACGAGGAGATCCGCGCGATCCTGTCCGGGCCCGGCGGCCGGCCGATCGCGTAGCCTGCAACCCCTCGCCTGGCGCCCGTACGCGCAGGCTCGCCGACACCCAGCCGGATGGAGTCACCTCAGTGGCCGTCGACCGCGTCGACCAGATCGTCAGCCTCAGCAAGCGCCGCGGGTTCGTCTACCCGTGCAGCGAGATCTACGGCGGCACCCGCTCCGCGTGGGACTACGGCCCGCTGGGCGTCGAGCTCAAGGAGAACATCCGCCGCCAGTGGTGGCGCGCGATGGTGCAGACCCGCGACGACGTCGTGGGCCTCGACTCCTCGGTGATCCTCGCCCGCGACGTGTGGACCGCGTCGGGCCACGTCGAGGCGTTCGTCGACCCGCTGGTCGAGTGCACGTCCTGCCACAAGCGCTACCGCCAGGACCACCTCGAGGAGGCGTACGAGGAGAAGCACGGCCGCGCGCCGGAGGGCATGGCCGACATCGTCTGCGCCAACTGCGGCAACCGCGGGCAGTGGACCGAGCCGCGGATGTTCAACGGCCTGCTCAAGACGCACCTCGGCCCGGTGGAGAGCGACGAGGGCCTGCACTACCTGCGCCCCGAGACCGCGCAGGGCATCTTCGTCAACTACGCCAACGTCGCCGGCTCGGCGCGCAAGAAGCCGCCGTTCGGCATCGCCCAGACCGGCAAGAGCTTCCGCAACGAGATCACCCCCGGCAACTTCATCTTCCGCACCCGCGAGTTCGAGCAGATGGAGATGGAGTTCTTCGTCGAGCCCGGCACCGACGAGGAGTGGCACGAGTACTGGCTGAAGGCCCGCTGGGACTGGTACGTCGAGCTCGGCCTCAACCCCGACAACCTGCGCTACTTCGAGCACCCGAAGCAGAAGCTCAGCCACTACTCCAAGCGGACCGTCGACATCGAGTACCGCTTCCGGTTCGGCGGCTCGGAGTGGGCCGAGCTCGAGGGCATCGCCAACCGCACCGACTTCGACCTCAAGACGCACAGCGACCACTCCGGCGTCGACCTGTCCTACTTCGACCAGGACAAGGGCGAGCGCTGGACGCCGTACGTCATCGAGCCGGCAGCGGGCCTGACCCGCGCCGTGCTGGCCTTCCTGCTGGACGCCTACGCCGAGGACGAGGCCCCCAACGCCAAGGGCGGCGTCGACAAGCGCACCGTGCTGCGGCTCGACAAGCGGCTCGCCCCGATCAAGGTCGCCGTGCTGCCGCTGTCGCGCAACGCCGACCTGTCGCCCAAGGCCCGCGACCTGGCCGCCGCCCTGCGCGAGCGGTGGAACGTCGAGTTCGACGACGCCGGGGCGATCGGCCGCCGCTACCGCCGCCAGGACGAGATCGGCACGCCGTACTGCGTCACCGTCGACTTCGACACCCTCGACGACCAGGCCGTCACCGTGCGCGAGCGCGACTCGATGGCCCAGGAGCGGATCGGCTTGGACGCCGTCGAGGACTGGCTCGGGGCCGCCGCCCGCCTCGGCCGCTGCTGACCCGCCCCACCATGCGTCCCGGTCTGCGGTGGCACGAGCAGTGAGATGCCTCTCCTACCACCGCAAACCGGGGTGCCCTGCGGGGTCGGGCGGATGCTGAGGCTGGGGCGGTGGACGCTCGAGGTGCCGGTGGTGCTGGCGCCGATGGCCGGAGTCACCAACATCGCCTACCGACGGCTGTGCCGCGAGTACGGCGCCGGGCTGTTCGTCAGCGAGATGATCACCTCGCGGGCCCTGGTCGAGCGCGACGCCGAGACGCTGCGGATGGTCGCCTTCGCCCCCGATGAGCGCCCCCGCAGCCTGCAGCTGTACGGCGTGGACCCGCACGTCGTGGGGCGGGCCGCGGCGATGGTCCGCGACGAGGGGCTCGCCGACCACATCGACCTCAACTTCGGCTGCCCGGTGCCCAAGGTCACCCGCAAGGGCGGCGGATCGGCCCTGCCGTACAAGCGGCGGCTGTTCCGCGCCGTCGTGCGCGCGGCCGTGCGGAACGCCGGCGACCTGCCGGTGACGGTCAAGATGCGCAAGGGCATCGACGAGTCCGCGCTCACCTACCTGGAGGCCGGCCGCGCCGCCCAGGACGAGGGCGTCGCCTGGGTGGCCCTGCATGGGCGCACGGCGGCGCAGTTCTACGGCGGCACGGCGGACTGGGCGGCGATCCGCCGGCTCAAGGACGCCCTCGACATCCCGGTGCTCGGCAACGGCGACATCTGGCAGGCGTCCGACGCCGTCCGGATGGTGGCCGAGACCGGCTGCGACGGGGTGGTCGTGGGGCGCGGCTGCCTGGGCCGGCCGTGGCTGTTCGCCGAGCTCGCCGCGGCGTTCGATGGCCGCCCCCAGCCCGAGCCGCCCGGCCTGCGCGAGGTCGTGCGCGTGATGCGCCGCCACGCCGAGCTGCTGGTGGAGGCCTTCGGCGAGGCCAAGGGCTGCGTCGAGCTGCGCAAGCACATCGCGTGGTACCTCAAGGGCTTCGCGGTCGGCGGCGAGGCCCGGCTGGCGCTCGCCCACGTCTCCACGCTGGCCGAGCTCGACGAGCGGCTCGCCGCGCTGGACCTCGACCAGCCGTACCCCGAGGCCGTGCTCGGCGCCCCGCGCGGCCGCACGAACACCGCCAAGCGGGTCTCGCTGCCGGACCGCTGGCTGGACGACCCGGACGAGTGGGTGGTGCCGAGCGCGGGGGAGACGGCCCACTCCGGGGGCTGAAGGTCCCGGTCCCGACCGGCGGCCGGGGGTTTAGGCTCGCCCGCAGGGAGCCCGGCTTCGAGATCGGGCGCGGTGCGGTAAAGGGGTTCCGGTGCCAGCGAAGTACGTCTACGACTTCACCGAAGGCGACAAAGACCAGAAGGACCTGCTGGGGGGCAAGGGCGCCAACCTCGCGGAGATGACGCGGCTCGGGCTGCCCGTCCCGCCGGGCTTCACGATCACGACCGAGGCCTGCCGGTCGTACCTCGCCAACGGGTACGAGCCGCCGGAGCTGCGCGTGCAGGTCACGATGGCCCTGCGCCACCTGGAGGACCAGCTCAACCGCCAGCTCGGCGACCGCCACGACCCGCTGCTCGTCAGCGTGCGCTCGGGCGCGAAGTTCTCGATGCCCGGGATGATGGAGACCGTCCTCAACATCGGGCTCAACGACGCCAGCGTCCACGGCCTGATCGAGGCCAGCGGCAGCGAGCGCTTCGCCTGGGACTCCTACCGCCGGCTGATCCAGATGTTCGGCAAGACCGTCCTCGGGGTCGAGGGCGAGCTCTTCGCGGCGGCGCTGGACGACGCCAAGGCGGCCAAGGGGGTCGAGCTCGACACCGAGCTCGAGGCCGACGACCTCGTCGCGCTGGTCGAGCACGTTCAAGGCGATCACCCGCGAGCACGCCGGGCCGCGACTTCCCGCAGCACCCGCGCGAGCAGCTCGACCTGGCGATCGCGCGCGGTCTTCAACTCGTGGAACACCGAGCGCGCCCGCATCTACCGCCGCCGCGAGCGGATCCCGCACGACCTGGGCACCGCGGTCAACATCTGCACCATGGTGTTCGGCAACCTCGGCGACACCTCCGGCACCGGCGTCTGCTTCACCCGCGACCCGGGCACCGGCCAGCCGGGCGTCTACGGCGACTACCTGCAGAACGCGCAGGGCGAGGACGTCGTCTCGGGCATCCGCAACACCCTGTCCCTCGAGGAGATGGAGGCGCTCGACCCCGACTCGTACGCCGAGCTGCGCAAGCACATGCGCAAGCTCGAGTCGCACTACCGCGACCTGTGCGACATCGAGTTCACGGTCGAGCGCGGCAAGCTGTGGATGCTGCAGACCCGCGTCGGCAAGCGCACCGCGGCCGCGGCCTTCCGGATCGCCGTGCAGCTCGTCGACGAGCACCTGATCACCGATGGACGAGGCGCTGCTCGCGGGTGACCGGCGAGCAGCTGTCCCGGCTGATGTTCCCGCAGTTCGACGCACGAGCGGCGCGACCGGCCAGCTCACCAAGGGGATGGCCGCCTCCCCGGGCGCGGCCGTCGGCAAGGCCGTCTTCGACTCGGCGACCGCGGTGGAGTGGGCGGCGCGGGGCGAGGAGGTCATCCTGGTGCGCCGCGAGACCAACCCCGACGACCTCGGCGGCATGATCGCCTCGGTCGGCATCCTGACCAGCCGCGGCGGCAAGACCTCGCACGCGGCGGTCGTCGCCCGCGGCATGGGCAAGACCTGCGTCTGCGGCGCCGAGGAGATCGACGTCGACAGCGTGGCGCGCACCGCGAGCGTGGGCGACATCGTGTTCGCCGAGGGCGACGTCATCAGCATCGACGGCACGACGGGCGACGTCTTCGTCGGGTCGATGCCGGTCGTGCCGTCCCCGGTGGCCATCTACCTCGAGGAGGGGCTCAAGGAGGCCATCGCCGAGGCCGGCGAGGACTCCGCCGAGCTGGTCGCGCGCCGTCGACCGGATGCTCCGGCACGCCGACTCCGTACGCCGGCTCGGCGTTCGCGCCAACGCCGACACCGAGGAGGACGCCGAGCGCGCCCGCCACCTCGGGGCGGAGGGCATCGGCCTGTGCCGCACCGAGCACATGTTCCTCGGCGACCGGCGCGTGCTCATCGAGCGCGTGATCCTCGCCGAGGACGGCCGCCGAGCGCGAGGCGGCGCTTGACGCGCTGCTCCCGATGCAGCGCGCGGACTTCGTCCGGCTGCTGGAGGCCATGGACGGGCTGCCGACCACGATCCGGCTGCTCGACCCGCCGCTGCACGAGTTCCTGCCCGACATGACCGAGCTCGCCGTCCGGGTGGCGCTCGCCGAGGAGCGCGGCAAGCCCGACGAGGCCGACCTCGTGCTGCTCGCCGCGGTCAAGCGCCTGCACGAGTCGAACCCGATGCTCGGCCTGCGCGGCGTGCGGCTCGGCCTCGTGGTGCCGGGGCTCTTCGGGCTGCAGGTGCGGGCCATCGCCGAGGCGGCGGCGCTGCGGATCAAGGCCGGCGGCGAGCCCAAGGTCGAGATCATGGTCCCGCTGGTCGGCTCGGTGATGGAGCTGCACCTGATCCGCGACGAGACCGACGGCATCGTCCACGAGGTCGCCGAGCGGGAGGGCGTCGACCTGCACATCCCGGTCGGCACGATGATCGAGCTGCCGCGCGCCGCGCTCACCGTCGGGCCGGATCGCCGAGGCCGCCGAGTTCTTCTCCTTCGGCACCAACGACCTCACCCAGACGACGTGGGGCTTCAGCCGCGACGACGTCGAGGCCGCGTTCTTCGCCGCGTACCTGGAGAAGGGCGTCTTCACCGTGTCGCCGTTCGAGACCCTCGACGCGCACGGGGTCGGCCGGCTGGTCCAGATCTCGGTGGACGAGGGCCGGGCGGCGCGCCCGGACCTCAAGGTCGGGGTCTGCGGCGAGCACGGCGGCGACCCCGAGTCGGTGCACTTCTTCCACAACGTCGGGCTCGACTACGTGTCCTGCTCCCCGTTCCGGGTCCCGGTGGCGCGGCTCGAGGCGGGGCGCGCGGCGATCTCCTAGCGCGACATCGAACGGCGGACCGGCGCAGCCCGTCGGTTCGCCGTTCGCCGCCGACCCGGGCTGTGGGCGACACTGGTGCGATGACCGATCGGGTGGCCGTGGGGCCGGAGGCCGGCGCCGCTGCGCGCCCGCAGCCGCCGCGTCGGCGCGGCCGCCGGGTCCGCCGCGCCGTGGCGACGATCGTCGGCACCCTGCTGGCCCTGGTCCTGCTGATCCCGCTGGTGAGCGCCGGGGCGATCTGGTGGACCGCCCGGCAGGACCAGCGCCCGGCCAGCGACGCGATCCTGGTGATGGGGGCGGCGCAGTTCGACGGCACCCCCTCGAAGGTCTTCTCGGCGCGCCTCGACCACGCCGCGTCCCTCTACGCGAAGGGCATCGCGCCCGCCGTCGTCACCGTGGGCGGCAAGCAGGACGGCGACCGGTTCACCGAGGCCGAGGCCGGCGCGGCGTACCTCGCCAAGAAGGGCGTCCCCGCCGAGGCGATCATCGTGGTGGGCGAGGGCGCCGACAGCCTGGGCAGCCTGGAGGCGGCCGCCCCGGTGCTGGCCGAGCGCGGCATCGGGTCGCTCGTGCTGGTGACCGATCCCTGGCACTCGTTCCGCTCGGCGCAGATGGCCCGCGATCTGGGCCTCGAGGTGGCGACGTCGCCCGCGCGGTCCGGGCCGGCCGTGGCCACGCGCGAGGTGCAGGCGCGCTACATGATGCGCGAGACCGCCGCCTACTCCTGGTACCGGCTCCTCGGGGCCAGCCCGGAGGACGGCCCGCAGGCGCTCTGAGCCGGCGGGCGCGCCGGCCGCGGGTCGCTAGGGTCGGGGGCGTGGACGGCTACGGCGCGGGCGACACGGCCCGCTACCTCGAGGAGCCGCCCAAGCGGGCCACGCGCACCGCGTTCGAGCGCGACCGGGCCCGGGTCCTGCACTCGTCGGCGCTGCGCCGCCTGGCGGCCAAGACCCAGGTGGTCGCCCCGTGGGAGGACGACTTCCCCCGCACCCGGCTCACCCACACCCTCGAGGTGGCGCAGGTCGCCCGCGAGCTCGGCGCGGCGCTGGGCTGCGACCCCGACCTGGTCGAGACCGCCGCCCTGGCCCACGACCTCGGCCACCCGCCGTTCGGCCACAACGGCGAGGACGCCCTGCACGAGGCCGCCCGCGCCTGCGGGGGGTTCGAGGGCAACGCCCAGTCGCTGCGCGTGCTCACCCGACTGGAGGCCAAGTCGTACGCGGGCGACCGCTCGCTCGGCCTCAACCTCACCCGGGCGTCGCTGGACGCGGCGACCAAGTACCCCTGGCCGCGTCGCGAGGGCCTACGCAAGTTCGGCGTGTACGACGACGACCGCGAGGTCTTCGACTGGGCGCGGGCGGCGTCGCCGGGGGAGCGGCGGTGCCTGGAGGCCCAGGTCATGGACTGGGCCGACGACGTGGCCTACTCCGTCCACGATGTCGAGGACGGCCTGCACGCGGGGCTCGTCAACCTGGCGGTGCTGGCCGACCCGGTCGAGCAGAAGGCCGTCGCGGACCTCGCGGTCCACCAGTACGCCCGCGACGCCGACCCGGGTGAGGTGGCCGCGGCCCTTGCGGGCCTGCTCGCGCAGCCGTGGTGGCCGCACGGGTACGACGGCTCGCAGCGCGGGCTCGCCTCGCTCAAGAACCTCACCAGCCAGCTGATCGGACGGTTCTGCCAGGCCGCCGAGCGCGCCACCCGTGAGGCCTACGGGGGCGACCGGTTGACCCGCTACGCCGCGGACCTCGTCGTGCCGCGGCAGGCGCGCATCGAGGTGGCCGCGCTCAAGGCGGTCGCCGCGGTGTACGTGATGGGCCGCGCCGGCGCCGAGTCGGTCTACGCGTCCCAGCGCGAGCTGCTGCTCGAGCTCGTGTCAGCCCTGCGGCTCGGGTCGCCGGCCGCGCTCGACCCCTGGCTGCGGCCGTACTTCACCTCGGCGGCCGACGACGCCGCGCGGCTGCGGGTCGTCATCGACCAGGTCGCCTCGCTCACCGACCCCACGGCGGTGGCCTGGCACGCGCGGCTGATCGGCGGTCGGGCGTGAGCCTGCCTGAGGGGGCGCTCATCGAGCGGGTGGCCGCCGAGCGCGTACGGCCGCTGCGCTCCGCCGTGCTGCGGGCCGGGCAGCCGCTGGCCGCGTCGGTCTACCCCGAGGAGCACCTCGCGAGCACGGTGCACCTGGCCGCCCTCTCGCCCGAGGGGGCCGTGGTCGGCTGCTCGACGTGGTTCGCCGAGCCCCCGCCCCCCGGATCTGCGGTGCCAGGGAGTGAAACCTCATCTCCTGCCACCGCAAACCGGGCGTGGCGGCTGCGCGGGATGGCCGACCGACCCGTCCGTGCGCGGGCAGGGGTACGGCGCGGCGCTGCTGCTCGAGGGGATGCGGGTGGCGGCGGCAGCCGGAGCCGAGCTGGTGTGGTGCAACGCCCGGGTCGTCGCGCTCGGCTTCTATGAGGCGCACGGGTTCCGGGCCGTCGGGCCGGTCTTCGAGACGGCCGGGGGGATCCCGCACCGGGTGGCCTGGCGGCCCGTGGGGATGGACGGCCCCCGGCCGTAGAGTGACCGCATGGCAGGCCGGATCCGCGACGACGACATCGCCGAGGTGCGGTCGCGGACCAACATTGCCGAGGTGATCGGCGAGTACACCCAGCTGCGCAGCGCCGGCGGCGGCTCGCTGAAGGGGCTCTGCCCGTTCCACGACGAGCGCTCCCCGTCGTTCCACGTCACCCCGAGCCGCGGCTTCTACCACTGCTTCGGCTGCGGCGAGGGCGGCGACGTCCTCACCTTCCTGCAGAAGATCGACCACCTGTCGTTCGCCGAGGCCGTGGAGCGGCTGGCCGCGCGGGCCGGCCTTGAGCTGCGCTACGTCGAGGGACCCGCACCGGACAACCGCGAGCGCGGGCTTGCGGGCCCGGCTGGTCGAGGCCAACAAGGCGGCCGCGGCCTTCTACACCGCCCAGCTGCAGTCGCCGGAGGCGCAGATCGGCCGGCGCTTCCTCGAGGAGCGCGGTTTCGACCGCGACGCGGCCGAGCGCTTCGGCGTGGGCTACGCCCCGCAGGGGTGGAACGGCCTGACCGACCACCTGCGCGCGGCCGGCTTCACCGACCAGGAGCTGCTGGGCGCCGGGCTCGTCGTCGAGGGCAAGCGCGGCGTCTACGACCGCTTCCGGGGCCGGCTGACCTGGGCGATCCGCGACATCGGCGGCGACACCGTCGGCTTCGGGGCCCGCCGCCTCTACGACACTGACGAGGGGCCCAAGTACCTCAACACCCCCGAGACGTCGGTCTACAAGAAGTCGCAGGTGCTGTACGGCATCGAGTTCGCCAAGCGCGCGATCGCCAAGCAGCAGCAGGCGGTGGTCGTCGAGGGCTACACCGACGTGATGGCCTGCCACCTGTCGGGGGTCGAGACCGCGGTCGCGACCTGCGGCACGGCGTTTGGCGAGGAGCACATCAAGGTGCTGCGCCGGCTGCTGATGGACGACTCTGCCTTCACCGGCCAGGTGGTCTTCACCTTCGACGGCGACGCCGCAGGGCAGAAGGCCGCGCTGCGGGCCTTCGACGACGAGCAGAAGTTCGTCGCGCAGACCTTCGTGGCGGTCGAGCCCGGTGGCCTCGACCCGTGCGAACTGCGCCAGCAGAAGGGCCCCGAGGCCGTACGAGGGCTGGTGGACGCGCGGGTGCCGCTCGTGGAGTTCGCCATCCGGTCTGCGGTGCGCTCGCACGACCTCGACCACGCCGAGGGCCGGATCGCCGCATTGCGGGCCGGCGCCCCGCTCGTCGCCCGGATCAAGGACCGCTCGCTGCGGCCCGAGTACGCGCGGCTGCTCGCCGGCTGGATCGGCATGGAGGCGCCGCCGGTGCTGGCGGCGGTCTCCGCGGCGGAGCGGCGCGGACCGCAGACCGCGACCACCCGCGAGCGGGCGCCGGCGCCCGTCAACACGACAGCGACGGAGGGTGACGCCGACGCCGCCGCGGCCGAGCCTGTGGAGCCCCCGATCCCGCGCCCGAATCCGCGCGAGCCGCGGCTCGCGGTCGAGCGCGAGGCCCTCAAGCTCGCGCATGCAGCACCCCGACCTCGTGGGCGACCGGCTCGACGAGGTCGACGCGGGGGCTTTCTGGCATCCCGCTTACGTCGCGCTGGCCCGGGCCGTCGCGGGCGCCGGGCGGGTGCGCGAGCGCCGCGTCCGGATCGGCGTGGGTCGAGGCCGTGCGTGGAGCCGCCGACAGCGAGGTCGTCCGGTCGCTGGCTGCAGAGCTCGCGGTGGAGCCGCTGCTCGTCGCCGGAGCCCCCACCACCCGCTACGCCGCGGAGCAGGTCGCCGGGGTCGAGGAGCGCGAGGTCGAGCGCCGCATCGCCGACCTGCGCTCGCGGCTCCAGCGCACCGACGCCGGCGACGCCGAGGCGCAGACCGCCGTGCTCGCCGAGATCGTTGAGCTGGAGCAGCGCCGCCGCGCGCTGCGCGAGCAGCTGGCCGGCTGAGGTGCCCGGCCCGTTCGACGCCTGGCGGCGGGGGCGGCCCCCTGACGCGGCGCGGTCAGCGGTGCCCGCCGGCGAGCGCCTGCTGGCCTGGGGGGCCTGCGACGACGGAGCCCTCGTGGTCGCCACCGATCGCTCGCTCGTGCTCCCCGAGCCGGGCGGAAGCATGCGGGCGGTCAGGTGGGAATCCGTCGCGCAGGCGTCCTGGCAGGACGAGCGTCTTGAGGTGGTCGAGTCAGGTGGCGGCGGGCAGGGTCGGCGGACGACGGTGCTCTCGGTGCTGCAGCCCGGGGCGCTGCCCGAGGCCCTGCGCGAGCGGGTGACGGCGACCATCGTGGTGTCGGAGCACGTCGACTTGGTGGGGGAGCGGGGCGCGCGCATCACTGCGCGGCGGTCCCCCGGGGGCTCCGACCTGACGTGGGTGGTGACCTTCGATGCCGGGCTCGATGCCCGCGACCCAGCGCTGCGCGAGGCGGCGGATGCGGCCGTCGCGCGGCTCAAAGGCCAGGTCGAGTAGCCGTTTCTGACCTGGCCGGTCTCGCTGGTAATCTCGGCCGCGCCAATCCCGCATAGCTCAATTGGCAGAGCAGCCGGCTGTTAACCGGCAGGTTTCTGGTTCGAGTCCAGATGCGGGAGCCATCGCAGCAGGTCACAGGCCCGCCCGCGGCGTGCAGTGGGACCTCGGCCCCTACCGTTGCGCAGGCCGCCCGTCCGACGATGGCGTACGGACCGCCACGTGGCGCATCCGTCGTCGCGGTGGAGTCGGCCCGCAAAGGACTCGCCATGGTCACCGGAGGCACCGCCACCCCCACCACCCCGACCAAGGAGGCCGCGCTCGGCTTCCTCGCCTGCCGCCGCATCGCCGTCACCGGCGTGAGCCGCGAGGCCGGCAGCCACGGCAGCAACGCCGTCTACCAGCGCCTGCGCGAGCGCGGGTACGAGGTGTTCGCCGTCAACCCCAACGCCTCCTCCGTGGAGGGCGATCCCGCGTACCCGAGCCTGGCCGAGATCCCTGGCGGCGTCGAGGCCGTCGTCATCGCCACCAGGGCCGACCGCGCCGAGGACACGATGCGCGAGTGCGCCGCGCTCGGGATCACGCGGGTGTGGATGCACCGCGCGTTCGGCGCCGGCAGCGTCTCCGACGCCGCGACTGAGTACGGCCGCGCGCACGGCATCACGGTGATCGACGGGGGCTGCCCGCTGATGTACGGTCCGGCGTCCGACGGCGGGCACCGCTTCATGTGCCGGCTGCTCACCTGGACCGGCGTCGTCCCCAAGCGGGTGTAGCCGCGTCGGCGCCGGAGGCGACCGGAGACGTCTACCGTGTGCGCCATGGCGGACATCGATCCTCCCTGGGAGCCTCCCCTCGCGGGCACCGAGGCCGATCACCTCGTGGGCGCGCTCGACCGGCTCCGCACGACCTTCCGGTGGAAGGCCGGCCACCTCGACGCGGCCGGGCTGGGGACGCAGATCGGCCGCTCGTCCTTGACCCTCGGGGGGCTGCTCAAGCACCTCGCGTTCGTCGAGGACTACACCTTCGTCACGAAGCTGAGCGGCGAGCGGCTCGGCGCGCCGTGGGACGTGGCGTACCGCCCGTCCCACGACTGGGTGTTCACCTCCGCGGCCGACGACACCCCCGAGGAGCTGTACGGGCTCTGGGACGGCGCCGTCGAACGGTCCCGGGCCAGGCTCGACGCCGCCTTGGCCAACGGGGGGCTCGACCAGCTCGTCCACGTCTCCGCGCCCGACGGCCGCCACGCCAGCCTTCGCCGCCTCGTCTTCGACCTGATCGAGGAGTACGGCCGCCACACCGGGCACGCCGACCTGCTCCGCGAGGCCGTGGACGGGCTGGTCGGCGAGGACCCCCCGATTGGGTGGCACCCCTAAGCCCAGCCTGCCGCGGCTCCCGCCCCTACTGGGCCTGGATGGGTTGGGCCCGCAGGGCGATCGAGCACGAGGTGCACGACTACCGCGGGCGCCAGCGGCGCCAGTCGGCGGTGGCCGTGGCGCGGGGCTTGCCGTCCCACCAGAGCTCGACCTCGGCAGTCATGGCGTCCTCGGTCGCCGAGGTGACCACCCCGCGCAGCTCGACGGTGTGGTCCAGCGGGCTTGGCCTCAGATAGCGCACGGTCAACCCGGCCGTCACGTACGGCAGCCGGGCGCCGGACAGGGCTGGCCAGCCTCGGTGCTCGGCCTCCAGGATCACCGCCGCCGCGCTGTGGCAGTCGAGCACCGTGGAGATGATCCCGCCGTTGAGGTAGCCCAGCCCGTTGCCATGCTCCGGCCATGGGGTGAAGTGGGCGACGACACGCCCGTCATCGGGGAAGCTGCGCAGCTGCAGGCCCCCAGGGTTGCCGGGCCGCAGCCGAAGCAGTCCAGGTCCGGGTAGAGCCGCTCCTGGATGCTTGTGCTGGCAGGTTCGAGTCCGCTGCGGGAGCCCTCGCTGCGGGTCACCGGTGCTGGTCGACGAGGATCGGATTGCCGTCCGGGTCGAGGACGACGAAGCTCCCTGGGCCGGAGCCCTCCGGGTCGGCCTCGGACTGGAACACGATGCCTTCGGCCTTCAGCCGGCTCTGCAGCTCGCGCACGTCGGTGAACGTCGCCAGCTCATGGGCGTCGCTGTCCCAGCCGGGGTTGAAGGTCAGCATGTTCTTCTCGAACATCCCCTGGAACAGCCCGATCAGGTGGTCGCCGTTCTTGAGCATCAGCCAGTTGCT
Source organism: uncultured Actinomycetota bacterium (assembly GCA_963697565.1). Taxonomy (GTDB): domain Bacteria; phylum Actinomycetota; class Actinomycetes; order CAVWCF01; family CAVWCF01; genus CAWFSE01. Next base: position 4,068 of record CAVOOM010000004.1, on the reverse strand, counting down.
CGCCTGGTCGCCTCCGAACACGGAGAAACCGAGCTTCTCGTAGAAGGCCCGCGACGCCTCGATGTCCCGTACGGCGAGGCTGACCGAGAACGCGCCGAGCTCCATGACCGCTCCAGTGCTCGATGGGGTGGTTCACGCCACCCTGGCGGCGCATCCGGGGCGCGTCAACCGGTTCGAGCCGCCTGCTGGCCGTACGGCGAGGGCGGTGGCCGACGGCTAGAGGGCCCCGCCGGCCACGGTGGGCGCCGTGGGGTCCGGTCCGCCGGCCGAGGCCTCCCGCACGAGGTAGTCCTCGAGCAGCATGAGGTTGTCGCCGACCCGCTTGGCCACCTGCAGCAGGGTGCCCATCGATGCGACCTCCTCCACCTGCTCCTTGAGGAACCAGTGGGTGAACTGCTCGGCGAGGTAGTCCCCGTCGGCGCGGGCGGCCCCGATGATCTGCTCGAACTGGCCGGTGACCCGGCGCTCCTGCTCAAGGGCGAGCTCGACCAGCTCGACGACGGAGCCGATGTCGTTGCGCACCTCGGGGACGCCCGGGATGGTCACCTCGACCTCTCGGTCCATGAGGTACTGCACGAGCATGAGCGCGTGGTTGCGCTCCTCGACGGCCTGCGAGTAGAAGCGGCCGGCCAGCTGCGGCAGCGCCTGCTGCTCCAGCCAGACCGCGAACGCGACGTACTGCTGCGACGCGGCGAACTCGTTGCCGATCTGCTTCTGCACCAGGTCATGGGTGTGGCTCATGATCAGACCGTACGACGTGCCGGGCGCCCGGGCAGGTCGGGGGCCGATTCCGGCGCGATTCAGCGCCTGCGGTCGATCATGGTTCGGTGGGGCTCGCGTCATCGAAATCGACTGCCGTGCGCTGCCCGGATAGCCTGGCCCGCCGAGGGGCGGTAGCTCAGCTGGTTAGAGCAGCGGACTCATAATCCGTCAGGTCGTGGGTTCGATCCCCACCCGCCCCACGAGAGCCGCGTGTTTGGCTTCGCTTGACGCTTGGGCCTCGGCTACCGCGCAGCGCCCGCCTGCTGCGACCGGGCGCGTTGTGCGGCCATGTGCTCGTCGAACTCGGTGCGCCATGACGGGCTCACGGCGATGCCGCTTGCGATGCGCCTCCTCGGTGCTGAGCTCGACCGGGAATCCGTACGTGTCGTAGAGGACGAACAGCTCGGCGCCGGTGACGCCGGTGTTGCGGTAGCCGTTCAGCTGCTTGATCCCCTTGCGCAGCGACCTGCGGAAGGCCTGCTCCTCCTTCGACAGGATCGCGACGACGGCGTCGGCGCTGTCGGCGACCTCGGGGAAGTCATACGTGTAGATGCCGGCGATTGTCGGGACGATCTGCGGGAAGAAGTTCTCCTCGAGGCCGAGGTCGAACGCGAAGCGGGTGGCGCGGCGGATGAGGCGGCGCATGACGTAGCCCTGGGCCTTGTTGCTCGGGCGCACGCCATCGACCGCGAGGAAGGTGGCGCCGCGGAGGTGGTCGGCGATGACCCGCATCGCGCGCGTCTCGTCCTCGTAGCGCTTGCCCGACAGCTCCTCGAGCTTCTCGATGATGGGCCAGAGCAGCCCGATCCGGAACACGTCGCTGCTGTCCATCGCGGCGGCGGCGATGCGGGCGAGGCCGCCCCCGAAGTCGACGTTGCGGCGGGGCAGCGGCTCGAACCCGGTCGCGGTGCGCCGGTACTCCATGAAGACCGAGTTCCCGATCTCGAGGAACCGCCCGCAGTCGCAGTTCTGGTGGCAGTGCGGCCCGAAGGCCGGGTCGTGCTCGACGTCCGGGAACAGGTAGAACGCCTCGGTGTCAGGGCCGCCCGGCTCGCCCACCGGCATGTCCTCGGCCGTGCCCCCGCGGCACCACCAGTTCTTCTTGCCGTAGAAGGCGATGCGGGCGCCGCCGGTCCCAGTCGCGGAGCCGTTCTCCTCGCTGCCCACCTCGACCTGCTCCGCCGACACCCCCGCCGCGGCGAACAGCCCCGCCCAGATGCCCGCCGACTCGGTGTCCTTGGGGATTCCGTGCGCCGGGTCGCCGATGAAGCAGGAGACGTAGATCCGCTCCGGGTCCAGCCCCACCCGCTCGGTGAGGAACGTCCAGAACTGCGTGATCTGGACGTCCTTGAAGTAGTCCCCGAGGCTCCAGCAGCCGAGCATCTCGAAGAACGTCGTGTGCCGGCTGTCCCCGACCTCCTCGATGTCCTGCACCCGCAGGCACGTCTGGCTGTCGGCCAGCCGCGTCCCCTCGGGGTGGTCCGCCCCGAGCAGGTACGGCAGCAGCGGCTGCATCCCGCTGCCGGTGAACAACGTCGTGGGGTCGTCGCGCGGGATCAACGGCGCCCGCGGGATCACCGCGTGCCCCCGCTCGGCCATGTACTCCAAGGAAGGCGCTGCGGATCTGGTCGGCGTCCATCGGCTGATTACACACGCACCGCCGCCCGCCATGTCCAACGCGCCGGCGACCGATCCACGCCGCACTGACCGCCGTGCGCGCGCTTGCCGACGCGGGATGACTCGGCTACGTCTGCTGCGTACTCGGGGGACGCGCACTTGGGGCGCCCCGCCAGGTTCAATTCCTGGGTCCTCCACCACGCGAAGATGGCCGCCCACCGGGCGGCCATCTTCGTCTTGCCAGCCGGCGCCGCGGGTGGTTTGGGTCGGCCTAGCATGGGAACCCCCACAGCGAGTCCGGCGTCTATCTGGACGAGCACGATTCAGCGCGGAGGAACCATGGCGAGCAAGGGACGCAAGGCGGCCGCTGCCGCCGCGGCAGCGGCGGCGATGTCAGACGGCCCGAGCGGCTTCATCGAGCGGCTGGCCTCGATCCCGCGCCTGGTGCGCGACGTGCTGAGCGGCAGCTACGACGGGCTCAGCCGCGGCCGGCTGCTGCTCATGCTGCTAGGCGTCGTCTACGTCGTGTCGCCGGTGGACCTGCTGCCCGAGGCGCTGCTGACGATCCCCGGCCTCGCCGATGACGCCGCCGTCGCGGCGTGGCTCGTCGCGTCCGCCCTGGGGGCGACGTCTGCCTACCGGCTTGGGAGAACGGCCGCGTGCGCCGCGATGCCCCGGGCGATCCGATAGTCGTGCCCGGCGAGGTCGTCACCCGCTGACGGATGGGCGGTCGGACGGCTGGGCCGTGAGCAGGCGACCGGGTTCAGGGCCTGAGCACCCGACCGCGGAACTCAAGACCGGCTGAACCTGTGCAGCCACCCCAGTCGCTGACCGCCACGTCGCCGAGCAGGGTTTGGCGGATGCCCTCGCCGAGGTCGTTGTACGCCCCCTCCGGGGCTCCGCCGGTGACCACGATATCGCACCCCAGCGCCGGGCGCCACCTCGAAGCGGGAGGCATCTCCATGGCCCCCGATGAGCCCGTACGCGGGGGCGATCACCTGGCGCGTCGAACCCTCCCCCTGCATGAGCACGTAGCCGCCGACAACGCTGAGGCGCCTGCTGCCCCACAACCGGGTGCGCAGGACGGCCGCCTCGAGGACCCCGTCGCCGTCGCCCAGCCCGTGCGCGGACACCCAGACCCAGGAGTCGGGCAGCCGCCGTCCCCAGTAGTGGGTCAGGGTCCCGATGTCCGAGTCCAGCGTGAACCGCTCGCCCCCCACGTGCACGTCTCCAGAGAACCGAACGCGTGGCGCGACGACCAACTCCAGATCAAAGGGGTGGAGCAGCTTGGCGGACGCCGGCACGGGGTCCAGCCTGGTGCCGTCGGACTCGAGCCGCAGGTCCCAGCCGACGTCGCCCACCGCACCCGGCTTGCGCGCGGGGTCAGAGCCGACCCGTTGATCTCGACGGCCTCGTCGGCGCCGCGCCAGCCCGAGGAAATCGACCGCACGACGCGCCCCGCGCCCCGCACCCAGACGCTGACCCGCACCTCGGACTCAGCGCGGTCCGTCGCACGATCCAGTCGACGATCAGGGCGAGGTCACCGCTGGACACCTTGAAGAACCAGTACTCAAGGGGCGTGTCCCGGCTCCGGAAGCCCTCCGCGGCCATGCTCCCGCCATGGCCGCGGCCCAGCTGGGAAACCATGGGGGACGCGCCGGCTCAGGATCTGGAGCCAGGGGAGGCCGC
>CAVOOM010000003.1:0-366460 GCA_963697565.1 uncultured Actinomycetota bacterium | reverse complement strand
CGGCGGACGGATGACCTCGCAGCGGCGGCTCATCCTACGGACTTTGAACGAGCTGGGCGGTCACCCCACGGCTGACGAGATCTGCGCGGCCCGCGCCGGCAGGATGCATCGCTGCATCCCTCCACCGTCTATCGGACGTTGGCCTGGCTGGAAGGCGCTGGCCTGGTGGATCACTGTCACCTGGATGCCGGGCCGGACAACCGGCACTCGGAGCGCTTCGACCCGGTCACGCCGATCGAGCACCACCACTTTGTGTGCACGGCGTGCGGTCGGGTCATCGAGTTCGAGTCGTCGCACGTTGAGATCATCAAGCAGGAATTTGCCGGTCAGCACGGCGAGCCGTGGATCGATCGGCGCTGACCCTGTATGGCGTGTGCCCGGCGTGCCAGGGTTCGACGACGGCAGCTCTGCCCTCCGCTTTCAGGAGCCACGATGGCGGACTTTGAGATCGGCGATACCCCACAGGCTCTTAGCTCGCTGCCGGCGGGCGCGCGGCGTGATCCATTCGCTGCTGGGTGAGCGCAGCTTCGGCAGCCGGGTGGCGAATTTGGGCTTCACGGTCGGCGCACCGGTCAGCGTGCGCCAAAACTATGGCCGTGGCCCGATGATCGTCGTGCTGCGCGGCACGCTGGTGGCGCTGGGTCGCGCCGAGGCGGCGAAGGTTCTCGTGCAGATGGAGAGTTAACCGATGTTGAAGCCCGCAACCAGGCAGCTCCCCCGGCCTACGCTCCGGGTGGTAGGCGGCGCCTGTCACGACGACGGCGGCGAGCCGCAGCCCCGCACCGCCGGTCGGCTCACCGTCGCGCTGGTGGGCCAACCCAACGTCGGCAAGTCCACCGTGTTCAACATGCTCACCGGCTTGAGCCAGCACGTGGGCAATTGGCCCGGCAAGACGGTGGAACAGAAGACCGGCACCCTCCAACACGATGGCGTCACCCTCGACCTGGTCGACTTGCCCGGCACCTACAGCCTGACCGCCAACTCCGAGGAGGAGCGCATCGCCCGGGATTACCTGATCCGCGAAAAGCCGGACCTGGTGATCGCGGTCGTGAACGCGGCGGCGTTGGAACGCAGCCTCTATCTCACCGCCGAGCTGCTGGCGCTGGACCTGCCGCTGGTGGTCGGCTTGAACATGAGCGACGTGGCCGAGCAGCACGGCATCCACGTGGAGCCGCACGTCCTCTCAGCCGCGCTCGGCCTCCCGGTGATCAGCCTGGTGGCGTCGAAAAACGTCGGGGTGCATGAGCTGGTGGACGAGGCGCTGAAACTGGCGGCCGCGCCGGAGGGGTTCCGCCCCAACCGGCCGACCATCCGCCCCGAGCATCGGCCCGTGCTCGAGTCCTTGCAGCGCGTGATCGCCGGTCACATTCCCGCGCCCTACCCGGAGGACTGGGTGGCGCTGAAACTCCTGGAAGGGGATTCCGAGATCACCGCCCTGGTTGAGGCCTCGGCGCCGCCGGACGTGTGGAAGCAGGTGCAGGGCCTGTTGCTCCAGCATGAGGATGCGTATCTCGACATCGCCGGCGGCCGCTACGAGTGGGTCGGCCGGATGGTGCGCGCCGCGGTCACGCAGCCCAAGGCCGGCGCGGTCACCCGCACCGAGCGGATCGACCGGGTCGCCACGCACCCGATCTGGGGTTTGTTCCTGCTGCTGGCGATGTTCGGGGCCGTCTTCTGGCTGACCTACACGATCGCGACCCCGATCTCCAACTGGCTGGCGACCTGGGTGCTCGGCACGCTCGACGCAATCGCCGCGGCCACGCTGAGCTGGGCGCCGCCCTGGCTCTACGGGCTGGTCACGGGCGGGTTGATCCACGGCGTCGGCGCGGTCTTCACCTTCCTGCCGATCCTGGTCATCTTCTTCGCCGCGCTCGGTGCGCTGGAAGACGTCGGCTATCTGTCGCGTGGCGTGTACGTCATGGATCGCTTCATGCACCTGATGGGGCTGCACGGCAAGTCGTTCATGCCGTTGTTCCTGGGTTTCGGCTGCAACGTGCCGGCCGTGCTCGGCGCCCGCATCATCGAAGATCGCCGCGCCCGCCTGCTGACCATCCTGCTGGCGCCGCTGGTGCCATGTACGGCGCGGCTGGCCGTGGTCGCCTTCCTGACGCCCGCCTTTTTCCCGGCGCATGCCGCGTTCGTTTCCTGGGGGCTGGTCGCGCTCAGCCTGCTGGTCCTGGCCGTCGCCGGCATCATCGTCAACAAGCTGGCGTTCCACGGCGAGCAGACGGCGTTCATCATGGAGCTGCCGCTCTATCACGTGCCCAACGCGCGCACCATCGGACTTTATGTCAAAAACAACACCGTCAGCTTCATCAAGAAAGCCGGCACGCTGATCCTGATCGCCTCGATGGTCGTGTGGGCGCTGTCGACCCTCCCCGGCCGCGGCATCGAGCAGAGCGTGCTCGCCACCTTCGGCCGCGCGCTGGAGCCGGTCGGCGCGCTGATGGGCCTGGGCCAATGGCAGCTCATCGTGGCGCTGATCACCAGCTTCTTCGCCAAGGAGAACACCATCGCCACGCTCGGCGTGCTGTACGGCGGCGCGACAGCCGGCACGCTGGCCGCACAAGTGGCCTTCGTCATGACCTACCCCGCGTGGCTGGCCTTCCTGGTGGTGCAGATGCTCTTCATCCCCTGCCTGGCGACCGTGGCGACGATCAAGAGCGAAACGCGCTCATGGGGGTGGACGCTGCTGAGCATCGGGATGATGTTGGCGATCTCGCTGGGCGCGGGGATCATCGTGTATCAGCTCGTGATGAGGCTGTGAAGACTTAGGCTGAAGACGCTAATGTAGATTTTTCGCTCGAAACCTGTAAGCGTCTGGCAAGCTCTGAAGGACAAGACGATGTTGAATGACCTGCTTCGGTACTGGGCGACGGCGGCATCCACTCGACCGCGGAGCTGGCGTGCCGGCTGGGGGTGAACGAGACGATGCTGACGACGATGACCGGCGATCTCACCCGCCGTGGGTATCTGGCTGCGATCGACATGGGCTGTGCGACGGCGTGTGATGGCTGCGGGATAGGGGCTACGCGTCCGGAGCCCCGTGCGCCGCTCCTGACGCTCACGGCGAAGGGGCAGGCTGCGGCGCGAGCATAGAGGCGAGTAGCTGTGGTACAAGCAGGTTTGCCTTTTGCGGCAGTACGATCCTGACGGCCAGCCAGCCATCTGAGTGAAGAAACTCACCTCTGCAAGCGGGTCTGAGTTGCCCCAGTTCATTTGTCCGGTTTCTCCCGCCGGTCTCGGGAAAACCAGTGGCGCGGATTCAACCAGCGCCTGTAACGGGCCACAACCTCGGTCCCCAACAGCGTGCCGCCGCCCCAAAACGCCACCTCACCCAGCATCACCAGCACCGGCACTGCGGCCAGCCTCGCTTTCCCGGAGAAGCAGAACGGCAGCAAGAGCATCGCGCCGTATAGCATCACGGAGACGGCGATTAGGCTGATGCCGATCGTCGTGCCACTGACGGGACGCCGGTCTCCCGTACGGCCTTGCCGATCCGCCCCATCAGCGGGCGTCCTCGGTGACCTTCGAGAGGCCGGCCGCGGAGCCAGGCGGTGGCCCCCAGCCGCTGATAGGCGACCCGGGCGAGTTCCAGCCACGGCTCCGCGTGGTCCGCTCGTGCCTGGTCGGCGAGCCACTGCCCGAGCGCGTGCTGGGCGCGAGCGGCGTAGGCGCGGCGCCGTACGCGGCCATGGCTTCGGCCCCTTGGCGCAGGTCGGCCTCCACCGCCCTGCGGGTCGTCGCCGCGGGCTGCTCCGAGCAGGGCCCGGAGGCACGGCAGGTGGGCGGCCAGCGCCGGAGTCAGCAGCGCCGGGGGCTCGTCGGCGACGTGCCCGAGGAGTTCGGTGGCGAGGTCGAACTCGCGCGCCGGATCGCCGCCTGGACGGCCGGAGGCCACAGTGCATGAAGTCGTCGCCGAGGCCTTGCCACCCCAGGGTGTAGCGCACCGAGTCGGCTCCCTGTGCGGCGGCCTCGCGGAGGTCACCCGACTCGCGGGCGACCAGCAGGGAGTCGTGGGCCGCCCACGAAGATCGGACGACGCTGTCGCCGACCTCGTGCAGGATGTCCGTGGTCGGGGGGCGGAGCCGCGGGGCTGGCGAGCCAGGCCTGCAGGGCGAAGCGCATCGGCGTGAGGGTGGGATCGAGCGAGAGGTCCTCGCCCTCCACCAGCGAGGCCGCGAGGTCGTCCCACTCCCCTCTGGTCCACAGGGCGAGGGCGAGGTTCGCGGCAGCGACGGCCCTGTACCCGACGACGCCTGTCTTGCGGGCGACCTCGAGGCCCCCGCGGTTCAGCGCGACCCGCGCGATACGTCGCGGGCCGCTCCTCGAGCGCCAGGTTCATCAAGGCCCTCGACATCACCGGGCGGAGCCGTGCTGGCGGCCGACGTCCGCCGCCGCCTGGATCAGCACGTAGCCAGTGAAGGGGTCCTGCCTTCCGGTGAACTGCCGGGCCAGGCCGCCTAAGGCGTCGGCGAGACCCGCCAGATCCCCGGTGCGTTCGGCGAGGGGCAGTACCCGATCGAGATAGGGGCGGGACTCCTGAGCTCGCCGCGGTCCTGGTGGGCGGCCGACAGTTGCGCGCCACCCGCAGGAGCACCTCAGGATCCGCCCCGGGCGATCGACCAGGCGGGCCCAGTGGACCCCGAGCAGGTCGATGGCGGGCTGCATGTCTCCGCTGGCGCGGTAGCAGCGGGCGGTCCGGCCGCCGCCAGGCCGGCTTCGGAGCCGCGCCGAGCTCCTCGTAGAGGGCGACCGCGGCGGTCCCGTGCTCGATCCCGCGGGCGGGCTGGGCGGCGTCGTTGGCCGCCGCGCAGGCCGCCCGGTGCAGCCGTGCCGCGGACGCCGGATCGGGTCCGAGGGCGAGCGCGGACTCCATCAGGCGCAGCGCCTCGCTGGGGGCGCCCAGCGACTGGGCCCGGTTCGCCGCCCGCTCGAGCATCACCGTCGCCTGGGCGAGCAGCTCGGCTCGGTCCGGATCGGACTCGGTGGAGGCCTCGAGGGCATCGAGGTAGTGCTGCGCCAGCAGTGGCGCGTTGTCGTCGCCTGGGTCCTCCTCGGCGGCGATGTGGGCCGCCACCGTGAGGTGCCTGGCCTTGCGGTCGCGGTGGGACAACGTGTCGTACGCCACCTGGCGCACGACCGACTGCACGAACCGGTACTGGCCCCGCTCGGAGCTGAAGCGGTCCGTCTCGACAGACACGAACTGCTTGCGCACCAGGCTGCGCAGCACGTCGTCCAGGTCGGCGACATCGGAGGCAAGCGCTGGATCCCGGTCTGGGTGAAGGTCATCCCCAAGACGCTCGCGTCGGCGACCACCCGCCGCTCGGCCGGGGCCAGCGAGTCCAGGCGCGCGGCGACCAGCGCCTGCAGCGAGGCGGGCGCGGACACCTTGGCCAGCTCGCCGGCGGCGCCGTCGGCCAGCACGTAGCGCCCGCCCACCGGGAGCACCAGGTCGAGGTCGATGAGCGCGCGCACGGTCTCGACCGCATAGAGCGGGATCCCCTCGGCCCGCTCGACGAGGACGGTGCGCGCCTCCACGGGCAGGCCGGCGACGAGCCCGTCGAGCAGCCGCTCCATCTGGGCCGGCTCCAGGGGTTCGAGGTGGAGCAGCGTCGTGCGCCGGTTGGCGGCCAGGTCGGGGCGGCGGGCCATCAGGCCGGTGCGGGCCAGCGCCAGGACGAAGATCGGGAACCGGGCGGCGCCCAGCACGTGGTCGAGGAAGTCGAGCAGCCCGTCATCGGCATGGTGGGCGTCGTCGAGGACGAGGACGACGACGTGCCCTTCGCCGACGCGCTCGAAGAACGCGGCCCAGGCGGCGAACAGCTCCTCGCGCGGCATCGCGCCGGGGGTGGCGACCCCGAGCAGCACGGCCAGCCGGGGCCGCAGCCACGCGCGTTCGTCGGCCTCGGGGACGTACCGCTCCAGCGCCTCGTCCAGCCGCTCGGTGACCGCGTCTCCGGTCTCCGAATCGGTGAGGCCGAGCCGCCCGCGCACCGCCTCGGCCAGCGCCCAGAAGGCCACGCCGTCGCCGTACGCGATGCAGCGTCCGCGATGCCAGCGGACGCTCGCCGTGAGGCCGTCGATGTACTTCTCGAACTCCCAGGCGACCCGCGACTTGCCGACCCCGGCCTCGCCCTCGAGCACGACGAACGCGGGGCGGCCGGTCTCCTCGGTGGTGTGGAAGAGCTCCTTGAGCAGCCTGATCTCACGGTCGCGGCCGGTGATCGGGGCCTCGAGGCCGTCGACGCGTTCGGTGCCGCGCACCGAGCCGACGACCGCGCGGGCGGCGAAGAGCCGCATCGGCCGGGACTTGCCCTTGAGCTCGTGCTCGCCGGCGTCCTCGTAGGCGATGGCCGCGGAGGTGAGCGAGCGCGTGGTGTCGTCGACGTACACGCTGCCCGGTGGGGCCGCGGCCTGGACCCGGGCGGCGGTGTTGACGGCGTCGCCGGCGACCATGCCCTCGCCGGTGGCGCCCAGGGTCACCGCGACCTCGCCGGTCACCAGTCCCACCCGCATGGTCAGGCCAGGCACCCCCAGGTCGTCGGCCTGCGCCTGGAGTGGCCGCGATCAGCTCGAGCCCGGCTCGCACCGCCCGCTCCGCGTCGTCCTCCTTGGCCGTCGGCACCCCCCAGACGGCCATCACCGCGTCGCCGATGAACTTCTCGACGGTGCCGCCGTAGCGCTCGATCACGGTGCGGGTGGCGGAGAACCAGCCAGAGAGCAGCTCGCGGACCTCCTCGTGGTCGCGCGCCTCGGAGATCGTGGTGAAGCCGACCAGGTCGGCGAACAGCACCGTGGTGAGCCGGCGCTCGGCGACCGGGTCGGCCCGGGCCTGCGGGCTGGCGAGGGGGCCGCCTGCGCGGGGCCCGAAGCCCCGAGTGGGGCACCGCATTCCGCGCAGAACCGGCCGCCGGTCGACGGGGCGCCGCACGCCGCGCAGGCGCGAGGAGCGATGGGCGCCCCGCACTCGACGCAGAACTTGGCGCCGTCGGGGGCATCCGTTCCGCATTGGGCGCACGCGATGGCCACCCGCGGACGTTAGCGCGCCGACGTGCGGAGCGTGCGGAAGTAGTGGCGATTGCGGGGCGGCGCTGACAGGGGGAGCCGATGCCGTTCCCAGGCTCCTCCCAGGTCGACGGAGGAGGCTGTGTCCATGACCGAGAACACCACGCCGCCCGCGGAGGGCGGATCGAACCCACCCGGCCAGCCGAACGCCCCTTGGTGGGCCGGCGGCGAGACGCCACCGCCGGCCGAGGCGCCGACCCAAGACCTCTCGGGTCAGCCGGCCCCGATGTCCCCGCCCGCGCCGGGGGGCGGCGGCCAGCCGCCCACCCAGCCTCCGGTCGCGCCGCAGCCCGCCCAGCCCGCCTCGGGCCGCAACTGGACGACGATCGGCCTCATCGCGGGGGCCGCCGCGGTTGGGACGATCCTTGTCGCGGGCGCTGGATTCGCTCTGGGCTCCAGGGTTTCCGATGACGGCTTCGACGGCCGCGGCGGGCACATGGGCTTCCGCGGCGACGACGACGGCGACCGAACGGCGACCGTGATGGGGACGGCGACGGCGACCGCGGTGGGCAGGGGTTCGCCCCGCCCGGCCAGCAGGGCCAGCAGGGTCGGCCCGGCGGGATGGGCGGCATGGCCGGCGGCATGCGGCCGGGCGCCCTCGCCGGCGGCCCGGCCCTGCACGGCGAGGTGATCGTGCCCAACAGCGACGGCACCTTCACCACCGTGCTTGTCCAGCGCGGCGAGGTGACCGCGGTCAGCGCGACCTCGATCACGGTGAAGTCGGCCGACGGCTTCACCCAGGAGTACGCCGTGACGGCCGACTCGAAGATCCGGGTCGCCGGCGGTGGCGGCGCCATCGGCGACGTCAAGGCCGGAGACGCGGTCGGCGTGCGCGCCACCAAGAGCGGCTCGACCGTGACCGTCGACAACCTGGTGGCCGGCGATGCCGCGCGCATGCGTCGGCGGCGCCCGGGGATGGGCTTCACCGCCGGAGCGGCGACCACGACCACGGCCACTGCCCCGGCGGCCTGACCGCCCCCCCGCGCCGGGCCGCTCCCCTCGGCCCTTCCCCTGCCGCCGGCCCCGCCCGCCTCCCCCGCGGGCGCGGCCGGCGGCTCCGCGCCGGGGCGGCCTCTGCGCGCCGAGGGGCGGGGCCGACTAGCCTCGGTCGGGCCCGGGAGGGCCGTTCGGACCGCAGGTGCTCGGATCTGACATGCAGGGGGACCAGTGAACGCAGGGCAGCCCGAGGGCGCCGTGAAGGTGGCCGTCGTGGGCGCGGGGCCGGCGGCGTGCTTCTTCGTCGAGGCGCTGCTGGCGGGTGCGCCTGAGGAGGGCCCCGCGATCGCGGTCGACGTGATCGAGCGGCTGCCCACCCCGTACGGGCTGCTCCGCTACGGCGTCGCACCCGACCACGGCAAGATCAAGTCCGTCGAGAAGGGCCTCGCCCGGGCCCTGGAGCGCCCCGGGGTGCGCTTCGTCGGCGATGTCGAGCTCGGCCGCACGGTGACCCGCGAGCAGCTGCTCGACGCGTACGACGCCGTCGTCTACGCGATCGGCGCCGACGAGCCGCGGCTCATGGGCGTGCCCGGAGAGGACCTGCCGGGCTCGGTCTCGGCCGCCGGCTTCGTGTCCTGGTACAGCGGGCACCCCGACGCCACCGCGCCGCTCGACCTGACCCAGGAGGCGGTGGCCGTGATGGGGGCCGGCAACGTCGCGATCGACGTCGCGCGCACCCTGCTCGCCGGCCGTGAGCACTTCGCGCCGACCGACGTGCCGACCGCGGTCCTCGACGTGCTCGGCGCGAGCGCGGTGCGCACGGTCTACGTCTGCGTGCGCCGCGGGCCGCACGAGCACAAGTTCACCTTCAAGGAGTTCAAGGAGCTCGTCGCGCTGCCCGGCGTCGAGGTGTCGGTGCGTCCCCAGTGGACCGGCCCTCTCGGGCCGGAGCGCGAGGGGATGCACAAGGACTCCGTGCTCGAGCTGCTCGAGACGCTGCCCCCCGCGCCGGAGCCGGGGCGCCGCTGGCCGAGGGGTGCACGCGCCGGCTGGTCTTCTCGTTCTGGTCGCGCCCGGCCCGCATCGAGGGCGACGGGTCCGTCGAGCGCCTGGTGGTGCTGGACGTCAGCCCCGGCGCCGCCCCGGGGGCGGAGCTGACGCTGCCCGTGCAGGCCGTGCTCAGCGCCACCGGATACCTGCCGCAGCCGCCCGCGGGGATCCCCGGCGCGGTCGACGGCGAGCCGCTGCGCCACGAGGCCGGGCGGGTGCTCGGGCCGGACGGCCCGCTGCCCGGCGAGTACGCCGTGGGCTGGGTCAAGCGCGGCGCGACCGGCGTGATCGGCAGCAACAAGTCCGACGCGGCCGAGACGGCGCGCTCGGTGCTGGCCGACCTCGAGGCAGGGGCGCTGCCGCGCGACCGGCCGACGGAGTGCTGGCAGCCGCCGGCCGAGGCGGTCGACTACGCCGGCTGGCAGCGCATCGACGCCGGCGAGCGCGCGCTGGGCGAGGCCTCCGGCCGGGCCCGCGAGAAGGTCGCCGACTGGGACCAGCTGCGGGCGCTCGCGCGCGGCTGAGCCAGCGTCAGGGCCCGGGTCAGCTGCCGGCGAGCAGCCGAGGGAGGTCGCCGTGGACCTCCAGGCCGGCGCACTCCCCGGTGTCGTCCAGCACCACCGTGCCGTCGGCATCGGTGAGGCGCACGTGGACCCGCGCGTCGAGGGTCTCCTCGACCCGGCGGTGCATCTCGGTGCGGATCGGCGCGTGCAGCAGCGCGCCCCCTCGCCGCTCGGCCACCAGGTCGAGCACGGCGCCGCGCTTCGAGCGCAGCGTCCAGCGCACGTGCTCGTCGTCGATCGACAGGCTCTGCGTCTCGGCGCCGGTGTACGTCGTGAAGCGCCACAGCCGGCCCTCGTGCAGCAGCCCGACGATGTGGCCCCGGAACGTGCCGGTCACCCAGGGGATCAGCGCGGTGGAGGCCGTCAGGCAGATGCCCTCCGCGCCGAAGTGGTTGGTCTGCATCCAGACGTACGCCGTGGGGAACGCGCGCGCCCCAGTCCTTCTCCACGTAGCCGCGGCCGCCGGCCAGGTCGACCGGCTCGCCGAGGTGCGTGAGCGATCCGGCCAGCCCGTGGTCGAGGGAGACCACGCCGTGCTTGCACTCCATCTTGGGCGTCCAGGCGTACCAGCCCATGACGCCGGGCGAGGTGCGCGTCACCGGCCACGGGCGCAGCGGGGTCGTGAACGTGGCGTCGCCGGACAGCGTGCCGTCGGGCAGCTCCAGGTGGACGCCCTGCGGGGTGAACGTGTTGGGCCCGACGCGCACCTCGTACCGGTCCGAGGCGGCCTCGAAGTCGGCGAGGTCGTAGCGGTGGTACCAGGATCGGCCGGCGATTCCGTCGAGCAGCTGGACGAACGCCTCGCCCTGCCCGTCCGGGCCGAGGAAGACGCCGGGGATCACCGCGAAGCGCTGCCCCAGGTCGGCGGAGACGAGCTTGACGTACCAGCCCTCGAAGTAGCCGCTCGTGCCGGCCGTCGCCGGCTGCGGGCCGTGGTACGCCTCGGGGTGCAGCACCCCCTCGACGTGCGCGCGCAGTCCCATACGCAGCGACGCTAGCCGCTCGACGTGGCTCCGGCCCATTGGGCGGCCGGTCGGGTTCGGCTCAGGCGTCGTGGTCGCCGCGCGCCGCGGCCTCCTCCTCGGCGGCGACCTCCTCCGGGAGCGGGGCGCCGCCGCCCCACCGCCGAGGCAGCCACCAGCGCTTGGCCTGGCGGCCCCAGCCGAGGTCGGGGTACGAGCCGATCGCCTCGTCGAGCAGCGCCGTCATGGCGGCGCGCAGGGCCGCGGTGACCTCGGCCGGGTCGTCGCCGGGCCCCGGCTTGAGCGGCTCGCCGACGAGGGTCGTCGACCGCCTTGAACGGCGTGAGGTCGGCCCGCTCGAGGGAGTGCAGGATCCGCTGCGGCCCGAACATCACCACCGGCACCAGGGGCGCCTCGCCCTCGATCGCCATCCGGGCCGCGCCGCTGCGCAGCGGCCGCACCTCGAACGACAGGCTGAACGTTCCCTCCGGGAAGAGCCCGACCGCCTCGCCGTCGCGCAGGGCGCCGACCGCCTGCTCGTACGCGTCGCCGCCGGCCCGCCGGTCGACCGGGACCTGCCGCATCCCCCGCATCAGCCGCCCCGCCACGGGGTTGCTGAACGCGTCCTGCTTGGCCAGGAACCGCACCTTGCGCCCCCGCGCCGCGGCCGCCATCCCGAGGAAGGCGAAGTCGACGTACGAGACGTGGTTGCCGGCCAGCACGACCGGGCCAGACCGCGGGATGTGCCCGGTGCCCTCGGTGCGCAGCCGCAGCCCGAGCGCCAGCGTCGCCAGCTGCGCGCTGGCCACCGCGGGCGGGTAGAGCACGTCGGGCATGCGCTGACGGTAGGGGTTGGCTAGGTACGGTCGGGGGATGCCTGTCGACAAGAACACCTCGACCGTCGTCATCGCGGCGCCCTTCGACACCGTGATGGAGACCATCCGCGACGTGGAGGGCCAGGCCGACTGGGTCAAGGAGATCCACTCCGCGACCCTGCTCGAGGAGTACGAGGACGGGCTGCCCGCGACGGCGCGCTTCGACGCCAAGACCGGCATCGGCGAGGACGTCTACACCCTCGAGTACGAGCACGAGGACGACGCGATGACGTGGACCCTGGTCGAGAGCAAGCTGATGAAGCGCCAGGACGGCGCCTACCACGTACGCGATCTCGGCGACGGCACGACCGAGGTGGCGCTGACGCTGGAGATCGACCACTCGCTGCACGCGCCGGGGTTCGTCCGCTCGCGCGTCTTCAAGAAGTTCGTGGGCGGCACCGTCAACGCCCTCAAGGTCCACCTCGAGTCCTGACCCGGCTGACCCCGCACGGCCCCTCCCCGCGCACCGGTTTGCGGTGAAGCAGGAAATGGAGTCTGCTCCTCTGCCACCGCAAATCGGAAGGTTGGGGGGGTCAGCGGAGGATCGAGCGGCCCAGGCCGAAGAACGCGGCGGCCCCGACCACCAGGTGCATGAGGACGAGCAGGACCTTGGCGCCCCAGCCGATCTCGAGCATGAGCGGGGCGGCCAGCGACAGCAGGCAGAGCCCCACCGCGGTGAGGTTGAAGTACAGGACCCCGCGCGGCCCGAAGACCTTCAGCAGCAACGAGAGCAGCAGCGTCGCCAGGACCAACGCCGCGACCGTGACGACGAGCACCGCCACGATCGACAGGTCCTGCAGCTGGTCGCTGCCAGCTGAGGCAGGGGATCTGCAGATCCGCCCCGGCGAGCGTTCCGACACCCCACAGCACGGCGTTGGCGGCCGCCGCGCCGGCGGCCACCGGGAGGAGCCGGCGCCACACCATGGCGGCGGGGATCGGGCCGCTCTGCATCAGGTCCACGCCGTGAGGCTAGCCACCTGAAGGCCGCCGCGGGGCGGAGGGATAACGTTGGGAGACCTCGAGAGCCGCAATCCCCGCCGAGACCCGTCCAGGCGAGCGCCGGGTCGCCGCCGTACCCGAGACCGTGCGCCTGCTGGTGATGCGGGCTTCGAGGTCGCCATCCAGTCGGGGGCCGGTGATGCCGCCGGCTTCCTGGACTCCGACTACGTCGAGGCCGGCGCCGAGATCGCCGGCTCCGCCGAGGACGTCCTGCGCGGCGCCGACGCCGTCCCGAGCGTCCAGCCGCTGTCGGCGGAGACCTTCGGCCAGCTCGCCGCCGGGTGCGTCACGGTGTCGTTCCTGCCCGGTCATGGCGAGGCGCGGCGCTCGACTCCGTACGCGGCGCGCGCGACGCCGGGGCCACCGCGCTGTCGCTCGAGCTGCTGCCACGCATCTCGCGGGCCCAGTCGATGGACGCGCTGACCTCGCAGGCGCTGTGCGCCGGCTACCGCGCGGCGCTGGTCGGGGCCGACCGGCTGCCAAGTTCTTCCCGCTGCTGATGACCGCGGCCGGCACCGTCCAGCCCGCGCGGGTGCTCGTGCTCGGCGCGGGCGTCGCCGGCCTGCAGGCGATCGCCACCGCCAAGCGGCTGGGCGCGATCGTCAGCGCGTACGACGTGCGGCCCGCGTGGCCGACGAGGTCCGCTCGATGGGCGCCTCCTTCGTCGACCTCGGCCTCGACGCCGTCGAGGGCATCCGGCGGGTACGCCCGCGAGATGGCCGAGGACCGCGCCGAGCGCCAGCGCGAGCTGCTCGCGCCGTACGTCGCCGACTCCGACGTCGCTCATCACCACCGCCGCGGTCCCGGGCCGTGCCGCGCCGCTGCTGGTCACCCGCGCGATGGTCGAGAGCATGAAGCCCGGCTCGGTGGTGGTCGACCTGGCCGCCGAGACCGGGGGCAACGTCGAGGGCTCGCAGCCCGGCGAGGAGGTCGCGCATCGGCGGGGCGCTCGTCTGGGGCGGCCGCGATGTGCCGTCGCAGCTGCCGGTGCACGCCTCGCGGCTGTACGCCGCGCAACGTCGCCAACCTGCTGCTGCTCATGATCAAGGACGGCGTGCTCGCGCCGGACCTCGAAGACGAGATCGTCGACGGCTGCGCCGTCACCCACGCCGGGGCGATCCGGCACGAGCCGACCCGGTCGGCCGTCGAGGGAGAGGGGGCCCCGGCATGACCGAGGGCATCGCGCTGCTCACCATCTTCGTGTTGAGCGTCTTCGTCGGCTTCGAGGTCATCTCGAAGGTGTCCGACGACGCTGCACACCCCGCTGATGTCCGGCGCCAACGCCATCCACGGCGTGATCCTGGTCGGCGCGGTCATCGTGACCGGGCAGGCCGAGAACAACCTCGAGCTGTGGCTGGGGCTCGCCGCCGTCGTGCTGGCGACCATCAACATGGTCGGCGGCTTCGTCGTCACCGACCGGATGCTGGAGATGTTCAGGCAGGAAGCCAGCGCGCCGCGACCGATGCGGCCGCCGGGACCGAGGGGCGGTCGGCGCGATCGACCAGGTCTGGGTGGACCTCGCGTACCTCGTCGCGGCCGTCTGCTTCATCCTCGCGCCTCAAGGGCCTGTCCGCGCCCGAAGACCGCCCGCAACGGCAACCTGATCGGCGCGTTCGGCGCCGTCCTCGCCGTGGGCATCGACCTTCTTCGCCCAGCCGCTTGAGCACGTCCCGTGCGATCCTCGCCGCGATCGTCGTCGGGTCGCTGATCGGCGTGCCCGCGGCCCGCCGCGGTGGCAGATGACCCAGATGCCGCAGCTGGTCGCGCTGTTCAACGGCGTCGGCGGCGGCGCGGCCGCGGTCGTCGCGATCATCGAGTTCCTCAACGCCGGCGAGGGCGAGTCGGCGGGCACCCTCGCCGCGACCGTCCTTCACCGTGCTCGTCGGGCAGCGTCTCGTTCGCCGGTTCGATCATCACGTTCATGAAGCTGCAGGAGCTCATGACGTCGCGGCCGGTGATCGTGCCCGCGCGGCAAGCTGCGTCACCCCGCTGGTGGCCATCGCCGCGGTCGGCCTGTCGGTGGCGCTGGTGGTGTCCCCGTCGGTGCCGATCCTGCGTCGCTGCTCGGCGCCGCGTCCTGGTGCTCGGCGTGCTGTTCGTGCTGCCGGTCGGCGGCGCGGACGTCCCGATCGTCATCTCGCTGCTGAACGCCTTCACCGGCCTCACCGTCGGCCGCCTCCGGCTTCGTGCTCGAGAACGTCCTGCTGATCGTCGCCGGCACCCTCGTCGGCGCGGCGGGCACGCTGCTGACCCGGATGATGGCCCAGGCCATGGGCCGGCCCGCTCACCAACGACGCTGTTCGGCGCGTTCGCCGGCGGGTCGACCGCTCGGCCAGACGGGCGTCGCGACTGACCGCCCGGTGCGCAGCGGCGGCCCGCAGGACATCGCGATCCTGCTGGGCTACGCGCAGAAGGTCGTCATCGTCCCCGGGTACGGCCTGGCCGTCGCCCAGGCCCAGCACGTGCTGCGCGAGCTCGCCGACCTGCTGATCGCCAAGGGCGTGCAGGTGGAGTACGGCATCCACCCCGTCGCCGGCCGCATGCCCGGCCACATGAACGTGCTGCTCGCCGAGGCCAACGTGCCCTACGAGCAGCTCAAGGAGATGGACGAGGTCAACACCGAGTTGCCTCCACCGACGTCGCGCTGGTGATCGGCGCGAACGACGTGGTCAACCCGGCCGCGCGCACCGACCCCGGCTGCCCGATCTACGGCATGCCGATCATCAACGTGGACCAGGCGCGCCAACGTGGTGTTCATGAAGCGCTCGATGCGCCCCGGCTTCGCCGGCATCGACAACGAGCTGCTCTACAACACCGAACACCACGCTGCTGTTCGGCGACGCGAAGGACTCCCTGACCAAGGTCGTGGCGGCGCTCAAGGCGCTCTGACCGGTTTCCTGCCCGCCGTTGGGGGTCAGTTCCCGGAACGCTCTTCCTTCTGGTGGAACGCTGTGCCAGAGTCGGTGGCTCGCACCCGGAGGGGACCGGGTGACCGCCAACAGCACCCCCTGGAGGGTCAGTCAATGAGGAAGTCCACACGACGGGTCGTCACCGTCGGTGTCGCATCAGCCTGCGCGCTCGCAAGCATCGGCGTGGGCCAGGCGCTCGCGGCCACCGATCCGCCGGCACCGCCGGTATTCACCAAGATCACCGCTGACCCGGCCCTGCCGGGCGCCGCATTCGTGGTGGCCGGCAACATCGTTCGCGACCCACGCCCTGAGCTGGTCGCATCGTCGTTCGGCCCCTTTGCGGGCCCGGCCCCTGCTGGCCCAGGCACGGTGCAGCTCTACCGGAACGCCGTGAAATCGGCCAAGCCCGGTGGACCCATCAATGCCTGGGACCGCGACACGATCGTGCCGACCTCGGCGGGGATCTTCGGTCCGAACCGGCCCGCGCTGTCCGACGTCGACGGCGACGGTGACGTCGACGTCATCGTCCCCGGCGGCAACTTCTTCCAGTCGTACCTCAAGGCCATTCAGCCCGACCTCGGCAGCGGCACGCTGACGCTGGTGGGAGAACCGCGGCAATGGCAATCAGGCCTGGCAGCGCCACAACATCATCGCGGACAGCACGTTCACCGGTCCGCCGACGACTCAGCAGACCCAGACGCTGCCGGACGGCACCGTCATCGTTCCCTCGACACCACTACCCGCAACTACTCCTTCCACGGCGTGCAGCACGTCGACCTCGACGGTGACGGGATCGCGGACCTGATCACCGTCGGCGAGGACGCCGGCAACCCGCAGCGGCGCGGACGACGTGGTTGCCACGCTGTTCCTGAAGGGGCTGGGTGGCAGGCTCGTTCGCCGCCCCGGTCAAGCTCGCCGACCTTGGCGGCTCCCTTCCCGTGGTCAGCGACGTGAACGGTGACGGCAAGGCCGACATCGTGTCGGCGCAGTTCTTCGGCAACGTCGCCGGTCAGCCGTTCGTGCCGTCCGTGCCGTCCTTCGTCCGCGGCCCGTCGGTCTCGTCGTTCATCTGGCTGCAGCAGGGCGACGACGGCATCGCCGGCCTGTCGGCCGCCGACTTCACCCCGCGCAAGATCGGCGCCGCCGAAGGACCGTCGTTCCAGATCATCCCGGTGCCGAACTTCCGCGGCGACGGCGTGACCCGGTGGATCGGCACCAACCACACCAACAAGAACATCCCCTTCCCGCCGTTCGCGCTCTACCCGGAGCCGGCGGTCTACGAGCTGACGCCGGGCGCCGACCCGACCCAGCCGTGGGCGGTCGTCAAGCTGACCGGCGTCGGAGCTTTCGCCGTGACCGGAAGTGTGGGTCAGGCCGCCCCGGGCGGCGTCGGCGCAGGTGACCTCGACGGCGACGGCGACATCGACCTGGCGGTCTCCGGCGACGGCGATCGCCGCGTGTTCTGGCTCGAGCAGAAGGGCGACGGCTCGTTCGCGCTGAACCAGATGCCCGGCTCCACCGGCTTCGGTCAGGCCGGTGGCAGCGTCGTCGTCGATCTCAATCGGGACGGCATCAACGAGGCGGTCTGGGGCTCCTTCGACGCGGGCCAGGTGGCCATCTGGCGGCGGTGACCGCGCGCTACCTACGTCAGCACAGCGGCCCCCCGGCTTCGGCCGGGGGGCCGCTGCATGTGCCGCGGCCTACTCGAAGTGGCCGGCGCTGCCGTACAGCCGGTCGCCGGCGTCGCCGAGGCCCGGGACGATGTAGCCGTGCTCGTTCAGCCGCTCGTCGAGCCCGGCCGTCACCACGGCCACTGAGCGGCCGGAGGCGCCGAAGGCCTCGTCCATCCGCGCCAGCCCCTCCGGCGCGGACAGCAGGCAGATGCAGGTGACGTCGTCGGCCCCGCGGTCGAAGAGCAGCTGCACCGCTGCCACCAACGTGCCGCCGGTGGCCAGCATCGGGTCGAGCACGTAGCACTGCCGACCGGTCAGGTCGTCGGGCAGCCGGGTCGCGTACGTGGTCGCCAGCAGCGTCCCCTCGTCGCGCACCATCCCGAGGAAGCCCACCTCTGCGGTCGGCAGCAGCCGCTGCATGCCGTCGAGCATCCCGAGCCCGGCCCGCAGGATTGGCACCACCAGCGGCCGCGGCATCGCCAGCCGCACCCCGCGCGCCATCGCCACCGGGGTCTGCACGTCGACGGGCGCGGTGCGCACCGAGCGGGTGGCCTCGTACGCGAGCAGCGTGACCAGCTCGTCGGCCAGCCGGCGGAACGTCGGGGTGTCGGTGCGGGCGTCGCGCAGGGCGGTCAGCTTGTGGGCGATCAGCGGGTGGTCGGCGACGTGGGTGCGCATGGCTCGCAGGCTAGCGGGGCCGGATCCGCCCGACCGTACGCAGGCGGCGGCGATCTCTGCGACGATGCGGGGGCGGGACTCCGCAGGAGTCCATGCGCAGCAGTCCAGGAGAGAGGAGGGGCGACGATGCCGGACAGCGTGGGACAGGCGCTCGACGACGCCGACGACCTCGCCGAGGATCTGGACGACGACCTCGCCGACGACCTGGCTGATGACCTGGACGAAGACGACGAAGACGACGAGGACGAGGCCGAGGAGGCCGTCGACCCGGACTTCGCCGTCTTCGCCTACCGCGAGGAGGGCCGCTGGTCGGCCTCGGCGCTGCCCCCCTCGGCCGCGCACTCGCTGGAGTCGCTGCGGCACGCGCTCCGGCAGCAGCCCGGCGAGGGCTTCACGCTCGCCTTGGTCGGCGCGCTCGAGGAGTACGTGCTGATCGTCCGCTCGGGCGGCGACGTCCGCCTGCTCCTGAACGACGTGGCCGCCGCCACCGAGTGGCCGCTGGCCCTCGACGTGCTCGACCACCTCGGCCTGCCCGAGCCCGAGGAGGAGGACCTCGAGCATGTGCAGCCGGTGGGCGACCTCTCGCTGCTCTCCGACCTCGGACTCGACGCGATGGAGCTCGGCCTGCTCTGCGAGAACCTCGACCTGTACGCCGATGAGGTGGCCGCCTCCGTTGCCGCCCGGCTGGGCTTCGGCGAGGAGTTCGAGGCTGCCGTCGACGTCGCGCTCGGCTGAGCGCGCGCCCGCGCGACGGCCGTGAGGGCAGGGTGATCGCCGGATGACCGCCGATGGCGGCCGCGGGCCGGCCGGCCAGCAGCCCCCCCGCGAGGACGACCTGGCCGCGATGCGGCTGGCCCTCGAGGAGGCGCGGCTCGCGCCGGAGTCGGGCGACGTGCCGGTCGGCGCAGTCGTGGTCGGCCTCGATGGCGTCGTGCTGGGCCGCGGCCGCAACGCGCGCGAGGCCCTCGCCGACCCCACCGCCCACGCCGAGGTGCTCGCGCTGCGCGAGGCCGCGTCCGCCCGGCGCACCTGGCGGCTGGACGGCTGCACCCTGGTGGTGACCCTGGAGCCGTGCACGATGTGCGCCGGCGCCGCCGTCCTCGCCCGCGTCGACCGGGTCGTCTTTGGCGCGTGGAACGAGGAGCAGGGCGCCGCCGGATCGCTGTGGGACGTCCTGCGCGACCGCCGGCTCAACCACCGCCCGGAGGTCGTCGCCGGCGTTCTGGCCGAGGAGTCGGGGGCCCTGCTGGCGGGCTTCTTCGCCACCCATAGGGGTTTCGAGGGGTAGCCCGCGCTCGGGTACCCTGCTCGGCGGTGGCGTGTCCGAGCGGCCTAAGGAGCACGCCTCGAAAGCGTGTGAGGGGGCAACTCCTCCGTGGGTTCAAATCCCACCGCCACCGCCAAACAAAGAGGCGACCCCCATGGTGTTCGGGGGTCGCCTCTTCGTGTCACCGGGGGGTTGTGGCGCCTGAATCGTGGTTCTTCCCCGTGATGCGGTGACCACAACCGCGATTCAGGTGCCACTCGCGGGCCGTAGTCCCCTACCGGGACGAGGGCGGCCGGGCGAGGCTGAGGGTGAGGCCGCGGGCGTACGAGTGGTCCGCCTGGGGTGAGGCCACGGCACCCGGAGGTGACGGTCATGGCCACCGTCCACTCATCGCGTCCAACCAGCCGACCGCCCAGCACCGGCGGGGTGATCCCCGAGCGGGCCCAGCGGCTCACCATGTGGGCGTGGATCATGCTGGCGCTGGCCGCGGTCTCGACCGTGGTTGCGGGCGTGCTGGGGTACGCGTTCATGGCGCTGCTCGACGTCGCCGAGGGCGAGCTGCTCCCCTCGGCCGGGCTCGCTGGCTGGGCGGCCATGCTCGTCGTTACCGCCGTGATGGCCACGCCCTTGGTGATCGGGACCCTGCTCGGCGGCCGCGCGACGAAGGCAGGCGGCGGCGGTTCTTCCGCGGCGGCGTGCATCGTCAATGCGCTGCTGCTCCTCTTCGTCCTGTTCACATTCTTCGCGGCCGCCGTCCAGGGCATCTGACGCCCGCGGGGCTCCAGGGCGGGCATGCTGGGGCCGATGCTCTGGGTGAGCAGCCGCCGCGCCCCCGCGGCGCGAGCCCACGGGAGAGGCGTGATCGGGTCGGCACGGTTCGCAGCTCTCGCGGCGTGCGCCGCGCTGCTGTCGTCGTGCGGGTACGCGGCGGCGGCACCGGCCGCTCCGCCCCAGCCGCCCGCGGCCCCCTCGCGCGTGGAGCTCGTCGGCGAGGAGCACCTCGCCGAGCGGGTGCGCGGGATCGAGGCTGCTCGTGCCGAGGCAGAGGCCGCGGCCGCCCGCGCAGCGGAGGCCCAAGCCGCTGCCGACCTGGCGGCGGCGCAAGCCGCGGCCGCTCAAGCCGCTGCCGCCCAGGCCGCCCCGCGCCGCTCCCGCGCCGCTGCATCGAGCCCGAAGCCCACCCCCAAGCCCGCCGCGCCCGCCGCGAAGCCGAAGCCCGCCGCCCCGCCCGCGCCCCCTCCACCGGCGGGCGGCATCAGCCCGGCCGAGATCCCCTCCCTCGCCCCCGCGGGCAAGGCGCTCGTCGTCACCGCGACCCGATACGGCACCTCGTACGCCACCGCCACTGCCTGGCAGCGCGACTCCTCGGGCGGCTGGCAGGTCTCGTACGGGCCGGTGCCCGCACGCCTCGGCTGGAACGGCTTCGCGGAGAACCGCGTGCGCAACAGCGGCACCACGCCGGTGGGGGTCTTCAGCCTCGGCACCGCGTTCGGGCCGGGCGGCAACCCCGGCACGAGCCTGCCGTGGCGGCAGTTCGACGCAGAGGACTGGTGGGTGTACGACCCGGCCGACCCCGCCACGTTCAACACCTGGCAGCGCGGCCGGGCCCCGGATGCCCGGTGGAGCGTCGACGAGGCCGAGCACCTGGTGGACTACGGCAGCCAGTACGCCTACGCCGTGGTGGTCAACTTCAACATCCCGGTGGTCTCGACGCAGTCGGGCGGCGGGATCTTCGTACACGTCAACGGCAAGGGCGCGACGGCCGGCTGCGTCTCGCTGCGCGCGGCCGACATGGTCAACGTCCTGCGCTGGCTGGACGCCTCGGCGCGGGTGGCGATGGGCCCGGTGGCCGCGCTGCGCGGGCGGTGAGCCGCCGCCGCACAGCTCAGGCGGTGGGCGCGGGCGTAGCGGCGGGCGCCGCCGGAGACGGTGTGGGGCAGCCCGGCGGAGGCTTGGGGGCCAGGGTCGCGGCGGCGACGTCGGGCGCGACCAGCGCGGTGTAGCCGTCGCCCAGCGCGAGGTCGACGCTGCCGTCGGTGCGCGTGTCGGCGACCACGACGGCGCCGGACACCTGGGCGGCCACCACGGCCGCGGCCTGCTCGCCGCCTGGACCGTGCCTGACCTCGGCCGGGGCCGCGATCGGCTGCTTCTTCGGGTCGTTGGACACGGCGCCGACGACGAAGCCACGCGCCTTCATCTCCGCGGCGACGCCCTTGGCCAGGCCTGCCCGCGCGGTGGCGTTGTAGACGTTGACCGTGATCGTGGCGGGGGCCGGGTAGGCGGAGACCAGCTCGGTCGGGCAGTCGCTGGGGCTCGGGCTGGCCGTCGATCCGGCCGACCCGCTGGTGTCGCGGCCGGCCCACCACCACCCGGCGGCGACGCCGATCACCAGGGCGACGACGGCGGCGATGATGAGGGGCAGCAGGGACCGGCCGCCCCCGCGTGCCGAGGTGGGGCTCAGGCTGGTCACGGTCGGCCTCCAGGGTCGGCGCCCGCGGTGGGCGGCTCGTCGAGGTCAAGGATGCGCGCATGGATGGCCGCGCGCTGGCGCAACGCCGCACGGAGCGCGCGGTGGAGTCCGTCCTCGAGGTAGAGCTCGCCCTGCCAGCGCACGACGTGGGCGAACAGGTCGCCGTAGAACGTGGAGTCCTCGGCCAGCAGGGCGTCGAGGTCGAGGGTGCGCTTGACGGTGACCAGCTCGTCGAGGCGGACCTGGCGGGGCGAGAGGGCACTCCAGCCCTTGGAGGTCAGTTCGTGGTCGGGGTACGGCTTGCGGTCGCCGACCCGCTTGAAGATCACGGCGGCCAGTCTAGATGTCGGGCCCGGGACGGGGACGCCGACGGCGCCGCGGACCCGTACACCTGCACGGATCCGCGGCGCCGCCTGGATGGCGGAGGATGCGGGATTTGAACCCGCGAAGGGTTGCCCCTTACACGCTTTCCAAGCGTGCGCACTCGGCCACTATGCGAATCCTCCGTGGGCGAGGGTACCGGCGGCCCCGGGCTCGGCCGAAATCCGTCCCGCCTCCGGGAGTGCGTACGATGGAGGGCGACCCCTCGTGCGGCGTCACCTCGCTCAACCCCCCAGGGCCGGAAGGCAGCAAGGGTCGGCGGGCTCTGGCGGGTGCGCGAGGGGTCGCCTTCGTCCCGAGGCCCCGATGTGGGGGTCGGCGGGCGCCGTTAGGGTCCGGGGGTGGCCCTCGCCCTGTACCGGAAGTACCGCCCCGCGCGGTTCGCCGACGTCATCGGCCAGGAGCACGTCACCGACCCCCTGCAGCAGGCGCTGCGCAACGACCGGGTCAACCACGCCTACCTCTTCAGCGGCCCCCGCGGCTGCGGCAAGACCTCGTCGGCGCGCATCCTCGCCCGGTCGCTCAACTGCGAGCAGGGCCCCACCCCCGATCCGTGCGGGGTCTGCGAGTCGTGCGTCGGGCTGGCCGCCAACGGCCCCGGCACCCTCGACGTGATCGAGCTCGACGCCGCGAGCCACGGCGGCGTCGACGACACCCGCGAGCTGCGCGAGCGCGCGATGTACGCGCCGGTGCAGTCCCGCTACAAGATCTACATCATCGACGAGGCCCACATGGTCACCACGCAGGGCTTCAACGCCCTGCTCAAGCTGGTCGAGGAGCCGCCGGACTACATCCGGTTCATCTTCGCCACGACCGAGCCGGACAAGGTGCTGCAGACCATCCGGTCGCGCACCCACCACTACCCGTTCCGGCTGGTGCCGCCGGCGACGCTGCTGGCCCACCTCGAGCGGATCAGCGCCGAGGAGGGCATCGTCGTCGAGCCCGGCGTGCTGCCGCTGGTGGTCCGCGCCGGCCAGGGCTCGGTGCGCGATGCGCTGTCGGTCCTCGACCAGCTCGCCGGCAGCGCCGGGACGGCCGGCCTCACGTACGAGCGGGCCGCCTCGCTGCTGGGCTACACCCCCTCGGAGCTGCTCCACCAGGTGGTCGAGGCGCGTCGCCGCCCAGGACGCGCCCTCGGTCTTCGCGGCGATCGACGCGGCGCTCGACCGCGGGCTTGGAGCCGTGGCGCTTCAGCGGCGACCTGCTCGACCGGCTGCGCGACCTGCTGCTGCTGGCCCAGGTCGACGATGCCGCCGAGCGCGGACTGCGTGCACGTCCCCGCCGACGAGCTGCCGGCGATGCGCGCGCAGGCAGCCGCGCTGGGCGTCGCCGGGTTGGTGCGGGCCGCCGACCTCGTCGCGGCCACGATGAACGAGCGGCGTACGACGTCCGCCCCGCCTCGGCTGCTGCTGGAGCTGCTGGCCGCCCGGCTGGTGCTCCCGCGGGCCTCCGACGACCCGGTGGCCCTCGCCGCCCGGCTGGCCCGGCTCGAGAGCGGGCTTGCCGCCGGCGGCCCGGCGATGACCGCCTCGCCGGTTCGGCCCGCTGCGCCTCCAGGCGGGGCGCGCGCGGCCGCACCGGCTCCGACCCGGGCCGAGCCCACCGCTCCGGCTCCGCCGCCGCCGGCCGCCGCGACGCCTGAGCCCCCGGCTGCCCCGACCGAGGACGCCGAGGGTGCATCGCCCGCGTCGCCCGCGCCGCAAGAGCAGCCGCAGCCCGAGCCGCCTGCGCCCGAGCCGGCGGCCCCCCTGCCCGTCGCGGCCCCCGCCGTCTCCGGGGCTCCCGACGTCGCCTCCGTCCGCCAGCTGTGGCCGCACGTGCTCGAGTCAATCAAGGCGAAGCGGCGGGTCACCTGGATGCTGCTGTACGAGAAGGCCTCGGTGCTGTCGCTGGAGTCCGGCGTGCTGACCCTGGGCTTGCCCGATGCCGGCACCGCGCGCGGGTTCTCGGCCGGCGACCACCCCGAGGTGGTCCGCGCCGCGCTGCTCGACGTCGTGGGCGTCGACGCGCGGGTCGACGCGGTGCCGCACGGCGCGGCGCCCACGCCCTCAGGCGGAGGCGCCGCCGCGGCGCCGCCGGCCGCCGGCCCAGCGCCCCCCGCGGACGCGCCCCCCGCGCCGCCTGAGGCGCCCGCCGACGCCGCGCCGTCCAAGGCGGCCGAGGCGCGCCAGCGCGCCGAGGCGCTCGCCCGCGAGGAGGCCGAGCGCACGGCGACGCCCGATGAGCCAGACCTCGCCGACGCCGATGCCGACGACTCCGGCAAGTCCGGGGGGGCCCTGATCGCCGATGTGCTGGGGGGACGCCAGATCGGCTCGGCGGACGCCTGAGCGGGGCTCAGCGCGGCCGAGCGGGGCTGAGCGCCAGACCCCGCCGCGGCCGTCGCGTTCCCGGTTGCCGTCGGCGCCGCCCCGTAGGCTGCCCACATGCCCCCCGCCGGCCCGCCCCCCTCCATGCAGCAGCTGCTGCAGCAGGCCCAGCGCATGCAGGCGCAGCTGGCCGAGGCCCAGGCCGAGATCGCCGCCGCACGCCTCACCGGCAGCGCGGGAGGCGGCCTGGTGACGGCGACGGTGGGCGGCTCCCTCGAGCTCGGCGGCCTCACCATCGACCCCTCGGTCGTCGACCCGGCCGACATCGACACGCTCGTCGACCTGGTGCTGGCGGCGGTCCGCGACGCCCAGCGGCAGGCCCACGAGCTCCAGCAGGACAAGCTCGCTCCCTTCCAGCAGGCCTCCGGGCCGGGCGTGCCGGGGCTCTGACGTGTACGAGGGCATCGTCCAGGACCTCATCGACGAGCTCGGCCGGCTGCCGGGCGTCGGTCCGAAGAGCGCCCAGCGCATCGCGTTCCACCTGCTCGCCGCCGACCCCGTCGACGTCCGTCGGCTCGCCGACGTGCTCATCGCGGTCAAGGACCAGGTGCGGTTCTGCCGCGTCTGCGGCAACGTCGCCTCGGCCGATGAGTGCCGGGTGTGCGCCGACCCCCGCCGCGACCTCGACGGTGATCTGCGTGGTCGAGGAGCCCAAGGACGTCGTCGCGATCGAGCGCACCCGCGAGTTCCGCGGCCGCTACCACGTCCTGGGCGGCGCCATCAGCCCGATCGACGGCATCGGCCCGGACGACCTGCGGCTGCGCGAGCTCATGGTGCGCCTCGCCGACGGGACGGTCACCGAGCTGATCTTGGCCACCGACCCGAACCTCGAGGGCGAGGCCACCGCCACCTACCTCGCCCGGCTGGTCAAGCCGATGGGGCTGCGGGTCACGCGGCTGGCGAGCGGTCTGCCCGTCGGGGGCGACCTGGAGTACGCCGACGAGGTCACCCTCGGTCGGGCGTTTGAGGGCCGGAGGTTGCTCGATGTCTAGTGGCCGCAGCACGCAGGGTGGGCGAGGGACCGGCGGTCCGGCTGGCCCGGAGGCCCGCGAGGGCGGGCCCGGCCTCGCGCCGGCGCCCGACATCACCCCGGAGGGGCTGACCGCCGCCCTGGCCCAGGCCGACGACGCGGCCTTCGCCGCGGAGTTCGCCGCCGAGATCGCGGCCCAGGCGCGCGGGTTCGTCGACGGGGTCGGCGAGATCGCCGCCGGCGGCGCCCCGGACACGGCCATCGCCGAGCTGCTCGTGCTGCTCGCGCAGGTCAACCTCGCGGGCGCGATGCTCGGCGCGGTGGCCGATGTCGTGCCGCAGGCGAAGTTCGAGCCCGACGCCGGCCTGGACCCCGATGCCGACCCGCTGCGCGAGGGCCTGGCGAGCCTGCTTGAGGGCCTCGACGACTACGCCTACGTCTTCGACCCGCTGCTGCCCGAGCAGCCGACCACCGGCCGGGTCTCCGACGACGTGGCCGACATCTGCCTCGACCTCGCCCACGGGCTGCGCCACTACGACGCGGGCGCCACCGACGAGGCCCTGTGGTGGTGGCAGTTCTCGTACCTGTCCACCTGGGGCGACCACGCGCTGTCTGCGCAGCGCGCGCTGCTGTCGGTGGTGGCCCACCAGCGGCTGGACGCCGACGAGATCGACGCGCAGGCCGCCGAGGCCGACGCGCTGCTGTCCGACTGACCGGCTGGAGCGCTGGCGGCGTTGTCTCGCGATCCGGGACGACGCCTCCGAGGGGCGGACCGCGGGTAGGCTCGTGCCCCGTTCCGGCCGGATCACCGGCCCCCGCCGATGGCCAGAAGGAGGCGCCCCGTGGGCCTCGTCGTCCAGAAGTACGGAGGCTCCTCCGTCGCCGACGCCGACTGCGTCAAGCGCGTCGCGCGGCGCATCGTGGAGACCAAGCGGGCCGGCCACGACGTCGTCGTCGTGGTCTCCGCCATGGGCGACACCACCGACGAGCTGATCGACCTCGCCGAGCAGGTGAGCCCGCTGCCCTCCGGGCGCGAGCTCGACATGCTGCTGACCGCGGGCGAGCGGATCTCGATGGCGGTCCTCGCGATGGCCATCGGCGACCTCGGGGTCGAGGCGATGAGCTTCACCGGCAGCCAGGCCGGGGTGATCACCGACGGCGCCCACGGCCGGGCCCGGATCATCGACGTCACCCCGGGCCGGATCCAGGGCGCGCTGGCCCAGGGCGCGATCGCGATCGTGGCCGGGTTCCAGGGCGTGAGCCAGAACACCAAGGACATCACCACGCTGGGCCGGGGCGGCTCCGACACCACCGCCGTCGCCCTCGCCGCCGCGCTCGACGCGGAGGTGTGCGAGATCTACACCGACGTCGACGGCGTCTTCACCGCCGACCCGCGCATCGTTCCGCTGGCGCGGCAGAACACCCAGGTGACGTACGAGGAGATGCTCGAGCTGGCCGCCAGCCGGCGCGAAGGTCCTCCACCTGCGCTGCGTGGAGTACGCGCGGCGTTACGGCATCCCCATCCACGTGCGCTCGTCGTTCTCCCCGCGCGAGGGCACCTGGATCACCCACGAGAGGGACGACATGGAGCAGGCGATCATCTCGGGCGTGGCGCACGACCGCTCGGAGGCGAAGATCACCATCGTCGCCGTCCCCGACGAGCCGGGCGAGGCGGCGATCATCTTCCGCACCATCGCCGAGGCCGAGGTCAACATCGACATGATCGTGCAGAACGTGTCGGGGGCGGCCGGCCGCACCGACATCTCGTTCACCCTGCCCAAGGCCGAGGGGCAGAAGGCGCTCGCGGCGTTGGAGAAGAACCGCGCCGCCATCGGCTTCGAGTCGCTGCAGTACGACGACCAGATCGGCAAGGTCTCGCTGGTCGGCGCGGGCATGCGGTCGCACCCGGGGGTCTCGGCGTCGTTCTTCGAGGCGCTCGCCGCGGCCGGCGTCAACGTCGAGCTGATCTCGACGTCGGAGATCCGGATCTCGGTCGTCTGCCGGGCCGACGCCGTCGACGCCGCGGTGCGGGCGGTCCACACCGCGTTCGGCCTGGACGCCGAGGAGGGCGCCGTGGTCTACGGCGGGACCGGCCGATGAGCGTGGGGTCAGATCGGGGCGGCTTGACCGTCGCGGTCGTCGGCGCCACCGGCCAGGTGGGCGCGGTGATGCGCCGGCTGCTGGATGAGCGCGACTTCCCGCTGGCGCGCGTGCGCTACCTCGCCTCGGCCCGCTCGGCCGGCAGCACCCTGCCCTGGCGGGGCGAGGACGTGCTCGTCGAGGACGCCACCGCCGCCGACCTCGCGGGCATCGACATCGCCCTGTTCTCCGCGGGCGGCGCCACCTCGAAGGCGCTGGCCCCGGCGTTCGCGGCGGCGGGTGCCGTCGTCGTCGACAACTCCAGCGCCTGGCGGATGGACCCCGAGGTGCCGCTGGTCGTCAGCGAGGTCAACCCGCAGGACGCCGCCCGCCGGCCCAAGGGGATCATCGCCAACCCCAACTGCACGACGATGGCGGCGATGCCGGTGCTGATGCCGCTGCACGCCGAGGCCGGCCTGCGCCGCCTGGTGGTGAGCAGCTACCAGGCGGTGTCGGGCAGCGGCCTGGCCGGCGTCGAGGAGCTCGAGTCGCAGCTGCGCGCCGGCCTCGCTCAGGACGTGGCCGCGCTCGTCCACGACGGCCACGGCATCAGCCTGCCCGAGCCGCGCAAGTACGTGCGGCCGATCGCCTTCGACGTGGTCCCGCTGGCCGGCTCGATCGTCGACGACGGGTCGTACGAGACCGACGAGGAGCAGAAGCTCCGCAACGAGAGCCGCAAGATCCTCGGCATCCCCGACCTCGCGGTCTCCGGCACCTGCGTGCGGGTGCCGGTCTTCACCGGCCACTCGCTGTCGATCAACGCCGAGTTCGAGCGGCCGCTGTCCGTCGAGCGCGCGACCGAGCTGCTGCGCGGCGCGGCTGGCGTCGAGCTGTCCGAGGTGCCGACGCCGCTGCAGGCCGCCGGCCGCGATCCCTCGTACGTCGGCCGGATCCGCCAGGACCCGGGCGTGCCGGAGGGCCGCGGGCTCGCGCTGTTCGTGAGCAACGACAACCTGCGCAAGGGCGCCGCCCTCAACACCATCCAGATCGCCGAGCTGGTCGCCGCCTCGCTGTAGCCGCCCGCCCGAGCCCCTCCCCAGGGAGGGGGCCGCTACGTCCAGGCGGCGAGCGCCAGCAGGACGACCTGGGCCAGCAGGATCTTGAGCAGGATCGCCATCGGCGCCACGGCCGCGTACGACTGCTCGGGCTGCTCGGACCCGCTCTGCCCGGTGGAGAACGCGAGCACCGCCGGCTGGGTGAAGGTGCCGGCGAGCAGCCCGGCCGCGGCCCAGAACGGCATCCGCAGCACCCGCAGCGCCACGGCCAGCGTGAGTAGCGCCAGCACCGCCGAGAGCGCGAAGCCGACGGCGATCAGCTCGATCCCCTCCGGCGTGGCCACGGTGGCCGCGAACTGCTCGCCGGCCCGGGTGCCGATCCCGGCGAAGAAGAGCACCAGGCCGAACTGCCGCAGGGTGACCCCCGCGGTGTAGGGCAGCGTCCAGACGAACGGGCCGGTGCGGCGCGCGATCCCGAGCAGCAGCCCGACCACGAGCGGGCCGCCGGCGAAGCCGAGGGACACCGAGCCGCCGCCGGGGAGCGGGAAGGGCACGACCCCCAGCAGCAGCCCCAGGGCCAGGCCGATCGAGAAGGTCGCCACGTCGACCTCGCCGAGGGCGCGGTAGGAGTCGCCGAACAGCGCGGTGAGCTCCTTCATCCGGGCGGGCGGGGCCACCACCCGCACCCGGTCGCCGAGCTCGAGGCGCAGCGACGGGCGGGCGACGAGGTCGACGTCTCCGCGACGCACCCGCGTCACCAGGGCGCCGTACGTCTCGGGCAAGGCGAGCTCGCCGATCGTCCGTCCCACCAGCGCCCGGTCGGAGACGAAGACCCGCCGGAAGTCGAGGAACGACCGGTCCCGGGTCAGCCGGCTGCTGGTGAGCTCGCCGATCACCGGGATCACGGCCTCGACGGCGTGCGCCGGCCCCACCAGGCCGACCTGGTCGCCTGGGGCCAGCGACTCCCCGCGGTCGGCGACGTGCTGCTGCTCGCCATGCTGGATGCGGGCCACGACGACCGCCCGACGCGACGCCTTGTCGATGTCCGCCACGGTCATGGCGTGGTCGACGAGCACCACCCGGTTGATGATCCGCTGCGCCTCGTCGTCGACCTCGACGACGGCGAGGGCGTCGGGGTACGAGGCGGCGAGCCGGCGCAGCAGCGTGATGGCGAGGATGGCCGCGATCACGCTGCCCGGGTAGGCCAGCGAGAAGGCGACGACCGGCTCGGCGGGGTCGCCGCGGGACGGATCGACCCCCATCGACTCGACGACGCCGGCGAGCGCCGGCGTGTTGGTCAGCACGCCGGTGAACAGGCCGGCCCCGGTGCCGGCGGTCAGCGAGAGCGCCAACGCGGCCCCGGTCACCGCCAGCGCCCCGACTGCGATGACCACGGCGCCGAGCAGCGAGCGGCGGGCGCCGCCGCCACGCAGGCTGGCCGCGAACTCGGGGCCAGCCGACAGCCCGAGGCTGTAGACGAAGACCGCCAGCCCGAGCTCGACGATCAGGCTCGGCAGCTTCAGCTGCGGGTCGAGAGCCCCCGCCGCGATCCCGGCGAACAGCACGCCGGCCACGCCGAGGGAGAACGAGCCGATCCGGATCGACCCGATGAGCATGCCGACGGCGGCAACGACAAAGAGCAGCAGCAGCGGCTGCTCGGCCAGGAAGTCGACCACGGTCTCCATCGGGGCACAGCCTTCCAGTACGCGGGGGCCGGCGCAGGCATGCGGCAGGGGGCCGACCCTGGCGGGCCAGCCCCCTGCTTGTGGTCGGGGTGGCGGGACCGTCGGCCCTTCGGGCCTCCTCCCAAATCCGAGCGCCCGACAAGCGGCAGGGGGCCGACCCTGGCGGGCCAGCCCCCTGCGTGTGGTCGGGGTGGCGGGATTTGAACCCACGACCTCTTCGTCCCGAACGAAGCGCGCTACCAAGCTGCGCCACACCCCGAAGCAGGCCCTGACTGTAGCCGAGCGCGTCGACCCGCCCCAAACCGCCGCCGGGTGGCTCGCGGCTGGATCAGTAGCGGGGCAGCAGGGTGAGCAGCGTGGCCTCCGGCGGGCAGGCGAACCGGATGGGCGCGTAGGGCGACGTGCCCAGCCCCGCCGACACATGCAGCCAGGTCGCCACCGAGCCCTCGAGGTCGAACGCGTGCGGCGACAGACCCTTGGCCCGGCCGCGGCGCGAGGTCGCAGTTGGTGACCAGCGCGCCCCAGCCGGGCACGCACAGTTGGCCGCCATGGGTGTGGCCGGCGAGGACGAGCGAGCAGCCATCGGCGGCCATGGCGTCGGTCACCCGGTGGTACGGGGCGTGGGTCACGCCGAGCACGAGGTCTGGGACGCGGCCGTCGACCGGGTCGGCCGGTCCGGCCACGTCGGCGTACACATCGCGGTTGATGTGCGGGTCATCGACGCCGCGGGCCTCGATGCGCAGGCCTCTGACCTCCAGGGCGGCGCGCTGGTTGCCCAGGTCGGCCCAGCCCTCCGCCTCCAGGCCGGCGACCAGGTCCTTCCAGGGCAGGTCCGGGCCGTGCACCCGGCGCTGGTCGCCGGGGATCAGGTAGCGGGCCGGGTTCTTGGCGCTCGGGCCGAAGTAGTCGTTCGAGCCGAGCACGAAGAGCCCTGGCCGCTCCAGCAGCGGACCGAGCGCGTCCAGGACGTACGGGACCGCGTCCGGGTGGGCGAGGTTGTCGCCGGTGTCGACGACCAGGTCGGGCTCCAGCGCGGCCAGCGCGCGCACCCAGTCGCGCTTGGCCCGCTGGCCGGGCAGCAGGTGCAGGTCGGACAGGTGCAGGATGCGCAGCGGATCGGCCCCCGCCGGCAGGGCGCCGGGCACCTCGACGCGCCGCAGCCGGTACGAGCGGACCTCGTACCCCGCGCCGTACGCGACACACGCGGCGCCGAGCACGCCGATGGCTGCGGCGGCGCGCAGCGTGGCGGAGGACGGCGACGGCATCGGCCCAGTGTCCCCCATCTGCCGGCTGCGCCGGCGGGGCCCGGCCCCGCCGCGGCGGCCTACCCCGGCTCGGGGGACGCGCCCCTCCGGCGGCGAACAAGCCACCCCAGCCCCGGCGGGACCCGCCCCCCGCCCGCTGCTTGAGGCAGACCCGATGCGGGACACTGGGCCCATGAGCAGCCTCAAGGACCGCCTGCACGACGACCTGACCACGGCCATGAAGGCCCGCGACGAGCTGGTGACCGCGACGCTGCGGATGGCGCTGACCGCGATCACCAACGAGGAGGTCGCCGGCAAGTCGGTCCGGGTGCTCACCGACGACGACGTGGTCGGGGTCCTCAGCCGCGAGGCCAAGCGCCGCCGGGAGGCCGCCGAGGCCTACGACGCGGCCGACCGCCCTGAGCTGGCGGAGCGCGAGCGCGCGGAGGAGACCGTGATCGCCCGCTATCTGCCGGCGCAGCTCGACGCCGAGGCCCTCGACGGCCTGGTCCAGGCCGCCGTCGCTGACGCGCGCGCTGCCGGGCTCGAGGGCGGCCGGGCGATGGGTGCGGTGATGAAGGCGCTGCAGCCGCAGGTGGCCGGCCGCGCCGATGGCTCGGCGGTGGCCGCGGCGGTCAAGCAGGCACTCGGCCTCGGCTAGAAGCGCCGGGGGCGCGGGTCAGCGGGGCGGTGGCGTGCCGTTGCCCGGCTTGGTCGGCTTCGGGGCGGGCGCCGCCGGGGCCGGAGCGGGTGCCGGCTTCGGAGCCGTGGTGGTGAGCGGGGCCGGGACGGCGGTCGCGGGATCGGTCGGCAGCGGCGTCGGGGTCGGGACCCGGCTGCCATCGGAGATGTACACCTGGATCACGTCGCCCGAGGCCACGAAGGCCCCGCCGCCCGGTGACGTGTAGGCCACTGTGCCGGCCGGAGCCGCCGACGCGGCCGGGAACAGCTCGAGTTGCGCAACGAGCCCGAGCTCCGACAGCCGGCTGGACGCGACCTCCGGGGACTCGCCGAAGAGGTTCGGCACCTCGACGTCGAGGCCCTTGATCCGGCGCGGGTCGAGCCCGGCGAACTCCGACGGCGGCAGCGACGCCAGAGCGGTGGTCATCGCCTCCTTCCAGATCGGACCGGGCAGGGTGCCGCCGAAGACGTTCTTGTAGTAGGTGCCGTTGATCACCACGTTGGTGAGCGGGTAGCGGGTGCCGCCCCGCGGGTCGCCGACCCAGACCGCCGTGGCGAGGTCGGGGGTGAAGCCCACGAACCACACGGCGGCGTTGCCGTTGGTGGTGCCGGTCTTGCCGGCGGCGGGGCGGCCGAGCGACATCGCCTCGCCGGTGCGCCCGCGCACCGGGCCGTCGATGACCCCGACGAGCAGCTTGGTCACGCCGTCGGCGACCGCCCGGTCGAGCACCTGGCTGCACGAGCCCCCGGGCACCGGCAGCTGCTTGCCCTCGCGGTCGGAGATCGACACGATGGCGCGCGCGTCGCAGTGCAGCCCGCGCGCGGCGAACGTGGCGTACGCCTCGGCCATCGACAGCGGCGACACGGTCTGCGACCCGAGCGTGAACGAGGGCACCCGCTCCAGCGGGGTGCCCTTGCCCGTGGTCACGCCGAGGGCCTCGGCGATCTCGGCCGGGCGGCACTGGCCGGTGCGCTGCTGCAGCTCGACGAAGTAGGTGTTGACTGACAGCGCCGTGCCGGTGGCCATGTCGAAGGTGCCGGAGCCGGTGGAGTTCTTCACGGTGTACGGGGGGTAGGAGACCCCGGTTTGGCAGTTCTTGTAGCCGGTGAACGTCTTCACCGCCGGGGCGGAGATCCGCTCGCGCAGAGAGAAGCCCTTCTCGAGGGCGGCCGCGAGCGTGAAGATCTTGAACGTCGAGCCGGCCTGCATGCCGATGGTGCCGCCGAGCTCGCGGTCGACGGCGTAGTTGTAGGTGGTCGCCCCGGTGCCCTCGGTGCCCCAGCGGCGGTTCTGCGCCATCGCCTTGATCGCCCCGGTTCCGGGTTCGACCATGGCGAGCGCGGCGGCCTTGCCGCTGGGGTCGTCGACGGGGATCCGGCGCTCCACGGCGGCCTGCGCCCCGGCCTGGGCCACCGGGTCGAGGGTCGTGCGGATGGTGAGGCCGCCGCGGCTCAGCAGCGCCTCGCGGTCGTCGGCGGTGGCGCCGAAGACCGGGTCGGTGCGCACGGTGTTGACGACGTAGTCGCAGAAGAACGGCGCCGGCGAGGTGGAGCAGCCGTTCGGCGTCGCGGAGGGGGCCAGCGTGGCCTCGATCGGGACGGCGATCGCGGCGTCGGCGTCGGCCTGGGCGATGAAGCCGACCTCGGCCATCCGACGCAGGACCACGTCGCGCCGCTCCTGGGACAGGGCCGGGTTGCGGAGCGGGTCGAAGGCCCCGGGCTGCTGCAGGATCCCGGCCAGCGTCGCCGAGCGGACCAGATCGAGGTCGGCGGCCGAGGTGGAGAAGTACCGCCGGGCGGCCGCCTCGACCCCGTACGCCCCGGCGCCGAAGTACGAGACGTTGAGGTAGCCCTCGAGGATCTGGTCCTTGCTGTAGCGCTTCTCCAGCCCGATCGCGTAGCGGACCTCCTGCAGCTTGCGGGCCACCGTGCGCGCGCGGGCCGCGGCGCGGTCCTCGTCGGTGGTGGCCTCGGTGAGCAGCAGGTTCTTGACGTACTGCTGGGTCAGCGTCGACCCGCCCTGCTGGACGTCGCCGGTGGAGGTGTTGGTCGCCAGCGCGCGCAGGGTGCCGCGCAGGTCGAAGCCGCGGTGCTCGTAGAAGCGCGAGTCCTCGATCGCCACCGTGGCCTGGCGCATCGCGGGCGACACCTGGGAGAGCGGGACGACGACGCGGTTCTCCGAGAAGAACGTCGCGAGCACGCTGCCGTCGCTGGCCAGGATCTGCGACTGCTGCGGCAGCGGCGGCGTCTTCAGCACGCTGGGCAGCGCCTCGAAGTCGCTCACCGCGCTGCGGGCGGCCACCCCGACCGAGCCGGCGAAGGGCAGCGCGAGGCCCGCGGCGAGCACGCCCGCGAGGACGCTCACCGCGACGAAGAGCCCAATCCGGCCCAGGCTGCCCTGTCCGCCGGCCGGGCGAGGCCGCGCCATGGCTCCAGGGTACGTGACCCCGGCGGATCCACCTCGCGCCCGACTGATCACACCCGCATCACGTTCGGGTGGTGTCCATAGTCATAAATGACTAGATGATCATGGGCCTTATGGGCCTGTTTCCGGTTACGCCCCATTCCATACGTTCCGTTCCATGGTGTGGGTCAACGATTGGGCCGTCGACGCGGCCTGCCGCGGGGCGGACCCCGACAGCCTCTTCGTGCAGGGGGCGGCGCAGAACCGCGCCAAGGCCGTGTGCCTGGGCTGCCCGGTACGCACCGAGTGCCTCGCCGACGCCCTCGACCATCGCATCGAATTCGGCGTGTGGGGCGGCCTCACCGAGCGCGAGCGCCGGGCCCTGCTGCGCCGGCGCCCCAACGTCACCTCCTGGCGCGGGCTGCTGCAGACCGCGCTGGCCGACTACGAGCGCAGCCACCCGTGCTCCGACCTGGTGGCCCGCCTCGACCACGCCGCGGCCGGCTGACCGCCCCCTCGCCCGACCGCTACGCCGCTCGCGTCCTTCGATCCGCCCAGCGCGGCGCCGATCTCGCGCAGCCCCTCAAGATCGTGCACGTCGGTCGGCAGCGCCCGCACCGAGGCGACCGCGACGTGCGGGTGGGCGGCGCTGAACCGCCGGGCCATCCGCCGTTCGCGCTCGATCACCTGCATCCGCTCGGCGTGGACCAGCAGCAGCCCGGCCGCGAGCCGGTGCTCGCCGCGCCCCTGGTGGCCGACGCCGGCGCCGAGCTCCTCGGCGGCCGCGAGGGCCCGCTCGGCGCTTAGCTCGAGGGCGGGGCTGCCGTGCACCCGGTTGAGCACGAGCCCGGCCAGCGGCATCGCGTCGGCCTCCAGCCGCTCCACGAAGTACGAGGCCTCGCGCAGCGCATCGGGCTCCGGCGCCGCGACCACGATGAACGACGTCCCGGGCTCCTTGAGCAGCGCGTACGTCACCTCGGCCCGCTCGCGGAAGCCGCCGAAGGTGCTGTCGATCGCGGAGACGAAGGTCGACACGTCGTTGAGCAGCTGCGCGCCGATCAGCCGGCTCAGCACGTTGGTGACGGCGCCGAGCCCCATCGAGACCACGCGCAGCGCGCCGCGGCCCCCCACCCGGGCCGGCGCGGTGAAGACCCGGATCAGCCGGCCGTCGAGGAACGAGCCCATCCGCTGGGGGGCGTCGAGGAAGTCCAGGGCCGACCGCGAGGGCGGGGTGTCCACGATGATGAGGTCCCAGGAGCCGTCGGCGTCGGCCTGGGCGCGCAGCTGGCCGAGCTTCTCCATCGCCATGTACTCCTGCGTGCCCGCGAAGGACGACGACATCGATTGGTAGAAGGGGTTGGCCAGGATCTGGGCGGCGCGCTCGGGGTCGGCGTGGGCCTCGACGATCTCGTCGAAGGTCCGCTTCATGTCGAGCATCATCGCCTCGAGCCGGCCCCCCTTCGCCGGGTCGACCCCGTGCACCGGGCGGGGGGTGTTGTCCAGCTGGCTCAGCCCCATCGACTGGGCCAGCCGGCGGGCCGGGTCGATGGTGAGCACGCACACCGTGCGGCCCTGCTCGGCGGCCCGCAGCCCCAGGGCGGCCGCGGTCGTCGTCTTGCCGACGCCGCCGGACCCGCAGCAGACCAGGGTGCGCACCGCCGGGTTGGCGAGAATCCGGTCGAGGTCCAAGACGGGGGCCGGCGTGGTCATGGCGTCGCTTTCCGGGTGAGGGCCGGCGCGTCGACGAGCCGCTCGGCCAGCTCGTACAGGCCGCCGAGGTCGATGCCGTCGGGCAGCATCGGCAGCTCGACGACCGGGTGCCCGGAGGCGGCCAGCCGGCGCCGCTCGCGCCGCTCAAGCGCGACCCGCTCGGCCAGTTGGGCGGCCTCCTCGGCGAGTTCGGCGGCGAGCGCCTCCGGCGGGTGCGTGGGGGCCTCCAGGCCGCCGGCCCGCAGGCCGGCGGCGATGGCCGACTCGTCCAGGGTCCGCTTGGCGGCGGAGGCCAGCTCGGCCTGGCTCAGCGGCGCCCGGCGCACCCGGTTGACGAAGACGGTGCCGACCCGAAGTCCGAGCCCGGCGAGCTCGGCGGTGGCGTCCAGCGTCTCCTGGGTCGGCATCTCCTCAAGGAGCGTGACCAGGTGCACCAGCGTCCGCGGGGAGTGCAGCAGGGTCATGATCGAGTCGGCCTGGTTGCGGATCGGGCCGACCTTGGCCAGGCCGGAGACCTCGGAGTTCACGTTGAGGAAGCGGCCGATCCGCCCGGTCGGCGGTGCGTCCATCACCACGGCGTCGTAGCGGCGCCGCCCGCCGCGCCGGGCCCCCACCGATTCGTACACCTTGCCGGTGAGCAGCACGTCGCGCAGCCCGGGCGCGATCGTGGTGGCGAAGTCGATCGCGCCGGCCTTCTCCAGCAGCCGGCCGGCCCGGCCCAGCCGGTAGAACATCTCGAGGTACTCGAGCATGGCGCCCTTGGTGTCGACGGCCAGGGCGTAGACGTCGCCGCCGCCGGGGGCGACCGCGACCTTGCGCTCCTCGTACGGCAGCGGCGGCTCGTCGAAGAGCTGGGCGATGCCCTGGCGGCCCTCCACCTCGCAGCAGCAGCGTGGTGCGGCCCCCCGCAGCGAGCGCGAGGGCCAGCGCGGCCGCGACGGTGGTCTTGCCGGTGCCGCCCTTTCCGGTGATCACGTGCAGTTCGACACCCGGCCATGAGGCCGCGAGTCCCGTCCGCGCGGGGGCGCCGTACTCGCTCACGCCTCGACCCTAGATCGACGGAG
The DNA here is from genome assembly GCA_963697565.1 of uncultured Actinomycetota bacterium. Classification (GTDB taxonomy): domain Bacteria; phylum Actinomycetota; class Actinomycetes; order CAVWCF01; family CAVWCF01; genus CAWFSE01. The sequence continues at coordinate 329,371 of CAVOOM010000003.1, read as the reverse complement.
GCCGCCATGGGTCCTAAGGTGCCCGCATGGCCACCTGGGAGTACGCGACCGTGCCGCTGCTGGTGCACGCGACCAAGCAGATCCTCGACACCTGGGGGCAGGACGGCTGGGAGCTCGTCCAGGTCGTCCCGGGCCCGAACTCCGAGCAACTCGTCGCCTACCTCAAGCGGGAGCGGACGTGAGCACACCCGAGGAGCGCCTCGCCGCGCTCGGCCTGTCGGTCCCGCAGCCGGCCACGCCGGTCGCTGCGTACGTCCCCGCGGTCCGCAGCGGGACCCTCGTCTGGACCTCCGGCCAGCTGCCGATGGTCGACGGCAAGCTCGCCGCCACCGGCAAGGTCGGCGCCGAGGTGACCCCGGAGCGGGCCAAGGAGCTCGCCCAGATCTGCGCGCTCAACGCGATCGCCGCCGTCAAGGCCGAGATCGGCGACCTGGGGCGCGTCACCCGCGTGGTCAAGGTGGTGGGGTTCGTCGCCAGCGTCCCGTCCTTCACCGGCCAGCCGGGCGTCGTCAACGGGGCGAGCGAGCTGATCGGTGAGGTGTTCGGGGCCTTCGGGGTGCATGCCCGCAGCGCGGTCGGCGTGGCGGTGCTCCCGCTCGACGCCCCGGTCGAGGTCGAGATGGTCGTCGAGGTCGAGGACTAGCGCTTCTGCGTCGGGCGGCCCTGGCCGTCGGGTCCGGCGCCCTCGCCGCCGAGCAGGACCGCCACCTCGTCTTGGAACGTGCGCACCAGCGCCACCTCGAACATCATGGTGCAGAAGGCCGTGGCGAGCGCCGCCTGCCCCTCGATCCGCTGGCGGGCCTCGTGGGCGGATGAGGTGTCGGCCCGGGCGAGGGCGACCAGCTCGCCCGCCAGCAGCCTCGCGGTGCTCGCGCCGGCCACGCCCACGTCTGACACGGGCGTGTCGAGCCGAGCCCAGTCGACCCCTCGGTCCCAGAGGGCGGCCGCCAGCGCCGCGAGCCCGGCGCTGACCATCCAGGCGCCGTCCGGGCCTCGGCTCATGAGGGCGGCGGCCTCGAGGCGTTCAGGCAGGCCCGGGCTCGTCAAGCGCAGGGCGTCGATCGCCTCGGGTGCCACCGCGATGTCGTCGTCGACCCGCAACGAGGACCGGGCCGGGCGGCCCCGGCGCCGGAGCATCAGCTCGGCGATGTCGCCCTCCTCGGCGAGCATCCGCTCAATGGCGGCGAGGTTGAAACCCCGCCGCTGCAAGGCCGTGATCGTCCGCAGCCGCGACAGGTGCGAGGCGCCGTACCAGGCCTGGCGACCGTCGGTCTCGGGCGGGGCCAGCAGCCCGCGCGTCTGGTGGGCCCGGATGTTGCGCGCGCTCAAGCCCGATCGGCTGGCGAGGTCCTCAAGCGAGAACCGGACCTTCGACATCGGGGCGGGCTCGGCCCGCTCCGGCTCGCAGCGCCCCGGCGGCCGGGGACCCGGTCGCCTGGCTCTCGGCGCCGGACTCCGCCGCGATGTCGCCCATCTGCCACCCCCGTGCTACCCCCACCAGCACGCACCCCCGTGCGCGGCGCCCACGCTACCCGCGGCTCCGTACGATCGAGACCATGTCCGAGCGAACCGGCCCGCCCGCCGCGCGGCCTCGCGACGCGGCGACCCTCGTGCTGCTGCGGGACGGCGCCGCGGGGCTCGAGGTCTGGCTGATGCGGCGGGCGACCACGATGGCGTTCGCCGCGGGGTTCGTGGTCTTCCCCGGCGGGCGCGCCGAGCCGGGCGACACCAGCCTGGAGCACACCGCGGCCCGCGAGGCGGCCGAGGAGTGCGGGGTCGAGGTCGAGGCGGGGGCGCTGCTGCCGTGGGCGCGTTGGATCACGCCGGAGGGTGAGCCGCGGCGGTACGACACCCGCTTCTACGTGGCCGCGCTGCCGGCCGGGCAGGACGCCGAGGCGCGCGGGACCGAGGCGGTGGAGGCCTGGTGGTCGACCCCCGCGCGGGCGGTCGCGGACTGGGAGGCGCGGGCGCACCTGCTGATGCCCCCGACCGCGGTGACCCTGCGCCAGCTGGCGCGGTACGCCACCGTGGCGGCCGTGCTCGCGGCGGCGCCCCCGCAGATGCCGGGGCCGCTCGAGCCGGAGCTGGTGGTGGACGGCGACCGGGTGCGGATCGTGCTGCCGGGCGGGGTCGAGGTGGTCTGGTGAGCGGTCCGGGAGCGGTGAGGCGGTCGGGGGCGGTGGCGGCGGGATCGGCGGCTGGGCGCGGCCTTGGACCGGGGGGGCGGTCGGCGGCCACGCGACCTGCGTGCTGGCGCCGAACCCCGGACCGCTGACCCTCGACGGCACCAACACCTGGGTGCTCGCCGCCGCGGGCGGGCGTTCGGTGGTCGTCGACCCCGGGCCCGCGACGGCGCGCACCTCGACCGGGTGCTCGCGGCGGCCACCGAGGGCGGCCGACGGCTGGCGATGGTGCTGCTCACCCACGGCCACGCCGACCACGCGGAGGGCGCGCGCGCCCTGGCCGAGCGGGCCGCCGCGCCCGTGCGCGCCCTCGACCCGGCCTGCCGGCTCGGTGACGAGGGGCTGGCCGGCGGCGATGTCGTCGAGGTGGACGGCCTGGAGGTGCGCGTGGTCGCGACCCCCGGCCACAGCGGCGACTCGCTGTCGTTCGTGCTGCCGGCGGACGGGGCGCTGCTGACCGGCGACACCGTCCTGGGCCGCGGCACCTCGGTGGTCGCCCACCCCGAGGGCCGGCTCGGCGACTACCTCGACTCGCTGCGCCGGCTGCAGGATGAGTCGGCCGCTCTCGGGCTGCGCCTCCTGCTGCCCGGGCACGGGCCGGCGCTCGGCGATCTGCCGGGTGTGCTCGCGGCGTACCTCGCCCACCGGGAGGAGCGGCTGGCGCAGGTCGCGGCCGCGGTGGCCGAGGGGCGCACCTCGGTGGAGTCCGTGGTGGCCTCGGTGTACGCCGAGGTGGACCGAGCGCTGTGGCCGGCCGCCGCCCTCAGCGTCGCCGCCCAGCTGGCGTACCTCGGCGTCCGGCCCGCCGCCGGGGGCTAGCGGGCGCGGCGCTGCAGGCGGTCGACGTCGAGCAGCAGCACCGAGCGCGGCTCAAGGGTCAGCCAGCCGCGGCTGGCGAAGTCGGCCAGCGCCTTGTTGACCGTCTCGCGGGAGGCTCCGACGAGCTGCGCGAGCTCCTCCTGGGTCATGTCGTGGGTGACCCGCAGCCCGTCGCCCTCGACCTCGCCGAACTTCTCGCCGAGGTCGAGCAGCGCCTTGGCGACCCGCCCGGGCACGTCGGAGAAGACGAGGTCGCTCATCGCCTCGTTGGTACGCCGGAGCCGCTGCGCGAGCGCCTTCAGGAGCGCCTGCGCGACCTCCGGCCGGCCGGTCAGCCAGGCGACGAGGTCCTGGTGGCCGAGCCCGGCCAGGGTCGCGTCGGTGAGGGCGGTCGCCGTCGCCGTCCGCGGGCCTGGGTCGAACAGCGACAGCTCGCCGAACATCTCGCTCGGGCCCAGCACGGCCAGCAGGTTCTCCCGGCCGTCGGTGGACGTCACGCCCAGCTTGATCTTGCCGTCGACCACGACGTAGAGCCGGTCGCCCTCGCTCGCCCTCGAGGAACACGACGTCACCTCGGGCGACGGTCACCGGGGCCATCGTCGAGCGGAGGGCCGCCGCCGCCTCGTCGTCGAGCCCGGCGAAGAGCGGGGCCTGCGACAGCACGTCGTCGGGTCCGTCCTGCACGGCGTCCCCCGCCTGCAGGTCGTCGGCGTCGGCCACGTGATCCCTCCCGGCTGCTTCTGCGCCCGATCCCGGGCCGGGTCGGCCGCGGTGCGCATCAGATCGGCGCGGGGTCAGTCTGGCATGCGGGCGGCCCGCGGCGGGCTCAGCTCGCGCGCCTGCCGGGATCGGCGAGGGGGAGTGCGCAGAGGCAGAGCAGGGGGTCCTCGTGGTAGCGCGCGATGAGCTCGCCGGTCGCCAGCTCAAGGCGGCGGTGCAGGGCGTTGCGGTACGCGGACAGCTGCAGCTCGGCGAAGGCGAGGTCCTTGCCGAGGTTGGCCGCGTCGGCCGGGTCGGCCGGGAGCGGCTGGCGGGCCCACAGCCGGTCGAGGTCCGGCAGCGGGGGCGCGGCGTCCGGGGGCAGCAGGTCCTGGTGGGAGGTGCGCCCGCCCAGCGGCCGCACCTCGGTCAGGGTGGCCCGCAGCGATTCGACCCGGCCGTCCGCCAAGCCGGACCGGGCGGCCTCGCGGAGCAGGTCCAGCCGCGCCTGCACCAGGCGCCGCCAGTACGAGACGCGGGCCTCCTCGTCGCTGAGCGACCGGCGGTGCGCGCGGAGGGCCTCAAGGGTCAGGTGGGCGAACTCCGCCGAGCGCTCCGGCTGCGGTCGTGGCGCCGGCTTGACCCTGGTCCCGGTGGGCGTCATCGCCATCGCCGCGCCACACCTCCTCGGTTGTGGTCCCGGTCGCTCCGGGGCCCTTCGGTGGCCCCGCATGGGCCCACCGTCAGAAGCGGCGTCGTCGGGGTCCGGCTAGCCCTTGAGCCGTGCGCGGCCGTCTCACCCTTACGGGCCACCCGAGCGGCCCTCCACGCGGCTGCGCTTACGCTGGCCGGGTGACGGCAGCCCCTCGACGCGCGGCCCGGCCGCCCCGAGGCCCGGAGTCGCGCACGGCGCTGGTCCGCCGCGCCCGCCGCACGTACCGCGTGCTCGCCGAGACCTACCCGGACGCGCACTGCGAGCTCGATTTCGCCGACCCGCTGCAGCTGCTGGTGGCGACCGTGCTGTCGGCGCAGTGCACGGATGTGCGGGTGAACGCCGTGACGCCGGCGCTCTTCGCGCGCTACCCCACCGCCGCGGCGTACGCGGCCGCCGACCGCGCCGAGCTGGAGGCGCTGATCCGGCCGACCGGCTTCTACCGCAACAAGGCGACGAGCATCCTGGGCCTCGGGCAGGCGCTCTGCGAGCGGTTCGACGGCGAGGTGCCGAGGCGGCTGCGCGACCTGGTGACGCTGCCCGGTGTCGGCCGCAAGACCGCGAACGTCGTGCTGGGCAACGCCTTCGGGGTGCCGGGGATCACGGTCGACACCCATGTGGGCCGGCTCGCCCGGCGGCTCGGCTGGACCCAGGAGGTCGACCCGGTGCGCGCCGAGGCCGAGATCGGGGCCCTGATCCCGCGCCGGGACTGGACCCAGCTGTCGCACACGCTGATCTGGCACGGCCGGCGCCGCTGCTTCGCCCGGCGACCGGCCTGCGGCGCCTGCCCGGTGGCGGCCTGGTGCCCGGCGTACGGCGAGGGCGAGACCGACCCGGCCAAGGCGGCCCGACTCGTGAAGTCCGGTCCGGCTGCCGCACTCGAGGTCGAGGACCTCGCCGACCTCGGGGAGGACCTCGGCCCTCCCGGGGTGGGCGCGGCGCCGGGGGTGGCCCGGTGAGCGGCCCGGCTCCGGCGCTGGCCTCGATCGGTGGCCTGCCCGAGTGGCTGCGCCCGCTGGCGCAGGCGGCGGCCCGCGTGCGTCCCGAGGAGATCTCGCGGTTCCTGCCGCCCGCGACGGGCGGCCGGCCGGGCGCCGTGCTGATCCTGCTCGGGGAGGGGGAGTCCGGCCCTGACCTGCTCCTCATCGAGCGCGCCCCGGACATGCGCTCGCACGCCGGGCAGCCGGCCTTTCCCGGCGGCGCGCTGGACCCGGAGGACGACGGGCCGGTGGCCGCCGCCCTGCGCGAGGCGCACGAGGAGACGGGCGTTGACCCTTCCGGCGTCGAGGTCTTCGCCGCCCTGCCCCAGCTGTGGCTGCCCCCGAGCGGCTTCGTGGTCACCCCCGTGCTCGGCTGGTGGCGGGAGCCCTCGCCGGTGTGGGCGCGCGACCCGGCCGAGGTCGCGGCCGTGCACCGGGTGCCGCTGGAGGAGCTGCTCGAGCCCGCCCACCGGTTCCAGGTGCGGCACCCCTCGGGGTACGTCGGGCCCGCGTTCGGGGTGCGCGGCATGGTGGTCTGGGGCTTCACCGCGGGGCTGCTCGACCGGATGCTGTGGCTCGCCGGGTGGGAGCGCCCGTGGGACCGCGACCGGACCGAGGACCTGCCCCCCGACGCGGCGGGACGGCTCTAGATGGGGGCGCTGTCCGATCTCGGCGGACTCGACATCGTCCTGATCGTCGGGATCGTCGCTGGTGGCGATCACCGGCTACCGGCAAGGGCTCATCGTCGGGGCCGCCGGGCTCGTCGGCTTCATCATCGGCGGGATCGCCGGGCTGTGGGTCGCCCCGCGGGTGCTTGAGGGGTGGGACGAGGGGCTCGGCACGACGGCTGCGGGCATCGGCATCGTGCTGGGCTCGGCGCTGCTCGCCCAGGTGATCGCCGGGGTTGCCGCGGGCAGGCTGCGCGAGCGGGTGACGTGGCACCCGGCGCGGGTGGCCGACGCCGCGGGCGGCTCGCTCGCGTCGGTCGCCGGCCTGCTCGTCGGGGTCTGGCTGCTGGCCAGCATCCTGGTGCAGTCCTTCGGGCCGCCGGTGAGCGGCTGGGTCGAGCGCTCGCGGCTGCTGGCGGCCGTCGACGCCGCCATCCCCGCCGACGCCGGCCAGCTCCTCGACGGGGTCGAGGGGCTGCTGGACTCCAGCGGCTTCCCACGGGTGTTCCAGCCGTTCGCCGGCGAGCTGATCACGCCGGTCGACGAGCCCGACCCGACCCTGGCCGACCCCGTCGTCGCCCGGTCGAAGACGAGCCTGGTCAAGGTCGAGGGCGTCGCGCGCTCGTGCCGCGCGGGCCTCGAGGGCAGCGGCTTCGTCTACGCCGACGGACTGGTGATGACCAACGCGCACGTGGTGGCCGGCGTCAGCGAGCCGACCGTGAGCATCGCAGGCACCGGTCGGGCGGTGCGCGCGACGGTCGTCGTGTTCGACCCGTCGCTGGACGTCGCCGTGCTTCGGATCCCCCGCCTCAACGCGCCCTCGCTCGGCTTCGCCGCCGCGCCCGCCGAGCGGGGCCAGGACGCGGTGGTGGCGGGCTTCCCGGAGGACGGCCCGCTCACGGCCACGCCCGCCCGCGTCCGCGGTTCGGTGCGCGCCGTCGGTGAGGACATCTACGGCGAGCGCGCCGCCGCCCGCGAGGTGTACGCGCTGCGGGCCGAGGTGCGGCCGGGCAACTCAGGCGGCCCGCTGCTGGACGCCGCCGGCGCCGTGCTCGGCGTCGTCTTCGCCGCCTCCACCGAGGACGCCGAGACCGGCTACGCCCTCACCGCCGCGGCCGTGCAGGAGGCCGCGCGCGCCGGGCTGTCGGCCCGCGCCGAGGTGTCGACCGGGCCCTGCGCCTGAGGGTCGCGACGGTACCGCGGTGCGCGAGGGCTAGCTGGCCTTGGTCGCGTCGGCCCAGGTGCGCTGGGCCGAGGAGGGCTTCAGCGCGGTCAGCGTCGCGGCGTTCTCGGCGATCGCGCGCTCCGGGCCCTTGACCCGCTGGAAGTGGCGGTAGGCGAGGAAGCCGAGGATGGCGGCCACCAGCAGGTAGACGCCGGCGACGATCAGGAACGCCGCCCAGACCGGCACCAGCCTGGCCAGCCCGTACACCGCGGCGAACGACGCCAGCAGCCCGGCCATGGCCAGCAGCCCCACCGCGACGGCGGCCAGCCCTCCGCCGGTGGCGCCTTGGCGGGCGCTCTCCTTGACCTCCGCCTTGGCCAGCTCCATCTCGGTGCGGACGAGGTTGGACAGGTCGCGGCTCGCGCCGGCGACCAACTCGCCGAGCGTGGGCTCGCCGCTCGTGGGCTGGCTGCTCATGGGTCCTCCTGGTCGGGGGGTCGGGCTGATCGTGCCGCACCGCAGGCCTCGGTGGGGGCCATCCTGCCCGGCCGCCTCAGGGCCGCTGCGGGGGTGGGCCGGATTCGGCGGCCTCGGCGGCCTCGGCGGCCTCGGCCGCGGCATCCTCGGCCTCGATCCGCTGGTAGGCGCGGCCGCGCGCGTACAGGACGACCGACGCGAGCAACGCGGCGATCACCGAGGCGACGAGCACGGCGGTCGTGGCCTGCTCGAGCGCGGCCTCGTCGCCCTCGAAGGCGAGCTCGGTGATGAGCAGCGACACGGTGAACCCCACCCCGGCGACCAGCGCCACCGCGCCGACGTCGAGCCAGGAGAGGTCCTTGCTGAGGGTCGCCCGGGTCAGCCGCGCGGTGAGGTACGCGCCGAGGAAGACGCCGATCAGCTTGCCCCCCACCAGCCCCACGACGATGCCCTGCCCGATCGGCTCGGTGAAGACCGCGGAGACCTTGGCCGCCGACAGCGGCACCCCGGCGGCGAGGAACGCAAAGGCCGGCACAGCGAACCCCGCCGACCACGGGCGCAGCCGATCCTCCACCCGCTCGGCGGGGGAGTCGGCCTCACCGGGGTCGGGCTTGACGCGCATCAGCAGGCCCAGGACGACGCCGGCGATGGTCGCGTGCACCCCGCTGTCGTGCACCAGCGTCCAGACGGCGAAGGCCAGGGGGGCGTAGATCCACCACGAGGTGACGCGGCGGCGCTGCAGGAGCCACCACACCCCGCACAGCGCCGCCGCCACGACCAGCGGCCAGACCAGCAGGGCGTCGGTGTAGAAGACCGCGATCACCGTGATCGCGCCCATGTCGTCGACGATGGCCAAGGTGAGCAGGAACGCCCGCAACGCCGGCGGCAGGTGCCTCCCGGCCACGGCCAGCACGCCCAGGGCGAAGGCGATGTCGGTCGCCATCGGGATGGCCCAGCCCTCGGCCGCCCCGGGCGTTCCGGACGTCAGGGCCAGGTAGAGGGCGGCCGGGACGACCATGCCGCCGAACGCCGCGACGATGGGCAGCGCAGCGGCGGCGGGGCTGCGCAGCGAGCCGACCACGAGCTCGCGCTTGAGCTCAAGCCCCGCGATGAAGAAGAAGATGGCCAGCAGTCCGTCGGCGGCCCAGGTCTGCACCGACAGGTCGAGGTTGAGCGCCGCCGGCCCGATCACGAAGTCCTGCAGGCTCTCGTACGCCTCGGCGACCCCCGAGTTCGCGGCGAGCACCCCGAGGACCGCGGCGACGAGCAGGATGCCGCCGCCCACGGCCTCCTGGTGCAGGGCCCGCGCCAGGAACCGCCGCTCGGGCAGCGGCAGCCGGCCGAACAGCGTCGTCCGGCCGGGCTCGGGGGTGCTCACGCGGGCGATCCTACGGAGCGCCGCGTCGCGCCGGCCGCGGCTACTCGCTGCCGCCGTCGGAGGGCAGCTGCTGGCCGATCAGGTTCATCACGGTGGGGTCGGCCAGGGTGGTGACGTCGCCGAGGTGGCGGTGCTCGGCGACATCGCGCAGCAGCCGGCGCATGATCTTGCCGCTGCGCGTCTTGGGCAGCTCAGACACCACGAGGATCTGGCGGGGCTTGGCGATCGGCCCGATCTCATGGGCCACATGGGCGCGCAGCGCCTGCACGAACGCCTCGCCGGCGGCTCCCTCGGAGGTCGCCTCGGCGTGGCCGCCCCGCGGGATCACGAACGCGACGATGCCCTGGCCGGTGGTCTCGTCCGTGGCGCCCACGACCGCCGCCTCCGCGACGGCGGGGTGCGAGACGAGGGCCGACTCGACCTCGGTGGTCGAGATCCGGTGGCCCGACACGTTCATCACGTCGTCCACGCGGCCGAGCAGCCAGAGGTCGCCGTCCTCGTCCTTCTTGGCCCCGTCGCCGGCGAAGTAGTACCCCTCGTAGCGCGACCAGTAGGTGTCCTTGTAGCGCTGCTCGTCGCCCCAGATGCCGCGCAGCATCGACGGCCACGGCTCGCTGAGCACGAGGTAGCCGCCGCCGCCGTCGGGCACCGGGTGGCCGTGGTCGTCGACGACGTCGGCGCCGATGCCGGGCAGCGCGCGCATCGCGGAGCCGGGCTTCGTCCCCGTCACCCCGGGCAGCGGGCTGATCATGATGGCCCCGGTCTCGGTCTGCCACCAGGTGTCGACGATCGGGCAGCGGTCGCCGCCGATCACCCGGCGGTACCACATCCACGCCTCGGGGTTGATCGGCTCGCCCACCGATCCGAGCAGCCGCAGCGAGGTCAGGTCGAACGCGTCCGGCAGGTCGTCGCCCCACTTCATGAACGTGCGGATCGCGGTCGGCGCGGTGTAGAGGATCGTCACCCCGTACTTCTCCACCAACTCCCAGAAGCGCCCCTTGTGCGGGGTGTCCGGGGTGCCCTCGTACATCACCTGGGTGGCGCCGTTGGCGAGCGGGCCGTAGACGATGTACGAGTGCCCGGTGACCCAGCCGACGTCGGCGGTGCACCAGTAGACGTCGGTCTCCGCCTTGAGGTCGAAGACGGCGCGGTGGGTGTAGGCGGCCTGGGTGAGGTAGCCGCCCGAGGTGTGCAGGATGCCCTTGGGCTTCCCGGTGGTGCCCGACGTGTAGAGGATGAAGAGCGGGTGCTCGGCGTCGAAGGCCTCGGCCTCGTGCGTCTCCGGCTGGCGGTCGACGATCTCGTGCCACCACACGTCGCGCGCGTCGTTCCACGCGACCTCCTGGCCGGTGCGGCGCACCACCAGGACCTTCTCGACGACCGGCGCCATGTCGGCGGCCTCGTCCACGGCCGGCTTGAGGGCCGCGGGCGCCCCGCGCCGGTAGCCGCCGTCTGAGGTGATGACGACCTTGGCCTGCGCGTCGTCGATCCGGCTGCGCAGGGCCTCGGCCGAGAAGCCGCCGAAGACGACGCTGTGCGGGGCGCCGAGGCGGGCGCAGGCGAGCATCGCGATCGCCGCCTCGGGGATCATCGGCAGGTAGATCGCGACGCGGTCGCCGGCCCGCACGCCCAGCTCGGTGAGGGCGTGCGCCGCCTGCGCGACCTGGCGGCGCAGGTCCTCGTACGTGATCGTGCGGGTGTCGCCGGGCTCGCCCTCCCAGTGCAGGGCGACCCGGTCGCCGTGGCCGGCCTCGACGTGGCGGTCGACGCAGTTGACGGCGACATTGAGCCGGCCGCCGTCGAACCAGCGCGCGAACGGCGCGGCCGACCAGTCGAGCACGGTGTCCCAGCGGCGGTCCCAGGCCAGCCCGTCGGCCTGGCGCTCCCAGAACGCGAGCCGATCGGCGGCCGCCTCGTCGTACAGGCCAGGCTGGGCGTTGGCCGCCGCGGCGAACTCCGCCGGCGGCGGGAAGCGCCGCTGCTCGTGCATCAGGTTGGCCAGCGTCTCGTCGGTCACGGAGTCTCCAGCGCAGGGGGTGGGTGGTGCCGCTACCTCAGCAGGTGGCGCGCCCGCGGGCAAGCGCCGGCCCAGGCCGTCTAGCCTGGCGCGCGGTGCCCGGCGGCACCGGTGCAGGCGGTGCACCGGTGGATGCGCTGGCCCAGACGGGCGGATGGTGAACGCACAAGGCGGCGCGGACCCGCTGGGCGAGCTGGTCCGGCTGCCCGACGTCTTCGAGGCGGTGGAGGCTGCTCGGGGGGCGGTGGACGCCCTGCTGCGCGAGCCCCGGCTGAGGCGGCGCCACGATCCCCAGGTCAGCGCAGCGGCCCTGCGCCGCGGGGCCTGGGCGTCGGCCGCGTTGGACGGCTGGCCCGGCCCGTTCGAGTCCTTCGCGCCCCCGTTCCCCGACGACGAGTTCGGCCGGCTGGCCGCGGCGTCGCTGCGTACCTCCTCCGCCGTCGCCGACGTGGCCGCGGTGTGGCGGCGCTCGCCGCTGCAGGCGCTGGCGCGCCTGCACCTGCTCGCCGCCTCCGGCCGCGTCCCCGACGAGGCGCTCGGGCGCCCGCGCGGCTCGGCCGCGGCGGCTCGGCTCGACGGGCTGGCGGCCACCCTGGCGGCCGGCACCGAGGCGCCAGCGGTCGTCGTCGCGGCGGTGGCGCACGGCGAGGTGCTCGGTCTCGACGCCTTCGGCGTCGGCAGCGGTCTGGTGGCGCGGGCGGCCGCGCGGGCCGTCCTCATTGACCGCGCCCTGGACCCGAGGGCGGTGACCGCCCCCGAGGCCGGCCACCTCGAGTTGGGGGCCCTGGAGTACGCCGCCGCCTTGGAGGGCTACCGGTCCGGGACGCCCGACGGCGTGGCCCGGTGGCTGGTGCACTGCGCCCAGGCGCTGGCGATCGGCGCCCGGTTGGGGCGGGAGGCCTGCGCGGCGCTGGACGCCGCCGACGCATCCGGCTCCGCCGCCGCGACCTGAGGATCGACCTGCGGGCCGGATCGCGGGCGTGCATGCAGCGGCGCCCGCGGTTCTAGGGTCCGCGGGCGCCGCCTTACGTCCGACTCGGGCGACCAAGCTGCTTGAGTGCCTGCGGCGAGGGGCGAGCCCCGGCGCCGTGACCCGTTACGAGGGTGGGCCGCCGCGTGGGTACCCGAGGTCGGGCGATGGGCCTGTTCTAGCGTCCGCGGGCGGGCGACGGAACCCCCTCACGGCGTGTCGCGGAAGGACTCGCGGGCGGGGTCAGGCTCCGGGGCGCTGCCGGCGCGCGGCGTACCAGACCAGGCCGGCCGCGGCGGCCCCGACCGTGGCGGCGGCGGCGGCCTTGTGGCGCGGCGGCAGCTCCTGGACGCGGTCCTGCGCATCGCTCACCCGCTCTTGGAGCCTGGCCTGGACCTCGGCGAGGCCGGGGGTCGCCAGGCGCGGCCAGCGTCGCGCCGACACGGGGGTGGCGAAATCCAGCACCGGCCAGCCGTGCTCGCCGGCGGCCGCGCGCAGGGCCTTGTCCGGGTTGACGGCGAACGGGTGGCCGACGGCCAGCAGCATCGGCAGGTCGGTCGCCGAGTCGCTGTAGGCGTAGCAGTCGGCGAGGTCCCAGCCCTCCTCGGCCGCCATCGCGCGCATCGCGTCGGCCTTGCCCTCGGCGTACGCGTAGAACTCGATCTCGCGGGTGTAGCGGCCGTCGGGGCCGACCACGATCCGGGTCGCGACCGCGCGGTCGATGCCGAGCATCTCGGCGATGGGCTCCACGACCTCGGAGCCCGACGAGGAGACGATGACCACGGCGTGCCCGGCCTGCCGGTGCTCGGAGATCAGCGCCGCCGCCTCGGCGTACACCACGGGCTCGATCAGGTCGTGCAGCGTCTCGCCGACGATCTCGCGCACCTGGGCGGCGTCCCAGCCCTCCACCATCTCGGAGAGGAACTCGCGCATCTGCTCCATCTGGTCGTGGTTGGCGCCGCCGGCGAGGAAGACGAACTGCGCGTACGCGCTGCGCAGCACCGCGCGGCGGTTCATCAGGCCGGCCTTGGAGAACGGCCGCGCGAAGGCGAGGCTGCTCGACTTGGCGATGATCGTCTTGTCGAGGTCGAAGAAGGCGGCCGCGGTGGTCGGGGCGGGCCGCGGAGTGTCGGGCGCCAGCGCATCGGGTGCCATGGCGCGAGCATAGGGCGACCGGGCGGCGCGCTCTGGGCGTGCGCAGCCTGGGGTGCGCCGGTGATTTCGGTCACGCGCGAAGGCCCGGATCGCGCTGCGAACCGGCCAGTTGGGCGAATCGCGGGGCCGGTTGGGGCCGAGGGGTTTGCCGAACCGCCCGCCGAGGGGCACGATGGGAGCAAGTCGCCGCCCTGTGCGGCGCCGGGGCCCGGCCTATCCCCCCCAGGCCGGACCCACGAGACGACCCCCGCCATCCCCCCGGCGGGGGTCGTCGATCGTTTGGCCCGCGCGGCGGCCCGCGCCGGCTCGGCCGGATCAGCCCGCGGCTTCGTCCACAGCCCGCCCCTCGTCGGCGATCTATCCACAGCGCGCGGGTCCGCTCTGGCGGCGGGGTGCGGGGGGCGGGCAGCCTCTCGGCCATCCAGCCCCACTTGGAGGACGCCGTGCCCCGCCCCCCATCCACCCGCCCGACACCCGCCGGCCGCACCCCCCGATCCGACCGCGCCGTGGCCCACCCAGACGAGGCCCGCGCGCCCTCGGCGCTCCTCGTCGGCGGGCCCGGCCCGCTGGCCGACGCGGTCGCCGAGGTGGCCGCCTCGGTGGGCTGCCCCCTGGTCGTGCTGGGTCCGGGGTCGCCCGGCCCCTCCCTCCGCGAGGCGTGGGATGCCGCGGCCTGCGTGGTGGTCACCTCGGCGGCCGCGCCAGCGGTGGGCGCCCTGATCGAGGGCGGCCGGCTGCCCCGCCGGCACCAGGTCCTCCTGGCCGACGAGGGCAGCGCGCCCGACTTCGCGGCCGCGGTGGCCACCGGGGCCGAGCACCTGGTCGCCCTCCCCGAGGGGGCCGACTGGCTGGCCGTACGGCTGGCCGATGCCGCCAGTCCGCTGGCCGGGCTCGGCCGCGTGGTCGGGGTGATCGGTGGACGCGGAGGCTCGGGGGCGACCACGCTCGCCGCCGCGCTTGCGGCGCGGGCGGCCTTCACCGGGTGGCGGGCCGCGCTGATCGACGCCGATCCCCTGGGCGGCGGCGCCGACCTCGCGATCGGCGCCGAGCTGGCCGACGGGCTGCGGTGGCGGGCGCTGGCCGACGCCGACGGGCCGATCGCCGCCGATTCGCTGGCCGAGGCGCTGCCCGCGGTCGAGGGGGTGTCCGTCCTCGCCCACGAGCGGGGCCCCGGGGCGCCCGCGGTCGGGCCGGCGGCGATGCGCGCGGTGGTCGGCAGCGCCGCGCGCGCGTACGACTTGGTGGTGGTCGATCTGCCGCGGGCGCTCGACCCGGCCGCCGAGGAGGCCGTCCTGCGGGCCGACGAGGTCCTCGTGGTGGTTCCCGCCGAGGTGCGCGCCACCGCGTCCGCCGCGCAGGTGGCCGAGCGCCTGGAGGGGTTGTGCCGCTCGGTCTCGCTGGTCGCCGTGCTGCCGTCGCCGTCCGGCCTCGACGAGGAGCACCTGGCGGATGCGCTGGGGCTGCCCGTCGCGGCCGTCCTGCGGCGGGAGGCCTCGGTGGCGGAGGCCGTCGAGCGGGGCGAGGCGGCGACCCTGCGCCGGGGGTCGCTCGTGCGCGCCGCCGACCGCCTGCTCTCCCGCTGGCGGGACGCCGCATGACGGTGCGGGTGATCCCGGCCGAGGCCACGGCGTCCGGGGTCCGCGATCGGCTGGTCGCGGGGTCGGCGCGCCCCGGCGGCCCCGGTCCGTTCGCGGTGGACGTGGCCGCCGCGCTGCGCGCTGAGCACCCCCTGTGGGGCGGCGGCGCCGTCCGCGGCCGCCTGCCCGGGCTGGCGGCCGAGCTCGCCGGATGCGGCCCCCTGCAGCCGCTCCTCGACGACCCCGAGGTCACCGATGTGCTGGTGAACCGGCCGGACGAGGTCTGGCTCGACCGTGGGCGCGGACTGGAGCGTGCCGGGGCCGCCTTCCCCGACGACGCCTCGGTGCGTCGGCTGGCCCAGCGGCTCGCCGGCCAGGCCGGCAGGCGCCTCGATGACGCCAGCCCGTACGTCGACGCCCGCCTGCGCGACGGGGTCCGGCTGCACGCCGTCCTCCCGCCGCTGTCGGGCGCCCACACGGTGCTGTCGCTTCGGGTGCCGGCGCGGCGGCCCTTCACGTTGGCCGGGCTCGTCCAGGCCGGCTCCGCCGAGCCGGGGCTCGCCGACTGGCTCGCGGCGCTGGTCGAGGCCCGCATCTCGTTCCTGGTCACCGGCGGGACGGGCACCGGCAAGACCACGCTGCTGTCCAGCCTGCTCTCGCTGGTGCCACCCGACGAGCGGATCCTCATCGTCGAGGACTCCGCCGAACTCGCCCCGGACCACCCGCACGTGGTGCGGCTCGAGGCGCGTCCGGCCAACGTCGAGGGGCAAGGGGCGGTCAGCGTGCGCGACCTGGTGCGCCAGGCGCTGCGGATGCGGCCCGACCGGCTGGTGGTCGGGGAGGTGCGCGGGGCCGAGGTGGTCGACCTCCTCGCCGCGCTCAACACCGGGCATGAGGGCGGCTGCGGCACGGTCCACGCCAACGGCCCCGACGAGCTGCCGGCCCGCCTGGAGGCGCTCGGGATCGCGGCCGGTCTCCCGCGCGACGCCGTCCATGCCCAGGCGGCCGCGGGGCTGCAGGCCGTGGTCCACGTCGATCGCGCCTCGGACGGGCGGCGACGGGTCGCCTCGGTGTCCGTGGTCACGGCCGACGGACGCGGTCGGCTCGCGATCGATCCGGCGGCGGGCCCCGGTGCCACGGCCCAGGGGTCGGCCCGGCTGGCCGCCCTGGTTCGGGGCCGCGGGCTGGCGCCGCCGAGGACGTGAGCGCTCTCGCCTGGGCAGCGGCCGCCGGCGCGGCCGCGTGGGTGGGCTGGCCGGCCCGCCGCCCACCTGCCGCCCGCTGGGCGCAGGCGCGCGCCGCGCGCGGGGTGGCGCCGGCGCCGCGGCCGCATGGCCGGCTGGCGATTCGGGCACCGGGCCTGGGCTGGCCGGCGACCCGGGCGGCGTCGACGGGGATCGGCGCGGTGGCCGGCCTGCTCGTCCTGGGCGGGTGGGGGATCCTCGCGGGAGCCGTGGCCGGGCTGGTGGCCTGGACGGCGGTGTCCAACCGCCGCGACCGCGCCCGGGCCCGACAGGCCGACGAGGCGGTGGCCGGGTTGCTCGCCTCGCTGGCGGCCGCCCTGCGCTCGGGCCAGCAGCCGCGCGCGGCGCTGTCCGGCTGCCTGCCGGTGGATGCGCCCGCGCCCCTCGCGGGCGACCTGCAGGCGATCTCCTCGGCCTGCGCGTCGGGCGGGCCGGTCGCCGACCTGCTGCGCGCCGCGGCAACGCAGCCTGGGGCGGAGCCCCTGGGCTGGCTGGCGGCGGTCTGGGCCGCGGCCGAGGACAGCGGGGCCCCGATGGGCGAGGCGGTGGGCCGGCTGGCCCAGGCCGCCCGGGCGGCGCGGGCCCGCCGCGGGGAGGCGGCGGCCGAACTGGCCGGCCCGGTGGCCTCCGCCCGGCTGCTGGCCGCTCTGCCGGTGCTCGGGCTGGTCTTGGGAGCCGGGCTGGGGGCCCAGCCGCTCGCGTTCCTCACCGAGCCTGGTTGGGGCCGGGTCGTGTTGGCGGCCGGGGTGGCCTTGGACGCCCTCGGGCTGTGGTGGGTCGGGCGCCTCGCGCGCGGGGCCGAGCGGTGAGCGCAGGCGCTGGCCCGCTGCCCGCCGCGCTGATCGCCGCGGTGCTGGCCGGCCTGGCGGCGGCCCTCGTGCTCCCGGGACCACCGGCCGGCCGGCTGGCTGCATCAGCGGCGGGACCCCGGTTGGCGGCCCGCAGTCCGGTCGCGGCGCGCGGCCGGCGCTGGGCCGCAGGCAGCGCCGGCCTCGCCCTGGCCCTGCTCCTGGGCTGGCCCTGGGGGGCGATCGCCGGCCCGTTGGGGGCCCTCGCGGTCTACGTCGGGGTGGGGTGGCTGGAACCAGGTGCGGCGCAGGCCCGCCGCGGTCGAGAGGTCGCCGACCTGCCGCTCGCCTGCGACCTGCTCGCCGGGTGCCTCGCCAGCGGGGCGACCCTGCTTGCGGCGGTGGAGGCCTCGGCCCCGGCCCTCGGCGGGCCGCTCGCCGACCGGCTGGCCGAGGTGTCCGCACGGCTCGGGCTGGGCGCGCCGCCCGCCGAGGCCTGGGCGGCCTTCGCCCGGGTGCCGGGGCGCGGGGCGGCCGCCCGCGAGCACCGGCGGGCGCTCGCAGACGTGTCCCGCGCGGTGTCCGCCGCGGCCGAGTCGGGGGCGCCGCTGTCCGACGTCTTGGCGGGCCTCGCCGAGGACGCCCGGGCCCGTGCGCTGCTGGCTGCCCGCCTGCGCGCCCGGGCCGTGGGCGTGCGCGCCGTGCTGCCGTTGGGGCTGTGCTTCCTGCCCGCCTTCGTCTTGCTCGGCGTGGTTCCGCTGGTCGCCGGGATGGCCAGCCAGGTCTTCGGCTGAGCCGTCGTTGGCCGAGCCCGTGCGCTGCCAGCCCCGGGGCCGTTGGTCCACAGCCCGGCAGTTCCGTCAGCCGCCCACAGATGGCCCGTGGCCGCTCCCGCCGGGGCCCTGCCAGCCGCGACCTTGGGTTCGCACCCGGAAAGTCCGGGCCCGTCGGCGCCGCCGGCCTTGCCAGAAGGAGTCCCATGACCCAGACCCACCTCGGCCCCGTCCGCACCGCCGCCCTCGGGCTGGCGGTCCGCGCCACCACCCGAGTCCGCGAGGACTCGGGCATGACCTCGGCGGAGTACGCCGTCGGCACCGTCGCCGCCTGCGGCGCCGGCGGCGTGCTCTACAAGGTCGTCACGAGCCCGGAGATCGTCTCGCTCTTCGCCTCGCTCATCCGCAAGGCCCTGTCGTTCGTGTTCTAGCCCGCTGTCCGCGCCGCCCCAGGCCCGCCCGCTGACCGGGCCTGGGGCACGCGGACCAACCCACGGAGGTCGCGATGGATCTGATGGGGGTCACCCGCCCAGTCAGCGCCGCCCGAGCGGATGGCTCCGCGGCCCGCGGCCGCCGTCGGGCGGCCGGGGAGGCCGGGATGGCCACGGCCGAGCTGGCGGTGGCCCTGCCGGCCCTGGCCCTGGTCGTCGGCGCCCTGCTCTGGAGCATCCAGTTGGCGGGCGTCCACCTCGCCTGCGGCGCGGCCGCGCGCGAGGCAGCCCGGGCGCTGGCCCGGGGCGAGTCCGCGGCATCCCTGGCGGACCGGTCGGGCGCCCTGCCGAAGGGGGCCCGGTTGGTGGTCCAGGAGCGGCCGGAGTCGTGGCAGGTCAGCGTCCGGCTGCCGGTGCGCGGCGGGCCGGGCCTCGCGGCGCTGCTGCCCCCAATGGAGATCCGCGGCGAGGCGGTCGCGGCCAAGGAGCCCTCAGCCGAGGAGCTGCCATGGTGAGCCGCGCGTGGGCGCTGATCGGGGCTCGGCCAGCGTCTTGGTGGCAGGGGCCTGCGCGGTGCTGCTGTTGGCCACCGCCTCGATCTGGGCGGTGGCCGCCGCGCTGGCCGGCCGCGCCCAGGCCGTCACCGCCGCTGACCTGTCGGCGCTGGCCGCTGCCGACCGGTGGACCGACCCCGCGGGGGCCTGCGCCGCGGCACGGCGGATCGCGGCGCTCCAGGGCGCGGAGCTCACGCGCTGCTCCTGGTCCTGGGCGTCGGCTCACCCGGTGGTCGAGGTCGAGGCGATCGCGGTGCGCGCCGGCGCGCGGCTCGGCTCCTGGCCCGCCGGCGCGGCCCTGCGCGGGCTGGTGTCGGCCACAGCGCGGGCGACCCCCTTCGCCGGCTCAGCGGGGCAGCAGGGCGCCGAGCAGGGCGAGGGCCCCGGCCTTGTCCAGGGGGTCGTTGCCGTTGCCGCACTTGGGCGACTGCACGCACGACGGGCACCCGCGTTCGCACCCGCACCCGGCGATCGCCTCGCGGGTGGCGCGCCACCACTCCTCGGCCCGCTCGTAGCCGCGCTGGCTGAAGCCCGCGCCGCCGGGTTGGCCGTCGTAGACAAACACCGTGGCCAGGCCGGTGTCGGCGTGCCACGCGGTCGACAGCCCGCCGATGTCCCACCGATCGCAGGTCGCCAGCAGCGGCAGCAGCCCGATGGCGGCGTGCTCGGCGGCGTGCGCGGCCCCCGGCACGTCAGACGGCGCGAGCCCCGCCGCTGCCAGCACCTCCGGCCCGGCCGTCCACCACACCGCGACCGTCCGCAGCCTGCGCTCCGGGAGGTCGAGCGGCTCCTCGCCGAGCACCTCGCCGGTGGCCAGCCGGCGCCGCAGGTACCCCACCACCCGCCGGGTCACCTCGACCTCGCCCACCGCCACGCGGCCCGCCCCGAACTCCCGCGCCGCGCGCTCCCCGACCACGCGCAGGTCCGACACCTCGCGCGCGGTGGTGGTCCAGTCCGGGCGGTCGGCCCGCAGCAGGGCCACGGCCTCGCCGAGGTCGAGGGCCTCCACCACGTACGTCCGCCCCTGGTGCACGTACACCGCCCCGGCATGCACCATCCGGTCGGCCGAGCCGTCGTCCACCGTGCCCAGCAGCCGCCCGGTTCCGGACTCCACCAGGCTCACCGGCCGCCCCCCGATGCCGCGCAGGTCGGCGAGGTCGGCGGCCCGGTCCCGCCGGGTCCAGTACCACCCGTCCCGCCTGGCCCGCAGCAGCCCCTCGGCGGCGAGGGTCTCGACCACGGCGCGAGCCTCCGGCCCGAAGTCGCCGAGCTCGGCCTCGCGCAACGGCAGCTCAGCGGCGGCCGCGGCGAGGTGGGGGCCCAGCACGTACGGGTTGTCCGGGTCGAACACCGAGGCCTCGACCGGCTGGCCGAAGACCGCCTCCGGGTGGCCGACCAGGTAGGTGTCGAGCGGGTCGTCGCGGGCGACGAGCACCGCCAGCGCCTCTTGGCCGGCCCGGCCCGCGCGGCCGGCCTGCTGCCACATCGACGCGCGGGTCCCCGGCCACCCCGCCATGACGACCGCGTCGAGGCCGCCCACGTCCACCCCGAGCTCGAGGGCCGTGGTCGCCGCGACCCCGAGCAGGTCGCCGGACTGCAGCCGCGCCTCGACGTCGCGGCGCTCCTCCGGCAGGTAGCCCGAGCGGTACGCCGCGACCCGGCGGCCGAGCCCTGGCTCGACCTCGTCCAGTGCGCCGGCGGCGATCTGGGCGGCCGCCTCGGCTCCCCGCCGGGACCGGGCGAAGCACAGGACGTGGGCCCCGGCGGCGACGAGGTCGGCCATCAGGTCGGCCGACTCCGCGAGCGCGCCCCGCCGCACCGGCGCGCCCTGCTCGCCGACGTGGTCGGTGAGCGGCGGCTCCCACAAGGCGAAGACCGAGGCCGCGCGCGGCCCCCCGTCCTCAGCCACCGCCGCGACGGGGGCCCCGACGAGCCTGCCCGCGGCCTCACCCGGCTCGGACACCGTGGCCGACGCGAGCACGAAGACCGGCTCGGCGCCGTACCACCGGGCCACCCGGCGGACCCGGCGCAGCACGCACGAGACGTGCGCGCCGAACACCCCCCGGTAGGCGTGCATCTCATCCACCACGACGTACGACAGCGCGCGCCAGAAGCCCGCCCACCGCCGGTGCCCCGGCAGCATCGACCGGTGCACCATGTCTGGGTTGGTCAGCACGTAGTGGCCGTGCCGGCGGACCCAGTCGCGGTCCTCGGCGCCGGTGTCGCCGTCGTACGGGCCCACGCGCACGCCGGGCACGTCCAGCGCGCGCAGCGCCCGCAGCTGGTCGGCGGCGAGCGCCTTCGTGGGCGCCAGGTAGAGCGCGGTGGCGCCGCGGCCGGGGGTGCGCGGGTCGGTCGAGGCGGCCCCGTCGAGCAAGCCCGTCAGCACGGGCAGCAGGTAGCCGAGCGACTTGCCCGAGGCGGTCCCGGTCGCCACCACCGCGTGCCGCCCGGCGCGCACGTGCTCGGCGACCTCGGCCTGGTGCGACCACGGCCGGTGGATCCCCTGGCCGGCGAAGGCCGCGACCACCGCGGGGTCGGCCCAGGACGGCCAGTCCACCTCGCGGGCCGAGCCGCGCGGGGATCCGCTCGACGTGGGTGAGCCGTGCGCGACGGCCGTCGGTCGGGGCGATCGCCTGCAGCCAGCGGTCGGCGCCGCCGATCGCCCGGTCGGAGGCGCGAGGGCCGGACGCGTCGCCGCGCGCCGGACCGGTCGGCTCGGGCTCCTGCGTCATCGGGGCCAGTCTGGCGCCGGAGTGGTTAGATCGCCGCTGTGGAGTTGACCCTGCGCCGCCGGGATGAGGGCGAGCACACGGTGGTCGAGGCCGCCGGTGAGCTCGACCTCTACACCGCGCCGAGGCTGCGCGAGCTGCTGCTCGCGCTCGACGCCGAGGGACGCCACCGGGTCGTGGTCGACCTGGAGGCCTTGTCCTTCATCGACTCCACCGGGCTGGGCGTGCTGGTGGGCGGACTCGGCCGCACCCGAGAGGCCGGCGGCGACCTGGCCCTCGTCTGCGCGAGCGAGCGCGTCCTGCGCCCTTTCCAGATCACCGGGCTGACCGAGGTCTTCGCCGTGCACGCCACCCTTGAGGCGGCCCTCGCCGCCCCACCCGCGGCGGGCTGACGGCCGAGCCGTGGCCACGATCACCGTCCAGCTGCCCGCCGACGCGTCGCTCGTCCGGGTGGCCCGCCTGGTGGCCGCCTCGGCCGCCCGGCGCGCGGGGCTGGGCGAGGAGGCCGTCGACGACGTCCGCCTGGCCGTGGGCGAGGCCTGCGCCTGGGCCGTCGTGCGCCACCAGCGGGTCGCCGCCGCGGCCCCCGTCGAGCTCACCCTCGACGACTCGACGCCCGCCCGGCTGACCCTCGAGGTCCTCGACCACGGCGGGCCGGGGCGGGCCGAGGACTCCGATGACCTGGGGCTGGCCCTGCTCCGGGGCCTCGCGGGCGAGGTCGGCCTGGAGCCCACGGCCGACGGCGCCCGGCTGCGTTTCTCGCTGCCCGGCCCCGCCTGACCGCACCCTCCCGGACCTCCCGTATGGCCTTCGACGGGCCCTGCGTAGACTCCGCGCGGCCCGGTTCCGCACCGGCCGTCCCTTGAGCCCAACCCCCGCGCCCTACCCCGCGCCTTCGGCCCCCGCTTCGGGGCGAGGAGCGGGAGCGCCCCGCCGCCCGCGCGGGGAGCACCCCGAACTGGAGGCCCGATGTTGGAATCCCGTCTCGCTCAGGCGTCAGGCGGTGGACTGGTCCTCGACGGCAGCAACTTCACGTACGTCGTCGTCGTCGCTGTCGTCGCCCTGGCCGCCCTCGGAGTGGCCGGCTACCTCGTCCGCGAGGTCCTGGCGGCCGACGAGGGCACCGCAAAGATGCAGGAGATCGCCAAGGCCGTGCAGGAGGGCGCCTCCGCCTACCTCGGCCGGCAGTTCCGCACCCTGAGCGTCTTCGCCGTGGTCGTCTTCTTCCTGCTCTTCCTGCTGCCGGCCGACACCACGTCGGAGAAGGTCGGCCGCTCCATCTTCTTCCTCGTGGGCGCGGTGTTCTCGGCGACCACCGGGTACATGGGCATGTGGCTGGCCGTGCGCGGCAACGTGCGCGTCGCGGCCGCGGCGCAGGCGGAGGGCGAGCGCCCGGCGATGCGGATCGCGTTCCGCACGGGCGGGGTCGCGGGCATGTTCACGGTCGGCCTCGGCCTCTTCGGCGCCGCCCTCGTGGTCATCATCTACAAGGCCGACGCGCCCGTCGTGCTCGAGGGCTTCGGCTTCGGCGCGGCGATGCTCGCGATGTTCATGCGTGTCGGCGGCGGCATCTTCACCAAGGCGGCCGACGTCGGCGCCGACCTGGTCGGCAAGGTCGAGCAGGGCATTCCCGAGGACGACCCCCGCAACGCGGCCACCATCGCCGACAACGTCGGCGACAACGTCGGCGACTGCGCCGGCATGGCGGCCGACCTGTTCGAGTCGTACGCGGTCACCCTGGTCGCGGCGCTGATCCTCGGCACTGCGGCCTTCGGCGTCGAGGGCCTGGTCTTCCCGCTCATCGTGCCCGCGATCGGCGTCCTCACCGCGGTCATCGGCATCTTCGCGGTGTCCCCGCGCGCCAACGACCGCTCCGGGATGAGCGCCATCAACCGCGGCTTCTTCATCTCGGCGGCAGTCTCCGCCGTGCTGGTCGCGATCGCGGCGTTCCTGTACCTGCCGGACAACTTCGCCGACCTGACCGGGTCGCAGCTGAGCGACAACGACGCCAACCCGCGGATCATCGCGATCGTCGCGGTGCTGATCGGGATCACGCTCGCGGCGCTCATCCAGCAGCTGACGGCGTACTTCACCGAGACCAACCGCCGCCCGGTCGACGACGTCTCCAAGACCTCGCTCACCGGCCCGGCCACCGTCATCCTCGCCGGCATCTCGCTGGGGCTGGAGTCGGCGGTCTACTCCGCGCTGCTGATCGGCGCCGCGGTCTACGCGACCTTCCTGCTCGGCGGCGGCTCGATCCTGCTGTCGCTGTTCGCGGTGGCGCTCGCCGGCACCGGCCTGCTCACCACCGTCGGCGTCATCGTCTCGATGGACACCTTCGGCCCGGTCTCCGACAACGCCCAGGGCATCGCGGAGATGTCCGGCGACGTGCACGGCGAGGGCGCCGCGGTGCTCACCCGCCTCGACGCGGTCGGCAACAGCACCAAGGCCATCACCAAGGGCATCGCGATCGCCACGGCCGTGCTCGCGGCCACCGCGCTGTTCGGCTCCTACACGGAGGCCTGGCAAGGCGCCCTCGAGGACGCCGACCTCACCCTGGGCGACCTGAACGCGTCCACCCTGCAGCGCTTCTCCCTGGACATCGCCCAGCCGAACAACCTGGTCGGCCTGATCATCGGCGCGGCCGTGGTGTTCCTCTTCTCCGGGCTGGCCATCAACGCGGTGTCCCGCGCGGCCGGCGCGATCATCTTCGAGGTGCGCCGCCAGTTCCGCGACATCCCCGGGATCATGGAGGGCACCACCCGCCCGGACTACGCCCGCGTGGTCGACATCTGCACCCGCGACTCGCTGCGCGAGCTGGCCACCCCCGGCCTGCTCGCCGTCCTCACCCCGATCGCCGTGGGCTTCGGCCTGGGCATCGGGCCGCTGGCCGCCTACCTCGCCGGCGCCATCGGCGCGGGTGTGCTGATGGCGGTCTTCCTGTCGAACTCCGGCGGCGCGTGGGACAACGCCAAGAAGTTCGTCGAGGACGGCCACTACGGCGGCAAGGGCTCCCCGGCCCATGAGGCGACCGTCATCGGCGACACCGTCGGCGACCCGTTCAAGGACACCGCCGGCCCGGCCATCAACCCGCTGATCAAGGTGATGAACCTCGTGGCGCTGCTCATCGCGCCCGCGGTCGTCGGCCTCTCGGTGGGCACCGACGCCAACGACGGCCTCCGGTACGGCATCGCGGCCCTCGCGGTCGTCGTGATCGTCGGCGCGGTGTGGAACAGCAAGCGCCGCTCGATCGCCGTCGGCGACGAGGCCCCGGCGGCGCCGGCCGTCGCGTAGCCGGACGCAGCCGGAATCGTTCGACCGGTCTGGCCCGGCGGAGCCCCTAGGCTCCGCCGGGCCAGACAGCTTTGAGGGGCGGGCTATGGACGCGGACGGGATGGCGCGGCTGCGCGAGGCGCTGGCCGCCGCCGGCTACACCCACGACGGCGTGCTCGAACTGCTCGGCCCGGCGGCCACGTCCGCGCTGTCCCGCGAGGAGGTCGTGCCCGCCGAGCGGGCCACCCGCGGGGGCAGCGCCCTTGAGACCCTCGTCCGGCTGTTCGCGCTGCAGCTTCCGGTGGCCGAGGCGGCCGCCCGGGCCGCCCTGCCGCTCGACGACTGCCTGGCGGCGGGGATCGCGGACGCGGCGGGCGGTGAGGTGCGCGCCCGGCTCGACCTGCGCCCGTACGCCGCCGACGACGCCGACTGGTGGGTGGCCTCGGACCTGATGCCGGGCCTCGGGGGCGGCGCGCCCACGGGTCCGCTGCCCGCCGACCACGTCCTCGGCGTGGGCGGCGCCTCCACGACGCTCGCCGGGATCACCGTGCGCCCGGCCGTCGGCTCGGCCCTCGACCTCGGCACCGGCTGCGGGGTGCAGGCCCTGCACCTGGCCGCCCACGCCGGCCGCGTGGTCGCCACCGACGCCAACCCCCGGGCCCTCGCGATGGCCCGGCTCACCGCGGGGCTCTCCGGCGCCGACCTCGACCTGCGCGAGGGCTCGCTGTTCGAGCCGGTCGCGGGGGAGGCCTACGACCTGGTCGTCAGCAACCCGCCGTTCGTGGTCTCGCCGCGCGGGCGCTTCACGTACCGCGACGCCGGGCTGGCCGGAGACGCGCTCGCCCCGCTGCTCATCGGCCAGGCTCCCGCCCACCTGCGCCCCGGCGGCTGGTGCCAGCTGCTGGCCAACTGGCTGCACGTCGACGGCGAGGACTGGCGCGAGCGGGTCGCCGGCTGGATCGCGCCGACCGGCTGCGACGCCTGGGTCGTCCAGCGCGAGGTGCTGCCGCCCGAGGAGTACGTGGAGACCTGGCTGCGCGACTCCGGCGACGACCGCGGCCCGCGCTACCAGGAGTTGTACGGCGACTGGCTGGACGAGTTCGACCGGCTCGGGGCCCGGGCCGTCGGCTTCGGCTGGATCACGCTGCGCGCTGGCGGCGCCGACCGGCCGCACCTGCGGCTCGAGGACGTCCGGCGCGCGGTCGACCAGCCGCTGGGCGCCGAGGTCGAGCGGTGGTTCGCCCGGCAGGACTGGCTGGCGGCCTGCGACGACCGCGCCCTGCTCGCGGCCCGCCTGCGCGCCCACCCGCGCCTCGTCCTCGACCGCGAGGCGCGGATCGGCGGCGGCTGGGCGCAGTCCGCGCAGGCGGTCCGGGTCGACGCGGGCCTCCGCGAGGGCGGCCCGATCGACGATTTCGGCGCCGCCGTGCTCGCGGCCAGCGACGGCGTCCGGCCGCTGGCCGAGGTGCTCGACGCGGTCGCCGAGGCGTACGGAATGGACCGGCTCGGGGTGCGCGAGGGGGCCCTCGGGGCCGTCCGCGCGCTGGTCGAGCGGGGGCTGCTCGAGCCCCCCGGAATCGGCGGCGACCCGCCGTGGTCTGGGCCGGACGGCGTTTGACAAGGGCCCCGTGGGTAGCGTCACACTCCGGCCCGTACCCCGGCAGACAAGGAACTTCGTGGCAACCAGCACCACCAGCGGCAGCGCGTCCGGGTCATCCGGGCTGCGCCGGCTCGTCATTGTCGAGTCCCCGGCCAAGGCCAAGACGATCAAGGGCTACCTCGGCCCGGGGTACGACGTGGCGGCCTCGGTCGGCCACATCCGCGACCTGCCCAACAGCCAGAACCCGGCCCCGGCCGACTCCGGTGACGCCGCGACCCGGCGGCTGGGCATCGACATCGACGAGGGCTTCCAGCCGATCTACGTGGTGTCCGCCGACCGCGCCAAGCTGGTCCGCGAGCTGAAGGCGAAGCTGAAGGACGCCGACGAGCTGCTGCTGGCGACGGACGAGGACCGCGAGGGCGAGGCGATCGCCTGGCACCTGCTGGAGGTGCTGCAGCCGAAGGTGCCGGTGCGCCGGATGGTCTTCCACGAGATCACCCGCGACGCGATCCAGCGGGCCGCCGAGGAGACCCGCGCGATCGACGACCGGCTGGTCGACGCCCAGGAGGCGCGGCGGATCATCGACCGGCTGTACGGCTACGGCGTGAGCCCGGTGCTGTGGCGCAAGATCGCCTCGGGCCTGTCGGCCGGCCGGGTGCAGTCGGTGGCGACCCGGCTCGTCGTGGAGCGGGAGCGGGAGCGGATCGCGTTCACCCGCGCCGGGTACTGGGACCTCGAGGGCGTCTTCGACCCGGGCTCGTTCAAGGCGCGGCTGCACGCCGTCGACGGGGCGCGGGTCGCCAGCGGCAAGGACTTCGGCAGCGACGGCCGGCTGAAGGCCGCCGCCGTCGCCCTCGACGAGGCCGAGGCGCGGTCGCTGGCCGCGGCGCTGGACGGCGCGGCGTTCACGGTGCGCAGCGTCGACACCAAGCCGTACCGCCGCTCGCCGGCCGCGCCGTTCATGACCTCCACGCTGCAGCAGGAGGCCAGCCGCAAGCTGCGGATGAGCAGCAAGGCGGCGATGCGCACCGCGCAGGCGCTCTACGAGAACGGCTACATCACCTACATGCGCACCGACTCCACGACGCTGTCGGCGTCGGCGCTGTCGGCGGCGCGCGACGCGGTGGTGCAGGTCTTCGGCCGCGAGTTCCTCGCCGAGTCGCCGCGGCAGTACGCCCGCAAGGTGAAGAACGCCCAGGAGGCGCATGAGGCGATCCGCCCGGCCGGCGAGGTGTTCCGCACCCCCGGCGAGGTCGCCGGCGACCTGACCCCCGACCAGCTCGCGCTGTACGACCTGATCTGGAAGCGCACCGTCGCCTCGCAGATGGCCGACGCCCGCGGGCAGACGGTGTCGATGCGCCTCGGCGCGGCGGCGGCCGACGGCCGCGACGCGGAGTTCTCCGCCAGCGGCACGGTCATCACCGAGCGCGGCTTCCTGGCCGCGTACGAGGAGGGCCGCGACGACGACGCCGACGAGTCCGAGCGGCGGCTGCCGCCGCTGGCCGAGGGCGATGTCGTGACCGCGGTCGAGATGTCCGCCGAGGGCCACGAGACCCAGCCGCCGGCCCGCTACACCGAGGCGAGCCTGGTCAAGGCGCTCGAGGAGCGCGGCATCGGCCGGCCGTCGACGTACGCCTCGATCATGGGCACGATCCTCGACCGCGGCTACGTGTGGAAGAAGGGCACCGCCCTGGTGCCGGCGTGGATCGCGTTCTCGGTCGTCAAGCTGCTCGAGGACCACTTCGGCCCGCTGGTCGACTACGACTTCACCGCCCAGATGGAGGAGGTCCTCGACTCCGTGGCCGAGGGGTCGGTCGACCGGCTCGGCGTGCTCACCGGCTTCTACTACGGCGACAAGGGCCGCGAGTTCGCCGGCCTCAACCCGATGCTCGAGGGGTTCGGCGACATCGACGCCCGCGAGGTCAACACCATCGACGTCGGCGACGGCATCGTGCTGCGGGTCGGCAAGTTCGGCCCGTACGTCGAGCGCCCGGCCGCACCTGGCGCCGAGGGCCCCGACGGGGGCGAGCCGGCGCCGCAGCGCGCCAGCGTGCCGGAGGACCTGCCTCCGGACGAGCTGACGGTGGCCAAGGCCGAGGAGCTGCTGGCCGCGCCCAGCGGCGACCGCGAGCTGGGCGTCGACCCCGACTCCGGGCACACCATCGTGGCCAAGGCCGGCCGCTACGGGCCGTACGTCACCGAGGTCCTCCCAGACGACGCGCCCAAGGGGGCCAAGCCGCGCACCGGCTCGCTGTTCAAGGACATGAGCCTCGACACCATCGACCTGGCCACGGCGCTGCGGCTGCTCAGCCTGCCGCGGGTGGTGGGCGCCGACGAGGCCGGCGAGGAGATCACCGCGCAGAACGGCCGCTACGGCCCGTACCTGAAGAAGGGCGCGGACTCCCGCTCGCTGGAGTCGGAGGACCAGCTCTTCGAGATCACCCTCGAGCAGGCGCTGGCGATCTACGCCCAGCCCAAGACGTACGGGCGGCGCGCCGCGGCCGGACCGCTGCGCGAGCTCGGCGCCGACCCCGTCTCGGGCAAGCCGATCGTGGTCAAGGACGGCCGGTTCGGCGCGTACGTCACCGACGGCGAGACCAACGCGACGCTGCGCAAGGCCGATGCCGTCGAGACGGTGACCGTCGAGCGGGCCGCCGAGCTGCTGGCCGAGAAGCGGGCCAAGGGCCCGGCCCCGAAGAAGCGGGCGGCCAAGAAGGCCCCGGCGAAGAAGGCCGCGGCCAAGAAGACGGCCGCGAAGAAGGCCGCGGCCAAGCCCTGACCGCCAGGGCGGACGGACCCCGCCGTTAGGGTCTGCGCCATGGCTGCCGGGCTCTTCGTCGCGTTCGAGGGCGGCGAGGGCGCGGGCAAGACCAGCCAGATCCGGCTGCTCGCCGAGCGGCTGCGCGCGGCGGGCCGCGAGGCGGTCGTCACCCGCGAGCCGGGCGAGGGCGAGATCGGGGCGGCGATCCGCGCGATCCTGCTCTCCCGCGAGACGGTCGGGCTGACCGCGCGCGCCGAGGCGCTGCTCTACGCCGCCGACCGCGCCCAGCACGTCGAGGCCTTCGTGCGCCCCGCGCTGGCCCGCGGCGCGGTCGTGCTGTGCGACCGCTACCTGGACTCCTCGATCGCCTACCAGGGCGAGGGGCGCGCGCTCGACCCCGGCGAGATCGAGCGCATCTCGCGCTGGGCGGTGCAGGACCTGCTGCCCGACCTCACCGTGGTGCTCGACCTCGACCCGCGCGACGGGCTGGCCCGGGCCGGCGGCCCGCTGGCCGCCGACCGGATCGAGGCCGAGCCACTGGACTTCCACGAGCGGGTGCGCTCGCGCTTCCTCGCGCTGGCCGCCCGCGATCCGGGGCGCTACGCCGTGCTGGACGCCACGCAGCCGCGCGAGGTGGTCCACGACGAGGTCTGGGCCGCCGTCTCGGTCCGCCTGGGTGTGCCGGCGTGAGCGTCTGGGACGACCTCGTCGGTCAGGAGGCCGCGGTCGAGGTGCTGTCCGGCGCCGCGCGCGCTGCCGCCGACCAGCTCGCGGGCGGCCCGGGCGCCGGCATGACCCACGCCTGGCTGCTGACCGGCCCGGCCGGCTCGGGCCGCACCAACGCCGCGCGAGCGTTCGCGGCCGCGCTGCAGTGCGAGGAGGCCGGCTGCGGCCGCTGCCTCGACTGCCTGACGACGGTGGCTGGCAGCCACTCGGACCTCATCGTCTTGAGCACCGAGGGCCAGGCGATCGACATCGACACCGTCCGCAAGCTGGTGCGCCGCTCCTCCGAGCACCCGTCGCAGGGCCGCTGGCTGGTCGTGGTCGTCGAGGACGCCGACCGGATCGCCGAGCGCTCCTGGAATGTCCTGCTCAAGGCGCTCGAGGAGCCGACGGCGCGCACGGTCTGGGTGCTCTGCGCCCCGAGCGTCGACGACCTGCTCGTGACGGTCCGCAGCCGCTGCCGGCTGGTCGCCCTGCGCACGCCGCCTGCGCCGGCCATCGCCGCTTTGCTCGAGCGCCGCGACGGCGTGGACGCCTCGATGGCCTCGTTCGCGGCGCGTGCCTCCCAGGGCCATATCGGCCGGGCCCGCCTGCTGGCCCGCGATGAGCAGGTCCGGCTGCGCCGGGCCGAGGTGCTCGAGCTGCCGATGCGGCTCGACGACATCGGCTCCAGCCTGGTCGCGGCGGCCAACCTGGTCGAGGCCGCGAATGAGGAGGCCGAGCGCCGGGCCGGGGAGATCGAGAAGGCCGAGCTGCGCGACCTGCGCTCGTCGATGGGGGTCGACGTCGAGACCGGGCTGCCGCCCCGCGGACTCAAGATCCGCGATGTGAAGGCGCAGGAGGAGGCCCTGGCCAAGGCGCAGAAGGCCCGCCGCAAGCGCATCGTGGCCGACACCCTCGGGCTCGCCTTGGTCGACGTGCTCGCGTTCTACCGCGACGTGCTGCTGCTGCAGGTGGGCTCGCCGCTCGACCCGGTGCACAGCGACCTCGGCCGTGAGGCCGTCCGGGAGGCCGGGCGCACGACGGCGGAGCAGACCCTGCGCCGGATCGCGGTCATCGACGACACCCACCGGCTGGTGACCGACCCGCACGCGCAGGCCAACACCCTGCTCGCGGTCGAGGCGATGGCGGTCGCGCTCGGCTCCGGGGTTCCGCTGCTGCCGCGCTGAGCCAGGGCCCCGGCTCTCGCGGTCAGGCCCGGTCGAGCCGCTCGGCGACGGTGGCCAGCCCGTGGGTGTAGGCCTGCATCCCGGCGATCGCCGGATCGACGATCGAGGCGACGCTGCGTCCGACGTCGGGCGCGGCGAGCAGCGCGCCGGCCGCGGCGATCAGCCGCTCGTACGCGGTGACTCCGCCCGCCAGCCGGACCCGCAGTTCCTCGCCGGCCGCCCGCGCGGTGGCGACCGCCTCGGGGTCCTGCAGCTGGCTGCCGAGGCCGGCGAGCAGGGCCAGCCGATCGGCCTGCTGGCGCAGGATCGGCGCGGCGGAGTCGGCGGCCTGGGCCAGCTCGCGGGCGGCGCCGTCGTGCACGGTGGCGACCGCGGGCAGGACCCCGGCCAGCTGCACCTCGGCGCGGCCGAGCCGGCTGACCTCGGCGTACCCGGTGTCCTGCTTGCGCAGCTGCGGCAGCGCGGGGGGCGGCGGCGCGGGGGGCGGCGGGGCCGGCCCGACCTGGTGGAGCCGCAGCTGCCCCGTGCGCGCCCACCACGCCGAGATCGCGGCCGGCGCCAGCAGCACCAGGCTCGCGCCCCCGGTGGGGGCCGCCGCCGCGACGCCAACCCCGCCGAGCCCGGCGGCCCCGATCCAGCCGACCTGCACGCGGGCCTTGAGGTTCGCCACGTGGCTTTGGTGCCGCACGACGGCCGCCCGGTAGGCGCGGTCGGCCTCGCGGGCCCGCTTCGCCAGCCGGTCGTCCCCGCGCCGGGAGTCCAGCGCGGCCAGTGCCGCCTGGGCGGCCCCGGCCCCGGCCGCCAGGGCGCGCAGCAGCCCCTGGACGTCCTTGGGCTTGGGGCTGGCCATCCCCTAACGGTACGACGGCGCGCCGCCTGGCCGCTCGGGCCGTTAGCCTCGACCGGTGGGCATGGTGATGGCCGTCTCGTTCAACCGGCACGGCCGGCTGTACTACCTCGACCCGTCCGGCGTCGAGCCGGCGCCTCGCGTCGGCGACCGGGTGCTCGTCCCGACGACGACCGCGCCCGAGGTGGCCGAGGTCGTGTGGGCAGGGGAGTGGGTGGACGGGGTCGAGGGCCTGCCCGTGTGCGCGGGGCACGCCGGGCCGGGGCACCTCGCCCGCGATGAGCGCTCCCGCCGCAAGCGGGCCGAGATCCTCAGCGCCTCGCGTCGCAGCATCGGCGAGGCCGGCCTGCCGATGAAGGTGACCGCGGTGGACTGGGTCGAGGAGCAGACCTCGGCCACGGTCTACTTCACCGCCCCGCACCGCGTCGACTTCCGCCAGCTCGTCCGCGACCTCAACAAGACGCTGGCCTGCCGGGTCGAGCTGCGCCAGCTGGGGCCGCGCGACGAGGCCCGCGTGCAGGGCAGCCTCGGCCCGTGCGGGCGCGACACCTGCTGCTCGACCTTCCTCAAGGACTTCGAGCCGGTCAGCGTGCGGATGGCCAAGGACCAGGACCTCCCGCTCAACCCCCTGAAGATCTCCGGCGCGTGCGGGCGGCTGATGTGCTGCCTGAAGTACGAGCACCCGCTCTACCTCGACTTCAAGGCCGACGCCCCCGCGTACGGCGACCCGGCGTACACCATCCGAGGGCGCGGGCACCGTCGTCGGGATGAACGTCCCGGCCGGCACGATCAGCATCCGGCTGGCCGAGACCGGCAAACGGACGTCGTGCCCGAAGGCCGAGGTGTGCGGCTCGCGACGGGAGTACGAGGAGCGGCAGGCCGCGCGCGGCTGAGCGGCGCCGCGCCGGGCGGAACGCGAGGGGCCCCCGGTGCGTCAGGAAGGATGTGCCCGTGACCCACCCCCTCCCTGCCCGGATCTCCCCCGCTCGCAGGGCGCTCGCTGCAGCGATCGCCTGCGACCGCCGCCGTGCTGGCGCTCGCCTCCTGCTCGTCGTCGGAGCCGGCCGCGAGCCCGTCGACCAGCCCGTCCACCGAGGTCGCCCACCCCGACCCCCAGCGCGACCGAGGCCCCGGTCGTGGACCTGCAGCCGTACTACACGCAGCAGGTGCGCTGGGAGGGCTGCGGCGGTGACTTCCAGTGCGCCACGGTGAAGGCCCCCCTCGACTACGCCAACCCCGCGGCCGGGGACGTCTCGCTCGCGGTCATCCGGCTGCCCGCCTCCGACCCGGGCGCCCGGGTCGGCTCGCTGCTCATCAACCCCGGCGGCCCCGGGGCGTCCGGTGTCGACTACGCCCGCGCCGCCCGCGGCCAGTTCACCGCGCCGGTGCGCGCGGCGTACGACATCGTCGGCTTCGACCCGCGCGGCGTGGCCGGCAGCGAGCCGGTCGAGTGCCTGTCCGACAAGGACCTCGACGCGTGGTTCGCCTACGACCCGTCACCGGACACGCCGGCCGAGGAGCAGGGCTACCTCGCGATCAACCAGAAGTTCGCTGACGGCTGCGAGGCGTCCAGCGGGCGGCTGCTGCCGCACATCGGCACGCCCAACGCCGCCCGCGACATGGACGTCATCCGCGCGGTCGTCGGCGACGAGAAGCTGAACTACCTCGGCGCGTCGTACGGCACGCTGCTCGGCGCGACGTACGCCGACCTGTTCCCGGACAAGGTCGGCCGGCTCGTCCTCGATGGCGCGATCGACCCGACGATCCCCTCCGCCGAGTTCGCCAAGGCCCAGGGCGCGGGCTTCGAGGTGGCGCTCGCGGCGTTCGTCGACGACTGCCTGACCAAGCGCGACTGCCCGCTGCCGCGGTCCTCGCGCGAGGCCGGCATCGCCCGCATCCAGCAGATGCTCGAACGACACCGACGCCAAGCCGCTCAAGGGCAATCGCCCGGTGACCCAGGCCCTCACGACGTACGGGCTGATCACCGCGCTCTACGACAACACCAACGGCTGGCCGGTGCTGCGCCAGGCGCTGGCCCAGGCGTTCAAGGGCGATGGCTCGACCCTGCTCTATCTGGCCGACCTCTACGCCGACCGGGACTCCGGCGGCACCTACACCTCGAACTCCACCGAGGTCTTCCCGGCGATCTCCTGCCTGGACCGCCCGGACGCCTCGACGATCGAGTCGTCGCGGGCCTCGGTGGCCGAGTTCGAGGCGGCGTCGCCCACGTTCGGCAGCTTCATCGCGTGGGGTGGCGTGATCTGCGGGGCCTGGCCGGTCGCCTCACCCAACGACCTGTCGCCGCTGACCGCCCCCGGCGCGGCGCCGATCCTGGTGATCGGCACCCTGCGCGACCCGGCGACGCCGTACGCCTGGGCGCAGGGGCTGGCCAGCCAGCTCGAGTCGGGCGTGCTGCTGACCTGGGACGGCGACGGCCACACCGCGTACAACCGCGGCTCGACGTGCATCAACCGCGCCGTCGAGGCGTACCTCGTGCAGGGCACGCCGCCCGCCGACGGCACCACCTGCTGAGCGCTGCCGGGCCGCCAGGCGATTCGAACGGCACGTCGGGCTCGGATACCATCGGGCCCGCGTCGGGCTCCCGGCGCATCGCCGCCTTAGCTCAGTTGGCCAGAGCGACGCACTCGTAATGCGTAGGTCTGGGGTTCGATTCCCCAAGGCGGCTCGGAGGGCCCCAGGTCTCGCCACCTGGGGCTTTTCCATGCCGACGACGTGCTCGCCTGCGCGCTGGCTGGGTGGCCGCGTCGGGGGCCTTCCCCAACCCGGATGGATCAGCCGAGGAGGCCCTTGAAGGCGTCCTTGGCCATCTCCGCGACCTGGTCGACGGCGCCGTCGACCCCGTCCGGGGCCATGCCCGTGACCGCGTCAGCCGCCGTGTCCACGGCGCCCTCGACGTTGCCCGCCTGGTCGCCCAGGAGGCCCTTCGCGATGTCCATGATCCCCATGGGTGCTCACCCTCCTCGACGTCGGTGCGGGTACTGCGTTCTCGTCATTTCACGTTAACGGCGCCTTCCCACCTACGCCACACGGCGGCTGAGCGCTCGGCCCGGCCGAGCCGGGCGCCCGATCTGCGGCCGTGGTCGGGCACGCCGGAGTCGCCGTGGTGGATCCCCTGGAGTCGACGTGATGCGGGGTGGACACGGGTTGGTGGGGCGTCAGTCTTGTCCCAGTAGTGGTGGCGCAGGCGCAGACACCTCACGCGCACCCTGGTTGCGAACACGACCTAAGCGTCGGACCCCACGTTCAGGGCCGTGCCGGTGCCGACGACAACAGGAGCGTCACGATGCCGCGACTTCATGGACAAGGCTAAGGATCTCGCCGGTGATGCGAGCTGGCACCGGTCCGTCGGGCACCAGTCTTGTCCCAGTAGTGGTGGCACAGCTGCGCGGACACCTCACGCGCACCCTGGTTGCGAACACGACCTAGCGTCGGACCCCACGTTCAGGGCCGTGCCGGTGCCGACGACAACAGGAGCGTGACGATGAGCGACTTCATGGACAAGGCGAAGGATCTCGCCGGTGACAATGCCGACAAGGTCAACGAAGGCATCGACCAGGCGACCGACCTGGGCGACGAGCTCACCGGCGACGGCTGATCCAGCGGCTCAGCGCGCTTCGGTTGCCGCGGCCAGCCGCTGGGCGATGGCTGGCACCTCGTCGAGGTCTCCCGATGCGATCGCGATGATGAGGTCGTGGGCTTGATCGTTGCTCAGGGTGAGGCGGCGACCGTTCAGCCCGTAGAAGGCGATCAGTCCGGCGAGGGCGAGGCGCTTGTTGCCGTCGACCAGCGCGTGGTTGCGTGCGAGCGAGTGGACGAGGGCCGCGGACTTGGCATCGAGCGTCGGGTATGCGTCCGCCCCGAAGACCGACGCCTGGGGCCGGGCGAGAGCGGATTCCAGCAGGCCGTGATCGCGGACCTGCACCTCGCCCAGCACGCGTTCGGCGACGTGCACCAGCTCGGCCAGCGTGAGGTAGATCACCGGCCGAGCCGCTCCAAGGCCTCGGCGTAGCGCGGTAGTTCCTCGTCGAGGACCCGGTCGAGCAGGTCGGCCCGACTGTGCTGCTCGATGTATTCGCGGACCGCCTCGCGCGCCACCTCCTGCATCGAACGATCCTCGAGCGCGGCACGCTGCCGCAGCGCGTCGGACTCGGCATCAGTGAGCCGCAGGGTCATCGCCATGGACTGCATGGTATCGGATGTGATACCGACGCGCGAGGGGCTCGGGGGGCCACCGCAGGCTGTGTGTGCCGGAGTCGGCGCGGGCTGACCTGCCCGCGTCGTCGTCCCCCTCGACAAGTCGGCGCACCGCGAGCCGGGTGTGCATGTGGCCGGGCAGGCTGGGGTTGAATCCCAGCCCCTCCTCGCGTCGGTAGGGCGTCACCGACGATCTCGGCGGCTCGGGCTCCGGGCTTGTCGTGGGCGAGGCTGGTAGGGCCCCAGGTCTCGCCACCTGGGGCCCTTCCCCTTCGGCCGACGGGTTCGGCGAAGTGCTCGCGCACCAGGTGACCGTGCAGTTGACTACTCACCGCGCGGGCGCTCGGCCCAGCGGAGGCGAGGGGAGTGGGCTGGTGGACTGGAGCATCGGCAATCTGATCTGGATCGTCATCGGCGGTGCGATCGTCGGCGTCCTCGCCCGGCTGGTCCTGCCGGGCAAGCAGAACATCCCGTGGTGGTCGGTGATCATCGCGGGCATCGTGGGCATGCTGGCCGGCGACTGGCTCGCCGGGATCCTCGGCGTGAAGGAGACCGGCGGCTTCGACTGGATCCGGCACGGGCTTCAGCTCGCGGTCGGCGCCGGCGCGGTAGCCGTGGTTGCTGCGCTGATGGGCCGCTCCGGCTCGTCGGCCTGACCCGCTCGCGGTGTCGTAGCGTCGGAGCATGTCGGCCTGGGGCGAGCTCATCGTCGCGCTGGTCTGCGTCGTCGGCATCGCGGGGACGATCGTGCCGGTGCTGCCCGGCGCGCTGCTGGTCCTCGGCGCGATCCTGGTGTGGGCCGTGGTCGAGGGCGGCGCGACCGCGTGGGCGGTGGCCGCGGTGGCCGCGCTGCTGATCGGGATCGGCCAGGTGGTCAAGTACCTCTGGCCCGGTCGGCGGATGAAGGCCGCGGGCGTGCCGGCCTCCACGCTGATCTGGGGCGGTGTCCTGGGCGTGGTCGGGTTCTTCGTGGTCCCAGTGGTCGGCTTGGTGCTCGGATTCGTCCTCGGGGTGTGGCTGGCCGAGGTCATCCGGCTCGGGGGCACCGCGAACGCCTGGCCGTCGACCGTCCACGCGCTCAAGGCGGCCGGGCTCTCCCTGCTCATCGAGCTCGCCTCGACGCTGCTGGCCACCTCGGTCTGGGCGACCGCCGCGGTCCTGACCTGACCAGCCGCACGACGGCGACGGCGGCCCGCTACTCCTGCGAAGCGCCCGCGGACAGCTCGCCCATCCGCGCCCGCCACGACA
Organism: uncultured Actinomycetota bacterium; assembly: GCA_963697565.1. Classification (GTDB taxonomy): domain Bacteria; phylum Actinomycetota; class Actinomycetes; order CAVWCF01; family CAVWCF01; genus CAWFSE01. The sequence goes on along the minus strand of CAVOOM010000003.1, from coordinate 292,213 downwards.
GGATCGAGCCGGTGCTCGCCCCCGACAGGATCGAGCCCAGGCTCGCGAACGACCCGATCGAGAAGGCCGACACCGCCGAGCCGATGCTGCCGATCGACAGCACCGAGCCACTCGAGCCGATCGACAGGATCGACCCCTTCGAGCCGATCGACAGGATCGAGCCCTGCGACTTGTACGACCACAGCGACGGTGTCTCACGCATGCGCCGCAGCCTGGCGCCGGAGGCCCGCGGCCGCCACCCAGCCGCTACCGAGGCGGCCCGCCGGTCTGGCCGCCGGCCTGTCGGACCGATGGGGCACGCTGGCCGGTGATGGACACTCCCGGCTGGTCCCTGGCCCACCTCGACTCCGTGCTCGCCGCGATGGCGGGGCCTGCAGCCGTCGCGCGCGCGGATCAGGCCACCGCGGTCGAGGCGCTCGTCGAGCAGCGCCGGCGGGTGCTCGTCGTCCAGGCCACCGGGTGGGGCAAGTCGGCGGTCTACTGGGGCGCGACCTCGGCGCTGCGGGCCCAGGGCGCCGGGCCGACCATCGTGATCTCCCCGCTGCTCGCGTTGATGCGCGACCAGATCGCCGCGGCGTCCGCGGCCGGGCTGAGGGCGGCGACGGTCAACTCGACGAACTTCGACGACTGGCAGCAGGTCTTCGACGCCCTCGCGGCCGACACTCTCGACCTGCTGCTGGTCTCGCCTGAGCGCCTCGCCAACCCCCGCTTCGAGCGGGTCGCCCTGCCCCTGCTGGCGCGGGCCGGCCTGCTGGTCATCGACGAGGCGCACTGCATCTCCGACTGGGGCTTCGACTTCCGCCCCGACTACCAGCGGATCTCCGGGCTGCTCCTGCGCCTGGCGCCGCAGACGCCGGTGCTGGCGACCACGGCGACGGCCAACGCCCGCGTCACCGACGACGTCGCGCGCCAGCTGGGCAGCGAGACCCTCGTCCTGCGCGGGCCGCTGGCGCGCTCGTCGCTGCGCCTATCGGTGGTCCCAGGACTCGACGGGGTCGCGCGAGCGGCATGGGTGTCGGAGGCCCTCGCCGGTCTCCCCGGCTCGGGCATCGTCTACAGCCTCACCGTCGAGGCCGCGCACACCCTCGCCGACTTCCTGCGCGCCCAGGGCCACGCGGTCGCCGCCTACACCGGGCGCACTCCCGCCGATGAGCGCGAGCGGATCGAGGCGGGCCTCAAGGCCAACGAGCTCAAGGCCGTCGTCGCCACCTCCGCGCTGGGCATGGGCTACGACAAGCCCGACCTGGGCTTCTGCGTCCACGTCGGCTCGCCCGACTCGCCCATCGCCTACTACCAGCAGGTCGGCCGCGCGGGCCGCGCGCTCGACACGGCCGTGGGCGTCCTGCTCCAGGCCGCCGATGTCGAGGCCGGGATCTGGGAGTACTTCGCCACCGCGGCCATCCCCGACCCGCGCGCCGCCGACCGGCTGCTGGCGGCGCTGGCCGAGGCGGACGGGCCGATGACGGTGCCCGCGCTTGAGTCGGCGAGCGGGCTGCGCCGCGGCCGGCTCGAGGCGCTGCTCAAGACCCTGCGGGTCGACGGCGCCGTCGACCGGCGGGACGACGGCTGGGTCGCCACCGGGGTTCCGTGGCGCTACGACCAGGAGAAGTACGAGGGCGTCGTCGAGGCCCGCCGGCGCGAGCACGCGCTGATGCGCGACTACGCCCGAGGCGCGCGATGCCTGATGCAGATCCTCACCGAGGCCCTCGACGACCCCGAGGCCGGCCGCTGCGGGCGGTGCTCGGTCTGCACGGGCGAGCTGCCCGACCCGGGCTGCGGCCCGGCCGGCCCGCGCTCGAGGCGGCCCGTACCCACCTGCGCGGCCGGGATGTGGTGGTCGAGCCGCGCAAGCTGTGGCCGACCGGGGCCGCCGCGCGCCGCGGCCGGATCACGGGCGCCGCCGAGGGGCGGGCGGTCTGCTTCGCCCAGGACGCGGCCTGGCCCGAGCTCGTCGCCGAGCTGTCCGGGCCCGACGCCCCCGCCTCGCCGCAGCTGCGCCAAGCGCTCATCGAGGTGCTCGCCCGGTTCGCGCCCTCATGGGCCGAGCGCCCGGTCGCCGTGGTCGCCATGCCGGGGGGCTGCCCCATGCGGGCGGGCTCGATGGCCGAGCACGTCGCCGCGGCCGGCCGGCTGCCGCTCGCCGGCTGCCTGGCCCCCGGCCCCCTCCCGGCCGAGGACCGCGAGTCCTCGGCGCGGGCGAGGGTCGAGGCGCTCGACGCCGCGGTCCGACTGGCCGAGCCGCCCCCGGCCGGACCCGTGCTCCTGGTGGCCGACACCTCGCGGACCGGCTGGGCGGTCACCGTGGCGGCCGCGCGGCTGCGGGAGGCGGGCGCGACCGCGGTGATCCCGCTGGTCGGCCACCTGCTGCCCTAAACACGCCACGAGCGGTCCACGGCTCAGCCAAGATCAGAGCCGTGGGTGGGTTCGCGATCGAGGTGCGCGATCTGCGCGTCGACCGCGGCCATCAACCCGTCCTGCGCGGCGTCTCCTTCACAGTTGCGGCCGGCTCGCTGGTCGGGCTGCTCGGCCCGAGCGGGTCCGGCAAGACCACGCTGATGCGCAGCCTCGTCGGCGTGCAGATCGTCCAGGGCGGCACGATCGAGGTGCTGGGCCTGCCCGCCGGGCACGAGCGGCTGCGCCACCAGGTCGCGTACCTCACCCAGGACCCGTCGGTCTACGGCGACCTGACGGTGCGCGAGAACCTCGCCTACTTCGCCACCATCCTCGGCGTGGCGCGCGACGACGTGGACCGCGTGATCGACGAGGTCGACCTCCGCTCCTGCGCCGACCAGCGCACCGACCGGCTGTCCGGCGGCCAGCGCGCCCGGGTCTCGCTGGCGACCGCGCTGCTGGGCGACCCCCGGGTCCTCGTCTTGGACGAGCCGACGGTGGGCCTTGACCCGGTGCTGCGCCGCGACCTGTGGGCGCTGTTCGCGCGGCTGGCCCACGCCGGCGCGACCCTGCTGGTCTCCAGCCACGTGATGGACGAGGCGACCCGCTGCGAGCGCCTCATGCTCATGCGTGAAGGGCTGCTCATCGCCGACGGCACGCTCGACGAGCTGCTGGCGCAGACCGGCACGACCGACGCCGAGTCGGCCTTCCTGGCCTTGGCCGAGGGGCCCGAGGGGGGCGCCGCGTGACCGCCCGCCGCACCCTGGCGACCTCCCGGCGGGTGGCCGAGCAGCTGCGCCACGACCGCCGGACCGTCGCCCTGCTGATGGTGATGCCGCTGATCCTGCTCGGCCTGCTCGCCCTGATGCTCGACGAGGCGGCCTTCGACCAGTCCGGGCCGATCCTGCTCGGGCTCTTCCCCCTGCTGGTGATGTTCTTGGTGACCAGCGTGGCGACGCTGCGGGAGCGCACCAGCGGAACCCTCGAGCGGCTGCTCACCATGCCGCTGGCCAAGGCCGACTTCGTGCTGGGCTACGCGCTGACCTTCGGGCTGGTCGCCATCGTTCAGTCGCTGCTGCTGTGCACCGTGTCGTTCTCCCTGTACGGCCTCGACGTGCGCGCGCCCACCTGGGCGTTCGTGCTGGTGGCCGTCGCCGACGGGCTGCTCGGGACCTCGCTCGGCCTGTTCGTGAGCGCCTTCGCGCGCACCGAGTTCCAGGCCGTGCAGATGCTTCCGGTGGTGCTGCTGCCGCAGTTCCTGCTGTGCGGGTTCATCGTGCCGCGCGAGGAGCTGCCGGACTTCCTGCGCTGGGTGTCCGACCTGCTGCCGCTGTCGTACGCGGTCGACGCCACCAAGGCGCTGACCATCACCGGCGAGACGGGGGCCGACTACTGGCGGCCGCTGGCGATCGTCGCGGCCTTCGTCGTCGGCCTGCTCATCCTGGGGTCGGCCACGCTGCGTCGCCGCACGCCCTAGCCGCAATGGCGGCTGGGTGACTCACCCGATCGGGTGAGTGGCGGCGGGCCAGCCAAGGTCTAGACTGCGCGATAGCGCGAGCTCGCGCTTCCGTCGTTGGCGCCGCACCGGCGCCCGGTAACCAAGGGACGTACATGAACGACTTCTGGGACTTCTTCTGGCTGATGCTGTGGGCCTTCTTCATCGTGATCTGGATCATGATCCTGTGGCAGATCTTCACGGATCTGTTCCGCGACCACGAGACCGGCGGCTTCGCCAAGGCCCTGTGGGTCATCTTCCTGATCTTCTTCACGCCGATCACCGCCCTGATCTACCTGATCGTCAAGGGCAGGGGCATGGCCGAGCGCAACATGAAGGCCGCCCAGCGGATGCAGGAGCAGCAGGCCGAGTACATCCGCTCGGTGAGCGGCGGCGGCGCAGACCCGGCGGAGCAGATCGCCAAGGCCAAGGGCCTGCTTGACTCCGGCGCGATCACCCAGGCCGAGTTCGACTCGATCAAGACCAAGGCGCTCGCCTGAGCTAGCCCCGGCTACGAAGCACCGAAGGCCTGGCGGTCCCACGACCGCCAGGCCTTCGCGTGTAGTCCCCTCGGCTTCGCGCCCGCCGTGGCCCGCTCGACGGCAGCCAGCCACCTCGCCTCGGCGGCGTCGATCTGCGCGAGTGCGTCGCGTGAGCAATCGGCCCGGTCCTCGGCACCGCCGACCGCTGCGTGCTCGGCCTGCTCGACCAGGGTGCGCTGCAGGTCGTCTCGCTCGTCGGCGTACAACGCCATGGCGTGCGGGTAGTCGGCGAGCGTGGCCCGGTGCAACCGCTCGTGGCGCCACCAGCGCGAGGCCTCGTCGCGCCGGCCGGTCGGCCCCGGCCCCTGGTCGGGGAGGCCCGCGTCGAACCAGACCGGCGCGAACACCGCGGTGCACGGCGCCGAGGCGCCGGTCAGCCAGTGGGTCGCAGGCCCGGCCGCGGGCAGCCGCGACACCATCGACGCCACCGACTGGCTGCCCCGGATCGGACCGAAGCCGGCGTGCATGCAGACCTGCACCCCCGTCAGCCCGGCCGCCGGCGTCCAGGTCGAGGGGTACCCGTGCCCGCCGCCCGGGCCGTGGTCGCGCAGGACGCCCATGGCGTCGAGCGGCCCGGCGCCGCCAGGGACGGAGCCGGCCAGCTCGCCCGTCCGGCACTGCCGCTCGAACCCGCGGCCGAAGCGCGTGTAGACGCGGTCGGAGTACTGCCTGGCGAAGTCGAAGTCCTCGGGCCCCCGGCACCAGCCGCGTCCGACCGCGTACGGCACCAGGCCGTCGCTCGACCGGTCGAAGGACCCGTGCAGGCTCAGGGCGTTCGAGATCGACCGAACGCCTGCGGTCACCCGCTGGGCCGCCCACTCCGGGCCCGCGGTCTCGAGCACCCACGCCTCGCCGCTGTCGGCGACGAGGAAGCTGTTGTCGTACTCCAGGTGCTTGGTGTGGCCGGCCTGGCCACCCTGGCCGTGGGCCGCGAGCAGCGCACAGATCACCTCGACGGCCTCCTCGGCTGACGTCGCCCGCTCGAGCGCGAGGCGCAGCAGGTCCATGCCGAGCAGCGCGGGATCCTTGGCGTGCGGCACCCGCGTGAAGACCGCCTCGTTGCCGATGGCCACGCCGTGCTCGTTCGCCCCCATCTCCGCGCCCCACATCCAGTACGGCTGGGAGAGCAGGACGGCGTGGGTGCGGGCGACCTGGGGGATGGCGAGGTAGGTGCAGCGGACGACCTCGTCCGCCGGGTGGCCGGCGGCAGGCATGCAGCACGACCTGCTGGGCCTCGTTCGGCTCACGGTCGCTGTTCTTGGCGAGCAGCACCTCGCCGCTCGCGGTGGCGTCGGGCAAGACCACGAACGTGTCGCACATGCTCCGCATGCTGCCCCACCGAGGGGCACCCCGGGGCACGCACACCAAGACCGCCCTGCGCTGCGGCCGACCGCAATACTCTCCGCGGTATGGCTGACCTCCTCCTAGGCGGCGGCGTCGACGCCGCGACCCACGCCCGTACGGATGCGCCCACCCGGCTGCCGTCCTCCGACCTGACCACACACGGCGTGATCGTCGGGATGACCGGCTCCGGCAAGACCGGCCTGGGCATCGTGTTGATCGAGGAATGCCTGCAGGCCGGGGTGCCGGCGATCCTGATCGACCCCAAGGGCGATCTGGCGAACCTGTGCCTGACCTTCCCCGCGCTGGCACCGGCGGACTTCGCCCCCTGGGTCGACCCCGGGCAGGCCCAGCAGGCGGGGCTTTCGGTCGATGAGTTCGCCGCGCAGCAGGCGACGATGTGGAAGGACGGGCTGGCCGGCTGGGGGATCGGCCCGGAGCGGATCCAGGCCCTGCGTGACACCGTCGACTTCGCCGTCTACACGCCCGGCTCGTCGGCGGGGATCCCGCTCAACATCCTCGGCTCGCTGCAGCCCCCGACCGACCTCACCGACACCGAGTCGGTCAACGATGAGATCGACGGCTACATCGCCGGGCTGCTCGGGCTGATCGGCATCGAGGCCGACCCGCTCTCCTCGCGCGAGCACATCCTGCTCGCCAACCTCGTCCACGACGCGTGGTCGCGGGGCGAGACGCTCGACCTGGGCACCCTGGTCGGGCGCGTCCAGCAGCCGCCGATCCGCAAGCTCGGGGTGCTCGACCTCGACACGTTCTACCCCCCGGCGGACCGCACCGCGTTCGCGATGCGGCTCAACGGCGTGCTGGCGGCGCCCAGCTTCGCCCAGTGGATGCAGGGCGACCCGGTGGACGCCGGGGCGATGCTGCGCTCGCCGTCCGGCAAGCCGCGCTGCGCGATCATCTCGACGGCCCACCTGTCGGACGAGGAGCGGCAGTCGGTCACCGCGCTCGTGCTGAGCAAGCTGGTCACCTGGATGCGCCGACAGAGCGGCTCGACCGACCTGCGCGCCCTGCTCTACATGGACGAGGTCGCCGGCTACCTGCCGCCGGTGGCGAACCCGCCCACCAAGAAGCCGATCATGCTGCTGCTCAAGCAGGCCCGCGCCTTCGGCCTCGGGGTGGTGCTCTCCACCCAGAACCCGGTCGACATCGACTACAAGGCGCTGTCCAACGCCGGCACCTGGATGGTCGGCCGGCTGCAGACCGAGCGCGACAAGGCGCGCCTGCTTGAGGGCATGGCGAGCGCGGCCGGCAGCGTCGACGTCGGCGCGGTCGGCGACCTGATCTCCGGCCTCGGCAAGCGCGAGTTCCTGCTGCGCCGGGCCAGCCAGGACGCCCCTCAGGTCTTCACGACGCGTTGGGCGATGTCGTACCTGCGAGGGCCGCTCACCCGAGACCAGCTCAGCGGGCTCAAGGCCGCGACCGCCCCCGTCGCCCCGGCTGCCCCCTCACCTGCAGCAGCGGCGACGGCCGCGCCCGTCCCCGCGGCGCCGGCTGCCCCTGAGGCGCCGCCGATCGCCCTCCCGCGCCCTCCTGCGGCCGGGGGAACCGAGACGACGCCGGTCGCCCCCGCGGCCGCCGCCGGCGTCCTCGTCGCCCACCTCGACCCCGCCGCCCCCTGGTCCAGCCAGATCGGGGCGGTCCCCGGCCGCGTCCACCGGGCCGCGGCGGTCGCGCGGGTGCAGTTGCGCTACGACGACACCAAGGCCGACCTCATCCACGACGAGGAGTACGAGGCCGTGCTGATGCCGCTGCCGCTGGCGGCCGACGCGAGCGGGTTCCTCGCGGTGGACTACGACGACCGCGACCTGCTCGCCGCCCCGGCGAGCGGCCCGGCCGCGTACGAGTTCACCGACGCGGCGATCGACACCAAGGCCTGGTGGGCCGAGTTGAAGCGCGCCCTCGCCGACCACCTCGTGCGCACCCGGACGGCCGAGATCCTGGTCAACCGCGAGCTGGGGGTCTACGGGCGGGTCGGGGAGACCCGCGAGGAGTTCGCCGCCCGCTGCGTGGCGGCGGCCGACGCCAAGGCCGACGCCGCGACGGCTGCGCTGCGAACCAAGTACGAGGCCCGCCTCACCAAGATGCGCGACCGGATCGGGGCCGCGGCCGAGGACGCCGCCATGGCCGAAGCCGACCACCAGGCGCAGTTCCAGGCCTCGGTGGCCGGCGCCGTCGGCGGGCTGCTCGGCGGGCTGCTGGGCGGCCGGCGGTCGCGCACCTCGATCGCGACGGAGGCTCGCCGGCAGGCCAAGTCCTCGGCTCGGGTCGGCGCGGCCGAGGGCAAGGTCAACGCGCTGCAGGGCGACCTCGCGGCGCTGGAGAGCGACCTGGCGGCCGAGGTGGCCGCCCTCGACACGGAGTGGATGGCCAAGGCCGCAGCGCATCGAGACGCTGCCGGTGCCGCTGGAGAAGACCGACGTGCGGGTGGCCGACCTGCGCCTGCTCTGGGTGCCGATCGGCTGAATCGGGCCCTTCGTTCCCGGCTGGGACGAAAGTCCCGTCCAGGTGGGTTCGCTTGACCGTTCACACTGCGTTCATCGGGCGTACAGAATGCGCACGTGGACACCCTGCTGCTCGGCGTCGTCGCAGTCGTCGCCCTCGCGCTGCTCTTCGACTTCACCAACGGCTTCCACGACGCGGCGAACTCGGTGTCCACCGTCGTGGCCACGCGCGCGCTCCCGGCGAAGTGGGCCGTGTGGTTCTCCGCGTTCTTCAACTTCCTGGCCTACTTCTTCGTCGGGACCGCGGTCGCCAACACCGTCGCGAAGGTCGTCGACCCCGACGTGTCCGGACTCGCCGTCGTCTTCTCCGCCCTGATGGCCGCGATCGTCTGGAACTACGCGACCTGGTGGGTCGGGATGCCCTCGTCGTCCAGCCACGCACTCATCGGCGGGCTCGTGGGGGCCGGCCTGTCAGCAGGCGGAATCGACGCGATCGACTGGGCCTCGGTGCAGAAGACCGCCGTGGCGATCATCGCCTCGCCGTTGGTGGCGTTCACCGTCGCCTTCCTGGCGATGTATCTCGTGGCGGGCTCGCAGAAGCTGTTCAAACTGCCGGACAACGCGCGCCCGTTCAAGGTGCTGCAGCTGGTCTCGGCGGGCGCGGTCTCGTTCGGCCACGGGGCCAACGACGCGCAGAAGACGATGGGCGTGATCGCGGCCCTGCTCGTCGGCACCGGCTACCTCGCCGCCCCGGCCGGCAGCGACGAGATCGCCGTCCCCGAGTGGGTCGCGATCTCGGCGTACGCGGCGATCGCGCTGGGCACCGTGTGGGGCGGCTGGAAGATCATCGAGACGATGGGGCTTGCGGATCACGACGCTGCACGCCGCCTCGGGGCTGGCCGCCAACCTCGGGGCGATCACGGCGATCTTCGGGGCGACCAGCTACGGCATCCCGATCTCGACCACGCATGCCGCCGGGTCGTCGGTGATGGGCGCCGGAGTGTCCTCCGGACGTGGGCTCAACTTCAAGGTCGTCGGCGAGATGGTGGCCGCCTGGGTCGTCACGATCCCGGCCACCTCGACCATCGCGTGGCTGGTCTACAAGCTGACCCAGCTTCCTGGGGCGGCCGCCTGGGTGGCGGTGGGCAGCCTCATCTTCGTGGTCGGCGGCGCGATCGTGTACGCGATGACGCACAGCATCGACGCCGAGGACGTCGAGGCGGAGATCCCGTCGGAGGACGAGCTGGCCGTTCACGTCCCGCCGGTGCCGCACCTCGAGGGCGAGGGCCCCGTCCACTAGGTCGCGGCGAGCCCTGCGGGGCGTTGGGGCCGACGAGCAGCCGGTATCCCTTTCCGGGGTTGGTGCGTCTATGACGTGTCAGACACCAACAACCGGAGGACCTCGTGACCAAGAACGAAAGCCCTGCTGACCGCGTGATCCGCGTGGTGATCGCCGCCGCCTCGGTGGCGGGCGCCATCGTCGCCGGGCCGACGACCATCCTCGGGCATCATCCTGTTCGTCGTCGCCGGCGTCATGCTCGTCACGGCCGCCGTGGGCGTCTGCCCGCTGTACCGGATGTTCGGCATGAGCACCTGCCCGGTCGAGCCGGCCGCCAAGGACCGCACCAGCGCCGCTCGCTAGCGTCGGGGCGTGGACGCCCGCCAGCTCGGCCCCCTGCTTGCCGACGAGATCCCAGGGCTGCTCCGGTTCGCGCGCACCGTCACCCGCGACCCCCAGCAGTCCGAGGACCTCGTGCAGGAGACCGTGGTGCGCGCGCTGGAGCGCGCCGACTCCTACCGCGGCGACGCGGCCCTGGCGACCTGGCTGCACCGGATCCTGCACAACCTGGCCGTCGACCGGGCGCGGCGCGATCGGGAGATCCCGGTCGAGGACCTCGCCGAGGCGGTCGAGGAGCGGTGGCGCGACGACTCGTACACCGTCGACGCCTCGGCCGTGGTCCTGCGCGCGGAGACCCGGGAGGAGCTTGAGGACGCCTTGCTCCGGCTCCCGGTGATCTACCGGACGGCCGTCGTGCTGCACGATGCCGAGGGCTGGACCGTGCGGGCGATCGCCGAGTTGCACGAGATCGGCCTGCCGGCGGCCAAGCAGCGGCTGCGCCGGGGCCGGATGATGCTGGTCTCGGCGCTGGCCCGCGGGCAGGAGCGCCGCGAGGCGCTGCGCGGGGTGCCGCTGCGCTGCTGGGACGCCCGCAGCCAGGTGAGCGACTACCTCGACGGCGATCTCGAACCCGGCCAGGCCGGGTTGGTCGAGCGGCACCTCGAGACCTGCCCGACCTGCCCGCCGCTGTACGCCTCGCTGGTGGGCGCGACCGCGGCGCTCGCGGGGCTGCAGGACCCCGACAGCGTGGTGCCCGACCCGCTGGCCGACCGGATCGAGGGCCTGCTGGCCGGGCGGGCCTGAGGCCTCCGGCCAGCCAAACCTGCTTGATCAACCCCAAGGGGTGGGGTGGGGGCGCCAGGGTGGGCGGATGCCCGAACTCATCACGCGCCCCGCCCTCGTCGAGGTCCCCGGCGACAAGCTCATCCGTGAGTACCTCGGCCGGCTGGCCACCGGCACCGACGCCGCCAGCCTGGCCTGGATGGTCGCCCCCGCCGGCTGGTCGGAGCCCGCGCAGACCCCCGAGTTCGACGAGGTCACCCTCGTGCTGCGGGGACGGCTGCGCGTCGAGCACGACGGCGGCAGCACCGATGTGGTGGCCGGCACGGCGATCGTGACCCGGGCCGGCGAGCGGGTCCGCTACCTGGTGCCCGAGGGCGGCGACGGCGCGGAGTACATCGCGCTGTGCCTGCCGGCCTTCGCCCCGGAGCTGGCGCACCGCGAGGAGTGAGCCTCCGAGAGCGCCTCGCCGAATTGCGAGGGCGAATAACAGCCTTGTAAGACCGGCGTGTCAACGCGACACGCCGATGGGACCCCTGTGACTTGTGGGATTCCTGTTCCCTCTGCCCGTTTCACCTCCTACGGTCCAAGGCATCCGCCACCCGCCGTTGGGAGTCCGCGTGCCCGCTCGCCACCCCGCTCGAGGCCGTGCCGCCTCGCGGTCGTGGGCCGCGCGCGCCCTCGCGTCGGTGGCCGCCGTGGCCCTGCTCGGAGCCCTGGCCCCCGCCGCGGCCGCCGATCCGACGAACCCCACCGAGCAAGAGCTCGCGGCCAGCCGCCAGGCCATCGACTCAGCCGCGGGCAAGGTCGGCCGGGCGCAGGCCCAGCTGGCGCTGGCCGGCGCCCAGTTGGAGGCGGCCGGCGTCGCGATGGCCCAGGCCGTGACGGCGTACGAAGGCGCGCTCTACCAGCTGCAGCAGGCCGAGCAGACCGCCGCCGCCGCCCGCGCGCAGGCCGAGGCGGCCGAGGCCGACCTCGGGACGCAGCGCGCGGCGGTCGGCCGCTTCGCGGCCGCCTCCTACCGATCGGGCGGCGACCTCGCGGGGGTCGCCTCCATGCTCGGCGCCAGCGGGGTCCAGTCCCTGGTCGACCGGACCACCACCCTCGACCAGGTGTCCCAGCAGCAGTCGTCCGCGCTCGACAAGGTGCGCGTGGCCGAGGTGGTCTCCCGGGTGCTGCGGGCCCAGGCCGACGCGGCGCTGGAGTCCCAGCGCGCGGCCGCCGAGCAGGTCCGCCAGATGAAGGTCGAGGCCGAGGCCCAGGTCGCGGCCCAGCAGATCATGGTCAGCCAGATCGCGGCCACCCGCGATCAGGCCACCGCCGACCTCGCCAGCGCCAAGACCACGAACAAGGCCCTTGAGCAAGCCCGCCGCGACGCGCTCGCGCGGAGGCCGCCCGCAAGGCCGCCGAGGCCGCCGCCGCGGCGCGGCCAAGCGCGCAGCAGAGCAGGCCGCGGCCCGGGCGCGCACGTCGACCCCCCCGGCGCCGACGGGCTCGGGCGTCTACGGCGGCAACGGCGAGCGCCCGACGCCGGCGCCCGCGTGGTCGCCGCCGCTGACCGGCGGGGTCTCGAAGGGCACCGAGGAGGGCGCCGCCGCGGCCATCGCCTTCGCCCGCGCCCAGATGGGCAAGCCGTACGTGTGGGCCGCGGACGGCCCCGACTCCTTCGACTGCTCCGGGCTGACGATGCGCGCCTGGGAGGCCGGCGGCGTGGCCCTGCCGCACTACTCGGTGGCGCAGTTCGCGCAGGCCAAGAAGATCCCGGCCACCCAGGCTCGCCCCGGCGACCTGGTGTTCTTCGGCTCAGACCCGACCGACGCCGGCTCGATCTACCACGTGGGCCTCTACCTCGGCGCGGGCCTGATGATCGAGGCGCCCTACACCGGCTCCTGGGTCAAGGAGTCGAGCATCAACCGCCCGAGCCTGTTCGGGTTCGCCCGCCCCTGACCCGCCCCTGAGCGAGCGCGCGCCTGGGGCGCGCGGGCTCAGTGCTTGTCGTCCCAGTACCCGGTGTCCTGGGCCCGCTTCAGCGACCGGACGATCTCCTCCTCGGCCTCCGTGCGGCCGGCCCAGGTGGCGCCCTCGACGCTCTTGCCCGGCTCGAGGTCCTTGTAGACCGAGAAGAAGTGCTCGATCTCCAGCCGGTCGAACTCCGCCACGTGGTAGATGTCGCGCAGGTGGTCCAGCCGCGGGTCGGCCACCGGGACGCAGAGCACCTTGTCGTCGCCGCCGGCCTCATCGGTCATCCGGTACATCCCGACCGCGCGGCACTTGATCAGGCAGCCCGGGAACGTCGGCTCGTCGAGCAGCACGAGCGCGTCGAGGGGGTCGCCGTCCTCGCCGAGGGTCTGCTCGATGAATCCGTAGTCGGCCGGGTAGCGGGTCGCGGTGAACAGCATCCGGTCCAGCCGGATCCGCCCGGTCGAGTGGTCGACCTCGTACTTGTTGCGCTGGCCCTTGGGGATCTCGATCGTGACGTCGAACTCCACTGCGGGGCGCTCCTCGGGGCCGGCGCCGGTGCGGCGCTGCTGGTGGCGGCACAAGGGCCGCCGGGGTCGCCGCCTAGTCTGCCTGCATCCGCCACGGCGGACGACCCGATCCGCCGACCCGATCTGCGCGCCCCCGGGAGGACGCCGTGCTGCCCCGATCACGAGCCGCCCGCTGGGGCGCGGGGGTCGCCGCGCTCGCCGTCGCGGCGGCAGCCGTGGGGGCCATCGCCTGGGGCGCCCGTGATCGGTCGGCCGAGGTCGAGGCGGCCGAGCCCTTGCCCGGCTCCTCGCCGGTGGCCAGCGCCGGCCCGGCGCTGCCGCCACCGGATCCGGCCGCCCCGCTGCCCACGTCGGCGGGCGTGGACGCGGCGCTCGCCGGCCCGCTCTCCGATCCGGCGCTGGGTGGCGATGTGCGCGTCTCGGTGCTGGATGCGGCCACCGGTGAGCCGCTGGCGGCGCGCCAGGCCCAGGCCGGCGCCACCCCTGCGTCCACCGCCAAGCTGCTCACCGCGGCCACCGCGCTCATCGCGCTCGGCCCCGAGACCCGGCTGCGCACCGGCGTCGCCCCGGGCGCGGCCGCCGCCGAGTACGTGCTGGTGGGCGGCGGCGACGCGACGCTCACCACGACGCCGCCGGCCGCCGGCTCGTACCCGGCCGGCGCCTCGCTGGCCGAGCTGGCCCAGCGCACCGCGGCCGCCCTGGCGCCGCAGGGGCTCAGCCAGATCACGCTGCGGTACGACGCGCGGCTGTTCGCACCGCCCACCGCCGCGCCGAGCTGGCCGCCCGGCTACGTCACGAGCGGCGTCGTCGGGCCGGTGACCGCGCTGTCGGCCGACCAGGGCCGGGTGGCGCCCGATCGCGACGCGCGGGTCGCCGACCCCTCGCTCGAGGCCGCGCGCAGGTTCGCCCAGGCGCTCACCGCCGCAGGGGTCGCGGTGGCGGGCGAGCCGACGGCGGTGGACGCGGCGGCCCCGGCGGCCAAGCCCGCGGCCTTCGTCGCGAGCGTGGAGTCAGCGCCCGTGTCGGTGCTGGTGGAGCGGATGCTCGCCAACTCCGACAACGACCTGGCCGAGGCGCTCGCCCACCTGTCGGCGGCGGCCACCGGCGAGCCGGCGGACTTCGCGGGGGGCGCCCGGGCGACGGCGACGGCCCTGGCCGGCCTCGGCCTCGACGTCACCGGGCTCTCGCTGCTTGACGGGAGCGGGCTGGCCACCGGCTCGCGGGCCGCGCCGGGGCTGATCACCGCGTTGCTCGCCCAGGCGTACGGCCCCAAGTCCCCGCTGCTGCGGACCCTCCTCGCCGGGATGGCCGTCGGCGGCTTCAACGGCACCTTGGCCGATCGCTTCGACACGGCCGACACGGCCAACGCCGCCGGCCTCGTGCGCGGCAAGACGGGGACGCTGACCGGCACCACCGCGCTGGCCGGCTCGGTCGACACCGCCGAGGGCCGGACGCTGCTGTTCGCGTTTCTCGCCGAGGGGGTGCCGGCGGGGGGCACCGAGGGCGCCCGGGCCGCGCTCGACCGGGCCGCGGCCGCGCTGGCCGGGTGCGGCTGCCGCTGACCACCGTACGGTGGGACCCATGGGAGCCCTCGTCAACTGGGACCTCGCGGGCGCCGCTGGCGCCCGGCTGGTCCGCCCCGGCCCCGAGGTGGCCGCGGATGAGGCGCGGGCGCACGTCGAGGGGCTGTACGCCGCCGCCGCGGCCGCCGAGGCCCACGTGCGTGCCGTCACCGGGCTGGTGGCGCCGACCTCGTCGCCGGTCGAGGTGGTCGACCGGCCGCGCTGGGTGCGCGCCAACGCCGGCGGCTTCGGCGTCCTGCTCGACCCGGTCGAGGAGCGGCTGCTCACCCGCGCGCCGGGCCCGGCGGTGCAGGCGGTCGGCTCGACGCTGACCGCCCTGGAGACCGGCGCCGTGCTGGCCTGGCTGGCCGCGCGGGTGCTCGGCCAGTTCGAGATCGCCGGACGCGCCGCGGACGGCGCCGAGCACCAGGGCCGGCTGCTGCTCGTCGCGCCCAACATCCTGCAGGCGCAGCGGTCGCTCCGCCTCGATGCGGCCGACTTCCGGCTCTGGGTCTGCCTGCACGAGGAGACGCACCGGGTGCAGTTCGGGGGGGTGCCGTGGATGCGCGGCCACATCCTCGGCGAGCTGCGCGGCATCATCGGCTCGCTGGAGACCGAGCCGGGCCAGTGGGTCGGGCGGATGGCGGCGATCATCCGCGCGATCGGCTCGGCGCTGATCGGCCGCGGGGCCGGGGGAGTGGCCGCCGCGGTCCTGCCGCCGGCGCAGCGGGAGCGGCTGACCCGACTCGCCGCGACCATGGCCCTGCTGGAGGGCCACGCCGACTACGTGATGGACGAGGTCGGCCCGCAGGTCGTCCCCTCGGTCGTGCGGATCCGGTCGGCCTTCAACGCCCGCCGGGCCAACGCGGCCCCGGTCGAGGGCGCGATGCGCCGCCTGCTGGGGATGGACGAGAAGCTGCGGCAGTACCGCGAGGGGGCGGCGTTCGTCCGCGGCGTCCACTCCCACGTCGGAGCCGAGGGGTTCGCCGCGGTGTGGTCAGCGCCCGAGGCCCTGCCGTCCTCCGACGAGATCGCCCACCCCGAGCGGTGGGTGGCCCGGGTGCACGGCCCGGCGGCCGTCCTCGGCGCCGGCTGACGGAGGGCGGCCGTGCGCGACGACGAGCCGGCCGAGGCGGCCGCGCAACGGGTGATCCGCCGCGCCGTCGGGGCCGCCCTCGCCGGGCTGGATCCGGGGGCGCTCGCCCTGGTCGCGCTGAGCGGAGGCGCCGACTCCCTCGCCCTCGCCGCCGCCGCGGCGCACGCCGCGGAGCCGGGACCCGGCCCTGCGCGTGGGCGCGGTCTGCGTCGACCACGGGCTGCAGCCCGGGTCAGCCGGCCGCAGCGAGGCGGCGGCCGCCCTGGCGCGGCGGTTGGGCCTCGACCCGGTGCTGGTGGTGTCGGTCGAGGTCTCCGGGCGTGGCGGTCCGGAGGCGGCGGCCCGCTCGGCCCGCTACGAGGCGCTCGCCGCCGCCGCCGGGGACACCGGCGCCGAGGCGGTCCTGCTCGGCCACACGCTGGACGACCAGGCCGAGACCGTGCTGCTCGGCCTGGCCCGCGGGTCGGGCGCCCGCAGCCTGGCCGGCATGCGGGCCGACCAGGTCCGCGACGGCGTCCGCTGGCTGCGTCCGCTCCTGGGGGTGCGCCGCGCGGACACCGCTGCCGCCTGCGCGGCCGAGCACCTCGACGCCTGGGACGACCCGCACAACGCCGACCCCGCCTATCTGCGGTCGCGGCTGCGCCACGGCGCCCTGCCCGCCCTCGAGCGGGACCTCGGGCCGGGGGTGGCCGCCGCGTTGGCGCGGACGGCCGATCTGCTCCGGGCCGACGCCGACGCCCTCGACGGCTGGGCCGCGGAGGCCCTGGCCTCGGCGGCGGGCGGCGACGGCACGTACGACCCGGCGGTCCTCGCCGCGCTCCCCGAGGCGGTCCGCACCCGCGCGCTGCACCAGGCGATGCTCGCGGCGGGCTGCCCGGCCGGGTCGGTGGGCGCGGGGCACGTACGCGCGGTCGATGCGCTCGTGGCGGCCTGGCGGGGCCAGGGGCCGGTCGCGCTGCCGGGAGGTGTCGAGGCCCGCCGCGACTGTGGCAGGCTGGCGTTCTCCCCGGGCGGCTGAGACCCGGGCGACCCTCGGACAGGCAGGTCATGGACGCGCAGGACATGGGATCCGATCTCGCGCACGTGCTGCTCACCGAGGAGCAGATCAAGGCGCGGCTGGCCGAGATCGCCGATGCCATCGACAGCGACTACGCCGGCGACGACGTGATCCTGGTGGGCGTGCTCAAGGGCGCCGTGATGATGATGGCCGACCTGGCCCGGGCGATGCACCAGCCGGTGACCATGGACTGGATGGCGGTGTCGTCGTACGGCTCGGGCACCAAGAGCTCCGGGGTCGTGCGCATCCTCAAGGACCTCGACCGCGACATCACCGGCCGGCACGTGCTGGTCGTCGAGGACATCATCGACTCGGGACTCACGCTGTCCTGGCTGCTGCGCAACCTGCGCTCGCGCGGCCCCGCCTCGGTCGAGGTCTGCGCGCTGCTGCGCAAGCCGGAGGCCGCCAAGGTCGACGTGCCCGTGCGCTACGTCGGCTTCGACATCCCGAACGAGTTCGTTGTCGGGTACGGCCTGGACTACGCCGAGCGCTACCGCAACCTCTCGTTCGTCGGAACGCTCGCCCCGCACGTGTACGCGGGCTAGCGGAACAAACCGGGCGGCGGTCAGCGTCGTACCGGATGCGCCCCCGCCGCCGGGGGCGCGCGTCGGGCGCCCGGTGTACCGTCAGCGGGCCCCTGATAGTCCGTTTCTCGCAGCCGATCTGAAGCCAGGAGGGTCGCGGCCGACCGAGCCGCGCGTGCCGATGGACGTCAAGCGATTCACCCGCGGTCCGTTCCTGTGGATCCTGATCGCGCTGCTCGGCGTGCTCATCGTCAGCCAGGTGATCGCCAGCGCCGGCGGCCCCAAGCAGGTCGACACCTCCACGGTCATCGCCGCGCTGCAAGACGGCACGGTCGAGAAGGCCACCCTGGTCGACCGCGAGCAGCGCATCGAGGCGACCCTCGACAACGGCGACGAGGTGCGCGCGGAGTACATCGAGCAGCAGGGCACCCTGCTGACCAACCTGCTCAACGAGAACCCGCCGCCCAAGGGCTACAACAGCGAGGTCCCGACCACCGGCCTGCTGGTCACCCTGCTGGTCAACTTCCTGCCGATCCTGCTGCTCGTCGGGCTGCTGTTCTTCTTCCTGAACTCCATGCAGGGCGGCGGCAACAAGGTCATGCAGTTCGGCAAGTCCAAGGCCAAGGTGGTCAACAAGGACCTGCCGAAGACCACCTTCGCCGACGTCGCAGGGGCCGAGGAGGCCGTCGAGGAGCTCGAGGAGATCAAGGACTTCCTCGCCGACCCCAGCAAGTTCCAGGCCGTCGGGGCCAAGATCCCCAAGGGCGTGCTGCTGTACGGCCCGCCCGGCACCGGCAAGACGCTGCTGGCCCGCGCGGTGGCCGGCGAGGCGGGCGTGCCGTTCTACTCGATCTCCGGCTCGGACTTCGTCGAGATGTTCGTCGGCGTCGGCGCCAGCCGCGTGCGCGACCTGTTCGAGCAGGCCAAGGCCAACGCCCCCGCCATCGTCTTCGTCGACGAGATCGACGCGGTCGGCCGCCACCGCGGCGCCGGGCTCGGCGGCGGGCACGACGAGCGCGAGCAGACGCTCAACCAGCTGCTGGTCGAGATGGACGGCTTCGACGTCTCCGGCGGCGTCATCCTGATCGCGGCGACCAACCGCCCCGACATCCTCGACCCCGCGCTGCTGCGCCCCGGCCGCTTCGACCGCCAGATCGCCGTCGAGCGCCCCGACCTCAAGGGCCGCGAGCAGATCCTCAACGTGCACGCCAAGGGCAAGCCGCTCGGCCCCGATATCGACCTGCGCAACGTCGCGCGGCGCACGCCGGGCTTCACCGGCGCCGACCTGGCCAACGTGCTCAACGAGGCGGCCCTGCTGACGGCCCGCCTCGGCGAGCAGCTGATCACCCCGAAGTCGCTCGACGAGGCGATCGACCGCGTCCTGGCCGGACCGCAGAAGCGCAGCCGGCTGATGAACGACAAGGAGAAGAAGATCACCGCCTACCACGAGGGCGGGCACGCCCTGGTGGCCGCGGCGCTCCACCACACCGACCCGGTGCACAAGGTGACGATCCTGCCGCGCGGCCGTGCCCTCGGCTACACCATGGTGCTGCCCGACGAGGACAACTACTCCACCACGCGCAACGAGATGCTCGACCAGCTGGCGTACGCGCTCGGCGGCCGCGTGGCCGAGGAGATCGTCTTCCACGACCCCACCACGGGCGCCGGCAACGACATCGAGAAGGCCACCGCGCTGGCCCGCGCGATGGTCATGCAGTACGGCATGAGCGAGCGGATCGGCGCGATCAAGCTCGGCCAGGAGCAGGGCGAGGTCTTCCTCGGCCGCGACTATGGGCCACATGCGCGACTACTCCGAGGGCATCGCCGAGATCGTCGACGAGGAGGTCCGCCGCCTGATCGAGGGCGCCCACGACGAGGCCTGGCAGGCGATCCTGTCGACAACCGTGACGTCCTCGACCCCCTGGTGGTCGAGCTGCTCGAGCAGGAGACGCTCGACAAGGAGGCAGGTGGCCCAGATCTTCGAGCCGCTGCGCAAGCTGCCCGAGCGCGATGTCTGGCTGTCGTCGCAGCAGCGGCCGGTGTCCGACCAGCCGCCGGTCCTGACCGCCCGCGAGCTCGCCGCGCTCAACGGCGGCTCCAACGGCTCGGGTGCGGCCGAGGATGAGTCCAGCGGGCTGCAGATGGGCCCGGGGCTCGGCACCGACGCGGCGCCCCCGCGGGCGGTTGACCCAGATGAGCAGCGCTGTCGACCCGATCTCGCTTGCCGACGACCGCGTGCTGCCGCCAGTCGACCACGCCAGCGCCGACGCGGCCGTCCGCGAGCTGCTGATCGCGGTCGGCGAGGACCCCGATCGCGAGGGGCTGCGGGACACCCCGGACCGGGTGGCGCGGATGTACGCCGAGATCTTCGCCGGGCTGCGCCAGGCGCCCGAGGACGTGCTGACCACCACCTTCGACCTCGGCCACGACGAGATCGTGCTGGTCACGGACATCGAGGTCTACTCCACCTGCGAGCACCACCTGGTGCCCTTCCACGGGGTCGCCCACGTCGGCTACATCCCGAGCAAGGACGGCCGGATCACCGGGCTGTCCAAGCTGGCCCGGCTGGTCGACGTCTTCGCCAAGCGCCCCCAGGTGCAGGAGCGGCTGACCACCCAGGTCGCCGACGCGCTCGTGCGGATCCTTGAGCCGCGCGGCGTGATCGTGGTGATCGAGTGCGAGCACCTGTGCATGTCGATGCGGGGGGTCCGCAAGCCGGGCTCCCGCACGACCACGTCCGCCGTGCGCGGCCAGTTGCGCGACCCCGCCACCCGCGCCGAGGCGATGAGCCTCATCGTGGGCCGGTAAACCGGCCTGTGAGTCGGCCGTGAGCGGGCCGTGGGGGCCAGCGGGGCTGCCCCCGCGGCTGACCGGCCTCGGCCGCTGCCTGGTGATGGGCGTGCTCAACGTGACCGCGGACTCGTTCTCCGACGGCGGCCGCTACCCGGACGCGCCGGCCGCGATCGAGGCTGGCCTGCTGCTGGCGGCCCACGGCGCCGACCTGGTCGACGTCGGGGGCGAGTCCACCCGGCCCGGCGCGCAGCGGGTCGACGCCGCGACCGAGCTCGGGCGGGTCCTTCCCGTTGTACGCGCCCTCGCGGACGCGGGGGTCGCAGTGAGCATCGACACGATGCGGGCCGAGACAGCCGCCGCCTGCCTGGCGGCCGGGGCGGTGCTGGTCAACGACGTGAGCGGCGGGCTGGCCGACCCGCGGATGCTCCCGTGGCTCGCCACCGTCGACGCCCCGTACATCGCGATGCACTGGCGGGGCCCCTCGGCCGAGATGGCGGCGCTGGCCTCGTACGGCGATGTCGTGGCCGAGGTCATAGCCGAGCTCAGCAACCGGCTGGCCGCACTGCGAGGCCGCGGGCGTCGACCTGGCGCGCGTGGTCGTCGACCCGGGGCTTGGCTTCGCCAAGGAGGCCGAGCACAACTGGCTGCTGCTGGCCGCGCTCGATGAGCTCCGCGCGCTGGGGCGCCCGGTGCTCGTGGGCGCGTCGCGCAAGCGGTTCCTGGGCGAGCTGCTCCCTGACGCCGCCGCCGAGCCGCGCCCGGTGGACGACCGCGATCGGGCCACCGACGCGATCTCGGCGCTTGCGGCGGCCGCTGGGGCCTGGTGCGTACGGGTGCACGACGCCCGGTCCAGCGCCGATGCGGTGCGCGTGGCCGCGCGCTGGTCGGCGTCGCGCGCGTCCGCCGGCACGGTGGGGCGCCCGCGATGAGCGACCGCATCACGGTGATGGGGATCCGCGGGTTCGGCCGCCACGGCTGGTTCGCGTTCGAGACCGAGCAGGGGCAGGAGTTCGTCGTCGACGTCGTGCTCGACGTGGACCACACCGCGGCCGCGGCCAGCGACGACCTCGCCGACACCGTCGACTACGGCGGGCTGGGCGAACGGGTGGTGGCCCTGATCGAGAGCGGCCCCCACAAGCTGATCGAGACGCTCGCGGCCCGGATCGCCGAGGCCTGCCTGGAGGATCCGCGGGTGGCGCGCGCCGAGGTGACCGTGCACAAGCCGCAGGCGCCGATGCCGGTGCCCTTCGGCGACGTGGCGGTGACCGTGGAGCGGGGGCGCCGCCCATGACCGCCGCGCTGCGCCCCGCCGTGCTCGCCCTGGGCGGCAACCTGCCGTCACCGGCGGGCGACCCGTTCGCGACCCTCTGCTCGGCCGTGGAGCACCTGGCCCGCGAGCTGTGGGTGTCGGCCGTGTCTCCGGTCTACGAGACCGACCCGGTCGGGGGGCCGGCCGGGCAGCCCGCCTACCTCAACGCCGTCGTGCTCGTGGAGACCCAACTGTCGCCGCATGCCCTGCTCGACCTGGCGCACCGGGTCGAGGCCGCGCACGGGCGGGTCCGCGCCGAGCGGTGGGGGGCGCGCACCCTGGACGTCGACCTGATCGACCACGCGGGGTCTCCCGTCGACGACGACGTCCTCACGCTGCCGCACCCGCGCGCGCACGAGCGGGCCTTCGTGCTGGCCCCTTGGGCTGATGTCGATCCGGGTGCGTCCGTGGGCGACCGGGGGACCGTCGCCGAGCTCCTCGCGCGGGCCGATCGGACGGGCCTCCGGCGCCGTGACGACCTCGTCCTCCCGCGTCCGGGGCGGTTGGAGTGAGGCCCACCGAGATCCGTCACCTGCTGGCCTGGGCCGCGGGCACAGGGGTGCTGGTGTGGGCCCTGGTGCGCGTCCTGGCCGCGCGAGCGGCGCTGCCGGAGATCGGCTGGGCGGCGGTCGTCGTGCTTGTCGCCTCGGCCGTCGGCGTCCTGGCGACGGCGTTGGTCCTGCGGCCGCGGATCCGGCGCGACAAGGGGGCCACCCCGGTCTCGCCCTTCACCGCTGCGCGCGCGGCGATGCTCGGCCTGGCGGCCTCACGGGCCGGGGCGATCGTGGCCGGCGGCTACCTCGGCTACCTGCTCGTCGCCATCGGCAACTGGGACTCCGCCTTCTACCGCCGGGCGGCCCTGGTCTCCGGGGTCGCCGCGCTGGCGGCGGTGGGGCTGGCGGCGGCGGGGCTCGTCTTGGAGCGGTGTGCCGCATCCCGCCTGACGCCGACGGAGACGTCCCGCCGACCAGTGCCGAGCCGACCCAGGCCGGTTAGCCCGGCTTCGCAGGGGAGGCGGCCGCGCCGCGGCGGGCGGCCGCGTGCACCGAGTCTGCGGTGAGGCTGCCCACCACCGCGCCGGTGGCTGGGTCGACGACGTCGACCCAGGCCGCGTCCAGTCGGAGCAGGACCCCGAGCGCGTCGCGCAGGGTGTCGCCCAGGGCGACCTGCCCGGGGCGGACGGACGGCTCGTCGCGCGGCGGATCGAGGTCGGCGGGCGCGATGGGCGTCACGGCCAGGCGCTTGATGCCGCGGTCGCCCCCGACGAAGCCGGCCACGACGTCCGAGGCGGGCGCGCCCAGGACCTCGGCCGGAGGGGCGTGCTGCTCCAACCGCCCGCCCTCGGAGAGCACCGCGATCCGGTCGCCGAGCCGCACCGCCTCCTCGACGTCGTGGGTGACCAGGACGACGGTCTTGCCGATCGTCTGCTGCAGCCGCAGGAACTCCTGCTGCAGCCGGTCGCGCGCCAGCGGGTCGACCGCGCCGAACGGCTCGTCCATGAGCAGGACCGGGGGATCGGCTGCAAGCGCCCGGGCCACGCCGACCCGTTGCCGCTGCCCGCCTGACAGCGACTGCGGGTATCGCCCGGCGTACACCTCGTGGCTCAGCCCGACCAGGTCCAGCAGCTCCGCGGTGCGGTCGCGCACCCGGGCGCGGTCCCAGCCGAGCAGCTCGGGCACGGTGGCGATGTTCTGCGCCACCGTGCGGTGGGGGAAGAGGCCGACGTGCTGGATCACGTACCCCATCCGCCGACGCAAGGCGACCGGGTCGGCGTGGGTGACGTCCTCGCCGTCGAGCAGGATCCGCCCGCTGGTCGGCTCGATCAGCCGGTTGATCATCTTGAGCGTCGTCGTCTTGCCGCACCCGGACGGGCCGACCAGCACGCACACCTCGCCCGGCGCCACGTCGAGGGTGAGCGCGTCCACGGCGACGGTCCCGTCGGCGTACGTCTTGCCGACCGCCTCCAGCCGGATCGCGGCCGCGGCGCCGGTACCGTCCACGGGTGATCCTCCTCGGCCCTGCTGTCGACGGGGGCTGCCTGGTGCGCAACGACTGGATCTGCGGCGAGTACGTCACCAGCCGCGCGGACGACATCTTGGCGGCCACGGCCCAGCATGTCGCGCTGGCCTCCGTGTCGCTGGTCATCGCCGTCGTGGTGGCGTTCCCGCTGGCCCTGCTGGCGCGCCGCTCGGCCTGGGCCAAGGGCTTTGTGCTGGGGACCTCGACGGTGGTCTACACGATCCCGTCGCTGGCGCTCTTCGCGCTGCTGCTGCCGATCACCGGCATCACGCCCACCACGGTCGTCGTCGGGCTGGTGCTGTACTCCCTCACCATCCTGGTCCGCGCCCTGGTCGAGGGGCTCGAGTCGGTGCCGGCCGACGCCCTGGAGGCGGCCCGCGGGATGGGGATGGCGCCGCGGAGGGTGTTCTGGCGCGTGCAGCTGCCGCTGGCGCAGCCGACCGCGTTCGCCGGGTTGCGGGTGGCGGCCGTGTCGACGGTCGCGCTCGTCACCGTGGGCTTCGTGGTCGGGTACGGCGGCCTGGGCAACCTGATCGACGACGGGTTGGACACCTTCTTCCGACCGCAGGTGCTCACCGCCACGGTGCTCTGCGTGCTGCTGGCGGTGCTGTTCGACCTCGTGGTGCTCGGGATCGAGCGGCTCGCGACGCCCTGGCGGCGCGGGCGGGCGGGGGGATCCTGATGGTGCTGATCGAGGCCCTGCAGTGGCTCGCCGACCCGGCGAACTGGTCTGGCCCGACGGGGGTGTGGGCGCGGCTCGTCGAGCACGTCGGCCTTACCGCGGCCGCGGTCGGGATCGCGTGCGCTGTCGCTCTGCCGCTGGCGCTGTGGCTCGGGCACATCGACCGCGGGCGGGTGCTCGTCGTCAACGTCGCCAATGCCGGCCGGGCGATCCCGACGTACGCCCTGCTCGTGCTCCTGGCCATCGGGCCACTCGGGCTCGGCGCGGCGGCGACCGTCACGGCTCTGGTCTTCTTCGCGATCCCGCCGATCCTCACCAGCACCCACACCGGCGTACGCGAGGTCGACCCGGACGTCGTCGAGGCGGCCCGCGGGATGGGGATGGCCGGCTCGGCCGTGCTGCGCCGGGTCGAGCTGCCGTTGGCCGCCCCGCACGTCCTGTCGGGGGTCCGGCTGGCGACCGTGCAGGTCGTGGCCACGGCCACCATCGCGGCGCTGGTGGCCGGCGGCGGGCTGGGCCGGATCATCACCGCGGGCTTCGGCCGGCAGGACCCCGCGCAGCTCATCGCCGGAGCGCTGCTCGTGGCGGGGCTCGCGCTGGCCGTCGAAGGCGGCTTCGGCCTGGTCGCGAAACGGCTGCGATCGCCGCACTCAAGGTGACAACCCGCCCGTGCGCTGGTGGGATCGTGGCGCGGGCCACCACGGCGCCCGCCCGACACGCGTGGCCGACCCTTCGGCCACGGGACACAGAAGGCGGTCTCGCGATGCGTCGCCCCCGTACCCTCCTCGTTGCAGCCGGCCTCGCCGCCGGTGCGCTCCTGCTCTCCGCGTGCGGCTCGTCGGACTCCGAGTCCTCCGACGGCGACGCCGCCTCGAAGGGCGCCGTCGTCGTCGGCTCGGCGGGCTTCACCGAGATCGAGCTGATGGCCGAGATGTACGCGGCGCTGCTCAACGACGCCGGCTACGACGCCTCGGTCACCGTGCTGGAGAACCGCGAGCTGTACGAGCCCGCCCTTGAGGACGGCCAGCTCGATGTGGTGCCCGACTACCTGGCGACGATGACGGAGTTCCTCAACCGCAAGGTCAACGGCCCCGACGCCAAGCCGGTCGCCTCCAGCGATCCCGAGGCCACCGCGGCCGCCCTGAATGAGCTGGCCGGCCCCCTCGGTCTCACCCCGCTGGAGCCGGCGAAGGCCGCCAACCAGAACGCGTTCTTCGTCACCCAGGACTTCGCCAAGGCCAAGTCGCTGAAGACGTTGAGCGACCTCGGAGCGCTCGGCCAGCCGATCACCCTGGCCGCGACCGAGGAGTGCCCCGAGCGCCCGTTCTGCGGGCTGGGCCTCATCGGGACGTACGGCCTGACCCTGACCGAGGTGCTCCCCACCGGCTTCGGGTCGGCGCAGACCAAGGACGCGGTGGTCAAGGGCACCGCCCAGCTCGGGCTGTCGGGCACCACCGACGCGACCCTCGGCCCGCTGGGCCTCGTCGTGCTCACCGACGACAAGGGCCTGCAGCTGGCCGACAACCTGATCCCGATCGTGGGGGAGAAGTACGGCGACGACGCCGACCTCGCCGAGGTGCTGAACGCCCTGTCGCGGGTCCTCACCACCGAGGACCTCGCGACCCTCAATGACCGGGTGGACGCCCAGCGCGAGAAGGCCGCCGACGTGGCCCTCGACTACCTCACCAGCAAGGGCCTCCTCTAGCCCCTTCCCTCAACCGTTTGCGGACGGGTCACACGTTCTGACGTGTGACCTGTGCCTCAACCGTTGAGGGAGGGTGACGGGGTGTGAGGGGCGGGTCGCTGTGGGTGACGGCGCGTGACACCGGCGGGTGATGCTGCGGGGCATCCGGCCCTGGCGGCCCTACCGTGAGGGCATGAGCGGACGACACTCACGCCCGGTCCCCGTCAGCGACGCGGTGCCCCTCGTCGTCGCGGCGCTGCTGATCGGGGCCGGCGGCGCCGCCGTCGTCCTTGCGCCCAGCGAGGCCAGCCTGCGGGTGGTCGCGGTGCTCGCGGTACTCGCCGCCGTGATCCCGCTGCTGCTCCTGGCCCGCAGCGACCGCCGCGTCGATCGCACGCTGGCCCGCCGCGAGGACTCGCTGCACCGCACGGTGGCGGCCCTCGTCGACGCCGTGCACGAGCAGCGCTCGTCCGGTGCGTCGCTCGGCGTCGAGCTCGACCGGCTCGCCGGCGAGGTGCTGCGGCTGCGCGACCAGCTGGCCCGCCCGCCGGTCCCCGCCCCGGCTCCTGCGCCCGCGCCCTACCCGACGTACCTGCCGCAGTTCTTCCCGCTCCCCCAGCAGGCCGCCGCTGCCCGCCGCGGCCCGGCGCCCGTGGTCGTCAACATGCCTGCGGCAGCAGCCCCGGTGGTCGTCGAGCGGCCGGAGCCGGTCTACCTCGACCGGCCGACCTCGACGGTGGACCTCCCGCTGCTGCGCGACGCCCTGCGCGAGCCCGAGCCGGCTGCCGCGTCGCTGCGGTTGGTCGACCTCACGGCGTACGAGCAGCGGGCCACCCGCGGCTGAGCGGCTCGACGCCGCCCGGCGGCGGCGCCGTCACTTGTCGACGTCGCCCAGCACGAAGAACATCGAGGCGACGATCCCGGTCAGATCGGCGAGCCGCTGGCCGGCCAACACGGCTGGCAGCGCCTGCAGGTTGTTGAAGCTCGCGGTCCGCAGCTTCAGCCGCCACGGCGTCTTGTCGCCGCGCGACACGAGGTAGTAGCCGTTGAGCCCCAACGGGTTCTCCGTCGCCAGGTAGCACTGCCCCTCGGGCAGCCGCAGCACCTTCGGCAGCCGGGTGTCGACCGGCCCCGGGCCGAGAGCGTCGAGCCGTGCAGAACACGCCTCGATGAGGTCGAGCGACACGGCGAGCTGCTCGGCCAGGCACTCGAGCCGGGCCCGGCAGTCGCCGTCCACCCGCGTCACCACGCGGAGCGCGTCGCCGAGCTCCCCGTACGCGAGGTACGGCTCGTCGCGGCGCAGGTCGCGGTCGAGGCCGCTGGCCCGCGCGATCGGCCCGCTCACCCCGTACGCCAGGACGGCGTCCAGCGGCAGGGCCCCCACGCCCGGGCCGGGCAGGTCGGGCGACGCGAGGACGGCCTCGGTGAGGGCGGGCAGCCCGCCGCGTACGAGGGCGACGGCCTCGGCCACCCGGCCCAGCCAGCCCTCCGGCAGATCCGCGACCAGCCCGCCGACCCGCGCGGACATGAAGTGGACGCGCCCGCCGGTCATCTCCTCCATCACGGCGAGCAGCCGCTCGCGGGCCGCGAACGCCGCCGCCTGCGCCTCGGCGGCCATCCCCGGGTAGGCCCCGAGGAAGACCAGGTGGCTGAGCGCGCGGTTGAGCTCGGACAGCAGCGTGCGCAGCCAGGTCGCCCGCGGCGGCGGCTCGAGGCCGAGCATCCGCTCGATGACCAGCGCCGCCCCGACCTCGCTGCCGAACGCGCCCAGCCAGTCATGGCGGTTGGCGAGCATCAGGATCTGGCGGTAGTCGCGGACCTCGAAGAGCTTCTCGGCGCCGCGGTGCAGGTGCCCGATCCGCGGCTCGGCCGACACGATCCGGTCGCCGTCGACGACCAGCGCCAGCCGCAGGACGCCGTGGCTGGAGGGGTGATGCGGGCCCAGGGTGAGGACGAGGTCGGCGTGGGCCAGGTCCGAGGTCGCGACCACGACCTCCCGACCCGCCACGTCGGCATCCTGGCACGGCCGCGCATCCCGCCTGCGGAAACCGAGTCGGCACAGGCGGAAGGGCCGACCCGAGCGGGCCGGCCCTTCCGTCGGAGGGTGTTGCGGGGGCAGTGCAGGCCGCGGTCAGCCGGTCACGGGGTCGGCTTGTCGTGCTCGTGGGCCTGCTCCTCGTGCACGTGGGTGCGCTCGTCGTGCTCGTGCGTGAGGTAGCCCTCGTGGACGTGCTCGAGTGCGATCTCGTCGGCCGCCGAGACCTCCGGCGGCAGCTCGATGGTGCGCTTCGGCCCGGTGAACCACTTCTTGGCCGACAGGTGCCAGCCGATCCACAGCAGCAGCAGGGCGCCGCCGGTGACGATCGGCGTGTAGTTGACGAACTTCCAGTCGAACGGCACCTCTTCGGCGCTGGGCGCCCCGAGCAGTCCACGCATGAACGCGGGCGCCCCGGCCGGGGTGAACGGCAAGATGAAGTAGACGCTCGTGACGACGATCTCGAGGATCGCCAGTGGCGCCATCCACTTCCACTTGTTGCCGAGGTTCCACTCGCCCTGTTTGAAGGCGTCACCCATCCGCCAGCGCAGCCAGATCGGGATCGCGAAGGCCACGTAGAGGCCGATGACGCCGATCGACACGACCGCCGCGAAGGCGTAGTTGACGATGATCGGCTCTTCCTCGGTGCCGATGTTGATCTCGATCAGCGCCGGCAGCGTGAGGAGCATGGCGACGACGGCCGAGGCGAGCACGGCGTTGACCGGGACCTTGTTGTGGTTCAGCTTGGCCCAGTACTGCGCTCCGGGCACCGCGCCGTCGCGGCTGAAGGCGTACATCATCCGGGTGGTCGAGGTGAGGCAGGCGGTCGTGCAGTAGAACTGCCCGCTCGCCGCGATCAGCAGCACGATGCCCGCCCAGTTCGCGCCGAGCGCTTGGTCGAAGACCGTGCCGACCCCGCCGCCGGCGGCCGTGACCCCGTCGGGGTCCTGCACCGCGAAGACGAACGACAGCAGCAGCACGTAGCCGCCGATGGCGCTGTAGAAGATCGACTGCCAGATGCCCTTGGCGGCGGCGTTGGCCGCGCCGTGGGTCTCCTCGGACAGGTGGGCCGAGGCGTCGTAGCCGGTGATCGTGTACTGCGTGAGCAGGAAGCCGAGCGGCAGGACGTACAGCCAGAACCCGGCCCCGCCGGTCTCGCCGTCGAAGAGCCCGCCGGTGTTGTTGACCTCGCCGGTGAAGACGTAGTTGGCGCTCTGGTGGGCGTCCGGGACGATCCACAGGATCGCGACGACCGCGATGGCGCCGACGACGTGCCACCACACCGAGACGTTGTTGATGATGGCCAGCAGATGGCTGCTGAAGACGTTGACCAGGGCCACGAGCACCAGCACGACCAGGAACATGAGGAACACGCGCTGCAGCGAGTAGCCCTCGGCCCAGCTGGTCGAGAAGCGCGAGAACGCCTGGTCGAAGAACGCCGCGCAGCCGTACGCGACCGACGCGACGATCGCGAGCAGGCCGATCAGGTTGAGCCAGCCGGTGTAGTAGCCGGCCTTGACGCCGCCCAGGGTGGAGGCCCACCAGTAGATGCCGCCCGAGGTCGGGTAGGCCGAGACCAGCTCGGACATGCAGAACCCGATCAGCAGGATGAAGGCCGAGATGATCGGCCAGCCCCACGAGATCGCGATCGGCCCGCCGTTGTTCCACGCCTGGAAGAACGTGGTGAAGCAGCCGGCCAGGATCGAGATGATCGAGAACGAGATGGCGAAGTTGCTGAAGCCCGACCAGGTGCGGCTCAGCTCCTGCTTGTAGCCGAGTTCGGCGAGCCGTTTCTCGTCGGCGTCCAACTGGGTCTGATCGCTCACCAGGATCCTTCCCCTTGCCTCCGGCGCCAGGGCAGAGATGCGCGGCGCTCCACGGCCCTCTTATAGCGGATTCCGGGGGCTTCGGTGTGATCTTCGCCACATGCCGTACGCATTGATCGCCAACCGTGACCATGGGCGACCGGGATCGGGGGCGTGGGTAGCCTGACGTGGTGGCCCAACCCTCCGCTTCCCCGTACGCCGCCCCAGCCGGGGGCTGGCGGCGCGTCTCCGAGCGGCTGATCACCGCCCGTCGGCTGAGCGCGGGGATCCCGCTGCTCATCGTCGGCCTGGGGTTCGCGGTGGCGGTCGCCCTGGACGCGGCATCCTTTGGCTGGCGCTCGGCTGCCTGGCCACCCTGCTGCTGCTCGGCTGGGTGTGGTGGCTGACCGGCCGCCAGGTGCGCGCGATCGGCTACGCCCAGCGCTCCGAGGACCTGCTGGTGACCAGCGGGATCATGTTCAAGCGGCTCGTCGTCGTGCCCTACGGCCGGATGCAGACTGTCGACGTGGTCGCCGGGCCGATCGACCAGCGCTTCGGCATCGCGCGGCTGCAGCTGCACACGGCTTCGGCCACCACCGATGCGAGCATCCCCGGCCTGCCGGCGGACGAGGCCCGCCGGCTGCGCGACGAGCTCGCCGCCCTCGGCGAGGCGCGGTCGGCCGGCCTGTGACCGCGGTCCCGCCCGAGGGGCCGTCGCCCTCGGCGCCCGCCGGGTCGCGGGCCACGGCGCCGCAGCGGCTGCATCCGCTCACGCCGGTCGCCAAGGGCGGGCAGATCGCCACCGCCGGGCTGTTCGCCGCGATCGCGTTCGGGGAGTCGTCCTCGCAGCTGCCGATTCGGCTTGGGCTGTTTGCCTTCGTCGTCCTGGTCGGCGGGCTGTTCGCGGCCTGGTCATGGGCGCGCACGACGTACTGGTTCGACGACGACGGCGACCTGCGCATCGCCCGCGGCATCCTGACCCGCTCCGAGACGCGGGTGCAGCTGTCCCGGCTGCAGGCCGTCGAGGTGACCCGGCCGATCATCGCCCGGCTGGTCGGCCTCGCCGATGTCCGCCCCCAGGTCTCCGGCGACGGCTCCACGACCAAGCTGGAGTTCCTCTCCGAGCGAGACGCCCACGCGCTGCGCAACGAGCTGCTCGCCCGCGCCGCAGGCATCTCGTACGACCACGCCGCGCCCGCCCCCGAGGCCCCCGAGCAGGTGCTCGTCAAGGTGCCGTTCGGCGATCTGCTGACCGGGTCGCATCCTCGACATCGGGTTCATCGTCGGCGTGGTCATCGGCGCGGTGGTGCTCGTGGCGGCGGTGGTCTTCCAGCCGGAGATGCTGGTCTTCCTGATCTTCGCGATCGGCGGCCCGGCGGTGGCCGTCGGGACCCGCATCCTGGCGCTGTTCGACTTCACGGTGGCCGAGTCGCCGGACGGCCTGCGGCTGCGCAGCGGACTGCTGTCCACCCAGCACCAGACCGTCCCCCCGGGTCGCGTCCAGGCCGTGCGCATCTCGCAGCCGGTGCTGTGGCGCGGCCGCGACTGGGTGCGGCTGGAGGTCAACGTGCTCGGCAACACCACCGGCCGATCAGCGCAACGGCGCGGCCACCGGTGTCCTGCTGCCCGTCGCCCCCCGGCCGGTGGCCCGCCACGTGCTGTCCCGCGTGCTGCCGGGCGTCGACGTGGAGGCCCTGGACTGGCAGCCGGCGCCCGAGCGGTCCCGGCGCCGGGCGCCGCTGCAGCACCGCCGGCTCGCGTACGCCGATGACGGCCAGGTCTTCGCGGCCCGTGCCGGCTGGCTGACCCCGCGCATCGACCTGGTGCCGCACGCGCGCACGCAGAGCGTGCGACTGACCCAGGGCCCCTGGCAGCGCGCGCTCGGCCTGGCGAGCGTCGAGGTGGACTCGACACCGGGTCCGGTCGTGCCGGCTGCGCTGTACCGCGACGTGGAGGACGCGCGGGCCATCGTCGAGGTGCAGGCCGAGCGGGCCCGAGCGGCCCGCTCGTCGGCCACCCCCGACCGCTGGCTCGCCCCACCCGCTCCCCCCCAGCCTGCGTCGTGTGATCAAGCAGGTGTTGGCGGGCGACACCGACCGGCCCGCCGACTCCCGCCCGGTGGCCCACCCCGCCGAGGATGTGCTGCCCGATGAGCGCTGACGCCGCCGCTCGCTTCGGCCCGGGTGCCTTCGACCCGGCCCGCTTCGACCTCGCCGACCCGCAGTTCGTGCGCGACCCGTACCCCGTCTTCGCCGACCTGCGCGCCGAGGGGCGGCCGGTCTGGCACGACGGGCTGCAGCTGTGGCTGGCGGCGCGGCACGAGGACTGCAACGCCGTGCTGCGGCACCGCTCGCTCGGCCGGATCTTCCATGAGCGTCGGCCGGCGGAGACCTGGGAGACGTTCAACTGGCTGCACGCCGACTCGATCCTGGACAGCGAGCCGCCCAAGCACACCCGGCTGCGCGCCCTGGTGGCCAAGGCGTTCGCACGCGGCCACGTCGAGCGGCTGCGGCCGCGGGTGCGCGAGCTGGCCGGCGCGCTGCTCGACGAGGCGGTGGCCCGAGACGGCGGGGCTGGTGTTGACCTGGTCGCCGACTACGCAGAGCCGCTGCCCGTCATGGTGATCGCCGAGCTGCTCGGGGTGCCCGAGGCCGACCGCCACCTGCTGCGCCCGTGGTCGCAGGCGATCGTCGCGATGTACGAGTACGACCGCACGCCC
The DNA here is from genome assembly GCA_963697565.1 of uncultured Actinomycetota bacterium. Taxonomy (GTDB): domain Bacteria; phylum Actinomycetota; class Actinomycetes; order CAVWCF01; family CAVWCF01; genus CAWFSE01. The sequence goes on along the minus strand of CAVOOM010000003.1, from coordinate 259,810 downwards.
GAGCAGGAGGCCGCCGCCCAGCAGGCGTGCGCCGAGTTCGCCGCCTACGTCGTCGAGCTGGCCGCCGGCCGACGCACGGCGCCCGGCGACGACCTGGTCACCCACCTCGCGCAGGTCGAGGAGGCCGGCGAGCGGCTGTCCGAGCGCGAGCTCGTCGCCACCGCGGTGCTGCTGCTGAACGCCGGCCACGAAGCCAGCGTCAACGGCTTCGGCAACGGCATCGTGGCGTTGCTGAACGACGAGGACCAGCTCGAGCGGATGCGCCGCGACCCCTGGGGGCTAGCGGCCACGGCCGTCGAGGAGTTCCTCCGGTACGACGCGCCGCTGCACCTGTTCGAGCGCACCGCGACGGCCGACGCCGACGTCGCGGGCGTCACGGTGCGCGAGGGGCAGAAGGTCGCGGCGCTGCTCGGGTCGGCCAACCGCGACGAGGCCGCCTTCGACCAGCCGGACCGCTTCGACGTCGGCCGCGACCCCAACCCGCACATCGCGTTCGGGGCGGGGATCCACTTCTGCCTGGGCGCCCCGCTGGCCCGCCTTGAGCTGCAGACCTCGCTGCCGCTGCTCATCGAGCGCTACCCCGGGCTGGCCCTCGACGCCGAGCCGGTGCTGCGCGGCACGTTCGTGCTGCGCGGCTACCACTCGGTGCCCGTGCGGCTCCGCTAGCGTCGCGGGGTGACCCGAGCCGTACGCGCCGCCGTGACGCGGCCGACGGTGGCGGAGTTCTTCGCGGGCGCCGGGCTGGCCCGGCTGGGTCTGGAGCAGGCCGGCCTCGCGGTGGTGTGGGCCAACGACGTCGACGCCGACAAGGCCGCGCTCTACCGGCGCCGCTTCGGCGGGGACCACCTCGTCGAGGGGTCCATCGACGACGTCGCGGCCGCCGACCTGCCCGAGGTCGACGTCGCCTGGGCGTCGTTCCCCTGCACCGACCTCTCCCTGGCGGGCGGCCGGCTCGGCCTGGGGGGCTCGCGGTCGGGGTTGCTGTGGTCGTTCGCGCGGGTGCTGGACGAGTGGGGCGCGAGCCGTCCGCCGGTCGTGGTGCTCGAGAACGTCGTCGGCTTCGCCACCTCGCGCGGCGGACGCGATCTCGCCGAGGCGGTGGCGGCGCTCAACGGCCTTGGGTACGCCGTCGACGCCGTGGTCCTGGACGCCCGCCACTTCGTCCCGCAGTCCCGCCCTCGGCTCTTCCTCCTCGGCGTCTCCGGTTTGCGGTGGCAGGAGCCGAAACACGTTGCCCTGCCACCGCAAACCGGGCCGGGGCTGCGGCCGGCGCTGCTCGACGGCCTGTGGGCGAACCCCGGGCTGCGCACGTTCAACGCCCCGCTACCACCGCCGCCGGTCGCCGGCGGGGGGCTCGCCGAGGCCGTGGTCGCGTACGCCGATGACGACCCGGCCTGGTGGCCGACCGAACGGGTGGCCGCGCTCACCGGCTCGCTATCGCCGCTGCAGGCCGAGCGGCTGCGCCTGCTCGCCGGGGCCTCCGCCACGACGTACCGCACCGCGTGCCGCCGCACGCGCGCCGGCCGCGCCGTCTGGGAGATCCGCCCCGACTCGCTGGCCGGCTGCCTGCGCGCCGTCCGGGGTGGCTCGTCTCGCCAGGCGATCGTCGCGGCCGGCGGCGGCCGGGTGCGCGCGCGGTGGCTGGCCCCGCGCGAGGCGGCCCGGCTGATGGGCGCCGATGACTACCCGCTCGACGGGGTGCGGGCGAACCAGGCGCTGTTCGCCTTCGGCGACGCGGTCTGCGTCCCCGCCGTCGCGTGGTTGGCCGAGCACTGGATCGCCCCCGCCCTCGCGGAGAGCGCCGCCGAGCGCACCGCCTAACCCGGCGCCCGCGGGGCTCGTACCCTCGGGGCTGTGGCGAAGCCGTACGAGTCGTGGGCGTCGTCGGAGGCCAACCGCGCCTCGATGCTGGGCAACCGCTCGCGCGACACCGCCCCCGAGCTGGCGCTGCGCCGCGCCGTGCACGCGATGGGCCTGCGGTACCGGGTCGCGACCCGGCCGCTGAAGGACGTCCGGCGCACCGCCGACCTCGTCTTCCCGACCGAGCGGGTCGCCGTCGAGGTGCTGGGCTGCTTCTGGCACGGCTGCCCTGAGCACTTCCGGATGCCTGCCACCAACCGGGACTACTGGGAGCCGAAGATCGCCCGCAACCGCGAGCGCGACGCCGAGCTGGCCGAGCGGCTGGCCGCGGAGGGCTGGGACCTGGTCGTCGTCTGGGAGCACGATGACGTGGCCGAGTCCGCCGAACGCGTACGCGCGGCCGTCCTTGCCCGTCGATGACCGATCAGCCGAACGCCGCGGGCAGCGGGCAGCCGACCGCCTGCGCCAGCCAGCCGAAGCCGCCCAGTCCCGCCGGGTCGAGCAGCTCGCCGGCGCACGCGGCCTCCTGCAGGGCCCGCAGGTACGCGCGCGGATCGGCATCGGCGAGGGCGGCGGCCGGCCGGGAGCCGGTGATCCCCAGCCGCCGCAAGGCCTCCCGCTGGGTGAGCAGGGCGGTGCGCGTCGCCCCCGCATCCTCCCCGGCGGCCGCGCAGGCATCGAGGGCGACGTGGGCGGTCAGGTCGCTGCGGCCGTCCGGAACGGGCGGGGCGGCGCGGCCGAGCCGGTACGCGGCCAGGGTCCCGTCGGCGTACGAGCCCGCGGCGCGCTCGGCGCGGGAGTGCGCGTAGTCCACCGCGAGCGCCACGCCCTGGCGAAGCGCGGAGACCACGCCGGCCCAGGCCTCGTCCCGCGGCCGGCCGACCTCGGCGCGCTCGCCCGGCTCGGTCGCCGGCCACCAGCGCTCCAGCCACCGGCGGTCGGCGGCGTCGAGTGCGCCGCCCAGCCGCTCCAGGCCGTTGCGCGGGTCGACCTCGACGAGGCGCGGCGACGCCCGCGGCGTCGACCTCGGCGAGGGGGCACGGCACGTTGTCGAGCCACTCGTGGGCGATGAGCAGCCCGGAGACGTCGTCGGGCACCCGGTCGGTCCACGCCACCGCGGGGTCGAGGGTCTCGGGCCGCTCGGCGACCTCGACGGCGGTGAGCGCGACCCGCGCGCGGAGCGCCGGCGGCAGGGCGCCGGCCAAGGCCAGCAGCAGCTCGGCGCGGCCCGCGCCCACGTCGACGACGTCCAGCCGCGCCGGTCGGCCGAGGTGGGCATCGACCTCCACGGCGACCTGCGCGAGGGCGCGGCCGAGCAGTGACGAGGCGTGCGCGGAGGTGCGGAAGTGGTCGGCCGGAGCCTCGCGGCGGTAGAAGCCGGCCGGCCCGTACAGCGCCTCGGCCCACGCCCGCTGCCAGGGCAGCCAGGGGGAGACGGCGTCGTCGGCGCGGGGGCCCTCCACGGTCGCCGACCCTAGGCGAACGCGCGCACGCTCCCGGACCGGGCTACCCTTGAGATCGCAGAGCCCGACCGGTACCGCCCCAGGACTGGAACGAGAGCGCCGTGAACCCCAGCGAGCCCGCTGTGCCCGCGTCACCCACGCCCCCGGCGCGCCTCCGCGTCGGCATCGTGGGGGCCGGCCGGGTCGGCGCCGTCCTCGGCTCCGCGCTCGCCCGGGCCGGCCATTCGGTGGTGGCCGCCGCCGCCGTCTCCGACGCCAGCCGCGGCCGCGCCGAGATGCTGCTGCCCGGCGCCGAGATCGCACCCCCCGACGCCGTGCTCGCCGCCGCCGACCTCGTCCTGCTCACCGTGCCCGACGACGCGCTGGCCGACCTCGTCGCCGGGCTGGCCGCGACGGGCGCGGTGCGCCCGGGGCAGTTCCTGGCGCACACCTCGGGACGCCACGGCTTGGAGGTGCTCGCCCCGGCGGTCCGCTGCGGCGCGCACCCCCTCGCCCTGCACCCGGCGATGACCTTCACCGGGACGTCCCTGGACCTCGGCCGGCTCACCGGAGCGGTGTTCGGCGTGACCGCGCCGACGGTGCTGCGCCCGATCGCCGAGGCGCTGGTCGTCGAGATGGGCGGCGAGCCGGTCTGGGTCGAGGACGAGGCCCGCCCGCTCTACCACGCGGCATTGGCGCACGGGGCCAACCACCTGGTGACCCTCGTCGCCGAGGCCCAGGACCTGCTCCGCGCGGCCGGCGTCGACGACCCCTCGCGCGCGCTGGCGCCCCTGCTGGGCGCCGCCCTCGACAACGCGCTGCGGATCGGCGACCAGGCGCTGACCGGCCCGGTCGCCCGCGGCGACGCCGGCACCGTCGGCGCCCACCTGCGCGCGATGGCCCAGGCCGGTGAACTGCTCGGCCCCGACGTCGCCCCGGCGTACCGCGCGATGGCGCGGGCCACCGCCGACCGCGCCTTGGCCGACGGGCGGCTGCGCCCGCAGGACGCCGAGGCCTTGCTGGTCCTGCTCGCCGAGCCGGGGGCCCGCCCGTGACCGGCCGCCGGCCGACGGCGCGGCCCGTCTCCCGTACGCAGGGGCTGGCGACCGCCACGACCCGGCCCCTGGTCGCGCGCAGCCGCGGCGAGCTGGCCCGCGCGCTGGCCTCGCTGCGCTCGGGCGACCAGCGGTCCACGGTGGCCTTCGTCCCCACGATGGGCGCCCTGCACGACGGCCACCAGTCCCTGTTGGCGCGGGCCCGCGAGCTCGCCGACGTGGTGGTGGCCAGCATCTACGTCAACCCCCTGCAGTTCGGGCCGGCCGAGGACCTCGACCGCTACCCCCGCACCTGGGACGCCGACCTGGAGCGGTGCGCCGCCGAGGGGGTCGCCCTCGTCTTCGCGCCGACCGACGAGGTGATGTACCCCGGCGGGCGGGAGGGGCAGTACGTCACCGTGAGCGCCGGCCGCATGGGCGAGGGGTACGAGGGGGCGCACCGCCCCGGGCACTTCGACGGCGTGCTCACCGTGGTGCTCAAGCTCTTTCAGCTGGTGCAGCCCGACGTGGCGGTCTTCGGGGAGAAGGACGCCCAGCAGCTGGCGCTGATCCGCCGGATGGTCGGCGACCTCGACCTGCCGGTGCACATCGTCGGCGCGCCCACGATCCGCGATGCCGACGGCCTCGCGCTGTCCTCGCGCAACCGCTACCTCGCGCCGACCGAGCGCGAGGCCGCGCTGACCCTCTCCCGGGGGCTGCGGTCGGGGGCCGCCGCCGCGGGTGACGGGCCCGACGCCGTACGGGCGGCCGCGCGGGCCGTGCTGGCCGAGGAGCCGGCCGCGGTCGTCGACTACCTCGAGCTCGTCGACCCGTCGACCTTCACCCGCGCCGGCTCCGAGCACATCGGCCCGGCCCTGCTCGTGGTCGCGGCGCGGGTGGGCACCACCCGGCTGATCGACAACGTCGCGGTCTCGCTGTGAGCGCTGCGCCGCCTTCGGCCGGTCGCGCCGGCTGCCCGCCCGGCTGCCCGACCGGCTGCTGGCCGAGCCGCCCGGCTGGTCGCTGTCGGCCGATGTGGTCGTGGTCGGCTCAGGGGTCGCCGGGCTGACCGCCGCCCTGCACGCCCGCCGCGCCGGCACGGTGCTGCTCGTCACCAAGGCGCTGCTCGAGGCCGGCTCGACCCGGTGGGCGCAGGGCGGCATCGCCGCGGCCCTCGGCCCCGGGGACACCCCCGGCCAGCACGAGCGCGACACCCTGGTCGCCGGCGCCGGCCTCTGCGACACCGAGGCCGTCCGCGTCCTGGTGAACGAGGGCCCGGACGCCGTGCGCCGGCTGATCGCCCTCGGCGCCGCCTTCGACCGCGACCCCGACGGCACCCTCGCGCTCACCCGCGAGGGCGGCCACCTCCGCGACCGCATCGCCCACGCCGGCGGCGACGCCACCGGTGCGGAGATCTCCCGCGCCCTCGTGGCCGCCGTCAAGGCCGACCCCGGGATCGAGGTGGTCGAGCACGCGCTCGTCCTCGACCTGCTGCGGTCCGCCGACGGGGCCGTGGCCGGGGCCACCCTGCACGTGATGGGCGAGGGGCAGAGCGGAGGCGTCGGCGCGGTGCTCGCGCGCGCCGTCGTCCTCGCGACCGGCGGCATGGGCCAGGTCTTCGCGCAGACGACCAACCCGTCGGTGTCGACCGGAGACGGCGTGGCCGTGGCGATGCGTGCGGGTGCGCGGGTCGCCGACCTCGAGTTCGTGCAGTTCCACCCCACCGTGATGTACCTCGGGCCGGCCGCCCGCGGCCAGCAGCCGCTGATCTCCGAGGCGGTCCGCGGCGAGGGCGCCTTCCTCGTCGACGACGCCGGGGTGCGCTTCATGCAGGGGCAGCACGAGTTGGCCGACCTGGCGCCGCGCGATGTGGTCGCCAAGGCGATCATGCGGCGCATGCGCGAGACGGGCGCCGCGCACCTGTGGCTGGACGGCCGGCACCTGGGCCGCGACCGCTGGGAGCGGCGCTTCCCGACCATCCTGGAGTCCTGCGAGGCCCGCGGCCTCGATCCGGCGGTCGACCTGATCCCGGTCGCGCCCGCCTGCCACTACGCCAGCGGCGGCGTCCGCACCGACCTCGATGGCCGCACCAGCGTTCCCGGCCTGTACGCCTGCGGCGAGGTCGCGTGCACGGGGGTGCACGGCGCCAACCGGCTCGCGTCGAACTCCCTGCTCGAGGGGCTCGTCTTCGCCGAGCGCATCGGGCGGGCGCTGGAGGCGGGCCTCCCGCCGAGCCGGCCGGCGGTCGAGCCCGCCGACCCCTCCGGCTTGGTGGGCGCCGAGGCCCGACGCGCGGTGGCCGGGACGATGGCCGCCGGCGCCGGGGTGCTGCGGTCGCAGGACTCACTCCAGGCCACCCTCGGCGTCCTGGCCGACGTCGCCGGGCAGGCCAGCACCGACCCCTGCACCGACTGCTGGGAGGCCACCAACGTGCTCACGGTCGCGACCGCCCTGGCGACCAGCGCCCTGGCCCGGCAGGAGACCCGCGGATCGCACTGGCGTGAGGACTTCCCCGAGCGCGATGACGCGCGCTGGCAGGTACGGCTCAACGCGGCCCTCGTGGACGGCGAGGTCCGGCTCTCCGAGGAGGACGTGAGATGAGCAGCCCGCACGGGATCCCGCCGGACCTGGCGGCGCGGCTTGTGGCGGCGGGCCTCGACCCGGACGCCATCGCCGCGCTGGCCCGATCGGCCGTCGAGGAGGACCTCGCCGGGGGGGTCGACGTGACCTCGGCGGCGACCGTGCCGGCCGATCAGGTCGCGGTGGGCGACTTCACCGCGCGCGACGACGGCGTGGTGGCCGGGCTGCTCGTCGCCGAGGCCGTGGTCGAGGTGGTGTGCGGGGGCGCCGCACAGGTCGTCGCGCCCGTGTCCGACGGAGCCCGGGTGCGGGCCGGAGACGTGCTCCTCACCGTGACCGCCCCGACCAGGGCGCTGCTCACCGCCGAGCGCACCGCGCTCAACCTGCTGTGCCACCTGTCGGGGGTCGCCACCCTGACCGCGCGTTGGGCCGACGCGATCGCCGGCACCGGCGCCGCAGTCCGCGACACCCGCAAGACCACGCCCGGGCTGCGGGCCCTGGAGAAGTACGCCGTGCGGTGCGGCGGCGGGGTCAACCACCGGATGGCGTTGTCCGACGCGGCCCTGGTCAAGGACAACCACGTGGTCGCCGCAGGCGGGGTGCGCGAGGCGTTCGACGCCGTGCGCGCGATGTGGCCGGGGCTGGCGGTCGAGGTCGAGGTCGACTCCCTCGACCAGCTCGACGCCGTGCTCGATGCCGGCGCCGACCTCGTCCTGCTCGACAACTTCGACGTGGCGCAGACGCGGGAGGCGGTCGCTCGTACGGCGGGCCGGGCCCGGCTGGAGTCGAGCGGCGGGCTCTCGCTCGACGTCGCCCGCGCGTACGCCGAGACCGGCGTCGACTACCTCGCCGTCGGCGCCCTCACCCACTCCGCGCCGGTGCTCGACATCGGCCTCGACCTGCGTCCCCTCGGGAGCGTCTGATGCTGCTCGCCGTCGACGTCGGCAACACCAACACCGTCCTGGGCCTGTACGACGGCGAGCGGCTGCATCGGTCCTGGCGGATCAAGACCGACGCCCGCAACACCGCCGACGAGATGGTGCTCACCTTCGCCGGGCTGCTCCGCGACGAGGCCGAGGTGACCGCGATCGCCCTGTGCTCGACGGTGCCCTCGGTGCTCCGCGAGATGCGGGTGATGTTCGACCGCTACTGGGCCGACCGCCCCCGCGTGATCGTCGAGCCCGGGGTGCGCACCGGGGTGCCGGTGCTCACCGACAACCCCAAGGAGGTCGGCGCCGACCGCATCGTCAACACGCTCGCGGCGCACCACCTCTTCGGCGGGCCGTGCATCGTGGTCGACTTCGGCACCTCGACCAACCTCGACGTGGTCAGCGCCCGAGGCGAGTTCCTGGGCGGCGCGCTCGCCCCCGGCATCGAGATCTCGCTCGACGCGCTGGCCGCCCGCGCCGCCCAGCTGCGCAAGGTCGAGCTGGTGCTCCCGCGCTCGGTGATCGGCAAGAACACCGTCGAGGCGCTGCAGTCCGGCGCGTTGTACGGCTTCGCCGGCCAGGTCGACGGCCTGGTCGACCGGATCACCGACGAGCTCGGCGGCGCCGTCACGGCGGTCGTGGCCACCGGGGGGCTGGCCCCGATCGTGGTCAGCGTCTCGCGCACGATCACCCACCACGAGCCCGACCTGACCCTGCTCGGACTGCGCCTCGTCTACGAGCGCAATCTGCAGCCCTGACCGCGCTGCTTAGCCTTGCCCGCCGTAGCCTTGCCCGCCATGACCGAGTCGCCGACGCCCGCATCCGCCGCAGCCGGGCCCGGCGCCGACGACCTGCCGGAGCAGATGCGGATCCGCCGCGAGAAGCTCGCCCGGCTCCGCGCCGAGGGCGTCGACCCGTACCCCGTCGGCTTCCCGCGGACGACCTCGCTGGCCGACCTGCGCGCGGCGCACGCCGACCTCGGCGTCGATGTCAGCACCGGCGAGCGCGTGGGCGTCACCGGCCGGGTCGTCCTCAAGCGCGACGGCGGCAAGCTCTGCTTCGCCACCCTGCGGGAGGCCGGGGTCGACCTGCAGGTCATGCTGTCGCTCGACTCGATCGGCGAGGAGTCGCTCGCCGCGTGGAAGGCCGATGTCGACCTCGGCGACCACGTCGGCATCGAGGGCGAGGTGATCACGAGCCGCCGCGGCGAGCTGAGCGTGCTGGCCGACCGCTGGGCGATCACCGCCAAGTGCCTGCGCCCCCTGCCGGACAAGCACAAGGGCCTCACCGACCCCGAGCAGCGGGTGCGCCAGCGCTACGTCGACCTGATCGTCAACCCGGCCGCCCGCGACATGCTGCGCACCCGGGCCACCGCGGTGCGCAGCGTGCGCGAGTCGCTGCAGCGGCGCGGGTTCACCGAGGTCGAGACGCCGATGCTGCAGGTGCTGCACGGCGGCGCGAATGCGCGGCCATTCACGACGCACATCAATGCGTACGACATCCAGCTGTATCTGCGGATCGCCCCCGAGCTGTATCTCAAGCGGCTGCTCGTCGGCGGCGTCGACAAGGTCTTTGAGATCAACCGCAATTTCCGCAACGAGGGCGCGGATTCCTCGCATAACCCCGAGTTCACGATGCTGGAGATGTACGAGGCGTACGGCGACTACTCGACGATGCGATTGCTCACCCAGGCGCTGATCCAGGAGGCCGCCGAGGCGGTCTACGGCGCCCAGGTCGCCCGCCACGTCGACGACGACGGCAACGTCGTCGAATTCGACCTCTCCGGTGATTGGCCGGTGGTCGAGGTCAACGCCGGCCTCTCCGCCAAGCTCGGCGAGGAGGTCACGCCCGCGACCACGCCGGAGCGGCTGCGCGCCCTGTGCGACGCGGCCGGCATCCCGTACGACCCCTCGTGGGGCCACGGCATGCTCGTCCTCGAGATGTACGAGCACCTGCTCGAGCACCCCACGGTCGAGCCGGTCTTCTACACCGACTTCCCGACCGAGGTCAGCCCGCTCACCCGCCAGCACCGGCTCGACCCGCGGCTGGCCGAGCGGTGGGACCTGGTGGCCTTCGGGGCCGAGGTCGGCACGGCGTACTCCGAGCTGATCGACCCGGTCGAGCAGCGCGCCCGGCTCACGGCGCAGTCGCTGCTGGCGGCGGGCGGCGACGCCGAGGCGATGCAGCTCGATGAGGACTTCTTGCGGGCGCTGGAGTACGGCATGCCACCGGCCGGCGGGCAGGGCATGGGGATCGACCGCATGCTCATGATGCTGACCGGCCGCGGCATCCGCGACACGGTGCTCTTCCCGCTGGTGAAGCCCGAATGACGCCGGTGGCGGGGGCGCTGGTGGTGCGCGAGGCCCGCACCGCCGACGTCCGCGCGATCCGCTCGCTCGTCGACACCTACACCGTCGACCGGCGGCTGCTGTCCAAGGCGACGGTCACGCTGTACGAGGACGTCCAGGAGTTCTACGTCGCGGAGGTCGACGGCCGGGTCGTCGGCTGCGGCGCCCTGCACGTGATCTGGGAAGACCTCGGCGAGGTGCGCACGCTGGCCGTGGACCCGCAGTGGCGAGGTCACGGCATCGGCGACGCGCTGCTCGTCCGGCTGCTGCAGCAGGCCCGGCATGTCGGCGTGAAGAAGGTCTTCTGCCTCACCTTCGAGACGACGTTCTTCACCCGCCACGGGTTCGACGAGATCGAGGGCACGCCCGTCGACCACGACGTCTACGAGCAATTGCTGCAGTCGTACGACGAGGGTGTCGCGGAATTCCTGGATTTGGAGCGGGTGAAGCCCAACACGCTGGGCAATCACCGCATGCTGCTCGTCCTCTGAGCGCCATTCGCCACCACGCGAACACACAATTGCCCCCGCAATGCGGGTTGCCGGCGTATTCGCCCGCGTCGCCGGAATGGGAATGCGCGCGATTGTGTGTTGAAATGGCGCCATGGCCCAGAAAGTGCAGATCACCCTGGTCGACGACCTCGACGGCTCCGCCGCCGACGAGACCGTGTCCTTCGCCCTCGACGGCTCGGCGTACGAGATCGACCTGTCCGCCGCCAACGCCGCGCAGCTGCGCGACGCGCTGGCCGGCTACGTCGGCGCGGCCCGCCGGGTGGGCGGCCGCCGGGCGGCCAGCCCCAGGCGCGCGGCGCGCCGGTCGTCTGAGACCGCCGAGATCCGGGCCTGGGCGAAGGCCAACGGCCACCAGGTCAGCGAGCGCGGCCGGGTCTCGGCCGAGGTCAAGGCCGCCTACGAGCGGGCCCACTGACGGCCCACTGACCGCCCGCTGACTGCGTGGCGCTAGGCCGGCCCGCCGGTGAAGTCGACCTCCGCCGCCCACTCGCCCCGCGGCTGGGTGTGCAGGCCCCAGAACGCCTCGGCGATCAGGTCGGGGGCGTACGGCGTGGCCGGCGCGATCATCCCGTGGACGGTGACCATGCCCGCGTGGACGCCCAGGGGCGTCAGCTCGTCGTGGAGCGCCAGCGCGTAGTTGCGCAGGGCGGCCTTCTGCAGGCCGATCGCGGTGCCCGCGGCCCACGGCTTGAGCGCGGTGCCGCCGCCGGTGAACAGCAGCGAGCCGGCTCCCGCCGTGCGCATGGCCGGCGCCAGCTCCTGCGCGCACACCACGCCGGCCACCACCCCCACCGCGAGGGCGGCGGCCACCGCGTCGGGGTCCACCTCGGTCGGCTGGCCCATCACGGTGGCCGACGCGTTGAACAGCAGCACCTCGGGGTCTCCGTGGCGGGCGCGCACGTCGGCGAGGGCGGCGACCAGCGCCGGGCGGTCAGCCAGGTCCACCGCATGGGTGGTCGCGCCCGCGAGGCCGGCCAGGTCCAGCCGCTCGGGCGCGCGGGCGAGCAGCGCGAGCGCGTACCCCTCGCGGGCGAATCGGCGGGCCAGGGCCAGGCCGAGGCCGGGCCCGGCCCCGACGACGACGGCGGTACGGGTCAGGGGCACCCGCCGATCATGGCGCAGGCCAACGGCCGCCGCCCGGCCGGGCGTTCGCCGTGGGCGTACGGCGCCGGGAACAGTCCGAGTGCCGCACCCGTTGTGGAGGGAACACGGGAGGCCATCCGGGCGATCCGGCGCTCGGCCAACAGGAGACTGTGGCCACCCGCGGCTAGCATGACCTGACCGGCACCCGCGCCCGCGGGGCCGTCACCCGCAGGGAGCGATCGCGATGTTCGAGAGGTTTACCGACCGCGCGCGGCGGGTCGTCGTCCTGGCCCAAGAAGAGGCCCGGATGCTCAACCACAACTACATCGGCACCGAGCACATCCTGCTCGGGCTGATCCACGAGGGCGAGGGCGTCGCGGCCAAGGCGCTGGAGTCGCTCGGCATCTCCCTCGAGGCGGTGCGCCAGCAGGTCGAGGAGATCATCGGCCAGGGCCAGCAGGCGCCGAGCGGGCACATCCCGTTCACGCCGCGCGCCAAGAAGGTCCTGGAGCTGTCCCTGCGCGAGGCGCTGCAGCTCGGCCACAACTACATCGGCACCGAGCACATCCTGCTCGGCCTGATCCGCGAGGGCGAGGGCGTCGCCGCCCAGGTGCTGGTCAAGCTCGGCGCCGACCTGAACCGCGTCCGCCAGCAGGTCATCCAGCTGCTCAGCGGCTACCAGGGCAAGGAGCCCGCCACCGCAGGCGGGCCGACCAGCCGAGGCCCCCTCGACGTCGCTGGTCCTCGACCAGTTCGGCCGCAACCTCACCCAGGCCGCCCGCGAGGGCAAGCTCGACCCGGTGATCGGGCGCGAGAAGGAGATCGAGCGGGTCATGCAGGTGCTGTCCCGCCGCACCAAGAACAACCCGGTCCTCATCGGCGAGCCCGGCGTCGGCAAGACCGCCGTCGTCGAGGGCCTGGCCCAGGCGATCATCCGCGGCGAGGTGCCCGAGACGCTCAAGGACAAGCAGCTCTACACCCTCGACCTCGGCGCGCTGGTGGCCGGCAGCCGCTACCGCGGCGACTTCGAGGAGCGGCTGAAGAAGGTCCTCAAGGAGATCCGCACCCGCGGCGACATCATCTTGTTCATCGACGAGCTGCACACCCTCGTCGGGGCGGGCGCGGCCGAGGGCGCGATCGACGCCGCCAGCATCCTCAAGCCGATGCTGGCCCGCGGCGAGCTGCAGACGATCGGCGCCACGACGCTCGACGAGTACCGCAAGCACCTGGAGAAGGACGCCGCGCTCGAGCGCCGCTTCCAGCCCATCCAGGTCCAGGAGCCCTCGGTCGCCCACACCATCGAGATCCTCAAGGGCCTGCGCGACCGGTACGAGGCCCACCACCGGGTCTCGATCACCGACGGCGCGCTGGTCGCGGCCGCGCAACTGGCCGACCGCTACATCTCCGACCGGCACCTGCCGGACAAGGCGATCGACCTGATCGACGAGGCCGGCTCGCGGCTGCGGATCCGCCGGATGACCGCCCCCCCGGACCTGCGCGAGTTCGACGAGCGGATCGCCACCGTCCGCCGCGACAAGGAGTCCGCGATCGACGCGCAGGACTTCGAGAAGGCCGCGTCGTTGCGCGACAAGGAGAAGCAGCTCATCGGCGAGAAGGCCACCCGCGAGCGCGAGTGGAAGGCCGGCGACATGGACGTCGTGGCCGAGGTCGACGAGGAGCTCATCGCCGAGGTGCTCGCCACGGCCACCGGCATCCCGGTCTTCAAGCTCACCGAGCAGGAGTCCTCGCGGCTCATGCGGATGGAGGAGGAGCTGCACAAGCGCGTCATCGGCCAAGAGCAGGCCATCCACGCGCTCAGCAAGGCGATCCGCCGCACCCGCGCGGGCCTCAAGGACCCCAAGCGCCCCAGCGGCTCGTTCATCTTCGCCGGCCCCTCGGGCGTCGGGAAGACCGAGCTGTCCAAGACGCTCGCGGAGTTCCTGTTCGGCGACGAGAACGCCCTGATCCAGCTCGACATGAGCGAGTACTCCGAGAAGCACACCGTCTCGCGGCTGTTCGGCTCGCCTCCCGGCTACGTCGGGTACGAGGAGGGCGGCCAGCTCACCGAGAAGGTGCGCCGCAAGCCGTTCTCGGTGGTCCTCTTCGACGAGGTCGAGAAGGCCCACCCGGACATCTTCAACTCGCTGCTGCAGATCCTCGAGGACGGCCGGCTGACCGACAGCCAGGGCCGGGTCGTGGACTTCAAGAACACCGTGATCATCATGACCACCAACCTCGGCACCCGCGATATCGCCAAGGGCGTCAACCTCGGCTTCGCGATGGCCGACGACCTGGTGACCGGCTACGAGCGGATGAAGGCCAAGGTCAACGACGAGCTGAAGAGCCACTTCCGTCCCGAGTTCCTCAACCGCATCGACGACACGATCGTCTTCCACCAGCTCAGCGAGCCCGAGATCGTCCAGATCGTCGACCTGATGATCGCCAAGGTCGACCACCGGCTCGACGACAAGGACATGGACATCGAGCTGACCCAGGCGGCCAAGGAGCTGCTGGCCCACCGCGGGTACGACCCGGTGATGGGTGCCCGGCCGCTGCGCCGCGCGATCCAGCGGGAGGTCGAGGACCAGCTCTCCGAGAAGATCCTCTTCGGCGAGCTCGTGGCCGGCTCGATCATCGTGGTCGACGTCGAGGGCGAGGGCACCGACGCGGTCTTCACCTTCCGCTCCGAGCCCAAGACGAAGCTGCCCGACCTGCCCCCGGTCGAGACGGCCGGCTCAGCCGAGTAGTCCCCGGTTTGCGGTGGCAGGGGCGTGAGTTCACTCTCCTGCCACCGCAAACCGGGTCAGGCCAGCGGCAGGCGGTAGCGGCCGCGGGACAGCGGCTCGACCAGCCCGTCGGCGACGAGTGAGTCCAGCGCCCGCTCGCGCTGGGTGGGATCGGCCGGCCACGCGGCCTCCAGCGCCGCCCGCGGCACCGCTTCTGCGGCGTCGCGCAGCACGGCGAGCAGCGCGCCCCGGGCCTGGCGGTCGGTGCCCGCGTACGACTGGCCGCGGCGCGGCGGGCCGTGCCAGGCGGGCTGGCCGGCGGCCAGCCACGCGCAGTCGCCGGCGACCGGGCAGGCCGAGCACGACGGCGACCGGGCTGCGCAGATCACCGCGCCGAGCTCCATCACCGCGACCGAGACCTCGGCGGCGGCGGCGGGCTCGGCGGGCAGCAGCGCCTCGCGCGCGGTCTCGCTCGGCGCGGGTCGGGGCGCCGGCGGGCTCGAACGCGTGGCCGCCGAGCAGCCGTGCGTGCACCCGCCGCACGTTGGTGTCCAAGACGACGGCCCGCTGCCCGTACGCGAAGGCGAGCACGGCCGCCGCCGTGTAGTCGCCGACGCCCGGCAGCGCCCGCAGCCCGGCGTACGTGTCCGGCACGCGCCCCTCGTACGACTCCACGCAGGCGCACGCGGCGGCGTGCAGGCGCAGGGCCCGCCGCGGGTAGCCCAGCCGCCCCCAGGCGCGGACGGCCTCGCCAGGCGCGTCGGCGGCCAGGTCGGCCGGCTCGGGCCAGCGCTCCAGCCAGGCCGACCAGGCGGGGGCCACCCGTGGCACGGGGGTCTGCTGGAGCATCACCTCGCTGACCAAGACGCCCCAGGGGGAGACCCCGGGCTCGCGCCAGGGAAGCGGGCGCGCGGCGGCGCGGTACCACGCGGCGAGCCGCTCGGTGATCGCTTCTGGGTGATCCATACCGCCCCCATCGTGGCGCCCAGATCCGTACGCTGGCCCCGTGAGCGGCCTGCTCCGCCCGGTGGGACCCCAACCGGCGCGGGTCTACTGGGTGCGGCGACTGCTGGTGGCGGTCGTCGTCCTTGGCCTGCTCGCCGTTGTCTGGGCCTGGTGGGGCGGCCGGTCCTCCGGCGACGACGTCGTCGCCGAGCCCAAGCCGAGCGGCTCCGCGTCCCCGACCCCTCTGGGTCCGGCTCACCCAGCGCGAGTGCGGAACCGAGCGGCGCCCCCTCGGACTCCGGCTCGCCCAGCGCACCCGCGTCCAAGGAGTGCGCCGACTCCGAGATCTCGGTGACGGTCCGCACCGACCGGCCGACCTACACGCCCGAGCAGAACCCGAACCTCGCGATCATCGTCACCAACACCGGCACGCGCTCATGCGAGCGAAACGTCGGGCAGGACGCCCTTGAGCTGGCGGTCAAGACCGCGAAGGGCGACGCGGTGTGGTCGAGCGACGACTGCAGCCCGGGGGGCGACCCGGACGTCCAGACGCTGGCCCCGGGCGAGGCCGTCGACGAGGTCGTCAACTGGCCGCGCCGCACCTCGAAGCCGGGCTGCCCGAGCCCCCCTGGCACCGCCAAGCCCGGCCAGTACCAGCTCAACGGGCGCGCCGGCACCGCGAGCAGCACCCCGGTCGACTTCACCCTGCAGTAGCCGCCCCGGGCCTTCTCGGCCCCGGACCTGGGCCCAGCCCGGCAATCCAGAGCCGGCGCGGGGTCAAGGCGAGGCCCGAATCCGACGACACCACCCGGGAGGGGCGCGGTCCGCGCGCGCCCGGATGGCCGAGGAGGTGGGGTGACCGCAGCCATGGACGCGCGCCCGCCGGCTGCCGCCCCCATCGGGGTCGTGATGGTGGCGGGCACCCGCACGCGCCAGGCCGCCCTCGAGCGGCTCGTCGCCGGGCCGGGCTTCATCGTCCAAGGAGGCGCCCGGGACGCCGCCGAGGCGCGGGCGCTGGTCGCCCGGTACGGCCCCTCGGTCGTGCTGCTGGATCTTGAGTTGTTCGGCGGGGGCCTTGATGTCATCGAGCAGCTGATGGCCTCGTGCCCGCTGCCGATCGTGGTCTGCGGCGCGGCGGCCGAGCACCCGGAGGCCGCCCTCGCCGCGGGCGCGGTCGACGTGGTCGGGGCGCTCGACGCGTCGCCGGGCACCGTCGCGTACGCCGATGCCGTCCGCCGCCACCTGCGGATCGCCTCGCGTGTCCCCGTGATCACCCACCCTCGCGGCCGCCTGCGGTCGCGGCTGGACGGCCCGGCGACGACCCCCGCCGGGGGCCCCTCCCTCCGCCTGGTGGCGATCGGGGCGTCCACCGGCGGGCCGCCCGCCCTCGCCACGGTGCTCGGCGCGCTGCCCGCCGACCTGCCGGCGGCGGTCGTGGTGGTCCAGCACATGGCCGCGGGCTTCGTCGAGGGCCTGGCGCGCTGGCTCGACACGGTCGGCCCGCTGCCCGTGGTGGTGGCCGCCGACGGCGAGCGGCTGGCGCCGGGCGCGGTCTACCTGGCCCCCGCGGGGGTGAACCTGCTGCTCCGCGGCGGCGGACGCGTGGCCCTGCAGCCGCCGCCGGCCCAGCAGTTCCATGTGCCGGGCATCGACGTCACCTTCACCAGCGCCGCGCCGCTGTACGGCCCGCGGGCCGTCGGCGTGCTGCTCACCGGGATGGGCCGCGACGGGGCCATGGGGCTGCGCGCGCTGCGCCAGGCCGGCGCGTTCACCCTCGGCCAGGACGAGGCCACCAGCGTCGTGTGGGGGATGCCCGGAGCGGCCCAGGCCCTGGATGCGGTGGACGTCGAGGCCCCGCTGTCGGACCTGGCGGCGGCCATCGCCCAGGCGGTCGGCCGGATCGATCCGGGCTGGGGGCCCGGCGATGAGCACGCCCGTCGCGGTCACCGGGCGCGCGGGGACGTCAGCGGGCGCTGGCCAGGCGGCGGACCAGCGCGCCGAGCTGTCGCCGCGCGACGTCGCCGACCTCGCAGCCTGGGTGGAGCGCGCCGCCGGCCTGGTCTTCGAGGAGGGTCGCCGGGCGGGGCTCGCCACCCTGGTGGCGACCCGGATCCACGCGCTGGGCGCGCCGGATGCCCAGGCGTACCTGGCCTTCTTGGATCGGCCCGAGGGGGCCGCCGAGCGCCAATTGGTCTTCGACCGGGCCACGATCCAGGAGACCCACTTCCACCGGGCCCGGCCGCAGATCGAGGCGCTGCGCGACCACGTGCTGCCGGACGTGCTCGCCCGGGCCGCCCGCGAGGGCCGCCCCGCCCTGATCTGGAGCGCGGGCTGCTCGACGGGGGAGGAGCCGTACACGCTGGCGATGCTCGCCCTCGAGGTGGGCGAGCGCCTCGGCCTCGGCGGGGCCCCCGCCCCTCGGATCCTGGGGACCGACGTCTCCGCCGCCGCCCTGGCGGTGGCCGAGGGCGCGGTCTACTCCGGCCGCACGGTCGAGCTCGCCGACCCGAGGGCGGTGGCCCGCTGGCTGCGGCCCGTGCCGGGGTCTGCCGCGTACGCGGTCGCGCCCGCCGTGCGGGGGCTCGTCGAATGGCGCCCGCACAACCTGGTCGCCGACCCGCTCCCCTTGCCGGGGGGCTCGGTCGACCTGGTGGTGTGCCGCAACGTGACGATCTACTTCGCGCGGGCGACCACGCGCGCGCTGGTCGGCCGGTTCCACGAGGTGCTCGCCGACCGCGGCTGGCTGCTGCTGGGCCATGCCGAGACGCTGTGGCAGGTCAGCGACGACTTCGCCCTGGCCCCGGTGGGAGACGCCTTCGCCTACCGCAAGGAGGCCCGCCGCTCGGCCCTGCTCGGCGCGGTGCCGGCCCCCGAGATCACACCGGCGGCGGCTGCGCTGCCGCGGCCGCCCCGCTCGCCGCGGCTGCCTCGGCCGGGCCGTCACCGTGGGCACCCGGCGGAGCCGGCCGCCGAGGCGCCGTTGCCATCGCCGGCCCCCCCGATCTCGGTGCCCCCGAACCCGCCGCCTGAGCCGGTGGCCCGGGTGGGCGCGGTGGCCGCGCCCCCGGCGGCCCTCGCCCGGGAGGCGCTCGCCGACGGCCGCTACGCAGCCGCCGCGGAGTTGGCCGCCGAGGCGATCGACGCCGATCCGTTGGACCCGGACGCGTACGTCGTCCGCGGCCAGGCGCTGTCCACGCTCGGTGACGACGAGGCGGCGTTGGAGCCGCTGCGCAAGGCGCTCTACCTCGCCCCGGCCGCCGGGCACGCGCACTTCCTGCTGGCCGCGGCGCTCAACCGGCTGGGCGATCGGGCCGCGGCGGTCAAGGCCTTCCGTGCGGCGGCCGAGACACTCCCTAGGGTGCCGCCGGCCGTTCTGCAGCCCCTGCTCGATGGCCGGCCGGTGGCCGAGCTGGTCGAGCTGTGCCGGCAGCTGGGCTCCGACGGACTGGACGGGAGGGCGACGTGAGCGGGTACCTCACCGTGGCCGTCGGCGGCCGCGAGATGGCGGCGCCGCTTGACCAGGTGCGCGAGGTGGTCCGCGCGGTCGGCATCGAAGCGCTGCCCGGATCGCGGGCGCCGATCACCGGGCTGGTCCAGCTGCGCGGCGAGCCGCTGCCGGTCGTGGACCTGCGCACCGCGCCGTACCCGGGCGGCACGGGCGACCTGGTGGTCCTGGTGGGACGCCCGGGGGCTGGCGAATCCGGGGCGCTGGCCTTGGCCGTCGACCGGGTCCTCGCCGTGGTGACCGCCGCGGAGTACGAGCTGTCCGACGTCGCGGTGCCGCCGGGGCTGCCGGCGTACGTCACCGCGCTGCTGCGGCCGACCGGATCAGGCGAGCAGCCGCGGACGGTCTTCGAGGTCGACCTGTGGGCCTTGGCGGGTGTGGCGGCGTGAGCCGTCCGGTATAGCGCCTAGACGTAGCGCTCGAGGATGCTGGACTCGGCGAGCCGGGACAGCCCCTCGCGGACGGTGCGCGCCCGGCTCTCGCCGACGCCCTCGACGGTCTGCAGGTCGTCGACGCTCGCGGCCAGCAGCCGCTGCAGGCCGCCGAAGTGCTCGACGAGCCGCTCCACGATCGGGCCGGGCAGCCGCGGGACCTTGGCGAGCAGACGGTAGCCGCGCGGGCTGACGGCCTGCTCCAGGGCGTCCACGCCGCCGGGGTGGCCGAGGGCCCGGGCCACCGTGCCGAGGTCCAGCAGGTCGACGCCGGTGAGCGCGTCCAGGTCGGCCAGCACGCCCGCGGGGGTGCGGAGCTTGCGCGGCTTCTCGTGCGGCAGGTAGTCGCGCACCACCAGCTCGCGGTCGGCGTCGACGCCGGCCACCAGCTCCTCGAGCTGCAGCGAGAGCAGCCGGCCGTCGGTGCCGAGCTCGACGACGTACCCCTCGATCTCGCTGGCGATCCGGCGGACCATCTCGAGGCGCTGCGCCACCGCGGCGACATCGCGGACGGTGACGAGGTCCTCGATCTCAAGGGCCGACAACGTGCCGCTGACCTCGTCGAGGCGCAGCTTGTAGCGCTCCAGGGTGGCCAGCGCCTGGTTGGCGCGGCTCAGGATGGCCGCGGAGTCCTCAAGGACGTAGCGGCGGTCGGCCACGTACAGGGCGATGATGTGCATCGACTGGCTGACCGAGACGACCGGGTGGCCGGTCTGCTTGTTGACCCGCTCGGCGGTGCGGTGGCGGGTGCCGGACTCCTCGGTGGCGATGCTGGAGTCGGGGACGAGCTGGACGTTGGCGCGCACGATGCGGGCCAGGTCGCCGTCGAGCACCAGGGCGCCGTCCATCTTCGCGAGCTCGCGCAGCCGGGTCGCCGAGAACTCGACGTCGAGGGTGAAGCCGCCGGTGCACAGGGCCTCGACCGACTTGTCGAAGCCGAGCACGATCAGCGCGCCGGTGCGCCCGCGCAGGATCCGCTCGAGGCCGTCGCGCAGCGGGGTGCCCGGCGCGACCGCGGCCAGGGACTGGCGCAGCAGCACGTCGCGGTCGGTCTTGTCCAGGCGCTCGGCCGCCACGGGCCCTCCCCTCGGAGCGTCGCGACCGCGTCGCCTCGGGGGCGGCGCGGCGATCTCGGAGGAGTCTAGCGATCACCCGCGGCGGATCCATCCGGTCGCGCGGCGGCGGCGAGATCGCGCAGCAGGGCCACCGCGGTGGCGACGTCGGGCGGGCGCAGCAGCCGCAGGCCCGGGGGCGCCTGGACCGGCCCGGGCGGCACCATCGCGAGGGTGAAGCCGAGCCGGGCCGCCTCGGCCAGCCGGCGCTCGACGCCCGGCACGGGGCGCACCTCGCCGGCTAGCCCCACCTCGCCGATCGCCACGGTGCCTTGGGGCAGGGCCAGGTCGCCGGTGGCGCCGGCCACCGCCAGCGCCACCGCGAGGTCGGCGGCCGGCTCGCCGAGGCGCACGCCGCCGACGGTGGCGGCGTAGACGTCGCGTTGGCCGAGGCCCACCCGTCCGCGGCGCTCGAGCACCGCGAGCACCATGGCGACCCGGGAGGAGTCGAGCCCGCTCGTCGCCCGCCGTGGTGATGGCAGCGCGGTCGCCGCGACGAGGGCCTGCACCTCGGCTACCAGCGGCCGGCGTCCCTCGAGGGTGACCGTGACGCATGTGCCGGCGACCGGCTCGGTGCGCTGCGAGAGGAAGAGCCCGCTGGGGTCGGGCAGCCCGGTCAGCCCCTCCTCGCCGAGGTCGAAGCAGCCGACCTCGTCGGTGGGCCCGTAGCGGTTCTTGACGGCGCGGACCATGCGCAGCCGGTGGTGGCGCTCGCCCTCGAAGTGCAGGACGACGTCGACGAGGTGCTCGAGCAGGCGGGGCCCGGCGATGGAGCCGTCCTTGGTGACGTGGCCCACCAGGACGGTGGCCAGGCCGCGGTCCTTGGCGACCCGGGTGATCGCCGCGGCGACCTCGCGGACCTGGGTCACGCCGCCCGCCGCGCCCTCGGCCTCGGCCGTGGCGATGGTCTGCACCGAGTCGACCACCAGCACGTCGGGCGCCACGGCATCGATGTGCCCGAGCACGGCCGACAGCTCGGTCTCGGCGGCGAGGTAGAGCCCGTCGGCCATCGCCCCGACCCGCTCGGCGCGCAGCCGGACCTGGGCCGCCGACTCCTCGCCGGTGACGTAGAGCGCCCGCTGCCCAGCGCGGGCGCAGGATGCCGCGGCCTCGAGCAGCAGGGTGGACTTGCCCACGCCGGGCTCGCCGGCCAGCAGCACGACGGCCCCGGCCACCAGCCCGCCGCCGAGGACGCGGTCCAGCTCGGCCACGCCGGTCGGGCGTGATTGGGCCCCGCCGGCCTCGACCTCGCCGATCGGCTGCGCGGGCGCCGTGACCGGCCCCGGCGCGATCGAGCGGATGGCGGGGCCGCCGGCCTCCTCGACCGTGCCCCAGGCCTGGCATTCGCCGCAGCGGCCGGCCCACTTGGCCGTGGTCCAGCCGCACTCGGCGCAGCGGTACGCGGGACGAGGCGCGCGGGCGGACGTTGCCTTGGCCATGCCGCCGACCCTAGGCCCGCCGACCGACAACCCGGCTCACACGGACGAGTCAGTCCGCCGGGTGCGGGGCGACCCGGCGCTTGGCCGACAGGTGCTTCTTGCAGTGGCGGACGAGTTCGGCGTACGCCAGCGGGCCCATCAGCGCCTCGAGCTCCGGGCCGTTGGAGACGTACACCGGCTCGGCGCCCACATGGGCCTCGGTGGCGCCGGAGCAGTACCAGTGCAGGTCGTGGCCGCCTGCGCCCCAGCCGCGCCGGTCGTACTCGCCGATGCCGACGACGAGGACGTCGCTGCCGTCGGGGCGGGTCACCCGGTCGAAGGTGCGGCGGATGGGCAGCTGCCAGCACACGTCCGGCTTGGTCTCCAGGAAGTGGACGCCCTCGGCCAGCGCCAGCGCGTGCAGCGCGCAGCCGGCGCCCCCGGCGAATCCCGGCCGGTTGAGGAAGACGCAGGCGCCCTTGACCACCCGGGTCTTGCGGGCGCCCTCCTCGTCCTTCTCGGTGAGCTTCTTGGCGCCGTGGTTCTGCCACTGCTCGGGTGTGAGCCGGGCCGCGGCCTTGAGGGTGCGCTTCTCGTCGTCCTTGTCGGCGAAGTGCGCCCCGAACGTGCAGCAGCCGTCGTCCGGCCGGCCGCCCACGATGCCCTGGCAGCCGGAGCCGAAGATGCAGGTCCACCTCGAGGTCAGCCAGGTCAGGTCGCAGCGGAAAACCTGCCGGGCGTCGGCGGGGTCGGCGAACTCGATGTAGGCGCGGGGGAAATCAAGGGAGACCTCAGGCACCCGCACAGGGTAGGGCGGGCGCGGCCTCAGCTCGCCGGGACCCCGTCGGTACGCTCGACCCGTGCGCCTGGGTGTCCTCGATGTCGGCTCCAACACCGTGCATCTGCTGGTCGTGGACGCGCACTACGGCGCAGCCCCCACACCGGCGTACTCCCACAAGATCGAGCTGCGGCTCGCCGAGCTGCTCGACACCAAGGGCGCGATCACCAAGGCCGGCGCCGACCGCCTGGTCGCCTTCGTGCGCGAGGCGCAGGGCGTGGCCGAGGACAAGGGCGCCGAGGACCTGCTGGCGTTCGCCACGTCCGCCGTCCGCGAGGCGGCCAACGGCGAGGCCGTGCTGGGCCGGGTGCGCGCCGAGGCCGGCGTCGACCTGCAGGTGCTGTCCGGCCCGGACGAGGCCCGGTTGACCTTCCTCGCGGTGCGGCGCTGGTACGGCTGGTCGTCCGGCCGGCTGCTCGTGCTCGACATCGGGGGCGGGTCGCTCGAGGTGGCGTCCGGGCGCGACGAGGAGCCCGATGCCGCCTTCTCCGTACCCCTCGGCGCCGGCCGGCTGACCCGCGATTGGCTGCCGGGGGACCCGCCCTCGGGCGCCGACGTCAAGGCGCTGCGCAAGTACGTCCGTGCGACCTTCGCCCGCGACCTCGGCACCGTCGTGCGGGCGGGTGAGCCGGACCGCGTGGTCGGCACGTCCAAGACCTTCCGCTCGCTGGCGCGGGTCGCGGGCGCGGCGCCGTCGGGGGAGGGGCCGTACGCCCGCCGGCAGCTGCGCCGCGACGATGTCTCCGCCTGGCTGCCGCGGCTGGCCAAGATGACCGCCGCCGCGCGCTCCGACCTGCCGGGGGTCTCGGCCAGCCGGGCCAGGCAGCTGCTCGCCGGCGCGCTGGTCGCCGACGCCGCGATGGACCTGCTCGAGGCCGACAGCATGGAGATCTGCCCGTGGGCGCTGCGCGAGGGCGTCATCCTGCGCCGCCTCGACCAGCTGTAGGCCGGGCCGGCCTCTTGCCGGGCCGTTTGCTGCTGCGAGGTCGCCGGGTTCGACGCGTACCCTCGGTGCGTGCCCGCTGACCGACCCAGGCGCCGACCCTCGCGCGAGGTGCGCGTGCCGGACGCCAAGGTGGCTCTGTCGACCGCCTCGGTCTACCCCGAGTCCACCGCCGCCGCCTTTGAGCTGGCGGCGCGGCTGGGCTACGACGGCATCGAGCTCATGGTCTGGACCGACGCGATCAGCCAGGACGTCAACGCGGTGCGCCGGCTGTCCGACCACTACGGCGTGCCGGTGCTCGCCGTGCACGCCCCCTGCCTGCTGATCACCCAGCGGGTCTGGGGCACCGACCCCTGGGCCAAGCTCGTCCGGGCGCGTGCCGCGGCCGACGCGTTCGGCGCCTCGACGGTGGTCGTGCACCCGCCGTTTCGGTGGCAGCGCGACTACGTCAAGTCGTTCGTCGACGGCATCAACCGGATGGGCGACGAGACCGACGTGCGCTTCGCCGTCGAGAACATGTACCCCTGGCGGGCCGGCACCCGCGAGCTGCAGGCGTACGCCCCGGCCTGGGACCCGGTCGACGAGGACTACCCCCACGTGACGCTCGACCTGTCGCACACGGCGACCTCGGGCTCGGACGCCGTGGCGATGACTAAGGCGCTGGGCGACCGGCTGAGCCATGTGCACCTCGCCGACGGCTCCGGCTCCAGCCGGGACGAGCACCTGGTGCCCGGCCGCGGCGGCCAGCCGTGCGCGGCGGTGCTCGAGGGGCTGGCCGCGCGCGGCTTCAGCGGCACCGTCGTCGTGGAGATCTCCACCCGGCGCGCGGCCAACCACGCCGAGCGCGAGTCCGACCTGGCCGCGGCGCTGGCCTTCGCCCGGCTGCACCTGGCCGCCCCCGCCCGCTGACCGGCCGGCCCAGACCCGCCGCTCGCCCGTTCGCTGCCCCCGCTTGCCCGTCCGTACGCGCGCTTGCACGGCGCTGTGAGGGCGGGCAGGCACCCGTACGGGCGGGGAGGCTTGTCCCCAGCGCGCCGCGCGCCGTTGATTCGTCCACCACCTCGGTCGCGCGGCTGGCCGGCGGGGGCAGCCGCGCGTCACTGTGCGCGCATGCTGCCTCCCGCCCTGCTCGCCCGTGCGACACGGCGCCACGGCGTCTTCAGCGCCTCCGATGCCCTCGCCTGCGGGCTCGACCACGCTGAGCTGGCGCGGCTGCTGCGTTCGGGTTCCGTGGTCCGGCTGGGGCGCGGCGTGTACGGGCCGTCCGAGTGTGTGGCGGCCGACCCTCAACGCTGCGCCCACGGGGCTGCCCTGCTGGCGTACGAATCGCGCGGCGCCGTCCTCGCCGGCCGGTCCGCGGCCTGCGCCTGGGGGCTGCCGCTCATCGGCCCGGCGCCCCAGCGGGTGGGGCTGGTCGTGGAGGAGGGCCGGGAGGGGCTGGCTCCGGGGTGGGTCCTGCGGGTCGCGGCATTGCCCGGGGCACACCGTGCCGAGGCCTCCGGGCTGCCCGCCACGTCGCTCGCCCGGACCGTCCTCGATATTGGCCGGGCCCACGGGTTCCTCGATGCCGTGGTGGCCGCCGACGCGGCCCTGGCCCGGGGCCTCGACCGGGGCGAGTTAGCCGCGGCGGCTGAGGTGATGGCTGGCTGGCCGGGCATGCGGCCAGCCATGCGGGCGGCTGCCTTCGCCGACGGGCGGTCGGGCTCTGCGGCCGAGTCGCTGTCCCGGGTGCGCTTCGCCGAGCACGGGCTGCCGGCGCCGCAGCTGCAGGTCCGGCTCACCGACGCCGAGGGGCTGGTCGGATTCGCCGACTTCGGCTGGCCCGGCGTGGTCGGCGAGTGCGATGGCCGGCTCAAGTACGCCGACCCCGAGGCGCTCTGGGCCGAGAAGCGCCGCGAGGACCGCATCCGCGCCCTCGGTCTGCGGGTGGTCCGCTGGGGCTGGGACGACGCCTGGGCCCGCCCGGCCTGGCTCTGCGGCCGGATCGGTGCGGCGCTGCGCGAGGCGGCGTAGCCCGGGCTGCGGGCGCCGCTTGCCCGCCCGTACCTGCGCTTGCCCGGCGCTGTGAGGGCGGGCAAGCGCAGGTACGGGCGGGGAAGGCGGCGCAAAGTCGCGCGCGGTGCGGAATGCTGGCCCCGGGCTGCCCGACCCCCCGACTCGAGGAGGCCACCGTGATCCGCCGCGTGCTGCTGAGCCTGTCCCGCAGCGAGCAGGCCCGCGATGTCGTGGCCGCCGCCCCGATCTCGCGGTCCGTGGTGCGCCGGTTCATCGCGGGCGAGGGCGCGGCCGACGCCGTGCTCACCACCGCCGACCTGATCGCATCCGGCCGGCTGGTCACCATCGACCACCTCGGCGAGGACGTGTACGACCTCGGGCAGGCCCAGGCGACCCGGGACGCGTACGTCACGCTGCTCGGCCTGCTCGACGAGGCGGGCCTCACCGGGGGCGCCGAGGTCAGCGTCAAGCTCTCCGCGGTCGGCCAGGCGCTGCCCGGCGACGGCGAGAAGATCGCCCTCGACCACGCCCGCGAGATCTGCCAGGCCGCCGACGCCGCCGGCACGACCGTGACCCTCGACATGGAGGACCACACCACCACCGACTCGACGCTGGGCATCCTGCGCGAGCTGCGCGCCGACTTCCCGCAGACGGGCGCCGTGCTGCAGGCGTACCTCTACCGCACCGAGGCGGACTGCCTGGACCTGGCCCACGCCGGCTCGCGGGTGCGGCTGTGCAAGGGGGCGTACAAGGAGCCGCCGGCGGTGGCCTTCCAGGACAAGGCCGACGTCGACAAGGCGTACGTGCGGTGCCTGAAGGTGCTGATGGCCGGCGAGGGCTACCCGATGGTCGCCTCGCACGACCCGCGCCTCATCGACATCGCCGGGGCGCTGGCCGTGCGCCATGATCGCGCCAAGGGGACGTACGAGTACCAGATGCTCCACGGCGTCCGCCCGGACGAGCAGAAGCGGCTGGCGGCCGACGGCGAGAAGATGCGCGTGTACGTTCCGTACGGCGACGACTGGTGGGGCTACATGGTGCGGCGGATGGCGGAGAAGCCGGCCAACCTGGCGCTCTTCCTGAAGTCGCTGTCATCGACGAGCTGATCCCCCGCGGCCAGGCCGCGCGCAGAGAGGAACGCATGGGCGCCGAGGAGCACACGGGCGACGCGGCCGACGTGGCCGCGACCGGTGGCGTGGTGGCGATTGTCGGCGCCGGGGTCATGGGCGAGACGCTGCTGTCCGGGCTGCTGCGCGCCGGCCGCCCGCCCGCGAGCCTGCTGATCACCGAGAAGCGCGCCGAACGCGCGGCCGAGCTCGCCGAGCGGTACGGCGTCGAGGTGGTCGACAACGTCGACGCCGCGCAGCGCTGCACCACGCTCGTGCTCGTGGTGAAGCCGCAGGACATGGGCGGGGTGCTCGAGGAGCTCGCCCCCCACGTGCACTCGGGGCAGACCGTCGTCTCACTCGCGGCGGGCATCACCACGCAGTTCATCGAGTCGCGGCTCGCCGCCGGCGTGCCGGTCGTGCGCGTCATGCCCAACACCCCCGCGCTGGTCGACGAGGGGATGGCCGCGATCTCGCCCGGAGCGCACTGCGACGACGAGCACCTGGCGGTGGCCGAGGGGATGCTGCGCTCGGTCGGCAAGGTCGTGCGGCTGCCGGAGAAGCACCAGGACGCGGTCACCGCGATCAGCGGCTCCGGGCCCGCGTACATCTTCTACGTGGTCGAGGCGATGATCGAGGCAGGCGTCCTGCTCGGGCTGCCGCGGGCGACCGCCACGGAGCTCGTCGTCCAGACGCTGGTCGGCGCGGGCAAGATGCTGAAGGAGACCGGGGAGCACCCGACGGTGCTGCGCGAGAACGTGTCGTCCCCGGCGGGCACGACGGTGGCCGCGTTGCGGGCGCTGGAGGATCACAAGGTGCGGGCTGCGTTCCTCACCGCGATGGAGGCCGCGCGCGACCGTTCGCGCGAGCTGGCCTCGGGACAGGGCTGACGGCGATGGCAGGCGACGAGATCTCGGGCGCGGACGACCGGCGGCCGGGTGCCCGACCGGATGGCTCGGAGGGCATCGACCTGGAGATCCGGGTGCTCGGCCCGGACGACTGGGAGCGGCTGCGGGCGATCCGGCTGGAGGCGCTGACCGACTCGCCGCTGTCGTACAGCTCGACGCTTGAGCGCGAGCAGGCGTTCAGCGAGGCGGACTGGCGCGAGCGGCTGGCGGCGGGCTTCTTCGCCGTCGCGGAGGTGGGCCCGCGCGACGACGCGCTGGTGGCCGCGTACTTCCCCGGCGGGGTGACCGACGAGGCCGAGATGGTGTCGCTGTGGGTGCGCCCCGAGGCGCGGGGGCTGGGGTACGGCGGCTCGCTGGTCGAGACCGTGGCGCTGTGGGCGTCGACCGCGGGCGCGGAGTCGGTGCACACCTGGATGACCGAGCCGAACGAGCAGGCCCGGCTGCTGTACGACAACCACGGCTTCGTCGCGACCGGCGAGCGCCAGCCGCTGCCGCACGCCCCCGAGGTCACCGAGATCGCCCTCCGCCGCCTCCTCTAACTCAACGGTTGAGGCGGGGGTCACACGTTCTACCGTGACGTACGTCCACAAACGGTTGTGTTCAGGGGTCAGGGGAGGCGGGCGAAGGCCTCGATCTTCACGATCTTGCCGGAGACGACCAGCACGTCGCCGGGGTGGACGGCGGTGTCGGCGGTCGCGTACGTGAAGTCCTCGCCCGGGCGCTTGATGCCCACCACCGTGACGTCGTACTTGCGCCGCAGCTCGGACTCGCCGAGCGTGCGGTTGTACGCCTCAACCGGCGCCGAGGTCTTCGACACCGCGAAGCCGTCGTCGAACTCGATGTAGTCGAGCATCCGGTGCCCGTGGACGAGGTGGGCCACCCGGGTGCCCATCTCGCGCTCCGGAAACACCACGTGCGTGGCGCCGACCCGCTCCAGGATGCGGCCGTGCTCGGTGGTCAGCGCCTTGGCCCAGATCTCCTCGACCCCGAGGTCGTGCAGCAGCGAGGTGGTGAGGATGCTCGCCTCCACGTTCGAGCCGATCGCCACCACGGCCCGGGTGAAGTCAGGCGCCCCGAGTTGGCGCAGCACCGCCTCATCGGTCGAGTCGGCCTGGACGGTGTGGGTGAGCGCGTCGGCCCACCGCTGCACCAGGTGCGCGTCGTTGTCGATGCCGAGCACCTCGATGTCGAGGTGCAGCAGGGTCTGGGCGACGGCCGAGCCGAATCGGCCCAGGCCGATGACGAGGACCGGGCCTTCGTCGGTTCGCTGCGGCATGGGTGCGTCCCTTTCGCTGGGGCGGGTCTGGGCCGGGGGTGGCGGGCGCGGGCGGTCAGCCGATGATCGGCCGCTCGACCGGCCAGCGGTAGAGCTGGCGGTGCTGGCGCAGGGCGATGGCGGAGGCGAGGGTCAGCGGTCCGAGCCGGCCGATGAACATCAGCACGGCCAGCAGCCACTGCGCGTCGGCGGGCAGCGCCGGCGTGATCCCGGTCGACAGGCCCACCGTCGCCAGCGCGCTGCCGGTCTCGAACAGCGCTGAGCTGAGGTCGACCTCGGGGGCCACGACCAGCAGGGCGAGGGTGCCCGCCATCAGGAGCACGCAGTACGCGAACGACACGGCGAGGGCCTGCCGGGTGGCCTCGATCGGCATCCGCCGACGGAACGCGTTGACGTCGGCGTCCCCGCGCAGCTCGGCGCGCAGCGCCAGCACGAGGACGGCGAGCGTGGTGACCTTGATGCCGCCGGCGCTCGAGGCCGACCCGCCGCCCACGAACATGAGCAGGTTCGTGGTCAGCAGCGAGGTGTTCTCCATCTCGCCGTAGTTGAGCGTGTTGAAGCCGGCGGTGCGCGGCTGCACCGACTGGAAGATCGAGGCCAGCACCCGGGTCGGGACGTCGAGCCCGGCGAGGGTCTGCGGGTTGTTCCACTCGAACGCGAGGATGAGCGCGAAGCCGCCCACGAGCAGCACCGCCGTCGTCACCAGGGTGAGCCGCACCTGCGCCGACCAGGCGCGCGTCGAGCGCCGCTCGCGGATCAGCTCGAACAGCACCGGGAAGCCCAGCCCGCCGATGATGACGGCCACGCAGATCGGAATGCAGATCCACCAGTCGCTGACGAACCCGACCAGGTTGTCGCTGAAGAGCGCGAATCCCGCGTTGTTGTACGACGTGATCGAGTGGAAGGTGCCGTACCAGAACGCCTTGGGCAGGGAGTAGTCGTACGCCAGCCAGAACCGCAGCGTGAGGACCAGCGCGATCGCGGACTCGACCACCGCGGTGATGAGCGCGACCCCGAGCAGGACGCGCTTGATGTCGCCGAGGTCGAGGGCGCGGGACTCGGCCTGCGCCATCAGCCGGGTGCGGAGCCCGAGCCGACGCGAGATCAGCAGCGCGACGAGCGAGGCGAGCGTCGTGATCCCGAAGCCGCCCACCTGCACGAGGGCGGCGATGACGACATGGCCGAAGGGCGACCAGTACGTGGCGGTGTCGACCGTGGTGAGGCCGACCACGCAGACGGCGGAGGTGGAGGTGAACAGCGCGGTGAGCAGCGGGGCGCCGCCGTCGCCGGCGCGCGCCACCGGCAGCAGGAGCAGCAGCGTCCCGACCGAGGACCAGCAGCCCGAAGAGCGTCGAGAGCGCCACTGCGGGGCGCTGGAAGCGGCCCAGCTGCAGGCCGCGCTGGAGGCGCTGGCCCAGCCGGGTGCGGGGCTCGTCCGTGGGCACCCGGCTCCCTCCCGTCCGCCGGCGGGCCATCCGGTGAGCCGGCCCGCGGGGGCCAACCTACGATGAGTTGGTGATCCCCTCGGCGCGTATCCCTGTGCTGGCCCGGACGCGCCGGCGCGGGGCCGCCCTCGTGGTCGCCTCCGCGGCGGTCCTCGCGCTCGCCGGCTGCTCCGGCGAGGAGGCGTCCGGCGTCGAGACCGGCGAGGTCGGCCGGGCCACGGTGGTCGAGGTGGTCGAGGCGGCGGGCACCGTCACGGCGCGCGCCACGTCGGCGATCACGTCTCCGGCGGGCGGCACGATCGCCTCGATCGAGGTGGCCGACGGTGCGACGGTGGCGGCCGGCCAGGTGCTCGTACGCATCTCGTCGCCCGCGGCCGAGGCGACGCTCGCCCGCGCGCAGGAGGCGGACCGCCAAGCGGCCGCGGCCGCGCCGGGAGCCTTCCAGGGGCTGGACCTGTCCCAGCAGGGGGCGCAGGCCGACGCCGCGGCGGCCCAGGCCTTCGCGGCGGCCCGGCAGGCCGCCGAGGCGATCCAGGACCCGGCGGCGAAGGCGCAGGCGCTGGCCCAGGTGGCCCAGGCGGAGGCGCAGTACGCCTCGGCGCGAGCCTCGACGGAGCAGGCCGTGGACACCGTGAACGCCGCCCTGCGCTCGGCGCAACGGGCGCTTTCCTCGCTGGCCCAGGCCCAGCGCAGCCAGACCCAGGCCGCCGTTGCGGTCGCCCAGGCCACCGTCGACGCGTTGGTGGTCAAGGCCCCCATCGCCGGGGTGGCGTCGTTCGGCGCCGGGACCGCGTCGGGCGGCTCAGGCTCGGACGTGTCCGGCCTGCTGTCGCAGCTGCCCGAGTCGGTGCAGGGGGCGGCGTCATCCTTCCTCGGCGGGTCCTCGTCCTCGTCGTCGACGAGCGGCCCGATCGAGGTCGGCCGGCCGGTCGCCACGGGCGATCCGCTGCTGAGCGTCACCGATGTCTCGGCGCTGTCGCTGGCCGCCTCGGTCGACGAGACCGACATCCTGCTCGTGCAGCCCGGGATCCAGGCCGAGGTCGAGCTCGACGCGGTGCCCGGGGCGCGCTACCCGGCGACGGTCACCGCGATCGATGTGGCGCCCACGACCTCGTCGCGGGGAGGGGTGGCCTACACCGTGCGGCTCTCGCTGTCAGCCGGCACCGACGAGACCGGTGCGGCGGCGCCCGCCCCGCGTCCGGGGATGTCGGCGGTGGCCCGGCTGCAGGTGCGCACCGCGCAGGACGCCGTCGCCGTGCCGGTGGCCGCGGTGTTCCGCGACCAGGGCCGCGACGCGGTGTGGGTGGTCGAAAACGGCCGGGCCGAACGCCGCGAGCTCGTCCTGGGGGCCCAGGGCACCGACGAGGTGCAGGTCGCCGAGGGGCTGACCGTCGGCGAGGTCATCGTGGTGCGCGGCGCCGACCGCGTGGTCGAGGGCCAGCAGATCCCGTGACGGTTCCCGACTCAGCGGTGCCGGCGGTCGAGGCCGTCGACGTGCGCCGGACGTACCAACTGGAAGGCGTCGAGGTCGTCGCATTGCGCGGGGTGAGCCTGCGGGTCGAGGCGGGCGAGTTCGCCGCGATCATCGGCCCGTCCGGCTCCGGCAAGTCCACGCTGATGCACCTGATGGGCTGCCTGGACCGGCCCACGGCCGGCGTCCTGCGCATCGACGGCCGCGACATCTCGACGCTGTCGGACACCGAGCTGGCCGAGCTGCGCAACAGCGCCATCGGGTTCGTCTTCCAGTCCTTCCAGCTGCTCTCGCGTACGAGCGCGGTGGACAACGTCGCGCTGCCGCTGGCGTACCGGGGCGTCGGCCGCCGCGACCGGCGCGACCGCGCGGTCGCCGCCCTCACGTCGGTCGGGCTGGAGCACCGGCTCGGGCACCGGCCCGCGCAGATGTCCGGCGGCGAGCAGCAGCGGGTGGCGATCGCCCGGGCCCTGGTCGGCGAGCCGCGGATCCTGCTGGCCGACGAGCCGACCGGCAACCTCGACACGGCCAACGGCGCCGAGGTCATGGGCATCCTCGAGCGGCTCAACGCCGAGCGCGGCGTCGCCGTCGTGCTCGTCACCCACGACCACGAGGTGGCCGCCCGGGCCCGCCGCCAGATCCACGTCCGCGACGGGCTGATCGTGGAGGACACCGCGGCCGCCTCGGTCGCCGGCGGCTGAGATGGGCCTCATCGAGTCGTTCCGCGTCGCATTAGACGCGTTGCGCGCCAACCGGCTGCGCAGCCTGCTCACCATGCTCGGCGTGATCATCGGCGTCGGGGCCGTCGTGATGCTCGTGGCGATCGGCAGCGGCGCCAAGCGCGAGGTGGAGCAGCAGGTGCAGGGCCTCGGCTCCAACCTGATCCTGATCGTCCCCGGGGAGTTCGACTTCGGCTCGGCGCGGACCGTGTCGAGCCTGCAGTTCGAGGACGTCGACTACGTCGGCCGGGTGATCGGCAACCCGCGCGCCGTGGCCACCACGGTGTCGTCCGGCGAGGAGGTGCGGGTCGGCTCGAAGTCGGCGTTCGTCAGCGTCAACGGCACCAACGAGGCGGTCACCACCGTCTTCGACCGGCCGCTGGCCAAGGGGCGCTACATCTCCGCGTCGGACGTCGACACCCGCCGCCGGGTCGCGGTGCTCGGCGACAGCGTCGCCGACCAGCTGTTCGGGGACGTCGACCCGCTCGGCCGCCAGCTCACGGTGGCCGGGGTGCGGTACCGCGTGATCGGGGTCTTCGAGGAGGTCGGGTCCACCTTCGGGGTCTCCCGCGACGAGGAGATCCACATCCCCGTGACGGCCGCGCAGCGGCTGTTCGGGGTCGACACGGTCAACGCGCTGGCGGTCAAGGCGCCCACGATCGAGTCGATCCCGGACCTGCAGGAGGAGATCGTCGCGGCCCTGGAGGAGAAGTACCCCGGCGACGAGTTCAGCGCCGTCACCCAGACGCAGATCCTCGGCACCATCGGCACGATCCTTGGCCTGCTCACGCTCGTCCTGGCCGCGATCGCCGGCATCTCGCTGCTCGTCGGCGGGGTCGGCGTCTCCAACATCATGCTGGTGTCGGTGCGCGAGCGGACCCGCGAGATCGGCCTGCGCAAGGCGCTGGGCGCCCGGCAGCGCGACATCCTGCGGCAGTTCCTGGTCGAGGCGGTGCTGCTGACGACGGTGGGCGGGCTGATCGGGATCGCCATCGGCGTCGGCTCCTCGCTGGCGGCCGACGCGTTCACCCCGCTGCCGGCCGATGTGACCTGGTGGTCGGTGGCGCTGGCGTTCGGGGTGTCGGCGGGGGTGGGGGTGTTCTTCGGGGTGTTCCCCGCTCGCCGGGCGGGCCGGCTTGATCCGGTTGTTGCCCTGCGGACGGAATGACCTTGAGCACTGAATCGGCGCGGTCGCGGCTCGATAGCGTGAGGGTATGAGCGAGCGCGTGGCCGTCGTCTGGGATGACGCCTTGGCCGCGTACGACTTCGGGCCGAGCCATCCGCTGGCGCCGGTGCGCGTGGAGCTGGCCTACCGCCTGGCCGGCGACCTCGGGCTCCTGCAGGGCCCGCACTGCGAGGTCGTGCCGCCCGCCGGCTGCGACGACACCCTCCTGGAACTGGTGCACAGCCCGCACTACATCGCGGCGGTCCGCCGCGCAGGCGCCGATCCGATGGGCGCCGCGGACTCCGCGCACGGCCTCGGCAGCGAGGACAACCCGGTCTTCTTCGGGATGCACGAGGCGTCGGCGGCGGTGGTGGGCGCCACGGTCGAGGGGATGCGTCGGGTGTGGACCGGCGTCAACGACCACGCCGTCAACATCGCCGGCGGCCTGCACCACGCGATGCCCGGCCACGCGTCGGGGTTCTGCGTCTACAACGACGTCTCGGTCGCGATCGCGTGGGCGCTGGCCCAGGGCGCCGAGCGGATCGCGTACGTCGATGTCGACGTGCACCACGGCGACGGCGTCGAGCGGGCGTTCTGGGACGACCCGCGGGTGCTCACGATCTCGCTGCACGAGACGCCGCGGACGCTCTTCCCGATGACCGGCTACCCCGAGGAGATCGGCGGCCCGGCCGCCGAGGGCTACGCCGTCAACGCCGCGCTGCCGCCGGGCACCGAGGACGAGGGCTGGATGCGCGCCTTCGACGCGATCGTGCCGCCGCTGCTCGCCGAGTTCCGCCCGCAGGTGCTGGTCAGCCAGCAGGGGGCCGACGGCCACTTCCTCGACCCCCTGGCGCACCTGGCGCTGTCGATCGACGGCCAGCGCGCCGCGTACGCCGCCCTGCACGACCTCGCGCACGAGCACGCGGGCGGGCGCTGGCTGGCCCTCGGCGGCGGCGGGTACGAGATTGTCGATGTCGTCCCGCGGGCCTGGGCGCACCTGATCGGCATCGCGGTCGGCAAGCCGGTGCCGCCGTTCACGGCGCTGCCCGAGACCTGGCGCGAGTACGTCCGCTCCCGGCTGGGCCGGGTGGCCCCCGTCCACATGACCGACGGCCGGCAGCCGCGGCCGCGCCCCTGGTCGGCCGGGTACGACCCCGCCAACTGGCTCGACCGCGCGATCCTGTCCACCCGCCGGGCGGTCTTCCCGCACCACGGCCTCGATCCGCACTTCGGCTGACTGCTTCCACGCTCTACTCGGTGCCTGCCCCGCGCTGGGGCGGCGGGGAGGCGTGCGCAAGGCGCGGGGAAGCCAGGCGTACGGGTGGCCTCGTGCGGCGGGAGGGTGACAATTTGGGCGAAGGGGGTGCGCACAGGCCCCATTCGTCACTACTCTCCCTGCAGCGCCACGGTTCACGCGCCTGGTGGGGAAGCCGGGCGGCCCGCGCGCACGAAACGCGGTGCCTGATGTCCAACCCCGAGCGACCCGAGCCCAGCGTCGAGCAGCCCGATGACGAGGCCGCCCGCGCTGACGCCGCCCGCGCCGTCCCCGCCCGCCCGCGGCCCTTCGGCGAGGTGCGCTTCCTCACCGTCGCGGAGGTCGCCGCCGCGATGCGGGTGTCCAAGATGACCGTGTACCGCCTGGTGCACAGCGGCGAGCTGCCCGCCGTACGCGTGGGCCGCTCCTTCCGGGTGCCCGAGCAGGCCGTGACCGAGTACCTGCAGAAGGCGTACTTCGAGGCCGGCTGACCCGATCCGCCCGCCGTGCGGGCTCCTGGCGGCACGACCCTCATCCGCGGGTAGGCTGGCGATTCTTCGGACCGCCTCCCGCGGGACCGACCCGACAGCGAAGAGGCACCGACGTGGGCTCCGTCATCAAGAAGCGCCGCAAGCGCATGGCGAAGAAGAAGCACCGCAAGCTGCTGAAGAAGACGCGTATCCAGCGCCGCAACAAGAAGTAGCGGCATCCCGCCTCAGACCAGGACGCCACAGCAGGGAGGTCGGCACGCCCATGGCCGCTAAGTCCGCGGGTTCGCCCCCCAGCCGGGTGGTGCTCGTGACGGGTGTCAGCCGGCACCTGGGCGGCCGGCTGGCGCGCGAGCTCGTCGGGGCTCCCGGCATCGAGCGGGTCATCGGCGTCGACGTGATCCCCCCGCCGGGCGACCTGGGCGGGGCCGAGTTCGTGCGCGCCGACATCCGCAACCCGATCATCGCCAAGGTGATCACCGCGGCCGGCGTCGACACCGTCGTGCACATGTCCGTCATCGCGACCCCCGTCTCCGCAGGCGGGCGGACGTCGATGAAGGAGATCAACGTCATCGGCACGATGCAGCTGCTCGCCGCCTGCCAGAAGGCCGACAGCATCCGCAAGCTGGTGGTGAAGTCCTCGACGGCGGTGTACGGCGCCTCGCCCAAGGACCCGGGGATGTTCACCGAGGACATGGAGCCCAAGGCGATGCCCCGCTCGGGGTTCGGCAAGGACTCCGTCGAGGTCGAGGGCTACGTCCGCGGCTTCGCCCGCCGGCGCCCCGACGTCACCGTGAGCATGGCCCGGTTCGCGAACTTCCTCGGCCCGCGCATCGACACCCCGTTCACGTCGTACTTCCAGCTGCCGGTGATCCCCACGGTCTTCGGCTTCGACCCGCGCATGCAGTTCGTGCACGAGGACGACGGCATCGACCTGCTGCGCCGGCTCACCCTCGAGGACCACCCCGGCACCTTCAACGCCGCGGGCGAGGGCGCGCTGCTGCTGTCGCAGGCGGCCCACCGCGCCGGCCGGCCGACCCTGCCGCTGCCGTCGCCGCTGGTCAGCGCGTTCGGCGACTGGATCCGCCGCTCGCGGATCGTCGACTTCTCCCCAGAGCAGATTCGCTTCCTGTCGTACGGGCGGATGGTCGACACCTCGCGCGCCGAGCGCCGGATCGGCTGGACGCCCAAGCACTCCACCCGCGAGACGTTCGACGAGTTCGTCGCGGTCCGCGGGATCAACCGCCACTTGCCGGCCGAGCGCGTGGAGGCGCTTGAGCACCTGGTCGCCGGCGCGCTCAGCAGGGGAGGCGGCGCGTGACCGAGGCCCGGATCATCCCGATCGACGGCGAGCGCCCGCGCCGGCCGGTGAAGAAGGCCGTGGCCCCGCAGGCCCCGTCGGCACCCGCGCCGGCGGCGCCGCCCGTGCAGGCGGCCGCCAGCGCGGCGGCCGAGCCGGCCGGCAAGCCGTCGCCGGCGCTGGACATCAAGCCCCGCAAGCGCCCGGTCAAGCGCCCGGTCGCGGCCCCTGTCTCATCCGATGCCGCGCCCACAAGCCGCAACGCCGACGACGCCCGCGTCGACGAGGCGCTCAACCAGGTGCTCGGCGGGCACCCGGACGGCCTGGACTGGGACACCCGGGTCGCCCGCACGCTGGACTTCCTGCGCCGCCGGGTGACCGGCGACTTCGAGGTCGACGACTTCGGCTTCGACCCCGAGCTCACCGACCGCGTGATCCTGGCGGCCGTGCGCCCGCTGTACTCCAAGTGGTTCCGCGTCGAGACGCGCGGGCTGGAGAACATCCCCGACGCCGCGGGTGCCCTGCTCGTCGCCAACCACTCGGGCACGGTCGCGATCGACTCGGTGATGACCCAGCTCGCGATTCACGACCACCACCCGACCCACCGCAACCTGCGGATGCTCGGGGCCAACCTGGTCTTCCAGCTGCCGGTCGTCGGCGAGGTCGCCCGCAAGTCCGGCGCCACGCTGGCCTGCAACGCCGACGCCGAGCGGCTGCTGGGCTCCGGTGAGCTCGTCGGCGTTTGGCCCGAGGGCTTCAAGGGCATCGGCAAGCCGTTCTCCGACCGCTACAAGCTGCAGCGCTTCGGCCGCGGCGGCTTCGTCGCGGCGGCGCTGCGCGCCCGGGTGCCGATCGTGCCGTGCTCGATCGTGGGGGCCGAGGAGATCTACCCGATCATCGGCAACGTGAAGTCGCTGGCGCGCCTGCTGGGCGTGCCGTACGTCCCGATCACGCCGACGTTCCCGTGGCTTGGCCCGCTCGGGCTGGTGCCGCTGCCCAGCAAGTGGATCATCGAGTTCGGCGAGCCGATCCCGACCGACATCTACCCCGAGGGCGCCGCCGACGACCCGATGCTGGTCTTCAACCTCACCGACCAGGTGCGCGAGACGATCCAGCACACGCTCTACAAGCTGCTCATGCAGCGCCGCAGCGTGTTCTTCTAGACCATTCGCGCGACGGCGGTCGATGGCGATGGCGCCGGCCGCGATCCCGGCGACCAGGCCGATGCCGGCCAGGCGTCGGCAGCCCGATCTTGGCGGCCTTGCGCCCGGTGCGGTAGTCGCGGATGTCCCAGCCCATGTCGCGGGCGTGGCTGCGCAGCTTGGAGTCGGGGTTGATCGCGCACGGCTGGCCGACGGCGGAGAGCATCGGGATGTCGTTGGCCGAGTCGGAGTACGCCGCGCAGCGCGACAGGTCGAGCCCCTCGCGGGCGGCCAGGGCCCGGATCGCCTCGGCCTTCGCCGGGCCGTGCAGCGGCTTGCCGACCAGCTTGCCGGTGTAGACCCCGCCCTGGATCTCCGAGACGGTGCCGAGGGCGCCGGTGAGCCCGAGCCGCTTGGCGATGATCGTCGCGAGCTCGACGGGGGCGGCCGACACCAGCCATACCCGCTGGCCCGCGTCGAGGTGCGCCCGGGCGAGGGCGAGGGTCTGGCCGTACACCTTGCCGGCGATCTTGTCGTCGAAGACCTCGCGGCCGATCAGCACGACCTCGTTGACCTCGTGGCCGGCCACGAAGCTGAGGGCGACCTCGGTGGCGTCGGCCATGTCGGTCATGTCCTCGGTGCCGGCCAGCCGGAACTTCAGCTGGCCCTTCGCGAAGCCGACCACGTCGCGCTTCTTGAAGAAGCCGCGCTGGGCCAGGCCCAGGGCCAGGTAGAAGATCGACGCCCCGCGTACGACGGTGTTGTCGATGTCGAAGAACGCCGCCGGCTGTGGGGTCGGGGGTGGCGAGCAGGGCCGCCTCGACCTCGGCCGCCGCGGCGGCGGCGCGGCCGGCCAGGACGGCAGGGGCCTCCGGGACCTCAGCGGCCACGGGCCTGGGATCGGCGGGGGCCGTCGAGGACGGGGATTGGGGCTCGGGCGCCATGCCCGGAGCCTAGCGGCGTGGGAGGATCGAAGACGTGCCCGATCAACCCGCTGACCGCCCCTGCCGAATCCCCTCGCACGGTCGCCGATCTGGTGCGCGCGGCGGCGCGTACGCGGCCGGAGCACCCGGCCATCGTCGCGGGCGCGCGCACGCTGACCTGGGCAGCGCTGGACCGCGAGGTCGACGCCGTCGTGGCGGGTCTGGTCGAGGCCGGCCTGCGCCCCGGCGCCCCCGGTGAGCCGGGCGATCGGGTGGCCGTGCTCTTCGGCAACACCCCGGAGTTCGTCGCGACGTACTTCGGCGTCCTGCGCGCCGGGCTGGTGGCCGTCCCGCTCAACCCGGCCTACACCGCCCCCGAGCTCTCGACGCTGCTGGGCGAGGCCCAGGCTCGGCTCGTCGTCCGCACCGAGGCCGGCCGCCGCCGTCGTCGCTCGCCGCCTCCGAGGGGATCGAGGGGCTGCGGATCACCTCGTACGACGGGCTGGTCGGCGGCCACGTCGGCGCCCCGCTCGCGGCAGGGCAGCAGCCCGAGATCGAGCCGGAGACGTTGGCGCTGCTGCTGTTCACGTCGGGCACCAGCGGGGAGCCCAAGGGGGCGATGCTCACCCACCGGGCGCTGCTCGCCAACGTCGAGCAGGTCGCCGCCGCCGGCACCGAGTCGGTGGCCGCCGATGACGTCGTGCTCGCGGTGCTGCCGCTGTCGCACGTCTACTCGCTCAACGGCACGCTCGCGATGGCCGCGCGGGCCGCCGCCACGGTGGTGCTCGTCGACCGCTTCGACACCGAGGGCGCGCTGCGGGCGATCGAGGAGCTCGGCGTGACCAACGTCCCCGGCGCCCCGCCGATGTTCGCGGCGTGGTCGCAGTCGCCGAACCTCGCCGAGCGGATGGCCGGGGTGCGCCTGATGTTCACCGGCGCGGCGCCCATGCCCGCGGCCGTCGCCGAGCAGGTCATGACGCTGACCGGCAAGCCGCTGTACGAGGGGTACGGCCTGACCGAGGCGGCGCCCGGTGTCAGCTCGACCCTCGTCGGGGGTCGCGCCGAAGCCGGGCTCGGTGGGCAGGCCGTTCCCCGGGGTCGAGGTGCGGCTGCTCGACGAGGCCGGCGACCCGGTCGACGAGGGCGACCCGGGGGAGATCTCGATCCGCGGCGCCAACCTGTTCTCCGGCTACTGGCCGGACGGCTCCGAGGGGCCCGGACGACGGACGGCTGGTTCAGCACCGGCGACGTCGCCTACCTCGACGACGACGGCGACCTGCGCCTCGTCGACCGCCGCAAGGAGCTCGTCATCGTCAGCGGGTTCAACGTCTACCCGCGCGAGATCGAGGACGTCCTGCAGCTCATCCCGGGCGTGAGCGAGGCCGCCGTGGTCGGGGTGCCGCACCCGTACACCGGCGAGGCGGTCAAGGCGTTCGTGGTCGCGGCGCCGGGCTCCGGGCTGACGGCCGACGACGTGGTCGCCTTCTGCCAGACCCGGCTGGCCCGGTTCAAGTGCCCCACGATCGTGGCGATGGTCGACACGCTGCCGCACTCGGCGGTCGGCAAGGTGGCCAAGGGCCGGCTGCGCGAGGCCGACCCCGTGAGGGGGCGCACGTGACCGAGCCGGGGCCCCGCGGGTCACCCTGCTGGGCAAGCCGGGCTGCCACCTGTGCGATGACGCCCGCGCGGTGATCGCCGCGGTCACCGCCGAGCTGGGGGAGGCGTACGCCGAGGTCGACATCACCACCGACCCAGACCTGCACGCGCGGTACTGGGAGCAGATCCCGGTGACGCTGGTCGACGGCGAGCAGCACGACTTCTGGCGGGTCGACGCCGACCGCCTGCGCGCCGCCCTCACCCGCTGACCCCTCACCGCCCTGACCGAGTTGTCAGAGATTGCGGAGGCTATGGCCACCGCTTTCTCTGACAACTCGGAAGGGGGGCTGAGGCGGTCTTGTCAATTTTGTTCACGCGTTCACAAGCACCTACCCTCCCGAGGCAGGAGAGGAGGCGTCCTTAGCAGGTCGCCTCGCCCGCCGCGACACCGGTCCTGCGGATCGGCGCGCGGCCGGTCACCAGGGAGCCGCTGTGAGCCCGGAACGCCCCGCGATCGCGCGTCGCGCCGCCGCGCGCCGCGTGCGTCGCGGGATCCCGGACGCCACCGTGGCCCGCTTGCCCGTCTACCACCGCGCGCTCGTGGCCCTGGCCGAGCGCGGCGTCGCCACGGTCTCCAGCGAGGACCTCGCCGACGCCGTGGGCGTCTCCAGCGCCAAGCTGCGCAAGGACCTCAGCCACCTCGGCTCGTACGGCACGCGAGGCGTGGGGTACGACGTGGAGTTCCTCGTCTACCAGATCGCCCGCGAGCTCGGGCTCACCCATGACTGGCCGGTCGTCATCGTCGGCGTCGGCAACCTCGGGCACGCCCTGGCCAACTACGGCGGCTTCGCCAGCCGCGGCTTCCGCGTCGTCGGGCTGATCGACGTCGACCCCGCGGCCGCCGGCGGGCGGGTCGGCGACCTGCCGATCGCCTCGCTCGACGAGCTCGAGCGGGTGGTGGCCGAGCACGGGGTCGCGATCGGCGTCGTGGCGACCCCGGCCGACGCCGCCCAGGCGGTCTGCGACCGGCTGGTCGCCTGCGGCGTCACCAGCATCCTGACCTTCGCGCCGACCGCGCTCGTGGTGCCCCCCGGCGTCGACCTGCGCAAGGTCGACCTGGCCGTGGAGCTGCAGATCCTGGCCTTCCACGAGCAGCGCAAGGCGGCCGACGCGGCCCCGGCCGACCTGGTGGAGGCCGCCCGGTGAGCCTCCTCGTCGTGGGCCTGTCGCACCGCACCGCCGGCGTGCCGATGCTGGAGCGCGCGACCCTGGCCGCCGACGGCCGGGGCAAGCTGCTCCAAGACCTCGCGGGCTCCGCGCACGTCGACGAGGCCGCGGTGCTGTCGACCTGCAACCGGGTCGAGGTCTACGCCGATGTGGCGAAGTTCCACGGCGGCGTGGCCGAGGTGAGCGACCTGCTGGCCCGCCACACCGGCTTGGCGCTCGATGAGATCGCCCCGCACCTGTACGTGCACTACGAGGACCGGGCGGTGCAGCACCTCTTCGAGGTCGCCGCGGGCCTGGACTCGATGGTCGTGGGCGAGGCGCAGATCCTCGGCCAGGTCCGCGAGGCGCTGCGCGAGGCGCAGGGGCACGCCACCGCCGGCCGCGCCCTCAACGACCTGCTGCAGCGGGCGCTGCGGGCCGGCAAGCGCGCGCACGCCGAGACCGACATCGACCGCACCGGCGCCTCCCTGATCTCGGTGGCCCTGCACCTGGCCGAGGGGCACCTCGGCGGGCTGGCCGGCCGCTCGGCCGTGGTGATCGGCGCCGGATCGATGGCCGCGCTGTCGGCGCAATCGCTGCGCCGGGCGGGCGTCGGCCCCATCGCGATCGCCAACCGCACCCCCGAGCACGCCGTACGCGTGGCGGCGGCGTCGACGGCACGGCGCACCCGCTGGACGCGCTGCCCGGACTGCTCGACGACGCCGACCTGGTGGTGGCCTGCGTGGGCGCGACCGGCTACCTGCTGCACGCCGACGCCGTGGCCGCGGCGCAGGAGCGCCGGGGGGCCCGCCCGATCTACCTGGTCGACCTGGCCCTGCCGCGCGACATCGACCCCGAGGTGCTGGGGGTGGCCGGGGCGAGCCTGGTCTCGCTCGAGGACCTCGCCGAGCTGCTGCGCGACGCCGTGCTGCCCGGCGCCCCCGACCCGGAGGCCGAGGTGGAGGCGGTCCGGCGGATCGTCGCCGACGAGGTCGCCGCCCACCTGGCCGCCCGCCACGCCGACGCGGTGGCGCCCGTCGTCGTCGCGCTGCGGGCCCGCGCCGACTCGGTGCTGGCCGCCGAGCTGGCCCGCCTCGACGGCCGGCTCGACCTCGACCCCGCCGCGCGCGCCGAGGTCGAGCAGAGCCTGCGCCGCGCGGTGGCCACGCTGCTGCACACCCCCACGGTGCGGGTGAAGGAGCTCGCCGCCGAGTCGGCCGCGGGGTCGTACGCCGAGGCGCTGCACGTGCTCTTCGACCTCGACCCGGCCGTCGTCGGCCGGATCACCCAGGCCGACCTGCACCCCGCCGACCTCCAGACGACGGGCGAGCGGCCATGAGCGCGCTGCGGCTCGGCACCCGGCGCAGCGCGCTGGCCCGCGCCCAGAGCCAGCAGGTCGCCGATGCGATCACCGCCGCATCGGGTCGGGCCGTGGAGCTCGTCGAGATCACGACCCAGGGCGACGTGGACCGCGGCGACCTCGCCTCGATGGGCGGCGCCGGGGTCTTCGTGGGCGCGCTGCGCGAGGCGCTGCTGGCCGGCGAGGTCGATGTCGCCGTGCACTCGCTCAAGGACCTGCCCACGGCCCCCGCCGACGGGCTGCTGCTCG
Organism: uncultured Actinomycetota bacterium; assembly: GCA_963697565.1. Classification (GTDB taxonomy): domain Bacteria; phylum Actinomycetota; class Actinomycetes; order CAVWCF01; family CAVWCF01; genus CAWFSE01. The sequence continues at coordinate 216,500 of CAVOOM010000003.1, read as the reverse complement.
CGGCCGTGCCGCGGCGCGAGGACCCCCGAGACGCGCTGGTCGCCCGCGACGGGCTCACCCTGGGCGAGCTGCCCGCCGGGTCGCGGATCGGCACCGGGTCGCCGCGCCGCGCGGCCCAGCTGCGGGCGCTCGGCCTCGACCTGGACGTCGTCGCCGTCCGCGGCAACGTCGACACCCGGCTGGGCCTGGTCGCGGACGGCTCGTTCGACGCCGTGGTGCTCGCCCGCGCCGGCCTGCTGCGCCTCGGGCGCGCCGACGAGGCCACCGAGGTCCTCGATCCGCTGCAGATGCTCCCGGCCCCCGGCCAGGGGGCCCTCGCCGTCGAGTGCCGGCGCCGCAGACGCGGCCGCCCTCGACGCCCTGACCCCGCTCGACGACGTGGCGGCCCGTGCCGCGACGCTCGCCGAGCGGTCCTTGCTCGCCGCCCTTGAGGCGGGGTGCTCGGCGCCCGTCGGCGCATTGGCCGACATCGCCGAGGACGGGTTCTCCGAACCCGAGCTGTATCTGCGCGCCGTGGTCGCCGCCCTTGACGGGTCGGCCACGGTGTCGCTTGTCCACCACCGGTTCACCGCTGCACGCAGAGGAGGTCGGCCGACGGCTGGCCGCCGACCTGCTGGCCGCGGGGGCCGACGGTTTGATGGGGGAACGCGTCCCGTGACGACACGTACGCACAAGCGCCCGACCGCCTTGAGGGGAACGGTGTCGTTCGTCGGCTCCGGTCCCGGCGACCCGGGCCTGCTCACCTTGCGCGCCGCCGCGCTGCTCGCCGAGGCTGACATCGTCATCCTCGACCGGGTCCTGCGCGGGCCGGCGCTCACCGGCCTCGTGCGCCCCGGCGCCGAGGTGGTCGAGGGCAGCCTGGCCGACGACGGCACGCCGCTGAGCCAGTCGGCGCGGTCGAAGCGGCTCGTCGACGCCGCCAAGCACGCCGCCCGGGTGGTGCGCCTGATGGACGGCGACCCGGCGACCTTCACCGGGTTGGTCGAGGAGGCCGCGGCCTGCCGCAAGGCCGGTGTCGCGTACGAGATCGTGCCCGGCGTCTCGGCGGTGAGCGCCGTCCCGGCGTACGCGGGGATCCCGCTCACCGATGCGCGTTCGCGCTCGGTGCACGTCGTCAAGGGGCACATGGCGCACGTCGACTGGGCGTCGCACGCGCAGCCGGACGCGACCGTCGTGGTCGTGGGCGACGCCGACGCGGTGGCCGACGCGGCCCTGTCGCTGGTCGGCGCCGGGAGGGACGCCGCGACCCCGATCGCGGTCACCTCCCAGGGCACGACGACGGCGCAGCGCACCGTGGTCTCGACCCTCGGCGACATCAACCGCGCCCTGCGCGCCGCGCGGCTGGCCGAGCCGGTGCTCGCCGTCGTCGGCGAGGTCGTGGCCCACCGCGAGGGCCTGTCGTGGTTCGAGTCCAAGCCGCTGTTCGGCTGGCAGGTGCTGGTGCCGCGCACCAAGGAGCAGGCCGGCGCGCTGTCGGCCGAGCTGCGCCGCCACGGCGCCGTGCCGCACGAGGTGCCGACGATCTCGGTCGAGCCGCCGCGCACGCCCCAGCAGATGGAGCGGGCGATCAAGACGCTCTTCGAGGGCGACTACCAGTGGATCGCGTTCACCTCGGTCAACGCGCTGCGGGCCGTACGCGAGAAGCTCGAGGAGTTCGGGCTGGACGCGCGGGTCTTCGCCGGCGTCAAGGTCGCCGCGGTCGGCGAGCAGACGGCCGCCGCGCTGCGCGCGTTCGGCGTCGTGCCCGACCTGGTGCCGTGCGGCGAGCAGTCCGGCGCCGGGCTGCTGGAGGACTGGCCGGAGTTCGACGACGACCACGAGGGCGGGCGCCCGCGCAACCGGGTCTTCCTGCCGCGTGCCGACATCGCCACCGAGACGCTGGCCGCCGGCCTGGTCGAGCTCGGCTGGGAGATCGACGACGTCACGGCCTACCGCACGGTGCGCGCCGCGCCGCCGCCCGCCGAGACCCGCGAGGCGATCAAGACCGGCGGCTTCGACGCGGTCGTCTTCACCTCGTCCTCGACCGTGCGCAACCTGGTCGGCATCGCCGGCAAGCCGCACGCGTCGACGGCGATCGTGTGCATCGGCCCGCAGACGGCCAAGACCGCCGAGGAGCACGGCCTGCGCGTCGACGTGCTGGCGCCGACGCCGTCCGTGGGGGCGCTGACCGAGGCGCTGGCCGAGTACGGCGCCTCGCTGCGGCTGGCGGCGCTGGAGCACGGCGAGGCCGTGTGGCGGCCGAGCCAGCGCAAGGGCGCGCGGCGCAGCAAGGCCAAGTAGCGATGGGACCGCGTTGAGCGGGGACGGGCCGCTCGACCGCCCGCGCCGGCTGCGTACGACCGCGGCGATGCGCGGGCTGGTGGCCGAGACCCGGGTGGCGCCGTCCGACCTCGTCCTGCCGCTGTTCGTCAAGCAGGGGCTGGCCGAGCCGGCCCCGGTGGCCTCGATGCCCGGCGTGCGGCAGCACACGCGCGACTCGCTGCGGCGGGCGGCCGTCGAGGCCGTCGAGGCCGGGGTGGGCGGGCTGATCCTCTTCGGCATCCCCGCGGTGAAGGACGCCCTCGGCTCGCAGGCCGACGCCGCCGACGGCATCGTGCAGCTGGCGCTGGCCGACCTGCGCGCCGAGGTCGGCGACGCCGCGGTGCTGATGGGCGATGTGTGCCTGTGCGAGTACACCGACCACGGGCACTGCGGGCCGCTGCTGGCCGACGGCACGGTCGACAACGACGCGGCGGTTTCGCGTTACGCCGCAACGGCGGTGGCCCAGGCGCGGGCGGGGGCGCACGTGGTGGCCCCGAGCGGGATGCAGGACGGCCAGGTGGCGGCGATCCGCTCCGCGCTGGATGCGGCCGGCTTCGTGGACGTCGCGGTGCTCGCGTACGCGGTGAAGTACGCCTCGGCGTTCTACGGCCCCTTCCGCGACGCGGCGGAGTCGGCGCCGGCGTTCGGCGACCGCCGCTCGTACCAGATGGACCCGGCGAACTCCGACGAGGCGCTGCGCGAGGCGGCCCTCGATCTGGCCGAGGGCGCCGACCTGGTGATGGTCAAGCCCGCGCTGCCCTACCTCGACGTGGTGCGGCGGGTGCGCGACGCCTTCGACGTGCCGGTGGGGGCGTACCAGGTGTCGGGGGAGTACGCGATGGTCGAGGCGGCCGCGCGGCAGGGGTGGATCGACCGCGAGCGGGTGATCCTCGAGCAGCTGACCTCGATCCGGCGGGCCGGCGCGTCGTTCGTGCTGACGTACTGGGCGACCGAGGCCGCCCGGCTGCTCACCCGCTGAACCCTGCTGGGATCAGGTGGCGGGCTCCTCGGTCGGGGGCACGGTCTCGGTGGGCGTCGGATCCGGGGTGGGCGGCTCCGTCGGGGGCGGCGGCTCGGTGGGAGGCGGCGGCTCGGTGGGCGTCGGATCGGGGGTGGGCGTGTCCGTGGGAGTCGGGGTGTCGGTGGGCGTCGGCTCGCCGCTCGGCGACGGGCTCTGCGGTCGGGCTCGGGGTGCCGCCCGGGTCCGGGGACTGGATCGGCGCCGGCTCGCCGGGCACCGGCGGTGCGCCCGGAGCGACCGGGGCGGGGGCCGGCACGGGGGCTGGCACACCGTTGGGCACGGCGACGACGCCCTGCCCGGCGTACTCGGCCGCCTTGGTGACCACGAACTCGACGTAGGGGTCGGAGCGGTTGTAGCGGAAGACCGCCGCGCGCTGGCCCTCGATGGTGGACAGGTCGCCGGGGCCGGCGCACAGGTAGACCGCCGCGGCGAGCGCGGCGTCATCGATGTCCTGGGGGTCCTTGACGCCGTCCTTGTCGCCGTCGCGGCCGTTGGTGCGCCAGGTGCCGGGCAGGAACTGCATCGGGCCGACCGCGCGGTCGTAGACGGGGTCGCCGTCCCACGCCCCGCCCTCGCTGTCGAGGATCAGGGCGACCGGGCCGCGGCCGTCGAGGGCGATGCCGATGATCGGCGGCGAGGACTTGCCGCTGGCCGTCATCACCGCGCCGCCGTAGCGGCCGTGGTTGGACTCGGCGCGGCCGACCGCGGCCAGCAGCTGCCAGGGGATCCGGCAGCCGGGGTCGGTGCGGTTGATCGCCTGGGCGGCCCGCTGGTAGGCGCGGAGCGCGGCGAGCGGGATGCCCTGCGGCCCGGACTTGCTGGCGGGCTCGACCGGGACGGCGACCGCGGCGACTGTCGCCGGCGCCTCGGGCGCCACCGCGAGGGCCTCGACGGCGGCGTCGTCCGGGACGGGCAGGGGGTCGGGCTCGTCGAGCTCATCGAGGTCGGCCAGCGAGACCGACTCGTACGTGGCGTCGAGGACGCGGACGTCGGTTGGGGGCCCTTCGGCTCCGCCCGCGGGGGTCAGCCCGGTGCCCGCCAGGGACGCCGTGACGCCAAGCAGCGGCACCAAGATGCCGGCGGCGACGAACGGGCGCATGGAACCAGTCCCCCGGGGAAGGAGGCGTCCGACAGCGGTCGGACGACGATGGGCACCCCCAGAGTGGCGCCGATGGGCGTGCCGCGGCGACCGGTTCGGGGGGATCTGTGCATGTCTGCCCATTCGTCCACCTCCTGCCGGCCCGATCACCCGTTTGGTCTAGCCCGAGCGGACTAGTGCCGGACACCCTGCGCGAAGACGCGCGATCGACGCCAGCCCGTGTCCGCCAGGCGGGACGCCGTTCCACCTGCTGGACCTGACGGCGTACGGGCGGGCAAGCGGCGATCGGGGCGCCGGGGGTCGGCCGATTCGCCCGCACCCGACCCGGGCTGGGACACTCGCCTGCGATGAACGCCCCCACCCCCGCGCCGGCCAGCGAGGCGCTGTTCGCCCGCGCGCTGGCCGTCACCCCCGGCGGCGTGAACTCCCCCGTCCGGGCCTTCCGCGCGGTCGGCGGCACGCCGCGCTTCATGGTCGAGGGGCACGGCGCGTACGTCCGCGACGCCGACGGCCGCGAGTACGTCGACCTGGTCGGCTCGTGGGGGCCGATGATCCTGGGCCACGCCCACCCCCAGGTCGTCGAGGCGATCCAGCAGGCGGCCGCCCGCGGCACGTCGTTCGGCGCCCCCGGCCCGTACGAGGTCGAGCTGGCCGAGGAGATGGTGGCCCGGGTCGAGCCGCTCGAGCAGGTGCGGCTGGTCTCCAGCGGCACCGAGGCCACGATGAGCGCGATCCGGCTGGCCCGCGGCTACACCGGCCGCAGCAAGATCGTGAAGTTCGCCGGCTGCTACCACGGCCACGTCGACGCGCTGCTGGCCGCGGCCGGCTCCGGCGTCGCGACCTTCGGCCTGCCCGACACCCCCGGGGTCACCGGCGCCGCCGCCTCCGACACCCTCGTGCTGCCGTACAACGACCTGGCCGCCGTCGAGGCCGCCTTCGCCGCCCACCGCGGCCAGATCGCCTGCGTCATCACCGAGGCGTGCCCGGCCAACATGGGCGTGGTGCCGCCGGCCGACGGCTTCAACGCCGCGCTGCTGCGGATCGCCCACGCCCACGGCGCCCTGCTGATCTCCGACGAGGTGATGACCGGCTTCCGGGTCAGCCGCTCCGGCTGGTACGGCCTCGACGGCGTCGCCGCCGACCTGATGACGTTCGGCAAGGTCATGGGCGGCGGGCTGCCGGCGGCGGGCTTCGGCGGGCGCGCCGACGTGATGGCGCTGCTCGCCCCGGCCGGCCCGGTCTACCAGGCCGGCACGCTGAGCGGCAATCCGCTCGCCACCCTCGCCGGCGTCACCACGCTGCGGCTGCTCGACGACGCGGTCTACGCCCACCTCGACGCCGCCGCCGCCCGCGTCGCCGCCCTCGTCGACGAGCGCGCTCGACACCGCCGGCGTCCCGCACACCACCCAGCACGGCGGCTCGCTGTTCAGCTTCTTCTGGGGCGTCGACGGCCCGGTGCGCGACTTCGCCGCCGCCCAGCGCCAGCACGCCGGCGCGTACGCCGCCTTCTTCCACGCCATGCTGGACCGCGGGGTGTCGCTGCCGCCGAGCGCGTACGAGGCGTGGTTCGTCTCCGCCGCGCACGATGACGCGGCCCTCGACCGCATCGCCGAGGCCGTCCCGCACGCCGCGCGCGCCGCGGCGCAGGCGCTGGCCGCCACCGACTCACCGAAGCAGGGAGAACGACCGTGACGACCGTCCACGTGGTGCGCCACGGCGAGGTGCACAACCCCGCGAAGATCCTGTACGGCCGGCTGCCCGGCTACCGGCTGTCCGACCTCGGCCGCGAGATGGCCGAGGTCGTGGGCGAGGCGCTGAGCGCGCGGCCGGTCGGCCTCGTCGTGTCGTCGCCGCTGGAGCGCGCGCAGGAGACCGCCGAGCCGATCGCCGCCGCGCACGGGCTTGAGATCCAGACCGACCGGCGGCTGATCGAGGCGGGCAACCACTTCCAGGGCCTGGAGTTCGGCGTGGGCGACGGCTCGCTCAAGCACCCCCAGCACTGGCGCTACCTCACCAACCCGTTCAAGCCGTCGTGGGGCGAGCCGTACGCCCAGATCGTCCGGCGGATGCTGGGCGCGCTGGCCGACGCCCGCGACGACGTGCGCGCCCTCGGCGACCCGGCCCGGTCCGAGGCCGTGCTGGTCTCCCACCAGCTGCCGGTGTGGATCGCGCGCTCCGCGGTCGAGGGCAAGAAGCTGTGGCACGACCCGCGCAGGCGCCAGTGCACGCTCGCCTCGGTGACGTCGTTCACGTACGACGACGCCGACGAGATCGTCGCGGTCACCTACACCGAGCCGGCCAAGGCGCTGCTGCCCGTGGACGTCGGCGGCGTGCCGAAGTTCTCGGCCGGCGCCTGAAACCCGAGCGACCCGCCGACCGTCGAAGACTCGATACCCATGCGCACCCCCTCGCCGACCCGCCGCGCCGCGACGCTCGCCGCCGCGGCGCTGGCCGGCGTGGCGCTGCTCAGCGGGTGCTCGGCGGACACCGCCGGCGAGCCGGTCAACTCCGGCGGGGGCAACGACCAGGGGTACGTCGCGGGCGACGGCCGGGTCACGGTCGTGCCGGCCGCCGAGCGCGAGGACGCGCCCGAGCTGTCGGGCCCGACCCTCGACGGCGGCACCTGGTCGCTGGCCGACCAGCAGGGCAAGACCGTCGTGCTCAACGTGTGGGCCTCGTGGTGCCCGCCCTGCCGCGCGGAGATGCCGGGCCTGCAGCGGCTGTCGGAGCGGTACGCCGAGCAGGGCGTGGTCTTCGCCGGGCTCGACACCCGCGACACCGACGCCGCGGCGCTCGGCGTTCATCGAGAACATCGGCGTGACGTACCCGCAGGTCGTCGACCCCGACGGCCGGCTGCTGCTGGCGTTCCGCGACACGCTGCCGCCGCAGGCGATCCCGAGCACGCTGATCGTCGACGACGAGGGGCGGATCGCCGCCCGGGTGATCGGGCCGATCACCGAGCCGCGGCTGGCCGCGCTGCTCGACGACGTGCTGGCCTCCTAGCGTGCTGGCCTCCTGACGTGCTGCTCGCCGACCCGGCCGGCGCGATCCTCACCGGCTCGCTGGTGCTGGCGATCCCGATCGCGTTCGCCGCGGGCGTGCTGTCGTTCCTGTCGCCGTGCGTGCTGCCCCTGGTGCCGGGCTATCTCGCGTACACCACCGGCCTCGTCGGCGAGGACCTCGCCGAGGCGCGCCGCGGCCGGATGGTGACGGGGGCGCTGCTCTTCGTGGCCGGCTTCTCGGTGGTGTTCGTGTCGTTCGGGGCGCTCTTCGGTGGGCTGGGCGCGACGCTGGTCGAGTACTCCGACGTCATCACCCGGGTGCTCGGCGTGGCCACGATCGTGTTCGGCCTGGCGTTCATGGGGCTGCTGCCGGGGATGCAGCGCGACCTGCGCATCCACCGCGCGCCGACCCTGGGCCTGGCGGGGGCGCCGCTGCTCGGGGTGCTGTTCGGCCTCGGCTGGACGCCGTGCCTCGGCCCGGCGCTGGCCGCGGTGCAGACGCTCGCGTACGACCAGGCGTCGGCGGCGCGCGGGGCGTTCCTCACCGCGGTCTACTGCCTCGGGCTCGGGCTGCCGTTCGTGCTGGTCGCGGTCGCGTACCGCCGCGCGTTCGGCGCGATGGCCTGGGCGAAGAAGCACTACGCGCTGATCATCCGGCTCGGCGGCTCGATGCTGGTGGTGCTCGGCGTGCTCATGGTCACCGGCGTGTGGACCGAGCTGACCCGGTCGATGGCCGGCTGGATCAGCGGATTTGAGACGCTGCTGTGATGGGCGAGGCGGGCACGGCGGGCGGCTTGGGCGTCACCGGCTGGCTGCGGTGGGCGTGGCGCTCGCTGACGTCCATGCGCACCGCGCTGATCCTGCTGTTCCTGCTCGCGCTCGGCGCGGTGCCGGGGTCGCTCGTGCCGCAGCGCACGTCGGCGCCGCTGGAGGTCACCCAGTTCATCCGCGACAACCCCGGCCTCGCGGTCTGGTACGAGCGGCTGTCGCTCTTCGACGTCTACGGCTCGCCGTGGTTCGCGGCGATCTACCTGCTGCTCATGGTGTCGCTGGTCGGCTGCGTGCTGCCGCGCGCCCGCCAGCACTGGAAGGCGATGCGGGCCCGCCCGCCGCTCACCCCGCGCAACCTGCGCCGGCTGCCCGAGTCGCGGTCGTACGTGACCGCGGCGGCGCCCGACGCGGTGCTGGCGGCGGCTGGGGAGTCGTTGCGGGGCAAGCGGTTCCGGGTGGACGTGCGCCCCGGCGACCCTGGGCAGGGCGGCTCGGTCGCCGCGGAGAAGGGCTACCTGCGCGAGACCGGCAACCTGGTCTTCCACCTCGCGCTGATCGGCATCCTGGTCGGGGTCGCGGTCGGCTCGCTCTTCGGCACCCAGGGCACCGTGCTGCTGCGCGAGGGCGCGGGCTTCTCCAACACGGTCACGCAGTACGACGGATTCTCGGCCGGGCCGCTGGCCGACGTCGAGGGGCTGCCGCCGGTGTCGTTCACGCTCGACGACTTCCGGGTGGAGTTCCAGCGCGGCGGCCAGCAGAACGGCGCGCCGCGGCTGTTCGAGGCCGACCTCACGGTGGTCGACGAGCCGGGCGCCGAGCCGCGCGCGGTGACGGTGCGCGTCAACGAGCCGCTCGACGTGGGCGGGTCGAAGGCGTTCCTGCTCGGCCACGGCTACAGCGCGAAGGTCGTGGTGCGCGACGGCTCCGGCCGGGTGGTGCTCGACGACTTCGTGCCGTTCCTGCCGCAGGACGGCAACTTCACGTCCACCGGCGTCATCAAGGCGCCCGACGCCCGGCCGGACCAGCTGGGGTTCCAGGGGATCCTGCTGCCGACCGCGTCGGTCGACGAGGTGCGCGGGCCGATCTCGACGTTCCCGGCGCTGGACTACCCCGCGCTCTTCCTGTCGGCCTGGTACGGCGACCTCGGCCTCGACACGGGCGCCGCGCAGTCGGTCTACCGGCTCGACACCGAGGGCATGACGAAGGTCGAGGAGCTGGAGGCGCTGCTGCCCGGGGAGACCTGGGTGCTGCCCGAAGGCCGCGGCTCGATCACGTTCGAGTCGGTCGGCCAGTGGGCGAACTTCCGGGTCGCCCGCGACCCCGGGCGCGGCCTGGCCCTGGCGGCCGCGGTGCTCACGTTCGTCGGGCTGCTCGGCTCGCTGATGGTCCGCCGCCGCCGGCTCTGGGTCCGCGCGACCCCGCTGCCCGAGGGCGGCTCACTGGTCGAGGTCGGCGCGCTGGCCCGCGCCGAGACGTACGACCTGGCGCCCGAGGTCGACGAGGTGCTGGCGGCCCTGCATCCGCCGCCCCACCCTCCGAGCGTGTCTGGCTCAGCGACGCGCGGGCGCGGCGCTGAGCCAGACACCTCGGGCGACGCGGTTTTCGCCGAGCGCGCCGGCAGGGTGGATGATGTGCCGGTCCCGTACGCCGGGGACGCCCTGACCGCGGAGGAGCCTCGCCCGTGATCAACGCCCAGCTCGCCGAGCTGTCCAACGACCTGGTGTACGCGGCCATGGGCTTCTACCTGGCGGCGCTGATCGTCTTCTCCCTCGAGCTGGCCGCCACCCGCGTGCCCGCCCCCCGCCGCGAGAAGGCCCGCGACGCCGCCCTCGTGGGCGCCGCGGGCACACCGGTCGACGTGGTCGACCTGGACGAGGCGCTGGAGTCCGCCGACCTCGCCGCCGCCGACGAGCTGACGCCCACCGGCCCCCAGGGCCGCGCGACGCTCGAGGAATCGTCGGTCTCGTACGACACGACCGCCCCCGAGCGCGGCTCGCGCGCCGACAAGCTCGGCCGGGTCGGCGTCGCGCTGACGGCCGCGGCGTTCCTGCTGCAGCTGGGCGCGGTGGTCGCGCGCGCGGCCTCGGCTGAGCGGCTGCCGTGGGGCAACATGTACGAGTTCACCGTCGTGGGCTCGCTGGCGATCACCGGCACCTGGCTGGTGCTGCAGTGGCGCCGCGATGTGCGGTGGCTCGGGCTCTACGTCGACATGGCCGTGCTGCTGTCGCTCGGCCTGGCCGTCACCGTGCTCTACACCGAGAGCGCCCAGCTCGTACCCGCGCTCAAGTCGTACTGGCTCGCCATCCACGTCTCCGCGGCGATCGTCTGCTCGGGGGTCTTCGCGATCGGGGCGGGGCTGTCGGCGCTGTACCTGCTGAAGGCGCGCGCCGAGGCCCGCGGCTCGTCCGGGGTGCTGACCCGGCGGCTGCCGGAGTCGGGCGTGCTCGACCGGATGGCCTACCGCGTCATCGCGTTCGGCTTCCCGCTGTGGACGTTCGCGGTGATCGCCGGCGCGATCTGGGCCGAGCAGGCGTGGGGCCGCTACTGGGGCTGGGACCCGAAGGAGACCTGGGCGTTCATCACCTGGGTGGTCTACGCCGGCTACCTGCACGCGCGTACGACGGCCGGCTGGCGCGGCAAGCGCGCCGCGTGGATCGCCCTGATCGGGTTCTCGACGTTCGTCTTCAACTACCTGGGCGTCAACCTGCTGCTGCCCGGGCTGCACTCGTACTCGGGCCTCTGAGCCGCGTGCCCCTGTTCCGACTTGTCAGAGCCAGCGCGCGGCCATAGCCACCGGATTCTCTGACAACTCGTGAGAGGTGAGGTCGGCCGATGCCGCATACGCTGAGCAGATGGGTCGCGTGCTCTTGCTGCTGATCCCGGTCGTGCTGGCGATCTGGGCGGTGATCGACTGCGCCCAGTCGCCGCGCGACACCGTGCGCGCGCTGCCCAAGTGGGCCTGGATCGCGCTGATCATCCTGACCACGCCGATCGGCCCGCTGGCGTGGATCGGCTTCGGCCGGCCGCGGCGCGCGCAGGGCGGCGGAGGCCCCGGCGGCGGCGAGGGGTACGGCGGCGGCGGGCGCCCCCGCGCGGGCCGATCGCGCCCGACGACGACCCGGACTTCCTGCGCAAGCTCGACCGCGAGCGCTGGGAGATCGAGCAGGCCAAGAAGCGGATGCGCGGCGAGGACTGGCCGCCGCCCGCCTCGCCTGCCTGACCCGGGCCGGTGCGAGGGGGCGGGATCCGGCCGGCGCATAGGGTGGACGGGCTATGAAGGCGTTCCTGCTCTACACGTCGATGCGGCTCGCGCTCTTCGTCGGGGTCGCCGGGATCCTCTACCTGCTGGGGATGCGCGACCTGCTGCTGCTTGCGGTGGCGCTGCTGGTGTCGGGGCTGCTGTCGTTCACGCTGCTGTCCGGCCAGCGCGACCAGATGAGCGCGGCGCTGGCTGCGCGCAAGGCGGCCTTCGACCAGCGCAACGCCGAGCGCACCGCCGCCGAGGACGCCGCCAACGACGCGATGCGCGAGGCCCAGGAGGCCCGCCTTGCTGGTACGGCGCCGCCGCGGGGCCGGCGATCCCGAGGCCGAGGCGATCCCGGATCCTGCGCGGAGCCGGAGCCCCCGCGGGACGCGTAGGGCCCGTACCGGCGGCCCTTCTTCCTCCGGTATCGCGGTTGTTCCCCCGTACGAGGGCGCCACAACCGCGATTGGGCGCCACCTCGGGCAGCGGCCGCCGGGTGGCGGAAGCGGTCGAAGCGCGCGGGCGGCGGGGGAGTACGCTCCGGCCCGGACTGAAACGGCGTTCCACGGGGGCGCCAGCCACCAGCCCAGCCCCGCACCGCGTACGAGAGGCCGGCCCGCATGACCGTGCTCGAGCTGCTGATCCTGCTGCACCTGCTGCTGCTCACCTACTGGCTGGGCGCGGACCTCGGCGTCTTCTACTCCAGCCGGTACGTGCTCAAGACCGAGCTCGGCACCCAGGCGCGGATGACCTCGCTGAAGATCATGGTGTGGCTCGACATGGCGCCGCGGATCTGCCTGGTGCTGTTCCTGCCGAGCGGCGTGAGCCTGATGGCGGCCAGCGAGTACGGCGAGCAGTTCAGGTGGTGGCCGCTGGCGGCGATCTGGGTGTTCAGCCTCGGCTGGCTCGGCCTGGTGCTCGCCGACCACCACTACACCGGCACCCCCACCGGCGAGCGCATCAAGAACCTCGACCTCTTGGTGAGGTTTGGGGTGATGGCCGGCGTGATCGGGGCGGGGCTGTTCACGATGCTCGTCGACGAGCCGTTCGGCGTGACCACGAACCCGAAGTGGCTGGGCGCCAAGGTCGCGCTGTACGGGGTGGCGATCCTGTGCGGCGTGCTGATCCGCTTCCGGCTCAAGCCGTTCGGCCCGGCGCTCGCCCAGCTCGCGACGACCGGCTCCACCCCGGAGGTCGAGCGCGACCTGCAGCGCTCGATCAAGGGCTCGGTGCCGTTCGTGCTGGGCATCTGGGTGCTGGTCTTCGTGATCGCCGCCCTCGGCGTGATCAAGCCCGGCGCCACGTCTGAGCGGCACGAGCCAGCCGCCGCCGCACCCGTGAGCCCGCGGCGCCCTCGCTCGCGTACGCCCGGTGGCGCCCTCGCTCACCACAGGAACACACAATCGGGCGGCCGGGACGGCAGCGCGCCCCCGCGCGTGAGCGTGCCGCGCCGCCCGAGCGGCCGACGAAGCGGCCGATTGTGTGTTCGTCTGGTTGGGCCACGGACCAGGGCCCGAATACGCCGGCGCGATGCTCGCCCCCGGGACCTGCGCCCGCGAGGCCAGGAGTGTGAGAAGTGGACCCTCAAGGGTGTGCGAAACAGTCACTCACGAGTGTGGGAAACAGATAGTCAGAGGTGCGGGAAACAGAGCGGCTCAGTCACCTGCGCGTGGCCGACGGCCGCCGCGAGGTCGACCTGATCGCCGAGCACCAGGGCCAGATCGTCGGCATTGAGGTCAAGTCCGGCGGTGTGGTCACCGCCCCCGACGCCCGCCACCTGGCGTGGCTGCGCGACCAGCTCGGCGACCAGTTCGCCCGTGGGATCGTCCTGCACACAGGCCCGGGTGCGTACGAGGTGGGCGAGCGCATCCTCGCGGTGCCAATTTCGGCCCTTTGGAACACCCGCGTCTGACCCGAGGCCACGCTCACGCCTGACCCGCGGCCCCGGCCACACCAACACACAATGGGCCACCGCGACGGAGGCACACCCCCGCCCGTGACCATGCTGCGCCGCCCGATGGCCCGCCGAAGCGGCCGTTCGTGTGTTCGTCTGGCGGAGCCGACCGTCAAGGCCCGAGAAGCGCGGCCGGCACGACGGCGATCCCGTCGGCCCGGCGGTACGCCTCGCGGCCCGTCGTGATGACCACTGCGTCGGCGAGCTCTGGCCCCAGCCGGTCGGCCGAGCCAGACCAGGTGCCGCACGTCGTGGTCGCCGACCGTCTGGGCGAGCTTGACCTCGACGGCGACGACTCGCCGGCCCGGTCCGGAGACGATGAAGTCGATCTCGCGCTCGCCGCCCTTGGTGCGCAGGTGGCCGACGGTCGCCTCTGCGGCCTGGGCGAAGACCCGCAGCGACAGCGCCATCAGTGACTCGAAGAGCGCGCCGAGGTACGTCCCGTCGCGAGGCACAGCCTCGCCCGGCGCGCGCCCCTCGAGCAGGTCGTCGGCGGTCAGCCCGGCGACGGCGACGGCCAGCGCGGGGTCGGCGAGGTGGTGCTTAGGCGACAAGGTGAGCCGGTTGAGGTGGTTGCGCGACGGAGCCCAGGGCGGCAATGGGTCGGAGATCCAGATCCGCTCGAGGGTGTCGCGGTAGGGGACGGTGGCGGTGCGCGAGGGCTTGCTGCCCTGCGCCGGCGTGGCCGCGTCGCGGATCGCCTCGAACGTGGCGGTGGTGGCGGTCGCCGCGCCGTACGCGGCCAGCCAGCGGCGCAGGAGCACGGGGTTGCGCAGGCCGAGGTCGGCGTCGGGGAAGTCGCGGTCGACGATGCGGTCGACGTACGAGGCCAGCAGGGCCCGCTGCGCCCGCGGGGTGGCCGCCCGCATGCCGGGGAATCCCCCGCGGACGATCTGCTCGACGTACGAGGGGAGGTCGACCTTCGTCGATCCGGCGATGTCCGGCCGGCCCCCGGCCAGGAGCGCGCGCAAGGAGACGGTGGGGGTCTCAAGGCCTCGTTCGGGCAGCGTCAGGGGGCGCATGCGGACGCTCACGATGCGCGCGGCGCCGGAGTGGGTGTGCGGCGTGCGCGGGCTGGCCGAGCCGGCGAGCAGGAAGCGGCCCGGCTGTGGGCTTCGGTCGACGGCGCGGCGGACAAGGTCCCAGGCCGCTGGGTAGCGCTGCCACTCGTCGATCAGGGTCGGCGTCGCGGCGGTGGTGAGCCGGTCGCGGTCGGCCAGTACTACGTTCGAGGGTGCCGGGGTCGTCGAGCGCGAAGACGGCGGCGGCACGTTGCTCGGCTGTGGCGGTCTTGCCGACCCCCTTGGCGCCGTCGATGCTGAGGGCGGGGAGTTCGGGGAGCAGGGCATCGAGGTCGTCATCGATGATGCGTCGCCGATAGGTGCTCGCGTGAGCGTTGTCGCTGGTCACAGGCCCAAGAGTACAGATGGTCGGGTCCCTAGAGTGCATTTGGTCGGGTCCCTAGAGTACAGATCGTCGGACACAGAAGATGCGCGTGCGTGCAGGGGAGGGACGATCTGATCGTGGCCCACGGCGGGCACCCCGTTCCCATGCACTAGAGCGCATGGGAAAGGTTGACCCGGACCTCTGAACGGGTCTACCATCGCTCCTATGCAAGAGGGTGCAGGAGAAGCCCCGTGGTGAGGCCGCGGGTGTCCCCGGTCCTGGCCGCCGAGGAGCGCCCGCGGCTGGCTGACCTCGCGCTGGCCGTGCGCGCCCGCCGCGAGGACCTCGGGCTGCGGCAGGCCGAGCTGGCCGACCTCGCGGGCGTGGCCGCCCGCACGGTGCACGCGATCGAGGCGGCCAAGCCGACGGTCCAGCTCGACAAGCTGCTCGACGTGCTCGCCGCCCTGGGCCTGCACCTCGAGCTGGCCAGGGGGGCCCGCGGGGACGTCGCGGCCGACGCCCGCCGCGCGGACCCAGCCGTGACCGCCGGCCCAGACCAAGAACGCGAGGACTCGGCCGACCTCGAGCGGCTCAAGGACGTCGAGCGCGCGGTCGTGCTCAAGAAGGGCCGGCCCGCCGCGACCCTGACCCGCACCGAGGCCGGCATCGAGTTCGCGTACGACGAGGCGTGGCTCGACGAGGGCAAGCAGCCGGTGGCCACCACGCTGCCGCTCACCGCAGACCCGGTACGGACCCCCGGCGGCTCGCTGCCGGCGTACTTCGCCGGCCTGCTGCCCGAGGGCCGGCGGCTCGGCGCGCTCCGGCGGGCGGTGAAGACGTCGGCCGACGACGAGCTGTCGCTGCTGCTGGCGGTGGGCGCCGACGCGATCGGCGACGTCGCGGTCGTGCCCGAGGGCGACGCGTGGGCCGCGACCGCGCCGGCGCTCGAGGTCGATGACTTCGCCGAGGTGTCGTTCGCCGAGATCCTCGCCGGGTTGCGGCGTTCGGCGTCGACCGGGTCGGCCTGCCGGGGGTGCAGGACAAGGTCAGCGCGGCCATGCTCAACCTGCCGGTGCGCCAGCGCCACCAACGGTTCCTGCTCAAGCTGGACCCGCCGGAGTTCGCCCACCTGGTCGCCAACGAGGCGTTCTTCCTGGCCGCCGCCCGCACCACCGGCCTGCCCGCCGTCGACGCTCGCGTGGTCGAGGACGGCGAGGGACGCCAGGGGCTGCTGGTCACGCGGTTCGACCGCCCCGGCCCGGATCCCGCCGACTGGCTCGCCGTCGAGGACGGCTGCCAGCGGCTGGGCCTGCCGCCCGCCGACAAGTACCGCACCGGCGCCGATCGCGCGCTGGCCGCCCTCGTCGAGGTGTGCGAGGCGCCCGCGGTGGCCGCCCGCGCGCTGCTCATGCAGCTGGCATTCGCCTACGTGACGGGCAACGGCGACGCGCACGCCAAGAACTTCTCGGTGCTGCAGGACGCCGCGGGCGAGTGGCGCGCGGCGCCGGCGTACGACGTGCCGAGCTCGCAGCCCGTACGGCGACACCACGATGGCGCTGTCGATCGAGGGGCGGTCCGGCGGCGATTTCGGGCTGGCCGACTTCGCGGCCCTCGGAGCCCGGCTCGGGTTGACCGACCGCGCCGCGCGGGCCGCCGTCGCCCAGGTCGCCGACGCGGTGGACGCATGGCTGCCGGGGCTCGCCGGCCTGCCCTTCGACCGCGGCCAGGTCGCCAAGCTGCGCCGAGTCATCGAGCACCGCCGCGGCCGCCTGCGCGGTGGCAAGACGTAGCGCGCGCGTCACGAGCCGGGCGGTGCCCCGCCGCCTGAAGCGAGCCAGTCCTGCCAGATCCGCACGGCGTCGTCCTGCGACAGCCCGACGAGGTCGCTCGGCGAAAGCCCGGCCTTCGCGATCAGGGCCCGGGCAAGTCGGGCGTCCAACGCGCCGCCAGCGCCAGCCACGGCCGACGCGGGCGAGGGCCGCCGCGGCGCCTCACCGCGGTCGACCGCGGCCCAGAACTGCTCGGCCTCGATCTTGAGCTGGTCGCGCAGGATGTGCTCGAAGAGCCCGGGGTCGCGGATCTGCCCGCGCCCGTGCGAGATCCGCGTGTAGAGGCGCTCGCCGGTCGGGGTGGTGAAGACGTAGCGGTGGTGGTCGCCGGTCTTCTTGCGCGACAACGCGTCCTTGTCCTGCCAGCCCTCGACGGCGACGAAGCGGCGCAGCTGGGCGAAGGTCGGCAGCCGCATCAGTCCTCGCCGAAGAGGTGCGCCTCGAGTTCGGAGTCGGTGCTGAGCAGGACGAGGTTGACGACGCCCCAGGCGTCCTCGTGGTGCGGGTAGCGGCTGAGGTCCTCGACCCAAAGGTCGGCGTAGTCGCGCAGCGCCTCGATCAGCCCGCGCTCGACGGCCGACAGGTCGCCGGCCTGCGCGCTGACCGGGAGCCCGTCCAGCCACATGCTCACGTGCCCGTCGTCGGCGAAGCGCACCTGCGGGTCGAGCGGGCAGAGCGCCCGCAGCGCGCGGTGCAGGTCGTCGCGGCGCACGACGGCCACGGGCGCGTCGTCCTCGCGGCGCACCACGGACGGCACGTGCCGCTCGGCAGAGTCGTAGATCTCCTTGAGGTGGGCTCGCGCCGCGGTGATCTGGGTGAACTCAAGGAGACCGCTCATGCCACGAACGTACGTGGCGTACGTCGCGTACGCAAGGTCGGACGAGTGCGATCTGGGTGCCCGCGCCGAGGTGGCCGACTGCCGTGAGCCGCACGGCGGGGATGCGGCTGTGCGCCCGTCGATCCACAGCCCCCTTCGGATCATGGGCAAACGCG
This sequence comes from uncultured Actinomycetota bacterium, assembly GCA_963697565.1. Lineage (GTDB taxonomy): Bacteria > Actinomycetota > Actinomycetes > CAVWCF01 > CAVWCF01 > CAWFSE01. The sequence goes on along the minus strand of CAVOOM010000003.1, from coordinate 198,900 downwards.
GGAGCCGGCCCTACCCTGGGCGCATGGCGTACGAGCGGATCACCCGCGATCCGGAAGTCATGGGCGGCGAGCCTGGTGATCCGCGGGCTGCGCATCCCGGTCGCGACCGTCGTGGCGATGGTCGCCGACGGGCTCACGGCCGAGGAGGTCTGCGGCGAGCTGCCGGATCTCACCGTGGAGGACGTGGGCGAGGCCCTGAAGTACGCAGCGGAGGCCGTCCGCGAGCGCGAGCTGCCCCTCCGCCCCTCCGCGTGACGCCCGCAAGTCTGCGCCTGCTGCTCGATCAGAACCTGCCGCCAGCACTGGTCGAGTTGCTCGCCGAGCAAGGCTGGGACGTCGAGCACGTGAGCCAGTTGGGCCTCGCTCGGGCGCCCGACCGTGACGTCTTGGCGGCAGCCCGAGCAGGGGACCGAGTCCTCGTGAGCGCCGACACCGACTTCGGCGGCCTCCTCGCGCTTTCCGGGGCCGCGTCGCCGTCGTGTCGTCCTGGTGCGCCGCGTCTCCAGCCGCCGCAGCGCCGATCTGGCGGTCCTGCTGCGGGCCAACCTCCCCTTGGTCGCCGCTGATCTTGCGGCGGGGCCGTGGTGGTGCTCGGCGACGACACGCTCCGCGTACGCCGCCTGCCGCTGGTCTGATCGGCCCCTCCGAACGGCGGCCCGGCGCAAGGCCGGGTGGAACCGCGGGCGGCCGGGGCGCGTCGGTGGAGGTGCCGCTGGTCTCGACCCGCTCAGGTGAACGGGGGGTGACGCGGCGGCATCGAATTGGGATCTCGATCCGGTCCAACTTCGCGGAATCCCTTGACACGGGACGCGGACCCGCGTGTGATGACCTCAGCGTTCTCATACGCGCAACGCTGTTCCGGAGGGGGGAACAGCGCGGCGTGGGTGAGGGCTCGAACAATTTCAGGCGCGGAGGGGTGCCGTACTGATGAAGATGCGTAGGGCTTTGGCTGCGTGCGCGGCCGCGCTGCTCGCCACGCTCGGCCTCGCGGGGCTGGCGGCGGCGCCGGCGAGCGCGGCGGCCCAGATGTCGTTCTCCTGCACCGTGCAGGGCTTCGGCACGGTCGTGCCGTGGGACGTCAGCGTCGCGGCCACGGCCAGCGGCGGCACCCTCACCATCGACCCGGCCAACTTCACCAACGGCCCGGTGCCGCTGCTGAAGAACACCCTGACCATGAAGGGCGAGACCACCGTCGGCGGCAAGGCCGTCGCGGTGCAGGCCGCCTCGACCTACCCCAACGCGATCGGCGCCTCGCAGTCGTTCGACGTGCCGCCGATGACCGGCCCGCTCAACGGCGCCACCGGCGAGGTCAAGGTCACCCGCATCATGTTCGACCACACCCAGGTCGACATCGACTGCAAGCCGAAGTCGCAGCCGGCCGTCGGCACGGTCGCCGCCGCCGCGGCCCCGGCCGCCGCGCCCGCGCCCGCCGCCGCACCGGCCCCGGCAGCTGCTCCCGCGCCGCCGCGGCCGCGGCCCCCGCCGCCGTCGACACCGCCGCGCTGCCGAAGACCGGCCCCGAGGACACCGCGATGCTCGCCCTGGCCGGCTACGCCATCTGCCAGGTCGGCGCGATGGTCTTCGTCCGCTCCCGCCGGGCCATGCAGTCCACCGCCCGCCACGCCGCGCGCTGAGCGCTTCCAACACACGCTTTCTCCCGCAGAACCTCTGGAGGCTGGCATGGCCCGCCCTAGCACGGCACGTGACGCTTCCCCGCATGCTCAGGGGAGTCAGGCTCGTTAGCGCTGGTCTTGTCACGGGAGCCTTACTGGTCGGCCTGGCCGGCTGCGGTGACGACAGTGGATGGGCGACCTTCCCGCCGGCCAATCCGACCGAGTAGGAGTACTTCGGCCAGTCGCCCAAGGAGGTCGCCAACGACCTCGAGACATGCGCCGACTACGCCGACCAGCCCAACCAGGACGCCGCGAAGGAGGAGCTCGGGGCCGACTGGTTAACGCGGGAACCTGCACCTTCACCGATCCCAGTTTCGAGGGTGGCGCGCTTGATCACGATCTACACGTTTGAGGACCAAGAGCAGCAGGACGCCATGGTCGCGACCTCCGATGCCAACGGTGGCTTGCCGGGAGCGATCGGGCATGGGGTCTACGTCGTGGTGCCGCCCGAGCCGGAGTACGTGATCCCCGCAGTCGCTGGCACCCTGGCATCGATGTGCGCATCAAGCCCGAGAGACCACTTTGGACGTCGAGTCGCCGGAGGCCAGTCCGCCGGGGTGAGGGCCCCGTTTGGCCGTCGCTCGGCGGTCGAACACCGCTCCAGGCGTAGTCAGGATCGGTCTGGCCGAAGAGCTCGAGCACCTCGCGGTAGACCTGGTCCAAAGGCGTGGTCCTCCGGGGCGGTGTCTCGCAGAGGGCGCGAGGTTGTTCGGCCCCGGCATCGGTGGAAGGATCACCGTGTAGCAGCCCTCGGTTCACGCACGGCGACTCCTTTAAGGGTGCCCCCGAGCTGTCGGTCTACCCCTCGTCCTGGAAGACTACGCAGCCTCCGGTGGCTGAATCAGGCACGAGATCGGCGGGGATGAAGGCGACCTGATCACCGGAGTTCGGTAGTTCCCTGATGTCCTCGGCCGCGGGTGACCAGGGCCCGGAGGGAGCCGCGCCGGAGTCGTCGCCGCCGGAGCACCCGGTCACGAGCAAGGCGCCGAGGGCGAGGACGGCGAGCCGGCGAGTGAGCATCGCCGGACCCTACCCCGTCGCCCGATCCGGTCGAATCCCTTGACAGGCGGGCGGGGAACGCGTGTGATTCGGCTATCCGCCGCGGAACAGAACAATGTTCCGTTCGGCGGAACGCGTGGTGTTGAGGGGCGCCGCCGTGGGCCCTCAACCGTGCGCTCCCGTCAGGCCGCCCGCCGCCGTTGTGACGCACCGATCTGGAGCCCCTGTGAAGCGCCGTTCCACCTTCGCCTGCTGGCCGCGAGCCTCGTCGCCCTCGCGGCGTCGCCCCTCCTGGTCGGGGTCGCTGAGGCGGCGACGAAGAACACGAGCACAGCGCCGGTGATCAACGCGTCTCCGGTGAACCAGGCGGGGTTGGCGTCGTGGGGTGGGACCGGCACGTCGTGTCACGATGGCCCAGCAGGTGGGTTCGGCGGTCGAGGTGACCGTCTCGGCGCCCAATGGCCCGTACACAACGGCCTTCGCCGGGTACGCGGGCGACGACCACCAGCTCCAGGCTACCTCCGTGCCGACGGGGCCGCCAACACCCGTGGCCGATCTTCGCCGCGCCGACGTGTACCGCTCCCGTCGCGGTGAGTTCGCCTACCTACCCCGGCGGCTTTTCGATCAAGGCGACGTTCCCGGGGCTGCCGGCCGAGAGCCACACGTTCACCCTGACCGACTTCCTGTTGAACAGCAACGGCGCGGCCAGTGGGGGCGAGTTCGGAACGCCCACTGGGTTCGATGCTTGGTTCAACCCGGGGACGACGACGGCGCAGATCGTTGCGGGAGTGGACTGGCCGCTCGCCGAGACCGTCACGTGTCGGGGCGCCCGGCCCCGACCCGACCACCACGGCGCTCGCGAGTTCAAAGCCCCCGTCGGCCTTCGGCGAGTCGATCACCCTGACCGCAACCGTCGCGGGAGGAGCGGCGCCCAGGACCGGCAGGTCGCCTTCAAGCGAGGCGGCAGCCGAGATCGGCACCGCCCCTGTCGGTGCCGGCTCCTCGGCGACCTTTTGCCGACTCGACCTGCCTCCCGGCGACAGCGCGTTGACCGCGGTCTACTCCGGCGACGCCACCCACGAGCCGAGCACGTCGCCGGCCTCACCCAGACCGTCGGCAAGGCGACCCCGACGGTGACGTTGACCAGCACACCGAACCCCTCGACGGTCGGCTCGCCGGTGGTGCTCACGGCGACCCTGACCGACGGATTCCAGCCCTCGGGGACGGTGACCTACAAGGACGGCGCGACGACGGTGGGCTCCGGCACGGTGACCTCGGGGGTGGCGACCTACACCGCGACCGCGCTGGAACTGGGCCGCGGAGCCTGACGGCCGAGTACGCCGGCGACGGCAACAACGCCTCAGCCACATCCGCGCCGCTGAGCCAGCAGGTCAACGCCAGCACCGGCACCTCGGTCGACCTCGCGGCGGGAGCCCTCACCGCGGCCTACACCTGCACGACGACCATCAACGGCGCCCCATTGACGCGGACTGGACCGGCTCCGTCTCGTCTCGTCGACGAGCACGGCGATCACGGTCAACGTGGGACTGGGCCCCAAGACCGGCCCGCTGGTGATCAGCCCGGGCACCCTCGAGCCGAGCGTCACCTACAAGGTCGCAGGCGTCCAGGCGACCGGGGTCGGCCCCAAGTACGCCGTCAGCATCCCGACCTTCACCCAGGTGCCGCCCTTCACTGTCTCCGGCACGGTTTCGGCCCTGCCCGCCACGGTGGAGATCGTCAACGTGAAGTACGACGACCAGGGCGTCGACAACGCCGACACCACCTGCGTCCCGAAGGCCAAGGCGGAGGTCCCTCTCGCCAAGGTCACCCTCCCGAGCGAGCCGCCTGCCAACCCCGACGGCGCCATCACCGTCCAGGGCACCCCGACGGCGGGCGGCACCCTAGCCTGAGCGGTTCGGGCTTCAAGCCGAACGCGACCGTCGCCACCGCGCTTTACTCCACGCCGCAGGTGCTCGGGGTCGGCGAGGCCGACGCGTCCGGCACGTTCAGCACGACTGTCACCATTCCGCCGGCACGGCGGGCCTCACACGCTGCTGATGAGCGGCGAGGCAGCGACCGGCACCAGCCCACGGATCCTGACCGCGGCCATCACGGTCGCGGCGCCGCCAGCCGGAGGCTCGACCGCCGACACCTCGACCGGCGACGGCACCAGCGCAAGCACCCTGCCGGAGACCGGCCCCGGTGACTCGATCCCGGCGCTGATCATCGGCCTGATCGCGCTGCAGGTGGGCCTGGTGGTCGCGGTGCGCTCGCACCGGGCGCTGGCCCCCGCGTCGCGCGGCGGCGGCCGCCACCGGGTCGGGGTCTGACCCCCGTGGGCGCCCACCAGATGCTCACCCGTCTGGCCTATCCAGCCGGTGACGCCCTGATCTGACTCAGCGGATGAATCCGTCGGAAACTCTTGACAGAAGGGTGCGGTCGGAGGGAATGTGAGCCGCGTCACGCCTCAAGTAACGGCGTTCCACCTATTGGAACGCCACGGGGAGAGGCGAAAGCACCACCCGTACGGCCCGGCGGTCGGGTCGCACGCTTCCTGGAGGGGAAGGGGAACCAAGGCATGAAGCCTACGAAGAAGCTCGTCGCGGGGGTGCGGCCTTCGCAACGGCCACGGCTGGGGTGATGGCGCTCGGCGTCACATCGGCATCCGCCGGCCGACCGACCTGTTCGCGACCCTGTAGTCGGAGCCTGTCAACGACGCCGGTGTCGCCGCGTACAACAACAACTCGGTCGGCGGAACACGAACTCGGCGTCGCTGACGGTCACCCAGGTGGGCTTCGACGCGCAGCTGACCATCACCCTGGGCGTCGGCCCGAAGGCCGGTTTTGCGGCCGTGGGCGCGGGCTCCTACCAGTACGAGTTCGACATCGTCGACAGCGTGGGCACGACCATCGTGATGTCGGGCGACCAGTGCGAGACCAGCGAGGCGCTTTCGGCCGCGGTCGCCATCGCCGGCAACTACGCCGGCATCGGCCCGGGCACGGACATCCCCACGCTGACCTGCACCGTGTCCGCCCCGGGCGCCGGCCCGCACAACTACGACATCCGCAACATGAACATCAACGGCAACGGCCCGTCCTCCGGTGCCGGCTTCGGCGCCCGCAACGGCTTCGACGCCAACATCAACCGTTCGGCTGACCCGGCCGAGACCAACCCCCTCGCCAACTACGTCCCGGCCGGCCACCGCTGACTGGCACGTCGACTCGACGGTCGCATCGTCCCCCGTCCGCTGACGGTCAACTGACCTCGGGCCAGCCGGTGGCCACCGACGGCCTCGGCCCCGTCTTCTACGACCCGGACGGCCCCGGCCCGGCCCCGTCCGTTCCCTTCGCAGGCCAGACGGTGACCCTCGGCTTCGGTCCTGCGGCTGCCTGGAACGTGGGCACCGCGAAGGTCCTGCTCTGTCACCCGGCCAGCACCACCGCCGCTGCCAGGCCCTGCCCTCGGTCACCCTGACCGGCGCCGTCGAGACTGCGTCGGCGTGCCTGGCCCGGGTCTCACCACCGGCCCGCGCCACCTGTCGTCACCGACCCCACCGTTAACACCAGCAGCAGCTGTTCGCGTACAAGGTCCTCGGCGCGCGTGCGATCACGCTTTCCCCGACCACGAGTGGCGCGGGCACCGTGTCCACCGTCACCGGCACCAACTTCAACCCGTTGAGGCCGTGGCCCGGTCCTCGATGATCGGCGCGCCCAGTTCGCCGCGACCGCCGACACCGGCACCGGCACCGCCCCGGCCACCGGCACCTGTCCGCGCTGTTCACCGTCAACAACCCGGCGTCCTTCTTGGGCCTCGCCAGGTCGATCCCGCAGGCCCCGCAGGCTGTCCTCGGCGCGGTTCACGTTCAACCCTGACCGCTGCGTCGCCTACGGCAACACCACTGGCGTCGTTGGCTGCTCGACCAACCAGAACGTCCAGATCACCGTGAACGCGGGCCGCCTCATGCAGCGCGCGTACGTCAAGGGCACCAACCCAAACGCGTCCACGACCGACCTCGGCGCCCTCACGTCGCCGCTGGCCCCGACGCCCCGTCCGGGCGTCATGAACCACATCGCCGTCGGACAACCGCGGTGGCACCTTCGGCTGGTCGCTGACCGCCTCGATGTCGACCCACCGCCAACGCCGGCGCGAACTCCATCCCGAACAGCCGGCTGGACATCACCCCGGCCTGCGAGCAGCCACCAACAGCACGGCGTAGGACTACGACAACGTCGACGTCGACCCGGGCGATCCCCGGCTTCGACGACACCCTCAACGCCCCTGGCGTCACCGCGGGTGCCGCGCGACTTCGCCGGCGCGCAGAACCTCTGCACGAAGGGCACGGCGGTGAACGCCACCACGCAGACCACCGGCGGTGTTTACAACGTGACCGCCCCGGTGGACCTGATCGTTCCGGCGTTCCAGGCGGCGGCCGCCTACAACGGACTCATGACCATCACCCTGGTCTGACCACCGAGCAAGCAACCCCGGGAGGGGGCGGGCCTCGGGCCCGCCCCCTCTCGCCCGGCCCGGTGCCTCGAAGGCCCGCGGTCGCGGCCAGGCCCGGGGGCCCGACGGCACGGGATCCCCTGTCGAGCGTTGGTGCGCTCATGGGCCCGCGCGGTGTGAGTCAGGCTGCCGGGGCGGGGCTGGCCGAGGGGTCGGCTGGCTGTGACGACGCCGCCTCGACGCACAGGGGCCGGCTGCCGGCCCCCGGAACCTGCTGGCAGAGGCTGGCCACACCTGGCCCCAGCGCATCGACGGCGAACGACTCCGGGTACTTGGCGGCCTCGGCTGCGAACTCGTCCAGGCTGCCGCACGCTCGGTGATCGCCTCCAGGGTCTGCTGGTCGGCCGAACCGCCCGCCAGCGCGGAGACCGCCTCGGCGCAGGTCTTCGGGGTTGTGTCCCACGGCCGGGCGATGACCAGGCCGAGCCCGGCCAGCACGAGCACGCCCACCCCGCCGATCGCCGCCCACTTGCGCGCCGCCGGAGGCATCGACCACCGAGCCCCGGAAGCCTGGGCCCTGCGCCCGGCCCGACCCTCCAGCGGCGGCACCCCGCTGGTCGTCCGCTTCGGGCAGGGGCCGCAGCGTCGAGCTCCGAGGCGGCCTCCTCGGGGGCCGCCACGTGGGTCCTGCGGGGGGGCCGGGGAGCGGGGTCGTCGCCGGCGGCTCGACCGAGTCGGTCCACCGGCTGCCGTCCCAGTAGCGCAGCGTCTGCGCCGACTGCGGATCCTCGTACCACCCCGCCGGGATCCCCCCCGGGTGCTGCTCCGACATGCCGTCCCTCCCCATGCGGCCTGGCTCGGTGGGAGCCTATCCGCGAGGCCACGGGACCCGGCCCCACCGCGCTCGCTGGCGCGGCGCCTGCCCGCCGCCGGGCGGCCTGGCCCCAGGTGGGCAGGCCCTCACCCGTTGGGGTCGGTGGGGCGCGGCCGTGCCGCGATGTCAGGCAGAATGCGCCAGGACGCGGCCCGAGATCCGGGCCTGCCGGGGGCGACGACGAGAGGGAGGGTGAGCCGCCGCATGCGCGCACGACCGCTCTGCGCCGCGCGCTCGCTGCCGCCCTCGCCGTCGGCCTGGCCGCCCCCCTCGCGGGCCTGGCCGCGCAGCAGGCGCAGGCCTTCGGCCCGGCGCCCGTCGCGCTCGCCTGCGCCACCTACGTCGGCGACGCCGGCGGCCGACCGCCCCGCAGTCGTACAGCGACACCCTCACCCTCGACCGCTCCCCGGCGCTGCCCGCCGCCCGGCAACACCGTCACCGTGACGCTGGCCGTCGCCACCGGCCCTAACGCCACCAGCGCCACCGCCGCCGGCAGCGCCACCCCGCGGGCGACCGTCGTCCTCGGCGGCACCCAGACCGGTAGGTCGCGCTGGCCGGCGCCGCCGACTCGTACCCGGCCGCCGCCAAGTCCGCCGGCGAGGCCCTCGGCGGCTTCACCGCCACCGGCACCTACACCGCCGCCGCCGGCAGCGGCACCTCGCTCACCGTCACCCGGCTGCACATCGACACCGCCGCCGACGACCTCTACTGCTCCGGCCCCGCCTCCACCGACCCGCGAAACGCCCCCGTCGCCACCACCGCCGTCCTCACCGACGCCACCGTCTCGATCGCCTCGGTGGCCGGCCAGCGCCCCGGCGTCACCGGCTACGCCCGCCCCGGCGAGACCGCCACCCTCGGCGGCTCCGGCTGGCCCTCCTCGCTCGGCACCGGGTCGCTCGCCGCCGAGCTCTGCGGCATCGGCGGCGCCGGCCCCTGCCAGGCGGCCGCCCACACCCTCACCACCACCCTGGCCGGCGGGCTGCAGGGCACCGCGACGCTCCCGGCCGGCGCCACCACGGGCGCGCGCACCCTGCGGGTCACCGCCGGGGCGTACTCCGCCGTCGTCTCGCTCGTCGTGCTCGGCCCGCGCACCATCGCGCTGTCGCCCGCCGGGGCCGCCGCCGGCACCCCCATCGCGGTCACCGGCGCGAACTTCGACCCGCTCGCCGCCGTCGAGGTGCGCGGCTCCACCTCGCTGCTCGGCTCACCCGGCTCCGACACCGCCGACCCCCCCGTCGCCGCGACCGCCACCTCCACCGGCGCGCTCGGGGCGACGTACACCTACGCCGACCCGCTGACCGTCGCCCTGGTCGCGTACGAGACGGCGCCCGACGGCGACCCGGCCGCCGACCGGGCCGCCTCCGGGCTCGGCGCCGCCGGCGGCGGGCCCACCGTGGGCGACCCGGGCACGCTGGGCATGCGCGCCTTCGCCACCGCCCCCAACCCCGACGCCGAGACCATCGCCTTCACCACGGAGGTGCCGTCGGCCGTCACCGTGCTCAGCGCCCCGCTCAACCGGGTGCGCGTCGTCGACCGCCGCGGCGGCGCGTACGGCTGGACCCTGTCGGCCGCGGCCACCGACCTGGAGGCCCCCGGCGGGCAGACCATCTCCAAGGCGCTGCTCGCGGCGACCCCCACCTGCGCCGGCGTCGGCGCCGCGCCGCCCGGTGCCGTGGCCGGCGGCCCCAACCAGGGCCTCGGCGGCCCGGTCACCCTCTGCGCCAAGGACACCCAGACCTCCGGCGGCACCACCGACGGGGAGTGGGACGTCGGCGGCACCCTCACCCTCAGCCTGCCGTCCTTCCAGGCCGCCGCCTCCTACGAGGGCCGGATCCTCATCACCCTTGTCTGACCGCCCCCACCGATGTGGCATGGCGACCAGCAGAATTCGAGTGGCGCAGCCGCCGCATCGCTGGGGCACCTCGCTCCCGAGCGGCGCCGCGCAATGGGACGTTGGCCCTGCCCTGACGATCACGTCAGGTGAAACCGTGGAGCCGTCGGGCCAACCGGCCCTGGCAACGGGGGTTGCCATGAGTGGCACGCGCACCATCCGCCTCGGTCCCACCTACCTCACCTCGCTGGCGCTCGCCGCGGGCTTGGTCGCGGCCCTGGCCGCGGCCGTCGCCCCACCGGCCGCCGCGTGGGGCGCGCCCACGCAGACGCCGGCCTCGTTTCGACGCCGCCCCGGTCCTGCTCGCTGAGGACCCGCCCGCCGTTCGACGCATGCGAGGGCTCGGGCTGCTCGACGTCCCAGGTCGTCACGGCCACGGTCGCCTCTGGCGTGCTCGGCCAGCAGGCCTTCGCCGTCGCGCCGAACCCCGACCCGTACCTCATCGACTTCGGCTCGCTGACCACCCCTGTCGCGCCGCTGTCGGTGCCCGCCGAGCTGAACCGGCTGCGCGTCGTCGACACCCGCGGCGGCGTCTACGGCTGGATGCTCACCGCGACGCTGTCGGACTTCCGCTCCGGCGACAACACCATCGCGGCCGCCCGCCTGACGCTCGACCCCGCGTGCGCCTCGGCCAACCCGTACTCCGCCCCCGGCGTCATCGACGCCGGCGAGTCGTCCTTCGCCAGCCCGATCCTGCTGTGCTCCAAGGACGACCAGATCGGCGGCGGGGGCAGCACCGGCGGCGAGTACGACATCACCGGCCCGATGACGCTGACTGTCCCGTCGTTCCAGCCCACCGGCACGTACCGGGCCGTGATGACCGTCTTCCTCGCCTGACCGTCCCGCGCTGGCCGCCCACCCGATGAGCCACCCCTGTCGCTTGCCCGGCCCAAGGCGTGCTTGCCCGGCGCTGTGGCGGCGGGGAAGCGCCCGTACGGGCGGGTAAGCGGGCCGCAGCGGGGCCGAGCGGGCTGGGTCAGGCGGCCAGCGCCAGGCCGAGGCCGAGCAGCAGGCCGTACGCGAGCAGCGCCTGGCCGGTCTTGGCCAGCACCGGCACGAGCGCCGGGCCGGCCGCGCCCTTGCGCACCCGGTCGGCGGTGATCATCGCCAGCGGCAGGCGAGAGCAGCGGCAGCACGGCGCCCACCCGCGAGGGCGAGACGAGCAGCGCGGCCAGGGCGTACGGCACGAAGACGCAGGTGACGTAGAGCGACCGCGTCCGCGCGTCGCCCAGGCGCACCGCGAGCGTGCGCTTGCCGGCCTTGGCGTCGCGCGGCAGGTCGCGCAGGTTGTTGGCCACCAGCACCGCGACGGCCAGCAGCCCGCACCCGACGGCGCCCGCGATCGCGCTCAGCGTGACCTCGCCGGCCTGCGCCCACATCGTGCCGAGCACCGCGACCAGCCCGAAGAAGACGAACACGAACACCTCGCCGAGCCCGGCGTACCCGTACGGCCGCGGCCCCCCGGTGTAGAGCCAGGCCGCCGCGATCGCCGCCGCCCCGATCGCGAGGAACCACCACGTGCTCGTCGCCGCCAGCACCAGCCCGGCCACGGCGGCCACCCCGAACGCCGCGAACGCCGCCCGCTTGACCGCCGGCGCGCCCGCCGCCCCCGACCCGACCAGCCGCAGCGGGCCGACCCGGTCGGCGTCGGTGCCGCGCACCCCGTCGGAGTAGTCGTTGGCGTAGTTGACGCCCGACCTGCAGCGCGAGCGCGACGACCAGGCAGAGCAGCGCCTTCCACGCCACGGCGCCGCCGATCTCGTACGCCGCGCCCGTGCCCACCGCGACGGGCGCCACCGCGGCGGGCAGCGTCTTCGGCCGCGCCCCGGCCACCCACTCCCGCGCGGGGTCCGCCGCCCGTCGGCGCCCGTCACGCCCCCCTCCGGTCCCCTCCCGAGTGTCAGAGATAGCGGAGGCCATAGCCACCGATCCTGACTCTCGGACGGGAGGGGGCGCGCAGGGCGGCGCGGTCGACCTTGCCCAGCGTCAGCCGCGGCAGGTCGGCCACCACCCGCACCTCGCGCGGCGCCGCGGCCCGCCCGAGCCGGGCGGCCACCCACGCCCGCGCGTCGGCCAGGGTCAGCGGCTCGTCGGAGGGCGCCAGCACGACGTACGCGACCACGGCCTGCCCCCACTCGGGGTCCGGCGCCCCCACGACCGCGGCCTCCCGCACCGCGGGGTGCGCGGCCAGCGCGGCCTCGACGGCCTGCGGCGAGACGTTGACCCCGCCCGTCACGATCACGTCGTCGGCGCGGCCCAGCACGGTCAGCCGGCCGTCCGTCATCGAGCACCCCGAGGTCGCCCGTCACGTGCGGCCCGTCCTGCGGCGGCCCGAACCGGTAGCCGCTGAAGACCGTCGCCCCGCCCACCGCGATCCGCCCGTCCGCGCCGACGGCGACCTCCACCCCGGGCAGCGGCTCGCCGTCGTACACGCACCCGCCGCACGTCTCGGTCATCCCGTACGACAGCACGACCCGCACCCCGCGCGGCCCGCGCCCGCTCGACGAGCGCCGGCGGGCAGCGGCGCCCCGCCCACGAGCACCGCGGCGTAGCCGTCCAGCCGCACCCCCGCGTCGAGCGCCCGCCCCAGCTGCGTCGGCACCAGCGAGAGGTACGCCCGCCCGGGAGGCGGCTCGAGGGTCCGCACATCCGCGGGGTCGGCCCACACCGCGGGCAGCCCGGCGACGTGCGCGCGGGCCAGCACCATCAGACCGCCCACGTGCCACGCCGGCAGCGCCAGCACCCACCGCCCCGGCCCGCCCAGCCGCTCGTGCAGCCCGTCGGCCGCGGCCCGGATCGCGGCGGCCGTCAGCACGGCCCCCCGCGGCTCCCCGGTCGAGCCGCTCGTCGCCACGATCGCCGCCGCCCCCGGCATCGGCTCCGGCTCGTCCGGCCGCAGCGCCGCGATCAGCCGCTACCGCACCCCCGCGTCGCCCGGCTCCGCCGGCAGCGGCAGCACGCAGGGGCCCACCCCGTCGAGCGCCCGCCCCAACGCAGACGGGAGCGCATCCCGTACGGCGTCGACCGCGACCACCTCAGTCACGCCGCCGGCTCAGAAGTACCGCGGGAAGCGGTCCCACTCGGGCGAGCGCTTCTCCAGGAACGCGTCGCGCCCCTCGACGGCCTCGTCGGTCATGTACGCCATCCGGGTCGCCTCGCCGGCGAAGACCTGCTGGCCCACGATCCCGTCGTCGAGCAGGTTGAACGCGAACTTCAGCATCCGGATCGCCTGCGGCGACTTGGCGTTGATCTCCGCCGCCCACTCCAGCGCCACGGCCTCCAGCGACGGCGTGCGGCACCACCGCGTTGACGGCGCCCATCGCGTACATCTCCTCGGCGGTGTACGACCGGCCGAGGAAGAAGATCTCGCGGGCGCGCTTCTGGCCGACGAACTTCGCGAGGTACGCCGAGCCGTACCCGGCGTCGAACGACCCCACGTCGGCGTCGGTCTGCTTGAACGCCGCGTGCTCGCGCGAGGCCAGCGTCAGGTCGCACACCACGTGCAGCGAGTGCCCCCCGCCGGCGGCCCAGCCGTTGACCACCGCGATCACCGGCTTCGGCATGAACCGGATCAGCCGCTGCACCTCGAGGATGTGCAGCCGCCCCGCCCGCGCCGGGTCGACCGTCTCGGCGGTCTCGCCGGAGGCGTACCGGTAGCCGTCGCGCCCCCGGATCCGCTGGTCGCCGCCGGAGCAGAACGCGTGCCCGCCGTCCTTGGCCGACGGGCCGTTGCCGGTGAGCAGCACGACGCCGACGCCCGGGTCCATCCGCGCGTGCTCGAGCGCGCGGTAGAGCGAGTCGACGGTCTGCGGCCGGAACGCGTTGCGCACCTCGGGCCGGTCGAACGCGATCCGCACGACCGGCTGGTCGGCGCCGTCGCGCACGTGCCGGTGGTACGTCAGGTCGGGCAGCCCGGGGCCGTCGGAGCCGTCGCGCCCGCGGTCGACGTCGGCCGCCGCGTCGCGCCAGGCGGCGGCGTCGAACGTGTCGGAGACGGCCGTACGGGCCGGGCCCGATTCGGCGGAGGACGGGGGTACGGGGTCGGCCACGCGCCTAGGCTACGGAACCGTGGAGGGGACCACCCCGGCAGAGCCGCCGACACCGCCAGCCGGGCGATCGGCGGACCCCGCGGCGGCGTACGCGATCCCGGCCCTCGACGACCTGCAGCAGCGCGCCCACGTGGTGAGCATCCCGATGCGGGTGCGCTTCCGCGGGATCGAGGTCCGCGAGGCGATGCTCTTCGAGGGCCCGGGCGGCTGGTGCGAGTGGGGGCCGTTCCCCGAGTACCACCCCGCCGAGGCCGCCACCTGGCTGCGCGCCGCGCTCGAGGCCGGCTGGGGCGAGTGGCCCGCGCCGATCCACCCGTGGGTGCCGGTCAACGCGATCGTCCCCGCCGTGATCCCCGCCGTCGCGTACGCCCTCGTCGAGGCCTCCGGCTGCTGGGCCGCCAAGGTCAAGGTCGCCGAACCCGGCCAGTCCCTGCGCGACGACGTCGAGCGCGTCGCCGCCGTCCGCGAGGCGCTCGGCCCGGCGGGGCGGATCCGCGTCGACGCCAACGCCGCCTGGTCGCTCGAGCAGGCCGTCGAGGCGCTGGGCGCGCTCATGCCGTACGACCTGGAGTACGCCGAGCAGCCGTGCCGCACCCTCGAGGACCTCGCCGCGCTGCGCCTGCGCGTCCCCGTGCCGATCGCCGTCGACGAGCCGGTACGCCGCGGCGGCGGCGACCCGCTGGCCACCGCGATCCTCAGCGCCGCGGACATCGTCATCGTCAAGGTCGCCCCGCTCGGCGGGTTCGCCGCCGCCCGCCGGGTCGCCGAGGGCTGCGGCAAGCCGGTCGTGGTGTCCTCGGCGCTGGAGACCTCGGTCGGCATGGCCGCCGGGCTGGCGTTCGCCGCGTCGCTGCCCGAGCTGCCGTACGCCTGCGGGCTCGGCACCGTCGGACTGCTCACCGCCGACCTCGCCGCCGAGCCGCTGCTCCCCATCGGCGGCTGGCTGCCCTCGGCCCGCGGGCGCGTCGCCCCGGACGCCGCTGCGGCTGCACGAGCTGGCCGCCCCGCCCGACCGCGAGGCCTGGTGGCGCTCGCGCCTCGCCGACGCGTACGCGCTGCTGGCCGACCCGCCCGGCTGACCGCCCCGAGTTCCTCCTCCCCGTCGCGGTTCTTCCGCCTGGAACGGGGCCCACAACCGCGCTTCGGCTGCGACCAACCCCCGACCGCGCCCGATGCGCGAAGATCACCCCGTGAACCCGTCCACCGCCGAGGCCACCGTGCTCGTCGACGAGCTCGTCCGCGGCGGGGTGCGCGAGGCCGTCCTGTCACCCGGCTCGCGCTCGGCGCCGCTCGCGTACGCGCTGCACGCCGCCGACCGCGCGGGCCGGCTGCGCCTGCACGTACGGGTGGACGAGCGCTCCGCGGGGTTCCTCGCCCTCGGGCTGGCCAAGGCGTCCGGCGCGCCCGTCGCCGTCGCCTGCACGTCGGGCACCGCCGCCGCCAACCTGCACCCCGCGGTCCTCGAGGCCTCCGAGTCCGGGCTGCCGCTCGTCGTGCTCACCGCCGACCGCCCGCCCGAGCTGCGCGGCGCCGGCGCCAACCAGACCGTCGACCAGCTCGGGCTGTACGGCCGGGCGGCCCGCCTCTTCGCCGAGGTGGGCGCGGCGACCGAACGCGCCGGCGAGGTGGCGTACTGGCGGGCGCTGGTCTGCCGCGCCGCTGGCCGCCGCCACCGGCGCGCTCACCCGCGACCCCGGCCCGGTGCACCTGAACTGCGCGTTCCGCGAGCCGCTCGTGCCCGACGGCGACGCGACCTGGCCGGAGCCCCTCGACGGCCGGCCGGACGGCGCGCCCTGGACCCGCGTCGAGCCCGCCGCGGCCGAGCGCGCCCCCATCGACGGCGGCCCGCACCGCACCCTCGTCGTCGTCGGCGACGCCCCGCTCGGCTGGGGCGAGGCGGCGGTGCGGCTGGCCGAGTCCCGCGGCTGGCCGGTGCTCAGCGAGCCCTCCGGCAACGCCCGCCGCGGCCCGTCCGCGCTGGCCCGCGGCCACGTGCTGCTCGACCGGCTGGACGCCCTCGGCCTGGTGCCCGAGCGCGTGCTCGTCGTCGGCCGCCCGACCCTGTGGCGCCCGGTGCAGGCGCTGCTGCGCCGCGCCGACGTCGCCGTCGAGGTGTGCGCGCCGACCGCGCGCTGGGCCGACGCGGCGCGCTCGGCCGTACGGGTGCTGCCCGCCGTACCCGAGCCGGGCCACGCGCACCCGGTCGACGCGGCGTGGCTCGACGCCTGGCGCGCGGCGGACGCAGAGGCCGCCGCCGAGGCCGACGCGCTCGCGTGGGGCGGGCCGCTCGTCGCGCGCGCCCTCGTGGCCGGGCTGCCCGCCGGCTCGCTGCTCTACGCCGGCTCGTCGCTGCCGGCCCGCGACCTGGCCTGGGCCGCCCCCCGCGACGGCGTCACCGTGCTGGCCAACCGCGGAGCCGCCGGCATCGACGGAACGGTGTCGTCGGCGATCGGCGCGGCGCTCGCCTGGCAGGCGGGCGGGGGAGGCCCGGCGTGGGCGCTGCTCGGCGACCTCACCTTCCTGCACGACGCCGGCGGGCTGCTGCTCGGCGCCGACGAGCCCCGCCCCGACCTGTGCCTCGTCGTCGCCAACAACGACGGCGGCGGCATCTTCGGGCTGATCGAGCCCGGCCGGCCGGAGCACGCCGACGCGTACGAGCGGGTCTTCGCGACCCCGGTGGGCGCCGACCTCGCCGCGCTCTGCGGCGCCAGCGGCACCCCGTACACCCGCGTCGGCGACCTCGACGCCCTGCGCAGCGCCGCCCTCGACCCGCGGCTGGCCCGCCCCGGCGCCGGCCTCAGCGTGGTCGAGGCCCGCATCCCCCGCTGACCGCTGACCGCCCCGCCCCGGATCACCTGTCTGGCGCATCGACGTGCCCGCGCGTCGCAACGCCAGACAGGTCGGTGGGGGGCGGTCAGGGGCGGGTGGCGCGGTGCAGCGCGACGATCCCGCCGCTGAGGTCCTGCCACTCGGGGCGGCCCCAGCCGGCCGACCCGATCAGCGCCGCCAGCCCGCGCTGGTCCGGCCACGCGCGGATCGACTCGGCCAGATACGACGTACGCGTCGGGGTTGCTCGACACCGCGCGGGCCACCGGCGGCAGCGCGCGCATGAGGTACTCCACGTAGACCGTGCGGAACGGCCCCCACACCGGCTGGCTGAACTCGCACACCACCAGCCGCCCGCCCGGCCGCGTGACCCGCGCCATCTCGGCGAGGCCCGCGGCGGGGTCGACCAGGTTGCGCAGCCCGAACGAGATGGTGACCGCGTCGAACGAGGCGTCGGCGAACGGCAGCCGCAGCGCGTCGCCGGCCACGAAGCCCAGCCCGGGCTCGCGGCGCTTGCCGACCCGCAGCATGCCCAGCGAGAAGTCGCACGGCACCACGTCGGCGCCGGCCGCGCGGAACGGCTCGGACGAGGTGCCGGTGCCAGCCGCGAGGTCGAGCACGCGCTCGCCCGGCTGCGGCGCCACCGCGCGCACCACGGCCTTGCGCCAAGCCCGCGTGCGGCCCAGCGAGAGCACGTCGTTGGTCACGTCGTACCGCTCGGCGACGTCGTCGAACATCGCCGCCACCTCGTGCGGCTGCTTCTCCAACGACGCCCGGCCCATGAGGCGCGATCCTCTCACCCCGGCGCCGCGCGCTCGAGTGGGCGGCGAGCCCGCGCCGCCCGTACGCTTGCGGGCTGTGACCCAGGGCCCGCTGCGCGCGCACCCCAGCGCGGCCGGAGCCCAGCCCGGCACAAAGGGCGCCCACCCCGCCGCGTCGACCGCCCTCGTCGTACGCACCGAGCGCGTCGAGCTGCCCGCGCCCCTGCTCGACCTGCTCCCCGCCGAGCACCCGCTCGCGTGGGTACGCGGCGGCGACGGGCTCGTCGGCTGGGGCGAGGCCGCCCGCTTCGAGGTGACCGGCCCCGGCCGCTTCGCCGAGGCGCACGCCTGGTGGCGCGATCTGGCTGCCCACGCCGTCGTCCGCGACGAGGTGCAGGCGCCGGGCACGGGGGCGGTGGCGTTCGGCTCGTTCGGGTTCACCGACGACGCGCGCTCGGTCCTGGTCGTGCCCGCGGTCGTCGTCGGCCGCCGCGGGGATGCCGCCTGGGTGACCAGCATCGCCGCGCGCTCCGCGGTGCCGCCCGCTGCCCGTGCTCGCCCCGCAGCCGGCCCCGCGGCGACCGGCCGGCCTGGCCTTCGCCGACGGCGCCCGCACCGGCGCCGACTGGGAGCTCGCCGTCGCCGAGGCCGTCCGCCGCATCGACGCCGGCGACCTCGACAAGGTCGTACTCGCCCGCGACCTGCTCGCCCTCGCCGCCGAGCCGATCGACGTGCGCTGGCCGCTGCAGCGGCTCGCCGAGGCGTACGACGGCTGCTGGACGTTCGCCGTCGACGGCCTGATCGGCGCGACCCCCGAGATGCTGGTCCGCCTCGAGCGTGGCCTCGTCACCTCGCGCGTGCTCGCCGGCACGATCCGCCGCACCGGCGACGACACCCGCGACCTGGCGCTGGCCGGCCGGCTGGCCCGGTCGAGCAAGGACCGCGAGGAGCACGAGTACGCCGTGCGCTCCGTGGCCGACGCCCTCGCCCTGCACTGCTCGTCGACCAACGTGCCGGAGCAGCCGTTCGTGCTGCACCTGCCCAACGTGATGCACCTCGCGACCGACCTCGCCGGCGTCGTACGCGACGGGTCGACGTCGCTGGAGCTCGCCGCCTCCCTGCACCCCTCGGCGGCCGTCTGCGGCACCCCGACCGACGCCGCGCGCGCCCTGATCGCCGAGCTCGAGGGCATGGACCGCGGGCGCTACGCCGGGCCGGTCGGCTGGATGTCGGCCGACGGCGACGGCGAGTGGGGGATCGCGCTGCGCTGCGGCGAGTCCGTGGCCCCCGACCGGATGCGGCTGTTCGCCGGCTGCGGGATCGTGGCCGGCTCAGACCCGGAGGCCGAGCTCGCCGAGAGCGCCGCCAAGCTCGTCCCGATGCGCGACGCCCTCACCTCCTGACCTGTCTGGCTGACCTGTCTGGCTGAACGACGCGCCCGCGCGTCGATGAGCCAGACACGCTGTGGGCTGTGGACGGCTCGGGCAGGCGCCGCCCGAGTCCGGGCACCCTGGTGACATGCAGCCGAGCCCGACTGAGAGGGGAGTCGGGGCCCGTGGTGAGCTGCGCGGAAGCCTCGCCGATCTGGCCGACCGGCAGGACGGCGTCGTGTCCCGCGAGCAGCTCAGGCGAACCGGAGTCACGCGTCAGCAGCTCGCCACCCAGGTGCGCGCCCGGCGTTGGCGGCAAGTGGGCGACTCCGTGGTGCTTCATCGAGGCCCCGTCACCCGCATCCAGCGGATCTGGGCGTCGATCCTCCACCAGGGACCAGGTGCTTGTGCGGCCAGCCTGACCGCCCTGGAGCTCGCCGGGCTCATCGGCTGGTCGGACACCTCGGTCCACATCGTGATCGCCAAGGGCCAGCACCGCGATCCGCTGCCCGGCGTACGGCTGCATGAATCGCGGCGGTTCGAGTGGGAGCGCGACGTGCTGCCGGGGGCGGGCCCGCCGAGGGTGCCGGTGGCCCGCGCGGCCATCGACGCTGGAGCCTGGTCGGCGCGCCCGCACATCGCGGTGGCCCTGCTCGCCGCGGTCGTCCAGCAGCGGCTGACCACGCCGGATCGCCTCCTCGCCGAACTGGACGTGGCGGGCCGCGTACAGCATGCCCGGACGATGCGCTGGGGGCTCGTCGATATCGCGGGGGGCGCTCAGTCCCTGGCCGAGATCCGGGCGGTGCGGCTGGCTCGCCAGGCACTACCCGGAGCCCGCGTACGCCAGCAGGTACGCACCGTCGCTGGCGGCCGGCGGCGGTACCTCGACCTGGTGATCGAACTGCCGGATGGGCGCCGGTTGATGGTCGAGATCGATGGCGCGGTGCACCTCGGCCCGCTTCGCTGGTGGGACGACCAGAGCCGGCAGAACGACGTGATCCTGGACGGGGCCACCCTCCTGCGGTTCCCCAGCACCCTCGTACGGCTCGAGCCGCATCGGTTCCAGAGCGCCCTGCGGACCTGGGCCGCCCGCGCAGCCTGACCTGTCTGCCTGACCTGTCTGGTGGAACGACGCGCCCGCGCGTCGTTCCGCCAGACACTCCGGAAGTCGCGGGGGGTTGGCGCGGTTGGGCGGGCCTGGGGGTGCGGCTTTAGACTGGAGCCGTTCTCGTGAACCGTTTCACAAGCCCCACGGCCGGCCCGCCGCACGGCGTCCCGGCCACCAGCCCCACGGCCAGCCCCGCACCGCGGGCAGCCCCAGCCCCGCGGAGCCCGCAGATGCCCGAGCCGTCCCCGGCCCCCGAGCGGCACGACCCGACCGAGCCGGGCTCGGCGCCGGAGCGCTCAGCACCGCCCGAGCGCGCCCCGGCCCGCCCGTACGACGCCGACGTCATCGTCGTGGGCGCCGGCCCCGCGGGCAGCAGCGCGGCCTACCACCTCGCCACCGCCGGCCTCGACGTGCTGCTGCTCGAGAAGACCGCCTTCCCCCGCGAGAAGGTCTGCGGCGACGGCCTCACCCCGCGCGCGGTCAAAGAGCTGATCGGCATGGGCATCGACACCAGCCCCGAGGCCGGCTGGCTGCACAACCAGGGCCTGCGCATCGTCGGCGGCGGCCACCACCTGCAGCTGCCGTGGCCCGACCTCGCGTCGTTCCCGCCGTACGGCCTGGTGCGCACGCGCTACGACTTCGACGAGATCCTCGCCCGCGCCGCGCAGAAGGCCGGCGCCCGGCTGCACGAGCGCACCAACGTCACCGGCCCGGTCCTCGACCGCGCCGGCCGCATCACCGGCGTCACCGCCCGCACCACCAACGAGGACGGCACGCGCGGCCCGGAGCAGACCCTCACCGCCCCGCTCGTGCTGGCCGCCGACGGCAACTCCAGCCGGCTCAGCCTGGCCATGGGCCTGCGCCGCCGCGAGGACCGCCCGATGGGCGTCGCCGTCCGCACGTACTACACGAGCCCCCGCCACGACGACGACTGGCTGGAGTCCTGGCTCGAGCTGTGGACCGCCGACGAGAGCGGCAAGCAGTCGCTGCTGCCGGGGTACGGCTGGATCTTCGGCGTCGGCGACGGCACGGTCAACGTCGGCCTCGGCATCCTCAACACGAGCACGGCCTTCCAGCACGTCGACTACAAGGACCTGCTCAAGCGCTGGCTGGACCAGACGCCCGCGGAGTGGGGCTTCCGCGACGAGAACATGACCCAGCCGGTGCGCGGCGCCGCCCTGCCGATGGGCTTCAACCGCCAGCCGCACTACTCCCGCGGCATGCTGCTGATCGGCGACGCCGGCGGCATGGTCAACCCGTTCAACGGCGAGGGCATCGCCTACGCGATGGAGTCCGGCCGGATCGCCGCCGACGTCGTCGCCCAGGCGCTGGCCCGCGAGACGCCCGACGCCCGCGAGCGCGCGCTCACCGCGTACCCGGCCACCCTCAAGGACGTCTACGGCGGCTACTACACGCTCGGCCGGGTCTTCGTGAAGCTCATCGGCGACCCCCGCGTCATGCAGTACGCCACCAAGTACGGCCTGCCGCGCCCGACCCTGATGCGCTTCACCCTGAAGATGCTGGCCAACCTCACCGACCCCCGCGGAGGCGACGCGATGGACCGCGTGATCAACGGCCTGTCCAAGGTCGCCCCCGCCGCCTGAGTCGGGCGACGGGCGGCCGACCCGACCGCCTAGGATGGGCCCGCCCAAACCGCGCACCGAAGCCCCACCGATCAGCCAGACCGATCAGCCGAAGGAGAGACGAGCGGCGTGAACGCCTCGATCCCGATCCTCATCCTCGGCATCCTGGCCGCGGGGTTCGCCGTCTTCTCGGTGGTCGCCGCCAGCATCACCGGCCCGAAGCGCTACAACCGCGCGCGGCTGGCCAACTACGAGTGCGGCATCGAGCCCACCCCGTACGCCGTCGGCGGCGGCCGCTTCCCGGTGAAGTACTACCTCACCGCGATGCTCTTCATCATCTTCGACATCGAGATCGTGTTCCTCTACCCGTGGGCGGTCTCGTTCGACCAGCTCGGGCTGTTCGGCCTCGTCGAGATGCTGCTGTTCATCCTGACCCTCGGCGTCGCCTACGTGTACGTGTGGCGCCGCGGCGGCCTGGAGTGGGACTGATGACGCGAACCACCGGGAAGGCGTAGCCGCATGGGCCTTGAAGAGAAGCTTCCCAGCGGCGTCCTGCTCACCACGGTCGAGCAGGTCGTCGGCGTCACGCGCAAGTCGTCGCTGTGGCCGGCCACCTTCGGCCTGGCCTGCTGCGCCATCGAGATGATGTCGACCGGCGCCGGGCGCTACGACCTCGCGCGCTTCGGCATGGAGGTCTTCCGCGCCTCGCCGCGCCAGGCCGACCTGATGATCGTCGCCGGCCGGGTCAGCCAGAAGATGGCGCCGGTGCTGCGCCAGATCTACGACCAGATGCCCAACCCCAAGTGGGTGCTCGCCATGGGCGTGTGCGCCAGCAGCGGCGGGATGTTCAACAACTACGCGGTCGTGCAGGGCGTCGACCACATCGTGCCGGTCGACATGTACCTCCCCGGCTGCCCGCCGCGCCCGGAGATGCTGCTGGACGCGATCCTCAAGATCCACGACCAGATCAAGCACGAGAAGCTCGGCGCGCAGCGGGTCCGCCTCGAGGAGTCCCTCGAGCGCCAGGCCCTCGAGGCCGTGCCGACGTCGCAGATGCCGGGGCTGCTGCGGTGACCGAGCAGACCCCCGACCCCACCGCGGCGCCGGCGGACGAGACCGACACCGCCACCGACACCGCCACCGACACCGCCCTCGTCCCCACCGAGACCCCGCTGCTGCCCCTCGTCGTCGAGCAGCGCCAGGGCATGTTCGGGGTGAGCGGCAGCGGCGACACCTCCGGGTACGGCCGGCTGGTCACCCCCGTCGTGATGCCCGGCGAGACGCCGCGGCCGTACGGCGGGGCGTTCGACGCCATCGCCGACGCCCTCGAGGCGGCCTTCGCACGAGGCGGCGAGACGGCCTACCGCCAGGCCGTCGCCGGCGTCGTGGTCGACCGCGGCGAGCTGACCTTCAAGGTCCGCCGCGAGCACCTCGTCGAGGTGTGCCGCCACCTGCGCGACGACCCCGACCTGCGCTTCGAGATGTGCCTGGGCGTCAGCGGCATCCACTACCCCGAGCTCGAGGGCGAGGAGCTGCACGCGGTCTACCCGCTGCTGAGCATCACCCACAACCAGCGCATCCGCGTCGAGACCGACTGCCCCGACGCCGACCCGCACCTGCCGTCGGTCACCTCGGTCTACCCGGCCAACGACTGGCACGAGCGCGAGACCTGGGACTTCTTCGGGATCATCTTCGACGGCCACCCCGCGCTCACCCGCATCGAGATGCCGGACGACTGGCCGGGCCACCCGCAGCGCAAGGACTACCCGCTCGGCGGGATCCCGGTGGAGTACAAGGGCGCGACCATCCCGCCCGCCGACCAGCGGAGGTCGTACACCTGATGGCTGATCTCACTGGCGAGCACACAGCAGACACCGGGTCCGACACCGTCTACGAGACCCTCGAGGACGACCGCACCGCGGCCGAGGCGGGCGCCGCCACCGAAGGCCCCGACGACGACATCTACGCGGGCTCCCGCGAGACCACCGAGGGCCGCGTCTTCACGGTCACCGGCCAGGACTGGGACGACTTCGTGGCCGAGGTCGGCGACGCCGAGGCCGAGCACGTCGTCATCAACATGGGCCCGCAGCACCCGTCCACCCACGGCGTGCTCCGGCTGATCCTCGAGCTCGAGGGCGAGACGATCGCCGACGCCCGGTGCGGCGTGGGCTACCTGCACACCGGCATCGAGAAGAACATGGAGTACCGCTCGTTCACCCAGGGCGTCACCTTCGCGACCCGGATGGACTACCTCTCGCCGTTCTTCAACGAGACCGCCTACTGCATGGCCGTCGAGCGGCTGCTCGGCATCGAGGACGACGTGCCCGAGCGGGCCCAGGTCATCCGCGTGATGATGATGGAGCTCAACCGGATCTCCTCCCACCTGGTGTGCATCGCCACCGGCGGCATGGAGATCGGCGCGCTCACCGTCATGACGATCGGCTTCCGCGAGCGCGAGCTCGTCCTCGACCTGTTCGAGACCATCACCGGCCTGCGGATGAACTCACGCGTACGTCCGCCCCGGCGGCGTGTCGCAGGACCTCCCCGAGGGCGCGCTGCAGGACGTCCTCGACACCGTCGCCCTGCTCCGCACCCGGATGAAGGACTACGACGACCTCTGCAACGAGAACCCCATCTTCAAGGCCCGCACGGTCGGCGTCGGCTACCTCGACCTGACCGGCTGCATGGCCCTGGGCATGACCGGCCCGGTGCTGCGCTCGACCGGCCTGCCGTGGGACCTCCGCAAGACCCAGCCCTACCTCGGCTACGAGACGTACGACTTCGACGTCGCGACGTGGGACTCCTTCGACTCCTACGGCCGGTTCCGGATCCGGGTCGAGGAGATGAAGCAGTCGCTGCGGATCGTCGAGCAGTGCGTCGAGCGGCTGCGCGAGCCCGGCCCGGTCATGGTCGGCGACCGCAAGATCGCCTGGCCGGCCCAGCTCAGCCTCGGCCACGACGGCATGGGCAACAGCCTCGACCACATCAAGGAGATCATGGGCCAGTCGATGGAGGCCCTGATCCACCACTTCAAGCTGGTGACCGAGGGCTTCCGGGTGCCGGCCGGGCAGGCGTACGTCGCGATCGAGTCCCCGCGCGGCGAGCTCGGCGTGCACCTCGTCAGCGACGGCGGCACCAAGCCCTACCGCGCGCACTTCCGCGACCCGTCCTTCAACAACCTGCAGGCCGTCCCGGCGATGTCGATCGGCGGCCAGGTCGCCGACATCATCGTCGCGGTGGCCTCCATCGACCCCGTGATGGGCGGAGTGGATCGCTGAGATGGCACTGACCGACACCACCCGCGAGGAGATGCGCCAGATCGTGGCGCGCTACCCCCGCTCGCGCTCGGCGATCATGCCGATGCTCCACCTCGTGCAGAGCGAGGAGGGCTTCATCACGTCCGAGGGGATCGTGCTGATCGCCGAGGAGCTCGGCCTCACCGAGGCCGAGGTCACCGCGGTCGCGACCTTCTACACGCAGTACAAGCGCAAGCCGCAGGGCGACTACCACGTCGGCGTCTGCACCAACACGATGTGCGCGGTCATGGGCGGCGACGAGATCTTCGCCTCGCTCAAGGAGCACCTCGAGATCGGCAACGACCAGACCACCGAGGACGGCCGGATCTCCCTCGAGCACGTCGAGTGCAACGCCGCCTGCGACTACGCGCCCGTGGTGATGGTCAACTGGGAGTTCTTCGACAACCAGACCCCCGACAGCGCCAAGGACGTGGTCGACCGCCTGCGCGCCGGCGACGAGGTGGTCTCCACCCGCGGCCCCAAGGTCTGCACCTTCAAGCAGGTCTCCCGCGTGCTCGCCGGCTTCCCCGACGGGCTCGCCGGCGAGGGCCCCAGCGCGGGCCCGGCCAGCCTGGCCGGCCTGCGGCTGGCCGACGAGCTGGGCCAGAACGACATCGAGATCCCCGCGGCCGGCGCCGACCAGCAGGCGGGTGCCTGATGGCCTACCCCACCGGCCGGCTCACCCCCGTCCTCAGCAAGTCCTGGGCCGAGCCCGACTCGTTCACCCTCGACGGCTACCGCCGCCACGGCGGCTACGACGCGCTGCCGCTCGCGCTGGCCAAGCAGCCCGACGAGGTCATCCAGCTCATCAAGGACTCCGGCCTGCGCGGCCGCGGCGGCGCGGGCTTCCCCACCGGCATGAAGTGGGGCTTCATCCCGCAGGGCGACGGCAAGCCCCACTACCTCGTCGTCAACGCCGACGAGTCGGAGCCGGGCACCTGCAAGGACGTCCCGTTCCTGATGGCCGACCCGCACGAGCTCATCGAGGGCGTGATCATCGCCTCGTACGCGATCCGCGCGCGGCACGCGTTCATCTACGTGCGCGGCGAGGTCGTCCACGTGCTCCGCCGCCTGCAGGCGGCCGTCGCCGAGGCGACCGAGGCCGGCTACCTCGGCGAGGACATCCTCGGCAGCGGGTACGACCTCGACCTGGTCGTGCACGCCGGCGCCGGGGCGTACATCTGCGGCGAGGAGACCGCGCTGCTCGACTCGCTCGAGGGCTTCCGCGGCCAGCCGCGGCTGCGCCCGCCGTTCCCCGCGATCGCCGGCCTCTACGCCTGCCCCACGGTCGTCAACAACGTCGAGTCGATCGCCAGCGTGCCGAGCATCGTGCGCGGCGGCGCGGCGTGGTTCAACGAGTTCGGCACCGAGAAGTCCAAGGGCTACACGCTCTACTCGCTGTCCGGCCACGTGCAGAACCCCGGCCAGTACGAGGCGCCGCTCGGCATCACGCTGCGCGAGCTGCTCGACCTGTCCGGCGGCATGCGCGAGGGCTCGACGCTGAAGTTCTGGACGCCGGGCGGCTCGTCCACCCCGCTGTTCACCGCCGAGCACCTCGACGTGCCGCTCGACTACGAGGCGGTCGGCGCGGCCGGCTCGATGCTCGGCACCAAGGCGCTGCAGGTCTTCGACCAGACCACCTCGGTGGTGCGCGCCGTGCTGCGGTGGACGGAGTTCTACAAGCACGAGTCGTGCGGCAAGTGCACCCCGTGCCGCGAGGGCACCTGGTGGCTGGTCCAGATCCTGGAGCGGATCGAGAAGGGCCAGGGCACGCAGGACGACATCGACAAGCTGCTCGACCTGTGCGACAACATCCTGGGCCGCTCGTTCTGCGCGCTGGGCGACGGCGCCACCAGCCCGATCACCTCGGCGATCCAGTACTTCCGCGAGGAGTTCGTCGCCGGCATGACCACGCCCGCGTGGGAGCTGTTCCCCTACGCGGCCACCACGGCCTGGGCCGATCCGGCCGCCCGGGCCGCGACCCCCACCGCCGGCAGTGGAGCGAGCGCCTGATGACCGTCACCGCCAACGCCCCCGCCGGCGGGGGAGAGCTCGAGAAGCGCGACGACCTCTTCACGGTCACCATCGACGGCATCGAGGTCTCGGTGCCCAAGGGCACCCTGGTCATCCGCGCCGCCGAGCTCGTCGGCATCGAGATCCCGCGCTTCTGCGACCACCCGCTGCTCGAGCCGGTCGGCGCCTGCCGCCAGTGCCTGGTCGAGGTCGAGGGCCAGCGCAAGCCGCTGGCGTCCTGCACCACCACGGTCACCGACGGCATGGTCGTGCGCTCGCAGCTCACCTCCGAGGTCGCGGACAAGGCCCAGCAGGGTGTGATGGAGCTGCTGCTCATCAACCACCCGCTCGACTGCCCGATCTGCGACAAGGGCGGCGAGTGCCCGCTGCAGAACCAGGCGATGAGCCACGGCCGCGCCGAGTCGCGCTACGAGGGCGTCAAGCGCGAGTACGAGAAGCCGATCTCGATCTCGTCGGAGGTGCTGCTCGACCGCGAGCGGTGCGTGCTGTGCGCGCGGTGCACCCGCTTCGCCAACCAGGTCGCCGGCGACCCGTTCATCGAGCTGATCGAGCGCGGCGCGCTGCAGCAGGTCGGCATCTACGAGGACGAGCCGTTCGAGTCGTACTACTCCGGCAACACCATCCAGATCTGCCCGGTCGGCGCCCTGACCTCGGCGGCCTACCGCTTCCGGTCGCGCCCGTTCGACCTGGTCTCCAGCCCGACCGTCTGCGAGCACTGCGCCTCCGGGTGCTCGCTGCGCGCCGACCACCGCCGCGGCAAGGTCATGCGCCGGCTGGCCGGCGACGAGCCCGAGGTCAACGAGGAGTGGAACTGCGACAAGGGCCGCTTCGCGTTCCGCCACACCACCGCGACCGACCGCGTCCGCACCCCGCTGGTCCGCGACGAGGAGACCGGCGAGCTCGTCGCGGCCTCCTGGCCCGAGGCGCTGTCGATCGCGGCCCGCGGCCTGGCCGCCGCCCGTGACGGCGAGCTGACCCGCCCGGCTCCCGGCGCCGACGGCGAGGAGGAGCAGGCCGGCATCGGTGTCGGCGTGCTGGTCGGCGGTCGCGTGACGCTGGAGGACGCCTACGCGTACGGCAAGTTCGCCCGGGTCGCGCTGGGCACCAACGACGTGGACTTCCGGGCCCGGCCGCACTCCGCGGAGGAGGCCGACTTCCTCGCCGCGCAGGTGGCGGGCACGGGGCTGGGCGTGACCTACGCCGACCTCGAGGCCGCCCCCGCCGTGGTGCTGGTCGGCCTCGAGCCGGAGGAGGAGTCGCCGATCATCTTCCTGCGGCTGCGCAAGACCGTGCGCAAGCGCCGGATCCCGGTCTTCTCGGTGGCGGCGCTGGGCACCCGCGCGCTGGGCAAGCTGCAGGGCGCGCTGATCGAGGCCGTCCCCGGGACGGAGGCCGCCGCGCTCGACGCGCTGGCGGCGGGCGACGGACTTGAGGGCCCGGCCGCCGACGCGGCCGAGGCGCTGCGCCGCGCCGGGGCCGTGCTGCTCGTGGGTGAGCGGTTGGCCTCGTCGCCAGGCGCCCTGACGGCCGCGGCCCGGCTCGCCGATGCCACCGGGTGCCGGCTCGCCTGGGTGCCGCGCCGCGCGGGCGAGCGGGGAGCAGTCGAGGGCGGGGCGCTGCCGGGCCTGCTGCCGGGCGGCCGCCCGGTCGCCGACCCCGCGGCCCGCGTCGACGCCGGCGCCGCGTGGGGCGTCGAGTCGCTGCCCGCCGAGGTCGGCCGCGACACGGCCGCGATCGTCGCCGCTGCGGCCGCCGGAGAACTCGCCGGGCTGCTCGTGGCCGGGGTCGACCCCGACGACCTGCCCGACCCGCAGGCCGCGCTGGCCGCGCTCGACACCGCGGCGTTCGTGGTCTCGCTCGAGGCGCGCCACTCATCGGTCACCGAGCGCGCCGACGTCGTGCTGCCGGTGGCCGCCGCCGCCGAGAAGTCCGGCACCTTCCTGGATTGGGAGGGCCGCCACCGCGGCTTCGGCGAGGTCATCTCGGGCACCAACGCGATGGCCGACCACCGCGTGCTGGCGGCGCTGGCCGACGAGTTGGGCCTGGCCCTCGGCACCGGCACGGCCGCCGCGGTCCGCCGCGAGCTGGGCGAGCTCGGCGCCTGGGAGGGACCCCGCGCCACCGTGTCAGCCGAGCCCGCCGACGAGCCCATCGCGGAGCCTGCCGACGAGTCCGCAGCACAGGGCGCCCTCGTGCTCGCCACCTGGCGGATGCTGCTCGACCTCGGCCGCGGCCAAGACGACGAGCCGCACCTGGCCGCGACCGCGCGGGCCACGGTCGCCCGGGTCTCGCCCGCCACGGCGGCCGCGCTGGGCGCCGCCGAGGGCGACCTGCTCGAGGTCGCCAACGACCGCGGCTCGATCACCCTGCCGCTGGCCATCACGACGCCGATGGCCGACGGGGTGGTCTGGGTGCCGGCCAACTCCGCCGGCTCGCGGGTCCGCGCCGCCCTGGCCGCCGACGCCGGCGACCGGGTGCGCGTCGCGCGCGCCACCGCCACCACCGATCAGGAGGCCGACGCATGAGCGCGCTGCTCGCCGGGGCCCTGCGGCTCACCGAGGCCCCCACGCCGACCCAGAGCGTCATCGCCGACGACCCGCTGTGGCTGGTCATCGGCAAGGTGGTCGTGCTCTTCGGCTTCCTGGTGGTCGCCACGCTGCTCAACATCTGGGGCGAGCGCCGCATCGTCGCGCGCATGCAGATGCGCGTCGGGCCCGAACCGGGTGGGGCCGTTCGGCATCCTGCAGGGCCTCGCCGACGGCATCAAGCTCGCGCTGAAGGAAGAGATCATCCCCAAGGACGCCGACAAGCCGGTCTACTGGCTGGCCCCGGTGGTGTCCTGCGTGGCGGCGTTCATGGCCTTTGCGGTGATCCCGTTCGGGCCGACCGTCACGATCTTCGGCGAGGAGACCGCGCTGCAGCTCGTCGACCTCAACGTCGGCGTGCTCTACGTCCTCGCGGTGGCCTCGATCGGCATCTACGGCATCGTGCTGGCCGGCTGGTCCTCCGGCTCGACGTACCCCCTGCTCGGCGGGCTGCGCTCGAGCGCCCAGATGATCTCGTACGAGGTCGCGATGGGCCTGTCCTTCGTGGCGGTCTTCCTCTACGCCGGCTCGATGGCGACCAGCGAGATCGTCGAGGCGCAGGCCTCGCTGTGGTTCGCGATCACGCTGTTCCCGTCCTTCATCATCTACGTGGTCGCGATGGTCGGCGAGACCAACCGCGCGCCGTTCGACCTCCCGGAGGCCGAGGGCGAGCTCGTCGCCGGCTTCCACACCGAGTACTCCTCGCTGAAGTTCGCGCTGTTCTTCCTCGCCGAGTACATCAACATGGTCACCGTCTCGGCGCTGGCGACGACGCTGTTCCTCGGCGGCTGGCGCGCCCCGTGGCCGATCTCGATCTGGCCCGGCGCCAACGAGGGCTGGTGGCCGGTGCTGTGGTTCATCGGCAAGCTCTTCTTGTTCGTCTTCATGTTCATCTGGCTGCGCGGCACGCTGCCGCGGCTGCGCTACGACCAGTTCATGAAGCTGGGCTGGAAGGTCCTGATCCCGGTCTCGCTCGTCTGGATCATGGTGGTGTCCACGGTGCGCGCCTTCGCCAACGAGGGCATCGACATCCGGGTCTGGACGCTGGGCGCCGCCGCCGCGATCGCGCTGGCGCTGGTCGTCTACCTGGTCTTCGACGCGATGACCTCGCGCGGGGACCAGGACGACCAGCCGGCCGAGCCGACCGGTGAGTTCGACCCGTTCGCGGGCGGCTACCCGGTCCCGCCGATGCCGGGCCAGCGGCCCTCGCGCGCGTCCGGACCGGCGCCCGCCCTCGTCGGCGCCTCGCTCGCCGACGACGACGAGCCGTACGAGGACAGCGATCTCGACGCCGGGTACGACGGCAGGGGGGAGGCTCCCCGTGGCTAGCCTGCTGGACGGGGTCAAGGGCTTCGGGGTGACCTTCGCGACGATGTTCCGCAAGGTCAACACCGAGTTCTACCCCGAGGAGAAGAAGCAGGGCGCGCCGCGCTTCCACGGCCGCCACCTGCTCAACCGCCACCCCGACGGCCTGGAGAAGTGCGTCGGCTGCGAGCTGTGCGCCTGGGCGTGCCCGGCCGACGCCATCTTCGTCGAGGGCGCGGACAACACCGAGGAGGCGCGGTTCTCCCCGGGCGAGCGCTACGGCCGCGTCTACCAGATCAACTACCTGCGCTGCATCTTCTGCGGCCTGTGCATCGAGGCCTGCCCGACCCGGGCGCTGACGATGGGCAACGAGTACGAGCTCGCCGACGACAACCGCGCCGACCTGATCTACGAGAAGCAGGACCTGCTGGCGCCGATGCTGGCCGGCATGGTCCCCGCCCCGCACCCGATGGTCGAGGGCATGGTCGAGCGCGACTACTACCAGGGCAAGGTCACCGAGGCCACCGACGCGCAGCGCGAGTACGCCGCGGCGCGGGACGCGGCCGCGCCCGCAGGGTCGGCGGACGCCGATGAGGCGCTGGCCGAGGGGGGCGCGGCATGAACGGCGAGCAGGTCGCCTTCTGGATCCTCGCGCCGATCGCGGTGCTCGGGGCGATCCTGATGGTCGGCAGCAAGAAGGCCGTGCACAGCGCGCTGTGGCTCGCGGCCACGATGATCTCGCTGGCGTTCCTCTACATCGCCCAGGGCGCGGTGTTCCTCGGCATCGTGCAGATCGTCGTCTACACCGGCGCGATCATGATGCTGTTCCTCTTCGTGCTCATGCTGGTCGGCGTCGACGCGAGCGACTCGCTGGTCGAGACGCTGCGCGGGCAGCGGGTCGCGGGGGTCCTGCTCGGCCTCGGGCTCGGCGTGCTCATGGTGCTCGGCCTCGGCCAGGCAGCCCTCGGCGAGACGGCCGGCCTCGACGAGGCCAACTCCGCCGCCGGCAGCAACCTCCAGGGCCTGGCCCAGGAGATGTTCACCCGCTACGTCTTCGCCTTCGAGGTCGTCTCGGTGCTGCTCATCACCGCGGCGGTCGGGGCGATGGTGCTCACCCACCGCGAGCGGCTCGAGCCCCGGCCCAGCCAGCGCGAGCTGTCCGAGCGGCGCTTCCTCGACGGCCCGTACCCCGGCCCGCTGCCCCCTCCGGGCGTCTACGCCCGGCACAACGCGGTCGACACCCCGGCGCTGCTGCCGGACGGCTCGGTGGCCGAGGAGTCGGTGCCGCTGGTGCTGCGGGTGCGCGGCGACGCGCGGCACCCCTCACCGGAGGCCACCTCTGAGGTCGCCGGCGAGCTCACCCGGGGGGAGGACGCATGAGCCCCGACGCCTATCTGGCCGTCTCCGCGATGCTGTTCGCGATCGGCGCCACCGGCGTGCTGCTGCGGCGCAACGCCATCGTCGTCTTCATGTGCGTCGAGCTGATGCTCAACGCGTGCAACCTCGCGTTCGTCTCGTTCTCCCGGCTGAACGGCAACCTCGAGGGGCAGACCGTGGCGTTCTTCGTCATGGTCGTCGCCGCCGCCGAGGTCGTCGTCGGCCTGGCGATCATCGTCCAGATCTTCCGCACGCGCCGCTCGGCGTCGGTCGACGACGCCAACCTGCTCAGGCACTGAGGGTGAGGGTTTCCGTGATCGTGATGCACCGCGCCCAGGGGAGGGCGGCCCGGTGATCGGCTCGCTGACGGCGCTCGCCGCCGAGGGCTCGACGGCCGGCCTCGAGGCGACCCCGGCCACCGGGGCCTTCTCGCTGATGTGGGTCATCATCGCCCTGCCGCTGCTGGGCGCGCTGCTGCTGCTCGCCTTTGGCCGGCGCTTCGACCGGATCGGGCACTGGCTCGGCGTGGCGACCGTCGCCGGCTCGTTCGTCGGTCGCGCTGTGGCTGTTCCTCCAGCTGTCCGGGCCGCCCCGAAGAGGAGCGCGCCGTCAGCCAGCAGCTGTGGTCGTGGATCCCGGTCGGCGACTTCCAGGCCGACGTCGCCCTGCTGCTCGACCCGCTCTCGACGGTGTTCGTGCTGCTCATCACCGGGGTCGGCCTGCTCATCCACATCTACTCCGTGGCCTACATGGACCACGACCGCGACCGCCGCCGCTTCTTCGGCTACATGAACCTGTTCGTCGCGGCGATGCTGCTGCTGGTCCTGGCCGACAACTACCTGCTGCTCTACGTCGGGTGGGAGGGCGTCGGCCTCGCGTCGTACCTGCTGATCGGCTTCTGGAACCAGAACCCGGTCTACGCGACGGCCGCGAAGAAGGCCTTCATCGTCAACCGGGTCGGCGACTTCGGGCTGTCGGTCGCGATCATGGTGATGTTCGCGACCTTCGGATCGTTCGCGTTCTCCGAGGTGTTCGCCGCGGCGCCGGACGCGAGCGAGACCACGCTCACCGTGATCGGCCTGCTGCTGCTGCTCGCGGCCTGCGGCAAGTCCGCCCAGGTCCCGCTGCAGTCCTGGCTTCTGGACGCGATGGCCGGCCCGACGCCGGTGTCGGCGCTCATCCACGCCGCGACCATGGTCACCGCCGGCGTCTACCTGATCACCCGGTCCAACGCGATCTTCGACCTCGCGCCGGGCGCGCAGCTGGCCGTCGTGATCGTCGGCGTCGTGACGATGCTCTTCGGCGCGATCATCGGCTGCGCCAAGGACGACATCAAGAAGGCGCTGGCCGCCTCGACCATGTCGCAGATCGGCTACATGATCATCGCTGTCGGGCTCGGCCCGATCGGCTACGTCTTCGGCATCATGCACCTGCTCACCCACGGCTTCTTCAAGGCCGGCATGTTCCTCGGGGCGGGCTCGGTCATGCACGGCATGAACGACCAAGTCGACATGCGCAGGTACGGCGGGCTGCGCGCGGTGATGCCGATCACCTTCGCCACCTTCGGCCTGGGCTACCTCGCGATCATCGGCATCCCGCCGTTCTCGGGCTTCTTCTCCAAGGACAAGATCATCGAGTCCGCCCTGGCCGACTCCTGGTGGGTCGGCGGCGCCACGATCCTGGCGGCGGGCATCACCGCGTTCTACATGACGCGGGTGATGATCATGACGTTCTTCGGCCCGCAGCGCTGGGCCGACGACGCCCACCCGCACGAGTCGCCCAAGCTGATGACCTGGCCGATGATCCTGCTCGCGGTCGGCTCGGTCGGCGCTGGCGCGTTCCTCGCGCTCGGCAACCGGCTGGAGCTGTGGCTCGAGCCGGTGACCGGCTTCACCGAGCCGGTCCCGCCGCTGCCGGTCCCGGTCATCACCGGCATCACGCTGGCCGTGGTCGGGGTGGGCGTGCTGCTCGCCTACCTGCAGTACGCCGCGCGCCCCGTGCCCGAGACGCAGCCGGCCGGCTCGCTCGTCACGGTCGCCGCCCGCAACGACCTCTACGGCGACGCGTTCAACGAGGCCGTGTTCATGCGGCCCGGCATGCACCTCACGCGCACGCTGGTCTTCTTCGACAACAAGGTCGTCGACGGCGCGGTCGGCGTGACGGCGGCCACGCATCGGCGGGCTGTCGGCGCGGATGCGCCGGCTGCAGACCGGCTACGTGCGCAGCTACGCGCTGACGATTCTCGCGGGCGCCGTCGCCGTGGCGGCCGCCGTGCTCCTGGTGAGGCTGTGACCGTGACTGACTTCCCGTGGCTGACCACGCTCGGCCTCGTGCCCCTCGCGGGCGCGGTCGTCGTGGCGTTGCTGCCGAAGGGCCGCGACCTCCTCGCCAAGCAGGTGGCGCTCGCCGTCTCGCTGCTCACCCTCGTGCTGACCGTCGTCATGGCGCTGCAGTTCGACCCCGCCGGGCCGGACTTCCAGTTCATCGAGTCGCATGAGTGGATCCCGGCCTTCGGCGTCTCGTACTCCGTGGGCGTCGACGGCATCGCGCTGGTGCTCATCGCGCTCGCGACGACCCTGGTCCCGATCGTCATCCTGGCGGGCTGGAACGACGCCGAGGGCGGCCGGCGCAGCGTCAAGATGTTCTTCGCGCTGATCCTCGCGCTCGAGACGATGATGGTCGGCGTCTTCGCCTCGACCGACGTCTTCCTGTTCTACGTCTTCTTCGAGGCCATGCTGATCCCGGCGTACTTCCTGATCGGGTCGTACGGCGGCGCGCAGCGGTCGTACGCCGCGGTGAAGTTCCTGCTGTACAGCCTCTTCGGCGGCCTGCTCATGCTGGCCTCGCTCATCGGCCTGTACGTCGTGTCGGCGCGGCAGAGCCCGGACGGCCAGGGCACCTTCGACTTCTTCGCTCTGACCAACCTCGGCATGGACGAGGGGACGCAGAAGATGCTGTTCCTCGGCTTCTTCTTCGCCTTCGCCATCAAGGCCCCGCTGTGGCCGTTCCACACCTGGCTGCCGGACGCCGCCACCGAGGGAACCCCCGGCACCGCCGTGCTGCTCGTCGGCGTGCTCGACAAGGTCGGCACGTTCGGCATGCTGCGCTACCTGCTGCCGATCTTCCCGGACGCCTCGAAGTTCTACACGCCGATCGTGCTGGCCATCGCGCTGATCGGCATCATCTACGGCGCGCTGCGTGGCGATCGGGCAGACCGACATGAAGCGGCTGATCGCCTACACCTCGATCAGCCACTTCGGCTTCATCACGCATGGGCATCTTCGCGATGACCTCGCAGGGGCTCAGCGGCTCGACGCTGTACATGGTCAACCACGGGGTCTCCACCGCGGCGCTGTTCCTCATCGCCGGGTTCCTGATCTCCCGGCGCGGCTCGAAGTACGTCGATGCCTACGGCGGCGTGCAGAAGGTCGCGCCGCTGCTGGCCGGGCACCTTCTTCATCGCCGGCCTGTCGAGCCTGGCGCTGCCCGGCATGGCCAGCTTCGTCAGCGAGTTCCTGGTGCTGGTGGGCACGTTCACCCGCTACCCGTGGGTGGCCGTGATCGCGACGCTGGGCATCGTGCTGGCCGCGCTGTACATCCTGATCATGATCCAGAAGGTCAACACCGGGCCGATCACCGAGGGCGTCCGCGGCTTCAAGGACCTCGGCGGCCGCGAGATGCTCGTGGCGGTGCCCCTGGTCGCGCTCTTCATCGCGATGGGCTTCTTCCCCAAGCCGCTGCTGGACGTCATCAACCCGGCGACCGACACCACGCTGCAGTACGTGCAGCAGACCGACCCGCCCCCCGCGGTGGGCGCGCCTGAACGGGGCGCGGCGGCGGAAGGAACGAACCCGTGAGCGCCCTGCTGGCGGTGGCGCCGGTGATCGAGGACCCGGCCTTCACGGCCCCCGTGATCGAGTACGCCGACCTCGCGCCGATCCTGGTCGTCCTCGTCGCGGCCATCATCGGCGTCCTGGTCGAGGCGTTCGCGCCGCCCTGGGCCCGCCGCACCCTGCAGCTGGCGGTCGCGTTCGGCGGCATCGTGGTGGCCTTCGGCACCGTCGTCATCAACGCCTCGACGCGCGTCCTCGCCGCGCAGGGCTCGGTGGCCGTCGACGGCCCCGCGCTCTTCCTGCAGGGCACCGTGCTGCTGCTCGCGTTCTGCGGCCTGCTGCTCTTCGCCGAGCGCGAGGTCGACCCGGCGGGCGACGCCTTCGCGCCGCGGGCGACGAGCCTGCCGGGCTCGGCGGAGGAGCGCGAGCTCGCCGTCAAGCGGGTCACCCAGACCGAGGTCTACCCGCTGGCGATGTTCGCCTTGGGCGGCATGGTGCTGTTCCCCGCGGCCAACGACCTGCTCACGATGTTCGTCGCCCTCGAGGTGCTCTCGCTGCCGCTCTACCTG
The DNA here is from genome assembly GCA_963697565.1 of uncultured Actinomycetota bacterium. GTDB lineage: Bacteria > Actinomycetota > Actinomycetes > CAVWCF01 > CAVWCF01 > CAWFSE01. Next base: position 162,321 of record CAVOOM010000003.1, on the reverse strand, counting down.
CTGGCGGGCATGGCCCGGCGCCGCCGGCTGCTCTCGCAGGAGGCCTCGCTCAAGTACTTCCTGCTGGGCGCGTTCTCGTCGGCCTTCTTCCTGTACGGGGCGGCGCTTGCTGTACGGCTTCTCCGGCACCATCTCGATCTCCGGCATCGGCCTGGCCGCCGGGGCCACGGTGGGCCGTGATCCGCTGCTGCTCTTCGGGGTGGCGTTCGTCGCGGTCGGCCTGCTGTTCAAGGTGGGCGCCGCGCCGTTCCACCAGTGGACCCCGGACGTCTACCAGGGCGCGCCCACCGCTGTCACCGCGTTCATGGCCGCGTGCACCAAGGTGGCCGCGTTCGGCGCGCTGCTGCGGGTCTTCTACGTCGCGCTGGGCCCGGTCCGCTGGGACTGGCGGCCGATGATGTGGGGCATCGCGATCCTCACCATGCTGGTCGGCTCGATCATCGCGATCACGCAGACCGACATCAAGCGGATGCTGGCCTACTCGGCGATCGCCCACACCGGCTTCCTGCTCGTCGGCGTGCTGGCCGTCAGCGCAGAGGGCATCTCGTCGACGATGTTCTACCTGCTCGCCTACGGCGCCACGACCATCGCCGCCTTCGCCTTGGTCACGCTGGTGCGCTCGGGGTCTGGGGAGGCGAGCCATCTGTCCCAATGGGCGGGCCTCGGCAAGCGCTCACCGCTGGTCGCCGGGCTCTTCGCGTACTACCTGCTGTCGCTCGCCGGCATCCCGCTGACCTCGGGCTTCACCGCGAAGTTCGGCGTCTTCTCGGCGGCCGTGGCGGCTGACGCGACCCCGCTCGTCATCGTCGGTGTGATCGCCTCGGCCATCGCGGCGTTCTTCTACGTCCGCGTCATCGTGCTGATGTTCTTCGCCGACCCGGCCCCCGACGGCCCGACGGTGGCCATCCCCAGCGGGCTGACCGTCAGCGCGATCTCGATCGTCACGGTGATCAGCGTGGTCCTGGGCCTCTTCCCGCAGCCCGTCATCGATCTCGCCGAGCAGGCCGGGGTCTTCCTCCGTTGACCCGCTCCCTCGGCGTCACGGTGCCCGACCATGCGCTCGAGGCCGAGCTGCTGGCTGGCCTGGAGGCCGTCGAGGGGCTGCTCCGCGACTCGGTGAAGTCGTCGTACCCGTTCGTCACCGAGACCTCGCGGCACCTCGTCGACGCCGGCGGCAAGCGGTTCCGGCCGCTGCTCGTGCTGCTGGCGGCGCAGTTCGGGGAGCCCGCCGAGCCAGGCGTCATCCCGGCGGCCGTCGTCGTCGAGCTCACGCACCTGGCGACGCTCTACCACGACGACGTGATGGACGAGGCGGCGCTGCGGCGCGGGGCCCCGTCGGCCAACGCCCGCTGGGACAACACCGTCGCGATCCTCACCGGCGACTTCCTGTTCGCCCGGGCCTCCGACCTGCTGGCCGACCTCGGACCCGAGGCCGTGCGCATCCAGGCGCGCACGTTCGAGCGGCTGGTCACCGGCCAGATCCGCGAGACGGTCGGGCCCGCCGAGGGCGAGGACCCCGTCGAGCACCACCTGTCCGTGCTCGCCGACAAGACCGGCTCGCTGATCGCGACGTCGGGGCGGTTCGGGGCGCTGCTCTCGGGTGCGCCGACGCGCCGTGGTCGACCTGCTGGCGGAGTTCGGCGAGCGGGTCGGCATCGCCTTCCAGCTGTCCGACGACCTGCTCGACGTGGAGAGCTCGTCGGCGGAGTCGGGCAAGACGCCCGGCACCGACCTGCGCGAGGGCGTGCCGACCCTGCCGGTGCTGCAGCTGCGGCGGATGGCCGCGGCTGGATCGCTCGACGCCGACGGCGACCGGCTGCTCGCGCTGACCTCGGGCCCGATCGAGGGCGACGCCGAGCACGCCGAGGCCCTGGCGCTGCTGCGGGCGCACCCCGCGCTTGAGGCCGCCCGGGCCGAACTGCGCCGGCACGCCGAGGCCGCCCGGGCCCTGCTGGCCGACCTGCCCGACATCCCCGCCCGGGCGGCGCTGGCCGCCGTCTGCGACGCCGTGGTCGCCCGCCACTCCTGACCGCCCTCGATCGTCAGGTGTAGCCGAGCAGGCGGGCGGCGAGGTCGGTCATGACCTCGGTGGCGCCCCCGCCGATCCCGAGCACGCGGGCGTCGCGGTAGTGCCGCTCGACCTCCGACTCCCGCATGTAGCCCATCCCGCCGAAGAGCTGCACGGCCCGGTCGACCACCGTGTCGCAGGCCTGGACCGCGGTCTCCTTGGCCATCGCGGCCTCGGCCGGCACCTGCTCGCCGTTGACGTGCCGGACCGCCACCGACCGCGCGTACGTGCGGGACACGTCGGTCAGCCGGCGCATCTCGACCAGGGAGTGCCGGACCACCTGGCGCGCGATGAGCGGCTTGCCGAACGTCTCGCGCTCGCGGCACCAGGCGAGGGTGAGGTCGAGGCAGCGCTGCGCGGTCGCGTACGCCGTCACCGCCAGCGAGATCCGCTCGGTGACGAACTGCCGGGCGAGCAGCTCGAAGCCCTGCCCCTCGGCGCCGACCAGGTTGGCCGCCGGCACCCGGCAGGCGGTGAACGCGAGCTCGGCGGTGTCGCTGCAGTGCCAGCCCATCTTGTCCAGGCGCCGCGAGACGGAGAACCCGGGCGTGCCCGCATCGACGACGAGCAGCGAGAGCCCCGCGGCCCCCGGCCCGCCCGTCCGCGCGGCGACGACGACGTGGTCGGCGCGGCTGCCGGAGGTGATGTACGTCTTGGCGCCGTCGAGCACGTACGCGTCGCCGTCCCGCACCGCGCGGGTGCGCAGGGCCGCCACATCGGAGCCGCCGCCGGGCTCGGTGACCGCGAGCGCGGCGATGGCCTCGCCTGCCAGGACCGGCCGGCCCACGCGGTCCCAGAGCCCGGGCGGGGCGGCCGCGACCAGCGGGGGAAGGGCGATGCCGTGGGTGAAGAGCCCCGCGATCAGGCCCCCGCTGCCGCCGCTCTCGATGATCGCCTCGGTCATCACGACGACGTCGACCAGGTCGCCGCCGCTGCCGCCGAGGGATTCGTCGATGCCGAGGCCGAGCAGCCCGGCGTCCGCCGCGCGGCGATGGAGCGAGCGCGGCAGCTCGCCGTCGAGCTCCCACTGCGCAAGGTGGGGCGCGATCTCGCCCCGGGTGAAGTCGGCGGCGAGGTCGCGCAGGGCGCGCCGTTCGTCGGTGGCGAAGGGGTCGGCCGCGGTCATGCCGCGAGGCTAGCGAGCACGTTCCTTGGCGGTCAGACCGGCTCGGCGACCGGATCCGCGGCCTGCGCGTCGATCGGGCGGCGGGCGGCGCGGATCGAGTCGTACGTGAGGACGGCCAGCGCCAGCCAGACCAGGCCGAACCCGATCCACCGCGACGCCGGCATCGCCTCGCCGAACACGTACACGCCGAGGGCGAACTGGATCACCGGCGTGATGTATTGCAGCAGCCCCATCATCGACAGCGGGATCCGCCGGGCCGAGCCGCCGAACATCAGCAGCGGGACCGCGGTCACCACGCCGGTGGTCATCAGCAGCAGCGACGTCGTCCAGCCGTCCAGCACATACGCCGCGTCGCCGCTGGCCTCCAGCCACAGCAGGTAGGCCAGGAACGGGATGAACAGCAGCGCCGTCTCGACCGCGAGCGACTCGAGCGAGCCGATGCCGACGGTCTTCTTGACCAGGCCGTACGTGGCGAAGCTGGCCGCCAGCGTCAGCGCGATCCAGGGCAGCCGGCCGTAGTCGACCGTGAGCACGACCACGGCCGCCGCGCCGATGGACACGGCGACCCACTGCCCGCGGCGCAGCCGCTCCTTCAGCAGGAGCACGCCCATCGCCACGGTGACCAGCGGGTTGATGAAGTAGCCGAGCGAAGCCTCGACCACGCGGTCCTGGTCGACCGCCCAGATGTAGATGCCCCAGTTGAACGCGATCGCCGTCGATGAGACGAGCAGCAGGCCCATCACCCGGCGGTTGCGGACGACGCCGCGGATCCACGCCCACTGGCGTCGGATCGCCAGCAGCAGGGCGACGAAGACCAGCGACCAGATCACCCGGTGGGCGAGCACCTCGAGCGGCGTCGCGGCGGAGAGCAGCCTTGAAGTAGAGCGGGAAGAGGCCCCACAGCGCGTACGCGCCGATGCCCAGCAGCAGCCCGAGGCGGTACTGCGACATCGGGCGGCTCACCGCAGGAGCCTACGGGCCTGGATCAGGTGACGACCCAGGTGTCCTTGCCGGCGATCAGGTCGGCCAGGTCGCCGGGTCCCTGCTTGGCTCGGGCCTGGGCGAGCTGGTCGGCGACCAGGGCGTCGTACGTCGGGCGCGTGACGTCGCGGAAGACCCCGATGGGGGTGTTCGCCAGCGTCCAGGTGTCGGCCAGCCGGGACAGCGCGAAGGCGATCTCCGGGTTCTCGGCGTGCGAGTCGTGGACGAGCAGCGCGTCCTCGCCCACCTCCGCGACGTCGACGACCTGCAGGGAGCCGTCGGCGGCGCTCGCGATGCCCTTGGCCCCGTCGACGCCGAACCGGATCGGCTGGCCGTGCCGCAGCCGGATCAGCGAGTCGTCGCTGGTGTCGGAGTCCTTCAGCACGTCGAAGGCGCCGTCGTTGAAGATGTTGCAGTTCTGGTAGATCTCGACGAGCGCGGTGCCCGGGTGGGCCGCCGCCGCGCCGAGCACCGCGGTGAGGTGCTTGCGGTCGGAGTCGATCGTGCGCGCGACGAAGGTCGCCTCCGCGCCCAGCGCCAGCGACACCGGGTTGAACGGGGTGTCGACGGAGCCCATCGGGGTGGACTTGGTGACCTTGCCCGGCTCGGAGGTGGGGGAGTACTGCCCCTTGGTCAGGCCGTAGATCCGGTTGTTGAACAGCAGGATCTTGAGGTTCACGTTGCGGCGCAGCGCGTGGATCAGGTGGTTGCCGCCGATGCTGAGCGAGTCGCCGTCGCCGGTCACCACCCACACCGACAGGTCCGGCCGCGACACCGACAGGCCGGTGGCGATCGCCGGCGCCCGGCCGTGGATCGAGTGCATGCCGTAGGTGTTCATGTAGTACGGGAACCGCGACGAGCAGCCGATCCCGGAGACGAAGACGATGTTCTCGCGCTTGACGCCGAGCTCGGGCATGAAGCCCTGCACGGCGGCGAGGATCGCGTAGTCGCCGCAGCCCGGGCACCAGCGGACCTCTTGGTCGCTCTTGAACTCCTTGGCCGACTGCTTGCCCTCGGCCTTGGGCACGAGGGCCAGCGACGGCAGGCCGGGGGCCGCCATGTCCATTGACTCGCTCATGACGTGATCACGTCCTCGATGACCTCCGCGAGTTCCTGCGCCTTGAACGGCAGGCCGCGGACCTGGTTGTAGCCGATGGTGTCGACGAGGTACTTGGCGCGGAGCAGCAGGTTCAGCTGGCCGAGGTTCATCTCCGGGACGAGCACCTTGTCGTAGCGCGCGAGCACCTCGCCGGTGTTGGCGGGGAACGGGTTGAGGTGCCGCAGGTGGGCGTGCGCGACCTCCAGGCCCTTGCGGCGGACCCGTTCGCAGCCCGCGCTGACCGGGCCGTACGTCGAGCCCCAGCCGAGCACGAGCACGCGCGCCTTGCCGCTGGGGTCGTCGACCTCGAGCGGCTCGATATCGCGGGCGATGCCGTCGACCTTGGCCTGCCGCGTGCGGACCATCAGGTCGTGGTTGTGCGGCGTCGTAGGAGATCGCGCCGGTGCCGTCGGCCTTCTCGATGCCGCCGATGCGGTGCTCGAGCCCAGGGGTCCCGGGGATCGCCCAGGGGCGGGCCAGCGTCTCGGGGTCGCGCAGGTACGGCCAGTACTCGCCGTCGTGGTTGGGCTCGGTGGCGAAGGCCACGCGCAGGTCCGGCAGCTCGTCGACCGCCGGGATCAGCCACGGCTCGGAGCCGTTGGCCAGGTAGCCGTCGGAGAGCAGGAAGACCGGCGTGCGGTACTTCAGCGCGATCCGCGCCGCCTCGATCGCGGCGTGGAAGCAGTCCGACGGGGAGCGCGGCGCGACGATGGGAACGGGTGCCTCGCCGTTGCGGCCGAACATCGCCTGCAGCAGGTCGGACTGCTCGGTCTTGGTCGGCAGGCCGGTCGAGGGGCCCCCGCGCTGGATGTCGACGATGAGCAGCGGCAGCTCCATCGACACCGCCAGGCCGATCGTCTCGGACTTCAGCGCGACGCCGGGGCCGGAGGTCGTCGTGATGCCGAGCGCGCCGCCGAATGACGCGCCGAGCGCCGCGCCGATGCCCGCGATCTCGTCCTCGGCCTGCACGGTGCGCACGCCGAACCGCTTGTGCTTGCTGAGCTCGTGCAGGATGTCGGAGGCCGGCGTGATCGGGTACGAGCCGAGGAAGACGTCGAGGCCGCTGAGCTGGCCAGCCGCGATCAGCCCGTACGCCACCGCGAGGTTGCCGGTGATGTTGCGGTAGGTGCCGGGCGACTGCTCGGCCGGCTTGATCTCGTACGAGACGGAGAAGTCCTCGGTCGTCTCGCCGAAGGACCAGCCGGCCTGGAAGGCGGCGACGTTGGCCTGCATGATGTCGGGCTTCTTGGCGAACTTCGCCTTGAGGAACGCCAGCGTGCTCTCGATCGGCCGGTGGTAGAGCCAGCACAGCAGGCCGAGCGCGAACATGTTCTTGGCGCGCTCGGCGTCCTTCTTGCTGATCTCGAAGGACTTCAGCGCCTCGACGGTCATCGAGGTCAGCGCGATCGGGTGCAGGGCGTACGCGTCGAGCGAGCCGTCCTCGAGCGGGTTGGCGGCGTACCCGACCTTGGTCAGGTTGCGCGGGGTGAACTCGTCGGTGTTGACGATGATGTCCGCGCCGCGGGGGAGGTCCTTGACGTTGGCCTTGAGCGCCGCGGGGTTCATCGCCACCAGCACGCTGGGCGCGTCGCCCGGCGTCGTGATGTCGTGGTCGGCGAAGTGCAGCTGGAAGGCGCTGACGCCGGCGAGGGTGCCCGCTGGGGCGCGGATCTCGGCGGGGAAGTCCGGCAGCGTCGACAGGTCGTTGCCGAAGGACGCGGTCTCGGACATGAACCGGTCGCCGGTGAGCTGCATGCCGTCGCCGGAGTCGCCGGCGAATCGGATGACCACTCGATCGAGCTGGACCACCTGCTTGGCCACGCGTGCCACCTTCTCGTTCGACCAGATGCGCCTGGCGCCCACTCAGTGGAACGCCGTTCCAAACCTACCCTGCCGGTCGGCAGCCGAGGGCCTCGGAAGACCCCTTCTGCCGACCGTACGCCCGTGAGGGGCCGATCCGCCTGCGGAACGGCCGCCACGCCGGGGCGGACGGCCCGGCAGCCGGTCTAAGGTCGGCCGGGTGGACGCCGCACCCGCGGGCTCGACCAGGCTGCCGTTGGCCTTCCCGCCGCCCCAGCCGATGCCTGCTGCGTTCTCCTGGGGCCCGTTCGCGGTGGTCAGCCTGGTCAACCTGGGGCTGGCCTGCTGCGCGGTCGAGTTCGGCGCCGCCTTCCCCCCCGCCGCCTCCCCCGGTTTGCGGTGGCACGGCAACGAGTTCCACCCCCTGCCACCGCAAACCGGGGAGCCGGGGGAGGGCGCGCATGTGCTGGTCGTGTCGGGCACGGTCACCACGGCCATGGCCGACGACCTGCGCCGGGCGTACGAGGCGCTGCCCGAGCCGCGCTACGTGCTGTCGTTCGGGGCCTGCAGCAACTCCGGCGGGCCGTACTGGGACTCCTACGCCGTGGTGCAGGGGGTCGACCGGCTCTTCCCGGTCGACGTGTACGTCCCGGGGTGCCCCCCTCGGCCGCAGGCGCTGCTGGACGGGCTGGCCCTGCTGCGCGACCGGCTCGCCGCCGAGGGTGCGCGCGATGACTGACGGCATGACCGCCGCCGCGCGCGTCGAGGCCGCCCTGTCGGGGCTGGGGGCCTCGGTGTCCGAGGAGTTCGGGTCGACCGTGGCCGACGTCCCGCCGGGCGTGTGGGCCGAGGCGCTCGGCCGGCTGCGCGAGGCGTGCGGCCTCGACTGGTTCGACTGGCTGTCGGCCGTCGATGAGATGGACCGCCCCGAGCCGGGGATTCGCCTGGTCTGCCGCGCCCAGTCGGCGGCCGACCACGGCGGTGTGCTCGTGCGCACCCTGCTTCCGGCCGACGGCCTGCGCGCCGCGACGGCCACCGGGGTCTGGGCCGGCGCCGGCTGGCACGAGCGCGAGACCGCCGAGATGTTCGGGGTCCACTTCGAGGGCGCGGCCTCCAACGAGCCCCTGCTGCTGCCCGCCGGGTTCGACGGCCGGCCGCTGCGCAAGGACTTCGGCCTCGCCGCCCGCGCGGAGCGGCCGTGGCCCGGCGCGATCGAGCCGGGCTCGTCGACTCCCGGCCGCCGCCGCCCGCCTGGTCTGCCGGCGGCTCCGCCGTGAGCGGCGACCGCCCGGCCCTCGACGACGGTGCCTGCCGAGCCGGTGCTGCCGACCCGATCGCGCGGGGTGATCGCGCTCGACCCCGACGCCTGCACCTCGTGCATGGTGTGCGCCCGCGAGTGCCCCGACTGGTGCATCCACATCACGTCGCACACCGAGGCGTACGCGGTCGAGGGGTCGGCCCGGCCCCGGCAGCGCCAGGTGCTCGACCGCTTCGCGATCGACTACGCGCTGTGCCTGTGGTGCGGGATCTGCATCGAGGTGTGCCCGTTCGACGCCCTGCACTGGGCCCCCGACCACGACTACGCCGCCTTCGACGTGCGCGACCTCGTCCACGAGAAGGACCGCCTCGCGGGCTGGCTTCCCGCCCCGGCCGGCGACGCGGGCGGCCCTACCGGTAGTTGGTGAACTGCGCCGCGAAGTCGAGGTCGGCGCCCTTGACCAGGGCGATCACGGCCTGCAGGTCGTCGCGGCTCTTGCTGGTGACCCGCAGCTCCTCGCCGATGATCTGGACCTTGGCGTTCTTCGGCCCCTCGTCGCGGATCAGCTTGCCGAGCTTCTTGGCCTGCTCCTGGGTGATCCCCTGCTTGATCGAGGACGTGAGCACGAACTCCTTGCCGGAGGCCTTCGGCTCGCCGGCGTCGAGCGACTTGAGCGAGATCGAGCGCTTGATCAGCTTCTCCTTGAACACGTCGAGCACCGCCAGCGCCCGCTCCTCGGAGTTGGCCTTGATGACGATCGACTCGCCGGACCACTCGATCGAGGCGCCCGACGTTCTTGAAGTCGTAGCGCTGGGAGACCTCCTTGGCGGCCTGGTTCAGCGCGTTGTCGACCTCCTGGCGGTCGACCTTGCTCACGATGTCGAACGAGGAGTCAGCCACGGCGATTGTCCTTCGGTCGGGGCGGGGCGGGGTTTCTCCCGCCGGGATCGGCTCGGTTATCCTTCCACCGCGCCCGCACGCTGGCGTACGGCAGGTTGCCCGAGCGGCCAATGGGAGCGGACTGTAAATCCGTCGGCTGAGCCTTCGAAGGTTCGAATCCTTCACCTGCCACCCGATGAGGGCCCCCGCGATGAGCGGGGGTCCTCGCCGTTTGCGGGGCGTCGACGGGCTCAGCCGGCCGCGCCGTCGGACAGCCAGCGCACGCCGGTCAGCCGCTCGGACTCCGCCCACAGCCGGCGCGCGTCGACCGCGTCGCGGGCGGCCGCGCTGGGATGGACGAAGACGGGCAGCCCGCGCGACTCCATGAACCCGCCCGGCCCGACGTACGCCCCGCCGGGCACCTCGTCCAGGGTGGCCGCGGCCAGCTGCGGCAGCGCGCCTTGCGCGTCCGACTGCCCCATCACGCGGTTGGCCGCGCTCATCACGGGCTTCATGAAGCCCCGGCCGTCCATGGCCGGCCCGGCGAACTGCAGGTTGGTCGAGGAGTACCCCGGGTGCGCGGCCGCGGACACCACCGGAGCTCCGGCGGCGGTCGCGCGGCGGTCGAGCTCGAGGGCGAAGAGCAGATTGGCCAGCTTCGACTGCCCGTACGCCTGCCACGCCTTGTACGACTGCTCGTGGTTGAGGTCGGCGAAGTCGATCCGGCCCATCTTGTGGGCGCCGCTCGACACCGTCACCACCCGCGCGTGTGACAGCGGGCGGCCCTCGCGCTCCACGAGCACGGGCCAGAGCAGCCCGGCCAGGGCGAAGTGGCCCAGGTGGTTGGTGCCCCACTGCAGCTCGAAGCCGTCGGCGGTCGGGCGCCGCTTCGGGGGCGCCATCACGCCCGCGTTCAGCACCAGGACGTCCAGCGGCCCCTGCCATCCGGCCGCGAAGCCGCGCACCGACTCCAGCGAGGCGAGGTCCAGCGCCCGCACCTCGACCTGCTCGGCGGGCGCGCCGGTGTCGGCGAGCAGGGCCGTCCGGGCGGCCTCGCCCTTGGCGGTGTCACGGCAGGCCATCACCACCTGGGCGCCGTGGCGGGCCAGCTCGCGGGCGGTCACCAGGCCCAGCCCGGAGTTCGCCCCTGTCACGAGGGCGACCTGCCCGGAGAGGTCGGGGATGTCGTCGGCGGAGCGCAGCAAAGGGGTGCTCATGCACCCCATCCTCACCCGGTTTCGACGATTTCACCCGGCCGAGCGGCCCCGTGTACCCTGATCGCGCACATACCGGCAGCACGCATCAGCAACGCCCCTTTAGCTCAGTCGGTAGAGCGTCTCCATGGTAAGGAGAAGGTCTACGGTTCGATTCCGTAAAGGGGCTCCAGACGGCAGGTCCGCACGGGCCGGCCGCCACGGCGGAGTAGCTCAGCCTGGCAGAGCAAGCGGCTCATAATCGCTGTGTCGCCGGTTCAAGTCCGGCCTCCGCTACCACTGCCGGTTCGCTCGCCTCACCGCGAGTTGGACCGGTCCTCGCTCGCCCGGGTACCCTGGCGAGGTTGTCCTGCGCTCGGTCCAGTCGGCCGCTGCGTGATGCTCCCCCGTGAAAGGCACAGGCCGTGGCCGCCAAGTCGAGCGACATCCGCCCCAAGATCACCATGGCGTGCGCGGAGTGCAAGCACCGCAACTACATCACCAAGAAGAACCGCCGCAACGACCCCGACCGCATCGCGCTGCAGAAGTTCTGCCCCAACTGCGGCCGGCACACCGAGCACCGCGAGACCCGCTAGCCCACCTGCGTACGCGCTGAAGCCGCCCCCTCGTCGGGGGGCGGCTTCGCTGCGTTACGGTCGCGATAGGGCATCCGCCCGCCTATCGCCGAGCCGCAGGAGGACACGCCGTGGGACGCCTCGATGACCGGGTTGCCATCGTCACAGGGGCCGGGCGCGGCATCGGCCGGGCCACCGCCGTCCGGCTCGCCGCCGACGGCGCGCACGTCGTCGTCAACGACGTCGACGCCGACCCCGCGCACGAGACCGCCGAGCTGATCACCGCCGCCGGCGGGCAGGCCCAGGTCAGCCTGCACAACACCGTCGAGCTGCCCGCCGCCCAGGAGATGGTGGCCGCCGCCATCGAGCACTTCGGCAAGCTCGACATCGTGGTGAACAACGCGGGCATCACCCGCGACAAGATGTTCCACACGCTGGACGACGCGACCTTCGACTTCGTCTTCGACATCAACTTCAAGACGGCGTTCCACACGACGCAGGCCGCGATGCCGTACCTGCGCGAGGTCGCCAAGGCCGAGCTCGAAGGAGCACGGCCAGGTGAAGTACCACCGCAAGATCACGTTCACCTCGTCGGTGGCCGCGCTGATGGGCAACCCCGGGCAGTACAACTACACCGCCGCCAAGGGCGCGATCATCGCCACCACCAAGACCCTCGCCCGCGAGCTCGGGCCGTTCCGGATCAACGTCAACGCGGTGGCGCCGGGCTTCATCGAGACCCGGCTCACCGCGGCCAAGGGCGAGGGCAGCGACCTCGGCATCCCCGAGGCGATGCGCCAGATGTCCTTGGCGATCATCGCGCTCGGCCGGCTCGGCGAGCCCGAGGACATCGCCAACGTCCACGCGTTCCTGGTGTCGTCCGACGCCGACTTCATCTCCGGCGTGACCATCCCGGTCACCGGCGGCCAGCTGGCGGGGATGTGAACCCCGACGTCGTCGGCCGCTCGTACCCGCCGAGCGAGCCGTACGAGGTGGGGCGGGAGAAGATCCGCGAGTTCGCCGACGCCATCGGCGACTTCTCGCCCGTCTACCGCGACCCGGCCGCCGCGCGCGCGCTCGGCCACCCCGATGTGATCGCGCCGCCGACCTTCCCGTTCACGGTGACGATGAAGGCCTCCGCGCAGGCGATGTTCGACCCCGAGATCGGGCTCGACTACAGCCGGGTCGTGCACGGCGAGCAGCGGTTCGTCTACACCCGCCCGGTGACGGCCGGCGACCGCCTGGTGGTGACCGTCTCGATCGAGGACCTCAAGGTCGCCGCGGGCAACCACATCCTGGTCACCAAGCAGGACGTCGCCACCGAGGCCGGCGAGCCGGTGGTCACCTGCTACTCCACGATCGTGAGCCGCGGCACCGCGGCAGGGGAGGCCTGACATGGCGGCGTCCATCGCGTACGACGCGGTCGAGGTCGGCACCGCGCTGCCCGCCAAGACGTACCCGATCCAGCGGATCAACCTGGTGATGTACGCCGGGGCCAGCGGGGACTTCAACGTCATCCACTGGAACGAGCGGATCGCGACAGCAGTGGGCCTGCCCAACGTGATCGCCCACGGCATGCTCACCATGGCCGAGGCCGGCCGCCTGGTCACCGACTGGTGCGGCGACCCGGGCGCGGTCGTCGAGTACGGCGTGCGCTTCACCCGTCCCGTGGTCGTCCCCGACGACGACAAGGGCGCGGTGGTCGAGGTGTCCGGCGCCGTCGCCGAGAAGCTTGAGGACTCGAAGGTCCGCGTCGAGCTCACCGCCACCAGCGAGGGCAAGACGGTGCTGGGCAAGGCCTTCGCGGTCGTCCGGCTGGCGTGACCGCCGACGCCCCGCCCCCGGAGGCCGCCGCCCTGGCGCAGCGGCGCTCCGAGGCGCGCGCCGCGCGTGACTTCGCGGCCGCCGACGCCCTGCGCGACGAGCTGGCCGCCTTGGGCTGGCTGGTGCGTGACGAGCCCGGCGGCGGCTGGGCGCTGGAGCCGCGGCCGCCCTACGACGTGCTCGCGTCCGTTGCGGCGTTGCCGGACCGCTCGGCTGAGCCGGACGCCCGGCGGCTGTCGGCGCTGCTGCTCGTCGACGGCTGGCCGGACGACCTGCGCCGGTGCGTCGAGGCGCTGCTGGCCCACGGTCCGGACGACCTCGTCGTCGTCGGGCTCGACCTCGGCAACGTCGACGGCGCCGGCGCCGCGCTGCACGCGCTCGCGACCGAGCACCCCGGTCGGGTGGAGGAGCACCACCTCGCGGGGACGGCCGGCTGGGGACCGGCCATCGGCGCTCTCATCCGCGCCGACGCCGCGACGTACCAGGTGGTCCTCGACCCCTCCAGCGTGCTGCTCGGCGACGCGATCACCCCGCTGGTCGAGGCGCTGGAGGCCGACCCGGGGGTCGCGGCCGCAGGCTGGCGCGGCACCGATGTCGACCTCGCCGACGCCTGGCGGTCTTTCGTCGACGCGCAGCCCGGCGAGGTGGACGCGCTGCTCGGCTACCTGCTTGTGGTCCGCCGCTCGGCGGCGGTCCAGACGCCGCCCAGCCCGAAGGCCCGCTTCTACCGCAACGCCGACATGGAGTGGTCGCTGCTGCTGCGCGAGGCGGGCTGGCGGCTGCTGCAGCCGTACGCAGACCTCCCGGTCGAGCAGGCACGCCACCGCGGCTACCACGACAGCGACCCGGCCTACCGCGACCAGCAGTCCCGGGCGACGTACGACCGCCTGCTCAAGCGCTTCCGCGGACGCGACGACCTGTTGCGCCCGCGCGCCTAGGCTCGGCCGCGTGCGCACGCTGCCGTCGGCCGACCTGGCCGCGCTCACCACCCTCGGGGTCGGCGGTCCCGCGCTGCGCGTGGACGCGGCCGAGTCCGCCGCGGAGATCGTCGACCGGGTGCGCGCGGCCGATGCCGCCCATGAGCCGCTGCTGCTGATCGGGGGCGGGTCCAACCTGCTGGTCGCCGACGAGGGCTTCGCCGGCGCCGCCCTCCTCGTGGACAGCCGCGGCGTCGCCATGCGGCGCGACTGCGGCCAGGTGGACGTCACCGCCCAGGCGGGGGAGCCGTGGGACGCGCTCGTCGACCGGTGCGTCGCCGAGGGGCTGGCCGGGGTCGAGGCGCTGTCGGGAATACCCGGGCGGGTGGGCGCGACCCCGATCCAGAACGTCGGCGCGTACGGCCAGGAGGTGGCCGACACCCTGGTGGCGGTCCGCGTCTGGGACCGCACCCGCGCCGAGGTGGTCGAGCTGGCGGGCTCCGACTGCGGGTTCGGCTACCGGTCGAGCCGGTTCAAGGCCGAGCCGGGGCGCTGGGCGGTGCTGGAGGCGGTCTTCCGGCTGGAGCCCGCGCGCGAGTCCCGCCCGGTGCGCTACGCGGAGCTGGCCCGCGCGCTCGGCGTCGGCCTCGGCGACCGGGCGCCGTTGTCCGACGTGCGTGACGCGGTGCTGCGGCTGCGGCGCGGCAAGGGGATGGTGCTGGACCCGGCCGACCCCGACACCCGCTCGGCCGGGTCGTTCTTCACCAATCCGATCCTGGACCCGCAGGCCGCCGATCGGCTGCCGGCCGACGCCCCGCGGTTCTCGTCCGCCGAGGGCGTCAAGACGAGCGCCGCCTGGCTGATCGAGCAGGCGGGCTTCGGCCGCGGCTGGGGGGCCGAGCTCACCGGCGGGCGGGCCGCCCTGTCGACGAAGCACGTGCTGGCGCTCACCAACCGAGGCGGCGCCTCGGCCGCCGACCTGCTCACGCTGGCCCGAGCGGTGCGCGACGGCGTCGTCGAGCGCTTCGGTGTGCGGCTCGAGCCCGAGCCCGTCCTGGTCGGCTGCGCCCTCTAGCGAGCGAGCAGGGCCTGGATGCGGCCGACGCCCTCGGCCAGGTCGTCGTCACCCAGGGCGTACGACAGCCGCAGGTAGCCGGGCGTGCCGAACGCCTCGCCGGGGACCACCGCGACCTCGACCTCGTCGAGGATGATCGCGGCCAGCTCGGCCGACGAGGTGGCCTCGCGGCCGCGGATCGTGCGGCCGAGCACCCCCTTGACCGAGGGGTAGCAGTAGAAGGCCCCGCGCGGCTCGGGGCAGGTGACGCCCTCGATCGCGTTGAGCATCGAGGTCATCGTCCGGCGGCGCCGGTCGAAGGCGGCCCGCATCTCGTACACCGCCGACAGGTCGCCCGTCACGGCGGTGAGCGCCGCGATCTGCGCGACGTTGCTCACGTTGGAGGTCGCGTGCGACTGCAGGTTGGAGGCGGCCTTGACGATGTCGGCGGGACCGATCAGCCAGCCCACGCGCCAGCCGGTCATGGCGTACGTCTTGGCGACGCCGTTGACGACGATGCAGCGGTCGGCGAGCTCGGGGACGAGCACCGGCATCGACGGGCAGGTGGCCCCGTCGTAGACGAGGTGCTCGTAGATCTCGTCGGTGAGCACCCACAGCCCGCGCTCGGCGGCCCACCGGCCGATCGCCTCGACCTGGTCGGCCGGGTAGACCGCGCCGGTCGGGTTGGAGGGGGAGACGAAGACCAGGGCCTTGGTCCGCGGCGTGAGCGCCGCCTCGAGCTGCTCGACCGAGGCGAGGTAGCCGGAGGTCTCGTCGGTCATCACCTCGACCGGGACGCCGCCGGCGAGCTTGATCGACTCGGGGTACGTCGTCCAGTACGGCGCGGGCAGCAGCACCTCGTCGCCGGGGTCGAGCAGGGCGGCGAAGGCGTTGTAGATCGCCTGCTTGCCGCCGTTGGTGATCAGGACCTGGCCGGCGGGTACGGCGTAGCCGGAGTCGCGCAGCGTCTTGGCGGCGACCGCCTCCTTGAGCTCGGGCAGGCCGCCCGCGGGGGTGTAGCGGTGCCAGCGCGGGTCGTAGCAGGCCGCGGCCGCCGCCTCGACGATCGGCGCGGGGGTCGGGAAGTCCGGCTCGCCGGCCCCGAACCCGATCACCGGGCGGCCGGCCGCCTTGAGCGCCTTGGCCTTGGCGTCGACGGCCAGGGTGGCGGACTCGGCGATCGCGCCGACGCGGCGCGAGACGCGGGGCAGGTCGCGCCGGGAGGCGGCGGGCTGCTGGACGGGGGGTGCGGGGTGCTCGGTCACGGGGGACATCCTCCCACCGCCCGGCCCCGGACCGGTCGAGCCTGGCTGCGCGGTTCGACCGGGGCCGCGCCGACCACGTATGCTGACCGTCTCGGTGGCTGGTCCACCCCGCGCAAGCCTGCCCGCAGGCCGCCCGCGGGTGGGGTCGGCCGCTCAGAGGGCCGTAGCTCAATTGGCAGAGTCCCGGTCTCCAAAACCGGTGGTTGTGGGTTCGAGTCCCTCCGGCCCTGCGCGGCGCGCCTGCGCGCGACCAGCACGATCCGTACGCACGAGCACGACCCGCACCACGTCCCGTCCGCATCTCCCGTCCGCAAGGTGAGGCCATGAGCGAGTCGCAGGGCAGCACGGCCACGCCCGAGCGTCCGGATTCCGGCGGCTCCAAGGCCGCCAAGAAGTCCGGCCGCAAGGGCGGCAAGCCCCTGCCGGCCCGGATCGCGCTGTTCTACCGCCAGGTCATCGCCGAGCTCCGCAAGGTGATCTGGCCGACCCGGCGCGAGCTGATCACCTACACCACCGTCGTGCTGGTCTTCGTCATCGTGATCATGGCCTACGTCGGGGTGCTCGACCTCGCCTTCGGCAGGCTCGTCCTGGCCGTCTTCGGCAACTAGCGCCGAGCCGAGACCGGCACGGCGCCCACTGGGCGAAGGCCCTCGCAAGTCCCTCCGCAGAACCACACGCAAAGGAATGGCAGACCCTGTGAGCGAGTCGAACGAGCAGCCGGTCGACGGCGACGCGGCCGTCGAGGTCGTCGAGGTCGCCGAGGCCGCCGAGGTCGACGCGGCCGTCGAGGTCGTGGAGACCGCCGAGGTCGCCGAGCCTGAGGCAGTCGAGGTGAGCGAGGCCGAGGTCGCGAGGTCGCCGAGGTCGCCGAGGTCGCCGAGGTCGTCGAGGTCGCCGAGCGCCGAGGACCCGGTCGCCGAGCTGCGTGAGTCGCTGCGCGCGCGTCCCGGCGAGTGGTACGTCGTGCACTCCTACGCCGGCTACGAGAACCGGGTGAAGACCAACATCGAGAGCCGCACGAGCAGCCTCAACATGGAGGACTACATCTTCCAGATCGAGGTCCCGATCGATGAGCGCGACGTCGTGAAGAACGGCCAGCGCAAGCGGGTCAAGGAGAACCGGTTCCCGGGCTACGTGCTGGTGCGCATGGAGCTCACCGACCAGTCCTGGGGCGCGGTGCGCAACACCCCGGGCGTGACCGGCTTCGTCGGCCACGCCCACCAGCCCACCCCGCTCACCCTGGACGAGGTCGTCGCGATCCTCGCCCCCGAGGTCGAGCAGAAGGCCGCCCCCGGTGGCCCGGTCGAGGTCCGCGTCCTGGACTTCGCAGTCGGCGACTCGGTCACCGTCATCGACGGCCCGTTCGCCACGCTGCAGGCCACCATCAACGAGATCAACGGCGACAGCCAGCGCGTCAAGGCCTTCGTCGAGATCTTCGGCCGGGAGACCCCGGTCGAGCTGGCCTTCGGCCAGATCCAGAAGAACTGAATCCACGACCGGCGACCTCCGCCGGCACCACAGCAAGGACCCGGACATGCCCCCCAAGAAGAAGCTTGCTGGCATCATCAAGCTGCAGATCAAGGCCGGCGCCGCCACCCCCGCGCCGCCCGTCGGTCCCGCGCTCGGCCAGCACGGCGTGAACATCATGGAGTTCTGCAAGGCGTACAACGCCGCGACCGAGGCCCAGCGCGGCCAGATCGTCCCGGTCGAGATCTCCGTGTACGAGGACCGCTCGTTCACGTTCATCACCAAGACCCCGCCCGCCTCGCGCCTGCTGCTGCAGGCCGCCGGCATCGACAAGGGCTCGCCGATCCCGCACAAGAACAAGGTCGCGACGATCACCCGCGCCCAGGCCCGCGAGATCGCCGAGATCAAGAAGGACGACCTGAACGCCAACGACATCGAGGCGGCGACCGAGATCATCGCCGGGACCGCCCGGTCGATGGGGATTGTGGTTTCCGACTGATCGTCCGCACCACCCCGCACCAATCCAGCAGTTGTGGCAGGGCCGAGCGCGGCCCGCGATGACCACACTCGACAGCGAAGGAATGCAGCAGCATGAAGCGCGCCAAGAGCTACCGCGCCGCCGCCGAGCAGATCGACGGCGACACCCTGTACAGCCCGGCCCAGGCGGCCCGGCTGGCCAAGGCCAGCGGCACCACCAAGTTCGACTCGACCGTCGAGGTCGCCATGCGGCTGGGCATCGACCCCCGCAAGGCCGACCAGATGGTCCGCGGCACCGTCAACCTCCCGCACGGCACCGGCAAGACCGCCCGGGTCCTGGTCTTCGCCACCGGTGAGCGCGCCGAGGAGGCCCGGGCCGCCGGCGCCGACATCGTCGGGGCCGACGAGCTGATGGCCGAGGTCGAGGGCGGCCGGCTGGACTTCGACTCGGTCGTGGCCACCCCGGACCTCATGGGCAAGGTCGGCCGGCTCGGCCGCGTGCTCGGTCCGCGCGGCCTGATGCCGAACCCGAAGACCGGCACCGTGACCAACGATGTCGCCAAGGCCGTCTCCGACATCAAGGGCGGCAAGATCGAGTTCCGCGCCGACCGGCACGCCAACCTGCACTTCGTGATCGGCAAGGTGTCCTTCGACGACACCCAGCTGATCGAGAACTACGCCGCCGCGCTCGACGAGGTGCTGCGCCTGAAGCCGTCGTCGTCCAAGGGCCGCTACCTGCGCAAGGTCACGATCTCGACGACCATGGGCCCCGGCATCCAGGTCGACCCGAACCGCACGCGCAACCTGCTGTCCGACGAAGAGGGCGCCCAGGCCCAGGCCTGATCCCACCAACCACCGGCGCGGTGGGCCGGGCGACCAGCCCGCCCACCCCGCCGGGCACCACCCGCGGGACCGCGATTTGGCGGGGGCACCACCCGCGCCGTACCCTCAACACCAGCCACAGACCGCCGGTCGCTGTCGATCCCGCAGGGATCGCCAGCCGAAGGCCCCGCACTCAGCGGGCGGCCCGCGCAGGTGAGTTTCGAGTCGCCCCTCCGGGCGGGCCGCCCAGCGGCCGCACCCGGGGATCCACGCCTCGGCGCCCAGCTGCGTCGGGGCGTTTCGCTTGGAGCAGGCCCTCAGCCGGTGGCATCACCCGGAAGGAGGCCTATGGCCAGGCCGGACAAGGCGGCAGCGGTCGCCGAGCTCACGGAGGCATTCCGCAGCTCGAACACCGCCGTGCTGACCGAGTACCGCGGGCTCACCGTG
Organism: uncultured Actinomycetota bacterium; assembly: GCA_963697565.1. Lineage (GTDB taxonomy): Bacteria > Actinomycetota > Actinomycetes > CAVWCF01 > CAVWCF01 > CAWFSE01. The sequence continues at coordinate 143,072 of CAVOOM010000003.1, read as the reverse complement.
GCCCAGCTCAAGGAGCTGCGGCGTTCGCTCGGTGACCAGGCGACGTACGCCGTGGTGAAGAACACGCTGACCAAGATCGCCGCCCGCGAGGCCGGCGTCGACGCCTTCGACGGCCTGCTGCAGGGTCCGTCGGCCATCGCCTTCGTCAAGGGCGACCCGGTCGAGGCGGCCAAGGGTCTGCGTGACTTCGCCAAGGCTCACCCGCTGCTCGTCATCAAGGGCGGGGTGATGGACGGTCGTCCGATCACCGCCGCTGAGCTCGCCAAGATCGCCGACCTCGAGTCGCGCGAGGTTCTCCTCGCCAAGCTCGCCGGCGCGATGAAGGGCTCGCTGAGCCAGGCGGTGTCGCTGTTTGCGGCCCCGCTGGCGCAGACGGCCCGCCTGGTCGAGGCGCTGCGCGCCAAGGCCGAGGCCGAGGCAGCCGAGGCCCCTGCGGCCCCTGCGGCCGAGGCCCCCAGCACCACCGAGGTGGCCGAGCCGGTCGCCGAGAGCACCGACAGCACCGAGAGCACCGACAGCACCGACAGCACCGAGGGCTGACGCCCGCACCGTACGGATCTTGCCCACCTCCCGTCCCACCTTCCCGGTCCCGGCGTCAGCCGTGACGGACAGCACTGAAAGGACCGCCACCATGGCGAAGCTCAGCACCGACGAGCTGCTCGACGCGTTCAAGGAGATGTCCCTCCTGGAGCTCAGCGAGTTCGTCAAGCAGTTCGAGGAGACCTTCGGCGTCACCGCGGCCGCCCCGGTCGCCGTGGCCGCCGCGCCCGCAGCCGGCGGCGCCGGCGGCGGCGAGGCCGCCGCAGCCGAGGAGAAGGACGAGTTCGACGTCATCCTCGAGGCCGCTGGCGACAAGAAGATCCAGGTCATCAAGGAGGTGCGCACGCTCACGAGCCTCGGGCTCAAGGAGGCCAAGGACCTCGTGGACGGCGCCCCCAAGCCGGTCCTGGAGAAGGTCGCCAAGGACGCCGCCGACAAGGCCAAGGAGGCCCTCGAGGCCGCCGGCGCCACGGTGACCGTCAAGTAGTCGTCTGTCCTTCAGACACCGCCGAGGGGCGGCCACCCGGGCTCACGCCCGCGTGGCCGCCCCTCGCGCATGCGTCGAGCGTGACCCAACGGTTATCCACCAACGGGGCGGAGGTGCTTGACTCCGCCGCTCGCGGGCGGTCATGCTTCCCGCGTCGCGCCGCCGCAGCGCCCCCCGCGAGGGGGAGTTCATCGGTCCTCCGGCTGGCGCGCTTGGGCCGCTTCGGCCGTCACCGCCCCAAGGGGCGGTTCGACAGGCCTGCCCGCTGGCGGCTATGCTGGGTGTTTGCGCTGTCCTCGTGTACCCGCGACCGCCCTGGTCCCGGGCCGAGAGCCATGCGTGCACCACCTGTCCGCGAGCCTCGGAAGGACGCCTCTTGGCCGCCTCGCGCTCCACCTCGCCCCGTTCCAACCGCACCACCGCCCCGAAGCGGGTGTCATTCGCAAAAATCCGTGAGCCGCTGGAGATCCCTGACCTCCTCGCGCTCCAGGTCGACAGTTTTGACTGGCTGCTCGGCAACGACGCCTGGCGGGCTCGGGTCGACTCGGCCCTCTCGTCTGGCCTGTCGGTGCCGTCCAAGTCGGGCCTCGAGGAGATCTTCGAGGAGATCAGCCCGATCGAGGACTTCCAGGGGCAGATGTCCCTGTCGTTCCGCGATCACCGGTTCGAGCCCCCGAAGAACTCCATCGAGGAGTGCAAGGAGCGCGACTTCACGTACAGCGCTCCGCTCTTCGTCGTCGCCGAGTTCACCAACAACGAGACCGGCGAGATCAAGAGCCAGACGGTGTTCATGGGCGACTTCCCGCTCATGACGCCGAAGGGCACCTTCGTCATCAACGGCACCGAGCGGGTCGTTGTGTCCCAGCTCGTCCGCTCGCCTGGGGTGTACTTCGAGCGCACCCTGGACAAGGTCAGCGACAAGGACGTCTACGTCGCCAAGATCATCCCCGGCCGCGGCGCGTGGCTGGAGTTCGAGATCGACAAGAAGGACCTCGTCGGGGTCCGGGTCGACCGCAAGCGCAAGCAGAACGTCACCGTCCTGCTCAAGGCGCTCGGCATGACCGAGGCCGAGATCCGCGAGGAGTTCGGCCAGTTCGACTCGATCAACCAGACCCTGGAGAAGGACCACACCACGGGTCAGGACGACGCGCTGCTCGACATCTACCGCAAGCTGCGCCCGGGCGAGCCGCCGACGCGTGAGGCCGCCCAGACCCTGCTGGACAACCTCTACTTCAACCCCAAGCGGTACGACCTGGCCAAGGTCGGCCGCTACAAGGTGGGCAAGAAGCTCGGCAACGAGGCCCCGCTCGACAAGGGCACCCTCGACCTCGAGGACATCAAGGCCACCATCAAGTACCTCTGCGAGCTGCACGCCGGAGCGACCGAGCACCAGGGGACGGCCCACACCGTCCGGGTCGCGACCGACGACATCGACCACTTCGGCAACCGCCGGCTGCGCACGGTGGGCGAGCTGATCCAGAACCAGTTCCGCACCGGCCTGTCCCGGATGGAGCGCGTCGTCCGCGAGCGGATGACGACCCAGGACGTCGAGGCGATCACCCCGCAGACCCTGATCAACATCCGCCCCGTCGTGGCGGCGATCAAGGAGTTCTTCGGCACCTCGCAGCTGTCGCAGTTCATGGACCAGACCAACCCCCTGGCCGGGCTGACCCACAAGCGCCGCCTGTCGGCGCTCGGGCCGGGCGGGCTGTCCCGTGAGCGGGCCGGCTTCGAGGTCCGCGACGTGCACCCCAGCCACTACGGCCGGATGTGCCCGATCGAGACCCCGGAAGGCCCGAACATCGGCCTGATCGGCTCGCTGTCGACGTACGGCCGGGTCAACGCGTTCGGCTTCGTCGAGACCCCCTACCGCAAGGTCAAGGCCGGCAAGGTCACCGACCAGATCGACTACCTGGCCGCCGACGAGGAGGACCTGCACGTCATCGCGCAGGCCAACGCCCCGCTGGAGCCCAACGGGCTGTTCTCCGAGCCCCGCGTCCTCGTGCGCAAGCGTGGTGGCGAGGTCGAGTTGATCCCCGGCAACGAGGTCGACTACATGGACGTGTCGCCGCGCCAGATGGTGTCGGTCGCCACGGCGATGATCCCGTTCCTCGAGCACGACGACGCCAACCGCGCCCTGATGGGCTCGAACATGCAGCGCCAGGCCGTCCCGCTGATCAAGAGCGAGTCGCCCCTGGTCGGCACCGGCATGGAGTTCCGCGCCGCCACCGACGCCGGCGACGTGGTCGTTGCCGAGCACGCGGGGGCCGTGATCGAGGTCGCCGCCGACCACGTGACCGTCATGCACGACGACGGCACCCAGCGGGTCTACCCGATCGCGAAGTTCGTGCGCTCCAACCAGGGCACCAGCTTCAACCAGAAGCCGATCGTGGCCGAGGGCGCGCGGGTCGAGGTGGGCCAGGTGCTCGCCGACGGACCGTGCACCGACAACGGCGAGATGGCGCTCGGGCGCAACCTGCTCGTGGCGTTCATGCCGTGGGAGGGCCACAACTACGAGGACGCGATCATCTTGTCGCAGCGCCTCGTGCAGGACGACGTGCTCTCCTCGATCCACATCGAGGAGCACGAGATCGACGCCCGCGACACCAAGCTCGGCCCCGAGGAGATCACCCGGGACATCCCGAACGTCTCCGACGAGGTGCTGGCCGACCTCGACGAGCGCGGCATCATCCGCGTCGGCGCCGACGTGGTGCCCGGCGACGTGCTCGTCGGCAAGGTCACGCCCAAGGGCGAGACCGAGCTCACGCCCGAGGAGCGCCTGCTGCGCGCCATCTTCGGCGAGAAGGCCCGCGAGGTGCGCGACACCTCGCTCAAGGTGCCGCACGGCGAGTCGGGCAAGATCATCGACGTCGTCGTGTTCGAGCGCGAGAACGGCGACGAGCTGCCCCCCGGCGTCAACCAGCTGGTCCGGGTCTACGTCGCCCAGAAGCGCAAGATCACCGAGGGCGACAAGCTCGCCGGCCGCCACGGCAACAAGGGCGTCATCTCCAAGATCCTCGCGGTCGAGGACATGCCGTTCCTCGAGGACGGCACCCCGGTCGACATCGTGCTGAACCCGCTCGGCGTGCCCGGCCGGATGAACGTCGGCCAGGTGCTCGAGACGCACCTGGGCTGGGTGGCGAAGGCCGGCTGGGCTGTGGAGGGCGACCCCGAGTGGGCGCGCAACCTGCCCAAGGGCGCCCGCTCGGCCGAGCCCGGCACCAACGTCGCGACCCCGGTCTTCGACGGCGCCAAGGAGGAGGAGATCACCGGCCTGCTCGGCAGCACGATCCCCAACCGCGACGGTCAGCGCATGGTCGCAGAGTCCGGCAAGGCGCGGCTGTTCAACGGGCGCACCGGCGAGCTGCTGCCGGCGCCCATCGCCGTGGGCTACCTCTACATCCTGAAGCTGCTCCACCTGGTGGACGACAAGATCCACGCCCGCTCCACCGGCCCCTACTCGATGATCACGCAGCAGCCCCTGGGCGGTAAGGCCCAGTTCGGCGGCCAGCGGTTCGGCGAGATGGAGGTCTGGGCGCTCGAGGCGTACGGCGCGTCGTACGCCCTGCAGGAGCTGCTCACCATCAAGTCCGACGACGTCCTCGGCCGCGTGAAGGTGTACGAGGCGATCGTCAAGGGCGAGAACATCCCCGAGCCCGGCATCCCCGAGTCGTTCAAGGTGCTTGTCAAGGAGATGCAGTCGCTGTGCCTCAACGTCGAGGTGCTCAGCAGCGACGGCGGCATCCTCGAGATGCGCGACACCGACGACGACGTCTTCCGCGCCGCGGAGGAACTCGGCATTGACCTGTCCCGGCGCGAGCCGAGCAGCGTCGAAGAGGTCTGACGGCTCCACCCGGGGCGCTTCGCGCCCCGGGTGGAGCCGACGACCACCGTCAGACCCGGATTGACGACCACTAAGGGAAGAGACACCAAGTGCTCGACGTGAACTTCTTCGACGAGTTGCGCATCGGCCTGGCGACCGCGGATGACATCCGCACCTGGTCGCACGGCGAGGTCAAGAAGCCCGAGACGATCAACTACCGCACGCTGAAGCCGGAGAAGGACGGCCTCTTCTGCGAGAAGATCTTCGGGCCGACCCGCGACTGGGAGTGCTACTGCGGCAAGTACAAGCGGGTCCGCTTCAAGGGCATCATCTGCGAGCGCTGCGGCGTCGAGGTGACCCGCGCCAAGGTGCGCCGTGAGCGGATGGGCCACATCGAGCTGGCCGCCCCGGTCACGCACATCTGGTACTTCAAGGGCGTGCCGAGCCGGCTCGGCTACCTGCTCGACCTGGCGCCGAAGGACCTCGAGAAGGTCATCTACTTCGCCGCCTACATGATCACCTGGGTGGACGACGAGTCCCGCCACCGCGACCTGCCCTCGCTCGAGGCGAAGATCACGATGGAGAAGGACGCCGTCGCCAAGCGCCGCGACTCCGACATCGACGCCCGCGCCAAGAAGCTCGAGGGCGACCTCGCCGAGCTTGAGGCCGAGGGCGCGAAGTCCGATGTGCGCCGCAAGGTGCGCGAGGGCGCCGAGCGCGAGATGGCGGGCATCCGCCGTCGCGCCGACGCCGAGATCGCCCGCCTCGACGATGTGTGGGGCACCTTCAAGACGCTGAAGGTCCAGGACCTCCTCGGCGACGAGATGCTCTACCGCGAGATGCGCGACCGCTTCGGGATGTACTTCAAGGGCGGCATGGGCGCCCAGGCCATCCAGGACCGCGTGGCCTCGTTCGACCTCGAGGGCGAGGCCGAGTCGCTGCGCGAGATCATCGCCACCGGCAAGGGCCAGAAGAAGACCCGGGCGCTCAAGCGGCTCAAGGTCGTCTCGGCGTTCCTCAACACCCGCAACGACGCCCGCGGCATGGTGCTCGACTGCGTCCCGGTGATCCCGCCGGACCTGCGCCCGATGGTGCAGCTCGACGGCGGCCGGTTCGCGACCAGCGACCTGAACGACCTGTACCGCCGCGTGATCAACCGCAACAACCGGCTCAAGCGGCTGCTCGACCTCGGGGCCCCCGAGATCATCGTCAACAACGAGAAGCGGATGCTGCAGGAGGCCGTCGACGCTCTGTTCGACAACGGCCGCCGCGGCCGGCCGGTCACCGGCCCGGGCAACCGCCCGCTCAAGAGCCTGTCCGACATGCTCAAGGGCAAGCAGGGCCGGTTCCGCCAGAACCTGCTGGGCAAGCGCGTCGACTACTCCGGCCGCTCGGTCATCGTGGTCGGGCCGCAGCTCAAGCTGCACCAGTGCGGCCTGCCCAAGCAGATGGCCCTGGAGCTGTTCAAGCCGTTCGTGATGAAGCGCCTGGTCGACCTCAACCACGCGCAGAACATCAAGTCGGCCAAGCGCATGGTCGAGCGCTCGCGCCCGGTGGTCTGGGATGTCCTCGAAGAGGTCATCGCCGAGCACCCGGTGCTGCTCAACCGCGCGCCCACGCTGCACCGCCTGGGCATCCAGGCCTTCGAGCCGCAGCTGGTCGAGGGCAAGGCGATCCAGATCCACCCGCTGGTCTGCACCGCGTTCAACGCCGACTTCGACGGCGACCAGATGGCGGTGCACCTGCCGCTGTCGGCCGAGGCCCAGGCCGAGGCCCGCATCCTGATGCTGTCGACCAACAACATCCTGTCGCCGGCCAGCGGTCGCCCGATCGCGTCGCCGACCCAGGACATGGTGCTCGGCCTGGACTTCCTCACCCTGCAGATCGACGGGGCCGCCGGCGAGGGCGGTGCGTACTCCTCGATCCACGAGGCGCAGATGGCCCTCGAGCGCGGCGACCTGTCCGTGCAGGCCAAGGTCCAGCTGCGGATCGCCGGCGGATTCGTGCCGCCGCGCGAGCACGCGCTGCCCGAGGGCTGGGAGCCCGGCCAGGCGCTGCGCCTGGAGACCACGTTGGGCCGGGCGCTGTTCAACGAGGCGCTGCCGACCGACTACCCGTACGTCAACGTCGAGGTCGACAAGAAGCAGCTGTCGGCCATCGTCAACGACCTCGCCGAGACCTACCCCAAGGTCGTCGTCGCGGCCACGCTCGACAACCTCAAGGAGCGCGGCTTCTACTGGGCCACCCGCTCCGGCGTGACGATCGCCATCGAGGACGTCGTGTCCCCGGTGGCCGAGAAGGCCCGGATCCTGGGGGAGAGCGAGACCAGGGCGGAGAAGGTCGAGGACCAGTACGCCAAGGGCCTCATCACCGACGACGAGCGCCGCCAGGAGCTCATCGAGATCTGGACCCAGGCGACGAACTTCGTCGACCAGGCCATGCGCGAACACTTCCCGCGCACCAACGGGCTGTTCATGATGGTCAACTCCGGCGCCCGAGGCAACTGGATGCAGGTCCGCCAGATCGCCGGCATGCGCGGCCTGGTGGCCAACCCCAAGGGCGAGATCATCCCGCGCCCGATCAAGAGCAACTTCCGCGAGGGCCTGTCCGTGCTGGAGTACTTCATCTCCACGCACGGCGCCCGCAAGGGCCTCGCCGACACGGCGCTGCGCACCGCCGACTCCGGCTACCTCACCCGCCGGCTCGTCGACGTCTCGCAGGACGTCATCATCCGCGAGGAGGACTGCGGCACCGAGCGCGGTCTGCCGTACCCGGTCGCCGCCCGCGGCTCCGACGGCTCCCTGCGCCGCCACGACGACGCCGAGGCCGCGGTCTACAGCCGCGTGCTCTCGGCGGACGCCTCCGCCGACGGGGCCGTCGTGTTCCCGGCCGGCACCGAGCTGTCGATGCACACCATCGACGCGCTTGTGGCCGCCGGCGTCGAGGAGGTCCGGGTCCGCAGCGTGCTCACCTGCGAGAGCAAGGTCGGCACCTGCGCGCTCTGCTATGGGCGCTCGATGGCCTCCGGCAAGATCGTCGACGTCGGCGAGGCGGTCGGCATCATCGCCGCCCAGTCGATCGGCGAGCCGGGCACCCAGCTGACGATGCGCACCTTCCACACCGGCGGCGTCGCCGGCGAGGACATCACCCACGGCCTGCCCCGCGTGGTCGAGCTGTTCGAGGCGCGCACGCCCAAGGGCGTCGCCCCGATCAGCGAGGCGGCCGGTCGGGTCCGGATCGAGGACGCCGACAAGCAGCGCAAGCTGGTCGTCGTCCCCGACGACGGCTCCGAGGAGGTCGCCTACCCGGTGTCCAAGCGGGCCAAGCTGCGGGTCGCCGACGGCGATCACGTCGAGGTCGGCCAGCAGCTGATCGCCGGCGCCGTCGACCCCAAGCAGGTGCTGCGCATCCTCGGGCCGCGCAAGGTCCAGGAGCACCTCGTGGAGCAGGTCCAGGAGGTCTACAAGAGCCAGGGCGTGTCGATCCACGACAAGCACATCGAGGTGATCGTCCGGCAGATGCTGCGCCGGGTCACGATCATCGAGACCGGCGACACCGACTGGCTGCAGGGCGAGCTCGTCGAGCGCGGCCGCTTCGAGGAGGGCAACCGCCGGATCGTCGCCGAGGGCGGCCAGCCGGGTTCCGGGCGTCCCGAGCTGATGGGGATCACCAAGGCGTCGCTGGCCACCGACTCGTGGCTGTCGGCGGCGTCCTTCCAGGAGACCACCCGGGTGCTCACGGACGCGGCGATCCACGCCAAGTCCGACCCGCTGCTGGGCCTCAAGGAGAACGTCATCATCGGCAAGCTCATCCCGGCCGGCACCGGCCTGCCGCGGTACCGCAACGTGCGGGTCGAGCCGACCGAGGAGGCCAAGGCCGCGATGTACTCGCTGCCGGTCTACACCGAGGCCGAGTACGGCGGCTTCGGCACCGGTCCGGGGGCGGCCGTGCCGCTCGACGACTTCGACGACTACGGCCCGGCGTTCCGCAGCTGAGCCAGCCAGCCGAGTCCAATGGACGGGCGGCGCGCTTGGGGGAGACCCCCGGCGCGCCGCCCGTCCGGCGTTGGGGGCCATCATGGGCGCATGAGCGCCGATTCACCGGATAGCCCCTCGCCCGACAACCCCTGGGCTCCCCGCGATCCCCAGGCCCCCCAGCCCAGCCCTCCGCCGGAGTACGCGCAGCCTCCGGCGTACGGCCAGCCGCCCGCGTACGCGGCTCCGCCCGGGTACGGGCAGCCGCCGGGCTACGGCGTTCCCGGCTACGGGCCTCCGCCTGGCTACGCCCCCCGCCAGACGGAGTCGACGGCGATCATCGCCCTGGTGCTGGCCGGCGCGTCCTGGCTGGTCTGCCCGTTCGTGCTGGCGATCGCGGCCCTCGTGGTCGGCTCGAACGCCCAGCGCAAGATCGAGGCCGACCCGGGCCGGCTCGACGGCGGCCAGCTGGTCACCGCGGCCAAGATCGTCGCCTGGATCAACATCGCCGTCTCGGTCGCGGCCGGGGTCTTCCTGATCTTCCTGTTCATCGGCGCCGCGAGCTCTGGATCGTTCGAGGCCAACACCAACGTCTGAGGCCGTCCTCCGCGCCCGGTCTGCACGGGCAGTGGCGGGGTTGTTTTGACCCATGCCGCTGCCCTCCGGTACTCTCGCTTCTTGTGCCTGGGACGTCCCGGGCCGCCTCGCTTGCGCCCGGTCGATGATCGGGGGCGCGAGGAGACCGCACTTCCCCGCGGTCCCCGTGCGAACTGGGCTTTTCGGCCCGTGCGCGCATGGGAGTCGGGCGACACGCCCGACCGCGTGGGGCGGAGCGACCGGGACGATTCGGACATTCGAGCCAACGCATGAGCACGCCCCGCACGACGACCACCCGAAGACCCGAGAGCCAATGGCGAGCGCCGCTCGCCTACGCACGAGCACGACGGAGACGCAGTGCCCACGATTCAGCAGTTGGTCCGCAAGGGCCGTGCAGACAAGGTCGACAAGACCAAGACGCCGGCGCTCAAGGGCAGCCCCCAGCGCCGCGGTGTCTGCACGCGCGTCTACACGACGACGCCGAAGAAGCCGAACTCCGCGCTGCGCAAGGTCGCGCGCGTGCGGCTGTCCAGCGGCATCGAGGTCACGGCGTACATCCCGGGCGTCGGGCACAACCTGCAGGAGCACTCGATCGTGCTCGTCCGCGGCGGCCGGGTGAAGGACCTCCCCGGCGTCCGCTACAAGATCATCCGTGGCGCGCTCGACACCCAGGGTGTGAAGAACCGCAAGCAGGCGCGCAGCCGCTACGGCGCGAAGAAGGGGAATAGCTGATGCCGCGCAAGGGCCCTGCCCCCAAGCACCCGGTCGTCGTTGACCCGGTTTACGCGAGCCCGCTCGTGAGCGCCCTGATCAACAAGGTGCTGCTCGACGGCAAGAAGTCGACCGCCCAGTCGATCGTCTACGGCGCCCTTGAGGGCTGCCGCGACAAGACCGGCACCGACCCCGTCCTCACCCTTAAGCGCGCGCTCGACAACGTGAAGCCGACCCTCGAGGTCCGCTCCCGCCGCGTCGGCGGCGCGACCTACCAGGTCCCCGTCGAGGTCCGCGCCGGCCGCTCCACCACGCTGGCGCTGCGCTGGCTGGTCGGCTACAGCCGGCAGCGCCGCGAGAAGACCATGACCGAGCGGCTGATGAATGAGCTGCTCGACGCCTCCAACGGCCTTGGCGCGAGCGTCAAGAAGCGCGAGGACACCCACAAGATGGCCGAGTCCAACAAGGCCTTCGCGCACTACCGCTGGTAATCCGCACCCCCGTACCCCCGCCCCACCCTCACGACGCGAAAGAGACGCTCCGAAGTGGCTATCGAAACCGCCAGCGATCTGGCCAAGGTCCGCAACATCGGGATCATGGCCCACATTGACGCGGGCAAAACCACGACGACCGAGCGGATCCTGTTCTACACCGGCATCAACTACAAGATCGGCGAGGTCCACGAGGGCGCCGCCACCATGGACTGGATGCCCCAGGAGCAAGAGCGCGGCATCACGATCACGTCGGCGGCGACGACGTGCGAGTGGGACCACCACATCATCAACATCATCGACACCCCCGGCCACGTGGACTTCACCGTCGAGGTCGAGCGCTCGCTGCGCGTCCTCGACGGCGCGGTCGCGGTGTTCGACGGGGTCGCCGGCGTCGAGCCGCAGTCCGAGACGGTCTGGCGCCAGGCCGACCGCTACGGCGTCCCCCGCATCTGCTTCGTCAACAAGCTCGACCGCACCGGCGCGGAGTTCCAGCGCTGCGTCGACATGATCGTCTCGCGGCTCAACGCCACGCCGCTCGTGCTGCAGATCCCGATCGGCTCCGAGGGCGACTTCCGCGGCGTCGTGGACCTGATCGGCATGAAGGCCCTGGTGTGGTCGGCCGACGCCCCCAAGGGCGAGATGTACAACACCGAAGAGGTGCCCTCGACCCATCTCGAGCTGGCCCGCGAGAAGCGCGACCTGCTGCTTGAGACGCTCGCCGAGGCCGACGACTCGATCATGGAGAAGTACCTCGAGGGCGTCGAGCCCAGCGAGGACGAGATCATCGCGGCCATCCGCCGCGCGACGATCGGCAGCAAGCTCACCCCGGTGCTGTGCGGCTCGGCGTTCAAGAACAAGGGCGTCCAGCCGATGCTCGACGCGGTGGTCCGGTTCCTGCCGTCACCGCTCGACGTCGACGCCATCGAGGGCCACAAGCCCGGCGACGAAGACGCCCTGATCTCGCGCCAGCCGGCCGACAATGAGCCCTTCTCGGCGCTGGCCTTCAAGATCATGAGCGACCCGCACCTGGGCAAGCTCACCTACATCCGGGTCTACTCCGGCACGCTGCAGTCCGGCTCGTCGGTGCTCAACAGCACCAAGGGCCGCAAGGAGCGGATCGGCAAGATCTACCAGATGCACGCGAACAAGCGTGAGGAGCGCGACACCGTCACCGCCGGCCACATCGTGGCGGTCATGGGGCTCAAGGACACCACCACCGGCGACACGCTGTGCGCCGAGAACGCCCCGGTCGTGCTTGAGTCGATGACGTTCCCCGCCCCGGTCATCTCGGTGGCCATCGAGCCGAAGACCAAGAGCGACCAGGAGAAGCTCGGCACCGCGATCCAGCGGCTCGCCGAGGAGGACCCGACCTTCCAGGTCCGCTCCGACGAGGAGACCGGCCAGACCATCATCGCGGGCATGGGCGAGCTGCACCTCGACGTGCTCGTCGACCGGATGCGCCGCGAGTTCAAGGTCGAGGCCAACGTCGGCAAGCCCCAGGTGGCCTACCGCGAGACGATCACCAAGGCCGTCCCGAAGGTCGAGTACACCCACAAGAAGCAGACCGGCGGCTCCGGCCAGTACGGCCGCGTGATCATCTCGATCGAGCCCTCGGGCGGCAGCGGCGACGGCGGGTACGAGTTCGTCAACAAGGTCACCGGCGGCCGCATCCCCCGCGAGTACATCCCCTCGGTCGACGCCGGCTGCCAGGACGCCATGGAGTTCGGCGTGCTCGCCGGCTACCCGATGGTCGACGTCAAGGTCACGCTGATCGACGGCGCCTACCACGACGTCGACTCCTCCGAGCTCGCCTTCAAGATCGCCGGCTCGATGGCGTTCAAGGACGGCGCCCGCCGGGCCGGCCCGGTGCTCCTTGAGCCGATGATGTCGGTCGAGGTCACCACCCCCGAGGACTTCATGGGCGAGGTCATCGGCGACCTGAACAGCCGCCGCGGCCACATCCAGGCCATGGACGAGCGGGCCGGCGCCCGGGTCGTCCAGGCGCTCGTCCCGCTGTCGGAGATGTTTGGCTACGTCGGAGACCTCCGCAGCAAGACCCAGGGCCGGGCGAGCTACAGCATGCAGTTCGACTCCTACGCGCAGGTCCCCAAGGCTGTGGCCGAGGAGATCATCGCGAAGGTCCGAGGCGAGTGACCAGCCTCACAGCGTAGGAACCCCAGGGCCGGAGCACACCAAGTCCAAGCCCCACCGCACCAAGCACCACCGCACGGCAGCACGACCGCACCGCAGCAGCACAGCGAAGGCCCGATCAGAACCGGACGTCGTGAGGCGATCCACCACCCGACCAGAAAGCCAGTCCAGAGGAGGACCCCCGTGGCGAAGGCGAAGTTCGAGCGCACCAAGCCGCACGTCAACATCGGCACCATCGGTCACATCGACCATGGCAAGACGACGCTGACCGCTGCCATCACGAAGGTGCTGCACGACAAGTACCCGGACGTCAACCCGTTCACGCCGTTCGACCAGATCGACAAGGCTCCCGAGGAGCGTCAGCGCGGTATCACCATCTCGATCGCGCACGTCGAGTACCAGACCGAGGCGCGCCACTACGCCCACGTCGACTGCCCTGGTCACGCCGACTACATCAAGAACATGATCACCGGCGCGGCGCAGATGGACGGCGCGATCCTCGTGGTCGCCGCCACCGACGGCCCGATGCCGCAGACGAAGGAGCACGTCCTCCTGGCCCGCCAGGTCGGCGTCCCCTACATCGTCGTGGCCCTGAACAAGGCCGACATGGTCGACGACGAGGAGATCCTGGAGCTCGTCGAGCTCGAGGTCCGCGAGCTGCTCTCCGAGTACGAGTTCCCCGGCGACGACCTGCCGGTCGTGCGCGTCTCGGCGCTCAAGGCGCTCGAGGGCGACGAGAAGTGGTCCGAGTCGATCATGGAGCTGATGAACGCGGTCGACACCGCGATCCCGCAGCCCGAGCGCGACGTCGAGAAGCCCTTCCTGATGCCGGTCGAGGACGTCTTCACCATCACCGGCCGCGGCACCGTGGTCACCGGCCGCATCGAGCGCGGTGTGGTCAAGGTGAACGAGGAGATCGAGATCGTCGGGATCAAGGAGAAGTCCTCCAAGACGATCGTCACCGGCGTCGAGATGTTCCGCAAGCTCCTCGATGAGGGCCGGGCGGGCGAGAACGTCGGTCTGCTGCTTCGCGGCACCAAGCGCGAGGACGTCGAGCGCGGCCAGGTCTGCTGCAAGCCGGGCTCGATCACCCCGCACACGGACTTCGAGGCCAACGTCTACATCCTGAGCAAGGACGAGGGCGGCCGGCACACGCCGTTCTTCAACAACTACCGCCCGCAGTTCTACTTCCGCACCACCGACGTGACCGGCGTCGTCACCCTCCCCGAGGGCACCGAGATGGTCATGCCGGGCGACAACACCGAGATGACGGTCGCGCTGATCCAGCCGATCGCCATGGAGGAGGGCCTGCGCTTCGCCATCCGCGAGGGCGGCCGCACGGTTGGCGCGGGTCGCGTCACCAAGATCATCAAGTAGTCCCCGCACCACCCCCACGCACCACCCAGCCAGACGCCGGCGCGGCCGGGCGGGCGCCCCCTCGGGGGCGGCCCCCGGCCCGCTTCGGCGGACGGCGCCCCACGACAGCGGCACGAAGAGAAGGACAGGCGAAGCCCCCATGGCGGGACAGAAGATCCGCATCAGGCTCAAGGCCTACGACCACGAGGTCATCGACAGCTCGGCGCGCAAGATCGTCGAGACGGTGACGCGTACTGGTGCGCAGGTTGCGGGCCCGGTGCCGCTGCCGACCGAGAAGAACGTGTACTGCGTCATCCGCTCGCCGCACAAGTACAAGGACAGCCGCGAGCACTTCGAGATGCGCACGCACAAGCGGCTCATCGACATCCTCGACCCCACGCCGAAGACGGTCGACTCGCTCATGCGACTCGACCTCCCGGCGGGCGTCGACATCGAGATCAAGCTCTAGAGGTAACCCGATCATGACGACGAAGCAGAAGCGCGACGTGCGTGGCCTGTTGGGGCGCAAGGTCGGCATGACCCAGGTGTGGGACGAGAACAACAAGATCGTCCCGGTCACCGTGGTCCAGGCCGGCCCCTGCGTCGTGACGCAGGTTCGCACCGCCGACGCCGACGGCTACTCCGCCGTGCAGCTCGGGTACGGCGCCATCGACCCGCGCAAGGTGAACAAGCCGGACGCCGGCCACTTCGCCAAGGCCGGCGTGACCCCGCGCCGCCACCTGGTGGAGATGCGCACCGAGGACGCCTCCGAGTACACCCTCGGCCAAGAGGTCACCGTCGAGGTGTTCGAGGCCGGGCAGGCAGTCGACGTCATCGGCACGACCAAGGGCAAGGGGTTCGCCGGCGTGATGAAGCGGCACGGCTTCCACGGCCTGCGCGCCTCCCACGGTGTGCAGCGCAAGCACCGCTCGCCGGGCTCCATCGGCGGCTGCGCGACGCCCGGGCGGGTGTTCCGCGGGATGAAGATGGCCGGCCAGATGGGCCAGGTCCGCCAGACCACCCAGAACCTCACCGTGCACGCGGTGGACGCCGAGCAGAACCTGCTGCTGATCAAGGGCGCCATCCCCGGCTCCGCCGGCTCCGTCGTGTTCATCCGCACCGCCACGAAGGGGGCGTGACGATCATGACCAGCATCGAGGTCAAGTCACCCGCGGGCGCCGCGGCCGGCACGGTCGAGCTGCCCGCCGAGGTGTTCGACGTCCAGGTCAACATCCCGCTCATCCACCAGGTCGTGGTGGCCCAGCTCGCCGCGGCGCGCCAGGGCACCCACTCCACCAAGACCCGCGGCGAGGTCCGAGGCGGCGGCCGCAAGCCGTACCGCCAGAAGGGCACCGGCCGCGCCCGCCAGGGCTCGACCCGCGCCCCGCAGTTCGCCGGCGGCGGCGTCGTGCACGGCCCCACGCCGCGCTCGTACGACCAGCGCACCCCCAAGAAGATGAAGGCCGCCGCCCTGCGCGGGGCCCTGTCGGACCGGGCGCGCAACGGGCGCATCCACGTGCTCAGCGCGCTCGTCGAGGGCGACAAGCCGTCGACCAAGACGGCGGCCGCGGTGCTGGCCTCGATCTCGGAGCGGGCCAACCTGCTCGTGGTCGTGGAGCGCGCGGACACCGTGGCGTGGAAGAGCCTGCGCAACCTCGACGACGTCCACGCGATCGTCCCCGACCAGCTGAACACCTACGACGTGCTCGTCTCCGACGACATCGTCTTCACCGAGGGCGCGCTCGCCGCGTTCCTTGCCGGACCGCCCCGTGGGAAGTCCGCTAAGGCGGTCGCCCGCGAGTCCGAGCTCGAGGTCGCGGAGGTGACCGAGTGAACAAGATCGCCGACCCGCGCGACATCCTGGTGGCGCCCGTGATCTCGGAGAAGAGCTACGGCCTTCTCGACGAGAACAAGTACACGTTCCTGGTGCACCCCGACGCCAACAAGACCCAGATCAAGATCGCGGTCGAGCAGGTGTTCGGAGTCAAGGTGACCGGGGTCAACACCCTCAACCGCAGCGGCAAGACCCGTCGCACCCGCACCGGGGTGGGCCGGCGCAAGGCCACGAAGCGCGCCATCGTCAGCCTGGTCGAGGGCGACCGCATCGACATCTTCGGGGGACCGGTCTCCTGACCGGGTCGCCAAAGATCGAGTAGAGGACTACACCAGCCATGGGCATCCGTAAGTACAAGCCGACGACCCCCGGTCGCCGCGGCGCGAGCGTCGCCGACTTCGTCGAGGTCACGCGCAGCGAGCCCGAGAAGTCGCTCGTTCGGCCGCTGACCTCCAAGGGCGGCCGCAACAACCACGGCCGGGTCACCACCCGGCACCAGGGCGGCGGCCACAAGCGGGCCTACCGCGTGATCGACTTCCGTCGCCACGACAAGGACGGCGTGCCGGCCAAGGTCGCGCACATCGAGTACGACCCCAACCGCACCGCGCGCATCGCGCTGCTGCACTACGCCGACGGCGAGAAGCGCTACATCCTCGCCCCGGCCAAGCTCAAGCAGGGCGACCGGATCGAGAACGGCCCCGCGGCCGACATCAAGCCGGGCAACAACCTGCCGCTGCGCAACATCCCGGTCGGCACGGTCATCCACGCGATCGAGCTCCGCCCCGGCGGCGGCGCGAAGATCGCCCGCTCGGCCGGCGCCAGCGTCCAGCTCGTCGCCAAGGAGGGCAAGTTCGCGCAGCTGCGGATGCCCTCCGGCGAGATCCGCAACGTCGACGTGCGCTGCCGCGCCACCGTCGGCGAGGTCGGCAACGCCGAGCAGTCCAACATCAACTGGGGCAAGGCCGGCCGGATGCGCTGGAAGGGCAAGCGCCCGACCGTCCGCGGCGTCGCCATGAACCCCGTTGACCACCCGCACGGCGGCGGCGAGGGCAAGACCTCTGGCGGCCGCCACCCGGTGAGCCCCTGGGGCCAGACCGAAGGCCGTACCCGCAAGCCCGGCAAGGCGAGCGACAAGTTCATCGTCCGCCGCCGCAAGGCCAACAAGAAGCGCTAGGAGCCACGTCGATGCCGCGCAGCCTGAAGAAGGGTCCCTTCGTGGACGACCACCTGATCAAGAAGGTGGACGCCCAGAACGACAAGGGAACCCGCAACGTCATCAAGACGTGGTCCCGCCGTTCCATGATCGTGCCGGCCATGCTCGGCCACACGATCGCGGTGCACGACGGCCGCAAGCACGTCCCGGTGTTCGTCACCGAGTCGATGGTCGGCCACAAGCTCGGGGAGTTCGCGCCCACGCGGACCTTCCGTGGCCACGAGAAGGACGACCGCAAGGCCCGCCGCCGCTGACCGCGGCTGGCACACCCGACCGCGATCTGCACGAGAACTGACGAAGAGAGCAAGCAATGGCTGAGAACAAGGCGAGGCGCCTGACGGGCGACGCCGCCCTGGCGCAGGCGCGCTATGTGCGGATGTCGCCCCAGAAGGTGCGCCGCGTCATCGACCTCGTCCGCGGCATGCCGGCCGACGAGGCCGTGGCGATGCTGAAGTTCGCCCCCCAGGCCGCAAGCGAGCCCGTGGCCAAGGTGGTCGCCTCGGCGATCGCCAACGCCGAGAACAACAAGAACCTCGACCGCCGCACCCTCGTCATCAGCGAGGCGTACGTCGACGAGGGCCCGACCCTGAAGCGGTTCCGGCCGCGTGCCCAGGGCCGCGCTTACCGAATCCGCAAGCGCACCAGCCACATCACCGTTGTCGTGCAGTCGCAGGCCGCGGCGAGCCAGAAGGGGAAGACCCGCTAATGGGCCAGAAGGTCAACCCGCATGGGTTCCGCCTCGGCATCACCACGGACTTCAAGAGCCGTTGGTACGCCGACAAGCTGTACAAGGACTACGTCAAGGAAGACGTCGCCATCCGGCGCATGATGGAGAAGGGCATGGAGCGCGCGGGCATCAGCCGCGTGGAGATCGAGCGCACGCGTGACCGCGTCCGCGTCGACATCCACACCGCGCGCCCCGGCATCGTCATCGGCCGCCGCGGCGCCGAGGCCGACCGCATCCGCGGCGACCTTGAGAAGCTCACCGGCAAGCAGGTGCAGCTGAACATCCTCGAGGTGAAGAACCCCGAGACCGATGCGCAGCTCGTCGCCCAGGGCATCGCCGAGCAGCTCAGCAGCCGCGTGTCGTTCCGGCGCGCGATGCGCAAGGGCATGCAGACGGCGATGAAGGCCGGCGCCAAGGGCATCCGGGTCCAGTGCTCGGGCCGCCTCGGTGGCGCGGAGATGAGCCGCAGCGAGTTCTACCGCGAGGGCCGCGTGCCCCTGCACACGCTGCGCGCCAACATCGACTACGGCTTCTACGAGGCCCGGACGACCTTCGGCCGGATCGGCGTGAAGGTCTGGATCTACAAGGGCGACGTCGTGCCCGGCGCCAAGGCCGAGCGCGAGGTCCAGCTGCCCGGCAGCCGCCCGGCGCGTCCGGGCGGCCGTCCCGGCGCCGACCGCCCCCGCACCGCCCGCCCGCGCCAGGACGACGTGGTCGAGGCCGCCGAGGCTCCGACCGTACCCGCACCCGCCCCCGCGGCCGAGGCGACGGCAGCCGCTCCCGCCACCGAGACGGAGGCCTGAGCCATGTTGATCCCCCGCAGGGTCAAGCACCGCAAGCAGCACCACCCGAAGCGGTCGGGTGCGGCCAAGGGCGGCACGCAGGTCACGTTCGGCGACTACGGCCTGATGGCCCTTGAGCCGGCCTACGTCACCAACCGGCAGATCGAGGCGGCGCGTATCGCCATCAACCGGCGGATCAAGCGCGGCGGCAAGGTGTGGATCACCATCTACCCCGACCGCCCGCTGACCAAGAAGCCGGCCGAGACCCGCATGGGCTCCGGCAAGGGCTCGCCGGAGTGGTGGATCGCCAACGTCAAGCCCGGCCGGGTGCTCTTCGAGTTGTCCTACCCGAGCGAGGAGACCGCCCGCGAGGCTCTGACGCGCGCGGCGCACAAGCTCCCGATGAAATGCCGGATTGTCCGGCGCGAGGCTGGTGAGGCGTGATGGCCGCGACCAAGGCGCTCGACCTGCGCACGATCGAGGACGACGAGCTCGTCTCGAAGCTGCGTGAGGCCAAGGAGGAGCTGTTCAACCTCCGCTTCCAGGCGGCCACCGGCCAGCTGGAGAACCACGGCCGGCTGCGCGCGGTCCGCAAGGAGATCGCCCGCATCTACACGGTGATGCGCGAGCGCGAGCTCGGCATCACCACGATTGAGGCGTCGGAGGGCGCGGCATGAGCACCAACGACACCACTGAGAACGCAAGCGTCGAGGATCGCGGCTTCCGCAAGACCCGAGAGGGCCTGGTCGTCAGCGACAAGATGGACAAGACCGTCGTCGTGGCGGTCGAGGACCGCTTCAAGCACGCCCTCTACGGCAAGGTCGTGCGCCGCACGAACAAGCTGAAGGCGCACGACGAGGCCAACGCCGCCGGTATCGGCGACCGAGTCCTGATCATGGAGACCCGCCCGCTGTCAGCGTCCAAGCGCTGGCGCGTGGTGGAGATCCTCGAGAAGGCCAAGTAACCAACCCGTTCCGCCAGGCTCGCCGCGTGCGAGAACCGGCAGACAACCAGGAGCTGACGTGATCCAGCAGGAATCGCGACTGCGTGTTGCCGACAACACCGGTGCCAAGGAGATCTTGTGCATCCGGGTTCTCGGCGGCTCCGGCCGTCGCTACGCCGGTATCGGCGACGTCATCGTGGCGACCGTGAAAGATGCGATCCCCGGTGGCAACGTGAAGAAGGGCGAGGTCGTCAAGGCGGTCATCGTCCGCACCACCAAGGAGCGGCGCCGTCCCGACGGCTCGTACATCAAGTTCGACGAGAACGCCGCCGTGATCCTCAAGGGCGACGGCGAGCCTCGTGGAACCCGCATCTTCGGCCCGGTGGGCCGCGAGCTGCGCGACAAGAAGTTCATGAAGATCATTTCACTGGCCCCGGAGGTGCTCTGACCATGGGGCGCATGCGCATCAAGAAGGGCGACACCGTGCTGGTGATCGCCGGCAAGGACAAGGGCGTCTACGGCAAGGTGATCCACGCCTACCCGGAGAACGACCGCGTGCTGGTCGAGGGCGTCAACCGCATCACCAAGCACACCAAGGTGGGCCAGACGACCCGCGGCGCGAAGACCGGCGGCATCGTGACCGCCGAGGCGCCGATCCACGTGTCCAACGTGCAGGTCGTCGTCGAGAAGGACGGCAAGAAGGTCGGCTCGCGCGTCGGCATCAAGCGCGACGACGAGGGCAACCGCACCCGGGTCGCCAAGCGGACCGGGGAGGAGATCTGATGACGGTCGCCGACGAGACCACGACCTCGGCCGAGGTCAAGGTGCAGCCTCGGCTCAAGCTCCGCTACCGCGAGGAGATCGCGCCGGCGCTGCTTGAGGACTTCGGCTTCAGCAACGTGATGCAGGTCCCCGGCCTGGTCAAGATCGTGGTGAACATGGGAGTGGGCGACGCCGCCCGCGACTCCAAGCTCATCGAGGGCGCCATCAAGGACCTCACCTCGATCACCGGCCAGAAGCCGCAGGTCACCAAGGCCCGCAAGTCCATCGCGCAGTTCAAGCTGCGCGAGGGCATGCCGATCGGCGCGCACGTGACGCTGCGCGGCGACCGGATGTGGGAGTTCCTGGACCGCCTGCTGTCGGTCGCGCTGCCCCGCATCCGCGACTTCCGCGGCCTGTCGCCGAGGCAGTTCGACGGCAAGGGCAACTACACGTTCGGGCTCACCGAGCAGGCCGTCTTCCACGAGATCGACCAGGACAAGGTCGACCGCGTCCGCGGCATGGATATCACCGTGGTGACGACCGCGGCCAACGACGACGAGGGCCGCGCGCTGCTCAAGCGCCTCGGCTTCCCGTTCAAGGAGAACTGACCGTGGCGAAGAAGAGCCTGATCAACAAGGCGGCCAGCACCCCGAAGTTCAAGGTGCGCGGCTACACCAGGTGCAACCGGTGCGGCCGTCCGCACGCGGTGTACCGCAAGTTCGGCCTGTGCCGCGTGTGCTTCCGTGAGATGGCGCACCGGGGCGAGTTGCCGGGCATCACCAAGAGCAGCTGGTAAACCCAACGACGCCGCAGGTCCCCAGGTCGACTGAACCGGGGATACCACGGCGAGGAAGGCCCTAGGCCCTTTCATGACCATGACCGACCCGATTGCGGACATGCTCACCCGGATCCGGAACGCCAACCAGGCGTACCACGACGAGGTGGCCATGCCGTCGAGCAAGATCAAGACGCACATCGCCCAGATCCTCTTGCAGGAGGGCTACATCGCCGGCTGGAAGGTCGCCGAGAACGAGGACGCGCCCGGCTCCACGCTGGTCGTCGACCTCAAGTACGGCCCCAACCGCGAGCGCTCGATCGCGGGCGTGCGTCGGGTGAGCAAGCCCGGGCTGCGCGTCTACGCGAAGTCCACCGGCCTGCCCCGCGTGCTCGGCGGCCTCGGCATCGCGATCATCTCGACGTCGACCGGCCTGCTGACCGACCGCCAGGCGAACAAGAAGGGCGTGGGTGGGGAAGTCCTCGCCTACGTCTGGTAACGGAAGGAGGAGACCCCATGTCACGTATCGGTCGTCTGCCCATCTCCGTTCCCAGCGGTGTCGACGTCTCCATCGAGGGCCAGTCGGTGACCGTCAAGGGCCCCAAGGGCACGCTCAGCCACACCGTGGCCGAGCCGATCTCCCTGGAGCGCGACGAGGACGGCACCGTCAAGGTGATCCGCCCGAACGACGAGCGCTCCAACCGCTCGCTGCACGGCCTGACCCGCACGCTCATCGCCAACATGATCACCGGCGTCACCGAGGGCTACACCAAGGGCCTCGAGATCGTCGGCGTCGGCTACCGCGTCCAGGCCAAGGGCAGCGCGCTGGAGTTCGCCCTCGGCTACTCCCACGCGATCACCGTCGAGGCGCCCGAGGGCATCTCGTTCGCGGTGGAGAGCCCCACCAAGTTCTCCGTCCAGGGGATCGACAAGCAGCGCGTCGGCGAGGTCGCCGCGAACATCCGCAAGCTGCGCAAGCCTGAGCCGTACAAGGGCAAGGGCGTGCGCTACGCGGGCGAGGTCGTCCGCCGCAAGGTCGGAAAGGCTGGTAAGTAAGCGATGCCGAAGACCCGAGCCGCTATCGCGGCCAAGCTCAGCGGCACGAAGGCCAGCCGCAAGGGCCTGGCGGCCAAGCGCCGCCACGTCCGCGTCCGCAAGAAGGTGTCCGGCACGCCGGAGCGCCCGCGCCTGGTCGTGACGCGCTCGTCGCGCCACGTCTTCGTCCAGGTCGTCGACGACGTCGCCGGCGTCACGCTGGCGTCTGCCTCCACGATGGAGAGCACGCTGCGCGGCAACGACGGCGACAAGACGGCCAAGGCCCGCAAGGTCGGCGAGCTCGTCGGCGAGCGCGCCAAGGCCGCCGGCGTCGAGTCGGTCGTCTTCGACCGCGGCGGGCGCCAGTACCACGGCCGCGTGGCCGCCGTCGCCGACGGCGCGCGCGAAGCCGGCCTGGCGTTCTAGTCCCGAACCGATCACGAGAGAAGGAACATCTGATGGCTGGACCCCAGCGCCGCGGGAGCGGAGCCGGTGGCGAGCGTCGTGACCGGCGGGATGGTCGTCGCGGCGAGCAGGTCGCCGAGAAGACCGCCTACCTCGAGCGCGTCGTCGCGATCAACCGCGTCGCCAAGGTCGTGAAGGGTGGTCGTCGCTTCAGCTTCACCGCGCTTGTCGTGGTGGGCGATGGCGACGGCCAGGTCGGCGTCGGCTACGGCAAGGCCAAGGAGGTGCCCGCGGCGATCGCCAAGGGCGTCGAGGAGGCCAAGAAGAACTTCTTCAAGGTGCCGCGCATCCAGGGCACCATCCCGCACCCGATCCAGGGCGAGAAGGCCGCAGGCGTCGTCCTGCTGCGCCCCGCCGCCCCTGGTACGGGGATCATCGCGGGTGGCCCCGTGCGCGCCGTGCTGGAGTGCGCCGGCGTCCACGACGTGCTGAGCAAGTCGCTCGGCTCGGACAACGCGATCAACGTCGTCCACGCGACCGTGGCGGCGCTCAAGGGCCTGGAGCGCCCCGAGGAGGTGGCCGCCCGCCGCGGCCTGCCGCTCGAGGACATCGCCCCAGCCGGCCTGCTGCGGGCCCGCGCTGCGGGTGGTGCCTGATGGGTCGGCTGAAGGTCACGCAGATCCGTTCGCACATCGGCGGCAAGCCCAACCAGCGCGAGACCCTGCGCACGCTGGGCCTCAAGCGGATCGGCGATGTCGTTGTGAAGGAGGACCGTCCCGAGGTCCGCGGCATGGTTCACACCGTGCGGCACCTCATCACGGTCGAGGAGGTCGACTGATATGACGCTCAAGGTTCACCACCTGCGTCCCGCGCCAGGCTCCAAGACGCCCAAGACCCGCGTGGGTCGCGGCGAGGGCTCCAAGGGCAAGACCGCGGGTCGCGGCACCAAGGGCACCAAGGCCCGCTACCAGGTGCCCGCCGCGTTCGAGGGCGGCCAGATGCCGCTGCACATGCGCCTGCCGAAGCTGCGCGGGTTCACCAACCCGTTCCGCGTCGAGTACCAGGTCGTCAACCTGGCCGCGCTGCAGGCGCTCTACCCCTCGGGCGGGGAGGTCACCGTGGACGACCTGGTCGCCAAGGGCGCCGTCCGCAAGAACCAGCCGGTCAAGATCCTGGGCAACGGCGATCTGTCGGTGGCCCTGCAGGTGACCGCGCAGAAGTTCTCGGCGACCGCCAAGGACAAGATCACCGCAGCGGGCGGTTCGGCCACCGAGGCCTGACGGCTCACCCCCAGCACGACCCGGGCTCGCTCTCGCCACCCTCGGCGGGAGGGGGCCCGGCTGTTAGAGTCCGCACCCACGACACCGTCAGGTCAGGAGCCACCGCCGTGCTCAGCGCATTCGTCCGGGCGTTCAAGACGCCCGACCTGCGGCGCAAGCTGCTGTTTGTGCTGTTCATCCTCGCGCTGTTCCGGCTCGGCTCGGTCATCCCGACGCCCGGTGTCGACTACGGCGCCATCCAGGTCTGCATCACCGCGGTCGAGGACAACAGCCTGTACGGCCTGATCAACCTGTTCAGCGGCGGTGCGCTGCTGCAGTTGTCGATCTTCGCGCTGGGGATCATGCCGTACATCACGGCGAGCATCATCATCCAGCTGCTCACCGTGGTGATCCCGCGGTTTGAGGCCCTCAAGAAGGAGGGCCAGTCCGGCACGGCGATGCTCACGCAGTACACCCGCTACCTGACGGTGGCCCTGGCGGTGCTGCAGTCCACCGGCCTGATCGCGATCGCCCGCAACCCCGGCCAGCTGTTCAGCGGCTGCAACGAGGACCTCATCCCCAACGAGGGCATCTGGGTCCTGGCCACGATGGTCTTGACGATGACCGCCGGCACCGCGGTGATCATGTGGCTCGGCGAGCTGATCACCGACCGCGGCATCGGCAACGGCATGTCGCTGCTGATCTTCACCTCGATCATCTCCGGCTTCCCGGCCCAGCTGTGGGCGATCCAGCGGGTGAGCGGCTGGTTCACCTTCTCCCTGGTGCTGCTGATCGGGCTGGCCCTGGTGGCCGGCGTGGTGTTCGTCGAGCAGGCCCAGCGCCGGATCCCGGTGCAGTACGCCAAGCGCCAGATCGGCCGGCGGATGTACGGCGGGACCTCGACGTACATCCCGATCAAGGTCAACCAGGCCGGCGTGATCCCGGTCATCTTCGCCTCGTCGCTGCTCTACCTGCCGACCCTGCTCGTGCAGATCGCCGGCACCGACTCGTCGTGGTCGACCTGGATCCAGCGCAACCTGGTCCAAGGCGACCAGCCGATCTACGTGATCACGTACTTCCTGCTGATCATCTTCTTCACCTACTTCTACGTCGCGATCACGTTCAACCCCGACGAGGTCGCCGACAACATGAAGAAGTACGGCGGCTTCATCCCCGGCATCCGGGCCGGCCGGCCGACGGCGGAGTACCTCGACTACGTGCTCACCCGGCTGACCGCGACCGGGTCGCTCTACCTCGCGTTCATCGCGATCATCCCGATCATCGCCTTCGCCCTGATCAACGCCAGCCAGCAGTTCCCGTTCGGCGGCACCTCGATCCTGATCATGGTCGGCGTCGGGCTGGACACGGTGAAGCAGATCGAGAGCCAGCTGCAGCAGCGCAACTACGAGGGCTTCCTGCGCTAGGCGGCATGGGAGACTGGACCCAGTCCAGCCCTCGAGCCGCCCCTCGGCGACCGGTCCCCTCGACGAAAGGCCCGCCCGTGCGCATCGTTCTCGTCGGACCCCCAGGCGCCGGCAAGGGCACCCAGGCCAAGCGGATCGCCGAGCACCTCGGCATCCCGGCCATCTCGACGGGCGACATCTTCCGCGGCAACGTCGCCGGTGGCACCCCGCTCGGCATCGAGGCCAAGCGCTACATGGACGCCGGCGAGTACGTCCCCGACGACGTGACCAACCGGATGGTGCGGGCCCGGATCGCCGAGGCCGACTGCGGCGGCGGCTTCCTGCTCGACGGCTACCCCCGCACCACCGCCCAGGTGGCCGAGCTCGACGCGATGCTCGCCGAGCGGGGCGAGCGCATCGATGCCGTGCTCGAGCTCACCGCCCACACCGACGAGGTCGTCGCCCGGCTGCTCAACCGGGCCAGCCTCGAGGGCCGGGCCGACGACACCGAGGACGTCATCCGCCGCCGGCTCGAGGTCTACGCCGAGCAGACGCACCCGCTGACCGAGCTGTACGGCGCCCGCGGCGTGCTGGTCCAGGTCGACGGCATCGGCGGGGTCGACGAGGTCACCGAGCGCGTCCTCGCCGCCCTGCCGGGCTCCGCGGCCTGACCGCCGCCTCGACGGACCCGACTGATCACCCATGGGATGGCGCGACGGCGAGATCGAGATCAAGACGCCTGAGCAGCTGGCGCTGATGCGCGTGGCCGGGCTGGTGGTGGCCGACGGCCTGGCCGCGGTGCGCGCCGCGGCCGTGCCGGGCGCCACCACCGCGGACCTCGACGCCGTGGCTCGCGAGGTCCTCCGCAAGGCCGGCGCCACCTCGAGCTTCCTGGGCTACGGCCACCCGCCATTCCCGGCGGCGATCTGCGCGTCGGTCAACGACGAGGTCGTGCACGGCATCCCCGGTTCGCGGGTGCTGACCGACGGCGACCTGGTGTCGATCGACTTCGGGGCGATCGTGGACGGCTGGCACGGCGACGCCGCGATCACGGTGGCGGTGGGGGAGGTCGCCCCCGAGCGGCTCGCCCTCTCGGCCGCCACCGAGGGCGGTCTGTGGGCCGGCATCGCCCAGGCCCTGGCGGGCGGGCGGCTGAGCGACATCGGCCACGCCGTGGAGCGGCACGTCCGCCGGCAGGGGGCCTACGGCATCCTCGAGGACTACGTCGGCCACGGGATCGGCACCTCGATGCACATGGACCCGCAGGTCCCGAACTACGGCAAACCGGGCAAAGGCCCACGGCTGGTGCCCGGGATGGCGCTGGCGATCGAGCCGATGGTCACCCAGGGGTCGCGCCAGACCAGGGTGCTGCCCGACGACTGGACCGTGGCCACCCAGGACGGATCCTGGGCGGCCCACTGGGAGCACACGGTGGCCATCACCCCCGAGGGCCCCTGGGTGCTCACGGCGCCTGACGGCGGCGCCGAGCGGCTGGCCGCGCTTGGGGTGCCCAGCCCGGCGGCGAGCCGGCCCTGAGGGGGTCCGCCAGGCGCGCATTTGAGCCCAGGCGGGCGCCTGCCGTACGATGGGCCTTCGGCTGATCGCAGCCGTCGCTTCCCCGCGCCCAGCGGCTGGCACCACATCTTGGGCGCAGGCGTCGTGGCATCACGCGGTGGGCCTAGCCGCTGGCCCGGAACCCTCGGGCCGGTTCTGCCCGATCCACCAGCCAACCAAGGGATCTGCACGAGCACATGTCCAAAAAAGACGGCGCCATCGAGATCGAGGGCACGGTCGTCGAGTCACTCCCGAACGCCATGTTCAGGGTCGAGCTCAACAACGGTCACAAGGTTCTCGCGCACATCTCCGGGAAGATGCGCCAGCACTACATCCGGATCCTCCCCGAGGACCGCGTGGTGGTGGAGCTCAGCCCGTACGACCTGACCCGCGGTCGGATCGTTTACCGCTACAAGTGAGTCACGGAGCCATCAGATGAAGGTCAACCCGAGCGTCAAGCCGATCTGCGACAAGTGCAAGGTCATCCGCCGGCACGGTCGCGTCATGGTCATCTGCGAGAACCTGCGCCACAAGCAGCGCCAGGGCTGAGCAGCCGCACCACCTGCACCACCCAGTTCCATCGCACGACAGCACCACCGCACCACCCGACATGCGCAGCACCCGACCCTCGCCGGCCTCGGCCACGCGAGACGCCACCCCCGGTACGCAAGGCCGGGGACCTGCCGCAAGGCAGGACCGGTGCTGGGCGAGACCTCTGCGAACCAGTGAAGGAAGTGCGACCGCCTCATGGCACGCCTCGTCGGCGTCGACCTCCCCCGCGACAAGCGGCTCGAGGTTGCGCTCACGTACATCTACGGCATCGGCCGTACCCGCGCCCGCCAGACGCTGGAGGCCACCGGCGTCAGCCCGGACCTGCGCGTCAAGGACCTCGGCGACGAGGAGCTCGTGAAGCTCCGCGACCACATCGAGGGCTTCTACAAGGTCGAAGGTGATCTGCGCCGCGAGGTGCAGGCGGACATCCGCCGCAAGGTCGAGATCGGCTGCTACCAGGGACTGCGCCACCGCAAGGGCCTGCCGGTCCGCGGCCAGCGCACCCACACCAACGCGCGCACCCGCAAGGGCCCGCGTCGCGCCATCGCCGGCAAGAAGAAGGCCGGCAAGAAGTAGTAGTCCGACCCGGACCGACGACCTCGCTTAGGAGCTTCTGACGTATGCCCCCCAAGACCCGCCAGACCGCGGGCGCCAAGAAGGTGCGCCGCAAGGAAAAGAAGAACGTGGCCCACGGCCACGCGCACATCAAGAGCACGTTCAACAACACCATCGTGTCCATCACCGACCCGTCCGGCGCCGTGATCGCCTGGGCATCTGCCGGGCAGGTCGGATTCAAGGGCTCGCGCAAGTCGACTCCGTTCGCCGCGCAGATGGCCGCCGAGGCCGCCGCGCGCCGCGCGATGGAGCACGGCATGAAGAAGGTCGACGTCTTCGTCAAGGGTCCCGGCTCCGGCCGCGAGACCGCGATCCGCTCGCTGCAGGCCGCCGGCCTGGAGGTCGGGTCGATCGCCGACGTCACCCCCAGTGCCCACAACGGCTGCCGTCCGCCCAAGCGCCGCCGCGTCTGACGAGGAGAGAGAACACCCATGGCCCGGTACACCGGCGCGGACTGCAAGCGATGCCGCCGCGAGAAGACGAAGCTTTTCCTCAAGGGCGCCAAGTGCGAATCCCCGAAGTGCCCCATTGAGATCCGCCCCTACCCCCCGGGTGAGCACGGCCGCGGCCGCACCAAGGACAGCGAGTACCTCCTGCAGATGCGCGAGAAGCAGAAGTGCGCGCGCATCTACGGCGTCCTGGAGAAGCAGTTCCGGGGGTACTACGAGGAGGCCCAGCGCAAGCAGGGCAAGACGGGTGAGAACCTGCTCCGCATCCTGGAGAGCCGGCTGGACAACGTCGTCTACCGCGCGGGCATGGCCAAGTCGCGCGACATGGCCCGCCAGCTCGTCCGCCACGGCCACTTCACGGTCAACGGCAAGAAGGTCGACATCCCGTCGTACCGCGTGACCGAGAACGACATCGTCGAGGTCCGCGCCGGCAGCGTCGAGCTGACGCCGTTCGTCGTGGCGCGCGCCGAGGCCGGCGAGCGCACCGTCCCCGCGTGGCTCGAGGTCGTCCCGAACCGCATGCGCATCCTGGTGCACGCCCTGCCTGCGCGGCAGGTCATCGACACCCAGGTGCAAGAGCAGCTGATCGTCGAGCTCTACTCGAAGTAGTCCCCGTGCTCGGGGCGGCGGCCAGCACGGCCGCTGCCTCGGGCGCACCCGCGCCCGCCCCCCGCGGCGCGCCCCACCCGTCGGCGTCAAATAGCGGACGCCCGGCCCCTGGAGGAACCCCTTGCTCATCGCCCAGCGCCCGACCCTCTCCGAAGAGGTCGTCAACGACAACCGCTCGCGGTTCGTCATCGAGCCGCTCGAGCCCGGCTTCGGCTACACGCTCGGCAACTCACTGCGCCGCACGCTGCTGTCGTCGATCCCTGGCGCGGCGGTCACCTCGCTGCGCATCGACGGCGTCCTGCACGAGTTCACCGCCGTTGCCGGCGTGACCGAGGACGTCACCGACCTGATCCTCAACATCAAGCAGCTCGTCGTGTCCAGCGAGAACGACGAGCCGGTCGTCATGTACCTGCGCAAGCAGGGCCCCGGCACGGTCACCGCCGCCGACATCGCCCCGCCGGCCGGGGTCGAGGTGCACAACCCCGAGCTCCACCTGGCCACCCTGAACGGCAAGGGCAAGCTGGAGATCGAGCTCACCGTCGAGCGCGGCCGCGGCTACGTCCCCGCCGTGCAGAACAAGCAGGCGGGCCAGGAGATCGGCCGCATCCCGGTCGACTCGATCTACTCGCCGGTGCTGCGCGTGACGTACAAGGTCGAGGCCACCCGCGTCGAGCAGCGCACCGACTTCGACCGCCTCGTCGTCGACGTCGAGACCAAGCCGTCGATGCGGCCCGACGACGCGGTCGCGTCCGCCGGGCGCACCCTGGTCGAGCTGTTCGGGCTCTTCCGCGAGCTCAACGCCGAGGCCGAGGGCATCGAGCTCGGGCCGTCCCCGACCGACGCCGCCCTCGCCGCCGACCTGGCCCTGCCGATCGAGGAGCTCGACCTCACCGTCCGCTCCTTCAACTGCCTCAAGCGCGAGGGCGTCCACACCGTGGGCGAGCTCATCTCGCGCAGCGAGGCGGATCTGCTGGACATCCGCAACTTCGGCGCGAAGTCCATCGACGAGGTCAAGGTCAAGCTGGCCGGCCTGGGTCTGGCGCTCAAGGACAGCCCCCCCGGGTTCGACCCCAGCCAGATCCTGGACACCTACGTCGAGGACGACGACGACCAGGGCTTCGCTGAGGACGAGCAGCTCTGACCCAGCCGCACGTCTGACGCCCACCTGACTTTCGAGGAGAACTCATGCCCACGCCCACGAAGGGCCCGCGGCTCGGCGGCGGACCGGCGCACGAGCGGCTCATGCTCGCCAACCTGGCGACGGCGCTGTTCGAGCACGGCCGCATCACGACCACCGAGGCCAAGGCCAAGCGGCTGCGCCCGCTCGCCGAGCGCCTCATCACCAAGGCCAAGCGCGGAGACCTGCACGCGCGCCGCCAGGTGATGACGGTCATCCGCGACAAGGACGTCGTCCACGTGTTGTTCACCGAGATCGGCCCGCGCTTCGCCGGCCGCGACGGCGGATACACGCGCATCACCAAGATCGGCGCCCGCAAGGGCGATGCGGCCCCGATGGCCGTCATCGAGCTGGTCGAGGCCCTCACGGTCGCGCAGTCGGCGGTCGGCGAGGCCGAGGCAGCGACCAAGCGGTCGGCCAAGGACGCCAAGAAGGCCGAGTCGAAGCCGAGCCGAAGCCGGCCGCAGCCGAGTGAGGCCGCAGCCGCGGCGCCGGTCGCCGAGGGAGGCCGTCGACGAGGTCGAGGCCGCGGTCGAGACGGAGGCCGAGGCCGACGGTCGATGAGGCGAGACGCCGAGGCTGCCGACGCCGAGGACCCGAAGGACGCCTGAGCAGTCCCAGGCGCCGCAGATGAGCACCGACGAGCCCGCCGTCTTGGACGGCGGGCTCGTCCGCGTCCGGCTGGACCTCGGCTACGACGGCGCCGGCTTCTCCGGGTGGGCCTCCCAGCCGGGTCTCCGCACGGTGCAGGGCGTGCTGGAGGAGACCCTGCGGGTGGTGCTGCGGCTGCCGGTCCCGCCGTCGCTGACGGTGGCCGGCCGCACCGACGCCGGGGTGCACGCCCGGGGCCAGGTGGCCCACGTTGATCTGCCTCTGGCCGACCTGCCGCTCCGCGCTGGCCCCGAGGCCGCCCTTGCCGCGGTGCTGCCGCGCCTGCGAGGTGCGCTGCCCAGGGACGTACGGGTGCACCGAGCGGTCCTGGCCCCGGTGGGCTTCGATGCGCGGTTCTCCGCGCTCTGGCGGCGCTACTCGTACCGCGTGGTCGACGACCCGGCCGGCCCCGACCCGCTGCGGCGCGGCGAGACGCTGGCGTGGGGAGCGCCGCTCGACCTTGAGCTGCTCAACGAGGCGTCCGCGGCGTTGGTCGGCGAGTGGGACTTCGCGGCGTTCTGCCGCCGGCGTGAGGGCGCCACGACGATCCGCACGCTGCGGGAGTTCACCTGGCAGCGGCGGCCGGGGGAGCCGGACGGCGCCGTGGCCGCGCGGGTGACCGCCGATGCCTTCTGCCACTCGATGGTCCGGGCCCTGGTCGGCTGCCTGCTTCCCGTGGGCGACGGGCGCCGCCCGGTGGGCTGGCCGGCGCGGGTGCTGGCGGCCGGGGTCCGCGACTCCGCGGTCCACGTGGCGCCGCCCTACCCGCTGGTGCTCGAGGAGGTCGGCTACCCCGATGCCGCGGACCTCGCCCAGCAGGCCGTGCGCACCCGCCGGCGCCGAACGTCTCTGGAGGGCTGAGCGGCCGCTTGGCGCCCACTTCGCCGGATGCGGTCGCACGGCGATCGGGGGCGGTGGCAGGGTGGGAAGGCCAGCTGGCCCCCGAACTCCGAAGGAGCACCCATGCGCGTCGTAGTGGCCCTGGGCGGCAACGCCCTGCAGAAGCGCGGCGAGCCGATGACCGTCGAGAACCAGCGCGTCAACGTCAAGATCGCCGCTGAGGCGCTGGCGCCGATCGCGATGGAGAACGAGCTCGTCATCACCCACGGCAACGGTCCGCAGGTCGGCCTGCTGTCGCTCCAGGCGTCCTCGTACAACGAGGAGTCGAGCTACCCCTTCGACGTCCTCGGGGCGCAGACGGAGGGGATGATCGGCTACTGGATTGAGCAGGAGATGGGCAACCTGCTGCCCATCGAGAAGCCGCTGGCGACCCTGCTGTCGATGATGGAGGTCGACGCCCACGACCCGGCCTTCCAGAACCCCACGAAGTTCGTCGGCCCGGTCTACACCGAGGAGGACGCCAAGCGGCTGGCCGAGGCCAACGGCTGGACGGTCAAGCAGGACGGCGACAAGTGGCGCCGGGTGGTCCCCTCGCCGCTGCCGAGGCGGATGTTCCAGGTGCGCCCCGTGCAGTGGCTGCTCGACCACGGCACCGTCGTGATCTGCGCCGGCGGCGGCGGTATCCCGACGATGTACCTGCCGGAGCACGGCTACACCGGCCCCCTCGACCACAACCCCAAGACGCTCGTCGGGGTCGAGGCGGTCATCGACAAGGACCGGGCCAGCGCGGTCCTGGCGCGCGACCTGCGGGCCGACCTGCTGGCCATCCTCACCGACGCCGACGCCGTCTACACCGGGTGGGGCACCCCCGAGCAGAAGGCCATCGCCGCCGTCCACCCCGATGCGCTGGCCGCGATGGCCGACCAGTTCCCCGCCGGGTCGATGGGGCCGAAGGTCGAGGCGGCGATCGACTTCGCGCGCACCGGGGGCGACTCGTACATCGGGGACCTCGCGGGCATTGACGCGATGCTGCGCGGCGAGGCCGGCACCCGGGTCTCCGCCCACGTTGACGGGGTGCTCTACCGCTAGCCCCTCCCGGATGGGCGAGGATGGCCCGCTGTGGGTCACCTCGAGGTCAACGGCGTCGGCTGCACGCTGCCGGATGGGCGCGTGCTGTTGGACGACGTGTCGTTTCGGGTCGGCGAGGGCGCCGTGGTGGCGCTGGTCGGCGCGAATGGGGCCGGCAAGACGACGCTGCTGCGCATCGCCGCGGGGGACCTCGCCCCCACGGCCGGCGCGGTCGTGAGCAGCGGCGGCCTCGGGGTGATGCGGCAGTTCGTCGGCAGCGTGCGCGACGAGAGCACGGTGCGCGACCTGCTGCTCTCGGTGGCGCCGGCCCGGATCCGGGCCGCCGCCCAGGCCGTCGACGCCGCCGAGCTGGCGATGATGGAGCGCGACGACGAGCCGAGCCAACTCGCGTACGCGCAGGCGCTCGCCGATTGGGCCGACGCGGGCGGGTACGAGGCCGAGGTGCTCTGGGACACCTGCTGCACGGAGGCGGTCGGCGCCCCCTGGGTCCGCGCCCAGTGGCGCGCGGTGGCCACGCTGTCCGGCGGCGAGCAGAAGCGGCTGGTGCTCGAGGCGCTGCTGCGCGGGCCCGACCAGGTGCTCCTGCTCGACGAGCCGGACAACTACCTTGACGTCCCCGGCAAGCGCTGGCTGGAGGGGCAGCTGGCCGACACCCGCAAGTCGGTGCTCTTCGTCAGCCACGATCGTGAGCTGCTGGCGCGCACCGCCACCCGCGTCGTCACCGTCGAGGGCGGCGGCGCGTGGGTCCACGGCGGCGGGTTCGCGTCGTACCACGACGCGCGCCGGGACCGGCATGCCCGCCTTGAGGAGCTGCTGCGGCGTTGGGATGAGGAGCACGAGCGGCTCAAGGCCTTGGTCCGCACGCTGCAGCAGCAGGCGGCGATCTCACCGGATATGGCCAGCCGGTACCGCGCGATGCAGACCCGGCTGCGCAAGTACGAGGAGGCCGGGCCGCCCGAGGCCCCGCCGGCCGAGCAACGGGTCGCGATGCGGCTCCGGGGCGGGCGTACCGGGGTGCGGGCCGTCACCTGCGCCGCCCTCGAGCTGACCGGCCTGATGCAGCCGTTCGATCTTGAGGTCTTCTACGGCGAGCGGGTGGCGGTGCTGGGCAGCAACGGCTCGGGCAAGTCGCACTTCCTGCGGTTGCTCGCGGGTGGCGCCCACGCGGCGTCGGTGGCGCACACGGGCGAGTTCCGGCTCGGTGCGCGGGTCGTTCCGGGGCACTTCGCGCAGACCCACCGACACCCCGAGCTCGTCGGCCGCCCCCTGGTCGACGCGCTGTGGCAGGCCGCGTCCCTGCAGCGGGGACCGGCGATCGGGGCGCTGCGCCGCTACGAGCTCGAGCTGCAGGCCGACCAGCCGTTTGACACGCTGTCCGGCGGCCAGCAGGCCCGCTTCCAGATCCTGCTGCTTGAGCTGGCCGGCTCGACCCTGCTGCTGCTCGACGAGCCGACCGACAACCTCGACCTGGCCAGCGCGGAGGCGCTGCAGGACGGCCTGGAGGGATTCGAGGGAACCGTGCTCGCGGTCACCCACGATCGGTGGTTCGCCCGCGAGTTCGACCGGTTCCTGGTCTTCGGCGCCGACGGCCGGGTGTACGAGTCGCCCGAGCCGGTCTGGGATGAGGGCCGGGTCGCGCGCGAGCGGTAGGGCTCAGCTGAAGCGCCCGCGCTTCGCGTCGCCGATCAAGCAGGCGGCCAGGCACAGCCCGATGCCCACGGCGGCGATCCACGCGCCGGGTTGCAGGGCCGACCAGTTGAACTCGGCGAACGAGTTGAACTCCTGGTAGACCCACAACCCCCAGATCGCCGCAGCGACGAGGCTGGCGAGCGTGGCGAAGGCCCGTGAGCCGCTCACTGCCGAGATAATGATCAAGACTGCGGCCGCGACCAGCGCGAACCCGAGGGATCGGAACCACGGCTCGGTGCCGCTACCTCCGAAGCCCTGGATCAGGCCCAGGGCGCGGATCTGGGTGGCCTTGAGCTCGCCCACCCACAGGAAGAACACCGACGCGATGATCGCGAGCGCGCCCACGAGCAGCAACGGCCCGCGTGAGGA
Organism: uncultured Actinomycetota bacterium; assembly: GCA_963697565.1. Taxonomy (GTDB): domain Bacteria; phylum Actinomycetota; class Actinomycetes; order CAVWCF01; family CAVWCF01; genus CAWFSE01. The sequence continues at coordinate 108,207 of CAVOOM010000003.1, read as the reverse complement.
TCCACCCATGATCAGCACTCTAGGCCCGCTCCCGCGAGGAGGGGGCCAGACTGCCGCTTTTGACCCACTCGCCCGGCCGCGCGTATCCTGGGTCGTCGTTGCGCGTTGACCTGCGCCCGGACGTCCAGTCCAGGCGCGCCCCGTCGCGCGTGCGAGCGCCCAGTTGGCCGATTCGGCCGCCGGGCGCCCGCCAACGACCACCGCACCAGCCCCGACAGCGAAGGCAACGCATCGTGCGCACGTACACGCCCAAGACCGGCGAGATCACGCGAGAGTGGCATGTCATCGACGCCACCGACGTCGTCCTTGGCCGGCTCGCCACCCAGGCGGCCACGCTCCTGCGCGGCAAGCACAAGCCGACCTTCGCCCCCCATGTCGACACCGGCGACTTCGTGATCATCATCAACGCCGAAAAGGTGGCCCTGACCGGCTCCAAGCTGGCGCAGAAGATGGAGTACCGCCACTCCGGCTTCCCGGGCGGCCTGCGCGCCACCTCGTACGCCGACCTGCTCGCCACCAACCCGCGGCGCGCGGTCGAGAAGGCCGTCAAGGGGATGCTCCCCCACAACAAGCTCGGCCGTCAGCAGGGCACCAAGCTCAAGGTCTACGCAGGCCCCGAGCACCCGCACCAGGCGCAGTCGCCGGTGCCGTTCGAGATCACCCAGGTCGCGCAGTAAGCCACGCCGACCAAGCAAGGCACCCCAACAAGGAGACGTGGCTGTGACCACCGAAGCAACTGTGACCGACCTGCCCGAGGTTGACCTCGAGGCCGGCGTCGAGGCTGACCTGCCCGAGGGCGAGGGGCCGTCGTCGTACACCTCCGAGACCTCGGCGAGCGCGGCGCCTGCCCGCGAGATCGTGACCGCGCCCGGCGCGGCCACCGGCCGCCGCAAGGAGGCGATCGCCCGCGTGCGGCTCGTCCCCGGCACCGGCCAGTTCACCGTGAACGGCCGCACGCTTGAGGCGTACTTCCCGAACAAGGTGCACCAGCAGACCGTCAAGGAGCCGCTGGTGCTCGTCGGCGCCGACGGCCGCTTCGACATCTTCGCCCGCATCGGCGGCGGCGGCGTCTCCGGCCAGGCCGGTGCGCTGCGCCTCGGCATCGCCCGCGCCCTCAACGAGATCGACGAGGAGGGCAACCGGCCGGCGCTGAAGAAGGCCGGCTTCCTCACCCGTGACGCGCGCGCCACCGAGCGCAAGAAGTACGGCCTGAAGAAGGCCCGCAAGGCCCCGCAGTACAGCAAGCGCTGATCGGGCGCCCCATGGGCCGCCTCTTCGGCACGGACGGGGTGCGGGGGCTCGCCAATCGCGACCTCACCGCCGAGCTCGCTCTCGACCTGTCGGTCGCCGCTGCGCACGTGCTCGGCGATGCAGGCGCGTTCGCGGGGCACACGTCCGGCGGGGGTCGGCCCATCGCCGTGGTCGGGCGCGACACCCGGGCGAGCGGGGAGTTCCTCTCGGCCGCCGTCGTCGCCGGGCTGGCCAGCGCTGGTGTGGACGTCTACGACGTGGGCGTGCTCCCGACGCCCGCCGTGGCCGCCCTGGTGGCCGAGCTGGGCGCGGACCTCGGCGTGATGCTGTCCGCCTCGCACAACCCGATGCCGGACAACGGGATCAAGTTCTTCGCCGCCGGCGGCGTCAAGCTCGCAGACTCCCTCGAGGACGCCATCGAGGACCGGATGCGCGAGCCATGGGAGCGGCCCACCGGGGCCCGGGTCGGCCGGATCCGCCCGCTCGCCGACGCCGACGAGCGCTACCTCGCCTACCTCGCGGCGGCCACCCCTGTCTCGGGCTCGGACCGCCCGTTGGCCGGGTTGAAGGTCGTGGTGGACGCCGCCCACGGGGCCGCCTACGCCGTCGGTCCCGAGGCGTTGCGCCGCGCCGGAGCCGAGGTCGTCGAGATCGGCTGCTCGCCGGATGGGCTCAACATCAATGACGGGTGCGGCTCGACCCACCTCGACCCGCTGCGCGAGGCGGTGCTGGCCCACGGCGCGGACGCGGGCGTGGCCCACGACGGAGACGCCGACCGCTGCCTGGCCGTCGACCACACCGGGGCGGTGGTCGACGGCGACCAGATCCTGGCCGTGCTCGCACTCGCCCTGCACGAGCGGTCCGCCTTGGCGCGCGGCACCGTGGTCGCCACCGTCATGAGCAACCTCGGGTTCCGGCTGGCCATGGAGCGCGAGGGGGTCTCCGTCGTCCAGACCGCGGTCGGCGACCGCTACGTGCTGGAGGCCATGCGCGAGGGCGGCTACACCCTCGGCGGCGAGCAGTCCGGCCACGTCGTGCTGGCCGACCACGCCACGACCGGCGACGGGGTCCTCACGGCCCTGCATCTGCTCGCGCGGATGGCTGGCACCGGCCGCACGCTGGCCGACCTGGCCGCGGTCATGGTGCGGCTGCCCCAGGTGCTCGTCAACGTGGCCGACGTCGACAAGGGCACGGGCCGGCACCGACGAGGTCTTGGCGACTGAGTTGGCGGCGGCCGAGGGCCGGCTGGCCGGGCGCGGGCGGGTGCTCTTGCGGCCGAGCGGCACCGAGCCGCTCGTGCGCGTGATGGTCGAGGCCCCGACCGAAGAGGTCGCGCGGGCCGAGGCCGACAGGCTGGCCCGCGTGGTGAGGGAACAGCTCGCTCGGGCCTAGCGGAGCCGGCGATTTCGCCTAGTCGTGTTTCATTGTGCGAAAACTCTGGACTTTGGGCGAGATGCTTCGCTACGGTCGCGGCTTCCCGCGGAGGGCCGATCCCTCCGCCTCCGCCGAAGGGATCGCTCGTGACCAAACCGCTCACCGCCAAGCTGGCCGCCCTCACCGCCGTGGCCGTTGCCGCTGGTGGTCTCGTGCTCATGCCTGCCTCGGCTCAAGCGGCCACCGCCGCCGGAGCCGTCCATCGCAGCTACCTAAACGTGGATCGTTACTGCGCCGACGTGCAGTCCGAGCTCGCCTCCATCAAGCCCGGGGCGGTGACCATCAACGTCGTGCAGTACACCAACACACCCGGCACGGCCACGGACAACCCCACCGGATACAAGGCATTCCGCAGCGCCAAGGCTTTGGCCGACGCGTCCACGCGCACCATCACCGTGCGGCAGCTGGTTGTCACCGATGCGGACGGCAGCCAGACCCAGGTGATGTGCAAGACCAAGTCTCAGGATGGGCTGTTGCCCGTCTTCGGTGCGGGCTTGTTCCGCGGCGGGGCCAAGGAGTGCAGCGACGTGTCGAAGACGCTGCTGCGTCGTGCCTTCACCACCCTGCCGAAGGGCAAGCTGTGGGCCGGTTTCCGCACGCTCCACCGCACGGTGGTGGACCCAACTGTGTATGACGAGTTCGGCGGGAACTTCTGGACCGTGGTGGGCTTCCCGACGCTGGAGACCGACGCCGCGAACGTGCTGCACGTGCGGAGCAACGGCCTCTACACCCCCGAGGACCCCAACACGCCGTTGTCGAACGCGTTCATCGACTACCTCAACGCGCAGTTGTCCACGTTCGGGCTGCCGCCGCTGCCGTACGGAACCACGAACGGCGACCTGATCGCCGCCGGCTTCGTGGCCCCGGAGACGCTCGGCACGAGCTACTGCACCACCGCCACGGTCTCCGCCCTTCAGAAGGCCCTGGCTGGCTGACGCTGACTGACCGCCGGAGGGCAGTGCGACCCTGCCCTCCGGCGGTCTGCGCGCGACGGCGCAGGCGAGGCGGAGTCGTACGATGGGTTCCCATGTGCGGCATCGTGGGATACGTCGGAAGCCAGCCCGCGCTCCAGGTCGTCATCGACGGGCTGCGGCGGCTGGAGTACCGCGGGTACGACTCGGCGGGCGTCGCGCTCGTCGCCGGCGGGGTGCTGGAGACCCGCAAGCGCGCCGGCAAGCTGGCCAACCTCGAAGAAGACCTGGCCGGCCTCCCGCTCGAGCTGGCCGCGGCCACCACCGGGATGGGTCACACCCGCTGGGCCACCCACGGGGCCCCCAACGACCGCAACGCCCACCCGCACCTCGACGACCACGCGCGGGTCGCGGTGATCCACAACGGCATCATCGAGAACTTCGCGGCCCTGCGCGCCGAGCTGGAGGCGCGCGGCCACGAGATGCGCTCCGACACCGACACCGAGGTCGTCGCGCACCTGCTCGCCGAGGCGTACGAGCCGTCGGGGGATGACCTGGCCGAGGCGATGCGCCGGGTCTGCCGCCGGCTGGAGGGCGCGTTCACCCTCGTCGCCGTGCACGCCGACAGCCCGGACGTCGTCGTGGGCGCGCGCCGCAACTCCCCGCTCGTCATCGGCCTCGGAGAGGGCGAGAACTTCCTGGCCTCCGACGTGGCGGCCTTCATCGCGCACACCCGCGAGGCGATGGAGGTCGGCCAGGACGAGGTCGTCGAGCTGCGGGCCGGCGGCGTGGTGGTCACCGACTTCGCCGGCAGGCCGGTGGAGTCCAGGCGCTACCACGTCGACTGGGACGCCTCGGCCGCCGAGAAGGACGGCTACGAGTACTTCATGCTCAAGGAGATCGCCGAGCAGCCCAAGGCGGTCGCCGACACGCTGCGCGGCCGGATCGGCCCCGACCTGCGGCTGCAGCTTGGACGAGGTGCGGATCTCCGACGAGGACCTCCGCGAGGTCGACAAGATCGTCATCATCGCGTGCGGCACGGCCTACCACGCGGGCCTGCTGGCGAAGTACTCCATCGAGCACTGGACGCGCATCCCGTGCGAGGTGGAGGTCGCCAGCGAGTTCCGCTACCGCGACCCGATCCTGACCCGGCGCACGCTGGTCCTGGCGATCTCGCAGTCCGGCGAGACGATGGACACCCTGATGGCCATCCGCCACGCCAAGGAGCAGCAGGCCCGCGTGCTCGCCATCTGCAACGTCAACGGCTCGACCATCCCGCGCGAGAGCGACGCGGTCGTCTACACCTACGCCGGGCCCGGAGGTCGCGGTCGCCTCCACCAAGGCGTTCCTCACCCAGGTGGTCGCCGTCCAGCTGGTCGCGCTCTACCTCGCCCAGGTGCGGGGCACCAAGTGGGGCGAGGAGGTCGCCGCGCACATCCGCGAGCTGGCCGCGATGCCGGAGAAGGTCGACCGGGTGCTCGACACGATCGAGCCGGTGCGAGCCCTGGCCCGCACGCTGGCCGACGCGCCGGCGGTGCTCTTCCTCGGCCGGCACGTGGGCTACCCGGTCGCCATGGAGGGCGCGCTCAAGCTCAAGGAGCTCGCGTACATGCACGCCGAGGGCTTCCCTGCGGGCGAGCTGAAGCACGGGCCGATCGCGCTGATCGAGGAGGGCCTGCCGGTCGTCGTGATCGTGCCGTCGCCGCGCTCGCGCAAGGTGCTGCACGACAAGATCGTGAGCAACATCCAGGAGGTGCGCGCCCGCGGGGCCCGCACCCTGGTGATCGCCGAGGACGGCGACGAGGACGTCGCCCCGTACGCCGACGTGCTCATCCGCATCCCGCAGACCCCGGCGCTGCTGCAGCCGCTGGTGGCGACGGTGCCGCTGCAGGTGTTCGCCTGCGAGATGGCGGTGGTGCGGGGCTACGACGTCGACCAGCCGCGCAACCTGGCGAAGAGTGTCACCGTCGAGTGAGGAGTCGACCCAGCCGGTCACGATTTCGCACTAGGTGGGGAAGATTTCGCCCAATCTCTTGACAACGGTCGCCACGACCGATGGACTCTGCGCCCAAGGCGGCCAGGGGGGTCGCCGCATTCGTCGCCTGGGGGTCGCACCCGATGTTGTCCCGCCCGCGTCTGATCGCCGCATCGGCCCTCGCCGCCGCTGCCCTCGTCCTCACTGGTTGCTCGAGCTCGGACGACACCGCCGAGAGCTCGCCGTCGCCGTCGGCCTCCGAGACGCCCTCGGAATCCGCCTCGCCGACCCCGAGCGCCCCCGCCCCGAACACCGGCACCGGCAAGTTGACGCTTGACCCGGCTGGGCCGTACGCCGGCGGCGAGACCGTCACGGTGGCCTACAGCGGCTTCAAGGCCGGCGAGGCCGTCGACATCACCATCTGCGCCAACGACGGCCGTCCGCTCGCGGGACCGCAGAGCTGCGCTCCGCTGGGCGGCCCGAGCAACCAACTGGTGAACGCCGACCCCACGGGGGCGGGGACGGCTCAGATCGTCATCATCAACGGCCCCCTCGGCAACACCGAGGCCCCGCCGCTGACCTGCGGAGCCGCGACCCCGGATACCTGCGCGGTCACGGCCACCGACCTGTCGGCGACCAACGTGGCCACTGCAGTCATCAAGTACCAGTGATTTCGCATCTTCCGAAGAAATTTCGCGAAATCTATTGACGCGGGTCGCCCGATCCGCTGAGATCCCTCCAACGGCGACACGCCGTTCCACCCGTCGGCCCGCCTCGGACCGGCCCACACCTGCAGGAGAAACGCGTGGACTCGAAGCAGAACCTCCGCAAGGCCCTGGCGGCGGGTGCCGTCACCATCGCCGCCCTCGGCAGCGTGATCCTCGGCGGCGCCGGCGCCGCCCAGGCCGCCGGCGAGTCGATCACGATCTCGCCGAACACGTACGCGGCCGGCCGACACGTCACGGTGAACTTCAGCGGATTCCCGGCGAACGCGCAGGCTCGGCGTGACCATCTGCACGGCGCCGGTGACGACGGCACCAAGGAGTGCGCGACGTTCGGCACCCCTAGCTACGTCGTCCCGGTCAACGCGGACCCTCAGGCGCCGGCTCGGCCGCAGTCTGACCGTGGCCACGCTCGAGCACGCAGGACGGTCGGCTCCGTCGACTGCACGGTGGCAGGGAGCCTGTGTCTTCTCGGTCGGCACCGTCGACGGAGTGCGCTCGCCTCGGCTCCCGTCACCTTCACTGCCGCGGCCCCGGCCCCGGCGGCTCCGGCCCCGGCTGCCTCGGCGGCCGCGACCAACACGTCGGGCAACCTCGCCAAGACCGGCCCCGGGGACTCCCTGGCGCTCGGCCTCGGCGGCCTGGCCGTGATCGCCCTCGGCACCGGGCTGATCGTGAACGGGCGCGCCCGCCGCAGCGGGGCCCGGGTCTGACCCCTCCCACCCGGCCCGCAGTGACGGTGGCCCCCGACCTCAACGGGTCGGGGGCCACCTGCCGTGGGAGAGTGGCTCCCGTTGTGTCCGGCTTCGAAGGGAGGTGCGCGGGATGGCGGTGCTGAAGCGATCCCACGGCTCGAGCCGTGAGGTGATCGTCGCCGCGCTGCGCGCCGACATCATCGAGGGCCGGCTCCCCGCCGGCACGCCGCTGCGCACCGAGGCGGTGATGGAGCGCTTCGGGGTCAGCAACTCCCCGCTGCGCGAGGCCTTCGCCCAGTTGGCCGCCGAAGGCCTCCTGGATGTGCAGCCCAACCGCGGCGCCGTCGTTGCCCAGTTGACCAAGGACAGCGCCGCTGACCTCCTGCGCGTCGGGGCCCTGCTGTGGGATCCGGTCTACCGCTGGTCCTTGCCGCGCGCGACCGCGGGCGATGTGGCATCGCTGCGCCGGGCCTCGGTCGACTTCGAGCTGGCCTACGCCAGCGGCGACTCTTCGATGTCCCTGATCGAGGCCGAGCGCTTCGACGACCTGGTGCTTGCCCGATGCGGCAGCCCCGAGCTGGCACGCGCGGTCAACGCCGGCCGGCCGAGGCTCAAGCGACTCGTGCGGATGCTCACGACGTACGACCATCTCGAGGCCCGGGAGCGGCTGCACGCCCGCGCTCTGGAGTCGGTCGAGACCAGCGCCTACGAACCGGCTCTCGAGGCGCTCAGCGCCTACTGGGAGCGGCTGACCGCGGCGCTGGCCGGCGCGGTGCTGCAGGAGATCGCCCCGTGACCACACCGGCCGCCGGCTCGTCCAGGCTGCGCAAGCGCCAGCGTGCCGGGGTGATCAACCGCGCGCTGAGCTGGGTGCTGCTGGTGGTGCTCGTGGTGGCCGACGCGACCTACCGGCTGTCGGCCGAGGGAGAGGCCCTGCGCCATCTGGCCTGGGTGCTGCAGATCGCGATGATCCTGCTGCTGTTCATCCATGCGGGTCTGAGCTTCTACGTCTTCGGCCGGGTGCCCTTCCGCCGCACGCTGCGCGTCTTCCACATCTACTTCGGCTACTTCCTGCTGGCGGTGGTGCTGGTCTCCCAGACGACGTTCGGCTGGGACCCCTGGCACGCGGTGCTCACGGTCTTCATGTACCTGTGCATCGCCGCGCACATCGCGCTGGGGGTCAAGTTCTCCAGCCGCCGCCGCGCCGCCACACGCTGACGCATTAGCCGGCGACCTCGCTGCCCGCCTTGGCTGCCCGCCGCTCGGCGGCCTCTCTCAGCGCTGCGGCCTTCTTCTCCGCCCGCTCCGCGGTCACCCGCTTGACGGCCTCGGCGGCGGTGGCCGCCCCTCCAGAGAGCAGGACAAGCTCGCCGATGTTGGCGATCACGCCGTTGGAGATGAAGAACAGCGCGACGACGAACATGAAGAGCGCGCTGACGAAGATCCACGGCCAGCGGGCGTAGCGCTGCATCGCGCCACCGATGATGAGCATCGAGACCACGGTGGCGATCTCGGCGACCGGCGGGCCGCCCGCCCCGTCGTACTTGTAGGTGAGCAGGCCGTTCTCGGTGGCCGGCGCGATGTCCAGGTTGACCAGGTCGCCGATCAGGCCGAACCAGATCGCGAAGAACGTGACGGCCCCCCACACGGTGAGGGTCTCGCGCTTGCGGTAGCCGGGGACGTCCATGCGGTCGGCCGACAGCGCGCAGAAGATGATGAGCAGCGGGGTGAACAACCCGTGCAGGAGGTAGCGCGGGTAGCTGAGCATCTCCAGCGTCGTGCCCTCGCCGAAGATCGAGCCGCCGAAGGCCAGCATGAGGTTGTCGTAGATGACCCCGGCCAGGATGACCAGCAAGACGATTGACTCGCCGACCTTCACGGCCTTGCCGCGCCGCCACACCCGCAGCAGGTAGACGAACAGGGCGATCTCAGCCAGCGCGATCAGGGTGTACGCCGCTTGGTGCATCGGATCTCCTCAAGAAGTGCGCCGGGGCCCCGCATGAGGGGGTTGCGGGGCCCCGGCCATGGGTCAGGGAGTGACGAGGGGTGCGTCAGCTCCCTGGTATTCGAAGTCCGGGCCTACATAGGCCAAGAGCCGTCCCACCGAGGCGGGGGCGTAGACGCCGGGTTCGAAGTTGGTGCCGAGCGAGATGGCCGACTGCCAGGCGTCGCCCAGGCCGCCTGCCGCCTTGGCGACCGCGGTCGCGTTGACCGGGTCTCCCTCGGGGATCTTGGCGGCGGCGGCCTTCAGGAAGCCCAGCGCGTCGCAGAACAGGAACGCCCGGTTGGCGTTGTCGCGCGCCTCGAAGGTGATCCCGGCCTCGCTGTAGATGTCCACGCAGTCGGTCTCCGCGCCCGGCTGCGGGAAGGGCAGGCTGCTGCCGAGGCCGTCGTCGGTGGGGGAGATGCCCAGCCCCTTCGAGCCGTCGATCGCCTGCTTCGGGAACAGCGCCGGATTGCGCTGGGCGAAGCCGGGGTTCTCGAACGACCCGATCGCCAGCTTGGGGTAGTACTTCTGGGGGCCGGCGATGGCGGTGAAGTAGCCGACGTTGTCGCCGCGGCCCAGGAAGAGCAGGGCGGTGACCCCTGCGGCCTTGAACTTGCCCGCTGCCGCGCCGACCGTGGCGCCGGCGTTGGCGGCGGTGGTCTGGTCGATCTCCGCGGTCACCGGCTCGGCCACGCCCACGTCCGCCAGGGCCGGCTTGAGGACGTTCTCGTAGACCTGGCGGTAGTCGTCATTGGCCTCGATCAGGACGCCGACCTTGGCGCCGTCGAAGAACCCGGCCTCGTCGAGCACGCCCACCTCGGAGTTGGCGTAGACGTCGAGGGTCGTCGTGCTCTGGGCGAAGAAGTAGGGCGCGAGGTCGTCGTACACCGACTTCGGGAGCCCGAGCCCGGACGCGTCGAGCATCAGGGTGTTGGCGTCCTTGTAGCACTGGCGGGCGCTGGGTTCGCGCTGGCCGAGCAGCACGACGGCGAAGACCGCGTCGTCCTCGGTGAAGGCCGTGCACAGGGCGCTCTCGGTCTGCACGGAGTCCGTGGAGGTGGCGAACTCCTGGAACACGGGCTCGACCTGGCGGCCGGCGATCCCGCCGTCGGCGTTGATCGAGTCGACCATGGCCCCGACCTGGGCCTTGGGGTCACCCTGGTCGGCGGTGATGAAGCCGCTCCCGCCAGCCATCTGGTCGAGCACGACGAAACCGATCTTGATCGTCGAGTCGGTCAGTCCCGGGCCATCGGCGTCAGCGTTGTCGCCGGAGCCGTTGGAGGCGGTGGTGCCGCAGCCGGCGAGAAGTAGCGCGCCGAGCGCCGCGCCCATCGCGGTGCCGAGCGCGAGGCGGCGAGCCGAGCCGCCTGATCGAATGATGTGGCCCACTGGTCGGTCCCCTCCCGGACGGCGCGTCCTCGGACGGCGCGACGTTGGGGGACAGCCTGGAGGTCGAGCGCCCACGCGTCAAGAGATTTCGCACAACATTTATCGAACTTCGCACAAAGCGTTGACAGCGGTGCTCTGTGGCCCCAGGATTCGGCCCACCTGGAGAGGGCCTTGGCCCGATCCCAATGCCAGCACTGCGCCCGCCCCACGAGCTCCGGCCGAGCCCTCGGCACCGGCCCACCCCCCATGAGGTGCCATGACCACAACCGTTGCCGTGGACCGCTCGCGCGCGGACCGTAAGACCGGGATCACCCGCTGGAACCGCCGGCTCGGGTGGGCCCTGGTGGTGACCTTCCCCTTCAGCTACTTCGCGTCCTGGCTCAACGAGACGTACCCCGACGGGGCGCTGGGTTCCTGGCTCTCCCTGCTCAACGTGCTGGCGCAGGTGATCGGCACCGTGGTGCTGCTCGCTCATGCGGCGTACTCCTTCTACGTCTTCGGCTTCCCCGCCCCCCGCTGGAACTTCCGCGCGGTGAACGGCTACCTGTCGTACGCGGTGCTGCTCGTCTACCTGCTGAGCCAGAGCGCCGGGCCTGAGACGGCGATGCACGATGTGCTCACCTACATCGCGTTCGCCCTGATCGCGGGGCACGTGTTCCTCGCCTGGCGGCTCGCCCGGCAGCGGCCCGCCCGCGAGGAGCCCAGCCTGCGCGAGGACACCCGCGCCCTGCTGTCGCCCGACGCCCAGCCGCTGGAGGAGATCCGCGCTTCGGCGGCGGCGCGCACCGAGACGTCGGATGCCCCCGCGCTGGAGTGCCAGCGCCTCGATGTTGATCGCGGCCGGGTCCAGGTCCTCTACGGCGTGGGGCTCACCGTCGCCCCCGGAGAGGTCGTCGCCCTGCTGGGCAACAACGGCGCCGGCAAGACCACGACCCTGCGTGCGCTCGCCGGGCTCCAGCCGGTTCGCACCGGCCGGGTGCTGCTCGACGGGTTCGAGGTGTCCGCTCTCAGCCCGGCCGGCCGCTCCCAGCTCGGTCTCGGCCTGGTGATCGGCGGCGACGCCGTCTTCGGGCCGCTCACCGTCACCGAGAACCTGCGGATGTTCGGCTACGGCTCGGCCGAGGGCGACGAGCTCGAGGGGCGGATCGCTCGGGTGCAGGAGATGTTCCCGTGGATGGCCGACCGCGCCAACCAGACGGCCTCCACGCTGTCCGGCGGCGAGCAGCAGATGCTCGCGGTGAGCCAGGCGCTGATCTCCACCCCGCGGGTGCTGCTCATCGACGAGTTCTCCCTCGGCCTCGCGCCGCGCATCGTCGGCCAGCTGATGGAGCTGGTGCACGCGATCGCGGCCCAGGGCACGGCCGTCCTCCTGGTCGAGCAGTCCGTGAACGTGGCCACCCAGCTGGCCGACCGGCTCTATGTCATGGAGCGCGGCCGGATCGTGCTGGAGGAGGCGGCCCAGGCCCTGCGCGACAACCCGGACCGGCTGGCCGCCGTCTACCTACGGGGCACGATCGACGCGGAGGTCGACGCCTGATGGGCATCACAATCAGCGCCGAGACCGTGCTGCAGGGGATCATCATCGGGATCCCGTACGGCCTGCTCTCGGTGGGCCTGGTGCTCATCTACAAGGTGAGCCGGTTCATCAACTTCGCGCAGGGCGCGCTCGGCGCCTTCGGCGGCGCACTGGTCGGCACCCTCGTCGTGACCTACGGCGTGCCCTACTGGGCGGCCTTCGTCATCGGCATCGTGTTCGCCGCAGGCCTGGCCGCCGCCACCGAGGCGGCGATCGTTCGGCGTCTGGTCGGCCAGCCGCGTCTCATGGGCGTCGTCGTCACCCTGCTGCTGGCCCAGTTCCTGCTGGTCGCGTCCTTCGCCATCAACACCGACGCGCAGATCGGCAGCCTCTACCCCTCGCCTCCGGGCGTCCCCGATTTCGAGGTCGGCAACCTCGTCGTGGTGCCGTCGTACACCGCGCTGCTCATCCTCAGCCCCCTGGTCGTCATCGCCGTCCTCGTGCTGCTCAAGTGGACCCGGTTCGGCGCGGCCATCCGGGCCACGGCGGCCAACCCTGACGCCGCATGGACGGCGGGCATCTCGCCCAAGAAGATCGCCGGACGCACCTGGGCGCTGGCCGGCGGCATCGCCGCGTTTAGCGCGATCCTGCTCTGGCCGACCCAGGGCGTCGACGCCCTCGGCGTGCTCGGCCCGTCCCTCATGCTCCGCGGCCTGATCGCGGCGGCCATCGCCCGCTTCGACCGGATCGGCGTCGCGTTCGTCGCCGGCATCGGCGTCGGGCTGCTCGACACGATCGCCCGATCGCAGGACGCCACGAGCGGCGTCGTCGACGCGATCCTCACCGCGATCGCGCTCGTCGTCCTGCTGGTCCGCCCGCCCAAGGTCGGCCGCTCCACCGAGTCCGACGGCGACTGGACCCGGCTGGCCGTCCGTCCGCTCCACGAGGCCTATCGCTCACTGTGGATCGGGCGGAACTTCTCGCTGGCGATGACTGGTCTTCATGTTCGTCGTGGTCGCCGTCGCAGGCGGGGTGTGGTTCAGCAACGCCGGAGCCTCGGCGATGAACCTCGCCATGGCGTACGGGCTGGTGGCGCTGTCGGTCTACCTGCTGACCGGGCGGGCCGGGCAGCTGTCGCTGGGGCAGTTCGCCATCGCCGGCGTCGCGGCCGTGGCGTCGATCAAGGTTGTCTCGGCCACCCAGGTCTTCCTGCTCGGGCCCTTGGCCGCGATGGCGGTGGGGGCCGCCGTCTCGGTCGTCCTCGGACTGCCGGCCCTGCGCACCCGTGGACTCGTGCTGCCGATCACCACGCTCGCCTTCGCGCTGGCGGCCCGGTCCTGGATCCTTCCGCAGGAGTGGGCCCTGGGGAATGGGTTGAAGGCCGACCAGCCGGTCATCGGCACGCTGGCCCTCGACACCCCGAAGACCTACTTCTTCTACGCCCTCGTGGTGCTCGGCCTGGCCACTGCGGCGGTCGCGTGGTTCGCGCGCAGCCGGATCGGCCGCGACCTGGTCGCGCTGCGCGACAACGAGGGCGCCGCTCGGGCCCTTGGGGTCTCGGTGGCGACCCGCCGGCTGCAGGCGTTCATCGTCGCCGGTGCGGTCGCCGGGCTGGGCGGCTCGCTGCTGGCCCACGCCCGCCCGCTGCTCACCCCGACGGAGTTCTCCGCGACCGCAAGCATCGACGTCGTCGTGATCGCCGTAGTGGGCGGGATCGGCGTGGCCGCCGGACCCCTGCTCGGCGCGCTGATCGCCATCGGGCTGCCCGAGCTGGCCGGGCTCGACATCGTGGCCCGCGCCGGCCTGCAGGCGCTCTTCCTCATCCTGGTGCTCTTCCGGCCCGGCGGGTTGGTCTCGATCATGCTGCCGATCCGCGACTGGATCGTCGAGGAGATCGCCCGATTCCGGGGCCTCGACCCACGCGAGATCGATGCTAGGCCGGACAAGAGGCGCACCACTCCCTTCCACGGCGATCTCACTGCAGCCCCGCACCCGCGCACGGGCACCCCGACCGAGATCGCCCTCGAGGCCCGTGGCCTGGCCAAGCACTACGGCGGCATCAAGGCGGTGAAGGACGTCTCGCTGACGGTGCGCGACGGCGAGGCGGTCGCCCTGATCGGGCCCAACGGCGCGGGCAAGACGACCTTCTTCGAGATGGTCGCGGGATTCGTCCGCCCCAACTCGGGCGAGGTGCACTACCAGGGGCAGGACGTCACGCGCTGGTCGGCGCAGGCGCGGGCGCGGTCGGGGCTGGTCCGCTCGTTCCAGAACGCCCTGCTCTTCCCGACTATGACGGTCCGCGAGGCCGTGCAGGTCGCCCGGGCGCGCGGGCTGGACGCGGCGGTCGATGTCGACGCCCACTTGGCGGCCCTCGGTCTCGCGGAGTACGCCGACCAGTCGGTGGGGACGCTGTCCACCGGGGTGCGCCGCATGGTTGAGCTGGCGGCCGACCTAGCGATGGCTCCGCGCGTGCTGCTGCTGGACGAGCCGTCGGCCGGGATCGCCCACGCGGAGATCCCCGCGCTAGCCAGCCTGCTCCGGTCGGTGCACGCGGCCGGCGTCACGCTCGTCGTCATCGACCACGACATGAACCTGCTGCGCGCGGTTTGCGACCGGTTCGTCGCGCTCAACTTGGGCGAGGTTCTGGCGGAGGGCACGGCCGACGAGGTCCAGAGCTCCCCGGCCGTGGTCGAGGCATTCCTCGGCACCGAGGCGGCGGCCATCGAGCGCACCTCGCGGATGGCAACACCCAGCGGTTAGTGCACGTCCTCGCCAGCCGGCAGGACGTGCTCCATCAGCAGCCCGTCATGCCAGCCCCGGCTGCCATCCGGACCGGGGGTGCGGTCGCGTTCGTACGCGTGCATGAGGCCCACCGCCCGGAAGCCCGCCTTGGCGTAGCAGGCGATGGCCGCGGCGTTGTCAGCAGCGGGGTCGACCACGATCCGGTGGTGCCGGGTGGCGTGCAGCCATCCGACCATCGCCTCGACGGCGTCGAGGCCCAGCCCGGCGCCATGGGCGGACGGGTCGAGGAAGAGATCGAGGCCGGCGAAGCGGCGGCGCGGGTTGTCCTTCTCGTAGGTTGTGGCGAAGCCGACCACCCGGCCATCGGCCTCGATCGCGTACGCGACCGACCCGTGCTCGGCATGCATCCAGCCGTCCTCGGGCTGGCCCCACCAGCGCGCGACCTCGGGCTCGCGGTGGATGCGGTTGAGCTCCTCGGCATCGCCGGGGTCGACCGGTCGCAGGACCACCCGCTGGCCCCGCAGCACGCCGAATCCGCTCATGACGCCGCCTCCTCGACTCGCTCCATCAGCACCGCATCGGCCCAGCGGTCGAAGGCGTGGTCCCACCAGTAGCGCTCCAGCACGCCCACCCGCCGGAAGCCGAGCCGCTCGGCCAGCCGCAACCCGGAGCCGTTGGCCCGCTCGGGGTCGAGGGTCAGCCGGTGATGGCCGCGCGGTCCGACCAGCCAGTCGCAGGCGGCGGTGAGGCCGGCCGAGGCGATGCCACGGCCCCATGCTTCGGGGGCGACGAACACCTGCAGGGCGGCGTGCCGGTAGTCGGGGTCGTCCTCCTCCTCCACCTGGACCAGCCCGACGCAGCGTCCGTCCACCTCGAGGGCCCACGCCAGCGCCTGCGGGTCGAGCCACTCGTCGTGGGCCTGCTCCAGCGTGCGGGGGTGGAACCAGCGGCCCACATCCGGGCTCGCCAGCAGGTCGTGCAGGAGTTCGACATCGGCTTCGCGCGGCGGTCGCAGCAGCAACGCGGAGCCATCGGCCAGGGTGGCGCTCAACTCAGGGGTCACAGCACCTGAGCGTACGGACCATCGCCCTAGAGTGGGGCCGTGATCGTCGGTCTGGGTGTCGACCTCGTCGATATCGCGCGCTTCTCGGAGTCGCTGGCGCGCACCCCTGGGCTGCGCGAGCGGCTGTTCACCGAGGCTGAGCGCGGGCTGCCCGACCGGTCCCTGGCCGCGCGGTTCGCCGCCAAGGAGGCCGTCGCCAAGGCGTTGGGCGCCCCGAACGGCCTCGTCTGGCTCGATGTCGAGGTCGGGCGGGCCGACGACGGCCGGCCGCTGCTGTCGGTGCGCGGCTCGGTGCACGAGGCCGCGCAGGCGCGCGGGGTGGTGCGCTGGCACCTTTCGCTGGCCCACGACGGCGGGTTGGCCACCGCCACCGTCCTGGCTGAGGGCTGAGATGCGCCGGGCGTACGACGTCGCGCAGGTGCGGGCCGCGGAGGCGGCGCTCATGGCAAGGTGCCGCAGGGCGCCCTGATGCAGCGCGCTGCCGCCGGCCTGGCCCGGGTCTGCCTGGACGTGCTCGACGGTGGGTACGGCCGAGAGGTGGCGCTGCTGATCGGCGGCGGCGACAACGGTGGCGACGCGCTCTTCGCCGGCGCCCGGCTTGCCCGTCGCGGGGCCCGGGTGACCGCGATCCAGGTGTCGGAGCGCATCCACGGCGAGGGCCTCGCGGCGTTGCGGGGCGCGGGCGGCCGGGTCGTGCCGGCCGACGGCGCCGCCGCCCTCTCGGCGGTGCGCGGCAGCCGACCTCGTGGTCGACGGGATGCTGGGGATCGGCGGGCGCGGGGCGTTGACCGGCGCCGCGGCCGCACTGGCAGAGGCGGCGGTGGCCGCCGGCGGGATCCGGGTCGCGGCCGACCTGCCCAGCGGCGTCGACGCCGACACCGGTGTCGTCGCTGGGACGGCGTTCGCCGCCGACGTCACGGTGGCCTTCGGCTGCCTCAAGCCGGGGCTGCTCACCCGCCCCGGGCGCGACCTGGCCGGTGTCGTTGAGGTCATCGACATCGGGCTCGCGGCGACGCTGCCGACAACCGCGCCCGTCCTGGTCCTCGACCACGTCGATGCCGCGCTCCGAGTGCCGCGGCCCGGGCCGGGCAGCGACAAGTACGCCCGCGGCGTCCTCGGACTCGTGGCCGGCTCGCAGGCGTACCCGGGCGCCGGTGTGCTCGCCGCGGAGGCGGCAGTGCACGCGGGCGCGGGGATGGTGCGCGCGCTTGGGTCCGCCGCCGGAGCCGTGGTGGCCGCGCGGCCCGAGGTGGTGCCCGCCGAGGGCCGGGTGCAGGCCTGGGTGGTCGGCCCTGGGATGGAGCCGGACACGGACACCGCCACCGCGGTGCGGTGGGCCCTGGACGACGACGTCCCGGTGGTGCTGGATGCCGGCGCCCTCGCGGTGGTGGCCGCCGACGAGGGGCTGCGCTCCGCGATCCGTCAGCGGGTCGCGACCACCGTGCTGACCCCGCACGACGGCGAGTACGCCCGGCTGGCCGGCATCGCTCCCGCGGAGCGGCTCGGCGCCGCCCGTTGGCTGGCCGACGATCTCGGCGCCGTGGTGCTGCTCAAGGGTTTCGCGACCATCGTCGCCGAGCCCGGGGGCCCGAGCTGGGTGAACCCCACGGGCACCTCGTGGCTGGCGACCGCCGGTTCCGGTGACGTCCTGGCCGGGCTGCTCGGGGCGCTGCTGGCCGCCGGGGCGCCCGATGCGCCCGCGCTGGCCGCCTACCTGCACGGGCTGGCCGGCAGGCTCGCCGCGGCGGGAGGCCCGGTGCCCGCGCTCGGGATCGCCCGCGCGCTGCCTGCGGCGATCCGTTCGCTCACCGAGGGGGTCGCGTGACCGGAACGCCCCCGCGCGCGGTGGCCCGGGTCGACCTCGACGCGGTGCGCGCCAACACCGTCTGCCTGAGCGAGGCCGCATCCGGCCGCCCGCTGATGGCGGTGGTCAAGGCCGACGGGTACGGCCACGGGCTCGTCCCCTGCGCGCGCGCCGCGCTCGCGGGCGGCGCGGCCTGGTTGGGCGTCGCCAACCTCGACGAGGCGGTCGCGCTGCGCGAGGCGGGGATCGAGGCGCCGATCCTGGGCTGGATCGCCGTGCCCGGCGACCCGATCTGGGCCGAGGCGGTGGGCCGGGGAGTCGACGTCTCGGCGAGCGCGATCTGGGCCGTTGACGAGGCGGTGGCGGCGGCGCGCGCGACAGGGCGCTCGGCCCGCCTGCACCTCAAGGTCGACACCGGGCTCGGTCGCGCCGGCGCGCCGGCCGCCGACTGGCCCGACCTGGTGCGGCACGCGGTCGCGGCCCAGGCCTCCGGCGAGGTCGAGGTGGTCGGCGTGTGGTCGCACCTGGCCTACGCCGACGAGCCCGGCCACCCGACGGTCACGGCCCAGATCCTCGCGTTCAGGGAGGCCGCCGAGGTGGCCGCGTCGCTCGGGGTGCGCGACCCGATCCGGCACCTGGCCAACTCCGCGGCCACGCTGGCGGCGCCCGAGGCGCACTTCGATCTCGTCCGTCCGGGGATCGCCCTGTACGGGCTGTCGCCCGGTCCGCTCGTCGGCACCCCCGAGTCGCTCGGGCTGCGGCCGGCGATGACGCTGGAGGCGCGGCTGACGTCGGTCAAGCGGGTGCCCGCCGGGCACGGGGTCTCGTACGCCCACGCGTACACGACCACGAGCGAGACCACCCTCGGGCTCGTGCCGCTCGGCTACGCCGATGGCATCGGCCGGGCGGCGGGCAACGCCGGCCCCGTCCTCGCGGCGGGCCGGGTGCGGCGGATCGCCGGGCGGGTCTGCATGGACCAGTTCGTGCTCGACCTCGGCGACGACCCGGCCGAGGCCGGCGACCCCGTGGTGCTCTTCGGCCCGGGCGACGGCGGCGAGCCGACCGCCGAGGACTGGGCGCAGGCCATGGGCACCATCGGCTACGAGGTGGTCACCCGGATCGGGCCGCGCGTGCCGCGGGAGTACGTCGGGGGTGAGCGGTGAGCGAGGGTCGGGGTGGGCTGGCCGGGCTGGCCGTGGCCCTCGGTGCTGCCGGCCTAGCGGCCGGGCTGTTCGCCGAGCGGCGCCTGGTCGGGCGGCACCTTGAAGGGCGCGCCCCCGACGGCGAGCCGCTCGGGCTGTTCCGCGGCCGACCGCACCCGGTGACCGCCGGCGACGGGGTCGAGCTGTGGGCCGAGGTCGACGACCCGCGGCCCGGGGCGGAGTTCGCCGACCTGACCGTGGTGTTCTCGCACGGGTACTCGCTCAACCTCGACTCGTTCCACTTCCAACGCCGCGGGCTCGGAGGCAGCGCCCGCCTGGTCTTCTGGGACCAACGCGGGCACGGGCGCAGCGGGCGTGGCCCCAGGGGCAGCTACACCATCGCGCGGCTCGGCCTCGATCTGGCGGCGGTGCTCGACCAGGTGGCGCCCGACGGCCCGCTCGTGCTGGTCGGCCACTCCATGGGTGGGATGACCATGATGGCGCTCGCCGAGGCCCGCCCGGATCTGATGGCGCGGGTGGTCGGGGCGGTGTTCCTGTCCACCTCCTCGGGGGGCATGCGCGAGGTGCCGCTGGGACTGCCGCGCCCGGTCGCCGGCCTGCTGCACGCCTGGGGCCCCCGCGCCCTGGCCGCGCTCGCGCTGGCCCCGTCGTACGTCGACCGCCGGCGGCAGAACGGCAGCGATCTCGACCTGCTGATCACCCGGCTGTACTCGTACGCCTCGCCGGTGCCGCCGTCGGTGGTGGACTTCACCGCCGAGATCCTGGCGAGCACGCCGATCGATGTGGTCGCCGAGTTCATGCCCGAGTTCGGCCGGCACCAGCGGGTGGACGCGCTGGCGGCCTTCCGAGAGTGCGAGTGCCTCGTGCTCGTGGGCGACCGCGACCTGCTCACCCCGGTCGAGCACAGCGAGGTCATCGTGCGGGTGCTGCCGCACGCCGAGCACGCCGTGGTGCCGCAGACCGGGCACATGCTGCTGATGGAGCAACCGGACGCCGTCAACGAGGCGATCCGCGACCTGCTGGCGCGGGCGCACCGACTGCACCGGGCGAGGCAGGGCTCGGGTGGCCGGGCCAGCTGACTGGACCGGTGACGCGCCGGACGCCGAGTCCATGCGCGCCCTGGGAGCCGAGATCGCGCACTGGCTGGTACCGGGCGACCTCGTGGTGCTCACGGGAGGGCTGGGCGCCGGCAAGACGACGCTGACCCAGGGCCTCGCCGAGGGCCTCGGCGTGCGCGGTCCGATCACCTCGCCGACGTTCGTGATCGCCCGGGTGCACCCGTCGCTCGTGGGCGGGCCTGCTCTCGTGCACGTCGACGCCTACCGGCTCGGCTCGCTCGACGAGGTCGACGACCTCGACCTCGACGCGTCGGTGTCGGACTCGGTGACGGTGGTCGAGTGGGGGGAGGGTCGGGTCGAGGCATTGGCCGAATCCCGGCTTGAGGTGTCGTTGGCTGTGGACCCCGCCGCCGCGGCAGACCCCGTGACCGGCGCCGAGCGCCGCCTCGTACGCGTGCGGGGCGTTGGAGCACGGTGGGCCGGGGGCCTGCGGCGGCCGCCCCCCTGACCCTGTGGATCGCTCGCCTGCGGGCGACGGGAACTGTCGCACCCGCTGGCTAGCGTCGGCTCATGAAGGCACTCGACCCCTCTTCCCCGCCCGACCTCGACGCGATGGGCGCCGTCAGCGGTCCCCTTATCGAGCAGGAGCTCGTCTCCCTCGCCTCGGCCATCGCCGCCTCGACCTGCCGGTTCCTCTTGCTGGTCGCTGAGTTCGACTCGCGCCGCCTCTGGGCGCGGTGGGAGTGCCGCTCGGCGGCGCACTGGCTGTCCTGGCGGTGCGGGGTGAGCCTGACCGCGGCGCATGAGCAGGTGCGGGTCGCCCACGCGCTGCGCGCCCTGCCCCGGGTCGCCGCGCGATTCGCCGAGGGCGCGCTGTCGTACTCCAAGGTCCGCGCGATCACGCGCGTGGCAGCGGTGCACGACGAGGACGTCTGGCTCGACTACTCCGAGGCGATGACGGCGAGCCAGCTTGAGCGGGTGGCCCGCTCGTGGCGGCGGGTGACGGCGGCGCAGGACGCCACCCGGCACGATCGGCGCGGCCTGGTGACCCGTTGGGACGACGACGGGATGCTCGTGGTCTCGGGGCGGCTGGCACCAGAGGAGGGCGAGCTGCTCCTCTCGGCGCTCGCGGCTGTGGATGAGTCTTCCGCGGAAGACTCATCCACAGGAAGCGATCCGCCGCCGCGAGCGGACCGCCGGCGCGCCGATGCCTTGATGTCCCTGGTGCGCGGCGCGGCCGACGAGGCCGCGGGCGATTCCCGCCCCGCGACCGTGGTGGTCCATGTCGACCGCGACGCGCTCGCGGGCGAGCCAGGGATGGCGCACCTGGCCTCGGGGGAGGCGATCGCGCCGGCCAGCGCCCGCCGGCTGGCCTGCGATCCGCTGCTGACCGCCCTGGTGCGCGGACGCGGGCGTGAGGTGCTGGCGGTGGGCCGAAGGCGACGGCTCGTGACCCATGCGCAACGACGGGCCCTGTCGGTGCGCGACGAGGGCGGCTGCCGCTTCCCGGGGTGCGAGGCGCGCCGCTTCACCGACGTCCACCATGTCGTGCACTGGGCCGACGGCGGCCGCACGGATCTCGACAACCTGGTCACCCTTTGCTCCCTGCACCACCGTCGGCTGCACGAGGGGGCCTTCTCTCTGGGGGTGGGGGACGAGGGCGGCTTCGCCTTCCGCGGCCCCTCGGGCGCGTCGGATCGTGGCTGCGCCCGCGCCGCCCCGAGCGGCCGGGCCGCTGCCCGGCAGCCGTGCCTCCTTGCCTCCGCCGGCGCCCGGTCGGCTGAGCCTCGACGCCGCGCTGGCCGCGCCCGCCTCGCGGGCGGCCTGACGCTAGCCTCGCCAGCGTGCTGGTCCTCGCCGTCGACACCTCGTCGCCCGCGGTGTCTCGGCGGGCGTGGCTCGTGGTGACACCGTGCTGGCCGAGGCCTCCGTCGTCGACGCCCGCCGGCACGGCGAGCTGCTCGCGCCGCTGATCGCGCGGGTGCTGGCCGAGGCCGGGCTGGCGCCGTCCGACCTCGATGCCGTCGCGGTCGGCACCGGCCCCGGCCCGTTCACCGGGCTGCGGGTCGGCCTGGCCACCGCGCAGGTCCTCGCCTCGTCCCTGGGCATCCCGGTCCTGGGGGTCTGCTCCCTCGACGTGCTGGCCGCCGGGGCGCGGGCCGCCGGACACCTGGGCCCGCTGGCCGTCGCGTCCGACGCGCGGCGCCGAGAGGTCTACTGGGCGGCGTACGACGCCGCCGGCGATCGGATCAGCGGACCGCACGTCGAGGCCCCGCCAAACGCCGCGGACCGCATCGCCGCGCTGGGCATCACGGAGGTGGTCGGCCACGGAGCCGCCCTGTACCCCGACGCGCTGGGCCCTGCCCTTGATCCCGCGTACCCCTCGGCCGGGCTGCTCGCGGCGCTGGTCGCCGGCGGGGCCGTCTCGGGCGGGGAGCCGCGCCCGCTCTATCTGCGCCGCCCCGACGCGGTCGCGCCCGGCCCCCGCAAGTCGGTGCTCGGGCCATGAGCGGGGCCACCGCGATCCGACCGCTGCGTTGGTGGGACATCCCCGCCGCGCACGCGCTGGAGACCGAGCTGTTCCCCGTCGACGCGTGGAGCGAGGCGACCTTCTGGTCTGAGCTGGCCGGAGTTCCGTCGACCCGCTGGTACGCCGCTGCCGACGTCGACGGCCGGCTGGCCGCGTACGGCGGGCTTCGCGCGGTCGACCGGGATGGCGATGTGCAGACTCTCGCCGTCGCCCCGTGGGCCCAGGGTCGAGGGCTCGGGCGCGCGCTCTTGGAGGCGCTGATCGAGGAGGCCCGGCGGCGAGGGTGCGCGCAGGTGCTGCTTGAGGTCCGGGCGGACAACGAGCCGGCGCTTGCTCTCTACGCATCGCGAGGCTTCGAGCGGCTGTCCGTCCGCCGCGGCTACTACGCGCCAGGGGTCGACGGGGTCGTCATGCGGCTGCGACTGGCCGGGGAGAAGGACTCCGATGGCTGACCAGCCGATCGTCCTCGGCATCGAGACGTCGTGCGACGAGACGGGGATCGGGATCGTCCGCGGGACGACTCTGCTCGCCGACGCGGTCGCCAGCTCGGTCGACGAGCACGCGCGGTTCGGCGGCGTCGTGCCGGAGGTCGCCAGCCGGGCGCACCTTGAGGCGATCGTCCCCACCCTGGACCGCGCGCTGGCCGAGGCAGGGCTTGCGTACGGCGATATCGACGCCGTGGCGGTGACCGCCGGCCCGGGGCTGGCCGGCGCGCTGCTCGTCGGTGTGGCCGCGGCCAAGGCGCTGGCCCTCGGGCTCGGCTTGCCGCTGCACGGGGTCAACCACCTCGCGGCCCATGTGGCGGTGGACCAGCTGGCGCATGGGCCGCTGCCGGAGCCGTGCTTGGCGCTGCTCGTCTCGGGTGGGCACTCGTCGCTGCTGCTCGTCGAGGACGTCACGGCGGCGGTCACTCCGCTCGGCCAGACCATCGACGACGCCGCGGGGGAGGCGTTCGACAAGGTCGCCCGGGTGCTCGGGCTGCCCTTCCCCGGTGGACCGCACATCGACCGGGTGGCGACGGAGGGCGACTCTCGGGCGATCGCCTTCCCCCGCGGCCTGAGCGCGTCGCACGATCTCGAGCGGCACCGCAACGACTTCTCGTTCTCCGGCCTGAAGACCGCGGTGGCGCGTTGGGTCGAGCAGCGCGAGCGCGCGGGGGAGCAGGTGCCCGTCGCCGATGTCGCCGCGTCGTTCCAGGAGGCGGTCGTCGACGTGCTGACGCGCAAGGCGGTCGCGGCCTGCCGGCATGAGGGAGTCGACACGCTGCTCATCGGCGGCGGCGTCGCGGCGAACTCACGGCTGCGGGCCCTGGCCGAGGAGCGCTGCGCGTCCGCGGGGATCGCGTTGCGGGTGCCGCCGACCCGGCTGTGCACCGACAACGGCGCGATGGTGGCGGCGCTGGGAGCTGAGAGGGTCGCGCGAGGCCGGCCCGCCTCCGACCTGGGCTTCGCGGCCGATTCGTCGCTCCCCGTCACGGACGTCTCCGTCCCCTGACCCCAACGGCCTCTGCCCGCTGGAGGCACACAGACGGCGTTGCCAGATGGAGTCGTGCGTGTGCCCGTGGGCGGTATCGGTGTGCGGTTCATCGAACACCGGCGCACCCCAGCGGACCGACCCTCAAGGGGAGGTCCGTACGCGTCGAGTCCCTGGGGGGAGAAGGGGGCCTGATGAGTGTCGAGTCGGCGTTGCGCCGGTGGGAGCAGATACTGCGTGATCGGTTCCCCGAGTACCTGGCCGCGATGAGGCCCGGCCTGGATGACGCGGGGGTGGATTCGCTGCGCCAGTCGCTGGCGCCGCTGGGCTTGCCGGGCGCGGTCGAGTCGCTCTATCGCTGGCGCGATGGCGGCCGGCTGGGCGTCTTCGCCGGCTGGCGGCTGCGCCCGGTTGAGGACCTGCTGGAGTGGCGCCGGTTCAGCCTCGATGTCGAGGACGAGCCGCCCGCCTGGCTGCACCTGTTCGACGACCGCATGTCGGGCTTCGTCACCTTGGACGTGCCGGGAGAGCCGGCCTCCGATCCATCGGTGTGGTACATGCACTCCCACGAGCCTGACGTGCGGCGGCTCTTCGACTCGATCGAGTCGATGATCGACGTGTGCATCCTCGCCGCCGACGCGGGGCGCATCGTCGACCGATCCGGCAGGATGGGTCTCGACGTGGACCCCAGCACGACGCACGGGCCCGACGAGAGGACCTGGGACGGCCTGCGCCTGGAGCGCTGCCCGGGCAGCTGGCAATGGCCGGAACCGCCCGCCGGCACCGAATTCTCGCGATGGCCGCAGGCGCAGTGGCCACGGCCGTGGCTGGTGTCGCTCGGCGCAGAACCCGACGCCGCCCGGCTGCGGGGGGCGACCAGCACCATTGGCGAGCTGATCGCGGCCGCCCGTCAGGGTCCAGCCGCGGGAACGATCCGCGGCCGCGTGACGCAAGGCCAGTTTGGGCGCACGTCTTCCGCCCTCGTCGAGGACGGCACCGGCCGGCTCATGGTGGTGGTGGATCCCCGACAGACCATCTTCCCGGGGGTCGGTGTCGGGCGCTCCGCCGAGTACGACGTTGTCCTGCCGTCCGACGACGTGCCGCCCCTGGCAGAAGACCCCGATCCGCTGGTGCAGCACTTGGTGAGGAAGTGGCAGCCCCAGGTGCCCACGGCGTACGCCCTGGCGGTTCGGCCCATCCCGTAGCCGGACCCTGCCAAAGGCCTCCAGGACGACCACGGGGCGGCGGCTGAAGGTGGCTGGGCAGGCAAGCGGTCGGCTGGCCACGCGGGTTGTACTTACGATGTGTGGGGTTACCCAGCGAGGTGGTGCCGATCGTTCCCGTTGCGAGCGCAGATGGCTACCTCACTGCACTTCGGAGTCGCTATCGTCCGGCTGCATGGGCATTGCGCTGCTGGATGACGTGGTCTACACGGACTTCGGCGTGTTCGACCTGGTTTGGACAGAGGACGGCAGGTGGTTCGGCGGACGTGTGGACCGGTATTTCCGTGGTCAGGTCAACGGGCTCGTAGGCGCGGCGGATCCCAGTTGCCTTTGCATGAACCTGGCAAGGAAGTCCGGTGGCTCCCACGTTCGCATCGTCCTCCTCGACTCTGCGCCGGAACTTAAGCCACTCGACTACGAGGATGTCGTGGAGGTGTCCGTCAGGGTCCCTTCAGGTGCTGACGTCTGGTGGAGGACGATCGGTGGCGAGGGCGGCGGACCGCTCGCGGAGCTCGGGCCGGGCGACTACCGGGTCAGGGTGAGCGCGAAGGGGAGGGATGCTGGGGGAGGTGTGCGGGGGGTGGCCGCCGAGGGCGTGGTCGACGACTACCTAGTCGAGTTCTGGCCAGCCAGCCAGCGTCCGGACGAGATCCTGCGCGCGGGCAGCAAGAACGCGCAGTACTGGCATCGCGAGTGGGGTGGTCGCCGCTAGGTGGAGTGACCAGATGCCTTAGCGATGTGTGGGGTTGCCCTCGGTGGGCACGCCAGTCGGCCGGGTCCGGCTTGGCAGCCGGGCATGGCCCACTCCCCGCCGGCCTGATTGTCGATCCAGCCACCGCTTTGCGTCGCCGGGGTGACCGTGAGCCAGCTGTACGGTGCGCAGGCCAAGCCGACCCGTCCCACGATCGCGAGCTCTGCGACGGTGATCGGTTAGATCCTCCCAATGCACCACGGTTGCGCGCAGCCGCGCGAGCAGGACGAAGAACGAGCGACCAGCCCGCAGTGGTTGAGGGGCCTATTCGCCGAACACCCATTGGTGGGCGATAACGCCGTCGTCGTCTATCTCGTACACGGCGATGCCCTCGCCGTTGGACCAGGTGAGCGGCTCTGCCACCCAACTGCCCTGCTGCATTGCGACGCCTTGCTGCTGGATGCGGAACCCGAGTAGCTGGTACCCACTCAGCACCGACGCGATCCTCTCGTTCCCCGAGTAGATGA
The DNA here is from genome assembly GCA_963697565.1 of uncultured Actinomycetota bacterium. Taxonomy (GTDB): domain Bacteria; phylum Actinomycetota; class Actinomycetes; order CAVWCF01; family CAVWCF01; genus CAWFSE01. Next base: position 82,053 of record CAVOOM010000003.1, on the reverse strand, counting down.
CCGGCGGATCCTGGTCGTGCTCCTCGACCACCGCGTTCGTGCTGTAGTGGATCGCGATGCTCTCTTTGTCGCCGTCGTTCACGGCACTGACGCGGCTAGCGAGCAGGTCGGCAACCTGGCTGGTAGCCAGCCCCGCCGGTGGTGGCGGGTCCGGTGCGGTCGCGCGTCCGACCACGACGCCTCCGATCACTCCCAGAAGCACCGCGGCGGCGAGCGCAAGAATCCTTTGGCCTGACATGACGTCCTCCTGTCTTCTGGACATCGCCAGGCTGCTCCCGGTTAGCAGCTGCCCGGTAGGGCCGAAGATCCCCGTCCAACGGGTGCATTAGTGATTCGTGGCGTTACGCGGCCGGGTGACGTCGCTCATCCCCGAGAGCGCGCCTCGGGCAAGTCAGAACGGCACATCGCACTCGCCAGGGTTACTCGGGTTGGTACTCGTAGAGCCAGATCGTGCGTCCGTCGTCGTCGGTTCGCGGAGGCGAGGCAGACCGGACGTACCGCGCTGCCGGTTGCTCCTCGGCCTGGTCGCCGTCCTCGTCGTCTCCCCACGCTTCAAGATAGAACCGCTCGGGCAGGGGACCCGAGAACCGGTGGAGCTCGCCGTCTCGCGGATCGTTAGGGAGCGGCGCGCCGATCGTTTGAATCCAGTGGTCGTCCGCGTCTGGCATGCGAGTCAGAATGCCGGATATTGATCGGGTCGACTCGCTCTCGGGCGGCGTCGACACCACCGGGGATCGACGCAGAGAGTGTCTTAGCGATGTGTGGGGTTACGCGGCCGGGTGGCGTCGCTGAAGCCTGCGAGCGCGTCGATGGCGCACAGAACGGCATTTCGGCGCGGGCCCTTGTTCCAGGGCGGTCTATCTGGGGCGCTCCACAAGAGCGTAGATCGAGGCTTCGAAGTCACCAGACGAGGTTCGCACTACGGCGATGACCCGTTCGTAGCCCGAGCCCTCAAACTCGTCCAGTAGCGGCCAGCGTCCCACGAGGTCCGCGCACTCAAGAACCTGAACCTCCACGTCGTTCCCTTGTTCCTCCAAGACGATTCCGGGATAGCCGAGCTCGGCGCCCCAGCCCTTCTCCAGAAGGGTGCCGCGGACGGTGCCGGCGAACCAACGACCCTTCAGGCCGTCTAGCTGTCGGTGATTCGGACCTCCGGGCGCGAGACTGCCGTACGTCGCCAGACGGTGCTCAGCCGAGAAGGTGTTGGACTCAGTCACCGGTCCATGTTGCCGGATATTGATCGGGCCGACTCGCTCTCGGGCGGCGTCGACACCACCGGGGATCGACGCAGAGAGTGTCTTAGCGAAGTGTGGGGTTACCCGGCCCGGTGGCGTCGCCCATCCCCGAGAGCGCGCCTATGGCGCACAGAGCGGCACTTCGGGGGGCCATTGGCCCGTTCACGCTGGGCGCTGTCGATCGCCGTATGTGGCGGTCACTTCGCTGATGACGACGTGGTAGCTGTCGTACCAGCGATGAACTTGTGACTTGGCTTCGCGATGTACGGGAAAGCGGGCGAGCTGGGCGACAGCCTTCTTGTCGGCGAAGAAGTACATGGCGTTGATGACCGTGCCGTCGGCGGAGTACCAGGTCTCGACCTTCTGAAAGCCGGGCAGGCTTCGGGCGTACTGGTCGATCTGGCCGTCGAGGCGATGGAAGTCGTCGTCGTATTGGCCAGGCTTGAAGATGAACGAGCAGCAGATCATGTGCGCCTTCTCGGGGTGGGGCGTGTAGGTGAGTCCTCGGCGAGATCGGTATCAACGAGCGGTGAGCATGCGGGTCGAAATGGCCGCGTCGGGCCTGCCGGCGCTGATCGCCTCGATGAGTGCGTCGCCGGCCCTGGTGAGCGCGTCTGTGGGCAGCGGAGCCAGAGCGTCCAGGATGAACAGGGCGTTCACAGTGTCCTCGGTAAGGCGGGTGCGGACGCACTGCCGCCAGTTCCAGCGACGGCAGGTGACACCGTGGTCGTCGCGCCACACGATCTCGCCCGGATCGGGGGTGGCAATGACCGGTTCTCCGTCCGCGATGGTCTCGAAAGGCTCCTCGCCGGTGGCGACCACCAGCCGTGGCGCGCCGAGGTACTGGTCGAGGTCCTCACCGCCCACGGGCAAGAGGTGCTCAATGGAGATGGCGTTGTAGAGGTCCGTCAGTCGGTTGATGCGGGGCAGCCCTGCGTCGACCCGACGCAGCAGGGCCTCGACGCTGCTTCGCGCCTGCCTTGGCTTGGCCCCGAAGCCCAGGAACGCCTCGCGCCAGGCCGCGACCTCGGGCAGGGACTCAGGAGCCTCGCCAGCCATTCGTTCCTGCGCGGCCTGCTCGGCGCGCCGGAGCGCCGCGTCGCTGGCGTCGTCGGACGGTCCGCCGCGCACGTCCGCGGCCACGATGAGCAGGACCCGGTAGTCCGGTGTTCGCCCGAACACGGCTTCGTCGACATGCGCGCCGTCGAGGGCGGCCAGCAGGGTTGGGTCGCCGGGCTGGTTCATCACGGTTCCTTTGTCGGGTGCAGGGTCGTAGACGGTCAGGGTGAACCGGGCAGGTCGGCTCTTCGATGCGTTGCGGTAGGCGTGGGGGTGGTTGCCGTCGAACGCAGCGGCGTCACCAGCCTTGAGGCGGTGCACGGAATCGCCCACCTCCAGCTCGATCGATCCGGACCCGACCAGGAGCAGCTCGCGCGTGCCCGGGTGATGGGCCTCGCTGCGGTAGTCGTCGCCTGGACCCAGGTGCCAGTCCCAGAGTTCGTAGGCATCAGGCGTGGTGGTGCTCGCGACCATGACCGCGGACCCCCCGCCGGTACTTGTCCACATCGCCAGTGCCGCTCCAGCGCGAGTTACCGCCACGGGATTGTCGATGTCGCCGACAGATGTCTCAACGAGCGTGGGTAGGCCGATGCCCAGTGCGTCTGCCAACCGCAGAAGTGTCGCAATGCTCGGGTTGGTCACGCCCTGCTCGACGTTGACCAACATGCGTCGGCTGACCCCAGACCGCTTAGCCAGCTGGTCAAGCGTCCAGCCCCGGTCGTTGCGGCCCTGGCGGACGCGCCGGCCGATGGTTCGAGTGATTGCCGCGGCGGGCTGGATGTCGGGCTCCTCCATGGAGAGCATGATAGTGCACTGACGAGAGTAGCAAGATGCACTGTCGCTCGCGCTTGGTCGGTACGCGGTCGGCTGGGCGCTGGCCCGCGCCTATGCCCGGATACTGCCCGCTATGCCCCTTGGGCTCACCGGGTGTATTGGCGACTTGTGGGGTTGCCCAGCGAGGTGGCGCCGCCCGTCCCCGTAGCAGCGCCGATGGCGCACCGGCCGGCAGTTCGTCGCGGCTACTCCGTGTCGCGGATCGTGCGTCCAGCAAAGCCTGAGCTACGTCGCTGCCCTCGTCCACAAGGCGCTGCAACGTCGCGGCGTCTCCGTGCTCCGCTGCGATCTTCGCTCGCTGGTCGGCCGCAGATGCGACGCCGTTGTCGATCAGATACTCAAGCGTCTCGAGGTCGCCCTTCTCGGCAGCCTGCTGTGCCAGAAGGTCGCCCGCCGACTCGTTCCCAGCGTCGATGAGGTACTTCAGCGTCTCGACATCCCCGTCCTGGCTCGCGAGGTAAGCGAGGCGATCGGCCGCCTCTTCGCTTCCCTTCCTCGACCAACTGACGCAGGGTGGTGCGGTCACTTCCAGTCATGCCTCAACGGTACGACCGGGTCGGCAATCACGTCGGAGGAACGCGAAGCGATACCGAATGCCGGGCAATGCCGCTCCAGGATCCTTGAGCTCACCAGAGGTTCTTGCGACGTGTGGGGGTGCCCGCGATAGTCCCGCTGCTCGGCCTTGGTGTTGCGGATCAGCCCCGGCGCGCGCCTGGCGTCTTGTCGGCTACGTCGTCGTACGTCTGCGCCCCGGGAAGCTCCCCCGGGGAGTAGATGAGACGGAGGACGCCGGTGGGAAAGGCCTGCGAGCTCAGCAACCGCAGGGGGTAGATCGGCTCGCCCTCGTCGAACAGCCGCATGCCGCGGCGGGCCGCCACCGGGTGCACCAGCAGACGCAATTCGTCGAGCAGCCCCGCCGCGAGCAGCTGCCGCACCACAGAGACCGACCCGGCCACCAGGATCTTGTCGATCGCCGTCTCGGACTTCAGCGCCGTCATCGCCTCGAGCAGGTCGCCGTCCACGCGCTCCGCATTGCGCCAGCCGAGCTCCTGGTCCCCGTGCGTCGCGACGACCTTCCGGGTGTCTCCCAACTGCCTGGCGAACGTAGCGTCCTCCCCGCCCTCGGCCTCCCGATCGGGCCATGCGCCCGCGAAGCTGTCGTAGGTCACCCGGCCGAGGAGCAGCACGTCCACGCCCTCGTAGTCCTCACTGACCGCGGCGCCCATGTTCTCGTCGAAGTACGGGAAGTGCCACGCAGGGTCAATCTCGACCACGCCATCGAGCGTCGCGAACAAGGTGGAGACAATCCTCGCCATTGGGTCCTCCAGGCCGTTGCGCGCGCAGGCGCGTCCGGCGGGTTGAAATGGTCAAGGTCCTTGCGGGCGAGTGTGGCGGAGATTCGCCGCAGGCGCCGACCTGGCCAGTTGACTCCTCAGGGGGCGGGAATCGCTGCGCAGCGGCTCGACCTTTCCGGAACTGGGTTGTCAGTCCCAGGGCTTCAGGCCGATTCTTGCCGCGTGACTCAGAGGGAGACCGATCTGGCGAGCCTGCTTCGCGCCGCGCTTGCCACGTCGATGCGTTCTGGTGACAGGGGTGCAACGGCGGCCCTGCGCGCGGCGTTGGCCGAGCTGGCGAACGCCGAGGCGGTTCCGACCGAGATGGATACGTCCTCCGGTGCCGGCGACGAACACTTCGCTGGTTCGTCAAGAGGGTTGGGCGCGGCTGAGGCGGCGCGGCGTCCGTTGAGCGAGGCCGCGGCGAGGCTCATTGTTGAGGAGGAGATCGCTGCCCGGAGAGCCAGCGCGCTCCAGTTCCGAGCACAGGGACGAACCGACGAGGCGGCCGATCTGGCGCGCGGCGCAAGCGCGCTGCACGAAGCGCTCCACTCATCGCCATCATCGCCTGCGTAGGTCACGCCACTCGGACGGCCAACGTGGGGGGGAGGCGTGTCTCACAGGCCCCAGAAGGAACCCGAGAGCCCCACGCAGCGCAGGTAGTCCTGCGCTGCGGACGGTTCGCGCCGGACGTACCCGCGGTCGAGTCGTCCGTCGTACCAGTGGGAGGCGAGCCGCCAGAGGGTGGGCAGGTCCATGACGTAGCCCTCGTCCTGGCCGGTGTCGTGGAGCCATCTGCTCACGCAGTCACGCGAGCAGAAGATCCGCTGATGGCCGCAGGTGTGCACGACGTCGTCCCACATGTGGGCTGCTGGGACCAGGAAGTGCGCGACCTGATCGCCGTCCGGGGGCTTCTGAGTCCCGACCGACCAGGCATGCGGGCGAGAGCAGGCGGGACAACGCGTCGCGACGAGGACCTCGCCCTCCCACGCCAGCAGGTGCGGGAGGGCGAACGAGTCCCAGGCGCAGCCTCCCCACCAGATCGTCTCCTTCCCCATGACGGAGAACCCGAGTGGCACCGACGAGAACGGGTGCGCCATGGCAACGGATCCGTCGCCTGCGAGGGCGAGGTGGCGACCGGCCGCGAGCGCCCGCAGCGCTTCCTCGACCTCCGCTGTCGTCACCGAGAACCGGGCAGCAAGTCGGTCGACCGCGGGGGCTCGGCCTGTGCGGGCGAACGATGCGTACACCGCCACGCGTACGTCTTCAACCTCCACGCATTCAGGATAGGAGTCGTGGAGCACGCCGCAGCGCGGTCAGGGCATCGGCCACCGGTGACGACTCGAGCCCCGCGGATCGAGATCTTCGAGAGTGTCTGACCTGCCCACGCGTCCGCGGCCGGGGAGGGGCGCGAGCCGCCCTTCCCCGGCCGCGTTTGGTCTCGTGCGGGTCGGCCCGGACTTCGAGCAGGAGTTCCCGGACGCCGACCGCAGCAGCACCGAGGCCTACGCCTCGCTCGTACGCACCGGAGTCGCGCTGACCGCCGAGCTCGATCGCGCGATCCTGGCCACGTTCGACGTCCCCCATGCCGTGCTCACCGCGCTCGCCGTGGTCGAGGGCGCCGGGGAGCCGCTCACCCCGTCGCAGATCAGCGAGCGCGTGCTCGTGCCGTCCGCGACGATGACGGCGACGCTCGATGCGCTCGAGAGGCGTGGGTGGGTCGTGCGCCGACCCAACGCCGCAGACCGTCGCAGCCTGCTCGTCGAGGTCACCGACGAGGGCCGCGCCGTCGCCGGCGGTGCTCGAGGGGCGCCGCCGCCCGCCTCGCCGCTAGGCACCTTCCACGATGCACAGCGTGCGCTTGGCCGACCGCGAGGAACATACTCACCCCCGGAGGACGACGGGAGCCGCCGGCGCCGAGTTGTCGACCAGCACGTCGGCCACGGCCCTTGGATCGGCCTCACCTCGGTAGAGCGCCTGCCCTGGGATGTACCGCTTCCGGTAACGGAGATCGACCTCCTCGAGGCTGCCGAAGATGGCTCGGTCGCGCTCGCGAGCCCGGGCAAGCGACACCTCCGGGGCGACGTGAGGTAGATGCTCAGGTCCCAGTGGGCGCGGAGGTCGGGGCGGAGCAGGAACACACCGTCGAACACCAAGACGGCCTGGTCCTCGATGACGACGGGCTCCGGCGCAAGCCGCGTCTCGCTCACCGGGTCGAAGGCGCGGGGGACCACCTCCCGCGCACCCGAGCGGAAGGGCTCAAGGAGCAGGCGGGCGAGGAGTGGGTAGTCGAAGGAGTCGCGGTAGTAGCCCTCGGGGGACAGCGGTCCTCGTCGCTGCCGGTACTCCCGTGGATGGTGGAAGCCGTCGATCGACGCGCGAAGGACATCGCCAGGCATATGCCGGGCCAACGCGTCGGCCACGCGTCGGCCAGCGTCGACTTCCCCGCGCAGTCGGGCCCGTCGATGGCGACGAGGACTCGGGGACCGGGCAGAGCGGTGATCGCGTCCGTCAGCGAGGCGATGAGTCCGTGGACCGTCGGTGCACGCGAGTCCGCTGAGGCGCCCACCTGCCCATCCTGCCGGGTGCCGCAGGCTTCGGCGACCGGCCGAGGTCGTACGGGCGCTGCCATACTGCGGCCACCCGACGGAGGAGGAGCCATGTCCCGGGTTGTTCACTTCGAGATCCAGGCCGACGACGTCGAGCGGGCCAAGGCGTTCTACGCCGCCGTGTTCGGATGGGCATTCGAGGACTACGGCCACTTCGTCGGCGCGGAGTACTGGGGCATCGTCACGGGGCCGGAGGATCAGCTGGGGATCAACGGCGGGCTGCTGCCGAGGCCGGCGCCAGCCCCCGACCTCGGCCAGGGGACCAACGCCTTCGTCTGCACGATCGGTGTGGGTGACTACGACGAGACCGAGCGGCGCATCCTGGCCGCCGGCGGGCAGGTGGCCCTGCCCAAGATGGCGCTGATGGGCATGGCCTGGCAGGGCTACTACATCGACACGGAGGGCAACACCTTCGGCATCCACCAGCCCGACCCCGAGGCCAGATAGCCGGGTCGGCCTCGCGGGGCCTCGTACTGCTGGGTGGTCGACCAGACGATCAGTCGAGGGGCGGCAGGAGGCGAACGAACCACAGCTGGCAGCCCTGGCCGACGCGGTAGACCGCGGAGTACCCGTCCTTCACGGACAGCTCGAGTTCTTCATTGAGCGGCAGGCGGTTCTCCGCGGCGTAGGCCCACCCCTGCAGCGGTCCGTCTCCGGCGACGTAGGCCACCCGCACGGGCTCACCCTCCAAGCTGGCCGACGGCTAGCGCGGTTGTCCGTCCTCCTGGTTGTCGACTTCGCGACGGGGCGTCTTGAGCGCCACCGCCTGAACCTGTCGGGCGGGCACTCGCACCCGATTTCTTGACTCATTCCAGAAAATGGGTCCACACTGGCCAGGTGCCCGCAACGTTGGATGCCGAGCGGCTGTTGCGGGGCGCTGATCTGCGCGTGACCCGGCCCCGGGTGGCGGTGCTGACCGCGGTGTACGCGCATCCGCACGCCGACACCGACGCGCTCATCGCGGCCGTGCGGGCAGAGGCCGGCGAGGTGTCGACGCAGGCGGTGTACGACGTCCTGCGCGTGCTGACCGCCGCGGGCCTCGTACGCCGCATCGAGCCAGCCGGTTCGGTGGCCCGCTATGAGTCGCGGGTCGCCGACAACCACCACCACGTCGTGTGCCGGTCATGCGGCGCCATCGCCGATGTCGATTGCGCCGTTGACTACACGCCCTGCCTGACCGCGTCCGACGCCCACGGCTACTCGATCGACGAGGCCGAGGTCGTCTACTGGGGCCGGTGCCCCGCCTGCTCGCTCGCCGACAACCCCTGATCCCATCCGCCGATCCGCCTGGTACCGAAAGGATTCACGTGTCTGACAGCCATGACGCAGTCGTAGGTGACATGAACGAGGAGACCGGGGGCAAGTGCCCCGTCGTCCACTCTGCCGGGGGCACGTCGATCCGGGACTGGTGGCCCAACCAGCTGGACGTGGGCGTCCTGCACGCGAACTCCCCCAAGGGCGACCCCCTGGGCGCGGACTTCGACTACGCCGAGGCGTTCAAGGGCCTCGACCTCGCGGCCGTCAAGCGGGACATCGAGGAGGTCATGACGACCTCGCAGGACTGGTGGCCCGCCGACTACGGCCACTACGGCCCGCTGTTCATCCGGATGGCGTGGCACAGCGCGGGCACGTACCGCGTCAGCGACGGCCGCGGCGGCGGCGGGGCCGGCCAGCAGCGCTTCGCCCCGCTCAACAGCTGGCCGGACAACGGCAACCTCGACAAGGCGCGGCGCCTGCTGTGGCCGGTCAAGAAGAAGTACGGCAACGCCCTCTCGTGGGCCGACCTGATGATCCTGGCCGGCAACTGCGCCCTGGAGTCGATGGGCTTCACCACGTTCGGCTTCGGCGGCGGTCGCGCCGACGTCTGGGAGCCCGAGGACGTCAACTGGGGGTCGGAGGCCGAGTGGCTCGGCGACGCCCGCTACACCGGTGACCGCGAGCTCGCGAACCCGCTCGGCGCCGTCCAGATGGGCCTGATCTACGTCAACCCCGAGGGCCCCAACGGCGTCCCGAGCGCGCTGGCGGCGGCCCGGGACATCCGCGAGACGTTCGCCCGGATGGCGATGAACGACGAGGAGACGGTCGCCCTCATCGCCGGCGGCCACACGTTCGGCAAGACCCACGGCGCCGCCGACCCGAACCAGTACGTCGGTCGCGAGCCGGAGGCCGCGCCGCTGGCGGAGCAGGGCCTCGGCTGGAAGAACACCTTCGGCAGCGGCAAGGGCGCCGCGACGATCACCAGCGGGCTCGAGGGCGCCTGGACCCCCACCCCCACGACCTGGGACAACAGCTACTTCGAGACCCTCTTCAACTACGAGTGGGACCTCACCAAGAGCCCGGCGGGCGCCTGGCAGTGGGTTCCGACGGATCCCGCCGCGGCGACCACGGTGCCCGATCCCGAGGACCCGTCCAAGCGGCACGCCCCGGTCATGCTCACGACCGACCTCGCGCTGCGGATGGACCCGGCGTACGAGCAGATCTCGCGGCGGTTCCTGGCCAACCCGCAGGAGTTCGCCGACGCCTTCGCCCGGGCGTGGTTCAAGCTGACCCACCGCGACATGGGGCCGAAGTCCCGCTACCTCGGCGCCGAGGTCCCCGCCGAGGACCTCATCTGGCAGGACCCGGTCCCCGCGGTCTCGCACCCCCTGATCGGCGCCGACGACGTCGCCGCGCTCAAGGCGGCGATCCTCGCCTCCGGGCTGTCCGTTTCCCAGCTGGTCTCGACCGCCTGGGCCTCGGCGTCGACCTTCCGCGGCACCGACAAGCGCGGCGGCGCCAACGGCGCTCGCGTGCGCCTCGCGCCTCAGAGCGGTTGGGACGTCAACAGCCCCGCCGAGCTGGCCACGGTGCTGGGCGCCCTTGAGGGCGTGCAGGCCGAGTTCAACGCGACGCACGCCGGCGGCCCGCAGGTCTCGCTCGCCGACGTCATCGTGCTCGGCGGATGCGCGGCCGTCGAGAAGGCCGCCAAGAACGCCGGGTACGACGTCGAGGTCCCGTTCACGCCGGGCCGCACGGACGCGTCGCAGGAGCAGACCGACGTCGACTCCTTCGCCGTCCTCGAGCCCGCCGCGGACGGGTTCCGCAACTACGCGGGGAAGGGGCACGGCAAGCCGGCGGAGTTCCTGCTCGTCGACAAGGCGCAGCTGCTGACCCTGACCGCGCCGGAGATGACCGTCCTGGTAGGGGGACTGCGCGTGCTCGGCGCGAACCACGGGCAGTCCGCGCTCGGCGTCTTCACCCAGCAGTCGGAGGCCCTGACCAACGACTTCTTCGTGAACCTGCTCGACCTCAACACGGTCTGGGCGGCGACGACCGAGGCCGAGGACGCCTTCGAGGGGCGTGACCGCGCCACGGGCGAGCTGAAGTGGACCGGCAGCCGGGTCGACCTCGTCTTCGGCTCGAACTCGGTGCTGCGCGCGGTCGCCGAGGTCTACGCGAGCGACGACTCGCAGCAGAAGTTCGTGCGCGACTTCGTCGCCGCGTGGGACAAGGTCATGAACCTCGACCGGTTCGACCTGGCCTGATCCGACGTCGCGGCGTCGGCGGTCCCCGCCGACGCCGCGACGTCCGGGTCCGCCAGATCTGACCCCCGGCCTGGAATGCTTGCGGCCACTCAGAACCGCGCACACCCGCCCGGTACCACCCCAGCACAGGAGTCGTCATGGCCCGCAAGCTCATCGCCGAGTTCATCGGCACGTTCCTGCTTGTCTTCATCGCCGTGGGCGCAGCGGTGTCCGGCCTGGAGTCGGCCGGCGTCATCGCGGTCGCGATCGCCTTCGGCTTCGTCTTGATCTTCGTGGCCTACGCGTTCGGCCCGGTCAGCGGCGCCCACGTCAACCCCGCGGTGACCCTGGCGATGGTGATCGCACGCAAGCAGGCGATCCAGGAGGCCGCCGGCTACTGGGTGGCGCAGTTCCTGGGCGCCATCGCCGGGGCCGGGGTGCTGAAGTTCCTGGTGAGCAGCGGCGGGGTGACCGACCAGACGGGCGGGCTGGGCTCGAACGCCTACGACAACGGCTCGATCAACCTCACCGGCGCCTTCGTCTTCGAGGTGCTCGCCACCGCCGCGTTCATCCTCGTGATCCTGCTGGTCACCGACAAGTTCGCGACCGCCGCGGCCGCGGGACTCGCCATCGGTGCGGCGCTCACGGCGATCCACACCTTCGGCATCCCGCTGGACGGCACCTCCGTCAACCCGGCCCGGTCCTTCGGCCCCGCCCTGTTCGCCGGGGGCACCGCGCTGTAGCAGGTCTGGCTGTTCATCCTCGCGCCCTTGCTCGGCGGCGCGCTCGGGGCGCTGATCTACCCGCTGACCCGCCAGGGCGGCGAGGCCGTCGGCCAGGCCGACCTGGCCTGACCCCGCGCGTCCCGCCCGACGCTCTAGGCCTCTCGGGCCGTGCGGCCGCACGACCGGACGAACGGCAGGGCGCGGCCCCAGAGCACCTCGGTGGCGGCCGGGTCGTACTCGGCGGGCAGCGTGGGGTCGCTGAACAGGTGGCCGGATCCGGGGTAGTCGAACACCTCGATGGTGCCGCCGCCGGCCTCGATGTCGCGGACCGCCTGGTCGATCTCCTCCTGCTCGCGCCAGGGGTCGCCGACGGTCGAGTGCGTCTGGGCCGGCACCCCAGCGGGCCACCGGCGGCCGTCGCCGAAGGCCGACACCGGGATCGCGCCGCTCATCATCAGGACGCCGGACACGGTGCGCCGCGTCGCGACGTGCACGGCCATGATGCAGCCGAGCGAGAACCCGGCGGTGACGAATCCGTCGGGCACGCCGGCGACCGCGTCGAGCGCGCGCCCTGTGAGGGTCGCCAGCCCAACCTCCTCGTGGGCGAAGGCCATGGCGGGCGGGTAGTCGTCGAAGGTGCGCCCGTCGTAGAGGTCGGCCACGAGCACCTCGTGGCCGTCCTGGCGGAGCCGTTCGGCTGCGTCGAGGACGCCTTGCCGGACGCCGAGCACCGAGTGGAAGAGCGCGACCGTCGTCATTTGGGTTACCCAACCACCTCTAGCCCCGGCGCACGACGAGTGCGAGCGGGCCGGCGTCGGTGCGAGTGAGCACGAGAGTTGCGGTCGGCCCGTCGCCGCCCAGCCGCAGTCGTCGGCGCAGTTCTTCGGGGTCGACGGCCACGCCGCGCTTCTTCACGATCACGTCGCCGTAGCCGAGACCGCGCAGGTGGGCCCGCAGCGCCTTCAGCGCGAACGGCGCCTCGCCCAGCACCTCGTACCGCACGGCGTACGGGGTGACCCGATCCGAGTCGGTCGCGATGTAGGCGATCCGCGGGTCCAGCAGCCAGCCGTCCAGCGCCTCGGCGACGACAGACACCAGGCCCGCGCGGATCACCGCCGGGTCGGGCTCCAGCAGGTACGCCCCCGGCGGGCCGATCGGCGGCTCCGGCACGCCGCCTGAGTCGTCGAGGACGTGACTGGCCGGGGAGCAGCACAGCGCGGCGGCGTACGGAGGGGTCGGCCAGCGGCCCCCACGCCACGCACGCCTCGAGCAGGTCTCCGCCGTCGCTCACCCACTCGGTGGTGGCGCCCGCGGGCAGCGCAGCGTGGTCGATGCCGGGAGCCACCTTGGCCATCGCCGTGACCACCCGGGTGGCCGCGTCCTCCACCCAGGACCACGGCGGGGACCACCCCTCGGGATCGAGCACCCGTCGCCCGCCGGACCGCCGCGCCGGGTCGGCGAACCACGCGTCCACCGACGACAGGTCGACGTCGCGGACGTCGCCGCAACGCACCTCTACCCGGTCGTCGAGCCCCTCCGCCTCGACGTTGGCGGCGGCCAACGCGGCGGCCAGCGGGTCGAGGTCGACGGCGAGCACCCGCAGGCCCGCCTGGGCCAGCGCCCGGGTGTCTGAGCCAGCCCCGCAGCCGAGGTCGGCGACCAGGGAGCCCGGCGGCAAGGCGGCGGCGAAGCGGGCCGCGCGACGGGCGGCCACCGCTGGCCGGGTGGCCTGCTCCAGGGTGTCGGGGGACCACCAGAGCCGGTCGGCCGCCGGGCCGAACCGGAGCCGGGCCCGGGTGCGCAGCCGGGCCTGCGACTGGGCCGCGGCGACGAGCGCGGCGGGGTGGCCCAGGCGGCGGGCGGCCTGGCCCGCAGCGAGGGCGCCCGCCTCGTCGTACGGCGTGAGCGAGGCGACGAGGGCGCGGCCCTCCGGGGTGAGCAGAGCGGCGAGTTCGTCGGGGCCCACCGGGGCACCGTACGGCGCCGCGGGGTGCGGGCTGGCTGGCACTCAGGTTGACGGAGTGCTAACCCCTGGCTAGCGTGGGCGTTGGCACTCTCCCTGTGAGTGTGCCAACGCGACCGGACCGGTCCTGACCCCCGCGACGGCAGGCCCGCGGCCCGGCCCGCGCCCGTGTTCCTCCATCCGCTGTTCCCCCATCAGACGAAGACGATTTCTTCGAAAGGTCACCACCGTGTCGGTCACCATCAAGCCGCTCGAGGACCGCATCCTCGTGCAGCAGCTCGACGCCGAGCAGACCACCGCCTCCGGCCTGGTCATCCCGGACACCGCGAAGGAGAAGCCCCAGGAGGGCACCGTTCTCGCCGTGGGCCCGGGTCGCTTCAACGAGGACGGCGACGAGCGCATCCCGCTCGACGTCAAGGTCGGCGACGTCGTCATCTACAGCAAGTACGGCGGCACCGAGGTCAAGTACCAGGGCGAGGAGTACCTCATCCTGTCGGCCCGTGACGTGCTGGCCATCATCGAGAAGTAGCACCCCCCGTTTCACGCGAGCGCCCCGGCGGCCCGGCAACCCGGGGCCCGGGGCGCTCGCGCTTTCCTGACCCTGCCCGCACGTCAGCCTTCGCTGATGCCCTTCATTGATGCACTGAATTCCCCGAGAGGAATCCCCCTTCCATGGCCAAGATCCTGGAGTTCAACGAGGACGCGCGCCGCTCGCTCGAGCGCGGCGTCAACGCCCTCGCCGACGCGGTCAAGGTGACGCTCGGCCCCAAGGGCCGCAACGTCGTCCTCGACAAGAAGTGGGGCGCCCCACGATCACCAACGACGGCGTGACGATCGCCCGCGAGGTCGAGCTCGACGACCCGTACGAGAACCTCGGCGCCCAGCTCGCCAAGGAGGTCGCCACCAAGACCAACGACGTCGCCGGTGACGGCACCACGACCGCGACCGTGCTGGCCCAGGCGCTCGTCCGCGAGGGCCTGCGCTACGTCGCCGCCGGCGGCGCCCCGATGGACATCAAGAAGGGCATCGAGGCCGCCGTCGCCGAGGTGTGCGCCAAGCTGCTGGAGTCGGCGCGGCCGGTCGACGGCACCGAGGACATCGCCAACGTCGCCGGGCTCTCCGCCCAGGACGACCAGATCGGCGCGCTGCTCGCGCAGGCGTTCGACAAGGTCGGCAAGGACGGCGTGATCACCGTCGAGGAGTCCACCACCACGGGCACCGACCTCGAGGTCACCGAGGGCCTGCAGTTCGACAAGGGCTACATCTCGCCGTACATGGTCACCGACCCCGAGCGGATGGAAGCCGTGCTCGAGGACCCGCTGATCCTGCTCAACCAGGGCAAGATCTCCGCGGTCGCCGACCTGCTGCCGCTGCTGGAGAAGGCCGTCCAGGCCGGCAAGCCGCTGCTCGTCATCGCCGAGGACGTCGACGGCGAGGCGCTGTCGACCCTGGTGGTCAACAAGATCCGCGGCACCTTCACGTCGGTCGCGGTCAAGGCCCCGGCCTTCGGCGACCGCCGCAAGGCGATGCTCGAGGACATGGCCGTGCTCACCGGCGCCCAGGTCGTCGCCCCCGAGGTCGGGCTGAAGCTCGACCAGGTCGGCCTCGAGGTGCTCGGCTCGGCCCGGCGCGTGGTCGTCACCAAGGACGACACGACCGTGGTCGAGGGCGGCGGAACGCCCGAGGCCGTGGCCGACCGGGTGGCCCAGGTGCGGGCCGAGATCGAGCGCACCGACTCCGACTGGGACCGCGAGAAGCTGCAGGAGCGCCTCGCCAAGCTCTCCGGCGGCGTGGCCGTCATCAAGGTGGGCGCCCACACCGAGGTCGAGATGAAGGAGCGCAAGCACCGCATCGAGGACGCCATCTCGGCGACCCGCGCGGCGATCGAGGAGGGCATCGTCGTCGGCGGCGGCGCCGCGCTCGTCCAGGTCGCGCCGGTGCTCGACGACGGCCTCGGCCTCGAGGGCGACCAGCTCGTCGGCGTCAAGGTCGTGCGCCGCGCCCTCGTCGAGCCGCTGCGGTGGATCGCCGAGAACGCCGGCCAGGAGGGCCTGGTCGTGACGGCCAAGGTCGCCGAGCTGCCGGCCGGCCACGGCTACAACGCCGCGACGGGCGAGTACGGCGACCTGATGGCCGCCGGGGTCGTCGACCCGGTCAAGGTGACCCGCTCGGCGCTGGAGAACGCCGCCTCGATCGCCGGGATGCTGCTCACCACCGAGACCCTGGTGGTGGAGAAGCGCGAGGACGAGCAGGACGGCGGGGCCGGCCACGGCCACGGCCACTCGCACGGCCCGGGCGGGCACTCGCACTAGCAGCGACCCGCACGCGACAGAGCCTCCGATCCGCAGGGATCGGAGGCTCTGTCGCGTCCGGGGGCCAAGGAGGGGGGAGGCCCGCGGAGGGTGCCGGTCGAGGCCCTGAGGGGAGGGGGCCGAGACCGCGAACGGTTGGTCAGGAGGCCTCGGCGAACCGGCGCCCGCCGGCGTACACGGCCTCGCGGTCGTCCTCGCTCATCCCGCCCCAGATGCCGTACGGCTCGCGGACGCGCAGCGCGTGCTCGGCGCACTGCAGCAGCACGGGGCAGGTCGCGCAGACGGCCTTGGCGGCCTGCTCGCGGGCCACCCGGGAGGGGCCGCGCTCGCCCTCGGGGTGGAAGAAGGCCGCCACGTCCGAGCCTCGGCAGGCCGCGTCGAGCTGCCAGTCCCAGAAGTCGGCGTTCGGGCCGGGGAGGCGGGAGACGTCGGCCATGTCAGGTGCCCTTCTCAAGTGCTCGGGCCGTGGCCCGGTGGGTGGACGATCGGGTGGGTCCCTGTCGGGATCCGTTGGGGAGAATCTACAACCGCGCCAGAAGTAGGTCAAGTACCTGACATGAACAATTCCGTGAACAACTTTGCGAAGATCACTCACGGCTCATCCGAAGCGGGGGATTGGCCCGTCGAGGTGCGGCGCGGCCGATCTGGGCCGACAATCGCGCCATGAGTTCGTCGTCCGGGCGGTTGCAGCCGGTGCCCCCGCCCGCGCCCGCGCTCACCGTCGCCGCCGTCGCCCGGCGGTTGGGCGTCGCCCCCGCGACCCTGCGCACCTGGGACCGCCGCTAC
This sequence comes from uncultured Actinomycetota bacterium, assembly GCA_963697565.1. GTDB lineage: Bacteria > Actinomycetota > Actinomycetes > CAVWCF01 > CAVWCF01 > CAWFSE01. The sequence goes on along the minus strand of CAVOOM010000003.1, from coordinate 65,693 downwards.
GGGCTCGGGCCGGGCGCCCACACCGCGGGGGCGCATCGGCGCTACTCCCCGGTCGACCTGGCCCGCCTCGAGGTGATGCGCCGCCTCACCCTGGAGGGCGTGTCCCCGGGGGACGCGGCGCGGGCCGCCCTGGCGGCGGAGATCGAGGAGCCCCGGCTGGCCACCGTGACGGAGTTCCCGGCCGCCCAGGTGGTCGCCGAGGTCGAGCCCCAACCCTCCGGCCGCCCAGCCGGGGGAGGGCGGGTCGTGCCGCTCGCCGAGAGCACGCCGGCCGGTCGGGGCCTGGCCCGCGCCGCGCTGGCGCTGGACTCACAGGCCTGCACGGACATCGTGCGCGATCAGATCGCCCAGCGCGGGGTCACGGCGACCTGGGACCAGCTGTGCGTCCCGGTGCTCGTCGGCCTCGGACAGCGCTGGGCCGCCACCGGCCAGGGGATCGAGGTCGAGCACCTGCTTTCCGATGCCGTGCTGGCGGCGCTGCGGCTGTCCACGGCCCGGATCCGCGAGCCGGCCAACCCGCGCCCGGTGCTCCTGGCCTGCGCCGAGGAGGAGCAGCACGTGCTCCCGCTCCACGCGTTGGCGGCGGCCCTGGCCGAGCGCCGGGTGGCGACGCGCGTCCTGGGCGCCCGGGTCCCCCGCGACGCACTCGCCTCGGCCATCCGGCGCAGCGGGCCCGCGGCCGTCTTCCTTTGGTCGGCCCTGCCGCGCACCGGGTCGAGCGATCAGCTGGCCGGCCTCCCGGCGGTTCGCCCCGCACCGCAGCTCGTCCTGGGCGGTCCCGGGTGGCAGGGCGGCCTCCCCGCCGGGGCGGTCACCACCCACAGCCTCGCCGAGGCCGTGGAGCAGATCGCGGCCGCCTCCGTCGTCTGACGCCCCGGGCTGGGTAGCCTCCTGAGCGCGCCGCGCGGATCCACCGCCCGGTCAGGCCCCGACGGGGGCTCCGGGAGGGAGGCCGCGACATGACCGGGCAGCCGGACGAGCTCGCCGACCTGCTGGCGTCCGGCGAGCGCGCGGCTTTCCACGGGCCCCCCGGCGCCGGCGTCGATCCGCTGCGCTCGGCCGCCGAGCTGGCGGCCAGCCAGGGCCGCACCGCCGAGGGCCTGCTGGCGACCTGGCTGCTCGGGGTGACCCTCGGCGCCTCCGGTCGGTACGGCTCCGCGTTGTCGGTGCTGGAGCCGCTGGGGGCTTCCTGCGTGCCGGGCGATGACTCCGGTCCCGAGGCCCGATTGGTCGCGGCGCTCGCCGCGGCCACCGCGGCGAGCGTGCACCGGCAGCTCGGGCGGCACGCGGCCGCGGCCCAGCGCGATCAGCACGCGCTGGCGCTGGCGCTGGTTGGCGAGGCGCCCGCAGAGGGGCTCGACGAGCCGGCCTTCGATGCGCGGCTCGGTCTCGCGGCCGACGCGGTGGGGCTCGGCGACGCGGCCGAGGCGCACCGGCGGCTGGATGAGGCCGCGGGAGTCGCTGCGGCGCATCCGCAGTGGTGGCGCCAGCGGGTCCGGCTGGACTGGGTGCGCGCCGAGATCGCGCTGCTCGAGGGCGAGGCCGCGCCGGCCGTACGCGCGGCGCAGGCGGCCCTCTCGCTGTCCGAGCGATCGGGGGCGCCCCGGCACACCGCCAAGTCGCTGCTCTTCGTGGGGGTCTCCCTGCTCCAGGACGGCCAACTGGACGAGGGCGCCGCGGCCCTGCGCCGGGCCGGCCTGCTTGCCGAGGGGCTGGGGGCGCTCCCACTCGTGTGGCCCTCGCGGGCCATGCTCGGGGCGCTGGTGGCCGAGAGCGACCCCGCGGAGTCGGCCCGGGCGCTGGCGTCGGCCCGATCGGCGGTGCTCGCGCTCGCCGAAGACCTGTCCGAGGAGCTGCGGGCGGAGTGGCTGGCCCGGCCAGACATCGCCGCGCTGCTCGGCACCGGCTGAACCGCGTCGAAACCGGCAGTGACTCGGGCCTAAGCCTCCGCGGCCGTTCTGCCGAAGACCTCTGCGTGACCACTGTGTGCGTGTGCGACGACTCGCCGCTCGCCCGCGAGGCGCTGCGCCGGGCCGTCGCGACCGTGCCCGGGGTCACCCGCGTCACGGTCGCGTCCAGCGGTGAGGAGGTCCTCGCCCGCTACACGGCCGAGAGCCCCGACCTCGTGCTGGTCGACCTGCGGATGCCCGGGATCGGCGGCGTCGAGGCGACCCGCCGGCTGGTGGCCACCCACCCGGGCGCCGTCGTCGTGGTGCTGACCATGGCCGAGGACCACGACGGGGTGGCCCGAGCCGTCGCGTACGGGGCCCGCGGATACCTCCGCAAGGACGCCACCCGCGAGGAGGTCGCCGCCACGGTGGCCCAGGTGCTGGTCGGCGCTCCGCCCGCCGCGCGCCCGATGCGGCGGATGCCGGACGCGGGCGGCCCGCCCGCCCTGACCGAGCGCGAGCTCCAGGTGCTGACCGGGATGAGCCGCGGACGCAGCAACGCCGAGATCGGCCGCGAGCTCTACCTGTCCGAGGACACCGTCAAGACCCATGCCCGCCGGCTGTTCCGCAAGATGGGCGCCGCCGACCGCGCGCACGCCGTCGCCGTCGGCTTCCGCTGGGGGCTGCTGCGCTGACGCGACTCGTCCTGCGAGAGGTGGCGGTCGGCGCTTCCGCGACCGCCTCGCCGGGCGCTGCTACCGTCGCCCAGATGACAGCCGCCCACGAGTGGGAGGGACGCCAGGTCTCCTCGCTCCATGACCCCCTCGCCGAGGCGGACGCCGCGCTCGCCGAGGTGGATCCCGAGCCTGATCGCTGGGACGACCCCCGCGAGCTGGACCGGCTGATCGCCCGGGTGCGACCCCTCGTGGTGCGCTACTGCCGGGCCCGGCTCGCCCGGACGCCCGGGGCCGGCCAGCAGGCCGAAGACGTGGCGCAGGAGGTGTGCCTGGCCCTGGTCAAGGCGCTGCCGACGTACGAGAACCGCGGCCTCCCGGTCGAGGCGCTGGCGTACGGCATCGCCGCGCACAAGGTCGTCGACGCGCAGCGCGCCTTGTCGGCGCGCGCGGTCTCGGTGCCCGAGGTCCCGGATGGGCCAGACCCGGACCGCGGCCCAGAGGACGCGGCGGTCCATCGCCGCGAGGTCTCCGGGGCCTTCGCCCTGCTCGATCGGCTGCCCGAGCGCGACCGCGAGCTGCTCATGATGCGGGTGGTCTGGAAGTGGTCGGCGGAGCAGGTGGGCGCCCAGCTCGGCATGAGCGCGGGCGCGGTCCGGGTGGCGCAGCACCGCGCGCTCGAGCGCCTGCGCGCGCTCGCCCGTGAGGCGGAGCTGTCATGAGCGCCGACCGCATGCCCCCTGAGTTGGGCCGACCGAACATGGCCGAGGTCGCCGCCGACGACGCCCTGCTCGACCGCCTGGCGGCCGGGGAGTGGACACGTGGCGACTGCAAAGACCCGGCCGCCGCCGTCCTGGCCGACCTGCTGGCCGCCGTGGAGCAGCCGGTCCTGGGGGCGGCGCCTACGCGACGCCGGGTTCGCCGGGCCGCCGTCGCGCTGCCCGTGATCGCCGGCGTCCTGCTCCTCCCAGCCGTGGGCGCGGCTGCTCTGGCCGGCGACCCCTGGGCGCCGTACCGCACGGCCCTGGCGCCGCTGGGACTCACCCTCCCGGGCGGGCCTGCCGCACCGGCCAACCCGTCCCCCTCGGCGCCCCAGGACACGGTGGCGGCCCGCTCGCTCGACGCGGCCGAGGCCGCCTGGGCCGCTGGCGATGTGGCGGGCGCGCAACGACTTCTGGACGAGGCGGCCGCTGCTCTCCCGGCGGCCGAGGACGGATTCGAGGCGCTGTTCCAGCGGCTGCGCGTCCTGGCACAGGCGATGGCCCCCGGCGCGTCGGCGGCCAGCGCCGACCCCGCCGGAGCCGCTCAGTCTCGCCCACGGCGGCGACCCCGAACGGCAACGCGACGCCCAACGGCAACGCCAACGGGCAGTCGGCGGTGAAGCAGACCGGCCCGCCCCCGGCAGGGGCGAACGGCGCCGGCAACGGTGCGGCGACCCCGAACGGCAACGCCAACGGGCAGTACGCGGTGAAGCAGACCGGTCCGCCGGCCGACCCGGTGCCGCCAAGCGCGGCGCCCGTCGCCCCGTCGCCCGCGGCCACGGCCAACGGCCGCACCGACCCCCCAGGGCAACGCCAACGGGCAGAGCGACACCAAGAAGACCGGCAAGCCCGCCGGCTGACCGCCGCGCGCGGGCACCTGGCGTCGGGCTGTTGCGGCGCGGGTACCCTTCCGCCATGGAGGCCCTGCCGCAGACGTTCGCCCCGCTGGGACTCACGTACGACGATGTGCTGCTGCTGCCCGGAGAGTCGGACGTCATCCCGAGCGAGGTCGACACCTCCACCCGGGTGAGCCGCGGGCTCACGGTCAAGACGCCGCTGCTGTCGAGCGCGATGGACACCGTCACCGAGGCGCGGATGGCCATCGCGATGGCCCGCCAGGGCGGCCTCGGGGTGCTCCACCGCAACCTCTCGATCGAGGACCAGGCCTCGCACGCCGACCTCGTCAAGCGCTCCGAGGCCGGGATGATCACCCATCCGGTCACCTGCCTGCCCGAGGACTCGCTGGCCGACGTCGACCGGCTCTGCGCGCGGTACCGCATCTCCGGCGTCCCCGTCGTCGACGCCGCTGGGGTGCTCGTCGGCATCGTCACCAACCGCGACATGCGCTTCGAGTCCGACCACTCGCGGCTGGCCCGCGAGGTGATGACGCCGATGCCGCTGGTCACCGCGCACCCGGGCATCTCCTCGGACGAGGCCTTCGCGCTGCTGGCCAGCCGCAAGATCGAGAAGCTCCCGCTCATCGACGCCGAGGGCCGGCTGACCGGGCTCATCACCGTCAAGGACTTCGTCAAGTCCGACCAGTACCCGCTCGCCACCAAGGACGCCGACGGGCGGCTCGTCGTCGGAGCAGCGGTCGGCGTGGGCGACGACTCGTACAAGCGGGCCCGCACGCTCATCGAGGCGGGCGTCGACCTGATCGTCGTCGACACCGCGCACGGCCACAGCCGGCAGGTGCTCGACATGGTGGCGCGGCTGAAGCGCGAGACCGACGTGCAGGTGGTCGGCGGCAACGTCGCCACCCGCGACGGCGCGCAGGCCCTCGTGGACGCCGGCGCCGACGGGGTCAAGGTCGGCGTGGGCCCCGGCTCGATCTGCACGACCCGGGTGGTGGCCGGGGTCGGCGTCCCCCAGGTCACCGCGATCTACGAGGCCTCCCTCGCGTGCCGCCCCGCCGGCGTCCCGGTCATCGGCGACGGCGGCCTGCAGTCGTCCGGCGACATCGCCAAGGCCGTGGTCGCCGGGGCGTCCACGGTGATGCTCGGCTCGCTGCTGGCCGGCTGCGAGGAGGCCCCAGGCGACGTGGTCTTCGTCAACGGCAAGCAGTTCAAGTCCTACCGGGGGATGGGCTCGCTGGGCGCCATGCAGTCGCGCGGCCAGGCGCGGTCGTACTCCAAGGACCGCTACTTCCAGGACGACGTGCTCTCCGACGACAAGCTCGTGCCGGAGGGCGTCGAGGGCCAGGTGCCCTACCGCGGCCCGCTCGCTGCCGTGGCCCACCAGCTCGTCGGCGGCCTCCGGGCGTCGATGGGGTACGTCGGGGCGCAGACCATCGCCGAGCTGCAGGACAAGGGCCGCTTCGTGCGGATCACCGCCGCGGGGCTCAAGGAGAGCCACCCGCACGATGTCGCGGTGACCGTCGAGGCGCCCAACTACACCCTGCGCTGAGCCCTGGCGGCAGGCCGAAAAGCCCTGCCGCCGTTGGGATCCGGCCGCGTAGCGTGGCTGCCATGAGCGCTGCGATCGAAGCGGTGGGCCTGGTCAAGTCGTTCGGCAGCACGCGGGCCCTCGATGGCCTGGACCTGCGGGTCGAGCCAGGTGAGGTGCACGGCTTCCTCGGGCCGAACGGCGCCGGGAAGACGACCACGCTGCGCATCCTGCTCGGACTGCTGAAGGCCGATGCGGGGACGGCGCGCGTGCTGGGCGGCGACCCCTGGCGCGACGCCGTGGGGCTGCACCGCCGGCTCGCGTACGTGCCGGGAGATGTGGCGCTGTGGCCCAACCTGACCGGCGGCGAGGTCATCGACCTGCTCGGCCGGCTGCGTGGCGGGTTGAACGAGGGGCGGCTAGCGGCGCTGCTTGAGCGCTTCGACCTCGACCCGACCAAGAAGGCCAGGGCCTACTCCAAGGGCAACCGGCAGAAGGTCGCCCTGATCGCGGCGCTGGCCTCCGACGTGGAGCTGCTCCTGCTCGACGAGCCGACCGCGGGCCTCGACCCGCTCATGGAGTCGTCCTTCCGCGACTACATCCGCGAGGAGAGCGGCAATGGCCGCACCGTGCTGCTCTCCAGCCACATCCTGGCCGAGGCGGAGGCGCTCTCCGACCGGGTGAGCATCATCCGCGGCGGCCGCGTCGTCGAGAGCGGCACCCTCGCCGAGCTCCGCCACCTGAGCCGCACGTCGATTAGCGCGGAACTGCGCCACTCGCCCGACGGGCTGACCGATCTGCCGGGGGTTCACGAGGTCGTGGTCTCGGGCACCCGGCTGACCTGCGAGGTCGACGCGCAGGCGCTCGACGCCCTGCTGCAGTCGCTGGGGAGGGTCGGGGTCGTCAGCCTGACCAGCCAACCCCCCACGCTCGAGGAGCTCTTCCTGAGGCACTACGCGGAGGCCGACCGCGGGGCGCGGGGGGCGGCGGGATGAGCGAGTACGCCGGGACCGGCGCGCTCGCCCGGCTGGCGCTGCGCCGCGACCGGGTGCTGCTGCCCGTGTGGATCGGGGTGTTCGTGCTCACCGTCGCCTCCACGGCGTCGGCGACGCTCGGCCTCTACCCGACCGAGGCGGCGAGGGCCGAGGCGGCCGCCGCGGTGAACGACATCCCGGCCTTCGTGGCCTGGTACGGGCGGGTGTGGGATCCCACCTCCCTGGGCGCGTTGTCCATCATGAAGCTGGGCGCCTTCGGCGCGGCCATGGTCGCCCTGCTCGCTGCGCTGCTCGTCGTGCGCCACACCCGGGCCGAGGAGGAGGCCGGCCGGCTGGAGCTGCTCGGGTCGACCGTCGTCGGCCGCAGGGCCGCCCTGACCGCGGCCCTCGGCACGGTCGCGCTCGCGATGCTCGTGCTGGGGATGCTGACGGCGCTCGCCCAGATCGCCTCGGGGCTGCCGGCAGCCGGGTCGTGGGCGTTCGGGTTGTCCTGGGCGCTCTGCGCCTGGGCGTTCGCCGGGGTCGCCGCGGTGACTGCGCAGCTGACGGTGTCCGCCCGCGCGGCCTCTGCTTGGGCGGCCGTGGTGCTCGTGGCCGCGTACCTCCTGCGCGCGCTGGGCGACGTCGCTGGAGACGCTGGCGAGCCGGCGTTCTGGTCCTGGCTGTCGCCAATCGGCTGGGCCGAGCAGGTCCGCCCGTACGCAGGCGACCGCTGGTGGGCGCTGCTGCTGCCGCTCGTCTTCACGGCCGTCGCGGTGGGGCTCGCCTACGCCCTCGCCGAGCGCCGCGACCTCGGCGCCGGGCTGCTCCCCGACCGGGTCGGGCCCGCCCGGGCGCGCGCGGGTCTGGCCAGCCCGCTCGCCCTGGCCTGGCGGCTGCAGCGCGGGGTGCTCGCCGGTTGGGCGGTGGCCTTCGCCCTGCTGGGGGCGATCTTCGGCAACATCGCCACCAAGCTGGGCGACCTGCTGGACAGCGAGGCCGTGCGCGACCTGCTGCGCCGCCTGGGTGGCACCGAGACCCTGACGGACGCCTTCGTGGCCACCGAGATGGGCTTCGTGGCCTTGTTCGCCGCCGCGTACGGGGTCTCCGCGACGATGCGGCTGCACAGCGAGGAGCAGTCCGGGCACGCCGAGGTGCTCCTCGCCGGGGCCGTCTCGCGCTGGCGCTGGCTGGGCAGCCACCTGGCGGTCGCCGTGCTGGGGACCACCCTGCTGTGCCTGGTGGCCGGGGTCTCGGCCGGGCTGTCGTACGGCCTGGCCAGCGGCTCGTTGGGCAAGGCCGGCGCGGTGCTGGGAGGCCTCGCGGCGTACCTGCCCGCCATCTGGGTCATGACGGCCGTGGTCGTCTGGCTGTTCGGCTGGCTGCCGCGGCTCGTCGGCTTGGGCTGGGGGGCCCTGGTGGCCGCGGTGCTGGTGGGGGAGCTGGGGCTGCTGCTCGACCTGCCGCAGTGGGTCATGGACCTGTCGCCGTTCGCGCACATCCCGCGCATCCCGGGCGAGGAGTGGACCTGGGGGGGCTGGCTGGCCGTGCTGACCGTGGCCGTCGCGCTGGCCGGGTGGGGCGCCGCCGGCTTCCGGCGGCGCGACCTCGACACGCCTTAGCGGGTCAGCCCCTCGGGCATGGGGACCCGCAGCTCGCCGCAGGCGTGCTCGTACGCCCGCACGAGGTCGTCGGGCACGTGGCCGTCGCACAGCTGGCCCAGCCGCTCGGCGACCCGGTCGCTGAGCTCGCCGAGCAACCGGGCGAAGGTGGACAGCTCGCGATCGGACCAGTCGCGGGTCACCTCGCCGATGAAGGCCAGCCGCACCCGCTGCGTCACCAGGACGACCTGCTCGCCCTCGTCGGTGAGGCGCACCACGGTGCGTCGGCGGTCGGAGGGGTCCTGCTCGCGCACCACGAGCCCCTCGGCCTCCGCCTCGCTGAGCAGCCGGCTCACCGTGGAGGGGTCGAGGGTGAGGTAGGCGGCGACCTCCTTGACCGTGGCGAGCGAACCGCGGGCGCCGAGGGCGCCGATCGCCTCGCAGGCCATCGTCTTGGCGTAGTCGATGCTGCGGTCGAGCCCGGGGACCGGCAGGGAGTTGCCGGGCGGCTTGGTCATGAAGCGGCGCATCCGCAGCAGGGCCTCGTCGCTGGCGAGCAGGTGCGACTCACGGCTGGGGGCGAGCTCCCCGGTCATCTCCGCACCTCCCCGGTTGTCTGTGCGACACACATAGTCTACCGTATCGGTTGTCTGTGCGACACACTAATACAGGAGCAGTCATGGGTCGGGTTTCCCGTTGGGCCGTACGCCGGCCGGTCCTCGCAATCGTGGCGTGGCTTGCCACCGTGCTCGTGGTGTTCGGCGCCGCAGGGGCGTTCGGCGGCCAGTACAACGACACGTTCACGCTGCCCGACACCGAGTCGGCCCGCGCGACCGACGTGCTCACCGACGAGTTCGGCGGCTTCGGGGCGCGCACCTCGGTCGACATCGTCTACTCGCCCACCATCGGGCACCGTCGACGACGCCGAGGTCAAGGCCGCGTACGCAGAGATCAAGGCCGACGTTGAGCAACTCGAGTCCGTCGAGGCCGTCGTCGACCCGTACGGCGACGACCCGCAGGCCCAAGGGGCGATCAGCGAGGACCGCACGGTCGCCCGCTCGACCGTGACCTTCACCGGCGCGCAGGACGAGATCCCGACGGCCGACATCATCGCGCTCAAGTGGATCATCGAAGACGCCGGCTCCGACACCCTTGAGGTGGGCGGGTCAGGGCAGGTGCTCGACTTCGTGGGCGGCGAGCCGCCGTCGTCGGAGGGCATCGGCATCGCGCGTCGCGATCGTGCTGCTCATCCTCACCTTCGGCTCGCTGGTCGCGGCCGGCCTGCCGATCCTCACCGCGCTGCTCGGCCTCGCCACCGGCCTGGCCCTGGTGACCGTCGCCGCCCGCTTCCTGGACATCGCGACCTTCGGCCCGACCCTGGCCGCGATGATCGGCCTGGGCGTCGGCATCGACTACTCGCTGTTCGTCATCAACCGCCACCGCCAGGCGGTGCTCGCCGGCCGAGACCCCAAGGACGCGACCTACGAGACCGTCGCCACGGCGGGCCGCGCCGTCGTCTTCGCCGGCACCACGGTGATCATCGCGCTGCTCGGGCTCTTCGTCCTGCGCATCGACTTCATGAACGGCCTTGCCGTCGCGGCCGTCGCTCACCGTCATCACGGTGATGCTCACCGCGGTCACGCTGCTGCCGGCCGTCATCTCGCTGCTGGGCCGCCGGACGTACTCGCTGCGGATGCCCTGGGCGCGCGGCGAGGCGCACCCCGAGGGGCGCGCGTTCGCCCGGCATGCCGCCAACATCCAGAAGCGGCCGTGGGCCTGGGGCGGGGCGGCCCTGGCGATCGTGCTCGCGCTGGCCTTCCCCGTCCTCGACATGCGCCAGGGCTTCCCGGACGCCGGCGGCAAGAAGGAGGGCGACATCCAGCGGACCGCGTACGACCTGATCAGCGAGGGCTTCGGCCCGGGGGCCAACGGCCCGTTCATCGTGGTCGCCGAGCTGCCCGAGGGCGGCGAGGTCGCCCTGACCGACGCGCTCGTCGAGGGGCTGCAGGGTGATCCGGGCGTCGCCTTCGCCTCGCCGGCCAACCCGTCGGAGTCCGGCGCCGCCGCGCTCATCCAGGTGCAGCCGACCACCGGCCCCCAGGACGTGGAGACCGCAGAGCTGCTCGATCGCCTGCGCGCCGACGTGATCCCGCCGGCCGTCGCCGGCACGGGCGTGGTGGCCAGCGTGGGCGGCTCGACGGCGGTCATCGCCGACTTCGGGCAGGTGCTCACCGACGCGCTGCCCCTGCTGCTGACGGTGGTCGTGGGCCTGGGCTTCCTCGCCCTCGTGCTGCTCTTCCGGTCGATCCTGGTGCCGCTGATCGGCGCGGCGACCAGCCTGCTGTCGCTGGGCGCGGCCCTCGGCGCCACCGTGGCGGTCTTCCAGTGGGGCCACCTCAACGAGCTGCTGGGCATCACCGCGACCGGCCCGATCCTGCCGTTCCTGCCGGTCATGCTCTTCGCCATCCTGTTCGGCCTGTCGATGGACTACCAGGTCTTCCTGGTGAGCCGAATGCAGGAGGAGTGGATGCGCACCTCCGACAACCGGGCCTCCGTGCGCCGCGGCCTCGCCGGCTCGGGCCGCGTCGTCGCGGTCGCGGCGGCGATCATGGCGAGCGTCTTCCTGGCGTTCGTGCTCCGGCGATGACACGACGATCAAGATGTTCGGCCTTGCGCTCGGCATCGCGGTGCTCGTCGACGCGTTCATCATCCGGCTGATCTTCGTGCCCGCGCTGATGACCGTCATCGGCCCCAACTCCTGGTGGCTGCCGGCGTGGCTGGGCCGCGTTCTGCCTGCGGTGCACATCGAGGCCGAGGAGCTCGAGGCCGAGGCCGCCGAGATCGCCGACCTCGACCCCGCCGAGCTCACCGGCCGCCGCTGACGAAGACGGGGCGGGCTGCGCGGCTAGGGTTCGGCCTCGTGAACGAGGTGGAGATCGGCCGAGGCAAGCGGGCCCGCCCCGCGTACGCGTTCGACGACGTGGCGATCGTGCCCAGCCGGCGCACCCGCGACCCCGAAGAGGTCTCGGTCGCCTGGCAGATCGACGCCTACCGCTTCGAGCTGCCGATCATGGCCGCGCCGATGGACAGCGTGATGTCGCCGGAGACGGCGATCGCGCTGGGCCGCCACGGCGGGGTCGGGGTGCTCAACCTCGAGGGGCTGTGGACGCGGTACGACGACCCGGAGCCGCTGCTTGACGAGATCGCCGGGCTGGCCGAGGAGTCGGCCACCGCGCGGATGCAGGAGATCTACGCGGCGCCGATCCGCGAGGACCTCATCTCGGCCCGGATCCAGCAGATCCGCGCCGCCGGGGTGACGGTCGCGGCGGCCTTGTCGCCGCAGCGCACGGTGGAGTTCCACGAGGCGGTGGTGGGCGCTGGCGTGGATCTCTTCGTCATCCGCGGCACCACGGTGTCGGCCGAGCACGTCTCGGACCGCGCCGAGCCGCTCAACCTCAAGGAGTTCATCTACGAGCTCGACGTGCCCGTCGTGGTCGGCGGCTGCGCCACCTTCCAGGCGGCCCTGCACCTGATGCGCACCGGCGCCGCCGGGGTGCTGGTGGGCTTCGGCGGCGGGCACCGCCCACACCACGCGCTCGGTCCTGGGCGTCTCGGTGCCGATGGCCACCGCGGTGGCCGATGTGTCGGCGGCCCGCCGCGACTACCTCGACGAGTCCGGCGGCCGCTACGTGCATGTCATCGCCGACGGCGGCCTGATGCGCTCCGGCGACGTGGCCAAGGCGATCGCCCTCGGGGCCGACGCGGTGATGGTCGGCTCGCCGCTGGCGCGCGCCGCCGAGGCCCCCGGCCGCGGGTGGCACTGGGGCTCGGAGGCCCACCACGCCGAGCTGCCCCGCGGCGAGCGCATGCACGTCGGCACTGTCGGCACGCTGGAGGAGATCCTCTTCGGCCCCTCCCGGCTGCCCGACGGGTCGATGAACTTCGTCGGCGCGCTGCGCCGGGCGATGGCCACCACCGGCTACCGCGACCTCAAGGAGTTCCAGCGGGTCCAGGTCGCCGTCCGCCCCTGACGGGCGCGGCCACCCGCAGGACCAAAGGTGGGTTACCGGCGGGTAACCCATGCCGCACAATGGAGCGATGACCACGGGCCGGCTCGACCCCGCTGAGCGCGCCCGCGCGCTCGACCGCCTTGAGCACGGCGAGGTGGACGTCTTGGTCGTGGGCGGGGGCGTGGTCGGCGCCGGCGCCGCCCTCGACGCCGTCAGCCGGGGCCTCACCGTCGGGCTGCTGGAGCGCCGCGACTGGGCCGCCGGCACGAGCAGCCGCTCCTCGCGGCTCGCCCACGGCGGCCTGCGCTACCTCGAGCAGTTCGAGTTCGGGCTCGTCCACGAGGCCCTGACCGAGCGCGGGCTGCTGCTGGAGACGCTGGCCCCTCACCTGGTGCGCCCGGTGCCGTTCGTGCTGCCGCTCACCAAGGGCTGGGAGCGCCCGTACGTGGGGGCGGGGATCGCCCTGTACGACGTGCTGTCCCGCGTCTCGCGCAAGGGCGGCGCCCTGCCCGGCCACCGCCACCTCACCCGCAAGGCGGCGCTGCGGCTCGCCCCCGCGCTGCGGCCCGACTCGCTGACGGGCGCCATCGGCTACTTCGACGCGCAGATCGACGACGCCCGCCACACCCTCGCGCTCGTGCGGACCGCGGCCGCGCACGGCGCCTACGCGGCCAACGGCGTCGAGGTCACCGGCTTCCTGCGCGACGGACGACCGCGTGGTCGGGGTCGAGGCGAGCGACCTGGCCACCGGCCGGTCGCTGGAGATCCGGGCCAGGCGGGTGATCGGGGCCACCGGCGTGTGGACCGAGGACACCCGGGCGCTGCTCGGCGGCGCCGACGCCGAGGCGCTGCCGGTGCGGCCGAGCAAGGGCGTGCACCTCATCGTCGCCCGCGACCGGATCGACAGCCGGACCGCGGTGATCACCCGCACGCCGACGAGCGTGCTGTTCCTGCTGCCGTGGGGCGAGCAGTGGCTGGTCGGCACCACCGACACCCCCTACGACGGCGACCGCGACGAGCCGGAGGCGACCGAGGCCGACGTGGCCTACCTGCTCGACCAGGCCAACCGCTGGCTCGTCGACCCGCTCACCCGCGAGGACGTCATCGCCGTGTACGCGGGGCTGCGCCCCCTGCTGGCCGGCACGTCGGCGCATCAGCCGGCCGACGACGAGACCGCCCGGCTCTCCCGCGAGCACGCCGTCACCCAGCCTGCGCCTGGCTTCGTGTCCATCGCGGGCGGCAAGTACACGACGTACCGGGTGATGGCCGCCGACGTCGTCGACGCCGCGGTCGAGGGCCTCGCGGGGGACGTCCCGGCGAGCCGCACCGAGTCGCTGCGGCTCGTGGGCGCGGAGGGCTTCGCCGAGCTGATGGGCCAGTGCGCGTTCCTCGGCGCTGAGCACGGCCTCACCGAGGCCGAGGTGCGCCGGCTGCTGCACCGCTACGGCGGGACCATCGACGAGGTGCTGGCGCCCGTGGCGGCCGACCCCGGCCTCGGCGGGCGGCTGCATCCGGAGTCGCCGGTGCTGCGCTGCGAGATCGTCTACGCCGCCACCCACGAGGGGGCGCTCGGTCTCGAGGACGTGCTGTCCCGGCGCACCCGGCTGGCGTTGCAGGCGCGCGACGGCGGCCGTTCCGTCGTCGCCGAGGTCGCCGCGTTGATCGGCCCGGTGCTGGGCTGGGACGCCGACCGCCAGGCCCGCGAGGCCGCCGCGTACATCGTGAGCCCGATCGGGCAGGTGGCTCCTGACCAGCCCGCCCCCGCCGAAGCCTCCTGAAGGGCCGCCCATGACCGCACTGCTGCCGGACCACCCGCCGCTGGCGACCGACGCGGCGGCGCCGCTGCTCGACCCGGCCCGGGCCGCGCGGCTGGCCAGCCGGGTGACCGCGTCCCCAGGGGCCCCGCTGCGCGAGGTCCGGTCCCCGGTCAGCGGGCTCCTGGTCGGGCTGCTGCCGCTGTCTGGCGAGGACGACGTCGAGTCGGCCTTCCGCTCGGCGCGGGCGGCCCAGCGGGGCTGGGCCGAGCGCGGCCTGGCGAGCCGGGCCAGGGCGCTCATGCGCGTCCACGACCTGGTGCTCGAGCGTCGCTCGGAGCTGCTCGATGTGGCGTTGTACGAGACGGGCAAGGCGCGCCGCCACGGGCTGGAGGAGGTCCTCGACGTCGCGCTGAACGCCCGCTACTACGCCCGCAACGCCCGGCGGCTGCTGGGCATGAAGCGGCGCAAGGGGATCGCGCCGCTGCTCGCGCCGACCTGGGAGGTCCGCCACCCCAAGGGGGTGGTGGGCGTGATCTCCCCCTGGAACTACCCGATCACCCTGGCGGCCTCCGACGCGCTGCCCGCGCTGCTCGCCGGCAACTCGGTCGTCCTGAAGCCCGACTGGCAGACCTCGTTCACCGCCCTCGCCGTCGCCGAGCTGTTCGCCGACGCGGGCATCCCCGAGCAGGTGTTCCAGGTGGTGACCGGCGACGGCCCGGTCGTCGGGCCGATGGTCGTCGACCGCTCGGACTACGTCTGCTTCACCGGCTCCACGCGGACCGGCCGCGAGGTGGCCGCGCGCGCGGCCGCCCGGCTCAAGGGCGTCAGCCTCGAGCTCGGCGGCAAGAACGCCGCGATCGTGCGCGCCGACGCGCACCTCAACCGCACGGTCGAGGCGATGATCCGGGCCTGCTTCAGCAACTCCGGCCAGCTGTGCATCTCGATCGAGCGGATCTACGTCCACGACGACCTGTACGAGGACTTCACCGCCCGGTTCGCGCAGGCCGTCGACGGACTGCGGGTCGGCCCCGGGCACGGCTTCGACGTCGAGATGGGGTCGATGATCTCGCCGCAGCAGCTGGAGCGGACGGCGGCGCACGTCGACGAGGCCGTGGCCCAGGGCGCGCGCGTGCTCGCCGGCGGCGTCCCGCGCCCCGACCTCGGGCCGTTCTTCTACGCGCCCACCGTGCTGGAGGGGGTCCGGCCCGGGATGGCCGTGTACGCCGAGGAGACGTTCGGCCCCGTCGTCTCGGTCTACCGGGTCTCCGACGACGAGGAGGCGGTGCGGCGGGCCAACGACTCCGCGTACGGCCTCAACGCCGCGATCTTCAGCCGCGATGTGCAGGCCAGCCGCCGGCTGGCCCGACGGATCAACGCCGGAACGGTCAACATCAACGAGGGCTACGGCAGCACCTGGGGCGCCACGGACTCGCCGATGGGCGGCATGGGCGACAGCGGCCTGGGCCGCCGCCACGGCGCCGAGGGCATCCTCAAGTACACCGAGGCGCAGACCATCGGGGCGCAGCGGCTGGTCGGTTTCGGCTACCCGCCGCAGCTTCCGCCCGAGCGGACCGCCGAGCTGCTGGCCGCGCTTCCGAAGGCGCTGAAATGGATGGGACGACGATGAGCACCAGCGCAAACGCACGCATCGAGCACTACGACGTCATCGTGGTGGGCTCGGGGTTCGGCGGGTCGGTGTCGGCCCTGCGGCTGACCGAGAAGGGCTACCGCGTCGCGGTGCTCGAGGCCGGCCGCCGCTTCGCCGACGAGGACTTCGCCAAGACCTCCTGGCGGGCCCGCGACTACCTGTGGGCGCCGAAGCTCGGCCTCAAGGGCATCCAGCGCATCCACGTGCTGCCCGACGTGGTGGTGCTGGCCGGCGCCGGCGTGGGGGGCGGCTCGCTCGTCTACGCCAACACGCTGTACGTGCCGCCGAAGCCGTTCTTCGAGGACCCCCAGTGGGCGGGCATCGCCGACTGGGAGGCCGAGCTGGCCCCGTACTACGACCAGGCCCAGCGGATGCTCGGCGTCGTCGAGAACCCCACGATGACCCCGGCCGACGACGCGATGTACGCCGTCGCCAAGGAGATGGGCGTCGAGGACACCTTCAAGCTGACCCCGGTCGGCGTGCACTTCGGGGCGGGCCCCGGGGTGGAGAGCGCCGACCCGTACTTCGGCGGCGCCGGCCCGGCCCGCCACGGCTGCACCGAGTGCGGCGAGTGCATGACGGGCTGCCGCCACAACGCGAAGAACACCTTGCCGAAGAACTACCTCGGCCTCGCCGAGGCGGCCGGCGCGCAGGTCATCCCCGAGGCCACCGTCACCCGGATCGGGCCGCGCGCCGCGGGGGGGTACGCCGTCGCCTACGAGCGCACCGGCGCCTGGGCGGCCAGGGACCCCCGGGTCCTCACCGCCGACCACGTGATCGTGTCGGCCGGCACGTACGGCACCCAGAAGCTGCTGCACCGCATGCGCGGCGAGGGCTGGCTGCCGGCGCTGTCGGCCCGGCTCGGCCACAAGTCGCGCACCAACTCCGAGTCGCTGCTGGGCGCGGTGGCCCACGGGACCGACCCCGACTACTCCAAAGGCGTGGCGATCACCTCGTCGTTCTTCCCTGAGTCGCACACCCACATCGAGCCGTGCCGGTACGGCCACGGGAGCAACGCGATGGGGCTGCTCGGCACGGTGCTGACCGACGAGGAGCCGGGCGTGCCGCGGCTGCGCACCTGGCTGCGCGCCGTCGTCCGCAACCCCCGCGAGGCCGCCGCGACGCTCAACGTGCGCAAGTGGTCGCAGCGCGGCGTCATCGCCCTCGTCATGCAGACCGTCGACAACTCGATCGTGGTTGGGGCGCGCCGGGGCCGGTTCGGCGGCTGGAGGCTCACCACGGCCCAGAGCGGCGAGCCGAACCCGACCTGGATCCCCGCCGGCAACGCCGCCGTCCGGCATCTGGCCGAGTACGTCGACGGCCGCCCGATGGGCAACCTCGGCGAGGTCTTCAACGCGCCGATGACCGCCCACTTCATCGGCGGCTGCGTGATCGGGGATTCGCCTGAGACCGGGGTCGTCGACGCGTACCACCGGGCCTTCGGGCACGAGGGGCTGCACATCATCGACGGCTCGACGATCAGCGCCAACCTCGGCGTCAACCCGTCGCTCACGATCACCGCGCAGGCCGAGCGGGCGGTGGCGATGTGGCCCAACAAGGGCGAGCCGGATGCCCGCCCGGCCCTGGGCGAGCCGTACCGCCGGGTCGAGCCGGTGGCGCCGGTTCGCCCCCAGGTGCCCGAGCACGCCTCGGGCGCCCTGCGGCTGCACCCGGTGAGCTAGCCGGGGGAGCTCGCGGGGTTGGCGCGATTCGGGCCCGGCCGAGTTGCCGGGCCCGGGTGAAGGCCGCCTACTGGTGTCGGCGGCCCCCCTCCCCACCCACGCACGGGGGGCCGCCACCTTCCTGCCCGGCCGCTGCGCGGCAGTAGGCTCGCGGCCGTGAGCGACCGCGATCTCGTCCTTGTCGTCGACTTCGGGGCGCAGTACGCCCAGCTGATCGCGCGCCGGGTGCGCGAGGCCCGCGTCTACAGCGAAATCGTCCCCTCCTCGATGCCGGTCGCCGACCTGCTCGCCAAGAAGCCCAAGGCGATCGTGCTCTCGGGCGGCCCGAGCAGCGTGTACGCCGAGGGCGCCCCCAGGTCGACCCCGCCCTGTTCGAGGCGGGGGTGCCGGTCTTCGGCATCTGCTACGGATTCCAGGCCATGGCGGCGGCCCTCGGCGGCGAGGTCGCCCGCACCGGGCTGTCGGAGTTCGGCGGCACCACGTTGACGGTGACCCAGCCGGGCGCGCTGCTCGCCGGGCAGCCCGCGGAGCAGTCGGTCTGGATGTCGCACGGCGACTCGGTCGCCCGCGCCCCCGAGGGGTTCACCGTGCTCGCATCCTCGGCCGGCGCCTCCGTCGCGGCGTTCGAGGACCTCTCCCGGTCGCTGGCCGGCGTGCAGTACCACCCCGAGGTCATGCACACCCCCCAGGGGCAGGCCACCCTGGAGCGGTTCCTGCACGAGATCGCCGGCTGCGACGCGTCCTGGACGACGGCGGGGGTCATCGACGAGCAGGTGGAGCGGATCCGCGATCAGGTCGGCGACAAGGACGTGATCTGCGGGCTGTCGGGCGGCGTCGACTCCGCCGTCGCGGCGGCGCTCGTCCACCGCGCGGTCGGCGACCAGCTCACCTGCGTCTTCGTCGACCACGGCCTGCTGCGGGCGGGGGAGGCCGAGCAGGTCGAGCGCGACTACGTCGCGGCCACCGGCATCCGGCTGAAGGTCGTCGACGCCCAGCAGCGCTTCCTCGACGCGCTCGCCGGGGTCAGCGACCCCGAGCAGAAGCGCAAGATCATCGGGCGGGAGTTCATCC
This sequence comes from uncultured Actinomycetota bacterium, assembly GCA_963697565.1. Classification (GTDB taxonomy): domain Bacteria; phylum Actinomycetota; class Actinomycetes; order CAVWCF01; family CAVWCF01; genus CAWFSE01. The sequence goes on along the minus strand of CAVOOM010000003.1, from coordinate 47,241 downwards.
GGGTCTTCGAGGCGGCGGCCCGGGAGGTCGTGGCCGAGGCGGGCGCCCACGGCGAGCAGGTCGAGTTCCTGGTGCAGGGCACGCTCTACCCCGACGTGGTGGAGTCCGGAGGCGGCGCCGGCGCCGCCAACATCAAGAGCCACCACAACGTGGGCGGCCTGCCCGACGACCTGCAGTTCGCCCTCGTCGAGCCGCTGCGCACGCTGTTCAAGGACGAGGTCCGGGCGGTCGGCGAAGAGCTCGGCCTGCCGGCCGAGATGGTGTGGCGCCACCCGTTCCCCGGGCCGGGCCTCGCGATCCGGATCGTCGGCGCCGTCGACCTCGAGCGGCTGGAGGTCCTGCGCGCCGCGGACCTCATCGTCCGCGAGGAGACCGCCGCCGCCGGGGTGGACCGCGACATCTGGCAGCTCCCGGTCGTGCTGCTCGCCGACGTGCGCTCGGTGGGGGTGCAGGGCGACGGGCGCACGTACGGCCACCCGATCGTGCTCCGCCCGGTGTCGAGCGAGGACGCGATGACGGCCGACTGGTCGCGGCTTCCGTACGACCTGCTGGCGCGGATCTCCACGCGGATCACCAACGAGGTGCGCGAGGTCAACCGCGTGGTGCTGGACGTGACGAGCAAGCCGCCTGGGACGATCGAGTGGGAGTGAGCCCGACCCCGAGCCGCAGCCGAGCACCGCGACGAAGTCAGGAGGCTTGGTGACCACCGACGAGGCGATCGCCTTCGAGCACGAGCACTGCGCCCACAACTACCACCCGCTGCCGGTCGTGATCGCCTCCGGCGAGGGGTCCTGGGTCACCGATGTCGAGGGGCGGCGCTACCTCGACATGCTGTCGGCGTACTCGGCGCTGAACTTCGGCCACCGCCACCCGGCCCTGATCAAGGCCGCCGAGGCGCAGCTCCACCGGGTCACGCTGACCAGCCGGGCGTTCCACAACGACCAGCTCGGCCGCTTCTGCGCCGACCTCGCCCGGCTGTCGCGGCACGACGCCGTGCTGCCGATGAACACCGGCGCCGAGGCCGTCGAGACCGCCATCAAGGTCGCCCGCAAGTGGGGGTACGAGCGCAAGGGCGTCGCGCCGGACCAGGCCGAGATCATCGTCTGCTCCAGCAACTTCCACGGCCGGACCATCACGATCGTCTCGTTCTCCGACGACTCCCTCGCGCACGATCACTACGGCCCCTACACGCCCGGATTCGTCAGCGTCCCCTACGGCGACATCGACGCCCTGGCGGCCGCGATCACCGAGCGGACGGTCGCCTTCCTCGTGGAGCCGATCCAAGGCGAGGCGGGGGTCGTGCTGCCGCCGACCGGGTTCCTGCAGGCCGCCCGCGCTCTGTGCGCGGCGCGTGAGCGTGCTGTTCGTCGCCGACGAGGTCCAGTCCGGCCTGGGCCGCGCCGGAGCGACGTTCGCCTGCGACCTGGTCGACGTGCAGCCCGACGTCAGGATCCTGGGCAAGGCGCTGGGCGGCGGGATCCTGCCGGTGTCGGCCGTGACCGCCGACTGGGATGTGCTCGACGTCATCCAGCCGGGCCAGCACGGCAGCACGTTCGGCGGCAACCCCCTCGCGGCGGCGATCGGCATCGCGGTCGTCGAGCTGCTCGAGGAGGGCACGCTGCAGGAGCGGTCGCGCCGGTTGGGCGAGCACGCGCTGTCCACCCTGCGCGGCGCCGCGCTGCCGGGCGTCAAGGAGATCCGCGGCAGCGGGCTGTGGTGGGCGATCGAGCTGGACGGCACCGGCCGCACCGGCCGCGAGGTCAGCCTGGAGCTGCTCGCGCGGGGGATCCTGGCCAAGGACACCCACACGTGGGCGATCCGCTTCGCCCCCCCGCTCGTGGTGTCCGAGGCGGATCTCGACCACGCCCTGGCCACCATCATCGACGTCCTGACCTGACCTGAACTGACCCGAGCGCGCACCGCGACCGCAAGTGGAGGCCCGATGGCGATGGAGCCGGACACCAAGGACTGGACCTGGGTGCTGGACCGGCCCTGCCCGGAGTGCGGGTACGACGCCTTGGCCGTCGACCCGCTGAGCGTCGCCGGACGGCTGCGCGCGCAGGAGCCGATCTGGCGGCAGGCGCTGGCCCGTCCGGATGCCGAGCTGCGCCCCACCCCGGACGTGTGGTCGGCGACGGAGTACGCCTGCCACGTGCGCGACGTCGGACTCCTCTTCGAGGCCCGCCTGCGCCTGATGCTGGCCGAGGAGGACCCGATATTCGCCAACTGGGACCAGGACGCCACCGCCGTCGCCGAGCGCTACGACCTGCAGCACGCGGCTGACGTCGCGCCCCAGGTCGCCGACGCGCTGGAGTCGTTGGCCGAGGCGTTCGACGCGGTCGCCCCCGAGGAGTGGGCGCGGACCGGCCGGCGCAGCGACGGCGCCTCGTTCACGGTCGCCTCGTTCGCGCGCTACCTGCTGCACGACGTCGAGCACCACGCGTGGGACGTCGGGGCGAAGGGCTGACTTGAGCGAGGATCACGGGGTGCGACCTGCAGCCAGCCTCGCCGACCTCGGGATCGGGATCGGCGTGCTGCCGGCCGGCCCGACCAACTCGGTCCTCGACGTCCCCGGCATCGGCCTCGGCCACGCCACGGTGATCCGCGACGAGCCGGACCCCCCGGGCGGAGCCGGCGTGGTGCGCACGGGAGTGACCGTGCTCGACCCCGGGGGCGACGCGTGGGCCCGGCCGATCCCGGCCGGGGTCTCGGTGCTCAACGGCGCCGGCGAGCTCACCGGCCGCTCGCAGATCGAGGAGTGGGGCCTCATCGAGACCCCCGTGTTCTTGACCTCGACCATGCAGGTGGGCCGGGTGTACGACGCGGCCTGCCGGCTGCTGATGGCCGAGCAGCCGGCGATCGGCGTCGACGACGTGGTGATCCCGGCGGTCGGCGAGTGCGACGACTCCTGGCTCAGCGACCCCCGCGCCAGCCGCATTCGCACCCAGCACGTGGCGGCCGCCTGGGCCGCGGCCCGCGCCTCGGCCGGCTCGCCGGCGCCGCCCGCGCAGGGAGCCGTGGGCGCGGGCACCGGGATGGTCTGCCTCGGCTGGAAGGGCGGCGTCGGCACGTCGTCTCGGGTCCTGCCCGACGGGCATGTGGTCGGGGTCCTGCTGCTGTGCAACTTCGGCCAGTGGGACCGGCTCACCTTCGACGGCGTCGCGGTGGGCCGCGCCCTCGGACGCCCCGCCCACGTGGAGCCGCCGCCCGCCGGCTCCTGCCTCGGCGTCGTGGTGACCGACGCGCCGCTCGACGCGCCGGCCTGCGAGCGGCTGGCCCGCCGCGTCGGCCTCGGCCTCGCGCGGGCCGGCTCCACCGCCCACCACTCCTCGGGCGAGCTGTTCCTCGCGCTGGCGACCGGACTGCGAGCCGAGCGGGGCGCCGCTCCTGCTCAGAGCCCCTTGCAGGGGCGCGCGCTGGACCCGTACTTCGAGGCCGTGGTTGATGCCGCGGAGGAGTCGGTGCTGGCCTGCCTGCTGGCGGCTGAGGACACCACCGGGCGTTCGGGGCGCTCGATCGCGGCCCTGCCGGTCGACCGGGTGCGCGACATCCTGCGCGCCCACGGCCGGGGCCAGCCCGGCGGGTAGGTTCGCGCCATGGAATTCGACGGTGGCGAGTTCGAGCCCGGCGCCGGGGTCAGCCCGGAGGAGGCCCAGCAGGGCGCCTCGATGGACGTGGTCCGGCTGCGCCGCGCGCTGGAGGAGTTCGTCGACCTCGAGGTCGACGAGGACGGCGACCTGTTCGCCGTGCACGAGCAGGTCCGGTCGTACCTCTTCCTGCGCGACTCGCAGGGCGGGCGGGTCATCGAGGTGTTCTCGACGCCCGCCACCGCCCTGCGGATCGACCCGGCGCTGTTCCGCTGGGTCGCGACGGCGGCCAACCGCTACCGCTTCGGCGCCCTGTCGGCCTACGTCCGCGACGACGGCCTGGTCAACCTCAACTTCGCCTACTCCACTCCGTACGACGCGCTGACCGACGACGCGCTGCGGGCGTGTGTGCTGCCCGTGGTGTTCACCGCGGGCGACCTGCACCGCGAGGCGGTCACGCTGTTCAGCGAGGGCTGAGCCTTAGGCCGGCGGCTCGACCTCGTCGCGGGCCCGCACGCTGCGGCTCACGCCGGTGAGCAGACCCGCCACGCCGAGGCCGATCAGCCCGGCTGGCAGCAGCCAGGCGCTGTTGATGGTGACGTCGGTGAGGGCGCCGACCAGGTAGGCCACGGCCACGGCGAGCACGACCAGCCCGAGCACGAAGGACGTGGGGTCGAAACGATGGGTCTTCATGAGGTGGCCTCCTCGGCCTGGATGGTCAACTGCCCAAGGCCCACGGACACCTGCAGCGAGAGGGTCGGGCCGGAGGCGGCGAACCCGGAGCCGCCGGAGTCGTCCAGGCCGAAGCCGCTCTGGGTGCGGGTCACGCCGCCGGGTCCGGTGACCCGCAGCTCACCGAGCCGCACCTCCGCGGTCCATGCCACCGTCAGGTTGTCCGGCAGGATCACGGTCAGGTCGCCAGCGCCGAGCTCCACGTCGAGTTCGGGGGCCCGCACTCCGGCCAGGTCGGCCGACTCCAGCCCGCTGAGGTCCAGGGTGGCCTCCCCGGCGCCCAGGCGGTAAGCCTGGCCCAGGTCGGCCGCCTCGGAGATCTGCCAGACGACCGCCTCGGAGCGGACTGTCGAGTCGCCCGGCCAGCCCGACAGGGTCGAGGCTGCTGCTGTCACAAGCGCGAGCGGGATGGCCAGGAAGACCAGCCAGCGGGCCCGGCCGACCCACGCGCCGACGACGAGGCCGAGGCCCAGCACGGCCAGCGGGGCCGCGAGCAGCACCACGGTGCTGACGTCGTACGCCTGGGTGAGGTCGAGGGCGAGCAGCACGCCGCCCACGAGCACCGCCAGGCTCAATGTGATCAGGCCCAGCGAGGAGCGCTCGCGCGGCGGCAGCGGCGGCGGGGGAGGCAGCGGGGGCTCGTACGACGGAGCCGGGGGCGGCCCGTACGCGCCGTACCCTCCGGCCACCGGGAGGACGGCCGTCGGCTGGGCGGGCTGAATGGGCTGGTTCGGCTGCGCTGTGGTGTTCGTGCGCCGGGTGAACCACACGATGCCGGCGATCGCCGCGATCAGCAGCAGCAGCCCGCCGTCGACGCGGAACGGCCAGCCACCGTCGAAGCCGATGCCGAGGACCGCAGGCAGCACGATGAGGGCCGCCAGCACGCCGAGGGCGATGACCACCCCGGTGCCGTGGCGGCGGGTGAACTGCTCCAGCCAGGACTCCTGGACGCCCTCCTCGGGGATCAGCGCCCAGGCGACGAGGTAGAGCAGGATCCCGGCGCCGCCGAAGACGGCCAGGATGGCCACCACGACGCGGAAGACCACCGGGTCGACGCCGGTCGCGCGGCCGAGGCCGCCGCAGACGCCGGCCACCACGCGGTTGTCGCGGGTGCGGCGCAGGGGGATCTTCGGCTGGGGGCCGGGCGGCGGGGGGGACGGGGGAAGGGGGGCGAAGGCGGGTGTCTCGGTCATGCCTTCAGCGTCCCGCCTCGCGCCCCCGGACGGACCCGGCGGAGTCCCTGAGCCGACCCCGACCGGACCCTGACCCGGTTCAGGGGCCGGGTGGCCTCCGTGGGGGTCGCGGCTGCGCGACGATGGGACCGCCATGACCGCCCTCCCCGCGCCGCCGGCCCCCGCCCGGCCCCCACGTCCGCCGCTGCGGCGGGCCGTGGACGGCCGCTGGGTGGCCGGGGTCGCCCGCGGGTTGGCGCTTCACCTCGGGGTCGACCCCTGGGTCATCCGCGCCGCCTTCGTGCTCGCGGCCTTCTCCGGCGCCGGGGTGGTGGCGTACGCCGCCTTCTGGGCCGTGGTGCCGCTCGACGCCGAGCCGAGCCGATCGCCGACGCAGCCGCGGGGCCTGCGACCTGACCCGTACGGCGCCGCCGAGCGACCGGCGTCTCAGGCGGGCCTGGGCGCCGGCGAGGAGCGCCGCGACCTGATCGGTCTGCTGGGCCTGGCCGCGGTGTCGGTGGGCGTGCTCCTGCTGCTGCGCCAGGCCGGCCTCGAGGTCGCGGGCGCCTTGGTGCCGTTCGTTGTCGCCGCGACCGGGGTCGCGGTCCTCTGGCGGCTGGCCGACGACGCCCAGCGGCATCGCGTGGTGGAGGCGACCGCCGGGCTGGCCCATCCGGTGGGCGAGGGGGCGCCGCGCTGGGCCGGCTGGGCCCGGCTCCTGCTCGGCGTCGCCCTGCTGGTCGTGGGCGCAGTCGTCTTCTTCGCCTCCCGTGGGGGCATCGGCGCCGCGACCACTGCGGTCCTGGCGGTCCTGGTGGCCCTTGCAGGCCTCCTCGTGGTGGCCGGGCCCTGGCTCTACCGCCTGGTCCGCGAGCTGGCCGACGAGCGGGCCGAGCGGATCCGCTCGCAGGAGCGCGCCGACGTCGCCGCCCATGTGCATGACTCGGTGCTTCAGACGCTGACCCTGATCCAGCGCCGCTCGGACGACCCGCGGGAGGTCGTCCGGCTGGCTCGCGCGGAGGAGCGGGCGCTGCGCCAGTGGCTCTACCAGCCGGCGGCGGAGCGGTCCGACTCGATCTCGGTGGCCCTCGATCGGCTTGCGGCGGAGGTCGAGGACGACCACGGGGCCGCCCTCGACGTCGTCTGCGTCGGCGACGCCTCGGTCGACGAGCGGCTGGAGGCCCTCCTCCAGGCGGCGCGCGAGGCCATGGTCAACGCGGCCAAGTACGCAGCGGCAGAGGGCCCGGTGTCGGTGTACGCCGAGGTCGAGCCCGCCGAGGTGTCCGTCTACGTCCGCGACCGTGGCCCCGGATTCGAACTCGCGGCCATCCCCGCCGACCGAATGGGCGTGCGGGAGAGCATCATCGGACGCGTGGAGCGAGCAGGGGGTCGGGCGGAGGTCCGCACGTCGCCCGGCGAGGGGTGCGAGGTGCGGTTGTCGATGCCCCGTGGCGAGGAGGCCCCGTGACCGAGGAGGGCGGGCCCGGCCCGCCGCGCGTCGTGCTGGTCGACGACCACCGAATGGTGCGCACGGGGGTCCGCACCGAGTTGGGGGACGCCGTCGAGGTCGTCGGCGAGGCGGGAGACGTCGACCAGGCGGTGATCGTGATCACCGCGACCCGCCCCGATGTCGTGCTCCTCGATGTCCACCTCCCCGGCGGCGGCGGGGCCGAGGTGATCCACCGGATCGCGCCCGCGCTGCCCGAGGTGCGGTTCCTGGCGCTGTCGGTGAGCGACGCCGCCGAGGACGTGATCACCACCATCCGCGCCGGCGCCCGCGGCTACGTCACGAAGTCGATCACCGGGCCGGAGCTGGCCGAGGCGGTGCGCCGGGTGGCCGCGGGAGACGCGGTGTTCTCACCCCGGCTGGCGGGGTTCGTGCTGGATGCGTTCTCCTCCGGCGCGCCGGCGCCGGCCTCGGCGGAGGAGCTGGACCTGCTCTCGCCGCGTGAGCGCGAGGTGATGCGGCTGATCGCGCGCGGCTATGCGTACAAGGAGGTCGCCAAGGAGCTGTTCATCTCGATCAAGACCGTCGAGACCCACGTGTCGGCCGTGCTGCGCAAGCTCCAGCTGTCGAACCGGCACGAGTTGTCCCGCTGGGCCGCCGACCGCGGCGTGGTGTGACGCGGATACCGTTTGGCCATGGAATTCGTCGAACACGTCTTGGTCTTTGTGCACTTCCTCGGCCTGGCGGCCCTGATCGGCGGCGCCTTCGTGCAGATCACCGCGGCCGACAAGGTGGTCAACCGCGCGATGCTCGACGGCGCCCTGACCCAGCTGGTCACCGGGATCGCCTTGGTCGGCGTGATCCAGGGCGCCCTTGACGAGGAGGTCAACAACGCCAAGGTGGGCCTGAAGCTGGCGATCCTGCTGGTGATCGTCGGGTTGTCGTGGGTCAACCGCAAGAAGCCGAGCATCCCGACCGGGATCTGGGCGACGATCCTCGGGCTGTCCGTCCTGAACGTGGGGATCGCCGTCTTCTGGTGACCGAGCGGTGATCCCGCTGGGGTCACGTCAGCCGGTGGCCACCACGCGGAAGGCCTCCGCCAGCCGGCCCTCGGCGAGGCCCGCGTCGAGGGCCACCCGCTCGGCCCAGCCGCGGATGAACCCCTCCAGGTCCTCCATGTGCCCGGTCTGCGATTCGTGCGCGCGCAGCGCGGCCACCTTGCGCTCGAAGGTGTCGGTCACGTCGACGTGGTGAGTGGGGTGCGGCGTGGCCATCAGCCACACCTCCCGCACCGTCCACGGCTCCAGGCCCTCCTCGGCCAGCAGGTCGGTCATCGCGAACGGGTTGCGCGCGTCGGGGTAGACCGCCTGCATCGCCGCCTCGCCGGCCGCCAGGTGGTCGGGGTGGGACGCGGCGATCCGGTCCCAGTTGCGCTCCGGCGACTGGATGAGCATGCGGTCGGGGCGCACCTGCCGGATCACCCGGACGATCTCCTTGCGCAGGTCGTACGTCGGCTCGAGCCGCCCGTCGATGTGGCCGAGGAAGCGGATGTCGCGGACCCCGAGCGCCACCCCGGCGGCGGTCTGCTCGGCCCGCCGGATGTGGGGGATCTGCTCGCGGGGGACGTCGGGGTCGGCCCCGCCGGCCTGGCCGTCGGTGCAGATGCAGTACGCCACGTCGATCCCGGCGTCGACCCAGCAGGCGACCGTGCCGCCGGCCCCGAAGTCGACGTCGTCGGGGTGAGCCGTGACGACCAGCACGCGTTGGACCTCGGAGTCGTGGAGCACAGCCGTCCTCTCAGCCGTCGGCGTGGTTGCGTCGGGCGGGTGAAAGCCTAGGCGCCCGCTCAAGCGCGCTGCCGATCGGCGCCGAAGCCGCAGACGTGACCCTGCCCTCGTACTCCCCGCGCGCCTTGCGGCGCGCCGTCGCCGTTGTGGCGGCCACGGCGTGCGTGGTCCTGGTTCCGATGCGGCGCCGGTTCGCTCACGACGGCATCGGCGGCCCCGGCGTCCTCCCGGATCGAGTCGGCGCCGCGATCGAGCGCTACCCCGCCTACGAGGCGGAGAACACCTGCGATCCCACCGAGAAGCCGGGCCCGGTGGCGGTGAGAGGGCTGATCACAGGCGTCGTACGGATCTGCGCAGTCGGTGAGCATCACGCGCCCGTGCTCGGGGACGGGGTCCAGCGGGCATCACGAGGGGCGCGCGGTGGACTGGACGCGCAACGCGGCGCCGCCCGACCAGAAGGCCCAGGCAGACGACTTCATCGCATGGCTCTTGGCGACCGACGCCTACGGGAACGCGCACGCAAATGCGCGACGCCTCGGCGGTCGTACATCATCTGGAACACCCAGATGTTCCGGCTCTACGATGCGGGCCGCGGCTGGGCCGCGTACACGGGCTCAAGCCCGCACACCGACCATGTGCACATCAGCTTCTCCTGGGCGGGCGCCTGGGCCCGGACGTCCTTCTTCACGGGTGTCCCCCTGTGGGGGATGAGCGCCGAGCAGTCTGAGGTCGAGGCCTTCATCGACGAGGCCTACCTCGACTTCGTGGGCTCCTTGCCGAGCCGGTCCACCCGGTCGGCGTGGGTGGCCAGGTTCCGCAGCGGGCTGGTCGACCGTTTCACTTTCGGCTTCGAGCTGGCGCGCACACCGGAATACGTGGCCACCATCGTGGACGATTTCTACCGTGACACTCTCGGACGCGAGGCGGACCCCGAGGGCGCAGTCTTCTGGCGCTCGCCTCTGCTGTCAGACATGTCCGAGGCGCAGGTGGGGGCCAACTTCTACGGATCTGTGGAGTACTACGGCCTCACGGGTGGGACGGCCGAGGGATGGGTCACGTCCCTCTACCGGGCGCTCCTGGTGCGCGATCCCGAGCCTCAGGGCTTGGCTCACTGGGTCGACGCTCACCCGGACGGTCGACCGGCCGGTTCTCGCGCAATGGTTCTACCAGTCCCTTGAGAGTCGGCAATTGCGCGTGCGCTCGCTCTATCAGCGCTTCCTCAACCGCGAGGTCGACCCCACGGGGATTGCCTCGGCCCGCCGTCGTCCTCGTCCAGGGAGACCTCCGGCTCGCCGCGCTGCTCGCGTCAAGCGAGGAGTACCTGAGCCGGGCTGTCGCAACCCAGTCTGCCTGAGGGGTCCCGGCGCGCTCTGACGGGTGCCATCGGGGGGCGCACCTAGACTCGTTGCACCGTGAGCGCCCTCTTCGACCTGCCCGACGCGGCCCCGCCGGACCGCCGCGGGGCGGTACGTGACCCGGAGGCGCTGCTGGCCGGGCTCAACCCGGCCCAGCGCGCAGCGGTGGTCCACGAGGGCTCGCCGCTGCTGATCATCGCCGGCGCGGGCTCGGGCAAGACCCGCGTGCTGACCCACCGGGTCGCGTACCTCCTGGCGGCCCGCGGGGCGCAGCCGGGGCACATCCTGGCGATCACGTTCACCAACAAGGCCGCCGGCGAGATGAAGGCCCGGGTCGCCGAGCTGGTCGGGCCGCGCGCCAAGGCGATGTGGGTGTCGACCTTCCACTCCGCCTGCGTGCGCATCCTGCGCGCGGAGGCCAAGCGGCTCGGCTTCACCACCTCGTTCTCGATCTACGACCAGGCCGACGCCCAGCGGCTGATGACCCTGGTCTGCCGAGAGCTCGACCTCGACCCCAAGCGCTACAACCCGCGGTCGTTCAGCGCCCAGGTCAGCAACCTGAAGAACGAGCTCATCGACCACGAGGCCTACGCCGCGCGCGCCGCCAACCACCTCGAGCAGACCGTGGCCGAGGCGTACGCGCTCTACCAGCGCCGCCTGCGCCAGGCCAACGCCTTCGACTTCGACGACCTCATCATGACCACGGTCAACCTGCTGCAGGCCTTTCCCGACGTGGCCGAGCACTACCGCCGCCGGTTCCGGCATGTGCTGGTCGACGAGTACCAGGACACCAACCACGCCCAGTACGTGCTGGTGCGCGAGCTGGTCGGGGTCGGGCAGAGCGCGGCCGTGCCGCCGGCCGAGCTCGCAGTCGTCGGCGACGCCGACCAGTCGATCTACGCCTTCCGTGGCGCGACGATCCGCAACATCCTGCAGTTCGAGGAGGACTACCCCAACGCCCAGACCATCCTGCTCGAGCAGAACTACCGCTCGACGCGCACCATCCTGGACGCCGCCAACGCCGTGATCGCGCGCAACCTCGACCGCAAGCCCAAGCGGCTGTGGAGCGACTCCGGCGACGGCGAGCCGATCGCCGGCTACGTCGCCGACAACGAGCACGACGAGGCGGCCTGGGTCGCCCAGCGCATCGACGCCCTGCACGACGAGGGCGCCGCCCGCCCGGCGGACGTCGCGGTGTTCTACCGCACCAACGCGCAGTCCCGGGTCTTCGAGGAGGTCTTCATCCGGGTCGGGCTGCCGTACCGCGTCGTGGGTGGCGTGCGCTTCTACGAGCGGCGCGAGGTGCGCGACGCCCTGGCCTACCTGCGCTCGGTCGCCAACCCCGAGGACACCGTCTCGCTGCGCCGCATCCTCAACACCCCGCGCCGCGGCATCGGCGAGCGGGCCGAGGCGTGCGTCGAGGCCCTCGCCGAGCGCGAGCGGATCTCGTTCGCCCAGGCGCTGGGCCGGGCCCGCGAGGCGATCGGCCTCGCGCCGCGCTCGCTGGCTGCGATCGAGGGCTTCTCGTCGCTGATGGAGTCGCTGCGCACGCTGGATGAGGCCGGGTCGGGGCCCGCGGTGATCCTGGAGGCCGCGCTCGACCAGACCGGGTACCTCGCCGAGCTGCGCGCCTCGCGCGACCCGCAGGACGAGACGCGGGTCGAGAACCTCGAGGAGCTCGAGGCGGTGGCGCGCGAGTTCGAGGAGGCCGCCCCGGAGGGGACACTCGCGGACTTCCTGGAGCGGGTGTCGCTGGTCGCCGACGCCGACCAGATCCCGGATGCCGAGGCCGACGCCGACGGCGTGGTCACCCTGATGACCCTGCACACCGCGAAGGGCCTGGAGTTCCCGGTGGTGTTCCTGACCGGGCTTGAGGACGGGGTGTTCCCCCACCTGCGGTCGCTGGGCGACGTCAAGGAGCTCGAGGAGGAGCGCCGGCTGGCGTACGTCGGCATCACCCGGGCCCGCCAGCGCCTGCACCTGTCCCGGGCGGTGATGCGCTCGGCGTGGGGGGCCCCGCAGTGGAACCCGCCCTCGCGGTTCTTGGAGGAGATCCCCGCCGAGCTGGTCCGCTGGGAGCGCGAGGAGTCCAGCGTCTCGTCGGCGCCCGCCGGTGCGGCGATGGCCCAGCGGCCCACGACCCGCACCGCCGGCACCCGCCCGGTGGTGGCGCTGCAGCCCGGCGACCGGGTCAGCCACGACACGTTCGGGCTCGGCACCGTCGTGTCGACCGCCGGCGCGGCAGACAAGGCGGAGGCGACCATCGACTTCGGGGCGTCGGGCACCAAGCGGCTGCTGCTGCGCTACGCCCCGGTCGAGCGGCTCTAGACCGACGACTCCCGCGCTCGGCCAGCCAGCCGCGCGGGTCGATGAACTCCCCGCCCGCGGTGGCCTCGAAGTGCAGGTGGGGGCCGGTGCTGTTGCCGGTGCTCCCGAGCAGGCCGATCACGGTTCCGGCCTCGACCCGGCCGCCGGAGACGGCGATCCGGGCCAGATGGCTGTACGCCGTGGCGGTGCCGTCGTCGTGCTGGATCACGATCCGGTTGCCGTAGGCGCCCGAGCGGCCCGCCTCGACGACGGTGCCCCCAGCGGCCGCGGCGATCGGGGTGCCGGTGGCCCCGGCGAAGTCCAGGCCGGTGTGCCGGCCGCTGCTCCAATGCCGGCCCGTGGCGCCGAAGGTCGCGGTGATCCGGTAGCCGCCGGCGACGGGGGACACCACGGCGGGCGGTGGCGGGGGCGCGGGCACTGCGACCGGCGCTGCGACCGGCTCGGCGACCTGCTCAGCGACGGCGATCCGATCAAGGGCGACCACGGACATCGGCCTCGGCGGGACGACGGGGTCGAGCGGCCGGACTTCCGCCGGCGCGGGCGCTGGCGCAGGCGTATCGGCGGTGGCGTACGCGTGGCCGGCGAGGCTCGCCGTGGCGAGGCCGAGCATCGCGGCGCCGGTCGCCAGGCGGCGGTGGGTGGCGCGGCGCCGGGCTCGATGCCGCGCGTGGCGGGCGTGGGTGCTCATGGCCCAGGGATGCCCGCCTGGGATGGCTCCGACGCGTGAGGTGGGTCACCCCTGGCCGGCCAGGGCTAGAGCCGCACGCCCCGCTTGGCTAGGTACTGGACGGGATTGACGAGCTGCCCGCCGACCTCGGCCTCGAAATGCAGGTGCGGCCCGAAGGCGTTGCCGGTCTGCCCCACCGCGCCGATCGGCTGACCGGCCTGGACGGCCCCGGAGCGCACCTTGATGGCCGACAGGTGGGAGTACGACGTGATGGTCCCGTCGGCGTGGCGGATCTCGACCCGGTTGCCGTACCGCCCCTTGCTGCCGGCGAAGACGATCTGCCCGGTGGCGACCGCCACCACGGTGCTGCCCGAGGGCGCGGTGAGGTCCTGGCCGGTGTGCGATCCGCTGCTCCACTGCCCGCCGCTTCGGCCGAAGCCGGCGCTGACCCGATAGCCGCCGGGCATCGGCCGGGTCCAGCGGTTGGCCGCCCGGCTGGCCTCGGCGGCCGCCGCCTCGCGTTGGGCCTGCGCCGCTGCTGCCGCGGCGGCGGCCGCGGCAGCCTGCCGGGCGGCCTCCTCGGCCGCGAGCCGGGCCTGCTCGGCGGCGATCTCCGCCTGCAGCTCGCCCACCCGCCGGGCCAGCGTGGCGTCCTCGGTGGTGGCGAGGGCGACGGCCTCGACGCGCAGGTCGGCGGCGGTGGGGGCGGCGACCTGCGAGGGCGCGGCGGGGGTGGCGACGACGAGGCAGACGCCGACGGCGGTGACCGCGATGGCGACCCGGGTCGAGGCGCGCTCGACCGCACCCCCCTTGTCCCGCATCCGGCCCCCCTGGCGCATGGCGCGCCCGAACCGGCGCGAGGCTCCACGATGACCGATGGGGGCCGGTCGAGACAAATCCGCGTCCATTAGGCTGGCTGCACCGCGGACGACGCGCGCCGCGCGAGCGAGCGACCCAGGGAGGCCGGCGTGAGCACCCCCAGCCCCACCCCCCACCGGAGCGGACCGATCCGGGTGGTGGTCGCCAAGCCCGGGCTCGACGGGCACGACCGCGGGGCGAAGGTGGTGGCCCGCGCCCTGCGCGACGCCGGCATCGAGGTGGTCTACACCGGGCTGCACCAGACGCCCGAGCAGATCGTCGAGACGGCGATCCAGGAGGACGCCGACGCCGTCGGCCTGTCGATCTTGTCCGGCGCCCACATGACGCTGTTCCCGCGCGTGGTCGAGCTGCTGCGGGCGCGCGGCGCCGACGACATCGTGGTCTTCGGCGGCGGCATCATCCCCGCCGATGACATCGGCCCGCTCGAGGCGGCGGGGGTCGCCAAGGTGTTCACCCCGGGCACGACCACGCAGTCGATCGTGGACTGGGTCAACGCCACGCTCGGGGCGCCCGCCCCCGCCTAGCCCGGCGGGGAGCCTCTGCGGCCCGGGCCCTCGGGGGTGCCGACCGGCCGCGTCCCTCGGCGGGCTAGGGTCCGAGAAGCCACATTCGCGGAGTGTGTTCGGGTACGGGAGGCGACGCGTGGACCTGTACGAGTACCAAGCCAAGGAGCTGTTCGCGGCCCATGGCGTGCCGACCCAGGCGGGCGAGGTCGTGACCACGGCCGCCGCTGCCCGGGCGGCCGCCGAGCGCATCGGCGGCACGGTCGTCGTGAAGGCGCAGGTCAAGACCGGTGGCCGCGGCAAGGCGGGCGGCGTCAAGCTGGCCACCACGCCCGAGGAGGCCGCCGAGAAGGCCGAGGCGATCCTGGGCCTCGACATCAAGGGCCACATCGTCGGCAAGGTGCTGGTCAACCCGGCCGCCGACATCGCCGAGGAGTACTACGTCTCGTACCTGCTCGACCGCGCCAACCGCACCTACCTGGCGATGGCGAGCGTCGAGGGCGGCATGGAGATCGAGCAGCTGGCCGTCGAGCGGCCGGACGCGCTGGCCAAGATCCCGGTCGACGCGATCACCGGCGTCGATGACGCCAAGGCCGCCGAGATCTGCGACGCCGCCGGGTTCGCCGCCGACATCCGCGACCAGGTGATCGACATCCTCAAGGCGCTCTGGGTGGTCTTCACCGCCGAGGACGCCACGCTCGTCGAGGTCAACCCGCTCGTACGCACCCCCGACGGCCAGGTCGTCGCCCTCGACGGCAAGGTCACCCTCGACGGCAACGCCGAGTTCCGCCACCCCCAGCACGCCGCCCTCGCCGACAACTCCGCGACCGACCCGCTCGAGCTCGCGGCCCAGGAGAAGGGGCTGAACTACGTCAAGCTGCAGGGCGAGGTCGGCATCATCGGCAACGGCGCCGGCCTCGTGATGAGCACGCTCGACGTGGTCGCCTACGCCGGTGAGGAGTTCGGCGGCGTCAAGCCGGCCAACTTCCTCGACATCGGCGGCGGGGCCAGCGCCCAGGTGATGGCCGACGGCCTGGGGATCGTCCTGGGCGACCCCGACGTCAAGGCGGTCTTCGTCAACGTCTTCGGCGGGATCACCTCGTGCGACGCGGTGGCCGACGGGATCGTGGGGGCCTTCGAGATGCTCAAGTCCCAGGGCAAGACCCCGGACAAGCCGATCGTCGTGCGCCTCGACGGCAACAACGCCGAGGTGGGCCGGCGGATCCTCGATGAGGCCGAGCACGACCTGATCGAGATGGTCGACACCATGGACGGAGCCGCGCGCCGCGTGGCCGAGCTCGCCGCCGCGGCGACGGAGTAGGGGACAGCAGCGATGGCGATCTTCCTGACCGCAGAGTCCACGGTCATCGTCCAGGGCATGACCGGGGCCGAGGGCCGCAAGCACACGCAGCGGATGCTGAACTCCGGCACCCGCATCGTGGGCGGCGTCAACCCCAAGAAGGCCGGCGAGACGGTCGACTTCGAGGGCGCGACGCTGCCCGTCTTCGGCACCGTCGCCGACGCCGTCGCCCAGACCGGCGCCGACGTGTCGGTGGTGTTCGTGCCTCCGGCCGGGACCAAGTCCGCGGTCGTCGAGGCCGTGGACGCCGGCGTGCCGCTGATCGTCGTGATCACCGAGGGGGTGCCGGTCAAGGACACCGCCGAGTTCTTCCAGTACGTCCAGAACGCAGGGACCAGCCGGATCATCGGCCCCAACTGCCCCGGCCTGATCAGCCCCGGGAAGTCCAACGCCGGCATCATCCCGGCGGGCATCAGCCACGCCGGCCGGATCGGCCTGGTGTCCAAGTCCGGCACGCTGACCTACCAGATGATGTACGAGCTGCAGGACCTCGGCTTCTCCACCTGCGTCGGCATCGGCGGCGACCCGGTGATCGGCACGACCCACATCGACTGCCTGCAGGCCTTCCAGGACGACCCGGAGACCGACGCGATCGTGATGATCGGCGAGATCGGCGGGGACGCCGAGGAGCGCGCCGCGGCGTACATCGCCGAGCACGTGACCAAGCCGGTGGTCGGCTACGTCGCGGGCTTCACCGCGCCCGAGGGCAAGACCATGGGCCACGCGGGCGCGATCGTGTCCGGCTCGGCCGGCACCGCCCAGGCGAAGAAGGACGCGCTGGAGGCCGTCGGCGTCAGGGTCGGCAAGACGCCGAGCGAGACGGCCCGGCTCATGCGCGAGGTCATCGCCTCGCTCTGACGCGCCTCGGCGCGGCATCCCCGGGCTGGGGCCGGTCCCTTGCGACCATGGGCGGGTGCCCGCCCTGCGTCTTCCCGCCGCGCTTGAGATCGCCTGCCCGGTGGCCGAGGCGGCCCGATCGGGAGCCGCGCCCGCCGCGCACCCCGGTGGCCGCCGGGGTCCTGGCGGCGCTGCTCGCCGCGGGGCTGACCGGCGGGGTGGCCCTCGGCCTGGCCGCGTTGTCCGCATGGGCAGGCGGCTGGGCCGGCCCCTCGCCGTGGCGCGCGTCCGCCCTCGGCTGGCTGGTGGCCCAGCGGGTCCCGATCCAGGTGGCGGTGTCCGCCGACGAGCAGGGAGCGCGGACGGCCACGCTCGTGCTCGCCCCCCTGCTGGCAATGGCGCTCGTGGTGCTGACCCTGGCCGCCGCCGGGCGCTGGGCCGCCCGCTCCGCCGCGCTGCAGACGTGGGCCGACGCGGGCCGGGCGCTGGCCGTGTGCGCGGCGACGTACGCGGCGCTGGCGGCCGCCGTCGCCGCGCTGGCCTCCACCCCGGCGGTCGAGGCGCTCCCGGCTCCGGCGGCGGCCGCCGCAGCCCTGCTCGCCCTGGCCGGCGCCGGGTCGGGGATCGCGACCGCGCCCTGGGTTGCGGGCGGATCTGCGCCGCCGGACTCCGGTCGCTGTCCTGCCGATGGTCCGCGCCGCGACGGCCGGCCTGGCGGTCCTGGTCGGCGGCGGGGCCCTGCTCCTGGCCGGGTCGCTCGTCGCCCACTGGTCCGACGTCGACGCCGTGCGGCAGGCGGTCGCCCCGGGGGGCGGGGCCGCCCTGGCCTTGGCCGTGCTGGGCGCGGCGGTGGTTCCCAATGCCGCGCTCTGGGCGTCGGCGTACGCCGTGGGACCCGGCTTCGCGATGGGCGCCGGCACCTCGGTCGCCCCTGGCGGGGTGGTGCTGGATCAGCTGCCCGCCTTCCCGCTGCTCGCCGCGTTGCCCGATGTGGGCCCGGCGCCGGCCTGGTCGCTGCTCGCCTTGGCCGTCCCCGTCGCGGCGGGCGTGGTCGTCGGCTTGGTGCTCGAACGGCGGCTGGTGGCCCTCGGCCCGACCCGCCCCGAGCGCGCCGCCGTGCTGGCGGCGGCGGCCGGGGCGGCGGCCGGAGTGTGGCTGGGGCTGCTGGCCGCGCTGTCGGGCGGATCCCTGGGGGCGCAGCGGCTCGCCGAGATCGGCCCGGACGCCGCGCGGGTGGCGTTGATCGCGGCACTCGAGGTCGGGGTGGTGGCGGCCGCCACCGCCTGGGAGGCGCCGCGGATGGCCGCTCGGTGGGAGGTCTGGCGGGAGGCCCGGGCGGCCCGCCGGGAGGAGCGCGCCGCGGCCGTGACGGAAGCTCAGGTGGCGGTGCCCGCTGCCGAGGCGCCCGCCGCGGACCGCCCACAGCCCCCTCCAGCCGCCGCGGCGCCGGCCGGCCGCCTCATCGCCCGCGCCGCGGAGAAGGTTCGGCAGGCGGCCGCCGCCGTCGCCCAGGCCGCCGACGAGGCGGTGGGCGCCGCCGTCGACGAGGTGGAGCACCCCCAGGCGATCGATCTGCGGGAGGCCCCCGCGGCGGACCGGGCCGAGGACGACCCGGCGGACAGCCCAACCCCCGCCGAGCTCACCTGACGCCGCAGGTACGCTCCGGCGCGTGACCGCCCGCCTCGTCGTCCTGCTCTCGGGCGCGGGCAGCAACCTCGCCGCCCTGATCGAGGCCGCCGCGGACCCCGCGTACGGCGCCTCGGTCGTGGCCGTCGGGGCCGACCGCGCGGGCACGGGCGGCGTCGCCAAGGCGGTGGCCGCGGGGATCCCGGTCTTCGAGGTCGCCCCCGCCGCCTACGCCGGGCGCGAGGCCTGGAGCGCCGCGCTCGCCGAGCAGGTCGCCGCCCACCAGCCGGATCTGGTCGTCTCCGCCGGACTCATGCGGATCCTGTCGCCGCTGTTCGTTGAGCGCTTCCCCGTGGTCAACACCCACCCCGCGCTGCTGCCGGCGTTTCCCGGCGCGCATGCCGTGCGCGACGCCCTCGCGTACGGCGTCGCGGTCACCGGGTGCACGGTGCACTGGGTGGACGCCGGCGTGGACACCGGGCCGGTGCTCGCCCAGGCGGCGGTCGCGGTCGAGCCCGAGGACGACGAGGACACGCTGCACGAGCGGATCAAGGCGGTGGAGCGTCCGCTCCTCGTCGACGTGGTCGGCCGGCTGGCCCGCGAGGGCTGGACGGTCGAGGGCCGAAGGACGCGCTACGGACATGCGGGAGACGCAGATGGCTAGCCAGCACCCCACGGGGTCCGACCACACCCTCGTGAACGAGGACCTGCGGCCGATCCGGCGCGCCCTGGTGAGCGTGTACGACAAGACCGGGCTCGCCGAGCTGGCGCAGGCGCTGCACGCCTCCGGGGTCGCCCTGGTCTCGACCGGGTCGACGGCGGCGCGGATCGCCGAGGCGGGCGTCCCGGTCACGGCGGTCGAGGAGCTCACCGGCTTCCCGGAGTGCCTGGACGGGCGGGTCAAGACCCTCCACCCGAAGGTGCACGCGGGGATCCTGGCCGACCTGCGGCTGCCCTCCCACCGCGCGCAGCTGGCCGAGCTGGGCGTCGAGCCGTTCGACCTCGTCGTGGTCAACCTCTACCCGTTCGCCGAGACCGTCGCCTCGGGCGCGGCGCCGGACGCCTGCGTCGAGCAGATCGACATCGGCGGGCCGTCGATGGTGCGGGCCGCCGCCAAGAACCACCCCAGCGTGGCGGTCGTCACCTCGCCCGGGCAGTACGGCCAGGTCGTCGGGGCGCTCGGCGCGGGCGGCTTCACCCTCGCGCAGCGCCGCCGCCTGGCGGCCGAGGCGTTCGCGCACACCGCGTCGTACGACGTGCAGGTCGCCTCGTACCTGGGCAGCGTGGTGGCGCCCGATCCGACCGGCGAGGCCTTCCCGACCTGGCTCGGCGCGACCTGGGACCGCGCGGCCGTGCTGCGGTACGGCGAGAACCCGCACCAGCAGGCGGCGCTCTACACGACCCGCGAGCGGCGGCCCGGCCTCGCCCTCGCCGACCAGCTGCACGGCAAGGAGATGTCGTACAACAACTACGTCGACGCCGATGCCGCGTGGCGCGCCGCGTGGGACCACGACGAGCCCGCGGTCGCGATCATCAAGCACACCAACCCCTGCGGCATCGCGATCGGCGCCGACGTGGCCGAGGCCTACGGCCGCGCCTTCGACTGCGACCCGGTGTCGGCGTTCGGCGGCGTGGTCGCGGTCAACCGCCCCCTGACCGCCGAGATGGCCGCGGCGATGGCGGAGGTCTTCACCGAGGTGGTGATCGCGCCGGCGTACGACGACGAGGCGCTGGCGCTGCTGACGGTGAAGAAGAACGTGCGGCTGCTGCGCTGCGACGCGCCCGTGGGCCGGGGCGGGGTGGAGCTGCGGCTGGTGTCGGGCGGCGCGCTGATGCAGCAGGTCGACGCCCTGACCGCCCCCGGCGACGACCCCGCGGCCTGGACACTGGCGTGCGGAACGCCCGCCGACGCGGCCACGCTGCGCGACCTCGCCTTCGCCTGGCGCGCGTCCCGCGCGGTGAAGTCCAACGCGATCGTGGTGGCCCGCGAGGGCGCGACCGTCGGGGTCGGCATGGGCCAGGTCAACCGGGTCGACTCCGCGCGGCTCGCGGTGGCCCGGGCGGGCGAGGAGCGGGTGCGCGGCGCGGTGGCGGCCAGCGACGCGTTCTTC
This sequence comes from uncultured Actinomycetota bacterium, assembly GCA_963697565.1. Lineage (GTDB taxonomy): Bacteria > Actinomycetota > Actinomycetes > CAVWCF01 > CAVWCF01 > CAWFSE01. The sequence continues at coordinate 26,850 of CAVOOM010000003.1, read as the reverse complement.
CCGTTCCCCGATGGGCTGGAGGTGCTGACCGAGGCCGGGGTGCGCGCGATCGTGCAGCCGGGCGGCTCGGTGCGCGACGCCGAGGTCGTCGCCGCGGCGGAGGCGGCCGGCGCGACGATGTACCTCACCGGCGCACGGCACTTCTTCCACTAGCCGCGGCGTCAGCGGGTCCGTCGGTGACCTCCGACTCTGGCGGCGGCGCGATCCGCGCCCTCAAGACTGAAATCGGGACCGGGGACGACAACCGGAGCGGTCCCGGCCCCTCCCTCGACAGAGGAGGTGAGGGAGATGACCACCACGCTTGAGCGGCCGAAGACGCAAGGAGCGGTCCTCGACCAGCCGACGCCCACGCCGCCTCTGCTTGAGCAGCACGAGGCGTGGATCCCGACGCTTGAGCACCCCGAGGTTCCCCTGGTCGTCGTGGGGGAGCCGCCGAAGGCCACCGCCCGGCGCAACTGGCCGAAGTACGTGGGTGTGGCGCTGATCGCCGGCGCCATCGGCCTCGGCACGGGGTACGCGGCCGGCCAGGCCACGGAGTCGACCGGCTACGCCGCGCTCGACGGGTTGACCGACGCCATCGTGGCGACGGCGCCCGCCGACACCAGCCTGGCCCTGGAGCACCTGGCCCAGGCCCCGAACGGCTACGCCACCGCCGACTACAGCCTGGCCAACGAGCACCTCGCGCAGGCGCCCGCGGTCACCAGCTACACGACGAGCCTGGCGCAGGAGCACCTGGCCCAAGCCCCGGCCGGCTACGACGTCAGCCTGGCGCAGGAGCACCTGGCCCAGGCCCCGTGACGCCGCGGTGACACGTGCGGCCGGCGGGAGACCGCCGGCCGTCGGCTGGCCGGGCCGTAGTGTCGCGGCCGTGCACCGCGCGCCGAGCCACCCGATCGGGCTCGCCTTGGCCGTCGGCGTCGGATTCCTCTCGGCCGTCCAGTCGCGGATCAACGGCGAGTTGGCGGTGCGGCTGGAAGACGGCGCGCTGGCCGCGCTCATCTCGTTCGGGTCGGGCCTGGCGATCATCTCCGTGGTGGTCCTCGCCCGTCCGACGGCACGCGCGGCGGTGGCCTCGCTGCCCGCGCTGGTGCGGGCCGGGCGGCTGCGCTGGTGGCATCTGGTCGGCGGCGCCGGCGGGGCGACCTTCGTCCTCGGCCAGGGCATCTCGGTGCCGGTGCTCGGCGTGGCGGTCTTCACCGTCGCGGTGATCGCCGGCCAATCGGGCAGCAGCCTGGCTGTGGACCGCGCGGGCCTCGGCCCGGCCGGCCCGCAGGCGATCACCCGGCAGCGGATCTCGGCCGCCGTGCTGGCGACGATCGCGGTGCTGGTCGCCGTCTCCTCCCGGCTCGGTGACGGCTCGCTGGACCCGCCGTACCTCGCGCTGGCCGTGGTCGCCGGGGTGCTGATCGCCGCGCAGCAGGCCGTGAACGGGCGGGTCTCGAACGAGACCCGCCAGCCGTTCGCGGCGACGTTCACCAACTTCACGGTGGGCACGGCCTGCCTCACCGCCGTGCTGGCGCTCTCGGTGCTTGCGCGCGGGTGGAGCGCGCCCGACTTCCCGGCCGAACCCTGGCTCTACCTCGGCGGGCTGATCGGGGTGGTCTTCATCGCGGTCGCGGCCCTGGTGGTGCCGGTGATCGGGGTCCTCGGGCTGGCCCTGGCGTCCATCGCCGGCCAGCTGGCCGGGGCGTTGCTGCTCGACGCGGTGGCTCCCGCGACCGGCCAGGGCCTGCAGGCGGCCACCGCCCTCGGGGCGCTGCTGGCCTTCGCCGCGGTCTTCCTCGGCTCCCGCCGCTAGCCGGGCCGGTTGCAGGTCATGGGAGGATCTCGCCCCGTGAGCGCGACGATCCTCGATGGCAAGGCCGCTGCCGCGGCGATCAAGGCCGAGCTGGCGAGTCCGGGTGGCGGCGCTGGCCGACCGCGGCATCGTCCCCGGGCTGGGCACCGTCCTGGTCGGCGACGACCCCGGCAGCCGCGCCTACGTCGGCGGCAAGCACCGCGACTGCGCCGAGGTCGGGATCGCCAGCCTGCGGCACGACCTGCCGGCCGATGCGACCCAGGCCGACGTCGAGGCCGCTCGTCGCCGAGCTGAACGCCGACCCCGCCGTGCACCGGCTACATCGTCCAGCTGCCGCTGCCCGCGCGGGCTGGACGCCAACCGGGTGCTCGAGCTGATGGACCCGGGCAAGGACGCCGACGGCCTCCACCCGGTCAACCTCGGCCGGCTGGTGCTCGGGGTCCCGGCTCCCCTGCCCTGCACGCCCCGCGGCATCGTCGAGCTGCTCCGCCGGTACGACGTGGCGCTGGCCGGGGCCGAGGTGGTCGTGGTCGGCCGCGGGGTCACCGTCGGCCGGCCGCTCGGGCTGCTGCTCACCCGCAAGACCGAGAACTCCACCGTCACCCTCTGCCACACCGGGACCCGCGATCTCGCCGCGCACACGCGCACCGCCGACATCGTGGTGGCGGCGGCCGGGGTGGCGGGGATCATCACCGGCGACATGGTCAAGCCGGGGGCGGCCGTCCTCGACGTCGGCATCACGCGTACCGACGCGGGGCTGGTGGGCGACGTCTCGCCCGAGGTGCTCGAGGTCGCCGGCTTCGTGGCGCCGATGCCGGGCGGGGTCGGTCCGATGACCCGCGCGATGCTGCTGGCCAATGTCGTGGAGGCCGCCGAGCGGTCCGCCGCGGCGGGCTGACCGAGCGCCGTGGAGCCGGGTCGGGGCGCGCGTCGCGGCCCTCCGCCGGGAATGGCCGCTCGCGGTGACCCTCGGCGGGGTTCTCGCCGGGCTGCTGGTGGCCGTGGTGTTCGACCGCTTCCGCCGCGGGGTGGTGCTGATGGCGGCCGCCGTGGTGTTCGCCGGCTGGCTGCGGGCCCTGCTCCCCGAGTCGCGGATCGGGCTGCTCCGGGTCCGGTCGCGCCGGATCGACGTGGCCGCGCTCTTCGTCCTCGGGGTCGGGCTGCTGGTCCTGGCGCTCGCGGTGCCCGGCGTGGCCTGAGCGGGCGGGCGGATCCCTCAGGGAGCGGGGTGGCCGGGTGTCTGGCGGCCGGCCCGGCCCGGTATCTTGACGTCGAGAAAACCGCCCGCGGCCAGTCCGCAGGGCCCCAGCAGCGGACAGGGAACGAGGACCTCATGGCTGAGCGCAGCGGCAAGGTGACCGTGGTCGGAGCGGGCTTCTACGGCTCGACGACCGCCCAGCGGCTCGCGGAGTACGACGTGTTCGACACCGTCGTGCTGACCGACATCATCGAGGGCAAGCCCGAGGGCCTGGCGCTCGACCTCAACCAGTCGCGCCCGGTCGAGGGCTTCGAGACCAAGGTCGTCGGCGCCAGCACGGGGCCGAACGGCGAGGGGTACGAGGCGATCGCCGGCTCCGACATCGTCGTCGTCACGGCGGGCCTGCCCCGCAAGCCCGGCATGAGCCGGATGGACCTCATCGAGGTCAACGCCAAGATCGTCCGCCAGGTGGCCGAGAACGTCGCCGCCCACGCGCCGGACGCCGTGGTGATCGTGGTCTCCAACCCGCTCGACGAGATGACCGCGCTGACCCAGCTGGCCACCGGCTTCGACAAGCGCAAGGTGATCGGCCAGGCCGGGATGCTCGACACCGCCCGCTTCACCAACTTCGTGGCCGAGCGGCTCGCCGTCCCGGTCGGCGCGGTCCAGACGCTCACCCTCGGGTCGCACGGCGACACGATGGTGCCGGTGCCCTCGCGCTGCACCGTCAACGGCCAGCCGCTCGCGAGCCTGCTGCCGGCCGAGGAGATCGAGAGCCTCGTGGTGCGCACCCGCAACGGCGGCGCCGAGGTCGTGGCGCTGCTCAAGACCGGGTCGGCCTACTACGCCCCGTCGGCCGCCGCCGCCCGGATGGCCAAGGCCGTGATCGAGGACTCCGGCGCGGTGATGCCGGTGTGCACCTGGGTCGACGGCGAGTACGGCATCGAGGGCGTCTACCTCGGCGTCGAGGCCGAGATCGGCCGGGCCGGCGTGCGCCGGGTCGTCGAGACCGACCTGACCGAGACCGAGGTCGCCGGCCTGCGGGAGGCCGCCGAGGCCGTCCGCGCCAAGCAGGCCGACGTCCAGTCGCTGTGATCCGTCCAACCCTGAGCCGCCCCCGCGAGGAGACCACCGCATGAGCAAGATCAAGGTCGACGGCGTCGTCGTCGAGCTCGACGGCGACGAGATGACCCGGATCATCTGGCAGTTCATCAAGGACCAGCTGATCCTGCCCTACCTCGACCTCGAGCTGGAGTACTACGACCTCAGCATCGAGCACCGCGACGCCACCGACGACCAGGTGACCATCGACGCGGCCCACGCGATCCAGCGCCACGGCGTGGGCGTCAAGTGCGCCACGATCACCCCGGACGAGGCCCGGGTGGAGGAGTTCGGCCTCAAGAAGATGTGGAAGTCGCCCAACGGCACGATCCGCAACATCCTCGGCGGGGTCATCTTCCGCGAGCCGATCATCATGTCCAACGTGCCGCGCCTGGTGCCGGGCTGGACCCAGCCGATCGTCGTCGGCCGCCACGCCTTCGGCGACCAGTACCGCGCCACCGACTTCGTGGTCCCCGGCCCCGGCACGCTGACCTTGACCTTCACCCCGGCCGACGGCTCGGAGCCGATGGAGTTCAACGTCTTCGACTTCCCCGGCGGCGGCGTCGCGATGGCGATGTACAACCTCGACGAGTCGATCCGCGACTTCGCCCGCGCCTCGATGCGCTACGGCCTCGCCCGGCACTACCCGGTCTACCTGTCGACCAAGAACACCATCCTCAAGGCCTACGACGGCCGGTTCAAGGACCTGTTCGCCGAGGTCTACGAGGCCGAGTTCAAGGCCGAGTTCGAGGCGGCGGGCATCACCTACGAGCACCGGCTGATCGACGACATGGTGGCCGCCGCGCTCAAGTGGGAGGGCGGCTACGTCTGGGCCTGCAAGAACTACGACGGCGACGTGCAGTCCGACACCGTGGCCCAGGGCTTCGGCTCGCTCGGCCTGATGACGTCGGTGCTGATGACCCCGGACGGCAAGACCGTCGAGGCCGAGGCCGCCCACGGCACGGTCACCCGCCACTACCGCCAGCACCAGCAGGGCAAGCCCACCTCGACCAACCCGATCGCGTCGATCTTCGCCTGGACGCGCGGCCTGCAGCACCGCGGCACGCTCGACGGCAACGCCGAGCTGGTCCGCTTCGCCGAGACCCTCGAGCGGGTCTGCGTCGAGACGGTCGAGTCCGGCCAGATGACCAAGGACCTCGCGCTGCTCATCGGCCCGGACGCCCCGTGGCTGACCACCGAGAAGTTCCTCGAGGCGATCAACGCCAACCTGCAGAAGGCCATGGCCGCCTGACCGCCGCGTGTGCCGCTCACCGTCGTCACCGCCAACGTCAACGGGATCCGCGCCGCGGAGCGCAGGGGCGGGCTCGCCTGGCTCGCGGCCGCCCGGGCCGACGCGCTCCTGCTGCAGGAGGTGCGCGCGACCCACGCGCAGCTGCACGAGGCGCTCGCCGGCACGCCGCTGGCGGGTTGGCACGTGGCCCACAGCCCGGCCGCCCGCTTCGGCCGGGCCGGGGTGGCGATCCTCACCAAGGCCCAGCCCACCGCGATCCGGGAGGGCCTGGGCTCGGCGGAGTTCGACGGCGCAGGGCCGGTGGCTGGAGGTCGACCTCGACGACGCCGTCTCCGGGCGGGTCACTCTGGCGAGCGTCTACGTGCACACCGGCGAGGCCGAGACCGAGCGGCAGGACGAGAAGCACCGCTTCCTGGACGCCATGGGCGAGCGGCTCGCGGCCCTCAGCCGCCGGGCGGCCCGCCGCCGCGGCGAGGCCGTCGTCGGGGGCGACCTGAACATCGCCCACCGCCAGCGCGACCTGAAGAACTTCAAGGGCAACCGCGGCAAGGCCGGCTACCTGCCCAGCGAGCAGGCCTACCTGGACCGACTGGCTCGGGCCGCTGCGGTGGACCGACCTCGGCCGCGCCCACGCCGGGGACGTCGACGGGCCCGTACACCTGGTGGTCCTGGCGCGGCCAGGCGTTCGACACCGACACCGGCTGGCGGATCGACTACCTGCTCGCCACGCCCGGGCTGGCCCGCCGGCTGGCCGACGTCGCCGTCGGGCGCGCGCCGTCGTACGCCGAGCGGTGGAGCGACCACGCGCCGGTGACCGCCCGCTTCCGCTAGCGGGGCTGGCACGATCGGGGGATGCCGACCTTCGAGCCGATCGCCCGGGTCCCGTACGAGCGGCGGGCGACGTGCGCGTCTTCGAGCAGGGCTGGCAGTCCTGGTCGCCGTCGGCGGCGTACGGCCTCGACGACGCGCCGCGCCGACCGACGGGGGAGCGCGCCCAGCGGCTCTGCTACCGCGCGCAGGCCCCGGCGCCGGGCGCCGGCTTCCAGGGCGAGGGGCTGCTCGCCGTCGGGGAGGGCGACGGCCCGGTGACGGTCGTGGCGCAGGCCACCCCGTCCGCCGCCGTACCGCAGGTCCGTGCCGTGGACCGCGGGGGAGCGGTGGAGATCGCCACCGACCGGCCCGACCTCGTCGAGGTGCTGACCATCGAGGGCGCCCCGGCGGAGTCCGCCGGCCCGGGTGACGACGACGCGTACGCGCTGCCGGGGGCGATGCAGGCCGCCATCCGCACGTGGGCGCAGGGCTGGGCCGAGCGGGCCGGCCTGCCCGGCGTTCGGCCGGCTCCCACCGTCTGGTGCTCCTGGTACCAGTACTGGACCGAGGTCGCCGAGCCGGCGGTGCTCGCCGAGGCCGAGGCGCTGGCCGCAGCCGAGCTGCCCGTCGAGGTCGTGCAGATCGACGACGGCTGGCAGCAGGAGATCGGCGACTGGGTCGAGCGGTCCGACCGCTTCGGCTCGCTGGCCGCGACGGCCGGCCGGCTGCGCGGCCTCGGGTTCCGCACCGGGCTGTGGACCGCGCCGTTCTTCGCCGGCGGGCAGAGCGCGCTCGCCCGCGAGCACCCCGAGTGGCTCGTGCGCGGCGACGACGGCGAGCCGCTCGTGGTCGCCGAGCACTGGCTGCAGCCGCTCTACGCGCTGGACGCCACGCACCCGGCCGCCGCCGACCACCTGCGGGCCCTCTTCGGTGGTTTCGCGGCGGCGGGCATCGACTACCACAAGGTGGACTTCGTCTTCGCCGGCGCGATCGAGGGCCGCCGGCACGCAGACGTCGATGGCGTCACGGCCTACCGCGAGGGGCTCCGGCTGATCCGCGAGGCGATCGGCCCGGAGGCCTACCTGCTCGGGTGCGGGGCGCCGCAGCAGGCCAGCGCCGGCCTGGTCGACGCCATGCGGGTCGGCCCCGACGTCAACCCGGCGTGGGAGCCGTACGAGGGGGACTGGGCGCAGCCCGGGGGCCGCGCCGCCCGGGCCACCACCCAGTCGCGGCTGTGGTCGGACGCGTGGTGGGTGGTCGACCCCGACTGCCTGCTCGCCCGGCCGTGGATGGAGCACCGGGCCGACTGGGCCGCCTTCGTCGAGCGGGTGGCGCGAAGCGGTGGCCTGGCCAGCCTCAGCGACTCGATCGCCGACCTCGACGCCGAGGGGATGGCCTCCTACCGACGCCTCCTCGCGCTCGCCGCAGGCGGGACTCCGTACGATCGCTGATGTGACCTCGACGCTGGCCAACATCGCCCTGGTGCTGGTCTTCATCCTGGTGGGCGGGTTCTTCGCCGCCAGCGAGATGGCTTTGGTCTCCCTGCGCGAGAGCCAGATCAACGCCCTGGCCCAAGGAGGCAAGCGCGGGCCCCGGCTGAAGTCCCTCGCGGCCAACCCCAACCGCTACCTCGCCGCGCTGCAGATCGGGGTGACCTTCGCCGGGTTCCTGTCGGCGGCCTTCGGCGCCGCGACGCTGGCCGACGACCTGGCCCCGGTCCTCGAGGGCTGGGGGCTGTCCAAGGGCGCGGCGAACACGGTCGCCCTGGTCGGCATCACGGTGCTCATCTCGTACCTCTCGCTGGTCTTCGGCGAGCTGGTGCCCAAGCGCCTCGCGCTGCAGCGCGCCGAGTCGCTGGCCCTGTTGGTGGCGCCGGTCATCGACGCCTTCGCCCGGCTCGCGCGCCCGCTGGTCTGGCTGCTTAGTGTGAGCACCAACGGCGTGGTGCGGCTGCTTGGCGGCGACCCCCACGTCAACCGCGAGGCGATGTCGGACGAGGAGCTGCGGACGCTGGTCGCCGGGCACGAGTCGCTGGAGCCGGAGGAGCGCAGGCTGATCGAGGAGATCTTCGAGGCCGGCGACCGCTCGCTTCGCGAGGTGATGCTGCCCCGCACCGAGGTGGACTTCCTCGACGCCTCGATCCCGGTGTTCAAGGCGACCCGGGAGGCCGCAGTCCAGGCGCACAGTCGCTACCCCGTGATCGACGGCTCGCCCGACGACGTCATCGGCTTCGTCCACGTGCGCGACCTGTTCAACCCCGACCTGGCCGGGCGCTCCGTGCGGGTCGGCGAGCTCGCCCGCGCGGTGCTGCGGCTGCCCGGACAGCAAGCAGGTCCTGCCGGCGCTGACCGAGATGCGCTCGGAGGGGCAGCACCTGGCGATCGTCGTCGACGAGTACGGCGGGACGGCCGGGATCGTCACCCTCGAGGACCTCGTCGAGGAGCTCATCGGCGACATCCGCGACGAGTACGACCCGCTGGCGGCCGAGACCCGCCGCCACGGCGGCGAGCTCGAGGTCGACGGGCTGCTCAACCTGGACGAGTTCGCCGAGGAGGCAGGCTTCGAGCTGCCGGATGGGCCGTACGACACCGTGGCCGGGTTCGTGGTCGCTGCCCTCGGCCGGCTGCCCCGGCTAGGGGACGTCGTCGAGGCCGCCGGCCACGTGTACGCCGTGGTGGCGCTCGACGGGCGGCGGCTTGCGCGGGTGCGGGTGACCGCCGCCGCGGGCCCCGCGGAGGCGGTCGAGCCGGAGGAGCAGGCCGGCGGCCACGCCGAGGGCTGACGCGCGAACGGCCGGCGGCGGGTCGGCTGACAGAATGCCGGTCATGTCCGCGCAGCCCGGTGCCCCCTCGCATACCCGACCTCGGGTCCTGTCCGGGATCCAGCCGACGTTCGGCTCGATCCACATCGGCAACTACCTCGGCGCGGTCCGCAACTGGGTGGCGATGCAGGAGACCCACGACGCGTTCTACTGCGTCGTCGACCTGCACGCGATCACCGTGGAGCACAACCCGGTCGAGCTTCGCCGCAACACGATCCTGTCCTTCGCCCAACTGGTCGCCGCAGGCCTCGACCCGGAGCGCTGCTCGCTGTTCGTCCAGAGCCATGTGCCCGAGCACACCGAGCTGGCCTGGGTGATGGGGTGCATGGCCGGCTTCGGCGAGGCGGCTCGGATGACCCAGTTCAAGGACAAGTCGGGCAAGGAGGGCGCCGACCGCGCGACGGTCGGGCTGTTCACGTACCCGATCCTGCAGGCCGCCGACATCCTGGTCTACCAAGCCGACCAGGTCCCGATCGGCGAGGACCAGCGCCAGCACCTCGAGCTCACCCGTGACCTCGCGCAGCGGTTCAACAGCCGGTTCGGGCGCACCTTCACGCTGCCGCAGTCCTACATCCCCAAGGACACCGCCAAGATCCTCGACCTGCAGGACCCCACCGCGAAGATGTCGAAGTCCGCCCCGACCGGCGCGGTCTTCTTGCTCGACGACCTCGCCGTGACCGCGAAGAAGGTCAAGAGCGCGGTCACCGACAGCGAGCGCGAGATCCGCTACGACCCCGAGGCCAAGCCCGGCGTCTCCAACCTCCTGGGCATGCTCGCCGCGCTGACCGGTCGTCCCGTCGAGGCGCTGGTCGAGGACTACGCGGGCCGCGGCTACGGCGACCTGAAGAAGGACGTGGCCGAGGTCGTGGTCGAGTTCATCCGGCCCTTCCAGGAGCGGACCCAGGAGCTCCTCGCGGACGAGGCGGAGCTGGTGCGGCTGATGTCGATCGGGGCGGCCAAGGCGCGCGAGGTGGCCGCCCAGACCGTCGCCGAGGTGTACGAGCGGGTCGGCTTCGTCCGGCTGGCGCCCCCCGGCGTGGCGGCGCGGGGCTGAGCGGCAGGACGGTGGCCATGCTCGATGCGTCGACGGCGCGGGTGATCGGCGTCGCGATCCCGATCCCCGACCCCTGGGGCTCCGTGCTGCAGAGCCATCGCGAGCGCTACGGCGACCCGTTGGCGCATGCCATCCCCACCCACGTGACGGTGCTCCCGCCGACGACCGTGGACCACGGCGTGCTGCCCGAGGTCGAGCGCCACCTGTCGCAGTCGGCCGAGGGCTCGCAGTCCTTCTCGATGCGGCTGCGCGGGACGGGCACCTTCCGGCCGGTCTCGCCCGTGGTCTACGTCGCCCTGGCCCAAGGCATCAGCGGCTGCGAGTCGGTCGAGCAGCGGGTGCGCTCCGGCATCCTCGAACGCGCCCTGCACTTCCCGTACCACCCGCACGTCACGGTGGCCCACGATGTGGCCGAGGAGCAGCTCGACCTGGCCTTCGAGGAGTTGGGCGGCTTCGACGCCCGCTTCGACGTCTGGGGCTTCACCCTGTACGAGCACGTCGAGGGTGTCTGGCGGCCGCAGCGCGACTTCGTCTTCGGCCCGGAGCCGCTGGGGCCGCTCCCCCAGGCCCGCGAATGACCGACGAGCCGACCGAGCTGTTCGCCCGGGTGCGGCCGTGGGTCGAGGGGCGACCCGTGCTCGACCATGCCTGGCGGGTCGCGGTGCGCGACTCGACCGTGCGGGGCTGGCGCCTGGCGGCCGGCATGACGTACTACGCCTTCCTGGCGCTGTTCCCGCTGGCCGCGCTGGTCTACACGGTGGTCGGGGTCATCGGCGGGGTCTTCCCGGAGCTGCGCCAGCGGCTGCTGGACGGGCTGCAGGCCGCCCTCCCGGGCATCGCCGGGGACAACCTCGAGTCCCTGGTCGCCCCGGGGGCGGCCACGCTCACCACGATCGGCCTGGTGAGCCTTGTGCTGCTCGTCTACGCGGGGGTGCGCTGGGTCTGGGCCATGCGCGAGTCGATGCGGACGGTCGCGCGCGTCCCCATCAAGCGTGATCGCTGGCTGCTCCGCCGGTTGCGCGACCTGGGGGTGCTCCTCATCCTCGGCGTCGGTTTGCTGGTGTCGCTGGCGGCCTCGAGCATCCTGCTCAGCGCGTCCAGCTGGCTGCTCGACGCCCTGGGCGTGGAGGGCCGCCTCGACTCGCTCGTGGTCCAGGCCGTCGGGCTGGTGGCCGTGCTGCTGGTGGACGTGGTGCTGTGGTGGCTGATGCTCTGGCGGCTGCCGGGCCTGGAGCTGCGCGCGGGGCTGCACCTGCAGTGCGCGGCCCTGGGCGGGGTGGGCTTCGCGGGGCTCACCTGGGCCGGCTCGCTGATCGTGGCGCCCTCGCTGGCCAACCCGGTGTACGGCGTCTTCGCCGTGACCATCGGCCTGCTGATCTGGATCAATCTGGTGTCGCGGCTGACCTTGCTGGTGACCGCCTGGGGGGCCACCGCCGAGCCGGCGCCGGACCCCTCCTAGCCGAACGGGTCAGCGGCGGCGGATCGGCGAGCGCCGGTCGCGCACGATCCCGAAGCCGACCAGCATCACCCCGGCGCACACGAGCAGGGCGCCGGCGGCCACGGCCCAGCCCGGGCGACCGCCGGAGGCGGCCGGCTCGGCTGGCAGAACGGCGGGCAACGCCGCCTTGCCCGCCGCCGGCGAAGCCGCGGGGGACGGGGAGGAGGTGGCCTTGACCGGGTCGACGAGCGCACCCACGGGCTTGGCGGCCGCGGCCTGGCTGAAGCCCCAGTCGAGCAGCGCGGCCGCGGCCGGCTCGGTCTTGCCCGCGATGCCCATCATCGACACGACCAGCAGGCGGCCGTCGCGCTCGGCGGCGCCCACGTACGTCCGACCGGCCTGCGTCGTGTAGCCGGTCTTGACGCCGACCGCGCCGGGGTAGCCGTCGATGAGCAGCTTGTTCTGGGTGTAGATCTTGAAGGTGGGCCGCGGCGAGCCGTCAGCGGTCGGCGCCCCCGGGAAGTCGGCCGACTTGAGCGAGACCAGGGCCCGGAAGTCTGGGCGGCCCAGCCCGGCCCGGCCGATCAGGGCCAGGTCGTACGCGCTGGAGACCTGCCCGGGCGCGTCCAGCCCGCTGGTGTTCACCGCGACGGTGTCCAGGGCCTGGATGCGGCGTGCCTCGGCGTTCATCTGCTCGACGGTCTGCGGGACGCCGCCGTTGGCGTTGCCGAGCCCGTGCGCCGCGTCGTTGCCGCTGGGCAGCAGCATCCCGTGGAGCAGGTCGGTGACGGTGTAGGGGGCCCCGACGACCATGCCGGCCTTGCTGCCCTCCTGGGCGGCGTCGTCGTACACCGCGGTGTAGACCGCCGACGGGTCGAGCCGCGGCAGGACGGTCAGCGCGGTCAGGGCCTTGAGCGTGCTGGCCGGGGGGCGCGCGGCGTGCGCGTCCTTGGCGGCCAGGATCGCGCCGCTGCCGGCATCGGCCAGCACGAAGGTGGCGGCGAGGTCCGGGGGCGGGGTGGCGGCGCCGTCCCAGACCACCCCGGGCTCGGCGAGACGCGGCCCCCCGAGCGGCCCCTCGGCCGAGGCGGGAGCCGCCCCGGCGAGCGCGGCGCTCCCCGCGACGAGGGCAGCGGCGGCGGCCGCTGCGACTCGACGGGGGAGCGGGTTCATGGGCACCGAGGGTACGTGAGCGCGGGCGGATCCCGTGCCGGGGTCAGATGCGGCGGAAGATCAAAGCGCGCTTGACCTCTTGGATCGCCTTGGTGACCTCGATGCCGCGCGGGCACGCCTCGGTGCAGTTGAAGGTCGTGCGGCAGCGCCACACGCCCTCCTTGTCGTTGAGGATCTCCAGGCGCTGCTCGGAGCCCTCGTCGCGGCTGTCGAAGATGAACCGGTGGGCGTTGACGATGGCCGCCGGCCCGAAGTACTGCCCATCGGTCCAGAACACCGGGCAGGACGTGGTGCAGGCCGCGCACAGGATGCACTTGGTGGTGTCGTCGAAGCGCGCGCGGTCCTTCGCGGACTGCAGGCGCTCCTTGGTCGGCTCGTTGCCCTGGGTGATGAGGAAGGGCATCACGTCGCGGTACGCCGTGAAGAAGGGGTCCATGTCGACGACGAGGTCCTTCTCCAGCGGCAGGCCCTTGATCGCCTCGACGACGATCGGCTTGCCGATCTCGAGGTCCTTGATGAGCGTCTTGCAGGCCAGCCGGTTGCGGCCGTTGATCCGGATCGCGTCGGACCCGCAGATGCCGTGCCCGCAGGAGCGGCGGAAGGTCAGCGTGCCGTCCTGCTCCCACTTGATCTTGTGCAGCGCGTCCAGGATGCGGTCGGTGGGGTAGCAGCTGACCGTGAACGACTCCCAGTGGGCGTCCTCGTCGGTCTCCGGGTTGTAGCGCCGGATCTTGAGCTCGACGTCGAGGGCGATGTGCGCCGTCGAGGACTTCGACTTGTAGCCGGTGGCTGCCGTGGCGGTCATCAGTACTTGCGCTCCATCGGCTGGTAGCGGGTCACGGTCACCGGCTTGTAGTCGAGGCGCACCGTCGGCGGCCCGTCGGAGCCTTCCTCGCGGTAGGCCATCGTGTGGCGCATGAAGTTGACGTCGTCGCGGGTCTGGTAGTCCTCGCGGGCGTGGCCGCCGCGGGACTCCTTGCGCTCCAGGGCCGCCGACCACCATGACCTCGGCCAGGTCGAGCAGGAAGCCGAGCTCGACGGCCTCGAGCAGGTCGGTGTTGTAGCGCTGGCCCTTGTCCTGGATGGCGATGTGCGCGAACCGCTCCTTGAGCGCCTGGACGTCGCCCAGGGCCTGCTTCAGGGTCGCCTCGGTGCGGTAGACCTGGGCGTTCATGTCCATGGTCTCCTGCATCTCGCGGCGGATGACCGCCACCCGCTCGGAGCCGGTGGAGTCGCGGAGCCCCTCGACGAGGCCCACCACCCCGCGCGCAGCGTCGTCGGGCACCGGGACGTGCTCGGCCTGCAGGGCGTACTCGGCGGCGGCGATGCCCGCCCGGCGGCCGAAGACGTTGATGTCGAGCAGCGAGTTGGTGCCGAGCCGGTTGGCGCCGTGGACCGAGACGCAGGCGCACTCGCCGGCGGCGTAGAGCCCCGGGACGGTGTGCTCGTTGTCGCGCAGCACGCGGGTCTCGACGTCGGTGGGGATGCCGCCCATCGCGTAGTGCGCGGTCGGGAAGACCGGCACCTGCTCGGTGATCGGGTCGACGCCGAGGTAGGTGCGGGAGAACTCGGTGATGTCGGGGAGCTTGGCCTCGATCTGCTCGGCGGGCAGGTGGGTGAGGTCGAGGTAGACGTAGTCCTTGTTCGGCCCGGCGCCGCGGCCCTCGCGGACCTCCTGGACCATCGCCCGGGCGACCATGTCGCGGGGCGCGAGGTCCTTGATCGTGGGGGCGTAGCGCTCCATGAACCGCTCGCCGGACTCGTTGCGCAGGATGCCGCCCTCGCCGCGGGCGCCCTCGGTGAGCAGCACGCCCAGGCCGGCGAGGCCGGTCGGGTGGAACTGGTAGAACTCCATGTCCTCGAGCGGCAGGCCCTTGCGCCACACGATGCCGACGCCGTCGCCGGTCAGGGTGTGGGCGTTCGAGGTGGTCTTGAAGACCTTGCCGTAGCCGCCGGTCGCGAAGACGACGGACTTGGCCTGGAAGACGTGGATCTCGCCGGTCGCCAGCTCGTACGCGACGACGCCGGCGGTGCGCTGCTCGCCGTCGACCTCGGTCAGCAGCAGGTCGAGCACGTAGAACTCGTTGTAGAACTCGATGCCCTGCTTGACGCAGTTCTGAAAGAGGGTCTGCAGGATCATGTGGCCGGTGCGGTCGGCGGCGTAGCAGGCGCGGCGGACCGCGGCCTCGCCGTGGTTGCGGGTGTGCCCGCCGAAGCGGCGCTGGTCGATGCGCCCCTCCGGGGTGCGGTTGAACGGCAGGCCCATCTTCTCGAGGTCGATCACGGCGTCGATCGCCTCGCGGCACATCACCTCGGCGGCGTCCTGGTCGACGAGGTAGTCGCCGCCCTTGACGGTGTCGAACGTGTGCCACTCCCAGTTGTCCTCCTCGACGTTGGCGAGCGCGGCGCACATGCCGCCCTGCGCCGCGCCGGTGTGGGACCGCGTCGGGTAGAGCTTGGTCAGCACGGCGGTGCGCGCGCGCTGGCCCGACTCCAGGGCCGCGCGCATGCCGGCGCCGCCGGCGCCGACGATCACGACGTCGTAGATGTGCGTCTGCATGGGGTGGGGGCCCGCCCGTCCTGTCTCAGCCGATGTTCGGGTCGAAGGTGAAGATGACCAGGGTGCCCAGCAGCACGGTGAAGACGGCCGCGGTGTAGAGCAGCATCTTCAGCCAGAAGCGGGTCGCGTCGCGCTCGGCGTAGTCGTTGATGATCACGCGTAGGCCGTTGGTGCCGTGCAGCATCGCCAGCCACAGCTGGAGGAGGTCCCAGACCTGCCAGAACGGGGAGGACCAGCGGCCGGCGACGAACGCGAAGTTGATGCGCTGCACACCGCCGTCGAGGATGTTCATGATCAGCAGGTGGCCGAGCACCAGGAAGACGAGCACCAGGCCGGAGATCCGCATGAACAGCCAGGAGTACAGCTCGTAGTTGGAGCGCTGCTGGTTGCGCTGGGGGGACCGCGGCGGCTGCAGGGCCGGCGACGAGCCGGGGATCGTCGCGCTCATCACTGGGCCCCGAACAGGTCGGCGACGGTGTGCTGAAGCATGAAGTACGTGCCGGGGATCATCACCAGCAGCCAGACCGCCAGGATCGCCCAGAGCATCGGCCGCTGGAAGCGCGGGCCCTGCGACCAGAAGTCGACCGCGATGATCCGCAGGCCGTTGAGCGCGTGGTAGAGCACCGCGGCGACGAGTCCGACCTCGAGCAGGTTGACGATGGGCGTCTTGTACGTCGCGATCACCGCGTCGTACAGGCTGGGGGACACCCGCACCAGCGCCGTGTCGAGGACGTGGACGAACAGGAAGAAGAAGACGAGGACGCCGGTGATGCGGTGGGCGACCCACGACCACATCCCCTCGCGGCCGCGGTAGAGCGTCCCTGCCGGTGCTGTGGGCACGGGGGCCTCCGTCCTGGTCCGGGCGCAGCCGTGCTGCGGCGGTTTGGCGCGGCGGGCAGGCTCGCCCGACGCCCCGATCGTAGACCGCGCCGCGCGGCCCGGCCGCCCGTGGGGGGTCGAAACGTCAGACCGACATCCAATCGCGCCAGCCCGCGCCGTAGCCTGATCTCATGAGCGAGCGCCGCACCGAGTCCGGGCTGCCCATCGACCCCCTCTACGGCCCCGAGTCGCTGGCCGGCTGGGACGCCGCGGAGCGGCTGGGCGAGCCGGGGGAGTACCCGTTCACCCGCGGGGTCTACCGCGTCGATGTACACCGGGCGGCCGTGGACGATGCGCCAGTACGCCGGCTTCGGCACCGCCGTGGAGTCCAACGCCCGCTACCGGCAGCTGCTGGCCGCCGGCCAGACCGGGCTGTCGGTGGCGTTCGACCTGCCGACCCAGATGGGCTACGACAGCGACAACCCGATCGCCAGCGGCGAGGTCGGCAAGGTCGGCGTCGCGATCGACTCCATCGACGACATGCGGATCCTCTTCGACGGCATCCCGCTCGACCGGGTCTCCACCTCGATGACGATCAACGCCCCGGCCGCCGTCCTGCTGCTGCTCTACCAGTTGGTCGCCGAGGAGCAGGGCGTCGATGCGGCCGAGCTCACCGGCACGATCCAGAACGACGTGCTCAAGGAGTACATCGCCCGGGGCACCTACATCTACCCGCCGGCGCCGTCGCTGCGGCTGATCACCGACATCTTCAGCTACTGCCGGGCCGAGATCCCGAAGTGGAACACGATCTCGATCAGCGGCTACCACATGGCCGAGGCCGGGGCGACGCCCGCGCAGGAGATCGCCTTCACCCTCGCCGACGGGATCGAGTACGTCCGGGCGGCGATCGCCAGCGGCCAGGACGTGGACGACTTCGCGCCGCGGCTGGCGTTCTTCTTCGTGTCCCGCACCACGCTGCTGGAGGAGGTCGCGAAGTTCCGGGCGGCCCGCCGGATCTGGGCGCGGGTGATGCGCGAGGAGTTCGGCGCCAAGAACCCCAAGTCGCTCATGCTGCGCTTCCACACCCAGACGGCGGGGGTGCAGCTCACCGCGCAGCAGCCCGAGGTCAACCTGGTGCGGGTCGCGGTGCAGGGGCTGGCCGCGGTGCTGGGGGGCACCCAGTCGCTGCACACCAACTCCTACGACGAGGCGATCGCGCTGCCCACCGCCAAGGCGGCCCGGCTCGCGCTGCGCACCCAGCAGGTGCTCGCGTACGAGACCGACGTCACCGCCACGGTCGACCCGTTCGCCGGCTCGTACGCCGTGGAGTCGCTCACCGACGAGGTCGAGGCGGCCGCGGTCGAGCTGATGGAGCGGATCGAGGCGGCCGGCGGGGCGGTGGCGGCGATCGAGCGCGGCCTGCAGAAGGGCGAGATCGAGCGCGCGGCGTACGCGACGGCCCAGGCCATCGACAGCGGCGAGAAGGTGCTCGTCGGGGTCAACAGCTTCACCCTCGACGAGGAGGAGCCGTACGAGCCGCTGCGGGTCAACCCGGCGATCGAGGCCGAGCAGTGCGCAGCGGCTGGCCGTGCTGCGGGCCGGGCGCGACCAGGCGGCGGTGGACGCCGCGCTGGAGGCGCTGCGCGAGGCCGCCCGCGGCGACGCCAACTGCCTCTACCCGATGCGCGACGCGCTGCGGGCGCGGGCGACCGTGGGCGAGGTCTCCGACGCGCTGCGCGACGTCTGGGGCACGTACGTGCCCGCCGAGACGCTCTGAGCGAGCCGCTCAGGCGGTGACCCTCAGGCCTGGATGGTGTTCGGGTCGCCTCCGCCGCCCTGGCCGTCGCCGGTCGGGCCGATGATCACGGCGATCGCGGCGCGCGACCCGTCGTCGTAGCCCAGCTCGGTCAGCGCAGGCGTGAAGGCATCCCAGGACCGGCTGATCTCGGCCTGGATCTCGGGGGTGACCGCGGACTGGCCCGCGGCGGCGAAGAGCTCCGCCCAGGCCCGCTGGTGGGTCACGTAGAGCGCCTGGGTGTCGGCCCCCCGGGAGTTCCACGGCCGGAACCTCAGCGCCTCGACCGCGGTGATGCGCTCGCGCATCAACGCCTCGTACTGCGCTGCCGAGCCGCTCGCCGCTCGGCGGCGGCCTCGGCCTCCAGCGCGGGGAGCCGCTCGGGACGGGCCGCCGCCAGCCGCTCCTCGAAGTCCAGGGCGGAGGCGGCCAGGGCCTCCTGGCCCTCGACCATGGTGGCCTCGCTGGCCGTGATGGCGTCCAGCAGTGCGTCGGTCTGCCCGGCGCGGTCCTGCCATGCCCAGGCCCCCGCCGCGAGCACCAGAGCGATCGCCGCCAGCGCGATGAGGATCGCCGCCCTGCGGCGGCGCCGCGGCCGAGGCGAGCGGTCGGCGTGCCCCGAGGTGAGCACGTCGTGGTGGGTCGCCCACGGGTCGGCCGGCGCCGGGGCGGGCGACCCCCAGCCGCCGTGCTCGCTCATCCGCGCAGCCTATGCCGGTCGGCTGCCCGTAGGCTGCGGGGCTGTGACCGACCACCCGGCGAACGGCGTCTCCCCCCAGCTCGCCGCGCTGGCCCCCCGGGTGGCGGCGATGGCCAAGGGGTACCAAGACGAGCTGGTCGCGCTGCGCCGCCAGATGCACTCCCACCCGGAGATCGGCCGCCAGGAGTACCGCACCACCGGGCTGGTCGCCGGGCACCTCGAGGCGGCCGGGCTCTCGCCTGTCGTGCTGCCCAACGGGGTCGGGCCTGATCTGCGATATCGGCCCCGAGCCGACCGCGGAGGCCGGCTTCGTCGGGCTGCGCGCCGACCTCGACGCGCTGCCCATCCCGGACGAGAAGGACGTGCCGTACCGCTCGACGATCCCCGGCGTGTGCCACGCCTGCGGCCACGACGTGCACACCGCGGCCCTGGTCGGGGCGGGGCGCGTGCTGCACGAGCTGCACCGCACCGGCGACCTCCCGGCCCCGGTGCGCCTGGTCTTCCAGCCGGCCGAGGAGTCCACCCCCGGCGGCGCCATCGACGTCCTTGACGCCGGGGTCATCGAGGGGATCGACCGGATCTTCGCCCTGCACTGCGACCCGCGCGCCGACGTCGGCTCGGTCGGCCTGCGGGTGGGGGCCATCACCGGCTCCGCCGACCACCTGCTCGTCCGGATGACCGGCCCGGGCGGCCACACCGCGCGGCCGCACCTGACCGCCGACCTCACGTACGCGCTGGCCCGGGTGGTCGCCGACGTGCCGCTCGGTGCTCTCCCGCCGCGTCGACCCGCGCGCGGGCCTGTCGCTGGTGTGGGGCCGGATCATCGCCGGGGGCGCGGCCAACGTCATCCCGCAGGCCGGCGAGGCCGAGGGCACCGTGCGGTCGCTGGACGCGCTCGGCCTGGCAGCAGGCCCCGCGGATGGTCGAGGAGGCGGTGCGGGCGGTCGCTGGCGCCCTACCTCGTGGACGTGGAGGTCTCGTACACCCGCGGCGTGCCGCCGGTCGTCAACGACGAGGCGAGCGTCGCGATCCAGCGGATGGCGGCCGAGACGATGTTCGGGCCGTTCTCGGTGTACGAGATGGAGCAGAGCCTCGGCGGCGAGGACTTCGCCTGGTACCTCGAGAAGATCCCCGGCGCCTTGGCCCGCATCGGCGTCCGCACCCCGGGCGACGGCCGGGTCCGCGACCTGCACCAGGGCGTCTTCGACGCCGACGAGCGGGCGATCGGCGTCGGTCTGCGGCTTTTCGTCGGCTCCGCCCTGCTCTCGGTCCGGTAACGATCTGGCGCCGCGGGACCTCCGGCCCCCTTTCGGCCCCTGGCCGCCGGGTAGCCTGCGACCACGATGGCGCCGCTTCGCGGTGCCCACAGGAAGGAGCACTTCGTGCGCAGGGTTCTGAAGGTCGGCGCGGTTCTCGCGGCCGGCGCCCTCGTCCTGACCGCCTGCGGCGGCAGCGACGATGACAGCGATGCCGGCGCGAGCTCGCCGGCGGCGTCCGACGTCAAGGTCGGTCTCGCCTACGACATCGGCGGCCGCGGTGACCAGTCGTTCAACGACTCGGCGGCCGCGGGCCTGGACAAGGCCAAGGAGGAGTTCGGCGTCGAGACCAAGGAGCTCGAGGCCGGCACCGGTGAGACCGACGCGCAGAAGGAAGAGCGCCTGCGCCTGCTCGCCAGCGGCGGCTACAACCCGATCATCGCGGTCGGCTTCGCCTACGCGAAGTCGGTCGGCAAGGTCGCCGCGGAGTTCCCGGACATCAACTTCGCCATCATCGACGACGCCTCGGATGACTCCAAGGGCCCCAACGTCGCCCAGCTCGTCTTCGCGGAGAACGAGGGCTCGTTCCTCGTCGGCACCGTCGCCGCGCAGGCCTCCAAGACCGGCAACGTCGGCTTCGTCGGCGGCGTGAACGTCCCGCTGATCAAGAAGTTCGAGGCTGGCTTCACGGCCGGCGCGCAGGCGGTCAACCCGAACGTCAAGGTCCAGGTCAAGTACCTCACCGAGCCCCCGGACTTCTCCGGCTTCGGCGACCCGGCCAAGGGCAAGACCGCGGCCGAGGGCATGTTCCAGCAGGGCGCCGACGTCGTGTACCACGCGGCGGGCGGCTCCGGCTCGGGCGTGTTCACCGCCGCAGCGGCAGCCAAGGGCCTGGCCATCGGCGTCGACTCCGACCAGTACCTCACGGCCGCGGCCGACGTGAAGGACGTCATCATCACGTCGATGCTCAAGCGCGTCGACGTCGCCGTGTACGACACGGTCGCGTCGGCGGTCGACGGCTCGCCGCTGACCGGCGTGGTGACCTTCGACCTGAAGAAGGAGGGCGTGGGCTACTCGCTGTCCAACCCGGCCGTCGAGCCCTACACCGCCAAGACCGACGAGTACGCCACGCAGATCGAGGACGGCACCATCACGGTCCCCTCGTCCTGATGGATCGAGTGGCCTGAGATCCACCACCGGGCCCGGCTCCGCGCGATAGCGTGCGAGCCGGGCCCGGCGCTTTGCCCCGAGGCCCCCGCATCTGTGAGGAGCTGCCCGTGAGCGCGTCGGTCCCATCCCCCGCGGCCCCGCCCGTCGGCCCCGCCCGCGGTGGAGCTGCGCGGCATCACCAAGACCTTCCCCGGCGTCGTCGCCAACCGCGACGTCAACCTGGTGGTGATGCGCGGCACCGTGCACGCGGTCGTCGGCGAGAACGGCGCCGGCAAGTCCACGCTGATGAAGACCCTGTACGGCATGCAGCGCCCGGACGAGGGCACCATCACCCTGGACGGCGAGCAGGTGGTCCTGCACTCCCCGATCGGACGCGATCGACCGCGGCGTGGGCATGGTGCACCAGCACTTCCAGCTGGCCGACAACCTCACCGTGCTGGAGAACATCGTGCTTGGCGCGGAGCCCACGAAGGGCGGCCGGCTCGACTTCAACGCCGCGCGCACCAAGATCAACGAGATCGCCGCCGTCTACGGCCTTGAGGTCGACGCGGACGCCCTGGTCGAGGACCTCGGCGTCGGCGACCGCCAGCGGGTGGAGATCCTCAAGGTCCTCTACCGCGGCGCCCGCACGCTGATCCTCGACGAGCCGACCGCGGTGCTCGTGCCGCAGGAGGTTGACGAGCTCTTCGACGCGCTGCGGGAGTTGAAGTCCCAAGGCCTGGCGATCATCTTCATCTCGCACAAGCTCGACGAGGTCCGCAAGGTCGCCGACGAGATCACCGTGATCCGGCGCGGCACCACGGTCGCCACCGTCCTGCCCACGGAGGTCACCACCCGCAAGCTGGCCGAGCTGATGGTCGGCAGCGAGCTGCCGTCGCCGGAGACCCGTGAGTCGACCGTGACGGACATCGCTGAGTTGACGCGTCGAGGGGCTGGTGCTGGAGAGCGGCGCCCGCCGCCTGCTGGACGACGTGTCGTTCACCATCCACCGCGGCGAGATCCTCGGGATCGCCGGGGTCGAGGGCAACGGCCAGGCTGAGCTCGTCGAGGCGATCATGGGGATGCGCTCGCTGTCGGCGGGGACCGTGCGGCTCAGCGACCGCGACATGACCTCCTGGTCGACCCGGGCCCGGCGCGAGGCCGGCATGGCGTACATCCCCGAGGACCGGTCCCGCCACGGCCTGCTGCTTGAGGCGCCGCTCTGGGAGAACCGGATGCTGGGCCACCAGACCCAGGTGCCCAATTCGCGCGGCCCGCTCATCGACCGAGCCGGTGCCCGGCGCGACACCGAGCGCATCGTCGAGGAGTACGACGTGCGGACGCCGGGCATTGAGGTGCTGGCCTCAGCGCTGTCCGGCGGCAACCAGCAGAAGCTGATCGTGGGCCGCGAGATGAGCGGGGAGCCAGTGATGCTCATCGCGTCCCATCCCACGCGGGGGGTCGACGTCGGCGCCCAGGCGACGATCTGGGACCTGCTGCGCGACGCCCGCTCGCGAGGTCTGGCCGTGCTGCTCATCTCCGCCGATCTCGACGAGCTGATCGGGCTGTCCGACACGCTCAAGGTGATCCTGAGAGGACGCATCGTGGCCGACGTCGACCCGGCGACCGTCACGCCCGAGGAGCTGGGTTCGGCCATGACCGGCGCGGGGGGCGAGGCGGCATGAGCCCCAAGGTGCGCCGCCTCCTGCTGACGGTCGGCACGCCCCTGGTGGCGGTGCTGTTCGCGATGGCGATCGTCTCCGTCATCCTCGCGGCGACTGGTGTCAACCCGTTCGCGGCGTTCCAGTCGATGATCGAGTACGCGGGCCAGCCGCGGACCCAGGTGCTGATCCTCAACCAGTCGACGACGTACTACCTGTCGGCGATCGCGGTCGCGATCGGCTTCCGGATGAACCTGTTCAACATCGGCGTCGACGGGCAGTACCGACTCGCCGCGATCCTGGCGGCCGCCTTCGCCGGCAACGTTGCGCTGCCGGCCCCGCTGCACATCGGGCTCACCATCCTGGTGGCGATGACCGTGGGCGCTATGTGGGCCGGCATCGCCGGGCTGCTCAAGGTGACCCGCGGCGTCAGCGAGGTCATCTCGACGATCATGCTGAACTTCATCGCCACCGGGATCGCGGCCTACCTGCTGGCGCCGGGCCGGCTCGCCGAGTCCGCGGCCGGCTCCAACAACATCGCGACGCCGACGATCCCGGAGAGCGGCCGGGTGCCTGGCATCCCGCTGATCCCCGGCACCGACCGAGCTGGTCTACGGCCTGATCTTCCTGGCCGCCTTGGTCGGCGTTGCCTACTGGTACATCCTGGGCCGGACCCGGTTCGGCTTCGACCTGCGCGCGACCGGCATGAGCGAGTCGGCCGCGGTCGCCAGCGGCGTCAACGTCAAGAAGATGATCCTGATCAGCATGCTGCTCTCCGGCGCCGTCGCGGGTCTCGTGGGCATGCCGCAACTGCTCGGCGCGAGCTACCAGTACTCGCTGGACTTCCCGGCCGGGCTGGGCTTCACCGGCATCGCGATCGCCCTGCTCGGGCGCAACAGCCCGATCGGCATCGCCTTCGGGGCGCTGCTGTTCGGCTTCCTCGACTCCTCGGCTCAGATCCTCGACCTCGAGGGCGTGCCCAAGGAGATCGTGTTGATCATGCAGGGCGTCATCGTGCTGTGCGTCGTCATCGCCTACGAGCTGGTGCGGCGCTACACCGTGCGCCAGGTGGCCCGTGACGTGGGCCGCAAGCTGGGGGAGACGGGTCCGCCGCCCCCGGCCCAGGCGCCGCCCCCACCCGCCGGTCCGGCGACGGAGGTGCCGGCATGAGCATCGACAGCGAGGTCCGCGTCCCGGCGCCTGCCGCACCGGCTGCGCCCACCCGCCGCCGCGCGTGGCCGCGGCTGCTGCTCATCCTGTCCGGCCTGCTCCTGCTGTTCTCGTTTGTGCGGGTGGTCACCGGAGCCGACGAGCTCACCTCGTCCGGCACGATCGCCGCGGCGCTCGGGCTGGCGGTGCCGATCGGCATGGCGGGCCTCGGCGGCCTGTGGTCGGAGCGCTCCGGCGTGGTCAACATCGGGCTCGAGGGCATGATGATCCTCGGCACCTGGGGCGCCGGCTTCGCCGGCTGGCAATGGGGGCCGTGGGCCGGGGTGGCCTTCGCGGTCTTCATGGGCTCGCTCGGCGGGCTGCTGCACGCGCTGGCGACGGTGACCTTCGGCGTCGACCAGATCGTCTCCGGTGTGGCCATCAACATCCTCGCCCTCGGGCTGACGAAGTACCTCGCCGCCACCGCGTTCGAGGGCACGCCCGGCGGCGGCCAGACCCAGTCGCCCCCGATCGATCCGATCGGCAGCGTGACCCTCCCCGGCCTCTCCCAGTTGGGCGAGGCGCTGGAGGACACCGGCCTGTTCCTGATCAGCGACCTCGGCGGCGTGATCGCCGGGCTGACCACCAACATCTCGTACGTCACGGTGCTCGCCATCACCTGCGTGATCGCGACCTGGTGGATCCTGTGGCGCACGGCCTTTGGCCTGCGGCTGCGCTCCTGCGGTGAGGCGCCGTACGCCGCGGAGTCGCTGGGCGTCAACGTCTACAAGTACAAGTACATCGCCGTCGTCGCGTCGGGCGCCTTCGCCGGCCTCGGCGGCGCCTACCTCGCCATCGTGGCGGCGAGCATCTACCGCGAGGGCCAGACCGGGGGCCGCGGCTACATCGGCCTCGCGGCGATGATCTTCGGCAACTGGCGGCCAGGCGGCCTGGCCGCCGGTGCAGGGCTCTTCGGCTACGCCGACGGCCTGCAGCTGCGCAGCGGCGAGGCCGTGCACGCGCTGCTGCTGCTCGCCGCCATCGCGTCTGGGCATCGCCGGTCTGCTACCTCGCCTGGAAGCGCAAGCCGGTCGGAGCGGCGATCTCGCTGGTCCTCGCCGCGGGCTTCTGGTGGTGGTACGCGTCCACGACCGACCTGCCCCCGCAGGTGACCTTCATGACCCCGTACATCACCACGCTGGTGGTGCTCGCGCTGGCCACCCAACGGCTGCGGATGCCCGCGGCCGACGGGCAGGTCTACCGCAAGGGCGAGGAGACCTGAGCCGCGCCGTGGCACCCGAACCCCGCGCAGCGGACGTCGACTGGCCGGCCCTGCGGGCCGAGGCCGTGGCGGCGATGCGGCACGCGTACGCGCCGTACTCGCGGTTCAAGGTGGGCGTCGCCGGGCTGGTGGACGACGGCCGGATCGTGGTCGGCTGCAACGTCGAGAACGCCTCGTACGGGGTGGGGCTGTGCGCCGAGTGCGGCATGGTCTCGGCCCTGCACCTCAGCGGCGGCGGGCGGCTGGTCGCGGTCGCCTGCGTCGACCAGCACGGCCAGCCGCTGATGCCGTGCGGCCGCTGCCGCCAGCTGCTGTGGGAGAACGGCGGGGCGGACTGCCTCGTCGACACCGCCCACGGGATCAAGCCGCATGAGCGAGGTCCTGCCGGACGCGTTCGGCCCCGACGACCTCGACGCCCGACGGGAGGACCGTCGCGTGACCGAGCCGTACGCCGCCGTCGACATCATCCGGGCCAAGCGCGACCACGGCGCGCTCGGACGACGCGCAGATCGACTGGGTGGTCGACGCCTACACCCGCGGCGTCGTCGCCGACGAGCAGATGTCGGCGCTGGCCATGGCGATCCTGCTCAACGGCATGGACCGCCGCGAGATCGCCCGGTGGACCGACGCGATGATCCGCTCGGGGGAGCGGATGGACTGGTCGGCGCCTCGACCGCCCCACGGCCGACAAGCACTCGACGGGCGGCGTCGGCGACAAGATCACGCTGCCGCTGGCGCCCGCTGGTGGCCGCCTGCGGGGCCGCCGTCCCGCAGCTGTCCGGCCGCGGGCTCGGCCACACCGGCGGCACCCTCGACAAGCTCGAGTCGATCCCCGGCTGGCGGGCGCGCTGCTCAGCAACGACGAGATGCTCGCCGTGCTGCGCGACGGCGGGCGCGGTGATCTGCGCCGCCGGCGACGGGCTGGCCCCGGCCGACAAGAAGCTCTACGCGCTGCGCGACGTCACCGGCACGGTCGAGGCGATCCCGCTGATCGCCAGCTCGATCATGAGCAAGAAGATCGCCGAGGGCACCGGCTCGCTCGTGCTCGACGTCAAGGTCGGCTCGGGCGCCTTCATGAAGGACGTCGACCGCGCCCGCGAGCTGGCCGCGACGATGGTCGGCCTCGGCACCGACGCCGGCGTGCGCACGGTCGCGCTGCTCACCGCGATGGACACGCCGCTCGGGCTGCACCGCCGGCAACGCGCTCGAGGTGCGCGAGTCGGTCGAGGTGCTGGCCGGCGGCGGCCCGCCGGACGTCGTCGAGCTCACCCTCGCGCTGGCCCGCGAGATGCTCGCGGGTGCCGGGCTCGACGCCGTCGACCCCGCCGACCGGCTGGCCGACGGGTCGGCGATGGACGCCTGGCGGCGGATGATCGCCGCGCAGGGCGGCGACCCGGACGCCGCGCTCCCGGTGGCCCGCGAGACCCACGTCGTCGCCGCCGCCGAGCCCGGCGTGCTCGCCCGCCTCGACGCGTACGCCGTGGGGGTCGCGGCCTGGCGGCTCGGCGCCGGCCGGGCGCGCAAGGAGGACCCGGTCCAGGCCGGGGCCGGGGTCGAGTGGCACGCCAAGCCCGGCGATGCGGTCGCGGCCGGTCAGCCGCTGCTGACGCTGCACACCGACGAGCCCGAGCGGTTCCCACTGGCCCTGCAGGCGCTGGACGGCGGCTGGTCGGTGGCCCCCGAGGGGACCGCCGTCGACCGGCTTCCGCTCCTGATCGACCGGATCGCCTGACGGTCGTGACGGGGCGGTGGAACGGGTCGCGGGGCGGCGGGGTGGCGAGCTCGGCGCGGGGGCAGTTGGCCAGCGTGAGGCCGACCCAGGAGAGCGCGTCGT
>CAVOOM010000002.1:0-49480 GCA_963697565.1 uncultured Actinomycetota bacterium | reverse complement strand
GACCCCGTGCACCCCGCCACTGCGGCGCTCGCGGCCCCTGCTGGCGAGCCCCTCGTGCGCCAGGACGCGCAGCGCGTCGGTGGGGATCTCGCCCCGCTCGTCGGCGACCCCCTTGGCCAGCACCCCGAAGATCGAGGCATCGAGCACGTAGCGGCCGATCACCGCGAGGTTGCTGGGCGCGGTGCCCGGGGGCGGGCTTCTCGACGAGGTCGACGACGCGCACCACGTCCCGGCTCGTCGGTCGCCTCGACCGCCGCGCAGCCGTAGCGGTGGATCTCGTCGGCTCGGCACCCCCATGAGCGCGACCACGCTGCCCCCGTTCGCGGAGCGCACCGCCGGAGCCGGCGCAGCACTCCCCGCCGTCGGCAACGAGGTCGTTGCCGAGCAGCACCGCGAAAGGGCTCGTCGCCGACGTGCTGCTCGGCGCAGCCGACCGCGTGGCCGAGCCCCAGAGCGTCGCCCTGCCGCACGTAGTGGATGCGCGCCAGCTCCGTGGGGGCTCGCACGAGCGCCAGCGTCTCGGCGTCACCGCGCTCGGCCAAGGTGAGCTCCAGCTCCACGGCCTCGTCGAAGTGGTCCTCGATGGCCCGCTTGGTGCGCCCGGTCACGACGAGCAGGTCGGTGAGGCCCGCCGCGGCCGCCTCCTCCACGACGTACTGGATGGCCGGCTTGTCGACGACCGGCAGCATCTCCTTCGGCGTCGCCTTGGTGGCGGGGAGGAATCGCGTGCCCAGCCCCGCGGCCGGGATGACGGCCTTGGTGAGGGCGCGATCGACGGTCATGTCCCGAACCCTAACGAGGACAGGCCACACTGCCGGGGTGAGCGCGCTGGACGGAAGCCGGGACAAGGCGGTCCGGCGCGCCCTCGCCCGGCAGCGGCGGCGCTCGGCGGTGCTCGGCGCCGACGCCGGGCCGGCGCTTGCGCGGCGGGTGCTCGCGCTTCCCGAGGTTGCTGCCGCCCGCTGTGTGGCGGCGTACTCCTCCTTCGGCACCGAGCCGCCCACCGAGGCGCTGCTCGACGCCCTGCGCGCGCCGGCAAGCGGGTGCTGCTGCCGGTAGTGCTCGACGACCTCGACCTCGACTGGGCTGAGTACGACGGCCCGGAGTCGCTGGGCTTCACTCTGCGCGGGATGGCCGAGCCGGTCGGCGAGCGGCTCGGGCCCGACGCCATCGGCGACGCCGACGTCGTGCTCGCGCCCGCCCTCGCCGTCGCCCGCGACGGGGTCCGGCTCGGCAAGGGCGGCGGTTCCTACGACCGGGCGCTCGCCCGTACGCGCACTGGCGCCCTGGTGGTGGCGCTGCTCTGGGACGGCGAGCTGCACGACGCCGGCGACCTGCCGGCCGAGCCGCACGACCACCCCGTCAACGCCGTGGTCACGCCCAGCGCGGCCACCCGCCTCTAGGGCGTGAGGGTCAGGGTGTCCTCGGCGTAGAGCAGGACGGCGGCCTCGCTGAACGGCCACGGGTTGGTGTCGCCGTCGCGCCACGGCTCGGCCTGGTCCCAGTAGTTCGGGTGGTAGACGTGGCCGCTGTTGCCGGTGAGCTGCACCCAGCGCGACTTGTCGAAGTTGGACAGATCGATGACCTGCCGCATCGAGGGCACCCAGTCCACCTCGTACCCGTCGTACGCCGTCCACCCGGTCGCGTTGACGATCGAGTCGCCGCCGGAGGTCTCGATCGGCCCGCGGTTGAAGATCCACTCGATCGGCGCGATCCCGGACTGGCCAAAGGTGCCGTTCTCCAGCGTCAGCGTGTGCATCGCCCCCCAGCGCCACGCCGCCGGGTCGTCGCCGAACCGCTTGGTCAGCTCGTCGTCGGCCGCGCGCATCGCGTTGGCGAGCGCCTCGTCGCGGCCCTCGCGCTGCGGCGTCTGCCGGTCGTCCCACCAAGGGTCGTCCGGCTCGTCGAGCAGGCCGCGGACGACCTCGAACCAGCGGTCACCGCCGTCGGCGCGGGCGTCCTCGGGCAGCTCGTCGTCGAACACCGTCGCGAGCAGGTTGCGCCAGGTCGCGTTGAAGAAGGCCGCCGGCGCTGAGTCTCGGCCCTGCTGGAAGTCCCAGCCGTCGAGCAGCCGCTGGGCCTCGGCGGTGTCGCGCCCCACAGACACCTTGAGCAGCGCGGGCACAAGGAACGACGCGTTCTCGTTCCAGTTGTCCATCTGGATCTCGGCCATCCGCTGCGGCGTCATCTCGGACTCGGCGCCGACGAGGTCCTTGATCCGCTGCTGCCGGGCGCCGTACGACCAGTCATCGGTGAGGAAGTACGGGTACGTGCGGGTGTCGATCACCGCGGCGTTGGCGGTGACGATGAAACCGTCGTCGGGGTCGGTGACGCTGGGCAGCGCCTCGAACGGGATGTAGGACTCCCAGGTGTAAGCGGGGTCCCAGCCGGGCGCCGGCCAGCGGCCGTCGCCGGTGGCCCGCACCGGGATCCGGCCGGGGGCCTGGTAGCCGATCGTGCCCTGGGTATCGGCGTAGATCATGTTCTGCGAGGGCGACTCGAACAGCTCCGCGGCCGCCCGGAAGTCCTGCCAGTCCGCCGCCTGGTTGAGCAGCAGGACGGCGTCGGCGGTGCGGCCCGGGTCGAGCGCGGTCCAGCGCAGGGCCACCTCGTAGCCGTCGCCGCGCGCCGGCGGCTTGGCGGGGGCCGGGGCGTCGACTCCGACCTGCCCGTACCGGGCGAAGTCCTCATCGAGGTCGGCGACGTCGGACAGCAGGGGGCCGTGCTCGGTGGAGCGCACGGTGATCACCAGGTCTTCGCCCCCGGCGACCTTGATGACCTCGCGCCGCGACGTCAGCGGCTTGTCTTGCGCGCCGACTCGGTAGGTGTCGCCCTCGACCTTCTCCAGGTAGAGGTCGCTGACATCCGGCCCCAGGTTGGTGAAGCCCCAGGCGACGTCGGCGTTGTGGCCGATCACCACCCCCGGGTGCCCGCTGAAGGTGTAGCCCGCCACCTCGTACGGGCAGGCTGCCGTCACGGGCGCGCAGTGCAGGCCCATCTGGTACCAGATGCCCGGCAGCGAGGCGCCGAGGTGCGGGTCGTTGGCCAGCAGCGGCTCGCCCGTCGAGGTGCGGTCGCCGGAGACGACCCACGAGTTCGAACCGATGCCCGAGCCGCTCGGCCCCATCAGCGGGGGCACGGCGTCGAGTGCCTGCAGCACCCGGCGCAGCGCCGGCATGGCGGCGATAGGCGGCGCCGGCGTGGGCTGGGCCACCGGCTCGGCGTCCTGGTCGAAGGCCCCGCCGACGACCGCGCCCTGCGTGACGATCGGCTCGTGGTCGGCGAACGGGAAGTCCGGGTAGAGGCTCTCGGTCCGGTCGACCCCGACCTCCGCGGAGATCAGGCTGCGCTGGATCTCCTCCTGCATGTTGCCGCGCAGGTCCCACGACATCGCCTTGAGCCATGCGACGGAGTCGGCCGGGGTCCACGGCTCGACGTCGTACCCGCTGTTGGTCAGGCCGAGGATGACGTACTCAAAGGACAGCTCGCGGTTGGACTTGCCCTTGAGGTAGGCGTTGACGCCCTGGGCGTACGAGTCGAGCGCCGCGCGCGTCTCAGCCGACAGCAGGGGCAGCTCCTGCTCGGCGACCCGCCGCCAGCCGAGGGTGCGGATGAAGGCGTCCGTCGACGCCGCGGGCTCGCCGAGCATCTCCGCGAGCCGGCCGGCGGTCACGTGCCGGCGGACGTCCATCTCCCAGAACCGGTCTTGGGCGTGCACGAAGCCCTGGGCGAAGAACAGGTCGTCGCTGCTCGACGCGTAGACCTGCGGGATGCCGTGGGCGTCGCGCACCACCTTCACCTGCCGGTCGAGACCCTCGACGGTGAGCGTTCCGTCGGTCTGCGGCCAGGAGGCGCGGGTCAGGAAGACGGCGGCCCCCGTCGCTGCGATGAGCAGCAGGCAGACGACAGCGGCGATCCAGGCGAGGACCTTGGGCCAGCGGCGGCGCTTCATGGCGCCGACGGTAATGGGTCAGCCGGCGATCGCTGCGCCGACCCACGCACCAGCGGCGACCGCGGCGAGGCTCGCCGCAACCGTGAGCAGCGAGTAGACGCCGAGACCCGTCCAGCGCCGCTCCCCTCGCATCACGTCGAGGTCGGCGGCGAAGGCCGAGAAGGTCGTCAAGGCGCCCGCGAGCCCGGCTCCCAGCAGCAGGTAGGCCCGCTCCCCGCCGGCGCTCAGCACGACTCCGAGCAGGAACGAGCCGACGACGTTGACCGCGAACGTTCCGAAGTTGCGCTCGGCGGCCATCCGGGCGACCCGGGGCGCCAGCCAGGCCCGGCCCAGCGCCCCGACCGCCCCACCGGCGGCGACCAGCGCCAGCGCGCCCACCCCGTTCACGCGCGCCCGCTGACGAGCTTGGTGCCGAGCATGACCGCGGCCAGCCCGGCGAGCACCGAGGCCACGGCGTAGGCAAGCCCGAGCGCGGGCTCTCCCGCGGTGAGGAAGTCGCGCACCTCTGCGGCGAACGCCGACATCGTGGTGAAGCCGCCCAGCACGCCGATGCCCACGAAGGGCCGCCACCGGTCATGGCGGCGATCACGTGCGATGAAGCCGACCAGCAGCCCCATCAGCAGGCACCCGAGCACGTTCACCGCGAAGATGGCCCACGGCCAGGCGGGCGGGCCATCCCACGGCGCCTGCTCGGAGATCAGGTGACGAGCGACGGCGCCGACGGCGCCGCCCGCGGCGACCTCCCACTCGAGCTCGGCGAGACGCGGCCCAGGCATGGCGGGAACCCTAGCCAGGGCCCGTGCCGGAATTGGCGCGGTGCGCACGCGGCCGTACGATTGGCACTCGGCACCCGAGAGTGCCAACCACCGTCGAGGCTGGACCGGCCTGGACCGGCAAGGCGTCGAAAGGGAGCATCGTGCCGACCTACCAGTACGTGTGCACCAGCTGCGAGACCCCGCTCGAGGTCGTGCAGTCCTTCAGCGACCCCTCGCTCACCGAGTGCCCGGCCTGCGACGGCGGCAAGCTGCGCAAGGTCTTCTCGGCGGTCGGGGTGGTCTTCAAGGGCTCCGGCTTCTACCGCACCGACAACCGGGCGGGTACAAAGGCAGGCGCGGCCGCAAGCGGGGACGCCAAGCCAGCCCCCGCGAAGGCCGACTCGGCGCCGGCGGCCAAGGGCGAGTCGAAGGCGGCCAGCACGGCGTCCCCGTCGACGTCTTCGTCGTCGTCGTCCTCGTCGTCCTCGTCGTCGTCGTCCTCGTCGTCCTCGTCGTCATCCTCGTCGTCATCGGCCAAGCCCCCGGCCAAGTCCGCCTGACCGCGGCCGGCATCGCGGTTGTGGACAACCGCGGGAGGGCCCGCCCGCGCGGCTAGCGTTGGCCCGTGACCGAGCCCTCGCAACGCCCTGACCCCCGCGCCGACATCGGCGTGCTCGGCGGCTCCGGCTTCTACGCCTTCCTCGATACCTCCGACGAGGTCGAGATCGACACCCCGTACGGCCCGCCGAGCGCGCCGCCGGTGCTGGGCACGATCGGCGGGCGGCGGGTGGCGTTCCTCCCGCGCCACGGCCGCCACCATCAGTACCCCCCGCACCGCATCCCCTACCGCGCCAACCTGTGGGCCTTGCGCGCCCTGGGTGTGCGGCAGGTGCTCGCCCCCACGGCCGTCGGCGGGCTGCGCCACGAGCTCGGGCCTGGAGCGCTCGTGATCCCCGACCAGCTCGTCGACCGCACCACCACCCGTATCGGCACCTACTACGACGGGCCCGGGGCGGTCCACGTGTCCCTGGCCGACCCGTACTGCCCGGCTGGGCGGGCGGCGGCCGCCGAGGTCGCGCGGTCCGCCGGCTGGCAGGTCGCCGACGGCGGCACCCTGGTCGTGATCGAGGGGCCGCGCTTCTCCACGCGCGCGGAGTCGCGGTGGTTCGCCTCCGCCGGCTGGTCGGTGGTCGGGATGACCGGGCACCCCGAGGCGGCCCTGGCCCGCGAGCTCGACCTCTGCTACACCAACCTGTCGCTCGTCACCGACCTCGACGCCGGGGTCGAGGCCGGTGCCGGCGTCACGCACGCCGAGGTTCTGGAGGTCTTCGCCCGCAATGTCAGCCGGCTGCGCGACCTGCTCCTCGAGGTGATCCCGCGGCTGCCGGAGCAGCGGACCTGCGCGTGCGGATCGGCCACCGAGGGCCTGCCGCTGCCGTTCGACCTGCCGTGAGCAGCCTGCTCCGACCAGCCAGCCGGGCACCGGCCTTCCGCCCGGCTGTGGACTCGGCCTGGGCCGGCCTGCGACCCGTCCGCCGCTGGCTGCGCCGCCGGCGCCGCGCCCTGGGCGCCGTGGCCGCCGGCGCCGCGGTGTTCACCGTGGTCTCGGCGCTGTCCCCACCGGCGCCGGCGACCATCCCGGCCGTCGTGGCGGCCCGCGAGATCCCCGCGGGGTCGGTGCTGCGGGCCGCCGACCTGCTCCGCGCGGAGGTGCCCGAGGCGCTCGCCCCCGAGGGCGCGCTGACCGACCCCGGCGCCGCGATCGGGCGCCCGGTCGGGGGTGCGGTCCGGCCCGGCGAGGTGCTCACCGACGTCCGCCTCGTCGGCGGGTCTGCCACCGCGGCCGGGGGCGGGCCAACCGATGCCGCGAGCGGCCTGGCCGCGGCCCCCGTACGCCTCGCCGACGCCGAGGCCGCGCGCCTTCTCCGCGCCGGCGACCTGATTGACGTCCTGGGTGCCACCCCCGAGGGCTCCGCCGACGTCATCGCCGAGGCCGTCCGCGTGCTGTCCGTGCCGCGGCCACCCGACGGCGGCGGGTTCCTGGCGGGCGACGGCGCGGCGGGGGGCGCGCTCGTCATGCTCGAGGTCGACCGCGACACCGCCCGCGCGCTGGCCGGCGCCGCGGCTGCCGGGGTCCTGTCCGCCGCCCTCGTCGGCTAGCCACCGGCCCGGTCTCGGCGCCGCTCGCTACGGTGGGAGCCCTGCGCCGAACACGAGAGGACGCTCCACATGCTCAAGGGCTTCAAGGACTTCATCATGCGCGGCAACGTCGTCGACCTCGCCGTCGCCGTGGCCATCGGCGCGGCGTTCACCGCCGTGGTCGCGGCCATGACCAAGGCCGTCATCCAGCCGCTGATCGGCCTCGTGTTCGGCGGCGGCGTCGACGGGGGGCAGTTCACCGTCAACGGCCAGGTCTTCGACCTCGGGCTCCTCATCAACGCCATCATCACGTTCCTGATCACCGCGGCCGTCATCTACTTCGTCGTCGTGGTCCCGATGAACAAGGCCCAGGCCCGCTTCGCCAAGCCCACCGAGGAGGAGCTCACCGAGACCGAGATCGACCTGCTCAAGCAGATCCGGGACTCGCTGTCCAAAACCGAGTGACCGATTCGGCTCGCGGGCTGACCGCGGCCGAGGTCGCCGAGCGGCAGGCCAGTGGCCGCGTGAACGATGCCCCCGACCCGCGCAGCCGCAGCCTGCAGGACATCGTCCGCGCCAACATCGTGACGAGCTTCAACCTCGTCATCGGCATCCTCTGGGCGCTGATGTTCGTCGCCCAGGCGCCGATCCAGGACACCTTGTTCGGCTTCATCATCATCATCAACTCGGGGATCGGGATCATCCAGGAGTACCGCGCCAAGCGGACCCTGGAGCGGCTGTCTCTGGTAGGCGAGGCCAAGCCCGTGGTGCGCCGCGACGGCGCCGACGTCGAGGTCCGCCCCACGGGTGTCGTCCTCGATGACGTGATCGTGCTGCGGACGGGCGACCAGCTCGTGGTCGACGGCGCGATCCTCGAGGAGCAGGGCCTCGAGATCGACGAGTCCCTGCTCACCGGCGAGGCCGACCCCGTGGCCAAGGACGCCGGCGACGAGGCGCTCTCCGGCTCGTTCGTGGTGTCCGGCAGCGGACTCATGCAGGCCACGCGTGTCGGCGCCGACTCGTACGCGACCCGGCTCGCCAGCGAGGCGCGCAAGTTCACCGTCACCCGCTCAGAGCTGATGGGCTCCATCATGAGGTTCGTCCGGGTGATGTCGTACATCCTGATCCCGGTCGGCGCGCTGCTGTTCTGGTCGCAGTGGCAGGCCACCCCGGACTGGCAGACCGCCCTCACCGGCACGGTCGCCGGGGTCGTCACGATGATCCCCGAGGGGCTCGTGCTGCTCACGAGCGTCGCGATGGCCGTGGCGGTGGTGCGGCTCGGCCGGCAGCAGGCGCTCGTCCAGGAGATGCCCGCGGTCGAGGTACTGGCCCGGGTCGACGTCGTCTGCGTCGACAAGACCGGCACGCTCACCGAGCCGGGGATGCACCTGCAGGACGTGGTCGTCCTCGACCCTGGG
Organism: uncultured Actinomycetota bacterium; assembly: GCA_963697565.1. GTDB lineage: Bacteria > Actinomycetota > Actinomycetes > CAVWCF01 > CAVWCF01 > CAWFSE01. The sequence goes on along the minus strand of CAVOOM010000002.1, from coordinate 41,216 downwards.
GCTCCCGTGGACGCGGCGCTCGGGGCGCTCGGCGCCGCCGACGACAACCCCAACCCCACCCAGACCGCTGTGGCCGCGGCGTACGCATCGCCCGGCGCGGGCTGGCACCTCGACGCGATCGTGCCGTTCTCCAGTGCGCGCAAGTGGTCGGCCGCGCGCTTCGGTCCGCAGGGCTGGTGGGTCCTTGGGGCGCCCGAGATGCTGCTCGCGGACGGCGACCCCGACCGAGCCCAGGCCGAGGTGCTGGCCGGCTCCGGGGCCCGGGTCCTGCTGCTGGCCCGGTCGGCCGACGGGTACGCCCCGGATCCCGACACCGGCGCCGGAGACCTCGCCCCGGCCGCGCTGCTGGTCATCAACCAGCGGCTGCGCGGCGATGTGGCCGACACGGTCACGTACTTCCTCGACCAGCAGGTCAACCTGAAGGTGATCTCCGGCGACAGCCCCGCCACCGTGGGGGCGATCGCCCGGCAGGCCGGCATCCCCGGCGCCGAGGACCCGTACGACGCCCGCGGGCTGCCCGAGGACCGCGAGGCGATGGCCGAGGTGCTCGACACCCACTCGGTCTTCGGCCGGGTCACCCCCGCGCAGAAGCGGGCGATGGTCGGGGCGCTGCAGAGCCGGGGGCACACGGTCGCGATGACCGGCGACGGGGTCAACGACGTGCTGGCGCTCAAGGACGCCGACCTCGGGATCGCGATGGGCTCCGGCGCGGGGGCGACCCGCGCGGTCGCGCAGATCGTGCTGCTGGACAACCGGTTCGCGGTGATGCCGTCGGTCGTCGCCGAAGGCCGCCGGGTGCTCGGCAACATCGAGCGGGTCAGCGACCTGTTCCTCACCAAGTCGTTCTACGCGTTGGTGCTCGCGGTCCTGACGGGCATCGCCACCCTGCCGTTCCCGTTCCTTCCCCGGCACCTCACGGTGATCTCGGCCCTCACCATCGGCGTGCCCGCGTTCTTCATCGCGCTGATGCCGAACAAGGCGCGGTTCCGCCCGGGCTTCTTCGCCCGGGTGCTCTCCTTCGCGATCCCCTCCGGCGTGATCTGCGCTGCCGGGGCCTTCACGTCGTACTACGCGGCGCTGGCCACCACCGGCAGCGTCACCGAGGCCCGGGTCTCGGCGACCCTCACCTTGGCGATCATGACGCTGTACGTGCTGTACCTCGTCGCACGCCCGATGGACCCCCTGCGGTGGCTGATCGTCGCGGTGATGGCCGGGGGGTTCCTCGTCGTGCTCTTCGTCCCGTGGCTCTCCGACTTCTACGCCCTCGACCTCGGCGCCGACCCCCGGTCCGGGGAGGCGGTCGTGATCGGGGCCGCCGGCTGCACCGCGCTGTGGGTGACCCGCGGCCTGGTCACCCGCTGGCGCGCGGCGCGCGGCGTCGCCGTCGGCACCGGCGACGTCGCCTAGCCGCCGGTCAGCCGCCGTGGTGGGGCGGGACCTCGCGGCGGAGGCGCTCCAGGTCGTCCGGGTCGCTGTCGTACGGGTCGGCCGGGTCGCGCTCGTCGGACGTGGTGTCCGGCAGCAGCGGACGGTCGTCCTGCTCGCTCATGGCACGACGGTAGCCGGAGGGGCCAGGATGGGCAGATGCCTCCCGTCGAGTACCGCACGATCATCGAGCCGTTCCGGATCCACTCGGTCGAGCCGCTGCGCCTGACCACCGAGGACGAGCGGCGGGCGGCGCTGCGCGAGGCGGGGTTCAACCTGTTCGCGCTGCGGGCGCAGGACGTCATCATCGACCTGCTCACCGACTCCGGCACCGGCGCGATGAGCCGCGACCAGTGGGCGGCGATCCAGCACGGCGACGAGTCGTACGCGGGGTCGCCGTCGTGGTTCCGCTTCCAGGCCGCCGTGCAGAACCTCTTCGACTTCCCGCACGTGATCCCGACGCACCAGGGGCGCGCGGCCGAGAAGATCCTGTTCACGGTGGTCGGCGGGCCCGGCAAGGTCGTGCCCGAACAACACCCACTTCGACACCACGCCGCGCCAACGTCGAGTACACCGGCGCCGAGGCGGTCGACCTGGTGATCGCCGAGGGCCGCGACCCTTCGTCGCTGCACCCGTTCAAGGGCAACGTCGACATCGCCGCGCTGGACGCGCTGCTGGCCGAGCGCGGCGACGCGGTGCCGCTCGTCATGGTCACCATCACGAACAACAGCGGCGGCGGCCAGCCGGTGTCGCTGGCCAACCTGCACGCGGTGCGCGAGGTCTGCGACCGGTACGGCAAGCCGCTGTTCCTCGACGCCTGCCGCTTCGCCGAGAACGCGTGGTTCATCCGCGAGCGCGAAGAGGGCCAGGGCGACCGCGACGTGGTCGACATCGTGCGCGAGGTGCGCCTCGCTGGCCGACGGCATGACGATGTCGGCGAAGAAGGACCCGCTCGGCAACATCGGCGGCTGGCTCGCGGTGCGCGACGAGGCGCTGGCCGCGCGGTGCCGCGAGCTGCTCATCCTGACCGAGGGCTTCCCGACGTACGGCGGGCTGGCCGGCCGCGACCTGGAGGCGCTCGCCCAGGGGCTCACGGAGGCCGTCGACCACGACTACCTGCGCTACCGCACCCGCTCGACGGCCTACCTCGGCGAGGCGCTGATCGCCGGCGGCGTCCCGTGCGTGCAGCCGATCGGGGGCCACGCGGTCTACCTCGACGCCCGGGCGCTGCTGCCGCACCTCGACCCGCTGCACTACCCGGGCCAGTCGCTGGCCGTGGCGCTGTACGAGGCCGGCGGCATCCGCGGCTGCGAGATCGGCACGGTGATGTTCGGCCGCCAGCCCGACGGCACGGAGCAGGCCGCCGCCATGGACCTGGTGCGGCTGGCGATCCCCCGCCGGACGTACACCCAGTCGCACATCGACTACGTCATCGAGGTGGTCCTCGGGGTGGCCTCGCATGCGGCGGACCTGCCCGCCTACCGGATCGTCGACGAGCCACCCTCGCTGCGGCACTTCACCGCCCGCTTCGAGCCGGTGTCGGCATGACCGCGCCGCGCGTGGCCGCCTCGGGCCGGGTCGTGCTGTTCGGGGCGACCGGGTTCACCGGCCGGCTCGTGGCCGAGGCGCTCGTCCGCCGCGAGCTCAGCCCCGTGCTCGCCGGCCGCAACCTCGGGGCGCTGCAGTCCTTGGCGCACGAGCTCGAGCCGCTGGGCGAGGTGTCCGGCGTCCTCGCGGCCGACTCCGCCGACCCCGCGTCGGTCGAGGCGCTGGTCGGCCCCGGCGACGTCCTGGTCACCACCGTCGGGCCGTTCTTGAAGTACGGGCTGCCCGCGCTGCGCGCGGCCGTCGGCCAGGGCGCCCACTACATCGACTCGACGGGCGAGCCGGCCTTCATCCGGCGGGTCTTCGAGGAGTACGGCCCGCTCGCCGAGGTCTGCGGCTCGGTCCTGCTGACGGCGTTCGGGTACGACTTCGTGCCCGGCAACCTCGCGGCGGCGCTGGCGCTGTCTGACGCGGTCGCGGCGGGCCACGAGCCCACCTCGGTCGAGGTCGGCTACTACGTGCGCGGGCTGCGCGGAGGTGCTCCGGGGGGAGGCATGAGCGGCGGCACCCGGGCCTCGTCGGCCGGCTTCCTGCTGGAGCCGTCGCACGCGTGGCGCGGCGGGCGGCTGCGCGGCGAGCGAGCCGCGGCGTCGGTGCGCTCGTTCGACGTCGGCGGGCACGACCGGCACGGGGTCTCGATCGGCGGCACCGAGCATGTGGCGCTGCCGCGCCAGTGGCCGGCGCTGCGCGACGTCGGGGTCTACCTGGGCTGGTCGGGGCAGATGTCGCGGCCGCTGCAGGCCACCACCGGCGTGGTCGCCGCCGCGCGCGCGGTGCCGCTGCTGGGCACGGCCGTCTCCCGCGGCATCCAGGCGGTCGCCGGCCGGGTGGCGCCGGGCTCAACCGGCGGCCCTTCAGCCGAGCAGCGGGCCCCAGCGCGCGCCTGGGCGGTCGCCGAGGTGTGGGCGGGCGGCGGCTCGCGCGGACACGGCGAGCCGGTCGCGCGCGTCGAGGTCGAGGGCCCCAGCCCGTACGACCTGACCGGCGAGCTGATGGCGTGGGCGGCGGGCGAGTTGGCGGGCGGACGCGTGTCCGGGCCGGGCGCCCTGGGGCCAGCCGAGGCCTTCGGGGTCGAGGGCGTCACCGGCGGGTGCGCCTCAGTGGGCCTCAGCCGGGTCGCGGCGCCGGACGCGGGGTAGCCGGCAGGCTGCCCGGGCAAACGAAAGACGGCCGCCCCCCGTGCGCGGCCGTCGGTTCGTCGGTGCTGAGGCGCTGGGCGGTTAGGCGCGGCCCCGCAGCACGTCGAGCCGCTCGGCGAGCAGCTGCTCGAGCTCGGCGTCGGTGCGCCGCTCGCGGAGCATGTCGAAGTGGTTCTTGTTGGCCGACTCGGTGCGCGGCGAGGTGAGCGCGCGGCCCTCGGCGGTGCCGCCGACCCGGCGGGCGGCGGTCTCGTCGCGGTGCGCGTGCCGGCCGCACTTGGGGCAGTCCCACATCGTCGGGATCTCCTCGTCGAGCAGCTCGACCGCGAAGGTCAGCGTCGTCGAGTGGCCCATCGGGCAGTGGTACGTCTGCGGCGCGGCCGGGGCCGGGCCGACGTGGTGGTCGGTCTCAAACGAGTGGGTGCTCAGGCTGACGCCACGCAGAGCGGTCACGGGGGGTGCTCCTTGCTGGATGGTGCGCGGTGGATGCGCCGGGCTGGGGCGCATGCTGGTCTGACGCTGGAATGCCCGCTGGGATGCCCCTTCACGCTGTGACGTGCGTCACGTGGCGAGTCGGATGCGCCCGATACGGTCGGGATGTGACCGAGGCCACACCCGCGGCGGCTCCCCAGGCTCGTTTGGGGCGCATCATCGGCGTCAACCATGTGGGCCTGTCGGTTTCTGACCTGGAGGCCACCGTCAAAACGCTGACGGCCCAACGATTCTCCCACATCGCCGGGTTCGCCTGGACCAGCGGAGCCGCTGAGGTCGACGCCGCGCTGGGCCTCGAGGGGTCGGCCGCCGAGGTCGCCGTGCTCCAGGGGGCCAATGCCTACCTCGAGGCCTTCGCCTACTCCTCGCCCTCGCCGCTCGATGGCGCCGCGTCCGGCGTCCAGGCCGAATGGGCCGACTCGGCCGCCGGCCCGTGGCTGCGCTCCGTGCGGTGGCCGGCCGCCGACCCCGCCGCCGTCGGGGCGTGGTGGGCGGGGCTGACCGACGAGGTGGGGGTGCTCGCGGTGGATCCGCCGGCCGCGGCGCCTGGCGCCCGTCCGCGCCGGATGTGCGACCTCGGCGGCAACCACCTGTGCCTCGATGTCGTCGGGATCGACGCGGTGTTCGCGACGCTGGTCGGGCGCGGTGCGACGTACGGACGGGCTCCGGCGCCGATGCCCGGCGGCCTCGCCTCCGTGGGCTACCTGTGGGATCCCTGGGGCAACGCCTTCGAGCTGCTGGAGTCCCACGACGAGCGCGCCACCCTCTGGCGCGGCCGGCTCGGCGGGTCGGTCGTTGCGAGCCGGCCGTGCGAACGGGGGGAGAGTGGGGGGATGAGCGACCGCCTGGCCCCGGACGCCGCCAAGCAGTCCGGCCAGCCCGCCCCCGAGCGCCGGCCGGTGACGTACGTCCGGGTCGAGCCGCGGCTGCTGCGCCAGGCGGTCATCCTCGCGCTGGTCCTGTTCGGCGGATTCCTCCTCGCCCGGTGGGCGTTGACCACGCTGGGCGGCTTCCTGCTCCTCGTCCTGCTCTCCTGGCTGTTCGCGATCGCGATGGAGCCCGCCGTCGTCGCGCTGGCCCGCCGCGGCTGGCGGCGCGGGGCGGCGACCGGGGTCGTCATGCTGGCCTTCGTGCTCGCCGGGGCGGCGTTCCTCGGGCTGTTCGGCAGCCTGCTGTTCAGCCAGGCGTCGGAGTTCATCACCAACCTGCCGGCGCTCGTCGAGGACACCGTCGCGCAGGTCAACCAGTGGTTCAACCTCGAGCTGGACCCCGACACCATCCTCGATCAGCTCAACCTCGACGCCAGCAACCTCACCGGCATCGCCACCGACGTCGCCGGCGGGATCGTCGGCATCCTCGGCTCGATCGCCACCCTGCTCTTCGACCTGCTGACGATCCTGTTCTTCGCGTTCTACATCTCCGCCGACAGCCCGGCCCTGCGCCGCACGATCGGCGGCTGGCTGCCCCCCGACCGGCAGCGCTCGTTCGTCGCCGTGTGGGAGATCGCGGTGCTGAAGACCGGCGGCTTTGTCGTCTCCAAGGTCGTGCTCTCGGGGCTGTCGGCGACCTTCCACGCGCTGTTCTTCTACTTCATCGACCTGCCGTTCTGGCTGCCGTTGGGCATCTTCACCGGCCTGGTCAGCCAGCTGATCCCCACCGTCGGCACCTACATCGGCGTGCTGCTGCCCGCACTGGTCGCGCTGGCCCAGAGCCCCCTCGACGCGCTCTGGGTCGTGCTGTTCGCCACGGCGTACCAGCAGGTCGAGAACTACGTCTGGACCCCGCACGTCAGCCGCCGCACGATGGACCTCCACCCGGCGCTGGCGCTCGCGTCGGTGTTCGTCGGCGCCGCGCTGCTCGGCCCGATCGGCGCCCTGATCGGCATCCCGCTGATGGCCGCGGCGATCACCGTGGTCCAGACGTACTCCCACCGGTACGAGCTGGTGCCCGAGCTCGCGGCCGCGCGAGGCCGGCGAGAAGCCCGACCGCCGCCCGACCCCGCTCGTTGATCGCCGGCCCGAGGATGCATGGTGGACGATCCCGCCTGGCGACCCGGCCGAGCCCCGCTTTGAGTAGACCCGACCCGGGTCGCGGTCTTGACACCTAGCATTGCTAGGCATAGCGTCCCTCGGCATGAAGGGCCAGACGCTCAAGGGACACCTCGACCTGCTCGTGCTCGCGACCCTCGCAGCCGGACCGCTGCACGGGTACGCCGTGATCGAGCAGCTCCGCGCCCGCAGCGGTGACGCGTTCGACCTCCCCGAGGGGACCGTCTACCCGGTGCTGCGGCGGCTGGAGGAGTCCGGCCTGCTCGCCAGCCAGTGGCAGGAGGTCGGCGGCCGGCGGCGGCGCTCGTACCGGCTGACCGACCAGGGGCGCGCCGCGCTCATCGAGGAGCGGTCGGCCTGGGAGGCCTTCTCCGCCGCCGTGGGCCAGGTCCTGAGAGGTGCGCCGTGGCCGAACCCGACCTGATCGCCGACTACCTGCGCTCGCTGCGCGAATGCCTGCGCTGGCGCCCCGACGCCGCCGACCTGATCGACGAGGCCGAAGACCACCTGCGCCTGAGCGCCGAGCGGATCGCCCGCGAGTGCGGCGACCCCCTTGAGGCCCAGCGCCTCACCCTCACCCGCTTCGGCGACCCCGCCGTTGTGGCCCGCGCCTTCGCCACCGCAGGAGGTCTCACCATGCCCACACCCTTCACTCGCACCGCAGGGAAGCTCGCCGTGTTCGCGGCGCTCGGCTGGCTGGCGCTGGCCGTGGTCGGCGCCTACGCCACGGGGGCGTCACCCGTACTCCGACTCCACGTACGCCTGGTCCTCGGTCGTCGCGACGGTGGCCGTGGCCGCCACCGCGTCGCCCTCGTCGGCATGCTGGTCCGGGCCGGCGAGCGTTCCGGTCCGTGGATGTTTGCGGCCGTGGCCCTGTCCTGCCTCTCCCTGGCCGCTGCGGCGGTCATGACCTGGGGCATCGTCATGTGGGGCCTGTTGATCTGGCTGACCTGCGCGATCGCGCTGGGTCGGATGCGGGCGGCCGGCGTGACGACGCGTCCCCTGGACTGGGCCCTGTTCGCCGCGTGGCCGGCCTCCCTCGGCCTCTGGGTGCTCGTGGACCAGCTCGAGCTCGGCCCGCTCGACACCTACGGGGAGTACCCCGCCGCGGCCGCGGCCGGCGTCGCCACCCTCGGCGTGCTGATGGCCGTCGGGCTGCTCTCGGTCGGCCGCCGGCTGGCGGCCGAGGTCCCCGCCGACCTGCCTGCGCGAGACCGCACCGGCCTGATCCTCCTCGCCCCGCCACACCAACACACAACCGACGCGCATCAGCTCCAACACGCAACCGACGTGCCGCCTGCCCTCGCGATCACGCATCGGCGTGGTGGCAGCAACGCGAGCCTCCGCGCACAGCTCGGCAGGTTGAGTGTCCGGACAGGATCCCGCACGCCGAATCCGTTGGCGCTGCTGGGGAAACCGCGTATCCACAGATGTCGCCGCGGGGCTTCCCGGCGCGCCCGGGCTCCGCTAGAGTTCGAACACCTGTTCGACTCGATCGGAGGCCCGCGTTGACCGTCTCGCCGCTCCCCTCGCGCCCCGCCGCGCGGGACGCGCTGGCCGGGCTCGGCGCGGCCCTGGACGACCTCGGCCGGGTCGCCTGGGAGCACGCCTCCCCCGGCGAGCTGCGCGCCGCGGTGGCCGGGCTGGAGGCAGCGCCGCCGCCCGGCTGGACTCCGCGCGGCTGGCCGCCGCCCAGGCGGTCGACGCCTCCGGGGTGTGGGCCGCCGACGGGGCGGCCACCCCCCAGGCGTGGCTGCGCGGCGCGGCGCGCCTGGCGCCCGGGCAGGCCCGCGACCGGGTCCGCACCGCCCGCCGGCTGGCCGACATGCCGCTGTTCGCCGCCGCGCTGGCCGGCGGCGAGGCCGCCCTGGCGCACGTGCGGATCGCCGCCCGCGCGATGGACGCCAACCCGGCCCGGCGGGCGGCGTTCCCCGCCGCCGAGCAGGTCCTCGCCGACGCCGCCCGCGCCCTGGACCCGGCCCAGTTCGCGGTCGTCGTCCAGCGCTGGGCCGCCGCCGCCGACCCCGAGGGCGCCGCCGGCGGCGACCTCGACGCGTTCCGCCGCCGCCACCTGCACGCCGCCCCCGGCGGCGACGGCGTCGCCCTCGACGGGTTCCTCGACCCCGAGGCCGGCGCCGCCCTGCTGGCCGCCCTGCACGCCCTGTCCGAGCAGTCCTGGCGCGCCGACCAGGCCGGCTCAGGCGGCCCAGCAGCCGCGGGCGGCGCGGGAGCCGACCGCGGAGCCCACCCGCTCGAGACGCCCACCCCGGCCCAGCGCCGCGCCGACGCCCTGGCCGACCTCGCCCGCCACTTCCTCGCCTCCGGCGCCGCCCCCGTCATCGGCGGCCTCCGCCCCCAGGTCCAGCTCGTCACCACCCAGGAGGCGCTGCGCCGAGGCGCCCCCGGACCAGCCGTCCGCCCCGCGCCCGGCCGAGCTGCCCGGCATCGGGCCCGTCAGCGACCAGGTGGCCCGCCGGATCGCCTGCGACGCCACCATCCACCCACTCCTCGCCGACCCCCACTGGCAGCCCCTGGCCTACGGCCGCGCCGCCCGCCTCGTGCCCCCCGCCCTGCGCCGCGCCATCGCCCAGCGCGACGGCGGCTGCCGCTTCGCCGGCTGCGACCGCCCCGCGCCCTGGTGCGACGCCCACCACCTCACCCACTGGGCCCACGGCGGAACCACCGACCCCGACAACCTCGCCCTCATCTGCCCCTACCACCACCACCTCCTCCACGAAGGCCGCTACACCCTCACCGCACACCGGAAGGGCACTGGACCACCCGCCGACCCGACGGCACCGCCACCCCCGACCCACCCCGAGCCCACGACCACCACCACGACCACCACCACGACCACCCTGGCGACACCGATCGCCCAGGGGACCCCGAGAGCAGACCGCCGCCCTAGCGCCGCCGGTCTCCGAACGGCGGGCCGCCGCCCATGGCTCCAGCGACCTCCACCTTCGACCGATCTGATTAGCGCGGCTCTACGTCAATCTCTGGTTGACTGGTGCCATGCCAGCAGCCCGACCCAGCCGCGTCACGCCGACCGCCACCCCGTACCGCGACTCCGGCGGGAAGACGTTCGAGGACTACCCGCGCCCCTCGGTCGCGGTCGACGCCGCCGTGCTCACCGTCCCGCCGGACTCGGATTCGCTGCACGTCCTGCTGGTGCGCCGCGAGGGGTCGCATCGCAAGGGCGCCTGGGCGCTGCCCGGGACGTTCCTGCACCCGGGCGAGACGCTCGCTGACGCAGTGCTGCGCGCTCTGCGGGAGAAGGCCGGCGTGGAGGGCCTCGCGCCCCGCCAGCTGCATGTCTTCGATGCGCCCGGGCGAGACTCGCGCGGCTGGGTGATCTCGGTCGCCCACGCCGATGTCGTGGCCTGGTCGCGGATCTCCGACGCGGTCGAGTCGCAGCCCGGCGTCCAGGCGGTGCGGGTGGACGAGGTGCCGAGGCTGCCGTTCGACCACCAGCAGATCCTCCAGCTGGCGGTCGCCGACGTCCGGGCGCGGTACGCCGAGGCCCCCGACCCGGACCGCCTGCTCAAGCCCCCGTTCACCTTGCTGACCCTCCGCCGGCTGCACGAGGCGGTGGCGGGCGAGCCGCTGTACAAGGACACCTTCCGCCGGCACATGCAGCCGCTGCTCAAGGAGACCGGCCGCCACCAGGAGGGCGTCGTGGGCAAGCCCGCGCTGCTCTACCGGCACCGGCCCGGACGCCGATGAGCCCAGCGCTGCCGGGACGGGCAACCGGACGGCGCCGTCGGACCCCCGCGCTAACCTGAAGGCACGCTCCAGAGAGGCGGCTGTCGGTACCTGGCCGGCCGCCCGGCAACCCCCGAACCGTCGGTGCGGGGTGCCCCAGGGGAAGAGCGGGCCGAGCGCCCTGCGCGCCCGGCAAGACCGGCGGCCGCGCTCACCCGCGGCCGGCCCGACCCGAGGGGCCCGCCATGCCACGTCTTCCGATCCGCACCTGCGACCTGTACACGCCCGGCCACCAGGTGCACTGGATCCCGGCGCTCCACGTGTACGTCGATGCCCCACGCCGCCCCGTCCGCGTCGAGGACCTCACCCCTGACGGCTGGTGCACCGTCCTCGACGGCGACGAGGTTCTGCGCTGGTGGAACCACGATCCGCGCCGGCTGCCCGACCTGGTCGCGATCGCCGACGGCGTCATGCTGCGGGTGGGCGACTCGACCTTCCTCACCTCCGGCGGCTTGGGGCCAAGCCACTTCTGGGTCTACCTCGCCGAGGAGGCGACGCCTTGCCGCAAGTGGCAGCCGCCGGCAGGCCACGCCGCCGGCGAGCCGCTCAGCGCCCACGACCTGCTGGAGGCGGCCAGGGAGATGGGCGGGGTCACCGCGCACGTGCGGCCGCGCTGACCCGCCGCACGGACAGGCCCACTCACCGCCTCCCGGCCGATGGGCCGAAAGGCCATTCCGCGGCCACCACATCAGGCGAATGCTGAAGGCATGGCCACCTCGGTGGTTCCGCGTCCGGCGGGGTGGTTCCCCGACCCGTATGAGACAGCAAAGTGGCGGTGGTGGGACGGGCGCGCTTGGACGGGCTGGACCGAGGCGAGCGCCGAGCAGTTCCGCCCCAGCCGGATCCCACCGACCCCCGACGCCGTGCCTGCGCCCTGGCCGGTCCCACGGTCGCTCGCGGATCGTGCGGAACTCGACCACCTCGCGTACGTCCGGCGCTTCCTCTCCGAGGCCTTCGACCGGCAGATCATCAGCGCGACAACGCTCGTGGCCCTCAATGACGCGGCCAAGGCGCGCACCGCCGCTCTTGAGCGACCCGCGCCCGCGCCGGCAGCCGCGCCGTATAGCGCCCCACCGAGCCCAACGCTCCACGAGCACACCCCAGCCGAACCCCACACGCCAACAGCCGGTCGGCCAGCCCCACCGCCACCAGTAGCGGTGCCGGCACCCGCCCGCGCCTACCCGCCGCCTGCTCCCCAGCCCCAGCCGGTCCCACGCCCGGCCCCCGTCCCGCGACCCAAGACGTGGTGGGACCGCACCCGTGAGGCGATCGCCGCCGACCTGGCGGTGCACGGTCTCGCGTACCTGGGCGTCCTGCTCGTCTTCGCCGGCATCTTCGGCACCCTGGTCTGGGGCTTCCGGTCGTTCACACCGCAGCAGCGCGCGCTGGTCGAGTTGGGGGTGCCGCTGCTCCTACTGGGCAGCGGCTTCGCGTTGACCCACGCCCGGGCCCCGTACGTCGGCTCCGCGCTGACCTTGGCCGGCGGCCTGCTGCTGCCGCTGGTGCTCATCGCCTCCGTCCTCGACGCCGCGCCCTTCCCTCCCGATCCCGAGACCGAGGCCGCGCGGTACGCGACCCTGGTCGCCCTGCCGCTGCTGACCGGCATCGCGTACGGGCTGATCGGCCTCAAGCGGCCCTCGAGCCCGCTGCGGTTCCTCGCCGCCCCCTCCCTGTGGCTCGCCGCCGCAATGGCCGCCCTGCCGACGGCCGGGCCGGTCCTCGGCGGGTTCGAGGTCGCGACCCCGCACCCGACCCAGATCGCCGTGGCCATGGCAGCGGTCCCGCTGACGCTGCTCCTCGTACGGCTGCCGCGGCTGGCAACGCTGCGCGTGCCCACCGAGCTCTCGGCCGTGGTCGGCACCGTGGTGCTCCTGCTGCTTGAGGTCCTGGCCTCGGTGGCCGAGGACGCGGTCGGCTGGCCGCTGGCGGCGACCCTCGCGTTGCTCGCGGTGACCGCCGAGCTGCTGGCCCCTCGCGCGGCGGATCCCCTGGTCAACTCGGTGCAGCTGGTCGCCGCTGCCGGCGCCGTGCTGTCGCTGGCACCGGTGCTCGCCCCGGGGCCTTGGGGGCTCATCGGTCTGGTCGCCGGCGTCGCGCTCGCCGAGTGGATCGGCTACCGCCGCCCCGACGGACGCACACCCCTGATCGCACTCGGGCTCGGCGGGTTCGCCGCCCTCGCAGTGGTGGTCGCCAACCCGGACTGGTACGCCATCGGCGGGTTCGCCGCCCTGACCGCCTGGGCGGTTCTCCGCCGGCAGGCGCCCATCGAATGGCTGCCGGCCCCCGTCAGCGGGTACGTCATCGGCCTGGCGCCCCTCGGCGCGCTGGCCGGGCTCGCCGCCGAGACCTCGCTGGCGGTCGCCGCCGCGGCCGCCGGGCTCGGCGCCCTGGCGCTCACCATCGCAGTGGCCAACCGGCACTCCGACGACCTCTGGCTGCAGCTCGCTGCCGGATACGCCGTGGCAGCCGCGGGGGCCGCGCTTGCCTCCCCGCCGGCCGACGGAGCCTGGTGGCGCGCCGGAGCCCTGGCCGCAGGAGCCCTCGCCCTCGGCCTGCTTCAGGAGCTCCCCGCTGCGGCCCGCGCATGGCCGGCGGTCACCGGAATCCTGATGGCCGCGGGTCTGGTCATCGCCGAGGCCCAGCCGCTCGCCGTCACCGCCGGCTGTCTCGCCGTGGCGGGTGCGGCCGTCACGGTCGCCGCGGTGGCCCTCCCCCAGCGCCCCCTGGGCGCCCACGCCGGGCTGGCCGGCGCCGCGGTCACGTTGAGCGCGGTCATGTTGGGGAGTGGGCGCGACGCCGTTGAGTCCTGGACGGTCGTCGGCCTGGCCGCCTTCGCCGCAGCCGCCCTCGCCGTCACGGTCGGCCACCTCGTGGGCCACACAGGCATCCCCGCATTGGCCACGCCGTGGGCGGCGCCCCTGGTCGTGGTTGCCGCCGTTCCGTCGCTGGCCGTACTCATCGCGCGGCTCGTCGCCGACTCGAAGACCCAGTTGCTCGAGGCCGACCTCTGGCCCGCGGTCGCCGGCGTTGTGGCAGCGGCCGCGGTCGCCGCGGCCGGCGGCGCGCTCGCCCGCTGGGTCCCGGGCATCCTCGACGCGGAGGCGGACGCGGACGCCGAGGCGCCGTCCAGCGCCCCGTCGGCCAAGCCCGTCCCGCTGGTCCTCGCCCACGGCGGGACGCTGATCGCCATCGTCCTCGCGGTCCCGCTGGCCCTGCGCTCGATCGAGCTCGGCCAGCCTGAGGCCGGGGTCGCCGCGGTGCTCGCCGCCATCGTCGCGACCGCCGCCGTGGGGGTGCTCCGGGAGGAGATCGAGACCCTGGCCGGCGTCCTGCTGACCCTTCCGCTGGCCCTGACCGCCGCCGGCTGGGTCACCGACGATCCGTCGATCCCGGCGTTCGTGGTCCTCGGCTGGGGTGCCCTCGTTCTGCTTGCGACGCCGGTCGCCGACGCCCGGCTGTCCGGGCCGCGCCCGATCGGCGGCTTCGTCCGCGGCTGGATCCCGGCGACCCTGATGGCGATCGGAGCGCTGGCGGCCACCGGCGGCTGGCTCGCCACCGCGGCCTCGGGCCGCCCGACCTTCGCGGTGACGTCGGGGATCCTCGCCGCGGTGAGCGCGGGCGTGGCGTTCCTGCTCGGGTGGTCGACGCTGACACTAGCCACCTGGTCGCTGCTCATCGTCGCCCTCGACAGCGCGCTCGCGCGGCCGCTGTACGAGACGCCCTGGTCGTACGCCGCCCTCACCGCGGCGCTGCTGGCCGCCGCCGCCGGACTCGCCTTCCTGCGCCTCGACCCCACCGACACCGACCAGCGCCCCGCCTGGCTGCGCTCGCTCGCCCTGCCGCCGTACGTGCTCGCGCACGTCACCGCGCTGACCGCCCTCGGGCTGGGGGCCGACCAGGACGCGGTCCCGGCGACCTGGCTCCCGGTCGGGGCCTTCGCTGTGACCATCGGCGGCCTCGCGATCAGCCCGCTGGCGGCTCCAGGCGCTCGGCGGTTCCCCGGGCGAGATCAGCAGGGATGGGTGTACGCGGTGGCCGGCGCGGCGATCGCCTTCTTCGGATTCGCCGGTCTCGACGCCTGGTGGATGCTCGGGTTCGGCGCCGTCGTCCTGCTGGCGACGCCTGGGGTCGACCGGCTCGTGGCCGGGCCGCGCCCGATCGGGGCCCTCGTCCGCGGCTGGGCGCCGAGGACGCTGATGGCGATCGGCGCCGTGGCCGCGGTGCTGGCTGGCTGGGCGTCGCCGGGCAAGGCCGGGCCTCGTTCGCGTTGGCCTCCGGGATCCTCGCCGCGGTCACCGCCGGCGTGGCGGTCCTGCTCGGCTGGTCGACGCTCACGCTGGCCACCTGGTCGCTGCTCATCGTCGCCCTCGACAACGCGCTCCCCCAGCCGCTCATCGAGACCCCGTGGTCGTACGCCGCCCTCACCGCGGCGCTGCTGGCCGCCGCCGCCGGACTCGCCTTCCTGCGCCTCGACCCCACCGACACCGACCAGCGCCCCGCCTGGCTGCGCTCGCTCGCCCTGCCGCCGTACGCGCTCGCGCACATCACCGCGCTGGCCGCGCTTGGGCTGGGGGTCAACCGGGACGCGATGCCGGAGACCTGGATCCCGGTGGGCGCACTCGCGGCAGCCGTCGGGCGGCCTCGCGCTGAGCCGGCTGGCCCCCGCCGAGGCCGAGCCGGTGCCTGCCCGCGTGCGTACGGGGCTCGGCTGGGCGTACGTCGTCGTCGGCACGGTCGTGCTGCTCAACGGCGTCGCCGCGATCGGCGACTGGTGGACCGTGGGGGCGCTGGCCGCCGGCGCCGTCCTGGCCACCGCGGGCGCGTTCCTGCTGCGCTGGCCCGCGGACCTCGCCGCCTCGGCCATCGGCGCCGCGCACGGCCTGGCCGCCTCGGTCGCCGCCGGCGCCATCCTCGAGCCGAGCGACGTGGAGTCCGCGACCACCGCGGCCCTGGCCTGCGGCGCCCTCGTCGTCGCCGCGGCCGCCGCGCAGTGGCTGCTCCCGCGCGAGCGCCTCGCCATCACCGGGCCGTGGGCGGTCCTCGGCCTCGTCGGGGTCCTGATCACGGCCGTGTGGGTGGGCAGCGAGTCCTCGTCCGGCGTCCCCGACTCGGTGGCGTTCTCCGCCGCCGGCGGGCTGGCACTGGCCGCCGCCGGCCTGTCCGTCGCCGCGGTCCGCCTGCCGGGGCTGGGCCTGTGGCATGCGGCGGCACTGCTGTTGGCCGCCGCCGTCCCGTACGTCTGGCTCGGCGCCGAGGCCCGCCCCGCCGTGGCCGCCGGCTCGACGCTGGTCGCCGCCGCCGCGGCCGGTTTGGCCGTCGCCTTTGGCTGGGCGCGCAGGCCCGCCGCCCAGTGGGTCGGCCCGGTCCTGACCCTCGCCGCCGGCCTCTGGTGCGTGGGCGCGCTGCTCGCCGAGGGCGACCCCGACCTGTGGGCGCTGGCGCTGGCGATCGCCGCCGTGCTGATCGCGGTCGCCGGCCTGGTCGGGCGCGCGCCGTTGATCGTGGGCGCCGCCGCCGTGCCCGCGTACGCGGCCTGGGTGCTCATCGTCTCGACGCACCTGACCGACGCGGAGGCCCCCTGGTACTCGATCCCTGCCGGGCTTGCCCTGCTCGGCGTCGTCGGCGCGATCCGCTGGCACCTGCGGGCCCAAGGCTCGGACGGCCGCGGGGGCGAGGTGGTCCTCCTCGAGCTGGTCGGCATGCTGGTGCTGGTCAGCGCCCCGGTCGTGAACGCGGCGGAAGACCCGGCCAGCGCCGGCCTGGCCCTGGCCCTCGGGGTCGGGCTCGCCGCCTGGGGGATGGTCACCAAGGTGCGCCGCCGCCTCGCCTTCGGCGTCCTGACCGTGCTCGTCACGCTGGTCGTCATCATCGCCGCGCCGCTCGTCGGCCTGCTGCGCACCTGGACCGGCCCGCTGCTGTGGGCCCTGGTCGCCCTGGCCGGGTTGGCCGCGCTGCTCGTGGCGGCCTTCCTCGAGCGCGGGCGCGGCGCGATCCGCAGCCTGTTCGACCGCGCCTCCCACACGTTCGCCGACTGGGAGTGAGCGGTGGCCCGGCGGCCAGGGAGCGGCCCCGAGCTGCGCGCCTCGGCGCAGCGCGCCGGCGTGCGCGACCCGCGGGTGCTCGCGGCGATCGAGTCGGTGCCCCGCGAGGCGTTCCTGCCGGCTGAGTTCGCAGCCGACGCCGCCGCCGCTGCCGATCTTCCGTTCGGCCACGCAGGCCCGCCTGCTCGCGGCCCTCTACCTGACGGATCAGTCGATGACGATCCGGGACCTCAGCGAACGGATCGAGGCGCCCTACGCGACCGTCCACCGGGAGGTCGGCCGGCTGCTCCAGGCCGGCCTGCTGACCGAGCACAGGGTGGGCAACGCGCGGCTGATCGGCCCGGAGGAGCAGTCCCCATTCCACCGCCCGCTGCGCGAACTCCTGGAGGCGGCCTTCGGCCCGGTTCCGCTCCTCCAGCAGGCCTTCGCCGGCCTCGACGGGGTCGACGGAGTGGCCATCTTCGGCTCGTGGGCCCACCGAGCCTTGGGCCCGCCAGGCCCGTCCCCCGGCGACATCGACGTGCTTGTGGTCGGACAGCCTGAGGTGCGCGAGGTGTACGCCGCATGCTCAGAGGTCGGGCGATCCGTGGGGCGGCCGGTCAACCCGACCATCCTGTCGAGAGCCGAGTGGCAGGACGACACCCCGTTCCTCCGCGAGGTCCGTGCGGGCGGGCTGCTCCATGTCATCGGTGTTCTCGGCGCGGAGCCCGGCGCTTGAGGCAGCCGGACCTCTCACCCGCGCAGCAGGCCGCGCGGGACTTCAACATCCTGCGGGACGCGCGCAACCAGCTCCGCTACCAGGCGAAACCGATCGGGGTGGCCCAGGCGGCATTCGCTGCGGCGACCGCCGCGACGTTGCTCGATCAGGCACAAGCCACCGCGATGTAGCTGCCCTCTCTCGACCGAGGCCCCGCCGGATGAACGGCCAACACCCGTCCGTCGTCAGAACGGCCGGGCCGTTCGCTCAGCCCGGGCCGGGGTGCGCATTCGCCGCCGGCGGCGGTGTCAGCGCCAGGTACGCCAGAAGGGCCAGCAGCGCGACCTGGAGTCCGGTGAGGACGGCGCCCCACGCCATGGACAGGTCCGCCGCAGTGCCGAACACCAGGTAGATGCCCACCACCGCCAGTTGGATCACGGCGCCGATCCCCCAGAGCAGCCGCAAGTCGACCAGGGCCAGGAGCACCGCCCCCACGGCATACGGGACGAAGAGGAACAGGTAGGCGCCGTACGTCGTCTCGACGCCCGAGGCCATCTCGTCGGCCCGCACCGTGAAGAACAGGATCAGGTAGAGCACCGCCGCCACGGCGCAGAGGGCGGCACTCGCGTACCGCAGCGTCCGGCGGAGGGGCGCTGCTGGATGCGCGAACGTGCTCGTGTGAAGGGTCATCGCCATGTGGCTCGCCTCCCTCGTCTCACCTCCACGGTCGCAAGCGAGGAGACCACGGCGCCAGAGGCCATCGGCCCAGGGGGCAACCAGGCTCGTTGATCCAGGCAACCGAGCACTTGATCGGGCCTCCGCCCTGCGCAGACCCCGGTGCGGGACCCCGCGGAACCCTTGTCCCTCAGGCACCCGGCGGGGCTGGGGTCCGTTACCCCTGTGGCGGAAGGGCGGGCAAGGGGAAGGCTCGGCCGCAGGGGGCGCAGGCCTCAAGGCCGCCGCGACGACGGCGTCGCTGGCGTCGAGCTGCTCCACAGGCACGTCGGCCGAGGTGACCCCGTGGTCGCCCAGGCAGGAGCGGTAGGCGGTGAGGGCGCTCAGGTCCGGGGCCGTGCCGCCAGGCCCACCCATGGCGCCCGGTCCGCCGGGTCCTCCGCTCGGAAGCAGGCTCGCGCAGGCCTCCTGCGCGGCCGCGAATGTGTCGGCGTCCACCCCGTCCGGGACCCGCATGCCCGGCCCGCCCGCGCCGGGCGAGGGGGCTCCGGACGGCAGGTCGCGCGCGCGCCGCTCGGCCGGTCGGTGGGGCCCCGGACGGGGACGCCGGGGCCGCCGGAGGGCAGCGTGACGCCCTGTCGGCCATGCACTCCTGGTACGCGGCGAAGTCAGAGCCGCCGTCGGCGGCCGTTTCGTCCGCGGAGGACGAGCAGGCCGACAGCAGCGCGACGGCGACGGCGACCAAGGCGAGTCCGGCGGCGGTGCGGCCGGGGAAGGGGGCGGTCACGGGGCGGGCCTTTCGGTGATCGAGGTGGCGGTGACGGTCCCGTCGGCGGCGGAGGAGCCCGCGACGGTGACGGTGTCGCCGGCCACGACGGCCGACATCGACGTCTGCGCGGTGACCGTGGTGGCGTCGTCGGTCTCGACGCGCACCACCGTGCCGTCGGCCTGCTCGACGTAGAGGACGGCTCCGTCGACCAGTTTCACGGTGCCCTCGGCCGCCGCCGCCCCGGCCGACGGCGCGGCCGGGGCGGCGGAGGAGTCCACCGAGGAGTCGGCGGAGGAACCCAGGAGGGAGCCTGCGCCACCGGGCATCCCAGCGGCCATCCCAGCGGGCAGTCCCGTCGGGAACCGCTGCGCACCCCCGGAGCCGTCGCGCTGCGCCCACCACGTCGCGCCGGTGGCGCCGACCGCCACCAAGCAGCAGCGCCGCCAGCACCCGGGTCGTGCGCACCGCCCGCGTCGAGGGCGGCGCCACCTGCAGCGCGTCGTACGAGCTCGGTCCTCGTCGACGGTTGCTGGGGGGGTTCGTGCAGGATCGTCCGGTCGCTCACTGGTACCTCAGGGCCTCGACGGGGAGCAGCCGCGCGGCCCGGTTGGCCGGCATGCTGCCGAAGAACAGCCCGATGGCGGCCGAGACTCCGAACGCCAGCAGGATTGAGGCCGGCACGAGCACGGGCTCGGTGCCGGCGATGTCGAAGCTGCGACCCGACGCACGCCGACGAGCCACCCCGAGCGCGCCGCCGAGCAGCGACAGGATCGTCGCCTCGGCGAGGAACTGCCCCAGGATCGAGCCGCGCCGCGGCCCCGAGCGCCTTGCGGATGCCGATCTCGCGGGTCCGCTCGGTGACGGTGACGAGCATGATGTTCGTGACGCCGATGCCGCCCACGAGCAGGCTGATCGCCGGCCACCGCGGCGAGCAGCACCGTGAAGGTGTCCGCCGACGACGTCGCCGTCGTCGAGCAGCTGCGAGGCGTTGAGGACGCGGTAGGTCGCCTGGTCGGACGACGTGACGCCGAGCACCGTGGTCGAGGATCGCCGTCACCTCGTTCTGCGCCATCGTCACCGTGTCGCGGCGCTCGTCGCCTGCACCGTGATGCTCGAGAGCGGGCCGTAGCCGGCGAGGGTGTCGCGCACCGTCGTGAGCGGCGCGACGACGCGTGGCGTTGCTGTCCTGCGGCCCGGTGGAGTCGACCTCGTCGAGCACGCCCACCACCTGGTACGTCGTCGCCGCCGATGGTCACCGTCTGCCCCACGGGGTCGGTGCCCTCGGCGAACAGGTCGGTCGGCGGTGCTCGACCCGAGCACGGCGACGCGCGCGTGCGCGTCGACGTCGCTGCTGGTCGAACAGCTCGCCGGACGTGACCGTCTTGTTCGTCGCGGTGAACCATGACGGCACCGTGCCGGTGACGGTCACCGTCGACGCTGGTGGCGCCGTTGGCGACCGTCGCCGACGTCGACTGCACGGGCGAGACGCTCTCGACGTCCGGCGCGATGTCCTTGTCGGCCAAGCGCATCCGCGACGGCGACCGTCAGGCTCTGGCTGTTCGCCCGCGCGGCACCGCCCATCGCGCCCGGGCCCGGAGTTGGCCGACGACCGTGAGGGTGTTCGTGCCCAGCGCCTGCAGCCGGTTCTGGATCGCGACCGCCGAGCCGTTGCCGACCGCGACGAGCAGGATCACCGCCGCGACCCCGATGAGGATGCCGAGCATCGTCAGCGACGAGCGCAGCTTGTTGGCCGACAGCCCGCGCAGCGCCGAGCGCATCACGTCGGTCGGACGCTCATGCCGGCACGCCCCGATCGGCCGCTCGTCCACGATCACGAGCCCGTCGCGCATCTCGACCCGGCGGCGCGGCGTGGCGTACGACGTGGTCCTCGTGCGTGATCACCACGATGGTGCGGCCGTCGCCGTTGAGCCGGTCGAGCACGGCGAGCACCTCGTCGGTCGACTCGCTGTCGAGGTTGCCGGTGGGCTCGTCGGCGAGGATCAACGACGGCGCCATCACCAGGGAGCGCGCGACGGCGACGCGCTGCTGCTGGCCGCCCGAGAGCTCGTTGGGGTTGTGGTGCAGCGCGGTCGGCCATGCCGACGGTCTCCAGCGCCGCCATCGGCGCGCTCGCGGCGCTCGCGCCGCGGCACCTTGGCGTAGGCCATCGGGATCTCCACGTTGGTGAGCGCATCGGTGCGCGGGATGAGGTTGAAGGCCTGGAACACGAAGCCGATACGCCGGTTGCGCACGAGCGCGAGCGCGTGCTCGTCCATCTCGGCGACGTCGAGGCCCGTCGAGCAGGTAGTTGCCCGTGGTCGGCACGTCGAGGCAGCCGAGGACGTTCATCAGCGTCGACTTCCCCGACCCGGAGGCGCCCATGACGGCGACGTACTCGCCCGCGCTGCGACGAGCAGGTCGACCCCGCGGACGGCGTGCACGGCGGTGTCGCCGGCGCCGTAGGTCTTGGTCGACCGCGCGGACGTCGATCACGCGGGGACGACGCGCTCCTCGGCGACAGCGTCGGCGACGAAGCCGGGCACGAACCGACCTGCGCGGGGTCGGTGCCGGTCACGGGCCACCGCCCGGCACTCCGCCGCCGGCCGGAACGCCGCCGGCGGACCGCCGGTCAGCCCGCCGAAGCCGCCGGGGAAGCCGGTGAGGCCGCCGAGCTGCTCGTCGACGTCGCGAGCACCACCTGGTCGCCGACTGCTCAGCCCGTCGGTCACCTCGCTCCAGGTGTCGCCGACGACGCCGAGGGTCACCACGGTCGGCGTCTGCTGACGCCGTCGGCGAGCACCGTGACCGTGCTGCGGTCGCCCGTGGTCGTGACCGCCGTCGAGGGCACCACGAGCACCCCCGTGGCGCTGTCGCGTCGTGACCGTGACCGAGGCCGACTGGCCGAGCCGCACAGTGCTCGGCACGCCCGAGAGCCGCACGACGACGCCGTAGGTCACGACGCTGTTCGACGTGGTCGCGCACCGGGTCGATGCTCGTGATCGTGCCGGTGGCCTCGGCGCCGTCGACCGCGGGGAAGGTGACGGTCGCCTCTCTGGCCGACCTTCAACGAGCCGATGTCGCTCTCGGGCACGGAGACCGAGACCTGCAGCGCCTTGAGGTTGGCGACGAGCACCAGGTCGGTCGAGGTCGTCGTCGCGCCGGCGGCGCCGGACTGCGAGCGTCGAGGCGACGAGCCGGCGATCGAGCCGACCTTCCCGTTGACCTGCAGCACCGTGCCGCTGATCGGTGCCGTGAGCGTGGTCGCGTCGAGCGCGGCCTCGGCGTCGTCGAGCGTGGCCTGCGCCTGCACGACCTGCGCCTCGGCGGAGGAGACCTGCGACGAGCTCACCGAGGTGGTCGACTTCCCGGTCTGCGGGTCGGTCGTGGTCGTGCCCTCCTCGGCGCGCGTCGAGCTGGTCCTGCGCTGCGGCGAGCTGGAGCCGGGCGACCTTGACCTCGCGCCGGGCGTCGGCCCGCTCCAGGGTCGCGATCACCTCGCCCTTGGCGACCGTGTCGCCCACCTTCACCAGCAGCCGCGCGATGGTGCCGCGTGGTCTCGAAGTTGGCCGCCACCTCGTTCACCGCCTCGACGCTGCCGTCGGCGGTGACCGACGGCGGTCACGTCACCCGTGCGTACCGCGACCGTGCGCACGGCCGCGGTCTCGCGTGCCGGACGCCGTACGCCCGGAGGCGATCAGCAGCCCGGCACCGACCACCACGGCCAGCACCACGGCCAGGCCTGCGTTGAGCATCCACTGTCGGCGCGTCCGTCTCATCATCGCAAGCTAGGCCAGCGCCCTGGGTGAACCCTTCGAGCTACCTGTGAAACACCTGTGCGGGCACGGTGCCTGCGAGAAGGCGGGCGCGGCCGCCTCGCATGTGGTCACGTTGACGGGCTGGTGCCATGTCCCAGGTCGGCTCATCACCGACCTTTGGGAGCCGGTCAAGCAACCCGGGAGGTCACACCACCAGCAGGGCGCTAGGTGCGCGGGAGGTCGGAGCGGGGAAAAGCCAAGATGGCAATACCCAGTAGTCAGTCGGTCGTTGATCCAGACCGGGGAATCGAGGTGCCCTGCCGAAGGACTCTCGATTCGGCGCGCAGCCCAGGAGGATCCTTAGAGAAGGAGGGATCATCAACACGACCGAGCAAGTTCAAGACCGGTCCAATCCCCCGACGCACGGCGATGGACCCGCACATCCTGGCTGATGCTGCCGCTGCTGGTCCCCAGCGGGGTCCTGGCGTTCGTGGCTGCCGTCGTCCTGCTGGGAACGGCAAACCTGGAAGGCTCGGAACCGATGTCCGAGCAGGGACTCGTCGGCTGGCTGGCCGTCCTCCTTGGTCTGGTGATCTGGCCGCTACCGGCGTACTTCGGGGTGTGGTTCGGAACGCGGGGTATCCGCCGCGGCCAGGGCTACGCAGCCATCATCGCCACGGCGCTCAACGCTGCCGCGATCGCCGGGATCTGGCTGCTGTCCATCGTGACCACGGTCAACCAGTTGTAGCGAAAGGCCCGCTGCGGCCTCCGAGGTGAGCCCGAGCTCCAAGCCCGCCAGCGGCTCAGGAAGTGCAGCATTCTGTCGGTACTTGATCCAGGACTCTTGGCCAGCGGGGAGTAGGAGACGTACGCCCGACTACCTGCCGCGCGGGTCCGCCGAAGTTCTCCGAGGACCTAGTTCTCTGACTCCGCCAAGCACGATGCGGCTAGCGTGAAAGTGCGGCCCGAGGTGACGGACTCGGAGGGCCTGAGCCGCACGCTCCGCAAGTAAGGGGTGTGACATGAAGAGCGCAATGTGGGCGGCAAGTCGGGGACGCCCTGGTTGCTCTGGCTGCTCTTGGCCGTCGGCGGCTGATGGTGATCGTGTACCTCGTGCTGGACGCGCTCGCAGGTACCCACGGCGTCTGATCGCGATCGGCTCACGCCTGGTGAGGCCGGCCCAAGTCCGGCGCTGGCGTCCGGCGGTTGGGTGATCAGGTTGCGTCGGCGTCAAGGTTCCTCGCGCCCCTGTAGTCGTAGGCCGATACCCAGCAGTCAGCCGCTCGTTGATCCAGCCCTCTCGGCCGGGGCGCCTGCCGCAGACGGAGGGGCACCACCAGCCGCCTCCCGGTTCGCGCGGCGACCGGGCCCTTGGCAGGACTACAGATGTCCGCCGTACCGGCCTTGGCCCGTCCCCACTCCAGGAGATCACCCGTGGCTATGCCCCCACCGCCCGCCGGATGGACCCGCTACCAGCTGAAGAGCAAGTTCGGCGCGGGGCGTGACTTCGCCGTCCTGGACCCGGAGACGGAGGAGCAGAAGTTCTACATCGACGGACACCTCGGGACCCGCCCGAAGGCGGAGGTGCAGGACGCCGACGGCAAGGACATCTACTCCATCCGCGGCTCCCTGCTGGGGATCCCCAAGCACATGACCATCTCGAACGCCGACGGGGACGAGGTCGCCTCGCTCAAGGCCAAGTTCTTCTCCCCGATCAAGACCAAGATGACCCTCGAGATGGCCGACGGTGAGCCGTGGCAGCTGGAGGGAAGCTTCATCGAGAAGAACTACTCGATCACCTCGGGCGGCCACCCGATCGTCAACATCACCCAGAAGTGGGTGACCGTCCGCGACTCCTACACCCTCGACGTCGCCGACGGGGTGGACCCCGGCCTCGCCCTGGCGGTCATGTGGGCCGTTGACCGCTGGGTCGAACGCGACTAGCGAGGCCCCGGGACCCGGTGTCCTCAGCGGGCCGCGGCGACGAACTCGACCACGACCTGTGCTAGCTCGGGGCCCTTGTCCTCCTGCAGGAAGTGCCCCGCCGCCCTCGATCGTCACGTGACGCCGCCCCGCCGCGCCGGGCACCAGCTTCTGCAGCACCGCCTCGCCGCCGCGCGTGATCGGGTCGCCGTCGCTGAACGCGGTGAGGAACGGCTTGTCGAACCGCATGAGCCGCTGCCACGCCGCGCGATTCGCCTCGGACGCCGGGTCGTCCGCGCGGTTCGGCACGAGCGCGGGGAACGCCCGGGCGCCGGCCTTGTACGACTCGTCCGGGAACGGGGCGTCGTACGCGGCGACGACCTCGGGCGGCAGGTCGGTGGCCGAGCCGCCGTTGACGATCTGGCCCACGGGCAGCTCGGGCACGTCTCGGGCGAACGCGGCCCACGCCGCGAACGCCTCAGGCATCCGCTGGTCGCCGGTGGGCATCCCGCCGTTGGCGATGACGACCCGCGCGAACCGCTCGGGGTGCTCGCCCACCAGGCGGAGGCCGAGCAGGCTCCCCCAGTCCTGGGCGACGAGTGTGACGTCGCGCAGGTCGAGCGCGTCGAAGACGGTGGCGCGCAGCCACGCCACGTGGCGGGCGTAGGTGTAGTCGTCGACCGCGGCGGGCTTGTCGGAGCGGCCGAAGCCGACGAGGTCCGGCGCCACGGCGCGCAGCCCCCCGGCCGTGAGCACCGGGATCATCGTGCGGTACAGGTAGCTCCACGACGGCTCGCCGTGCAGGAGGAGCACCACGTCGCCATCGGACGGCCCCTCGTCGAGGTAGTGCACGCGCAGCGTCGTCGCATCCCCCGTATCGAGCCCCTCGCCGGCGGCGTCCACGGGCACCTGGACGTAGTGGGGCGCGAACCCGTACCCGGGGAGGTCGGCGAAGCGGTCATCAGGGGTCCGCAGGATGCGCATGGCCCGGTTGTACCACCGCGAGGCGCCGCCTGAGCAGCCTCGGCCGGCAGCCAACCGGAGGCAGTCCCCGTCAACCTGCGACTCCTGACGAGGCCGTGGGCGCGCGTCAGTCGGTTCGTTGCGCGAGGATCTTCTCGATGGCGGCTTGCTGCTCGGGGAAGCGGATCCCCATCTCGCGGAAGCGCGTGCCGAAGAGCACCCAGACCGTGCCCTCGCTGACGGCCTTCACCGTCGCGGTCCGCCGGCCCTTCCCGAGGATCGCGGCCTCGCCGAAGAAGTCGCCCGGGTTCAGTTGCCGCACCACGACGTCGTCGTGGAGCACCTCGGCACTCGCCGTTCCCAGGATGGTGAAGGAGTAGCCAGAGGCGCCTTCGCGCGCGAGGACGGTTCCGGGTGAGACGTCCTGGACCTCGAACCATCCCGCAAGCTCGGCCAGGTCAGCGTCGGCCAGACCGCTGAACAGCTCGACCGCCCTGAGGTCGTCGGGGGTGGGCGTGGCCATCTCATCTCTCCTCGTACGCGCGCCGGGTCGTGGTCCCCGCACGTTAGGCGCGGTCGGCGTGCATTGCCCGCGGACGCGGCACAGTTCGCTTGATGTTCACCTGAGTCGCCCGTCGAGACGCACCGTGACCCCGCAGCGCCTGCCGTCAGCCGCGGGAGGTCGGGTGGCCCACGGCCAGGGCCTCCTCCCCCATCAAGGCCAAGGGGACCTCGAGATGGCCGCGGCGGCGGCTATCCAGCAGCCAGCCGGGCTCGCGGTCCAGACCGCCTCGCCGGCTCAGCGGGCGCCCAACAGGCCGGCCCCGGCGCTCAGGAGTAGATGTAGACGGGGGTGCCGACGGGCACCTGGTCGAAGAGCCAGGTCAGCGCGGCCTTGTCGCGGATGTTCACGCAGCCGTGGGAGTGGCCGTTGTAGCCCCGGGCGGCGAAGTCGCTGGAGTAGTGCACGGCCTCTCCCCCGGAGAAGAACATCGCGTACGGCATGTTCGAGCCGAACAGCGTGCTGGTGTGGTTGGCGTCCTTGCGGTAGATCGAGAACGACCCCTCGCGGGTGGGGTTGGCCGCCCCGCCGAAGCGCGCGTCCAGCGTGAGCACGACCTGGTCGCCGGCCAGGAAGTAGAGCTTGCGCTGGGCCTTGTCGACGCAGATGGTCCGAGCCGCGGTCGTCTTGCAGCGCGCGTCCAGCCCAGCGTCGGCCGCTGAGCGGGCGGCCTGCCCGTTGTACGACGGGATCGCAGCCGCGCTCGCGGGCGCCGAGGGCTTGGGCGACGCGGTGGGCTTCGGCGTCGCGCTCGGGGTCGGAGTCGGGGTCGGGGTCGGGGTCGGGGTCGGGGTCGGGAGTCGGCGTCGGAGTCGGCGTGGGTCGGCGTCGGACCGCGGTCGGCGTCGGGACCGCGGTCGGCTCGGTGATGACGCCAGCGGTCTTGGCCTCGGCGCTGGCCGCCACACCCACGCTGAGCCCCATCAGCGCCAAGGCGGCGAAGACCGCCGCCACGGCGGGAGCCGCCGGGGTCCGCTGGCGGTACGACACCACCGGGTTGGCCACCGCGACGAGCCCGCCCAGGCCCACCAGCACCACGGCGCCGACGAGCAGCAGGAGCGGCCCGTCCACGAAGGAGTCCGCGCTGGTCTCCTGCAGCACCGACACGGCAAGCAGCAGGGCCGCCGTGGCCATGGCCGTGCCGAGCCGGCGGCCCACCAGCCAGCCGAACGACACGACGAGCGGGACCGCCATAGCGAGCAGGCCCACCACCGCCGCGAACAGACCGGGGTTGATCGCCAGCCCGACGAGGTAGGCGCCGAGGCCCACCGTGGCCAGTCCAATGGCCCACCGGCGGTAACCGGAGACCAAGGCAGGGTCGCGGCGGGCGGAGGCCGCGACCAGCCCGCCGGCGGTCAGCAGGACCGAGGCGGCGACCACGGCCCAGTCGCCGGCGACGAAGTCGGTGAACAGCCACCAGACCTGCGCCGAGGCCACCGGCAGCCCACCCGCCAGCATCGCCGTGCCCAGCGTGCGTGTCCCACGGGCGATGACGAGGACCACGCCGAGGACGATGACGATGGCACTGCCGAGGAAGACCCCCACGTACTCGCGGGCGTCGTACTGGCCCCACAGCGCAAGCGGCCAGAGCAGGGCGCCGGCGATCCCGAGCACCGCAGCCAACGCACTGCGTGAGCCGCTCGGCGGGTCGAGGCGCGGCCGTGCGTCGACGGCGGCTGGGGCCTGCTCTGCCATGGGTGGTTTCTCCAAGGGGTACGAAAGGGTCGGGACTCGGGGAAGGCGGGTGGCGAGCGATCACTCGGTGGCACGTGGGCCCCGCAGCTCGGGCCGTTCTGCTATTGGGCCTGGATGGGTTGGGCCTGAAGGGCGGCCAGGACGGCCGGGTCCTGGGCGTCGAGCCAGTCGGCGAGGTCGCGGTTGGAGATGCACTGGGTGTCGGGCTGGGTGCAGACGGCGTCGGCGAATCGGGTCAGCGCGTTCTTGTAGGCGCCCTCGGACCACAGGTTGAGGTGGCTGCCGACGAAGAACGGCGCGCGGTTGCCCGCGTAGACGGCGTTGTAGGCGTTGAGCAGGGAGTCGTACGTCTGCTGCTCGACGGCGCGGGCGGCGTCGCCGGTGACGTCCTTGCCGCCGGACTGGTTGACGTAGAAGTTGTAGTCCATCGACAGGTTCTGCTTGTCGGTGCCGGCGCGGTTGACGGCCTGCAGCGGGAACTGCCACAGCCCGGCGGGCAGCAGCACCGGCCAGCGCAGCTTGCCCGGGTCGGAGGCGTCGTAGCGGTAGCCGAACTCCTTGAAGACCGGCAGCATCTGGTCGCGCTTGCCGGCCAGGCAGGGGGTGCGCCCGCCGACGACCTCGGTGTGGTCGAACGGCAGCGCGTCGAGCACGGGCGCGCCGAGGCGGGCCTGCCAGTTGTCGACGAAGTCGTTGAACTGGGTGATCTCCGAGCGCCAGGCCGCGGCGTCCCAGGTGCCGACGCCGGCGGCGTCGCAGAAGTGGCCGTTGAAGTGGGTGCCGATCTCGTGGCCGGCCGACCACGCCTGGGTCAGGTCGGAGATCCGGTCGGGGAAGGCCGCGCGCGCGGCGAAGCCCACCGCCGAGGAGCCCGGTGACTTGCCGGGCGGCAGGTACTGGGTGCGCAGGTCCTCGGGCAGCAGGTACGTGCCCGTCAGGAAGAACGTGAACCGCGCCTTGTTGCGCTCGGCGACCGACAGGTAGTGCTGGAACAGGTCGTGGTTGCCCGCCCCGTCGAAGGACAGCACCACGAACTGCGGCGGCCGCTGCCCGGCGGCCAGCCGCACCGGCGTGAACGCCGGCGGCTGGGACGGGGACGGCGAAGCGGAGGGCTTGGGCGACGTGGACGGCTTGGGCGAGGCGGCCCGATGGCTCCGCCGACGCGGTGCCCGACGGCTCGGGAGCGGTCGAGGAGGTCCCGCCCCCCGGCAGGCCCGTGCCCACCACGAACCCGGCCACCACGAGGAGCGCCACCACGGTGGCGGCGATCCCGGTGCGGGGCCGGATGCTGATGACCCCTCCCGGGATTGACGTACGGAGACAGCAGATTGGGTCTCCAAGGTACGTCCGCTACCCCATTCCGCCACCTAGGCGCGGCCTGCTGTAACCGTTTCGGCGGAAGGGGCGGGGGCCGCCTACGCCGAGGCAGTGGTCCCCGGCAGGCCCGAGCCCGCCGCCGCCGCCGACCGCCGACCGAACGGCACAGCGCGCCCATCACACACGCGCACACACGCACACGCATCACGCTCCGACGCGCCGCGCCCCGGGTCACAGGACGTTGACCGCGCGGGCGATGACCAGCGCCAGCAGCGTGATCGAGATCATCGACTCGGCCATCAGCCACAGCTTGGACCAGTGCCGGACGGCCGACACGTCGGTCGGGCTGAACGCCGTGCTGGTGTTGAACGACAGCGCGAGGTAGTCGACGAACTGCGGGTACCAGCCCGCGGCCGACCAGTGACTCGATGTCCTGCTCGGGGAAGCGGAAGGCCGGCAGTCCCGTGCCCGTGCCGTTCGCCCGCGCCGCCGGTCCGCCGCGGTCCAGGTGCCAGTACCACAGCGCGAAGGCGATGACGTTGCTGATCCAGACGATGGCGCCCACGGCCAGCAGCTGCCCCGGGGTGGCGAAGTCGGCCTTGTCGAGGATCCCGACGACGAGCCGGAACGCGGAGAGCGCGGCCCCCAGGGTGATCACCGCGATCATCACGCCGGTGGTGACGCGCAGCCAGCGCTTCTCCCGGTCGATCCGCCCGGGGTCGCCCACGATCAGGATCCCCAGCAGCACGAGGAGGAAGGCCGGGTAGGCGACGACGGCGGCGTTGGAGACCCGGAAGTCCTCGGGGATCAGCAGGAAGAGCCCGCCCGCGACCAGCACGGCCAGCGCCATCGGCAGCCGCCGCTCGCCCGTACGCGGGGTGCGGCTGCTGGCGCGGTCGGTCATGCACCCCAACCTACGGGCGCACACCCAGGGTGTAGCGGACCTGCTGGCGCAGCACGCACGAGCCGTCCTCGGCGCGGGCGTCCTCCAGCAGCGCGGCCGCGGCTTCGCGCGTACGTCGGCGCGGGCGTCCTCGGGCACCGCCGCCCACATCGCCCGCTGGCCGGTCGACCAGGAGAACGCGTGCCACTGCTCGGCTCCGGCGAAGCGCACCTCGAGGTCATGGGTCACGGTCCGCACGTCGTCGAAGCCCGCGCCGCCGACCAGCGCCTCGACCCCGGCGTCCGAGGCGAACGGCCCCGCCTGACCGGACGTGCGCGCGTCCAGCATCTGCGGCGGCAGGTACGGCGTGAACAGCTCGTCGATCGCGTGCCACACGTCGTCCTGCGGGCCGAACGTCGACACCCCGAGCCGCCCGCCGGCGGCCAGCAGCCGGTGCCACGCGGCCAGCGCCTCGGCCGGATGCGGCAGGAAGAAGAGCACCAGCGAGGAGCCGAGCACGTCGTACGACGCCTCCGGCAGCGCCGGCTCCTGCGCGTCGCCGACGGCGACCTCGACGTGCGGCGAGCCCGGCGGCGCTCGGCCGCAGCGGCGGCGGAGGCGGCCATGGCCGGCGACAGGTCGATCCCGTCGACGCGTCCCGGAGGGGCCGACCGCCTCGGCCGCGGGCAGCAGGAACGCCCCGCGGCCGCAGCCGATGTCGGCGACCCGCTCCCCCGCGCGCGGCTCCAGCAGCGACACCAGCCCGGTCGCGATCGGGCCGAAGAACTCGACGCCCGTCGCGTCGTACGTCTCGGCGACGGCATCGAAGAGGCTGGCGAGGCGCGGCCGGGGGTCAGGCCGCGATTGGGGGTCCATGCCGCATGGTCCCGGCGCCGTTGCCGCCCCTGTCAAGGCCGCGGCCCGTCGCGGCCCGGCCCCAGGCAAGCCAGCCCCCGCCCCGCCCCCACCCCCCTAGGGTGTTGATCAAGCAGAAATGGTCGACGCGGCGGCGAGCGGCGCCGGGATCGGAGGCCGACGGTGAAGGCTCTCGTCAAGGCGCAGGCCGGCCCCGGGCTGGAGCTGCGCGACGTCCCCGAGCCGGTGCCCAGGGCCGGCGAGGTGCTGATCCGCGTGCTGCGCACCGGCATCTGCGGCACCGACCTGCACATCCGCTCCTGGGACGCCTGGGCGGCCGCGACGCTCAAGCCGCCGCTCATCATCGGCCACGAGATCGCCGGGCGGATCGCCGAGCTCGGCCCGGGCGTCGACAGCGTCGCCGTCGGCGACCTGGTCAGCGTCGAGGGCCACATCGTCTGCGGCCAGTGCCGCAACTGCCGGGCCGGCCGCCGCCAGCTGTGCCCCAACACCGTCAGCGTCGGCGTCAACCGCGATGGCGGCTTCGCCGTCGTACGTCGTGGTGCCGGCGACCAACGTGTGGCGGCACCCGCGCGGACCTCGACCCCGACGTGGCGGCGATCTTCGACCCGTTCGGCAACGCGGTGCACTCGGCGCTGAAGTACCCCGTCCTCGGCGAGGACGTGCTCGTCACCGGCGCCGGGCCGATCGGCATCATGGCCGCGGCGGTGGTGCGGCACGCGGGCGCGCGGCACGTGGTCATCACCGACATCAGCGACGACCGGCTCGCGCTGGCGCACACGATGGGCGTCTCGCGCACGGTCAACGTCGCCAAGGCCGACCTCGACGAGGTGACCCGGGCGCTCGGCATGCGCGAGGGCTTCGACGTGGGCCTGGAGATGTCCGGCGCGCCGGCCGCGCTGCACCAGATGATCGGCGCGATGGCCCACGGCGGGCGGATCGCGCTGCTCGGGCTGCCGGCCGGCGAGATCACCTTCGACTGGATCCGGGTGATCACCTCGATGCTCACCATCAAGGGGATCTACGGCCGGGAGATGTTCGAGACCTGGTACGCGATGAGCGTCCTCATCGAGGCCGGGCTCGACATCTCCCCCGTGATCACGCACCGCTTCCCGTACTCCGCGTACGCCGAGGCGTTCGACACCGCGGCCGCCGGGCAGTGCGGCAAGGTCGTCCTCGACTGGTCGGAGGCCTGAGATGCCCGAGGTGCTCGCCCGCCTGCGCGCGGAGCTGGACGGCCGGCTCGACGAGATGCGCGAGGCCGGCGTGTGGAAGCCGGAGCGGGTGCTGTCGTCGCCGCAGGGCACGCACGTCCGCGACGCCGACGGCCGGGAGATCCTGAACTTCTGCGCCAACAACTACCTCGGCCTGGCCGACCACCCCGACGTCGTGGCCGCCGCGCGCGCGGCGCTCGACGAGTGGGGGTACGGGATGGCGTCGGTGCGCTTCATCTGCGGGACGCAGTCGGTGCACCGCGCGCTGGAGGAGCGGCTCGAGCGCGTTCCTCGGCACGGAGGACACGATCCTGTTCGGCTCCTGCTTCGACGCCAACGGCGGCGTCTTCGAGGCGCTGCTCGACGAGCGCGACGCGGTGATCTCCGACGCGCTCAACCACGCCTCGATCATCGACGGGATCCGGCTGTGCAAGGCGCAGCGGCTGCGCTACGCCAACCGCGACATGGCCGAGCTGGAGCAGCGGCTGGTCGAGTCGGCGGGGGCGCGCTACCGGCTGATCGTCACCGACGGCGTCTTCTCGATGGACGGCTACCTCGCGCCGCTCGCGGAGATCTGCGACCTCGCCGAGCGCCACGACGCCCTCGTCATGGTCGACGACTCGCACGCGGTCGGCTTCGTCGGGCCGACCGGCCGCGGCACGCCCGAGCTCGCCGGCGTCGTCGACCGGGTCGACCTCACCACCGGAACGCTCGGCAAGGCGCTCGGCGGCGCCAGCGGCGGGTACGTCAGCGGCCGGCGCGAGATCGTCGCGCTGCTGCGCCAGCGGGCGCGGCCGTACCTCTTCTCCAACAGCGTCGCCCCGCCGATCGTGGCCGCGACCCTCACCGTGCTCGACCTGGTCGAGTCGTCGGACGCCTTGCGGCGCCAGGTGTTCGCCAACGCGGCGCGCTTCCGCTCGGGGATGACCGCGGCCGGCTTCGACCTGCTGCCGGGCGAGCACCCGATCGTGCCGGTCATGCTCGGCGACGCGGCGCTGGCCGGGCGGATGGCGGCGGCGTTGTTCGAGCGGGGCGTGTACGCGGTGGCGTTCTCGTTCCCGGTGGTGCCGGTCGGGCAGGCGCGCATCCGCGTGCAGCTGTCGGCGGCGCACACCGACGCCGACATCGACGCGGCGGTGGCGGCGTTCGTCGCGGCGCGGGAGGCGGTGGCCGGCGCCACCTAAACCGGGACCACCGGCTCGCCGCACATCGGGCACTGGATGCGGTCGACGTCGGCGCCCTCCGGCGCGCGGCCGCGGTATCCGCAGTACTCGCACGCGTACTCGATCCGGTCGCCCATGGCGCTCCCCCGCTCTCGTGGCCTCGTGCAGCCCATCATCGGCCGCGCGCCCGCGCGGCATCCGGTGATTGGTCGGACCCCCGGCCTACGTTGATGGTGTCCGGGCCACGGGGGCCCGGGCGCGAAGGACGGGGAGTGCCATGGGCACCCAGACGCTGGCCGACCGCCAGCTGGTCGGCTTCGACCTGGAGACCACGTCGGCCGACCCGCGCACCGCGCGGATCGTGACGGCGGCGGTGGTGCCCGCACGGCGGCGAGGCGCTGACCTGGCTGGCCGACCCGGGCGTGCCGATCCCCGCCGAGGCGACCGCCATCCACGGCATCACCACGCAGCGGGCCCGCGCCGAGGGGGCGCCCGCCCGCGACGTCGCGTGGGAGGTCCGCTGGGCGCTGGAGCGGCTGTGGGACGAGGGTGGCGTCGTGGTCGCGTACAACGCCTCGTACGACCTCACGCTGCTTGCCGCGGAGCTGCGCCGGCACGGGCTTCCCCCGATGCCGCTCGGGCCGGTGCTCGACCCGCTGGTGCTGTGGCGGCATGCCGAGCGCTACCGCCGCGGCAAGAAGACGCTGGGCGACGCGGTCGAGCGCTTCGGCGTCACGCTCACCGACGCGCACTCGGCCCTGGCCGACGCGCAAGGCCGCGGTCGAGGTGGCGCGCGCGCTCGACGCGCTCGTGGGCTGGTCGGCGTGGACGCCCGCCGAGGCCATGCGCCGCCAGGCCGCGTGGCACCGCGAGTGGGCGACGCACTTCGCGGAGTGGTTCACCTCCGTGGGCGGCGACGCCTCCGGCGTCGACCCGGTGTGGCCGGTGGGCGAAGACGGCCGCCGCGCGGCGTGAGCAGCGCTGGGGTACGTCGCTGGGCAGGTCGAGCCCTTGAATCAGGCGATTTGGCGAGCCCAGAGCGCGAACTCAACGGGCGTCCGAATGCCTTGCCGTCGAAGGTCCGCCACGATGTCCCCGCCGCTGAGGACCACGACCGGGTGACGGTCCTCGCGGATCTCCTCGTAAGCCTGACGACCGACGTACGACGTGGTGACCATGAACCCGAGGTCGCGGTAGCGCAGCCTTGAGATGAGACGGGACATGTCCTTCACGCCGACGGCCGTCTGTCCGGGCTGATAGCACTTGGCCTCCAGTGCCAGCGTGATCCACACCGGATCACGCGTGTGGCCAATGCGCATCGCCCCAACAGCGTCGCGACCGCCATCGGCGGAGGGCCGGGTGACGTCCATGGCGGTTGGCAACGGCACCGCGAACTGCGCCAGGGCAACGGCCGTCTTCTCAAACAACACGGGCTGCACGCTGAACTCCGCGTAGATGGAACGCAAGAGCGCCCACCCCTCGGTGTCACCGGCGGCCGGGAGCTGCTCGTCCTTGGACCTGATTGGACTCACCGCCGGGGCGGCGAGCGCCCTGTATGCGGAAGTGACGGACCCAATCGCGCCACGCCTCGGGCGCGTGAGCCGTGTGTGGGTTGCCCGCCAGGATCTCCTGCTATCCACACGCGCGTGACGACCGCAACGTCGAGCACCGTCAACTTCGCACGGTAGTTCTGGAAACGCTCGCCCCCCTCCATCCGCCAGATGGCGCTCAGCTGCTCATCGCGGTCCAGATGAGGAGAGCCTGGGACCACGAGCCCCCGGAATCGCACATCCCTGGTGCCCCCAACCGATTCGAAGAGAAGGAAGACGGGGAGGGACTCCCTGTCGACGTCTCCACCATGCATCCGGAGAAAGGCCTCGCGAAGGATCTGGTTGCCCCTTCGCTGAGTGTCATGAAGGGCGCGACCCGGGTGCCGGTTGTCGCCGTAGTAGGTGACTGTGCCGGTGGTCTCATCGAGTTCGTCCGGCCATTCGGGGACGCCACCCGTCGTGTACATGACCACGAGCTTCGGATTAGGCGCAGACCCCTGGAATCTGAATCCTCCCTGGTTCCCGACCGGGAGCATCACGTGGAGCGGATCCGCGCGCACGTCGCTGAACGGGCCTGCCTCGTAGATCCGGTCAACGGACAAATCCGTTGTCGCCAGGCTGCCGAACGGAACAGCGTCCACGACGCGATCATGCCCGAATCGGCTTGCCGTGGGGGCCCGTGCCCAGACCTCTGCCGGTCACCCAGCCAGATCGGCCGCGCGTCCGCCCAGGGCCATGCGGGCCTCCTGCAGCTCCCACTTGGGGTGGGCGTGCGGCAGGGCCGCCAGCACCTCGTCCATCGCGGTCTCGGGGTCGGCGCCGAAGGCGACCGTCGAGTAGCGCGCCGCCACCGTCGGGGTGCGGCTCGCGCCGGCCACGCAGTGCAGCAGCACGGTGCGGCCCTCGGCGCGCAGCGCGGCGACCGCGCGGGCGGCCTGGTCGATGACGTACTCCAGGTGCGGGTTGCCATGCCGGCCGGCGTCCTTGAACCACACCTCGACGTGGTCGCGGGGCTCGACCCCCGGCGCGGGCGCCTCCTCGGCGCCGAGCCGGCACAGGCTGACCACGGCGTCGACGCCCTCGGGCAGGGCGTAGAGCCGCTCGACCCCGCCGAGCAGCACCTGGGGGTCGAGCGGGTGCACCCCCGCGGCATCCGTCCGGTCCCACTGCGAGTACGAGACGCGCGCGCCCACCGGCCAGCCGTCCTCGTCGCCCGCGCCGCCGCTCACCGAGCGCGCCGCGGCCTGCACGCCGATCCGGACCAGGTCGCGGGCGCGGTAGCCGGGCCAGCCGTGCACCTCGCGCCGCCACTGCAGCGGCACCGCCGAGGCGCCCCACCGGGCGCCCAGCAGGCCGCCGGCGATCGCGGCCACCGTGTCGGTGTCGTGGCCGACCCGCACCGCGGCCTCCAGCGCCAGGCGCAGGTGGTCGGCGGCGAACGAGCCCCGCCCGGGGTCGTCCTCGGGCACCGGGGTGCGGGTGATCGCCGACCACGCCGCCTGCAGGGCCCCGACGACCCAGCCGTTCTTGCTGAACGTCCGCGGGTCGCGGGCCTCGGCCTCGTCGAGCCGCTCGGCCCAGTACGCCGACCGGTCGGCCGGCAGCTGGGCCAGCGCCCCGCGCACCC
This sequence comes from uncultured Actinomycetota bacterium, assembly GCA_963697565.1. Taxonomy (GTDB): domain Bacteria; phylum Actinomycetota; class Actinomycetes; order CAVWCF01; family CAVWCF01; genus CAWFSE01. Next base: position 5,032 of record CAVOOM010000002.1, on the reverse strand, counting down.
CGTCGAAGGTGCCGTGCAGCACCGCGTGCCGGATCGCCAGCGTCCAGATCACGCACGCCTCGGCGCTGGTCTGCTCGGCGTGGGTGAGGTCGGAGACGGCCCGGGCCGCGTCCGCCGCGGCGCCGGCGTCGGCCAGGTGGCCCAGCGCGACAGCCGCTGTGCGCATGAGCCCGCCGTTGCCGGCCGCCCGGCCGATCCGCTCGTACTCCTCGGCCGCCGCGGCGACCAGGTCGGCCGCGGCCGGGGTGCCGCTGCGGGCCCCGGCCCGGGACAGCACCGCGGACGTCAGCACCCCCACGTCCTTGGGCCCCTCGGCGTACCACCGGGCGAAGCCGGCGGCCACCGCGTCGAGGCCCTCGGCGAAGCGCAGGTCGAGCCCGGCCGCCGCGGCCTCGGCGACGGCGACCGCCATCGAGGTGTCGTCGGTCCACTCGCCGGGGGCGAACCCGCCCAGCCCGCCGCCGATCATCGCGACGGGCGTCCCCGGCGCCATCGCCGGCCCGAACTCGTACCCGGCGCCCAGCGCGTCGCCGCACGCCGTGGCGAGCAGGACGCCGGCGGCCCGGTCGAGCTGCCCGCTCGACAGGGCCTTGGTCTGGGTCGTGGTCACGCGGCCTCCTCGTCGTCGTCGCCGAGGGCCAGCTCGTCCTCGGCGTCGGCCTGCCCCTCGGGCGGGAACGGCGTCTGGCCGCCGTGCACGGTGGCGAAGAGCATCCCGACGTCGTCGGCCGCCATCGCCACGTTGCGCATCACCCGGTCGAGCGAGGCGCGGTCGACCTCGGTCCAGTGCAGCTCGCCCTCGACGGCGATCGAGTCGCCGTACAGCACGAAGCGCACCCACCGGGCGCGGGAGTTGAGGTCGTTGAGCTCGCGCAGCACCGCGGCGTTGCCCTTGACGCCGTGGGCGGCGTGGGCGAAGACCCGCACGCAGGACTGGGCCTGGTCGACCACGAGGCGCACCCAGCACGCCGCCGTGCCCCAGCGGTACGGCCAGTCGCCGTCGGCGTCGGTGTGCAGCTCGTGCTGCTCCCAGATGTCCTGGAGGCAGCGCTCCACGTGCGACATCAGGAGGTGCGGCATCTGCCGCTCCCCCGCGGTCTCTTGGTGTTGGTTCATCTGCCCGTCCCCTTCCCCTCGATCGGCCGGCGATCCGGCCCTCTCCTCGGCCCCGGCGCCTGGTTAGCGCGCCATCTCTCTATCTGCACTACGCAGTTTAGCGCATGGGTGCGACAACCTTGGAGCGGCGAAATCTTGCCGGCCATGGCCCAGCGGCCTTGCCTGCGCACCGAATGCCTGCGCTCCCCTGTTCACAGACCCAGGATAGGGAGGGGGTCCGACAGAATCGGCCCTCAGGAGCGCCCTCGAGGGCTCTCGGGCCTCTGCGGAAACGTCACTTCGCCCTTGAGGCAGGGCCCAGAGGGCTCGCTACCGGCGCAGCGAGGGGTCCTGCAGCCCGAGGAACGCCCCCAGCTCGGCCAGTCCGACGGGCGCGGCCGGCAGGTACTCGGTGAGCCGCGGCGACCGCACCACGTACGTCGCCCACTGGGCCCGGCTGACGGCGACGTTGACCCGGTTGCGGTTGAGCAGGAAGTCCATGCCGCGCGGCACGTCCTCGGGCGAGGACGCGGTCATCGACACGATCACGACCGGGGCCTCCTGGCCCTGGAACTTGTCGACCGTGCCCACCCGGATCGCCGAGCAGCCGGCCGCGGCCAGCCGCCGCCTGATCTCGGCCCCCTGCGCGTTGTACGGGGCGACCACGAGGACGTCCTCGAGCCCGAGCGGCCGCGGCTCGTGCCCCGCGCCCCCCACCCACGGCTTGCCGAGCAGGGACTCCGCCAGCGCCGCCACCGCGTCGGCCTCCTCCGGCGACGCCACCGCGCGCCCCTGGTGGTCGACCTCGACGACGTGCAGCCCCGGCTCGACGCCCTCCAGCAGCCGGGCGGTGGTGATCGGCTCCACCGAGCGCAGCCGCCGCTCGTACGACAGCCGCGACACCGACTCGGTGAGCACCGGGTGCATCCGGTAGGTGTCGGCCAGGAAGTAGCCGAAGCCGTCCGGCAGCGTCGCGTGGCCCTGCATCAGCCAGCCGAGGGCGGAGGCGTCGACCGGCTCGGGGTGGGTGCCCTGGGAGACCTGCGGCAGCTGCTGGGGGTCGCCGAGCAGCAGCAGCCGCTGCGCCGCCAGCGAGACGGCCAGGGTGTTGGCCAGGCTGAACTGCCCGGCCTCGTCGATCACCAGCAGGTCCAGCGCGCCCCGGGGCACGGTGTTGGCGTTGGCGAACGTCCAGGCCGTGCCGCCGATCAGGCAGCCGCCCGCGGCCCCCAGCAGCGCCTCGATGTCGTCGGCCCCGCCCCGCCACGGCATCGACGCCGGATCCGCGCCCTGCTTGGCCTTCTTCGCGACGCTGGCGGCGGGCACCCCCATCTCGAGGGCCTTGCGCAGCAGGTTCTCCACGACGGCGTGAGACTGCGCCACCACCCCGACCTTCCAGCCGTCGCGCACCAGCGCGTCGATCACCTGCGCCGCGGTGTGCGTCTTGCCGGTGCCCGGGCGGCCCCTGCACCGCGAGGTACGAGCGGTCGAGGTCGCGCAGCGCGGCCGTGATCGCGGCCTGCGCCCCGGCCGCGCCCAGGGCCGGCAGCGCCGACGCCGTACGAGGGGGGCGCCGCCGCAGCACGTCGAGGGCGGCGTCAGGGGTGTCCGTGGTGCCCAGGGCGATCACCCGCTCGGCGAGCTCGGCCAGGGCCGACCTCAGCACGCCGGTGCCGATCGGGTCGCCGGGCACGAGGGCGACCGGCAGGTGGTCGTGCGGCTCGGCCCCCTTGGGCAGCCGCTCCTCCACGGTCACCTCATCGAGCCCGTCCCGGCCGACCCCGACCGCCACGACCTTGCCGCGGCCGCCGATCTCGCGGACCAGGTCGCCGTCGAGCACCACGTGCGCGGGCAGCGGCTCCGCGTACACCGTCTTGCAGTCCCAGCCCGCCACGATCTCGGTGCCGGCCGGCAGCGAGCCGACCAGCCGCAGCGTGCGGCGCGGCAGGGTGTTGCCCTTCTTCTCGCTCCACGGGCCGGCCTCGACCTCGTCCGGGATGAAGGCCGCGCGGTCGTCGCTCCAGTCCTCGACCGGGGCCGACAATCGGTGGAAGTGCTCCCACCAGAACGCCTTGTCCTCGCGGCGGTGGTAGCCGAGGCTGGCGGCCACCATCCGCAGGGCCTGCTCGTCGACGCTGCGGCCGTCTGAGTCGGCCAACGCATCGGCCAACTCGGTCAGCCGCTCCACGGCCTCGGTCTCGGGCGGCTCGACCGGGTCTGCGCCGCCGTCACCTGCGGGGTCGCCATCTCCCACACCTACGGGCCCGCCATCGCCGCCGCCGCCCTCATCGCGCCGGGCGAGCAGCCAGTCGCGCAGCGCGCGGGTCGACTCGACGTCGTACTCGTTGTACTGCTGGATGTCCGCCAGCAGCCGCTCCGCCTCGTCGTCCTGCCCGGCCTCGCGCGCCTCCATCGCCTGGGCGAACATCGCGACCGAGTCACCGGCGTTGTCGAGGTCGACCCGGCGCTCGGACATGTAGAGCGGCTCGAGCTTCTTCAGCGAGTACGACGGCTGCGACACCCGCAGCGCCTGGCGCACCACGGCGTACAGGTCGACGAACACCCCGCCGCGCAGCAGGTCGTCGAGCTGGTCCTCCCCGACCCCGTGCTGGCCGACCAGCCGCTTGAGCGCCGACGTCTCGTACGGCGCGTAGTGGTAGATGCGCATGTCGGGGTACGCGGCGCGGCGCTCGGCCACGTACGCGAGGAAGCCTTCCAGCGCCTCGCGCTCGGAGGCCCGGTCGAACGCCCAGAACGGCGTGAAGTCGCCGCCTGCGGGCAGGACGCCGAAGAGGTACTCCAGGCCCCACTCGACGCCGTCGGGGGTCCACAGCGGGTCGCCCTCGAAGTCGAAGAAGAGGTCGCCCTCGGACGGCGCGGGCAGCCGCCGCAGCGGCGCGGGGTCGACGACGCGGTAGTCGACGACTGGCCAGCCGTTGGCCTGCATCTCGCCGCGGGCCTGCGCTCGTCCTGCGCCACCTGCAGCGCGGCCTGCTCGCGCAGCTTGTCGAGGGTCGCCGCGGGGACGCCGGCCACCGGGCCGGTGTGCTCGGCGAGCTGCTCGATCGTGGTCACGCCGGCCGCCCGCAGCCTCGCCCGCTGGGTCATCCGCAGGCCGGCGACCAGCAGCAGGTCGCGGTGCGCCTTGACCTCCGCCTCGCACGCGTCGCAGCGGCCGCACGCGGTGACCGCGTCGTCGCCCCACCGCACCGGGCCGGCCACGAGGTGGGCGGCCAGCAGGCGGTCGGCGCGGGCGCGCAGGTCGCGGTAGGCGGGGATGAGGTCGTCGAGGCGGTGCTCGGTGGACTGCCCGTTGCCGAGCTCGAGGCGGGCCACGTCGGCCACCGGGACCCCGGCCGCGGCCAGCAGGTCGGCGTACGCGGCGATCTGCAGCAGCGCGCTGACCTTGGCCGAGCGGGACAGCTTGGCGTCCCACACCTCGTACTCGCCGCTATCGGCGACGCGCACCAGAAAGTCCGGGTGCCCCATCAGCCCGCCGTCGTAAACGGTGCCCTGGGCGACGACCGGCGTGCCGGCCCGCAGCGCCGCCAGCGTGGCCTCCTGCGCCTCGACGAGGCCCGCTTCGGTGTAGGTGGGCCGCGGCAGGTTCGCGACGTTGCCCTCGCCGACCTCCGCGGTCAGCCGAGCCAGCACGCGCTGCTCGTGCACGTCGCCGAGTTCGGCGGCGCGCTCCATCAGCGGATCGGGCACCGCCTCCAGCGCCGGCAGCCGCCCCAGCCGCACATCGAGCGCGCGCAGCAGCCCGTACTCGCAGGACGCCGCCGCGGTCAGGTCGCTGACCGACAGCACGACCCGCTGGCCGTCTCCGTCTGGAAGAAGTCGCATCTGGTCGAGCCCCCGTTTCCCTCAGTCGGCGCCCGGCCCGCGGCGCCTCACCCATCCACGTCCTCGACGCTATCGGCAGGATGCAACACAA
>CAVOOM010000001.1:0-12633 GCA_963697565.1 uncultured Actinomycetota bacterium | reverse complement strand
CCCCGGACGTGTCTGGCACAACGCCGCGCGGGCGCGTCGCCCGGCCAGACAGGTCAGCCGGACAGGTCGGTCACGCTGGCGCGGGCGAGGTGCTTGACTACCTGCTTGCCGGCGACGGCTCGGATGCGGTCGAGGTCGCCGCACACGACGAGCAGGTGGCGGGCGCGGCTGATCCCGACGTACAGGATCTCGCGGGCGAGCGCCTCGTCGCGGAAGCCGTCGACGGCCAGCGCGACGACGGGCCGCTCAAGGCCCTTGAAGCCGAGCACGGTCCCGTAGAACGCCTGCTCGTCGTCCCAGAACGAGGCCCAGTAGCCGTCGGTGCCGAGGCGCTCGACCTGCGCGATCTGCATCTCGTGCCGGTGGTGGGTGGTGAGCAGGGCGACCTGCTGGGGTTCCCAGCCCTCGGCGAGTAGCGCGTCGATCGCGTCGTCGGCGGTGTGCACCGCCTCGTCCGGCTGGCACGGGACAAACCGCGCCTCGGGTCCGACGCCGCCGAGGGATTCGGCGCGCTCGTCGGCGAAGGGGGCGATCAGGGTCGTGATCTGGCGGGTGTTGCGCAGGTTGCGGCTGAGCCGGAGTGGCACGAGGTCGACGCTTGGGTCGCCCGGTGCGGTCGAAGACCCGCTGGCCGTCGTCGCCGAAGACCGCGATCCGCCCGGTGTCGGGATCGGCGAGAGCGGCGAGCAGCGGCGGCCACCACGGGTCGGCGAAGTCCTGCGCCTCGTCCACGACGAGCGCGTCGAAGCGCTCCTCGGCCGGCAGCCCGGTGGCGAGGTCGAGCATCCGGGCGGGCAGGGCGTCCTCCCAGTACGACTGACCGGCGTCGTCCGGCACCGGCTCGCCCCAGCGGTGGCCCAGCGAGTGGTACGTCATCGCCTGGATCCGCGGGCTCGCCGGCTCGGGCTGGTCGGTGAGCCACCGGTTGGCCCAGGCCGCCAGCCCGTGGGAGTAGCAGACGAACGCGACCCGGGCTCCGCCCTCGGCCCAGCGCCGCGCCTGCTCCAGGGCGAGGTACGTCTTGCCGCTGCCGGGACCGCCCACCACCTCGTACCTCGGCGCCGCCCGGACGAAGTCGAGCAGGGCGTACTGGGTGCGGGTGAGCTCGTCAGTGCGCGGCCAGCAGCCGCTCGCCCGCCGCGCGATCACGGCCCTGGTCGGCGATGCCGCCGAGGATCTGCGCCGCGACCTCGACCGCGGCCTCGCCGGGCGCGCGCTTGGGCTCGTTCGCAAGGGCGCCCTCAGCACGTCGTACACCCGCCCCGCGGCCTCGGCCAGGTCGCCCTTGGCGATCACGCGGTCGCGCGGCAGCCCGGGGGAGGGGTCTTCGGGGCCGAGGTCGGTGTCGGGCAGGGCCGCGAAGTGCGCCATCCGCGGCTTGCCGAACGTCCAGCGATCCTTGAGGTAGCGCTCCACGAGGTACCGCTCGCTCTTGGACTGCTCGTCGAGGTCGATGACCTTGTCGCCCTCGGGGGTCTGCTGGCGCCACACGCCGTCGGCCCGACGTACGTGCCCGCCCTTGACCTCGATCGTGGCGAAGCCGACGTCGGGCATCAAGACGATGAGGTCGACCTCCCAGTTGCCGTTTTTGGCCACGAACGGGACGTTGGCGAGCAGCACGTCGACCGAGCGCAGCTTCTTGCGCAGCGCCGCCCAGACTCGACGCTCGGCGTTGCTGCGGAAGAACGGCTGCTCCGGGATGCATCTCGGCGGCATGCCCTCACCTCCCTCCCGCACAGTGTGACGTTGACGTGGGTCGATCGGGCGATGGCGGCGCGCGCATTGCGGTGCAAGGCTGGAAGCGCGCCGTAGACGCGAGGCATCCTCACGAGAGGAGAGGCTCATGCGCTGGCAACGAATTCTGATCCTGGGTGCGGCGGCCGCCGCGATGGCGGCGACCTCGATCCCCGCGGTGGCGGCCCCGCCGCAGGTCCTCCCCATCACCGGCTCGCTGGTGGTGGCGGGATCCGCGGCGGAGGGCGTCACCGTCCAACTCCTTCAGGTCCTCACTGGGCCGGTGGCCGGCCTCGTCGTCGACACCGACGTCACGGCCGCCGACGGCTCGTTCGCGCTGCTGCCCGACACGAACCCGGCGATCGAGGAGTACGCCGTGTTCGTGGTCGCCGATGACGTCGTGCAGGGCGGGTACGTCGGCGGCGTTCCCCCGATGACCCAGCAGACGCTCCTCGACGCCGTCGTCTACGGCCCGGGCGTGGCCATCGGCCCGATCGAGACGTTCTACTCGTACCTGCGCGGCACGGTCGTCGACTCGGTGACCAAGCTGCCGGTGGCGGGGGTCGTCGTGACAGCCCGTGACGAGGTCGACCGCACGATCGTTTACGGCCGCGACACCACCAACGCGCGCGGCGTCTTCGTGATCACCGGCCTGACGCGAGACGAGTACGCGCTGCGGCTGAACGGCCTGCGCGTCGGGTACGAGAACGGCTACCGCGCGTGCGACCGCACCGTGCTGCCGTGGCTGGACGCGTGCACGCTCGCACCAGGCAAGACCGGCCGGACGCTGATCGACCAGCTCTGACCCCCGCCGCCGCCCGTCGGGGCAGGATGGGCGGCATGGCGGTGACACATCGGACGGGGGATCTGTTCGCCCAAGGGCTGCCCGCGCTCGCGCACGGGGTGAACTGCGAGGGCTCGATGGGCGGGATCGCGGGGGAGTTCGCCCGGCGGTGGCCTGCGCTTGCCGCCGACTACCGCGATCGGTGCCTCGACGGTCAGGTCGTGCTCGGCGAGGTCTTCACCTGGACCGCGCCCGACGGGCTGGTCGTCTACAACCTGGTCACGCAGCCGTACCCCGGGCCGTGCGCCGAGCTCTACGCCATCCGCTCGTCGCTGGCGGCGGCGGTGGGGCACGCCGAGGAGCACGGCATCACGCGGATCGGCCTGCCCCGGATCGGCGCCGGCATCGGCGGCCTGGAGTGGGACGACGTGCTCGCGGTGATCGACGAGATCGGCGCCGACACGGATGTCGAGCTGGTCGTCGTCAGCCTCGGCTGAGTCGGTGGCGCGCTCTGCGGTGGCCTGGGTCTTGGGGCTCGATGCGTGCAAGGCGGGCTGGGCGGGGATCTGCTGGTCGGGCGGGGCAAGGGTCCACGGCGTGTTCGGCGCCGACGTCCGGGCGGCGGTGGCCGCCGCCCTGCAGGTCGCGCCCATCCAGGTGGTGGCGATCGACATCCCGATCGGCTTGCCTGACTCGACCGGGCGCCGCGCCGACGCCGAGGCACGGCGGCGCCTCAAACCGCACGGAAGCCGCGTCTTCGCCACACCGCCCCGCGCCGCGCTCGAGGCGGAGTCGTACGCCGAGGCGCGCGAGATCGGCAGGCGGCTGTCGGGCCAAGGGGTCTCCGCCCAGGCGTACGCGCTGCGCCAGAAGGTGCTCGACGTGGACGCCTACGTCCGCGACGGCCCACCGCTGCGCATCGTCGAGGTGCACCCGGAGGTGTCCTTCGCCGAGATGGGCGGCGGCCCGATCCGGTGGTCGAAGCGCACCTGGCGGGGCCAGCACGAGCGCCGCCGCCTGCTCGCCGCGCACGGGCTGGCCGTCCCCGACGACCTGGGGATGCTCGGCGACGTCGCCCCGGCCGACGACGTCCTCGACGCGGCCGCGGCGGCGTGGACCGCCCTGAGGGTGGCCCGCGGCCAGGCCCGCTCCCTGCCGGCGACCCCCGAGGTCTTCAGCGACGGCTGGCCGGCCGCCATCTGGGTGTGACGGTCCGGAGGCGGTCTAGCGACGTTATAGCACTTATTGGTTCTTGATACAGCGAGGCATAGATCCCTACACTCAGCGGATGGACCCGGTCCGCAACCCGTACGCGCCCGGCGCCGGACGCGCCCCGGCCGCCCTGGTCGGGCGCCAGGAGCAGCTGGCCGCCTGGGATGTCGCGCTGCGCCGCATCCAGGCGGGCCGAGACGCCCAGTCGCTCGTTCTGTACGGGCTGCGGGGCGTGGGCAAGACCGTGCTGCTCAGCCGCTTCGCCTCGACCGCCCGGGAGCGCGACTGGCTGGTGGCGCAGGTCGAGGCCAAGTCGGGCGCGACGATCCGCGACGCGATCGGCGAGGCCTTCCACGACAACCTGGTCGACCTGGCCCGCCCGGGGGTGGGGCATCGGGTGCTGAAGGCGCTCAAGACCGCGCTGAGCTTCAAGGCCTCGTACGACTCGACGGGCAAGTGGAGCTTCGGGCTGGACCTGGACAACGCCGCGGGCGGCGGGGCCGACACCGGTGGGTTCGAGTCGGATCTGGGCAAGCTGCTGCGCGACCTGAGCGCGGCGGCCGAGGAGAAGGGCGTGGGGGTGGCGCTGCTGGTCGACGAGGCGCAAGACCTCGCCCGCGACGAGCTGATCGCCCTGTGCTCCATCGTCCACGCCGCCAACCAGCGCGGCGACCGGCTGGTCCTGGCGTTGGCCGGCCTGCCGAGCCTGCCGCGCAGGCTCGCCGAGGCGAAGTCGTACGCGGAGCGGCTGTTCGACTTCCACCCGGTCGGCGCCCTCGACGCGGCGGCGGCCGCGGCGGCCCTGGCCGAGCCGGCGCGGGCCGAGCGCGTGGCGTGGGGTGAGACGCCTTGGAGCTACCTGGTGGACGCGGCCGGCGGTTACCCGTACTTCCTCCAGCAGTACGGGCAGGAGGCGTGGAACGCCGCGGAGTCGACGCCGATCACCCTCGCCGACGCGCGGCTCGGGGTCGCCCGCGGGCAGCTCGACCTGGACAACGGGTTCTTCCGCGCCCGCTGGGACCGCGCGACGCCCTCCGAGCGGGAGTACCTGCGGGCCATGGCCGTCGACGGCGACGGCGGCAGCTCCTCGGGCGAGGTCGCCGTGCGGCTAGGCAAGAAGGTCACGTCGCTGGGCCCCGCGCGGGCCGGCCTCATCGGCAAGGGCCTCATCTACTCCCCGGACCACGGGGTCGTGGCCTACACCGTCCCCGGGATGGCCGCCTTCGTCCGCAGGCAACCCGACGAGCCCTGATCGCCCTCTCAAACACATGGCCGACTGGCTCGGGCGCCAACTCGCTTGGCTCAGATGCTCCGCGCACTGTCGACGAGCGCCGTCATCGCCCGCCTCGCCTTCAACAGCGACGCGGCCGTGACGGGTTCGTGGCCGTACCCCGCTCGGGTCTTCAGCCCCAGCAGGGTGTTGAGGTGCCGGGCGAGCCGCTGGTCCACAGTGGCCAAGCAGGCTCACGGCGTCCGCGTGATTCTCGCCCTGTGCGTGCCGGCCCAGCCGGCCGCAGCAGATCACGTCCGCTGCGGCGACCCCGGCGTGCACCGCCAGAGTGACGCAGGCGTCCGCGACGTCGTCGGCCTCGTCGGCCAGGCCCAGGATGACCTCGAAGCCCTCGGCGAATTGCAGCGCCTTGCGGCGGCGGCCCTCTCGCACCGCCGGCGGGCAGGCCTTCTCGCGGGTCACCTCGCTGCCGCGCGTGGCCGCAGCGCCTGGCGTAGCCACGCCGCGTCGCCCGCCACCGTGATGCCCTCATCCCGGACGGCCGCCAGGACCTCGTCGCCTTGCTCCCGGTTCCGGACCTCAGACGCGGCGTACTCGAGGACGCGTGTGTCGTTGCCGGTCCAGCGCGTGGCGGAAAGGCAGAGCTCGGTCGACCTGGTCGGCCCACGCGCCGCTGTCCGCCCTGGTCGGGGCGTACGAGGAGGAGGTCCAGGTCGCTGCCGAGGCGCATGTCGGTGCGTACCGCAGAGCCGAACAGCGCCCCGTACACCGCGGGGATCGGCCATGACCCCAGCTCGGCCCGCAATCGCTCGACCAGCGCCTCGCGCAGGCGGGCCAACGCCTCGATCGGTCCGGCCGCCAGGTGGTCGCGATTGAGCCGGTAGAGGTACGCCCGGCCGGCCGGCTCAGCGGACACGATGCCCTGCGCGGTGAGCCTCAGCAGGACCTTGCGGACACCGTCGACCGAGTGCGCCCCGATGAGCCGGTGCAGCTCTCCGGTGGTGAAGGACGCGTCGGCCAGGGCGAGCGCGCGCAGCACGTCACCGTCGACCGTGGGGGTCACCACGGAGAGTGGTCGGGAAAGGATCATGATTGCCTCGAAAATAGTCGGTACAAGTCGAGAATAGTAGGCGAAAGGCCATCGTCACGGTGCCCGATCGGGATTCTCCCGCCGGATGGCTTCGCTTGACCGTCGTCGTCCACAGGGCGCCGGGGCCTCCTCGCGGCCCGCCCCTTGTGTCGCACCCTGCCGATACCGTCGAGGACGTGGATGGGTGAGGCGCCGCGGGCCGGGCGCCGACTGAGGGAAACGGGGACTCGACCGGATGCGACTTCTTCCAGACGGAGACGGCCAGCGGGTCGTGCTGTCGGTCAGCGACCTGACCGCGGCGGCGTCCTGCGAGTACGGGCTGCTGCGCGCGCTCGATGTGCGCCTGGGGCGGCTGCCGGCGCTGGAGGCGGTGCCCGATCCGCTGATGGAGCGCGCCGCCGAACTCGGCGACGTGCACGAGCAGCGCGTGCTGGCTCGGCTGACCACGGAGGTCGGCGAGGGCAACGTCGCGAACCTGCCGCGGCCCACCTACACCGAAGCGGGCCTCGTCGAGGCGCAGGAGGCCACGCTGGCGGCGCTGCGGGCCGGCACGCCGGTCGTCGCCCAGGGCACCGTCTACGACGGCGGGCTGATGGGGCACCCGGACTTCCTGGTGCGCGTCGCCGACAGCGGCGAGTACGAGGTGTGGGACGCCAAGCTGTCCCGCTCGGCCAAGGTCAGCGCGCTGCTGCAGATCGCCGCGTACGCCGACCTGCTGGCCGCAGCCGGGGTCCCGGTGGCCGACGTGGCCCGCCTTGAGCTCGGCAACGGGCAGTCCACTGAGCACCGCCTCGACGACCTCATCCCCGCCTACCGCGACCTGCGCGCCCGCGCCGACCGCCTGCTGGCCGCCCACCTCGTGGCCGGCCCGGTGCGGTGGGGCGACGACGCGGTCACCGCGTGCGGCCACTGCGACGCGTGCGAGGCGGAGGTCGAGGCGCACCGCGATCTGCTGCTGGTCGCCGGCCTGCGGATGACCCAGCGGGCGAGGCTGCGGGCGGCGGGGGTGACCACGATCGAGCAGCTCGCCGAGCACACCGGCCCGGTCGCCGGCGTCCCCGCGGCGACCCTCGACAAGCTTCGCCAGCAGGCCGCCCTGCAGGTGGAGCAGGACGAGCGCACGGCCCGCGGCGAGATGCAGGCGAACGGCTGGCCGGTCGTCGACTACCGCGTCGTCGACCCCGCGCCGCTGCGGCGGCTGCCCGCGCCGTCCGAGGGCGACCTCTTCTTCGACTTCGAGGGCGACCCGCTGTGGACCCCCGACGGCGTCGAGTGGGGCCTGGAGTACCTCTTCGGCGTCCTGCCCGCAGGCGGCGACTTCACGCCGTTCTGGGCGTTCGACCGGGCCTCCGAGCGCGAGGCGCTGGAAGGCTTCCTCGCGTACGTGGCCGAGCGCCGCGCCGCGTACCCCGCGATGCGCATCTACCACTACGCGCCGTACGAGACGTCGGCGCTCAAGCGGCTGGTCGGCCAGCACGGGGTCGGGCGAGGAGCAGCTCGACGAGCTGCTGCGCGGCGGGGTGTTCGTCGACCTGTACGCCGTGGTGCGCCAGGCGCTGCGGGTGTCGCAGCCGTCGTACTCGCTGAAGAAGCTCGAGCCGCTCTACATGTCCGAGCACCGGGCGGGCATCGAGACTGCCGGCGACTCGGTCGCGATGTTCGCCCAGGCGATGGCGGCGCGCGAGGCCGGGCAGGACGACGAGGCGGAGCGGCTGCTGGCGGACATCCAGCAGTACAACGAGTACGACGTCGAGTCGACCCGCGCGCTGCGCGACTGGCTGCTCGCCCGGCGCGATGAGGGCGGCGGCGGCGATGGCGGGCCCGGAGGCGTGGGAGATGGCGACCCCGCAGGTGACGGCGGCGCAGACCCGGTCGAGCCGCCCGAGACCGAGGCCGTGGAGCGGCTGACCGAGTTGGCCGATGCGTTGGCCGACTCAGACGGCCGCAGCGTCGACGAGCAGGCCCTGCGGATGGTGGCCGCCAGCCTCGGCTACCACCGCCGCGAGGACAAGGCGTTCTGGTGGGAGCACTTCCACCGATTGTCGGCCCCGGTCGAGGACTGGAGCGACGACCGCGCGGCCTTCATCCCGGATCAGGTCGAGGCCGGCCCGTGGAGCGAGAAGAAGGGCAACACCCTGCCGCGCCGCACGCTGCGGCTGGTCGGCTCGCTGCCGGCCGGCACCGAGATCGTGGCGGGCTGGGACTGCAAGGCGGTGTACGCGGAGCCGCTGCCCGCGCACGTGGTGCTCGACGGCGACCTGGTCCGCGAAATCGGCGGCCGCGGCAAGGTCGTGGCGGTCGGGGTCGGGCGGGACGGGCTCGATGAGGTGACCGTGGAGGAGCGGCTGCCCAAGGGGGCCGAGCCGCACGACCACTTGCCGGTCGCCCTCGTGCCCGGCGACCCGATCGGCACCGATGTGCTGAAGTCCGCGCTGGCCGAGCTCGCCGAGCAGGTGATCGCCGAGGGCACCACGGACACCCCTGACGCCGCCCTCGACGTGCTGCGGCGGCGCCCCCCTCGTACGGCGTCGGCGCTTCCGGCCCTGGGCGCGGCCGGGCCGCAGGCCGCGATCACGGCCGCGCTGCGCGACCTCGACCGCTCGTACCTCGCGGTGCAGGGGCCGCCCGGCACCGGCAAGACGCACACCGCGGCGCAGGTGATCGACGCGCTGGTGCGCGACGGCTGGAAGGTCGGTGTGGTTGCGCAGTCGCACGCCGTCGTGGAGAACTTGCTGCGCAAGGCGCTCGAGATGGGGGTGCCCGCCGCCAGCGTCGCGAAGAAGGCGAAGCAGGGCGCGGATCCGGCGTCGATGCCGTGGCGCGGCGGGGCCGACGACATCGAGGCGCTGCTGGGTGCGGCGGGGGGCTGCCTGATCGGCGGCACCGCCTGGACGTTCGCGAACGCCAACACGGTGCCCCGGGGCGCGCTGGACCTGCTGGTGATCGACGAGGCCGGGCAGTTCAGCCTGGCGAACACCCTGGCCGTATCGCTGGCGGCCCAGCGGCTGCTGCTGCTCGGCGACCCCCAGCAGCTGCCGCAGGTCTCCCAGGGCACCCACCCCGAGCCGGTGGACGCCTCCGCCCTCGGCTGGCTGATGCAGGGCCACGCGACGCTGCCCGAGGGTACGGCTACTTCCTGGCCGAGACCTACCGGATGCACCCGGAGCTCACCGAGTCGGTGTCGAGGCTGTCGTACGAGCGGCGGCTGCGCTCGGTGGAGGCCGTCACCACGGCCCGGTCGGCTGGAGGGCGTCGAGCCGGGGCTGCACGTCGTCGAGGTCGACCACGAGGGGCGCGCGGTGGCCTCGCCGGAGGAGGCCGACGCGGTGGCGGCGCTGGCGGAGTCCCTGCTCGGCAAGCCCTGGGTGGGGGGCGCGGGCCACGAGCCGCGGCCGCTCGGGCTCGAGGACGTCCTCGTGGTCGCCCCGTACAACGCGCAGGGGGCCGAGATCAGGCGGCGGCTGGCCGCGGCCGGCTGCTCGGCGATCCGGGTGGGCACGGTCGACAAGTTCCAGGGCCAGGAGGCCCCGGTCGTGATCGTGTCGATGACCGCGTCCTCGCCCGACGACGTGCCGCGCGGCATGGACTTCCTGCTCAACCGCAACCGGGTCAACGTCGCCGTCAGCCGGGCCCAGTGGGCGACGTACGTGGTGCGGTCGCCGCGGCTGACCGAGTACCTCCCCGCCGCGCCTGTCGGACTGGCCGAGCTGGGGGCTTTCCTCGGGCTGCAGGACCCCTCTCTGCGCGGGTAGCGAGCCCTCCTGGGCCCTGCCTCAAGGAGCGAAGTGACGTTTCCGCAGAGGCCCGAGAGCCCGTCGAGGGAGCTCCTGAAGGGCCGATTCTGTCGGACCCCCTCCCTAGTCTGGGCCTGTGAACAGGGGAGCGCAGGCATTCGCTGGCAGCAGCGCGATGCCGCTAGGGCCATGGCCGGCAATGATTTCGCCGCTCCAGAGGTTGTCGCACCCATGCGCTAAACTGCGTAGTGCAGATAGAGAGATGGCGCGCTAACCAGGCGCCGGGGCCGAGGAGAGGGCCGGATCGCCGGCCGATCGAGGGGAAGGGGACGGGCAGATGAACCAACACCAAGAGACCGCGGGGGAGCGGCAGATGCCGCACCTCCTGATGTCGCACGTGGAGCGCTGCCTCCAGGACATCTGGGAGCAGCACGAGCTGCACACCGACGCCGACGGCGACTGGCCCTACCGCTGGGGCACGGCGGCGTGCTGGGTGCGCCTCGTGGTCGACCAGGCCCAGTCCTGCGTGCGGGTCTTCGCCCACGCCGCCCACGGCGTCAAGGGCAACGCCGCGGTGCTGCGCGAGCTCAACGACCTCAACTCCCGCGCCCGGTGGGTGCGCTTCGTGCTGTACGGCGACTCGATCGCCGTCGAGGGCGAGCTGCACTGGACCGAGGTCGACCGCGCCTCGCTCGACCGGGTGATGCGCAACGTGGCGATGGCGGCCGACGACGTCGGGATGCTCTTCGCCACCGTGCACGGCGGCCAGACGCCGTTCCCGCCCGAGGGGCAGGCCGACGCCGAGGACGAGCTGGCCCTCGGCGACGACGATGAGGAGGCCGCGTGACCACGACCCAGACCAAGGCCCTGTCGAGCGGGCAGCTCGACCGGGCCGCCGGCGTCCTGCTCGCCACGGCGTGCGGCGACGCGCTCGGCGCCGGGTACGAGTTCGGGCCGGCGATGGCGCCGGGGACGCCCGTCGCGATGATCGGCGGCGGGCTGGGCGGGTTCGCCCCCGGCGAGTGGACCGACGACACCTCGATGGCGGTCGCCGTCGCCGAGGCCGCGGCGGCCGGGCTCGACCTGCGCTTCGCCGAGGGCCTCGACGCGGTGGCCGCCGGCTTCGCCCGGTGGTACGCCGAGGGGCCCAAGGACGTGGGGGTGCTGACCTCTGCGGTGCTGTCCCGGGCCGGGGCGCGCACGGGCACCCCAGCCGCCGCCGACCTGGTCGCCGCGGCGGCCGAGGAGTACGCCCGGATCGGCCGGGCCGCCGGCAACGGCGGGCTCATGCGCACGGCGGCCGTGGCGCTGGGCCACCTGGCCGACGCCGATGCCGCGGCCGACGCGGCCCGGGCCGTCTCCGACCTCACCCACGCAGAGCAGACCAGCGCCGAGGCGTGCGTGATCTGGACGCTGGCGATCCGGCACGCGGTGCTGCACGGCACGTTCGACGGGGTGCGCGGGGCGCTGGCCCAGCTGCCCGCCGACCGGGCGGCGTATTGGGCCGAGCGGCTCGACGAGGCCGAGGCCCGCGACCCGCGGACGTTCAGCAAGAACGGCTGGGTCGTCGGGGCCCTGCAGGCGGCGTGGTCGGCGATCACCCGCACCCCGGTGCCCGAGGACGACCCCGGGCGGGGCTCGTTCGCCGCCGACCACCTGCGCCTGGCGCTGGAGGCCGCGGTGCGGGTCGGCCACGACACCGACACGGTGGCCGCGATCGCCGGCGGCCTGCTGGGCGCCCGGTGGGGCGCCTCGGCGGTGCCGCTGCAGTGGCGGCGCGAGGTGCACGGCTGGCCCGGATACCGCGCCCGCGACCTGGTCCGGATCGGCGTGCAGGCCGCGGCGCGCTCGGTGAGCGGCGGCGCGGGCGACGAGGACGGCTGGCCGGTGGGCGCGCGGGTCTCGTACTCGCAGTGGGACCGGACGGATGCCGCGGGGGTGCACCCGCTCGACCCCCAGGTGCTGCTCGGCGGGGTCGAGCGGCTCTACGCCCTGCCCGAGGGCGTCGACGCCGTGGTCAGCCTGTGCCGGCTCGGCGCCGAGGAGGCACCCGCGCCGGGGGTCGAGCCCCGCGACCACGTCGAGGTGTGGTTCAAGGACGCCGGCCGCCACGGCAACCCGCACCTGGAGTACGTCATCGACCAGGCCGCCCGCGCGGTCGCCGCGCTGCGCGCCGAGGGCCGCACGGTGCTGCTGCACTGCGTGGCCGGCGCGAGCCGCACCCCGACGGTGGCGGCGCGCTACTCGACCGTCGCCTTCGGCGCCGACCCCGAGACCGCTATGGACGAGGTGCTCGCGGCCCTGCCGCACGCCCACCCCAAGTGGGAGCTGCAGGAGGCGCGCATGGCCCTGGACGGACGCGCGGCCGATCTGGCTGGGTGACCGGCGAGGTCAGGTCACGGGCCCCCACGGCGAGCCTATTCGGGCATGATCGCTTCGTGGACGCTGTTCCGTTCGGCAGCCTGGCGACAACGGATCTGTCTGTCGATCGAATCTACGCAGCTGGACCATTCCCCGATGTCCGCGCGGATCCGATCCACGTGCTGCTCCCGGTTGGCAACCAGGGCGGGTTCAGGTTCCACGGGGCTGTGCCGAGTCCGAAGCTCGTGGTCATGTACACGACGGGTGGCGTGCCCGAGTGGCCGGACGAACTCGATGAGACCACCGGCACAGTCACCTACTACGGCGACAACCGGCACCCGGGTCGCGCCCTTCATGACACTCAGCGAAGGGGCAACCAAATCCTTCGCGAGGCCTTTCTCCGGATGCATGGTGGAGACGTCGACAGGGAGTCCCTCCCCGTCTTCCTTCTCTTCGAATCGGTTGGGGGCACCAGGGATGTGCGATT